>JALPRQ010000001.1:0-2350000 GCA_023630215.1 Rhodobacteraceae bacterium NBU2976
GTCTGATGCACTCTGTTCCAAAGAAACAAAGAAACCACCAAACAGTGAAGCTGACACTCACATCATCGACCTAAGCCTAGTGAGCCGATATAACAGGAAAGTCCGTCGATTACGACCAAACCACCCGCATATCTCTTCATCATATATAACAATGTCAAAGAGCGCAGAAAAAACAAACGATTGTGGCGCTGTATCTATAGCGCAACCGCCGCTCGATCTCTCTGTTATAGTTACCTTCTGGATCATTGCCCGTCCGGTGGAGTGCTATCTAGGGAATTCGTCAGAGTCGCGCAAGGGGTTTTTTCAGAAATGTGACAGTTTTTTTGAAAATTCTCACGCGCCCTTATTTTGTTGAACTATATTGCTGAAACTTCGAGAAAAACGTTCCCTTTATCTTCGACCCCAAGGACCGGACCAGACGTATTCGGCGGAATCAGGTCAGCGCATCGCAGAAACGGGGACCTTCGGGACATTTCATGCATGTCGTGATCAGGGGCTTATCCCAATCACGGTGAGTCACATCGATGTCGAGAACATGTGACCCTTTGTAACCCTTTTCCCGCGTATAGAAGTGTCAAAGCCAAATTTACAGGAGGGCACTATGCTCAACAGACGAAACTTTCTGATCGGATCAAGTGCGGCAAGCACGCTTTTCGTGGCAACACGAGGCTTCGCTGAAGAATTTGAAATCATGCTTAGCGAACAGGAATGGCGCGCACGTCTGACGCCAGCGCAATTTGCGGTGTTGCGGGAAGAAGCAACCGAGCGGGCATTTTCGAATTCCCTGCTGGGTGAAAGCAGTCCGCTGCTGAAAGAAAATCGCGCAGGCACATATCATTGCGCGGGTTGCGATTTGCCGGTCTTCTCATCGGAAACCAAGTTTGACAGCGGGACAGGTTGGCCCAGTTTCTGGGCAGAGATCGAAGGCAATGTCAGTTTCAAACCGGATCGCGGATTGATCTTTACCCGGACCGAGGAACATTGCCGCCGCTGCGGCGGGCATTTGGGGCATGTGTTTGATGATGGCCCTGCTCCGACGGGGAAACGTCACTGTATCAACGGTCTGGCGATGACATTTACGCCAGCTTGACCCCTCCATGGTACGCGGTTCCCAAGCACCGATATTGGCGATACCACACAGACCCAGACAGGCGGAGGCCGCTGCCCATCACGCCCGACGCTGCGCGTCAGATGTTCGGAAAGGCCGGGCCCCGCCGCGCGGGGCAGGAAATTTAGGCGAAGTGGAAGTTAGGTGCTTGCGGTCAGGATGGCATGGGCGATCATCAGGTCCAGATGCGCGCCGCCAGCATTTTTATATAGCGTGATTTCTTCGTCAGACTGACGATGGATTGAATCATAGAGGTCACCCAGAATATCCGTATCGCTTATCACTCCGCGCGTCAGCGGATCGGCGATTTCCCCGACATGCACAGCACTTTCACGGCTGTCAGTGAAAAGGCTGCTGCGGCAGAGAGCGGTATCATCTGCTTCGCGCATCCCTGCTTTGAAAGATCCGATCAAGTCCAAATGTTGCCCCGGTTGCAGCCAGTCGCCTTTGATAATGGGTATGGTCGCCAGTGTGGCGCAGGAAATGATGTCGGCCTTACGCACGGCGCTTTCCAGATCATCCGCGACCACGCCCAACTGCGCAGCCTTGGCAAGGTCGCGCCCCCAGACCCGGACCGTGCAATCCGGTCGGAATTGCGGATAGGCCTCGGCCAGTTGGGAGGCGACCTTTCCGGTCCCGACGATCAAAACCCGTTGCGCATCCGGTCGCGCCAACAGGCGCACGCCCAACAGGGAATCCGCAACCGTTTTCCATTTCGTCACCAGATCAAAATCTACTAGCGCCGCCGGACTGCCGTCGGAATCATAGACCAGCATCGCACCCTCGACGCTGGGGTCACGGTTTGGCATCACGGTGAAGGTTTTCACCCCTGCCCCCAGACCCTCGATCACCGCCGAACGGGTCATCAGGGTTCCGTTACCCATGGGTAAGAACTGATCGGTGGTTTGTGCGCGGGGCAAGCGGTGCCCAGCCGCAATTGCATCGACCATCCGTGTCCAGTCGAGTTGCCCCTCGACATCCTTGGCGCGGATGATCCGAAGCGCGCTCACAACACCGACGCGATGGCCTTTGCCAGCTTCTCGAGTCCGTCTTTGGGCAGACCCGCCACGTTGAACCGGCTGTCGCCAACCATATAGACGCCGAACTCCTCGCGCAGCTGATCGACCTGCTCCACCGTCAATCCAAGGCGAGAGAACATGCCACGATGGTCTGCCACGAAATCAAAGCGATCCGAATTTGTTTCGCGGCGCAGCGCGTCCGCCAACCCCTGACGCAATTCCAGCATGTTCAGACGCATTTCTTCCAGCTCCGCCATCCAGTCCGCCCGCAGATCAGCATCCGCCAAAATCATCGCCGTCACGGTCGCCCCATGATCCGGCGGGAAGGAAAAGTTCACGCGGTTCAGCGAAGCCAGCGCCCCCTTGGTCAATGGCACGGCAGATTCAGCGCTCATCACCAGCGCCACGCCGACGCGGTCGCGATACAAACCGAAATTCTTTGAACAGGAAGCCGCGATCATCATTTCCGGCACTTTGCCCGCCATCAGGCGCACGCCCTCAGCATCCGCGTCCAACCCGTCACCGAACCCCTGATAGGCGAAATCAATGAAAGGTGTCACAGATTTGGCCAGCACTAGGTCGGTCACCTCGGCCCATTGCTCCAACGACAGGTTTGCGCCCGTCGGGTTGTGACAACAGCCGTGCAGCAACACAACATCACCTGCAGCCACGCCGTCTAGATCGGCTTTCATGCCGTCGAAATCCACCTGACAAGTCGCGTCATCGAAATACCGGTATTTCCTGATCTTCATGCCCAGATGTTTCAGGATCGCTTCGTGGTTCGGCCAGCTTGGGTCCGAAATCCAGACTGTTGCATCGGGCGAGGCCATCTGGATCAGTTCAAACAACTGCCGGATCGCGCCCGTTCCACCGGGCGTCTGCGCACCGGATATGCGCGCTGCGCTGACGGCATCGCCCAGCACAAGTTCCCGCATCGCATCAACAAAATCGAGATTGCCCAGCAACCCGACATAGGACTTGCTGTCCTGCGCCGCCAGCAATTGCGCCTCGGCCTTTTTCACCGCGCGCATCACCGGGGTTTTGCCATTCTCGTCCTTATAAACCCCAACACCCAGATCCAGCTTTTCGCTCCGCGGGTCCTCGCGGTACATGCCGATCAGTTTGATGATTTTATCTTCGGGTTGCGGTTTCAGGGTTTCGAACATTTTTGCTGTCCTTCAGGTTTCAGGAACTTCGCGATCACGCATTAATACGCGGCTTTTAGTCTCCTGCTTAAAAGGCGTAAATCCCGATTTTTGATAAAGTTGCAGCGCACGCGGATGATCAAGCGTGCAGGTCTGCACGGTCATGCGTTCCGTATCCTCGTGATCCCAGCCCATGTGGATCGCGGTTTGCAGCAGATACTTCCCCAGGCCCAGTCCGATCGCCTCGGGCACTAGGCCGAAAAACGCAAGGTCACAACGTCCCAGCTCGCGTCGATCCAGCATGAAGAACCCTGCAGGCCAACCTGTATATAACAGCGTGAACATCTCCATACGTGCGTTTTGCACGAAATCACGCAAATCTTCTGCCGACAGCCGATGCATATCGTTCCACTCATGCGCCGCCCCGACCACGTCATAGAGATTGAGGAAGTACCAAACCGGCGGATTTTCCGCATGGATCAGCGCGGTTGGCTTGCTGCCGGGAACCGGCGGGCGTGGATAGCTGGGGCGCTCATGCATCTCCAGATAGGTTATGACATAATCGACTTCTTCCCCGGCTTTTAACGTCTTCATCCTGTCGCAATCTCCGTATCTTGGCGCCCGCCCCATTCGGTCCAGGACCCATCATAGACTGCGCTGTGATCCGCCCCTGCCAGCGCCATGGCGAAACTGAGCATCGCCGCCGTCACGCCGGAACCGCAGGTGGTGATTGCAGGTTGGCTTAGGTCGACACCAGCGGCCGTGAATATGGCGCGAATGGCATCAGGTGACTTCATTTGCCCATTCTCGCTTAGATCGGCAAAAAAGACATTCAACGACCCCGGAATGCGCCCGCGTCGCAGTTCCGGGCGCGGTTCGGCAACCTCGCCCCGGAATCGCACCGCTGAGCGGGCATCCACAATCTGCACGGTGCCACGGGCAGCATTAACACCGTCCAGATCAATCACCCGTGCGGGATTGAGCTTGGCATGAAAATGAGAGCGGTTGGGGATAACTTCGCCAGTTTCGATGTCTCGCCCTTCGGCGACCCATTTCGGCAAGCCGCCATCCAGCACAGCGACATCATCCTTGCCAAACGCCTTGAACGTCCACCAGACGCGCGGTGCGGAAAAGACGCCCGCCGTGTCATAGACAACCACCGGATCACTATCACCGATACCCATCGCGCGAACACGACTGACGAATTTTTCCTCGGACGGCAGCATGTGCGGCAGGTCCACCGAGGTGTCGGCAATTTCATCAATGTCGAAATAAACCGCGCCGGGAATATGCCTTGCCAGATATTCCGCCTGACAATCGCGATTTTCGGCGGGCATATACCAACTGGCATCGACGATTTTCACCCTGTCCAGATTGTCCGACAGCCAGTCTGTTGTGACGAGATTTTCCAAAATCGTGACCCTTCCCTATTTTCCGCGGACACATTAGCGTCAGGCGGGAAAGGATTACAATGGACGTTACCTCACCGGGCATACTCTCGGACCTGATTTTTCTCCGCTTTGGCGGAGAGGTCACGAATCGCGGCAAGTTCGTGAAGGTGCAGACGCCAGACAATCCAGATTACTATTTCGGGAACCTCCTGATCCTGCCCGGCCCGCCCGATGATGTGGCAAAGGTCGTGGCCCTGTTCGACGCCGAATTCGCAGATGCGTCAGGTGTCCAACACCACACTTTCCTGTGGGAACCCACGGCGCGACTGTCCACGGCCGCAAAAACGGCATTCACAGCGAAGGGATTTTTCTACAACCACAGCTCGGTCCTGACGGCCCAGTCGGTTCACGATGATAGACACGTTCCTGATGGTGTCAGTTTCCGCAAGCTGGAAACAGATGCCGAATGGGACGCGGCACTTGATGCACAAATGACCCTAAACCTCGACAACCACCCGCGCGAGGCTTACATCGCCTTCAAAACCAAGCAGTTTGTACAATATCGCGATATGGCTGATGCCGGTCTGGGTGGCTGGTTCGGGGCGTTCAAAGGGAATAAATTGGTCGCTGACATGGGCCTATATTTCGATGACACAATCGGCCGCTTCCAGTCGGTAGAAACCCACCCCGATCACCGTCGACAAGGGATCGCCCGCGCGTTGGTGCAATGGGTATCCAACTGGGGGTTTTTGCACCGCCCGGGCGCAACCCTGATGATTCACGCGGATCATGGCGAGGTCGCAGAAACCATCTATAAATCGCTGGGCTTTCGGGAAACCGAACAATTGGAGTCTCTCTATCGTCCACCGGTTTAACCTGCTGATACCGCGCTGCGATCCGCGCAAGGGATCACTTCGACAGGCAATTCACGCAATTCAACGGCACCTTCACGATCGGTAATCACGATCCGCATTACGACCGTGCCATCACGCCGGTATAGGGCATCGTGCAGGTCCCATATTGCGGCTGTCTCGGGGCGATCACAGATCCAGCGATATGCGGCATTCGTGAAAATGCTGCCAACGGATTCACCCGTATCACTCCATTCCGGTAGCGTTGTCAGGTTACCTGGCTGGCGCGCCGAAAAGGTAAATATCAGTTGTCTGTCTGTGTGGCTTACCCCGCTCAGGTCCCAATACCGATGTGCAAGCAGCAGGCGGTCCTCGGTTTCAAGCAGCGCAACCGCTATCGAAAGATGTTCAGGCCAGACCCTTGGATCTGCCAGCATTTCTGCAAATATTTCTTCGCGCCGGTCAAAGGCAGCATCCAACGTTTCCGGTCTTGGGGGTAACGCTGGCGCGGCGTCCTCCTCTCCGGTCCACAAATATCCCAATATGCTTAGGCCCACGACAAGAGTCGCAAGCAGAATAGTTCTCCTCCACATCGGGATATTCTAATGGCGCAGACGATGGTCTGGCGAGCATTATTTCGCGTCGGTCACAAGCATAAGTTCTGCGGTCAACAGATCGAAAACGCGCCGCATTCTCGGGTTGTGACGCAAGATTTCCGGCGCTGTCAGCCAGACCTGCATCGGCGGGATTGGGATGGCAACATGCAACTTTTCCAGCGCGGGGTCAGCGTCCCCCAAAATGGTCTGCATCGCACCGATTCCTGCGCCTGCGCGAACCATTTCCCAATAAACCGGCTGTGAGTCGGTGCGCACTGGGAAGAAGTTCCGATCCACATCCAGATTCATCTCGCGAAAAAATCGGATGATAAGGTCGGACTTGTCAAACCCGATAAAGTCATGGTCCCAAACCTCCTCGGGTCGCGTCAACCGTCCCTTGCGTGCGATATAGGATTTGGCGGCGTAAAGTCCGACAGACATGTCCCCGACATGCCGCGTGATCACGTCCAGTTGTGTCGGGCGGTACATACGGATCGCGATGTCAGCCTCGCGGAACAGAAGGTTTTCGGTCGTGTCTGATGGCACCAGTTCCAGTTGGATATCCGGCTCTTGCATCCGGATCGCGGCAAATATGCGTGGTAAGTGATGGTGAGACACGATCTCACTCGCCGTGACCCGCACGGTCCCGGACAGGCGCTCTGACTGCCCTTCGGCAACCAGCGACAGACGGTTCGACGCCGCCAACATATCGCGGGCCGGACCCAGAAGGGACTCACCGGTCTCTGTCAGCGCCAGCCCCCGCGCGGCGCGGGTGAAAAGGGTAACGCCCAACGCCTCTTCCAACAGTTTTACATGGCGACCAATCGAAGGTTGCGTCATCCCCAGACGACGGGCAGCTGCCGACAGCGACCCCTCCTCCGCCACGGCCAGAAAGGATTGCACCAATGTCCAGTCCATCGCTCACCTATAAATATTTTTATATCACATAGCGATATTTCGTGAATTTTCCAAAGATATATTTATACCTAATTTGATCCCATCACCAAGAAAGGGATCAATCATGAGCACAGTTCTAATCCTCGGCCCCTCGGGCAGAATCGGGTCTCACGCCGCCAAAGCCTTCACCGCTGCGGGGTGGGAGGTTCGCAAATACACACGCGGTACGAACATGACCGAAGCTGCGCAAGGCGTGGAGGTCATCGTCAACGGTCTCAACCCACCGAATTACGAAAACTGGGAGGTAAACATCCCGAAAATCACCAACCAAGTTATCGCCGCTGCCAAAGCGTCTGGCGCGACGGTCATTATTCCTGGCAACGTTTATAATTTTGGCAACCATCCCGGCGTCTGGGACGAAACCACGCCACAGCGCGCCACCACGAAAAAGGGCAAAATTCGCATTGCGATGGAACAATCTTATCGCGACAGCGGGGTGCAGACGATCATCCTGCGCGCCGGAAATTTCATCGACCCAGACGGGACCGACGATATTTTCCGGATGGTTCTGACAAAGTCCCTGTCAAAAGGAAAACTGACCAGCATGGGGCGCAATGACGTGCCGCAGGCATATTGCTACTTACCCGATTGGGCGCGGGCTGCCGTCGCACTCGCCGAAAAACGCAGGGAATTCGCAAAATTCGAGGACATACCCTTTCCCGGCCAGACATTTACAATGGAGTCTCTGCGCAAATCCCTTGAACGCCGCACCGGTCGCCCTGTTCGACTGACAAAATTTCCGTGGTGGGTGATGTCACTTGCCAGTCCTTTCTGGAATTTGGCGAGAGAACTGAAAGAGATGCGGTATCTTAACGACCTCGGCCATAAGCTGTCGGGGCAGAAACTGGATCGTCTGCTGCCAGGGTTCACACTGACACCTCTGGACGATGCGATTGCGCATCTTGCATAGCAGCGCAATCACCGCTTGAAAAAACCGGGCAGAGCGCTCACTTTGCCCCGCATGTCAAAAACCGAGAACAAGCGTATCTATGCTATTGGCGATATCCACGGCTGCCTCGATGATCTGGTCGAGATGCAAGCGCGGATCGCCAATGATCTGCGCACACGCCCTCACCCGGATCCAGTAACAATCTATGTCGGCGATTTTGTCGACCGCGGGCCGGACAGCAAGGGCGTCATCGCCAATCTGATGGCGGAACAGCAAAGTGACCAAAACACGGTTTTCCTGAAGGGGAACCACGACACGTTCATTTTCGATTTCCTAGATGATCCGTTTGGCCTGTCCACACCTGTCTTGCACTGGCTTGACTCTGCATTGGGGGGGGCGGCGACTTTGCGATCTTATGGGTTCGATGCGGCCCGCGAGGATATCCACGCGTTGGTCAAACACCATTTTCCCAAAGATCATCTGGACTTCCTCAACCAACTGGAACTCTGGCATGGGATTGGGGATTACGTCTTTGTCCATGCGGGCATCCGTCCGGGCATACCAATGAACAAGCAGGAAACCCGGGACCTGATCTGGATACGTGAACCGTTTTTGTCCCATAAAGGGGATCATGGTTTTATCGTGGTGCACGGTCATTCCCCGGTTCGCGACGTGGAAAACCACGGCAACCGGATTGCGATCGATACCGGCGCCGTATTCGGACGTGACCTGTCCTGTCTGGTATTGGAAGACCAGTCGCAAATGATTCTGACCAAAACAGGGCTTTACCCATGTAACATTCAGCCCGGTCAATTATGAACGAGCCATTTCGAATCCCGCCAATCGATCAGGAGTCGGCAAAACTTGCATTGCTCCTGTTCGCGGACATCATGGCAGATCATTGCCCGTTTTTCTTGATCGATGGAACGCTATTGGGTGCGGTTCGTGACGGGGGGTTCATCACCTATGATACCGATATCGACGTTGGGGTCTGGTCCGAGGATTTTCAGCAACCAGCCCTTGATGCCCTGACTGAAAATGGTTTCCGTGTTCGGCGACAAATTGGTCCGAATGACCGTGGACTAAGTGTCAGTTTGGTCTGGAAAAATATCTATATCGATGTGTTTCCGTTTACGCGGGGCGAATATTTTTCAACCGATATGAAGATGCCCAAGATTCATCTGCGTACCCGATTGCGTCCATTCGGACTGGCCCCAATCGAATTCTTGGGACATCACTTCCTGGCTCCTGACCCGCCGGAACAATATCTGGAAGATGGGTATGGTCCCGATTGGCGAACACCCGTCCAAAACTGGAGTTATCGCTATTCACCCCCAAATCTTTTTGTGGTCGGGGGACCGGTATCCAAGCTAAGATATGCGATCAAAAGATGGTATCGGCTGAACCGGTTAAGGCATCGAAATGAGTAGGCGCGTATATACAGATGGTGTGTTTGACCTGTTCCACGCCAACCACCTGAAACTGCTGCGTGAAGCGGCGGCGCTGGGGGATTATCTTCTGGTTGGGGTGGCAACGGACAAGATGACCGAAAGCTATAAACGCACCCCGGTGATTGGTGAAGCAGAGCGATTGGAAATCGTTACCGCCATCGATTGCGTGGACGAGGCGTTCTTGATTGATGGTATCCCGGATGCCGCCAATTTGGAGGCAACGTTACAACGATATGACATCGACCTTGTTGTCTATGCGGGGGATGCCACCCCAGACTATTATCGACCGGCCGAGCAACGTGGGATCATGCATCGCCTGCCCTATCACGAAGGCACCAGCACCAGCAGTATCATTCAGCGGATAAAATCGCAGTAAAGAGACCCCTCCCGCCCGCCACCCCTGACGCTTTGCACCAGTTGCTCCCGTTGGGCGGGGTATCGGCGTTCGCATATGGCATTTCCATCAGATCAGAGGACCGCCGTAATACTCCATGATCTACGTAAGGGACAACGTGGGTTTAATCATGGAACCACAGATAAGAAGCCGCTGCTTCAGCGATCACTGAAATCGACATCCACCCAGACGGGATAATGGCGTGACACTTGTGTCAAAAGGTCTGCAATCTGCTGATCAGGTTCGGGCCAGAAAACCCCCGAACCCGTAATTGTCAGGCTGGCCGCTGGCAGCACATAATCCACTCGCATGGGTCCGGGATCGTCCCAATTGGCCGTGTTTGTTCCTTGTCCTCCGGACGGCCGCGTGTCGTTGATCAATCGATCGGACAACAGGCTGCGAATAGGTTGCTTGAGCGACTCTCCCTGATCAGGGTCCGAGTTCATATCACCAAGCAAAACAAACGCACCGTCAAGGATCGGTCGATCCTCGCCCGCATCATCGCGAAAGCTCATCCCATTGATGTAAAGTCGCCAGAAATCAATCTCGGCCCCGTTTCGGATTCCGTTCAGATCCTCTGGCCCATCAAACACGGGGGGCGTGGCATGAGACGCAAGAAGCGTCAATTTGGCGTCTCCAATCCTGACAGTCACATCGACATGCGAACGATAGGACATGGGCAAGACATCCCAGGCTTCGGCCGAGGGGAATGGACGACCCGCGTCATCAAGCGGCAAATCTGTCCCGGGCACATCGCGCAGCAACAAAGTTTCGAAACTGCGTATTGCTTCGAACGGATATCGTGACAAGATCAGTATGCCTTCGCTTCCCGGAAATCGTCCGAACCCCAACGCATCCGCCCATTCTTCGGTACGCCCGTCGCCATCCAGATCGAGCTCCGACGGTCGCCCCTGATTGCCCTTTGGCTGCAAGAAATAGGGATAGTTGATCGGCGTTACGCCTGTATTCAGGGCGACACGAAACGCGTCTGCGGCAAAACCGTAATCATCCTGATCGAATTCCTGAAGCACAAGGATATCCGCATCCAATGCCTGAATGACGGAGATTGCCGCAAGAACCTGATCATCATCGCCGTCCAGGATGTCTTTCAAAAGGACACCAGGACCGCTGCGCCCCAGCGATATGTTATAGCTGGCGATACGCACCGTTTCGGCAGCGGAAACTGTCGGATACCAAAACAGTAGGGCCAGCAGAAAGAAGCGTATCAGCCCCGGTATTGCGCTCTTCGGATAATTCGGGCGATCTTCCACATTGCGCTGGCGCGCGCCAGCAAAGTCGTTGGAATGAATACCCAAAGAGTCGTTACCCATACCATGGCCTGGTTAGAGTTCAGAATATCTGCGGTCAGCAGGTCAGACCCATATTTAAGCGCGTATGGTAAAGCATAGATTAAGACAATTGCCAGAACGACATTGACAATCGCGTCCCGCTTCAGTCGGCTCGGCACCGCCATCGAATCCGAGGGCTGGAACATTGGCAGATTGACCCACAAGTTGAAATTGCGGCGATCCACTGGCCAGTTGAAAATCCACAAAAAGGACGAAAACAGAAAGGTCAGACCAAAGCCCACCACAAAACTGACAGATGACGTCCAGACCAAAAGAACCGCTGAAGTGTCCGAGAATGTCGCCTCCTCGATCAGAAGGTCAATCATCTGCGCAACCGGAGAAAAGGCAAAATCCAGCCTCGCCGCCAATTGTTGCGACCATTCCAGGATCGGCGCGTTTTCGATATTCAATTCTACCGCTCGGCAGACAAGCGTGATCGCTGTAATCTGAATGGCCAATGTAAAGGCGCGAAACCGATTGTAGGGCGGGGCAAAACGGAAATCGACAAAGCCAGGGTTTTCAGAGCCATATTCAAAGACGGTAAAGATGCCGACGATCCCGCCAATGATCATCGCAAATTCCAGTGATCCCTGTGAAGCGCTGGCTAACAACAGTGAGGGAATGGTGACAATTGCCACCACCCAGATCGCTCTGAAGATCGCGCCTAATAAGCGCATTCACACCCGCCCCGTCTGGTCCAGACGATTAATCCCTTTAAACCCAGGGCGCTTCAGCCCCGTATTTTTTTTCGAACGCATCAATTGCATCCGCTTTTTGCATTGTCAGACCAATATCATCTAAACCGTTCAATAAACAATGCTTTTTGAAGCTATCGACCTCGAATCGGATTTCTCCGCCATCTGGTCCGGTGATCACCTGATTCTCCAGATCAACCGTAACAACAGCGTTGGCGCCACGATTGGCATCATCCATCAGTTTGTCGACATCCTCCTGCGGTAATACTATCGGCAAGATGCCGTTTTTGAAGCAATTATTATAAAATATGTCGGCGAATGAGGTGGAAATGACACACCGGATACCGAAATCCGCTAGCGCCCAAGGGGCGTGCTCGCGGCTGGAGCCACAACCGAAATTGTCCCCCGCGACCAGAATTTGCGCATTCCGGTAAGCGGGTTTGTTGAGGACAAAATCTTCGATCTCGTTACCCTGCCGGTCATAGCGCATCTCGTCGAAAAGATTGACGCCAAGGCCGGACCGTTTGATCGTTTTCAGGAACTGTTTGGGGATGATCATATCCGTGTCGATATTGACCAGCGGCAAAGGTGCCGCAACCCCGGTGAGTTTGTCGAATTTTTCCATAGTTTTACCCGCTTTCGCGGCCTCCATTACCAGCGATTGACCATATCAATCGCATCATTCCAGTGATATGTGTTTTGTCCATTGATCACGGCGTCGATTGCCTCGTCCATGATCTGATAGTCTGCTTTTGTGTATTCATCGAGCGCCACTGCCTTGCTCAGCACCGGATTGATGCGGACCAGTTGGTTGTGCAGGATATTTTCCGTGATTTTTCCCAGATTTTGCGATGCTGCATCCAATGTCAGGTTCAGCAATGAAAATGCCGGTGCGCCGTCGCGGGCCCAGGGGCGCATCCAATAGCTTGCCCCCCAATCAAGCGGATTGGTTATGGCCTTGGGTGGGATGCCTTCAGGTGACACACCTGTCCCGATCGAGATGATCTCGATATCTGCCAACCCATTGACACCCGGCTTGGAGAGCGCCACCTCGATCCCGTTCAGGACCGGGTTGTTGGCAAAAGTCCCGCCATCAGCGAAATACCCGAATCCCGGAATGTCATGCGGTGGGAAATAGGCAGGGGCCGCCGATGTGGCGAGTGCCGCATCCAGCAGTTGCACGTTTGAAAAGTCACCCCCGACTCCTTCGGTATTGAGGGTTTGTGGCATCCATTGATTTGGTGTCCGGGACGTATCCCAAAGCTGCGCCGTGTTCACGGCCAGCAGCTTTTTCAGCTGCCCGATTGTTGTGGTGCCAAGATGTGGGGACAGGATTTTCACCAGTCCGGTCGCCTTGTAGGCAGACCCCAGTATCCCCGGGCTTTCCGGCATCGGCTGCCCGCCTGCTTGCGCCTCGAAGCGCGCTTGCAACTCCTCTTTCGTGAGCCAACCATTCTTGGTGAAAATCGTCGCGGCATCATTGGTATAGATATCGACCACCGTGTCGATACTGACATTGTTCGCCAGCGCGATAGAGATCAGCCCGCCGGTTGATGTCCCTGCGAACCCGTCGACCTTGTCCAGCAATTTGCCGCCAGTCGCCGTGTTCAGCGCCTGAATAAGCTTGCTGGAGATATACCCCCGCACGCCGCCACCATCACAAGAAAGTAGTTTGAATGCTATTGTCTCTATCCTTTTATCCGAAAACCCCTCGGCACAACGATATCACGTGCCGAGGATTTCCCGAAATGAAACACTGGCTTACGCCAATTCGGCGTCAAACTCTCGAATATCGGTCAGATGTCCCGTAATCGCCGCCGCGGCCGCCATCGCTGGCGAGACCAGATGCGTACGACCCTTGTATCCCTGACGCCCTTCGAAGTTGCGGTTGGAGGTAGACGCACAGCGTTCGCCCTCCGCCAACTGATCAGGGTTCATGGCCAGACACATGGAGCAACCCGCCAGACGCCATTCAAAACCGGCCTCTTTGAAGATGTCGGCCAGACCTTCTTCTTCGGCCTGCGCGCGAACAAGGCCTGAACCCGGTACAACCATTGCCCGCATCCCGTCCTTGACCTTGCGGCCTTTCAGAACGGCGGCGGCGGCACGCAGATCCTCGATCCGGCCGTTGGTGCAGGACCCGATAAAGACCGTGTCGATCTGGATATCGGTCAGTTTCTGACCGGGCGTTAGGCCCATGTAATCCAGCGAACGGCGGGCAGCTTCCACCTTGCCGCCTTTGAAATCCTCGGGCGCGGGAACAACCGCATCAATCGGCAGCACATCTTCGGGGCTGGTGCCCCACGTGACAACGGGGGCGATATCCTCGCCCTTCAGGGTCACGACCTTGTCGAAATGTGCGCCCTCGTCCGTGAACAGGGTTTTCCAGTAGGCGAGAGCGGCATCCCATGCCTCCCCTTTCGGCGCGTGCGGGCGGCCTTTGACATATTCAAACGTCTTTTCGTCCGGCGCGATCAGACCCGCGCGGGCGCCACCTTCGATGGCCATGTTGCAAACGGTCATGCGGCCTTCCATCGACAGATCGCGGATCGCTTCGCCACAATATTCGATGACATGGCCGGTGCCGCCAGCGGTACCGGTCGCGCCGATGACGGACAGGGTGATGTCCTTGGCGGTCACACCCGGGCGTAATTTCCCGGTGATTTCCACCTTCATGTTTTTGGATTTCTTCTGGATCAGGGTCTGGGTGGCCAGAACATGTTCCACCTCCGACGTCCCGATCCCGTGCGCCAGCGCCCCAAACGCACCGTGCGTCGCCGTGTGGCTGTCGCCGCACACAACCGTCATCCCGGGAAGGGTCCAACCCTGTTCTGGGCCAACGATATGCACGATGCCCTGACGGACGTCGCTGACGGGATAATAGTTGATCCCGAAATCTTTGGCGTTTTTGTCCAGCGCTTCGACCTGAATGCGCGATTCCTCGTTGTCGATGCCTTTGGCACGATCCAGCGTGGTCGGCACGTTATGATCCGGCACGGCGATGGTTTTTTCCGGTGCACGAACCTTGCGCCCGGACGTGCGCAGCCCTTCAAAGGCTTGCGGGCTGGTCACTTCGTGGACCAGATGACGGTCGATATACAGAAGGCTCGTGCCATCTTCGTCTTCAGAGACCAGATGAGCATCCCAGATTTTGTCATAGAGTGTTTTTGGTGCGGACATGATAATTCCTCGTAGCGGGTAGGTTTGAACTGGCGACAGGAAACCCTGCGCTTACGTGCACAGTGCGAGGATCACGCTCTCCGCATGAAACCGCCATGGCAGGCGGGTATGGTCGTCCAGATCAAATACGCGAGTCATGCGGGCGGTTATAGACATGTTGCCGTGGCGGGGCAAGCGGGACAACCAACCGCCCGGAATCAAGGCGCAGCCGCCGGCTAAGCGCTTGCCCGACCACTTGGGCAGACGCTCGCCCTTCCTTTACAGGTCGTAAATATCCCCAAACTTCTTCTTCAGATAAGCCAGTAACGGTTCACCAGTCGGTTTGTGCCCGACTGCGTCCGAGATGATCTGTTCTGGTGGCACTTCGTGGGCGCGTTTGTGGACATGTTTCTCCACCCAGCCCATTGCCGCCGACGTGTCCCCTTTGGAAATCCCGTCATCCAGATCGGGAATATCTGCCCGCATAGCGGCGTACAGCTCACCCGCGTAGATATTGCCCAGACTATAAGTCGGGAAATAACCGAACAGGCCCACGGACCAGTGCACATCCTGCAACACGCCATGCGCGGCATCCGGCACCTCGACCCCGAAATCGCGCAGGAACCTCTCGTTCCAAGCGCCTTCCAGATCTTTTACATCCAGATACCCGCGCACCATCTCGCGCTCCAGCTCGAACCGTAGCAGCACGTGCAAATTATAATGCACCTCGTCCGCCTCGGTGCGAATGAAGCCCGTCTCCACCCGGTTGGCAGCGTGATAGAGTTCCTCAGGCGTCTCGATCCCAAATGGTTCCAGCTCTTGTTCCATCACGTGGAACATCCATCTGGTGAATTCACGGCTGCGCCCGATCTGGTTTTCGGCCATGCGCGACTGGCTTTCATGCACACCCATAGAGGCATATTTGCCCGCCGGAGTCCCCGCCAGATCCAGCGGCATATTCTGTTCGTACCGCGCGTGGCCAATCTCGTGAATCGTGGAATAGAAGCAGTTGAACACGTCTTCCTCGGCCACGCGCGTGGTGATGCGGCTGTCGTTATTGTGGCCGCTGGAAAACGGATGGACGGAATAGTCCAGACGCCCGGCCTCCCAATCATAAGAAAACGCATCTGCCAGACGCCGCGCCACGGCCATCTGCCGCTCCGCCGGGTGGCGACCCAACACACGGGGCATGGTCAGGCCTTTTTCCGCAATCGCGCCGCGCAATTCGGTCAGGCCGGGACGGATCGAGGATAACAATTCCAGCAACGGACCCGATTTCATCCCCGGTTCAAAATCATCGAGCAGCGCATCATACGGGTCCCCGTCCGACAGGCATTTCGCCTCCTCCCGCTTCAGGTCCAGGACTTTTTCCAAGGTGGGCGCAAAATCGGCGAACTTGTTCGCGGCCCGCGCATCGGCCCAGACTTGCTGCGCTCCCGCGGTCACGCGGGCTATCTCGGTCGCCAGTTTCGCCGGGATCTTCGTGGCGCGGTTATACGTCTTCTGACTTTCCGCGACATTCATCTTTTCCGCATCATTCAGCGGCCCGGTATCGACCGCCGCGATTAGGTCGGCAAATTCGGTTGCCGTGCGCCGCGCATGGATCGTTGCCTCCAGCGCCGCCACCTGTTCGGAGCGTTGCGCATTCCCCTTGCGAGGCATCATGACCTCTTGATCCCACATCAGGACGCCGCCGATCTCCTCCAGCGAAGAGGTGGTTTTCACATAGGCAATCAGGTCATCATAGGCAGAGTTGCTCATCATCATATCCTTCCCGGTTTGCGCCAACCTTACGGGCCGGAACAGGAAATTCAATTCGATTCCGTGCGGTTTTGGGATAGGATGCGGGCATGAGCACAAAACCCACAACGGTAGACGCCTATATGGACGCGCTCGCGCCGGATCACCGGGCGATCATGGATACGGTGCGCACCATCGTGATAACCCGTGTACCGGGGGCCGAGGAATGCCTTAGCTATGGCGTCCCGTCCTTTCGGAAAGGCGGGAAGCTGTTCTTCCATTATTCGACCTTCAAGGCACATCTGGGCATCTACCCGCCCCTGCCCGCTGATCATCCTTTACGGCCAAAGATGGCCCCCTATGCCAACGAGAAGGGGAATATGAAATTCCTGTTCAAGGATGACATTCCCTATGACCTAATTGGCGATCTGGCCGAGGCATTGGCACAGGAATACGGTCAAGGGGGCTAGAACCCCGCGCGCGCATCGCTTATCTGCTTCGGGACCACCCGAAAGGATTTGCCATGTCTGACCTTCATATCCTGACCGCCATGCTGCTGGACGCAGCCGGAAAAGCCGGGGCTGACAGCGCCGATGCGATCGCCGTTCGGGGCGACAGCCAGTCGATCGAGGTGCTGAATGGCAAGCTGGAACATGCGGAACGGTCCGAAGGGGTCGATATTGGCCTGCGTGTGATGGTTGGCAAACGGCAGGCATGTGTGTCGTCTTCGGACACGCGCGAAGATACGATGCGGGCTATGGCTGAACGCGCAGTGGCCATGGCCAAGGAAGCGCCCGAGGACCCCTATTGCGGCCTTGCCGATCCCGATCAGCTGGCAACGAGCTGGCCCACCGACCTAGAACTCGCTGACCCCGCAGATGCGCCCTCTTCAGCGGCGCTGATGGAACAGGCGCTAGAGGCCGAGGCCGCCGCGCAAGCGGTCAAAGGGGTCAGCAAGGTCGACAGCGCCGGGGCGGGTTATTCCGCCAACGAAATCCATCTGGCTGCAACGAACGGGTTTTCTGGCGGGTATAAGCGAACGTCTACATCCGTGTCCTGCGTGGCGATTGCGGGCGAGGGCTTGCAGATGGAGCGCGATTACAAAGGCGAAGGGCGAGTGTTCGCCGCCGACATGCCATCGGCCACAGATATCGGGCGGGAGGCTGGCGAACGTGCTGTGGCCCGGTTTGGTGCAACCAAACCCAAAACCGGGGCCTATCCGGTTCTGTTTGACGAACGTATCGCCGCCAGCCTGATCGGCCATCTGGTCAGCGCCACCAACGGAACGATGATCGCGCGGGGGTCCAGCTGGGCGAAGGATTTGCTGGGCGAACAAGTGCTGCCTGTTGGCATGGATTTGATCGAGGACCCGCATCGTCGCCGAATCTCGGGTTCCAAACCGTTTGACGCCGAAGGCTTGCCCACCCATCGTCGGGTGATCGTTGAAAACGGTATTCTGCAAGGGTGGACACTGGATCTCGCAACCGGGCGAAAGCTTGGGTTGGACAGCACAGCCAACGCGTCTCGTGGGACATCAGCCCCGCCATCGCCCAGCGTCGGAAACCTGTCACTGACACAGGGCAAGCAAACACGGGATGACCTGATAGCCCAAATGGGGACAGGTCTGATCGTGACCTCGATGATCGGATCGACCATCAATCCGAATACCGGGGATTACTCGCGCGGGGCATCGGGATTCTGGGTCGAGAACGGTGTGATCACCGGGCCCGTCAACGAATGCACCATCGCCGGAAACCTGCGCGATTTCCTACTGCGCATGACCCCCGCCAACGACGCCGAGACATATCGCTCCCGCGTTGTGCCCTCGCTTCTGGTCGAAGGATTGACCCTTGCCGGGAACTGATCTGGACCTGTTGATCGATGCGGCCATGGCAGCCGGAGAGATTGCCAAACGCCATTTCCGCGAGGATCCCGAGGTCTGGGACAAAGGCGGCGATCTGGGCCCGGTGACCGAGGCTGATCTGGAAATCGACCGGATGCTGCGCAACGAACTTGTCGCCGCCCGCCCCGGCTATGGTTGGCTATCCGAGGAAACCGAAGATAATCTTGATCGGTTGAACCGCGACCGCGTGTTTATCGTGGACCCAATTGACGGAACGCGGGCGTTCATGGCGGGGCATGAACATTTTGCTCACTCTCTGGCGATTGCCGAGAAGGGGGAAGTTGTTACCGCCGTCGTGCATCTGCCGATGATGGATCGGACATATATTGCCGCGAAGGGCGCAGGCGCGATGTTGAATGGGGAGCGGATCACCGCTAAAGACAGCGACGACGTCACCGCGGCTGTATTTCTGGCAAACAAGGCCAATATGGCGCCCGAGATGTGGACCAATGGCGTACCCCCAATACGCAGAAGCTTCCGCCCTTCACTGGCCTATCGTGTCTGTTTGGCCGCCGAGGGGCGCTACGACGGAATGCTGACCTTGCGCCCTACATGGGAATGGGATGTTGCCGCCGGAGACCTGATCGCCCGCGAAGCCGGGGCGGTGGTAACCGACCGGGCACGGCTGGCAACGCGCTATAACAATGCGCAGCCGCTGTTGAATGGACTGCTGGTGGCCGGGCCAAAGATGCACGCGGCGGTGATGGATTTCGGGCCGCGGTGAGCGGGATCCCGCATCGCCATCCGGGGCAGGTAAACCGTTTCACACAAAAAGCCCTGCCAATACTTGTAGGGCGACTCAACCAGTGTGCGGGAATTTTCAATTTACCCCGCGATGGCTGGTAGCCCCACCCTTGTGATCCCAGCGGCTCAATGCCAACTTACCCCCTTGCCCAGCCTGACATGCATCCTTAGGTTGGCTCGCAAATGCAGCCACATGAGAGACCCATGACACAGCGCCTACATCTCGTCTTTGGCGGAGAGCTCGTCGATCCGCAGAAAAACATCTTCCGTGATCCCGCCAAAATCCACACGGTCGGCTATTTCCCGGATTACAAATCCGCCTATGACGCGTGGAAATCCGCTGCACAATCAACGGTGGACAATGCCCATATGCGCTATTTCATCGCCCATTTGCATCGCCTTCGCGACGAAGAGAAAGCCGCCAGCCCGACGGAAGAGCTGGGCTGACATCTTGGCGCGCTCGCTGGTTCTGAATGGATACCTGTTCCTTGCGCGCCGTGCCAAGGGGTTCGCCAGGAAGACTTTGTCCCGACGTCTTGCCGCTGGCAAAGAACACCCCGAACGGTATGTCGAAAAGCTTGGGGAATGCTCGGTCACGCGCCCATCAGGGCGCTTGATCTGGGTTCATGCAGCAAGCGTTGGCGAAAGCCTGTCAATATTGGAATTGTCCCGGCGACTGCTGGGCGAGGATCGCAACCTTCACATACTGATCACCACAGGCACCGTTACCTCGGCCGTAGCGCTTGAAAAGCGTATGCCAGATCGGATGATCCATCAGTTCGTGCCGCTCGACTTTGGGGATGGCATTGCGAAATTTCTGGACCATTGGGCCCCAGACTTGGCGATCTGGACCGAAAGCGAATTGTGGCCGCGCACCCTGACGGCCATCAAACGACGCGATATCCCTTTGGTCATGGCAAACGCGCGCATGTCGCTGAAATCCTATCGACGCTGGCGCTGGTGGAAAGGAACAGCGGCATCCATCCTACGTCAGTTTGACTATGTCATGGCACAGGACAAGGATACGGGACGATATCTGATCGGATTGGGTATGCCCTCGGACCGGTTGGAAGTGACCGGTTCCCTGAAGGAAGGCGCGTCGCCGCTTCCGCATGATGAACGGATGCGAGCCGCGTTGGCGCGGTCGATTGGTGGGCGGACAACTTGGCTCGCCGCCTCGACCCATCCCGGCGAGGAGGAGATCATCCTTGCGGCCCACCGCCGCGTGCAACGCTCGTTTCCGGACCTCTTCCTGATCATTGCCCCACGCCACCCCGAACGTGGCGCCGAGATCGCGTCGCAGCTGCGCAGTGATGGCTGGACGGTCGCGCAACGTTCGGCTGGCCAGTCAATTGAATCGCGAACCGATATTTATCTGGCCGACACGATTGGCGAAATGGGCACTTGGTTCCGCCTTGCTCCTGTGACGTTTATGGGGGGATCGCTGGTGGAAATTGGTGGTCACAACCCGTTTGAACCTGCTGCATTGGGAAGCGCCGTTATTCACGGACCCCATGTTCAGAATTTTGCCGACGCCTATGACCGTTTGCGGCTGGCGGACGCTAGCGTCATGGTTCGCGACGGCGAGCAACTCGCCACGCAACTGGAACTTACACTGGTTCCCGAACGCACCGCATCAATGGCAACCGCTGCCTGGGATGCGCTAAGCGAAGGGGCAAGTGTCACCGACCGTGTGATGGAGGTGCTTAGGTCACACATGAAAGGTGGCCGCTGATGCGCGCGCCGGCATTCTGGTATCAACCACCGGGTTTTCGTGCAGCTTTGTTGTCACCTTTGGCGGCGGTTTATACGGCAACGACCCATCGTCGGTTGCGCAAAGGACCATGGACGCAGGTCTCGGTCCCCGTGATCTGCATTGGGAATATCAATGTCGGCGGCACTGGCAAAACACCAACCGTCATTGCGTTGCTGGACCAGTTACGGGACATGGGAATACAAGCCCATGTCGTTTCGCGGGGTTATGGCGGTTCCGAGGCGGGGCCCATTCGGGTTGATGAACGCCAGCATACGGCCCAGCAAGTTGGTGATGAACCCTTGTTAATTGCCGCGTTTGGTCCCTGCTGGGTGGCCCGAAATCGCCGTGCCGGTGCAGAAGCGGCCATTGCTGCCGGCGCGCAGGTCATCCTGTTGGATGATGGGCTGCAAAACCCATCACTGCACAAGGATCTGAGTGTTGTGGTGGTCGACGCCGCGACAGGATTTGGAAATGGGCGTGTTATGCCCGCTGGTCCCTTGCGCGAACCGCTTGCGGAAGGTCTGGCGCGCGCGGATCTGGTGATCAGCATTGGTGACCACGAAGCCCAATCTTCTTTCGACGTGAATAAGGAACGCTGGCAGGCAGAAATTCTTCCCCTGCCCACCGGGATGGATTGGTCGGGTCGCTATATTGCATTTGCAGGCATCGGTCGCCCGGGCAAATTTTTTGCCACTCTGAAAGCCTTGGGCGCAGACATCATTTCAACCCATGAATTTGACGATCACGAGCCCTATTCAGCCCCGGTGATTCAAAGATTGATAAGCGAAGCCGACGCAAAATCAGCGCAATTGGTGTCCACTGAAAAGGATATCGTCAGATTACCACCAGATCTGCGCCGTCATGTGATCGCCTTGCCTGTCCGATTGCGGTTTCACGATACTGAAATCGTAAAGGCGCGTTTGGCGTCACTTCTGTCAGTTTCCTGATCCGAAAATGTCGCTGATGATACTTTCCAGCAAACTGCGCTCGATATCGTCGACAAGTGGATCCGTTGTTCCCGGCTGTATGCGCGGTGGCTCGCTCGTCGGATCAATCATTGGCAAGGGTCGGATCGGCAAGCCTTCATGAACGCGAACCATGGTTTCATGCCAGATTTCGGCTGGCAGGCCCCCACCGGTAACCCCGGTCAGCGGTGTATTGTCATCATACCCCATCCAGACACCTGTCACGTAATCAGCGGTGAACCCTACGAACCAAGCGTCGCGGGCCTCTTGCGTGGTGCCGGTCTTGCCCGCGGCTGGGCGTCCATCGGGCAGAATTGCGCGCTGACCTGACCCGTTCGCAACCACCTGTGACATCATATAGATCAGATAGGCGTCGGCGGTTTCACTCAGCACTCGGTAATTGTCTGTCTGACTGTATTCCATCAGAATATCATCGTCGCCGCGAAGCCGCAAATCAATCCAACCATAGGGTGTTGTGCGATATCCGCCATTAAGGATACCCGCATAGGCCCCGGTCAGTTCCAGCAAATTGACCTCGGACACACCCAAGGCGATCGACGGTCCCTCGGCCAGTTGGGTATTGATGCCAAAATCCTGTGCCATCGCGCGAACTTTCTCGCGTCCAACCATCTCGGACAATTGCAAGGCGACCGTGTTTAATGAATTGGCCATGGCATCGACCAACCGCAAATCTCCGTAATACTGGCGAGTATAGTTTTCCGGGCAGTAATCCGGCTGGCGGGGTATTTCGACACAGAAAGGTCCATCATGAACCAGATCAAACGGGTGCATTCCGGCCTGCAATGCCGCCGCATAAACAAACGGTTTGAACGACGAGCCCGGTTGACGCAAAGCCTGGGTTGCACGGTTAAACAAACCTGCGCCGTTGATGTTGCGACCGCCGACCATGGCACGCACAGCACCGTCCGGCGACATAATGATAATTGCCGCTTCGGCTTCTGAACCCTCTTTCACGCGATTTTCGAAAACCCACAACAAGGCCGCTTCGGCAGCGCGTTGCAAATCCCGGTCAAGGGTGGTGCGGATTTCGACATCTTCAGTTGTGTCACGTGTCAGGAACGATGGCGCATCTTGCATAACCCAATCTGCAAAATATTCGCCAACCCGTTCATTTGCGACCGTTGACAATACCGCGGGATTGGCCGTTGCGTCGGCCGCCTGCGCTGCTGTGATATATCCCTGATCCAGCATCAGCCTGATCACGGTCGCGGCGCGTTCCTGCGCACGTTCCAGATTGCCGGTCGGCGCAAATCGCGACGGCGCTGTTAACAATCCCGCAAGCATCGCTGCTTCGGAAAGGTTAAGCTCAACTGCGCTTTTGGCAAAATAGCGCTGCGACGCCGCTTCGAACCCATATGCCCCCGCTCCCAGAAACGCACGGTTCATATAGATCGACAGGATATCATCCTTGGAATATTTCAGTTCCATCGCGATGGAATAGGGCACTTCCATAATTTTTCGCGCCATCGAGGATCGTCGACACTCCGCCTCGTATTCCGCTTGCGTCTGTGTCTCCAGTCGATCTTGACCCAAGCAAAGCAACTTGGCCACCTGCTGGGTGATTGTCGAACCACCATGACCCGAAAACGGACCGCGACCTTCGCTCAGATTGATCCGGATCGCTGATGCGATACCACGAGGACTGATACCAAGGTGGCGATAGAACCGCTTGTCCTCGGTGGCGATAACCGCGTCTTTTAGAAACGGAGAGACCGACCCGGCCCGCAACGAGCCATCAAATTGTTCACCTCGCCATGCAAACACTTGATAATTGCGATCTAACAGGATCACCGATCCGCCCGATCGGCCGTCCAGCAAATCCTCCATCGGGGGAAGCTGCACATAATAATATCCGATCCAGGCGGCCATCCCGGCCGTGCCCAACAGGGTCAGACGCAATCCCAACCACCAAATTCCATAGATCGTGGATCGCACCACCCAACGCACCAGTCGAACGACGGGATTACCGGGTTTGGAGTTGGGTTTACGCGCACTGCGTTTGGCTTTGACTTTGGTTTTGGCCATATCGGGGCCACCTGCTCGTGTTGTTTTTCTTGTAACTAGTGGGTTTTGCGCACGGTGTTTAGCCCGATTCTGCCGAAATATCCGAAGTGTGACCGATTTTTGTATGATCAATTTTTAGTCATCGTGCACATATTGTGCATATTTTGGGCACATTTTCGCCTATTCCCGCCCGTTTCCCTGCCATTTTCCTGTAACCCTACGTCGCCTTGCGAAAATCTGCCCCTGAGCTCCGCCTGATCGCGGCGGCAAATTATGAGTTTAGTCATCGAAAAGGAGGACACATGAAGCTCATCATCGCAGTCATCAAACCCTTTAAGCTGGAGGAGGTGCGCGAGGCGCTTACCGAGATCGGCGTCCAAGGGCTTATGGTTTCCGAAGTGAAGGGGTACGGGCGTCAGTCCGGCCATACCGAAGTATATCGCGGCGCCGAATATGTCGTGAACTTCGTGCCCAAGATCAAGCTAGAGATGGTCGTCGCCGACAGCGATGTCGCGAAAATCACCGAAGCACTGATGGGCACGGCAAAAACCGGAAAAATCGGGGATGGCAAAATCTTTGTTCTCGATGTCGAACAAGCCACACGCATCCGCACCGGTGAAACCGGCGAAGAAGCCCTGTGATCCAATCAGACAAGTGAGAAGAGACATGAACAAGTTTTCAAAAATTCTGGGGGTCACGGCAGCTGCTGCGCTTGTCGCTTCACCCCTTCTTGCGCAAGACGCTGCCGCTCCGACGGAAGCCTCGCGCGATACGATCTTTATCTTTAACTCCCTGCTGTTCCTTGTTGGCGGTTTCCTCGTCTTCTGGATGGCGGCGGGCTTCACCATGCTAGAGGCCGGTCTCGTCCGGTCCAAAAACGTCACGATGCAGCTGACCAAGAACGTCGCGCTGTTTTCACTGGCGGCAATTTTCTATTACCTAATCGGCTACAACCTGATGTATCCGCTTGGCTCTTGGACAATCGGTACCGATGACACTGGTGGGTATCTGGGCGCATTCGGCCCAGCACTTCTGGAAGCAGTAGGTATTACCGCCGACGAAGCTGACGATATCGGTTATGCCTCTACCGGCTCCGACTTCTTCTTCCAGCTGATGTTCTGTGCAACGACAGCGTCGATCGTGTCGGGCACCTTGGCCGAGCGTATCAAATTGTGGCCGTTCCTGATCTTTACGATCATTCTGACCGCGTTCATCTACCCAATTCAGGCGTCCTGGAAATGGGGCGGTGGATTCCTTGACAGCCAGTGGGGCTTCTTGGACTTCGCGGGCTCGACTGTTGTTCACTCGGTTGGTGGCTGGGCCGCTTTGGCTGGTGCGTTGATCCTTGGACCACGTATCGGAAAATATACCAAAGACGGTCGCACGGTTCCGTTCCTCGGTTCCAACCTGCCGCTGGCAACACTGGGTACGTTTATCCTGTGGCTGGGCTGGTTCGGGTTCAACGGTGGCTCGCAGTTGGCCATGGGCACAGTGGGCGACGTTGCTGACGTATCGCGCATCTTTGCGAACACCAACACGGCGGCTGCCGGTGGTGCGATTGCTGCGCTGATCCTGACGCAGATCCTCTATAAAAAGGTTGATCTTACGATGGTTCTGAACGGCGCGCTGGCTGGTCTGGTGTCGATCACTGCCGAGCCGCTGACCCCGGGTCTGGGCATGGCAACCCTGATCGGTGCTGTCGGTGGTGTGATCGTGGTGTTCGGTGTTCCGTTCCTCGACAAGATGAAAATCGACGATGTCGTCGGTGCGATCCCTGTTCACCTGTTCGCAGGTATCTGGGGCACGCTGGCGGTTCTGCTGACGAACGGCGATGCGACCTTTGCCGGTCAGATCGTCCCGATCATCATCGTCGCGGTGTTCGTCTTCGTTGTCTCGCTGGTTATCTGGCTGATCCTGAAAGCCACCATGGGTATCCGCGTCAGCGAAGAGGACGAGGTCACCGGCCTCGACACTGCCGAGCTTGGGATGGAAGCCTATCCCGAATTCACCCGCGGGTAACTCCCGTACGGTATCTCCCTCTGTGGCTTTCGGGCCCCAGAACACCTTGCCCGGGCGCACGCGCCCGGGTTTTTTTTATTGTGCACGTCAAGTGCTTCTGGTGGGGTCGCCTAGAAGTTACGCGCTGAGAATAGCGAGGAAAGCCTCGCCAAAGCGGGTGGTTTTCTGATCACCGAGGATGCGGGTAAGCGCATCGAGAGATTGGGGTTTCTGCTGTGCGAGTGCTGCCAATTGCGCGTTGGTGAGCGAAAGAGGTTTGTCGAGGCCCGACGGGCCACGTTGCAGATCCATTTGTGCGGCCTTGAGACGGTCGAAAAGTTCGCCCTCGTCCCGCCCCGCAAGTTTGCGGCGTTGAGGGACCATCGTTTGGGCTTCGCCGGTGATGACGGACAGGAATATCTGCCCGTAGCTTTCCAGTTTCTTTTGGCCCACCCCATTGAGGCGCCGGAAATCGTCGAGCGTCTGCGGGCGGTGGGTCGCCATTTCGATCAATGTCCGGTCGGGGAAGATAACATAGGCGGGGGCACGGGCAGCCTCGGCCAGTTCGCGACGTTTGGCCTTAAGTGCCGCAAGGAGGGGTTCGTCTTCTTCGGCGACAAGCGCCACAGGGGCACTGCGCGACCGGGTTTCGGCGGCCTTGCGGATCGTGTCGAGGCGGAGGTCGATGGTGGCTTCACCCCGAAGGATCGGGCGAGCGGCTTCGGTCATGCGGAACGCACCCATGCGCTCGGCGTCGGGACGGATCAGATCATGGCCCATCATTTGGCGAAAGATGGTTTGCCATTGGCGTTTGGTGTATTCCTTGCCGACACCGAACGTGGGCAGTTGATCGTGCTGACGCGCACGGATCTTGTCGTTCATCGTGCCAGTGACGATGTCGATCAGATGGCCAGCGCCAAAACTCTCGCCGGTGCGCAGCATCGCCGACAAGGCCATGCGGACCGCGTCAGTGCCATCGAATATTTCGGGCGGCGTCGTGCAAAGATCGCAGTTCTCACACGGCTCTTCACGGGTTTCGCCGAAATAAGCGAGCAGTGTTTGGCGGCGGCATTTCAGCGACTCGGCCAAGCCAAGAAGGGCGTTCAGGCGCGCGTGGTCAGCCTCGCGACGTTCCGGCGGCGCAAGACCTTCGTCGATCTGCGCACGGCGAAGGCGAATATCGTCAGCGCCATAAAGCGTCAGCGTATCCGCAGGGGCACCATCGCGGCCCGCGCGGCCTATTTCCTGATAGTAGCTTTCGATGGATTTGGGCAGGTCAGCATGGACCACAAACCGGATATCGGGTTTGTCGATCCCCATACCAAACGCAATGGTGGCGCAGACAATTAACCCATCCTCCTGCTGGAAACGAAACTCCGCATGGCGGCGGTCGTCCGGGTCCATGCCGGCGTGGTAATGGATCGCGGCGTGGCCTTCGGCGCGGAGCGCCTGCGCCAGCGTTTCGCACTTATTTCGCGACGCACAATAGACGATGCCCGCCTGCCCTTTGCGTGCGCTGACAAATTCCAGAAGCTGCTGCCGGGGTTGCCCCTTAGGCTCGAAGGCCAGCGACAGGTTCGGTCGGTCAAAACCGTTGATGAAGGTGGTCGGAGGGCTGGCGAACAGCTTTTCGATGATTTCTTCGCGGGTTTCCTGATCCGCAGTGGCAGTAAAGGCCGCCAGTTGCACATTGCCAAGCTGCTGTCGCAAAGCCCCGATCTTCAGATAATCGGGCCGGAAATCATGGCCCCATTGGGACACGCAGTGTGCCTCGTCTACGGCAATCAGGGAAATGTTCAGGCGGCCAAGCAAGTAACTTGTGCCGCCACTCGCAAGCCGTTCTGGTGCCATGTAAAGGATTTTTAGACGGTTTTCGTCAAGCGCCTGAAAAATCTCTTCCGTCTCTTCCTCGGTATTGCCCGACGTCAGCGCCCCGGCCTCCACTCCCGCTTCGCGCAGCGCCCGGACCTGATCGCGCATAAGCGCAATAAGCGGGGAGATTACAAGCGTCACCCCGTCACGGGTCAGTGCGGGCAGTTGGAAACACAGCGATTTACCGCCCCCGGTTGGCATGATGGCCAGAACATTCTCACCTGCCTCGACCGCCTCTACAATTTCGGCCTGACCGGGCCGAAAGCCCGAAAAACCGAAGATGGAATGCAGGAGGCTGGTGGTCTGGTTCATGCCTTCACGAACAGTTTGCGGGGTGTGTTACACAGCGTTTCCGCCGAGCCGCTATCCTGAATCAACAGGGTTTCGGTGATTTCCAGACCCCATGTCTGTTGCCAGATGCCGGGCATGAAATGAAAGCTCATCCCCGGGACAAGGACCGTGCGGTCTGTTGGGCGGAGGGAATAGGTGCGCTCCCCCCAGTCGGGCGGGTAGCTAAGACCAATGGGGTAACCGCAGCGGCCATCCTTGTAGATACCGGATTTTTCCAAGACGCGGTAGAAAGCAGAGGCAACCTCGCCTGCTGTGTTGCCCGGGCGGGCGGCTTCGATACCGGCTGCGATACCCTCCAGCACAGCATCCTCGGCCGCCAGAAATTCGGCAGGTGGTTTGCCAAGGAAAATCGTGCGGCTTTGCGGACAATGGTAGCGACGATAGACGCCTGCAATTTCGAAAAATGTACCTTCACCTTTGACAAAAGGTTTATCGGACCACGTCAGATGCGCAGCGCTGGCGTCTTCGCCTGACGGCATCAAGGGCACAATGGCGGGGTAATCGCCACCAAACGGACCGTCCGTGTCCTCTCCTCCCCAGATCCCGGTTTTGAAAATCTCTGCCGCGACTTCGTTCTTGCGTTTGCCGGGTTCGACAATGTCCAGAATGCGGGCGTGCATGTTTTCGACAATCAGCGCGGCGCGGCGCAGATAGGCAACCTCGGCGGGCGATTTCACCGCGCGCTCCCAGTTGACGGTGCCAGTGCCATCTTTCAGATCGCCCAGCTCTTCGGACAGGACCTGATGGGCGCGGGCAGAGTAATAGTAGTTCTCCATCTCCACCCCGACATTCTCCAGCCAATTGCGCTCGCGCAGAACACCTGCCAGATGCTGCATTGCATGGCGGTCTTCGGCCATGACGAAATGGTCCGGGTAACCGATAATGTCGTCCGTGCCCATGTAACAGGTGCGAAGCGCCCCATTCGCATCCATTGCCCGACCCCAAAAAACCGGGTCACCAGAAGGGCCGACAATCACCGCTTGATGTACATAAAATGACCAGCCGTCATACCCTGTCAGCCAAGCCATGTTGGACGGGTCACTTACAACAAGCGTTTCGATGCCGCGTGCCTCCATCCCTTTGCGGACCTTGGCAAGTCGGGTGGCATATTCGGCGCGAGAGAAGGGTAGATCGACATCGGGCATATTCGGCCTCCTTTTGGTGGGGCAAGCTGTCATTTTGCGCCAAAAGTCGCAATGGAAAAATGTTCAGCGCTTACCAGTTGGTAACGTTTGATTCCTAAGACTTGCTGAAAGATTTGGAAGAATACGCAAATGGTCTGTGACCTGCCACTGGTCACGCTAAGAAGTTTGCCGCGTCCCGCCCTGGCTATGGCTCAGGACGGCGACGCGGCGTTATGAAATGGGAAAACAATCGACGCCTCGGGGGAAACTATGCGCCAAATGCACCTGCCCCTACGCATGAGAAGGTTGACGGACTTCTCAAGTGGTGTGGTGTTTTTCTACCGCACCCACCTGAAATGGCGCGCCGGGCAGAACATTGTGGATGCCCGGCGGATTATCAGTATCAATTCTCGGCCAATATCCGGTCGAATTCTGCGACAAAAC
Source organism: Rhodobacteraceae bacterium NBU2976 (assembly GCA_023630215.1). Taxonomy (GTDB): domain Bacteria; phylum Pseudomonadota; class Alphaproteobacteria; order Rhodobacterales; family Rhodobacteraceae; genus NORP23. Next base: position 29,927 of record JALPRQ010000001.1, read on the forward strand.
TTTCGTAGGGCATGTTCTTCATGACGGTGCCATTAATGACAAAGGTCGGCGTGCCTTCGATCTGGTCGGCTTCGATATCCGCAGTCGATGCCGTAACCAACGCCTGCGCATGGGCATTGTCCTGCATGCAGGCTTCCATTTCGGCGTCATTCATCCCGGCCAGCCGCCCCATGGCATAGAGGTTGTTCACCACATCCACCGCCGTATCACCACGCGTCCAAACCGCCTGTTGATCATAGATCATCTTGACGATCCCGAAATACCGTTCCTGCCCACCGCAACGCGCCAGCAGATCCGCCCACAAGCCAAGACGGTCAAAATATACGGGGCGATAGACCATGCGGACCTTGCCAGTATCGATATAATTTTCCTTGATCCGGGGATAGACGTTCTGATGGAACGCCTGGCAATGCGGACAGGTAAAGGACGCATACTCGATCAGGGTAATGGGTGCGTTTTCGTCACCATAGGCCATGACCTCGACCGGCAAATCGGAAATCGCCTGACCCAGGGCTGGCAAGGCGGTGCTTGCCGCACCACCGGCGATCAGGGCAAGCGCCGCGCGGCGCGAGAATGACATCGGGTTCATATCAGATCCTTTCGGAATTATCGGGTTAAGATGCTGTGGCCCAAGCGCTCTAGCGATGCGCGCAATCCGTCATCTGCAATGCCGGACGTGTCACGATGCAACGCGTCCGCCTGTTCTGGACGCAAGGGCTTCTGTTGGGGTTTGGGCGTAAATTCTGCTGACAGCTCGGCAAACCCGTGGGTCGCTGTCTGGGTCAGTTTGATGCGTGAAATGGCGTTATATCCATAACAGGCATTCACCATTTGCTGAATGTCATGCAGTCGCATCTGGATTTCTGGGGCATGCGCACCATCGACAAGCAGGGTCAGTGTCGCCCCAAATCCTTCGCGGGCATAGGAAACCTTGACCGGGCGCGCATGCGTCGCAATCTCGGTCCCGACAATCTCGGTCCAACGCGTCAACAGCTTCACTTGTGCAAAGCCTCGCTTTTCAGACACGCCGCGGACCCGATCAGACACCAATCCGCCCGTATGCGTAAATCCTCGCGCCCGGCGGGTTGCCGCGGAGGGCTTGTCATTTTGCAATTTGGCGTCAGAGTCGCGGCTCATGAGAATCCTGTTATTCATCCGTGGTTACATTAGCGTTCCGTGTACGAAGGTCCAGAGATTGCGTGACCCGCAGGGGATAAACCTTGCGTGATACGACCGCGATCCGCGAAAGTCTGCTGACATGGTATGATCAACAGGCTCGGATTCTGCCTTGGCGCGTCCCACCTGATCGCAGCAAGCGTGGTGAGCGCCCTGACCCCTATCGTGTCTGGCTGTCAGAAATCATGCTGCAACAGACGACCGTAGCTGCCGTCAAAAGCTATTTCCGGACTTTCACCGACGCTTGGCCCGACATACACGCGCTGGCGCAGGCGCAGGATGATGACGTCATGGCGGCATGGGCGGGGCTGGGTTATTACGCGCGTGCCAGAAACCTGTTGGCCTGCGCGCGTATCGTGTCGGGTCAGTTAAACGGAACCTTCCCGCAATCCGCGGAAGAACTTCAAAAATTGCCGGGGATCGGTCCCTATACGTCGGCGGCCATCTCCGCCATCGCCTTTGGCCAGCGTGCCGTGGTGGTGGATGGAAATGTCGAACGGGTGATGGCCCGACTGTTTGCCATTGCCGACCCACTTCCCGCCAGCAAACCAGTCTTGTACGCCCTCGCCGATCCGTTGACCCCAACGGACCGGCCCGGTGATTTTGCACAGGCGGTGATGGACCTTGGCGCAACAATTTGCGGTCGAAGCCCAAAGTGCGAACAGTGCCCACTGGCCAGATATTGCGAGGGGCGCGCCAAAGGCATCGCCGCCCAGTTACCCGCAAAACCCGCGAAAACGCCAAAACCGGTGCGCCAAGGTGTTGGCTGGCTGGCGGCGACACCGAAGGGCTTCATGCTGGAACGTCGCCCGCCCAACGGGCTGCTCGGTGGATTGTTCGGCATTCCCGTTACGGGCCTTGACGGAGGCAAGACCGATACCCCCCCATTTCCAGCCGATTGGCACGCGCTCGACGGCACCATTAGCCACACCTTTACCCATTTCCGGTTCGAAGCCGAAATTTGTGTGGCCACGTTACCAGCAGGTTTCTCCTATGACGGACCGCTAATTCTGGTGAATACAACACTGCCCGAAGACGCCTTCCCGACCCTGTTTCGCAAGATCTACCGCCACGGCAAGGCCGGGCTGGACTTGCTCTAACGTCAACAATCATGGAAAATCTGTTTGAATACGACGGAGATCACGATGTCCGAAACCAAACAGATTGGTAGCGCCGCCCCGTTCTGGGTGTCGATTATCCTTGCGCTTCTGGTATTCGTTGCCGCTGTTTTTGGTGGCTGGACGATCTTTCTCGTTCCTCTTTACGGATTGATCATTTCGTCCGTCATCGACGGTATCCTTGGAGATAATGAGGATAATGTTGACCCCAACACGGATACAAAGCTGCTATATTGGCACCAGTTGGTCACCCTGATCTGGGCCCCATTGCAATTCGCCTTCATCTTCTTCAGCCTGATCGCCGCCACGCGGTTTAACCATTTGTCGACGCAGGAAAGCATCTGGCTTTTCGTTGCGATGGGGGTCGCAACCGGGGGGGTTGGAATTGTCTATGCGCATGAACTGATCCATCAAAAAGACCGGTTCGAACGGGCGCTTGGGGATTTTCTGCTGGCGATGGTCATGTATGGGCATTTCCGCACCAAACATATCCTTATTCACCATCGCTATGTTGGCACGCCCGCCGACCCGGTCACCGCCCGCTATAACGAAGGTTTTCATCGGTTTTTCTGGCGCTTGCTGCCGCAGGGATTTCTTGCGTCGTGGCGGATAGAGGCGTCGCGTCTGGCCAAGCGCGACCTGCCGGTTTGGCATCGCTCCAACCCGTTTTGGCGTTATGTTGGCTGGGCCAGTGCGATGTTGTTGCTTGCGATCTGGATCGGGGGCGCGTTCGGGGGGCTCTTGTTCGCCATTCAAGCGTTTATTGCTATCCTGTTTCTGGAACTCACCAATTATGTCGAACATTACGGTCTGGTGCGCAAACATCTGGGGGATGGTAAATATGAACATATCAAGCCGCATCATTCATGGAACAGCTCGCGCGAATTTACCAACTATCTTCTGATCAATTTGCAACGTCATTCTGACCACCATTACAAACCGGATCGTCGCTTTCCCTTGTTACAGACCTATGATTCTGCCGAAGCGCCGCAAATTCCATTTGGCTATCCGATCATGGCCGCAATGGCGCTGATCCCCCCGCTTTGGCGGCGCGTCATGAACCCGCGCGTGCGCAAGTGGCGTGCCATGTATTACCCCGAGATTTCCGACTGGACCCCGTATCGCAACGCAACCAATCCCATGCCGCGCTAGTCTTCGCGAAACGCCCGGACGAAATAATCGGTTAGCGGCTTGGTCAGATAGGCAAGCGGAGTGCGATCTGCCGTCTTCAAGAAGGCTTGCACTGGCATTCCGGGCACCAGCTCGTTCGTGTCCATCGCGGCAATTTCGTCCGCGTTCGGGGCTATCTCGGCGGTATAGTAATTCTCGCCCGTGATCTCGTCGACAAAAACGTCCGCGGACAGATTCACCACTTCGCCCAGGATGACCGGAGTGGTCCGTGTATCAAAGGCGGTGAAATGCAGACTGGCAATCTGGCCATTGTGAACCTGATCAATATGCAGCGCCGGAATGCGGGCCGACACGATCAGGTTGGCATCGGATGGAATGATATAAAGGATCGGGTCCGCCGGGCGAACCACCGAGCGGAGCGTGTTGAACCGCATTCCAAACACATCACCCGCAATCGGCGCGCGCACGTCCAGCCGTAGCAGGGTTTCGTCAATGCTACGCAGTCGTTCACGCAATTCGATCTCCTGAAAGGACAGGTCGCGCAGCGCCCCGATCACTTCCTCGCGTCGGGCGGTTTCCAGACGCAGGCGTTCCACCTCGATTTCAGCAATGCGGCCTTTGTTTTCGGCGATCAGGGCAATCAGGGCCCCGATCTCTCCTTCCAGACGTGCGGACTCGCGTTGCAAAGAGCGGACCTTGGCGCTTTGAGACAGACCCCGTGACAGCAGGTTCTGTTCGTCAATCAGTTCTTCCTCGATCAGCAGTTTTTGCGTCTCCAGCGCTTGCAACTGGGCGGAATTTCCGTCGATCTGGTTTCCGATCTGTTGGATTTTTTCGACCAAAAGCGCCTGCTCGCGCGATAGCGCTTCCCGACGGGCGTTGAACAGGTCTTGCTGACCGCTTGACAGACCTGCAACCCGGCCCTCTGCCTCCGCCAGCAAAAGGTCAGGGGCGAATGTGATCGTATCCAGCCCGTCGCGCTCTGCCTCCAATCGCGACACACGGGCCGAAATTTCCAGCAACTGCCCGGTTATCAAGTTCTGATCGTTACGCAATAACGTATCGTCAAACCGCATCAGCACATCCCCTGCCGCGACCCGGTCACCGTCACCAACCAGAATGGCCCCGATCACGCCACCATCGGGATGCTGAACGACCTGACGGTTATCTTCGACTTGCACCTGCCCAAAGGTGACAATCGCACCCGAAATCTGTGTCAAGGCCGCCCAGCCGCCCAATCCGCCAACCAGAAGCACCAGCGCGGCGAACCCGATCAGATAATATTTCCGGTTGCCCCACATCATGTCACCTCGGTGGGTTTGATGGCCTGCGCCACCTGTTCATGATTGGCCACCTGTGCGCGCAACACCTCGTCACGCGGACCCAGCGCCTTGACCAACCCGTCCTGCAACACCAGAAGCAGATCGCATTCCGCAATCCCCGAGGGGCGATGCGCCATGATGATCACAGCCTTGTCGGCAGATTTGAAACTGCGGATCGCCTGATTAAGCGCTGCACTTCCCTCGGCATCAAGGTTGGAGTTCGGCTCGTCCAGCACCAGAATCTGTGGGTCCCCATAAAGCGCACGCGCCAGTCCGATTCGCTGCCGCTGCCCACCTGACAGGGGCATCAGGTCTGGCGATAAAACCGTATCATACCCATCGGCAAATCGGACGATCATGTCATGCGCCCCAGCCAATTTGGCAGCCGCGATAACCGCTTCCGAATCCGGGTTAACTGCAAGGCGCGCGATATTTTCCGCAACCGTTCCCTGAAACAGGGTCACATCCTGCGGCAGATACCCGACATATCGGCCCAGGTCTTCGCCATATTGATCAAGTGTTGCCCCGTCCAATCGAATTTTTCCCGCACTCGGCGCGACAATCCCGGTCAGCAACCGCGCCAAGGTCGACTTGCCCGATGCACTTGGCCCGATGATGCCCAGCGCTTGACCCGGGCGAAGAGTGAAGCTGATCCCACGCAGAACGGGCTGTTGCCCCGCCTGCAACACTTGGCTAACTGATTGCACTTCGATCAATGCGTTCGGGCGCAAAAGTCGCGTTTGCGGCAGTTTTTGCGTTCCAGCCGCAGCATATTTCAACAAGGATGCCCATCCCTGACGCGCACGTGCAATGATCGGCCAATGCGCGATGGTCTGTTCCACAGGCGCAAGCGCGCGCCCCATCAGGATCGAACTCGCGATCATCGCCCCCGCTGTGATCTGCCCACGCAATACCAACAGCGCGCCCAGCGCCAATATCGCGGATTGCAGGAAAAACCGGAACGTGCGTGACAAAGTTCCATATAGCCCCGACACGTCCGAGGCCCGTATCTGCGCCTCCAGCGATGTGGTGCGGACGGCTTGCCAACGTTGTGCCCCAGCCCCTTCCATCCCCAGACCACGGATCATGTCGGCCTGATCCTGGTATTCTGATGCCAGCCGCAACGCCTGTTGCGACGCCTCGTTTGCCGTGTGGTTGGGGTGATCTGCGGCAAATCTGTTCCCAATCGCGATCACCAAAAGCACCAAACCGCCCACCAGCGCCAAAACGCCCAACCAGACGTTAAAGACAAAGATCACCGCGATAAACAGTGGTGCCCAAGGCAAATCCATCAGCGCAAACAGCGCGGGTGAAGACATGAACCGCTGCACGGCTTCAGAGTCGGTGACAATCCGGCGGTCAGGCCGCGACAATGTTGCGCGAAATAGACCTTCATCCAGCCCCGCCTGAAACCGCGCTCCAATACGGGCACCAATTCGACCACGCACATAATCCAGCAGCCCCATCAACACATAGAGAAAGATAACCAGAATAAGCAGGGACATCAGCGTTTCTTCGGACCGACTGCCCAGAACCCGATCATAGACCTGCAACATAAACAGCGGGCCGGTCAGCAGCAGGATATTCACGAAAAAACTGAAGACCGCGATCGACAGGAAATGCGGAGTCAGGGCACGGCGTAGCTTGCGTGCCTGTTGAAATAATGTGGCAGGCGTTGTCAGATTGTCACTCAAATCGGCTATTTCGGTTTCAGTTCGGCGTTTATGTCACAGTTGAACAAGGTTTTAAGGGCGTTGGCGTTGGAATCTGTCACAACCCTAACTACAATGTATACTTAACGAAATGCTGAATTTTGTCTCTGATTGGAATTCTGAACGTTGGGGTGACGTTTGCGTATAGTCAAAACATTCGGTTTATTGGCGATATTCGGGCTTGCCGGATGTGCAGGCTCGGCGCCTGGTAATGACGATATTTATGACCCGTTAGAACCCGTTAACCGTCAGGTTCACGAGTTCAATAAACTGGTGGATAGTGCTGTATTGCGACCAGCGTCGGACGTGTATGGCAGCGTCGTACCGGAAGAACTTCGTGCCATGGTCGATAACAGTGCGAACAATCTTTCCGCCCCCACTTTTGCGATCAATCATCTGTTGCAGGGCGACCCCGAAGAAGCATTCAGGACCACCGCCCGTTTTGTCCTGAATACCACGATTGGCCTTGGCGGATTGTTTGATCCCGCAACCGATCTTGGTCTGTTCAGTGCGCCGACGGACTTTGGCGAAACAATGGGGACTTGGGGCATTGCCGAGGGGCCGTATCTGGAACTGCCGTTCCTTGGTCCAAGCACCGCGCGTAATACAGTGGGTATGGCGGTTGATTTTGCCATCGATCCGCTGCGGTATTTGATCGATTCACCGGAACGTGAATACTTGTTCCTGCTGAAAGGTGTAGATTTGGTCGGAGACCGCCATACTTACTCGGATCTGGTGGACGTGCTTTTGTATGAATCTGCCGACAGCTATGCGGCGCAGCGCCTGACGTTCCTGCAAAACAAACGGCGCAACATTCAGGGGGAAACCTCGCTGGACGATTTGGAGGACCCATATGCGTTCGAATATTAATCGCAGAACCCTGCTGGGTGGCACAATCGCAGCCATAGGTATGACGTTGGTGCCCGCCCGATTGCTGGCGCTGACCGAATCCCAGTCGGTAAGCCTTATTCAACGTGTGACTTCGGATATTCAGGGCATCATCAATTCCGGTCAGTCTGAGAGCGCGATGTTGACCCAGTTCGAAGGTATCTTCCGCAACTATGCTGATGTGCCCCGGATTGCAGGAACCTGTCTGGGGGCGGCATGGCGCAGTGCATCAAATGCACAAAAATCCAGCTATGTCGCGGCCTTTCAGCATTATATTTCCTATAAATACGGACGTCAGTTCCGCAGCTTTGCGGGCGCAAAGATCGACGTGGTTCGCAGCCGCGATTCGGGCGACCGCGGGGTTCTGGTCGAGACAATGGTCGACACGCGAAACTCGGCCCCTTTCGTTGTCGAGTGGCACGTGATCGATACCAATGCCGGTCCGAAATTCTTTAATCTGATCATCGAGGGAATATCCCTGATCGCGTCAGAGCGAGAGGAAATCGGGGCAATGCTGGCGGCGTCGCGTGGGGATATCAACCAATTGAACGCCCGACTTCTGGCCACCTGACCCATAGTGACGGGCGCGACCTGAAGGGCAAAACCAACCCTGCGAAATGACGAATTGCCACGTGGCAATTGGGGAGATTCCCGACATCACCAGTGGGGGGAATTCGCTCTAAGATATTGTATTATAAGAAATACATGCGATTGCCACATGGCAATTCAGGGCGAAATCAGATTGTCTCTCAAGGATTGCCCGATGACTAGGGTCGCCAATCTTCGGGGAAGTTGTAATAGGCGACAACGCAGGCGGCTGGTCGTGGCAGGCTGGGATATTCATCCTTGGCCATATCCCGTCCCAAATCCCCGTTCGTCAGTGATAGGGCCAACCCGCCCAGCGCAGACCCTGCCGTTGCGGCATCGGTATTCAGGCGAACAAATTTCTTTTCCAGCGCCTGACAACTGTTGCCCGTCTCCTCGTAAATCTGCGGAAAAAAGTAGGCGGCAACGATAATGACGATCAGTCCGAGCAGATATTTCATATCCAGCCTTTCAGTTCATTGCGGATAATCCCGGTCAACGCCGTGATATGGTCATCGCGGTCATTGAGGCAGGGGATGTAGGTGAATGTCTCGCCCCCCGCATGTTCGAAACTCTCGCGGATTTCTTCGTTAATCTCTTCCAGCGTTTCCAGACAGTCGGCGGAAAAGGCGGGCGCGATCACGGCGATGTTTTTCTTACCTCGCTGGGCCAATTCGGCGACGTGATCGACGGTGGCGGGGCCCACCCATTCCTCTGGTCCGAATTTTGACTGGAAGGTTGTGATCAGGTGATCTGACCCCCAACCCAGCCGCTCGGTCAGCAGTCGCGTGGTTTTCTGACACTGGCAATGATAGGGATCACCATCCATCAGGTAGCGCAGCGGGACGCCGTGATAGGAACAGACAAGGTGATCAGGCTTCTGATCCATGCTGTCATAGGCTTCACGCACCGAATTTGCCAACGCATCCAGATAAGCGTCATCTTCGAAGTAATGCGGCACGGTTCGGATCGCCGGTTGCCAGTTCATTTTCATCAGCGTTCGGAACGCGTGGTCATTCGCGGTCGCCGTCGTGGGCGCGGCATATTGCGGGTAAAGCGGAAAGAACAGGATGCGGTCGCAGCCCTGATCCTTCAGCCGCCGGATCGCGGCATCGGTCGACGGATTGCCGTAGCGCATACAGAAATCGACCACAATCTGATCACCAAGGTCTGCGAGCGCCGCACGGATTTTGTCCGTCTGGTTGCGGGTGATGGTCAGCAGGGGACCTTCGTCCAGCTCTTCGTTCCAGATGGATTTGTAGGCGGCACCCGATTTGTTCGGCCGCACGGTCAGGATAATCCCCTGAAGGATTGGCTGCCATTTCCAGGCCGGGTAGTCGATGACCCGCCTGTCCGACAGGAATTCGTTCAGATAACGGCGCATAGATTTGTAATCGGTCCCATCAGGCGTGCCCAGATTGGCAATCAGAACACCGATCTTGCGGGGTTTTACGGTTGGGTGGTCGGCTGGTCGATGGCCGGTATCGGTCATATTTCCTCGCTGGCATTAGGCGCTTGCGTCGGGGTTATAGCCTTCGAACGTCACGTTGTCCGCAAGTTTTCGGGCGATACCCTCGTCCTCGGCGCTTTTTATCGTCCAGCATAATACGTGGCCACCCTGCGCGCGGATGTTTTTTACAGGATCACTGTCAAGGCTGTGCCAGTCATGCGAGATAAAGGCAGCACCTGCCGCGGCAAAATCCGGGATTGCGGTCAGTTCAACCTTCCGGGCCTGCGGGATCAAGTGATCGCCGGTCGTGTAATCCTCGGTCGTAAGGCCGCGGGTAATGTCGGGCGACTGACGGCGCAATTCGATGACTGTGTGAGGGTTGAAGGACATCAACGCCACCTCGCCATGATAATCTGACAGAAGCTCCGCCACGCGGCGTTCCAGACGCCCGATATTGGGGCCAAGTGCGCCGTCCTGATCCTTAAGCTCGACCAGCAATGGGACGCGGCCTTTCACACGGGTCAGAATTTCGGCAAATGTCGGGATGTATTCATCACTACCGCTAAGCGTCATCTTGGAAAGGTCGGCGGCGTCAAACATTTGCACCGCGCCAACCTGTCCGGTCAGACGTTTCAAGGCATAGTCATGAAAGACCATCGCCTCGCCATCCTTGGACAATTGCAGGTCCAACTCGATCCCGAACCCATGGGCAATTGCGGCATCAAACGCCGCGCGGGAGTTTTCGATAATCCCCGCGCCTGCATCATGATAGCCCCGATGCGCAATTGGACGGCTTAGAAAGTCATGTGGCAGGTCAGGCAATTTCGAATATGCCCTCGACCTCGACCGCGACACCCAGTGGCAAGGACGAACAGCCCACCGCCGCGCGGGCATGTTTACCCTTGTCACCAAAGACAGCGACCATCAGGTCAGACGCGCCATTGACCACTTTTGGATGATCGGTGAAATCCAGCGTCGAATTCACAAACCCGTTCAGCTTCACCACCCGATTCAGCTTATTCAGGTCACCACCGCAGGCGCTATGCAATTGCGTGATAAGGTTGATCGCACATTGCCGGGCGGCTTTTTGACCTTCTTCGACCGACATATCCTCTCCCAGCTTCCCCTTGATCATCCCGTCGGGACCCATGGAAATCTGTCCAGAAATGTAAACGAGGTTCCCTGTTCGGACATAAGGCACATAATTCGCCGCCGGCGCGGGGGCGTCCGGCAAGGTGATGCCAAGGTCGGCGAGGGTTTGTTCATAGGTCGTGGACATTGGACTTCTCCTGTTGATTGGGCGCACATGATCATTTTTCACTGGGGTAGGTCAATTTCAATAGTCGAAATTCATTTCAGCCGCTATGGAAGCGCGGACAGTCACCCTTCTGAAAGTAAATTATGGACTACGTACTTATCCTTGTGGCCGCATTTTGCGCCGGTGTTCTGAATACCATTGCGGGTGGCGGCACGTTTATCACGTTCCCCGCACTGGTTTTTATCGGCCTGCCCCCCGTGGTTGCCAACGCGACCAGTGCGGTCGCGGTGTTTCCTGGGTATCTGGCGGGAGCAGCCGGGTTTCGCGATGAACTGAGGCGGTTTGATCGGAAGCAATTGATCCGACTGATTGTCATTACCTTGATCGGCAGTTTGATCGGCTCGTTATTGTTGCTGGTGTCGTCAAATGATGTGTTCTCGGTCATCGTGCCGTTCCTTTTGCTGGCGGCAACACTCGCCTTCCTGTTCGGAGATCGCATTCGGGCGTGGGCAGCGTCCAAAAGCCGTTCGGTCACGCCGTATGGGACGGTCGGACTATTGCTTGTCTGCATATACGGCGGCTATTTCAGCGGTGGTCTGGGGATCATCTTGTTGGCGCTGTTCGCGCTGTGGGGCATGACGAATATCCACGAGATGAACGGGCTGAAAACCGGCCTGTCCTTTGTCCTGACTGTCATATCGGTCATCGTGTTCGCGACCGGTGGCTTGGTTGAATGGCACTATTCCCTGATCATGATGATCGCCGCAACGCTGGGGGGTTACGCGGGTGCGCCCATATCACGTGCCCTGCCGCGCTCCACCGTTCGCATGATTATCGCTGGCGTTGGGTTCATCATGAGCGCCATATTCTTCTGGCGTTTGATTATGTGAGGCGCTGCGATGGGGACGCGTTACTGTTCGGACTGATCGTCGGGATTGGGTATTTGATCACGACGGTGATGATGTCCATTATCAATCCGGTTACGTATTTCCTGCTCGGCCATGTCTGGCGAGCCTGATCTTGGTCAATATTCCGTAAACTGTCATCGAGGTCAGGCTTGACGGAGAATCTTCTCCATCGGCCTACCCTTCGCCAGCTCGTCCACCAGTTTGTCGAGGTAGCGGATTTCCCGCATCGTGTCTTCTTCGATCTCCTCGATCCTCACGCCGCAAATTACGCCTTTGATTTCGACGCGGTTAGGGTTCATGGCCGGAGCTTTGGCAAAGAAACTTTCAAAATCGGTTTTATCTTCCAGCACCGCCGCCAGCCCGTTGGCGTCATAGCCGGTCAGCCATTCGATGATCTGATCCAGCTCGGCTTTTGTCCGCCCCTTTCGTTCGGCCTTGTTGATATAGGCCGGGTAAACGGACGCAAAGGCCATGGTGTAGATGCGATGTTTTTTCATGTGTTCCTCTGCCAGAACTGTAGCAGGACCTTTTCACCGCGCAATGGTCAAAAAAAACCCCCGCCACAAGGGACGGGGGGTACGAGGAGTGGATGCCCTCGCGGGCACCCGGCGGTAGGGTTTACCGCTCGTGCATCTCAGCACGAATTTGTTGACGCAGCAGGTCAATCGGGACCCGTTTGCCGTCGCGTTTGAAATTCCAGTAGGTCCAGCCGTTGCAGCTGGGTGCGCCTTCCAGCGCCGCGCCAACCTGATGGATGGACCCACGCTGATCATGGGCGATCAGAGTGCCATCAGCGCGGATTTTTGCGCGGTGGCGACCATTGAAGGACACCAGTTCCTCGCCGGGGTTTAACATGCCGCGCTCGACCAGTTGGCCGAAGGGGACGCGCGGCTCCGCCCGTTTGGACTGCGTGATCTCTAGCGAGGCGCGGTCAAAACGGCGGGTATTTTCGATACGTTCAGTGGCAACTTTGCGATAGGCTTCTTCGCGCTCGATGCCAATGAAATGGCGGCCCAGTTTCTTAGCAACCGCACCCGTGGTGCCGGTCCCGAAGAACGGGTCAAGGATAACATCACCGGGTTTCGAACTGGCAATCAGAACACGGTGGAGCAGGCTTTCAGGCTTTTGTGTCGGATGGGCTTTTTCGCCCTTATCATCTTTCAGGCGCTCGTTACCGGTGCAGAGCGGTAGCACCCAGTCGGAACGCATTTGCGTGCCGTCATTGAGCTCTTTAAGCGCCTCGTAATTAAACGTGTATCTCGATGTGTCGGACTTCCCGGCCCAGATCATCGTTTCATGCGCGTTGGTGAAGCGCTTGCCCCGGAAGTTCGGCATGGGGTTCGACTTGCGCCAGATCACGTCGTTCAGAACCCAGAATCCGGCATCCTGCAACGCGGTGCCAACGCGGAAGATGTTGTGATATGACCCTATCACCCAGATCGCGCCATTCGGTTTCAGAATGCGGCGCGCGGCCTTCAGCCAGGCGCGGGAGAATTCGTCATAGGCGGCGAAGCTGGAGAATTGATCCCACTCGTCATCAACGGCATCAACCATGGAATTGTCAGGGCGGTGCAGATTGCCCTTCAGTTGCAGATTATAGGGGGGATCCGCGAAAATCAGGTCCACCGAACCTTCGGGAAGGTTGTTCATCACCTCTACGCAGTCACCTGCGATAATCGTATCGAGCGGCAGCGCGGCATTCGCGCTGGTCGTTTTGTTCGTTACCATATTTTCTGCCTCGGACGTTTTTTATGTCTCTGAGGGCAAGATGAGTCATTTGTGATTCGCCGTCAATTTCTTTTTGAATCAAGGGTTTAATTAATTTTCTTCACACAATATCTTGTGGATCGGTTTGAAGGAGACTCTATGATGTGGGGTCACACCAAGGCGTTTGAGGGCATCAGAATGGGCTTTGACGCCGTAACCGGCGTTCCTTTCCCACCCGTAGCCCGGAAACTGTTGCGATAATGCCACCATGATTTGGTCGCGTGTCACCTTGGCGATGATAGAGGCGGCGGCAATCGACAGGGACCGCCCGTCACCCTTTACAATTGCTTCTGCCGGGCAGGGCAGGTCGGACGGGATGCGGTTGCCGTCGATCAAGGCGTGGGTTGGTGTAGTCGGCAGGTCCGCCACAGCTCGTCGCATCGCCAGATAGGTTGCCTGAAGGATGTTGAGCGCGTCAATTTCCGCCACCTCGGCAATTCCGACGCCGACATGCGCACTTGCTTTGATTTCCTCAAACAGGGCACCGCGCTTCGCTTTGCTGAGCTTCTTGGAATCGTTCAGCCCAACGGGAACATGCGCCGGGTCGAGGATCACTGCCCCCGCGACCACTGGACCGGCCCACGGTCCGCGCCCAGCCTCGTCCACCCCGCATATCACGCCGGAATGTCGGCTTTCGAATGTGAAATCCGGACCGCTCACGCCGATGCTTTGCGGAATTCTGCGGGCGTTTGACCCGTCCAGCGGCGGAAGGCGCGCACAAATGACGAGGCTTCGGAGAAGCCGACCAGATAGGCGGTTTCGTTCACCGAGACCTTGCGCGCATTCAGATAGTCCGTCGCCATCCGCAGACGCAGATCATCCACGACGTTGGCGAAGGTGACCCCTTCGTCCTTTAGGCGGCGGTAAAGCGTCTGGCGGCTCATCCCCAGGGCCTCGGCCACGCTATCGGCCGACAAATCTCCGGTGTGAAGCAGCGGCAATAGCAGGCTTTCGATACGGGCGCGGATGCTGTCCTCTGCCTCCAGCTCGGCCAGCAGCGCGTCGGCCTTTTCCGTGAAAATCCCGAAGACATAGCTTTGATCGACATCCCACTCGGTGGTTAACCAAACCGGGTCCATCTGTAACGCATTGCGCGGGGCGTCAAAGGTAACGCCACACTGCAGGATTTCCTTATACCTGTCGGCGTGCGCCGGGGCTGGATGCGAGACCTCGATCGCAAGCGCAAAGGGGCGATCCGGGAAGTGACGGCGAAATTCACCGATGAAGCGGGCAAAGGCGACCTCGGTCAGTTCATAGAAACTGTTGGGATCGGGTCGGTTGTCGACAATCCAGATGTCGGTTCCGTCGGGAACGACGCTGAACCTTTCGCCTGTTTCCATCACGTCAACTTCGATCATCAGGCGGGCATAGCGGTTCAGCTGCATCATCGAGTCCGCCATAGAAGAGGAGGAATGAATGATCAGCCCCACGATGGAGATATCTTCAAGGCGCGTGTCGATGGTGTAGACCATCGGCAGCGCCGGTTCCCCGGTTGCCAGTTTGCACGACCGGATGACTGTTTTGTAGGTATCCAGCGGGATACGCGCGTCCTGGTCGGCCAGATCCTCTTCCGTCAACCCAACCTGATCAAGAATGCTAACCCGATCAACCCCGCGCTTTTCGGAATAGTCCAGAAGGTTTCTGATAATACCCGCAGCGACAGATTGTTTTTTCACTATTCCTACCCCGTTTCCGGTCGGTTTTGCGGTATTTGGCACAATCGGTCAACGCAAAGTTACATGCGGTCATATGGGCAAAGTCCTGATAGGGTTAGGAGAGCGCATCACATAACGGGCCGCTTAAATGGTCTTCGATTAAAGGAAAAACGAAATGTCACTACAAAAATGGGGCGGAGTATCCGCCATAATCGCAGGTCTAACTTACGTCTTTGGTTTCGCTGTCATGTTGGCGGTGCTGGTGCCAAATGGTTACGTGCTGGAAGGGTTCGACCCGGCGGCCATGACAGCCTTCACCGTTGAAAACTCGGTCATGTTGCGCGTCTGGAATCTGGTGATCTTTGTTGTCAACGCCATCTTCCTCGTGGTGCTTGCCGTTGCCTTGGCCGAGCGTCTGTCGGCTGCGACCCCAGCCCTGGCGCAGGTTTCCAAGATGTTTGGTGTTCTGTGGGCAACGCTGGTGCTTGGTGCCGGGATGCTGGCGAATGTTGGGATCACCGCGGTGCTGACCATGTATGCGAACGACCCTGTCGAGGCTGAACGTCTGTGGGTGGTCCTGTCCACTGTCGAAAACGGTATTGGTGGCGGCAATGAAATTGCCGGCGGCGTCTGGGCGCTGCTGCTGGGGTTAGCGATGTTGCACGGTGCGTCCATGCCAAAATCCTTGGCCGTGTTCAGCCTGATCATTGGTGTTGCCGGTCTGTCAACGATCTTCCCGTTCATCGGTGACATAGGCGGGTCGGTCTTTGGACTTGGCTTTATTGCTTGGTTCTTCTGGACTGGCATTATATTGCTGCGAAAAACCTGATCGCAACACTTCAACGGGTCTGGTTCGCCGGACCCGTTTACTCGTCAGGTTCGTCGTCAAACCGATCCGACAGAATGCGGTTTGCATGCCCCTCTGGGTCGTCATACTGGTTGGATTTCACCGTCCAGAAAAACGCGACAAGCCCCAAAAGGCCCAGCCCCAGCGATACCGGTATCAGATAGACCAAAACATTCATTTCTGCCGCCCCAGTCGCATTGCGTTCAGCGAAACCATAATCGAGCTGCCCGACATTGCCAATGCAGCCATCAGGGGCGTTGCAAAACCCAGCAGCGCAATCGGCACGGCAATCAGGTTGTAAGTCGCGGCAATGGAGAAATTTTCAAGGATCCGGCGCTTCGATGCTTTGGCAAGCCGCAGGCTGTCCGCCACTTCCCGCAAATCATTGCTGACAAGGATCAGATCGGCGGAGGTCCTGCTGGCATCCACCGCGGTTGATGGGGACATGGAGACGTGGGCAGACGCGAGCGCCGCGGCATCGTTAAGGCCATCGCCCACCATCAGGACCTTGTGACCGTCTGCCTTCAGCGCATCCAGAATGGCGACCTTTTCAGCGGGGGTTTTGGCGGCGTGCCAAACGGGAATATCGAGCGCATCCGCGGCGTGGCGGACCGGGGCTTCGGCATCGCCAGACAGAAGTTGCAACTGATACCCTGCCCCGTGCAGGGACCGGATGGCGGCAGCAGCTTCGGGGCGCAGGTCATCTTCGAAGGTCAGGGCGATGACCCGGTCGCCGATCTTTAGCCAGGCGGTGGTTTGGGTGGGTGTGTCATCAGTGCCAACCCAAGCGGCGCGGCCCAGCTTCACGTCCTGTCCATTCCACATCGCGCGACTGCCCATGCCGGGCTCTTCGGAATGATCCGTGATGGTGGCAACGCCGATTCCGGCAGAGGCCGCCACAATGGCTTTGGACAGGGGATGGGCTGACCCCATTGCCAACGCCTTGGCTATGGCCAGATCATCCGGGTCCACCTGATCCGCATTGGTCAAACGCGGGTGGCCGGTGGTGAGTGTGCCTGTTTTGTCAAAGACAATCGTGTCCACTTCTGCCAGCCGTTCCAGCGCGACGCCTTCTTTTAACAGCACGCCATTGCGGAACAAGCGACCACTGGCAGCGGTAAGAACAGCGGGCACCGCGAGGCCCAACGCACAGGGGCAGGTGATGATCAGGACAGCGGCGGCGATGTTGATCGCCAGCCGCCAGTCGGATGACCAAAAACCCCAAAACAGGAAGGCGGCGGCAGCCAGAATATGCACGAGCGGCGCGTAAATCTTAGCGGCTTTCTCGGCCAGCGAGGTATATTTGTTTTTCGATACTTCTGCCGCCTCGACCAGTCGGGTGATCTGCGTCAGCAGGGTTTCCTCGCCAATCCCTTCGGCGCGGATCACCAACGGTCCTGTCAGGTTCATCATCCCGGCGATGACATGCGCGCCCTCGCCCACCGCTTCGGGCATGGTTTCGCCGGTCAGCATAGAGGGGTCGAGTTCCGAGCGCCCGTCTACAACCGTCCCGTCAACGGGAACCCGCGACCCGGCGGCGACGGCGATCAAATCGCCCTCGCGCACCGCATCCATGGGCACGGTTTCGTGGCTGCCATCAGGCAGAACGCGGGTGGCGCGGTGGACCTCCAACGCGGCAAGTTCCACGGCCGCGGATCGCGCGGCGATGCGGGTCCGGTAGTCCAGATAGCGCCCGATCAGCAGGAAGAAGGTCAGCGATAGGGCCGCATCGAAATAGGCATGCTCCCCCCCTTCCATCGTTTCCAGCAGCGACACGCCAGAGGCAAGGATCAACGCCAGCGAGATCGGCACATCCATATTTAAACGCCCGACCCTCAGCGCGCTCCACGCATTTTTGAAAAACGGCATTCCGGCAAAGGCGACGGTCGGCAGGGCGATGGCGGCAGATACCCAATGCATCAGATCACGTGTCGCATCCGTCGCGCCGGACCAGACCGACACGGACAGCAGCATGACGTTCATCGCGGCAAATCCCGCCACCGCCAGTCGCGCCAGCAGATCACGGCCGTGCTGATCGTTGCGGGTCTTTTCCAGAACCGCACTATCCAGTTCCCGCGCCGGGTATCCCCAGTTAGTCAGCAGTTCGATCAGCCGATGTTCGATGCCGGGTATGTCTTCGACCGTGATCGCGACGCGCTTTTGCGTCAGGTTCACGCGTGCGCCTTTCACCTCTTCCAGATTGCCCAGCCCACTTTCCACACCGGAAATGCAGGCCGCACAATGGATGGTTGGCAGCGACAACTCCACCCGCCGCAAACTGTCCGACCGCGCCACGCCGAGGGCGGTTTCCCCCTTCGGCATGGCCACGCAGGCCGGACAGACAGCGAGGGAGGTATCACTCATTCGACTGTCAACTCCAGCCGGGATTTATAGGGTGTGCCGTCTTCGGCTATCGCATCCACCTTGATCCGCCAATAGCCGGGTTCCAGATTCATGGGGGCGATATAACCATCCCCAACCGGGGTCAGCGCGGCGATCCGGTCTTCACGCCCATGGGTCAGGCGGCCAACTTCGACGGTCAGTTCGGGCGGGAACACCGCGCCACTTTCGGTGGTCAGCGTGAATGTTAGTTCGCCGTCCACATAAGATACTGAGGGAGTCCACCCCAACGCCATTTGCGCCTGCGCTTCGTCGTTAAAACTTTGCGAGGCGACATAGCTGTTCTTCACCTCTAACCCCGGGAACGTGCCAATAGCGTTAAACAGAAGCGCCATATTGGCCCCGAAAATCACCGCAAACGCGCTGATGGAGATGATCAGAACCTTGCGGCCGGTAAGCGGTTTGCCCTCGTCAGTCATGGTGCTTTCCCATTGAATACGGTGTCCTCGCTATAGCGGTCACCATTGGTTAAATCCTCGATCCATAGACGAACCTCGGTCCGGTTGCGACTGGCGGCGGGCTGATCTGGCGCGGCGTCCAGATAGACGCGAACACTTTCGGTAGAATCCGCCGGGACGGTGATCAGCGCGCCCTCGCTGTTTTGGAGTTCCAAGTCTATCACCGAATCCGCGTTCAAGGAAATCGAGGTGATGTGGAACGTCCGTTCCTCGCCATGTTTGTTCAGGACCCGCACGTCATAGGCGTTGCGAATCGTGCCGTCAGACTGGGTGATGAAGACCGGCTGGCGCACTGGCGTGATATTCAGGCCGATGTCAGACCGGATAAACAACGCCACCAACATGGCAACCCCGACCAGCGACCAGAGGCTGAAATAGAGGATCGTGCGCGGGCGGATCAGATGTTTCCACATGTTGCGCGGCGGGTTCCCGGCACGTTCCAGCGGTTCGTCATTAGCGGTGATATAATCGATCAACCCCCGCGGTTTGCCGATTTTGGTCATCACGTCATCGCACGCATCAATACAAAGTGCGCAGGTGATACATTCCAACTGCTGTCCATCGCGAATGTCGATCCCCATGGGGCAGACGGCAACGCAGGCGTTGCAGTCGATACAATCGCCCAGTTCCTCGGCCCCTTC
Organism: Rhodobacteraceae bacterium NBU2976; assembly: GCA_023630215.1. Lineage (GTDB taxonomy): Bacteria > Pseudomonadota > Alphaproteobacteria > Rhodobacterales > Rhodobacteraceae > NORP23. The sequence continues at coordinate 49,243 of JALPRQ010000001.1, forward strand.
GGCCTTGCGGTGTTTCCCGCGCGGTTCGCCCCGCCACTCGCGATAGGCGACGGTCATCGTGTCTTCGTCCATCATGGCGGCCTGAATGCGGGGCCATGGGCAGGCGTAGATACAGATTTGTTCGCGCGCGAACCCGCCGAAGAAAAAGGTGGTGAAGGTCAGGATCGCAATGGTCGTATAAGCAACCGGATGGGCGGTGAAGGTCAGAAGGTTTTGCAACAGGGTTGGCGCATCGGTGAAATAGAACACCCATGCCCCGCCCGTGGCGAGGCCGATCATCAGCCAGACGAACCATTTCGTCAGCCTCAAGCGCCACTTCCGGGCATCCCATTTGGCGTTATACAACCGGACCCGCGCGTTCCTGTCCCCTTCGATCCAGCGCTCCACCAGAATGTAAAGGTCCGTCCAAACGGTTTGCGGACAGGCATATCCGCACCAAACCCGTCCGGCGGCAGAGGTAAACAGAAACAGGCCAAGCCCAGCCATGATCAGCAGTCCGGCGACGAAGTAAAACTCGTGCGGCCAAATCTCGATCCAGAACATGAAGAAGCGACGGTTGGCGAGGTCCACAAGCACCGCCTGATCGGGCATATCCGGCCCCCGGTCCCAGCGAATCCATGGGGTGATGTAATAAACCCCCAGCGTCAGCGCCATCAGCCACCATTTGAGTTGGCGAAATTTACCCTGCACGCGGCGCGGAAAGATGGGTTCGCGGGCAGCGTAGAGTTTCGGGGGACTGTCGTCGGTGCTCATAAGAGCCTACCTCTCAAGTGTTTGGACTTGGAACCTTTCTAAAGACGGCAGCGAAGTCCACTTTGATTTGGGTCAAACATTACGGTTTTCTGATGCGTCCACGATCACATTTAGATGATCACACCGGTTCTGAATGACGGAACCGGCCCCCAAGGGGACCGGTCTTTTTCGGGACTGGTGGAGCGTTTACTCGCCGCCGCCAAGTTGGTGCACATATACGGCAACCTGGCGGATCTGCGCCTCGGTCAAGCGCCCTTCGGCGGACCAAGCGGGCATGACGCCAAAGCGGGCGTTGACGATCGTTTCGGTCACGGCGTCCAGACTGTCACCATAAAGCCAGATCGCATCCGTCAGGTTCGGTGCACCAAGTGTCTGATCCCCAGTGCCGTCATCCATATGGCAGGCGGCGCAATTGTCCATAAAGACAATCTGACCATCGGCCACCAAACTGGCATCGGTTTCTTTGCCCGACAGCGACAGCACATATTGCGCCGCTGCGGCGATTTCCTCGTCCAGCAGGATATCGCCAAAGGCCGGCATTTCCGAATAGCGGGTGTCAAAATCTTCCTCGGCGCGCACACCATGCGCAATCGTCAGATAGATATTTTCGATATCCCCGCCCCACAGCCAATCATTGTCGATCAGCGTCGGATAGCCGGTGTTCCCCTGACCACCTGCACCGTGACACTGGATACAAAAGGTCTGGAAAACCGCCTTGCCGCCATTGAATGCATAATCGCCAACTTCGGGGTGGCCAACCATTTCGGTCAGGTCCAGACCGTTAAGCGTATCATTCAACGGTGCGTTTTCGGCGTCCACCGCAGCGATATCCGCTGCGACATCGGCGCGCGAGGAATAGCCAAGCATCCCCTCGGTTGCCCCGGATATCAGAGGCCATGCCGGATAGGCGATGGTATAGCCGATAGCCCAGATGATCGTCGCATAAAAGGTCCAGAGCCACCAGCGGGGCAATGGGGTGTTGAGTTCCTCAATCCCGTCCCACTCATGGCCTGTGGTTTCGACCTGGGTCTCTTTCTTTTCAGGTTTTCTGGCCATTTTCAGTCCTCCAGATCATCATTACGGAAAGGGATGTCGGCGATATCCTTGTGGATTTCGCGCGACCCCGGCCGGAAGGCCCAGGCGACAACCCCCAGGAAGATCAGCGTCAACGCCAGTAGCGCCCAGCTGTCGGCAAGTTCGCGTAAGAAGTGATACATATCGTCCCCCTTACCGGCTTGCATCTGGTTCGAAGGTCGAGAAATCAACCATCGTGCCCAGAATCTGAAGGTAGGCAATCAGCGCGTCCATCTCGGTCAGTTCTTCCTGACCATCAAAGTTACGCACCTGTGCACCCGGATAGCGTTCCAACAGCGCGTCCCAATCCCCAAACGGGTCGGTCTGCACCATCAGGTCATCCTTCGCGGCTTCGATCATTTCGTCCGTATAGGGGACGCCGACGATCCGGTGGGTCGACAGAAGGTCACCGATATATTCGGTCTCCAGCGGCCGATCCATCAGGAAGGCATAGGACGGCATCACCGATTCCGGCACCACACCTTGCGGGTAGCTCAGGTGGTCGCGGTGCCATTCGTCGGAATAGCGGCCACCAACGCGGGCCAAGTCCGGCCCCGTGCGTTTTGATCCCCATTGGAAGGGATGGTCATACATCGATTCCGCCGCAAGGCTGTAATGGCCATAACGCTCCACCTCGTCCCGCAACGGGCGGATCATCTGGCTATGGCAGACATAGCAGCCCTCGCGGATGTAGATGTCGCGGCCTTTCAGCTCCAGCGGGCTATAGGGGCGCACGCCTTCAACCTTCTCGATCGTGTTCTCCAGATAGAAGAGCGGTACGATCTCGACAATCCCGCCGATGGTAACCACCAGAAAGCTGAGAACCAGGAGCAGCGTCGCGTTTTTCTCGATCTTCTTATGTTTGTCTAACAAACCCATCGTCAGACCTCCTTACTCAGCGGGAACGGCGCTCATCGAACCACGGGGTTGCCCCGCGCCGACGGCCGTTTTCCAAAGGTTGAAACACATGATCAGAGCCCCTGCGAGATACAGGATCCCGCCCGTTCCGCGCACCACATACATTGGCAGTTTTGCCGCCGTGGTGTCAGCGAAGGCATTCACAAGGAAGCCCTGATCATCAACTTCACGCCACATCAGGCCTTCCATGATGCCAGTGACCCACATGGAGGACGCGTAAAGAACGATACCAATCGTCGCCAGCCAGAAGTGCCAGTTGACCAGACGCAAACTGTAAAGCCGCTCGCGGTTCCACAGGCGCGGGGTCAGGAAGTAGAGCGCCCCGAAGGTGATCATACCGTTCCATCCAAGCGCACCGGAATGCACGTGACCAATGGTCCAGTCGGTGTAATGCGACAGGCTGTTCACTGCCTTGATCGACATCATCGGACCTTCGAAAGTGGACATCCCGTAGAAGCCAACCGAGACCACCATCATACGCAAGATAGGGTCGGTCCGCAGTTTGTCCCAAGCGCCAGACAGCGTCATCAGACCGTTGATCATCCCGCCCCATGACGGCATCCACAGCATGACCGAGAACACCATCCCCAGCGTTTGCGCCCAGTCGGGCAGCGCCGTGTAGTGCAAGTGGTGTGGTCCCGCCCAGATATACAGGAAGATCAGTGCCCAGAAGTGGATGATCGACAGTTTATAGGAATAGACCGGGCGTTCAGCCTGTTTGGGCACGAAGTAATACATCATCCCCAAGAACCCGGCGGTAAGGAAGAAGCCCACCGCGTTGTGACCATACCACCATTGTGTCAAAGCATCCTGCACACCGCTGAACAGCTGCACGGACTTGGACCCAAGGAAGCTGACCGGCACCGCCATGTTGTTAACCAGATGCAGCATCGCGATGGTCACGATGAAGCTGAGGAAGAACCAGTTGGCGACATAGATATGCGGCTCTTTTCGTTTGAAGATCGTGCCCAGGAAGACGATCAGGTAAACCACCCAGACAATTGTCAGCCATATGTCGATATACCATTCCGGCTCGGCATATTCTTTGGACTGGGTGACGCCCAGCAGGTAACCGGTTGCCGCCAGCACGATAAAGAACTGATAGCCCCAGAAAACGAACCAAGCGGCGTTCCCACCAAACAGGCGCGTCGCACTGGTGCGCTGCACGATATAGAAGGACGTTGCAATCAGCGCGTTACCCCCGAAGGCGAAAATCACCGCCGAGGTATGTAGCGGGCGCAACCGACCGAAATTGGCAAACGGTTCGATATTGATCCAGCTTTGGTTGCCAAGATTCAACGCCGGGAAGGCCAGCTCGAATGCGATCCAGACGCCAACCAGAAATCCAGCGACGCCCCAGAAGGCGGTGGCAATAACCCCGGCCCTTACGACATCGTCCATATATCCGGTCGGTTTTTCTTTTACCGGTTCCCCGATCCCTTTGATTGTGCGGATCAGCAAATATGCCGCCGCGACAGCAAACAGGATCGCATGAAACTGATAGGCTGCGTCCCGTCCGAAGTTGGCCGCCAGCGCGGCAAACAACACGACGAGGGCAAGCACAATCACTTTAACACCATTCCACATGTGTCCCTCTTTCGTTTGGGCGGGTGGATAGACTCCACCCGTATTAATCCACGTTCCTTATGGATGAGTCGGGTGAACGGTGTGTTGATCTAGGTCAATTCACGCCAGAACCATGTAGAAAAATATTGAAAAATCAGACGCGATGTATGCGCAGTGGTTTCGTCGCTTCGCGTGCGATGATCTGTTTGGCCTCCAGATCCAACTGCACGCATTTCAGCCACCAGCCGGACGTCGCACCACCCGGAAACAGGTTTTGGGGCAGATTTGGTTTTAAGGCGTCTTTCGCATCCGCAACCGTCAGACCGGGGCTACCCTGTGGCAATACCGCCAGCAATGCGGTTTTCATCGCCTCGTATTTCGCGCGATCAACACGGCTGGTTTTGCCGGGTGTGTTGATATTTTCGACCTCGATCTTGTCGTCAGCCATCAGTAAGGCATCCCCCCATCGCTATCATCGCCTGCTTCATCCAGAAGAATCGCGAAATCCGGCACGCGGACATGACGGGAATCAATCAGGTCGATGATCCCCTCTTTCTTCAGCGCGGAAATCTGACGACTGACCGTTTCGATGGTAAGGCCCAGATAATCTGCCATGGCTTCGCGCGTCAGTGGCACGGCAAATTGCAGACCGTCAACGACGTCCTTGCGTTCCAGCACTGCATTGCGCCGCGCAATAATCGCCAACAGGCTGGCAATTTTTTCGCGCGCAGTCTTACGACCAAGCAACAGCATCCATTCCCGCGCCGAGTCCAATTCGTCCAGCGTCATATCCAGCAACCGGTGTTCCAGCGCTGGTGTGGATTTCACCAAATTCTCGAATTCCTTCTTGCGGAACTGACACATTACCACTTCATGCGCCGCCACGACATCATAAGGCGAGTTGTCCCGCCCCGGACGTCCAACAAAATCAGACGGAAGCAAAAGACCAACCATTTGGCGACGCCCATCCGGCAAAGTGCGCGACAGGCTGGCAACCCCGGAAACGACGGACCCGATCATATCGTTCCGCTCTCCGGCCCAGGTGATCGTTTCACCGGCCTTATAGGTACGATAGGATTTGATGGCATCCAGTTTAACAAGGTCCGGAGCCTCGCAATAGGCACAGACAGCCCTATGGCGAATTGGGCATTCCCCACAACGGATATTCGTCTCGACGATCTTGGTAGCAAGATTCATTATTTTCTCCGGACGTTAAGGCAATATCGACTGTTATTTGATCTCGATCAAGGCCAGAACATCATACCTGCGCCTATCTGCCCTAATGAGCAACTTGGACAACCTCAGAAAAGCCGGGCTTTTTACGCGAAACGTGCCCCGCTATACCAGCTACCCGACCGCCCCGTTCTTCCACGAGGGCGTGAACGGAAAGATTTTCGAATCTTGGGTACGTGCGCTCCAACCTGGCATGAAACTGTCCCTGTATGTTCATATTCCATTTTGCGAGCGGCTCTGCTGGTTTTGCGCCTGCCGGACACAAGGCGTTAAAAACCTCTCTCCTGTGGATGCCTATCTTGACACAATGGAAACCGAGATCGCCCATCTGGCCCGGACACTGCCAGATGGGATTACGATTGCTCGGCTACACTGGGGCGGCGGATCCCCCACGATTTTGCCGCCCCAGTCAATCACCCGGCTGACCGAGGCGCTGAAAACGATTGCGCCGTTTGACCCGGATATGGAATTTTCCATCGAAATCGACCCGACCGCTGTTGATGATGCAAAACTGGCCGCCATGGTCGATGCCGGGATGAACCGCGCCAGCGTTGGCATTCAGGATTTCACGCCCGAGGTGCAAAAAGCCATCGGTCGCGACCAAAGTTTCGAAGTCACACGTGACGTGCTGCTAAAACTGCGTCGGCTGGGCATTCAATCGGTAAACACAGACATCGTATACGGCCTGCCACATCAGGATTCCGACTCGTTGGATTCGACCATCGCGCGGGTGCTGGAATTGGACCCGGATCGCATCGCGCTGTTTGGCTATGCACATGTTCCGTGGATGGCGAAGCGCCAGAAAATGATCCCGGATTCCAGCTTGCCCCAACCCAAGGAACGGTTTGACCTGTTCAATCAGGCCAGTGACGCGTTCAAACAGGCTGGCTACACGGCGCTGGGGATCGATCATTTCGCCAAGCCCAACGACAGCCTTGCCATTGCCGCGGCCGAGGGGCGGATGCGTCGGAACTTTCAAGGTTATACCGACGACACCTGCGATGCGCTGATTGGATTGGGGGCATCTTCGGTTTCGAAATTCCCGCAAGGCTATACGCAAAACCGCGCCACAACCACGGCCTATACGGCCGAAATCAAGGCCGGTAACTGGGCGACGGCGCGCGGCTATTCGCTGTCGGTCGAGGACAAAATCCGCGCCCGTGCGATCGAAATGCTGATGTGTGATCTGAGGATTGATGTGCCGATTCTGCGCGCAACCTATGGCAATCGCGTCGGTTTGCTGGCTTTGGACCTACAGCGTTTACACGAAATCTATCCCGATTTCGTAACCTATGAAGACGAAACCGTAACCGTTCGCCCCGAAGGCTTCCATATGATCAGGATTTTGGCGAGCGAGTTGGATAATTACCATAGCACTTCTGGCAAACACTCGCTGGCGATATAGGTCCCGCTAACGATTCAACCGATTGCGATATTCGCGTGGGGTCAGGCCGATATGACGTTTGAACGCGCGCGAGAAATAGGACGGGTCCTGAAACCCAAGCTCAAACCCCACGTCGGAAATGCTTTGTTTGGTATAGGCCAGCAGGCGACAGGCCTCACGCATACGGATGTCCTGTATATAATCGACTGGGGACAGGCCTGTTGCTGCCACACATAAACGTCCCAAATGCCGCGCCGAGATATTGAGCATCGCAGCCAAGCTTTCAACCGGCTTTGGGGACTTCAAATTGGCATGAGCCAGCGCGACAAAGCGGCGAAAACGCTCATCATCAGTCGCGCGATCCGTTCCCATGGCGAGCGGAAGCGCCCGCATCATTAGACAGGCCAGCTCGGTCACCAGGGTTTGCAGCATGATCGGTCGCGCCGCGTAACGTTCGGAATGTTCCGCATAAATTTTTTCGGCGAGCAAACGGATATCGCGGATATCCGAAACAATCCCGAACTGCGACAAACCGGATCCCGACGCAAGCAAGCGTTGCAACAGATCTGGGGTGGACTCCGCCGGAATTGAAACAACATATCCGTCCGTTCCCGCCGAAAAGACAAAGCTGTGCACGATGCCGGGGGGAATATTGATGGCCGTTGGCGAGGTCAGGTGCTGGTTTTCGCCATCGTGGGTGATCCAGACCTCTCCGGACAGAAAAATGAAGAACTGGTGCATGTTCATGTGACGGTGCGGCGCGATCCGCCAATCCAGCCCTTTGGCCCGGTCGGTTATGCGCTCGCAATGCAGAACGTCTGGAAAAGCCTGTTTTTCACCATAAAGGTTCCACGAAGGAATAGTCTGCAAGGGATCAATCAACGTATTCATGTCCGAAAAATACCAAAACTTACCCTATCCGTCCATTTCCAATTGCCTGTTCGCGCATTAGCCTGTCGGGATCGGGAGGTCATCATGAAAACACAGGTTGCAATCATCGGGGGTGGCCCGGCCGGGCTGTTGCTATCCCAGCTATTAATGAATGCCGGCATTTCGACTGTGGTTCTGGAACGCCAATCGCGCGAGCATGTGTTGTCGCGGATCCGCGCCGGCGTCATGGAATGGGGCACGGTAGAGCTGTTGAAAACCGCAGGTGTCAGCGACCGTATGTTCAAGGAAGGTTTCCCCCATGAAGGGTGCTACCTGTCATCAAATGACCGAATGCTACGGATTGATTTTGAACATCTCGTGGACAGTCGGGTCATGGTATATGGCCAGACCGAGGTGACCCGGGATCTCTATAATGCGCAGGATGCAGCGGGCGCGACGGTCTTGCACAATGTCAGCGATGTGGTCCTGAATGATCTGCAAACATCCTCCCCCTATGTCACCTTTACCAAAGACGGTCAGGCGTTGCGGTTGGAATGCGAGTATATCGCCGGATGCGACGGCTTCCACGGGGTCAGCCGGAAATCCATTCCCGCTTCTGTTCTGAAAGAATATGAAAAAGTCTATCCCTTTGGCTGGCTCGGCATCCTGTCTGAAACGCCGCCGCTAGAGGACGAGCTGATCTATGCCAGCAGCGACCGGGGATTTGCCCTCGCATCGATGCGGAATGCAAATCTGTCCCGCTATTATGTTCAGGTCCCGTTGACCGACAAGGTCGAGGATTGGTCCGATGACCGGTTCTGGGACGCCTTTACTGACCGATTGCCGTCAACAATTCGTGGGCAGTTGGTGACGGGCCCTTCGATCGAGAAGTCGATCGCACCCTTGCGCAGTTTTGTTTCCGAGCCGATGCAATGGGGGCGCCTGTCCTTATGTGGTGATGCGGCACATATTGTGCCTCCAACCGGGGCCAAAGGGCTGAATCTGGCGGCGTCGGATGTGCGGTATTTGTCCCAAGCTCTGATCGCGCGTTTTGCCGACAATGACCCCACCCGCTTGGATAGTTACGGGGCCGATGCGTTGGCGCGGGTCAAACTGGCCATGCGGTTTAGCTGGTGGATGACCCTGCTACTTCACCGATTTCCTGATATGTCCGCATTCGATCTTCAAATGCAGGCGGCTGATTTTGACTATCTGTCTAAATCAAGAAACGCGCAGATCAGCCTGGCTGAGAATTATACCGGGCTGCCGTTCTAGCCTATTCAGCCAAGCGCTTCGTTGATGTCCTGATAGGATTCTTCCAGCAGGGCTTCCATCAGGAGTTTTGCACGCTGGGAATCCCGCGCACGGATTGCTTCTGCCACTGCTGCGTGCTGATCCAGTCGCTGTTGTTTGTGCACCTCGGCGCCGCGCCAACTAAGCTGAAACGTGCTGATCATCGCGGCGCGGATCAATGCGCTGAAGGCATTGATAAAAGGATTTTTGGTGGCGGCAAGGATGGCCAGATGGAACTGGAAATCGGCTTCGACCAGCAAGGATTCTTCGGCAGAATGACTCCGCATTTGGGCCAGCGCACTCATGATCTTTTGGATATCGTCTTCGGTATGAAATTCAGCGGACAATCCGGCCGCTGACGGTTCGATCATTCGGCGCAAGGAATAGAGGTCGCGGGCAAATTCGGATGCCGGAACAGATTGCAAATGCCAATCCAGCACATCGGGATCAAGGATATTCCAATTGTCTCGGGAACGTACGCTGGTTCCCACCCGGGGACGTGCCGACAGTAATCCTTTGGCGGTCAGCTTGCTATAGGCTTCGCGCAATGCGGTGCGCGATACCTCGTATTTGGCCAGCATCGCGGCTTCATTCGGCAACAGCTCCCCTTCGGGATATATGCCGCTGATAATGTTGCGGCCAATCGCATTCACCAGATTTGACGTCGACACCTTTCCATCCGCACGCATCGCCATGGCGTCAACCATTAGGCCTTCGAGACGCGAAGGCTGCCCTTGCGGAAATTTTGGTGTTCGGGTCATCCTCTGCCCACTATTTTGCGCCTTTCAGATCAAACGAACTGACCAGGAACCGGTGCATCACAATAAAGGCGAACAGCAAAACGCCACTACTGATCAAAATCCACGCACTGTTCAACGAGCCGTTAAAGATAATCAGGGTCGAGATTAGTCCAAGGATCATACCACCAAATAGCGTCCCGGCAACCATACCGACGCCACCCGTCAACAATGTTCCGCCCAGAACGACCGCAGCAATCGCCGACAATTCCAGTGTTGATCCGGCCAGCGGATAACCTGACGAGGTGTAAAGCGCGTAAACAACACCTGCCAAAGCGCTGTAAAATCCGCCAAGCGCATAAATTTTCACTGTCGTACGCCGTACATTCACGCCCATCAGACGCGCGGATTCCCGGTCACCGCCTATGGCGTAAACCGCCGAACCAAAGCGGGTGAAATGCGCGATATAGATCGCAACAACCAATGAAACCAGCATCACGATAGCCGAGCTTCGCAACACCCCTTTTCCCGGCAATCCGATCTTCCACGAGGCGTAATCTGCAACCCAGTCATGCCGGATCGGCACGGAATCAAGCGTAACCATGAAACACATGCCTCGCAGCAGGAACAAGCCGGCCAACGTGACAATAAAGGGCTGAATGTTGCAAAAATCGATGATGTAGCCCTGAAGTGCTCCAAACAATATGCCGAAAACCAGCATAACGAGTGCCGTTGCAACAGGGTTCCAACCCATGCTGTCCAGAACCGCCATACAGACGCCAACAAATCCGATCATTGATCCGATCGACAGGTCGATACCGCCTGACAGGATCACGAACGTGGCCCCTATCGCAGCAATGATGATGAAAGAATTGTCGGCCAAGATGTTGCCCAGCACTCGGGTGGTTAAGAAGTTGTTGTAGTTGGCCCCGCCGATCAGGAAAATCGCCAAGAACACAGCAATTGTCGCCGCCAACGGCAAATATTTCTTACTCATTGTGTTTCCCCCGGAAAAGCGCAACGATCTGTTTGCGTGCATTGTCCGATTGCAGCAGCAGGACGAACAGCACGACCAGAGCTTTGATTATCAGGTTATATTCCGGTGGCAGGCCGGAAATGAGGATAGAGGTCGTCAGCGCCTGTATCACAAGCGCACCGATCACCGTCATACCCAAATAGATCCGCCCTCCCATCAGGGAACCACCGCCGATCACAACCGCCAAAATCGCATCGAGCTCGATATAAAGTGCGACCGAAACCGGGTCGGACGTATGCGTATCCGCCGTCATGATCATCCCGGCCCAACCGGCCATCACGCCACAGATCACATAAGACACAAAGATGATACGGCGGGCATTGATCCCGGCAAGATTGGACGCAGCCGCATTCCCACCAACGGATTCCACAAACAGACCAAGGGCCGTTTTGCGAACCACCAGCCAAAGTGCGATAAAAATCGCGATGAACAACAGAATTCGCGTTGGAATATAACCAATCGAACCCGTGGACAGACCTTGCAGAAACGCACTTTCAAAACTGGGGTCGGTTCCGCCATAGATAAGGTTGATCAGCATGCCGACCCCCCGCCCCGAGACCATCAGAATCAAGGTTGCGATGATAGGTTGAATGCCCAGAAACGCCACCAATGTCCCGTTCCAGACCCCACATAAGCCCCCGGCAATAACTGCATAGGCCAGGATCACAACATGATTATCGCCCGCTTGAATGCGCCAGGCAATGATGGCGCCTGATATCGCGATGATCGAACCAACAGACAGGTCGATCCCCTTGGTCCCGATCACGATTGCCATCCCCAAGGCAACCAACGCTGTCGGGACCGCCCGATAGACAATATCAATCAAATTGCCGAACAAGCGCCCTTCGACGATCCGGATGTTGTAGAAATTGGGAGAGATAAACCCATCGACAATCAGGATGACAACCAATGCCAATATCGGCCAAATCGCTCGGCTTTGGCTGATACGTTTCCACACGGGCGTTGAAGGTTGAGAAACACTAGACATTATCGGTACCTGCAATCATTTGGATAATATTGTCGCGTGTTATGCTGCCGGCCTGCAATTCGCCAATCTTGGCACGATCCCGCAACACAACCACGCGGTCCGACGATGCGACCACTTCGTCCAGTTCAGAGGACGCAACCAGAAGCGCCAACCCTTGTTCACACAATTTGCGGATCAGCGTCAGAATTTCGGCATGTGCACCCACATCGATTCCGCGCGTTGGTTCGTCCAGCAACAGGATTTTCGGGCTGGACGCCAATGCGCGCGCCAGAACCACTTTTTGCTGATTCCCGCCGGACAATTGACCTACCGGTTTGTCAGCATCAGGTGTGGCAATCCCCAGCGAGGCAATCATTTCATCCGCGATGCGTTCCTGTTCTTTGCGCGAAATGGGTTTCAACCATCCCTGCTTGGACTGCATGGATATGATGATATTTTCGCGGATGCTGAGTTCGCCAACCAGACCTTCGGACTTGCGATCCTCGGGGCAAAAGGCGATGCCAAGGTCAAGCGAATTTCTGGGGTTGGTTCGATTGGTACTGTTGCCAAACACCACCAGATTTCCGGTATCCGCTTTGATTGCCCCGAAAATCAGTTTGCACATTTCTGTCCGACCCGACCCGAGCAATCCAGCAAGGCCAACTGCTTCGCCAGCCTTCAGTTCAAGGTCAAAACCGTCAAGGGTGCGTTTTTTACCCAACTGGTTCGCCTGAAGAACCGTCTCTCCGGTGGCGCCCGTGCCCTTGGTGGAAAAGGCTGCTTCGACATCCCCCAATTCGCGCCCGATCATCATGGCGATCAGATCCTTGCGGCTGATATTCGTCGCCAGATCAGTTCCCACCTTCTTGCCGTTGCGCAACACCGTGATCCGGTCCGAGATGGCATAAACCTGATCGAGGAAATGCGTGATGAACACCACGGCGATTCCTTTGGATTTCAGGTCATTGATAATGGCAAATAGATTTGCCGTTTCTTGTGCGTCAAGGCTGGCCGTTGGTTCATCCAGCACCAGAACCTTTGTGTCGTCATCCAGTGCACGCGCAATCGCGACCAGTTGCTGAATGGCAACGGAATAACTGCCTACGGGTTGTTCGATATCGATATCGACATTTAGCCGTTTCAATTTTTCGCGGGCCATCGTGCGGGCTTTTCGCCACGATACGTAACCAAACCGCCCGCTGATTTTCTCCAATGTCAGGTTCTTGGTCACTGACATGGCCGGGATCAGGTTGACTTCCTGATAGACGGTGGAAATCCCTGCTGACTGTGCATCACCTGTCGTTCGGAAATCACATTTATTATGGTCGACCCAAATGTCACCCGTGCTGCGTTCCAGTGCGCCGGTCAGAATTTTAATCAAGGTGGATTTCCCAGCGCCGTTTTCCCCAAGCAGGGCGTGAACCTCGCCGGGATAGAGCTTGAAATCCACGGAGTCTAAAGCTTTCACACCTGGAAAACTCTTGGAAATCTGGCGCATCTCGATGCACGCGCTCTGGTCGATTTCGGCAACCATAAATCGCTCCGATACGTTAATACTGTTGGTGGATAATAGGATGGGCGGTATCTGATTGCATCAAGATACCGCCCAAACCTTGTAGGCGTCAGCCCAGATCAGTTTGCAGTGTGCAGATCCGACGGGATAACAATCCACTTGTCCAGCTCACGCGGATTTTCCAGATAGTCCAGAATAACCGGGTAGATGAACTCGCCAACAGCAGAGCGCAGTTCAACCGAAGCGTTGGCATCGCCAGCAGCAATCGCATCCATGATGGCCGGAACATAGTCAACCGAGACCATCAGCACGTCTTCACCCGGGTTCAGACCGGCTTCTTTCATCGCCTGGATCGCGCCCAGCTGCATGTTGTCGTTATGTGCGAAGGACGCGCAGATGCCTTCCAGATTGTTGGTCGACTTGATGAAGGCTTCCATCACGCGCTTACCGCCTTCGGTGGTAAAGTCACCAGACTGGGTTGCGACAATTTCCATCGCCGGGAACTGGTCGATAACAGCCTGGAAACCGCCATTGCGTTCAATAGCCGGAGCGGAACCGGTTGTGCCCTGCAATTCAACGATTTTGCAGTCCCCCAGCGATTCAGCTGCCAACCACGCACCGGCCAGACGACCTTCGAGGTTAAAGTCAGCCGAGATGCGCGTCACATAAAGCGACTTGTCTTCGACATCCACGTCACGGTCCACCAAGAACACCGGAATTTCAGCTTCTTTGGCTTCCTGCAGAACCTGATCCCAACCGGTTACAACAACCGGTGCGATGATGATGGCGTCAACGCCTTGTGCGATAAAGGCGCGAACAGCACGAAGCTGTTCTTCCTGCTTGCCCTGCGCGTTGGCAAATTTCAGGTCAACACCGTAGTCCGATGCGGTTTCCTGCATGTTTGCGGAAAATGCCGGGCGCCAGTCCCCTTCGGAACCAACCTGCGAAAAGCCGATGGTTTGTGCACTTGCTGTGCCCGCAATGATAGCCGACGACGATACGATCGCGGCTGCGATAATTTTCTTCAATGACATCAAGTAGTCCTCCCTGGTTTGATGTTCGGGTTCCCACCTCCTATGGTTCCCCCGAAGAGTTAAAAAGTAATATTATATTATTATTTGACCAGCAACCTTTTTTCTTCTTTCAAAATCAACACCTTTGAAGAAAGAAGTAATTGTGTTTGTGGAGGTATCATGGTGACCCCGAGAGGATTCGAACCTCTGACCTGCCCCTTAGGAGGGGGCTGCTCTATCCAGCTGAGCTACGGGGCCCTGAGGCGTTCTAGCGAGGCATGAGAAGCGGGTCAATCGCGGGGATGTCCGCTGATCGGCGGACAAAGAATTTGCAATCCCCGGGACGATGACCATCTTATATCTGACAGGCTCAGACGAGACGTAACCATGTGGCACAAGATCAGATTACCGTTTCTGCTGTTCACCATCCTGATGATTGGTGGAACACAAACACCTGCCCGCGAGGCGGAGCAAAACCGCATTGGCGCTGAAAATCACCCCAAAATGCTGGCGCAATTCGGCGGATTGATCGAAGATGAACGCATTGCCACCTATGTCCGCGAGGTCGGCATGGCACTGGTTCAGCATACCTCGCAAGCAGATGAGGACTGGCATTTCTATGTGCTGGACAGCCCAACGGTGAACGCTTGGGCATTGCCCGGGGGATATATCTATGTGACCCGGGGATTGCTGGCATTGGCCAATGACGAGGCCGAGCTTGCCGCGGTGCTATCTCATGAAATCGCCCATGTTACTGCCGAACATCTGGTGGATCGTGAAGCCGCGGGTGGTGACGCATTGAAAGAGGGGCTTTTAAGCGCCTTGATTGGGGGGTTGCTGTCTGACGGCGATGATCGGTTGGGCGACGCGGTGCGTGCTGGCGTTGTCGCAACCATCAGCTATCTGGGCGAATTCTCGCAAGAGCAGGAACTGGAAGCAGACAGGCTGGGGATCGCGGTTCTGGGCTCTGCCGGATATGATCCGCTGGCACAGGCCAGCTTTTTGGAATCCCTGTCTGCACAGCATGCGTTGGACAGTCAGATTGCCGGACGTGAATATAACCCGAACGTGGTGGAATTCTTTTCCACCCACCCCGCCGACAATGACCGCATATTCAAGGCCCATGAAATCGCCGCAGCGAGTCAATTCGTAGCCCCTCTTGAAAACAGGCGAGATGCCTATCTGTCGATCATTGACGGCATGATTTACGGCGACAGTCCCGGGCAGGGCTTCGTGCGCCAAAACGGTTTCTTTCACCCAAAAATGCGTTTCGCCTTTCCGGTGCCCGAGGATTTTGTGATTACCAATTCCGCACAAGCCGTACGAGCGAGGGGGCCTGAAGGATCGACGATGATCTTGACGGGTGGGCGCGCGCCCAGCGGAGATCTGCAAACCTATCTGACTCGTGGCTGGATACCCGAAGCCTTCCCGAAAGAGGCGGATGCCTCCATCATTTCTCGACAGGACCTGACGATTGATGGGCTGGATGCGGCAACGGTATTGCTTACCTATCAGGGACGGGATGGTCAAAAGACGGCACGGCTGACGGTCATACGTCGCGATGATTTCCTGTTCCGGATCAGCGGAACCTATCGCGAGGAAACAGCCGGGATTGGCGAAGCGATCTTTGATGCGATGATGGGATTTCAGGATCTGGAGCGCTGGGAGGCAGAACTGTTGCAACCCTATCGATTGCGGGTCTACGAGGTTCAGGAAGGGGACACGATCAGTTCCCTTGCCAATATGTTTCCCTTCTGGTCGTTTCAGGAAGACAGGTTCCGCACCTTGAATGGGCTAGAATATCTGGACAGTATTTCGCCAGGCGATATCGTAAAACTTATCGTGGAATAGACAGGTTTCGCTGCGCGTAAGTTGGGAATGTTACCCCAGGAACAGGCCAATCAGAACACCAATCAATCCCGCAAGCGCCAATGCGGTAAACCCGTGTTTTCCCTTGTCCTGTTTCGGTTCGTCGGTCGCCTGTTTCAATGCCCGCTCCAGCAACATCGGAAGACGTGGTCCGAAACGTGACATGACTTTCATGGATTCAGACAAGTCGCGCAGTATCGCTTTGGGGCCGATATTATCACGAATATAGCGTTCGATCACAGGGGCCGAGGCGCTCCACATATTCATCTCGGGATCAAAGGTGCGGGTGACCCCCTCGACCACAACCATCGTGCGTTGCAGCAGGATCAATTCGGTCCTTGTCTGCATGCCGAAGGTTTCGGTGACATCGAAAAGCTGACCGAATACACGCGCCATGGAAACATGGCTGGCATCCTGACCAAAGATCGGTTCACCCACCGACCTCAGCGCCTGTGCAAAGGCTTCGACATCCTGCGTATCGGGGACATACCCGGCCTCGAAATGCACCTCGGCCACGCGACGATAATCGCGTTGCTGGAAGCCATAGAGGATTTCGGCATAGACGCGGCGTGTGTAGGTGTCGATCCGCCCCATGATCCCGAAATCCATCGCGATCAGATCACCGTTGGCGGCGACTTTCAGATTCCCCTGATGCATATCGCCATGGAAAAAACCATCACGAAGCGCGTGGCGCAGGAAGGTCTGCATCAGGCGTGTCGCCAGTTCTTTCGGGTCGTGACCCGCAGCGATCACAGCCTCAACATCCCCCAGCGGCACACCGTCTGCCCAAGCGGTGGTCATCACCCGCCGCGCCGACAAGGACCAGTTAAGGGCAGGCACGCCAAACCCCGGATCATCAGCCGTGTTGGCGGCATATTCGTCGGCCGCCGAGGCTTCCATCCGCAAATCCAGCTCTGCCACCGCCACGCTTTCGAAATGTTCGATCACCGCGCGCGGGCGTAAGCGACGCGAGAACGGGGCGAGGAATTCGATCAGGCTCGCCGCCAGATAGAACGCATCGACATCGCGCATGAAGGCGCGTTCAATACCGGGACGCAGGACCTTGACGGCGACTTGCTGCCCGGTCTCGCGGATCGTGGCCTTGTGCACCTGCGCCAAAGACGCCGCCGCGACGGGTTCCGAGAAGGTCGAAAACACATCGTCGACCTTGATGCCCAGCTCGCGTTCAATCGTTTCAATCGCGATGTCCGTTGGAAAGGGCGGCAATGCGTCCTGCAACACGCGCAGATCGTTGGCCAGCTCCACCCCCACCACGTCGGGGCGGGTGGACATAAGCTGCCCGAATTTGATGTAGGCGGGACCTAGCGCGGTCAGCGCGCGCAGCACAGGGGGCTGCGAGGGATCGCCCTTCAGCCCGAAAAATTGTAGCGGCCAGCCAATGATCCGGGCGGCCACGCGGACCGGGGCCGGAGCGTCCATCGCCTCTAGCGCCAGCTTCATCGCGCCCGCGCGTTCAAACGTCGCGCCGGTGCGGATCAGCCGCCAGATATTGTGCGGCCCCCTCACAGTTTCCAGCCGGAATGGAGGGCGGCGATGCCCATCGACAGGTTGCGGTATGTCACACGGTCAAATCCGGCCGCGCGGATCATGTCGGCGAAGGGTTCCTGTTTGGGGAAGCGACGGATGGATTCGACCAAATATTGGTAGCTGTCGCGGTCATTGACGATCAGTTTGCCAAGCGGCGGGATCACGTTGAAGCTGTAACGGTCATAGGCCCACTGCATCGCCTTGTTCGGAATGGCCGAGAATTCCAGCACCATCAGTCGCCCGCCGGGGCGCAGCACGCGGTAGGCTTCGGAAAGCGCATCGCCGATCCGCGTGACGTTCCGGATACCAAAGCTGATCGTGTAAACGTCGAACTGGTTGTCATCAAACGGCAGGGCCATCGCATCGCCGCACACCCAGTCGAGGCTGTCCGCCATCTGCGCCGCCTCGGCCCGCTTGCGCCCCTCGTCGAGCATGGATTGGGTCATGTCGAATACCGTCGCGTGTGCGTCACCTGCCCGCTTCAGGAAGCGAAACGCAATGTCACCCGTGCCGCCCGCTACGTCCAGCAACCGCTGCCCGGGGCGCGGAGCCAGCCAATCCATCATCGCGTCTTTCCATATCCGGTGAATGCCGAGGCTCATGGCATCATTCATCACGTCATATTTCGACGCGACATTGGTGAACACCCCATGCACCATCCCGGCCTTGGCATCCTCATCCACTGTCTGGAACCCGAAATGGGTTTTTCTATCGCTCATGTCACCGCCCTTTGGTTGGGGACAGAGTTATAGGGGAATGGAGGGGGTTTCAATTGCATGTATCACCTGGTTCACCTTGGTGATCAAGGGCTGCCCGATCCGCGAGCGTTCCCCCTGCTGGTTCATGGCCGAATTCTGCATCCTGCGCCCCTATCGCGTGAAGGGATATGGCAGGGTGGCGGTTCAGCAGATATTGCAGCGGCATCCCGGCGCGTGGGAGATTGCGTGGCTGCAGGACAATGCGCCCGCGGCGGCGTTTTGGCCGAGGGTTATTCCGGGGGGCGAGGGTTTGCGGCAGGTGGCGTTTGATGGGGCGGCGTGGGAGTTTTGGTCGTTTGGGGTTTGAACATATTGATGCAGCCCACATGGACAGCTTTGCTTGCCAACAAAATGGCAATCACCATTGAATGGGCTGAAATCGCGCCACGAGCAGTGAATTGAACCCACTACTTCAATTCCTGATAAAACTCAGCTAAATCAGCTATACCCTCTTCAACAGCCATAAGGGCCTTGTTTTTAGCTTCATCTAACGAGTCCAACCACCTTCCAAATGGAGGACTATAACCATCATTATTAGGACCCTTCCGGCACGAAAGTAACCATCTTCCCTTTGATTGTGGCGAAATACTCACCATCCATCCGTCAACTTCCGCACAATGGATTCCGTATTCGGTAATCGACCACTCTATATTAGGATGCTGCGCTTTAAGCCTACGATGTTGCCTTACTAATGACTTTACCAACACCATCATGGTGCCAGAAACGCGTGTTTCTCCGGAAATAATTCTCTGAATACTTCTAATACTCGCTGAACTATCTCGGTAATCACCTCTGAGATTCATCCACTTCAGCAGTTCATGGGGTGTAAAGCTGATTTCCTCAAGAGCACTAATAAACTGACTACGTAATTCTTCATCAGTTGGTGGTCTACCTTCAAATAACAATGATCTGTTCATTTTAATCGCCCCATATAACGACATAATGTCACTATCTATACGACATTATGTCGTATGTAAAGCGACAATTTGTCGTACATCGTGGTGGCTAGATGATTGATATTAGCAAAGCCCCAACTCCGCCCTCTTCGCTTTCGTCAGCTTCCCTACAATAATCTCGTGCGCGGCGACGATGTGCTTTTGCAACTCCGCGTCGCTCATCGCTGCTACATCCTCCAACTGCACCCATTTTGCCCGTGCCAGATAGGGCGCCGGGATGATGCCGGGCATGTCGGTCAGGACCTCGAAGCCCATGTCCGACACCTTGAACGAAAACTTCGGCCCCTCGCCTGCGCCCCAGCCGCTACAGATCGCAAAAATCTTGCCGCCGACTTTCCAGACCGATGCATTCCCCCACTGGATCACGTTGGTGGTGGCGGGCAACCCAGCGCAGAACTGATCGAACTCGTCCCGGGTCACACCAGCCCCTCGGCTTTGAACAGGGCGGTCAGGTCGCGGTCGGGGCGGGCGCCGACATGGTCGATGACCTCGCTCGCGGCGACGCAACCCATGCGGCAACAGGTCTGTAAATCGCGGTCCGTCGCCAGACCAAAGAGCACCCCAGCAGCGAACAGATCGCCCGCGCCGGTCAAATCCTTCACATTCGTCGGCGTGGCGGGGGCGTGATATTCCTCTCCATCCGCGACGATATAGGCCCCGCGGGCACCCACCGTGCAGGCCACCATGTCCACATCCCCGCCCGCAATCGTCAGGGCTTCGGAAAGGTCGTCGGTCTGATAAAGCGCTTTCAGTTCCTCCTCATTCGCGAAAACCAGATCGATATGGTTGCGGATCAGGGACAGGAACGCCTCGCGGTGGCGGTTCACGCAGAACGGATCGGATAACGTGATGGAGGTCTTGCCCCCCGCCGCCTTCACCAGCTGCGCGGCCTTGTCGAACGCGTGCTGGCTGGCGGGTTTGTCGTAGAGGTAGCCTTCCATATACAGCCACTCGGTTTCGTGCATCATCGCAGGGTCGATATCGCCAACCGCCAGCGACGCCGACACCCCAAGATAGGTGTTCATCGACCGTTCGCCATCCGGCGAGATCAGGATCATCGAACGCGCGGTTTCCTCGGGATGGTCCTTCATCGCCATCGGCGTGTCGAACGTCGCGCCCAGCGCCCGCATGTCGTGGGCAAAGATCGCGCCCAACTGGTCGTCCTTGACCTTGCCGACATAGGCCGTGCGTGCCCCCAGCATGGCCAGACCTGCCACCGTGTTCGCCGCCGAGCCACCGGAGCGTTCAGTCGCCGGCCCCATTTTGGCATAAAGCTCCGCCGAGCGGTCGCGTTCCACGAGGTGCATGATCCCTTTGTCGATGCCGTTTTCGGTCAGGAAATCATCCTCGATATGGGCGAAAATATCGACGATGGCATTGCCGATCCCGACAACCTGGAACTTTTTGCTCATGGGATTTTATCCTCGTACTGGCAGAGGTCCGCGATGATGCAGACCGCACATTTGGGTTTTCGGGCCTGGCATATATACCGTCCGTGCAGGATCATCCAGTGGTGAGCATGCTGTTGGTATTCGGCAGGGACGTTGTCTTCGATCGCGGCTTCGACAGCGTCCACGTTTTTACCGACCGCCACGCCAGAGCGGTTGCCGAAGCGGAAGATGTGGGTGTCGACGGCCTGCGTCGGCTGGTGGAACCACATGTTTAGGACGACGTTGGCCGTTTTTCGCCCTACACCGGGCAGGGATTGTAGGGCGGCACGGGATGACGGGACCTGACTGCCATATTCGTCGACCAGCCGCTGGCTAAGCGCGATCACGTTCTTCGCCTTGTTCCGGTAAAGGCCGATGGTTTTGATATGCTCGATCAAACCGT
Source organism: Rhodobacteraceae bacterium NBU2976 (assembly GCA_023630215.1). Classification (GTDB taxonomy): domain Bacteria; phylum Pseudomonadota; class Alphaproteobacteria; order Rhodobacterales; family Rhodobacteraceae; genus NORP23. The sequence continues at coordinate 70,564 of JALPRQ010000001.1, forward strand.
CCTCGCCCAGCGCCAGCATTTTCTCGGGCGTGTCAGCAATTTTGAAGAGCGCGCGCGTGGCTTTGTTCACGCCTTTATCGGTCGCCTGCGCAGACAGGGCGACGGCGACCAGCAGCGTAAAGGCGTTGGTATGCTCCAACTCCCCCTTCGGTTCAGGTTCGTTTTCCTGAAACCGACGGAAGATTTCGTTGATGGTGGTGTAGTCGAGTTGCTTGGGCACAGCCTATTTCCATATGTTTTTGCTGCGACGAAATTCGATGTTGAACCGCTCGAATTCCTCTCGCTGTTGTATAGTCAGTTCGGTGGAATTTGCTGATCGGTTGAAGCTAGGAAAGATGTCGACGTTAAAGTCTTCAAGGACCACGCTGCCACAACTGAAACACCTTGGAGGTGCTTTAAAACTGAATGCGCCACCGCATTCGCAAAAGCTCAACATTTCCTCAAGTTCACGTTCTTTTCGATCACGAGTTTCAGGCGACATATCCCCGCTAAAGTATCCGCGCGGAACTTTCGGATCGTAATATGAGATTTCGACGCTTTTTGCACAGCACCAACAATTGAGCTTCCACTCATCATAGAATGGCGATCTGTCTACCCGAAACAACTCGAAACCACATTCCGGACAATCAAAGTAATTCGCGTTCAGCCAGTTATCTTCTTGCTCCGTCAATTGTGGTTTCCTTGGTAATTCAATTCGTCGTTCCTGATACCGTCTCGACAAGGGCGGAAGAACGCAAGCAAAAAACCGCAAGAAACGGGTGGCAAAGTGATGCGGTGGCGCTAGATTACACCCATGAACCAGCTACCGCCCAAAGCCCCCTATCATTATGCCGTCATCGACCGGGCGATCCGGTATTTGGATGAGCATTCCGACCGTCAACCCTCACTTGAGGAAACCGCCGCTGCCGTTGGCCTGTCGCCCGCGCATTTTCAGCGGGTGTTCAGCCAGTGGGTCGGGGTCAGCCCAAAGAAATATCTGCAGTATCTGACACTGGATCACGCGCGGGATTTGTTGAAGAACCGCCTGACCTTGCTGGATACCGCCGCCGAAACGGGGCTCAGCGGGTCAAGCCGGTTACATGACCTGTTCATCAAGTGGGAGGCAATGACGCCCGGCGAATATGCACTGGGCGGCGAGGGTTTGACTATTACCTATGGCTGGTTCAATTCACCCTTTGGCGAAGTGCTGGCCATGGGCACGGACAGGGGCCTCTGCGGGATGGCGTTCGCGGACGAGGTCGGACGCGACGAAGCCTGGCGCGACATGACCGCACGTTGGCCCGCCGCGACCTTCACCGAAAACCCCGCCCGCCTGATGCCATGGGTCGGCGCGGCGTTTGGGCAAACAGGCGAAACCGCCCTCCACCTGATCGGCGCGCCGTTTCAGGTGAAAGTGTGGGAGGCGTTGCTGAACATCCCCTCCGGCCACGTCACAACCTATTCCGAAATCGCCAACCGCATCGGCAGTCCGAAGGCCACCCGCGCCGTTGGCACCGCAGTCGGGCGCAACCCGGTAAGCTGGCTGATCCCCTGCCATCGTGCGATCCGCAAATCCGGCGGTTTGGGCGGCTATCACTGGGGACTTCCGGTGAAACGCGCCATGCTGGCCTATGAGGCAGCACGGCTAGAGGCCAGTTAGGCGAGACTCCGCCGAAATCCTTGGCTTCACAACCGCGTTACGGTAATCTTACTTGCAAGCGTTACGAGTGCGTCGGTTAATGGTATCAGGTGATTAACCAGATCAAAAAGGGATCCAAGGACATGGTAGGTTTTAAATCAATTGGTATTCTGGCAGTTGCCGGGACCGCACTTCTGGCAGGCTGTACCAATTCGGATGGCACACGCAACAACACAGGCACGGGTGTCGGTGTTGGGGCGGCACTGGGGGCCGTACTGGGTGCGGCTGTGGCTGAAGATGATCGCGACGGCGCAATTGTTGGTGGCATCGTCGGGGCCGCGATTGGTGGGGCCATTGGCGCTGATCTTGATCGGCAAGAAGCAGAATTGCGCGCCGCCATGGGAAGTGACGTGAAGATCGTCAACACCGGAAGTCAGCTGGTTGTTTCCTTGCCGGAATCTATCACCTTCCCGACCAATTCGTCGGTTGTGAAAGCCAGCCTTCAGGATGATCTTCTGGAACTCGCGCAGATCATTAACAAATACCCCAACACAACGATCGAAGTGGTCGGCCACACAGATAATACCGGCACGCTGGAATATAATCAGGCCCTGTCCGAGCAACGTGCACGTGCTGTTCGCGGCATTCTGATCAGTGGTGGCGTCAGCGGGAACAGGATCGTTGCCTATGGCGCGGGCGAGACTCGGCCGGTGGCGTCAAACGCGGATGCTGCGGGTCGGCAGGCAAATCGTCGGGTCGAAATCTATATCACGCCAAACGGCTGATCTACGGATCATATGAATTCAAAAGGGGCGATTATTCGTCCCTTTTTTTTGTTTTGTTGCTATATATTCAGATATTGGTCTATTTAAAACGATCCAATTTTCAGGAGAATTCATGCCCTTTCAGAAGATTTCTCAGGAAAAAGTGGCACGTGCCATTGTCCGTCAGGTCGAAAACCTGATCCTGAGAGGAATTCTGAAACCTGGCGAGCGATTACCCTCGGAACGTGATTTGGCAACCAAGATGGATGTCTCTCGCCCGTCAATCCGCGAGGCCATCAACGAACTGGAAATGCGTCAACTGGTCGAAACCCGACCCGGGTCCGGCGTTTTTGTGGCGCAGGTTCTGGGATCGGCATTCTCGCCCGCGCTTGTGGCGCTGTTTTCCAGTCATAAAGAGGCGCTGTACGACTATATCGCCTTTCGTCGCGACCTTGAGGGAATGGCTGCCGAACGCGCCGCAACACATGCGGGGGATACTGATATCGACGTGATCCGGCATATCTTCTGTCGAATGGAAGCCGCACACGAAAAGCGCAATCCAACGTTAGAAGCGACGCTGGATGCGGAGTTCCACATGGCCATTGTCGAAGCCGCACATAACGTCATCATGCTGCACATGATGCGATCGATGTTTGAAATGCTGCAAGCGGGCGTGTTTTATAATCGCTCACTTCTGTTTGAAAACAGGTCTACCCGCAGTGCGCTTTTGCAACAGCACCGTGCCATTTACGACGCGATTCTTGCTCGCAATCCGGCCAAAGCACGCTCGGCCGTCAATGCCCATCTGGACTTCATCGAATTGGCGATGCGCGAACAGGAACAAAGTGACCACCACGAAGACACAGCGCGCAAACGCTACCAACACAAGAAAGCACAATAGTGCCGTCGCTGTTTGTATTTGGGTATGGGTATTCCGCCACAGAAATCGGCCGCCAGCTGCTGGCGGAGGGTTGGGAAGTGCATGGCACAACCCGATCCCCGGACAAGGCCAAATCTTTGCAACAATCTGGGATCCATGCGCATGTCTGGCCGGGCACAGATATTCTTTCATATCTGGACCAGACGACGCATCTGCTGATCTCCTCGGGTCCTGACGAGCAGGGAGATCCGGTTCTGAATGCGCTGGGTGACGAGCTTCGTGCCCGCAAGGACGGGTTCGATTGGGTTGGTTACCTGTCCACAACCGGGGTTTATGGCAATCGCGACGGCGACTGGGTAACCGAGGCCGACCCACTGCATCCGGCGACACGGCGTGGTCAATTGCGGGTAGAGGCGGAAGCCTTATGGAGGGCGCTTGGTTTGCCGCTGCATATTTTTAGGTTGGCGGGAATCTACGGACCCGGGCGCGGACCCTTCAGCAAGGTGCGCAATGGCACAGCACAACGGATCATCAAGCCGGGACAGGTGTTCAGTCGCATCCATGTTGAAGATATCGCCCAGACGGTGATCGCCTCGATCCGGCAACCAAGTCCGGGGGCAATCTATAATGTCTGTGACAATGATCCTGCGCCGCCCGAAGATGTCATCGCCGAAGCGGCACGGTTGTTGGGGATGCCAATTCCTGCCGCCATTCCTTTTGAGACGGCTGATCTGTCGCCAATGGCGCGCAGTTTCTATGCCGAATCCAAGAAAGTCTCGAACCGTCGAATCATCGAGGAACTGGGGGTAAACCTCCGCTATCCAGATTATCGATCAGGCTTACGTGCCCTGCTGGCCGCTGAAAGCAAAAAGAATCCCAAGGATTCCCGGTAGTTTGCGCAAAAGGTCTCGCCAATCCGGTCTCTGATGGATAGAAAAGGGGTCAAACTGCCTAACTTGCTCTGCTCGGTATTCTGTCTATGACTATAACTTTGTTGCGAACCATATCTTTGACCTCTGCGATGTTCGCCGCAGGGATGGCAAACGCTCAGACGGCCAGCTATGGCTTGAACGGCGGCTCGGGCCTGATCGATATGCCCACAGCGGCAGTTCTCCCGGATGGTGAAACCGCCTTTACTTTCACCTCGACCGAGAACAGCTTCAACGGAACATTGACTTTCCAGCTTTTGCCGAACCTGGAAACCTCGGTGCATTTTACCACCTTGAATGGCTGGGGCGGTGGCACGCTATACGACAAGAGCATTGATCTTAAATATCAGATTCTGGACGAAAACGGCATGTGGCCGGCACTGGCCATCGGCTTCCGAGATTTTGCGTCGAACGGAGCATTCAGTTCTGAATATCTTGTGGCCACGAAAAGCTTTGGCGATTCCCTTTCCCTGTCCGCTGGCCTTGGTTGGGGACGCCTCGGAAGTTACAATCCACTTTTCTCGATGGGGACCCGCCCTGCGGCCACCAGCACATCTGTTGATGTCGATCACATGTTCTCGGGTGACGTTGCCCTGTTTGGGGGGATCGAATGGGATACACCGATCAAGGGATTATCGCTAAAGGCGGAATATTCGTCGGACGCCTATGTGCAAGAAGTTGGGTTCGGTCTGGTCGAACGTAACAGCCCCTTCAACTTTGGTCTGGAATATCAGCCGTTTGGTGGGGTGTCGTTCGGGGCCTATTACAATCATGGTTCGGAATTCGGATTGCGGTTGACCTTGTTTGCCAACCCGAACCGTCCGGTTGTTGATCCCGATCTGGGTTCTGGTCCGGTCCCGGTCAATGCCCGCCCTGCCGGGTATAACGCGGACACAAGCTGGGCAAATAGCACTGCTGCGCAGGACGCCGTGGTTATGGCCCTGATCCCACTTCTGGCGGCCGAAGGCATCACCTTGGAAGAGGCACGCCTCACCGGTACCTCCATCGACCTTTACATCCGCAACAATTCCAAACCGCAAACAACCAAGGCTATGGGACGGATTGCACGTATGCTGACCGTCGCCCTTCCGCCGTCGATCGAAATTATTCGTATCACTCCCTTGGGTGGACCCGTGGCGGTGACGACTGTTGAAATCCGCCGCTCGGATATCGAGGCGCAGGTGGAACGTCCCAATGCTGGCCCGGACAGCTTCCGTTCGGCCGTATTCACTGACGCCCAAAACACGTTGGGTGACGGCGCTTGGACGCGCGATGTCTTCCCGAATTTCAGCTGGTCGCTGAACCCACGCCTGCCCATTGAATTGGCCACGGGTGGCGAGGCGGGTAGTTTCGAACTCCAATTGGGGGCATCGGCGAGCTATCAACTTGGACGTGGCTTGTCCCTGAACGGGTCGTTGTCGCAATTGATCTATAGCTCTACGGATGGGGTAGCGGACAGCGGTCCGAAATTGACCCGTCTGACCGCGGACTACGTCACCAAACTGAACCCATCCACCTATGCGCGCGTGTCTGCGGGGTATCTTGACGGAAATTATACGGGTGTTGATGGCGAAATATTGTGGAAGCCCACGAACCAGAATTGGGGCTTGGGGCTGGAACTGGCTGTTGCGCTGGAACGCGATGGTGGCACATTTGCCGGTTTGACTGACGAGCAGGCCTATCAGGCGATGGGGTCGTTCTATTGGGATACCGGATATTACGGTCTGGAAGTTCAGATCGACGCCGGACAATATATCGGTGGTGACGTAGGTTCGACCTTCAAACTTTCGCGGCGTTTCGAAAATGGCTGGGAAGTGTCGGGATTTGTTACCGTCACTGATATGCCTTTCTCGGAATTTGGCGAGGGCAACTTTGCCAAAGGTATTTCCGTTACCATCCCGCTGCGCTGGACACTACCTTCGGAAACCCGCTCTAACACGACGCTGTCACTTGGCACCTCGGGCGAAGGCGGCAAGCTGATCGGAATTGGCAACAGATTGTATCCGATGATCCGTGATTATGACGTGCAGGATTATTACGACAGCTGGGGGGCTTTCTGGCAATGATCCGGAAAGCTTTTCTTCTGCTGGTTTCCGCCAGCCTTCTTGCTGCATGCTCATCAGGTGGTGGGACAAGTCCGGTTGTTGGCGCAATCAAAGGGGTTATCCTGCCCACCCTTGGATTAGGTGACGAAGAGGAGACCTCTGCACCAACTGCAACGGACGCCCCCACCACCCTAACACGAGAGATGATCGTGCAATCGGGTCTGGCCTTCATTCGGGCCAATATTGACGGGGACCCCGTGACCAACGTGTTGACAGGGACCTCGCTCAATGGGGCCTATGTCACCTATGTTTCGGGGTTTAAACAATCCATCTCGGTCAAGGGGACATTGGTCACTGCTACGCGTGGACTTGGCAGCGATCTTCTGTCGGTGGCGGATTCACCCAACGACCCAATCGCAAACATGACACCAATCGCCAATTGGCCGACGGAAAGCTATGATCGCAGCTACCGTTTCTCGGGCACGGGCCCGGGAGGCACACTTGTCACCGTATCCTGCCGCTTGACCCGGCAGGCGCCGATGCAGATCACCATCGTCGAAGTCACCTATGACGTTGTGGCCTTCATCGAAGCCTGTAGCGGCGACGGGGTGTCTTTCAACAATATTCATCTGGCAGACAAGGACGGCCAAATCTGGCAGACCCGTCAATGGGTTGGTGAGGGATTGGGAATCCTGAATATTGAAGTGCTAGAGCCAGTAACCCTATAAAAAAGGCAGCCAATTGGCTGCCTTTTCTGTCTGTAAAACGTGCTCTGCTCAGATCAACAGAACCTGTGCACCTACATCGACATAGCCGAACAATTCTTCGATCTGTTCATTATAAAGCCCGATACATCCGTTCGACGACTGGCGTCCAATCTTGCGCGTGTCGTTGGTGCCGTGAATCCGGTAATATTGCCAACCTAGATACAAGGCGTGTGTACCCAGCGGATTCTCGGGACCGGGCGCGATATAGGGCGGGTATTCCGGATTGCGTTCCAGCATCGACGGTGTTGGGCGCCAATCGGGACCAACCTTTTTCTGAACAACGGAGGTCCGACCCAAACGGGTCATCTCGCGCGTCAACGGGACACTGACCGGATAAATCAAATGCATGGACCCGTCTTCAGGCCAAAAATGCAGCGTGCGCGCCTGAATATCCACCAGGATCGCCCCGTTACGCAAAGAGTTGAAATAAGCATCCCACGACCGGGTGATATAGCTGCTGGTCCGGATCGTCACCGTGCCTTCAGCAATCTCTGCGCCAACCTGTTGTGCCCTGAGCACAGACGGTGCTGCCAACCCGAATGCCATTGCCGAAGCGGCAAAGGCCCGCCGCGAGTAGGTTTTTTTGACATCAGACATAGAATCATCCCCATACGAAAACAGGTGCGGAACATAAGATAAGAACGAGGAAACCGCAAATCACGAGCAGTTGACGTTTTTAGTGAATAAAAACTGATATTTGAAACCTGTGGCCTTTCGCTGTAAGAAAAGCCGGATTTTACTTTTGGAGTGTGGGTATGAGTCGTCTCACTGCCTTTTTGTTTGTTGTCCTGCTGACCTTATCAGGGTGCGTCGATCCCGCCACTGATCCTAACCGGGATCCTGACGCCGATGCAGGTACAATCTCGCCATTCATGGCGGGCCCAATTCGTCTGCGTCATCTGGACGCAATCAACGCCCTGCGCGCAGAACGTGGATTGCAGCCTTTGCAAATGTCCGCCGAACTGATTGCCGCGGCGGAGACCCACGCCCGTGATATCGCCAACCAACAGCGCGCCTGGAACTATGGTTCGGACGCGTCATCGCCTCAAAAACGCGCGGATCGTGCGGGATTTGGTGGCGAAGTGAGGGGTGAAAACGTCGCTGAAACCTTCAAAACTGATATCTATGTTTTGCGAGAATGGTTGCGGGGCGGCACGTCCCGTCAATCGATCCTTGATCCCAACGCCACACATATCGGACTGGGCTGGTATCAGGAACCCAACGGGAAACTGTGGTGGGTACAGGTGATTGGATCGCGTGCCGTCGCGGTGCCGATGACTACGGCACAATTACAATAGGCGTTCCAACCTGAACCATTGACCAGATCTCTTCGATCTCGCGATTGGTGACGGCGATACAGCCCGCCGTCCAGTCGCGCTTGAAATGGTCCCAGAATCGGGTCGGACCGCCATGGATAAAGATGTCCCCGCCCGGATCGACCCCCAAGGCTTCAGCCTCGGCGCGATCATTTTCGTCCGGATAGGAAATACCCAGGCTAAGATGATAGGCGCTATTGGGATTCATCCGATCGATGAAATAGGTCCCTTCCGGGGTGCGGCCGTCGCCAAATGCCATCTTATCCCCGACGGGCTGATCCCCCAGATCAACCTCGTAACTGCGCAAAACTGTGGTGTTATTGAACAGCACCAGCTTGCGCTCGGATTTATAAAGCACGATCAAATCCGCCATCGGGGATGTTGTCGTCATCACGACGGGTTCTGCGCGGACACCACATGTCCACACCAACATGAAAACTACCGTCAACGCGGTCACGAACTTGGTCATTTCAGATTCTCTGCTTTGCCTGCCTACGGATTTTTTCCGCTTATGGGGGTTAAATGGCACAAAATTGCGGCATTTTCCAGACAGAGAATATGTCAGTGTTTACTTATTGATTAGGTCTGTGTCTCGGCGGCAATCTCGGCACGCGACTTGCGGGCGCGTTCGGTTGCGGATTTCAATTGTCCGCAGGCGGCCATGATATCTTCGCCACGTGGACGGCGGATCGGGCTGGCATATCCGGCGGCGTTGACGATCCTGCCAAAGGTTTCGATTCGATCCCAGTCAGACCGTTCATATGGCGCGCCGGGCCAAGGATTAAAGGGAATCAGGTTAATCTTTGCCGGGATACCCGCAATCAGCTTCACCAGACGACGGGCGTCCTCGTCACTGTCGTTTACCCCTTTCAGCATGACATATTCGAACGTGATCCGTTCAGAATTTGACAACGTCGGATACGCGCGCAGCGCATCGAGCAACGTTGCGATGTTCCAGCGTTTGTTGATCGGCACCAGCTTGTCACGCACCTCGTCAGTGGTCGCATGGAAGCTGATCGCCAGCAGGCAGCCGATTTCCTCGCCCACGCGGGCGATTTCCGGCACTACGCCAGATGTCGACAGCGTAATACGGCGTCGCGAGATGGATATCCCCTCGCCGTCCATCGCAATTTTCATCGCATCGCGAACATTGTCGACATTATATAGCGGCTCGCCCATCCCCATCAAAACGATGTTCGAAATCTTGCGTTTATCGGTTGGCAGTCCGCCCCATTCCTCCAAATCGTCCCGCGCGACCAGAATCTGCGCCACGATCTCGCCAGCCGTCAGGTTACGAACCAGTTTTTGCGTTCCGGTATGGCAGAAGGAGCAGGTCAAGGTGCACCCGATCTGCGAGGAGATACATAACGTCCCCCGATCCGTTTCAGGGATATAGACCGCCTCGACCTCGTGCCCGCCTGCGATGCGCAGCAGGTATTTCCGTGTGCCGTCCTCGGAAATCTGACGGGTCACGATTTCCGGCCGTTCCAAGGTGAAATTCTCGGCAAGCATCGCGCGATAAGGTTTCGCCAGATTCGTCATCATGTCGAAATCCGTGACACCATGCCAATATAGCCAGCTCCAAATCTGGCCAACGCGCATTTTGGCCTGTTTTTCGGGGGTGCCAAGCCCGATCAACGCCTCGCGCATTTGTTCCCGCGTCAACCCTACCAGCGGGCGCAAGCCACCCGTCTCCTTGCGAGGGATCGTCAGAACATCCTGTGTGATCGGGGCATCTGCCATCTTCGAACCTTCAAATGCATCGCGCCCCCCGATATGGGAGGCGCTGATCAGAATTACCAGATTTTATACGAATGCGCCAGTCAGGTTACTGGCAAAGCTCCAACGCTTTGTCGACAGCCGCCGTGAACCCCCGCAGCGAGAAGGTATCAATCGTGGTGGTTCCACGTTTGGATACACCGGTCACGATTGCGTCTGCACCACGTTTCATCGCTTCGATCAGCGCGGCGTCGTCTGACGGGTTCGGCCATGCATATTCGGGATGAACAGATTCGTCGGGGAACATCGCAAAGGTTTCATTTCCAATCTCGATCTTCACGGCGCCATCTGGTTTCAGCGGGTAACCAGCCAGCCAGCTTGGCTCCCCCGCAATTCCCTGTCCCGGGATAACCGAGATATGGAACCGGATTTCACTACGGCTAACGGTAACAACTTGCCCGTTCCGCCGCGCTTCGGTTTTGGTTGGTTTGGAAACGATGAAACAGACTTTCGGATCCTCGTCGACATAGACGCTCCAATCCGTGACGGCTTCAACCATTTCCAGTTCCTGAGCCTGTGCACCGATAGCCGCCACCATAGCGATCAACGTAGCACTGAATACTGTCTTCAAGCTCATGGCAATCTGCCTCCTCAACAATCCACCCGCTGACTGGTTGTGGAATATTCCCAATCCAGTTCAGCCTTGTATTCCTATCACCTGCGATCATAACTTATGCAAATTGCCCATGCTTTTGCTAGAGCAAATCCAAAGAAATCCGCAACATAAGCGGGCATATGCCTGAGTTTTTACCAGAGTTGAACCGTAAAGGATCGAGAACATGACCAAAGCCATGCCGTTTACTGAAATTTGGCGAGGAGATTTCCTGGAGTCGGTTCACGCCGGGCATGCGGTCGTGATGAATGCAACCGGGTCGATTATCGCGTCGTGGGGCGATCCCGAGGCCGTTATCCTGCCCCGATCGTCAAGCAAAATGCTGCAAGCGATCCCGCTGGTTGAAAGCGGCGCGGCGGCGGCTTTTGGCCTGACTTCGGAACATCTGGCGTTGGCATGTGCGTCACATCAGGGTGCGCCGGAACATACGGAACGTGTTGACGCTTGGCTGCATCATCTGGGCTTGGGCGAAAATGATCTGCGCTGTGGTCCGCAACCACCAGAAGATACGCCGACTCGACATGCGATGCTGATATCCGGTGGTTCCCCGTGCCAATTACATAATAATTGTTCCGGCAAACATTCTGGCTTTCTGACATTATCAAAATATCTTGGTGCCGGTCCGGAATATATAGAGGCGGATCACCCCGTGCAGTTGGCTGTGCGCGAGGTATTCGAAGACCTGACAGGCGAAACCTCGCCCGGATTTGCGATTGACGGGTGTTCTGCCCCCAACTTCGCCACAAGCGTCACAGGTCTGGCGCGCGCCATGGCCCGGATGGCAGACCCCAACTCGCTTGGCGCGTCGCGCAGTGCGGCGGCCAAGTCACTGGTTGACGCTATGCTAAAACACCCGTCGCTGGTTGCGGGCACGACCCGCGCCTGCACAGAATTGATGGAGGCGTCGGACCATCATGTAGTGGTAAAGACCGGCGCCGAAGGGGTATTTGTCGCGATCCTCCCCAACCAGAACATTGGCGTTGCACTGAAAATTATTGATGGCGCGACGCGCGCCAGCGAATCGGCGATGGCGGCAATCCTGGTCCGACTGGGCGTTCTGGACCCCAACCACCCGCTTGTGGCAAAGCGTCTGCGCCCCCGAATACTGAATCGCCGCAAGATTGACACCGGATCGGTCGAACCTGCTGCTGCATTCTATCAGGATGGGCAAGGGTTGATCTAGCTGACGGCTTTGATCAGCTTACGCTCCAATACGGACAGCACCGTTTTCAGATCGCGTCCGCGTTTCAGAATGCGCCCATCCATCCCGACAACGGAATACTGACCTTGTTTGGCCCCCAGTTTCGGCGTTTTTTCGATCCGATAGATGGGAAATTCAGCAGTATGTCGGAAAACCGAGAACACCGCCTGATCTTTCAAACTGGAAATGCCATAGTCGCGCCATTCGCCCGCAGCCACCATTTTTCCGTATAAAGACAATATGATAGACAGTTCGTCCCGCTGATAGCTGACGACATCCGCTTGCGGTTGGTGAAGGTATCCATTGCCTACGATAACGGTTGCCATACCCAATCATGTGCGAAGTTTTTGAAAAAAGGCAAGGGTTATGATCGTCCCAATTTGGACATAAAATTCCTTGAAATGGCCTTTTTCGCGCCGACTCGATGCCCAAGTCAGCCGTCATATAGATACTTGTAGCTACTACAGCTTCAATCGGCACCGCGATTATCAGCCCCCACCCCGATACGCGGTGCCGATTATTTCTCCTCCCTTCGACTTGATCCTCCGCTTTTTTGCGGAGGTTTTTTTGACTCTGGAATATCCGGATATTGCTGCCTAACTTGCAGTCAAACAGCCAAGGGTTCCCCGATGCGTGATTTTCACTCCCCCGGTCGTTCGACCGTGATTGCCGCCAACGGCGTTGCCGCAACGTCGCATCCGCTGGCGTCAAAAGTTGCGATCCAGATTTTGGAAGCTGGTGGGAATGCCGTTGACGCTGCCATTGCTGCCGCGATGGTGCTGAACGTGGCGGAACCGAAAATGACCGGGCTGGGCGGCGATTGTTTCGCCCTGATCAAGCCCGCCGGGTCCGAGGAAATCATCGGCCTTAACGCTTCCGGCCGCTCACCCACTGGGCTGGACGCTGCCAAAATGCGGGCGGCTGGCCACAAGGAAGTGCCTTTGCGCGGGGTAGAGGCGATATCCGTCCCCGGCGCGGTTGACGGTATGGTGCAGCTGGCAAAGGATCATGGGCGTTTGGGGTTAAAAACCCTTCTGGCGCCCGCCATTCATTATGCCGAACAAGGTATCCCCGTTGCTCCGCGTGTGGCGTCTGACTGGCAGGACGGGCCAGAGGTGATCCAAGGCGCGGCGCGTATGCATTTCCTGAACAACGGCAAACCCCTTCACGAGGGCCAGATTTTCCGCGCCCCCGGCCAGGCCGAGGTCCTGCGCCGCATCGCCATGGACGGCCGCGCCGGGTTCTACGAAGGAGAAGTGGCAGAGGATATGGTCGCCTCACTCCAGGCGATGGGCGGCACGCATACGCTGGAAGATTTCGCGGCAACCGCCAGCGATTACGTCACCCCGATCACCGGAACCTATCGCGGGATGGAACTGGTGGAGCTTCCCCCAAATGGGCAGGGGGCAACCGCAATTGTTATGGCCAACATTCTGGAACAGTTCGACCTGTCGTCACTGGACCCGTTTGGCGTTGAGCGTGCCCATCTGGAGGCCGAGGCGGCAAAACTCGCCTATGATGCTCGCAATCGGTTTGTCGCGGACCCGACACATCAGTCCCTGCGGCTGGATCACATGCTTTCGAAACAAACCGGCAAGGCCCTTGGCGCCCTGATCGATCCCGACCGCGCCATGCCCAACGCGTATGAAGCATCAGGGGCAGTCCACAAAGACACCGTCTATCTGACCGTCATCGATCGCGACCGCATGGCGGTTTCGCTGATCTATTCGATCTTCCACGGCTGGGGGTCGGGGTTGGCCTCGGACAAGTTCGGGATCCTATTCCATAACCGGGGCGCCGGCTTTACCCTGACCGAAAACCACCCGAACGAGGCCGCCGGCAACAAACGTCCCATGCACACGATTATCCCGGCGATGTTGCGCAAGGATGGCAAACTGTTGGCAACGCTGGGGGTTATGGGTGGGGCCTATCAGCCCAACGGTCACGCGCGCATGCTGACAAACATGGTCGATTACGGCATGGACCCACAATCCGCCATTGATGCACCCCGTTGCTTTGACAATGGAATGCAGATGCAGGTGGAACGCGGGTATAGCGACGAAGTGCGCGAACGACTTGCCACCATGGGCCACAATGTCACGATCCCCGACAATCCGATTGGTGGGGCGCAGATGGTGATGATTGACCATGAAAACGGTGTGCTGCGCGGGGCGTCTGATCCGCGCAAGGATGGCTCGGCGCTGGGCTTTTAATGTAGCCCGCCTCCCAGATCATACTTGCCATTGTTCAGCGGGCCGAACATTTCTGCGACTTCGGGATGATCCACCGGATCGCCGGAATCATCGATCAGCAGGTTCTGTTCGGACACATACGCCACGTAATAGGACACGTCATTTTCCGCCAGCAAGTGGTAGAAGGGCTGATCCTTCCTGGGACGCACTTCTTCGGGAATGGCTTCGTACCATTCTTCGGTGTTGCTGAAGGTTGGGTCGATATCAAACACAACGCCACGGAAGGGGAAGTGTCTGTGCTTCACCACCTGTCCCAGCCCGAATTTTGCGTCTTTCTTCAACATATTCCCTACCTTCATACCATCCGGGCGAGGTTGACTTCACCGATAACACACCGGAAAAGCAGCTCAGGCCCGATCGGTTCAAGGTAATCTCATGAGTCTGATACTTCAAGTTCTCGAAATCATTGCTCCCGTCTTTATTATTGCCGGGATCGGGGTTGGCTGGGTTGCGCTCGGCTGGGAATACAAGGTGGAGTTCGTGACTCGCCTGACCATGACACTGGCCGCGCCCTGTCTGATTTTTACATCCTTGGTGCGCACACAGATTGATCCGCAGGCGTTGCGCGATACTGCTCTGGCGGCGGTAGTGGCGTATCTGGCCGTGGCAGCGGTGACATTCGCACTGGTGAAGCTGGCAAGGCTGGATGTTCGAACATTCTTTGGCCCGCTGGTGTTTGGCAATACCGGCAATCTGGGCTTGCCGCTGGCGCTATTCGCCTTTGGCACCGCCGGGTTTGACCTGGCGGTGGTGATATTTGCGGTCATGTCGATCCTGTCATTCACTTTTGGAGTCTGGATCGTGTCCGGCAGTGGGAACCCCCTGACCGCATTAAAGGAACCTATCGTTTGGGGCACGATCTTCGGCGGGATATTCCTGCTGATGGGATGGACACCACCGGATTGGACCATGAATACCCTGTCCCTGATCGGGCAGATGCTTATCCCGGTCATGTTGATCACCCTTGGCGTTGCGGTTGCACGGCTGCGCCCCGACAATTTCCGCCGCGCGACGTGGCTTGGGGCATTGAAATATGTCATCTGTATTTCCGTTCCCTGGGGCGTTGCACTGGCATTCGACCTGCCTCCCATCGCACTGGGCGTGCTGGTGATGCAGGTCGCGACACCTGTTGCGGTGACCTCCTATATGCTGGCAGCGAAATATAAGGCCGACTCGGACGAGGTCGCCTCGCTGGTTATGACCTCCACCGTTATGGGGATCGTCGTATTGCCGCTGCTGATCGGCGTCCTGATCTAGAGTTTACTTGATTTTAACACCGATTTGCGGTTCTTTGCGCTGAGAGGGTGAAAACACCCCGAGCAGCAAAGGCAGGCAAATGCGCAAGTTCGCACTCCTATTACTTGTGGTGATTCTGGGATCCTGCTCGGGTAATGGTGGACCTGCGCCATCCCATCAGGATGATGCCTGCGCCATTCTGGACCAACGCCGCGGCTGGCATCGTGATTTGCTGGCCGCAGAACAGAAATGGGGTATCCCGGTTCATGTGATGATGGCGACCATTTGGAAAGAAAGCAGTTTCCGGCCCCGCGCGCGTCCGCCACGAACCTATGCGTTCGGGTCTATCCCGACCGGACGTCGCTCCTCGGCCTTTGGGTATTCACAGGCGCTTGACGGCACATGGGATTGGTATCAGCAGGAAACCGGTAATCACCGTGGGGATAGAGATGATTTCGACGATGCGACGGATTTTATCGGATGGTATCACGACCGCTCGAATCGGGTGAATGGTATCGCCAAAGATGATGCCTATAATCTGTATCTGGCCTATCACGAAGGGCATACGGGATATGAACGCGGGTCTTACAATGCCAAGGGCTGGCTGATCGGAGTCGCCCGCGAGGTCGAGGCCATGGCACGCCGCTATGAAAGCCAGCTCCCCTATTGCCGCTAGGCGCGAAGACGGCTCCCAAGGTTCGACAGCACAAAACATAGTGCAGATATGACAACAATTGACGGTCCCGCGGGGGCGTCAGTTGTCCAACTGAACCAAATCCCGGCCACCACGGACATTAGTCCGATCATCATGCTTAGCCCCACCATCGCCTCCGGAGATCGCGCGACCGGACGGGCCGCCGCCGCAGGCAATATCAGCATCGCCGTGATCAGCAACACGCCGATAAGCTTCATGGCCAACGCGACGAACAAGGCCAGCGTAAGCGTCAGGAACAGACGATCCAGAATAATCTTCCCCCCCTCGGCGACCATCAGATCGGGATGCAACGTGGCGTTCAACAAATCGCGCCAACGCCACAGGATCACCAAAAGAATCACCGCTCCACCAACCGCCATGAAGATAATCTCGTCCCAGGTCAGGAACAGGATATCTCCGATCAAGGTCTGCTCGACATCAAGTCGAACCCCGGGCACTAGCGCAGCCGCAACCAGACCAATCGCCAACGCGGAATGCGCAAACACGCCCAAAATCGTATCGACAGCATAGCGACCACGGCGTGTCGCCACCGTAACAGCAATTGCCATCAGGGCGGCCAGCAGCGCCACGCCCAGTGACAAGTTAATCCCCAGCGCGGTTCCCAGAACGATCCCCAACAATCCCGCATGAGAGGTTGCATCCCCAAAATAAGCCATTCGCCGCCAAACGACCAAACAGCCCAAGGGCGCAGCGGCAATCGCGATCACCCCTCCCGCGATCAAGGCTTTTAGCAGAAGTTCAGACATGTTCGTGATGCTCGTGACTATGGTCGTGATGGTGTTGATACGGGGCAAGCGCCGCCCGCGCCCCAAACATTGCCTTGTATTCCGGCGCTTCGGAAACCACTGCGGGTTCACCGGAACAGCAGACATGACCATTCAGACAAATCACCCGATCTGATTCCGCCATTACGACGTGCAGATCATGGCTTACCATCACGATACCGCATCCGGTCTGTTCCCTTACCATTGAAATCAACCGGTAAAACTGTGTTTCTGCGGGTTGATCCAATCCTTGTGTTGGTTCGTCCAGGATCAGAAGGTCCGGCTGACGTAGAAGCGCACGCGCCAGCAACACCCGCTGCAATTCGCCGCCCGACAGGTTTGCCATTTGCGACTCTAACAACCCCTCGATATTCGTCTGTGCGATCACTTCGCGCCGTGCCACCGCACCCACCCTGCCCGCCAGCGTCAAGAATCGCTTAACCGGGATGGGAATCGTCTTTTCCAGTTGAACAATTTGTGGCGTATACCCGATGCGCAATCCGTCGCGTCGGACAATGCGCCCATCGTCAACCGGAATCGCCCCGATCAATGCCTTTAGCAATGTCGATTTTCCGGCCCCGTTCGGTCCGATGATTGTCAGAATTTCACCGGGACATATCTCCAGCGAGATATCATGGATCAGCCGCCGTTTCCCTGCGCGAACCTCCAGATTTTCGGTACGGATCAGCGGGGTCACTGACATGCGGCACACAATCCGATAGCTTCAATCATCAGGTTTTCCACCTTGAATTCGCCCCGTGCCTGATCAAGCGCCGCCGAAGGTGCAACTTCGCGCTCCTGCACATCACCACAGGCCTGGCAGATCGTAAACATAGCGGTATGCGGATGCGGCTTGGACGTGCAGGCCGTATAGGCCGAGATGGTCTGCAACTTGTGCGCCAAACCCTGTTCCACCAGAAAATCCAGAACACGGTAGACCGCTGGCGGGGCCGAGGCTTTTCCCTCCTCCTTCAGCCGGTCAAACATTTCGTAAGCACCGACCGGTTTGTCAGCGTGATACAGATGCTGCAACACCTCACGCCGCAACTCCGTTAACCGTACGCCACGTGCCGACAAGGCTTCGGTTGCGGTCTCGCTACGTTCACAAGCATGACATTGGGGCATGAGCGTCCTTTCGTTACAATGTAACTATAACGCTCGGGATCGGAGTTCAATCCTCTTTGATACGGTAATGATACGTTCCGCATTCTTGCATCCCTAATGCTTCGTAAAGCGCCCGCGCACCCGCATTATCCGATAAGACCACCTGCCCCAGCGTGTCGACGCCATTCGTCATCGCCCAACGTGCAGCGCCTGCCATAATTCGGCGACCCAGACCTTGGCGACGATGGTTTGGAGATACCTCCAACGCGTGGATCAGGGCGATGTCTTGATCCGCTGCAACAAAGGCCGCGGCCTGCACATCACCAATTGTCAGGCAGATTTTCGGCGCCGTGACCCGACGCATCACATCCAGCCGCCCGGTGCCAATGCCCCGCAACGCCCAGAAATCTGCAAGCTCAACAGTTGGGGTTTCCGGACCTTGCACCGCCTCTCCGGCCATCTGTGCCGTCGGAATGGCATACAGCGTCACCTCATCAAACTTGCGATAGCCATCCGCCGCCAGCCATGCATCCAGCCCGCCGTCACCGTAAAGTTGGAAGAGCTTGGGCTGACCCATCGCCAGCATCTCTGCCTCTGCCTGTCGTATATCCGCTTCGGTGAAGCATCCCGACAGGCTGGCCGCCGACACGCGCTTCCCGCCCCCCGCCCCGCGCCGCAGGGTGAACGGACCGCAGGGTCGAAATTCTGCCGCGCTCCAAGTCGCATCCACCGCCGCCATCATGCGGGCGGTATCCGGGGCAACCCAGCTCATGCGTCGTCTGGATGCGGGGTGGAGGCGAAATAGCCGCCGACGACTTTCTGGTCCAACGCATCCGGATCGCCACGCTCCGTCGCCGCGAACACCTTGTCGGCAAACCCGTCGGAACTGTCCTGTGGGCGATAGCCGATATGTTCCGCACCCCTGTTCGAAACCGCCCGACGCGCATTGTCCGACGTTCCATAAATCACCGAAAAGCCAACACGGGGTGCGAGCAACGCGGCTTCCGCCAGCCGCACGCAATCATCGAACGATAGCCAGCTCCACATCATCCGCCGGTCCGCAGGTTCGGGAAAGCAGGAACAAATCCGCAGGTTCACAGATTCAATCCCAAACTTGTCCCAATAGAGGCTGCCCAGATCCTCGATAAAACATTTCGTCATGCCATAGAACGTGTCGGGGCGATGCCGACCGTCAATGCCCACCACGTCTTCGACATTCGCAAACCCCACCGCGTGGATCGAGCTGGCATAGACCACCCGCTTGCACCCATTCTGCCGCGCCCCTTCGTAAATCGTATAGGCGGCGGGGCTAGTATCCGTCATGATCTCGTCAAACGTTTGCTCGCGCGGAACCCCCGCAAAATGCAGGATCGCGTCGCAATCCTCGGTCACCGACATGTTGGCGCGATCCGACAGATCGCACTGGATAATCTCCTCATGCGCCGCCGCCTCTCCCATTGGTTCGCGGTCCACCAGCCGGATGTGATCCGCCAGATGCCGCAACCCGTGGCGCAGCTTCGTGCCCAGACTGCCCGCCGCGCCGGTGATCAGGATACGGTTGAATTCGCTCACTTCGACCCCTCCCGTATTGCTGAGAGGGTTTTCAGCGGCGTGATGCTTTCAGGGCTGACGATCAGCTCCACCACTGCGCCCGTTTTGGACGCCAATGCCCGTTCAAAAGCCGCTGGAAAATCCTCTGTCCGTTCGACACGTTCGCCGTGGAAATTATAGGCTTTCGCCAGTGTCACAAAATCCGGATTCTTGATGTCGGTAAAACTGACGCGGCTGGGATATTCGCGTTCCTGATGCATCCGGATCGTCCCGTAGGTCCCGTTATTCAGGATCAACACTACAGGCGCGATCCCATGCTGCATCGCCGCGCCCAGCTCTTGCTCGTTCATCTGGAAATCACCGTCACCGGCGACACAAACCACGGTTCGTTCAGGCATCTCGGCCTTGGCCGCAATCGCGGCAGGCAAACCATAGCCCATCGCCCCCGACTGCGGCGAGAGGTGTCGCGCCTTGTCGCCGAACAGGTAAAATTTTGTGTGCCAGATCGAAAAGTTCCCTGCGCCGTTGGTGATGATCACATCATCCGGCAACACTGCCATCATCTGATCCATGACGGTCCGCATATCCACGCCACCCGGTTGCAACGGCACGGTTAGCGACTCTTCAAATCCAACACGCGCATCGTGCCGCCAGGTCGAGGGTTCGCGTCCCAGATCAACCTCTGCCAGCGCCTTGAACAGTTCGTTTGGTCCCGCCAGTACGGGCAGATCTGCCGTATAAATCTTGTTCAACTCGCTATCCGCACCATAAGTATGGATCAGCGGCGTGGACATTTTCGGTAGGTCGAACAGTTCGTACCCATCCGTGGTGCACTCGCCGAACCGGATGTTCACGGCAAAGATCAGGTCAGCATCCTTGATCGTCTGCAACGCTTGCGGAAATTTCCCCAGCCCAGCATCGCCGACAAAACAGGGCGAATTGTTATCGAGAATATCCTGATAGCGAAACGCGCACATCACCGGGATGTCGTTCGCCTCGACGAAACGTCGGAAAGCGCGCCGCCCCGCGTCATTCCAACCACCCCCGCCTATGATCGCCAGAGGCCGCGCGGCCGCGCCGAGCAATCTCAGCATCTCCGAAATCGATTCGCCCGAGGGCGCGGCCTCGGGCACCACTACGCGCGGTCCCGCCTCCGCCGCCGTCATGTCGCGCAGCACATCTTCGGGCAGGCCAATCACGACCGGACCAGGACGACCCGATTTCGCCACTGCAAAGGCACGTGCGACGATCTCGGGAATGCGATCCACGCTCTCAATCTCAGTCGCCCATTTCGCAATCGGGCCAAAGAACGCACGGTAATCGATCTCCTGAAACGCCTCGCGATCCTTCATGCCGGTTTCGACCTGACCGATAAACATCACCATCGGGACAGAACTTTGCATCGCCGTATGAATCCCGATCGACGCATTCGTCGCCCCCGGTCCGCGCGTCACGAAACACACACCCGGCTCCCCGGTCAGCTGGCCATGGGCGCACGCCATATAGGCCGCACCACCCTCGTTCCGGTTTCCGATCATCTCGATCTCCGGCGTATCATACAGCGCATCGAGCACCGCCAGATAGCTTTCACCGGGCACCCCGAATGCGCGGTGAACACCCTGTGCCCGCAAGCAATCGACCAGAACCTGTCCGCCAGTTTTCATGAAATATCTCCCTGTTTGGGAATGATCATATGCCAATCAGACAGACGCGCAACCGCTGTATCAGGCGCGAAAGCTCTATCGCCAGTTCGCAAACCAACGTGCGCAATATCACTGAACGATACCGTGTTTGCCGCGATCATCAGAAACTTAACACCATAGTACTTTTCCGAAAAAGGAGGCTTTCAATGGCGACACGTATCGGAACCATTTGGGCGCAGTACAACAATTGGCACTGGGCGTCTTTTAATCATATAATTACGGTCCGTCCAAACAATCGCGATATCACGGCAGCTTCTGCGATTACCGGGTTTTCTACGAATAACAAACCAGACGACAAACCTTGGCTGATTGTGGGTGCGGCGGGTATCAAACATGTTGTCTCAAATGGTACTTTTGAGGAATTCTCTTCGCTTAAGCCGTATATTCAACGCGACAATGTGACTGAAATTAGATTTCAAGTTTTTTCATTCGAGGCCACGACAGTCGCGCATCAAAAAATTGATTATTGGAATTGATCCCATGACAGAACACATTGAAATCGTCCGAACCGGAGTTGTCCTTGCCTTTGATGCCGATACCGGTGAACCCCTGCTCGTGAACGAGATTTACGAAGAAGTCATACCAGATAACCCAACCTATAGTCGGGACCCGATAGACGCGGATCGCGCCTATGTCGAGGCCGAGGCACGGCGCTCTTACGGGTCGCGGAATATCGACATCATCGCCGTCGCAAGCAACGATCTGGACATATCCGAAGATGTGCCCGTCGAATGGAGCGTGGACATTCCGTCCCGACGACTTGTTCAACGCGAAGTTACGATCCCGCTGGTTCCGAACCCGGACTACTAAGACAGGCGGTGTTGTCCGGCCGATTCTGGTAATGTCAGCTGTGAAGCGCGGGGCCCATCGCCGCCGTCAGATCGGCTAGTGTTTTCGTCCGAAGCCGTTCGACGAAAACCGCCTCGGCCTCACTTACAGCAAGGGTTACCGTCTCCTCCATCGCGGTGCGGATCGCGCAACCGGGCGGAGTGTCGGGACCTTTGCCCGCGGGTTTCAGGTAGGGTTCGCCGAGCGCCAGATAGACCTCCGCCACGCTGATATCCTCAGGCGCTTTCGCCAGCCGCCAACCGCCCGCATGGCCCTTTTCCGACGTCAGCAACCCGGCTTCACGCAGCGACCCCAACACCCGGCGCACCACCACCGGATTTGTGTGGTGGAATTGGGCAATAAAGTCCGAGGTCATTGGCCGATCCTGCGTCACCGCCATGTGCCCCAACGTATGCAGCGCGAGGGAAAGCTTGCTGTTCTGTTTCATGTAACCTATATAGTTACGTGATTCTGCAAACACAAGGAAATCCCGCATGTCCGAACCCATTTTCGACGTCGCCGTCATCGGCGGCAGCTTCGCCGGTCTGACCGCCACGCTCCACCTCGCCCGCGCCCGCAAGTCCGTCGCCCTCTTCGACAACGGCAAAACCCGCAACCGGTTTTCGGCACACGCGCATAATTTCCTTGGACAGGACGGCAAAGCCCCGTCCGCAATCCGTATGGCGGGTCGCGAGAATGTACTGGCCTATCCGTCCGTGACGCTGTTCGAAGACACGGTCACAGACGTCACCAATGACGACCTGTTCACCCTCCACGCCAATCAAACCATCCGCGCCCGCCGCCTGATCCTCGCACACGGGATGCGTGACCTGCTGCCCGCGATCCCCGGCCTGTCCGATTGCTGGGGAAAGTCCGCCATCGCCTGCCCGTTCTGCGACGGGTTCGAAAAGGCGGACGCGCCGACCGGATTTTTGCTGACCGATCCCAACATGGCTGAACATGTTCTGATGCTACAAAACTGGTCGTCCGACATGATGCTGTTCACAAATGACCTTAGCTTGACCGACGATGTGCGCGTGAACCTGACTGCCAAGGGCATCGCGGTGAAAGACGGCACTGTCACAAGCATACGGCATGAAAACGGCCAGATCACGCATCTGGTCCTTGATACGGGAGAGGCCGTTGCGCGTGCGACCCTCTACCTCGCCTCGCCGTTCGAACTCAGCTCCGATATCGGCCCGAAACTGGGATGCGAACTGGTCGAAACACCGTTCGGCAGCCACCTGAAGGTAGATGCCATGATGCGCACCTCCGTCCCGAACGTCTTTGCTGCTGGGGATGTTACGCGGCAAATGTTTGGTGCAAATTTTGCCGTAGCCGATGGGGCGATGGCAGGCAGTGCCTGCGTCCATTCGCTGATCTTTGATCAGGCCAGTGCAGCATAGGCACATAAACGTAACCAACAGACAAAAAGGTACTTCCTTGATTTGATCCGGCAAAGCGCTAGCTTTCCTGTCAGCGAAAGGACACACAATGTCAGACACACCGATTGCCGCTGGCGCCCGCGTTGGCCACATACACCTGAAGGTCGCGGACCTTGACCGCGCCATCGGCTTCTACTCCGGCGTGCTGGGGTTCGAGTTGCAACAGAAATTCGGCACCCAAGCGGCGTTCCTGTCCGCAGGCGGCTACCACCACCATATCGGCCTGAACACGTGGGAGAGCCTTGGATCAACGCCCCCACCCCCGGGTCACACGGGCCTTTACCACACCGCATTTCTGTATCCAACTCGTGCCGATCTTGCCGATGCCGTCCGTCGCGTCATCAATTCTGGACTAAAATTCACCGGGGCAGCGGATCACGGTGTGTCCGAGGCGCTTTACCTCGACGATCCCGACGGCAACGGGGTAGAGCTGTATTGGGATAAGCCCGAAGACCAATGGCCGCGCGATGCCGAGGGCAACCTGAAAATGGTGAATGCACCGTTGGATTTCGAAGGGCTGATGAAGGAATAATCCTACGGCCACACCCACAATTTCCGGGGTCTTGTTATCGATAATTACGGGATGGTTGTGTAATGATCGTCATGGCGGCTGCGTTTTAGGGGACGACCTAGTCGACCTTCCCGGAAAATACCTTCACCTCTCGCAGGTCACTGTCCAAACTTTCGTTGATTTTGCGCTTTTCCGCAGCCCTTTGATCGTTCAGCTTGTAAACACTGCGCGCCATTGCAATGAATTTGTCGTCAAAAATTTTGACCGTTTCTGCCGCGCGCAAGTCGTCCTCAACTTCCCAGAGCGCGGCGTTGATCCGACGCAGTGCCGCGAACGGCTCGGAAATCGACTCACCATCAATTTGTGACAAGGTCGCCATCAGACCATCAATTTCCACCTGCACCTTATCCTGCAAAGCACCTTCCGGAATATGTGCGCGCTTTAGCTCCAGAATTGTGACACGGTCGACGATCTCACCCCACGAGACTTCAATCATTGGGTTTGGCATGTGCTTTCCTTCGTAAAATTTCAGTCACCACCTGCTCCACAGGTTCCTCCCATTTGCCGGCAGTTTGCTGGAAAAACAGCGTCAAATCCTGATACCACACATCTCCACACCCCCCTAACAGCCAACGCCAGTCGGGCACTTGCTTCAGCAGTAACAAAACCGGACGGCCAAGCGCACCAGCGACATGAGCTGTCGATGTGTCGGTGGTCACCACCATATCCAGATTTTCCATGATCGCGACCGTATCCAAAAACGCGCCGCGCGGTTCGGTATCCGTCTCGCCCAGACACTCGATTTCCATGCCGGGATTGTCGTCAATCTGCTCGATCCCAAACCCTTTCTGAAGCGAGATCAGGCGCACACCGTCAATCTTTGCCAACGGTTGCAACTTCGACAAAGGGATAGAGCGCCCGATATCCACGATTGACTGTGCATTCCCCTGCCAGCAAATGCCGATTTTAAGGCCGTGCGTTCCAATCTCGTTCTTCCAACGTTTCACGCGCTCTGGGTCCGCCACAAGATAAGGCGAAGACGCCAGATCCTTGACGCTCGAATGGCCCAGAACGACTGGCAAATTCGACAACATTTCCAAAAAATCAAATTCCGTCCGATCAGACAGTTTGTCGTGCAGATGCAATTCCGGAATGGCCGCATGAACAAGCTTATGCAACGGTTTGCGCAAATTGACATGCAACTCGGACACAATGGGCACCAACGGTTTCAAGAAGCGCAAGAACTGAATAACGTCTCCGATCCCCTGATCAGCCATCACAAATAGTGATCGGCCCTCAAGTTCGGACAATCCAGTAGGCCGCGGTGGGTCGGCTTCGGTAAACATTTCGCGACCATAGTCGCGCATCGCATAATTCTTCCAACCCTCGAAAATCTCGCCATTCGCCAATTGTCGAACACCTAATGCGAGTCGCACATTCTTGGACTCGGGGGATTTCAACAGCGCGGTTTTCAGGCCCTCGATACCCGCGTCTAACGTGCCATTCTTATAGTCCAGGCTGGCCTGCGCCATGTAAGTAATGGGATCGTCGGGAAAGTGACGGCGAAGCTTTTCGATCCACGCCTCGGCCCGGGGTGTGTCGGCGCAGTGAATGTAATTAAGCGATAATGTTTTCAGTATGTCCGGATCATCATTCGATGTCGCAAGTGCCGTCTCACACCATTGCATCCCAATTTCCCATTGCCCGACACCGATTTCGGACAGGGCCAACAACGCCATTGACTGTGGATCGTTTGGCTGAAGGCTCATCAATGCGGCGGCAAGCGGTCCGGCATCTTTCGGGCGATTAAGGCTCAGATAAAGTTGCGCCAAAAGCTTGCGTGCGCCAACATGTTTCGAGTCAAGACGACAGATAAGCAACAACAACCGCTCGGCGCGTTTGGTGTCTTTCTGCCGTAATGACACTTGTGCGAGCTTAAACTGCGCATCAATTTTCCCGGGACGTTGCTTTACCAACGCCTCTAATTCTTTTTGCAGTTCCGACAGCTCAGCAGAACTCAGGTCGGACAATTCATTACCAATCAGGTCAGAATTCATCACCGAACCTTCGACAATTTGCGTAGTGCAAATATGAAAAGTACCCCAAAAAGGGGTACTTATCTACGTCATCAAGACTTCACGATATGTGGGCTTATTACAATGTCGAGAAGGTCGTAATGGTTGTGAGGGTGCCCCCATCATCACTGTCAGAACTGGAAATCGCCAGAGCGATAAGACCAATTGCGATCAGCGGGATAATCCATGCGCCCGAGCTACCCATCGGCGCGTCATCGACAACCATCGTTTCAACCGGTGCGGTATAGACCAAGCTACCAGCGGATGCCGCTGTCGCAGAAATAGTAGCCGCAATAGGTGCGATGAAACTGGTTTTCATTGTTTTATTCCTCACAGAGTTAATAATCCGCCCCAGTATTAAAGTTAAACCGTGTTCAAGTAAAGAATTTTAATATCGACTCTGTCAGCATAAGGTTGGGCAAATCAAACGATAGGCAACGGAAAAATGACAAAAATATTCAACATGGGTTGCGGTTTCAACAAAATCGAAGATGCGGTGAATGTCGACAAATCTGCCAAATGCAATCCCGACGAAGTGTGGGACCTAGAGTCGACTCCATGGCCATGGGAAACCTCTTGTGCGGACGAAGTGTATTTTAACCACGCGCTGGAGCATATGGGGCAAGACCCCAAAGTTTATCTGTCGATCGTGCAAGAGCTTTATCGAATTTGCAAACCGGGTGCGGTCGTACATATTAACGTCCCCCATCCGCGTCACGACCATTTTCTGGCCGACCCGACACATGTCAGGCCGATTACGTTGATCGGGCTGACCCTGTTCAGCAAGAAACTAAACAAGCAGTGGATCGATGCGGGCGTCAGCAACAGCCCATTGGGTATTTATTATGACGTCGATTTTGAATTGACCAAGGCCAATATGGTTTTGGATGAACCCTTCAAATCCATGTTTGCCGATGAATTGATCACCGAAGCCGAGCTGAATCTGGAGATTGCGCAAAAAAATAACGTTGTCAGCCAGATCGAATTTCAGTTGGTCGCCGTCAAATAAAAAAAGCCGCCCACGTGGGCGGCCTTTTCGCGTTTAGGTTCGATCAAACGGCCGAGTCAATCCAGTCTTTCAGGTTCGCTTTCGGCGCGGCGCCGATTTTGTTCGAGATGACTTTGCCATCCTTGAACATGAACATAGCCGGAATGCCACGCACACCAAGCTGACTGGGCGAAACGGGATTTTCGTCGACGTTCACTTTGGCGATTTTGATCTTGCCTGCATATTCGTCCGACAGCTCTTCCAGAGCTGGGCCGATCATTTTGCACGGGCCACACCATTCTGCCCAGAAATCAACAACGACGGGAACGTCGGAATTCACGACTTCGGCTTCGAATGTGGCGTCGGTGACTGCTACTGTTGCCATGATATGCTCCTACTCATGCGTATAACTCGGAACTCAACCTATGTAGCCACCTCTGGACCGTCAAGGCGCAACGCAGCCGCAGTCACGTTTTCGGGAAGCTCCATCAGGGTTGCAGTCCGGGTCCACAGGATCGCAGTCCTTATTTCCTTGTCCGGATAGACCTGTCTCAGCGCATCCGCATAGGCCCCCATTTGTTTCAGAAATCCGCTGGGGGTTGTTTCGGGACTGTCGGGCACATCCCGGTTGGATTTGAAATCCACGGCCAACACATGGTCATCGGCGACCACCAGCCGATCGATCCGCCCCAGGATCGGCGCGCCAAGCGGGTCGATATGTGCGGTGATCGCGACCTCTGCCAAAGTCTCAGGGGCAAATATCCAAGCAAGGGCAGGGTTATCCAGCACAGCCTCCACTTCGGGCAACAGATCCTGCCAGTCATCGGTCAGGTGGGCAGCCGTGGCGGCGCGGTCCGGTGCCCCCGGCAGATGCTCTAGCAGCAGGTGGATCGCGGTGCCTCGGGCCATTGCATCTTCGGCCGCTGCGGGATCACCCCCCAGCACCGAATGTTCCCCACCAAGATCGGATGGGGACAGCATCTGCGGTTTGCGCGACAAAACGGGCGCCGGGCGGGCAAGCGGTTCGGGAAGTTCGACATGCTTCGTTGTCACAGTATCCACCGCGCCTTCGGCGTCGGACCAATTCCGGCTGATCACCCGGACTTCCCCCGCCAACCCATCCGGCGCGGGTTCCGTTTCTGCCCCGTCAAATCCCGCCTCGATTTTTGAATACCAACCGCCGTTGCGATATCTTTCCGTTCCGGCACCCGCCACGATCAGCCAGTTTTCGGCACGGGTCATCGCGACATACAGCAACCGCCCATCTTCCTTGCGCACCAGCGCTTTGCGGTCTTCCTCCATCGCGGCCATCATCTCGGGCGCGTCTGACCCGCTGGTTCGCCAGATCGGTATATCATCCTTCAGCACGACTTCGGGCGGGTTTCGCCACTCGTCCTTCTTCGCCGTATCCGGCAGGATCACAATCGGACTCTCCAGCCCCTTTGCGCCATGCACAGTCATCACCCGCACGCGATCGCCCGCTGCATCCATCTGGCGTTTGACCTCGACATCATCGGATGAAATCCACGACAAAAACCCGGTCAGCGTCGGCGCTTCGACGGATTCATAGGCCAGCGCCTGATTAAGCAGCTCGTCAATCCCATCCTCGGCCTCCGCCCCCAGTCGCGCCAGCAATTTGCGTCGCCCATCATGGGTAATCAGGATTTTCTCCAACAGGTCATAGGGCCGGATAAAATCCGCATCCCCCAGCAGGCTGTTGAGCATTGCCACCACACGGGCATGGCCTGATTCCCCAACCGCCCGCCACAATGATCCGTCCCGACCATGGGCGAGGCGGAACAGGTCATCTTCGCTTAAGCCACAAAGCGGAGAGCGCAGAACCGCCGCCAGCGACAG
Source organism: Rhodobacteraceae bacterium NBU2976 (assembly GCA_023630215.1). Lineage (GTDB taxonomy): Bacteria > Pseudomonadota > Alphaproteobacteria > Rhodobacterales > Rhodobacteraceae > NORP23. The sequence goes on from JALPRQ010000001.1 coordinate 99,505, forward strand.
ATCATCGCGAGGGGTGGCGAGGAATGTCAGCAGCGCCAACAAATCCTTTACGGCCAGCTCTTCGACGATCTTTAGCCGGTCAGCGCCTGCAACCTCTACCCCGGCATTTTTCAGCGCCTTGATAATCGCGTGAAACAACGGCCCACGCCTTTGCACCAGCACCATGAAATCCCCAGCCCGGATCGCGCGGTCTTTGCCGGGCAATTTTTGCCCTGACGCAATGATTGTCGCGACGCGACGCGCCAGTGCCTCCGCCAGGATCAGCACAGGAGCGTTTTCGGAAATCATGTCCAATGGTTCCCACCACGGCCCCGGATCGGATTTTTCAGACGGCAGAACAAAGGGCCACAGCTCCACCCGTCCCGGCAGTTGGGTTTTATGCGCCACATGTTCCACCGGGTCTGTGATGCCCAGCGGCACCTCGCCGTCAAACACCCGATCCACCAGGTCCAGCACCGGCGAGGCCGAGCGGAAGGAGTGCAGTAGCGCTTTCGTCTGCAATTCCTGCGCGATGTTCGTCAACTTGCCCGCAAAATGGTCGCGCATCTTGCCAAATTCCTGCGGGTCAGCCCCTTGGAAGCTGTAGATGGATTGCTTTTCGTCCCCCACCACAAAAATCGTGCGCGGCCCTTCCGTCGCCCCTTCGCCAACAAAAAACTCCTCCGCCAGCAATCGCACGATTTCCCATTGCTCGGGCGAGGTATCCTGCGCCTCGTCCACCAGAATATGATCAATCCCTCCATCCAGTCGATAAAGCACCCACGCCGCCAGCCCCGGTTCGGACAGAAGCGCACGCGTTTTCTGGATCAGATCATCGAAGTCGAGTCGCCCTAACGCCGCCTTGCGGTCGGCATAGCGGTCGGTGAACGCCGTCGCGAAATCGTAAAGCGCCTTCGTGCGATGGTAGAGGTCACGTTTCAGGCGCTCTTGGCGGGCTTCAAAGAGACGATCCTTCAGCAGCTCCATCATCTCGGGCACCCATGTGTGGGCATCCTTCACCGCTTTTGTCGGGAAGTTATGGTCGGAGCGACGTTGCCCATTGGTCAGGAAAGCGTTTTCATAGGCGTTGAATGCATCCGCAGCGGTCAGGCGTAGACCATCTTTGATCTTTCTGCAAAAGACCTGATCATTCTTGCCGCCAGCCGCCATCGCTTCGGCCAACCGATAAAGGTCTGCGTCGGATACGCCCTGGAATGCCCTGGATAAAAGCTGATCATCACTGGCATCCGGGTTCGCATCCAGTAATCCCGCCATTTTCTGCGCGTCCCACGTGCCCATCGCATCGGCATATTTCAGGATACCATCCAGCAGCTTGCCCGTATCCTCGCCGGACAATTCCAACGCCATTGCGGTGAAAACATCTGGCACGTCCTCGGCGATTTGCTCCAGCACTTCGGCGCGCAACTGATTTGCCTGCCGCTCGTCCATTTCCTGAAATTGTGGTGATACGCCAGCCTCCAGCGGAAACCGTCGCAGGACAGCCCCGGCAAAGGAATGGATCGTCTGGATTTTCAGCCCACCCGGCGTTTCCAGTGCACGGGCGAAAAGCTTTCGGGCCGCGGCCAGCGCGTCAACAGAGACCTCCGTCTCGCCCAGCTTCGCCAACTCCTCTGCCAGTGCGCCGTCCGGTTTCATCGCCCAACTGCCCAGCGTCGCGAACAGCCGGTTTTGCATCTCGGCCGCCGCCGCTTTGGTGTAGGTCAGGCACAGGATTTTCTGCGGCTCACAACCTGCCAGCAACAATCGCGCCACGCGGTTGGTCAACACACGCGTCTTGCCCGACCCCGCGTTCGCCGACACCCAAGTTGACCGCCTTGGGTCCGCCGCCGCGATCTGACGTTTCGTGGCGAGGTCCGTCATCCCACATCCTCCGGCACAGTCGGATCACCATCCTGCCACTCGCCAAAGCGCGACAGGTGGTCGTAATCGCTGTCATAGCTCAACAGCTCCGCCTTCGCGCGCGCCGAATAGCCGAGGTCCCGACTGCCATAAGCTGCAATCAGCAGCAGCAGATCGTCCCAATGTTTCGCGATGGCGGCAGCGTCAAGGTCGAGGACGGTCGTTTTGCCTTCACTCCCCAACCCGATCAGTTCCAGATACACGTCCCGCGCCGCGCCAAGGTCCTTGAATCCCCCCGCCTGCGCAATCGCGCCTTCCAACGGCAGTTGGACGGCGAAATATTTAATCTGGTTCTGGTTCGGCGGTGAACCGGATTTATAATCATAAATTGCCACGCCCGTATCCGTCACATCCACCCGATCCGCCTTCGCGGTCAGGGTAAACCCGTTGGCACTGCGATCCCCCTTAACCTCCAGCGCCGATGGTCGGCCGCGTTCACGCCGGGCGCGCTCCCCCTCCATAAACTTACCCGCAACCTTTTTCAGCCGCGCCAACCAAAATCTGCGGGCGGAGGGCCAGGGAACATGCGCCAGCTCCCTCTCTGCCACGCGAAGGAACAGGGCCTCCGCATCATCTGGCAAACCGTCGCGTGTTTCGTCGATGAACGCATGCAAGACCTGATGCAACGCTGTGCCTCGTTCCAGCGCATCCGCCTCCCGTCCCAGCGGGTCCAGCTTTCTGAGGCCAAGGATTTTGTCCGCATAAATGGCGTAAGGGTCACGGATCAATGTTTCGATCCGCGTCACAGACAGTTTCGTGGGTCGGGCGTCAACCGGTGGTCGGGGCGAAGGTCGGGTGGCGGCTGGCACCGGGTCCACATGGTTCATCGCCACCGCCAGCGAAAGCAGATCATCACCACGCGACCGCATCGCCGCCAGCACATCTTTGCCCCCCTCTATCCCCTCCATCAGGTTAAGCAACCGGATCATCCAGCGCGATGGAACCGTCTGCGCCTCTCCGTCGCGGATGGACCGTGTCAGGACAACCTCGCGCGCAGCAATCGCCTGCTGGAAATCATGCGCGGACAAGCCAATCTGGCGTTCCGGCAATGGCAAACCAATCGCCGCCCGCATCTGGCGGGATAGCCAAGGGTCAGGCTCAGGCGATTTGGGCCAGATCCCTTCGTTCAGACCGCCAAGGATGACCAGCTCCGCTGATTGCACGCGGGCTTCGAGCGTGCCCAAAATCTGTATCGTTGGGTGGGGCAGGTACGCATCCGGCCGCGCTTCCGCCCCTGTCAGTTGCGATTGGAACAACGCACGATATTCGATCGGCTCCAACGGACCTGCCGCCTCCGCCTCGGCTGCCAACGCATCAAAGGCTTTTACAACCTCCGCACCTGCATTTTTCTGCCAAAGGGGTGGGTCTTCACTCGCCAACCCCTTGGACAAGCTTTCTGCGACGTCTCGATGAAGCGTCAACCATTCGACCAACCCCATCTTGCCAACATTGGCCAGTCGCATCAGATTTCCGCCCAACCACGCAATCCAGACAGGGAAATCCTCACCCTGTTTCGCGGCCCATTCCGTCAGCGCGTCCCAATCCACCTCGGGCGGGCCACCACGCAGAACTTGCAGTTCCAGTCGACGCGTCATCGACAGATGCGCCTTGCGCCCCTCTGCTCCACCACACAACGGGTGTTTCAGGATCGACACCAGCGCCACAGGCGTTAGCGGACCCCCCGCCACCCCGATCACCCGGCGCAGGAATATTCCCGGCGGGGTCAGCGGCACAGGCTGCCCGGCGGAATCATCTGGCGTGATCCCCCAGCGTCCCAAAACAGACGTCACACGTCGCGTCAGCATTCGGTCAGGTGACACCAAAGCCGCTGTTTGCCCCTCTTCGGCCGCCAGTCGCAGACGCACGGCGATTGCCTCAGCCTCCTCGCGCAGACCCGGCGCTTCAATCAAGGTAACCGCTGAACAGGCGGATCCCAGCGTTTCCGCCAACCCCGGACCTTCGCTTAACCATTGATCCGTTACCGGCGCGGGCCGCAATGCCAGCGAGACCAGCCGGTTGCGCGCACCCGACGACCCGGCGCACTCTCGCCAAAGCGGCGGCGTTCCGATCCCCAACCTATCCCGCAACCGTTTGAACCCGTATTGCGGATGGTCAATGCTGACGCTGTCCCAAACCTCCGCCGGAAGATCGTAATCATATCCCGGCAACACCACCGCCCCTTGAGGCAACTTGGCCACAGCATCCATGACCAACGCGGTTGCCCCCCGTGATCCGGTTGATCCCGCGACAATCACTGGCCCGTCGGGCGGATGCTGCGCCCAGTGTTCAGCCAGATATTCCGCTGCCTTTCGTTGCCGCTCCTCGCTATCCAGAAACCCCTCGCGCCCTTGCTCCCAATACGTCGTCAAAATATCCAAAAATTGTAGCGAACTGTTCCAATGCGCTGCGTGATCCGCCACATCCAGCGAATTCAAAGCGGTCATGGCGATGCCCTCGCCGTGAAACCCGTCCAGCAAATCCCCAAGCGAATCTGCCAGATCGAAAACAGCGGACAGCGGCGCAACATCGGGCATTTGTTCCAGATAAGCCGCCACCAGTCGGGCCAGCACCAGCCGCCGTCGTAACGGTGGAACAGTGCGCGGTAAGGGTAGCGAAACATCTCCGGCAAGCGAGGTAACCACCCGGATATCCGGCAGGATCATCGCCCCACCTTCTGTCAGAACATCCTGTAGCCGCCGGGCGGATCGTTGAGTATTTACATACAATCTGACCTTCGCCCAGGCTTCGGGCGGTTCACCCGCCATGCGTTCGCGCAACCCGGCCGCGAACTGTCGCGCAAAATCAACACCAAGTGGCAGTGCAAAGACCCGCGGGGCGTCGGACGGTTTGAACATCACAATTCCTCTACCCACGGCCAGTCACCTATCGGATGCAACGTGACCTGCCGCCCATCGTCCCCGGTAATGTCGATCACCAGTCTCAGGAATCGCGCGGGTCGGACTTCACCCAATCTTTCGGGCCACTCGATCAGCGTGATGGCACCGTCAAACGCCTCCTCCAATCCCAGTTCCGCAAGCTCATCGACATGTCCCAAACGATAAAGGTCCGCGTGCCAAACCTCGCCCAGTCGTGTGTCATATGTCTGCACCAACGTGAATGTTGGCGAAGGGACATCTTCGGGCACAGTCTGCGCGGATTGGATCAGTGCGCGGGCAAAAAAGGATTTACCTGCTCCGACCGGACCCTCCAGCAAAACACAATCGCCGGGGCGCAGATACGATCCAATCCGCGCCGCCAATGCGGCCATTTCCGGTTCCGAATGAACAGGTAAAATGCGTGCCAAAATCCTCTCCGGTTTTGGCAAACCATGGCCCGCAGGCCGCGAAATCGCAAGCGCCTAAAGCTGTCCGTTGCGCTGCAATTGATTGTGGTGGACGATATTGAACAACATCGGGTCAATAGAGACGTTCTTGGTCAATTGGCCAAGCCGGACAACAGATTCCAGCCCGTTCCCTTCGGTCACAACCCATTGACGCAACTCGACCGGGTTCTGATCAAAGATTAACCGCATCGTGCCACGATCGGTATGTTCAGGATCGAACATCACCATATGAATCTGACTGTTGCGGGTTTCGATCAACCGTACGAACCGGGATTGCGTAACATCAATATCGTTGCGCGACAGCAGCGACAAGGGTGTCGTGTCTTGTGGGTAAACCTGTGGTCCTCGATCCGATTTTCGATCATAAATCGCCAAGGCTTCACCATCAGAAATGATCAGGGCCGGTGCTGGCGGATCATATTCGAACCGCATCTTTCCCGGTTTATCGAGGTAAAATAACCCCGTCGCCTGACTGCCATCTGCGCTTTCCTGCGTAAACGGCGCGATCAGCGTATCAAGCCCGGTCAGATAGGCATTCACCGCATCAACAACTGCATTCTGCGCCAACGCCATACGGCTGCTGGCGATGAAGGGGGTGGCGGCAAGCGCCGACAGGAAAAAGCGTCTGTTCATGATTTAGTTATAGGCGTTGCCATATGGGTTTTAAACTCAACACTCTGCGACAAATGCGTTACTGACGCTGGTGTGGCGGAACTTTGCCACTTAATGGATTTCCGGCACCAGAATCTCGCGCTTGCCAACATGGTTCGCGGCAGAAACGACACCATTTTCTTCCATCTCCTCGACCAGCTTCGCGGCCTTGTTATAGCCGATCGACAGTTTCCGCTGGATATAGCTGGTGGAACATTTCCGGTCCCGCGCCACGATCTGCACCGCCTGATCATAAAGCGCGCCGTCTCCATCCGTGTTACCGCCAAGGCCAAGCAATTCATCGACCGAGGTTTCTGCGCCCGTATCCTCCGGCCCGTCCTGCACGCCGTTCACATATTCCGGCTCGCCCTGCGCTTTCAGGAATTTGACGATTTCTTCGACCTCTTCGTCCGACACGAACGGGCCATGCACGCGGGTCAGCTTGCCACCACCCTCCATATACAGCATGTCACCCATGCCCAGCAGTTGTTCTGCACCCATCTCGCCCAGAATCGTGCGGCTGTCGATTTTCGACGTCACCTGGAAGGAAATACGCGTCGGGAAATTCGCCTTCACCGTCCCCGTGATCACATCGACCGAGGGACGCTGCGTTGCCATGATCAAGTGAATACCGCTGGCGCGGGCCATCTGCGCCAGACGCTGGATACAGGCTTCGATCTCTTTGCCCGCGACCATCATCAGGTCCGCCATCTCGTCCACGATGACAACGATATAGGGCATTTTTTCGGGCATGAATTCTTCGGTTTCAAAAACCGGTTCGCCGGTGGCGTCGTCAAAACCCGTCTGAACGGTGCGGGTGAACCCTTCACCCTTGGCCAACGCTTCTGCGACACGGCCATTATAGCCGTCGATATTACGCACACCCATCTTGGACATCTTGCGATAGCGTTCTTCCATCTCCGCAACGGTCCATTTCAGGGCGACGACCGCCTTCTTCGGGTCGGTCACAACCGGGGACAGAAGATGCGGGATGCCGTCATAGACAGACAGTTCCAGCATCTTCGGATCAATCATGATCATGCGACATTCTTCGGGGCTAAGCGTATAGAGCAGCGACAGGATCATCGTGTTGATCCCAACGGATTTACCGGACCCCGTCGTCCCCGCAATCAGCAAATGCGGCATCCGGGCGAGGTTCGCCACGACCGGCTCCCCACCAATATCTTTACCCAAGGCTAACGGTAGCTGCATCTTGGTGTCGCCATAGGCTGACGACGACACAATCTCGCGGAACAGAACCATCTCGCGGTTTTCGTTGGGCAGTTCGATCCCGATCACCGACCGCCCCGGAATGGTGGACACACGGGCGGCAAGGGCCGACATCGACCGTGCAATATCATCTGCCAGCCCGATCACGCGGCTGGCCTTCAGACCGGCGCTCGGTTCCAGTTCATACATGGTCACGACCGGACCCGGACGCACGGCGACGATCTCGCCCTTCACGCCATAATCGTCCAGCACGTTTTCCAGCATCCGTGCATTTTCATTCAATGCCTCGTCCGACAGGGTGTGGCGCACGATCTGGGTCGGATTGGCCAAAAAGGACATTGGCGGGGTCTCATACCCTTGGCGCCCCGGTTCCAACGCCAGGCTGGGCTGTTCTTCCTGCCGCGCCCGCACCGATTTCGCGGTCTTTTTGGGCTGCGGATGTTGCACCAACGGTTCGGGCGCAGACGGGGTCGGGGATGTCAACGGCGGTTCAGCGCGCGGACGTGACGGACCGGTGATTGCCGGTTCGGCGCGTTCCACCATGGGCTTGCCATAATCGGGCAGGGTGTCCGCCTTGACACTTGGTTCTTTGCGCGACCTGACCGCGTCAGCAATCTTTGCACTCAATCGGTTAGACAGGCCGGTTTCAGGGATCGTGTCCTCATCATCCACAACCACCTCGCCAGCTGCGCGACGGGCGGCGATATCCTCGGCGCGTTTCTTGGCAGCCTCTTTCGCCAATTGCGCCGCCTTAAACCCTTTTAGCCCGACAAATCCAAGAATGGTAAACAGCAGCGATATACCCCGCGTGACCAGCCATTTCAGTCCGGCATAGGTCGTCACAAACCCGTTCCACAGGCCGCGTCCCATCGCCCAGTATTCCACCCATGTCACGCCCAGTGCGAATGCCCCGAAAACAACGGTCAGCGCCCCCAGGACCAGCGTCAGGACCATCAGGTTAAAGCCCAGTGACCCCGGCAAAATCGACAGCAGGAACCCAAGAAAAATATCCCCAAATGTGCCGCCCAGACCGATTTCTTCGCCATAAACCCAACTGTCAGGGGGAACATGTGTGCCAATGAAAACTGACGCTAACGCAATTGCCGGAATCACAAAAATCATCCGCAAAATGGCGCGCTCATGTCCGACATGCAGCATCATCCGCCCGCCCCAAACCAAAAGCGAAACCGGAACCCCATATGACGCCCAGCCCACCGCACGATATAACATATCGGCAATATAGGACCCGGTTACGCCCAACAGATTTGTGGGCGCACTGTCAGTGGCGTTGAAAAAACTGGGATCGCCAATATCATAGGTTAGCAATAGGGCCAGCGCAGCAATCCCCACCAGAACCAGCAGGAAGCCGAACGCCTCGAAGCCGCGGCGGCGCATCGCCTCCTCGGCCTTGGTCGGTTTGCGCTTGCTGCGGCTTTTGGGTTTTGAATTCGTCAATGATGCCATCGCCATAATCTAGTCCGTCAGTCCTATCCTGTCACCAATACATTCGCGGATTGCGATCAATCCTTGTTCCACCTCTGCCTCGGGCGCGACCAGCGCCACGCGCAGATAGGCTTTGCCAGGATTTACCGTCGCGGTGTCCTGCGACAAGTAAGCGCCCGGCAGGGTCCGCACTCCGGTTTCCTGCCACAGTTTCAAGGCCGCCGCTTCGCCATCGCCCACCGGCAGCCACAGGAAGAACCCGGCCTGCGGCTTGATATAGCCCGCGACATTGCCAAACACTCTATCCGCAATCTGGAATTTCCGCCGGTAAAGGTCGCGGTTGCGTTCCACATGCCCCTCATCCGACCAGACGGCCGCACTTACCTGCTGCAAGGGTAGTGGCACGGGCGCGCCGGTATAGCTGCGCAATTGTTTCATCGCGGCAATATTCTGCGGTCCCCCCGCCACAAACCCGCTGCGAATTCCGGGCAGGTTCGACCGTTTCGACAGCGAATGGAACACCATCACCCGTTCCGGGTCTGCACCCACCACTTCTGCTGCCTTCAGCGCACCAGCGGGCGGCGTATCGCGGTAAATCTCGGAATAGCATTCATCGGAGAGGATTTTGAAATCAAACTGCTCTGCCAGTTTCACCAGATTTTGCAGATATTCAGCCGAGGCCACAGCCCCCTGCGGGTTCGACGGCGAACAGATATAAGCCAACGTCGTCCGTTCCAGCACCTCACGCGGAAGGGCGTGAAAATCCGGCAGGAACCCGGATTCCGCCGTCGCATTCACAAACACCGGCTCTGCCCCGGCGGTTTTGGCGGCGACCATGTAACATTGATAAAACGGGTTCGGGATCAGCACGGCGGGAGGTTTGCCGTTTTTCATTTCCGGCGACAGCGCAATCGCGGCATTGAACAACCCCTCGCGCGTGCCATTCAGCGACATGACATTGCGGTCGGGGTCGAGCGGTTTCAGGTCAAACCGCCCCTCCAGCCAGCGCGCAATCGCGCTGCGCAGTTCGGGCGTGCCCTCGTTCGGGGGGTATTTGTTGAATCCAGCCAGATTGCGGTTCAGGATTTCGCCTACAAACTCGGGGAAAGGATGCGTCGGCTCGCCAATCGTCATCTGCAACAGCTCACCCCCCGGCTGGTGCGAGTCCAGAAGGGCGCGAAGGCGCGGAAATAGATATTCCGGCAGCTCTGAAAAGCGCTTGGGATACTGCATATTGCCTCAATCTTATGGGGTCTCTTGCCCCTTTGCGGTTAATTTAGCCGCTGTTTTGGCTGCGGTCTAGCGTTGATTGAGCGTTTTCTCCACCGCGCGACCGACGGGCAACAGCTTCGGTTCACCAAACGGCGCGCCCATCAGCGATAGTCCGGCGCTGGGCGTGCCTGTCGGCAGCGTCAGCGCACACAGTCCCATCAAATTGCCGATCCGCGTGTTGCGCAACGCCAAAAGGTTTTGCTGCGCGAAATAGTCATCGTCCGCCAGCAGATCGTCGATCAGGGGCGGCAGGTTCGGCGTCGTCGGGATCAGCACCGCGTCAAAATCCTGCGTTGCGGCAAGATAGGATTGCCGCAGCGCCCGCAATTCTCGCCATTGTTCGATATATTGCACCGCACTGAACTGCGCTCCGGCGCGGAACCGTTCGCGCACCAGCGGGAACATGGCGTCGGGGTTCGCCTCGATCGCCTCGTGCCAGATGGCATAAGCTTCCGAGGCAAATAGGCAGGCGGACAGCGGCATCGCCTGTTCGACAGCGGGGATGGTGATGCGAGTGATTGACGCGCCCGCCTTGGCCAGGCAGTCAACCGCGTGGTCGAAGGCGGCGATGATCTGCGGGTCACACCCCTCCATCGCGACGGAATCAAGGATGGCGAAGCGCAGCGTGCTGATCTCCCGCCCCTCTACTTCGATCTCCGGGCCGCCCATGACATGCAGCAGCGCGGCGCAATCCTCGACGCTGCGGGCCAGCGGGCCAACAGTGTCAAATTGTTCACACAGTGGCACGACGCCTTGGGTGGACAGCATCCGGTGCGTCGTCTTCAACCCGACCAGATCGCTCCAGGCGGCGGGCACACGCACCGATCCCCCCGTGTCAGACCCAATCCCGGCGGCGGCGAGCCCATAAGCAACCGAGGCTGCCGCGCCAGACGACGACCCCCCCGCGACGCGGTCAGGGTCGTGGCGGTTCGGCGGTGTCGCGGTCATCGGGTTGAGGCCAAGTCCGGAAAACGCCAGCTCTGTCATATGGGTCTTGCCCAGACACACCGTGCCAGACTGGGTCGCACGGGACAGCACTGCGGCATCAGCGTCTGGCACGCGACCAGCCAGCAAGCGCGACCCCGCCTCCGTCGCTGTGCCCGCCGAGTTGAACAAATCCTTCCAACTGATCGGCACCCCGTCGAGCCGTTCGGACCAACGCGTATTTGATGCCGCCCGTTCTGCGGCGGCGTCCGCCTCTGCCCGGGCACGATCAGGCGTCAGGCGCGCATAGATGCGAGGGCCATAAGGGGAGCGTGCGATGGCGTCCAGATATACCTCGGTCAGATCGCGCGGGTTGATCCGCCCCGCCGCAATCCCGCGACCCAGATCACAGGCGCTCATCTTTAGCCAATCATCCATCAAAACCCCTCCGTTTTTTGTCACGCTAGCGACGCTTTCGCCGATGGACAATCCCGCAATCGCCGCCATAATCGCGAGCATGAAACCCGACTCCGACGTTCTGATCGCTGGCGGCGGCCTGAACGGCCCCGCCCTCGCGCTGGCCCTCGCCAGTGGCGGGATCCGTGCGACCATTATCGACCCGACACCCAAGCCAACCCGCAAAGCCGCCGATTTCGACGGCCGCGCCTATGCGCTGTCGCTGACCTCGGTCAACATGCTGAAAGCGTTGGGGGTTTGGGCGACGGTGGCGGATCATGCTCAGCCGATATTGGATATCGTTGTGTCCGACGGGAAAGCTGGCGAGGGGGCGTCCCCCCTTCACCTCCATTTCGACCATCGCGAGATAGAGGAAGGCCCGATGGGCCACATGGTCGAAGACCGCTATCTGCGCCGTGCCCTGCTGAATGCGGTGGATCACCCGCTGATCACACAGTTAGAGGATAGTGTCACAGCGCAACGGATCATACCGGGTGGAATCGAGGTTACGCTAGGGGGCGGTAAAACCCTGACCGCCCGCCTGTTGGTCGGTTGTGACGGGCGGCAATCCGGCGTGGCCAAGCGCGCAGGGATCAACCGCATGGCCAAGGATTACGGCCAAACGGCATTGGTCTGCGCCGTCGAACATGAAAAACCCCATAACGGCACCGCCCACCAGTTTTTTATGCCCCCCGGCCCGCTGGCGATCCTGCCACTGCCGGGGAACCGGTCGTCAATAGTCTGGACCGAAACGCACGCGCGTGCCGCCGCGATCCAAGCACTGTCGGACACGGAGTATCTAGAGGAGCTGCGCCCCCGTTTCGGTGATTTCCTTGGCAAGATCAAACTGGCGGGCAAACGCTTCACCTACCCGCTCGGTCTGATCATCGCCGATGATTTCGCCACCGACCGTGTGGCACTGGCAGGCGACGCCGCCCACGGCATCCACCCACTGGCGGGGCAAGGGCTTAACCTTGGCCTGCGCGACGTCGCCAGCCTCGCTGAAACGCTGATCGGCGCCGCCCGTATTGGCGAAGATATCGGCAACCCGATTGTGCTTTCCCGCTATGCCCAGTGGCGCCGCACCGATACGGCAACGCTTGTCGGCGCGACCGACACGATCAACCGGGTGTTTTCGAACGACAACCCGCTCTTGCGCCTTGGCCGCGACCTGTCGCTGGCCGCCATCAACGCCATCCCCGCCGCCCGTCGGAAATTAATCCGCGAGGCCGCGGGACTAACTGGCGACCTCCCTCGCCTGCTGCAAGGGCGGCAGATTTAGGATGTCTTTATCCGATGCCGACGCAAAGAAGGCGCTGCGGTTGGGTGCAGTCACCGCATTTGTGCACGCCATCTCAGGTGTAACCTTCTTCCTATTCCTTCGCCAATCCGGCGACCCCTACTTTACCGAGTTTACAACACCCTTTGCTTTCGTTGACTTCGCCATCATCGCCCTTTGTGGCATAGCAATGTGGCGGAACTGGATATGGGGACCCTTCGTCGCCATTCTCATCGTGATATCGGGCGTCTATTTTGCATGGGCGGATCGGGAATCTACCAGCGGGCTTGTATTCGCCTTTGCCTTGATCCTTATATATTCGCGGGCCGCCGAAGCCGCGATAATTTTGTCCCAATCTAACCGGAGCAGTGGAAATGACCGATCTGACTAACCTCGCCAAAATGCTCAAAGACCCCTCTCTGTTACGCACGCAGGCCTTCGTCGAGGGCGAATGGGCAGATGCCGACAATGGCGCGACGTTTGACGTGACCAACCCCGCCCGGGGTGACGTGATCTGCACGGTTCCAGACCTGTCCCGCACCGAAACCGCACGCGCCATCGACGCGGCCTATACCGCGCAAAAAGACTGGGCCAAACGCACCGGCAAAGACCGCGCCGCGATCCTGCGCAAATGGTATGATCTGATGGTCGAAAACGCCGACGACCTCGGCGCGATCCTGACCGCCGAGATGGGCAAACCCCTGCCCGAAGCCAAGGGCGAAATCCTTTACGGCGCCAGCTTCATCGAATGGTTTTCGGAGGAAGCCAAGCGCGTGTATGGCGAGACCATCCCCGGCCACCAGCAAGACAAACGCATCATGGTGCTGAAACAACCCGTCGGCGTCGTGTCCTCGATCACCCCATGGAACTTCCCCAACGCCATGATCGCCCGCAAGGTCGGCCCCGCGCTGGCCGTCGGCTGCGCCTTTGTCGCGAAACCTGCCGCTGAAACGCCCCTATCGGCATTGGCCATGGCCGTGCTGGCGGAACGTGCAGGGGTGCCAAAGGGGGTGCTGTCGGTCGTCACGTCGTCGAAATCCGCCGACATTGGCAAAGAATTCACCGACAACCCCAAGGTCCGCAAGCTGACCTTTACCGGATCCACCAATGTGGGTCGTATCCTTCTTCGGCAGGGCGCTGACCAAGTCATGAAAATGTCGATGGAGCTGGGCGGAAACGCCCCCTTCATCGTGTTTGACGACGCCGATTTGGACGCGGCAGTCGAAGGGGCGATGATCTCCAAATATCGCAATAACGGCCAAACCTGCGTCTGCGCCAACCGGATTTATGTGCAGGACGGGGTGTATGACGCCTTTGCTGACAAGCTGGCGGAGGCGGTGGCCAAAATGCATGTCGGTGACGGGTTCGAGGACGGCGTCACCACCGGCCCGCTGATCACCGAAGCGGCCGTGGAAAAGGTGCAGGAACATATCGCCGACGCAACCGCCAAGGGGGCACAGGTGAAAGCAGGCGGCCAACGTCACGCGCTGGGCGGCACGTTCTTCCAACCCACCATCCTGACCGGCGTCACCCGCGAGATGATGGTCGCCAATGACGAGACCTTCGGCCCCGTCGCTCCGCTGTTCCGTTTCACGGACGAAGCGGATGTGATCGAACAGGCAAATGACACGATCTTCGGCCTCGCCAGCTATTTCTACGCCAATGACCTGTCCCGCGTCTGGCGCGTGGCCGAGGCGCTGGAATATGGCATGGTTGGCGTCAACACGGGCCTCATTTCAACCGAGGTCGCGCCGTTTGGCGGTGTCAAACAATCCGGCATGGGCCGTGAGGGGTCCCGCCACGGGGTCGAGGATTATCTGGAAATGAAATACGTGTGCCTGTCGATCGACACATGAAGGTCGCAGTCCTTGGCGGCTATGGCCTGATCGGGGCCGCCTGTGTCCGGGCGCTGAAAGCGGCGGGACATCAGGTGATTGGCGTCGGACGCTCCCACCGCCATGCCATGCGGGCCGACCCGGACATCGAATGGTTTCTAACAGACATCGGGCAAACCGCAATTGCCACGTGGCAATCGCAGCTATCGGATGTGGACGTGGTCATCAATGCCTCTGGTTTGTTACAAGGCGGGGCAGAACTGCGCGCGATCCATGTCGATACATTGACAAACCTGACACAGGCACTGGCGGGCACCGATACTCACCTGATCCATATCTCCGCTGCCGGGGTATCGCCCAATGCCAGCACCGCGTTTTTCCGCACCAAAGCCGAGGGTGACGCGATCATTCAGGCAAGCGATTTCCGTTGGACGATCCTGCGCCCGACGCTGGTCCTTGCGCCTCAGGCGTATGGTGGCACGGCATTGCTACGCGCCGCAGCGGCTTTTCCAATGGTCGAACCGCGGATTTTTCCCGAAACACCACTTCAGTCGATCCATATAGACGACCTGACAACGGCCGTCTTGGCCTGTGCCGAGGGGGAAATACCCCCACAGGAAATCTATGACCTAACCGAACCCGACAGCCACCCCTTTGCGACCGTCGTAAGGAAACTTCGCCGTTGGCAAGGGCTCCCCGATTGGCGGGGAACATTCCCCGTACCAACTTTCGCCGCACGCTTGATCGGCTGGGCAGCGGACATGGCGGGCGGGTTCGGCTGGCGTTCGCCCTTTCGAACGACTGCGCTGAAGGTTATGCAAACCGGCGTTTCCGGTGACCCGACACATTGGGTGAAGAACGGCGGCACCCCCGCGCGGCCCCTGGACAAAACGCTGGCGACCCTGCCCTCGACAACACAGGAGCGGTGGTTCGCGCGGCTGTTCCTGTTGCTGCCCGTCGGCATTCTGGGACTATCGGCGTTCTGGATCGCAACCGGGCTGATCACGCTGGCAGACCCAAACGCAGCGGTGACCGTCCTGACCTCCCGAGGGTTCGCTGAACCCTTTGCGCAGGTCGCAACCTTCGGCGGCTCGGGTCTGGACCTGCTGCTTGGCATTGCAATCTTGTTCCGTCGCAGCGCCCGGCTGGCCTGCCTTGGCATGGCGGCGCTGTCGCTGGTCTATCTGATCCTTGGCACTTTCACCGCACCCGACCTTTGGGCTGACCCGCTCGGCCCGTTCGTCAAAATCCTGCCCGCCATGCTGTTGCCGCTGTTCGTCGCCGCTATATTGGAAGAACGATGAGCTACGAGTTCCTCAAATTCCTGCATATCATCGGCGCGTGCGTTTTGCTCGGCACCGGTGCGGGTATCGCGTTTTTTATGCTGATGTCGAACCTGCGCGGGACCGTCGCGCAGATCGCGCATGTGGCGGGGATCGTCGTAACCGCGGATTTCATCTTCACCGCAACGGCGGTGCTGGTGCAGCCAGTCACCGGATGGTTGTTGGCACGGGCCGCTGGTTGGCCGCTGACTGAACCGTGGATCCTGATCTCTCTGGGGCTTTATATCATGGTTGGCCTGTTCTGGCTCCCGGTCGTCTGGATACAGATGCAACTTCACCAAATGGCAATTGGGGCAGACTCCGGCGGAACAGAATTACCGACCCGCTATCACCGCCTTTATCGTATCTGGCTAATCTGCGGTTTCCCGGCCTTCGCTGCGGTGTTGGTGATTGTCTGGCTGATGATCACCCGCCCGGTATTCTGATCACTGTGAACGCAAACACCAAACCCTATTCGGGGCGAGTTATTGCCACGTGGCAATCGGGCGGACCCAGATCGACGCGTTTTTAGCAGGCCCCCGGTATAGCATTGTTTTTATTTAATATAATGCGATTGCCACGTGGCAATTTCAGGCCACCACTTTAGCGACGACCTTTCAACAAAACCGTCGCCACAAAGAATATTCCGATCAGGATTCCCCATCCTACCCAAGCTTTGTCGCCGGACACATATTCGGCAATCTCGGGGCCAAAGGCTTCGGACAGGCCGTCCCCAATCACCTGCGGCACATTTTTCAGGAAGTTGCTGAGGGGTTCCATGATCCGGCTCCGATATCAGTCTGCTGCGTCTATCGTCATCTATTCGGGGGAATTCTGCAACTCGTTATCGATCAGGACATCTGTTGTGCGGGCAAAGGTGGCATCGGCCTGATCTCCGAGCGTCAGAATTTGCTGGATGTTCGTGTCAGGGATTGCCGATCTGTCCTGCCAGTTCAGGTTCAACCCCGACAGCATCGGAAACCCGCTGGTCGAGGCGATGGCATAAATATTCACGTTAGGGGCGACCTCGACCGCCTGATCATGGGGATGATACAAAAAGGTCAGCACACCAAATTCGTTATTTTCTAACAAGAACAGGTAATAAAGGTTGGGCGCATGAACAGGCACCTTCTGTGGGTCAACCGGAAGGGTCAGATCGCGATCCAATGCGATTTCCAATTTGTCCAGAAGCTCCAACGCCGGGTATTTGCGCATACTGATCCCGAACGGGCTGCCAATTTCGCGGTCACGCTGTTGTGCGGCCTCGGTCCCGATGGCCACGACATGCAGCATATCCCCTTCCGTGTAATCCTCGGCAAATGGCAGCATTCCGGTCTGATCGCGATATTCTGCAATCAAATCGACAATGCGCACCACATCCGCAACCCGTTTGTGACCGGCATCAGTCTGATACCGATCCTCCAACGATTGCGCATCAGCAATAGACGCGCACAACAACAAACCGATCAGCGCAAGTCTCATATCTCGAGCTTAGCGCATTACTTGTTGGCTTCAAAACCCAGTTCATCGGGGTTGAATTCATAATGTGCACCGCAAAACTGACAATCGGCGGTCACTTTGCCGTCGTTCGTGGTCATATGACCGATATCCTTGGCGGAATAGATCGACATCGCCTGCCTTACCTTTTCGGGACTACAGGTGCAGCCAAAGCGCACGGGTTGTGCTTCGAAAATGCGCGGTTGTTCTTCGTGGAACAGGCGGATCAGCAGTTCGTCGGGTGAAACATGCGGGCCAATCAATTCGGTCAGTTCGACGCTTTCCAGCAGAATCGTGGCCCGGTTCCAGTTCTCGGCATCCGACCCGTCAAGCAGATCATCCGCGGTTAACAATCCCCCCTCGCCGCTGCCTTCGCCCGCCGCGAAGGGCGACGCCTTGGGCATATGCTGCAACAGCACTCCGCCACCACGCCATTCGGGATCTGAACCGGGTGTCGTTGACTGGGCAAGGGCAAGCGCAAACCGCGTTGGTAGTTGTTCTGACTGCGCAAAATAGGTTTCCGCACAGGAGGCGAGCGATCCACCTGCCAGCGGCGTAATCCCGGAATAGGGCTGTTTACCGTCGCCCTGATCGATCAGAATCGCAAACATGCCTTTGCCAAGCTGGGGAAAGGCCGGGCCTTCAGCATCCAGACGGTCCGCGTCAAAGCTGGCATAGGCACGAATTTGCGCCGGCTCCCCCGTCTGGCTTGGGGCATAGTAGTCGGTGGCAATCAGGCGAACCGGACCGTCACCCCGGATTTGCAGTGACAGACGCCATTTCAGCTTGATCGTCTGGCCAATCATCGCCGTCAACAGGGCCGCCTCGCCCACCAGGGCTTCGACCACGGCAGGATAGTCATGCTGCTCCAGAATATTCTTCAATACGCCATCCAGCCGCGCCACCCGGCCACGGACATCTGCATGGTCAAGTTGAAAGGGCAGTATCGTGTCGTCCCAGGCAATCTTTGCGGCAGTGGTCATCAGGGAATCCTTGGTCGTGATCGAAAGGGTTCAGATAGGGCGTTTCCTGCAAACATTCAAATCCCAAAATATTGAGGTCTTGCCGTAACTATGGCGTCACGTTAGAAACCGTTGACTTTGGAGACACGAAAGATGGGTTTTCCCGGGACCTGGATGACAGAGAGTGAGACGATGCTGTATCGTGTCGTCCCCAAATGTGCCTGCTCGACCATCGGACAGATCATGTTCTATGGCGACCACGGAGAATTCTTCGATGGCGACATTCATGATGCCAAAGACGGGCTCCATAAATGGGGTATCGACAACAGCAAAGAGCTGATCACCAAACGGGTGCAGGATCAATCGGTCTATGCCTTTACCTGCGTGCGAAATCCCTATTCCCGGGTTCTGTCGGCCTTCTTTGATAAAATCGCCGGCATTCAGCGCAACGGGAAACGTTATCGCGGAAATCTGGTGCCGATGCTGGTGCGTAAATATGGCATTGATGTCGAGGATGATTTTGATCAGATCGCCTCGTTTCGCCGGTTCCTGCTGTTTGCACGTGACACCATCAAATATCGCAAACCGATGGACCCCGACATCCACTGGTCGGCAATGTCGGGTCATATCTCGACCTATATCGCCAATGGTGGCCGTTTTAACCGCATCATCACGACCGAGGATTTTAACACCGGCATGGGCGCGGTTTTGTCCGAAGTTGAACAAAAACATCCCGTCGATCTGAAAACCCTTCCCCGGTTTAACGAGAGCGAAGGGCACGGCCCCAAGCGGGCGTTTCCGGTCGAAGACTATTTCGACGATCTGGCGGTGCATTTGATGTATGAAATCTATAACCGCGATTTCAACCTGTTCAAATATGACCGAGAGCCCGGTAAAGCGGCGCCAAAGGCTGAAATCGATCTGGACGAAGTGCACGCAAAGCTTAGCGGGCGCTAAAAACGTCAGGCGCGTTTGGCCTTGATCTGACCGATCCCAAGCACATCCAGAACCCGGGTTTCGATATCCGCCGCATTCAGGTGGGCGGTGTCATACATCGCCTTGGGGCTGTCCTGCTGGATGAAGCTGTCGGGCAAGGTCATGGACCGGAATTTCAGACCCTGATCAAACACGCCTTCGTCGGATAGCAATTGCGCGACGTGGCTTCCGAAACCACCTATCGCGCCTTCCTCGATGGTGATCAAAGCTTCGTGGTTGGCGGCCAGTTGGAGGATCATCTCGCGATCCAGCGGCTTGGCGAAACGGGCGTCGGCGATGGTGGGGGTGATGCCTTTGGCGGACAGCGCCTCGGCGGCTTTTTGGACCTCGGATAGCCGGGTGCCGAAGGACAGGATGGCGACGCGCTTGCCGTCCTGAATGATGCGACCTTTGCCGATTTCTAGAACTTCGCCTTTTTCCGGCAGTTCGATCCCGACACCCTCGCCCCGCGGATAGCGGAAGGCGGAGGGGCGGTCGTTGATGCTGGCGGCAGTGGCGACCATGTGGATCAGTTCAGCCTCGTCCGCCGCGGCCATCACGACGAAATCGGGTAGGTTGGCGAGGAAGGCAATGTCGAATGATCCGGCGTGGGTCGGTCCGTCAGCACCGACCAATCCGGCGCGGTCGATGGCGAAGCGGACGGGCAGGCCCTGCACCGCCACGTCATGCACGATCTGGTCGTATCCGCGTTGCAAGAAGGTCGAATAGATCGCCACGAACGGTTTCATTCCGCCAGCGGCGAGGCCTGCGGCAAACGTCACAGCGTGCTGTTCGGCAATCCCCACATCAAACGTGCGTTTCGGGAAGCGGTCGGCAAATTTGTCCAATCCGGTGCCGTCGGGCATCGCGGCGGTGATGGCGACGATCTTGGTGTCACCCTCGGCCTGTTTGATCAGGGCGTCGGCGAAAATGCTGGTGTAGCTGGGCGCGTTGGACACGGATTTGCGCACTTTACCTGTGGCCACGTCAAACTTGCCCCGCGCATGACCACGGTCCGCGGAATGTTCGGCGTGACGATAGCCTTTGCCCTTTTTGGTAATCGCGTGGATCAGGACGGGACCATCGGCGCGATCCTTGACGGTACGCAGGACGGATAGCAGTTGGTCCATATCGTGACCGTCGATGGGGCCGACATAGGAAAAGCCCAACTCCTCGAACATGGTGCCGCCGACGGTCATGGATTTCACCATTTCCTTGGCGCGCCGCGCCCCTTCCTGGAACGGTTCGGGCAGCAGGCTGACGGCCCCCTTGGCGGCGGCTTTCAGTTCCTGAAAGGGTTCGCCAGCGTAAAGTCGAGAGAGGTAGGTTGATAGTGCGCCGACGGGTGGGGCGATGGACATGTCGTTGTCGTTCAGGATCACGATCATGCGTTTGCCAAGGTGGCCGGCATTGTTCATCGCCTCGAACGCCATGCCGGCGGACATGGCACCGTCGCCGATCACCGCGATCACGTCACCGATGCCGTGTTCCGGCGCACCGCCGAGTTCGCGGGCCATGGTAAAGCCAAGCGCGGTGGAGATTGACGTTGATGAATGGCCAGCGCCGAAGGGATCGTAGTCACTTTCGGCGCGTTTGGTGAAGCCGGACAAGCCACCACCGGTGCGCAGCGTCCGCATCCGGTCGCGGCGTCCGGTCAGGATTTTGTGCGGGTAACATTGATGGCCAACGTCCCAGATGATCCGGTCTTTGGGCGCATCAAACACGGCGTGCAACGCGACCGTCAGTTCCACCACACCAAGGCCAGCGCCCAGATGGCCGCCGGTTTCGGAGACGATGTCGATCACCTCGGCGCGCACCTCATCCGCCAATGTCCGCAGGTCGGCGTCCGACAGCGGTTTCATATCCGCTGGCGTTTTCACGCGATCTAGGATGGGCGTTTTGCTGGTCACGTCACTTGGTCCTTAAGCTGCGCGGCTTATCGTATATCGCGCGGCATCACGCAAGTTGTCTGCCTTTTCGCCAAAGGGCGCAAGGGCATCGATTGCCGCATCGACCAGTTCAGCGGCACGGGATTTGGCCCCCTCCAGTCCCAGAAGCGACACAAATGTTGCCTTGCCTGCCGCTTCGTCCTTGCGCAGACGTTTGCCCGTGGCTTCGGGGTCGCCGATCACATCCAAAATGTCATCCTGTATCTGGAAGGCAAGGCCAAGGGCGTCGGCATAGTTGCCAAGCGGCGTAGGGTCTTTCCATGCCAGTATCGCGCCTGCCTCGGCAGACCAGCGGATCAGGGCACCGGTTTTCTTGGCCTGAAGGGCGGTGATTTCCTCCAGTGTTAGCGGGGTCGCGGCGGTTTCGGCGGCGATGTCCATCGCCTGCCCGCCAACCATACCGTTCACACCGCTGGCATCCGCCATACGGCGCAGCAGGTCCAGATGACCCGCCCCTGCCAGATAGCCGAACGCCTGCGTTTGGAGCGCGTCACCAACCAGAACGGCGGTGGCCTCGTCCCATTTTACATGGACAGTTGGCTGACCACGTCGAAGATCGTCATCGTCCATGCAGGGGAGATCATCATGGACCAGCGAATAGGCGTGCATACATTCAATCGCCGCTGCAACCGGATCGGCATCCACGACATCAAATAGCGCCGCGCTTTCGTAAACCAGAAAAGCCCGCAGCCGTTTACCGCCATTCAGAACGGCATAGCGCATGGCTTCGGCGATCTTGTTGTCCGCCGATGGGAGGGTATCGTGCAAATAGGCTTCGACCCGCTCGGCAGCGGCTTTCAGGGCGAAGTCAAAGGGCATCAGGAAATCTCGACCGGGTTCGCCCCCGTGGCGTTTCCATTGCCGTCGCTGGTGATCTGCGCGACTTTTTCTTCGGCGGATTTCAGTTTGGCTTCGCAATGCGCCTTTAGCGCTGCGCCCTTTTCGTAAAGCTTGATGGAATCTTCCAGTGGCACATTGCCGGATTCCAGTTGACCGACCACGGTTTCAAGGGCGGCCATGGCATCTTCGAAAGACATGTCTTTGACGGGTTTGTCGGTCATATTCCACGCTCCATCAGGGTTTTCACATGGGCGGCAGCAGATGTCGCCAGCCCCTCAAGATCATATCCGCCTTCCAAAGTCGAGACCACCCTGCCGTCACAATGCTGATCCGCAAGGTCGCAGAGTTGAGCGGTGGCCCAGGCGAAATCCTCGGCCTCCCAATTCAGATTGGCGAGGGGGTCGAGGCGGTGCGCGTCGAATCCGGCGGAGATCAGGATCAGGTCGGGTTTGGCGGTGTCGATGAAGGACAGAACTTGGGTTTCCATCGCATGGCGGAAGGCTGCGCCGTCGGACATGGGTTTCAAGGGGACGTTCAGGATATTGTCATGCGCACCGCGTTCATGCGGCGCGCCGGTGCCCGGATAAAGCGGCATCTGGTGGGTGGAGGCGAAGAAGATGTTTTCGTCGTCCCAGACCAGATCCTGTGTCCCGTTGCCGTGATGCACATCGAAATCCATGATCGCGACGCGGTTTGCCCCGTTGGCCAATGCATGTTTGGCGGCAATGGCGACATTGCCGAACAGGCAGAAGCCCATCGCGGTTTCCCGTTCGGCGTGGTGTCCCGGCGGGCGGATGGCGCAAAAGGCGTTTTTGACCTTTCCACCCATGACCATATCGACCGCCTTGATATTCGCGCCGACACCGCGATAAGCGGCGGCCAGCGATCCGGCGGACATATGGGTGTCAGCGTCTAGCGGCCCCTCGCCATGGGATTTAATGCGGTCTAGGTAAGATTGCGGGTGCGCCAGCAGGATATGCGCATCGTCAGCCAGCGGCGCGTCCTTTCGCACCAGATCAAAATCGGCGAGAGCGTCCAGCACCGCCCCTAACCGCTCCACCCGTTCGGGGTGGCCAGCCGGGGTGATATGGCCAAGGCAATCCTCATGCGTGATCAAAGCAGTTGTCATGCGCACGAAGCTAGGCGAGGATGCCCCCACCCTCAACCCGTGACGGAGGACATTTTGCGCATTTTTTGGATGATTTTACTGCTGCCCTGTGCAGTTTTGGCCGAGCCTGTCGAACCGTGGCGGGTGATTGCCTCGCTCACCGGGAATTGGAGCGACACGGCGTTTATAGATCGGGTCGTGCTGGTCGAGGTGGAGGATGAACGTCTTGGCCCAGTGCTGGACCTGATCGTCTATGCAGAAAATCCTGACACGTACGAATTTGACGAGGTTGCGCGCATCCATGATGTCGCATGGCAGGGGCGTATGTGGGGGACGCACGCGACAATGATCGAAACCGAAGCGGGGTCGATTGAAATCCAGTCGATGAACGAAGCCATCGGGCGCAATCGCTGGCATGAAACGCTGACCATTGCCTATCGCGACGGGGCGTTTCGGGTTGCCGGGTTATATAATGATTCCTATGACACGCTTGATCTGGAGGCAGGTGGCGGGTGCAGTCTGAATTTTCTGACTGGCGAAGGCGAGATATTCGACAGCAAGTGGGAAACCACCCCTTTTACCCATTCGATCCCGGCCCTTGAACTGTCCTACTGGAACGCGTCCGAAGCCTATGCGGAATGCCGCAAATACATGCCGGAACGTCTCGACTAATGCCCGAACTGCCCGAAGTTGAAACCGTGATGCAGGGTCTGATTCCCGTGATGGAAGGGCAGCGGATCGTCCGCGTTGACATCCGTCGCCCGGACCTACGCTGGCCGTTTCCGGTTGATATGCAGGCGCGGCTGGAGGGCCAGCGTGTGACACGGTTTCAACGGCGGGCGAAATATATTCTGGCGGGGTTGGAGTCGGGCGAGACGCTGCTGATCCATCTGGGCATGTCGGGGCGGATGCTGATTTTCGGCGGTGTGATTGGGGACCACCATCACGACCTGCCGGTGCCGGAAAAGCATGATCATGTCGTGTTGGATATGGAAAGCGGCGCACGAATTACGTTTAACGACGCGCGGCGGTTCGGGGCGATGGACCTGTTTCGTGACGCGCACCCGCTGTTGGCAGCGTTGGGGCCAGAGCCGTTCGGGAACAGTTTCAACGCGCAATATTTGGCGACCCGTCTGGCAGGGCGAAACATGCCGATCAAGGCAGCGCTGTTGGATCAACGGATCGTGGCGGGGCTGGGCAACATCTATGTGTGCGAGGCGCTGTGGCGTTCGGGCATATCGCCGACACGGGCCGCGGGGCGGATCGGCGCACGGCGGATCGAAACGCTGGTCAGCGATATCCGCGCGGTGTTGCAGGAAGCGATCGCGTCAGGTGGGTCGTCATTGCGCGACCATCGGAAAACCAATGGCGAACTGGGCTATTTCCAGCATAATTTCGCAGCCTATGACCGCGAAGGAAAACCGTGCCACAAGGAGGATTGCACCGGCACGATCAAGCGGATTGTTCAGTCTGGTCGATCCAGCTTTTACTGCCCAAAATGCCAGAGGTGATTTGATCCCGGCGTTTCTCGTGTTAGGAAAAGTCAAACTGCTGGGGACTCACATGGCCTATGAAACACTACTGACCGACATCGATGAACATATCGGTCTGATCACGCTAAACCGCCCAAAGGTGTTGAACGCCCTTAACGCACAATTGCTTGGCGAACTGGGACAGGCGCTGGCGGATATGGATGCGGACAGCACGGTGCGCTGCATTATTATCACGGGGTCGGACAAGGCGTTTGCCGCCGGGGCGGATGTCAAGGAAATGGCGGAAAAAGGCTATGTCGACATGTTCGGCGACGATTATTTCACCGCCGAGGCCGAGGCGATTCTGCGGGTGCGCAAACCGATTATTGCGGCGGTTGCAGGGTATGCACTGGGGGGCGGATGCGAGCTTGCGATGATGTGCGATTTTATTCTGGCGGCAGACACCGCGAAGTTCGGCCAGCCGGAAATAAACCTTGGTATCGTCGCTGGGCTGGGCGGCACGCAGCGGTTGACCCGGTTCGTTGGTAAATCCAAATCGATGGAAATGCATCTGACAGGGCGGATGATGGACGCAGACGAAGCCGAGCGCGCCGGGCTGGTCAGCCGGGTGATTCCGGCCAATGACCTGTTGGCAGAAGCGCGCAAAACGGCGCTAAAAATCAGCGAAAAATCCATGCTGACTGCGATGGCCGTAAAAGAATGCGTAAACCGTGCCTATGAAACCACATTGCGCGAGGGCTTGCTGTTTGAACGTCGGTCCTTCCATGCTGCGTTCGCCACGGATGACCAGTCCGAAGGAATGGAAGCCTTTATCGAAAAACGTGCTCCACAATTCCGTGACAAATAAGCAGGAAAAGGGCGTTGACTTAACTTTTGACCAGCGTTAGAGACACGCTTCATCTTCGAATCTCGAACGAACCGGAATTATTGACATGGCAAATTCGCCTCAATCCAAGAAACGTGCACGCCAGACCGAGCGCCGCACCGCTGTGAACAAAATGCGCCGCACGCGTATCCGCACCTATCTGCGCAAGGTTGAAGAAGCCATTGCCGGTGGGGATCAGAAAGTCGCTGCAGAAGCGCTTCAGGCAGCACAGCCTGAATTGATGCGTGGCGCTGGCAAAGGCATCATGCACAAGAAAACCGCCAGCCGCAAAATGTCGCGCTTGGCCCATCGTGTGAAAGCGATGAACGCTTAAACCGGATTTCCTGACCGGAAATTGTAAAGCGCGTCCATTCGGGCGCGCTTTTGGTTTGTGCAATCAGCACGCTTAAAATACCTAAGTAATTTTGTCATATATATCTTGACTCTTTTTATCGGATATTAAACTTTGCGCCTGCATAACAACAGGAGCTGCAAATGACTTGGGACAAAATCTGGCTTTCCGGACTGTGGTTCGCGGGCACATTAATCGCCGCGATGCCACTAAGTGCGGAAACCCGAACATACTACATCGCCGCCGAGGAGGTGGATTGGGACTATGCCCCCGCGGGTCGGGAAATGATGATGGGAGAGGAATTCACCGAGGATCAGAAAGTTTTCGTCGAACCGGGACCGTCCCGCATTGGGCGCATCTATCATAAGGTGCGTTACGTTGGTTACACGGATGACAGTTTCACCACACCGCTTGCGCCACATGACGAATCGATGGGGATCCTTGGCCCCGTGATCCGGGCAGAAGTGGGCGACGAAATCATCGTGGTGTTCCAAAATAACGCGACCATCCCGACCTCTGTCCACCCGCACGGGGTATTTTATGAAAAGGACAGCGAAGGTTCGATGACCAATGACGGCACGATGGGGGCTGATATGGCTGATGATTCCGTGGCCCCCGGCGACAGTCACACCTATGTCTGGCAAGTGCCCGAGCGGGCTGGTCCGGGGCCCAATGATCCGTCCTCGCTGGTTTGGCTTTATCACAGTCACGTGGAGTCAATTGCGGATACAAACAGCGGTCTCGTCGGCCCCATCGTGATCACAGCGGCTGGCAAAGCCGACGCAGACGCAACCCCGTCGGATATCGATCAAGAGGTGTTTTCCTTCTTCACCGTGATGAATGAAAACGAAAGCCATTTCATTGACGACATGGTTGCCGCACTGGCTGTGGAACCGGGCGAGGACGACGCTGACGATTTCGAAGAATCCAATCTGATGCATGTGATCAACGGATATGTTTACGGGAATATGCCAGTGCCAGTGATAAAGGAAAACGCCCGGGTTCGCTGGTATCTGATGGCGCTGGGAACCGAGGTTGACCTTCACACCCCCCACTGGCACGGCAATACTGTCTTGGTGAACGGCAATCGTAAGGACGTGGTGGAATTGCTGCCAGCCACAACGATGGTTGCGGATATGGTGCCCGACAATGTCGGCATCTGGATGTATCACTGCCACGTCAATGACCATATCGCTGCCGGTATGACAGGACGTTATGAGGTGGTAGAGTAAGTTATGACGATACGAGGCGCGTCGCGTTTGGCGCGCCTTTATTTCAGCGCTACCGAAAACACACCGCTGATGGTGAAGGGCAGACCTTCGTACACGACGGGTTCCGCGGTCATATAATCCTCGCAACTGACGATCTCGATCTCGAAAGCGCCGCTGATGGTTTCGTCTGTCAGTTCGGTTATTGTCGCGGTGCCGACCGGTTCGTCAGCCGGATCGCAACCAACCTGTGTGACCTGACCGTTGATTTCCAGTGGCAGGGTAACGATGGTGTTGTTGGCCCCAAAATCGGTCGTTTCGGTCATGCCATCATCAAAGTCCGGCGCGATGCGAACCAGAAAATCCTGACCCGAGAATTCCCACATGTCCACCATCGCGTAACGGTTCTTGGCCCGGTCCATCTCGTGGGTGAATTCCAACCCTTCCGAGGTGGTGATGGTCCAGATATCCTGAGCCATGGCGCTGGTGGTCAGAGTGATCAGGCTGGCGGTAAGAAAAAGTTTCATCATGAGCTCCTTTTATTAGGGCATATGGGTGAAGGTGACGACGATGATATTGTTCTGGCGCCTTGTGTGGATACCGTTCCTGCTTGCCTCGACCGCCCGGAAAATTTCGGATTTCGCCGGTCGATTATCATCGAGAGAATTGGACCACGAGGATTCGGGGCGAGGGCCATCACGAAGGTCTGTGGAATTTTGGGAAACGGTCTTATGTCTTGCGACCTTTTTGCCAGATCAGGTCGATTAAGCAGCGCCCTTTGGTTGAAAAATAGAGGTTCAACCTTTGCCCATTTTTGACGACCAATGCATTCGCATGGGTTGTATTTTCCTGATGCAGAAAGTGACTGCAAAACGGCGTAACCCTTTGCTTTTAATGATTTTATATCGTCTTGATACAGCGGTTCAAGTTGCTTCATGCCGATTACTCTAGTAGTCGGGTGTTCATATCCAAGTGATTTTAGTCACATTTTCCCATCACTGAAAATTTTTTCGATCAAAAAACTTGCGTCCTTGATTTGTATGGAAAATTTCAAACCGACGTCACAAAACTGCAACTTGGCAACCGTTAATTTCGCAAAAATTTCCGATTCCCGCATCTGAGCTATTGAGCGAATCTTTGGCGACAGCTAGGTTCCCTCCACGCTTGGCGATTCCAACTGCTCGCTGCCTAAAGCGTCGTCAAATTTTGATTGGTTTCTTGTGCGGAAAGCTATGAATTTTCTGCAATGGGCCGACTTTGTCTTGTCGACGACCGAGCATTGGTCATCCCGAGTGGGGAGGTAGCTGCTCGCTTGCCATTGACATCATGGTGCGCCTTCACGGGCATCAAAAGACAAAAGGATTCGACCTCGTGCCGAACGACGGAGATATGTTTGTTCATGACGCCAGCCCCACTGAAACGTGGGATGCGTTGAAATCAGACCCCACCGCCATCCTGGTCGATGTCCGCACCAAACCCGAATGGGCATATGTAGGTCTGCCGGATTTGTCATCGTTGAACAAGACAACCCTGCTGATCGAATGGGCTGTCTTTCCGACCATGGAGCGCAATGATCAATTTGCCGAACAATTGTTCGAGCAAATCGGCGAGACACCCCCGTCTGCAATCTATTTTCTATGCCGATCTGGTGTGCGCTCGTTACGGGCTGCGAATCTGATCGCGCAGGCAGATCGCAGAATTACCTGCGTAAACGTATCTGGTGGATTTGAAGGTGACAAAGACGACCGCGGTCATCGCGGCGCTGTGAATGGCTGGAAATTTGAAGGATTGCCCTGGTCGCAAGACTAACGGCAGCCAAAGGGCATCAGCCCGAGGGACAGATAGGACGATTATGACACAAGACATCTGGGGGCGGATACGAAGCGAACTGCAAAACGCGCTGGGTAAAGATGAATTCAAAAGCTGGATTGACCCGCTGGACTTCATCAACGCCGACGGACGCGTGGCGCGGTTTTCTGCACCAACCAGTTTTATCGGGAACTGGGTATCGCGCAACTATGGCGACATGATTCTGGACCTGTTTCGGTCCGAAGACCTTCCGGTTGACCGGATTGCCTTCAAAACCGCCTCGGCACCAGTCAAACCCGAACCGGAGGGCGGAAAGCCCAAGGCCAAACCCGTAAAATCGGTAGAATTCGAACTGCCGGGATCGCCGCTGGACACACGTTTTACCTTTGACAGTTTTGTTGTGGGCAAACCGAACGAACTGGCACATGCCGCAGCGCGCCGCGTGGCCGAAGGTGGGCCAGTCACGTTTAATCCACTGTTTCTTTATGGTGGCGTTGGACTTGGGAAAACCCATCTTATGCACGCGATCGCTTGGGAATATCAGCAGACGCACAAGGACTCGCGCGTGCTGTATCTGTCCGCCGAACAATTTATGTATCGCTTTGTTCAAGCTTTGCGCTTCAAGGATATGCATGGGTTCAAGGAATTGTTCCGTTCGGTCGATGTGCTGATGGTCGATGACGTCCAGTTCATTGCTGGAAAGGATTCAACGCAGGACGAATTTTTCCATACTTTCAATGCCTTGGTAGATCAAGGCAAGCAGATCATTATCTCTGCCGACCGCGCCCCAGGCGAGATTGAAGGGCTGGAAGAGCGGATCAAATCGCGTCTGCATTGGGGGCTGGTGGTTGACCTGCACCCGACCGATTACGAGCTGCGTCTGGGCATCCTGCAATCCAAGGCCGAGGCCCATCTGAAAACCATGCCGGGTGTCGATATCGACGCGGGCGTGTTGGAATTTCTGGCGCATCGGATTTCGTCCAATGTCCGCGTCCTCGAAGGGGCGCTGACACGTCTGTTCGCCTTTGCCTCATTGGTTGGGCGGGAAATCACGATGGACATGGTGCAGGAATGTCTTGCCGATATTTTGCGCGCATCCGAACGCAAGGTGACGGTCGAAGAAATCATGCGCAAAGTGGCGGATCATTACCATTTGCGGATGTCCGACCTTCTGTCCCCGCGCCGCGCCCGCAATGTGGCGCGCCCACGTCAGGTGGCGATGTATCTGTCCAAACAACTGACCTCCAAAAGCCTGCCGGATATCGGGCGGCGATTTGGCGGGCGTGACCATACAACGGTGATCCATGCCGTGCGAAAGGTCGAGGAATTGACACATACCGACCACCAGATCGCCGAGGATGTCGAGTTGCTGCGCCGGATGCTGGAAGCGTAGCACAAATTTCACGCTAAAATCCTTGCACTTCGCGAGGGTTCGGATAGTGTCTCTGTCCGACCTGTTTTTGGTTCAAGAATTACGGTGGACGATATGAAAGTCAGCATCGAACGCAGCACCCTGATGAAAGCGATGAGCCGTGCGCAATCCGTTGTGGAGCGCCGGAACACGATCCCGATCCTCGCCAATGTTCTGATCGAAGCCGAGGGTGATAAAATCGCCTTCCGCGCAACCGATTTGGATATCGAGGTTTTGGACACCGCCCCCGCGGTGGTCAGTCAGGCCGGGGCGACAACCGTTGGCGCGCATACGCTGCACGAGATCGTGCGCAAGCTGCCCGAAGGTGCGATGGTGGAATTGTCCGATGACGGCACCGCCGGTCGGTTGGAAATCAGCGCCGGGCGCTCGCATTTCAGTCTTGCGACCTTGCCAAAGGAAGATTTCCCAGTGATGGCATCGTCGGAATATGAGTGCAATTTCTCGGTCAAGGCGTCGGTATTGAAACGGCTTCTGGACAAGGCAAAGTTTGCAATTTCCACTGAAGAAACAAGATATTACCTGAACGGCATCTATATGCATGCTGCCGAAGGTGCGCAGGGCAAGGCTCTGCGCTGTGTTGCCACAGATGGCCACCGTCTGGCCCAAGTGGATGCGCCGCTGCCCGCCGGGGCAGAAACCCTGCCCGGCGTGATCGTGCCCCGCAAAACGGTGGGCGAGGTGATGAAATTACTGGATGACGACGAAGCGGCGATTGCGGTGTCTGTGTCCGAAACCAAGGTGCGGTTTGCCACGCCAGAGGTTACGCTGACCTCCAAAGTGATCGACGGATCCTTCCCTGATTATACGCGCGTGATCCCGCAAGGGAACAACAAGCGGCTGGAGGTTGATGCCGCCGAATTTGCCCGAGCGGTGGATCGGGTGTCTACAGTCTCCTCCGAACGCTCTCGCGCGGTGAAACTGGCGTTGGACGAGGATCGTCTGGTCCTGTCGGTCAACGCCCCCGACAGTGGTGCCGCGGACGAGGAATTGGCCGTTGCCTATGCGGACGAACCGCTGGAAATAGGGTTCAACGCCAAATACCTGCTGGAAATCGCGGGACAGGTAGACCGGGAAAACGCGGTGTTCATGTTCAATTCGTCCGGCGATCCGACTTTGATGCGCGAAGGAAACGACGACAGTGCAGTTTATGTCGTGATGCCGATGCGGGTCTGATGCTCGCCGTTACGGAGCTTCGGCTTTCCCATTTTCGATCCCACAAGGCCGCGCGACTGGAAACAGACGGGCGGCCGATTGCGTTATTTGGGCCAAATGGCGCGGGCAAGACAAATGTGCTGGAGGCCGTTTCGCTGCTCTCTCCCGGTCGTGGTTTGCGCCGCGCCGCTGTCGAAGATATGGCACGGGCTCCAGAAAATCTTGGCTGGAAAATCAGCGCGGTGATGGAAAGCCTGTCGGAGGTGCATGAAATTGCCACCTGGGCGGACGGCGACGCCAATCGCCGCGTCGAAATCGACGGCAAACCAGCGCCGCAACTGGCGTTGGGGAAGATTTCCCGGATCGTCTGGCTGGTCCCGGTGATGGACCGGCTTTGGCTGGAAGGTGCGGGTGAACGCCGCCGATTTCTGGACCGCATGGTGATGAGCTTTATCCCCGGCCATGCCGACGCCACGCTGGCCTATGAAAAAGCGATGCGCGAACGTAACCGCCTGTTGAAAGACCAGGTGCGCGATTCCGGCTGGTTTGACGCGCTGGAATCGCAGATGGCGATTGCAGGCGGGGCGATTTCAGCAAACCGGGTCGAGGTTCTGGACCGTATCATCGGGGTGCAGGACCCGAGCAGTCTGTTCCCGGTTGCGGATCTTTCGCTGGTTTCTGCGGACGAGATGCCGCCCGAACAAACCACTGAAACCCTCCGCGAAGCTTTGGCCGAGGGGCGCTCGCGCGACATGGCTGCCGGGCGTAGTCTGACCGGTCCGCACCGCGCCGACTTGCATGCGATTTACGCCGCCAAAGGGATAGAGGCAAAGAACTGTTCCACAGGCGAACAAAAGGCGCTGTTGGTCTCGCTGATCTTGGCCAACGCACGGGCCCTGGCCGAGGATTTCGGGGCTCCTCCGATCCTGTTGCTGGATGAGGTTGCCGCCCATCTGGACGCAGATCGCCGCGCCGCTCTTTACGATGAAATCTGCGGGCTTGGGGCGCAAGCGTGGATGACAGGCACTGGGCCAGAGCTGTTTGATGCGCTGGGAGATCGCGCCCAATATGTCGAAGTTATCGAGCAGAATGGTGTCTCTACACTGATCGACAAAGGCTGACGCATCCAAAACGTCTGGGCAGTCCCTCGCCCATGTGCCATTCTAGCCCTATCGACTCGGAGGTATCCATGTTTCGCTTTCTGCTCTTACCGCTGATCATCGCTCTGCCGGTTGATGACGAGCCGTTACCGCAATCGCGCGAGGGTGTCTGGCAAGGGGCGGGCGTGCAGATCGACGGGCAGGATTGGCCGATGACGGTCACCATCATGCCGGATCGCAGTCTTGTGGATTATCCGTCGCTGGGTTGTGGCGGTCACTGGGATTATCTGAATTTTGACGCGTTTCAGATTACGGCAGTGGAGCGCATTACCTATGGCGTGGATCAGTGCTTGGATGGGGGGCTTATACAAGTTTCGGTTTATGACGAGCACTCGCTCTATTACCAATGGTTTGATAAGTCCGGGAAAGTTGTCGCGGGCGTGATACTGATCGAGGGCGAATTGCGCATGGACAATTACGACGCACTTCTGGCCCTGACCATGCAGGCCGTGGGTAATTATTTTGTCGAGGGGCCAACCGCGCAGATTGATATGGATAACGG
The DNA here is from genome assembly GCA_023630215.1 of Rhodobacteraceae bacterium NBU2976. Taxonomy (GTDB): domain Bacteria; phylum Pseudomonadota; class Alphaproteobacteria; order Rhodobacterales; family Rhodobacteraceae; genus NORP23. The sequence goes on from JALPRQ010000001.1 coordinate 132,463, forward strand.
CGAATTGTGACTCTCTCCCTTACGGAAATTCTCCTTTATGCTGGGGGCCTGTTTATCCTGTTCCTGACTCCCGGCCCGGTCTGGGTCGCGCTGGTGGCACGTGCGGCGGCGGGTGGGTTTCATGCGGCGTGGCCATTGGCGCTAGGTGTTGTGGTTGGCGACATGGTCTGGCCATTGTTGGCGATTTTTGGCGTGGCGCTGCTGGTCGAGCTTTATGCCGATTTCCTGACCTTATTACGCTGGGGTGGGGCCGCGATCCTGATCTGGATGGGCTATCGCACCATTCGCAAGGCGGATACACCGCTTGTTGGCGATAAACGACTGTCAGCGGGTGGGGCCTGGGCTGGATTTGTTGCCGGGCTGATGGTGATCATGGGCAACCCCAAGGCAATCCTGTTCTATATGGGCGTGCTGCCGGGATTTTTCGATTTACAGGCGATAAACGCTTGGGACATTGCGGTGATCGTGGTGATATCGGCAGCGGTCCCCTTCATTGGCAACCTGATCCTTGGCCTTTTTGTCGGCAAAGCACGGCGATTTCTGTCCTCACCGGTTGCGGTTCGCCGAACAAACCTGATTGCGGGGTCCGCGCTGGTTCTGGTCGGCCTTGCGATTGTCGTGATATGAGGCGCATATGAAGATATTCATTGCACAAACGATTGATGGCTATATTGCCGGACCGGACGGGTCCATCGACCATTTGAAACCCTATGAGGGCAACGAATATGGGTATGATGCCTTTGTTTCCAGCTGTGACGGGGTGATCATGGGGCGCAATACGCTGGACGCATTTTATCCGCAGCATGATTGGCCATTTCCCGACACGCTACCCGCCTGTATCATGACCAGCCGGATCCTGCCCCAAGGGTTACCGGCGCATATCCGCGCCTCGGAGAGCGTCGAGATAGCGGCCGAGAAATTTCCGAATTCCTATGTGGATGGTGCCTTTGTCATCAACCAGTTCCTGATGCGGGGCCTGATCCGCGAGGCGCGGATATTTACCGTTCCCGTCTATTTGGGAACCGGCGTAACCCTGTTTTCCGAGGGGGCCTCGGTGACGCAAACCTGGCAATTGATGGGCAGCCGCCAATACCCGTGCGGAACTGTGGAAAATCACTATTTCATTCCCGAAAATTAGCTGCGGAAAAGCGCCGCTATCGCGTGACATTGCCCAAAAAAACGGCTAAAATCCCGACCACAAGATAAGGGATTTCATTCATGGCCGACACCGATAAGAAGCGCGAAGAATATGGCGCTGATTCTATCAAGGTTCTCAAAGGGTTAGAGGCCGTACGAAAACGTCCCGGGATGTATATCGGGGATACGGATGACGGGTCCGGTCTACACCATATGGTGTATGAAGTCGTCGATAACGGTATTGACGAGGCATTGGCCGGTCACGCGGATACGGTCAGCGTCACGATCCATGCCGACGAAAGCGTTTCGGTGCGCGATAATGGCCGCGGAATTCCGGTTGGTATTCACGAGGAAGAAGGCGTTTCGGCCGCCGAAGTGATTATGACCCAGCTACATGCGGGCGGTAAATTTGACCAGAATTCCTATAAGGTGTCGGGTGGTCTGCATGGGGTGGGCGTCTCGGTTGTGAATGCCCTGTCGGATTATCTGGAGCTGCGCATCTGGCGCGACGGCAAGGAACATGTCGCCCGGTTTGAACATGGCGACACAGTCAAACATCTGGAGGTCGTTGGCGAGGCTGGCGATTTCACCGGGACCGAGGTGCGTTTCCTGGCCTCTACTGCGACATTCTCCAACCGTGATTATGTCTATGCCACGCTGGAACATCGTCTGCGGGAATTGGCCTTCCTGAATTCCGGAGTGCGGATCACGCTGCGCGATGAACGCCCGGCCGAGGCGATACAGACCGAATTGTATTATGACGGCGGCGTGCGGGAGTTTGTGAAATATCTGGACCGTTCCAAAACGCCGATGATCCCCGAACCGATTTACTTTACCGGCGAAAGCAACGGTATCACCGTTGAAGTCGCGATGTGGTGGAATGACAGCTATCACGAAAACACGTTGCCCTTTACCAACAACATTCCTCAACGCGACGGCGGCACGCATTTGGCGGGCTTTCGCGGGGCACTGACGCGGACGCTGAACCATTATGCAGCGACCAGCGGGTTGCAGAAAAAGGAAAAGGTCAGCTTTACCGGGGATGATGCCCGCGAAGGGCTGACCGCCGTGCTGTCGGTCAAAGTTCCGGACCCGAAATTCTCTAGCCAGACGAAGGACAAGCTTGTCTCGTCCGAAGTGCGTCCAGCGGTCGAAAGCCTGATGAACGAAAAACTGGGGGAATGGTTCGAAGAACACCCGGTAGAAGGCAAAATGATCGTCGGCAAAATCATCGAAGCGGCCCTCGCCCGCGAAGCCGCCCGCAAAGCACGGGAAATGACGCGCAAGAAATCCGCCAATGATGTCAGCTTCCTGGCCGGGAAGTTAAAGGAATGTTCCGAAAAAGACCCCGCCAAACGCGAGCTGTTTCTGGTGGAGGGGGATTCCGCTGGTGGCTCTGCGCAGACTGGCCGGGACCGTGGCACACAAGCAATTCTGCCGCTTCGCGGGAAGATCCTGAACGTGGAACGTGCACGGTTTGACAAGATGCTTGGCAGTCAGGAAATCGGAAACCTCGTTATGGCGCTTGGCACCGGGATCGGGCGAGATGAGTTTGATATCAGCAAACTCCGTTACCACAAGGTGGTGATCATGACCGACGCTGACGTGGACGGGGCGCATATTCGTACGCTGTTGCTGACCTTCTTCTTCCGGCAAATGCCGGAACTGATCGAAGGGGGATATCTCTATATTGCTCAACCACCACTTTACAAAGTGGCGCGGGGCAAGTCAGAGGTTTATGTAAAAGACCAGCTCGCGCTGGAGGATTATCTGATCAATCAGGGGCTGGACAGCACGGTGCTGCGGCTGAAATCTGGCGAAGAAATTGCCGGGGCGGACTTGAAACGCGTGATCGACGGGGCCCGTCAGTTCCGCCGTGTGCTAGAGGCCTTTCCGACACATTATCCGCGCAACATACTGGAACAAGCTGCGCTGGCAGGGGCATTCGATCCGGGACGGGCCGATGACGACTTGCAGGCCGTTGCAGACCAAGTTGCCAACCGACTGGACCAGGTGGCGGTCGAATATGAAAAGGGTTGGCAAGGCCGGATCACACAGGATCACGGTATCCGTCTGGCCCGTATACTGCGTGGAGTCGAAGAAATTCGTACGTTGGATGGCGCAGTTCTGCGGTCTGGAGAAGCGCGGCGTTTGTCCGAGGTGTCCAACCAGAACCGCGACGTCTACCGCAACCCGGCGGTGCTTGCCCGTAAAGAACGCGAGACAGACATTCATGGCCCAATCGACCTGCTGGACGCCATTCTGGAAGAGGGAGAGCGCGGTCTGACGCTACAACGCTACAAAGGTCTGGGGGAAATGAACCCCGAGCAGCTGTGGGAAACCACTTTGGACCCCGAAGCCAGAACATTGTTGCAAGTGAAGATAAACCAATCCAGCGATGCGGACGAGATCTTCACCAAGCTGATGGGCGATGTGGTTGAACCACGCCGCGAGTTCATTCAGGAAAACGCCTTGTCGGTAGAAAATCTGGACTTCTGATCGGGAAATCGATCAGCTGTTATTGTCTAGCGCAGCCAGTCCGGCATCCAGAACTTCCTGGATCACACCGCGGCTGGTTTCGGCAAATATATTTGCCACTTCGCCACCAGAGACCAGCACCAGAATTGTCGATCGCCCGAACACATCATAGTTGCGCACAATCGGGCGCTTTTCAAACGCGTCGATATCAACCGAAATATATTTCAAGCGGTTATATTTGGGATCGGATTCCCGTAAACGATCGATCTGTTCACGCTGGGTTACGCAAGCGCTGCACCATTCAGTGGTATAGCTGATAACCACAACCTCGCCATGGGCGATCAGGTCATTTTCCAGCCCGTCGGAATAGTCGAGCCACTCCTGCGGGTCCTGTGCAAATGCAAATGTCGGTGCAACGACAAACAGCACCATCAGAAATCTGAACAGCTTTACCATGTTGCTTTTACCCTCAAATTCAAGCGTATGCATATTATGTCCCAACCCCCTCAATTACAAGCAACAGGTGCATAGGATATGGGTTGAGGTAACTCTGATGTGATGTTTTCGTTTGAAATCAAGGTAAGTATTTGAATATGTGCACGTTTAGGTTGTATTTACGGGTTTGGATAGACGTGAGACCTGTACCAACAGGATTCCAAGACTGATGATCACCACGCCAAGGACGTCGCGAAAGGTTAGTGACTCGTTGACAAAGATCGCCGCGATCACCACGCCAAAAAACGGGTTCAGAAAGTGAAATGTCGCGGCGCGTGTCGGGCCAATTCGCCGAACCAGATAAAACCAGACCAATGTTGCTGCCAGTCCCGCGATCAGGACGGAATACCCAAATGATATTACCAACGGCCAGGACCAGGTCCAGTGAAACGGCTCGCCCAAACGGGCGGCCACAAACAGGGCAGCGCTGCCGGCCAGCATACTGAACCCCACGGTCGAAATCACGTTTCCATCACGCGTAATGCCGCGCACCAGCAAGGTTGCGAATGTCAGCGCCGCAACACCCACGAAACACAGGATCACGCCCGCAATTTCTGCGCCCGCTGACAGGCGATAGACCATAATCATCATAACCCCTGCCGTGCCAGCCAACAAACCCAGGATGGTGGTTTTGGTCAGCTTTTCCCCCAAGAACATCCATCCGGCGCCAGCGACCAGTAGCGGCAACAGGCTGGCGATGATGGCCGCAAGATTGGCTTCGATCCATTGCATCGCAACGAAGTTGGTGCCCAGATAGATACCGTTCTGAAATATCCCGAACATGATGACTGCGAACCATTGGCGTCGAGACAGGGACCAGTGTTCACCCAGCAGACGTGCAATCACGAGCGCCAGTATCCCCGATATCAGAAATCTGAACGCCAGCAGATGCAAAGGCGCTGCATAGGCGACGGCCACACGCGCCGCGGTGAAAGCACTGCTCCACATCAGGGCGAAACTGATGCCCATCACGATGGATTTAATGTCCATTTTCATCACAAAAAAAGGGCCGCCAATCTGGCGACCCTTTCCATTAAACTAGACCAGTTCAGGAATTTACGGCGTCTTTAAGCGCCTTCGCGATCGTGACTTTGGCAACACGATCCGCTGGCTTTTTCATCTGTTCACCAGTGGCCGGATTACGCACCATGCGCTCGGGTCGAGCGCGGCATACGAATTTACCCAGACCCGGCAGAGTCACGGCGCCCCCAGCGGCAACTTCCTTGGTGACGATATCTGTCAGGGCTTCCAGAGTCCTGTTCGCCGATGCTTTGTCGGAACCGGTTGCGTCGGCAAGGGCAGCGACAAGCTGTGTCTTGGTCATCGGTTTCTGAGTCATTTGAAAACGGTATCCCTATATTTTGTTTGTTTTTGCTTACGAACCACTACGGCCCACCCAAAGACTAAACCGTTTTTGAACGGCAAAAACAATCAAAGATTTGCATTTGAGTCCTTTTTTTTAAGGCTACGTCGCGAAAAAACGCTCAATTTGCCGATTTTGGACTCTGTTCGGAATCTACAGGAACGCCGTTTCGTCAAAGGAACGCAATTTTCGGGAATGAAGACGTTCCAACGGCATTTCTTTCAACGATTGCATCGCCTTGATCCCGATCTGCAAATGCTGCGCGACTTGTCGTTTGTAAAACGCTGTCGCCATGCCGGGCAGTTTCAACTCCCCATGGAGCGGTTTGTCCGACACGCACAGAAGTGTCCCATAGGGCACACGGAACCGGAACCCATTCGCGGCAATCGTCGCGCTTTCCATATCCAGCGCAACGGCGCGGGACAGCGAAAGCCGATGCACGGGGCCGGATTGATCGCGCAATTCCCAGTTTCGATTGTCGATCGTGGCGACGGTGCCCGTCCGCATGATCTTTTTCAGCTCGAATCCGGTGTAACCGGTCACCGTTTCAACCGCGTCTTCCAGCGCGACCTGAATTTCGGCGAGCGCTGGAATTGGGACCCATGTCGGCAGGTCGTCGTCCAGAACGTGGTCTTCACGGACATAGGCATGCGCCAGCACATAGTCGCCAAGGGATTGCGAATTGCGCAGCCCCGCGCAATGGCCCAGCATCAGCCATGCGTGGGGTCGCAAAACGGCCACATGGTCGGTGATGGTTTTGGCGTTTGACGGTCCGACACCGATATTGATCATGGTGATCCCCGAATTGTTCGGCGCCGTCAGGTGGTAGGTGGGCATCTGCGGCAGCTTTGCCACCGGATCACCTTTGGTCCCCGCTTTTGTCGTGATCACGTTGCCCGGTTCGATCAAAGCATCATAACCAGAGTTCGGTTCCTTCAGCATCGACTTGGCGAATTCCAGGAATTCATCCATGTAAAACTGATAGTTGGTGAACAGCACATGGTTCTGGAACATACTGGGACTGGTCGCCGTATAATGCGATAGACGCGCCAGCGAATAGTCCACGCGTTGCGCGGTAAACGGGGACAGGGCTCGCATTCCGTCGGGATCCAGCCCGGATTCCCCGTTTACGATCATATCATTGGTGGTTTCCAGATCGGGCACATCAAACACATCACGCAATGGTTGTTGCAACCGGTCCTCGATCGAGCCTTCGACATGGGCGTTTTCTTCCATCGCGAAATGCAGTGGGATCGGGGTATTCGAATACCCAACGGAAATCGGAACCGCATGATTTTTCAACAACAGGCCCAGTTGCATTTCCAGATAGTTTTCAAACAGATCAGGCCGCGTTAGCGTTGCCCGATAGGTGCCCGGTTCCGCCACATGGCCAAAAGACAGGCGGCTGTCCACCTTTGCAAAGGTGGTCGTGGTGATCATGACTTGTGGGTAATAGGCGCGATATCGGCCTTTGATTTCCCCGCCTGCCATGATGGCTTTGAAATGCTGACGCAAGAACCCGGTCGCGTCGGCATAAAGTTTTTGGACCGCTTTCACAGCGGCTTTCGCATCGTCGAAATAGACAGGTTCCACCGCAGTCGGCGCGATGATCGGAGGATGTAGAGTATTGTTCATTCATGTTCCAAAAATAAGGGTGTTTCTTCAAAGGTTGTGACGTCGATCAGTCCAATGTCTGATATCCGCAACTCTGGGATCACAACCAGCGCCAGCAGCGAATGCTGCATATAGGCGTTGTTCAGCTTGCAGCCGCAGGCCTTCATGGCGGCAACGATGGCCTGGGCGTCTGCGGCAACCTCGGCTGCCGGGGCGTCAGACATCAAGCCGCCGATTGGCAGTTTGACGAGCGCTAACTCCTGCCCGTCCTTAAACACGGTGACGCCTCCGCCAACCTCGCGCAGCCGGTTCGCGGCCAGCGCCATATCGGTTTTCGACGTGCCGACGACGATCATATGATGGCTGTCATGCGCGACGGTTGAGGCGATGGCGCAGTCCCCCGTATAGCCAAACCCGCTCACGAAAGCATTCGTCACGCCACCCGTCGCGCGGTGCCGTTCGACCAGTGCGATCTGGCACACATCCTGCGCCGGGTCCCCGACGGCGAGGCCGTTTTCGACCGAGAGGTCTGCCGTCAATGCCTTCGTCGGCGCTTGGTTTTCGACCACGCCAATGACGCGAGCTTTGACGCTATTTGCGCCGTCGGGCGCTGTAATATCGAAATCCGCCGCTGCCAGATTGCGGGCCATATTGACCGATTGACGGGCCTTGTCGGGCCAATCAAAGGGCGGCTCCTCGCCGATAATCTCACCATCCCGCGCAATCACTTGCCCATGGGCAATCACCGTTTCAATCGGCAGGGTGCGCAAGTCCGACGTTAAAATCACATCCGCCCGCCGCCCCGGGGTCACGGACCCCAGCTCTCGCTCCAACCCGAAATGCGTCGCCGTGTTGATCGTCGCCATCTGGATCGCGATCAGCGGGTCCAGCCCGCAATCAATCGCATGCCGCACCACGCGGTTCATATGGCCGTCGTTGACCAGTGTGCCGGAGTGGCAATCGTCGGTGCAGAGGATAAAGTTCCGCGGGTCCAGCCCGCGTTCCGTCACCGCAGTCACCTGCGCCTCAACATCATACCAGGCGGAGCCCAGCCGCATCATTGACCGCATCCCTTGACGCACCCGGGCAATCGCATCAGCCTCGGACGTGCCTTCGTGATCATCCGCCGGACCCCCGGCGGCATAAGCATGGAAGCCAGCCAAGTCGGGCGAGGCATAATGCCCCCCAACCACCTTACCGGCCCGCTGTGTCGCGGCGAGGATCGCCAGCATCTTCGGATCGTTATGGATCACGCCGGGGAAATTCATCATCTCTCCCAGACCGATGATATTCGGCCAGCCCATCGCCTCGGCCACGTCATCGGGGGTGATTTCAAACCCTGTTGTCTCCAAACCGGGGGCCGAGGGTGCGCAGGAGGGCATCTGAACAAATACGTTGATCCGCTGCGCCAACGCCTCGTCATGCATCAGGCGGACCCCTTCCAGCCCCATGACATTGGCAATTTCGTGCGGGTCAACAAACATGGTGGTGGTGCCATGCGGGATCACGGCGCGGGAGAACTGCGTGACCGTCAGCATCCCGCTTTCGATATGCATGTGACCGTCGCACAGGCCGGGCATGATATAGCGCCCCTCGGCCTCGATCACCTGCGTGTCCGGCCCGATCATCGCCGACGCGTCCGGCCCGCAATAGGCAAAACGTCCGTCAGCAACGGCGATATCGGTCTCGGGAATTACCTCGCGGGAGTGCACATTCACCCAGCGCCCACCACGGATCACCATGTCAGCAAAGGCGCGGCCCGCGGCCACGTCGATCAATCTGGGGGCCACGTCGGCCCATGATTTTAAGGGATGTATCGTCATGCAACAATTTCGCACAAGGTCACGGACCTGTTCAAGCGAATAATTTGTGACGTAGCGAGAGCGATTCAGGCAAAGGCTTTGGCAAGGATGACAGACAGATTTTCCGCATCCATTGGCTTGAACGCCTCGCGCTGATTGCTGTCGAGGTCAAATACCCCCAGCAACTCCCCGGCACGGTTCAGGACCGGCAGGACAAGTTCGGATTCCGTGGATGAAGAACAGGCGATATGGCCGGGGAATTTGTCCACATCCGGCACCAGTTGCACCGATTTCGTCCGCGCTGCCATCCCGCATACCCCTTTGGAAAACGGGATCGTCAAGCAGCCATGCCCGCCCTGATAGGGACCGATTTTCAGCGTGTCATTGCCGACATTTCGGTAAAACCCGACCCAGTCGAACCGGTCGTCGGCAAAGTATACCTCGCACGCGATGGTGGCCATTTTAGAGATAACATCATGTTCACCGTCGACCAGCGCGGCAATGCGGTTTGACAGGTCACCATAATCGACAAGCATTCACAAAATCCCTCTTCGTTAATCCTGAAGAATATATGGGGGGGTTCGGAAAAAATGGAAGATCAGACGTGGCGGAACAGGCGGATTGTGCTGTCGCCATATTTGCGCTCGTCCAGCGGCATGAGATCAGGCGGAGGGGTGACCGCGCCGCCTTCCTCCCACACAATCAGGGCATCCTTTGCAACCCAACCGCCGGACAGCGCCGCGGCCAGCGCCTTTTCCCCCAGCCCTTTGCCATAGGGTGGATCCAGAAAGATCAGGTCATGCGGCTCCCCTGCCCCCAGTCGCGTAGCGTCGCGACGGATGACAGTGGTTTCATCTTCGACCCGTAGCTTCGCGATGTTTTCGGAGAGCAGCTTTTGCGCGACCCGCCCGTCATCGACAAAGGTGGTGTGGGTTGCACCACGTGATAACGCCTCCAGCCCCAGCGCCCCGGTTCCGGCGAAAAGGTCCAGCACGCGCGAGCCCTCCACCCCATAGCCATGCATCAGGACGTTAAACAGGCTTTCGCGGGTGCGGTCGGTTGTCGGCCGCAAATGCGCCCCCGCGTCGCCTTTGCCCACTGCGGCAAGCGCCGTGCCGCGAAATCTGCCGCCAATGATGCGCATTCCGCCCTCCTCCGGTTCGCAGGCACGCTATGATCGCCGTCCGACATTGACAAGTCTGTCCTTGCCTTTTGGGATTCACTGATCCAGAGTCGTTGGATGATGTATATGTTCAAATCTTCCTCCACCTTCTTTCTGGGCTGATCTCCGCAGTCATCGGCGCCTTGCGCCAGAAAGGTAACGGCCACGCCAACGCGTTGGCCTGATGGAGACTATTATGGAACATCACAACATCTCCGGTCTGGATGACCGGCAAATCACCCAATTTATCAATGACGGTTATGTCCGTATCGACAGTGCCTTTTCGGCAGAGGATGCCGCCCGCGTGCGCACGCTGCTTTGGCAGCAGATCGACGCCGATCCTGACGATCCGGCGACTTGGACTGCTCCGGTCGTGCGGCTGGGAATACAAACCGATACCGCGATTGTGGCGACGGCCAATACTCCGAAACTCCACGCGGCCTATGACACCCTGGTCGGAGACGGTCGCTGGATCGCGCCTGCGGCGGTTGGCACGTTTCCGGTGCGGTTTCCCGTGCCCGACGATCCGGGCGACACGGGCTGGCATGTTGATATGAGCTTCGGGACCGAGGATCCGGATTTCCTGAACTGGCGGGTCAATGTCAAAAGCGACCATCGTGCGCTTTTGATGCTGTTCCTGTATTCGGACGTGTCGGAATTGGACGCGCCCACACGGATCAGGGTTGGCTCTCACCACATCATCGCGCGGCAATTGCTGCCCCATGGAGAGGGCGGGATGACATTGCGGAATCTGGCCGCCGACGGCTTTGCCAGCAGCGCGACTTGTCCGGAGGTTTTGGCGACAGGACCGGCGGGCACGGTGTATCTGTGTCATCCGTTCCTTGTGCACGCCGCGCAAAGCCATAAGGGGCAGACGCCTAAAGTCATGGCGCAGCCTGCCCTTTTGCCAACGGGATCATTTGACCCCACACTTCCCCCGTCGCCCGTTCAGCGTGCGATCCGGCAAGCCAGTGGGTTGAAGATGGATTAAAGCAGGGATTTAAGGTCCGTAATTGGATCCGCAATCTCATCGGGGGCGGGGGATTTTCCGCCCTCGATCAGCCGTTTGCCAACCATATAGGCGCGCGGGTCGTTCATGGCGTCCACGGCCAGAAGCGTATTGCCACGGTAATACCAGAAGGAGGTCGCCCCCTCCGCCTGCCGTGTCACCACGCGGTCATAGCCGGTGTTCAGCCCGGCGATTTGCAGCTTCACGTCATATTGGTCTGACCAAAACCATGGTTTGGCGACATAGGCCTGATCGCCGCCCTGCATGGCGGCGGCGGTGGCTTCGGCCTGATCAATGGCGTTAGGGACGGATTCCAGACGGATACGCCCGCCTTGATACGGAAAACTCGTGCAATCCCCGGCGGCATAAATCGCGGGGTCCGAGGTCTGCCCCCGCCCATCAACCGCGATCCCGTTATCAATCGTCAGCCCCGCCGACTCGGCCAGTTCGGTTGCGGGTGTAATCCCCACGCCAACGACGGCGAAATCAATCGACAGAATCGTTCCGTCGGTCAGTTCCGCCGTGTTGACATGCCTATCACCTGTCAAACGCACCAGCCCGACACCTTCGCGAATATCCACCCCGTGCGAAGTATGAATCGCACGGAAATAATCGGATGTTTCCATGGCCGCGACGCGCTGCAATATTCGGTCAGCCATTTCGACCAGCGTCACCTTGACACCGCGCTGAGCGGCGACCGCTGCCGCCTCTAGCCCGATATAGCCGCCACCAATGATCAGGGCACGTTTTCCGCTAACGAAATAGGGGGCCATCGCGTCAGCATCCGCAAGCGTACGCACCGTGAAAACGCCACCAAGATCACCGCCGATTTCGGGCGGTAAACGTCGCGGATGTGACCCTGTTGTCAGCGCCAGCTTGTCATATGACAATACCCGCTGATCCGACAGCCGCACGGATTTTGCCGCCCGATCAATTGCCACAACCTTGGCACCAGTAATCACCGCGATATTTTGATCTTCGTAGTAGCTTTGGGGGCGCAGGTATAACCGCTCCTCCGACATTTCGCCCAGCATGTATTTCTTGGACAGCGGGGGACGTTGATAAGGCAGAACCGGCTCGTCGCCTATAAGCGTTAGCGCGCCATCATAGCCAAGCACTCGCAATTTCGCGACCAGCGAAGCCCCCGCCTGTCCCGCGCCAATGACGATAATTCCTGCCATGAAGCCCTCCGAATTTGCGGCAACCTAGGGCTGCGTGTCTGCATTGGCAAGATAGGCAGAAATCAGGGTTGGCAAAAGCGAAAGCTGAAATGACGGATCATTCCCCGCGTTCACATTCCAACAGGCCGAAATCGCGCCGTGGGCGATGGCCCAACCAAGAATACGCTGGCGGTCCCATCCCAATCCGTTCGCCAATGCCGTCGCCAGATGGTCAATACGCGCGGGGTTCTTCACCAGATCGGGGGCACCAACGGGGTTCTGGAACAGGTTGGCGGTTTCATAGACCGGATCACCAATCAGGCCCTTGGGGTCGATCACCAGCCAACCGCGATCCGCCAGCAAAATATTGTCATGGTGGAAATCGCCGTGAAGCGGGGTTGCATGATCGTCTGCTAACATCCGTTCGGCAAGCTGCGTCGCATATCGAATATCCTCGCGACTTGCGTCGGGCCAGATTGCCGGGTCATGAGTCAGTAGATCGGCGAATTGCGCGCGAAGCGGACGCAATGACGGGGGGGTCGGGCGGTGTTTGTGTAGGTGCGGGATCAGGTCACAAATCACCCCAATCGCGGTGGTATCCCCGCCAGCACGCACCACATCCCCCAGCGTTTCACCGGGGACATATTCCATCAGGATCACCTGATCATTGACGCCATAAATCCGCGCCGCCCCCTTACCATTCAGCCACTGCATCAGACTCACGCCCAGCATTTCATCCGCGCCATAAGGTTTCAGAAGTTTCAGCACGACCGCGCCGTGATCGGGGCTGTTGGCGCGATAGACGGCACTGGTGGGTGTATCCGCCAAGGGGGTTACATCGGTCAGTTGCCAGATGGAAATCGCCTGTTGAGCCGACTTCATCCGGCCAGATCATCCATTGTCCGCGCCATCTCGACATCGCGCATCGACAGACCGTTCACATCATGGCTGATCAGTGTGACCGTGACGCGGTTATAGACGTTGGTCCATTCGGGGTGGTGGTTCATTTTCTCGGCCAACAGGGCGACCTGTGTCATCCAACCAAAAGCGGCGCGAAAATCGGCGAATGTAAAGGTTTTGGTCAGCCCGTCACGTTCCGCCATCGGTTCCCAGCCGGCGGCAAAAAGATCGGGCAGATGGTTGGTGCGTTCGGCATCGGTCAGTTTCGGGGACATCATTCAGCATCCTCCACTTTGCGAAAAGGGCCATAACTGGTCATGATCTCGATATCCTCCCCCACCGCGTCGCGTTCGTGGCGCAGATATTCGTCAACCGCGCGGCGGAAACCCTCATCGGGCATGTAATGCAGTGAGTAGACAGGCGAGGGCAGATAGCCCCGCGCCAGCTTATGTTCCCCCTGCGCCCCGGCCTCCACCCGCAAACCATGGGCAATCGCGTAGTCAATCGCCTGATAGTAACACAGTTCAAAATGCAGGCAGGAGTGATCCTCGACACAGCCCCAATAACGGCCAAACAGGGTCTCGCCCCCGATGAAATTCAGCGCTCCGGCTATATAGCGCCCCTCGCGTTCCGCTAGCACCAGCAGGATATCGTTGCGCAAAGTGGCCTGCGCACAGTCGAAAAATTCGCGCGTCAGATATGGCCGCCCCCATTTGCGACTGCCTGTGTCCTGATAAAATTGCCAGAAGGCATCCCAATGATGAGGTTCGATAACATCCCCGGTCAACTGCACGATTTTCCCGCCAAACGCCTGCGCGGTGGCACGTTCCTTGCGGATATTTTTGCGCTTACGGCTGGAGAGGTCGGCCAGGAAGGCGTCGAAATTCGTGTAACCGTCATTTTCCCAGTGAAATTGCTGAGTCATGCGCTGCAACAGTCCCAGCTCGCCGCCAAATTCATATTCCTCGCCCGTGCAGAAGGTTACATGGAAGGACGACAAGTGGTTATTCCGCGTCAGCTGCATCGCCCCATCCAGTAGCGCGCGTCGTGCGATGTCCGTATCCGCCAAAATCCGCCGCCCGGTTGCCGGGGTAAAGGGCACGGCGCATTGCAGCTTCGGATAATAGCGCCCGCCCGCCTGTTCATAGGCATGCGCAAAACTGTGGTCGAAGATATATTCCCCTTGCGAGTGGCTTTTGGCATATAGCGGCATAACCCCGATCACCTCGCCCTCGGCACGGGCGACCAGGTGATAGGGCTGCCAGCCCGAACGTCCGCCGACAGAACCGCTATCCTCTAGCGCTTTCAGGAAGCGATGGCTGGTAAAGGGATCAAACGGTGCAACCCCGGCAAAGCGGTCCCAGTCGGCGGCGTCGATCCCGTCGATGGATTGTAACATATCGATCTGGATTTCCGCCATAAACCGCCCTTTCCCAACACAAGATGGCGTAAGGGCGTGAAACGTCAACAGCTTGTCGTCACAATTTCTTTGGCTATACTGGCGCGGATTTAAGCAGGGGGCTAAACATGTGGGATTTCTCCATGTCCAAGGCGATGGGTCTGATGTTCAAGACCCTGCCGTTTGTGATTTTCCGGGTTCTCGTGTATTTTGGCATCTCGGTCGCCTTCGTGCTGGCCACCGGGACGGGCGCAGGCATCGGCTGGGGTATCGGCGCGTTCGGTGACGAGGAATTCCGCGCCGGCGCGATTTTCTATGGTGGCGGCATCGGCTTCGCACTGGCCGCCGGGGTGCTGTATTTCCTACGGGAATATTTGCTTTACATGGTCAAGGCCGGGCATATCGCCGTGATGCTGGAAATCATGCAAGGCAAGGAGCTGCCGGGCGGACGCGGACAAATCGAATATGCCCAGAAAATCGTGAAAGACCGCTTTAAGGAGGCGAATATCCTGTTCGCGATGGACCAGCTGATCACCGGCGTGATCCGGATGGTCACGGGTATGCTGGAAGGGATCGCCTCGCTGATCCCGATCCCGGCGTTGCAGAATATCGTTGGCGTGATCAAAGCCTTCTTGAAGGTTGCGGTTGGGTTTTTGGACGAAATCATCCTCGCCTATATCATCAAGAAAGACGCCGACAACCCGTGGGAAACCGCGCAGGAGGGGTTGGTCTATTATGCCCAGAACTCCAAACATATCATCAAGAACGCGGCGTTTCTGGCATTGTTCCTGTATGTGCTGTCCTTCGTGGTGTTCCTGCTGATGCTGGCCCCGGCGGCGTTTTTCGTCTGGCTGATCCCGGGCGCATGGTCGGCAGGTGGGTTCGTATTCGCGCTGATCTTTGCGTGGGCAGTGAAAAAGGCCCTGCTGGACCCGTTCGCGCTGGCCTGCATGATGCAGGTGTATTTCGAGGTGATCGAGGATCAAACCCCCGACCCGGTCTGGGAAGGGCATCTGGCGAATGTTTCGAAAAAATTCATGAAGCTAAAAGATCGCGCCGTGAAGTGGGCCGGTGGCAATGCGGGAACGCCAAAGCCGGAGGTGTAACGACCCCGTTTGTGATATAAGGGCGGGCGCCTGACCGTGGGATGGCGCCGCCCTGCTTGTTTTTGGCACTTTATGGTGCCGTCGCCTCTTACCTTCGAACTTTTCACCCCATTGTGAAAGCACCAGCCCATCGGCTTGCGCCGTGAGCGGTTAACTTTTCAACAAATCCCGCAATTCGTAAATCAGCGCCAGCGCGTCCTTCGGCGTCAGCTCATCCGGCAGAATATCCTTTAACCGATCCTCCACCTCGGACGGCTTGGTTGGCTGCGAGATCGGCGCAGGTGTCGCGCTGAACAGGGGCAAATCGTCAATCAGTGTCTCGGCCTTACCGCCCCCCTCGCGGTCGCCCTTCTCCAGCGCTTCCAGCACCACGCGGGCACGTTCGACCACCGCGGGCGGCAACCCGGCCAGTTTCGCCACCTGCACGCCATAGGACCGATCCGCCGCGCCTTCGCGCACCTCGTGCAGGAACACGACGTCACCTTCCCATTCGCGCACGGCGACGGTGGCGTTGCGCAGGCCTTCCAGCTTCGCGGCCAATGCGGTCAGTTCGTGGTAGTGCGTCGCGAATAGCGTCCGGCATTTGTTGACGTCATGCAGGTTTTCGAGCGTCGCCCACGCAATCGACAGACCGTCATAGGTGGATGTGCCACGCCCGATTTCATCCAAAATCACCAGCGCCCGCTCGCCCGCCTGATTCAATATCGCTGCCGTTTCGACCATCTCTACCATGAAGGTGGAGCGTCCGCGCGCCAGATCATCTGCAGCACCGACACGGCTGAACAGTTGATCCACCATGCCGATATGGGCCGAAGTTGCCGGAACATAAGCGCCCATCTGTGCCAGCAGCGCGATAAGCGCATTCTGGCGCAGGAATGTTGATTTACCTGCCATGTTTGGCCCGGTCAGCAGCCAGACTTGACGGTCGGACAGGTCACAATCATTGGCGACAAAACTTTCCCCCGCGCGGCGCAACGCGGCCTCCACCACCGGGTGGCGACCGCCCTCAATCCGAAAATCGCGCGTGGCGGTCATGGTGGGCCGCACCCAATCCTCCCCCACGGCGAGGTCAGCAAGTGCTGCCGCCAGATCTACCTCGGCCAGTGCCTTGGCCGCTTGTGCAATCTGCGCGGCCTCAGCCATTACGGCAGCCCGTAAATCGGCAAAAATGCCTTTCTCCAGTTCGAGCGCCCGCCCTCCGGCGTTAAGGATTTTCGTCTCCATCTCTGACAGCGGCACCGTTGTGAACCGCACCTGATTGGCCGTCGTCTGGCGGTGGATGAAGGTTTCAGAAAAAGGCTCGGACAGCATTTTGTCCGCATGGTTCGCGGTCGTTTCGATGAAATAGCCCAGCACGTTATTATGCTTGATCTTTAGCGATCCGATGCCGGTCGTCTCGACATACTCCGCCTGCATACCGGCGATCACCGACCGCCCCTCGTCCCGCAGCTTGCGCGCCTCGTCCAGATCAGTGTTGAACCCATCCGCCAAAAAGCCGCCATCCCGCGCCAGCAAGGGCGGCTCGGCGACCAATGCGGAATCCAGCAGATCGACCAGCGAATCGTGGCCTTGCATATCGGCAATCGCGGCGTTTAGGCGCGGGGGCAGTGATCCGCTGCCGAGGGTGCCAGCTAACGCCCCCGCCTGTGCCAAGCCATCGCGCAAGGCCGCCAGATCGCGCGGGCCACCCCGATCCAGCGCCAGCCGCGACAGCGCGCGTTCCATGTCCGGCACTTTGCGCAGCGCATCCCGCGTGTCCTGCGCGGCCAGACGATCTTCAACAAAGAACGCAACCGCGTCATGGCGATCCGCGATTTCGGCCAAATCGGTGGAGGGGCTGGTCAGCCGCACCTGCAACAACCGCGCGCCGCCCCCCGTCACCGTCCGGTCAATCGTTGCCAGCAGCGATCCCGCGCGCTCCCCCGACAGGGTACGCGTCAGCTCCAGATTGCGCCGTGTGGCCGCGTCGATCTGCATCGTGCCGCCTTGGGCTTCCTTGACCGGTGGGCGCAGCAGGGGCAGTTTTCCGCGCTGCGTGATCTCCAGATAATCAACAATCGCGCCCATCGCGGCGGTTTCAGCGCGATCAAACGTGCCAAACGCATCCAACGATTTCACTTTGAACAGATCATGCAACCGCCCCTCGGCCGCCGTGCTGTCAAAGGACGCCGCAGCCATGGGAGTCAGGGTCGCCCCCATATCCTCGACCACCGGGCGATACTCCTCTGCCGTGCTGTCGGACATCAGCACCTCGCGCGGGGCGAGGCGGGCGATGGTGGGGGACAGGCTGGCGCGGGTAATGGGTGCGACGTGAAAATCCCCGGTCGAGACATCGACCCACGCAATCGCCATCTGATCCCGGACCTGCGCGACAGCCGCCAGAAAGTTGTGCCGCCGCGCATCCAGCAGCGAATCCTCGGTCAAGGTCCCCGGCGTCACCAGTCGCACGACGTCACGCTTCACAACGGCCTTATACCCACGTTTCTTCGCCTCTGCGGGGTCCTCCATCTGTTCGGCAATCGCGACGCGGAACCCTTTACGAATAAGGGTCAGCAAATACCCCTCGGCGGCATGATGGGGGACGCCGCACATGGCGATATCCTCACCCAGATGCTTGCCGCGTTTGGTGAGGGCAATATCCAGCGCCTCGGCGGCGGCAATGGCGTCGTCAAAGAACATCTCGTAAAAATCGCCCATGCGATAGAATAGCAGAGCGTCCGGATAGCGATCCTTGATCTCCAGAAACTGCGCCATCATGGGCGTTACATTGCTGTCCGTCGCCGCCATCGACCCCCCTGTTTGGCGCTATTGCTAGCATGCCGTGGGGGACAGGAAAACCGCTCAAATCACAGGCGGAACCATTTTTGGATGATGGTGCCGACCGTGCCGTCATCGCCCCGGATTGGTTCGAACAGCAGCTCGGTATCCGTGCAGGTATAGAGACCCGCTGCCGCACCTATCGGGGCCATTTCATCGGTGACGGGGATTTCCATCACCATCGCCTCCATCCCCGGCATTTTCACACTGGCCGTGGCGGTGTAGGCGAAATCGCCCATGGTGAAAAAGAAATCCTCGCCCTCCGCCACGACGCTGAATTCGCCACGCCCGACAAGGGTCACGTCCGTGGGCGGCACCCCTTCGACTTTGGTGCCGATGGTCAGACCCGCAATGTCATATTGTCCGTCGCCCGTGTCGAAAATTGTCATCAGCGCCTCGCCGGTGATGGACACCTCCTCAGCATCCATCACGTCCATCATCTGCTCGCCAAATTGCAGGTAATCGGGTTCCCACATACCGACCAGACATGGATCGACGGCGTAGGCGGATGTGGCAATACTGCCGAGTGCGACGGCAGTCGCAAGTTTGATCTTGGTCATAGTTGGCCCCCTGATTGTTGCGTTAACCTTAGCGTGACGGGCCAGATCGGCAAGGTATGTGAGAAAACTTGCAGATCGGGACTGAAGCTATTAGTTTAGAATAATTCTAAAAATAGGGGCCGACATGCTGCAATCCCTGACCAACCGCCGCCATTTCAAGGACCTGTCCGAGGCCGAGATTCTGGCGCTCGCCATTTCGTCCGAAGAGGACGACGCGCGAATTTACGCGACCTACGCCGCCGAACTGCGCGATGATTTCCCCGCCTCTGCCGCCGTGTTCGATGAAATGGTGGCCGAGGAGAATGCACATCGCCATCGTCTGATCGACGCCTTTACCAAGCGGTTCGGCGACACGATCCCCCTGATCCGGCGTGAACATGTCGCGGGCTATTACAATCGCCGCCCCGTCTGGCTGGTACAGAATTTGGGATTGGAACGTATCCGCGAAGAAGCCCGCAAGATGGAGCAAGACGCGCATAATTTCTACCTCGCCGCCGCGCAGCGCAGTAGCGATCCGGACACCCGCAAATTGCTGGGCGATCTGGCCGCTGCCGAAGCTGGACACGCCAAAACCGCGGGCGAGTTGACCGAGGAGTTGGAGGGCAAAGCGGGCGAGGATGAAAAGGCCACCGCCCATCGCCAGTTTGTGCTGACATGGGTGCAGCCGGGCCTTGCGGGGCTGATGGACGGGTCGGTGTCCACGCTGGCCCCGATCTTCGCGACGGCCTTCGCGACGCAGGACCCGTGGACGACGTTCCTTGTCGGTCTGGCCGCGTCCGTCGGTGCCGGGATTTCGATGGGCTTTACCGAGGCCGCGCATGATGACGGCGTCATCTCGGGTCGCGGCTCGCCCATCAAGCGCGGGCTGGCCTCTGGCATCATGACGGCGGTCGGCGGTTTGGGCCATGCACTCCCTTACCTGATCCCCGATTTCTGGACCGCCACGATCATCGCCTTCATCGTCGTATTCGTCGAACTGTGGGCGATTGCGTGGATCCAGAACCGCTATATGGAAACCTCTTACGCCCGTGCGATCTTCCAGGTTGTTCTGGGCGGCGGGCTGGTGTTAGCTGCCGGGATACTGATCGGCGGAGGGTAATATGCGGTTCATCTGGGTTCTGGCGTTTCTGGGCACAACGGCACAGGCGCAGGAACCACTATGGCCGCAAGTCTCTGCCCTGCTGACCGAACGCTGCATTATTTGCCATTCCGGTAGCGGGGCGCCGCTGGGCTTGTCGCTCGACAGCTATGACGGGCTGATGAACGGGTCGTTTATGGGGTCGGTCGTCACCCCAGGCGATCCCGCCGGGTCCGAAATCATCCGCCGTCTGCGCGGGCAATCCACCCCACAAATGCCGCTCGACGGTCCGCCGTTTCTTGACGATGTCCAAATCGCACTGGTCGAACGCTGGATCGCCGCCGGTGCAGAACAGGATGGCGAAAGCATCATCGCCGAAACCGCCCCTGATGACGGCATCATCACATACCGCGACGTTGAACCCATCTTCAAACAACGCTGCATCGTCTGCCATTCTGACAATGGCCGCTATACCGCCCCGCCCGAGGGGCTGCGTCTGACCTCGCTGGCCGACATGCTGGCCGGGGGCGAGCGCGTGGTCCTGATCCCGGGTAATCCGCAGGCAAGCGAAATCTGGCGGCGGATCGAAGGGCTGGCCGACCCTCGCATGCCGTTCGACGGCCCGCCTTATCTGTCGGACGCGGAGATCGCCCTCATCCGCGACTGGATCGCCAATGGCGCGATGGATGATGACGGCGCCCCATCGGCCATTCCCACCGGCTATGTCCGTTTCCGGGGGCTGGTGACGGGCGAAAACGAAATCGACGGCGTGCCGTTCAGAGTTACCCCGAACACACGGGTGGAGGATCGCCTGACCATCGGCCAACAGGCCGAGGTCCGCGCCACCATAAACCCCGACGGCAGCCTGATGGCCTATCGGTTACGGGCGCGGTGACTCCGCCCTTGCCCCCTTGTTTCACTTATGTGTAAGGTTCCGGCTCGCAGCCTAACCACCACGAAAGATACATCATGGCCGGAAACAAAGTTACCGACAAAGAAGCGCTCACTTATCATCTGGAGCCGACCCCGGGGAAGATAGAGATTAACGCCTCCACCCCGATGGCGACGCAGCGGGACCTGTCGCTGGCCTATTCGCCCGGTGTTGCGGTGCCTGTGCAGGCGATCGCGGATGATCCGGCGACGGCCTATGACTATACGACCAAGGGAAATCTGGTCGCGGTGATCTCGAACGGGTCGGCCATTTTGGGGATGGGGAACCTCGGCGCGCTGGCATCGAAGCCGGTGATGGAGGGGAAAGCGGTTCTGTTCAAACGGTTTGCCGATGTGAACGCCATCGACATTGAACTCGACACCGAAGACCCCGAGGAAATCATCACAGCCGTCCGCCTGATGGGCCCAACCTTTGGCGGCGTGAACCTCGAAGATATCAAGGCCCCCGAATGCTTCATCATCGAGCAGCGCCTGAAGGAAGAAATGGACATCCCCGTGTTCCATGACGATCAGCATGGCACGGCGGTGATCTGTGCCGCTGGCTTGATCAATGCGCTGCATATTTCGGGGAAGAAGATCGAGGATTGCCGGATCGTGCTCAACGGCGCAGGGGCGGCCGGAATCGCCTGTTTGGAACTGGTCAAGGCGATGGGCGCGAAGCATAACAATTGCATCATGTGCGACACGAAGGGCGTCATCTACCAAGGCCGGACCGAGGGGATGAACCAGTGGAAATCGGCGCATGCGGCCAAAACCGACCTCCGCACGCTGGAGGAGGCGATGAAGGGCGCGGACGTATTCCTTGGCGTGTCGGCAAAAGGGGCCGTGACGCAAGATATGGTCCGCAGCATGAACGACAATCCGGTCATTTTCGCGATGGCCAACCCCGACCCGGAAATCACGCCCGAAGATGCCCACGCCGTGCGCGAAGACGCGATTGTGGCGACAGGCCGTTCGGACTATCCCAATCAGGTCAACAACGTGCTGGGTTTCCCGTATCTGTTCCGTGGGGCGCTCGACATCCACGCCCGCGCCATCAATGACGAAATGAAAATCGCCTGTGCCGAGGCGCTCGCTGCGCTCGCCCGCGAGGACGTGCCGGACGAAGTGGCGCTGGCGTACGGCACCAACCTGACCTTTGGGCGCGACTATATCATCCCGACCCCGTTCGATCCGCGCCTGATCTATGTGATCCCGCCCGCCGTCGCCAAGGCGGGAATGGATACCGGTGTTGCTCGACGTCCGATTGCGGATATGGAGGCCTATACCAACGCGCTGAAGGAACGTCTGGACCCAACCGCTTCGATCCTTCGTTCGCTCTATGACCGCGCCCGAAACACGCAAGCCAAAATCCTTTTTGCCGAAGGCGACGACCCCCGTGTGGTGCGTGCCGCCGTGTCTTACCAGCGCGCTGGCCTTGGCAAGGCGATCGTCTGTGGCCGCCCGGAACAGGTGAAGCAGTTCCTGACCGAAGCCGGCATGCCCGAAGCGATGGATGAGATCGAGGTGACGAACGCCGCCTTGATCGACAATCTAGAGGAATATAAATCCTTCCTTTACAAGCGCCTGCAACGCAAAGGGTTCGATCAGAAGGATTGCCATATCCTTGCCAGCCGCGATCGGCACGTGTTCTCGGCCCTGATGCTGGCGCATGACCATGTCGATGGCGTGGTAACGGGCGCAACCCGCAAGGCCGCGCATGTGATGACGGCAATCAACCATGTGTTTGATGCTTCGCCCGGTGACGGGGCGGTGGGGGTGACGGCGCTTCTGCATCGCGGACGTATGGTGCTGGTCGCTGATACGCTGGTTCATGAATGGCCGGATGCAAATGATCTGGCGGATATCGCTGAACGCTCGGCGGCAGTGGCCCGCAATTTGGGGCTGGAACCGCGTGTCGCGATGGCGAGTTTCTCGAATTTCGGCTTCCCGATTTCCGAACGCGCCGAGAAGATGACCGAGGCCGTGAAAGTGCTGGACGCCCGCAAACCCGATTTCGAATATGAGGGCGAGATGTCCGTCGATGTCGCGTTGAACCCCGAGGTGATGAAACACTACCCATTCTGCCGCCTGTCCGGCCCAGCAAATATACTGGTGGTGCCCGCACGGCATTCGGCGTCGATTTCCACAAAGCTGTTACAGGAAATGGCCGGGGCGACGGTGATTGGACCGATCCTGACCGGGGTCGATAAGCAGATCAAAGTGTGCTCGGCCACCTCGACCGTCAACGACATCCTCAACATGGCGGTGATGGCGGCGTGTAAGGTCGGCTGATGACCATTTACAACCTCGGCTCGATCAATATTGACCATGTTTACCGCGTCCCGCATCTGCCCGCGCCCGGAGAGACTTTGACCTCGACAAACTTCACCTCGGGTCTGGGCGGCAAGGGGGCGAACCAGTCGATTGCGATTGGCCGCGCGGGGGGCGATGTGCGCCATATCGGTGCCGTGGGGCCAGAGGGTGGCTGGGCCGTTGAAGGGCTGCGCGAGGCGGGCGTCGACGTGCGGGCGGTTGCGACGCTCGACACGCCAACGGGCCATGCAATCATCAATGTGGATGACGGCGGAGAGAACGCGATCGTCCTGTTTCCTGGCGCGAACCGGGCGCTTACGGAAGCCATGATCGATGCAGCGCTGGATGGCGCTGGCAAAGGCGACTGGCTGATCCTGCAAAACGAGACCAACCTTGGCGTCTATACGGCACAAGCCGCACGAGCCAAGGGCATGCGTGTCGCCTATTCCGCCGCCCCGTTTGATGCGGACGCGGTGGCCGACATTCTGCCGCATACCGACTTGCTCGCGGTGAACGAAATCGAAGCGGCGCAACTGACCAAGGCATTGGGCCAGATCACCGTCCCGATGCTGCTGATCACCAAAGGCGATGAAGGTGCGGTGCTGAAGGCAGACACCGAAACCTCCGCTCCTGCGTTTAAAGTCACGCCTGTGGATACCACTGGTGCAGGGGACACGTTTCTGGGCTATCTGATGTCCGGATTGGATGCGGGCGATCCGGCAACACACGCCCTCCGCCATGCTTCCGCTGCGGCTGCCATCCAAGTCACCCGCCCCGGTGCCGCCGTTGCCATCCCGACTGCCGACGAAGTCGCGCAATTCCTAAAGGACCATTCATGACCGTCAAAATGATCATCGACACCGATCCCGGCATCGACGACGCGATGGCGATTGCCTATGCCGCTGCGGACCCAAATATCGAAGTGATCGGCCTGACCACCGTATTTGGCAATGTCTATGTCGAACAAGGCACCCGCAATGCTTTGCACCTGGTCGAAATGTTGGACCTGAACTGCCCGGTGGCGGAAGGGGCCGCGAAACCCCTAGAAATCCCGCTTGATCCGCCGTCTCATCAGGTGCACGGCGCCGAAGGGTTCGGCGGTCTGCCTGCCCCAACACCATCTGGCAAAGCGATTTCCGAGTCTGCGGCAGAATTCCTGTGCCGGACCTGTTCTGAAAACCCCGGAGAAGTCGTCATCTGCGCCATCGGCCCGCTTACCAACCTCGCGCATGCGCTGCGGCTCGACCCGCATATTGCCCATACGGCTGGCAAAGTTGTCATCATGGGCGGCTCTGCCGAAGTCGGGGGAAATATCACCCAATTTGCCGAGGCCAATATCTTCCACGACCCGCACGCCGCTGCCGAGGTCTTTGCCGCCGACTGGCCCGTGGTGATGGTGGGGCTGGACGTGACGCACGACATCATCTGCACCTCACAGGATTTCGACAAACTGAAAGCCTATGCCCCCAAAACCGGAGGATTCATAAAGGCAATCAGCAGCTTTTACCTCGATTTCTACGCCAGCGTCGGGCTGACCGAGGGGTGTCACTTGCACGATCCTGCAGCCGTCATCGCGGCCGCCTATCCCCATCATTTCCAGACGCGCGATATGCCGCTATCGGTAATACTAGACGGCGAACGGCGTGGGGAAACGCAACCTGCGCCCGGCGCTTCGACTCCGTTGGTTTCGGTCTGCACCGGTGTTGATGATGATGGGGTAAAGGCCCGCTTCATGGCGGCTTATCGCGCCCTTAGCTAAATCGTTTGCTTTATTACAGCGCCATAAGCTCGGATTTTGTCAACGCAAAGTCCGATTGCAACCATAGATCTTCCAGTCGACGCAATTCGGCCCCCAGTTTGGGACCAGTGCCCATCCGATCCATCAGGTCAGCCGCCTTGACTGGAAAGACGGCCGCAGCGCCTCGGTCGACCTCCGTCAGTAGGGTGGGATCGGGGGAAAGCCCAAGGCTTGCCGACTCTATCAATTTTGCATCAAGGGTCGCTGCCGCCCCATAGCGATAGGCGGATTGGGCCACCGCTCCTGCTACATTGGCGATCTTTTTCAAATGGTCTGCGTCCTTGCGCGACAGCCGCAGCGCGCGTGCAACACCGTTTCCGCCCAGCGCCGCCAGACGCCGTTGCCAACGGGGCGGCACATTCAGTGACTGTTCGATATGGATCAAGGGCGCAAGAGCGGTTATGTCGGCCCCTGCAATCACCCGTGCCAGAATGCCCGTTCCCGCCATCGTTGCAATGACCGGAGCAGGGTTGGGGGCGGACAGGAGTTTGGCCATCTCTGCCCCGATCCGTTCCTTGGACAGACTGTCGATACCATCAGCCAGTGCCGCACAGGCGGACAGCCCATCGGGGTCGGGACCATCCGCGCCATACCATGCATGGAAGCGGAAGAAACGGAGGATGCGCAGGTAATCCTCGCGGATACGGTCTTCAGGATTGTCGATGAAACGGATGCGCCGCGCTTCGATATCGGGGTAGCCGCCCAACGGATCGACCAGCGTTCCATCGGCCTGCACATAAAGCGCGTTGACCGTGAAATCGCGGCGTTTGGCGTCCTCGGTAATATCCGTGGTGTGGGCGATGACGGCGCGTCGGCCGTCGGTTTCGACGTCCTTGCGATAGGTTGTAACCTCGAACGGGGCGGAATTGGTGATGACGGTCACCGTGCCATGGTCAATGCCGGTCGGCACCACCTTCATCCCCGCCGCTTCGGCCAGTTCAGCGACCCGCGCGGGTTCAGCGTCCGTCGCAATGTCCACATCGGCGACGGGCACGCCCAGCAGCGCGTTGCGCACACAGCCGCCGACGCAGAAGGCATCGTACCCTGCATCGTTCAGTAGATGCAGCACGGCTTGTGTTTCCGCCGCTTCCAGCCAGTCACCAACTACCCGCATCGCGCCACCCTTTCCGCAAGCCCGCGCAAGATCCGCGCGGTAGCGCCCCAAATGTAATAGGGGCCATAGGGGATAGTGTAATAGTAGCGCGGTTTGGCCCGCCACATTCGATGTTGGATGGTGAAGTTTTCAGGGGTCAACAGAAATTGAAGGGGGACGGTAAAAACCTCGTCGACCTCACCGGCTTCGGGGATGGGTTCGAACGGTTCCACGATCGCCACATGCGGCGTGACGATAAACCCGGTGATGGTTTCGTGGCTGGGAAGCGTGCCGAGCAAGGTTGCAGACTTATGCGGCAAGGCGATTTCTTCACCCGCTTCGCGAAGCGCCGCCTGCCAGGGGGTTTCGCTTTCTTCGACCTTGCCCCCAGGAAATGCCACCTGCCCCGGATGATGTTTCAAGTGCGAGGCACGTTTGGTCAGCAGCACCTCCAACCCAGCCTCCCCTTTCCGGATCGGAATCATCACCGCCGCCGGGCGAAGTTTGCGGTCGGGTGGCAGGGCCGCGACGACCTCGGGGTTGAGGTCAAAATCGGTGGTAGCAGTGGCGGACAGGGACAGGGCCTGTTCCAAAATAGCGCGGCTCATCACAATAAATGTCCGCTTTTGGCGGCTTTGGTCGCGAGATAGTCGCGGTTTTCAGCCGTTTCACCAACCTTCAACGGGACCCGTTCGACCACCTGCAAACCGCAGCCGGACATCATATCCACCTTGCGCGGGTTATTGGTCATCAGCCGCACAGCACTGAAGCCCAACCGTTTCAGGATATCAGCGCCAAGGCGGAAATCGCGTTCGTCATCTTCGAAGCCCAGACGGTGGTTCGCCTCTACCGTATCGAATCCCTGATCCTGAAGTGCATAAGCGCGCAGCTTGTTGGCAAGGCCGATCCCGCGCCCCTCTTGATTCATATACAGCAACACGCCCGACCCTTCGGTCCCGATCTGTGCCAGCGCGCTGCGCAATTGCGGCCCGCAATCGCATTTGAGCGAACCGATCAGATCGCCGGTGAAACAGGCTGAATGCAGGCGCGTCAGCACCGGCTTGTCGCGCGTCGGTTGGCCGATTTCGATGGCGTAATGTTCCTCTCCTCCATCGCGGGGACGGAAGACATGGACCCGGCTTTCGCCCACCGCCAGCGGCACACGGGCGGCGGCGATTTCGGACATATCGATGAGCTGTTCGTGCGACAGGATGTCGGCGGCGTCGGCCTGCATCAATCCGCCGGGGGCGGCATCAACGAGGACAACGACCACCGCGGGCAGGAGCTTGGCGCGTTTCGCCAATGCAATCGCGGCACGGTGCAGGTCCGGCGCACCGTCGCGCACCGACCGGAACGGCCCCTTCATCGGGTTGTCCATATCGCGCGACGGGTCGGCCATGGCCCGCAACCAATCAATGCCCACATCCGCTGGCACTGACAGCCGCACCAGATCGCCGTCATAAGCCGGGGTGCGCAACGTCTCGGCGCGCCGGGCCGTCAGGGTCAGGTGCAGGGGACCCAACGCGCGCAGCTCTGCCAGTCTTTCCCGCCCCAGCGCCTCGGCCGCAACGACCAGCACCACGCCCGACTCACCGGTGATCACAACCGGGATACCAATCCGGAGGTCACCGGTCAGACGTGCGGTTCTTTCCGCCGGGCTAAGGGTCAGGTTCATTTTTGAAGCCATCGAATATTTCAATACGTTTCAAAGCTATATCCCGCGGATAGTGGAATTGAAACATTTCCCGCAAAACCGACACAGGTCTGTGAACGTGTGACCCGATTGCCTTGTTTCCTACGTATCAGAAGCACATTTTAGGACAACACAGCCGAGAGGAGGCGAATATGAGCAACCTGAAAAAGATCCTGATGGTCGATGACGAGGACGATCTGCGCGAGGCGCTCGCCGATCAGCTGGTTCTGACGGACGAGTTTGATGTGTTCGAAGCCGCCAATGGGGCTGACGGCCTGAAAAAGGCGAAAGAGGCGCTGTATGACCTGATCATCCTTGACGTCGGTCTGCCCGATATGGATGGCCGCGAACTGTGCCGTCTGATGCGCAAGCAAGGCGTGAAAAGTCCGATCCTGATGCTGACGGGGCATACATCGGACAGCGATACCATTTTGGGGCTGGACGCGGGTGCGAATGATTACGTGACCAAGCCGTTCAAGTTCCCGGTCCTGCTGGCCCGCATCCGGGCGCAGTTGCGCCAGCACGAACAATCCGAAGATGCTGTATTCAACATCGGTCCTTATACGTTCAAGCCAGCGTCAAAGATGCTGATCACCGAGGATGAAAAGAAAATTCGCCTGACGGAGAAAGAGACCAACATCCTCAAATTCCTTTACCGTGCGAATGAAAGCGTGGTGGCCCGCGATGTGCTGTTGCACGAAGTCTGGGGCTATAATGCCGGGGTCACGACCCATACGCTGGAAACACATATCTACCGTCTTCGCCAGAAGATCGAGCCGGATCCGTCCAATGCCCGCATACTGGTGACCGAAAGCGGGGGCTATCGCCTGGCCGCTTAACACTCCCTCCCTAGACTTGACACCCGGCCCTTGTGGCCGGGTTTTTTCTGGGTCGCGTCGCTGTCATGACAAAACAACTCGCCAGTGCAGGTATGCATAGGGGCGACTTTACCCGTTTTATTTCGTTGAAACATCCGTCACTGACCGGATCGAGCGAAATCACCTCGCGATCATTGCCTTCGCGCATCTGCTCCGACCCATTCCGGACAATTCCTCGTGGGGCAGGTTTAACAATTTCGCGGTGGAACAGGTCGTGAATAGCGGCCCAGCGATGGGCATGATGTCAGTTCACTGCCCGTCAAATGCAAACCCGTTGGTTGTCGCAGCGCCTGTCACGCAACCAATTCGGAGGCAACAATATTTTTAAACTCCCAATTCAGTTGGGCGATCACGTCTTTGGCGGTTTCCACGTTGTTCGCCTGCTTCAAAAACACGATCGCTTCATCAATCCGCGCGCGTATTTCGTCCGCGACCAAAGCGGGTTCACTCCACTGACCAAATTTGTCACCCTCAAGGGATTGCAGGAAATCGAAACAGTCCATCGGGCTTTGCCGGCCTTTGCGCAGTTCGTCCATTTGGCGGTCCCATATCGCGGCAAAACGAACAGGCGCCCCTGTCGTGCCGTTGTCGGGCACAGCTTGGGTAGGTGCCGCGTCAATGCTGTCAAATTTCATCCCCAACAGGGCTTCCGCCTCGGCAATCTGGGTTTCGCGTATCTTGGTGGTGATGGACTTGATGATCTGTAAACAGGCAGCGCCACCGCTTTCTTCCCACCCGATCGGGTTGTTGATCAGTTTTGCATCAAACCGTGATTTCAATGCGGTCAACAAATCCATCGCCAGAATGGAATGGAAATAAGAACCTGCTTCCTTCGTCATGCGCTTCATCAACCGTCCAAGCGAGGCTTTTACTTTTTCCAAATCAACATGTGTGACGATCAAAAGGCTTTGTTTATGTAGCCGCGCAGGCAGGCTTTCCCACATCAACCGTTCGCTTTGGCGCCAGGCCTGAGTGGCGTTGGTGCACCACAGGACAATTTCCACTTGCTCGGCCACGGAAACGATCTGGTCATGGTCACGGCTGGGGTCCGACGTGCCGGGTGTATCGTAAATTTCAACCTGTTTCAGAAATGGTTGATCCGTGGTGATGATCAGATAATCCGCCGCCCGCATCTGCTTCTCGTCAAGGGCTTCGACACCGCTGATCATTTGCGCTTTACCTTTGGTCACCAGACAAAATGTTTCGTCAGTTCCATATTGAAAGCGCACGGTTGGCATGGCGCTGGCCGCCGCTTTGGTGCTGACAAATTCGCGCCCCAGCAACATCCGCGCCAAGGTGGTCTTTCCCGAACTGAATTCACCGGCAAGCGCCATCTTTACCGGGGCCTCCATACGGGACAGCAAATCGCGTATATCATCCGATGGCGCGGAACGGGTGGCTTCGGTCAAAGCGATGATCGCGCGGGCAAACCGGGCTTCAAAGTCGGTATGCGTCATGCCGCCTCCTGTTCTTGACGAATTTCTTGGCACAGCGCAACGCGCGCCTCCAGATCGGCTAGGCGGGCTTGGAGTTCGTCAATCGACCCCTGCACCTCCTCTGCGCCATGTTGTGCTTGACCGCGGCGTGTCGACAAGATGGCTGATTGCAATTCGTGAAAACTCTTGATTGCCGCCTGCGACGCTGTTGTCAATTTGTCCGTCGCGTCCTCCAGAAGTTCGTTTTCTATCGGCAGAAACTGAGAGCGGATCATTTTGCCAAGGGCTTTTTCCACCTCGTCTTCGGATTTGAACTTGCCAAACCAACCTTTCCAGAACTTGCTTGGCATATCGAACGAAACAACCTTGGAAAGAGCCGTGGTGTTGGGCGTGTCCCCGGAAAGTTGCACGGTGTTTACCTGTATATCCGACGCCTCCTCGAACCCCAGTTCAACCAAAGCTGTCGCCAGAGTTTCCGCCTCTTCTTCTAGCTTTGCCAGGATTTTCGTCTGCACGATCGGGAATTCCATACGGAAATATCGGTTCATACCGGCACGCAGCGGGATCGGATCAATCGAATAGGTGCTGGTGGATTTTCCCCGTTTCAACTTGGCATAAGCGGCTCGAAATTTCTTTGTCTCGTCCTTGATAAAATTATCCACCACCGCTCGAAGACCATTTTGAACATCGCCAAAAACGGTTGAGCTTGTTGCCTCCAGTGCCACCTTGAAGCGGATCAGCATTTTTTGGATCTGTTCTTCAGCCTCGGCAAATGACCGTGTATCGGTTTCGGTTGCGTCGTCCTCTGCCGGTGGTTCCTGATCCTGCATCAGTGCCAGTTGACGGCGCAGCGCACTGATCCGGCGCTTGGCATCGCCTTCCACGATTCGGCTGACGTTGCCCAGATCAACGCGCGCGCTCTGCAACCAGGATTCCCCGATACCGGCATCCATCAAACCGGCAATCGCATCGTCAAGCGCTGGCAAGCCGGACGCCACCCATGCTTTGACCTTCTCCTCGGTGTCAAACACAGCTTTGGCTGACGCCAATGCTGCGTCACGTCCCGACAGAAACATGTCAAATTTGGCAGGATCAACGGTTACCGCCTGACCCATGGCATATTCCGCCCAAAGGGCCGATCCAAAGATTACCGGAATCGTCGTATTGGGGTTTTCGCGGGACAACATCGTTTTGATATGAGACGCGATTTCTGGAATATCATCGATGGGGTTGGTCAGCTCGTCACAGCGATTGACAAAGACCACAAGCCGATCCAGCCGCAACGCATTCAGCACACGCAACAAATACATGTCGGCGCTGGAAAAGGCTTGATGGGCCGACAGAACCAGAACGAAGATATCCGAATGTTCCAGACATTGCAGGGTGATTTCTTCGCGGATCAACAAAGGATCGTTCAGCCCGGGTGTGTCGATCAGGCGAAGCGGATAGCCAAATCGCTCCTTGCCGAAATAGATGCTGGCCTCGCGGGTGATATCGGCAAACCGACCCATGACTGGGTTTTTCACCAACTGTTCCGGATCATCGCCTGCACAAATATATCGTGCCAAAATATCCGTGTTGATGGACGAAAACCGATGAGATTTGCCCAGAAGCTGTTGAAATTGCTCCCCCAGACGCATCTCGGCGCGCTTTCGCATTTCTTCAACCTCGGCGGAAATATCGCTCAGATCATATGAACTGCCGGGGATGGATCCCGCCAGTTCTGCCAGCCGTCCCTCTCGCGAGGCAAATTTTTTCCACTGCGTATCATCAAAAAAGGTGAAGCGCCCGCCGTCTTCGGGACCATCGGGGTTCCCGAAATACATATTGGTGACAACGGCCGTCCATGGATTGACATCCGAGGGTAGGAATTCCGGCTTCCCCATAAACCCGTTTAACAAACTGGTCTTCCCGGCCTTGACCTGTCCGATGACAGACACGCCAGCAACAGATTTCCGCAAACTGTTATCAATTTTGGCGATCAGATCGTCAAACTCGCCGTTTGCTGCCGCGCGCAGACGCGTAGCCAACGCCTCGAATTCTGACATCTTTCTGGTCAGATCAACTCCGATTGTCGAGGCAGGTACGGCAGCGTCCAATGTCACGGGAGAATCCTTCAACTTTTATGCTTGATACATTTTTTGGGTCATGGAATCCGAGGTGCTTTCCATGTCCAGGACAAGCTCCAGATCCCATAAGAACTGTTCTTCATTCATCGAAAACGGGCATCCTTTGACCTTAGTATTTAAGATTGACAGGCTGTCGTGCACAGTAATCCCCATCTGGATCAAAAAGATCGCAGCGATCATTTTGGTCTTAGCCTGATCCGTACCCATCACCAGGACTTTGTGGCCCTGATTGATTTCTGACTGAATATGCGAAATCATCGACAGATGCTTGCGGATATCCTTGGGTTTGTTTGCGGGCTGGTGCGGCGTCATGATCACGCGGACCCCTGCCGCCTCCAACGTTGTGCTTAGACCGGTGTCCGTCTCGCTGTTCACAACGGCAACCGTAATACCCTGATGCGCCATTTCTTCAAGCATCTCGGCGTTATTGCTTGCGGAAAACGCTTCGGTTGCGACCGCAAAAGACCGACGAACAATCCAGATGATCGGCCCGTCTGCGGTGTCTCCGGTGTCGGTGCCCAGATCCGGCATACCGCGAAACTCGGGCGCAAGTGTGCGGGCAGCGGCGTCTGGGCGCGGTATCGCCATGCCACCCGTTTTCAGGAATTGCTTGGTGACGTTGCTTTCGGGCGCGTTGAACATCTTGTCGGGGCTACCCGCCTCGATGATTTGGCCGCTGCCCAACAGGACCATCCAATCGGCAAACAGGCGTGCATGTTCGCTATTATGGGTCACCATAACGATCGCGCGTTTCTGTGCTTCGTCTTTTAATTGCTCCAGAATGGGCATCGCCTCCTCGTGGGCGACCATCGCACAGGGTTCATCAAGGCACAACATGCGCGGGTTTTGCGCCAAAGCTTCGGCAATCTGGCCTCGAATTGTGCGCGTCGATACTGCACGCGCCATTTGTTCGCTACGCGTGGCCTGTCTTATGACATAGGGGTGATTATTTTTGGACAAGGGTTGACCGTAAAACGTCGCTTCGTCTGCTTCAGTGGTGACCACATCGGCGGTGCGTTTCCCTTCGAATACAGACATCAGGGTGGATTTGCCGACACCGACCGGCCCCATCACAACAAAAAAACCTACAGCAGGAAACGACAGGCTGATGTCTTTCAACAACAGCCGCTCGCCGACCATGACACGCAGGTTTCGCAATGTCAGCAGATCGTCGGTCATCCAGAGGTTCCGGCATTAATCAATGCATTCCAGCCAATAAGAATGCGGCCCAATCGGTTCAGGTCCGAATGTGCTATAATCTGTTGGTTTGGTCCGATTACAATAATCAGAATATCGGTGCCATTGGAGCCACGTATCAGCACCTGCAAACTGGGCGCACTGCCCACCGCTGGTTCAGCTGCGCCTTTCCAGCTTTTCAGTTCCTCCACCAGACCTTCGGTGGACAACCCTTCGATCGTGGGAATATAGCCGGATTTTTTGGTTATCTCGCCGTTTGAATCCAGCATGATGGCAAATTCCACATGCGCCTTCAGACGGTCAAAATATTTTTCGACCAGTCCGTTCGTCTCACCCTGATCACTCGTGGGAGAGACGTGCGTTTCCGACGCTGGTGTCGCAGGTGCTTTTGGGTGCAGTAGGCGCGGGGGATTGTCGACGACAACCCGCAAAGTGCGTTCCTTTGTATCGGGAGTTGTGGGCTTACCCGTCAACAGGGTGCGAAGTGATACCCCGTCGACTTCTAACATGCCCTGTAATTCCCTTGGGACCCTTTTGATAGATAACAAATCTTCGTCACCAAGATGGGAAAGCACGGATTTGAAATGTGTTGCCGCATCATGTGTTTCCGCCGGGGATTTGTCGCCTTCGATCGCGCGAAAACCTTTTAACGAACCGATACTGTTGGGGGTGGTCATAGGTTTGTATGCGATGATCATTGCGGCTTTGACCACGAACGAAAATGTATTCTTGCCGCTTTCAAGTATGAATAACCTTGGCAGAATAGTGCGGCTTATAATTGTGTTCAGAAAGCGAACGTCATCTTGTCTGGACGTGCTTTCGCTGTTTACGGATTGTGAAAGCGCGTTGCCCCATTCATCGACGGCGCGGATAGTGATCATCTTTAATCTCATTTCACTCCAACAGTTGCTCAAACCTCGTTAGGCAACTGCAAGTAACCAGAATTGTGTTTCGATCTAATTGTGACCGTTCTTCGCATCTGGTTGGCTACCAATTCCAACGTGGCCCGAAGGCAGGCCGAAACCTGCCTTCCAACAGACATTATACCTGCGCGGTGATGTTTTCGATCGAAGCCCGCGCCTTTGCAAGAACCATCCCGATATTCGCGGACTTTCTGGACACATAAGTCACCACGTGATCTGGATATTTTTTTGTACGGATAAAAACGTGAATAAGGTTCTCGGACATGATCAGCATTTCATGGAAATAATGTGCCGTGTCTTTTTCGTTGCCGCGGGCTTTTTTGAAGTGATTTTCGATGGCAATCACGTTTGACCCCTGAAACAGGTCAGCCGTTGCTGCGGCAACCATGTCCAACACTTCTTGCGGGTGGGAATCCACGGTTTTCACACCCAGTAGCATTCCGGTGCTCATATCTACATATCCGCCCGCCAGACACTCGGGAATTGTGCTTACGGCATCTGCGATTGCTTTATCTAACGACATTCAGATTTCCTTTATTACCTAGGTGTAAATTCGACGCTTAGCCACTCTGCAAATGTATTCATTAACCGGTTACTATTTACTGAATGACTCGATATCTGCCTTGGGATAACACCACATAAACCATTTAATTCCTTGTTTACGCTCGCTCGTAACAGACGGTTTTTACTATCTGGAAAAATGTGGCAAAATTCCACCATTGTTTGGCTTTAAATGCGAATGTAACAATATGTTTATGCTAGAATTATGTCGAAATTTCCTATTTTCTCCACACAATTGATAAGGTGTGCAGGAAGTCTTCTTGTGCGTGTGATTCAATCCATTTCGCGTGATTAGCTCGCACCTCGGTGATCGCGTCGATTGATTCCATTCCGTAATAGATCAATTGCGCGGCCAACATCGTACCGGTACGTCCCTGACCCGCGCGGCAATGATAGACACAGGCTTTGCCCTCTTGCAGGTAGGAATCCACCAACTGACAAAGCTCCTTTGCTTGATCAGGGGTTGGGACCCCCATATCTGCAATCTTCAGATGATAGGAATCGATGCCATAATCGCGAAGCCTGTCAATCGGCGGGGACCATTTCTCTGTCAGCGTGATTAAAAGCCGCGTGCCCATGCGCTGCAACGCCTCCAGATCACTGTCAATCGAACGGACGATCCCGGGACGTGGTGTGCCACCCAGTTTACCGCTGATCAGCCAGTGAAAGCCGGTTGGCCCCATATACCGCAGCGGAGGATTATCAGAAGGAGTCAGATAGTCCGGCAAGCGGGCGAAAATGTTGGTATTCTCTGGCACATTGGAATCCATCTTTTGCATCTTCGCTATGTGTTACGACACATATATCGATCTTTGCGTCTCAAAGGGTTTATGCCGCAACTTATGGGCAATTTGGTGACCAATATCTGGAAAAAATGTCGCATCTCATGCAAAACCCCGCCGACTTGCATCGACGGGGTTTCGCAAATTTCTATCCGGATCAGAATTCGTAGTTGATTCCGACCTGACCTTTGATGGTGAAGAAGTCACCATTCGTCTGGACGTTACCGGCGGCAAAGCCAGTCAGACCGTTGTCGTTCCAGAATTCCAGACCAGCGCCAACTTCGACGAACATGCCCGTGAACCCGGCTTCGAATTCCAGCGTATCCACACCCGTCGCGATTGTGGCTGTGTTCTGGTCTTCGAATTCGTTCCACAGTTTGGCGGTGAAGGTCGGAGCATAGGTCATGCCACCCTGTCCGGCAAACTCGGTCGAGATGTTGACACCAACCGCCGCGCGTGTGCTCAGGCCATCCGAGTAGCTGACATCAAGCGTATCGATCGAGAAGTCGTCGATCGTGGTGCGGACATGGGCAAAGTTGCCGACCGCTTCCACTGTCGTGGTTCCCGTGCTGTAGACCTGATACCCGGCCTCTAGCTCGACACCCAGCGAACGGACGTGCGATGTCGCTTCCGAACTAATCGACGGCATGTCGATGGCCAGATCCAGCTCGTCCTGCTTAACAAGGCTTTCGAAGCGGAACATATCGTTCGCATAGGACGCACGAACACCCAGCGTATACCCGTTGAAGGTTGCAGTTGACGGTGTGTTGTCGAAGTTGACGACCGAGTTAATGTAACCCGCCATCAGCCCAACTTCGGCTTTACCACCAGCACCGGCCAACCCGTCGAGAGCAAAGTCATAACCCAGCATCGCAGCGAAGGTCGACTGTACATAGGAGTTGTCCACCTCTGTCGTTAGCGAACCCAGTTCGGCCGTCTGATAGACCTCACGTGACTGCGATTCATACAGCACCAAGCCCCATGCACCGGTTGGTTTATCGGCAAGATCACTGATCAGTTCGTGTTCCAACCAGGCTTGCGCCGTCGTGTACCAGATCGACTGACCAGCGGCCATGAAGTTTACTGGCTCGTAAACCTCGTTACCGTCAACACCTGCCAGGATGAAGTTGTTAGTCGCGTCATCGAAGAACAGACGGTAATCGACTGCGCCGGCTTCGACGAACCCGCCCTGTAGGGTGAAGTCTGTCTCGCTGGCGTTTTCGGCATCATTCACATCAACCAGAACAATCCCGATAGTGTTGATGCCGCCGTCACCCGGGTTGGTGTTGGTGACCACAATTTCGGTCGAACCCGAGCTGGAGCCGTTGATGATCAACATGTCGCCGACACCACCAGCATCAACAAACACATCCAGTTCCAACGTTCCGCCCGTGCCGGTGAAATCACCGTCGACAGTCAGCGTATCCATGTTGGTCGCCCCGTTACCCGCCGTCTCGTCCGAGAGAGAGATGCGGCCGGTGTTGTTCAGCAGCTCCAGGCTGTCAAACACGGTGACTTCGGATGTATTGCTATAGAATGCCGCAACAATCGACGTTCCGGTGTTGTTCAGCACATCATAGCCACCACCAAAGAAGCTGGTGCCGCTAGTGTACCAGTCGCCGTCATTGTTGAACGTATCACCATAGTCAGAGAGGCTAACGTAACCTGTTATATATCCCCCGACTTCGTTGTTGATCGTTACCGGACCATTGATAGCTGTAATTACAAGATCACCTGGCGCGCCAGAGGTATTATAAATATCCCCATAGTTGGTAATCGTGATGGCGCCTGTGGAATTTGCATCGATCGCGGATACACCGCCATAGACAGTTCCATAATTGGTAATCTGTATGCCGTAACCACCATATTCATCGACGTTAATACCATAGTTGAGACCAAATACCGTGTTGCCTGGGTCAATGGTGATATCGATCAAACCACTAGCGCTTTCGGCATCGATACCGGTAAATCCGCCAGCGACATCGCCAACCACATTAATGGTGATAGCCCCCGACGCATTATAGGCGTTGATCCCGTTGGAACCACCATAGGTTTGGTACCCAGCACTGGTGATCAAAATAGCACCCGTTCCGAAGTCAAACGCTCGGATACCATCACCATTGGA
Organism: Rhodobacteraceae bacterium NBU2976; assembly: GCA_023630215.1. Classification (GTDB taxonomy): domain Bacteria; phylum Pseudomonadota; class Alphaproteobacteria; order Rhodobacterales; family Rhodobacteraceae; genus NORP23. The sequence continues at coordinate 170,404 of JALPRQ010000001.1, forward strand.
TCCGGAGACATAAGTAGTGCCGGATGCATCGATCGTGATACCACCGCCACCATTGTTCTGGGTTTCAATGCCATCAACATATCCATAGACATTGAAACCGTTCGTTGTCACCGATATGCCATCTTCAGCCGCTGCATAGATCCCGTCGCCGCTGTATCCGTAGACGCCTCCTGCGGTTGTAATCGTCACCGAACCGCCGAGGTCCGCGTACACATTAATTCCATTTGTACCGCCGGTTATGTCGCCTGTGCCGCCGGTGATGTTGATATTGCCATCATTCGTAAACACATTGATTCCGTGGGCTAGACCGCCGCCAACCGAACCATCGGTCGTTACGTCAACATTACCTGTACCTCCGGCATCGATATTGATCCCGGAAACACCGCCATAGATCGCGCCTGCACCGCCGATGACTTCTACATCACCATCTGTTGTAATCGCGTTGATGCCGAATGTTGAATAACCTTCAACTGTACCGTCTGTGGTAATGTAAATGTCTCCGGTCCCGCCAGCTATGGCATTGATCCCGAATACACCACCATAGATCGCGCCTGCGCCACCAAGGATGTCAATGTTGCCGTTAGTTGTCAGCGCATTGATACCAGTGTTGGAATTACCAGTAACCGTACCATCGGTTGTGATATAGACATCACCCGTACCGCCGGCTGTAGTATTGATCCCCATTACGCCGCCATAGATTGCACCTGCACCACCAATGATGTCGATATCACCATTTACTGTGGTTGCGTTGATGCCAAAGGTGGACGTACCAGTGACGGTGCCATCGGTCGAAATGTAGACACTTCCTGTCCCACCGGCCGAGGAAGAGATCCCCATTACGCCGCCAAGGATCGCACCTGCGCCACCATAGATGTCGATATTTCCATCTGTCGTGACGGCATTGATCCCAAAGGTGCTCGTACCCGTAACATCACCTTCTGTGGTAATGTTGATGTTACCTGTACCACCCGTAACGGTATTTATTCCCATAACACCGCCGGAAATGGCGCCTGCACCACCAAGTACGGTGATATCGCCATCTAATGTTGAGGCATTGATACCCATCGTGCCCACGCCGGTTACGGCACCATTTGTGGTGATATCGATATAACCATTGCCGCTGACTACAGCGTCGATACCGTTGACCTGTCCGGTAACAGTGCCAGCGACATTGTTGATGACGATATTACCAGTATACTGTGTATATGCCGATATCCCGTGAACATTGTCCCCTGTGACATCGTCATTGGTCGTGATGTCAATATCACCATAATACGTATCTGCGAAGATGCCGTTAATATTACCCGAAACCGTTCCATTCGCGACAACCGTCACGTTCCCATAATAGGTTACGAGATTCATACCATTTGCGCTATAGCCGGTTACATCGTCGGCTGAAGTAACCTGAACATTTCCATTATACGCATAGGCATCGATACCATTGAGAAGCCCATAAACTGTGTTGTTTGTGGTAATGGTGATATTGCCTGTGTTGCTAACATATGCGTTGATACCATCGGCTCCATAACCTGTGACTTCACCTGTCGTCGATATGGTGATGTCTCCGATGCCGTCAACGATGGAATTGATGCCGTACGTACCACCAGATATGTACCCTGCACCACCCGTTATGTAGATGTCACCAACGACGCCAACAAAGGCATCGATACCATCGCCGGTTCCGCCGAAGACATTACCTGTGGTCGATATCGAGATGTCACCGTCATAGGAGATATTCGCAAGGATGCCGTTATTAGATCCATAGATTGTACCAGCGCCGCCTGTGACAGTGATATTACCGTCATAGTTCACGTTTGCTGTGATCCCGTCCCCGTTGTATCCCGTAATATCGCCATTGGTCGTTACGGCGATATTGCCGTTATCCGTATCGGCATCGATACCGTCAAAATAACCCTGAACATTTCCGGCGACATTGCTCACCGTAATGTTGCCGATATCTTGCACATATGCCCGAATACCGTCCTGGTAGTTACCGGTCACATTGCCGTTTGTCGTAATATCGATGTTACCCGCATAAGTGTAGGAATAGATACCATTCTCATCGCCGACAATGTTACCTGCGGCGTTAGTAATGGTAATGTTTCCACCATCCTGAACAACGGCCGAAATGCCATCCTCGTTCGCGCCCCCGACATATCCGTTCGTGGTGACAGAAACGTTTCCGGAATAGGTTTCCGCGTCAATACCGTTCTGAAAACCGTTGATCGCACCCGCGCCACCTGTGATCGTGATATCGCCGTATCCGCCAACGTCAGCAGAGATGCCGTCAAAATAGTTGCCATCAACTGTGCCAGTTGTGGTGATCGTGATGTTGCCGATATTGTTAACCACACCATTGATACCATTTTCGGAACCGTAGATCGCGCCAGCCCCTCCGGTGATCTGGATATCACCGTTGATACCGGTATAGGCATAAATACCATCGCCGTTATAACCGGAAACGGTGCCCACGGTTTGGATCAGGATCGGGCCAGTCTGATTGACCGTGGCACTGATGCCATCGGAACCACCTGTAATCGCGCCGGCACCCCCCGTAATGTCGATTGTGCCGTTATAGACGATGTCGGCGTCGATGCCTTCGTCAGAATAGCCCTCAACGACACCGGTTGTGGTAATGGTAATGTTACCGCTTGTTTGGACCGCCGCATCGATACCGACATAATACCCGTAAATATCGCCTGCGCCGCCTGTGACGGTTATGTCGCCATTTCCACCAACATAGGCTTCGATACCATCTTCATTCTGGCCTGTAATCGCGCCAACGGTGGATATCTGAATATCGCCATTGTCGTTAATAAAGGCATCGATACCGCTCTCGGAACCAGTGATGTCCCCGGTCCCACCGTAAATATTGATATACCCGCCTTCGCGATAGGAACGAATACCATCGTCGTTCAGACCGGTAATCGCGCCAGAACCCGTTGTAATCGTGGTTGTGGAATAAAGTCCAGTCGAGCTGGTGATAATACCGTTATCATACCCGGTAATTGCCCCGGCATTTGTGGTGATTGTGACATCCGTGTTACCACCATTGTCGCTATTATTCTGGACGAGAATACCATTATCGGTTGTACCCGTAACGCTACCATTATTGGTCGTGATCGTTACATCAGCATCGAAATATCCGTAAACATAGGTGAAAATACCGTTAGTGTAACCCGTTGTATTTCCATCATTTGTCGTTACCGACGTCGACGCATAGTAAGAGCTGTTATCAACATAGATACCGTTTTGAGTGTCACCAGTGACGTCACCAGTGGTCGTGATCGCAACATCGCCATAAAAGCTATCGTTTGCTACGTTTATACCATTTTCACTACCGTAAATCGTGCCAGTACCACCAGAAACGGTAACGGCGCCATTGTAAGCGGAGTTTGTAACTTCGATACCGTCACCGCCGTAACCGGTAATTGCGCCCGTACCGGATGTAACATTTACCAATCCATTATAACTGGCGTCCTGAATGATAGATATCCCGCTCGTGCCACCGGTAACATCGCCGTCAGCTGTCGTAACAGTAACGCCGCCGTTATAATTTGCGCCAAGGTTGACATAAATACCCGCTTCGGTAGTGCCGGTAACATTTCCCGAACCCGTTATTACTGTCGCTGTTCCGCTAATGACATATAAACTCGAAGAAATACCATTCGTATAGCCACTAACAGCGCCATCGCTGGTTGTGATTGTAATGTCAGCATCGTCAACGAATGCCGCGGTTGCATCGATACCCGCACCGGTGTTGCCATCGACGTAGCCGGAACCGGTCGTGATGCTTATGTCCCCCGTGTACGCGAAATAAGCGCTGGCAGAAATACCGTCAATCTCGCCAGTGACGTTACCGGCATTCGTGACGATTACGGTGTTTGCATTATATCCCGTCGCATATGACACAATGCCGCTTCCGGTCACACCGTCTACATTTCCGTCATTTGTTGTAATATACGTCGTTCCGTCACTGTCATCGAACGCGGCAATGCCATTATCACCGCCAGATATGTCCCCGGCACCGGTTGTGATTGTCAGATCGCCGTAGCCGCTATTCGCAGCCTCGATCCCGTTATCTGCGCCGGTTACGCTGGCGTTTGCCGTGATGGTAAGCGCACCGCTACTACCGTCGTTGTTTGCGAAAATGCCGTCGTACGATCCGCCCGTAATCGCGCCATTGGTTGTGATATCAATAACACCACCGCCAGCATTGTTTGCATAAACGCCATAACCGTTACCGTTAACCGCACCCGTGCCGGTCGTGATGACAACGCCACCCGCACCTTGATCATTGGCGTCGATACCATTTTCATACTGACCCACGATCACGCCAGCGCCGGTTGTGATGGATATACCACCCGTCCCATTGTTATAGGCCTCGATACCTTGACCATACCCGGTCACCGCACCGTTTGTGGTGATGGATACAGCACCTCCAGCGGCATTTGTATTTTCCGCGTTTATACCGTCACCGTAATAGCCGGTCACCGCACCATTACCGCCTGTGATTGTAATGCCACCCGTGCCGGAGTTTGTGATGTCAATACCGTCATCCGCGCCGAAAATGTTACTATTGTAGAACGTAACATTCGTCGAACCGGTCGTGCCGCTATTGGTCAAATTGATCGCGTCGCCAGCGTATAAGGTGTTCGTTGACACGGTGCCATTGAACACAGCGTTAATATCGCCATCATTCGTATTTACGACGTTAACAGCGTCATTCGACGCTGTGTAAATCGAGCCGGTGCCACCTGTAATATTCACATCTCCCGTGCTGGAGTTGTAGACATCCAGCCCGCCGTAAATACCCAGAACAGACCCGGCGCCCGTGGTAATATTGACGTCGCCACTTCCACCAGTATTGGTCGCCTGAATTGCAGTGCCACCATAGCCCAGAAGGTAATCTCCATACGCGTCAACAGTCCCGGAAACGGTGATGTTAAGGTTGCCGCCATTGCTATTATTGGCAACGATACCATCGCCATAATACGAGCTAATCGTACCCGAGCCACCAACAATCGTCAGATCGCCGGTCCCGTCATTGTCCACAAATATTGCCTGAGAATAGCCGCTGATGGTGCCGGTACCGGTTGTGACAGACACCGAGGTCCCAAGTCCCCCAGCGTTCGCGTTATAAATGTTGATACCCGAGCTATAAAAACCAGAGACACTGCCGGTCACGCCAACGGTAACCGCGCCGCCGCCCGTGTTATCGACGTTAATCCCGTCACCATAAAAGCCGTTGATGCTCCCAGACCCGCCTGTAATGGTGACATCGCCACTGCTCGCGTTCTGGACATTAATACCGGATTCGTAACCGCTAACCCCACCTGCGCCAGTTGTAACGGAAACCGCGCCGGTGCCCGTGTCATTATTTACCCGGATCGCGTCGCCATAACTGCCATTTACAGCGCCGTCAGTCTGGATGGTGACGTTCGTGCCACCATTATCGACGATAATACCGTAGCCCGGGTTGCCATCACCGCCATCACCCGTAATATCGCCGGTTTGGCCGGTAAAGCTGACATCACCGCTACCATAATTGCTGATAGCAACACCCGAACCGCCGTAGGAATAAATTTCACCCGAACCGCCAAGGATGGTAACACCGCCCCCGTTTCCGGAATTGTAGATGTCAATCGCGTCGCCAAGGTAATTGTCGTACGTGGTGATATTCCCGGTTCCAAGGGTCACCGACACATCACCCGATCCATAGGCATCGACCACGATACCGCCATACTCACCGGTCAGATTACCCGCGCCAGTTACGATCGTCGTGTCAACACTGTCATAGCCACCATATACATTGATCGCGCTGTTATAGCCGGACACATCACCGGTTACCTGAACGCTTGCCGACCCATAGCCACGGTTGTTGACATCAATACCATCACCGGTTTCCGACGAGATCTCGCCCGTCCCTCCGGTCACAGTCACATCGCCTGTTCCGTAATGATTTATAAGAATACCGTCCGAGCCACCGTAAATGTTCCCGGCACCCGTCACAACTGTCGTCGTCGTGGTATCTGCGCCGCCATAGGCATAAATTGCGGCATAGTTGGTGGCGTAGAAGGTGCCAGCATTTTCGTCTTCGGCAACCACACCCAGAACGGTAATCGTCGTCGCCCCATAGCCGGTGCTACGGGAATAGATACCATAGTCTTCGCCATAAATAACGGTATCGGCACCGGTATTGATGGTGACGGCGTCGGTCACGCCATAATTGGATTCATTGTTGACGTTGATCGCATCGCCATCCGCGCTTTCCACAACCGCAGTGCCTGCAATGTCGATAATGGTGCCACCGTCGGAATCCTCGTTATTCACCTTGATGGCATCATCAATAACGCTTGCAATTGATCCGTTGGTCTGGCGAATTTCAACGCCGTTGGCATTGCTGCCGTATACATTGATATCCAGTGCAGAATCATACCCAATAACTGTTCCGCCGAAATCAAAATAGAACGAACCAGCATACCCGTAGATTGCGCTATCGTTGTAAATATAGATGGCATCGTAGCCAGGGGTGCCGCCACCATACAATCCACCAAAGATCGCGCCCAGGTTACCTGTGATGGACATATCGCCATCCCCGGTAATTGTGATCATCGTTCCCGGTGCCGCATAATCTTGCAAGATCGCACCTGACAGGATCGAAACGTCAAAGTTGGCGTATCCACCCGTGTTCAAGGAAACCGGTGTGTTTGTTGGGGTACAGGTGATCTGGTTTGCTGGATCAAGACCAATGTTCGTACATGCAGCGTAAGCTTGTCGACCATACATCGATATCGCGCCAGTAATAATCGAAGATGTCAGAAAAAGACCGCGCTTAAACTTGTTGGAACCCATAGGTTGCACCCCTGTCAATCATGCACCGGTCACATGAAAAATGCACGTAATCCGGCACTCATTAGATATACCTAGAAAGGGTTCTAAGCGGCTTTCCGCTTAAAAACAACAATATTTTCAAATTAAACCGTGTAAATATCGTCTGGAAGTTTCCCGTTGCATTTTTGCACCAAATACGACCTTATGCCTCGGAAATTTGAACCCGCTATAAATTGTGGCGATTAAACCATTGGTAGGAAGCAGGAATGGCAACACAACCCAAGGCAGCAACTCCGCAGGCCGCAAAAGCACAGGCTGCGCAACAACAAGTCAAGTATAGTTGCTCTGGCGGGCTTGTTGCATTTCTGGCTGCAAACAAGATTTCGTTCGTGTTTTCATCCTATCAAAGCGGCAAATTCTATTTGATTGGACGCAATCCCAAGGGCGGGTTGCTGGTGAACGAACGGTTCTTTCAAAAGGCCATGGGAATCCATGTGGCCAACAAGAATACCATCTATCTGGCCACACTTGCGCAGATCCTGAAATTCTCTGACACGTTGAATGAGGATCAGTTCATCAACAACATTCATGACGCGTGTTATGTGCCCCGTGTCAGCTACACAACGGGCGCGCTTGATGCTCATGACGTTGGGGTGCTTTCCAACGGGGAAATTCTGTTCGTCAACACCAAGCACAATTGCCTGTCGACCGTGTCGGAAACGCGCTCGTTCAAACCGGTCTGGAAGCCTTTTTTCATTGACAAGATCGTGGCTGAGGACCGCTGCCACCTAAACGGATTGGCGATGGAGGACGGACAGGCAAAATATGTTACCGCCGTCTCCAAATCCAACACCATTGACGGTTGGCGCGACCGGCGGGCTGACGGTGGGATCATCATTGATGTCGAAAAGAACGAAATCGTTCTGGAAGGTCTGTCGATGCCGCACTCGCCTCGCATGTACAAGGGACAGCTTTATGTGCTGAATTCCGGCACCGGCGAATTTGGACGTGTCGAAATCGGCAAGACTGCCGCCGACTCCAAATTTCACCCGATTGCCTTCTGCCCCGGATTCGTGCGCGGCGTTGCTTTCCACGGCAAATATGCGTTCATCGGCCTGTCGAAACCACGCTATGAACGGTTCGAAGGGCTAGAGCTGGATGCACGTCTGCGCGCAGCCGATTCCGAGCCCTGGTGCGGTGTTCAGGTGATCGATCTGGAAAGCGGATCGGTGGTGCAGTGGTTCCGCATGGACGGCGCGATTGCCGAACTTTATGACGTGGGTGTCATCGAAGGGGTTCAAACCCCGATGGCGTTGGGATTCACCAATACCGACGTGGTCAAACTGGTCACCCACGAACCCGAAGGGAAGTTGCCGCCAACGCCCGCCAAAAAACCCAAGAAGAAATAACAGGGCCCGCGATCTTTCGGCAATTGCCAGATGGCAATTCCGGAAAAATCAGCGGCAATTAACCAATATTCAACCATAACACAGTATGACCCGGAGCATTCAAAGCGCCGGGTCCCCCGCCGTACGGAGTATGACGCCGCGCGATGGACAGCCTTTCACTCACCCCGTTCGCGGCGTGAATGAAAGGATATTCATAGTGTTGAAAACGCTTGCCAATCTATCTTCCGCCCAAACATTTCGCCACGTCGATCCGGCGACCTGCCGTCTGTGGGTGTGTCATAACCGGGACTATGCTGCGCTGACGCGCGAACGCTGCGCCGATCTGATCGACGGGATGCTGGCCCAAGGTCGTCAGGAATTTCCCGCCATCGTTCGGCGCACCACGGACCGCAATCAGTTCGAAATCATCTGTGGTGCCCGCCGTCACTGGGCCGTCAGCTGGCTGCGCGCAAACGGACATCCCGGATTTCGGTATTTCATCGAAATTCGCGACCTCACAGATGAACAGGCCTTTCGTCTGGCCGATCTGGAAAACCGAGAGCGCTGTGACCTCTCGGATTTCGAACGTGCCCGCGATTATGCAGAAGCGCTGGAACTTTATTACGACGGTTCGCAGAAAACCATGGCGGCAGCGATGAATATTTCGGAAAGCTGGTTGTCGCGCCAGCTTGGCCTCGCCCGTCTGCCCGACGCCATTGTGCGGGCATTTGCGACACCCCACGATATTCGTGAGGGATTTGCAAGAATGCTGAACCCTGCGCTACAGGATCGCGAGCGCGCGCAACAGCTTTTGGATCTGGCCCGTCAATTTCAGGCCGAACAAGACCGCCGTCGCATTGCACACGAGCCTGCCCTGACCAGTGACGAGGTGATGCGACAGTTTCGGCGCGCCGCAGCAAGTCCGACCCCGACGCAGTCGCGCAAGAAACAGTTCAAACAACCCGGGGAAACGGTTGGAATTACGATGTCGCGAACAAAGGATGCAATCCGTCTGGACATCCCCACCAACATCAGCCGATACGGACTCTTGGGAGCTTTTCGTTCCTTTGCCAATGAATTCTTTCAGGACACATCGCGATAATTGCCGAGTGGCAATTGACATTTTCGCAATGTTATCAGGAACTTGGGGAGGCAATGGCCCATGGATTGCGCACATGTAATTTTGCCCAAGAAAAAGTGACGGATTTGCCCTTCCTGTGCGTATAAACACCGAATAACCTATTCCCTGTGGGCAAATCGGGATAATTCGATCGATGAAATTTCTGGCGCGGAGCTTCTTGGGACTGTTCCTGTTTAGCGTAACGATGGGGCTATTGGCTCTGGCAGGTGGGCAGATCTATTGGGCGCTACAACAAGCCCAAAACGACGAAGGATTCCGACGTCCCAGTCAGGAACGTGAATTCACGGTTGATGTTGCCACCTTTGAACCCACCCGCATTGCCCCGGTGATCACGGCTTATGGCACAGTAAAAAGCTGGCGCACGCTTGATCTTCGCGCCTCTGTCGGCGGTGAAATTGTCGAGGTATCCGACGCCTTTCGTGATGGCAAACATGTCCGCGAGGGCGACCTGCTGTTTCGCATCGATCCGGCCGAGGCCCAGTCAGCATTGGAGCTGGCGCAGATCGCATTGGCCGAAGCGGAAACAGAGCTGACTGACGCCACGGCGGCGCTTTCGTTGGTCGAACGTGAATTGGAAATTGCCAACCGGCAATTGGCGCTACGCACCGCCGCGTTAACGCGCCAACAGGACCTGAAGGCGCGTGGCGTGGGCACGGATGCCGAATTGGAAACCGCCACTTTGGCTGTTATCTCGGCCGAGCAGGCGATTATCTCGCAGCAGCAAGCCATTGCCACCGCCAACACCCGCATTGCGCGGGCCAGAATTGCGTTGGACCGTCAAGCGATTGCGGTAACTGACGCCACCCGCACTTTGGAAGCCACCAACCTTGCTGCCCCGTTTGATGGGGTGCTTAGCGGCGTGAGCGTTTTGCGCGGCGGGCAAGTCAATGCCAATGAAGTGTTGGGACAGTTGATCGATCCTGCCGCGCTGGAAGTGGCATTTCGGGTGTCGAATGCCCAATATTCGCGCCTTCTGGACGGCGCGGGACGGTTGCAGGCCCTGCCCATTACCGCCACGCTCGATCTGAATGACCTACCGTTCAAGGTCAGTGGCATTCTGGATCGCGCCGGGGCCGAGGTGGGTGAAGGTCAGACCGGTCGCATCGTTTATGCCCGGCTAGAAGAAGCAGCGGGCGATATCCTTCAACCCGGAGATTTTCTGACCATCTCGATCACCGAACAGGCGCTGGACAATGTTGCCGTGGTGCCCGCATCGTCGATGACCTCGGATGGGCGGATGCTGGTGGTGGGGGCTGAACAGCGGCTGGAATCGGTAACCGTCGAGATCGTGCGCTATCAGGCTGATTCGGTATTGATTGCTGATTTTCCTGCGGGACGAGATTTCGTGATGGCGCTGACCCCGCAAATTGGTGTCGGGATAAAGGTGAATCCGCTGCGCGATGGCACAGCTGTGAGCCCCAGTGAACCAGAGAATATTACGCTGGACCCGGATCGTCGGGCCCGGTTGATCGCCTTTATCGAGAGCAATGACCGGATGCCTGCTGACGTTAAGGCTCGCATCCTTGGGCAATTGCAACAGGACGAAGTCCCCAAAGAAGTGGTGGACCGCCTGGAAGAGCGGATGGGCGGTTAGAGCATGGCATCGGATCGGAACATAAAGGCGCGCGCGGTCTTTTCCTATTTCACCCGCCACAAAACGATCGCCAACCTTTTGATGATCGTTTTGCTGGTGCTCGGGGTTATCGCGGCATCTAAAATCCGGTCACAGTTTTTCCCGGACGTTGTGATCGAAAATATCAACGTCACGGTTTCCTGGCCGGGGGCCGGCCCCGAAGAGGTTGATACCGCCATCGTCGCGGTGTTGGAAACGGCGCTTCTGACAGTCGAGGGGGTGGACTCCTCCTCGTCGACGGCGACCGAAGGAAATGCCCGCATATCGCTGAGTTTCGAGCCGGGTTGGGACATGGCGCAAGCCCAAGAGGATGTGCAATCCGCCGTCGATGCGGTCGGCAATCTGCCAGAAACGGCTGAACCACCCGAAGTGCGTCGGTCAATCTGGCGTGACCGGGTGACGGATGTGATGATTTTTGGCCCGGTGACCGCCGAACAGCTTGGGCGTTTTGCGGATGAATTTGCTGCACGGCTTTATCGCGAGGGGATCACCCGCACCAGTATAAGTGGCATAGAATCCCAAACCATTCGCGTTATCTTGAACGAGGCCACGCTGATCGAACATGGCCTGACGATGCGCGATGTGTCGACCGCGATCCAGCAACAATCGACCACCTCGCCCGCGGGCGAGGTGACAGGTGTGAATTCCCGCCTGAGAACCGGAGAAGAGCGGCGCACCGTACAGGATCTGGACGAGATCGTTGTGCGCACCGAGGCGGACGGTTCAAAACTCTACCTGTCCGATATCGCCCAACTGGAGGTTAATCAGGCCGATGCTGGTCAAGCCTATTTTACCCAGCAGATGCCGGCAGTGCTGGTGCGGGTGGATCGGAACGACCGAGGCGACGCCATTCGGATGCAGACCGAAGTGGCGCGGATCGCGGCGGAACTGGAACCCACCCTGCCCGCGGGTACGCAAGTTCAGTTGATTAACACCCGTGCCGAACAGATCACCGACCGGCTGGACATTCTGTTTGAAAACGGGCTGATGGGTTTGGCGCTGGTGCTAGCCATGCTGTATCTGTTCTTGGGGGCCCGCACAGCCTTTTGGGTGGCGGCTGGCATTCCGGTGGCAATGTTTGCGGCCATAGCGGTCATGTTCGCGGCAGGTCTGACGATCAACATGATCTCGCTGTTTGCCTTGATCATCACGCTGGGGATCGTCGTGGATGACGCGATCGTGCTGGGTGAGCATGCCGATTTTCGCGCTCGCCGCCTACAGGAAAGCCCGGCGGTTGCTGCCGAGAATGCCGCGACGCGCATGGCCTCGCCGATCTTTTCCTCGACCATCACGACGGTTCTGGCCTTTTTCGGGCTGGTGGCCATCGGCGGCAGGTTCGGGACCTTGATCGCTGACATTCCCTTTACGGTGATTGCGGTCTTGCTGGCGTCATTGGTGGAATGCTTCCTGATTTTGCCCAACCATATGTCTCATGCGCTGGTTTCGGTCGCCAAACAACGCTGGTGGGACTGGCCAAGCCGGATGTTCAATGCAGGTTTCCGCTGGTTCCGAGACCGGATTTTCATTCGATTCATGCGGCTTGTGGTGGCGCTGCGATATCCGGTGGTCGCGGGGATGATCACGCTTCTGGCCCTTAGCGCATCAATATGGATCAAGGGGGATGTAACATGGCGTTTCTTCTCGTCCCCTGAACAGGGATCCATCACCGGAAATGTCGCAATGCTGCCATCTGCGACACGCACAGACACGATTGCGATGGTGAACGAAGTTGAACGCGCGGTGACAGTTGTTGCCCAAGCCTATGAGGACGAATTCGGCGTTTATCCAGTAACCCATGTGCTGACACAGGTCGGTGGCACGGTCGGGCGAGGCCTGTCGGGACAGGATACCAAAGATCCCGATCAGCTGGGGTCCATTGATATCGGCTTGATCGACGCGGACTTGCGACCCTTTTCCAGTTCCGAATTCCTGACCAAGGTGCAGGAGGAGGTGCGGAACCTGCCCTTGATGGAAACGCTGTCCTTCCGTCAATGGGGCTTTGGGCCGGGCGGGGATTCCTTGGATGTCAGTCTCTATGGCGCGGACGCTCAGACACTAAAAGCGGCGGCGGAATATCTGAAAACCAGTCTTGCACGGTATCCGGCTGTCAGCGCGCTGGAGGACAATCTGGCCTATGACAAATCCGAACTGACGTTGCAGCTGACCCCGCTTGGGCAATCGCTTGGCTTTACCATCGACGAACTGGGACGCAACCTGCGTGACCGGCTTAGTGGTATCGAAGCGGCGACGTTCCCGGATGGAAACCGGTCCGGAAGCATCTTGGTCGAACTGGCCGCCGAGGAGTTGACCGCCGATTTCCTGACCCGCGCACGGATCATGTCCCCGACTGGAGAATTCGTGCAATTGTCCGAAATCGTGACCATCAGTGAGTCGTTAGGCTTCTCGACCGTGCGGCGCGAGAATGGATTGCGCTTGATCCGGGTGAATGGCGACATATCCGAGGATGATCCGGCGCTTGCTGCCAGTATTACCGAGGCGTTGCAGACCACGATCCTGCCCGATGTCGCCAGCCGCTTTGGTGTCGAATGGGACCTGGGAGGGTTGGCCGAGCAGGAGCGCGATTTCCTGACCGATGCGCTGGTCGGCTTTACGTTATGTATGCTGGGTATCTATCTGACGTTGGCTTGGATCTTTGCCAGCTGGACCCGACCGATGGTGGTTATGGTGGTGATCCCGTTTGGGTTGGTTGGAACGATCTGGGGGCATTACGCATGGGATGTGCCACTATCTATGTTCACCGTGGTGGGGTTGATCGGCATGTCAGGAATTTTCATCAATGATTCCATCGTGTTGATCTCGACGATACAGGAATATGCAAGGTCACGCGCCCTGATCCCGGCGATCATCGACGCAACCACTGACCGATTGCGCCCGTTGATGTTGACGACGCTGACCACCGTTCTTGGGTTAGCGCCGTTGTTGTATGAGACCTCGCAACAGGCGCAGTTTTTGAAACCGACGGTGATTACGCTGGTCTATGGTTTGGGATTTGGGTTCTTTGTCGTGATCCTGATTGTGCCCTCGCTGGTCGCGATGCAACTGGATGTGCAGCGCTTGCTGACCTCGACCCGGCGCGCAATGGTTGGGCGCGCGACGCCAAAAGGCATAAAGCTGGCCATGTTTACGTTGGGGCTTGGGCTGATCGGATGGGGTGCGGTAACGGTCGGAAGCTGGGTCGCAACAGGTCAGGTGATCAGTTGGGCGCAGCCGCTGACTGAACGTCTGTCAATGCTACCCGGTGGACTGAAACCCCTGATCGTGATGCTGGCAGGCACGGCCCTGATCCTGTTGTTGACCCTGCCGCTCGTTCGCGTGTTGGGCCGGCGTGGTCCCAATCCGGACAGCGAAACAGACCGCGCTTGACCTTGTGCGGATTGCGCCGCAGACAGGTCTGATGCACCGGTATCTGACCTTATTGCTTTTGCTGTTTCCCCCGTATGGAACCCATGCCGAAGAGGGCGAAAACCGCGCGCGTGAGGTTTGCGCGATCTGTCACGCCTTTCCCGATGCCGATCTGCTGAGCCGCGATATCTGGCTGGGGCATGTCCTACCCGAGATGGGTGCACGATTGGGATTTCAGAGCTTTCAGGGGCGCATCTATATCCCCAATCCGGACGCCCCCGACGGGATATATGCGGACGCGCCGATGATCAGCCCGGCAGAATGGAAGGCGATCATTGAGTATTACACCCGCACAGCGCCCGAGAGGCTGCCCTATGACTGGCCTACGCGTCGACAAACTGACCTGTTTAGCATCGAAATGTCAGACCCGGCGCTTCATGAGTTCCCGACAACAACCGCAGTTCATATTGATGTTGGAAAGCAACAAATCCTTGCCGCTGACGCATTTGCGTTAGGGGTTGAAACCTATGACAAGGATGTGGATCGGATTGAAACGCTGCGTATCGGTGGTGTGGTGTCAAAATTCGCCCTGACAGGCGCGGGCTATTGGGCGAGTGTCATGGGGCCGGATATTGGTCAGCGCGAGGCGGCCTTTGGCATGCTGATCCGTCCAGATGACGCGGGGTTCGAACGTATGGCCACAGGGTTGCATCGCCCGGTCGATCTGATTGTCGGGGACGTCAATAGTGATGGACTGGACGATGCCATTATCGCCGAATTCGGCACACATCGCGGAGGATTGCGTCTGTTGATCGGACAGGCCGACGGCACCTTCCTCATCAGGCAATTATTGGAGGATGCCGGGGTATCGGCGTTGGAACTTGTCGGTGAGACGCTTTGGGTGTTGATTGCGCAAGGGGATGAGCGGATTGTGCGAATTGACGCTTTTGCGACTGACCCGGTTGTTACCGAAGTCGCGCGTTTTCCACCGGTCTATGGCAGCAGCAGTTTGCAGGTTATAGACCTCAATCTGGATGGGTATGTTGATCTGTTGCTGACGACGGGGGATAACGCGGACTTCTCGCCGGAATATAAACCCTATCATGGGGTGCATGTGTTAATCGGTCAGCCGGACGGCACATTTGCCCGGCAGTTTTACCCGCTTGATGGGGCGACTAGCGCGGTCGCAGCTGATTTTGATCTGGATGGGGACTTGGATATTGCCGCTATTGCCTATTACGCGCGAACCGATGCACCGCTGGATGAATCCCTGTTCATGTTGCTGATAAACGAAGAGGGTCAGTTCCAGCCCGCTAAGGTCGCCGGATTGGGGCGGTTGGGGCGGTTCGTGGCCATGTCAGCCGGCGATATCGATGGCGATGGCGATACGGATATCGCGCTGGCCAACATGGCATTTGGCCCCTATGGCCCGATGACGGTCTCGTCCGATTTGCAAAAACAATGGTTGGCGGGTCCGGCAGTGGTTTTGCTGCGCAATGAGCTGCGATGAAGGCGGCTGTCCTGTCTTGCAGAATTTCGTTCCAGTTTCTGCTATATCCCAATGATTGCGTAGGCACTTGACGATTCGGATAATTGTGCCGTAAAAGGCGCTGGAAAATACGTCAGTATATGCGACGTTTTTTTGGGAGTGAACGCGGTTGCAACCCTCGGCATGCTTACCACCCGGTTGGCATGCTTTTGTGACCGCCGGTTTCCGGAAACGGAGGTACCGGTGCAACGTCAGGGATGGCGGGGAAATCCTGCGCCCTGACCTGAAAAGGAGACGCGAAGTGGCAGAGCGCAATAACACGCACGGTCTTTATGACCACAGCCTTGACAAAGATAGCTGTGGAGTCGGCTTCATCACTCGAAAATCGGGTGAGCAGACTCATGACGTGTTGCGAAAGGCCCATGAAGCACTGTGCACCATTCCGCATCGCGGCGGGATGAGCGCCGAGGGCGTTGGTGACGGTGCTGGCGTCAATGTGGATTTGCCGGTGCATTTTTTCCGTAAAGTCACCGGTGATTTCGATCTGAAAGAGGGCGATTTCGGCGTCGCGAACTTCTTTTACCCAAAAGATGCGGCGCACAATGTCAACGCGCAGAATCTGATCGACAAATCCCTTCATGATCAGGGACTTAAAGTCATTTTACACCGCGATGTTCCGGTCGAGGAATCCGCTGTGCGTCCCGCAGCGCTGAAATATCTTCAGCGCATTCGCCAGTTCGTATTTCTGCGCCCCGAAGGGGCGTCGGATCGAGCCTTTGACAAGGCGATCTACGAAGCGCAGTTGGCGGTCGAATCCGAAGCCTATTATCGCGACGATCTGGCGGGATTGTCGCCCTTGTCCATGTCAGCGCGCACGATGGTCTATAAGGGTCGTCTGAATTCAAACGAGGTCATCCCCTATTTCAAGGACCTAGGTGACAAGGATTTCGCCATCCGTTCGTTGTTTTTCCATACGCGGTTTTCGACCAACACCGAACCGCAGTCCGCGACGGCGCAGCCATTCCATACACTGGCGCACAATGGCGAGTTGAACACTGACAAGAAGAACCGCCTGTCCGAAGCCGCGATCGCCCATATGAACCAGCGCCGGATTTACGCGCCTAAAGGCCAATCGGATTCGGCGCGGTTGGATCAAACCGTTCAGCGTCGGTTGATCGAAGACGATATGGATCTGGTCACCGCCATCGTTGCGATGATGCCGCCTGCTTGGGAAAATGACAGTCGCATGTCCGAAGATGTACGGGTGATGCTGGAATATTTTTCGCTCTACGAAGAGAAAAACGACGGTCCGGCTGCTGTCATTTTCGGCGACGGAAAAGTTGTCGGCGCCCGTCTCGACCGATTGGGTTTGCGCCCGTTGCGTTCGGTCGAAACCGAAGACTATCTGTGCGTGATGTCCGAAGCCGGACAGATCGATTTCCCACCTGAAAGCGTGCTGCGCCGCGGTCGTATCGAAGCAGGAGGCATGATCGTTTATGACCATGTTCGCAAACGGTCCTATGACTCGGTCGAAGCGCTGGAAATGCTGGCGAAGAAGCAGAATTATCGGAGGCTTCTGGAAGACGCACGGATCAACCTGAGTGACCTGCCTGTTGCTGATCGCCCCGGCGTTCATAAGGGCGACTTCAATGATGCACAGCGTTGGGTTGCCTACTCGCTTAATCAGGAAAGCTTCCGGTTCATGATGGATCCGATGCTGGCGGGCGGGGAACGGATTTCCGCGATGGGCTATGGGGTTGCGATCAACGCGCTGACCGATCTGGAAGGCGGGATGGCGAAATATTTCTCGCAGCGCTTTGCGCAGGTGACGAACCCACCTCTCGATTCCATTCGCGAGGCGGACGGCATGACCCTGCGCGTGGCATTAGGCGCGCGTCCGCATTTCAATCAGGGTCCGACGAAACAGATTGTTATCCCAACGCCAATCCTGTCCTCGATTGATCTGGCGACGATCCGTCAACAAAATGATGTGCCCGTCGCCGAAGTTCCGATTATTTACCCGATTGATCACGGGGCTGACGCCAAGACACAGCAGGCACAGATGATCGAAGTGGTCGAGAAAATCTGTGACGACATCGCTACGATCGCCAAGGCGCAGGGCGGGATCATCATCCTGTCTGATTCCGGAATCGACAGTGCGCATGCGCCGGTTCCGTTGCTTCTGATCATTGCTGCGGCAAACCAGCGACTGATTGACCGTGGACTGCGATTCCGTGTGTCATTGATTGCGGAAAGCGGTCAAATTGCCTCGTCCCATCAAATCGCGACGGCCCTTGGTTTCGGCGCGTCGGCCGTCATGCCGATTAGCGTCGAATTGCGGGCACGCTCGCAAAACGGACAAAAGGCCGATCAGATCAAAGCCATGAAAGCCTTTATCAAGGCGGCCAACAAGTCGCTGATGAAGACCATGGGTAAGGTCGGGTTGTGCACGGCGGAAAGCTATATCGGCGGTGAATTCTTCGAACCGAACTTCTTTGACACAAATGATGGTCCGCTGGCGAAATACTTCCCCAACATGGTCTCGCCAGTGGGGGGCGTCGGCTTTGCCGAGGTCGTTCACAGCAACGCAGAATGGCACAAGATGGCCCTAACGGTAACGGATGAAAATTCGATCCCGCTATTGGGCTTGTTCAAGGAACGCTCGGAAGGGGCGGGCCATTCCTATGGCAATACGGCGGTGCGTGGGTTCACCGAAATGACCGAAGAAGAAATCGCGGCACCTGACGGTAAAAACACCGCAGACGAAGCGGATGCGGATGTCATGCGGCTGATGACGATTTCGAAACTGGATGACGCCTATGGCATGGGCGCGGACAGTTACCGCACCACCAGTTTCGAAAAGCGCACGCCCGAGCAGATCGACAATTTCAAGATGACGCCAGCCTACAAATCCTTCATCCAGATGATGGACAAGGAACGGGCGAAACGCCCGGCGGCCCTGCGCGATGTTCTGGCCTTCCCGGCAGAAGTGAACTGGATCCGAACGGCCGAGGAATTCACCAAGGAATTGTTCCGGCATGATCTGGTTGGCAATGACAGTTTTCTGGTTCGTGGCCTGTCATCGGAGCGTGATGGCGAATATTTCAAGCTGACGCTGATCGCGCAGAAAGGCGTGAAGGAAAAACGCATTCTGGCCCTGCAAGCGGCGCTGGAAGCCAAATTTGGGGACGAGCTGTCAGACCCATCGATTGAAGGCGTAACATTGCGTGTCAAGGCAACCGGGATGGCGGAAAGCTATTTCAGCCGGATCGTGCCCGCGCAACCCTCCATCGACGTGGCCGAGGTGCAGCCAGCATCCGAAATCACGCAAACGATTGCATCCGGCGCGATGAGCCACGGCGCATTGGTCGCACCTGCGCACGAAGCGGTTGCCCATGGCACGAATATGGTTGGGGGCTATTCCAACTCGGGCGAAGGGGGCGAGCATTTCAGCCGCTATAACACCATTCGCGCCAGCCGGATCAAGCAGCTGGCCTCGGGCCGGTTTGGGGTCTGGACGGGTTATCTTGCCGATCCGATGCTGGAAGAGCTGGAAATCAAAATCGCGCAGGGCGCCAAGCCCGGCGAAGGCGGTCAGTTGCCTGGTGCCAAGGTTGACGTGGAAATCGCGGCAGCCCGTGGGGGCACGCCGGGTGTCGAGCTGATCAGTCCACCGCCGCACCATGATACCTATTCAATCGAGGATTTGGGCCAGCTGATCCATGACGCAAAAGCCGCACGGGTTCGGGTGATTGTGAAGCTGGTCTCGTCCGAAGGGATTGGCACAATTGCGGTTGGTGTCGCGAAAGCCGGTGCTGACGTGATTAACGTGGCCGGAAACACCGGTGGCACGGGTGCTGCGGCGGTGACAAGTTTGAAAAACTCGGGCCGCTCGGCCGAGATAGGTTTGGCCGAGGTGCATCAAGCCCTGTGCGCGAACGGGTTGCGGGAAAAAGTCATCCTGCGCTGTTCGGGTGCACATCAGACCGGCAGTGACCTGGTAAAATCCGCGCTGCTGGGTGGAGATTCCTTCGAATTTGGCACCACTGCGTTGATGATGCTGAAATGCGTCATGGCGAAAAACTGCAACATCAAATGCCCCGCTGGCCTGACCACCAACGCCGAAGCGTTCGAAGGTGATCCACGCGCGTTGGCGCAATATCTGATGAATCTGGCGCATGAGGTGCGGTATATTCTGGCAAAGCTGGGATTCAAATCCTTGCGTGAAGCCCGTGGGCGGTCGGATTACTTGCATCTTCTGAAGCACAAGAATGCCGTGGGTCAGTTGGACCTGCGCGACATGCTGAAAGTGGTGCCTGAAGTCAAAGTCGAAAATCCGGTTTATCTGGAGAAAAACTTTGATGTCGACGACATGCTGTTGGCGGAATTCAAAAAGCAGGTGATCGAGGGCAAAGCTGAACGCGCAGTTCTGGCGGACGGGCTGAAGCTCAATAACCGTAACAAAACGGTTGGCGGTCAGTTGTCCATCGACATCGAACGCATGCTGCAATGGGAGCTGTCGGCAGACGAAGTGAACGCCCTGCCCGCCGCCTATATTGATGATCGTGGCCGCCGGATGCTGAAGCAGGAATCGGTGGTCGTGAAAACGACAGGGTCAGCGGGGCAATCCTATGCCGCGTTTAATAACCTTGGGATCATCATGGACCATACCGGGACCTGCAACGACGGGGTTGGCAAAGCCGCAACGGGCGGGATTATCGTCATCCACTCGCCAGGGGGTGGGACGGACGAGAACTATCTCGTTGGCAACTTTGCGCTGTTTGGGGCGACAGGCTCGCGTCTGTTTGTCGAAGGCGGTGCGGGCGACCGGTTCGGGGTTCGCAATTCGGGGGCGACGGCGGTGGTCGAAGGCGTGGGCGATTTCTGCGCGGAATATATGACCAACGGCGCGATCCTGAACCTGGGCGAGTTTGGCAAAGGGTTCTGCAACGGGATGTCTGGGGGCGTCGCCTATCAATATGACCCGTATAACCAGCTGTCGAAACTCTACAGTGCAGATTCCGTGAAACTGCATGATCTGGATGGCGACAATGACCGTGCGGCCCTGCACCGTCAGGCTGTTAAGCTTCTGTTGGAACGTCATGTCCATTGGACCGGATCAGCCAAGGCACAATTCATTCTGGACAATTGGGATGAAGAGGTACGCCATTTCCGCTTTGCCACGCCGCTGGCGCTTGAGACCTATCAGAACTATGAAGCCATTCTGAAAGCCAATACCCGCAAGGATTTGGTAGATGAATTGGCCAAGGCGCTGGTGGGCTATCAGATCCGCAAGTTCAAACTGGCCTATCGCGACGGGTTGCCGATCGCCGATGGCAAAATCCCGACAATGGGAGGGGACGCGAACCTGATCAATGTGCTGGTGAACAATTATGCTGTTCAGAACATGGCCGAACAAATCGTGCGTGGTCGTTATAAAAACATGCCGGAACCGACCGACGCGCAATTGAACGAAGGTATCCGCAAGCTGATCCTGACCGAGGATTTCACGCTGGTTCAGCGTCTCGCCTCTTTCGCGAAAAAGGCGCTGGAAGGTTTCGCCGATCTGGAAATCGCCGTGCTGATTTCGGATAAACGTATCCGCGATTACAAAACCGCGCTGGCAAACCGGAACAACCTGTTGCAGGAAAGTTTCGGCACGCATGGCTGGATCATCATGCAGGATCGCATCAACCGCGAGGCCATGGGCACCATTCCCGATTTCGAAGCGCTGTTTGCCACCGCCTCGGCCCGTGAGATGGTCAAGCTGATGAGTGCGCAAAATGTTTGATAGAGAGAATCCGATGAAACAGCCGTTTGTTCCCGCGAATTCGCCGTTCAATCATGATCAGCAAAGCTGGCTGGCCGGCTTCTTTGCCGGTCTGCAATCGCAGATGATGGGCGGCGCTGATGCCGACAGCGGCGAAGGGGTGCTGACCGTTAACATTTTGTTCGGCACACAAACCGGAAATGCCGAGTCGCTGGCCGAAGATATTGCGGGCAAGTTGGGCGCGGCGGGTATGCGGCCAGTCCTGTCCGGCCTGGACGATGTGGAGATGGAAGCGTTGGCGGCGATGGACACGGTTCTGATCGTGACATCCACCTATGGCGAAGGCGAAATGCCCGACAATGCACAGCTGTTCTGGGACGCGCTGAAATCCGAAGACGCCCCACGTATGGAAAATATGCGTTACGCGGTGCTTGCGTTGGGTGACACGGGTTACGACGAATTCTGCGAGGCCGGAAAGCAAATCGACATTCGTCTGGGTCAGTTGGGTGCTCAGCATTTACATTCTCGCGCCGATTGCGACGTTGATTACGAAGATATGGCGAACGAGTGGACCGACGCGGTTCTGGTCGAACTGGACAATCTGCGCGAGGCGCTAGGTCTGTCTGCGGACGCCACCGCTGTCGAGGTTGCGCCGAAGGTCGACAAATCGAAATGGTCGCGCAAGAATCCGTTTACAGCGCCTGTTTCGGTCAACCGCCTGTTGTCGGGCGAAGGCTCGGCCAAGGAAATCCGCCATTATGAGATCGACCTAACCGACGGCCCACGGTACGAGGCTGGCGATGCACTGGGCGTGATCCCGTTCAATGACCGCGCCTTGGTCGAGGCGTGGCTGGAACGGCTGAACCTGTCACATGACACGGCGGTCCCGGGCTTCGAGGGGTCGCTGGGCGAGCTGATGCACAGCCATTTCGAAATCTCGACCCCGTCGACGACATTCATGAAGGCCGTGGCCGAACGCGCGAAGGACGAGCACCTGACGCATATTCTGGAGCATGGGGACAAGGAGGCGCTGGAGGCGTTCCTGTGGAACCATGATGCGCTCGACTATCTGCTGATCTATCCGCATGTGAATTTCACCGTGGCCGAGCTTTCGCAAGTCTTGAAGCCGTTGCAGCACCGGGCCTATTCGATCTCGTCCAGTTCGAAACTGACACCCGATAGTGTGCATCTGACGATTGCGTCGGTGCGATACAAATCGAACGACCGGATGCATGGCGGCGTAGCGTCGACCTATCTGGCGGACCGTGTGGGTGATGGCGGGTCGGCCAAGGTGTTCGTGTCGCCTAACAAATCCTTCCGCGTGCCCGAAGATGACAGCGTGCCGATGGTCATGGTTGGACCCGGCACGGGTATCGCACCCTTCCGTGCCTTCTTGCAGGAACGTCAGGCCACCGGGGCGAAGGGTATGAACTGGCTGTTCTTTGGCGACCAACACGCGGCGAGCGACTTCATCTATCGTGACGAGCTGGAAGACATGCAGAAAGCCGGGGTGCTGAGCCGCCTGGACCTTGCCTTCTCACGTGATCAGGAGGCGAAGATTTACGTCCAGAACCGGATGGTTGAACATGGCAAAGATCTGTTCGCAGCGTTGGAAGATGGCGGACATTTCTATGTCTGTGGCGACGCGACACGTATGGCCAAGGATGTGGATCGGACGCTGCACGAAATCATCGCCCGCGAAGGTGGCATGAGCGAGGACAGCGCGGTCGACTATGTCAACGCGATGAAGAAATCCAAACGCTATGTGCGCGACGTGTATTAAATTGTATTTGGCGGGCTGAGGTCTCGATCTTCCCTTGGATTGTCAGGGGTATTTGCACGCGCACCAATTGGCGTAAACCCGCGTAAGTGAACGATGGATTTCAGACGATCCCATATCAGAACGATCTAGGTCGCCTTGCGCCCGATCAACCAATTGATCAGGCGGCTGCGTAAGCCAGTCGCGCCTGTTTATAGGACAAGAGGCGACGGCTGGTTTCGTCCCACAATTGCAGTTTGAAACATTCCAGACTCTCGCGGATCGTCAGGCGTTGCGCTTCGGCCAGAATCGGGTGATCTCGCAAAACTTCGGTCAGGCGATAGAACGGGATGCGAGCATAAAGGTGATGCACATGGTGAATACCAATATTGGCTGTCAGCCATTGCAGCGGCTGGGGCAACACATAGTGCGAGGACCCGTGAAGCGCAGCGTCATGGAGTTGCCAATCCTCTTCCTTGTCCCAAAGCGTATGTTCAAACTGATGCTGAACGTAAAACAGCCACACCCCGATGGACGCGCCAACAAGGGTTGTCGGGATAAAGATCAGCAACAGAACCTGCCAACCACCTAACCAGGTGATCAAGCCCACGAACAGCGCAATCGTCGCATTCGTGCCCATCGCGCTGGTCCAGTATTTCCAGCCAGATTTCATCAGGCCCAATGGCAAGCGGTTTTGCAGGAAAAACAAGTAGAATGGCCCAAGACCGAACAAAACCAGAGGATTCCGGTAAAGTCGGTATTTTAACCGCCCGAATTTCGACAGGGCCATATATTCAGCGACGGTCAATGTGTGCACATCCCCCATCCCGCGACGATCCAGATTGCCCGAGGCCGAATGATGCACCGAATGTGTGCGCCGCCAAACGTCATAAGGTGTCAGCGTCAGCACCCCGATCGCGCGCCCTACCCAGTCACTGACATGCCGATTGGTAAAGAATGAATTGTGCCCGCAATCATGCTGAATGAGGAACAACCGGACAAGGAATATGCCGTTGACAACCGCGATACCCAGGGCCAGCCAATAGCTATATTGCAAGACCCACCACGCAAATGCCCAAAGCGCGATAAACGGCGCCAGACTGACAAACAGCTCGAACGAGCTACGCAGGATATTCGGGTTACGATATTTTGCGAGGATTTTGATCCAATCGCGCGCGGCAAGCGCTGTATCATCAGCAGCTTCAAGTGGGGTATTAGACGTCATCAAACTGCCGATCTCGTTTTGTTGAGCACACAGATAATCATTCAGCGCTATTATGCAAAGCTTAATGAGCAATCGCGGCGAATTTGTCGCGGAAATGTGGCCGGCTGATGTAAGATTGGCGGGAATCTAATAGATTGTCTGAAACAGGAGGCTTCTGGATGTTTCGAATCCTATTCTTGTGTTTGATTTTTCCGATTACTACGCTGGCCCAATCGCAACCTTTCGCCAGTTTTGATATCGCCTCGGAACCGGTGCTGAACGATCCGCACGACTTGGCGTTTGGCCCAGATGGAATGCTGTATATCGCTGACAAATTCGGCAATCGGATTGTGGTGATGGACCCAGAGACGCTGGAAATAACCCGCGTGATCGCCGAGGGGATGTTGCCGAACGTGCATGACATCATGTTCGATCAAGAGGGGCGCGCAGCCGTTGCAGTGACCGGTTGGAATCGCATGGTTTTACTGGATATTAGCGAACCGGCTGTGGTCCCGTTAATGAACTATTTCGGCATACGCACCGAAGGTGGCATGATCCATACCAATGGACGCGCGTATGTGATGGCCAGCGGCACAGGTCAGCTGATCGCCTATGACGGTTTTGATATTGTGGCGCTGGCCGAGGGCCTGCCGGGCGCACATGATGTGATGGAGGATGGCGCCGGTAATATATGGGTGGCCAATACGGGCGGGCGTAGTTTGGTACAATTTGACGCGGATCTGAACCGCTTGCAGGTGCTATCCGGTCCAGAATTCGGTTTTGTCGGCCCGCGCTATCTGGATATTGACGAGCTGGGACGGATCGTTGTGGCGGATCAGGATGCGCATCGGATATTGCTGATTGATCCATCCGCCCCCGAAGGCTCACGGCTGGTAGGCGTTTTGGGTGACGGATCGCCGGGTATCGGGCCAAACAAATTTGACGATCCCGAGGGCGTTGCCGTGCAGGGTCATCGGTATTTTTTCTCGGACAGTGATAATGATCGGATTGTGCGTTACGTGGTGCTGACAAATTAACCGTTTTCGGGTTGCGCTTGGTTGCCGGTTGGATAGCTTGTGGCAAACAGGAGAGATCAGATGGCGTTTACGGTTTGCACTTGGAATATCAACTCGGTCCGACTACGCGAACCGATTGTGTTGAAACTGTTGGCCGAGGAACAGCCGGATGTGTTGTGCCTGCAGGAATGCAAAGCGCTGGTCGAGCAAATCCCGACCGAGAATTTCGCCGAGCTTGGCTATCATTTTATCGCGCGGGGGCAGAAATCCTATAACGGGGTGGCGATCCTGTCGCGCCTGCCGATGGAGGATGTTGGACACCGTGATTTTTGCGAAAAAGGGGATGCGCGCCACGTGGCCGGACGGCTGGAAAATGGGGTGACGATCCACAATTTCTATGTCCCTGCCGGGGGCGACGAACCGGATCGGACGGTGAACGAAAAATTCGGTCATAAGCTCGATTTCCTGACCGAGATGCGCGACTGGTTCCACGAGGATAAGCCCGAGAAATCCATCATGGTCGGCGATCTGAACATCGCCCCGCGAGAGGACGATGTCTGGAGCCATAAGCAGTTGCTGAAAGTTGTCAGCCACACCCCGATAGAGGTTGAACATCTGGCCGCCACCCAAGATGCCGGAAACTGGGTCGATATCACGCGACAGGATATCCCCGAGGGGCTGCTGTATAGCTGGTGGTCATACCGCGCCAAGGATTGGGATGCTGCTGATAAAGGACGACGGCTGGATCATATCTGGGCAACCCCAGATATTTCCAATGCCGCCCATTCCAGCCGTGTGTATCGCGACGCGCGGGGGTGGGAAAAACCCTCCGACCACGCGCCGGTGTTTGCGACGTTTGACATATAGGGTGTGAGCGGACGAGAGAGTTGCCACCTTCACCTGTTGCGCCCCTTCCCCTGCCAGCGGGGGAAGGTTGAGATGGGGGCGCTGAGCCGCAGGCGAGGCCACGCCCAACGGGAGCCGGACGATTTTCAATCGTCTGTGCGACGGGCGGGAGCACCCCGCTAATGGTCCCGCGCTAAGGACTATGCCAACGTTACGATAACATTGCCAACCTTGTGGCCCGTCTCGACATAGCAATAGGCTTCCTGAATTTCTGACAACGCATAGGTGTGATCAATTACGGGTCGCAGCTTCCCCTGTTCAATCATTTCTACCAGTAGTTTCAGGTCCGATTTCTTCGCAGCCACCTTCCGAAGCCCAGTGGTCACCAGCTTCGCTTTCTGGGCACGAAACGGATTTAGCGCCATGTTCGGAAATATCCCCCAGCTAAAAAACGCCGTCAGGTATTTGCCGTTTGGGGTCAGAATTTTCCGCGCCTTGTCAAAAGGCAGCTTTCCCACCGCGTCAAAAATCACATCGTATTTCTGACCACTTTCGGAAGGAACAGACTGCGTGTAATCGATGACAGTATCCGCGCCTAAGCGCTTAACCAAATCGACATTCTTGGTCGAACAAACACCCGTCACCGTCGCACCAAACAGATGGGCCATCTGAACGGCAAGCGAACCAATCGCCCCTGATGCGCCAACGATCAGCAGCCGCTGGCCAGGGTGGATTTTCCCCGCGTCCCGCAGGAAGGGAAGCGCGGTTAAAAAGGCATAGGGAAAGGTCGCCGCGTCCTGATAACTGATACCTTCGGGCATGTGGATGATTGGTGAATCCTCCTGAACACAAACATATTCGGCCTGAGTTCCCGACATCGTTTCACCGAAAATTCGATCTCCGGACGCAAATGATTTAACATCCGCACCCACTGACTCCACCTCGCCAGCGAACTCGCTTCCCAATACCCGATTTTTAGGGCGTCGTAGACCCAGGAACAGCCGATTAAACCAAGGTTTTGCCCTTAGAAAGGCAATATCAACGGGAGTGACGGTTGTGGCATGGACCTGCACGACAATTTCGTTGGGGCCGGGGATTGGTTTGGGGATGTCCGCGACTTCCAGAACCTCCGGCGATCCATATTTGGCGTAAATCGCGGCTTTCATGTCAGTCATGCTCCATCGTCACAATGACATTTCCAACCTTGTGTCCGGTATCAACACGGGCGTGGGCTTTGACGATGTCCTCTAGCGGATAGATTGAATCGATGACGGGTTTCAGGACGCCTTCTTCGGCAAGTTTCGCAAGATATTCCAGATCCTCGACCGTTGCTTTCCAATCCGCCGCAGTGATCAGTTTGCCGGTTTTTCGGCTGCGGCGTTTGGAAAACAGTATGGCCTTTAGGTTCGGGATGATAATCAACAGTGCACCACCCGGTTTTATCGCATTATTCACCCGTTCAAACGGCGCATTGCCGACGCATTCGACGATCGCGTCATAGGTTTTGCCGGACGTTGCGAAATCTTCGACCGCGTAATCAATCACATGATCCGCCCCAAGGCTCGGAACAAGATCAGCATTCTTAGCTGAACAGACTCCGGTCACGGTCGCGCCCATATGTTTGGCAAGCTGTACGGCTGCGTTACCGCAGGACCCCGACGCCCCGTTGACCAGAACCTCGTCCCCCGGTTTCACCGGTTTGCGACGCAGATAGTTCAGGGATGTGCTGCCCCCAAACAACAGGCTGGTTGCCTCGGCGAAGCTTAGGTTCTTGGGTTTCAGAGCAATAAAATCCGTTTCTGCCATCGCGATATATTCCGCATGGCAGCCAAAACTGGCACCGGGAAGGAAGTAGACCTCGTCCCCTGGCTGGAATTTCGTAACCTTGTCGCCAATGGCCTCGACCACGCCTGCGCCGTCCATACCCAGCAGCTTCTTGCGCGGACGAAACACGCCCAGCGCCAGTGGGCCAAAAAATCCCAACCCTTCGGGCAAGTCCTTTGCCCGCAATCGGTGATCCGCAATACTGACCGAGGCGGCGTGAATCCGGATCAGGACTTCGTTGGGTTTCGGGGTGGGTTTTGGCACCTCCTCGATCTTCACAACGTCCGGGGGGCCGAAACGGCGATAGATGGCAGCTTTCATGAGGTTGCTCCTTGCAGGACCGCGCGGCGGCGGGGTTTGTGGACGATATATTCGGCGATCAGCAGGTTAATGATCCAACCGGCGTCCATCAGAATCCAGCGCATCGTGTCGGTTTGCAGCTCTGGCCAGATTGCCCACGGGATATGGGTGAAGACCTGCGTTCCAGCCCCCATCGCGACAGCATAAGCGCGGATCATCCACGCGCGGTGCATAGGAATATCGCGCCGGGCAATGGCCTTCACACCCAAGCTGATGAACAGGAACATCGCCGCCCCCGCTACGATGCGCGAAACGTGGAGGATGTCGGTTTCAAACGGTGGCCATGGGTAGGTTTGCGTCATCCACAGGCCGGACAAGGCAACCGTCAGACCCGCAACGATCAGGATACGCCCCGACAGGCGATGCCACGCCTTATGGGTACGGCGAAAGTTCGGCAAGAACTGGAAAATCCCCAGAACCGCATAAAGGCTGGCCGACAGGATATGCAGGACCACGGGCAGCGGCGCATCGAAAAATCGCGCATCTTCCAATGAGGGTTCGCCTATGGTCAGGATCACCAGCCGCACCATCCCCGCCAGCACCGGAACGGCACAGAGCAGCAGCAATCCAGTGGGCACAAGCCACCCAGTCTTCGAATTCGAAGCCATTTCGTTTCCTTTCAGTTTGCCTAGTCGGGGTCTTTTACAAAGGTAAACACGTCTTCCAGCGGATGGTCGAACACGTCGGCGATCAGGAAGGCAAGTTCGAGCGTTGGCGAGTATTTCGCATTTTCAATCGCCACGATCGTCTGACGGGTGACGCCAACCTTTTCAGCCAGTGCAGCCTGAGTCATTTCGTCAGCATCGAACCGCATTCGGCGGATATTGTTGGTGATCTGAGGCTTTTTCTTTGCCATTACATGCCCCGCCGCCAAAGGATTTGTTTGGTGATGTTTCCGGCAAAATCCGCCCCAGCGAATCCATAGAACATGATGTTCAGAACCGCAAAGGCGGAATAGCCGAGTGCCAGAAACACAATGCCAAGGATAAACCCGCCGCTGGCGACACTCATCGTGACGATCATGCCATAGCGGCCGATCAGCTTGTCGCGCTCGTCAACGATGAAACTTGGCTTGGGGTTGTTGGTGACAATCGCGTGGATGATGGTGGTAATGATCAGCGCGACAATCATCATGCCAACGCCAAGCGGGATCGCCCACAGAACCGTGCGCGCCCAAAGCATCAAGCCATCCGGGCCGTCGAAAATGCCAGCCTCGTACTTGGTCCAGATGCGCAGGCTGAGATAGCCGATCACAAAAAGTCCGACGAATATAGAGACCAGATTGTTTCGTTCTTCGTGAGTCATGATGCCCTCTAACATGTATGCGTGGGTTTACACGCTGTCTTAATATTTAGACATTGTGTATTTAATATCATACATTGTGTCAAATATTTTATACATACAAATATCAAGGGCATTTAAACTATTGATATTATTACGTAATATCGAAGGCAATGTTTGCGTCTCAAGGCGCTCTTTAGAGGATTTATCTTTTCAGGGAATCACCTGACGCGCCGCCGGACAGGAAAAAATCCCCCGCAAGCTGATGGCTGCGGGGGAGTATGTTTTACGGATGCTCTTTCTTGAAACGCCGTAGCCCAATATAAAGACTAACGCACATCACCAGTAGCACAATCGCAAACGGGAAGCCGGTGGAAACGGCCATTGCTTGCAAGGCATTGAGCGCGGACGCCCCACCGACCAACAGCAGCGTTGCCGCCACGATCCCTTCGAAGCTGCACCAGAAGATGCGCTGCGACACCGGTGCATCGGTTTTGCCACCTGCTGTGATTGTGTCGATCACCAGCGAACCGGAATCCGACGAGGTGACAAAGAACACCAACACCAGAACGATCCCGATGAAGGAGGCGATCCCGGTCAGCGGCAGTTCTTGCAACATTACAAACATACCCAGCTCTAACGATGCGCTGCCGACGGCTGCGTCGCTATCGGCCATTAGTTGGCTGACAGCCGTGCCGCCGAATCCGCCCATCCATACGATGGATACCAGTGTCGGGATGACCATAACGCAGAAGATGAATTCGCGCACGGTGCGGCCGCGCGAAACACGGGCGATGAACATGCCAACAAACGGTGACCAGCTGATCCACCACGCCCAGTAGAAGGACGTCCACCCTTGCGAGAAGTTGGTGTCTTCGCGTCCAAACGGGTTCGATAGCGGAATAATTTCCTTGGCATAAGCCAGGCCGCCACTAATCGTTCCAGAGACAATGGCCGCAGTCGGTCCGGCGATAATAACAAAAACCAACAGCAACAGCGCGATGGCAATGTTAATCTCGGACAGGATTTTCACGCCGCCATCAAGGCCACGGATCACCGAAATGGTTGCCATGGCGGTAATAACCGCGATCAGGATCACAATCGCCACCGACCCCGTCCCCCATCCGAACAGGAAGTTGAACCCGGCCAGTGCTTGCGTTGTGCCCAGACCCAGCGACGTGGCCAGACCAAACAGCGTCGCAAACACCGCGAGGATATCGATGATATGTCCCCACCAGCCCCAGACACGATCACCAAGGATCGGATAAAAGGCCGAGCGCAGCGTCAGCGGCAGCCCGTTATTATAGGTGAAGAAGGCCAGTGACAGTGCGACAACCGCATAGATCGCCCAGGGATGCAGACCCCAGTGGAAGATCGTTGCCGCCATGCCAAGGCTACGGGCAGCCTCCGGATCGCCAGCAGCGCCACCAAGCGGTGCCCAGTCGGTGCGTACGCCATCCGCCTCGGCAATCCCACCGAGCGAGGAACTGTAATGCGACATCGGTTCGGACACACCATAGAACATTAACCCGATGCCCATACCGGCCGCGAACAGCATCGCGAACCAGCCAAGATAGCCATAGTCCGCTTTCGCATCCTTTCCGCCCAGCCGGACTTTGCCCAATGGCGAGAGCATCAGAAAGATGCTGAACAGCACAAAGACGTTGCCTGCGCTTAGGAAAAACCAGTCAAATGTCGAGGTCAGGAAAGGCCGTAGCCAGCCAAAAAACTCTTCCGCGCCGCTTTGGAACATCAGCGTGACCAAAACAAAGGCAATGACCGCTAGGCCGGAAATGGCAAAGACCGGATTGTGGATATCCAGTCCGAATGGTGTGATATTATGTTGGCCAATCTCGTAATCCGTTTCGATCGGCTGCGGCGCTTCATGCACCGGATCTTCGGAGATTTCAGACATACTTTCCCCCATCGTGATAACGGCAGAGTATCCACCGTTTTCCGCGCCATTGGTTGGCGTCGTTATAAACCGGGGCAGCGGACACTGCCGCCGATTGTGATGATCCTAGGGTAACGAATGCCTAAATAATGGTCAAACCACGCCGGATGGGAGTCTGTTATCGACCTTTTTCAGGCGGATTTTGCCAGAACCGGCGACTGTTTGTCGGTGATGCGATAGGCCGCTGCCTCGGCCACATGATGGCGCTGGACCTGCGCTTCGCCGTCCAGATCAGCAATCGTGCGGGAAACCCGCATGATGCGATGATAGCCCCGCGCCGACAGGCGGAACCGATTGGCGACGTCGGTTAGGAACTTCGACGCCTCTTGCGTCGCGTTGGTGATGTCCTCCAGCAATTCACCCTCGGCATCCGAATTTGTCACCATGCCGGGCAGGTCGGCAAACCGAGCTTTCTGAATATCGCGGGCCTTGGCAACACGGCGCGCAATCTCGGCCGAGCCTTCCTGCGGTGGCGGAAGCGACAGGTCGCTGATCTCTACCGGCTGGACCTCGACCTTCAGGTCAAAGCGATCCATCAGCGGGCCCGAAATGCGGCCAAGATAATCATCCCCGCACATCGGGACACGCGCACAACAGCGCGATGGATCGGTCATATAACCACATTTGCAGGGGTTCGCCGCCGTCACCAGCATGAATTTGCAGGGGTAGCGCACATGGGCATTGGCGCGGGCCACGACAACATCACCGGTCTCGACAGGTTGGCGCAGGGTTTCCAGAACGGTGCGGCTGAATTCGGGGAATTCATCCAGAAACAGCACACCATTATGTGCTAGGGAGATCTCTCCCGGTTTGGCATTACGTCCGCCACCGACAATCGCCGCCATTGACGCCGTGTGATGCGGAGCGCGGAACGGGCGCGTCCGCGAAATGCCCCCTTCGTCCAGCAGTCCAGCAAGCGAATGGATCATAGAGGTTTCCAGCGCTTCGCCCGGGTCCATCGGCGGTAGGATCGACGGCAGACGTGCGGCCATCATGGATTTGCCCGATCCCGGCTGCCCAACCATGAAAAAATGATGCCGCCCGGCCGCTGCAATTTCCAGCGCACGTTTGGCTTTCTCCTGCCCTTTAACGTCGCGCAGGTCTTTTTCTGTATCGTCCCGCGTGACCTCGCCAGGTTCAGCAGGGGACAGAATTTTGCGGCTGGTGAAATGGTTCAGCAATGCCAGCAAACTGTCTGGGGCCAACACTTTGACCGCGCCGACCCACGCGGCCTCTGCCCCACATTGCGCAGGACAGATCAAGCCCAGATCATGTTCCGCCGCGGCCAACGCCGCCGGTAAAGCGCCAACAACGGCAACCAGCGATCCATCAAGCGACAGTTCGCCAAGGGCGATGTTGGCCGCCGCTTCCTCTTTCGGAATAACCTCCATCGCCGCCAGCAGGGCGACAGCGATGGGCAGATCGAAATGCGATCCCTCCTTCGGCAGGTCGGCAGGCGACAGATTGATCGTGATCCGTTTGGCCGGCAGCGCAAGGCCCAGCGCTGTGATCGTCGCCCGTACGCGCTCCTTCGCTTCGGTGACCGCCTTGTCGGGCAGTCCGACAAGGTTAAAGGCGGGAATTCCCGGAGTGATGGCACATTGCACCTCGATCAGGCGCGCCTCGACACCTTGAAAAGCAACTGTGTAGGCGCGGGCAACCATGTAGGACTCCTTTACGAAAACCCTACCATGGTCGATTCTTGGTTAAGGAGGGCTTAACGCGTCACTCGCCCCATGCCACCATCCGCAGATCAAGATCATATCCCGGTTGGATATAATTCTCGGCAAGACCAGCGTCACGCCATGCGATGAAGGTGGGGTCGGTGATGGTTGTTTGGATATAGGCTGCGGCGGCGTCGCCGCGCGGCAGGCTGTAAGTCACAAACCGTGTGACCACCGGGGCATAGAAAACGTCTGCCAAGGAGTATTCCCCGAACAACCACGGTCCGGAGGCGCCGAAACGGGTGCGGGCCTCGGTCCAGATTTGATCAATCCGGGTGCAGTCTTTCAGAACGGCTTCGGAGGGTTTGAACCCCGAAAACCCCACCCGCAGGTTCATGGTGCAGGCGGATCGGAGCGCCGTGAAACCGGAATGCATTTCCGCCACGATGGACCGTGCATAACCCCTCGCCACCGGGTCGGCGGGCCACATGCCGGGGTGATCATCAGCCAGCGTTTCGGCCATCGCCAGCGTGTCGCTGACCACCACATCACCGTTGCGCATGGCGGGAACGGTGCGGCCACCGCCAAAATCCTTGAGCATTTCGAAAAATTCTGGCGTGTACATGCGGGCGGTTTTCACCTCCACCGGAATGTCAAATTTCGCGAACATCAACCAGCCGCGTAGCGACCAGCTGGAATAGGTTCTGTCTCCGATGGCGAGTTGATATGTCATAGCGTCCCTTTCTGTTTTTCAAAGAATAGGCAGGGGCGCACAAGGCGTCTAATCAGTTTTTCAACGCAGACCCATCACGGTGCGTGATTGACACAGTGAATGCGCCAGCGCGCGTCGATCCGGTCCAGACGCGTGACCGACAGATTGTCGATCCTGAAGGTAAAGGCATGGGCCGGGTCAAACCCACCCGCATATTGTAGCGCGGCAAGGATAGTGCCGAAGTGCGCAACCGCGATGATGTCGTCATGCTGTCCGGTCAAGTCGTCCACTGCGCGCCGCACACGGGTGGACAGGCTGTTCCAGCTTTCGCCTTCGGGTGGGGCGACGTCGCCAGGGGTCGTCCAGAAGGCATGACTGATGTCAGGGTCGCGTTTGGCGATAGCGTCGAACCCCATCCCCTCCCACGCGCCATAGTTCATTTCGCGAATGTCAGGCAGATGGGGGAGGCGTTGGCGCGCACCTTGGATCGCGTCGGCTGTGGCCACGGCGCGGGACAGGTCCGACGATACGACAAGCGCGTCGGACGGTAGATGTGCGGACAATCGCGAAAGGGCAGAGGTGTCAGACAGATCGGCGGGTGGATCGGACCAGCCTATCGCAGCCTTTTTGTGTGTCGGCCCGTGGCGCACCCACCAGAAACGGCTCATGTCGGGGCCTTGAGCGTCATTGGTAACCCGGCAGCAACGAAGATCACCTGATCAGCTGCTTCGGCCACGGTCGCGTTCAATACCCCTTGCTGATCGCGAAACGCGCGCCCCAACGCGTTATCGGGGACCAGCCCCATGCCAACCTCGTTCGAGACACACACCAACGGGCCGGGGGCATTTCGCAACGCATCGACCATCGCGCCGATATCCACATCCCCCGCATGCATCAGGTTAGACAACCATAGGGTCAAACAGTCGAGCAGGATCGCGTTGCCCGGCGGAATCGACGCCAACGCCATACCAATGTCACGAGGTTCCTCGACCGTGTTCCAGCCGACGCGCCGATCACGATGCGATGCAATCCGCGCGGCCATTTCCTCGTCCAATGCCTCGGCTGTGGCAAGATAGGTCATGGGCAAGCCGGCCCCCTCTACGAGACGTTCGGCGAATGCGGATTTACCCGAGCGGGCACCCCCCAGAATAAGTGTCAATTTTGGCAGGTCGGCCATACAGACTCCGTTCGTGATCGCGCAGATTCTTACACAAAAGACAAGCGACCTCCACCTATGTTATGTTCAATATGACCGTGAAGGGGAGAGGATTATGCGTAGTTGGATTTTGCTGCCGTTTCTGGCAACTCCGGCGTTGGCCGAGGTTGATTTGCCTAGCCTGATCAATGAACTTCGCGACACCGAGGTGGTGATCCTTGGCGAGATCCATGGCAATCCCGCGCATCATGAAAATCAGGAGCTGATCATCCGCGCCATTTTCCCAAGCGCGTTGGTGTTTGAAATGTTCACCCCCGAACAGGCGCAAACGATTAACACGATGCGTTGGGACGGTGCGACGTTAGACTCGCTGGAGGCAGAGTTCGAATGGGACAAAAGCGGTTGGCCGTCCTTTGAGTTCTATCGCGCACTTCTAGAAGCAGACGCAGAGGGTGTTGTCTATGGCGGTGCAACACCGCTGTCGCAAATCGCAGAGGCCGCGTTTGATGGGGCCTTTGCGATATACGGTCCCGACGGGATCGATTACGGGCTTGATCAGCCGCTATCCAAAGAAGAAATTTCCAAACGCGAGGCAGATTATATCCTGACAAATTGTGCGGCTTTGGATGATGGTGATCTGGCGGGTCTGATCGAAGGTGAGCGGTTGCGCGCCGCGGTAATGGCCGACACAGTTTTATTGGCCCTAAGCGAAGCCGCCTATCCGGTCGTGGTGATCACCGGTAATGATCTGGCCAACGAGGATTATGGAATTCCAGCGATGTTGCGAAAAATCTATCCAGACATTCTGGTGACAACCATTGGTCAATTCGAATTCGAGCCCGTTGGCGACGCGGCCTATACTCATGTGCTTGTGACCGGTGAGGTGGAAAAAGAAGACCCCTGTCTCGATTTCACCGAATAATCAGTCCAGTGTGTTGGCGATAACGTCAAAACTCAGATCAACGGGCAACATATCGGACGTATCCACACCAACCGCGAAATCGCCGCTGAATTTGTAAATCTCGCCCGTCGCCGTTCCCACAACGTGCAGACTGTTGTCATCTCGCTCCATCATCTCGATAGTGATGGTGACGGACTCATCCGACTGGTAGTTCTCCATCATGCTGGTGCCATAGAAGAAAATTACCTCGGCACCGTTCAGATCACCGTTTGGCAGGCGTTCGAAACTGATATTGATCGTATCTTTGGTGGCGAACTTTGCGCCGACATGCGCCTGAATAGAAACCGAAATCCAGTTTTCCATATACTCGCTGAAATCGGCGGAGTTGCCACCAGGCAAGACTATCGAGCTCCATTCATATTCCGTGTCACCGACGGTACCTGTAACGGTCCCGGTGATATTGTTGGCGAAAACTGGTTGCGCGATAAGCAACAGGCTTGCGGCAAAAACATGTTTCAATATTTCCCCTCTTTCCTTTTGTTTTAGGATACAAAAAAACGATCATGTCACAAGATGGTGTTGGTGTACCCTCTGGTCCGTGTGATTTCCCACGCTTGCAAGGTGAGCGGGAAATATTTACATCTGGATTTCGTGAATAACTATAAAGGTGCGCCATGCTCGCTGGCCGCAAAGTTTTACTGATTATCGGTGGGGGAATTGCCGCCTACAAGTCGCTGGACCTGATCCGCCGACTGGCAGAGCGCGGAGTCCGCGTGACGCCCGTGCTGACCAAGGCGGCCGAGGAATTCGTGACACCGCTGTCCGTGGCCGCCCTGTCGCGGTCGAAGGTCTATACCGATCTGTTCGACCTGACAGACGAGGCTGAGATGGGGCATATCGAACTGTCCCGCGCGGCTGATCTGGTTATCGTCGCCCCTGCCACGGCGGATTTGCTGGGCAAGATGGCGGGCGGTTTGGCAAATGATCTGGCCTCGACCCTTTTGATGGCGACAGACAAGCGGGTGCTGGTGGCGCCTGCGATGAATGTCCGCATGTGGGATCATCCGGCGACTCAGCGTAATATCGCGACGTTACAAGGTGACGGCATCCTGTTCGTCGGCCTGAACGAAGGGGACATGGCGTGCGGCGAATATGGCCCGGGTCGCATGTCCGAACCGTTGGAGATTGTCGCGGCGGTCGAGGCGGCGCTGACGGACGGGCCGTTGAAGGGGAAACATGTGCTAGTGACCTCTGGCCCCACGCATGAACCGATTGACCCGGTGCGCTATATCGCCAACCGATCCTCGGGCGCGCAGGGCACGGCGATTGCCGAAGCGTTGGTGGCGCTGGGGGCTTCGGTCACCTTTGTGACAGGTCCGGCGGATGTGGCCAGACCCGCAGGGGTGAAGGTGGTCGAGGTTCAGACGGCGGAGCAGATGTATAAGGCTGTCACCGACGCCCTACCAGCCGATGCGGCGGTATTCGCGGCGGCAGTGGCAGATTGGCGGGTCGACGCCGCGGGATCGAAGATCAAGAAGGACGGCTCTGGCAAACTGCCCGAACTCAAATTCTCAGAAAATACCGACATTCTGGCGACCGTCTCGCAGTTGAAAAAGGGCCGCCCCAAACTGGTCGTAGGCTTTGCCGCCGAGACCGATGATGTCGAGGCTCACGCCACCGCCAAACGCAAACGCAAAGGCTGTGATTGGATCGTGGCCAACGACGTATCGGCAGGGACCGGCATCATGGGTGGGTCGGAAAATGACGTGACGGTGATTTCCGATGCAGGCGCGGAAAACTGGCCGCGCATGTCGAAACGTCAGGTCGCGCAAAAGCTGGCCGCAAAAATTGCGGAGGCATTGTGACCCCGACCCTCAAAATCACCCGCACCCATACTGCGGACCCGACCGTCCCCCTACCATCCTATGAAAGCGAGGGCGCGGCGGGCATGGATATTCGCGTGAACTTCCCGCCTGAACTCCGCGATGGTCAGGTGCTGGCGGCGGGTGCCCGTACATTGGTCCCCACGGGCATGAGGTTCGAAATTCCTAAGGGGTTCGAGGTCCAGATCCGCCCCCGCTCCGGCCTTGCCCTGAAACAGGGGATCGCGCTGGTGAACAGCCCCGGCACGATAGATTCCGATTACCGGGGCGAGGTTGGGATCATCTTGATCAACCATGGCAACGAGCCTTTCCATATCGGCCACGGGATGCGCATCGCGCAAATGGTCATCGCCCCCGTCACCCGCTGTGAAATCGAAGAAACCGAAACCCTAGCCGCGACGGATCGTGGCACTGGCGGTTTCGGCTCCACAGGAGTCGCGTAAATGATCCGCATGTCACGCAAAATCGCCCTGGCTTTGGAAGCCGTTCTGGACATCGCCTATAACGGCCGCCCTGACCCGGTGCAGTCCAAAGACATCACCGAACGTCAGGGCATTCCGCAACGCTATCTGGAACAGGTCCTGCAACATCTGGTGCGGAATGGGATTCTGAAGGGTGTACGGGGACCGAAAGGCGGTTATGTGCTGGCCCGCGAACGCCGCAAAATCTCGCTGGGTGACGTGTTGCGGGTGGTCAATGACATGGATTCAGACGAAGATGACAGTGCGTCGAAGGCCGAGCTGGCGCAAAAGGTCGTCAATCCAATCTGGATGCAGGTGCAGGAGGATATTCTGGCCCGCTTCGACGAGATGACGATGGAGGATTTGTGCCGGGAAGCCGAACTGAAAGGCGTGAAACGCGCGGGCGAGGATGCGGTGAGTTTTACGATTTAAGAAATGTAGCTGTCTTCTGTTTTTGAAAGGGTAATATGTCGGATGAGGGGATCACAGTTGTTGGATTGATCCGTATTTGTCCTAATCCTGAAGACGGATTTCTAAAAAACATCAATGTGTTTCGTCAAATTTATTTGAATACTGAATTTCAGTTTCACTTTAACGAAGGTGGATGTCCAATACTCGATGTAAAAAGCGCAAACAAAACAGATAGTTGGACATTCAATAAGATAAAGTTTTATGGAACCGGGTATATGGTTTTAACCTTAGTTACTAGTGATTTCAGCGCGCCAGTTCTTCAACTAGACGAAAAGTGTATTGGACTGAACTCTTTAGATAGTAGGGTGGTCGAATTCCGACTGAATGGAAGGGAAACTCTAGCCTATAAGCCAAAATACAATGAGCTTCGAGATATCCATCGTCTTCCACTTCGTGAGAGGACGTTTATCAATAAAATCCAAGCGCTTGAATCTCAAATACTAGGCCGTGACGAGTTTGAAATTATCGAGGCGACATCAAAACTCAGAACGTTATTGCTAGATGATGGGCTGATTCGTGAGCTTCTAAAAGAATATCGCGTTCGTGTGAGATTTTCGGTAAGTGTCTTGGATCACGATCAAGAGTTTCTGAACGATTGGTCGCAAGGCTTTGATTATACAATTTATAGTTTCCCTAAAAAAGAGGTTCTAGACTCAGGTCGTTTCTTGAATAGGCATGTCGGAACGATCGAAGGTCGACCCGTTAAAACTAGGGACATTATTGAACTTGCAAGCAACTTTTTAGGTCCACATCATTTTGGTGAAGATAGAAACCGACCGATAGATGTGAAAAATCAGCTATTTCAACAATATGAAACTATTCTCGTTAACGGTGATCCATCTGTACTTAGAGTTATGAAAGACATCTGTTTCTGCTATCTCGAGGGTATTGAAGTGCTAGTCCGCGCAATAATGAATGGGAAACGATGATCTCTATGAACCTCTCGTTTGCGTAGGATGGGTGATCTCACCCGCCCGGAATCAAGGCGTCAGCCGCCGGGCGAGCGCTTGCCCGTCCGACCGGGCTGGCGCTTTGGCCAAGTAGTGGCATGTTCAAAGGGAAGAGTTGGTGAGGCCATAAAGTGCCTTAAACGAAAGTTTCCGCGCCACCCCACGGGCAGGCTCTCGCCCTTGTGTTGCGCAGCGCACTCTCCCTAACCACGACGGATTTGCTTCGCAAACCGTTACCCCCGTCAACGGGAAAGGGGATTGGCATCGTGCTAATGCGCCCCCGCACACAACCCGTGATCGGCCAGCGCCTCGATCACGTAGCACTCGCCGACATCCTCGGCATGGCAGTTCGCCTCAATCCGCTTCAGCTCTTTTTCCAACCGCTTCAGCTTCGCAATCCGCGCCTGCACGTCTGCCAAATGGGCCCGCGTGATGGCGTGGACATCGGCGCAGGGCGCGTCCGGGTCAGCGCCCAGCGCCAGCAGATCGCGGATCGCCTCCAGCGACAGGCCCAAATCGCGGGCGTGGCGGATGAAGGACAGGCGTTCCAGCCCCTGCGCCGAATACCGCCGCTGGTTTCCGGCGTTACGTTCTGACGAGAGCAGCCCGATATCCTCGTAATAGCGGATCGTCGGGACCTTCACCCCGGTCTTTTTCGACAGATACCCAATGGAATACATTTTTGCCCTTGAACCTCTAGTGACTGGAGCAATTAGGCTATAGCCTGACCCTGACGAAAGGCAAGCTATGGCGCATCACCACCACCATCATTTAGACCCCGAAACCGGCGACCGCCGCGTTGCGTTTGCGGTTATTGTTAACCTAGCGTTGACTGTGGCGCAGATCATTGGTGGTTTCTTCGCCGGGTCACTCGCGTTGATCGCCGATGCGCTGCATAACTTGTCCGATGCGGTGTCGCTGATCATTGCCTTCTTCGCCCGCAAAATCGCGCGGCGACCCGAAAATGCCGACATGACCTTCGGCTATGCGCGGGTCGAAATCGTCGCCGCCCTGATCAACTACACCACGCTGATCGTCGTCGGATTCTATCTGGCGTTCGAGGCCGTGATACGCTTCTTTGAACCCACCGAGGTGAACGGCTGGCTGATCGTCATCATCGCTGGGATTGCATTGGTGATCGATCTTGTGACCGCCCTTCTGACCTATCGCCTGTCCAAGGACAGCGTGAATATTCGGGCGGCGTTCCTGCATAATTTGGCCGATGCGATGGGGTCGGTCGCGGTGATCGTGGCGGGGACGCTGATCCTGTTGTTCAATTGGTGGATCATTGACCCCATCGTCACGCTGATGATCGCCGTCTATATCCTTTGGATGGCGTTTCGCGAAATTGGCGAGGTGATCCGCATCCTGATGCTTGCGAGTCCGGATGGGGTGGCGGCGGATGATGTTGTCGCGGCCGTTCTGGCAGTCGATGGTGTGTCCGGTGTTCATAATGCCCGGTTCTGGCGATTGGATGAACATGCAGACGCGTTTGATGCGCATATCGCGCTGGCCCCCGGAACATGGGCGCAGGCGGATGGGATCAAGGCGGCAATAAAGGCCGTGCTGGCCGAGAAGTTCGGGATCGAACGCTCGACGCTAGAACTGGAATGCGCCGAACATGTGTGCCACGATGCCCACGATTTTGGCTTCGAGCCTACGCATTAGGAGGAAATTATGCGCCTGTCTGACCTGCCCGAAAATCCGACTGTTGTTGTGACCGGAGGGGCGGCTGGCATCGGCCTTGCCGCCGCCAAGGCGTTTGCGGCGCGGGGTGCGAATATCTGTATCGTTGATCTGGGCGCGGATCGTCTGGCGGCTGCGGCAGCAGACATTGGCGGCGATGTGATGGTGTCGGAAACAGACGTGTCCGATCGTACGGCGCTGGAAGCGTTGGAAGCCGCCGTTGCGGCGCGTTTTGGCGGGGCAGATGTGGTGATCAACAATGCCGGCATTCAGCCGGGAAGTGATACGTTGGATCCAACCAACTGGCAGCGGATCATGAATGTGAACCTCTGGGGGATTATCCACGGATCGCAGGTCTTTGCGCCGCGAATGATCGAACGCCGGCGGAATGGCATGATCATCAACACTGGGTCCAAACAGGGGATCACGACCCCGCCCGGTGACCCTGCCTATAACGTTGCGAAAAGCGGCGTGAAAACCTTTACCGAGGCCTTGGAGCATGAATTCCGAAACACAGCCCCATACCTGTCCG
Source organism: Rhodobacteraceae bacterium NBU2976 (assembly GCA_023630215.1). Taxonomy (GTDB): domain Bacteria; phylum Pseudomonadota; class Alphaproteobacteria; order Rhodobacterales; family Rhodobacteraceae; genus NORP23. The sequence goes on from JALPRQ010000001.1 coordinate 212,682, forward strand.
CGCATCTGCTGATTCCCGGATTTGTGTTCACAGACCTGACCAAAGGCGAGCGGACCGAAAAACCCGCGGGCGCATGGACGCCGGACCAAACAGCCGCGTTTATGATGGAAAGTCTGGACAAGGGCGATTTCTACATCCTCTGCCCCGACAATGACGTGCCCCGTGCGCTGGACGAAAAACGCATCCATTGGGCCGCGCATGACATCATCGAAAACCGTCCGCCCCTGTCACGCTGGCATCCCGATTTCGGCGAGGCATTTGCGAAATTTCTGGATGACGAAACTTAGCTACAAGGGCTTCTGAACGATCGCTATACGGAACCATCCAAGCTTATTCATGACGTCAGATGTTGCTGGCGGCAGCTACACCACTCGCCCATGCCCACTGGAAGTTATACCCGCCGAGCCATCCCGTAACGTCAACCGCCTCGCCGATAAAATACAGCCCCGGCGATTTTTTGGCCTCCATCGTTTGGGATGACAATTCCGCTGTGCTTACACCGCCTACCGTGACCTCGGCCTTGGCGAACCCTTCTGTGCCGTTGGGGGTGAATTGCCAGTTGGCGAGGCGGTCTTCGGCAGCCTCCAGCGCGCGGTCCGGAATGTTGGCAAGCTCACCGGTGATGGCCAATCTATCGGCGAGGGCTGTGGCCAAACGGTCCGGCAAGGGCAAAACAGATTTTACCCCCGCCCGCGGTTTGTCGCGTTTCGCGACCTTCAGCCAACCAGTTGCCGCGTCTGGCAGGAAGTTGATACCGATGGATTGCCCATGTTTCCAGTAGGACGAAATCTGCAGGATCGCGGGGCCGGACAATCCCTTGTGCGTGAATAATGACGCCTCGCGGAACGCGGTTTTGCCACAAGTAACGGTGGTGTCGGTGGCAACGCCCGATAATTCACGAAACAGGATGTCGTCAGCGCCCAACGTAAACGGCACCAAGGCGGGGCGAGGTTCGACCACCTTTAATCCGAACTGGCGGGCGAGGTCATAGGCGAACCCCGTCGCCCCCATTTTCGGGATTGAAGGGCCGCCAGTAGCGACCACCAGCGAGGGCGCTGTATAGGTTTTGTCACCAAACCGCACCCGATATTGCCCATCGCTGTGCGAAACAACCGACACGGCCTGCCCCAGCCGGATATCCACGCCGCCTTTGTCGCATTCATCCTGCAACATCGCCACGATTTGCCGCGCGGAGTCGTCGCAAAACAGTTGCCCCAGCGTTTTTTCGTGCCATTTGATGCGGTGACGATCCACCATCGCGATAAAATCCTGTGCACTATATCGGCTAAGCGCGGATTTCACAAAATGCGGATTGGCCGAGATAAACCGGTCCGGTGCAGTGTGGATATTTGTAAAATTGCACCGCCCACCGCCGGAGATCAGGATCTTCTTGCCGATCTTGTCTGCATGATCCACCACCAAAACCCGCCGCCCCCGCTGACCAGCAGTCAGGGCACACATCAGACCTGCTGCACCAGCGCCGAGGATAATTACATCATACAAGTGTAGAACCTATCAATTTCCTAAATGGGCCTAGCGGTCCTGAAAAAATAATGCAAACATTGCCGAAAATAATGGGGAGATAATCATGCCTACACCACCTCGTGGAACTATTTACAACGATATCACTGAAACCTTCGGTGGCACGCCACTGGTCCGCCTGACTCGGTTTGCAAAAGATGCGGGGGTAGAAGCCGAGATTCTGGCAAAGTTGGAATTTTTCAATCCCCTCGCGTCGGTCAAGGATCGTATCGGCGTTGGCATGATTGACGCGTTAGAGGCCTCGGGTCAGTTGAAACCCGGTGGCACGTTGATCGAACCGACCAGCGGCAATACTGGCATCGCGCTTGCTTTTGTCTGCGCAGCGCGGGGTTATAACCTGATCCTGACGATGCCAGAAACCATGTCGGTGGAACGCCGTAAGATGCTGGCGCTTCTGGGTGCCAAACTGGAACTGACCGAGGGCGCAAAAGGCATGAAGGGCGCGATTGCCCGCGCCGCCGAAATGGTCAACGAAATTCCCGGGGCGATCATTCCGCAGCAATTTGAAAACCCCGCCAACCCCGCCATCCATGTAAAAACCACGGCCGAGGAAATCTGGACCGATACGGGTGGCGATGTTGACGTCTTCATCTCTGGCATCGGTACGGGCGGTACAATCACCGGTGTTGGCACCGTTCTGAAAGACCGCAATCCTAACGTCAAAATCATCGCGGTAGAGCCCGAAGATTCCCCCGTCCTATCTGGCGGCGAGCCCGGCCCGCATAAAATCCAAGGGATTGGAGCAGGCTTCGCGCCCGCGATCCTTGATACCAAAATCTATGACGAGGTTGTCACCGTCGCCAACGAAACCGCATTCGAAACCGCCCGCAAGGTTGCCGCGCTCGAAGGGGTCCCCGTCGGCATTTCATCGGGTGCTGCACTGGCCGCCGCCGTGGAAATCGGTACCCGCCCCGACATGGCCGGCAAAAAAATCGTCGTGATCCTGCCCAGCTTCGCCGAACGCTACCTGTCGACACCGCTTTTCGACGGGATCGGCTGACACCCCCATGACGCCCGAGGAACTGGAACGCTACGCCCGTCATATCGTGCTTCACGAAATTGGCGGGCCCGGTCAGCAGAAACTGCTGAAAGCCCGGGTTCTGGTTGTTGGGGCCGGGGGATTGGGATCGCCCTCGCTTATGTATCTGTCGGCGGCTGGGGTGGGCACATTGGGGGTCGTCGATGACGATCATGTCAGCCTTTCAAACCTGCAACGTCAGGTAATGCATGACACGGACAGCGTCGGACAGGCGAAAACCGCCTCTGCCATACAGACGCTGGCGCGGATCAATCCGCACGTGACTGTTATCCCCCACGAAACTCGCCTTAGCGCTGACAATGCCGCCGATATTTTGGCACCCTATGACCTGATCCTTGACGGGTCCGACAATTTCGTCACGCGCTATCTGGTCAACGAAACCTGCGTGCATCTTGGGAAACCATTGATCGCGGCGGCAATGAGCCAGTGGGAAGGCCAGATCAGCCTATACGATCCCGCAGGCGGTGGCCCTTGTTATGCCTGCATCTTCCCTGAAGCCCCCGCCGATGGTCTTGTACCAAGTTGCGCCGAGGCAGGGATCATGGGCGCGCTCGCCGGTGTGATCGGCTCTATGATGGCGACCGAAGCGATCAAACATATCACCGGCGCGGGCCATACCTTGCGGCGCGAGATGCTGATCTATGACGCGCTATATTCCGACGCCCGCAAGCTGAAACTGAAACGGCGAGAGGGCTGTGAAGTGTGCGGGCCCCACCAGAACGCTTGATATTTTACCCCGCTTGGTGCAATCACGTTGCCAACAAGAACGCGCGCAAAGCGACGAGCAGAGATATGGTAAAAATCTGGATCAGGACGATATTCCTGCTGGTCGCCCTTGCGGTGGCCATGCCCCTGTCGGCGCAGCAGGACGCGGTCGGTCCGGTCACCAACCTGCCACTCCCCCGTTTTGTCAGCCTGAAAGCGACCGAGGCCAACGTGCGGCGAGGACCCAGCCAAAGCCACCGGATCGACTGGATTCTGATGCATCGTGGAATGCCGTTGCAGATAACGGCTGAATATGAACATTGGCGGCGCGTTCAGGATCAGGACGGCGCTGGCGGCTGGATTCATTACACATTGCTAAGTGGCGTGCGCACTGTTGTTATCACCGCAGAACGCGTCGCGATGCACCAGACGGCGGACGATACCTCTCCGTCAATCGCCTATGCGGAAAAGGGTGTAATTGGCCGTTTGGGCGACTGTACAATCGACTGGTGTGAAATTGAAGCCGACGGATATGACGGCTGGGTTCGCAAGAGCGATATTTGGGGCGTTGGCACAAACGAGATTCGTAACTAGATACATCACGTGGTTGTGGTTAAAATCACAGATGCGAATCCTTTGCCCATCCAATTTCTGATACATCAATATCAGAACGCCGACGTAGGAGTAATTTTATGAATAAACTTGGAGTAGCCGTTTCCGCGGTCGCCCTGGTCACCGGAGCAACATTTGTTCAGGCTCAGACAACGTTCGAACAGATGGTTGATCTGTTCGAAGCGGGAGCCGCAGCAGAAGGGGTCGAAATCACCTTTTCTGATCGGATCGTTGGCGGTGATGGCAGCGTCGAATATCGCGATTTCAGCCTGACCGACCCTGACGAAGGGTTCACATTGGTGACGGATTGGATCAAAGGCACGCCAAACGCGGATGATCCCAACACGGTAACCTTCACCGTGGCCGAAAGCATCAGCATCTCGGGCAATAGCGAAGGTGAGCCGTTCGATCTGAACATTACCTCCGATGATTTGATGATTTCGACCAATGCAATGCTGGCGCAGATGAACGATATCACCGATATCAACGCCGCGTTCAGCGCGGACTCGATTTCATTTGAAGGTGGTGACCCGACCAGCCTTGTCATGCGTGACTTGATGGTGTCGTTGGAGAATCTCGATTTTGCAGTGCTTGTCTCTATGCTGGACATGACGGTTGATGGGAGTCTGACGATGGGGAAATCCGTGATGGATTACGATCTGTCGATGGATGGTCAGGAACAGATCGTAAATCAGACGGTCGACTCGATGGAAATGACCTTTACCTTTGATATTCCACAAGGCGAAGAAGACCTGATCAGCTTCATGGACGGCACGAAGAACGGTGAATTGATTTTCAAATCCGGTGCTTCGGTCTTTGACAGCTCGATCGCGCAGGACGGCATGCAATTCCAGTATTCCGGCACGGCTGGCGCTGGCGAAGGTGTGTTTTCAATGGTTGGCGGTCTGCTGACCTATGCCGTGTCTGGCGGTGCCGTTGATCTGACAGTTGTCCCGGGCGAAGGTATCCCAATGCCGCCGGTCGATGTGAGTTTGACGGAAATGGTGCTTCGCGTTCTGGTGCCATTCAATTCGGCTGACGAAGCAGAACAAGCTGTTGTGAAACTGCTGCTGACGGATCTGGAAGTTGGCGAAGGCTTGTGGTCCATGATCGACCCTGGCCAAACAATCCCGCGTGATCCTGCCAATCTGGACATCGATCTCGATGCGATGGTGCAGATTGATGCGATGGCAGCGATGATGACCGGCATGGACAATCCATTTGAAACCGCCAAAGTCGATGTTGTTAATGTAAACAAAATCTTGCTGGCAATCGGGGGTGCCTTGATCGAAGCCGACGGCGCCATCGAAGTGGACAATAGCGGCCCATTCCCGTTGCCGAACGGTGCGATTGATGTCGTGGTCGAAGGTTTACAAGGGCTGTCGGAAAAACTGGTTGCCCTTGGTCTGGTGGACCAGATGCAGGCAGGGATGATGATGGGCATGATTATGGCCTTCTCGACCCCCGATGGCAGCGACCGCTTCACCTCGGAAATCACGTTTGACGAGACCGGGATTTTTGCAAACGGTCAGCCGCTGCAATAATCCTGTTGCAATTTCGAAAAGCCCGCCCCTCGTGGCGGGCTTTTTTATGCCTTTAGGAAAATCTGGATGTCCGCGACATTTGTTCCGGTCCCGCCAGTGAAAATCAGGTCGTTGGGAAACAGGGCGTGATAGGCGTCGTTGTTCTGTAGCAGCATCAATGGGTCGGCAGCGGTGCGGATGTTGGCAAGCGTGAAGCGGTCCACAATCCCGCCTGCGGCGTCTGTTGGACCATCGCGACCATCCGTGCCCGCCGACAGGAAGACCCAGCCGCCTGTGATGGCATTTTCAGCCTGAAGGGCGACGCGCAGCGCCAGTTCCTGATTGCGGCCACCCTTGCCGGTGCCGATGACGTTTACCGTGGTCTCGCCACCAAAGATCAGAATATTCTCGGGTCTGTGAATGGCGCTGGCGATGATGAAATCAGCGGCGTGCGCGACATCGCCAACCAGATTGTCGTTGACGATGGCAGAGCCGGGGGCAACGGCCTGTGCCGCCACCAGCGATTGACGGTTTGACCCGATCAGGGTGTTGTCGGCATGAGGCAGCGATGTGGTGTGGTCGGGTTCGGACAGGGCGCGGCGTACGGAACCGGGCATCGCCTCCCATATGTTGCGAGATTGCAGAAGTTCGCGCGCCATGGATCGGGTTCCGATGGGGGCGACGGTTGGGCCGCTGGCCACGACGCGAAGGTCATCACCAATCACGTCTGACAGGATGAAGGCGCGAACCTGTGCAGGGGCGGCGATCCGCAGGAACCCCCCGCCTTTCAGGCGTGAAAGATGTTGGCGGATCAGGTTCATATCGGTGATGTTGAACCCGGCAGACAGCAATTGTCGGCTGACCTCGGCCTTGTCCTGCAGGCTGACGCCTTCGACGGGTGCGGGCAGAAGGGCCGAACCACCGCCGCTGATCAGCGCAAGGATCGTGTCGCTTGGGCCAGCGTTTGCCAACAGGTCGACCACCGCCTGTCCGGCGCGAAGACCGCCCTCGTCCGGTACGGGGTGCCCGGCGGTATAGGTCGTGAAACCGGGAATGTCGCGAGCGTTTTCGGCGTTGGTGACGATGATGCCGGTGGCGTCGGGGAGGTGCTTATGTGCCTCCTCCGCCATAGCAACCGCGGCTTTGCCAACCGCAATGATATGGGTCGCCGTGATCCCTGCTAGATGTGGTCGCAAGGCCAGTGCCGGGTCCGCCGCCTGCACGGCAGCGTCAAACATGCGCCGCGCAAGGTCGCGCATCAAAAGAACGCCTGAAGGCCGGTTTGGGCGCGCCCAAGGATCAGCGCGTGGACATCATGCGCGCCCTCATAGGTGTTCACCGTTTCCAGATTCACCATGTGGCGCATAACTTGAAATTCCTCGGAAATCCCATTGCCGCCGTGCATATCGCGCGCCATCCGCGCGATATCCAGCGCCTTGCCACAATTGTTGCGCTTGGCGAGAGAGATCATTTCGGGTGCGGCGTTCGCCTCGTCCATCAGACGGCCAATACGGAGACTGGCTTGCAGCCCCAGCGCAATCTCCGTCTGCATATCGGCAAGCTTTTTTTGATACAACTGCGTCCCCGCAAGCGGCTTGTCGAATTGCTTGCGATCCAACCCGTATTGGCGGGCGGCATGCCAACAGAACTCGGCAGCCCCCAGCACGCCCCAGCTGATCCCATAGCGGGCTCGGTTGAGGCAGCCGAACGGGCCTTTCAACCCTTCGACATCCAACAGGGCACCCTCCGACACCTCGACATTCTGCATGACGATCTCGCCAGTGACGGAGGTACGTAGCGACAATTTACCCTCGATCTTCGGCGCGGACAGGCCGGGTGTTCCCTTGTCCAACACGAAGCCGCGGATTTTGCCGCCATGTGCCTCGGACTTCGCCCAAACGACGAAGATGTCAGCGATGGGCGCGTTGGAAATCCAGGTTTTGGTGCCGTTCAGAATATACCCGCCGTCGGTTTTCTTCGCCGTCGTTTTCATGCCGCTGGGGTCGGAACCGGCGTCAGGCTCGGTCAGACCGAAGCAGCCGATGAACTCACCGCTCGCCAGCTTGGGCAGGTATTTCTGCCGTATGGTTTCCGACCCGTAAGCGTAAATCGGATACATCACCAAGGATGACTGCACCGACATCATGGACCGATAGCCGCTATCCACGCGTTCCACCTCGCGCGCGATCAGGCCGTAGGATACGTAGCCTGCGCCTAACCCTCCATACTCTTCAGGGATGGTCACGCCCAACAGGCCCATCTCTCCCATTTCGGCGAAAATGGATGGGTCGGTTGCCTCCTCCCGATACGCCTTGATGACACGCGGCGCGAGCTTTTCCTGCGCATAGGCGCGGGCGCTGTCACGGATCATACGCTCATCCTCGGTCAGCTGATCGTCGAGGCGCAACGGGTCTGCCCAGTCGAAGCTGGAAAGCGAGGGGCTGTCTTTGGGGGAAAGGCTGGGCATGATATCTCCGTGGTCTTTTTTTGGGCATATTGGCGGGATTGATGGGGAAGGTCCAGACGTCGCTCGAAAACTGTTTCCTATCGGAAACTTTCTTGCTAAGACCTGAGGAACGACTCAGGCAATGGGGGCCAAATGACGGATAGCCGCAAAACGCCACTTTACGATCTGCACATCGCGCTGGGCGCAAAGATGGTCGATTTCGCAGGCTGGTCGATGCCCGTCAATTACCCCGCCGGCCTGATGGCCGAACATGCCCAATGCCGCGAGAAAGCCGCGCTGTTTGACGTGTCTCACATGGGTCAAGTGGAATTGCGCGGGTCAGATGTGGCGGCGAAGTTCGAGACGCTGGTGCCAGCGGCGGTCACAACGCTGGGCGAAGGCAAGGCGCGCTATACGTTTTTCACGAACGCGGATGGCGGCATTCTGGATGATCTGATTGTCACGAATGCGGGCGATCATCTGTTCGTGGTGGTGAACGCGTCGATGCGGGATCAGGATTTGGCGATCCTGCGCGGACTGGATATCGAAGTGAGGGAGCTGGATCGGGCGCTGATTGCGATTCAAGGACCAGCTGCGGACGAAGTGCTGGCGCAGCATGTGCCGATTGTCACGAACCTGACCTTCATGCAGTCGATGGAGGCGGAACTGCTGGGCGCTGATGTACGGATTTCCCGGCTTGGCTATACGGGCGAGGATGGATTCGAGATTTCCTTGCCCACCAACCGCGCCGTCGAGATCACCGAGGCGTTGTTGCAGCATGACGATCTGGAACCCGCCGGGTTGGGCGCGCGTGACAGTCTGCGGCTGGAAGCCGGGTTATGCCTTTATGGCAACGACATCGACCCCACAACCTCCCCCATCGAGGCACAGTTGGGTTGGGCGATCCAGAAACGGCGGCGCGAGGAAGGCGGTTTTCCGGGTGCAGACCGTATCCTGCGCGAACTGGCGGACGGCCCGACGCGCAAACTGGTCGGCATCCGCCCCGATGGTCGTGCGCCTGCACGCCGAGATGTAGAGATCGCCAAGGATGGTGCAATCATCGGCACGATCACCTCGGGCGGGTTTGGCCCGACGGTCGAGGGGCCGGTCAGCATGGGTTATGTCCGCGCGGACCTCGCAACCCCCGGCACCACGCTGGACCTGATGATCCGCGGCAAGGCGCAGCCCGCAACAGTGATCGACCTGCCCTTCGTGCCCCACAATTACAAACGCTAACAGGAGAGTTATATGGCCACGACCTATTATACCGAAGAACATGAATGGCTGGAGGTTGACGGTGATACCGCGACGTTGGGCATCACCAAACACGCCGCCGAACAGTTGGGCGAGGTGGTGTTTGTCGAACTGAAAGAGGTCGGAGACACGTTCGACAAGGATGATGAGATTGGCGTTGTCGAAAGCGTAAAGGCCGCGTCAGAGCTCTATGCCCCCGTTTCAGGCGAGATTCTGGAGGCCAACGAAGCGCTGGTCGACAGCCCCGATCAGGTGAACGAGGATCCAGAAGGCAATTCTTGGTTCTACAAGATCAGCATTGCCGATGCGTCCGAACTGGACGGCCTGATGTCCGAAGCCGAATATAAAGCCCTGATCGAGTAAACCCCCATGCCCTTCTCTGCCACCGATTACGAACCCTATGATTTCGCCAACCGCCGTCACATAGGGCCCTCGCCCAGTGAAATGGCGGAGATGCTGGCGGTCATCGGTGTCGGCTCCTTGGACGAGCTGATCGACCAGACGGTGCCGAAAGCGATCCGGCAGGACGCGCCGCTGGGGATCGCTGATGCGATGTCGGAGGCGGAGACGCTGCGCTATATCAAGGATGTGATGGGCCGGAACGCGTTGAAAACCTCGCTGATTGGGCAAGGGTTTTACGGCACGATTACCCCGCCGGTGATCCAGAGGAATATTCTGGAAAACCCGGCCTGGTATACGGCCTATACGCCCTACCAACCGGAGATTTCACAAGGGCGGTTGGAGGCGCTCTTGAACTTCCAGACGATGGTGTCGGACCTGACGGGGTTGGAGATCGCGAACGCGTCCTTGCTGGACGAGGCGACCGCGGCGGCCGAGGCCATGACGATGGCCAAACGCGCTGCAAAGTCGAAGGCGAATGCGTTTTTCGTCGATGAAAACTGCCACCCGCAGAACATCGCCGTGATTCAGACTAGGGCGGAGCCGCTGGGGATCGAGGTGATCGTAGGTGATCCCGACGATCTGGATGCCAGCGCGGTGTTTGGCGCGATCTTCCAATATCCCGGTACAAACGGTCATATCCGGGATTTCACGGCGCAAATCGCGGCGCTGCATGAAAACAATGCCCTCGCCATTATGGCTGCCGACATTCTGGCGCTGTGCCTGTTGAAAAGCCCCGGCGAGATGGGGGCGGATATCGCCATCGGCAACACGCAGCGGTTTGGGGTCCCGATGGGGTTCGGTGGCCCGCACGCGGCCTATATGGCGGCGAAGGACGCGTATAAACGCGCGATGCCAGGGCGGATTATCGGGGTCTCGATCGACGCACGCGGCAACAAGGCCTATCGACTCGCGCTGCAAACACGCGAGCAGCATATCCGGCGAGAGAAGGCGAATTCAAATGTGTGCACGGCGCAGGCATTGTTGGCGGTGATGGCCTCTATGTACGCCGTATTCCACGGGCCAGACGGGTTGAAAGCGATTGCGCAGAAGGTGCATTTGCGGACCGCGCAGCTGGCAGAGGGGCTGGAGGCGCTGGGGTTTGCGGTCGAACCGAAAGCGTTCTTTGACACGATCACGGTGGCAGTGGGTGACCGGCAGATGGCGATCATGGCGGCGGCGGTGGAGCGCGGGGTAAACCTGCGGGCCGTTGGTGATGACCGGATCGGTATTTCGGTGGACGAATTGACCTATGAAGGCATCATCGCCGACGTACTGGAGGCATTCGGGGGCAAAGATGTGCCGCAAAACCCGTCTTACCGCCTGCCCGACGATCTGCTGCGCCAGACCGATTACCTGACCCACCCGATTTTCCACATGAACCGCGCCGAGGCCGAGATGACCCGCTATATGCGCCGCCTCGCCGACCGCGATCTGGCACTGGACCGCGCGATGATCCCACTGGGCTCCTGTACCATGAAGCTGAACGCCACGGCCGAGATGATCCCGTTGACCTGGCCAGAAATCAACTCGCTCCACCCGTTTGTGCCCGAGGATCAGGCCGAAGGCTATACCGAGCTGTGCCGCCAACTTTCTGACCAACTGTGCGAGATCACCGGCTATGCAGCCATGTCCCTTCAACCGAATTCCGGCGCGCAGGGGGAATATGCGGGGTTGTTAACGATCCGGAACTATCATCTGGCGAATGGGGATGACCAACGTAATGTTTGCCTGATACCGATGTCAGCGCACGGGACCAACCCGGCGTCGGCCCATATGGTGGGCTGGGACGTGGTCGTGGTGAAGTCTGCACCGAATGGTGACATTGATCTGGACGATTTTCGTGCGAAAGCCGAAGCCGCGGGCGACAAGTTGGCGGGCTGTATGATCACCTATCCGTCGACCCATGGCGTGTTCGAGGAAACCGTGCGCGAGGTCTGCCAGATCACCCATGATCATGGTGGGCAGGTCTATATTGATGGCGCGAACATGAACGCGATGGTTGGTCTGGTGAAGCCCGGCGAAATTGGCGGGGATGTCAGCCACCTGAACCTGCATAAAACCTTTGCCATCCCGCATGGTGGCGGAGGTCCGGGCATGGGTCCAATTGGCGTTGGGGCGCATCTGGCCCCCTATCTGCCCGGGCATCCGTTGGGTGGCGAGGTTGGGCCGGTCTCGGCGGCACCGGTTGGCAGCGGGTCGATCCTGACGATCAGCTGGGCCTATATTCTGCTCATGGGTGGCGCGGGACTGACACAGGCGACGAAGGTTGCGATCCTCAATGCCAACTATATCGCCAAGCGGCTAGAGGGGGCGTATGACGTTCTGTTCCACTCGCCCAAAGGGCGCGTCGCGCATGAATGTATTCTGGATACGCGCAAACTGGATGATCTGGCGGGCGTGACGGTCGAAGATATCGCCAAACGGCTGATTGATTGCGGCTTCCACGCCCCAACGATGAGCTGGCCAGTCGCGGGCACGCTGATGGTTGAACCCACCGAGAGCGAACCCAAAGCCGAACTGGACCGGTTCTGCGACGCGATGCTCGCGATCCGGGCCGAAGCGCAGGAAATTGCCGACGGCAATATCGCCGCCGAGGACAGCCCGCTGAAACACGCCCCGCATACGGTGGAAGACCTGGTTTGTGACTGGAACCGCCCGTATACGCGCGAGCAGGCCTGCTATCCGCCCGGCGCGTTCCGGGTCGACAAATACTGGGCGCCGGTTAACCGGGTGGACAATGCCTATGGCGATCGGAATCTGGTCTGCATCTGTCCGCCGCTAGAGGATTATATCTGACACCGACGGTAAAATCGTCGCGTTTTGTGTTAAAGCGCACGGATCGAACAGAATTTATTGGTAAAAACAGTCACTCACCATAATTTCGCCCAATTGGCGAATGCATAAAATACATCTTAACCATTACTAAATAACGAGGGACTGTTTATGAAGCTGCTTACATCTCTTCTACTTGCAACCACAATTGCCACCGGCTCTGTCGCTGGTGAAGTGTCTATGTCGTCGGCGGCGCATCTGCCTGCAGAACAGGCGGCCATGGGCACAGCCGGACTGGAACAGTGGATCATTCCGCTGATCGCAATTGGCTTTATTGCGCTGGCGCTTAGCGCAGAAAACAATGAAGGCTCATGCAAGAAAGCCGAGGGCGCGAAAGCTATCGCCGTTCTGTGCTAACTTACGTGTGAATCAAACCGGTGATCCGTTCCAGTTCAGTCTGAACGCGGATCGGGTCACCGCGAGATTCGATATTTAGCCTTAACAATGGTTCGGTGCCTGACGCGCGAAGGTTAAATCGCCAATCACCCATATCCATTGTCAGTCCGTCCGGATGTGTGACAGATACCGCTTCACCGCGAAACCTGTCTTCAATGTCGGACATTGTCATTGCCGGATCGTCGACCGTGAAATTCACCTCGCCCGAGGCTGGGAAACGTGCCATCCGGTCGCGCACCAAACCAGCGAGAGACTGGCCGGTAACCGACACCAATTCGGCCACCATTAGCCATGGGATCATACCGCTGTCGCAGAACATGAAGTCCCGAAAATAGTGATGGGCAGACATCTCTCCGCCATATATCGCATCGTGCTCGCGCATGGCGGTTTTCATGAAACTGTGGCCGGTGCGTGTTTGAATCGGTGTGCCGCCCATGTCCTCAACAATTTCACGTGTGTTCCATGTCATGCGGGCGTCATGAATGATGGTTGCCCCGGGATTAGCCATGAGCGCCTGCTGGGCCAGAAGGCCGACGATGTAGTAGCCGTCGATGAAATTGCCCTGATGATCGAAGAAAAAGCAGCGGTCGAAATCACCGTCCCACGCAACACCGAAATCCGCGCCGGTGTCGCGCACGGCCTGCGCGGTGCGCGGTTGGTTTTCGGGTAACAAGGGATTTGGAATACCGTTCGGGAAAGTCCCGTCCGGCTCGTGATCCATATGAACAAACGTCAATGGCGCCCCGGTCTCGTCAAGCTGCGCGGCAATCTCGTCAAAGGCGGGACCCGCCGCGCCATTCCCCGCATTCACAAGGATTTTCAAGGGTTTAATCTTGGCGGGATCGACAAAGGAACAGACCTTCGCGGCATAGGCCGGGCGAATATCCATACTGCGCACCGTGCCCGGATGTGCAGCGATTGCGAAATCCGCCGCCTCCGCCGCGGTTTTTAGCGCCGCCATCTCTTGTTCAGGATGCAAAGGCCGCGCGCCCGCCATCACCATCTTCATCCCATTATAGTTGATCGGGTTGTGCGAGGCCGTCACCTCGATCCCACCATCAACACCCAGATGGTCGGTGGCAAAATAAATTTCCTCGGTTCCGCACATGCCGATATCGATCACATCGCAGCCCATGTCGGTCAGCCCACGGGCCAGCGCCGCCTTCAAACTGGCGCTGCTTTCGCGGCAATCGCCACCGACGACAACTGTCTTTGCCGCCATCACCTTCACAAAGGCAGCGCCGATGTCATAGGCAATCTCCTCGGTCAGGGTCAGGCCCAGTTCGCCGCGGATATCATAGGATTTGAAACAGTGAAGCGTTCGCATAGCCGTCTGCTATCATGCGCGATTTATCGTGGAAAGTGTTGACGCACAGCGAATTCTTGTGCGCAATGCACCAAAAGGGATGGTGATGCGTAAATATCTTGTTCTATGGGTCTTGGTCTGGGGAGGGATGGCAGCCGCGCAAGGCGGCTTTGTCACGATTGGCACGGGATCCATTACCGGTGTGTATTTTCCAACCGGCGGGGCGATTTGCCGAATGTTGAACAAATCGCAACAGGATCATGGCTATCGGTGTGTGGTCGACCCGACGGGTGGATCAATCGACAATCTGGATTACCTGCGTAACGGATGGATCGATATTGGCGTCGTGCAGGCGGATATCCAGTATGATGCCGTGATGGGCGAAGGGGCATTCAAGGCCGAGCCAATGGACCAGCTTCGCACCATGTTTGCAATGCATTCTGAATCCTTCACGCTGTTGGTACGTAATGACAGCGGCATAAGCAGTTTCACTGATCTGGCCGGAAAACGTGTCAATATCGGCAATCCCGGTTCGGGCAATCAGGCAACCATGGAGCTGGTCATGTCGGCCTATGGCCTGACGATCGAGGATTTTGCCCAAGCAACCGAGTTTGACGGCGATATAATGCTGGAAGCGATGTGCAATGGGGAACTGGACGCTGCTGTCTATACGATCGGACATCCCTCGGCTCTGATCAAGGAACTGACGGGGTATTGTGACACCACGATCCTGCCCGTCGCCGGGGATGAGGTGATCATGATGGAAATGTCACATCCTTTCTATCGCGGTGTCACCATTCCGGCAGGTATGTATGCCAGCAACCCGGACGACATCGCAACAATTGGGGTCAACGCGACAGTGGTCACAATGGCAGAGGCGGACGAGGCGATGATCTATGCCATCACCCGGTCAGTTTTTGAAAATATTGTCGAACTACGCAGCTTGCACCCAGCATTTGCCAATCTGCAAACCGCCGAAATGGCAACGGGTGATGTGACCGCGCCATATCATCCGGGTGCTGAACGCGCATTGCGCGACTTGCGGCTTTTCGACACGTCGGATTGATTCATGTCAAAGTGATAACCAGCTTTCAGGCATATCCAAAACTTGGATGAACTCGAGGTATATCATGAAATATTCTCTTACACTGGCAATGGTGATTGCCGCTGCATCGACAGGTTCGGTTTTTGCGGACTCTCACGCGTCGCCGGATCAGGCCGCAATTATCGAACAGGCACTGGCGGGCGGTGACCCCGAAGCTGGCGAAGCCGTTTTCCGCAAATGCAAGTCTTGCCACGAGGTTGGACCCGACGCGACGTCCAAGGTCGGTCCCCCACTGAATGGCGTTGTTGGAGCGTTCCTGGGCCAGGTTGACGATTTTCGCTATTCCAACACCATGGAAGAAATGGGCGAAGCCGGCACCGCATGGACAGTGGAAAATATGGACATCTACCTGACAAAACCGCGTGATTTCGTGAACGGAACCCGCATGAGCTTTGCAGGTCTGCGTGACGAGGAAGATCGGGCAAATGTCATCGCGTATCTGGCATCTGTTGGAACAGAGACTGACGATTAGAACGCCGTTTGTGTGTTGAAATTTACGTTACTAATCAGGGACCACAAATTTCCCATCGTCGCCATCGCATCTGTTTGGAAGCCCTTGGTCGCACCATGAACCGGAAAATATTTGTGGCTAGTGAGCCTTGGGCTGTCAGGAGCCGTTGCTTGACTTACACGGGAAAACCCTGATTAAAGACCCCTTGTTGATGTGATGCCTTTTAACCCGGGCGTCACATTTCTATTTATACTGTGCGCAACCTCAACTGACGTCGGTAACGAAAACATATGAACCTGTCCAAACTGGTGTATCTGCACGCGCTTCAGATCGCGGCGTATCCGATTTTCTATCGGGGCGGCAACCCGCCAAAATATGGCGAGCTGGAGCTGGCACGCGCGGATCAGCCCTTGGCGGGCGACAGTTTGCAACTGACCACTTGGAATATCGGTTATGGGGCGTTAGGCGCGAGGGCGAATTTTGCCGCGGATGGGGGCAACGACCTGCGTGCCTTGTCCCGCGCCGAGATAGAGCTGGCTGTAAAAGCCATTGCCGAGGAAGTGAAAAAATTCGGGTCTGATATTCTGTTACTGCAGGAGCTGGCCAATCCTAACTGGCTGACCCGTCAGGTGCCGGTGCTGAGCCAGATCGATGATGCGCTGAAAGCCTATGCCAGCGCGTTCTGGGAAGGGCTGCGTCTGCCTTATGTGCCGAAATGGGTGAACCTCTCGCACGGTATGGGGGTGTTCTCACGTAAACTGATCACGGATTTACAGGCCTATCGGTTGCAAACCGAAAGCGGCAGCATTTTCGCCGGGATCAAGAAACATTACGCGAAACTGGTCAGCCGCTTGCCGATTGACGGCTCGGACCGGGAATGGGTGGTGATCAACGTGCATCTGGCGGCGTTTGATGATGGCGCAAAGGTGCGGCAGGAACAAATTAGCGAGGTGTTCGACCTAGCCCATCTGGAATATCAGCGTGGCAATTATGTGGTCATCGGCGGCGATTGGAACATGCGATTGGTATCAAAGGAATTTCCACATGCCAAAAGCGGCGAGAACAAGTTCGTCTCGCCCGATTTTCCGGTCGAAAAACTGCCGGCAGGCTGGTCCGTGGCAGCAGATGACACGGTTCCGACGGTGCGAGCGCTGCATCGCCCCTACGAACCGGGGGTGAACAACACCTCAATCATTGACGGGTTTGCCTATTCCCCGAATGTGGAGTTGCTGGACATTGCCGCCAAGGATATGGGGTTTCAGTATACCGATCACCACCCGGTGACCGGTATCTTTAAAGCCGCTTAGTCGCGCGACTCCGAAATCCAGAACGCCGCGCTGAACAGGCCGAGTATCGCCCAGCTTATTGCGCCGACCCCCAGGCTCAACCCGACGAACTGGGCCGCCAGTTCGGGTGGGACGGTGCCGCCGAAAACCTCTGGGTGAGGTGCGCCAATCAGATGGGGCAGCATCAGGATCAACACTCCGCCGACCCAGAATCGCCAATCATTGGTGAACGCAAAGGATCCGATGGCGACAAGCGTGCAGATTACCGTCCCAGCCCACCAGATTTGGCGCGCCGTAACCTCGGCAGCAATCATGCCGGGAAGCTCCGGTGGCAAACCCAGTGAGGGAAGGAGTTGTATCGCCGCAAACCCAGCCAGACCCCAGAGCAGCCCGGTTTTGACTTGCGGTGCAATACCACGCGAGTCCGCATAAGCGATACCCGCAACCACCAGCATCGCGAACCCGATATAGATCGCAATTGTGGACAGCATGGTCATCCCGTTTCGCGCCCAGTCATGTTCAAGCGGGATAGTGTTGGGCACAAACCCCTCGCCGCCGAAATGCGTAAGCTGGCCGGTTTCGTAAAGCTCGGCCTCTAACAGGACCGGCACAAGGAAATAGATTTGCAGCACGGCGGCAATCAGCCCCGCTGCAAAGCCAGCGAACAGTGCGCTGGACAGCATGTTTTTAAACATGATTAGTGGCAGGCAAAGCCAATGGAATGGCGAACATCATGCGCGGAATCATGCAGCATTTCAGCCTGTGCAAATCCCGCCGTGAACAGAATGGCGGCCCCCAGAAGGATCAGGCCCATTACCGGCACAAGGGCCGATTCCGATTTCGCAAGTGCGTGTGTTTTTGTCGTCATGTTAACTCCTCAGCCGTCTCACCCGACAGCAGGTTGATGGTTCACGCAAGGCCGGTCTCCTGGCTTGTGGATCATCGCGTTGCATCCCCTTCCCGGCTTGCGCCAGTGGTTATTGATGCACGCTACCCACCTACAGTCGCGGGGGCGGCTGCGGCTTTGGGCCCCGATTGGGTCGTCCCTGTCCGCATTCCCGTTTCATCCCCAGACGCTTGGCGTCATAGGGGAACCATGCGTGGTCATCTTTCAGGCTTTCCAACGCGCGAGTCAAGAGCGTGTTAGTCGGCGCTTGGAACTCTTTGCTTGGCGTACCATATATACAGCATGACGATTCCTTTCGATAACAGCTATGCCCGGTTACCAGACCGTTTTTATGTCGCGCAGCCGCCCGTTCCCGTCGCAGCCCCAGCGATAATCGCGGTGAATGAGGGCCTTGCGCAGGCGCTGGGGATTGATCCGGCAATGCTGACGGCGGATATTCTGGCGGGGAACGAGGTGCCCAAAGGGGCCTCACCCCTTGCTGCGGCTTATGCCGGGCATCAGTTTGGCGGGTTTGTCCCGCAACTTGGCGATGGTCGCGCCGTCCTGCTAGGCGAGGTTGACGGTCCTTCGGGCCGGTTCGACATTCAGCTGAAAGGTGCGGGCCGCACGCCGTTTTCGCGGGGCGGCGACGGGCGGGCAGCGGTGGGGCCGGTGATCCGCGAATATATTGTCAGCGAGGCGATGCACGCGCTGGGCATCCCGACAACGCGGGCACTGGCCGCCGTCACGACCGGAGAGGTCGTGCATCGCGAAACCGATCTGCCCGGTGCCGTCCTGACCCGCGTGGCAAGCAGCCATATTCGGGTTGGCACATTTCAGTATTTCTATGCCCGGCAGGATCAAGAGGGCTTGCAAGCCCTGACCGACCATGTGATTGCGCGGCATTATCCGGACGCAGATGGACCCGTTACGCTGCTGTCCGCCATTATCGAACGGCAAGCGACGCTGATCGCGCAATGGATGGCGGTGGGGTTCATTCACGGGGTGATGAACACCGATAATATGGCGATTTCCGGCGACACGATAGATTTCGGCCCCTGTGCCTTTATGGAAGGGTATCACCCCGATACGGTGTTCAGCTCCATTGACCGCAACGGGCGCTATAGCTGGATCAACCAGCCCAAAATCGCGCACTGGAACCTGTCGCAGCTTGCAACCTGCCTTGTGCCACTGGCGGGTGGCAAGGTGGACGAATTGCAAACAACGTTGAACCGGTTCCCGGATCTGTTCGACGCGGCCTTTGTCACCGCGTTCTCGCGCAAGCTGGGACTGATCGAAACGCAGGACGATGATTCCGAGATGATCGGTGCGCTGTTGCGGATACTGGCTGACGCTGGAGTGGATTTCACCCTGTTTTTCCGACATCTGACCGCGTTTCTGGGTGGATCGGACCATGTGCAAACGCTGGTGGATACATCGGTCTTCACCGACTGGATGGACCGT
This sequence comes from Rhodobacteraceae bacterium NBU2976, assembly GCA_023630215.1. Lineage (GTDB taxonomy): Bacteria > Pseudomonadota > Alphaproteobacteria > Rhodobacterales > Rhodobacteraceae > NORP23. The sequence goes on from JALPRQ010000001.1 coordinate 231,931, forward strand.
TGGGTGGAAAGAACCAGCGGGGAAACCAAGGCGCGACTGGCGCTGATGCGGGCGGCAAACCCGATCTTCATTCCCCGTAATCACCGGGTAGAGGAAGCGATCGTAGCCGCCAACAGCGGGAACTACGCCCCTTTTCAAAAGCTGAATGCGGTGCTGGCCCGTCCGTTTGACGAACAGCCGGAAAACGCTGCATATGAAACCCCCGCGACCAAGGACGAGGAAGTCCACGTCACCTTCTGCGGCACCTGACTGCACAAAAACTGCACGATTCAATCTGACGAATTGCGCGGGTCCGCCGCCCAATCTGCATTGACGCGCGCCATTCTGTCCCCACTCGCAAACGGAGGACAGTATGAGTGCCATTACGATCAACGGATTGCCCAAGACGCTTCGGCTTGATGCCTGGTGGATGTCGGGGGATCTGGATGTGGAATTTCCCGAGACCCCGAAAGCCTCGTTCGGAGGGATCGCGAAGGACCACCGATCACATGCGGTGCTCATCGCGCTTTCCCTCGTCGCGCTGGCGGATTGGCTGTTCTGGGGGTGGGATGTTGGAATCTCCCTCGCTCTCTTTGCGACCATCCTCGCTGTCCTCGCGTTTGCGGTTCAAACGGGCAAGCGGTCAGCGCGCGATGGGGTCACCGCCATCACATTCACCACGCTGGCCATCTTACCGATAATCGAGCAGGTGCAGTTCCTCTCCGTCCTGATGCTGATCGTGGGGCTGGCGGCCTATGCCGTTTGGCTGGCCAGTGATCGGGTCCATGCATGGGGTCAGCAGGTGAAAGCCATGCTGAAATTTACCCTTGCAGGCCCGCTTCTGGCGTTGGTTGACGCGTGGGACGGGGCGGAATCTGTGCGCACGGACGGGCGGCTGAAAGCCCGGGTGGGAAAGGAGCTGTTATCCTGGCTACTGCCCCTGTCCGTCGGCGCGATGTTTCTGGTTCTTTTGTCCGCCGCAAATCCGTTTCTAGATGCGTGGATCGGCAAACTGTTTCAACTCGACGCGCCGGACCTGATCGAAGTTCGGCGCGTTGTCTTCTGGGTGGCCATTCTCTGCCTCGTCTGGCCATTTTTGAACCTGATCCCCTTTGCGGCCCGCTCACCTCGGGTCGCAAAGGCGGACAGGGTTACCCGGTCCACAGTGTTTCTGAATGCCGGATCGGTGCAGAAATCCCTGATCCTGTTCAACGCGCTGTTTGCGTTCCAAATAATTTCCGACGGTCTGTTCCTGTGGGGCGGGGCTAGCCTGCCCGAGGGGATGAGCTATGCCGAATATGCCCACCGCGGGGCCTATCCGCTGATTTTCACGGCCCTGCTGGCCGCCGGGTTTGCAATCTTGACGCAGCCATTTCAGGGTGAGCGCACCGTGCGTTGGCTGGTGTTTGCATGGATCGGACAGAATCTGATGCTGACCTATGCAGCGATCTTCCGGTTGCAATTATATGTGGAGGCTTACGCGCTGACATATCTGCGGGTGGCGGCCTTTATCTGGATGGGTCTCGTATTCCTGGGACTGGTGTTGATCTTGGTGCAAATGGCGCGGGGGCTGTCGGTCGACTGGCTGTTCAAATGGAATGGCGTGGCGCTGCTGTCGGTGCTTTACCTCAGCTGTTTCGTGAATTTCACCGAGCTGATTGCAGATTATAACATCGCCCATTGGGCGGAGTCGGCGGATCACAGCATGGATACATGGTATATCTGCAAGCTGGGTCCGCATGCCTTGCCAGCAATCCTGGAATTCGAGGCGCAGTCCGGCGAGATGTTCTGCGATGGCTGGAAAATGCCAACCTATCGGGCATCCGAAAACTGGCGCGATTGGGGGTTCCGTGACCGACGTTTAGCAGGCTATCTTTCCACCAAACCGATTACGGACTGAGACATGGCCAAAACGCTACTGATCGTCGATGACGATGCCCATATCCGCGAAGTGATCGCGGTTGCGATGGAGAATGCAGGATTTGCGGTGGAAACCGCAGCGGATGGTGCAAAAGGGTTGGTGGCAGTGGCATCAAAAGCACCTGACCTGGTGATTCTGGATGTGGGTATGCCGGAAATGGATGGGCTGGAAGTCTGCCGGGAAATTCGCAAGACATCGGATCTGCCCGTCCTGTTCCTGACCGCCCGGGATGACGAGATTGACCGCGTGATCGGATTCGAGGTTGGTGGTGATGATTATGTCACCAAACCGTTTAGCCCGCGCGAACTGGTCGCACGGGTCAAAGCCATCCTGAAACGCGCGACCCCGGCTGCAACGGCTGACGACAAGCCGGTGCAATGGGGGGATTTGTTTCTGGATGCCTCGCGCCATTTGTGCCGTTTTGACGGGACAGAGGTAAAGCTGACTTCGTCCGAATTCACGCTACTGGGCTATCTGATGGCGCGGCCCGAAACGGTGCGGTCGCGCGGGCAGCTGATGGATGCCGTTTATGGGCATATCATCGTGTCGGAACGCACCATCGACAGCCATATCCGCAACTTGCGCAAAAAACTGGCCGAGGCTGGATGCGCCGATGCGATCTCCACTCTCCACGGTGTTGGGGTGCGGATGGGTCCATGCCGGGCGTAAAACGGCGCTGGACACCGCACCTCGCCAGCGTTCTGGCGCTGGTGTTGGTGCTGGTTATGGTGTTGCCATTTGCCGGGCTGTTCCTGTTCAAATTCTTTGCCAGCCAGTTGGTTCAGCAGACCGAGGAATCCCTTCAAGGTCAGGCGGTAGTGCTGGCGGCCGAATTTGCCGCGCTATATTCGGATGGCGAGGTTCCGCATGCGGATGAGCCGTTATTTCCGTCCATATCGCTGGCGAACGATCCCATCCTCCCCCCGCGCGAGGACGGAGTTCCCGCCGCGATGCCAAACGGGGTTTATGCCGAAATTGGGGGCATCCTGACCAAAGTGTCCGAGGCCGCGCAGGCGCAAACCTTGGTGGGCTACCGAATTCTCGATGGCAACGGCGTGGTCATCGGCGGGTCGGCCGAGATCGGCCTGTCCCTTGCCCATGTGCCCGAAGTGGCGGCAGCCCTGACAGGTGTCCCCACATCCGTTGCCCGTGTTCGGGTGCGCGAAAATCCGGAACCGTTTATCTATGCGCTTAGTCGGGGTACGCGGGTGCGAATATTTGTGGCGCACCCAGTGATTGTCGATGATCAGGTGGTCGGCGCGATTTACCTGTCGCGTACGCCCAACCACGTGTTCCGGTTCTTTTATGCCGAACTGCCCAGCGTAATCCGATCTGCCCTGTTCGTGCTGCTGGGCGCGTTGCTGATCGGATTTCTGTTCTGGCGGTTTGTGACACGCCCCATCAACCGACTGGTCACCCGCACACATGAAATCGGCCAAGGGGTGCGCGTGGCGGATGACCATACCCATTATGGAACGCGCGAGATTGAAACGCTGGCGCACAGTTTCCAGACCATGGCGACACGATTGCAAAAGCGGCAGGACACGATTGAAACCTTTACCGCCCATGTGACCCATGAACTGAAATCTCCGCTTTCATCCGTGCAGGGCGCGGCAGAACTGTTGCTGGACCCGGATATGACATTGGACGATGCGCAAAGGCGGCGGTTTTTGGAAAATATCCAAAGCGACACAAAACGTATGGCGGAACTTCTGGAATCTGTCCGTGAACTGGCTCGCGCCAAACAACCCAAGTTCGAAGGGGAAACAACGCTGGACTCTGTTCTGCCTGACCTGCGCACAGATTTCCCGGAGTTAGAGATTGTCGCCGATCCGGCCACCCTTCCGATCAGCCGCGACGGGTTGATGCTGGCGTTACGACATCTGTTAGAAAATTCCGTTAAGCATGGCGCAACGCGGGTAACGATGACCCAGACCGGACAGGCGCTGGATGTCGCGGACAATGGAGACGGGATTGCGGACGGCAACCTGACCAAAGTCACAGAACCTTTCTTCACCACCCGCCGAAGCGATGGCGGCACGGGAATGGGCCTGTCGATCGTGACATCGATGATGGAAACAATCGGTGGGTCTGTTGATGTGCTGACACCCGAAAAAGGTGCAACCATTCGGCTGAATTTCCCCGCTTGACGCCCTTGGCCATACCCCTTACATACGCGGCACTTCGGCGGAGTAGCTCAGTTGGTTAGAGCAGAGGAATCATAATCCTTGTGTCGGGGGTTCAAATCCCTCCTCCGCTACCACATCCCTTAGAAATTCACCTGATCGCCTCCCTTAAGGGACAGGATGTCGCGTGCTTCGTCCGGTGTCGCTACCTGAAGTCCCAGCCCTTCGATAATCGTTCTGGCTTTTTCCACTTGCTGCGCGTTGGATTCGGCCAGTTTGCCCCGTGCGATCCAGATACTGTCCTCTAACCCCACGCGAATATTCGCGCCCATCGCCAAAGCTTGGGTCGCAATACGAAACTGGTTGGCGCCTGCCCCCAAAACCGACCAGCGAAAATCATCACCAAACAACCGATCTGCCGTGCGTTTCATATGCATCACGTCCTCGGGGTGGGTACCGATACCACCCAGCAGTCCAAACACCGACTGCACAAAGAATGGCGGTTTCACCAACCCTCGCTCTGCAAAATGCGCAAGATTATAAAGATGCGAGATATCGTAACATTCAAATTCAAAGCGCGTGCCGTTGCCGTAACAGGTCTCCAGAACATATTCGATATCCTTGTAGGAATTGCGGAACACAAGATCACGTGACCCTTCCAGATGCTCACGTTCCCATGCGAAATTGAATTCTTTGTATTTACGAAGCAACGGGAAGAACCCAAAGTTCATCGAACCCATATTCAAAGACGCAACCTCGGGCTGATAATGTGCCGCGGGTTTGGCGCGTTCCTCGACCGTCATATAAGGCGATCCACCGGTGGTGATATTCACAACCGCGTTCGTCGCCTGTTTGATACGGGGCAGAAAGCCTGCGAAGGCTTCGGGCGACTGGTCCGGTTTGCCGGTTTCCGGGTCGCGCGCATGCAAGTGGATAATCGCGGCTCCGGCCTCGGCGGCTGCGATGGCGCTATGTGCGATTTCATCCGGCGTGATTGGCAAAAACGGCGTCATGGTTGGGGTATGGATTGCCCCGGTTACTGCGCAGGAAATGATAACCTTGTCAGACATTTACCCTCCTAAAGCGATTCCAGATTACCATCGACCGGGATCGACTGCCCCGAAATATTCCGCCCCACGTCCGAGATCAGAAACGCAATCATATCAGCGACATCCTGGGGCGGCGTCATCCGCTTCAGCGATATCCGATTGACATACTCTGCGGTCATCTCTGCATGGCTGACGCCAGTCTGTTTGGCCCGCGCGGCAATCACCGACTCAATTCGGGGTCCCTCGATCACACCGGGCAGGATCGCATTGACACGGATGTTCGAGGGGCCAAGTTCCTTGGCAAGGCTTTCAGTCAACCCGATCACCCCCCATTTCGCTGCGGCATACGGCGTTCGAAACGCATACCCAAACCGCCCGGCGGCCGAGGACAGCCCAACAATCGCCCCACCTCCAGCCGCTTTGATCAATGGCACAGCATGGTGGGCACACAGATATTGCCCAGTCAGGCAGACATCGACGCACCGCCGCCAGTCGTCTGGTTGAATATCCTCTATCGCGGCGGTTGGTCCTGCAATGCCGGCATTGTTCACCAACGCATCAAGCCCAGCCATCTTGTTGGCAATATCCTTGAAAAATCCGGAAACCTGCTGATCGTTTGACACATCGGTAACGGTAGCGACCTCGGTATCCAGCTCACGTGCGGCCTTGTCCAACGCCACCGAATCTACATCGAAAATCGCCAAACGCGCACCTTGTGCCTTTAGCACACGGGCAATCTCCAAGCCGATCCCGCTGGCGCCCGCACTGATGGCGATACGTTTGCCGTCGATCCCCGGCAATTTCATATTGTGCGACATCGCGACTCCTCCCAAGGATCACGATGATCCAAAGCTCACCACGCGGCAAGCTCTGATTAAATCCGATTTGGAATTACCCGTTAGCGGGTTTCTGATCCGTATTATCCAGAACAAAATTCGCGTTGGTTTTGATCCCGCCAAGCGGGAAAAAATGGGCCTTGGCGATCAGACTGTCGGGGTTTTCCGCCTTGTGCGCGGCGAATTCGTTCAACACCTCGGTCGGTTCAAAGGGCAGCATCAGCTTGGTCACGTCCTTGGCGCGGCGTGTCAAAACCCGCAGCGACGGCCCCACACCACACGCCATAGCGAATTTGATCAGGGTTTGCAGCTTGGCCGGTCCCGCGATTCCGACATGAATCGGCATCGTAACGCCCATATCCTGCAAACGGTTAGCCCAGGCGATCACCGGTTCGGATTCGAATGCGAATTGTGTGGCAATCGCCATCTCGGCGTCAGTCTTTTCGGAAAAAGCCTGTTTCCACATCACGGCCTCGTCCACCAGTTTGGTACCGCCTTGGGGGTCAATATCCTTGTTGCCTTCCGGATGCCCGGCAACATGCAGGCGCTGGAATCCGTATTTGTCAAACAGACCAGTTTCCATCAGTTGCATCGAAGACTCAAAGTCGCCATGTGGGCTGGCAACACCACCTGCCAGCAGCAGTGCCTGATCGACGGCGGCCTCATCACGGTAGCGTTGGATCCACGTCTCCAGCGTCGCGGTATCCTTGATAATACGCGCCGGGAAATGCGGCATGACGGGAAATCCATCTTCGTGCAGGCGCTTGGCGGTTGCCACCATGTCATCAATGGGAGTTCCATCGATATGCGCGATATAGACGCGGGTTCCCGCGGGGAGGAGCGCGCGGAAATCCTCGACCTTCTCGGCCGTGCGTGGCATGACTTCGATTGAAAACCCGTCAACGAACTTGCCGAACGCAACATCATCGGCTGTGTCAGCTTTCTTTTTTCTGGCTGCAAAGTCCAACAATGCCATCGAAGTCTCCCTTCTGCGTCAATGTATACATGAATAGTTTTATACTGGATTCCTGTCCAATAAAAACTTGGTTATGTATACATGTATTCTATATCAATTGTGTCTATTCCACTAGAACGAAGGCGACACTTCGCCTTTCACCAACGCCATCCTGGATTATTTCAAACGGCGCCTCAGGACGTCTTGGATATCCTCGGGATTTGGGGCATTCGTGTTGGCCATTGCGTCTTGCACCTCGGCCACAGCCGCCGCAAGTGGCCCGATCAAGCCCAGTTCTGATATTGTCGCGGCGCTTTCCCGCATTTCCGCCGCGCGGCGTTTACCATGTCGGATCGTGCGTTCAAACTGGTAGACCGGCAACCGATCCCAATCGAGGCCCGGGAAGCTGTCTCGCAGCGATGTCACGATATCATCATAACAGCCGGATGCCTCTGCGGCCAACAGGGTTTCGACCGTGATTGCTTCCAACCCTTTCACAAACAAAGAACGGACCATTTTGATCGCAGTCGCCTGTCCGGGTTCTGCCCCGATCATTCGGAAATCGAAGCCCAACGCGGTCAGGGATGTGGCAATCTCCGCAGCCATTTCCCCTGCAATCAGGGTCGGTGTTGCATGGCCACGTGGAATGACCGGAGCCATCACCGCCATATCAATGTAATGCGCGCCTTTGGCTGTTACCAACTCCGCCGTCGCCTTCTTGCGGCCAGGCGAGACCGAATTGATGTCGATATAGACCTGTCCTTGCATAATGTGTTTCGCAATACTTTCGGCGGCCAGCAGGCTCTGGTCGGCGTTCACGGCCGAGATGATCCAGTCGGCACGCCCGAACAGTTCAGGCCGGATGGCGGCCACGTTTTCGGTGACCATCACGTCGCGCATGGTATCATTGGGCGCGTCCAGCAGACGGTCCCAAGCGGTGATCTTGAGGTTAGGCTGGTGCACGCGCAGAGTACGGGCAAACATCTGCCCTGCCTCACCAAAACCCAAGAATTCAATGCTGTCAGGCATAGACCTCCCCATCCATCAACTTGCGTGCGGTGCGCAGGACCCCGGCTTTGACAACCTCGCCATTGTCCAGCGTCGCAATCACGGTGAATTCTCCGGTCGGATGTTCGATGGAGAGCGACAACGGGTTTCCGCCGGGGATGTTGGCGATCTTTGCGGCAGGGCCATCAGGCAGCAGGCAGGCGGTGCCAACGCTGACCGCACCAAGCACGCCAATCGCCTTGTGACATCTATGAGGAATAAAGGTACGCGTAGAAATTGCGCCCTTCGCTGCCGCGCTGACGAGCGACATTTTTGGAACAGATTTATTCCTAACATCGCCGAGGTTCATCATCGGACCCGCCTGCAGCCGGATCGCCTCCAGCCGCGTTTTCAGCTCGGCGTTTTCATCCAGCTCTACCGGGGTTTCACGCCCCGTCAGCCCGAAATCCGACGCTGACAGGATTACGCAGGGCATGCCATTGTCGATCAGCGTGACCTCGACGCCGTTAATCTGATCGACCGCATTGCCCGTTGGCAACAAAGCTCCGCAGGAGGAGCCGGCAGTATCCTCGAAGACAATCGGGATAGGCGCGGCAGTCCCGGGGACTCCGTCGATTTGCGCATTTCCATCATAACGCACTGTCCCACCGGGCGTCTCGACTGTCGCCACAGCGATCTGTCCCGTGTTCTCCATGAAAATCCGAATGTCGGTCACATCACCTTTCGGCGATATCAACCCACGCTCGATCGCGAACGGCCCAACGCCCGCCAGAATATTTCCGCAATTCTGCATATCCGTAACCGTCGGTTGATCAACGAAAACCTGTAGAAACAGGTAATCCACATCGACACCTTCCCGCGCCGACTTCTGCACAACCGCAACTTTTGAGGTTAGCGGATCAGCCCCACCCATCCCGTCAATCTGACGCGGATCCGGCGACCCCATGATCCGCAACAGCAGCGCATCGCGCGCAATCGGGTCGGTGGGCAGATCGTCCGCCAGAAAATACCCCCCCTTCGAGGTCCCGCCGCGCATCCACATGCACGGCACGCCATCAGACATATTTCAGCCCCTTTTCGGCCAGACGCGGACGCATGTCATAGATATCGAGGCCTAGCTCACCCGACGCCAACCGCTGGCGTTTTGCTTCCTCGGCATCTAGCCTCGCTTGTGTTTTTTCCATCACTGATTCCGCGGTTTCACGCGGGACAACGCAAACGCCGTCATCGTCAGCAACGATAATATCGCCCGGATTGACCAAAGCCCCCGCACAGATGATCGGCACGTTTACTGACCCCAACGTCTCCTTCACCGTGCCTTGTGCTGACACCGCGGTTGACCAGACCGCAAAGCCCATTGCGCGCAGGTCCTTCGTGTCCCGAACCCCCGCATCAATCACCAGCGCCCGGCATCCCCGCGCCATCGCCGAGGTTGCCAGCAAGTCCCCGAAATAGCCCATGTCACAGGGCGCCGTCGGGGCGAGGACCATGATGTCCCCCTCCTGCAGCTGTTCAATCGCCACATGGATCATCCAGTTGTCGCCCGGTGGAGCCGAGATCGTCACCGCCGACCCCGCCATGCCGAAATCCTGCTGGATTGGCCGCATGTTGGAGGTCATCAGACCTGTGCGGCCCTGCGCCTCGTGCACTGTGGCTACACCTGCCGCACCCATCCGTTTGATGATCGAAGGATCGGCGCGTTCGATATTTTGGACAACAACGCTCATAACTCGTCCACCGTGCGCGGAAAGACGGACTGGAATCCCTCGGCATATTTGCAATCGCGCCCGCCGGACTGCCCGCCGGAGTTGCGTTTGAAATGGTTCGCGCGGTTCTGGGCAACACGGGTGTAATAGTCCCACAGATGCTCTTGCCCTAGCATACATTCAATCGCGGCGCGCTTCTTGTCCCAGACCGGGGTGATGTCCAGAAACGTGTCGGGTTTCCATTCCATCTGCTCGGTCTGATGGGGTTCGAATAGATAAAGTTGCGGTGCGCCCAGCACCTTTTGTCCCGGATTGTGCCCCCACGCTTGTGCCATCATCCGTGTCGTCAGGGCAAAGTCGGTCGTGTACATATGGTCGGTGTTATACGGGTCCCATTTCGAATGGGACATCATAAAGGACGGCTGCACGGCGCGGATCACGTCGACCATCCGGTCCTGTGTCTCGCGGCCCAAGTCCAACGGATAATCCCCAACGTCGAAGAACTGGATATCATGGACATCGAGCGCCTTGGCGGCATTCTCTGCCTCCTTCCGGCGTTCGGTTTTGACCTTTTCCAGCGTCATGCCGTCCTGTTTCCACAGCTTGGCGCTTTCGCCGCGCTCGCCATAGGACAGACAGACGACCGTCACCTCATAACCAAGCGACTGGTGAAGGGCGATTGCGCCGCCACAACGCCAGACGAAGTCAGCGGAGTGTGCAGAAATGATAAGGGCGGTTTTGGTCATGGTCTCAGTCCCGTTTAACAGGTGGGGTTCCGTGCGTGTGGAAGGTCTCGATCGTTTTCAAGCCCCAGGCTTGGCCTTTTTTACGATCTGCTTCGGTCCAGACAACCGGTTCCCATGTTGGGTCTAAAATCAGGCGCGCCCCGGCGTTTGCCAATTCGATCCGGTTGCCCGCCGGCTCCCACGCATAAAGGAAGAACGACCCTTGGATCGCATGCTTATGCGGACCCGTTTCGATATGCACACCGTTCTCCAGATAGATGTCGGCGGCCCGCAATATATCCTCGCGCGTGTCGGTGGCATAGGTGACGTGGTGCAGACGGCCATTGCCGCCGCCACGTTCTTCGGAACAGACAAGATCGTAGGTTTTGTTGTTGCAACTGAACCAGCATCCACCCATCCGACCGTTATCGAGCTGAATATATTCGGTCACCTTGTTGCCCAGACAGGTATCGACGAAGCGTTTGAATTCGCTGACATCCTCGCCCAGCAGATTGACGTGGTCGATCCGGCGCGGACTGATCCCCTGCGCGTGATAGCGGGAGGACAGGTTTTTCAAGGCCGAGGCATCTTCGGGCGGGGCGTCATATTTCACCGTATCCCAATAAAGCTCGAACACATGGCCGAACGGGTCCTCGAACCGGAAGGCGCGGCCGTGCCCCATATCCCCATCAGTCCATCCCAGAACCTTGTATTCCGACGCCTCAATCGCCGCGACCCGGCGCTCCAACGCCTCGGGCGAGGAGACGCGATACGCAATATGGCCAACACCGGTGCGGTCCGACCGGGTCAGCTTCATCGAATGAAACTCGTAATCATCCCACGCCCGCAAATAGGCGCTGTCGCCGTCAATGGCAGAGCATTTCAACCCGTAGATACGGGTGAAGAAGTCGAGGCTTTCATCGAACTTGTCTGTGAAAACTTCGACATGGCCCAGATGGGCAAGGTCATGGCAAGGTTCAGTCATATCAACCCCCTAGTCAAACATCGTATTTGGCAGGATCAAAGTGATCTGCGGGAAGGCAATCAGGATCGCCAATGCAACGATCATCATCAGCCAGAAGGGCAAGACCCCACGGAAAATCGTGCCGAGGTCCACATTCTTTGCGACAGATTTCACGATAAAAACGTTGATCCCGACAGGGGGTGAGATCAGCCCCATTTCTAGCGTCAGAACCACCAGAACCCCAAACCAGATCGGGTCGATCCCATATTGCAAAACGATAGGAAAGAAGATCGGGATGGTCAGGACCAGCATGGCGAATCCTTCCAAAAAGCAGCCCAGCACCAGATAGATCAGCAGCATCAGGATCAGGACACCCAATGTCGACAGGTTCAATGCCTCGAACATTTGACCAACGGCTAGCGGGATATCGGATAGGGCCAGAAATGGGTTGATCATATGGGCCGCGATCAGGATCAGCATGACCGTTGCGGTGGTGACAACACTGTCTTTTGCAGCATACCAAAGTTGCATCGGTTTGATCGTGCGTGTGACCAATCCGATAAGAATGACTGCCCCGGCGCCCACTGCCGCGGCCTCGACCGGGGAAAACAAGCCCCCATATATACCGCCAATGGTAAGCAGAATAATCCCGACAATCGGGCCGGCACCGACAAGTGCACGAAATTTCTGAGACCTCGTTGTCTTGGGGCCAGCTGGGCCAAGTTCGGGCTTTACCCAACACATGACAGTAATCGCGATGACGAACAAGAACAGCAAAAGGATACCGGGCAACACCCCCGCCAGAAACAGGCGACCAATGGATTGTTCCGTCAAAATCGCATAGATCACGAACCCCGTTGAGGGTGGGATCAGGATACCCAAGGTCCCGCCCGCAGCGACAACACCAGTCGACAGGCGCGAGTCGTATTTATACCGATCCATCTCGCCCAAGGCGACCTTGCCCATGGTCAGGGCAGAGGCAACCGACGATCCGGACAGTGCGGCGAACCCGCCACACCCGATAACGGTGGCCGAGGCCAACCCACCGCGCACGGATCCGATAATCGCATAGGCAGCATCATAGAGCTGACGGCTCATCCCCGTGGTAGAGGCGACGTTGCCCATCAAAATAAACAAGGGAATAACCACCAGTTCCGGGGACGATCCCAGCGTGAACGCCTCGGACGACAACAGGCCCATCGCTGAATTGAACCCGTTCAGAATCCAAGTCCCGATAAAGCCCACAAAGAACATCGCAAACGCGACCGGGATGCGGATCAGAAGCATGATCAGCAGGATGATTATCCCGATCAACCCGATCAAAGACGCGCTCATGACATAAAATCCCGTTCGCCGCGGACATCTCGCGTCCCCGAGGCCAGTTCAATACTACGCAACAGCATCCCCAGAGAGGTGATGATCGCGAAAACAATCAGGATGACCCTGAACCAAGTCATTGGCAGGTTCAAAAGGTTTGTGGAATCCGGCATGTTGAAGCGCATATTGATCGCCACAACCTTATAGACCGCCCACGCGAGCATCACGAAAATCACCGCCCCCATCAGCGCCGAGAGCGCGTCGATCATGCGGTTGAGTCTTCTGGGAAATTTGCGTTCCAGCAGGTCAACCGCGATATGCCCGCCCTGACGATCACACAGCGCCATCGCGCCAAACACGATCAAGATCATCGTCATGGTGATCAGGTCTTGCGAGCCATAGAGCGGGTAGCCGAATGAGCGGCCTATGACATCCACCAAGATGATCAGCATCTCGACAATCAGGCCCAGTGCACCAACAAAAGCGGACAGGCTGATCAGCCTGTCCGCGATTTTACGCACGATTTCCATGCTGGCGGCTTATTCAGCCGTCATTGCGGCAAGAGCAGCTTCGCCACCGACTGCGGTGACATAAGCGTTCGTCACTGGCATCACCAAATCTGCAAATGCCTGTGCTTCTTCAGGTGTCAGATCAACAAACGTGTTGTCACCTGTTGCGCGGGCCTTGGCAACACCATCGTCAGATGTCGCAAACCAAGCGACCTCGGCGCTTTCCGATACAACTGGACGTGCGTCCAGAATGGCCTGCTGCTGATCCGCGGGCAACGAGTTGAACTTGTCTGCATTCATCACCGCATAGAAGGTCAGATTGCCAAGCGGTGCGCCAAACGTATAGCTGTCCGCAACCTCGTCCAGTTTGAAGTCGTTCAGTGTGGATGATCCGGTGAATACACCGTCGATCAGACCGGTCTGAAGTGCGTTATAGACTTGGTTGATTGGCATCTGTACCGGGGTTGCCCCCAATGCGGTTGCCACTTCGGCTGCGGTTGCCCCAGCCACACGGATTTTCAGGCCTTGCAGGTCGGCAGGCGTGCGGATCACATGACCTTTCATGATCATCACATTTGGTTCGGAAATCCAGATAGCGACCGGAACAGTGCCGGGGAATTCCTCGGCCAGGTGTTCATCATAGGCGGCCCAGATATTGTCATATCCATGCGTGCCGTCGTCAATCACGCCCGGCAATTCTGCGATCATGGTTTTCTGGAACTGCGAAGATGTATATCCCGGCAGGCCCCAAGCCATGTCGGCAACACCCTGAACCACGCGAACATATTGTTCCACGGGGCCAGCGCCCAATTCGCCGCCAAGATAGCCGCGAACGGTCAGTTCGCCACCTGTGGCGTCTGACAGAACTTCGTTCAGTTTTTCGATGACGGATGCAGTGACCGTATGTGGCGCCGGTGTGAAGGAGGCGAATTTCAGCTCCTCGGCCCAGCTTGCGGTCGCGGTGGTTGCTACCAAAGCGGCAGCGGCAAGTGCAGTAAATTTCATGTCGGTCCTCCCAAAGACTTAACATTACACCTTTGCGGTGTTTTTACGTTGGAGGCGAGAGATTCCCGCCACCAACAATCTTATCCTAGCCAACTAGGTGCGCGTGCGCCAGCTATCGGCATAATTTTCACGGGCTTCCTGTGAATAGGGGGTTGGGGAAACGCGGACGCGGATATCGGCCTGCTTATGTGGCTCGGTCGAGGTTTTCTGCGTTGTTTCCGGCTCACCCCATTTCAGGGTCAGGATGTCGCCTTCCTGAACGTTGACATCAACAACACCCAGCGACAACACGCACCGTTCATTCCAGCTGTAGCCATTGAACATGGACATACCGACCATCTGGCCTGCTTCGTTAACAATCATGTCAGCGGACGAAGATGCATAGTTCGGCTGCGGGAAGTCGATCCATTTGTAGGGGGTTCCCTGCTCAAAGCCCGATGCGATGACTTTCATCACATCATCACGGTTCCATTCGAACGTAACTTTCTTGCGCTTTGGACCTTCGGCTTTGATTTTCTCGAGCGCGGCCTTGCCGACGAAATTGTCTTTCTTCCAGCCGATATAGAAATCGTAGCCCAGCTCGAACGGGTTCACGTAATAGTCTTCGATATTGTCGGACACAAACGATCCGCCAATCGCACCGGAAGCCTCATAGCTGTCCGGGCCAAGCCATTCGCGATATTCCTTCAGCATACCGTCTCCGGTATAGATGCCGGGCAATGGTGACGGGATCCAGCCGGATTCCAGCGTGTTGGTGGAATAGGCGCGGCTGCCGCATTGCACCAACTCGACCCCGGCGTCTTTGGCCGCTTCCATGATCGTCGAATGGATATAGTGCTTGTCCGCATAAGGACCCCAGATTTCCAGACCCGGTGCACCCGACATGCCGTGACGCAGGGCCTGCACCTTCTTGGAGCCCACGTTAATCCAGTCAACATGGAAGAATTTGATATCCGGGATCGGCCCGCCATTCATTTTTTCAAAGATTGCCGGGGCCAGCGGTCCCTGAATCTGATAGCGATAATGCGTGCGCATCACGCGTTCGCCTTCGGGACGCGACGGCGAACGGGGGTCATGCGTGATCCGGACATTCCATTTGCCGGTGGCGGCGCAGAATTTCAGCCAGTTCGATGTTGGTGCGCGGCCCACCAGCACAAATTTATCTTCACGCTCGCGGAAGATAATGTGGTCGCCGATCACATGGCCATTAGGGGTGACCGGAACATAGTGTTTTGCCCGGTTCAGATCGAAATTCGCAAACGAGTTGATTCCGTGCTGCGACAGGAATTCCATCGCCTGCGGGCCTTCGACGATCAATTCGTCCATATGGTGTGACTGATCAAACAGAACGGCGCCGTTGCGCCAAGCGCTTTGTTCATTGCGCCAATTCTGGAATTCCGGTGCAACCACCGGGTAAACATACATGCCGATTTTGGAATTCCGCAGAACATCCACGATGTTGCCGGAGTCCTTGATGATATCCTCTAGGCTTAGAACAGCCATGGTTTCCTCCCTGTCAATGGTATGTATACATGATTTGCCGGAAACAGGGCAAAATGCAAGTTGTTTTCAACGGAAACGTCCGTGAAAGCAAATTTATGTATGCATTGAGGGGGGTGTCAGTCTTTGACCAGCGCGAGCGAAGGCAATTTTTCGATCAGATCCGTCTGATCATTGAGGACATATTCCAGATTACCGCGGGCGATTCTTGCGTGTTCCCGTGCGATGGCCTCGGCCCGTGCCCCTTCACGTCGCTCAATGGCGCTGACCAACATGCGATGTTGATCCTGCGCAATCACAAGTGACCGTTTGAACGTATTGATGCCAGCCTTGTCAGGCAGGAATGCCGAAGGTGATGCAAATGGCAGGGACTTGGCGCGGTTCAATTCGCGGATGATCAGATCGCTTTCCGAAAGGTTGGCCAATTCAGTATGAAAATCTGCGTTCAATTCCGAATATTCGTCAAATTTGACATCATCAGGGCCCATCCCAACACAGTCATCCAGCTTGGCCACGATCGCCTTGATATCAACCAGTTTACTGCCCGCGACCCCTTTTTCCGCTGCCAATCGCGCGGCAGTGCCTTCGAGAACACCGCGAATTTCAATGGCGTCGATCACGTCGCTGAACGTGAAAGATCGGACCATGAAACCGCCGCCGGCAACGCGTTCCAGCAACCCTTCCTCGGTCAGGCGCGACATGGCTTCGCGCACCGGCGTGCGAGAGATGGCCAGTTCCTCGGCCAGTGCCACTTCGTAAAGTCGCGTTCCACCGGGAATATTCCCACTGATTATCCGCTGACGCAGATCAAACAGCGCACGTTTGGAATGAGTGTTTCCCGATGATACGGCCATAGCTTCCCCTTTCGACCCATAGGCAATGTATACATGAAATCGCCGGGGCTTCGATAGGGTTTATTTCGGGCGCAATCGCGTTCCAGCATCAAGCCGGATGGTTTCCCCGTTCAAATAGCGGTTGCCGATGCAGAACTGAACCGCGTCTGCATATTCAGACGGATCACCAAGGCGCTGGGGAAACAGGATTTCGGCCGCGAGGGCTTTTTGGGCCTCGTCCGGCAACGTGTAGAGCAGTGGCGTCAGGAATATTCCCGGTGCGATTGTATTGACCCGCACCCCAAACCGGGCGAATTCACGCGCTGCCGGAAGCATCATCGACACAATCCCCCCTTTGGACGCGGCATAAGCGGCCTGACCGATCTGCCCTTCAAACGCGGCGACCGAGGCTGTGTTCACGATTACACCCCTCTCGCCGTCGGCCATCGGGTCCAGCAGGCTCATCCGATGCGCGGCAAGGCGCATGACATTGAACGTACCGATCAGATTGACATTGATGACCAGCTGGAACTGTTCCAGCGGCATAGGTCCATCGCGACCAACCACACGGCCCGCCGCGCCGATCCCGGCGCAATTGACAACGATCCGGGCATCGCCATGCGTTTCGTGGACCTGATCAAGCGCTGCATTGACGGAATCGGCGGATGCCGCGTCGGTTTTTATTCCGATGCCACCGATCTCGGTCGCGACGGAATTGGCGCGGTCTTCGTTCAGATCAAGGATCGCCACCTTGGCCCCAAGGTCGGCCAATTTTCGCGCTGCCGCCTCGCCCAGTCCGGATGCGCCGCCGGTGACAATTGCCGATATGTCATTAAATTGCATGGCTTAATCTTTCTTTGCCAGAATTACACGCGGATCGTCCGAAAACAGGGTTTCCACAAGCGCGGCGCGATTTCGCAAGACCGCGCGCTGGTTGACCGAGCCTTTGTCAGTGACCTCGCCCTGATCAAGGTCAAGCGGATCGACAAGGATGATCGCGCGGCGCACCGCCGTCGAAGAGCCGGGGGCAGTCGCCGAATATTTTGCAAGGTTCTCTGCGATATTTGCGCGAATGTTAGGATGCGCAAACAAGACGTCATCCTCAAGGGTCTCGCCCCCTTCGACCAGTCGTTCCATCGCGGGGCGAAAGGGAACCAGCATCGCCCCCAGGGCATCACGCCCCTCGCCAGCGATGACGACGTCACGCGCCAAACCTGCCATCGCATCGGTCAACTTGGCGCGCAAAGGTCCCACACCAACCCACGTGCCGGTTGCAAGCTTGAAATTCTCGGCCGTGCGTCCATCGAAATAGAACCCTTTTGATGGGTCTTCGGGATCAGCAAACCGCAACGCATCGCCAAGATTGTAGTAACCTTCTTCGTCAAATGCCTCTGCCGTCAGGGTGGGGTTGCGCCAATATCCCGGTGTAATGCTTGGCCCTTTCAAATGTGCCTCGAGCTTTCCATCAATTGGGACAAGCTTGAGCGTCAGCCCTTTGGACGGAATGCCGATATTCCCGGGAACGTCCTGAGGTTCTGTCGAAAAAAGGGCAAATGGCGCGGTTTCCGTGGAGCCAAGGCCCGTAGACAGAAAGACGCGCGTTCCCAGTGTTTCGACCGCCAGATTTTCAAGATCCCGCCATGTATGCGCGGCCATTGCCGCACCCGCATACATCATCAGTTTCAGGTCCTTGAAGAAGCTTTGGCGCAGGACCGGGTCGCGCTTCATTGCCTCGACCAACATTTCGTAACCGGCTGGCACGTTAAAATACCAGTTTGGTGACACTTCCCGAAGGTTGCGGATTGTCTCGCCGATTAATTTTGGCGAGGGTTTTCCGGCGTCCAGATAAAATGTCCCACCCGAATAAATCACCATGTTGAACACTTTGGTCCCTGACGCGACGTGGTTCCATGGCGCCCAGTCCACCACGACTGGCGGTTCGTCTTTTAGATACTGATAGCAATCCAGCACCATTTCCTGATTGGAGCATAACATCCGCTGTGTCTGGATCACGGCTTTGGGCGATCCCGTGGTGCCTGACGTAAACATGAATTTTGCAACCGTGTCCGGACCGGTTGCCGCATTGGCATCGTCAACGGCTGTGCCGGGTTTCGTTGCCAGAATGTCCGACCACGCCACGGCTGATTTGCCGTCCGTCAAGGTCAGGACCGGCAGGGTCTCACCAAATACGGCCGAGATCGCAGGGGAGAACGGTGTGACATCTTTGGCAAATATAGCGCCAGGTGTAATCTGATCCGCGATGCTTTTTAGCTTGGCGTAATCGTTCGACATAAGGCAATACGCCGGCGCAATCGCCGCCGAGGGCACGCCGACATATTGTGCGCCCAACGCCATTAATCCATGTTCGATGGAGTTTTCTGACAGGATCAGCAATGGCTTTTCTGAATTTAATCCCATGTCCAGAAGCACCTGACCAATGGCGCGGATTTGAGTATACATTTCGGAATAGGTGACTTTTATCCAATCGCCATCGGGACCGCGTTCCGCCATCCAGACCTGATCCGGTGTGGCATTGGCCCAATGCTTGATCTTGTCTGACAATCGATTAGGATAGGGCGGCAAATCGCCAGTTTGCCAAACTAGGATGGTGCCGTCGGGGCGTTTTTCCCAGGCGATATCAACATCCCAGAAGGCGACATCCCGCATCTTGGCATCACTCATTCCGCTTCCTCCCGCACGATAATAGTTTACATGGAAACATTTTCCATTGATAGTGCCGATTGTCGACTCAAAAATGAACCAGGTGCCAGCTTATGGGTTTTGTCTCGTTTGATCTTCAGGATGATATCGCTGTAATCGGGCTGAATCGTCCGGACAAACGCAATGCCATTTCCGACAGTTTTGTTGAAGAACTGGACGGTATCATTACCGAAGTGGAATCAAAAGCAAAGGCCGCCGTGTTGTTTGGCCATGGACCACATTTCTGTGCGGGTCTGGACCTGGCGGAACATGTGAAAAAAACCCCGTTCGAAGGGGTTCACGGCTCTCGCCGCTGGCATCAAGTGTTTGGCCGAATGCAGTATGGAAAGTTGCCGTGGTTCGGCGCTTTGCACGGTGCCGTTGTTGGTGGCGGATTAGAGCTGGCGTCCTGTCTTCATGTCCGCGTGGCCGAAGAATCCGCATTTTTTGCATTGCCCGAAGGACAGCGCGGTATTTTTGTTGGGGGTGGCGCGTCGGTGCGCACGGCACGGCTGATGGGTGTGGCGCGGATGACTGACCTTATGCTGACGGGCCGTTCGATCACGGCATCGCAGGCAGAAAGCTGGAATGTTGTCCAATATGTTGTGCCCGAAGGTCAGGCAAAAGACAAAGCGATCGAACTGGCTGGAAAAGCTGCTTCGAATGCGGAACTTTCCAATTATGCCATCATCCATGCGCTGCCGCGTATTCAGAATATGTCCGGAGAAGACGGCCTGTTTGTTGAAAGCTTCATCGCGTCGTTCACCGCAACCAGCCCCGAGGCCGAGGAACGTCTGAACGCGTTCCTGCAAAAGAAAGCCGGCAAGGTCACACGTCCCGGAGATGCTGTATGAACAAGCCCAGTGACGCGCTGATAACCGACGAACCGGTGGAAATGGGCCAGTTGGAAGATTCCTTTGGCTTTCTGGTTCGTATGACCCAGGTGCGTGTTTTCGAGGCTTTTTTTAATGGTGTTGGGCATTTTGACCTGAAACCTGGCGAGTATTCTGTCTTGTGGATTATCTCGCTGAACCCGGGGGTTCGACAGGGAGAGGTAGCGCGGCGCTTGTCGATCAAGCCGGCACATATGACCAAGCTTATCCAACGGCTGGAGGCACGCGACTTCCTGACGCGACAAATCCCGGATAGCGATCGTCGTTCGGTGCGCTTGACCCTGACTGCCGCTGGTCAGACATTTGTCGACACGCACAAAGACGCCTATTTCACCTATTACGAGATGGAAAATTGCCTCTCGGCTGTGGAAATGGCACAACTGACCAAGCTGTTGCAGAAATTCATCGGTATAGAGAAAGGGCGGTCATGAATATCGACGATCTGATTGCCATTGACATCCATACCCATGCCGAAGAACCGTGCTGCACGCATCGCGATGACGGATATAATGAATTTCAGGCGGGCATGGCCGCTTATTTCAAAAACCCCGCCGGGGCCGAGGGCATGCTGCCAACCGTTCAGGAAACCGCTGCCTATTACCGCGAACGCAAGATCGGTGCGGTCATTTTCCCCGTGGATGCGGAACGCGAAACCGGATTCCGCCGCTATTCCAACGAAGAAGTCGCACAGATTGCCGCGGAAAATGACGATATTCTGATTCCGTTTGCCTCTATCGACCCGGCCAAAGGCAAAGCCGGCGCGCGTGAGGCCCGGCGTCTGGTTCGCGAATTCGGCGTCAAAGGGTTCAAATTCCACCCGACGTTCCAAGGATTCTATCCAAACGACCGCGCCGCCTATACGATCTATGAAGCTATCGCCGAAGAAGGCGCTATCAGCCTGTTCCACACTGGCCAGACCGGCGTTGGATCCGGGATGCGCGGCGGGATGGGAATGCGGCTAAAATATTCGAACCCGATGTATCTGGACGATGTGGCTGTCGATTTTCCCGACATGCCGATTATCCTTGCCCACCCGTCATTCCCTTGGCAGGAAGAGGCGCTGGCTGTCGCCCAGCATAAACCAAACGTCTATATTGATATGAGCGGCTGGAGCCCGAAATATTTCCCGCCAATCCTTATCCAATATGCAAATACTCTGTTAAAACATAAAATGCTTTTCGGCTCTGACTGGCCCGCGATCACTCCTGACCGTTGGCTGTCGGATTTCGAAAAAATCGAGATTCGGGATGAAGTCCGCCCTCTCATCCTGAAGGAAAACGCCAAACGGCTGCTGAAGCTTTAGGCGAGGGCACAGACATGGGAGGTAGAAATGTCTAAACTATTTAAACTTGGTGGATTGGCCGTTGCCGCGGCTATGGCCACGACATCGGTTGGCGCACAGGAATTGCGCCTCGCACCCGCCGCTCCGCCGGCACACCCGGCTTACTATATGTACGAGAAATTCGCGACATTCCTGTCCGAAGAATCCGGCGGCGCAATGACTGGCACTATTCTTGGCCCAGAAGTGGTTGCGCTTCCGCAGGTTAAAGACGCGCTGGCCACTGGCCTGACCAACGTTGCAAATGGTCTGCCGCTTTATTTCGCTGCTGATTTCCCGGTGACGGGTGTCGCTGGTGACCTGGCACTGATGGGCCGTAGCCCGCATGCCATGGCTTGGGCGATGACCGAATTCGCGGTGAATTGCGCACCGTGTCAGGATGAATTCAAAGCCTTTAACTCAGTTTTTCTGGGCGCTGGATCATCTGACGTTTACGTCTTGATCACAACCAAGCCGGTTCGAACCGCTGCAGATCTTGCTGGTCTGCGTCTGCGTTCCGGTGGTGCCCCTTATTCTCGTTGGGCCGAGAATTTTGGCGCGATCCCGGTGAATATGCCGGTTGGCGAAATGTTCGAAGCCATGAACCAAGGCACGATTGACGGCACCATGTCTTCGCGCGTTGACCTGTTGTCCTTCCGTCTGATCGACGTGGCGAAATATGTCACGATCATTCCGTTGGGCACCTATCACGTGACGTCGAACTTCACCGTGTCCGCGGATACTTGGAACGGCATGAGCGTTGAACAACGCGAACAGCTTGTTGCTGCTGCAAACCGCGCTGACCCGCAATTGACCGATCGCTGGGCATTCCAGCTTCCGGCAGCTGCAAATGGTGCGCTGGCTGACACCGACATCGAAATCATCGAACCGGATCCGGCATTCCTGGAAGCGTCTAACGCATTTGCACAGGCCGACGTTGCTGCGCGTATTGCCGAGAACCCGTTGGCAGGTGATTTTGCGGCGTTGGTTGAGAAGTGGACCGCGATCGTTGATGAGATCGGTGGCGACCCGGAAGCCCTCGCTGCGCGTGCGCAGGAAGAAATCTGGGCAAATGTCGATTTGGCAACTTACGGTCAGTAAGACCCGCTAACTTTGTCCCCGGCCCGTCCAATGCGGGCCGGGGCATCTGTCAATGCGCGAGGTAACGATGGATAAGCTTGGTGTGTTTGCCCTGAGAATCAGCAAGTTTTTCGCCCTTGTCGGGGCATTTGTCATTGTTGCAATGATGCTGGTTATCTGCGTTGACGTCGTCTTGCGCAATCTGTTCCGATTTTCATTCAATATGACAACCGAGGTGGTCGCCCGATATTTCATGGTCGCGATTGCATTCATGCCATTGGGATGGCTGGAACTGCGGCGACAAATGATATCGGTAGAGCTACTGGATTTCGTTCTAAAACCCATCGTCCGACGGGCGATGGATTTCGCGATCTTGCTGATCGCAGCGTCAGTTTACGGCATCCTGGCCTATGCCAATTGGCTGAAGGCATTCAAAGAATATAACTCCGGCACGCTTGTCGAACTGGTGAGTTGGAAAATGCCGATCTGGCATTCTTATTTCATCGTACCCATTGGCTTCTCTCTTGCCGTTTTGGCGTGCGTGATCGCCGCCCTTATTGTGCTGACACCGAATTATCAATCGCTGATCGAAGGCGAGTTCCATGAGCGTTGAAACCGGCCTGTATGGCCTTGCAATTCTGGGCATTCTGCTGGTCTTGCGCCTGCCCGTCGCGCTGTCCCTTATTGTCGTATCCTTTGGCGGAATCTGGCACATGATCGGCTGGAATCCCGCTTTCTTTGCCCTACAAAGCACGCCTTATACCTTTGTTGCGAAATGGACGATGAGCGCCGTTCCAATGTTCTTGTTGATGGGCTTTGTTGCGTTTCACACGGGTCTGACAGGCGGATTGTTTTCCGCTGCAAAGGTGGTTTTGGCCCGACTGCCGGGCGGGTTGGCGATTTCGTCAATCTTCGCCTGTTCCGCATTTGCAGCCGTGTCCGGGTCGTCGCTGGCAACAGCGGCTGCCATGGGCCGCATCGCTATTCCCGAAATGGTCAAAGCCGGATATCGACCGTCGATTGCTGCGGGATCAATCGCCGCCGGCGGCACGATTGGGGCGTTAATCCCTCCCTCGATCCTGATGATCATTTACGGCGTGATCACACAGACGTCTATTACCAAGGTGTTCGTTGGCGGTATCTCAATCGGGATCATGACGGCGGTTGCCTATTCTCTGGTGGTTCTGCTGATCGCATGGTTGCGCCCTGACGTAGTTCCGCGTCGCGCCGAGATTTCCGTTGAAAACCCCAAAGGCGCGATCCTTCAGGTGCTGCCGATTGTGGCGTTGGTGGTTATCGTGTTTGGCGGTCTGTTCAAGGATTACTTTACCACGACCGAAGCTGGGGCAATTGGTGCTTTGGGGACCATTCTGCTGGCCTCGCTGATGAAACGCATGACCAAGAAAGCACTGATGGATTCGCTGATGGAAACCGTCGTGACGACAAGTTCGTTGCTGATAATCGGGATCGGCGCAACCATGTTTACCCAGTTTCTAAGCATGTCGGGTCTATCTGGTTTCTTGGCCAAATCCGTAACCAGCGCCGAATTGAGCTATTACGAACTGATGTTCATTATCGTGCTGATCTATTTGATCCTGGGCACCTTCATGGAGCCGTTTGGGGCCATGTTGGTCACGCTGCCCGTCTTTATGCCCGTTCTTGAGGCGCAGCAGATCAGCCTGATCTGGTTCGGGGTTCTGGTCGTCAAACTGTTGGAAATCGGAATGATCACGCCCCCGGTAGGTATGAATGTCTTTGTGATCAAAAATGTCGCCAGCCGTTACGCGTCGGTTGTGCAGATATTCAAAGGTGTCACCCCCTTCCTGATCGCTGATCTGATTCTGGTTGTGTTGGTGATTGTCTTCCCGGCGATGATCATCTTTTGACGCTGATTTGACTTTTCGAAGATTTGCGTTATCAGCCGGGGGTGATTGCGGTCCTGCTTCCTTCCGGGTAGGCTTGGCTGCACCTGGAACAGGTTTCTTGCTTCATGAAGAAAGATACGTCCCGCAAAACGATAACGGAAAGTGACGTTGCAAAACATGCAGGTGTTTCGCAATCGGCAGTGTCGCGCGCCTTTACACCCGGGGCGAGCATTTCGCCCAAGACCCGCGAGAAGGTGATAAAGGCCGCCGAGGAATTGGGCTATCACCCTAACCTTCTGGCACGCTCGTTGGTGACCAACCGCTCCAATATTATTGCTCTCGCGATCAGCTATCTGGAAAACCCGTTTTACGCGCAGGTCGTGCGGGAATTGTCACAAAAGCTGCGGGAAAGTGACCGGCATATCCTGCTGTTTTCTGCTCCTGATGGTAATCAACCGGACCCCGATCTGGAAAAGGTCCTGCGCTACCAGGTGGACGCGCTGATCTTGACCGGAACCAAAGCTTCGCCGGACTTGAAGGATCAGTGTCGTAAGGCGGGTGTGCCAATCGTGCAAATCAACCGCAAATCTGATCTGTCCGGTATTTCCACCGTCTGTGGAGAGGATTTTGAAGCCGGGCAAATCATTGCCCAACATCTGTTGGATGGTGGACACAAGCGTTTCGCTTATATCGGCGGGACCGAAGGGTCCAACACCAGCCGCATTCGCGAAGAAGGATTCCGCGATGCGTTAGCCAAAGCCGGGATCAAGGATGTGATGGTCCGCTATGGCGCAAACAAATTCGAAGCGGCCGCTATTGCCGTAAGGGAATTGTTGGACAGCAAGATGCCACCTGACGCCATTTTCTGCGCGTCTGACTATATGGCGTTTGCGGCAATGGATGTGGCGCGGAATGAATATGGCTTGAAGGTTCCCGAAGATGTTTCTGTCGTTGGATTCAACGATGTGCCAGACGCCAGCCATGCAGCCTATAACCTGACCACATATTCCCAGCCCGCAGGGGCGTTGGTGGACGAGGCGGTAAAGCTTGTTGACGAGCTGATCGAAAATCCCAGCAAACGCGCCCAACGCCGAGAGGTCCCGGGCGAGCTGATAATCCGCACCTCATCCCGGCAAAAAGCCGCCTGAATTTGACCCTAAGTCAGCCTGTATTTCTGAAATATGAAGTTTTTGTTGCATACGTATTCAAGCGGCGCTAGTGAATACGTATGCAAAATAGGTCAGTTTGATTCGCCTTTTTCGCTAATCTTGAAACCAAATCTGTTAAAGGAAATGACAGTGACAGACCAAACGACAACCCCCGATATCGCTGGTATCGTCGCACGCGATGCCAAGATTGTTCACAAGAACACCACTCGGGAATCGCTGCGTGATTATGCGCGCGATCAGTCAGAGGTCTATTTTACCAAGGATGGCACGCTTGCGGTGACAACTGGTAAATTCACTGGGCGGTCCGCGAATGACAAATTTATCGTGAAGGATGCGCTGACCACCGACACCGTCTGGTGGGATAACGCCAACGACATGACAACTTCCGCGTTTGATCTGCTGTTGGCGGACATGCTGGCGAGCATCGCCGGGCAGGATATGTTCCTGCAACAGCTTCAGGCCGGGGCGGATGCAGCGACAGCCTATAACGTCAATGTATTCTCGCCCAGCGCGTGGCATTCCCTGTTCATTCAGAACCTGCTGATCGTGCCGGAAACGCCGGGCGACGCAGACGTGACCATCGTCCATCTACCCGAATTCAAGGCTGATCCTGCGATCCATGGCACCAAATCTGAAACTTGCATCGCGCTGGATTTCACCCGCGATATCGTGCTGATCTGCGGCACCCAATATGCGGGCGAAATCAAGAAATCTGTGTTCTCGCTATTCAACTTCCATGCACCAGACAATGACATTTTCCCCATGCATTGCTCGGCCAATGTCGGCAAAGATGGGGACACAACGTTGTTCTTCGGCCTGTCCGGAACCGGCAAAACCACGCTGTCGGCTGATCCGAATCGCGCGCTGGTTGGCGATGACGAGCATGGCTGGAGCAAAGACGGCGTCTTTAACCTTGAAGGGGGTTGTTACGCCAAGGCGATCAACCTGACCGAGGAGGCCGAACCGGAAATTTTCAACGCCGCGAAACATCCCGGCGCGATTCTGGAAAACGTCGTTATCGACAAAACCACGGGCGAGCCGGATTACTTCGATAAAAGCCTGACTGAAAACACGCGTATCGCCTATCCACTGGACGCGATCCCGAACCGGGTAGAGAGCGGCACGGCCCCTACGCCCAAGAATATCGTCCTGCTGACGGCAGATGCATATGGCGTCCTCCCGCCCATCGCGCGTCTAAGCCGCGAGCAGGCGATCTATTACTTCCTGTCCGGCTACACCGCCAAGGTTGCTGGAACGGAACGCGGCGTGACCGAACCACAGGCAACCTTCTCTGCCTGTTTCGGCGCGCCTTTCATGGCCCGCTTCCCGACGGATTACGGCGATATGCTGGAAACCCGTCTGAAAGACAGCGGCGCAACCTGCTGGTTGTTGAATACCGGTTGGACCGGCGGCGCGTATGGCACGGGTGAACGCATTTCGCTGAGAACCACGAGACGCATTCTTGATGCCGCCTTGTCGGGGGAATTGGACAACAAAGATTTCCGCATCGATCCGATCTTTAAACTTATGGTGCCGACGGACATTCGCGGGGTGGACGCCAGTATTCTAAACCCAATCGAAACCTGGGCGGATCGCGCTGCCTTCACCAAACAGGCACGGGGGTTGGCGGATCAGTTCGCCGCCAATTTTCGCAAAATTGCGCCTGAACCGGAAACATCCGCAGACAGGATCCTCCTGAAATTGTCTGCATGATCCGAAGGGCGGTCGCACACCAGCGACCGCCCTTCTTCTTTTCTTAGAACGGAGATTATCATGGCTCTAATTACACTTCGTCAACTTCTCGATCATGCGGGCGAGCATGGGTATGGTATGCCTGCTTTCAACATTACCAATCTGGAAACCTTGCAGGCGGTGATGGAAGCCGCAGACCGCGTCAACAGCCCTGTGTTGGTGCAGGCAAGTCGTTCAGCTACGAAATATGTCGATCCGATTTTCCTGAAACATCTGTTTGCCGCGGCGATTGAGCGCTACCCACACCTGCCCGTTTGTGTGCATCTGGACCACGGGAATGAACTGTCGACCTGTCTGGATGCGATGAACATGGGATTTTCGTCGGTGATGATGGATGGCTCTCTGATGGCGGATGCAAAAACCCCGTCGACCTATGAATATAATGCGGTCGAAACTGCCAAGGTCGTGCGCTATGCCCATGATCGTGGCGTGTCGGTCGAAGGGGAGATCGGCGTCCTGGGCTCGCTGGAAACTGGCGAAGGAGAGAAAGAGGACGGCCATGGTTTCGACGGTAAACTTGGCCATGACCAGCTGCTGACCGACCCAGAGGAGGCCGTTCGCTTCGTCAAAGATACTGACGTGGACGCGCTGGCGGTTGCCGTTGGGACATCGCACGGCGCTTACAAATTCACCCGCCGCCCGGATGGCGACATTCTGGCGATGAACGTGATCGAAGAAATCCACCGACGCCTGCCCGATACGCATCTGGTGATGCACGGCGCCTCGACCATTCCGCAAGATTTGCAGGACCTCATTAACGCCTATCATGGCGATATTCCCCAAACCTTCGGTGTGCCGTTGGAAGAGGTCGAGCGTGGGATTAAGCATGGTGTGCGCAAGGTGAATATCGACACGGATATTCGCATGGCGATGACCGGCTCGATGCGGAAATATCTGGAAGAAAACAAGTCCTCCTTCGATATTCGTGCGATCCTGAAGCCGGGTCGTGATCGAACCATTGACCTGTGCGTCGAACGGTTCGAACGGTTTGGATCCGCAGGTCAAGCCAGCCGGATCACTCCACTTAGCCTGAACGAAATGGCAGATCGCTATCGTTTTAAAGTCATGGGGAGGCAGGTCGCCTGATAGCGTGTGACATGAGTTCGACCGCTTTGACAGGTTGGCTGGCATCGCAAGATGCGAGCCAACATCTGACAACAATCTTGTGCACAATTGCATCGGCAGGCGAAGAGCTTGCTGAAATCATACGAAATGCGCCAATTGCTGGAAATGTCGGGGCGACAGCCGCACAAAATGTTCAGGGAGAGGTCCAAAAAGCGTTGGATGTCATTAGCAACGACCTGCTTTTGGATCGACTGGCTGCGATCCCCTCGATCGCAGCGATGGTGTCCGAGGAAATGGAAGCGCCGGTTCTGAATGCGGAAACGGGTCAATATATCGTCTGCTTTGATCCGCTGGATGGGTCGTCCAACACGGATTGCAACGGACCTGTCGGAACCATTTTTTCAGTTTTGGGGCGCACGGCCACTGGCGCAGTAACCGAGGCAGAGATCTGTCGCGGGGCCCGTGTTCAGGTTGCCGCTGGATACATTATTTATGGACCCGCGACACAATTGGTCATTACGACCGGGACAAATGTCGCTCTTTTCGCTTTGGCGCAGGGGGCGGGGTTTCAGCTTCAAATTGACGGAGTCCGTGTTCCAACAGGTACGCGCGAATTTGCCATCAACGCCGCCCATCGCGAGTCATGGGATGAACGCACGCGCCGCTATGTCGACGCATGCCAATTGGGAAGCAAAGGGCCATTTGCGGCAAGCTATACGATGCGTTGGATGGGGGCGATGGTGGCTGATGTTCACCGCATCCTGCTAAAAGGGGGGCTTTTTGCCTATCCGGCGTTGGTAACCGCTGACGGGGTGAAACCCAAACTTCGATTTCTATATGAAATTAATCCCATCGCGATGATCTTGGAGTGCGCAGGGGGACATTGTTATTCAGGCGATACGCCGTCGCAACAGTATGTTCCGCACACGATTCACGACCGTGTTCCTGTTGTTCTTGGTGCGCCGGATGAAGTGGCGCGCTATCAGGGGGAATAATCCCCCTTTGCAGGTTCTACATCGGGTTGGTTGCTTTGCGCGTTTGATCACACGATGCGCTTACTTTACGCACTTGTCATCGTTGCGCCCATTCGGTCCAGGCTCGTGATCCTTTTGCGATCCACGACCACAGTTTGATTTGTCGCGATCGTCATCGTCAGCTTCGTCAACTTGTTCACCCGCGTCGGGGTTACTGCCCGTATCCGTGGGGCTGCTTATCGTGCTGTTGCTTGGGTCCGCCAAAACAAGATTTGCAATCAGCGTTGGGGCTGTTGTCCCCGATAGCTCTGCCGCGACGACATGGAGTTTTGAGTTGAGCCCGCCGGCAACAATGGACAGGCTTGCGCCTGCTACCACGACAACGCCAGCGGTCAGGATAACCCACTCTACCGTTGCATTGCCGGACTCATTATGAAGAAATTTCCAGAAACTGGTTTTCATACTACACCTACTAGTTACACCCAAATTGGGATTACAAAACACACGTGTCATACCGACACTCCATTTGGTGTATCCATAGAAGAACATTTGGGAAACAAATTTTTTTTCTGTTGGTAAACAATAATTTACCAATTTTTAGAATCTCGATTTACGTGCTATATATATGTGGATCAACCACCTATTTGCCCTATATTCTGTTTATGACTCAGCCGTTGCATAGCCTGTCCTCACATTTCCCCCCGCGCAAATCCCGTGCGCACGAGGTGTGTGGCCCCGCTGCGCCCGGCTTTGCCGTGATGCTGGCGGGAATGCTGGATGGCCCGGTCCTGTGGCTGAAACAGGGGCATGAGCGCGGGCGATTGCACCCGTCGGCCCTGGCGGACTATGCGGACCCGGCGCGGTTCCTGTTTGGCGCGGGGAAAACCCAGACCGATGTTCTGTGGATGGCCGAGGAAGCGTTGCGATCCGGCGCAACGCCCTTGGTTGTTGCGCAGCTAAGCGACCGGCTGGATCTGACGGCGGGGCGGCGGTTGCAATTGGCGGCGGAGGTCGGGCGCAGTCGTGGCCTGTTCCTGATCCCCGAAGGGGCGGGGTCCAATGCCGCCGAAACCCGCTGGCGCTGCACATCACATTTTGGGGGCGAGGACTCGACTCAACAACGCTGGCAGCTTATTAAGAACAAAACGGGAACATTAGGGGATTGGATCATTCGCTGGGATGAACAGACGCGTCGTGTCATTGTGGTTTCCAAGACTGCCGAGCGAGCGGATTCTGCGCCAGCGCCCGGTTGACGGCCCCTTTGCGCTGACCCATCTGTCGGCGAATGCTCAGCGGATTTACTGCCTGAACCCGGCCGCAGAAGAACAGGGGTTAAGCCGGGGGATGAGCTTTTCCGACGCTCGTGCGCTTTGCCCCGATCTGCTAACCGATCACGCCGACCCCTATGCGGATGAAAAATTCCTGCGGCTTCTGGCGCGGTGGAGCGGGCGCTATTGCCCGTGGGTGGGGCTGGATGGCGACGGGTTGTTGCTGGATGTGACCGGGTCCACCCATCTGTTCGGGGGCGAGGGGGCGTTGCTGGATGATCTGGGTGCACGGCTGGCGCGCGCCGGGCTGACGCTGAAGGCGGGGATGGCAGACACGCGCGGCGCGGCCTGGGCGCTGGCGCATCATGGTGGCGGGCTGGCCCCGGCGGGCGAAACACTGTCCCATATCGGGCGGCTGCCGGTGGCGGCCTTGCGGTTTGGCGATCAGTTGGCGATCCAGTTGCAGCGGCTGGGTATCCGCACGATCAACGATCTGGTGGCGCTGCCCCGTGCCACGCTGGCGCGCCGTTTCGGGCCCGAGGTGTTGCTGCGTCTGGATCAGGCGCTGGGCAATCAGCCGGAACCGGTCTCGCCCGCCGAAGACCCGCCGCATTACGCCGTGCGCATGACCCTGCCGGACCCCATCGGTCTGACCGGTGATGTCATGGCGGGGCTGGAACGTTTGCTGGACCGGCTTTGCGCCACGCTGGCGGATCGTCAGACAGGGGCGCGGCGGCTCAACTTCACCGCGCGGCGCGTTGATCAGGGCGCCAGTCAGGTGGAGGTCCGCCTCGCCCGTCCAATGCGCGACGCGGCGCGGATTCTGCGCCTGTTTGAACGGGGCGTGGAGGGGTTGGAGGCCGGGTTTGGCATCGACCAGATCAGGCTGGAAGCGACGGAGGTTGAACCCCTGCCGTTCCATCAGGTCACCCATCACAGCGCGCGCGAGGATGACAGGATCGCCGACCTGATCACGCGCCTCGGCAACCGTGTGGGGTTGGAGGCGATCACGCGCTACCTGCCTGCCGACAGCAATATCCCCGACAAAAGCTTCACCGTGGCCTATGCCGCCTATTCCGAGCCGGTCGCCAGCGGTTGGGCCGCGCCTGCGCCGCGCCCGCTGACCATCTTCCCGCCCGAACCCATCGCCGGGCACATGCCCCGTCCGCCGCGCTTTTTCACCTGGCGGCGCATGTCCTTCCGCGTGGCCGAGGCGACGGGGCCGGAACGTATCGCGCCGGAATGGTGGCTGGACAATCCCGACTGGCGCAGCGGGGTGCGTGATTACTGGCGGGTGCAAACACGCGAGGGGCGACGGCTCTGGCTGTTTTTTACCCCGCAAAACCCCGGCTGGTGCGTGGAGGGGGAATTCGCATGAGCTATGCGGAATTATGCGTCACCTCCAACTTCACCTTCCTAACCGGGGCCTCCCACCCCGAGGAGCTGGTAACGCGGGCGGCAGAATTGGGCCTGCCTGCCGTGGCGATTACGGATCGGAATACGCTGGCGGGGGTGGTCCGGGCCTTTGCCGCGCTGCGCGAGTTGAAACGCGCTGCGGCGGAGGCGGTGAATGTTCGCTCGCGCATCCTGACCGATCCCTCCAGCCGCCAGAAGGATGATAGTGATGCGCGCCTGACCCGCCCGGATGCGGCGCAGTTGCCCCGGCTGATCGTTGGGGCGCGTCTGGTGCTGGCGGATAGTGACATAGACTGGGTCGCGCTGCCGACGGACCGCGCCGCCTATCACCGGCTGTCACGGCTGCTGACGCTGGGCAAACGGCGGGTCGAAAAGGGGGAATGCCAGCTTTATCAAAAGGACCTGGCGGAGGGGTGCGCCGGTATGATCCTGATCGCGCTGCCACAGGCGGACCCGCTGCCGCGCGGCGCGAACGGAATGCTGCCCGAGGTGCAGGTGCTGGCGCGCCGCTTCCCCGGTAACGTGTTTCTGGGTGCGGTGCCGCGCTATGACGGGCGGGATCGCAAACGCATCGACGTGATTGCCCTACAGGCGCTGAAGGCGGCGGTGCCGATGGTCGCGGTGGGGGATGTGCTGATGCATCATGGCTCTCGCCGTCAGTTGGCCGATGTGCTGACCTGCATCCGCGAGGGGATCCGCATCGACGATATTGGGGCCCGCGCCCTGCCCAATGCCGAACGCCGCCTGAAATCCGCCCCCGACATGGCGCGGTTGTTTCACAAACATCCCGGCGCGATCCGCCGCACGCTGGATATCGCCAATCGCTGCACGTTTGACCTGTCGGAACTGTCCTACGAATATCCCGATGAAATCGCCGGGGATGAGGCCCCGCAGAGCCGTCTGACCCGGTTGGTGGCCGAAGGGTTACAGCGCCGTTACCCCAATGGCGCGACAGACCGTATCCACGCGATGATGGCGAAGGAATTGCGGCTGGTCGAAAAGCTGAACTTCCCGGCCTATTTCCTGACGGTCCATGACATTGTGCAGTTTGCCCGGGGACAAGGAATCCTGTGTCAGGGGCGGGGCTCGGCGGCCAATTCGATCCTGTGCTATCTGCTGGGGATCACCGATGTCAGCCCCGATCAGATTTCCATGGTGTTCGAGCGGTTCGTGTCCGAGCAACGCGGGGAACCCCCCGACATCGACGTCGATTTCGAACATGAACGGCGCGAGGAGGTGATCCAGCATATCTATGATAAATATGGCCGCCACCGTGCCGGGCTGTGCGCAACCGTGATCCATTTCCGCTCGCGTTCCGCCATTCGCGAGGTTGGCAAGGTCATGGGGCTAAGTCAGGACATTACCGCCGCGCTGTCAGGGCAAATCTGGGGCTGGTCCTCCAAGGGAGTGGATGCGGAACGGGTGCGCGAAATCGGCCTTAACCCCGATGATAAACGTCTGTTCCAGACCATTCGCCTGATACAGGAAATCATCGGCTTCCCACGGCATCTTTCGCAGCATGTGGGGGGGTTTATCATCACCAAAGGCCGCTTGGATGAACTGTGCCCCATCGAAAATGCCGCGATGGAGGATCGGACGGTTATCGAGTGGGACAAGGATGATATCGACACGCTGGGCATTCTGAAGGTGGATATTTTGGGGCTGGGGATGCTGACCTGCATCCGCAAATGTTTTGGCCTGATCGAACAGCATGAGGGGAAGACGCTGACCCTCGCCACCATCAAGCAGGAGGATACGGAAACCTATGACATGCTGTGCCGTGCTGATGCGGTGGGCGTGTTTCAGGTGGAAAGCCGGGCGCAGCTGAATTTCCTGCCCCGAATGCTGCCGCGCACGTTTTACGATCTGGTGATCGAAGTGGCCATCGTACGCCCCGGCCCGATACAGGGCGGCATGGTGCACCCGTTCATCAAACGTCGGCAGGGGCTGGAGAAAATCGAATTTCCGTCCGAAGAGCTGCGCGAGGTGTTGGGCAAAACCAACGGCGTGCCCCTGTTTCAGGAGCAGGCCATGCAGATCGCCATCGTGGCGGCGGGCTTCTCGCCCGAAGATGCGGATCGGTTGCGGCGCTCGATCGCGACATTCCGACGGATGGGCACAATCAGCAAATTCCGGGATCAGTTTATCAACGGGATGCTGGATCGCGGGTATGAACCGGATTTTGCGGAACGCTGTTTTTCGCAGGTCGAAGGGTTTGCGGAATATGGCTTCCCCGAAAGCCATGCGGCGGCGTTTGCCATGCTCGCCTATGTATCTGCTTGGCTGAAATGCCACCACCCGGCGGTGTTTGCCTGTGGCTTGCTGAATTCGCAACCAATGGGGTTTTACGCGCCCGCGCAGATTGTCCGCGATGCCCGCGAACATGATGTAGAGGTCCGCCCGATCTGCGCCAATCACAGTGGCTGGGATAACAGTCTGGAAAAACGCGCCGATGGCAGTTTTGCCCTGCGCCTTGGGTTCCGCCAGATCAAAGGGTTTAAGGAGGAGGACGCCAACTGGATCGTCGCAGCGCGGGGCAATGGCTATCCCGACCCGATCAGCCTGTGGCAACGCGCCGGGATTGCGCCCAAAGTGCTGGAAAAGCTGGCCGAGGCGGACGCGTTTGCCGGCATGGGGCTGAACCGCCGCGATGCGCTGTGGCAGGTGAAGGCGATCCGGGGGCAGCAACCCCTGCCCCTGTTCAACGACCCGATTGACGGCGAAGGCATTCGCGAACCCGAGGTCACGCTGCCAAACATGCATCTGGGCGAGGAGGTAGTGGAAGATTACGTTTCCACCCGCCTGTCACTGCGCACGCACCCGATGGAACTGATCCGCCCCGCCATGCCCGACCTGCTGGCGCATGAGGGGTTGCTGAACGCACCGCTGAACCGCACCACTCGTGTGTGTGGTCTGGTCATCACCCGCCAACGACCCGGCACCGCCAGCGGCGTGATCTTCATCACGCTGGAGGATGAAACGGGGGTCTGCAACGTCGTCGTCTGGCCGAAAATCTACGAAAAATTCCGCCGCGCAGTGATTGCCGGGCGGTTGCTGAAGGTCACCGGCTATCTGCAACGCGAAGGAATCGTCGTGCATCTGATCGCGCAGCATGTCGAGGATGTGTCGGCGCGGCTATCGCTGCTGGGCCATCCGGATGCGGATCGGCTGGGACTGACCAATCCGGACACGGATGATGCGCCCCGCCCACGCGAACGCCGCGCCCATCATCCGCGTGAACAGGCAAAGATTTTGTTCCCTAGCCGCGATTTTCACTAGCGTGGCGAAAGAACCCGGCGCGACAGAAACAAAGAGGTCAGCAGCAAGGGAACAAAAAGTCCAAAGCTGACCCGAACGCCGAACGAATCCGCAACAAAGCCCATAATGCCCGGCGCAATCAACATGATCAGGCTGATGCCCAATGTCAGAGAGGCGACATTCTCGGACGCCGGGCGGTCACCAATTTGCGCCGCGGCTGACATTGCCATCGGAAAAATGACGGCAATGCCGATTCCAAGCAACACAAACCCAACGATCGCCATACCCAACGAAAGGGCAAAGATCACGCAAACAGCGCCGACCAGCGATGTACCAAACAAAACATAAGCGGCCCTCAATTGACCCAATTCGGCGACAATTCGATCGCCAATCATACGGGTCAGGAACATGGCGGCAACGAAAGCCGGCAGCGCCATTGTATCCACCCAGTCCGGCGCACTGAACGTATCACGCATAAAAATCACCGCCCAAGCGCGGGTTCCGTTTTCAATCAATGCTGCCGACAGACCAAAGCCAACCAGCATCATCGTCGCCATCGTCGGCAAATTTATGCGACGCGATCGCGTCCCTGTGTGGACCCGCGCAGGGGCTGGGGTCATCGGAAAAATCACCAGCACAACCGCGATGATAATCAAAGGCCATAACACCGCAAAGTGAAACAGAACGCTCCACTCCCAACCTCGTGCGCCTGCCCCGATCAACGAGGTGATCAGAAACCCAAAGCTCCACAATCCATGACATCGGTTCATGATTCTTTCGCCAGTTTCTGCCTCGATCCGGTCGGCTTCGACATTCATGGCAACGTTCGCCAACGCGAATGTCGCGCCAAACAAGGCAAACAACACAGTCGCCACCCATTGCGATGGGGCAATCCCCATCGCGACATTCCATGAGGCCAGCAACACCAATCCCACCGCCAGAATCAGGCGCGGACCGGCGGATTCGACGATGCGGCTGGCGAACAGAAACACCAGCAACGCACCGACGGGTTGCCCCATCAAGGTCAGACCCAGCTGCGATTCACTGAGATCCAACGCCCGCTGAATATCGGGGATACGGGTATATAATCCACCGCTGGCAAACGCCTGAAAGAAAAACGCCACCATAATGGCAGTCGTCTTTGAAAGAAGCGGTATTCTGGACACGGATTACCTCATGGTGGTCGAAATGACCCTAGGCTGCGACCAAAGCAGCGACAAGCTGTGTTTTTCGATGACAGGCCCGAAACCTGTCTGCATAATCTGCGATAAATGGGGGACAAGATGAACTGGATTAAAAAACGGGCTGCAAGCGGCGAGGTTTTGAAGGGCGTCGGGGCCATGTTGGGCAATCCGATGGCGGTAGAACTGATCGGGCGCACGGGCTTTGATTGGGTGTGGATCGACAATGAACATGGGGTTAGCGGCCCGCAGGACTTGCTGGGCCAATTACAGGCCGCTGCGATCCACCGGCTGCCCGCAATTGTCCGGCTGCCCTCGAACACGCTGGAACATTTCAAAAAGGTGCTGGATTACGGCGCAGCCGGTGTAATGGTGCCCTATGTCAACACGGCTGCAGAGGCCGAGCACGCTGCACGTGCCTGCCGGTTTGCCCCGGACGGGGATCGGGGTTTGGCAACCTCGACCCGAGCCGCGCAATTCGGGTTGGATTTTGCCAGTTACAAGGCAGAGGCGGATGACAATGTTTTCTGCGTCGTGCAAATCGAAACGCCCGAGGCGGTCGCCAATGTCGATGCAATTGCGGCCGTCGAGGGGGTAGATGCGCTATTCGTCGGCCCGCTGGACCTATC
Organism: Rhodobacteraceae bacterium NBU2976; assembly: GCA_023630215.1. GTDB lineage: Bacteria > Pseudomonadota > Alphaproteobacteria > Rhodobacterales > Rhodobacteraceae > NORP23. The sequence goes on from JALPRQ010000001.1 coordinate 268,932, forward strand.
GACATCAATGGGCATTCCGCAGCAATTCGAACATCCCGACTTTACCGCCGCGCTGGACGAAACGCTTGCCGCTTGCCGCAAGCATGGCAAGGTTCCGGGCATTTTAACGCCGACCCAAGCGCTTGCTGAAACATGGACCGCGATGGGTTTCACTTTCATCGTTGTCGGGGTGGATGGCGGATTGCTGGCGAAATCATTAACGGGCTTGCACGACTCGCTGAAATCTCTGTAATGTGTCAGCATGCTTGACCAAATGGCCAATTCGGACCTGCAACGCGCCGTCGGCAGCGCCGAGGTTGGCTTTACCTCTGACGGTCTCTCTCATCTGTATCAGTCTGGATGTGCCAAGCTGCTACTGCCCAAAAGCTATTCGGACCGGGCGGAGGCGGTGTTTGTAAATACCGCTGGTGGGGCAACAGGGGGCGACCGGTTGTCGCTGTCTGTTACACTGGAAGAAAACGCCGCGCTGACGACGACGACCCAAGCCGCCGAACGGATCTACCTGTCTGCAGGCGGGCAGGCGGAAATCACCAACACCGCAAGGCTTGGCGCAGGCGCAGCGCTGGACTGGTTGCCACAGGAATCGATCCTGTTTGATGGTTCAGCACTGGATCGCCGCCTGAATATCGAGATGCACGAAACCGCCACATTTTTGGGTGCCGAAACCATCGTCCTTGGCCGCCGCGCGATGGGCGAAACGCTGACACGCGCCACCCTGACCGATCGTTGGCGGATCACGCGGGGAGCACGGATCGCCTATGCCGACACGCTACGCTTCACCGATCCTGCGGACCTTACCCACCGCGCAACCCTCGACGGCAACCGCGCGCTGACGACGCTGGTCTATGTCGCCCCGGATGCTGAGGATCGTCTGACCCAAGCCCGCCGCCTTCTGCCCTCGGATATCGAGGCCGCCGCCTCTGCCTGGAACGGGATGCTCATCGCCCGATTTCTGGCGCCGGACGCGCAACCACTGCGGGCTGCGCTTATTACATTTCTCACCGCTTTCCGGGGGCGTAGGATGCCCCGGGTCTGGCATATGTAAGGACTAAATATGAACCTGACACCGCGTGAAAAAGACAAACTCCTGATCAGCCTCGCCGCCATGGTGGCGCGCGGTCGACTGGAAAGGGGCGTAAAACTGAACCACCCCGAAGCCATCGCCCTAATCACCGATTTCGTCGTCGAAGGGGCCCGCGATGGCCGCTCCGTCGCTGATCTTATGTCTGCTGGCGCCAAGGTGATCACCAAAGCCCAATGCATGGACGGCATCGCCGAGATGATCCACGACGTACAGGTCGAAGCCACCTTTCCTGACGGCACCAAACTGGTCACCGTCCATCAGCCGATCCGATAGGAGCCAAAATGATCCCCGGAGAAATCATCCCCGCCGCTGGCGACATCACCCTGAACGAGGGGTTAGAGGCCGTGACCCTAACGGTATCAAACACAGGCGACCGCCCCGTACAGGTCGGCAGCCACTACCATTTCGCCGAAACCAATCCCGCGCTGGATTTCGACCGCAGAGCCGCCCATGGCAAACGGTTGGACATCGCCGCCGGAACCGCCGTGCGGTTCGAACCGGGACAAACGCGGGACGTCCAACTGATCCCCTATAGCGGAGACCGGAAAGTGTTCGGCTTTAACCAGAAGGTGATGGGGGCGCTTTGAAAGCACGTGCTGTCATAGCTGTTTTTACAGTGTTGCTAATCGCCGGTTGCGCCCAGCAGCCACCCGGCGATCCCGGGACGCGCGGGTTCCTTTACGGCCTACTGGACGGCGCTATCGCCCCCATTGCCTTCATCGTGTCTTGGTTCTCGGACTCTGTCCGCATCTACGCCTACCCCAATTCTGGCGGCTGGTATGATTTCGGCTTCCTAATCGGCCTAACCTGCTGGGCCGGTGGCGGCCATGCCGCGTCACGGAGGAAATCGTGACGATCAAGCTTTACCACGCCTCGTGCAAATGCGGATCGGTCCGGTATCTGGCCCGGGTCGATCAGGATATGGCCATGCGCTGTATCTGCGGTCACTGTCGGAGCCGCGGTGTCGAGGGGTTGCGGATCGCTTATATCCCGCGCGACGCGTTCAGCCTGCTGTCCGGTGCCGACAAGCTGACCGAGAATATGAATTATGCTCGCACCCCTCACCATTTTTTCTGCCGCACTTGTGGCGAGCCAAGTTTTGGCCTGACCACTTCTCCAACAGGAGTAGAGACGGTGACGGTTAACATCGCCTGTCTGGAGCGTGGGGACGTAAACGCTGTTTCCCCTGCTTTCACTTCCCAATTTCAACCGAATGAACCCTTGAGGTAGCCGAATGCCCACCAAAATCCCCCGCGCCGCTTATGCCGACATGTATGGACCGACCGTTGGCGACAGGGTTCGCCTGGCCGATACGGACCTGATCATCGAGGTCGAACGTGACCTGATCGCCGAACGCACCAATGGCGGCAACGGCATGACCTATGGCGAGGAGGTTAAATTTGGTGGCGGCAAAGTGATCCGCGACGGGATGGGGCAATCGCAAGCCACACGCGCCGAGGGGGCGGTGGATACGGTCATCACCAACGCGCTGATCGTCGATCATACCGGGATATACAAGGCGGACGTTGGGCTGAAAGACGGACGAATTGCCAAGATCGGCAAGGCAGGAAACCCCGACACGCAGCCCGGCGTCAACATCATTGTCGGTCCGGGGACCGAGGCGATTGCGGGTGAGGGGCGCATCCTGACCGCCGGCGGTTTTGATAGCCATATCCATTTCATCTGTCCCCAGCAGATCGACGACGCTTTGCATTCCGGTCTGACAACCATGTTGGGTGGCGGGACCGGTCCGGCGCATGGGACATTGGCGACCACCTGCACCCCCGGCCCGTGGCATATCGGGCGGATGCTGCAATCGGCGGATGCGTTTCCGATGAACCTGGCTTTTGCGGGGAAAGGGAATGCGTCCCTGCCAGCAGCGTTGGAGGAACAGGTGAAAGCTGGCGCCTGCGCACTGAAACTGCATGAGGATTGGGGGACAACCCCTGCGGCGATCGACACCTGCCTGTCGGTCGCCGATGCGATGGACGTGCAGGTCATGATCCATACGGATACGCTGAACGAATCCGGCTTTGTCGAACATACGCTGAAGGCCATGAAAGGCCGCACGATCCACGCTTTCCATACCGAAGGGGCGGGTGGGGGTCACGCGCCGGATATCATCAAAATCTGTGGCGAGGACTACGTCCTCCCCGCCTCCACCAACCCGACGCGACCCTATACGGTCAACACGCTCGAAGAGCATCTGGACATGCTGATGGTCTGCCATCATCTGGATAAAAACATCCCCGAGGATGTCGCCTTCGCCGAAAGCCGCATCCGTCGTGAAACTATCGCCGCCGAGGATATCCTGCATGACATGGGCGCGTTTTCAATCATCGCCTCGGACAGTCAGGCGATGGGCCGCGTGGGTGAGGTCATCACCCGCACGTGGCAGACCGCTGACAAGATGCGCAAACAGCGCGGGCGTCTGGCCGAGGAAACCGGCGACAACGACAATTTCCGCGTCCGCCGGTATGTTGCGAAATACACGATTAATCCGGCAATTGCGCATGGGATCAGCCAGCATATTGGCTCGATCGAGGAGGGAAAACGCGCCGACCTCGTCCTGTGGGACCCTGCGTTTTTTGGCGTGAAACCCGAAATGGTTCTGCTGGGTGGCATGATCGCATTGGCACAAATGGGCGACCCGAATGCGTCGATCCCGACGCCACAACCGGTTTACAGCCGCCCCATGTTTGGCGCATTCGGTCGCGCTGTCGAGAAGTCCGCCGTGACTTTTGTCAGCCATGCGGCAAACGCTGCCTGTGTGAAGCAGACACTGGATCTGGCCAAGGAAACCCTGCCGGTCGAAAACACCCGGAATATCGGCAAAAAAGATATGATCCTAAACGCGGCAACGCCCAGTATCGAGGTTCATCCCGAAACATACGAGGTTCGCGCAGATGGTGAATTGCTGACATGCGAACCCGCGACGGTTTTACCGATGGCGCAGCGCTATTTCATGTACTGAATCAAAAGAGGGCGGAAGCGCCCTCTTTCTCGTTGGTCAATTTGGGTAACGTTAGGTTACTGGCGGAGCCGGTACGATACAATCACCCGATTTAATTGGCGCGCCTTCAGCGAAACGCGGCTTAATAGCGGCTAGCGACGTCCATGAGGTTATGCTAATGCCCACCCAGTCGACCAAGGGAACGTATGGAACCTCGGACTCGACAAGAAGCACAACTTCGCCATCAATCATCAGTGGAATGGAGTTTAGCGGAATATCGGCGTGATCAAGCGGACCAACTGTGCCGCCAGTTCCCACACAGGTCCAATTCACCTTGTAGGTGCCCGTCGCATCGACATATTCGATCGCTGAAACACGTAACCACCCTCCGGGTGGGGCTTTGGGCAACATCGAGGTGCGGAGCAAAAGCATCTCGTCAATCTCGTCTTGCTCATAGCCCGGCTTTAGGGGGCTCGGTTCGAAACGCGACAGGATATCTGCGATAACTGACGCAGCATTGTCGGCGGCCATTCGTGATTTATAGGCATCAAAGAACACCAGCGTGCCGATATACCAAAGCGTTAACAGTGGAAGGATGACGACAAACTCGATGGTTATGTTTGCGGATTCGTCATTCGCAAAATTTTCAAGCTGTAGGGAAAGACGTCTCATGGCTCGTTCCTAAAGGCTTGGAAGGCGACCATCTGATACCCGCCGGTTGCGTCTTTGGTCAAATGTGCGCCAAGGCCAGTTCCCGGCAACATTGGATCAACGATTACACATGCGCGGATGAACATGGTGTCTGAGTCAACACCGCGTGCACCGGTCGAGAATACGATTGGCTGAATTGGCGCATCTGGATCTCGGTCTACGCATGTGGGGGGTGTCCACGGGATTCCGGTCGCCAAATTGATCGTCTGCATTTGCAAATGAATCGAGTCTTCGCAATCGCGGAAGATTTTCGCCCGATCACAGATTTTCTGTTTTATTTCTTCATAAATATCAGCCTGTGACCCAGGGGTGAAATCGCCGATGCGCAATTCACGCACCGCCATATTAAGTCCCCGGGTAAGCATCATCTGCTTTGTCATCAGCCAGCCCGCTTCGAAGATCGAGAACACCATAAAGAACAGGATGGGCGCAACGATCACGAACTCGATCGTTGCTGCGCCTTCTGTATCCTCGATAAAGCTGTCGAGGCGCTGTGAAAGACCTTGCATCAGCTTACTCCGTTGCAACCAGTTTCAGGTGCGAGATGCTGGCGGCGATAGCGGCAAACGCCTCGCTCAGCTCGGCGGCGTTGGCGGCGTGATAGAATTTCGACCCATCCGTCGCACACTGATACAATTCGCTGTAGGCAGCATATTGATCGTGATCAAGATTGATTGCCTGCTGCAAAGTCACAACGGTATCGGCGGTTATCCAGCTTGGCTTCTTGATCGCGAAACCAATCGTATACACCACAATATCATTGGCTTTCGCGGCGTTGCAAATTTCCTGAAGAATGACGTCGCCTTCACCATCATACGATGTGCAGTTCCAACCGCAGCTTGGCGCGTTGTCAATTTCCCATGCGCTCCCCTCTAATTGAGAGTTCGAGGGGTTAACCGGTGACTGTGACTGGTCAGATGCCGGAACCGTCTGACTATAGTAGGTCACGTCAGTACAGACACGGTTCCAACGCGGACCCGTACATTCACGCTGAGTACTCGTTGTATAGGAATAATTGGGGTCCATATCATTGATGTTAGAGGAAGAGACAGTTTCCCAAGCTGTGTTCCAGTAATCAGCATTTGCCTGATCACGCCAATCTGCGGCACCTGTCACATTATAGGCGGTGGGCTGGATACGCGTATGCAAGGTATTGTCCCCGTCAGACATAAGAACAATGTATTTCTGTGTCTGACCATTAAAGTCAGCGGGACGATTGGCAAAATCTGTGGGGATTGCCGGCTCTGCGACCAGGGCAGGATTCGCAATCGTTCCGTCGTCAGCATATGTCGGTCGATTGACCATCGTCGTTGAAAGTGTCTGGAATGCCGGACGCAACGAAGGATCCAACAGCGCTGCGGCCCATTTCATACCCTGCCAAGACGCCGTGTAATATTCAAAATCAAGCGCATCAATTGCCGCCTTTAACAGACCCTTGTTGTTGGTGGGCAGTGTAATGGCGTTCGATTCACGGGGACACCAGAACAGGCGAGGGTCATTCGATCGCCAGGCAGACAGCTGAAAATGCTGGGATTGTTCATATCCGGCACTTGGGTCCAGTGAAATTGCTGTCGTCGCAAAATCGGAATTCGCGGCCCGGTTAAATTCAAAACATGACGAATAATTGTGCCAGCGATCATATCCGGGAATTTGGTTAGCCAGAAGCTCGCCAGGATTCACGTTTGCGGAAAACGGAATGATGGAAACAGAGGTTTTATCCTCGTTTTGCGGCGTTACGATCGCGTCGATGAAGGCATGGGCCGCCACGATCAAATCGTCAATGCGCGGATCGCCGGGCTGACCTTGTCCGGCTGCCGGCCAAGACATGGACCCTGAAACGTCCAGAACCAACGAAAGCTCCAGATCGGAATAACGCGTTTCCGCCGAGGACACGGCGGCAACGGTCAGGGTCGGAATATTGATCAAACGGAGGAAGAATGTGTTGATGTCATAAAGGGCACCGGCATCAATTCTGCGCTGACCTTGAGAGTTGCTGGGGTCGGGGTTTACGGCCAACACGAAGTTCGTGTCGGACATATCATACCCTTCCGCCGACAGATAGGATGCAACCACATCATAAGGAGCGTTGTATTCGTTCCCAGACGAGTCAAGCTGTTCGAACGAGGTCGCGCTAAGCACCCCACGGTCAATTGCATCTTGCAGTCGAACGCGTTCGGCTTCGTGGCGCATAAAGTCCACAGCCATGCCTCCGGCAACAACCATGAGCAAGAACATGACGAGAATAAACGCTGTAATTGCACCTTCTTCGTCCCGATGGAACCGGCGAAAATCCATCAATTTCATGTCTAATTTCCCTATCCGTTTCAATTTAGCAGCCCGTTAAGTGAGCGAGCAATTAGCTACCAAATTTACTATTCACCAACGCATACAAAACCGTTCGCAGGCCCCCACCACACGTCACAGCTTGTATCCCTGTACACAACTATCATTGAAATTCGTAACAGATTTTTACTTTCCAATCAACAAAACTGATCGAATCGCGGCATCCGGTTGTATTTCTGTCCCACCGGCCTGTGTCCCGACTGTCGATAGGTTTGAGCATTTTTCAGACAATTTGTTTTGAATTGGCAGTTTACTGTGTAAAAAATGATTTTTTTCAATAGCATACGGGTTTGATGTTCCGCGCAATAAAAGCACAAAGCGCCATGCGGGTCATTGTCAAAACACTTTGTGATATTTCGACATATTTCGTGTTCCTTGCCAGTTTCAACAACGTTTTTGCCCAGAATCGATTCGGAAAATGCAAAACTCTCCTATGGTGATTTTCATTGCGGTTGGGTAAACTTCGTTTACGTTTTCGATGGGGGTAGAACAGATGGAATATCTGCCGATTTTTCTGGACGTTAAAGGTCGCAAAGTGATCGTCGATGGCGGAGAAACCAGCGCTGCCCGCCGTGTTGAACGTGCCCTTGACGCCGGGGCAGAGGTTCACGTCTTTGCTGAAGAGCTAGGAGAAGAATTCAGACCGTTTCGGGACCATCCTTCGCTGGTTCATCACACCCGCCCCCCAGCCGAACGCGACTTTGTGTCGGCAATCGTTGCTTATGGCACGACCGAAGATCCTGACCGCGATGCACGCCTTTACGATCTTGCCAATGATATGCGTGTGTTGGCGAATGTCGCCGACAATCTTCCCTATTGTGATTTTATCACCCCTTCGATCATCGACCGCTCGCCGATCGTGATCGCGATATCTTCGGGCGGGAATGCTCCGATCATTGGCCGCATCCTGAAAGCGCGGATCGAAGCGATCCTGCCCGCCGCCTATGGTCACCTTGCCGCTTGGATTGGAACGCTACGTGACAGGGTAATGGCTGTTATCGACTCGCCAGAAGGACGGCGGGCATTTTGGGAAAGCGCCATCGACGGCCCTGTTGCCGACCAATTCTTGGCGGGCAACCTGGACGGGGCGCGTGACCGGTTCGAGGACGCGCTAGAAGCGGCGCGTGCGGGTGACTCGCCTGCAAATGTTGGCGAGGTTTATCTTGTCGGGGCAGGACCGGGTGACCCCGATTTGCTAACCTTTCGCGCACTACACCTGATGCAACGGGCCGATGTTGTTCTTTATGATCGGTTGCTTGGCAGAGGCATTCTGAATTTGGTACGACGCGACGCGGAACGGATATATGTCGGCAAAAAAGCCAAAGACCACACGATGGCGCAAGAAGATATCAGCGCGCTGATGGTGCGTCTTGCCAAAGAAGGAAAACGGGTCTTGCGTCTTAAAGGGGGTGATCCTTTCATTTTCGGACGTGGCGGAGAAGAGCTGGAAACTCTCGCTGACGCGAACATCCCATTTCAGATTGTTCCCGGAATTACTGCCGCTTCGGGCTGCGCCTCTTATGCAGGTATTCCGCTTACCCATCGTGATCACGCGCAAAGCTGTGTTTTCACCACGGCACATGGTCGCGACGGTGTGATTGCGCTGGACTGGGAAATGCTGACAAAACCGCAACAGACGGTCGCGATCTATATGGGATTAGGGTCGTTGGAACTACTGGTTGACAAGTTCAAAGAGCACGGCACACATCACGACATGCCTATCGCCGTCATCGACAAGGGCACACGGCAGGACCAAACGGTCGTCACCGGCACTTTGCTGGACATCATCGAGAAAGTGAAACAAGCCGAGCTTTCCGGCCCATCGCTGGTCCTGATCGGGACGGTTGTCACCCTGTCAGATCGGCTTAATTGGTTCGCGCCGGGTCAGGCAGATATGCATGAAATGACCATCCACGCACAGACCGGTTTGTAGAACACAGGCAATTTATCAGCCTGATGCCGAGATTTGTTGCAATATTTTCAGTTGCCTTGCTATAGTCGCCATAAAGATTGCTTGGTGGGGACCGACCGACATAACTCCGCAAGAAGGAAACACACGACCATGAAATATTTTGTCACCATTTTGATGTTGCTGGTGCCAGGGGCGAGCTTTGCACAATCCTGTAATGATTGGTCTTCCTATGGCTTTTGGCAAGTCGCAACGCCCGAACTTGTATTGAACTGTGTTCAAGGCCGTGACGTGAACGCTGCGCCAGACCAGGGCAAAACGGCGATGCATTACGCTGCTATCGAATCTTCTAACCCGGCAGTTCTTCAGGCGCTTGTTGATTCTGGGGCCAATGTAGAGGCGCGCGATGATTTTGGTGCGACGCCGATTCATTATGCCGCCCAGAATTCTGAAACCGGAATGCTGGAGGTTTTGATCAACGCTGGTGCAGATATAGAAGCTGAACAGGATGGTGGCGCACGCGCCCTCCATTTGGCTGCGCTTCACAATTCCCCGGTCGCAGTCACGATGTTGCTTAACGCGCGGGCGGATGTTCACGCCGAAGATGATCAGGGCAAAACGGCCTTCGATTACGCGAAACGCGGGCAGACCGATGAAGCGCTCAACAACTATCTGATTCTCAAGAACGCGATGTAATCCCGTTTGGGATCGAAAAGGCGCCGATCTGGCGCCTTTTTTTATGCTCGGTTCTTGTTGCCGCCCCCGTGGAGCCGTAATGTCGCGCGAAACAGGAAGGCCCGTATGATTGAAAAAACTCCCCTATCTGGTTGTCTGGTCATAACACCAAAACGATTCGGCGATGATCGCGGATTTTTCTCGGAAACATGGAATCGGCAGGCTTTGCAGGGTCTTGGGGTCGATATTGATTTCGTTCAGGACAATCATTCGCTATCGCGTCAGGCCGGAACATTGCGTGGTTTGCACTTTCAGGCACCGCCACGCGCACAGGCCAAATTGGTTCGGGTGGTGCGAGGGTCAGTGTTTGATGTTGCGGTTGACTATCGCAAAACCTCGCCAACCTTCGGAAAGTGGTTTGGATTGGTTTTGTCAGCTGAAAACGGCCAACAGCTTCTGGTGCCCGAGGGGTTTCTGCATGGTTTCCTGACGCTCGAACCCAACACCGAGGTTTTGTATAAATGTTCGGACTATTACGCGCCATCCCATGACCATTCTGTTCGATACGACGACCCGGATATTGCAATCGACTGGCCTGCTCCGGTTACAACTTTATCTGACAAAGATGCCGCCGCCCCTTACAGCGCCAACCTTCCGACACCTTTTGATTAAGGATAGATAATGCGAATTCTGATCACAGGTGGGGCTGGGTTTATCGGGTCGGCGGTAGTGCGTCAGGCCATTCGTGATGGGCATGTCGTTCAAAATCTGGATGCCCTGACTTATGCTGCCAATCTGGATAATGTGGCAGATGTCGCCTCTAGCAACCGATACAGTTTCATCCGGACAGATATTCGCGAACCCGAAGCCGTCGATGCGGCAATTATGGATTTCCAGCCGGACGCAATCATGCATCTGGCCGCCGAATCCCATGTGGACCGTTCGATCGACAGCGCACGGGTGTTTCTGGAAACCAATATCATGGGCACCTTCAATATGCTGGAAGCGGCGCGACGCTATTGGCAGTCCCAAGGCGCACCCGAAACTTTTCGATTTCATCATGTTTCTACGGACGAGGTTTACGGAACGCTTGGCGCAATTGGGCAATTTCAGGAAACCACGCCTTATGCGCCAAACTCGCCATATTCAGCGTCAAAGGCCGGTTCGGATCATTTGGTGCGTGCCTGGCACGAAACCTATGGGTTGCCGATCCTGTTAACCAACTGTTCCAACAATTACGGTCCCTTCCATTTTCCCGAAAAGCTGATCCCCCTGACTATCCTTAACGCCTTGTCTGGTAAGCCGATTCCCGTTTACGGCAAAGGCGAAAATGTGCGCGACTGGCTTTATGTCGAAGATCATGCCGACGCTTTGTTGACAGTGCTGGCCAACGGACAAAACGGGCGCACCTATAATATCGGCGGCGAGAATGAGGCGAAGAACATCGATATCGTCACAACCATATGTGCAATTCTGGACAATCGCCGCCCTGCCGGTGCGCCACATGCGCGCCTGATCCAGTTTGTGACGGATCGACCAGGTCATGACTTGCGCTATGCCATCGATCCGACCCGCATCCGCGAGGAATTGGGTTGGCGCCCCTCGGTCACATTGCAGGAAGGGTTAGAAAAAACCGTGGACTGGTTCCTGAACAATTCTGATTGGTGGGGGCCACTGCTTGAACGTGACGGGATTGGTGACCGTTTGGGGATATCCATATGAAACTGCTGGTGTTCGGCAAATCCGGTCAGGTGGCACAAGAGCTAGCCGCGCATCCCGGCGTTACCTGTATGGGCCGCGAACAGGTGGATCTTTTGCATCCCGACCGTGTCGACGACGTTATCCGGGGCGCTCGGGTTGATGCGGTTATTAACGCCGCAGCTTATACCGCTGTTGACAAGGCTGAAACTGATCACGTGTCAGCGCGGGCACTGAATACCGAAGCGCCGGGCCGGATGGCGCGTGCCTGTGCGCGCCGGAACATCCCCTTTTTGCACATTTCGACCGATTATGTCTTTGATGGGTCCGGCAGCGCGGCATGGACAGAAACGGACCCCACCGGACCACTTGGGCAATATGGAAAAACCAAATTGGCGGGGGAACAGGCCGTGCTGGCTGCGGAGGGGAATCACGCCATACTTCGCACTTCTTGGGTCTTCTCGCGGCACGGCAATAATTTTGTGAAAACCATGTTGCGTCTTGGGGAAGATCGATCGCAGCTGAATGTCGTTGCCGACCAAGTCGGGGGACCGACACCGGCAAAATCAATTGCTAACACGCTTGTGGCCATGGCGACGACCATGTCGGAACAAAGCGGATTGGGCGGAATCTACCATTTTTCCGGGGCGCCAAACGTGTCTTGGGCGGATTTCGCGCGGGTGATTTTCGACTTGGCGAACATGAAGGTCGAGGTCACCGACATTCCCTCGTCGGACTATCCAACACCTGCACCACGTCCACTAAACTCTCGATTGGACTGCACCAAAATCTATCAGACATTCGGTATCGCCCGGCCCGACTGGCGCGACGGCCTGATCGACATGTGACGGAGGCATCATGACCCAACGCAAAGGTATTATTTTAGCCGGAGGAAGCGGGACGCGGCTGTATCCGATCACCGCAGGCGTGTCGAAACAGCTGCTGCCGATCTATGACAAGCCCATGATCTATTACCCTTTGTCGGTCCTGATGCTGACGGGGATCCGCGATATTGCCATTATCACGACGCCCGATGATCAGGGACAGTTTCAACGCCTGTTGGGCGACGGATCACAGTGGGGATTAAGCCTTACCTATATTCTGCAACCGTCACCCGATGGGCTGGCGCAAGCCTATTTGCTGGCGGACTCCTTCCTTGATGGCGCGCCCTCGGCCATGGTGCTTGGGGATAACATCTTCTTTGGTCACGGGCTGACTGACGAGCTGAAATCCGCAGACCAGCAGCAAGGTGGTGTGGTGTTTGGGTATCGTGTGTCGGACCCAACCCGTTACGGGGTTGTCGGGTATGATGCTGCGGGACAAGTGACGTCGATTGTCGAAAAGCCTGAACACCCTGCCAGTGACTATGCTGTAACGGGTCTCTATTTCCTTGACGGAAGTGCGTCCGAAAAAGCACGGCAGGTTAAGCCGTCAGCGCGAGGCGAGCTGGAAATCACGTCGCTTCTGGAAATGTATCTGGCCGAAGGTTCGTTGAGCGTTCGCAAAATGGGGCGCGGTTATGCGTGGTTGGATACCGGCACCCATGCCAGCCTGTTGGATGCGGGTAATTTTGTCCGAACATTGCAAATGCGGCAGGGTTTACAGGTCGGAAGTCCTGACGAAATTGCCTATGATATGGGTTGGATCGATGAGGAACAGCTTCGGCGCCGGGCGGAACTGTTTACAAAGAACGAATATGGCGCTGCGTTGAAACGCCGACTAACCTAACCCGGCTTCCTTGGCCGTTAGCGGATGGCCCGAGGCCTGCAGCTCTGCCAATCGATGCGCCAATGCGGCGCAACAGTCGTAATGAGCAGCTCGAATTTTCGGTTTCGCCAGAAATACCTGCCGCAACCGTTTAAGCTCGACAAGATGGCGATGAATGCTGGTGTCCTGAACCTCGTTCCGGTTCCGCTTCACCCAGAACTTGTCACCGTGCCGCCGCCCGCGCAGCTCGGCACTGCCGCCCACTGGCTTCATGCCCGATCCACGGAATTTCTTCAGCGCAAAGACATCATATGTACGAACCGCATAGTGATTGACCTGCGCCAGCGCATAGTTCCGCTTTGCCGGTTGATGCACCTGAAGCGGGGGGCCGTGAGGTCGCAAGGTTGTCAGCTCCTCAGCTGAAATTTCCGCGCCTTCTCCATCGATGAACCGCATGGGGTTTTTATGAAAATCATCGTTAAAAACCGGTCGGTGAATATACAGCTCCTTGACGGAGGGATGTGGTCTGAATAGCGCCTTGATCGGGTTGTTTTCGGCGTTTCCCTTGCGGGCACATGCTGTTTGACCTTCCAGCACCAATCCGTCGATCCAGCCGGGCAAACCATTGTCACCAAACAAGCGCCAGTTCATGAATATGCCGTCATGATCGCCCAACGCTGAAATCAAGTCAGGCAACCGACCAGCGCCCGTCTGAATATTGATAAATTCGTCCGCATCGACCCACGCTATCCAATCGGCGTCGCGATAATGGTCCGATTGAAACATATGTGCGGCAGCATGGCCTTGTGCGGACTCGTCCGGTTTGGGATCGGTGATGTAATGGGTCAGCAATCCTTCGTCCTGAAGCCGGTCCAGCAGAATATCTGATCCGTCAGAGCAATGGTTGGAATAGATGACGATATCAGAAAATCCCAACAATCGATGATACAGAACCCACTCCAGAAGGAATGCCCCTTCATCCTTTTGCGCAGAAAACAACAATGTCCGCATGGTCAATCCCCAGCCAGGTTTGGGCTGTGGTTGATCAACGCAGCCCGAAGGTCCTGAAAATCGGGGGCTTGATCCAGCTCGCGGATTTTGGCGATATGTGCCGTCACGGACGCCTGATGCAGATCAGCGATCCCCGGCAAGGTCATTAACTGCGCCATTTCATCCTTTAACGCCGGCAGATAGGTCAGGATCGAGTCATCAATATACGAAGCATCGTTTCGCTCTAGCCAGTAATCCAGTGTGAAATTCCGATATTGACGGTTCACGTCCCCGCGATCCGATTTCACCAGATAGCTGTCCAGACTGCGTAACGTATAATGGTTTAGCGAGGCGAAAGCCCGCGCCCCTGCCGCGGGAAACCGGTGTCGACGGCGCTTGTTGGCAATGGTCAGAAACGGGAACGGAACCTGACGCCCGGAACCATCTGTCCAGCGAAGTGTATCTGTCTTTGGGTCAAATGAACGGCTTGTAAACGGCCGGTGCGCCCCATAATGGCCAAGCGGAAAATCGCGCCGGATCAGGGATTTTACCTCGATAGCTTTCTGATCATTCCACATGTCGGGATGATGCGTCCCGGTAAACTGGCTAATCACCGGTTCATCGACATATTTGGCGATGCCACTATTGGCCATCATCCGCATCGTGACGGATATGGCTTGCGGATTATTGCAGGCATCAATCAGGGCCGGGATCGTCGCATCGCCAACGGAAATGTTTAGAAATTCGTCCACGTCCGTAACAAAAACCCAGTCAGCATTCGCGACAACCGGATGAGAGGTCGAGTCTTTCAGCGCGGTCATCTGGTATTTCTGACCTTCCTGCGCCGGGTTTGGCAAATGCTGAACAACGCCATGTTCTGCCAGTTTATCGAGCAGCAAATCCGTGCCGTCGGAACAATCGTTGGAGTAGAACAAAAAATCTGTAACGCCCAAATTGCGGTTATGTGCAATCCATTCCAGCAGGAATGGTCCCTCATTCTTGACGCACGTGACGATGGTGATTTTCATTCTGGTTGGTCTGCCTATCGATTGGTCGGCTCTTCTTACCCATATT
The DNA here is from genome assembly GCA_023630215.1 of Rhodobacteraceae bacterium NBU2976. Classification (GTDB taxonomy): domain Bacteria; phylum Pseudomonadota; class Alphaproteobacteria; order Rhodobacterales; family Rhodobacteraceae; genus NORP23. The sequence goes on from JALPRQ010000001.1 coordinate 284,076, forward strand.
TTCCAATTGCCGCTAGCCGTTCAGGGTCAGTTTCGCTATTAAGCCAGAAACCCACAGGCCGATGCCAGCAGAATGCGAATTACACTCCTTTCCAGCTTCTCAATCTCTCGTGCCCAAATGGGTTCGTCGATCCTGTCACGGCTTCGGGATCAGTTGCGCGAACAACATGTGCTTTACCCCTTTGCGCTTGGGCAACGGGACCACAGCCGGTTAGAGCTTGTCGCTGCCCCGTCTGCCCCGTTAATTGCGCTTCAATCCGATTTTTCCCGTTTGCCCATCGGTTGGCCGCAAAACAATCTGACGCATATGCGCGACGAGATTGCTGCCGAAATCCGTGCGGTTCGTCCGCGCCACCTTCTGGTCTCTTGTCCACACGCTGGCGCGTTGATTGATGATGCTGTTTCCGTGAAATCACTCTTCTCGGTCCTTGCCGAGTTTTCCGATGATCTCCACGCTGCCTTCTTAACGGCGACTCCGGAAATATGTCTTTGCGATCTGCAAACGACGCTGGTTTCGCTGGGCCGAACTGCGGCACTTGGCGGCGCGGGTGATGGAGCGTTAAATCAACCCATCTCTGTGCCAGATCCGACGGTGCGTCTTGCGCTTTGGAAATCGATATTCGGTCAAATTGAGGCGCAAAGCTATTCGGGCCTGTCAGAATTTGCGTCTGAGGTCCTTGGACTATCCCTTCCGGATGGGCCTGATATGTCAATTGCCACGTGGCAATTGGATCGTTTGATCGAATTGAATACCCTGTTGGTAGACCAAGATCTGTCCAATGACTTACGCCAGCAATTGCACGAGGCAGCGTTAGAAAATCCTGACACGCCGCTAAACGATTTGCTTGCGCCCTATCAAAAAATCATGCGTCAGGACCAAAAAGCCAAACGCGTCGCAAACCGGGTTCAGCGCCGCATTCTGGCCGAGGAAGCCCCTCCTCCACAGGCTGAAACGCTTAGCGCGGGTGCGCAGAAATTCATGGATGCCAACGCGCAAAAGCAGATCGACGCGCTGTTGAAGACCCCTTTCGTGCCCCGCAATAACGGCGTGGTGAATTTCAACGAAGCGATTTTGCCAAAACCTGTCACCACCAATCCCGATATCGAAGACACCGGAACCCTGATCGTTGCCTGCATCAAGAATGAAGCGCCGTATATCCTGGAATGGATCGCCTATCATCAGGGGATCGGAGTCTCGGATTTTCTGATCTATTCGAACGACTGCACCGACGGAAGCCGCGAGCTATTGGATCGGTTGGATGCGCTGGGCATCATCCATCATGAAAATAATGATGAATGGAAAGGCAAGTCACCGCAACAAGCTGCCTTGAACAAGGCAATCAAACACAAAGCTTATAAATCCGCGAACTGGATCATCCATATTGATATTGACGAGTTCATCAACATCCGCTGGGGCGAAAACGGGACCTTGCCCGAGCTTTATGCAATGATGGGGGATGCCACCAACCTGGCCATGACATGGCGGTTGTTTGGTCATAACGGCATACGTGATTTCGCGGACCAGCCGGTTATTCAGCAATTCACCGGGGCTGTTCCGGCATTCTGCCCCAAACCGCACACGGCGTGGGGGTTTAAAACGCTGATGCGCAATGTGAACGCCTATGACAAGCTAAGCTGTCATCGCCCCAACAAACTGCGCGACAGCGCCAAGAACAAGGTCCGGTGGCTGAATGGATCATTGATGCCGATGCCGGATAATGTTGCAACACAGGGGTGGCGGTCTTCGATCCAGAATATTGGATATGACTGCGTCCAGCTTAACCATTATGCATTGCGATCTGCCGACAGTTTTCTGGTGAAGCGACAACGCGGTCGTGCGCTGCATGTCGATCGGTCGATCGGATTGAATTATTGGGTGCGCATGGACTGGAATCTTCATCGAGATATGTCAATCCAACGGTTCCTGCCGCGGACAGCACAAAATATTGCCAAACTGAAATCCGACTTGGAACTGGCGAAATGGCATGAGTCTGGTGTTGATTGGCACCGAACCAAGGCCAACGAACTGAAGACAATGCCCGAATTTCTGGACCTGTATGAACAGGTCATCAAGATTAACCTTACCGATGTAGAACGTGCCGCCACCGCTATCGCGGCGGACATGGAAACCTAGGATGGATCTGGACCCAACCCTTCGCCCTGACCCTGAACATGGCTGGACCCGTGACCTGGTCACTCTGGACCGGGCTTTGGTCTGTCCACCAACGGAATCTGCCATGGTGCAACCAGCGGGTGTTCTGCGTTCGGACCGGTCATATGTTGCACACGGGGCAACTTGGCGCGGATGGCGGCCGATTACCACCGCACCGGACCCGGCGACCGTCGCCACCAGCAAATTGTCGGGCAAGTGGTTGTATGGTGGATTACTTTGGGTGCATTTTGGCCATTTCCTGGCTGAAAGCACCTCTCGATTATGGGTGCTGGATCAGTTTGACGATTTGGACGGAATTCTGTTTTTCCCTAAACGCCCCCGGGTCGGGGAAACCGTCGCGCAATATCAGCGGGATTTTCTGGATCTGCTGGGAACGGATTTGCCGGTCAATGTCATTACCGAACCAACCGAAGTTGAACATTTGGTCGTCCCGGGACAGGGGTTTGGGTTGGGGAACCTGTCGGGTGGGACACCGGAATATCGGGCCTATTTCCACCGCAATTTTGGCAAGGCCATCGAACCAGACGGCGAAGAGCGTCTGTATCTTTCGCGATCTGCCTTGGGTCCGAAACGTGGCGGGATTGTTGGCGAAGAATATGTCGAGGGGAATCTGATCAACGCTGGATATGACATTTTCCACCCCCAGCAACATTCCATGGCCGAGCAAGTCGCACGTTACAAGGCCGCAAAGAAGGTGCTGGGTCCAGATGGATCGGCGCTGCACCTGTTTGCGCTGGTCGGACGTCCCGAACAGGATGTTGGCATGATCTTAAGGCGCACATCGAGCGTTTACAAAAATATCGAAAAGCAATTGACCGAGTTCTGCAAGAAACCTCCGGTGATTATTGATGCGATAGAATCCGACTGGGTGTTGGAGAATACCAAGAAACCAGATCGGCAATCTGTTGGTTCTTTGGATTATGCGTTGCTGGCGAAAATTCTTCTTGAGACCGGATTTGTCGATTCTATTGAGGGTTGGAACGCCATGCCATGGCGACAGCGAAACCGTGCTATTCGTAACCTGTCGAAAATCCGCAATATCCCGTATATTGAAATACCTAGGGTTCGCGCGACATGAGCACCGACGAGATTGAAACCACACCACCCAATTTCACGACACGTGAACAACGGCAGACGCGCATCTTTCAGATCGGGTTCAACAAGTGTGGCACGCGAAGCATCTATCGGTTTTTACAGCGCAGCGGGATTCACTCGGCGCATTTCAATCGCGGCAAACTTGCGAATTTTATGGAGCGCAATATCGCATATGGGCGTAAACCCCTGTTTGGCATAAATCGTTATACCGCATTTACCGATGTGCAGCATGTAACCCGGCGCAAGGCTGTTGAGGGCGTGCATTTCTATCGAGAGCTATTTCAGTATTATCCGAAATCCTACTTCATCCTGAATACGCGCGATCGCGATGGCTGGATCAAAAGCCGCCTGAACCACGGGGCGGGATTTTATGCCGAGCGCTATCGCATGGCGATGAACCTAGAAACCGTTGAAGATGTGGTGAATTACTGGATTGCGGATTGGGATCGTCACCACGAACAGGTGCAGGAGTTTTTTGCGGATAAGCCGGGGCGGTTAATCGTTTATGACATCAAGAATGACGCGCCCCAGAAAATGGTCGATTTCCTGATGCCGGATTTCCCCACCAAAGCCGAGAATTTCCTTCATGAAGGGGATACGGCCAGCATCAACCCCGAGGAATATCTGCACAATAAGCCGGTGCAGCGGTGATTACTTCCACTTGATCGAACAGCCCATGGAGGGGATTTGTTCGCGCGGACCTTGGCCGGTTTCGGCGACCAGCTTCATCGCATTGTAAAGGTCACGCGGCAGATCATCAGGAGCTGGTTGGGCGCGGGATTCGTCCAGACGGCCACGATATTGCAAACCGTCATCCGCGTTGAAGCCGAAGAAATCTGGGGTGCAGACGGCGTCATAGGCGCGGGCAACCTCCTGCGTTTCGTCATGGAGGTAGGGGAACGGGAAGCCGTGTTTGGCGGCGGCTTTCTGCATGTTTTCGAAGGAGTCGTCGGGATAAGCGGCCGAGTCATTCGCATTGATCGCAACCACACCGATACCGAGTTTTGCCAGATCGTTGGCGTCGCGGATCATCTTTGGAATGATCGCTTTGACATAGGGGCAATGGTTGCAGATGAACATGACCAGCGTGCCCTTCGGTCCGCGGACGTCGGATAGCGAGACCATCTTGCCGCTGACATCCTTCAGGGTGAAATCCGGGGCTTTCCAGCCGAAATCACAGACGGGAGGGATAGCTGCCATGGTTATACTCCTGCGGCTTTGCGAATGGCGGCGATATTTTTGCCGTATATGTCGGCGGTCTCAACCGTGCCACCGCTGAACACGGCAGACCCGGCGACCAGAACGTCGGCCCCGGCCTTCACCACCAGCGGCGCGGTCGTTGGGGTGATGCCACCGTCGATTTCGATCAGGATATCGCGGTCGCCGATCATCTGTTTCACCTCGGCCACCTTATCGACCATTGGTGCGATGAAGCTCTGCCCGCCGAAGCCCGGATTTACCGTCATCACCAACACCAGATCGACGAGGTCCATGACATGCTGGATCGCCGATGCGGGGGTCGACGGGTTCAGCGCCACGCCTGCCTTGCAGCCCAGATCACGGATCGCGGCGAGGGAGCGGTGTAGGTGCGGTCCTGCCTCGGCATGGATGGTCAGATAATCCGCGCCCGCTTTGGCAAACGCCTCCAGATACGGATCGACCGGTGCGATCATCAGATGCACGTCCATCACCGTTTTGATATGCGGTCGCATGGCGGCGGCGATTGGGGGGCCGAAGGTCAGGTTCGGAACAAAATGCCCGTCCATCACGTCGACATGGACCCAGTCGGCCCCCTGGGCTTCGATGGCATCAATCTCCTCGCCAATCCGCGCGAAATCGGCGGACAGGATGGAGGGGGCGATTTTGATGTCACGTGTCATGCGATCACCTTAGCCCAACGCGGCAATCCCCGGAAGAGTTTTGCCTTCGAGCCATTCGAGGAAAGCGCCGCCAGCGGTGGACACATAGCTGAAATCGTCGGCCACCCCTGCCGTGTTCAGCGCCGCAACGGTATCCCCGCCACCTGCGATGGAGGTCAGTTTGCCCGCCTTGGTCAGTTCAGCAGCCTTTCGGGCTAGCGCTACGGTTGCGGCGTCAAACGGTTCCAGTTCAAACGCACCCATAGGGCCGTTCCACAGGATCGTCGCTGCATCTTCGAACACATTGGAAAACAGGTCAATGGATTTCGGCCCGGCATCGAGGATCATCGCATCCGAGGGGCAGCCGTCCAGATCGGTCACTACGTGCCGCGCATTGGCGGCGAAATCGTAGGCGCAGACCAGATCGGTGGGCAGGACAATCTCGCACCCTGACTTGGCGGCCAGTTCCCGAATTTCATGCACCGTCGGCACCTGATCGGGCTCTGCCAGCGATTTGCCGATGGGTTTGCCGTCGGCCAGCAGGAACGTGTTCGCCATCCCGCCGCCAATCACAATCGCATCCAGCTTTTGGACCAGATTTTTCAGCACGGCGATCTTTGACGACACTTTCGCCCCACCAACCACCGCAACCGCAGGCCGCATCGGGTCCTCCAGCGCGACGGTCAGGGCATTGATTTCTTCGGCCATCAGCGGTCCGGCATAGGCGGGCAGCAGCGACGCCAAAGCGGCGGTTGAGGCATGGGCGCGGTGGGCGGCGGAAAATGCATCATTCACGTAAATATCGCCGAGCTTCGACAATTCAGCAGCAAAATCGGGATCATTCGTTTCCTCGCCCGCGTGATAGCGCAGGTTTTCGCACAGCATCACCTCGCCATTCATCAGGGCATTGGCCATTGATACGACCTCCGGCCCGACGCAATCATCGGCGAATTTGACCTCTACGCCCAGCGCATCCGCCAATGCGGGCACAATCGGGGCGAGCGTAAATTCGGGTTTACGTTCTCCCTTGGGTCGCCCGAAATGTGAAATCACCACCAGTTGCGCACCTTGCGCCAGCAACGGCTTGATCCCGTCCGCGAACCGGGTGATCCGGGTCGCATCCGTGACCTTGCCATCCTGCACCGGCGCGTTCAAATCGGCCCGCACCACAAGACGCTTGCCTTTGACGGCGGCGGTGGTGATCAGTCTCACAGGAACTTGCCCATCGCGACGGCGGTGTCCGCCATCCGGTTAGAGAAACCCCACTCGTTGTCGTACCAGCTGAGGATACGCACGAAGTTGCCCGGCAGCACTTTCGTTTGTTCCGGCGCAAAGGTGGAGCTGTGCGGGTTGTGGTTGAAGTCCGACGACACAAGCGGACGCGGCTCGTAGCCCAGCACGCCTTTCAATGAACCTTCGGAGGCGGCCTTCATTGCGGCATTGATCGTGTCGACATCAACGGATTTTTTCAGCACAACTTTCAGGTCCACGCAGGATACGTTCGGTGTTGGGACACGGATCGAGGACCCGTCCAGTTTGCCACCAAGTTCCGGTAACACCAGACCGAGCGCTTTCGCGGCTCCGGTCGAGGTCGGGATCATGCTCAGCGCCGCCGCGCGGGCGCGATACAAATCCTTGTGCATCGTGTCCAGCGTCGGCTGATCGCCCGTATAGGCGTGAATCGTGGTCATGAAACCCGTCTCGATCCCGAATTCGTCGTTCAGAACCTTGGCAACGGGGGCCAGACAGTTCGTCGTGCAGGAGCCGTTCGAGACAACAATCTGGTCCGCTGCCAATGTGCTGTCATTGACGCCATAAACGATGGTGTTGTCCGCACCCGCCCCAGGGGCCGAGATCAGCACTCGCTTGGACCCGTTTTCCAGATGCATCGCCGCCTTCTCGCGCGAGGTGAAGATGCCCGTGCATTCCAGTGCGATGTCGATATCATCCCACGGCAGTTTCGTCGGGTCACGCTCGGCCGTTGTTTCGATTGGGCCGTAGCCAACGTCGATGGTGACGCCGTCATTCTTCACGTCGACCGGGAAACGGCCATGGACGCTGTCAAATTGCAACAGGTGCGCGTTGGTTTCCACTGGACCAAGATCGTTGATCGAGACCACCTGAATATCGGTCCGCCCCGATTCCACGATTGCCCGCAGAACATTGCGTCCGATGCGCCCGAAGCCGTTAATCCCCACACGAATAGTCATGATGTCGGTTCCTTTGGTTAAGATGTTGTCAGGTCAGGTAATGCCGGAAATTGGGGGGCAGTGTCCAGTGCTCTACATGCGGTAAATCGCCTGATTCACGACGTTTTCCAAATGATAGCGTATGCAATTACCGTTTCCGGCGCAGATAGATGTAAAAGGCCCCGCCTCCGCCATGTCTGGCGTGCGCCGGAACGGTATCCAGCACCAGGGGTCGCAGGCTGGGGTGTTTAAGCCATTCGGGCAGGCTGGATTTTAAAACACCCTCGCGAACCGGCATGATCCCGTCATCCTGTGCCTTTTTGCCTTTGCCGGTAATCACCAAGGCCAATCGTTTGCCTGAACCGTAGCAATGTTGAAGAAAATGCAACGTTTCCAATTGCGCCTCGGCGGCTGTCATGCCGTGCAGGTCCAGATGCGCGTCGGGCTTTAATTTGCCGCGTTTTAGGCGTTCGAAATTTTTACGGTCCATCTGGGGTGTTGATAACCCCTCGGCGCTGTTTGAGGGTTTAAAAGTTTCAGCCCGTCGTTCACTCGCGTAGTTCGAAGCTTTCATTGGCCGAGGGGGAGGTGAAATCGGTTCGATGATCGTGTCGGGAACGTAGTCATACGCCTCGTGAAGCGGCACGGTTGAACGCGCCACGCGGGACCAGACCTCGCGATCCTCTTCGCTCAGTTTGCTCCCACGACGACGCACAAACTCAGTCTCCTGTTCCGACCAACAACCAGTTTGGATTATCACCGCCCATCAATCGTGCAAAGGTCCAGATGTCTGTCTGGCGTTTGACCGTATCACGATCCCCTTCGACGATCCGGCCATTCTGATCCTTGACGACCGATGTCAGTTCACCGACGAATTTCACCTTGATTTCGGCTTCGTTGTTTTCCGCATCAAACTTCGCCTCGCGGATATTTACCTCGCGCACCCCGACAAATTCCGCTTCGACCGTCAATCCTTTGTCGGCACGGGCATTTACCGCCGCCGCGAAGGAATCGTAAACGTCAGGAGCCAGATATTGCTGAAGAAATGGCAGGTCACCCTTTTCAAACGCCATCAGGATCATTTCATAGGCCTGACGTGCGCCGTGGGCAAAGTCGGAAACACTGAAGGAAGGCTCCACCCGCTTCATTCCGGCAAGGGCTTTTCCCGTATCACTATCTACATCGACATGATCCGCAATATCGCGATCCTCACCACCCCCATCGATAACGTCGAACTTGCGCTGCGGCTTCTGTGCCCGGTTTACCTGCTTTGGTGGACCCTCAAAGCCGTCGCGCGTACCCAATACGCTCCGTAGCCGGAGGATCAGAAAAAGTGCGACCGCGGCAAGAATCAGTATGTTGAGAAGTTGCGAACTCATTCGCTATTGTCCTTTCCGAAACTTTCCAAACATGGAAATCCATCTGTTGACACCTTATGTAAGCATCGACCGGTGTCGAGTCCACCTCGGCGAGCGGTTGGAAAACGGAGTAGATGCTCAGATGTGGTTGTTTTTACTGCTGGCCCTTGTGCCAATCGTTGAAATTGCCCTGTTTGTACAGGTTGGCGGCCTAATTGGATTATGGCCAACCCTAGGAATTGTGATTTTCACAGCGATTGCAGGCACATTTCTGTTACGAACGCAGGGGGTGATGACAATGCAGAACCTCCAGGCTTCGATCGCCGAGGGTCGAAATCCCATGGATCCGATTGCCAATGGGGCCTTTATCCTGGTTGCAGGCATTCTGTTGATGACGCCGGGATTTTTCACGGATGCGTTGGGGTTATCCTTGTTGATCCCGCCGGTGCGCCATCAGGTAATCCGATTGCTGTCTGATCGGTTGAAAGCCTCGGCCACCATCTATTCCAGCGGATTCGATGAACGTCCGGCGTCGGAAACGGTGCTCGATGGCGAATATGATATTCTTGATGACAGTCAAGAACCGGACGAGTCCTCGCGGTGGCGGCGCGATCCCTAATCCGGTTGTTCCCCACGTTCGGGTCTGCTATCCACGCCCAGAGTTTTAGATTAACAGGACAAAATTATGGCTGAAGACACCAAAAGTAACGGCGAAGCCGCTGTGCCGGTTCCCCCAAAGGTTCAGATCCTGAACCAGTATATTCGCGATCTTTCCTTTGAAAACCTGGCAATGCAAAAGGGTCTGAAGCCTGGCATCGCCCCTCAATTCAAGGTTCAGGTTGCGTTGGACGCTCGCAAGGTTGGCGAGAATTACGAAGTGATCAACAAATTGACGGTTACAGGCACCGCCGATGGAAGTGACATCTTTATAATCGAGATCGACTATGCCGGTCTGTTCAAGATTGAAAATGTTTCCGAGGCACAGATGCACCCGATCCTGATGGTCGAATGCCCGCGCCTGTTATTCCCATATCTGCGCCGGGTTGTCGGGGATCTGACACGCGATGGGGGATATCCGCCGCTTAACCTTGATAATATCGATTACGTGACTCTGTATCGTAACGAAATTACGCGTCGTGTTCAGGAACAGGCGAAAAACGCCACCGTTTCCTGATTATCACGGTGTCTCACCATAAAGAGGCGTCGCCCAATTTCTCGACAAAGGCCGCATGAGCGGCCTTTTCTGCATCTGTTACCCGTGACGCCAATGCTGTTGGTCGTTTCGGCGGTATCCAATCAATATTTCCACGGGTTCCCGTACTGTCAGAAACAAGGGAAAGTATCAGTCCCGGTTGCCGACCCCCGATCAATTCCAGATAGACTTCTGCCAGAATTTCCGAGTCTAGCAACGCGCCGTGCAGCTCTCGTTCGGTGGTGATACCAAATCGGCGACACAACGCATCCAACGAATTTTGCGCCCCGGGATATTTGCGCCGCGCGATCTCTAGCGTGTCAACGGACTGACTTGGTGGTAACTGCGGTTTTCCCGCCCATTTCAGCTCGGCATTCAGAAACTTCATGTCAAAAGACGCATTGTGAGCGACCAGTTTTGCATCGCCGACAAAATCCAGAAAGTCCTGCGCGATTTCTGTAAAAACCGGATAATCCTTCAGGAAATCAATCGACAGGCCATGAACCAGAAACGCGCTTTCGGGCATATCACGTTCGGGGTTGATATATTGGTGATAGGTCTTGCCGGTGGGCACATGGTTGAACAGCTCTACACACCCGATTTCGACGATACGGTCACCACCTTCGGGGTCGAAGCCCGTGGTTTCGGTATCCATCACTATCTCACGCATGTCCGCTCCTGATCTGCTCTATCAAATCATGAACTGCCGCTCTGGCATGGTCCAGTCCTTTTCCCGTATCGATGACAAAATCCGCGCGCGCCCGTTTGTCCGCATCCGGCATCTGTTTTGATAGCAATGCCGCGAATGCGCGTTCATCCATGCCGGGCCTGGCCATGACGCGGTCCCGGATAATGTCCGGCGCGGCTGAAACAACCAGAACCCCGTCCATTTCTGCCTCTGCCCCTGTTTCGAAGAGCAGCGGAATATCACATACAACCAACCCCTTGGCGTCTGCCACAAATGCCGTGCGATCCGCCTGCACCAAGGGATGGATCACCGCCTCTACCCGCGCCAACAATTCTGGATCTGATATTATTTCAGCACGCAACCTGCTGCGATCAACCCAGCCATCAACGATGGCTGCTGGGGAGAGGGCCTCGATGGCCCGAACCCCGGCTCCCCCTTTGGCGTATAATTGGTGCACGACTGCATCCGCATCCCAGACTGGCACACCCGCCTCGCGGAAGAAATTTGCGGTTGTGGTTTTTCCCGACCCGATCACGCCGGTTAGACCCAGCACATATTTCACGCCAGCACCGCCGCGCGCAGATCGTCATCGACCACGGGTGTCACCCCAAACCATCCTTCAAATCCCGGCACTGCCTGGTGCAAAAGCATTCCTAGCCCGTCGACAATCGATAGCCCACGTGCCTGAGCCCGTTCAAGAAACGGGGTGATCAGTGGCGTGTATACGATGTCTGTCGCAAGCGCACCGGCTGGCGCGGATTCCAGCGATATCTTCAGCTCCCCTTGCCCCTCCATCCCAAGCGAGGTCGTGTTGACAATCGTCATTGCGCCCGAAACCGCATCATTTTGCGCATGCCATTCCACAACCTTGACCTTGGCGCCAAAGTGATCCGCCAGCAATTCAGCACGATATTTTGTCCGATTTGTCAGCCGCAGTTCCGGCACTCCAACCTCTAGCAAGGATTCCACGACCGCACGTGATGCGCCGCCCGCGCCCAAAACCAATGCTGGCCCTGCGGTGGGATCCCAGTTCGGCGCCCCTGCTCGAAGGTTCTGGATAAACCCATACCCGTCAGTATTGTCTGCCCCTATCGTTCCATCGCTATGAAAATAAAGGGTGTTTGCCGCCCCAATCAGCGCCGCCCGGTCGGTTACACTATCGGCAAGCTCCAGCGCAGCTTCCTTGTGCGGGATTGTCACATTCACCCCACGCCAACCTTTTGCGACCAGATCACGAACGCCGTCGGCAAAAGCTTCGGGCGACAGTTCTACCCGTTCATAGGTTCCGTCAACACCATAGCGCCTTAGCCAATGCCCGTGTAAAACCGGAGATTTAGAATGTTTGATCGGATAGCCGATCACGCCCGCTTTCAAAGTCATGTCAAACCAATGTTCCGGCTGCGCAGAAAATCCAAGACTTCCAATAATGGCAGACCCAAAACCGAAAAGTAATCCCCTTCGACACGGGTAAACAGTTGCGCCCCCGCGGTTTCGAGCTTGTAAGCCCCAACGGTTGTCAACAAGTCGTCACCTTGGCGGGCCACGTATTCGTCCAGGAACGCATCCGAAAACGCCCGCATCTCCATGCGCACCCGGCCAATTGTTCGCCAGACCGGCGAAGCACCTTCGAAAATCACAACCGCCGACAGCAATTCATGCGGTTTGCCACGCAGGAACCGCAACTGTTCGGCGGCTTCTGTCAGCGATCCGGGTTTTTCAAACAATCGTCCCTCGCAGACCAGCACCTGATCCGCACCGATAACCAAATCGCCAGGTCTCCGATTTGCCACTTGCTGCGCTTTGGCTTCTGCCAAAGCATCGGCAATTACATGCGCGGGTAACCCGTCGGCTTGCATCGTTTTGAAAATAGGCCTTTCGTCCACCTGTGCCGGGTCAACCGCAAACGCCACACCCGCTTTTCGCAACATTTCCGCCCGAATTTCGGACCCAGACGCCAAAACCAGCATTATGTCCCCTCTGCCAGAATAGCGCGGATCGCGGCGGCAGTTTCCTCGATGGACCGCCGCGTCACATCTATCACCGGCATTTTGTACTTTTCGAAAAACAAGCGTGCCGCAGACAATTCTTCCTGTATATCCTCGCGCCCAGCATAGGTCTCCACCTCTGGATTGCCCAAGGCCTTCAACCGGGTCTGTCGCACCTGAGTTAGTCGTGTCGGACTGGCAATCAACCCAATCGCTGGCACCCCAGCTGCCAGCGCCTCGTCAAATGCTGATGTCAGTTCCTGACCCGGAACCAGCGGCACATTTGCCGCTCTGATCCCTTGATATCCAAGATAAATACAGGTTGGCGTTTTTGATGTCCGACTGACACCCACCAAAATCACGTCTGCCTGTTTCAAATAGTCCGCGCTTAGGCCGTCATCATGTGAAATTGCATAATCAATCGCCAGCACTCGATCCAGATAGGATTTATCAACTTGATATTGCCGCCCCGGCTGGCCAGACGGCTGCATCCCCTTCAACCCGACGAAAGCTTTAGTTACATGATCCAGTAAAGGGATGATCGGCGTGCCAACCTGATCGCAGGCCGCTGTAAACAGATCAACAATTGCCGGGTCAATCACGGTGTGAAGGACAATATCGGCCTCATCAATATGGGGCAGCAAGGTTTTGGCGCGTTCGATATTTCGGACAAATGTCAGCAGTTGCGTTTCAAATTGCATCGCCGGAAATTGTGCCTTTACCGCATTTGCCGCTGCGGACACAGTTCCACCGGTCGAATCCGAGATCAGAACGATTTTATAGGTTTTCGCCACGCTTTGCCCATGTGGATATTTCCGTTGGTAATTCCTGTGGTATCAGCAGAGTTTCCACAGGGCAATTTTGCCGTTTCGATTATCCAGATTTTATCCGGATTCAATTCGATGTTTTTCCTTGTAGACAAATTTCTGGTCTGTCTGTGGATGAAATCCGTATCTACCCGTGAATTATGATGGAAAAGGACGGGAAAACCCTGTGCAAAAGTCTGGAAACACGGTAATCCACATTTTCCACATCGCCTACCATCTACCACCACTTTCTTAAATATATATATTATAAGAGGGAATATGACCGGTCCGAAAAAAACGCTGCTCCGCACCCTTGCTGGAGAAACGCTGAAAACCCCTCCGGTTTGGGTTATGCGTCAGGCTGGGCGTTATCTTCCGGAATACCGGGCGGTGCGCGAACAAGCGGGCGGGTTTCTGGAACTGTGCTACAATCCCGACTTTGCGACCGAAGTGACGTTGCAGCCTATCCGCAGGTTCGGATTTGACGCAGCTATCCTGTTTGCTGACATCCTGTTGATCCCACAGGCGCTGGGTATGGATCTTTGGTTTGAAACTGGTGAAGGTCCCCGGTTGACACCGATCACGTCGGTCGATCAATTGCGCAGCAAAGATGAAATTCACGAAACTCTAAACCCGGTATATAAAACCGTCTCTCGTCTGTCCGAAGAGCTACCGTTGGAAACGACATTGATTGGATTTGCTGGCGCTCCTTGGACCGTCGCCACTTACATGATCGCCGGGCGAGGCACACCTGATCAAGGTCCGGCGCGCCGTTTAATGTATCATAACCCCGAAGCTTTTTCTGCCATTATCGATCGAGTGACCGAGGCCACGATTGAATATCTGTCGCGACAGGTTGATGCCGGCGCTGAAGTGATCAAAATATTCGACAGCTGGGCCGGAGCCTTGGGTGGATCGCAGTTTAACCGGTTTGCGTTGCAACCTGCTATTCGTATTGCGACTGAACTCAAATCCCGCCATCCCGGTTTGCCCGTAATCGGATTCCCGCGCGGATCAGGGGGCGGTTACCTTTCCTTCGCAGATAGTGGTGCATTTGACGCCCTTGCCATGGACACTTCCATCCCTGCCGAATGGGCGCGGGACGTGTTGCAACCCAAACTGGCCGTGCAGGGCAATCTTGACCCGATGCATATGGTGACCGGGGGTCAGGGATTGGTTGATGAAACCAATCGGTTGCTGGATATCCTCGGCCACAGTCCCTATATCTTCAATCTTGGCCACGGGATCACGCCCGATGCCGACCCGAAGAACCTGGAAAAAATGCTAAATGTCATAAGGGGTTAACATGTCCGACCTTCTCGCATCACTCTATCCCTGGACACTTGCCTTGCATATCGTGTCCGTGATCGCCTGGATGGCCGGGATGTTCTATCTCCCCCGCCTTTATGTCTATCACGCGGAAAAGGCCGAGCCGGGATCCTACATGTCCGAGACCTTCAAACTGATGGAATATCGCCTTCTAAAGGTAATCATCAACCCAGCGATGGCGGCCACCTGGATATTCGGCCTGATACTGGTCTTTACCCCCGGGATCGTCGATTGGTCTTCTGTTTGGCCTTGGATAAAAGCTGCTGCCGTTATCATGATGTCCGGTTTTCATGGCTGGCTATCGGCCCGGCGCAAGGAATTTGCGGCGGACAAGAACACACGTCCCGGGAAAACCTACCGCATCGCCAATGAAATCCCGACGGTTCTGATGTTGATCATTGTGTTCATGGTTGTCCTAAAACCTTGAATCATTGACTTTTTCAGAATTTCGATCATATAGGCGGGAAAGCACGGGCGTTCCTCGCCCATAAGGTGTGTTCCCGACCGTGAAAAAGACTTCCCCAACAAGGCACAAAATATGTCTAACCTGTTTGATATGAAACAACTTTCCCTTGCAGAGCTAAAAGCGAAAACCCCGGCAGACCTGCTGTCCATGGCCGAGGAGCTGGAGATTGAAAATGCCTCCACCATGCGCAAGGGCGACATGATGTTCGCCATCCTGAAGGAAATGGCCGAAGAAGGCGTACAAATCTCGGGTGACGGCGTGATGGAGGTGCTGAAAGACGGTTTTGGCTTCCTTCGGTCCCCCGCTGCAAACTATCTGGCTGGGCCGGAGGACATTTATGTCTCGCCCGAACAGATCAAGAAATTCTCGCTTCGCACGGGCGATACGGTCGAGGGCACGATAAAAGCCCCCGAAGAAGGCGAGCGCTATTTTGCGTTGGTGGATGTAACGTCCATCAACTTTGAAAATCCAGAGAAAGCCAAACACAAGATCAACTTCGACAACTTGACGCCGCTTTATCCTGATGAGCGGCTGAAGATGGAGATCGAAGACCCGACCATCAAGGACATGACCGCCCGCGTCATCGACTTGGTTGCGCCGATTGGTAAGGGCCAGCGGTCCCTGATCGTGGCCCCGCCGCGCACCGGTAAAACCGTGATCCTGCAAAACATCGCGCACTCCATCGAAAAGAACCATCCAGAATGTTTCCTGATTGTCCTTCTGGTCGATGAACGCCCCGAGGAGGTGACGGATATGGAACGCTCCGTGAAGGGCGAGGTCGTTGCGTCGACGTTTGATGAACCCGCCGCCCGTCACGTGCAAGTTGCTGAAATGGTTATCGAAAAGGCGAAACGCCTGGTCGAACATAAACGCGATGTGGTGATCCTGCTGGATTCGATCACGCGTCTTGGCCGTGCGTTCAACACGGTTGTCCCGTCCTCGGGTAAGGTACTGACCGGTGGTGTTGATGCCAACGCCCTGCAACGCCCGAAACGCTTCTTTGGTGCCGCCCGAAATATCGAAGAAGGTGGGTCGCTGACTATCATCGCCACCGCGCTGATTGAAACCGGATCGCGCATGGACGAGGTCATCTTCGAAGAATTCAAAGGCACCGGTAACTCCGAGGTCGTGCTGGATCGCAAAATCGCCGACAAGCGCGTTTATCCCGCCATCGACATCCTCAAATCCGGCACACGGAAAGAAGACCTGCTGGTCGACAAGGGCGATCTTACTAAGACCTTCGTACTGCGCCGCATCCTCAACCCGATGGGCACGACCGATGGGATCGAATTCCTGCTTGGCAAGCTGAAGCAAACCAAGTCGAACGCGGAATTCTTCGATTCCATGAACACCTGACTGGGGTAACATATTCCATAGATGCCCGGGCTAAACGTCCGGGCATTTTCGTTTAAGAACAGAGGGTTAGATGGACACAATCTATGCATTGGCAAGCGCCCGCGGACGGTCCGGAGTGGCCGTTATCCGTGTGTCCGGTCCGGATGCGTGGTCCGCCTCTGTCCGCCTCATGTCTGACCTGCCCGATGGCCGCGGCATCCGGATCGTTCGCAACATCGACGGCACCGCGATTGACGAGGCGTTGATCCTCACCTTCGCCAAAGGCGCCAGCTTCACGGGCGAGGAGGTCGTTGAGTTTCACACCCACGGCTCCATGGCAGTCATCGCCGCCCTGCTCCGCACCCTGTCCGATATCGGATTGCGGCAGGCCGAGCCGGGCGAATTCACCCGGCGCGCGCTCAACAACGGACGGCTTGACCTTGCGCAGGTCGAAGGTCTCGCCGATCTGATCGATGCGGAAACCGAGGCGCAGCGTCGCCAAGCCCTGCGCATTATGCGCGGCACCTTGTCGGATGCCAGCGAAGCCTGGCGGCAAGACCTGCTCCACGCCATCGCATTGCTGGAGGCCACGATTGATTTCGCGGACGAGGACGTCCCCGTCGATGTCACGCCAGACGTGTTGATCCGCCTCCGCCGTACGCGGACTTCGATGCAGGAACAGGTTGCTGGAGCAAGCGCTGCTGAACGTATCCGCGATGGGTTCGAGGTCGCAATAATTGGCCGCCCGAACGCTGGAAAATCAACACTTCTCAATAGCTTAGCGGGTCGCGACGCCGCAATAACTTCAGAGATCGCCGGCACCACCCGTGACGTGATCGAGGTTCGGATGGACCTCTCCGGACTGCCGGTTACGCTTTTGGACACTGCAGGCCTTCGCGATAGTGACGATGCGATTGAAACGCTGGGCGTGGAGCGCGCCAAACAACGGGCCGAGGATGCAGACCTGCGGATTTTCCTCTTGGACGAGGATGGTCTTGCGCCCCTCGGCCTCTCACCTCTCCCCGGCGATATCGTTGCTAATGGCAAGGGGGATCTGACCCCGGCGGATGGCCTGTCCGTGTCGGGCAAAACCGGCGCTGGCATTGATCAGTTGTTGGCGGCCCTAACAACCGAGCTTGACTCCCGCGCTGCTGTCGCTACATCGCTGGTACGCGAACGACATCGTCTGGCCCTGTCGGGAGGTATCGCGGCGCTGGACCGGGCGGAGGTGCATATAGAAAACGGTTCCGAGTGGTCCGAACTCGCGGCCGAGGAAATGCGCCAAGCCCTTCGGGCGCTGGACGCGCTGGTTGGTCGGGTGGATGTTGAAAACGTACTGGATGTGATATTCTCCAGTTTCTGTATCGGGAAATAGGTGTTTCACGTGGAACATTTTGATGTGATTGTCATTGGCGGCGGACATGCCGGGTCAGAGGCCGCACAGGCCGCTGCCCGACTTGGTGCGCGCACGGCCTTGGTGACTCACCGTTTCGACAAGATTGGCGAAATGTCCTGCAATCCCGCCATCGGTGGACTTGGCAAGGGGCATCTGGTCCGCGAGATAGACGCGCTCGACGGTGTTATGGGTCGGGTCGCCGACGCCGCTGCGATTCAGTACCGACTGCTGAACCGCCGCAAGGGTCCCGCCGTTCAGGGGCCGCGCACGCAGGCTGACCGGAAGCTCTATCGTCAGGCGATGCAGCGAGAGTTCACAGGGCAAGAAAACCTGTCGGTAATTGAAGGCGAAGTGGCTGATTTCCTTATGAAAAATGCCGTCGTGTCGGGCGTCGTTCTGGCCGATGGTAGCGAGGTTTCCGCCCGCGCTGTCGTCCTCACGACCGGCACATTCCTGCGCGGTGTCATACATATCGGTGACGAACACCGTCCGGGTGGTCGCATCGGCGACAAACCCTCTGTCAAACTGGCCGAGCGGATCGACGCGCTGGAGGTCCCGCTGGGCCGCCTGAAAACCGGCACCCCGCCCCGGCTGGATGGCCGCTCAATTGACTGGTCGGTTCTGGCGAGCCAGCCAGCCGACGATGATCCGGTGCAATTTTCGTTTCTGTCGAAGGGTGTCCAGAACCGCCAGATCTCCTGTGGGATTACGCACACGAATGACCGGACTCACCAGATCATCACCGACAACATCCACCGCTCGGCGATGTATGGTGGGCATATTGACGGGGTTGGCCCGCGCTATTGTCCTTCGATTGAGGATAAGGTGTTGCGCTTTGCGGATAAGGATTCGCATCAGGTTTTCCTAGAACCAGAGGGGCTGGATGATCACACGATCTATCCCAACGGAATTTCCACCTCGCTACCGGTTGATGTGCAGCAGGCTTATGTGACCTCGATGACGGGGATGGAAAACGCGGTGATCCTGCAACCCGGTTATGCGATCGAATACGACTATGTTGACCCGCGCGCGCTGGATCGGCGGTTGGCAGTGAAATCGGTTGAGGGGCTATATCTTGCGGGTCAGATCAACGGAACCACAGGATATGAGGAGGCTGCCGCCCAAGGGCTGGTCGCTGGCCTTAACGCCGCGCTCGCTGCTTTGGGACGTGATCCGGTGGTTTTTGACCGGGCAGACGGCTATATCGGCGTCATGATCGACGACCTGACGACGCGAGGCGTGACGGAGCCGTATCGCATGTTCACCTCCCGCGCCGAATACCGCCTGTCGCTTCGCGCTGATAACGCCGACCAGCGCCTGACCCCGCGGGGCATCGCGCTGGGGTGCGTGTCGGAGGAGCGTCAGCAAGCTTTTGAAGCCAAAATGGAGGCGCTGGAGGCGGCAAATGATCTTTGCCGCAGCAAAACCCTCCTGCCCCGCGAGGCGGCCCCTTATGGGTTGAAAATGAGTCAAGACGGGGTGCGACGGACTGCGTTGGAGTTGTTGGCGTATCCGGAAACGTCGCTGGAAACCCTAACAGCGATCTGGCCAGAATTGGCCGATATTTCAGAGGATATCGCCCGGCAAGTCGAAAATGATGCCCGCTATGAGAGCTACATCATCCAGCAGAAAGCTGACGTCGAAGCAATGCGGCGGGATGAGGCGTTGGTGATTCCCGAAGGGTTTGATTATGCTAAAATTATCGGGCTATCGAACGAGGTTCGGGCGAAATTGACCGCGACCCGCCCCGCGACGCTGGCGCAGGCAGAGCGGATGGAGGGGATGACGCCAGCGGCGCTTACGCTGATCCTGGCACATATCAAACAGGTCGGGGCGCAGAAGTCGGCATGATCGACCAACTCAATGTTTCACGTGAAACATTCGCCCGCTTGGAAACCCTGCGAGACCTATTGGTCAAATGGAACCCTCGCATAAACCTTGTGGCAAAGTCGACCATCGAGGACGCCTGGCAACGACATATAGTGGACTCAGCCCAGATATGGCCGTTGGCAAATCCGCAGGCACAACGATGGCTGGATATTGGCTCTGGCGCTGGTTTCCCGGGGCTTGTCGTCGCCGCCGTCGCCGCGGAAAAAGCCCCGCAGATGCAGGTCACCCTTGTAGAAAGCGACCAGCGGAAATGCGTGTTCCTGCAAACAGCCGCACGCGAGATGGGCGTAACACCCAGAATCGAATCCGCACGAATTGAATCCCTTCCGCCGCAAAATGCCGATATTCTGTCGGCCCGCGCCCTTGCGCCACTAGAAAACCTGCTGGAATTCGCCGAGAGGCACCGCAACCACAATGGTATATGCCTTTTCCTCAAGGGACAAAACGCGGATTCGGAATTGACCTCGGTGGCTTCATCTTGGCATATTTCAGCAGAGAAATTTCCCAGTATGACCGACTCGAACGCTGTCATACTCCGTATCGGAGAGATGAAACGTGCCTGACGCAACCCGCAAGCCCCAGATTATTGCCGTGGCGAACCAGAAGGGTGGCGTGGGTAAAACCACGACGGCGATCAACCTTGGTACAGCGCTGGCGGCAGTCGGGCGCAAGGTTTTGTTGGTGGATCTGGACGCGCAAGGCAACGCGACAACCGGATTGGGTGTTGACAAAGATGAGGTCGAAAACACCACATATGATCTTATCATGGGGACTGACCTACAAGATGTAGCGGTAGAGACACAGGTGCCCAATTTGTTCATCACGGCCTCTACGCAAGATTTGTCGTCGGCAGATCTGGATTTGATCAACGACCCCCATCGACTCAAGAAGATGCGAACTGCGTTGGGTGGCGCGATTGGATATGACTATGTTCTAATCGATTGCCCACCTTCGCTGAACTTATTGACTATCAATGCGATGGTCGCAGCAGATTCCGTATTGGTTCCGCTTCAGTGCGAATTTTTCGCTCTCGAAGGGCTTTCACAGCTGATGACCTCTATCCGGGAAATCAAGCAGACACAGAATCCGACCCTGAAGATTCAAGGGATTGTTCTGACCATGTATGATCAACGCAACAACCTGTCCGGACAGGTTGAGGCGGATGTGAGGAATAATCTGGGTGACCTGGTTTACGAAACGATAATTCCGCGAAATGTTCGGCTGTCCGAAGCGCCGTCACATGCGATGCCAGCACTAATCTATGACCATAAAAGCAGCGGATCGATTGCTTATCAGAAGCTTGCGGCGGAACTGCTGCGGCGGATGGAAGACAATGTCGCCGCGTAATAACCAATTGAAAAGATTTAATAATGGCAGATAAAAACAGGAATAAAGGTTTGGGTCGCGGTCTTTCGTCGCTGTTGGCCGATGTGAATATGTCCGACTCATCAGATGCCGAGCGCAAGCCGCTGGTCGCGGAACGATTGGTACCAATAGAGCGGCTCCACCCGAATCCCAATCAGCCCCGAAGGACGTTCGTCGAGTCTGAATTGACAGAACTTGCGAATTCCATCGCGGCAAAGGGCGTGATTCAGCCGTTGATCGTGCGGCCGGACCCTGACCACGAAGGCGAGTTCGAGATCGTCGCCGGTGAAAGACGCTGGCGGGCCTCGCAGATGGCGAAGCTTCATGAGTTGCCGGTTGTGGTGCGGACCCTCAGCGATGTTGAGGTTCTGGAGATCGCGATCATCGAAAACATCCAGCGCGCGGATCTGAACGCGGTAGACGAAGCGCAGGGCTACAAGCAGCTGATGGACCGGTTTGGTCACACACAAGAGCAGGTATCCCAAGCGTTGGGAAAATCTCGCAGCCATATCGCTAACATACTGAGATTACTTAATCTTCCAGACGATGTATTGGTCTATCTACGGGATGGAAAACTGTCGGCTGGGCATGCGCGGGCGCTGGTGAACACGCAAAATCCTTCGGCGCTTGCGCGCGAAATTATTCAGCGCAATCTGTCAGTTCGCGAGGCCGAAGCCCTCGTCCGCAAAGGTGGATCGGAGGTGCAGAAACGCCCTCAACCCAAAGCGCAGAGGAAAGACGCTGATACCCGTGCGATCGAGGCCGATCTGAGCGCGCATTTGGGTGTGAAGGTAGAGATCGATCACAAATCCGGCGGTCAGTCGGGCGAGGTTCGGTTGAAATACAAGGACCTGGAACAGCTGGACAATTTATGTCGGTTGTTAACCAAGTAATTAAAGCAATTCCCTGAGGATCGCGTTCAGGACCGGGCGGCCCTTGGTTGTGGCGCGAAGGTGCCGGTTCGTCATTGTCAGATAACCGTCATCAATCAGCGGGGTGATGCGGGCATTGTCGAGGTGACCGCCAAGTACCGTGAAGCGATCCATTTCAGACCCCTCGGCTAGGCGCAGAGACATTAAAAGATATTCAGTTGCCTGATCCTCGGCGGTTAGCGGTGTGGTTTCAGACAGGCCGTTACCTATGGCCTCGACTGTATCCAGCCAACGGTTTGGGGCGCGATATGCCTCTGTCGCAAAGCGTTGATTTTGTTTGGTAATTCGTCCATGTGCACCGGGGCCAGTACCAATATAATCGCCATAACGCCAATAGATTAAGTTGTGCTGACTCTCGGCCCCTGACCGGGCGTGGTTGGAGATTTCATAGGCAGGCAGGCCTTTGTGATCACAAATCTCCTGAGTAGCGAAATACATGTCAGCGGCGAGGTCGTCTGGAGGCAAATTGCGCAGTTTTCCGGCGGCATACATTTCGCCGAACCGGGTGCCGTCCTCGATTGTAAGCTGATAGAGAGACAGGTGGTCTACGGCCATATCGAGGGCTTCGGTCAGTTCCGCTCGCCACTCCGCAAGGGTTTGATTCTGGCAGGCGTAGATCAGGTCGAAGCTGACGCGGTCGAACTGCTTGCGGGCGATGTCGAAGGCGGCGCGGGCCTCAGCGGCGCTGTGCATGCGGCCCAACGCCTTCAGGTGATCGTCGCGAAGTGACTGGATACCCATGGAAATGCGGGTGACGCCAGCTTGCGAATAGGCGGCGAAGCGCGCGGCCTCGACAGAGGTGGGGTTGGCCTCCAACGTGATTTCAGCTTCCGGAGCGAGGTCCCAGAGGGTTCCAATGGCCTCAATCACAGCTGCGACTGTGTCAGGGGGCATCAGCGAGGGGGTGCCGCCGCCAAAAAACACGGTGTTGACGGAGCGGTCCGGCGTCGTTTGCGCCTGTGCTGTCAGATCAGCGATCAGGGCGCGGCGCCAACGTTCCTGATCAACCTCGCGTGAGACATGGGAGTTAAAGTCGCAATAGGGGCATTTGTGGAGGCAGAACGGCCAATGGACATAGATGCCGAATCCGGCGTTCTGCCAATCCCTCATCCTTTGAACGCGGTGACTTCAATTTCGATTTTCATCTCGGGCTTGACCAGTCCGGCGATCACCATGGTTGCGGCGGGGCGGATTTCGCCCATCGCTTCGCCTAAGGCTGGCACAACCTCGTCAACCAGTTCAACATTGGTGACGGTGTATTGAACGCGGACAATGTCTTCCATTGCAAAGCCAGCCTCGGTCAGTGCGCCGCCGATGGTTTTCCAACAGTTGCGGGCCTGATCGGCGATGTTTTCAGGCATTTGCATGGTGGTGTAGTCATAGCCTGTGGTGCCAGCTACAAAGCACCAGTTGCCCTTCGCGACCGCACGCGAGTAACCGAAA
Organism: Rhodobacteraceae bacterium NBU2976; assembly: GCA_023630215.1. Lineage (GTDB taxonomy): Bacteria > Pseudomonadota > Alphaproteobacteria > Rhodobacterales > Rhodobacteraceae > NORP23. The sequence goes on from JALPRQ010000001.1 coordinate 307,576, forward strand.
GTTTTTTCAAAAGGCGAACCGGAAGATATTCGTTTCATGCGAAACATCCTTTGACAAGTTTGGCGAAAGCGTCGGCGCGGTGGGAGATTTCGTTTTTCTTCCACCGATCCATTTCACCCAGCGTTATATCATAGCCGTCAGGGATGAAAATGGGGTCATAGCCGTGGCCTTGGTCACCGCGCATGGGCCAGGTAACGCGGCCTTCGATTTTACCCTCGAACACCTCGTCATGACCGTCGGGCCAGGCGAGGACGAGGGTGCAGCGGAAGCGGGCGGTGCGGGGGTCGGGGGCGTTCAACGCCTCTAGCTTGTTATGCACCTTTTGCATGGCCATCGGAAAATCGCGACCGTTCGGCGTTTCAGCCCAGTCGGCGGTGTAGACGCCGGGGGCGCCGCCCAGCGCGTCAATTTCGATGCCGCTGTCGTCTGCCAATGCAGGCAGACCGGAAGCCTTCGCCGCCGCGTGGGCCTTGATCCGGGCGTTGCCGATGAAATTATCCTCGGTCTCTTCCGGTTCGGGCAGGTTCAGCGCCTTATTTGACGTAATTTCAATGGCATAGGGGTCGAGGAGACGCGCGATCTCCTCCAACTTGCCTTGGTTATGGGTCGCGACCAGCAGCTTCGGCTCGGTGAATTTGCGCATTAGCTGGTGGCGGCTTTCTGCGCTGCGATCAGTTCGGCGATACCTTTGTCGGCAAGGTCCATCAGCTGGCTGAATTCATCGCGGGAGAAGGTCGCGCCCTCGGCAGACCCCTGAAGTTCCACCAAACCACCCGATCCGGTCATGACGAAATTCGCGTCTGTGCCGGCCTCGGAATCTTCGGCATAGTCGAGATCCAACACGGGCTGGCCAGCATAGATTCCACAAGACACGGCGGCAACGTGATCGGTCAGCGGATCGGTGGTGATATCGCCAGCTTTCAGCAGTTTATTCACAGCCAGACGCAGCGCGACCCAACCGCCGGTGATGGAGGCACAGCGGGTGCCACCATCTGCCTGAATCACATCGCAATCGACAGTGATCTGACGCTCGCCCAGCGCAACGCGGTCAACACCGGCGCGAAGGGAGCGCCCAATCAGGCGCTGGATTTCCACAGTGCGGCCACCCTGCTTGCCGGTGGTTGACTCTCGGCGCATCCGGCTGCCGGTGGAACGCGGTAGCATCCCATATTCAGCTGTGACCCAGCCAAGACCGGAATTGCGCAGGAAAGGGGGCACACGTTCTTCTAGCGAGGCGGTGCAGAGAACATGCGTATCCCCGCATTTAATCAGGCAGGAGCCCTCGGCATGTTTGGTCACGTTGGTTTCGATAACGATGTCCCGCATCGCATCGGTGGCTCGTCCAGATGGGCGCATGAAAATTCCTTTTCTACCAGTGTTCGCCGAGTATCTCGGTCATGTTATGTATAGCGATCTTTTCTGCAAATCGCTTGATCATAAATCCGTCGCTCGATTTACGCTTATCTTTCCATCCGCCAAATTCCAGCCATTTTTCGCGCCTCATGACGAATTGCATGATATCTATATGGCCCGATAGCGGAGGATTGCCCGACAAGACAAGACGCAATTTCTCGTCATGTTCGGGGACACGGATCAAGCGGGTTTTGTATGTGGCATAGCCAACCATGATTATTGGAAAGATCACCGCATCCCAGTTCAGGGATGGTGATTTGCGACCTGCCAATGCCCAGGATTCACTGTCTATGGTGTTAGCCAGTTTTTGAAGCGCATCCGGATAGAAGATGTTGTCGGCGTTCGTATGAATGATCCAATCGCCCCTGGCATCAAATATACCGGAATTCCGATTGGAATGACCCCAATCATTGCGCCGCTCGGGGGAACATGTGAACTGAACATTCTGCGGCAAGCAATTCGAGGGTATAATATCCTCGTATGGGCGAGAACGAGGACCATCATGATAAACGAGCAGTTCAAAGTCCTGAAAAGACTGATCCTTGAAACACTGAATACCTCGACAAAGCGTTTCGTCAGGGACAGAGCCTTCGTAATCCACCATGATGACGGAAAATTTGGGCGAGTGTGTCACACAGGTTCCTTTTGTGGATTAAGCTGTTTACCGGCTAACTACGGTGCGGACAGGTTCAAGTCTATCCCCGAGATTGACCAATCAAGTGCGAATTCCTACTTTCCCAGCTGAAAATGGAATCGTGATGACCGAAACAACCCCTATTTCCGAATTGACAGATCGTAGCCGCGAGGTGTTCCGCCAGATTGTCGAAAGTTATTTGGCAAACGGTGAGCCAGTGGGGTCGCGCACCTTGTCGCGCACCCTTTCTGAGCAGGTGTCGGCCGCAACGATCCGCAACGTCATGCAGGATCTGGAGCATCTGGGGTTGCTGGACAGCCCGCACACCTCGGCAGGCCGGGTCCCGACACAGCTGGGGTTGCGGTTGTTCGTGGATGGGTTGCTGGAAGTGGGTTCAATTTCTGGCAAGGAACGGGCAGAGATTGAAAGATCCTTGGAAGGAAATGACCGGGATATTGGTGGGTTGCTTGATAAGGCAGGGGATATGCTTTCAGGGCTGACGCACGGGGCCTCGCTGGTATTGGCACCCAAGACCGAAGCGCCGATCAAACATCTGGAATTTGTGTCGCTGTCGCCAGACCAGGCATTGGTCGTTTTGGTCACGGCGGACGGTCATGTCGAAAACCGACTATTTCGCCCACCCGTTGGGTTAACACCATCCGCGATGCGCGAGGCGGCGAATTTCCTGAACGTGATCCTGCAGGGCCACACAGTGTCGGAAATTCAGACGGTGGTCGCGCGGGAAATCCAGCAACGCCGACAGGAATTGGACGAACTGGCGCGTAACCTGATCGAGGACGGCACCGCGATCTGGGTAGACGACCATGACGGACGGGATCGGCTGATTGTGCGCGGGCGATCCAACCTGATCGACGAATCAGGGGTGGATATTGACCGCATCCGGCAGCTGTTTGACGACCTTGAACGCAAGCGCGATCTGGCGCATCTGCTGGACCTGACCGAAGGGGGCGAGGGGGTTCGGGTCTTTATCGGCTCGGAGAATAAACTTTTCTCACTTTCGGGTTCCTCTTTGGTGGTTTCTCCCTATATGAACGCCGAAAGAAAAATCATTGGCGCGGTGGGCGTAATTGGACCGACACGGCTGAATTATGGCCGCATTGTTCCAATCGTCGATTACACGGCGCAACTTGTGGGGCGGCTGGTCTCCCGTCAGCCCCGGTAAGGATATTGCGAATGGCGAACGAAAAAGAAGACGAGTTTTTGGATGATATCGACGAGGCTGAGGCTGAAATGGAGGAAATGGAAGATCTCCTCGCCGAGCCGGACCTTGAAGGGCTGATCGAAGAACGCGACCAATTGCAAGACCGCCTGATCCGCGCCTATGCGGAATTGGAAAATGTGCGCAAACGCGCCGAACGCGATCGTCGCGAGGCGGAGCTTTATGGCGGCAACAAGCTGGCCCGCGATCTGCTGTCTGTTTACGACAATATGGGCCGGGCGCTTGATGCGATCGACGATGATCTGCGCAAAAGCGCATCTGCGCTGGTGGAAGGGATCGAATTGACACAGCGCGATCTGCTGAACGTGTTCGAAAAACACCACATCCATGTGGTGAACCCAGAGCCCGGCGAAAAATTCGACCCGAAAATTCACCAGGCCATGTTCGAAGCTCCTGTGCCGGGGACGGCCAAAGGCACGATCATTCAAGTTATGGCAACGGGATTCATCGTTGGCGACCGTCTGCTGCGCGCCGCGCAGGTTGGTGTTTCCAGCAATCCCGAAAAGGCCGAGGAAAAGAAAGAAAACTAATCCTTGGGATTGATTTCTTTGGTGCCTAAAAAATCCGCCAACCGCGCCGTCGCCGACCCCGGGCGCAGCGGTTTTTGTTGGCTGTCATGCGGAGCCCAACCCGTCAGGAAAATCAGTTCGAACGTCGCTTCGATCCGGCCATCGACACTGAAATTCTGGGTGTAAATCTCGCAGGTCCGTAACAGCGTCGCGCGGCGTAGCGGCGTGCGGCGGCGCGAGAGCATCACGTTGGTTTCCCCCATGGCCCGCAAGTCATGCATCAGATGCAGGGGTGTTTCATAAGACACCTTGAATTCTACCGAATCTGCAACCGGTAGCGCCAAACCGGCCCGCTGAATCAGCGACCCCAAATCCCGAATTTCCCCCATCGGCGCAACGCGCGGGGACAATCCACCTTCGATTTCCGTTTCTGCCTCGGTAAAGGCGGTGCGCAATTCGTGCAAGGTTTGCCCACCAAACAGAACCGCCAAGGCCATACCGTCAGGGCGAAGCGCACGGCGCATTTGCACCAGCTGTCCCACCGGATCATTCGCCCAGTGTAGCCCAAGCGCATGAATTGTTAGATCATTCGATTCCGGTTCCAACGCCAGAACCTCATCATCTGGAAGGGTCTTTGCGGGGAGGTCGATCAGTTCTGCCCAGAGGTCCGCCTTGGGCCCGATAATTGTACAATCCTGAAACGGTTTATTAACCTCGCCAAGCCTATCCTTTACCAGCGCTGCAGCCTCGCGATGGAGGAAGCTCCCCCTCTCTGTCGCTTTGGCCCGGCGTAAAGTTAACAAATCCCGATCAAACAGGAGTGGTGGTGTCGGCATTTTCCCTCATTTCTCTTGCCGAACAAATAGACCGCCTGTCTCTAAAGGGAAAGGGTGGCTTTCGCCATATTCTGGATATTGTCTACCCACCACAATGTGTTGCCTGCAACGAAGCAACCACCGAAGGCGCATTGCTATGCGCGCGATGCTGGCGGGAGGCAAGCTTCATTTCAGGCGCGATCTGCGACAAATGTGGAACGCCTTTGCCTGGCGATGATCCCGAACCGAACCTCCTCTGCGATGGATGTCTGCACAACCCGCCCGCCTGGGATCAGGGCCGCGCGCTTCTTCGGTATGAGGGGGCGGGACGAAAAATGATATTATCACTGAAACATGCTGATCGACCCGATTTGGCGCAACCGCTGGCGACATGGTTAGGGCGGATCGCGTCTAACTTTGTGGACAAGGTGGATATGGTAGCGCCGGTTCCGCTGCATTGGCGCCGCTTTTATCACCGCAGATACAACCAATCTGCGGAAATTGCGCGCCATTTGGCCAAAGGCACGCGACTGACATATGTGCCGGACCTTTTGATCCGAACGCGCAAAACTATCCCTCAGGAAGGCATGACCCGCGAAGAACGATACCTTAATCAAGCTGGGGCATTTGCGATGAGCGACCATGACGTCCGGGGAAAAAGCATTTTATTGATCGATGATGTCATGACTTCTGGTGCAACACTTTCAGCTTGCGCCGAGGTGTTGCGCGCCTCTGGTGCTGATCACATTAATGTGCTGGTATTGGCGCGCGTTGCACGTCCTGAATAATCCCCATATATTGGTTGGGATTTGTAGGAGTAACCCATGAAGTCGGTCGAAATATACACAACGCCTATTTGTGGATATTGCCATGCGGCAAAACGGCTACTGTCCCATAAAGGCATCGAATTTACGGAAATTGATGTTATGCGAGAACCCGCAAAACGCGCTGAAATGACCCAGCGTTCCAATGGGGGCATGACGGTGCCACAAATATTCATTGGCGGGGTGCCGGTCGGCGGCTGCGATGATCTTTATGCGCTGGAACGGGCCGGGAAACTGGACCCGATGTTGACGTGACACGTGCCGCACTGGTGCAGTTGACGGCTGGTGAGCAACCCGACGACAATTGCGCCAAGACGGAAAAATTTATCCGAGAGGCAGCGGCAGGTGGTGCCGAGTTCATTCTGACCCCGGAAAATACAAACATGATCACCTTTGATCGGGCTCTTCAGGCCGAACGCTTGCACTCAGAAGCTGACGACCCAACACTGGCACGATTGCAGGCCGTTGCGGCAGAGCTGGGGGTCTGGCTATTGATTGGATCGCTGGCAGTAAAGACCCACGATAAACTGGCGAACCGCTCTTTTTTGATCGGGCCGGATGGTTTGGTGGTTGCGAAATACGACAAGATCCACATGTTCGACGTGGAGCTGGGCAATGGCGAAAGCTACCGCGAGTCGGCGATCATTCAGGCGGGCAATCAGGCGGTGCTGGCACAAACAGATATTGGCGCGGTGGGCTTGTCAGTCTGTTATGACCTGCGGTTTGCGGGCCTTTACCGTCAGTTGGCGCAGGCCGGGGCACAGATCCTGACGGTTCCGGCGGCTTTTACGGTGCCGACCGGGCAAGCGCATTGGGAAGTTTTGCTGCGGGCACGGGCGATAGAAACCGGTAGTTACCTTCTGGCCCCTGCGCAGACAGGCACGCACCCAAACGGGCGCAAAACCTATGGACACTCGTTGGCGGTCGACCCGTGGGGCAAGGTTTTGGCCGACGGGGCCACCACAGAAGGCGTGACTTTTGTCGATCTTGACCTTAACCAAGCGGCAGAGGCACGGCGGCGCATTCCGTCGTTGCAACATGACAAGGATTTCGAGCCACCCAATGTCGGATAAACTGTCCAGCGACCCGCTAGCCATCGCCCTGTTTGGGGAAATCACCGCTGTGGATCAGATGGCCCGCACCAAATTCAGCCGCGCCTTGCCAGAGGGGATGGAGCTGTCGCATTTCTCGGTGTTGAACCATTTCGCCGGGGTTGGTGGGGAAAAGACCCCCGCGCAACTGGCGCGGATTTTCCATGTGACCAAGGGGGCGATGACCAACACTTTGTCGAAGCTGGAAGCCGCCGGATATATCAATATTCGCCCAGACTGGGACGATGGGCGGCGCAAGTTTGTGTCGATCAGCAACGCGGGCAAGAAAGCCCGGGACGAGGCCGTTCGCGCCATTGCCCCGGTCTTTGACGATGTGGTGGAGAGTTTGGGCGCGGAGAAAATCCGCGCCGTGCTGCCGATATTGCGGGAATTGCGGGTATTTTTGGGGCAGGCTTGATACCGCCATCGCCCCTATTGCCCGGACTGAACGCATTCACCCTGTATTAGGGCAGGCGCTTGCCCTACCGTTCCCGTTGCATAATGTAGAAGGACGCGGCAATGATCATCGCGGCCCCGATCCACAGATTGCCCGTCGGCAAGTAGCCAAACACCATGAACCCGGCCAATACATTCAGCGGCAGCTTCAGATGATCGAACGGCTGGACATAAGACGCATCTGCAACCTCGTAAGCCCGCGCCAGCAGGAATTGCGCCAGTGCCGTCAATAGCCCGGCCACCAAAATCAATGCCATCGCGTCATAACCGGGCACGTCAAACCCGCCGCCAATCCCCGCAAAAATCGCATTGACCGGCAGTAGCAGGGCCAGCAGATAAACCGTGACTTTTTCCGCCGGCTCATGGCGGGTCAGGCGTTTCATCAGAACAGACGATCCCGCCCACAGCATCGCGGCGATCACGGGCAACCATGTGTAGACGGAAAAATCCTCGGCCCACGGCTCCAGAATAACCAACCCACCGGCAAATCCGACAGCTGTCGCCAGCCAGCGTTGCGGCTCGACCTTCTCGCCAAGGAACAAAACCGCCCCAAGCGTAACGAAAAACGGCGAGGTCATCACCAGCGCGATCGCCTGCCAGATCGGCACATGCGCCAACCCCGCAACCCAAAACTGGATACCCAGCACGGACATGACAATCCGCGTCAAATGCCACCCCAGATGTTCGGTTTTCAGCTGACGAAACCCGTATCGCACCACCACCGGCAAGCTGAACATCATCGCCACAAAATATTGCCAAAACGCTGCCGAGGGCGAGGCCATGCCCATCCCCATCGTCACCATCTGCACCGAAATATTGACCACCGCAAACGCAATGCCGGCCAGCACCATGTACATGGCCCCGCGCACTGCTGGTGATCGTGTTATAATCTGATCCATCTGTCCCTCCTTGGACATACTGAATCAGGGCTACAGGTTAACGGACAGCTTGCGCCGCCGTTTCCCGCTCTCTTCCATCCGGACTTTAACCGTCGGTTCCGGAGTTACACCGGATCTGCTGACCTTTGCGTTACAAAGCGCTCGCGGACTATCACCGCCGGTGGGGAATTTCGCCCCGCCCTGAGAGTTGCCCCGCACAATTGCGAGGTTCGGGATATTTAGGGGGTCACGCTGGCGGGTGCAAGGTCACGGTTTAACGCTGGCCGTCACATAATTCACCGACAGGTCGCGATCCGAAATGGACCAGCTCCATTTCACCGGATTAAACACGAACCCTTTGCGGTCGACGGGTTTTAGACCGGCCTGTTCTATCAGCGCAAACAATTCATCGGGCGTGATGAATTTATCCCACTCATGCGTGCCGCGCGGCAGCCAGCGCATCACAACCTCGGCCCCGAAAATCGCCATGATGTAGCTTTTGGGGTTGCGGTTGATCGTTGACATCACCATCAAACCGCCGGGTTTCAGCAATTGCTGGCAGGCAGTCAGATAGGCCAAAGGATCGGCGACATGTTCGACCACTTCCATGTTCAGGATAACGTCGAATTGCTCGCCTGCTTCGGCCAAGGCCTCGGCAGTGGTGTGGCGATAGTCGATTTCCAACCCCGATTGCTCTGCATGGATCTGTGCCACGGGAATGTTGCGTTCCGCTGCGTCAGCGCCAACGACCGCTGCGCCCAACCGGGCCATCGGTTCGGATAGCAGACCACCACCGCAACCTATATCCAGAATGCGCAACCCTTCGAATGGGCGCAGGGATGTCGCATCGCGGTTAAACTCGGTATTGATCTGATCAACGATATAACCCAACCGCACCGGATTCATCAGGTGCAGCGGTTTGAATTTGCCAGTCGGGTCCCACCATTCGGCGGCCATCGCCTCGAACTTTGCAATCTCGGTATCATCGACAGTTGATTTGGTTTGCGTTGCGCTCATTTGCTGTTCCTGCCATTCTTGGACGCAGAATCCTACGGCTCGAAGGCGACTATAGATCAAATATGCTGGAACAAGCGAGTGACAAAGGGGCGCAACTTCATCGGCTTGTCGAGCCGTTCGACAAGCGCGAGATTGCGGTGTCCGGTGGCCACACGATCTATCTGGAACAGTCCGGCAAGAAAGATGGCGAACCGGTGGTGGTGCTGCATGGTGGGCCGGGCGGCGGCTGCCATCCGGGGATGAGGCGGTTTTTCGACCCCGACCGCTATCGCGTGGTGCTGTTTGATCAGCGGGGATGTGGAAAGTCGAAGCCCCATGCCAGCGTGGAAAACAACACAACTTGGGATTTGATCGAGGATATCGAAATCATCCGGCAGGCGCTGGGCATTGAAAACTGGGTGGTTTTCGGGGGTTCTTGGGGTGCGACGCTGTCGCTTCTTTACGCGCAAGCACATCCCGAGCGCGCGCGTGCGCTGGTTCTGCGCGGGGTGTTCACCATGACACAAGCCGAGCTGGACTGGTTCTATGCCGGGGGTGTTGCGCGCTATTTTCCCGAGGCGTGGGAACGGTTTATCGGAATTATTCCGAAAAGCGAGCGAGGTGATCTGATCGCCGCCTATCATCGACGGCTCTTTGGCGAGGATGACAGCGAGCTAATTCGACACGCCCGCGCGTGGGCACGGTGGGAAAACGCTTTGGCAACGATGGAAACGGATGGGGTGGGCCACGAGCCGTCGGCATATTATGCAAGGGCGTTTGCGCGGATCGAAAACCACTATTTCACTCATAAGGGCTGGCTGCGCGAGGATGGGCAAATCATGGCAGATATGGCACGGATCGCGCACATACCCGGTTACATTGTGCAAGGGCGCTATGACATGGTGTGCCCTCCGCACACAGCGTTCAAACTGCACAAAGCTTGGCCCGGTTCGGTCCTGCGATTGGTCAAAGGAGGACATGCCATGTCCGAACCTGCTATTGCCGCGGAGCTCTTGGATTTCATGGATAACCTTCCCAAAAATCACTAGGAAAAGGTCAGCGCGCCTTTCCACACAGCGGTATTCTTCATCATCAAATCTGGTTCCCTTACCCCGTCTTTGTGTTAGCTTTTGGGTCTGATTTTATTAGGAAAGTGGGACATTATGGAAAAGGTCACTGGGGTAGGCGGGATATTTTTTCGCGCCAAAGACCCAACAAACTTGGCGAAATGGTATCGGGAAAATCTTGGGATTGATGAGGTTCCTCAGGAATATAACGCGCCCGTCTGGGAAACGAGCGCGGGAGCTTGTGTTTTCGCACCGTTCTCCGAGGATACGCAGTATTTTGGTGACGGAAAGGTCTTCATGGTGAATTTCCGCGTTACCGACATGGACAGAATGATCGCACAGCTGGAAGCCAATGGTAACACCGTGGAGCGTGCGCCCGAGGCGTATCCAAACGGGATATTTGCTTGGGTTCATGATCCAGAAGGCAACAAGATCGAGTTGTGGGAGCCAAAGTGATCTGAACGTATGGACGTTGGTGCCGGAATATGTGGTCGCGCCTGCCGTTGGAGTAAATTCGACCAAACGCGACCACAACCCGATCGGCAACCCCACGAAACCGAACGGGAAAGCCAAATTTTCGACAATCAAAGTCAACCGGAGGCCACGTGGACAATCGGCCTCCGGTGATCTCGCTCACTGGTTACAGACACCCAAAAAGGTTAACGCGAACAAGAATCCTTTAACGATCGGTCAAAGTCTGTGATAAAAATCACAGCGCAAATGGTTGCATTTTGCGAATTAGGAAAGGAATTGACGTACGGTAAACCAGCGTTTGGGGGTAGAGCGTGGAAAAGTCGCTGAGCAACATTGAAATGTTTTCCGACCTGTCGGAGGAACAGCTGCGAGCCATTGCCGATATTTGTGATTGGTACCAGATGCCAGCTGGCCAAACAGTGATGACGGCACAGGATAAAACGGATTCGGTTTTCTTTGTGGTGAAAGGCCGCGTTGCGGTAAAAAGCTTCTCTTCAGATGGAAAAGAGGTAACCTACAATGAAATCCGGGATGGCGGACTGTTTGGAGAATTCTCAGCAATTGACGGTCAGCCGCGATCAGCCTTTGTGCAAACCATCGAAAAGAGCGTAATTGCCAGCCTGATTGGGAAACAGTTTCGTGACCTTGTATCATCCGTTCCCGGGGTCGGGTTGCGTATGGCGGAACATCTGATTGCCAAAAACCGCCAGCTTACCGAACGTATCTATGAATTTTCGACGATGAGCGTAAAGCATCGAATTTGCGCCGAACTGATCCGTCTGGCGGAGTTTTCCGCGCCGGGACAAAACAGCGTGGCGATAAATCCTGCCCCGTCGCACTATGAACTATCGACGCGCCTGTCGACACATCGCGAGGCCGTCAGCCGCGAGATGTCAGTACTTTCGGCGGCCGGGATCGTCGAGACCGGTCGCCAAAAACTGAATATTCTGGATGTCGCGCGGCTGCGTAACCTGCTGGAAGTTGATACCTAAGCCCATTCCGCCTGAGCAAGGCCGAGTTCGGTGCTGAAGTCCGCATTTGCCGACAAACGCCGGAACAGTTCAGCGGCCAATCGCATTCCCGCCATCGAGTCACTGCGATAGTGCAGGCCCAGAACCTCGCGATTGCGGGCGATGCGTTCGGCCATGTCAAAATAGGGGTTGCGGGTAATGGTTTCCGATGTGCCATATTTCACGTGTTGCGTAGTCGCGCGGGCCCCGACGACTGCAGTCATAATATGTGCAATCAAGTGCGCCTGTGTGGAATGTCCAGATGGATAGGCGGCGTGCTGCGGATTGGGGATTGCGGGCATAAGGGCCGGGCAAAGCTGGTTTGGACGCGGACGCTGGTAGTGGAATTTGAACCGCATGACAGCGCTGGTGGCGAGCGAAAGCGCCACGGCAACCAACCGCGTGGTTGCAGGGTGAGTATAGCGGTTGAAGGGCAGGATACCGGCGAAGTAATCGTCAATAGTGGGCGCTTGAGTTAGGGCTTCCTGCATAACGGCACCGCGATATTCCATCAGGGCGACGAGCTCTTCAAGCTCCTCCTGCAATGCGTCTCCGGTTGGATAGGGGCCAACGATCAGGTTGCCATCTTCGGCATTATCGGTAGGCGTCGGAACCAGCCCGGTTTGCGCGGCCAGAAAGGCGGAGGCAAAATTCGCGGGCGACCAATGTGCAACCGTGTGTTGAGGCATTGGATCGGTGAAGGTCTGGTAGATTTCATGCAGCGGCGCGTAATGGTCGCTGTCAGAGGCTTTTACAACAGGCGTCACCGCGGGCCACTGATTGCCAGGCCACGCAGACAGACCGCCAGTATCCCCCTCAAACGCGCTATAATCAGGCGAAATGCCGATGGAAAGGAAAGAGGGCGCAGCCCCCGATGCGGTTGAAGAGTCAACCGCGTTTACAGCATTGACGGCATTCACTGCATTGACAGCGTTCACCGCGTTAACGGCATTTTGTTTTGCGACTATGTCACTCATTCCCTCGTCCTCTTTTTAGTTTGGTAAACCGGCAGCTTCCAGATGTCCAAGATAGAGATTTCTAAAGTCATTCTCCTGAATCGGGCAGGTCGTTCGATAGTCTTTCAAATTGAAGGTTGGATAGACTTCCAACAGCGCCTTACGGGAGGCTTCCACCTGTTTCGTGTTTCCAAGGGCTGAAGCGCAAGCAAGCGTAAGCAAGATATTTGATGCGTATTTCGGGTTTTCCGAGTGAGAGAGCTTCGCCCAGGTAAAGGCTTCCTCATATTCAGCATTGCAGTAATGAGCGAAGCACAGAAAATCGTAGAATTGATACAGTTCGTAATCGTTAGGAGATAGTTCCAGCCCATGTTTGGCATGTGCCACCGCTTCTGCACCCTTGCCCTGATAAGCGAGGGTGGCGCTGGACAATATCCAGACGATGGCATGGCTGGGCCCAACCTGACGGGCACGGTCATAATAGACCATTGCCGTTGTGTAGTCGCGTTCCAGATAGGACTTCACATGACCATAGGCGGCCAGCGCAAGCGGGTTCTGACGGTCCAGATTGACCGCACGAGATGCAAGATCACGCACAGCGTCGATGTCTTTTTGCCGATCTTCAGTCCAGTTCTGACCCAGCCGGATGGTATGCCACCGCACTGCCCAAGCAATCGGCAGCACGAAATCCGGGTCCAGCTCCATCGCGCGATCAAGCTGCTCCTTCGCTTTTTGGAACTCCTCACGGTTGAGCGTCCGCATCAGGTCCAACGCCCTGAGCGTGCATTGATAGGCTGTGAAATTGCCTGCCGGTTTGCGCAACGCGCCCTCCAGTTCAAGTGCGCGGACATTGGGTGCCACGCGAGAAACGATTTTGCGAACAATATTGTCCTGAATGGCGAATAGCTCTCTGTGTGGAAACTCACATTTCTCGCCGAATATCGTCTCTCCGGTTTGTGCATCTTCGAAAGATACCGAAAGCCGCACGATTTCACCGACAGATCGGATCGAACCCTGCAGAATATAACGCACGGACAAAAGTCGCGCCGCATCGCGGGGATCGATAGTTTTCTTGGCGAACGCGACAGTAGAACCACGGGAAATGACGTGGAGTTCCTTCAGACCTGAAAGCGAAAAGATGATGTCGTCTATCACCCCTTCCGCAAAATAGTCATATTCGTCGTTATTGGTCAGGTTTCGAAATGGCAAGACGGCGATGCTGGGCAACTCGCTGCCGCTGTCACGCCTCACGGGATCAGCATCTGCGAAAATGACCTCGTAAGTTGGGACGGTCTGTTCAAGGTTCTTAAAGGATAACGTGCCAAGAAAACGGAACTCGGCGGGGTTCGCCTCTAGCTGTTCATGGACTGCGCTTGTCAGAAGTATCCCGTCTGCCTGCGCGCGTTCCTGCAGGCGTTTTGCGGTGTTGACGCCGTCACCATAGACTTCGGCATTATCGTGGATCACGTCGCAGTAATGCAAACCGAACCGCATTGATATGCCGGGCCAGCGCGGCGAGGTTTTGGCACGGTCGATCAGGATAGCGGCTCGAACAGCCTGCGCCCACGCCAAGGCACAGGACGGTTGCTCGAAGCTGATCAGACAACCATCCCCCAACAGTCGCATGATGCGGGCGTTGTGATCCTTACCCAGCGGTTTCAAACAGCTTTCGGTAAAATCCATCCACATAGTGTGCGTTTGCGACTCGTTCCGCGCAGTTAGCGCTGAGTAGCCGACCATATCCGCGAACACTACGCAGATAGGGATATCCTGATGCACACTGTCCAATTCCAGTTTCCTGTCTCGGTTGGGCGCACAACCCAACCCCCGACGTCACCGCCGACCGTCTGTGAGGTTTACCACATTTCACCAAGCGTTTACTAATTACAAAAGCGAAGGTTCAGAATTTGCGAGGGCTAGTCAATGAAGAACGCACGTTTTTTTGGGAAAATGACCGAAAAGTCGCGCCAGAATCGCAGCGGACTCTTGAAATCTGCTGGGGCGTGGCGGTTTGTGACCGCCGACGGGATCGAACATCCCGTCGGAGACGACGAGCCCGAGGAGTTTGTTGCCGCGTTGGGCGCAGAAGATAGTGGTACGGGTGAGTTTGACGGCGAGGAGCTGCACGTCGACTTGCCGATCACTTTGGCAAATGGGGCGCAACACGCATCATCAGAGCAAATTTTCTCGACCCGGCAACGGGCATTGGGTCTGTTGGGACCAGCGTCATCGCGAGGGGACAATATAGGCGTCGTTATTCTGGATGCCGGAATAAACCGCGACTATATCGAATCCATCGCTGGCCCGGGACATTATGGTGGCGGCTGGAGCAATAGCCGCGTTAGCGCCGATATGGTCGGGCGAATGATTGATCCACATAAGCGCGACGCGGACCTTCATGGTAATCTGATTGCACGAAACGTCTTGTCACTTGCTCCGGGCGTTACGCTTTATGACGCGCCCATCCTGCCCCCGCGTGTGTTTAATATGCGGGCGTTTTCTTCTGATGTTGTGGGCGCGTTGCGGGCGATACGACGGGTGATTGTCAACGCCGGTGCAAACCCGAACTTTCCACAACATGATCATTGGATCCTGTGCAATGCCTGGGCAGTGGCAACCAGCTTTGCTGACAATTCGCCACATTTCCGATATGCGACGGATCGGCAACACCGGTTGAACCGACAAGTCTTGCGGCTTGCTGATTTGCCGAATGTCGATGTTGTGTTTGCGGCCGGAAATAGCGGAGTATTCGAGCCAGCACCGTTTAGCGGCGTTTATGATCGCGGTTTTGGTCGCGCTATCTGGGGAGCGAACGGGCTGGAAGAGGTTTTCACGATCGGCGCCGTGCGGGGCGACGGGGTGGCCATCGGAATGTCTTCGCAAGGTCCCTCGTGTGAAAGCCTTCTGGCTGGAGGGGTTGGCACCAATCAAAAACCGGACCTGTGCGCACCCTCATGGTTCGCCGAAGATAGCGATCCATCGATCGTGAACACCGGAAGCTCCACGGCTTGCGCATTGTTCACTGGCATGTTGGCCGGGTTGCGTGGATCAGGGGATACAGCCTCCTCGGCCGTTGTGAAGGCACGACTGACGGGTTCAGCCAGCGGATCAGGCATGTGGAACGCACAGACTGGATATGGGGTGCCACACAACGCGGTCGGTGTCGCCTAAAGCTGATCGGCGAGGCGCGTGCCCTGATCAATGGCGCGTTTCGCGTCCAGTTCGGCCGCAACATCCGCGCCACCGATGATGTGGGGGGTGATGCCAACCTCCGCCAACGCATCGGCTAGAGTGCGGTTGGGTTCCTGTCCGGCACAAAGAACGATAGTGTCAGCCGCAATGAATTCAGGGGATTCATCGCGGGTGATGTGCAGGCCCTGTAGAGTGATTTTGTCGTAAGTGACTCCGCTCAGCATTTTCACACCTTTGGCTTTCAACGCCGCACGGTGAATCCAGCCGGTGGTTTTGCCCAGACGTTTGCCCGGTTTTTCCGCTTTGCGCTGCAATAGCGTAACCTGTCGCGCGGGCGCGTCCGGGGTTGGGGTGGTCAAACCGCCGGGGGTTTCAGAGGGGTCACCCACACCCCATTCCGCCCGCCAGTCATCGGGGTTGAGCGTTGCGCTTTCGCCCTGCTGGGTCAGGTATTCCGCGACGTCAAAGCCAATGCCACCTGCGCCGATGATGGCCACGCGGTCGCCGACCTCCGCCCCTTGCAGGACGTCGATATACGACAGGACTTGGGGTTGCGATTGACCGGGGATGGCGGGATCGCGGGGGGTGACGCCGGTCGCGATGATGATTTCGTCATAGGTCGTGAGCATGTCGGCTGTTGCACAGGTGTTCAGCCGGACGTGGATTTGCAAAATCTCCAACATCCGCGCGTAATAGGCGAGCAGGGCGTGGAACTCCTCCTTCCCCGGGACCTGTTTGGCGAGGTTGAGCTGGCCCCCGATATGGGAAGCGGCGTCGTAAAGCGTAACCTTATGACCGCGCTGGGCGGCAGCGATTGCGGTGGACAGCCCGGCGGGACCCGCACCGACAACAGCGACGGTTCTGGGGGTTTTCGTCGGGTCCAGCCGGATTTCGGTTTCAAAACAGGCGCGCGGATTGACCAGACAGGATGCGGTTTTCAGCTCGAACGTATGGTCCAGACACGCCTGATTGCACGCGATGCAGGGGGCGATTTCGTCAGCACGGCCCTCGGCGGCCTTATTCACAAAGTCAGGGTCGGCAAGGAACGGTCGGGCCATTGATACCATATCGGCACATCCATCGGCCAACACGCTTTCGGCGACGTCAGGCATATTAATACGGTTCGATGTGATAACGGGAATTTCCACCTGCCCCATCAGTTTTTTCGTGACCCATGTAAAGGCCGCGCGGGGAACAGAGGTCGCGATGGTGGGAACCCGCGCCTCGTGCCAACCAATACCTGTGTTCAAAAGGGTTGCGCCTGCCTTTTCAATCGCCTGAGCCAGTTGGACGACTTCGTCCCAGGTTGATCCATTGGGGATCAGGTCAATCATCGAAAGGCGGTAGATGATGATAAAATCTGTCCCGACAGCCTGTCGGACGCGGCGCACGACCTCCACCGGTAGGCGCATACGGTTTTCATATGATCCCCCCCAACGATCGGTGCGTTTGTTGGTATGGGTGACAAGGAATTCATTCAGGAAATAGCCTTCGGAGCCCATGATCTCGACGCCGTCATATCCAGCCTGTTGCGCACGGGTTGCGGCAGTCACAAAATCGGCGATCTGCTTTTCGATACCATCCTCGTCCAGTTCAACAGGTGGAAACGGAGATATTGGAGATTTGATCGCGGACGGCGCAACACATTTGGGGCTATAAGCATATCGACCGGCGTGCAGGATCTGCATGGCAATCTTGCCGCCTGCCGAATGGACGCGATCCGTAACCTTGCGATGATTGGCGATATCCCTGTCGGAAAACAGACCTGCCGCGCCCGGAAACACAGCACCTTCGGAATTCGGCGCCATGCCACCGGTGACAATCAGCGAAACGCCTCCCGCGGCGCGGGCTTCGTAATATGTCGCAATACGGTCCCAATCCCCCAACTCCTCTAGGTTGGTATGCATCGACCCCATCAGCACGCGGTTTTTCAATGTCGTGAAGCCGAGGTCGAGTGGGGCAAGGAGGTGGGGATACGTGCTCATTCACGCAGAATGTACCAAGGTTGCAATAATGTCACGCCAAACGCTGCGTCAGTATAATCAACCATTCGTTGTGCGAAAAGGCTTTGAGAGAGCCGCAAACATTATGCTAGCGTTCGCTCGCCGAATGACGGCGCGGGAGACAAAAAAGGAGGCACGTGAAAGATGCTGTATTTCTTGGGACTTAGCCTATTGGGCGGAATTCTCGCTGGAATAATGGTACCCCCCATTGGCGAAGGCTATACGTTCGGGCGGATCGGAAACGCGATCACCGGATTTCTGGGTGGTGCAGTGGCATTTGTTATCACCGGATTGGCCCTCGGCGGAACCAATCTGATTGTTGCGCTGGTGACCGGATTTCTGGGCGGTGCAATTGTCCGTGTTGGGCTGTCCGTTTTCAACAAACGCGGTGACGGCTGATCACCCGCCGGGGTTGGGTTAATCCAGCCCCAGCACATCAATCATGTCGTATGCACCGGGTTTCTTGTCTTGACCCCACAATGCCGCCTTGACCGCACCGCGTGCAAATAGCAGGCGGTCGTCTGCTTTGTGGGAGAGGATCAGACGTTCACCGTCTCCTGCAAAAACAACATCATGTTCACCGATAACAGACCCACCACGAATGGCATGAAAGCCAATCGCACCAGCGGTTCGAGCGCCAGTTATGCCATCGCGCGCACGATCTTCGACATCAGATAACGATACGTTGCGACCGGATGCGGCGGCTTCACCCAGCATAAGGGCCGTACCGGATGGCGCATCCTTCTTGTGGCGATGATGGGCTTCGATGATTTCAATGTCGTAATCTGTGCCCAGCGCGGCCGCGACTTTACGGGTAAGAACCGTCAACAAGTTTACGCCCAACGAAAAATTGCCGGCCCGGATAATAACGGCATGTCGTGCGGCAGGTGAAAGCGATTTTAGATCAGCAGTGCTGAAACCGGTTGTCCCGATCACATGAACGATACGGGCTTGTGCAGCAAGTTCAGCATTTCCAAGCGTTGCCGAAGGTGACGTGAAATCCAACAACGCATGTGTATGGGCGATCACTTCCAAAGGATCATCAAGTACCATGATGCCATTCGGACCACCGCCCAGACATTCACCCAGATCGCGTCCGACCCAGTCATGCCCGGGACGAACGGTTGCCCCGCTGATGTGGGTCAAGGGGTTGTCCATCACCGCACGAGCCAACATCTGCCCCATCCGGCCGGCAACGCCGGCAATCGCCATCCCGATTGAATCTGTCATTTCTTTCCCCTTTGGGTCGGGTTTAGCGCTGAAATTTAATGTTGCAAAGGGGGGATGGCTTGACTTCGCCTGATGGCGGGGGGATTACGGGCCATGGCCAAGGAAAATCTTCATCAGGGCAAAGGTCCAACACAGCGTCAGCTTCGCGTCGGCGAACTTATTCGGCGTGCGCTTGCGGATGCGCTTATGCGAGGCGATATCCATGATGAGGAGTTGGCCCATGTAAGCGTAACGGTTGGCGAGGTTCGGACCTCTCCCGATTTGCGTCATGCGACGGTCTTTGTGCTGCCGTTAGGAGGCGTGAACACAGACGCGGTAATCACTGCCCTTAACCGCAACAAAAGCGAGCTGCGCCGTGTGGTGAACAAGGCGGTGTCGTTGAAATACTCACCCGATTTGCGATTTGTCGCAGATACCAGTTTTGATCAGATGGATGAGACCCGTCGGTTGTTGGCCGACGAGAAAGTCCGTCGTGATCTGGACCACGACTAAATGTGATGCGGTGGTTCCGGAAAAAACCGGTAGAGGACGTGGGGCGAACCTCTGCCGAACGATTGCGAAAATTGCGTCGGGCAGAGGTATATTACCTGCCCATAACAAAATGCGGCAGCACTTACCTCAAAAACCTGTTCTATTATCTGGATAACGGTGCTGAACATCCTGGTGGACCGGATATTCACAACTTTCCCAGCGCCCTGATCCGCGCCGATTCAGACGAAGACGAGAAAGTTCGTCAAAGTGGACACGCGTTTACCGTTTTGCGCGACCCGGTTGACCGTTTCGTGTCTCTGTATTTCGATAAAATCTGGCGCGATGGCCCACGGAACATGCCGGACCTTCGCCTAAAGCTAAAAGACACCATTGGTCTTAGGCTTGACCGCGATCTTACGGTGGACGAACACCGCGAAAATTGTCGCAAGCTGATCGATTGGCTTGAACGGAATTTGAATTTCGAAACCGACGAAGCCGTCAACGCGCATTGGCGGCGCCAAGCCAGTCGGTTGAAACGCGTAAAAGATCTGGATTTAACCTGTCTGACACTAGACGGGTTAGACTGGCAGCTACCTTTGCTTCTTGGTGATGTGCTTCCCGATATTCGTGATGCTATGGCTGCTGTAAAAGAGAAAAACCGAATCCCCAAGCCATTCTCGCGACAAGAACTTCTGGACGAGGCGCTGATCGCAAAGATTGAACATATCTATAAACGGGACGTCGTTTTGTATCAGGAGGCAAGCCGACATTGGCAGTCCGCCAAACCCGATACGGACGCCGCTGATGAAACGTTGTTGAAAGTGATCTCGGCAGGTCAACTGCCAATCTACTACGTCGCCACGTTAAAGGTCGGGTGTACCTATCTAAAGAACCTTTTCTACTGTCTTGAACATGGCCGTGTGTATGATGATCCATCATTTATTCATGGACAGAACGCCGGATCGCGGGCGTATATCGCCAGGGAAAATCCCCAAAACGATATCCGCTTTTTCGTTGTGCGTGATCCCGTCGATCGTTTTTTGTCATTATATTTTGACAAGGTGATTGGGACGGGACCACAAGCCTTTGACTGGATTGGGAAGCAATTGGCGGTAAAGCGTGGGTTCGTGTTTGAGCCGAAAACGCTTGGGGATCACCGGACGAACCTGAATTCGCTGATTGGCTACTTGAAGCAGAGGATTGAGAAATTCCCGCCTTCGGACCTTAACCCACATTGGCGGCCACAAATCGAAGTGGCAAAGAAAGTCGAAGGGTTCGGTTTCGAAGCCCTACTGTTAGAACGTTTGGATGACCAGTTAACCGCACTCGCAGCGGACAGAATACCGGACATCACAGCGGCCATGGATCTGGTCAGAGCGCGTAACCAAAGCAACTGGACAATCCCGCGCGACGAGGTCATGACGCCCACCCTGACAGAACGCGTTGAAGCGCTTTACGCAGAAGATGTCGCGCTCTATCGCCGAGTGAAAGAGAGTTGGGATGGCAAGACGTAAAAAGGGCCGCGCAGTGCATGGCTGGCTTGTGGTGGATAAGCCGCTGGGGATGACCTCATCCGCTGTGGTGAACAAGGCGAAATGGGCGTTTGATGCGCAAAAGGCGGGGCATGCGGGGACGCTGGACCCGGAAGCCACCGGCGTATTGGCGATTGCGTTTGGCGAGGCAACGAAAACGGTCCCTTACGTCACGGATTCGATGAAATGCTACCGGTTTACGGTGCGGCTGGGTCAGGCGACGAATACGGATGATGGCGAGGGGGAGGTGATCGCGGAAAGTGATGCGCGCCCCTCGGCAGATGATATTCGCGGGGCTCTGGGTGCGTTTACCGGCGATATCATGCAGGTTCCCCCGCAGTTTTCCGCCGTAAAAGTTGACGGTGAACGCGCTTACAAACTGGCACGCGATGGCGAGACGATGGTGCTGTCTGCGCGGCCATTATTCGTGGAATCGCTGGAGTTGATCGACATGCCGGACGCGGACCACGCGGTGCTGGAAATGGTCTGCGGGAAGGGTGGGTATGTGCGCTCGATTGCCCGTGATCTGGGTCAGGCGCTGGGCTGTTTTGGCCATGTCGTGGCGTTGCGCCGCGTCTGGGCCGGGCCTTTTGAATTGGCGGATGCGGTGGATTTTGCGCTGCTGGACAAACTCGCCAAAGACCCGTCGCTGGAAGAACATTTGCTGCCGTTGGAGGCAGGTGTCCACGACCTGCCGGAACTCCACTGCACGCCAGAGGGCGCGGCGAAACTGCGCAACGGCAACCCCGGTATCGTGATCGCGGCGGATGTTGAGTATGGCGAGGAATGCTGGGCCTCGTATGACGGGGAACCGGTGGCGATTGGCGTTTACAAGGCCGGGGAACTGCATCCGAACAGGGTGTTTGTGCTATGACGTATCGGAATGAATTGGGTCAGCCGATTGGCGCGCCAGTGGACTGGACGCCTGTCGAGCCACCCGCAAGGGTGGTGTTGAAGGGGCAATATTGCACCGTCGCGCCGCTGTCTGTGGACCACGCGGCGGATTTGTATGACGCGTTTAGCGCGGATGAGACCGGGGGCATCTGGACCTATCTGTTCAGCAGTCCACCGGCAAGCGCCGAGGCTTTTGCGCAAGACCTGAGCGCCGCCGCGAAAAGCACTGATCCGATGTGGTTTACGGTACTGGTGGATGGCAAGGCTGTTGGCATGGCCTCCCTGATGCGGATCGACCCTGCGCACGGCGTGATCGAGGTCGGGGGAATCAATTTCTCCCCCGCGCTGCAACGGACAGTGGCTTCGACTGAGGCGATGTATCTGATGATGCGCCACGCATTTGATAGTGGTTATCGACGCTATGAATGGAAGTGTAACGACAAGAATGAACCGTCGAAGCGGGCGGCCTTGCGGTTGGGATTCACGTATGAGGGGACGTTCCGCCAACATATGGTGGTGAAGGGCCGCAACCGCGACACGGCATGGTTTTCACTGCTGGACAGCGAATGGCCGGCGGTGCGGGCGCGGTTTGAACGGTGGCTCTCGCCAGACAATTTCGTTGATGGCCAGCAGGTCAAAAGTCTGGAGTCGTTCGGGTGATCACGCGGGAGTTCCAGAAGGGCGACGCGCATTCGGTGGCGACCTATTCGGACTGCGAACGCTATCGCTATGCCCTGACCCGCGTCTGGAGCGACGGGCAGCGGGTGCTGTTTGTGATGCTGAATCCGTCGACAGCGACGGAAATGCAGAACGACCCCACCGTGGAACGCTGCGAACGCCGCGCACGGGCGCTAGGGTTCGGGGCGTTTCGGGTGTGTAATATTTTTGCTTATCGGGCGACGGACCCGCGGGATATGCGGGCACAGGCGGATCCGGTTGGGCCGATGAATGATGCGGCGATCCGCGAGGGTGTCGATTGGGCTGACGAGGTGGTGGCCGCATGGGGCACGCACGGCGAACATTTAGGCCGTGGTCCGGCGGTAGAATCCTTGCTACGCGACGCCGGGGCCGCGCCGAAACATCTGGGCCTGTCAAAGGCGGGGCATCCGAAGCATCCGCTGTACATCGGATATAATGTGCAGCCGGAGGAGTGGTCCTAGCGCACGCGCATCAACATCGCCGGGACCAAAACCGTCAGGAATAGTAACCGTCCGACATGGCAGGCGGCGACGAAGCCGGGGTTGGCACCGAGTACCGCGCCCATGGCGATCATGGTTTCCAGACCGCCGGGCGCAAAGGCGACAAGGACATGGGCCAGCGGCATCTCTAGGAAATTGGCAAGCGGGATCGCGAACAGCACCGCAATGCTGACAGTCAGCGCGGTTGTCGCCAGCCCCGCCAGCGCGTAGCGGCGCAGCATGGCAAGGGTGATCCCCGCAAAACGCGAGCCGATCAGCGTGCCAACCACGGCAAAGGCAGGCAGGGCGATCCATGGGGTCAGGCGACCCGGGGTAAGTTCCGACAAATGCCCGGCGGAGGACACGATCATCGCGCCAATAAGCAACCCGGCGGGGACGTTCAGGCGTTTCAACAACAGGCCGAACGGGATGGCGATGATCAGCAGGATCAGGACATGCGGCGCGGACATGATCGCGCCCTCGGGTAATATCCCGGCGTCAAAATCGACTCCCAGAAGCATGGCGATAAAGGGCACGGTCAGGGTCAGCGCCAGAATGCGAACCGCCTGCGTGACCGTGATCTGGACGGTGTCAGCGCGGAGGGACTCGCCCAGCCCGATCACGAATGACAAATGCCCCGGGGTGGCCGCCAGCACGCCGGTCGCAGGCGCAAACCCGAACCCTCGCCGCAGCATCGCTTGCGAGGCGACGAGCATCACCACCAGCATCACGCCCAGCGCCAGAAAGGCGAAAGGCCAGCGCAGAAATGCCTCGCGTGCGGTGGCATCGACTCCCGTGCCGATACCCAGCCCGATAAACAGGAAGGCGACATCGCGCACGCGTTGAGAAATTCTAACCGGCACACCCAGCAGGCTGGCGGCCGCCACCGTTAGCGCCGGACCAGTCAGCAGATAGACCGGGAAATGCAGCGCCCACGCCACAACCGCCCCCACCGCCCCGATAGCGAGGGTAAGGAGGCTGGCGAACGGTTCCCTCATGCCACCCGCGCGGCGCGTTTGCGGGCCAGCATGTTTAAACTCTCGACGAATGCGGAAAAGGCCATGGCGGCATAAATATAGCCCTTCGGTATATGCCGTCCAAACCCGTCGGCAATCAGCACCATCCCGATCATCAACAGGAATGCGAGCGCCAGCATCACGATGGTCGGGTTGTCATGCACAAACCGCGTGACCGGACCGGAGGCCCAGAACATCACACCCACGGCGATGATCACGGCCGCAATCATGATCGGCAGATGGTTGGTCATTCCAACAGCCGTCAGGATGGAATCGACCGAAAACACCGTGTCCAGAAGGATGATCTGCACGATGACCGCCGCCAGACCCGCTGTTGCCTTTGTGCTGAACACCGTCTCGGCGGGTTGCGGCTGCACCTTTTGCTGAATTTCGGTCGTGGCCTTCCAGACGAGGAAGATGCCGCCTGCAATCAGGATCAGGTCGCGCCAGCTAAAGGCGGTTTCGAATGTCGGTTCCCCATGTGCCCCCAGTGGCCCTGTGATACCTAGGTCAAACACCGGCGTTGTCAGCGCAACCAGCCAAGCGATCATGGACAGTAGCACCAGCCGCATGACCAGCGCCAAGCCAATCCCAATCCGCCGCGCATTAGGCTGCTGATGCGCAGGCAGTTTATTCACGACGATGGAGATGAAGATCAGGTTGTCGATACCGAGCACGATCTCCATCGTGGCGAGCGCGGCAAAGGCGGCCCAGGCTTCGGGGGAGGTGAGAAGGTCGATCATGGGGAGTCTCCGTTGATCAAGTGCGGCATATCTGGTGAGGAGATTAGCGAATACAAGAGGGCGAAAAAACCCTTCCATTCCCCCCCAAAACAGTCCATAAGCCGCCCTGCCGTCTGGGGATTCCCTCAAACGGCCCTTTTTGTTTTGACCATGCTGGACGACATCTTGGCATTGGCCGGACCGGAAAGGACCTTGAAAACCTTAGTATGAAGGAAAATACGATGTCGATTACGCCTGAGGCCAAAGCGGCCCTCATTAAAGAATATGCAACCAAAGACGGTGACACAGGGTCCCCGGAAGTTCAGGTTGCGATCCTCACCAGCCGTATCAACACGCTGACCGAGCATTTCAAAACCCACAAAAAGGATAACCATTCCCGCCGTGGGCTTCTGACACTGGTCGCGACGCGCCGTAAGCTGCTGGACTATGTCAAAGGCAAAGACGAAGAGCGCTATCAGTCGCTGATCCAACGCCTCGGCATTCGCCGCTAAAACACAAGAACGCGCCCGCTGATGGGCGCGTTTTGCTATGTCCGAGTGCTGCCTGCCACTGATCCCTGCGGGCGGCTGGATGATATGAAACGGGATCTGCGGCAAGGGCCGTATATGGCGGGTCGTCCAACGGGGCGGGTCGCTGGAAGGAACGAAAGATATGTTTAACGAACATAAAAAGTCCATCGAATGGGGTGGCGAAACTCTCACACTGGAAACCGGTAAGATTGCACGGCAGGCGGACGCCACCGTGATTGCGACGCTCGGTGAAACCAGCGTCATGTGTGCCGTGGTGTTTGAAAAGAAACCGAAGGAAGGTTTCGATTTCTTCCCGCTGACGGTTCACTATCAGGAAAAATACTATGCCGCCGGTAAAATCCCGGGCGGCTTCTTCAAGCGCGAGGCCCGTCCGACGGAAAAAGAGACACTGACGTCGCGTCTGATCGACCGTCCGATCCGCCCGCTGTTTGTGCCGGGTTTCAAAAACGAAACGCAGGTGATCTGCACGGTTCTGTCGCACGATCTGGAAAATGATCCGGACATCGTCGCGATGATCGCGGCCTCAGCTGCGCTGACCCTGTCGGGCGCGCCGTTCCGTGGACCGATTGGCGCAGCCCGTGTGGGCTACTCGGGCGGGGAATATGTCCTGAACCCGAAGGTCGACGACATGCAGGACCTGCGCAACAATCCCGAGCAGCGCCTCGATCTGGTTGTCGCCGGCACCAAAGACGCCGTGATGATGGTGGAATCCGAAGCCTACGAGCTGTCGGAAGACGAAATGCTGGGCGCTGTGACCTTTGGTCACGAACAGATGCAGCCGGTGATTGACCTGATCATCAGCCTCGCCGAAGTTGCCGCGAAAGAGCCGTTTGACTTCCAGCCGGAAGATTACTCTGCGCTTTACGACAAGGTGAAATCGCTGGGCGAAGACGCGATGCGCAAAGCCTTTGCCATCCGCGACAAGCAGGAGCGTCAGGCCGCGATTTCGGCGGCGCGCGAAACAGTTGTCGCGGGTCTCTCCGAAGAGGAACAGGCCGACAGCCAGTTGGGCAATTGCTTCAAGAAGCTGGAAAGCTCGGTCCTGCGCGGTGACGTGATCAAGACGGGCACCCGGATTGATGGCCGTGACCTGAAAACGGTTCGCCCGATCGAAACCGAAGTTGGTCTGCTGCCCCGTACGCATGGTTCTGCCTTGTTCACACGTGGCGAAACACAGGGTTTGGTGGTAACCACGCTCGGTACCGGCGACGACGAACAGATGATCGACGCGCTGACCGGCACGTATTATTCGAACTTCCTACTGCATTATAACTTCCCGCCCTATTCGGTTGGTGAAGCTGGCCGCATGATGGGCCCGGGCCGTCGCGAGATTGGTCATGGCAAGCTGGCATGGCGTGCGTTGCAGGCGGTTCTGCCAGCGGCGACCGACTTCCCCTACACCATTCGCGTCGTGTCCGAGATCACGGAATCGAACGGCTCGTCCTCCATGGCGTCGGTCTGTGGTGGTTCGCTGTCCATGATGGATGCGGGTGTGCCGCTGAAAGCCTCTGTCGCCGGTGTGGCGATGGGCTTGATCCTTGAAGGCGAGGAATTTGCGGTTCTGACCGACATCCTCGGCGACGAAGATCATCTGGGCGATATGGACTTTAAAGTGGCCGGGACCGAGGCGGGGATTACCTCCCTCCAGATGGATATCAAGGTTGCCGGGATCACGCCGGAAATCATGAAGCAGGCGCTGGCGCAGGCGAAAGATGGGCGTCTTCATATCCTTGGCGAAATGTCCAAAGCCCTGACGGGTGCTGGCGAATTCTCCGTCCACGCGCCGCGTATCGAAACGCTGACCGTGCCGACCGACAAAATCCGCGAGGTTATCGGTTCAGGCGGTAAAGTGATCCGCGAAATCGTTGAAGTGTCGGGCGCAAAAGTCGATATCAACGATGATGGCGTGATCAAGATCGCCTCGCCCAATGCGGAAAGCATCGAAAAAGCCCGCGCCATGATCGGCGAGATCGTAGACGAGCCGGAAGTTGGCAAGATCTACACTGGTAAAGTCGTCAAACTGATGGACTTCGGTGCGTTCGTGAACTTCTTTGGCAAGCGCGACGGTCTGGTCCATGTCAGCCAACTGGCCAACGAGCGTGTCGGCCACCCCAAAGACGTCCTGTCCGAAGGGCAGGAGGTTAAGGTGAAGCTGATGGGCTTTGACGATCGCGGCAAGGTCCGCCTGTCGATGAAAGTCGTCGATCAGGAAACCGGTGCAGAGATCGCACAAGACACGTCGGAAGACTGAATAAGTTAAAGCCCCGGAAACGGGGCTTTTTCATTGCTGATGGTGGTTGATGTTGTAAATTGCCGTTATGGCAATCAGCACTCAGACCCACCCGGATATCCTGTTACCATTCGCAGAGATGGCCACCCGACTGACCACGATCACTTCGAATCGCCCGGTCGTCTTTCTGGTCAATCCGGGAAACTGGGGTGACAGTCTGATCCGAACAGGTGCCGAGGCATTTTTTCGCACATTCAAAATTAACTATCGCACGGTGCGCTTGCGTGATTTGGAAAGCGGCAAAATAAACGCCACAAAAATCACCGGCGATCCGGTTCTGATTGTCAATGGAAGCGGCGGCTACATCCCGAATTACGATCTTATGGGACGCGTGAACACGGCAATCAGCGGATTTTCGGACGTAATTTTCCTACCCTCTACCTTTGTCTCGCGGTTTCCCGATGGACCAAGCGACCAGAATCGAGAATTCTATTCCAGGGATCTCGCCGAAAGTCTGCGCGCACAACCGGGTTCCCTTTTTTGTCACGACATGGCGTTCTTTCTGGGCGCGTCGAGTTGGCGCGGGGGAAAAGGAACGGGGTATCTGTTTCGTCAAGACAGCGAGAAACCAGACGCCTCAATCTTGCCTGTCGGAAATGTTGATATTTCGGCGATGGGACGCACCAATAAATCGGCGTCAGGCTTCTTTCGCTATCTGGCGCGATTTGAAACCATCCTGACTGACCGTCTCCATGTGGCTATTGGTGGGGCTTTGCTGGGTCGACAGGTACATCTATATGCCAACAGCTATTTCAAGAACCGGGCAATTTTTCAGGCGAGCCTAGAACCCTATTTCCCATTGGTGACATTTCACGATCACCCTTTCGATGGCAAAGGTGCGATTTGAAGACATTCGTCATCAATTTGGAGCGCTCAACAGAAAGGCTGGCAAATATTACGGCCAGTTTATCGGTCGAAGGTATCGAATTTGAACCAATAGCCGCGATTGATGGGCTGACATTGTCTGACACGGAACAGATGCAAAAGATTCGTTCACGCAGTCGACACTATTTTGGCAAGGCACTAAGCAGCGGCGAAGTTGGATGCTACTTAAGTCAGATCGCCTGTCTGGAACGGTTTCTGTCGAGTGATGCGAACCATTGCTTGATCCTCGAAGACGATGCAGCGCCAACACCATTAGCAAGCAATTATCTGAAAGCATTGATCGAGGATATTTGCGCGGCAAAAGATCTTCCACCGTTTTACGTCATTAACCTTTGCCGCGCCCATAAATCCTGCTTCACGCCAGTGACATCTTTTTCGGCCGCGGATCAAACTTTCAATTTAGCGATGTCGCACAAATTTCCATTTCAGACCACTGCCATGTTTTGGTCCCGGGCTGGCGCAAAGGCATTCTTGCAAGCGGGTCGCGAAATCAGACAACCGGTCGACATCGAAATCCAGTGCTGGATAGCCAAATCAGGGGGTGGCATGGCGTTTGATATACCTTTGTTTGGTTCGAATGATCAAAACAGCGAAATCGACATAATGGACCCCTCGGCGCGTCGACGAAAACCGTTTCGCGCGCGTTGGCGTCGGTTACAGCGACAGGTGATGTTTGAAATGCGAGGCCGGATAAACCGCCGTCGTTTTCGCAATCACACCTGAGGGGGTGTCAAGGCCACCCGCTTTGCATGTTGGTAAAGCTTCCAGCGATAGATGGGCCGCGCAATCTCGCGATGTAAACGTTCGGTGATGGAGGTGTTGCCACGGATCATGGAACCTCCGACAGCCTCGTCATCCTCGTCGACATCAAGACCGCACAAGGCCAACGGCTGGATTCCAGTCACCCACGGCATTTGCAGCAATGTGTCCACAGGACGATCGAAGCTCTCGGTAACCTCCAGAAGCTGTTTGGCGACGTTTTTACCGATATAGCTAAGATGCATGCCCAACCCGATATGCCGGGATTCGATCAAACGAAGTGCGCCAGATTTGACCAGAACTCGTTTGGCGCGCTCTCTGGTTTGCACCGGGAACCGGATCATATGATCGGCGTCAAGATAAGCCTTGCAACATTCCAGTGCTATCTCAAGCGCATCGCGATCCAACAAAATGTCATCTTCCGCAACAAGTGCACCATCGAGCCGATCGTTGGCGATACGACGCCAGACTTTGCGATGGCTTAGGAAGCAGGCAATTTCACTGTCGCGCAAAACGAAAGGATAGGTCGGAATATGTTGCGCTGGCCGAAACCGCGCACGATCTGCATCCGACAATAATATCCCGTCAATCGCATCAACGATGTCACCATCCTGCCCAAGATCCCGCGCCAATGCCTGCGCGCGGGAAAACCGGGCTTTCGCGCGTTCCAGATGTATGACGTACAGTTTCATGACTACCTAGTGCCGGAAATGACGCATCCCTGTAAATACCATGGCAAGCCCGGCCTCGTCGGCAGCGGCAATGACTTCGTCGTCGCGCATCGATCCGCCGGGCTGGATTATGGTGGTGGCCCCTGCTGCCGCAGCTTCAAGAAGACCATCAGCAAAAGGAAAAAACGCGTCCGACGCCACTGCCGATCCAATCGTCAGCGGTTGTGCCAGACCCAATGCCTCGGCCATGCGTTCGGCTTTCTTGGCGGCGATCAGCGCTGAGTCCAAACGGCTCATCTGTCCAGCTCCGACGCCGACGGTAGCGCCGTCTTTGACATAAACGATTGCGTTCGACTTTACGTGCTTGGCGACGCGCCATGCGAACAGCAGGTCAGCAAGTTCGGCGTCCGTGGGTGCGCGTTTCGTGACGACCTTCAGATCGGCCGCCGAGATATGCCCGTTATCTCGATCCTGGATCAGATAGCCGCCTGCCACTTGCCGCCATGTCCGACCAGCAGCGCGCGGGTCAGGCAGACCGCCAGTGGTCAACAGGCGCAGGTTTTTCTTGGCGGCGAAGACCTCTTTCGCCTCGTTGGTGACGTCCGGGGCGATCACAACCTCGGTAAAGATGTTGGTGATTTCTTGGGCCGTCGGACCGTCCAGCGTTTGGTTCAGGGCAACGATCCCGCCAAATGCCGACGTCCGGTCACAATCATAGGCGGCTTTGTAAGCATCGAGCAGCGTCGCCCCACGCGCCACACCACACGGATTGGCGTGTTTGATAATCGCCACAGCGGGGCCTTCAGCCGGGTCAAATTCGGCGACCAGTTCAAATGCCGCGTCCGTGTCGTTGATATTGTTGTAGGAGAGTTCCTTACCTTGATGTTGATCCGCCGTGGCCACGCCCGGACGGTCCGATCCATCAACATAAAATGCTGCCGCCTGATGCGGGTTTTCACCATAGCGCAAAGACTGCGCCAAAGTTCCGGCAATGGCGCGACGGACAGGTGTTTCATCACCAATTTGATCCGCCATCCAACCGGAAACGGCGGCGTCATAAGCGGCGGTGCGGGAATAGGCGGTCATCGCCATGCGCTGGCGAAAAGCATATGACGTGCCGCCATGTTCAGCAATTTCTGCGAGCAACGGCCCATAATCCTGCACATCGACAATCGTTGTGACAAATCCGTGGTTTTTTGATGCTGCGCGGATCATCGCCGGACCGCCAATATCGATATTTTCGATGCAGTCATCATATTCTGCCCCGGCGGCAACCGTCGCTTCGAATGGGTAAAGGTTTACGACCAGCAGGTCGATCCCGCCTATGCCATGTTCCTCCATTGCCGCGACGTGATCCGGGTTGTCGCGCAACGCCAGTAGTCCGCCATGTACCATCGGATGCAGGGTTTTTACGCGGCCATCCATCATTTCCGGGAAATTGGTGATTTCCGAGACATCCCGAACCGGCAATCCTGCATCGCGGATCGTTTTGGCAGTGCCGCCTGTCGACAACAGCTCGACCCCGCGGGCGTCCAATGCTTTGGCAAGGTCGATTAGCCCGGTCTTGTCAGACACGGAAAGAAGGGCACGCGTGATGGGGATGATATTGGGCATAACTACTCCGCATTGATCGACGCGGTTGTTTCGCGCACAGCGTAAACCCGCCGTTCCGCGTCGGCCACCCGCGTCATGGTCCAGGTGATTTGCCCCCCATACTCTACAATCCTGGAAGATGCCACGACCTGTTTTGTCGCGATGGGTTTGGCTAGCCACTGATCAAGATAAACCGACGTATCCACTTCCAGATCACCAGAGGTTGTGAACAACCAGGTCTCCCTGTTTGGCAGGGTAAGGCGCACAGATTTCCCGTCATCAGCCAATGCGCTATCGACTTCCGGATGCAGGTGAAATCTGGCGACAAACCCTTCCGCCTGATTGGACGAGCGCGTTTTCGCCGGAAGGATGGTTTCTGTCCCGGTCAGACGTTTTCCGTCAATGCTGATAAACAGGCTGCGTTCATGAATGACACCGAACATGGGCGCATAACCGTCATGTGAGGCGATAAGTCGATGCCCCTGTGTTTCCGAAAAATGTTGCCGTGTCACATGAAGCGGTTCTGTCAGCAAACGCTGACCAAATGTGCGAGATGCAATCGAATCTCCCGCCAGCGTTGACGAGCTGACGCCACCAACTGTCACAGTAGTGTGCGCCCCGGTGGCGCGACTGACACGTTCCCATTCCGATCCGAATTTCCGGCCCGGTCCACAATTTACAAATATCGGAATCGCGCCCGAAGACATCTCGAACGCCAATGTCCCCGCATGCGCTTGCGAAGAAACCTCCAGTGATGGCGGACGCGCGGCATCAAGGATCAGCGTCACGCGACCGGCTGTTAATCGCTCGTATCCCATGGCCACTTTGCCCGCTCGGCTGCGCCTTACACGACTGTCTGACAAAAGCTGATCCAACCGCCCGGGAACGCCACGTCCACCCCCATGGTTGCGGGTCAATGATCCATCCCCCAATCGCAGATTGCGTAGGGTGGGTGCGATCCGATCAAGCGCGTTGGTGATCCGTGGATCGGGTTTCTTATCGGCATCCTCGATCGTACAAAACGACCACGTTAACATCGCAAATAACGACATAAGCTCTTCTGGATTGCGCGAGTCGATTTCCCCTTCGGTATCGATATGTTTTGCAGCAATCTCACCAAGCGTCTTGTTACCAATATTCAAGGTCTTTTCGAAACCGGAAAATGAGACTCCAGCATATATCAGGCCTACGAGCGCCGAGACCCGTTCCAACAGATGTTCATCATCATTGTAGGCATCGCGAAGAAAACGGGTTTGTTTGGCAAGCGAGACGAACAAATGACTTTGTTCCTCTTTCGACAATCCGCGCCGAATGAATCTGGCATGAGAGCATATGCGCATCAATCGACGCCCCGTTGTGCCGGGGGTCCAACCTTCATAACGGCCTGATCCATATTCGTGAATCCACTGCAAAGTCCAACGCTGCGCGAGGTATCGCGCCTCTTTGGTGCCAACTGCAGCTAGATCGTCCAACCAGGCAAAACTGTGAATTTCATCGGCAAATGCAGGCGACGGAACCGTCACATCCCAAACCGACTCGGTCAGGGTTTCGACACGCTGACCGGCAAACGTATAGGTTTGATTTAGCAGCTCTTCACCGGCTTCGAACTGACCAATTGATCGGGGAACCACATAGTGGAAAAAAGCGTCCGGCACAGGTTTGGCAGCTGCGTTTCGGGCCTTCAGGCGCAGTTTTCGTTTGGTCATCACGCGTTTGGTCCGGACCAGTAACGCCCTGATTGTCCATATGATCTGCGACATGCACGCGCCACCCAATAGCCATTGTCGATAGTATATCCTGCGCAACAGCCCTTGTCAGGGTTTCTGTATCACTGCAGCAAAAAAACCATCCAGCCCGCCAATATCGAACCACATGTCCGGCCGCGTCCGCATCTGTCCGTTGGGCGTTACAAAAGACTCGGGCAATGATGTAATCGGTATCAGTTGTGCGTCCGTAACGTCCTCTAGGAAGCGCGTTATCTGATCTTCACCTTCGGACGGCAATAACGAACAGGTGCAATAAACCAATGTTCCCTTTGGGGCCAACCAGTCATAAGCGCGTCGCAACATGCGGCTTTGGACTTTTAGCAGGGGGCCCAGATCACCATCCTTGGCAAAAGGCAAATCGGGGTGCCGACGCAACGTGCCCGACGCCGAACAGGGTGCGTCCAAAAGGATGGCTGGAAAAGGCGCTTCAGGTGTCCAGGAAAACATATCTGCCACGACGGGTTTTGCCGACAGTTTGGTGCGATCCAGGTTTTGTTTTAATCTTTCCAGGCGCGTCGCCGAGACGTCAAGCGCGGTCACCTCTGCTCCGGCGGCCGCAAGTTGCAGGGTCTTTCCACCGGGCGCGGCGCAAATATCCAACACGCGTTTTCCCGCGACATCCCCCAATAACCGGGCGGGCAGTGCCGCTGCCGCATCCTGTACCCACCACTCACCAGCGTCATAACCCGGCAATGTGGAAATTTGCGCTGGCTTTGCTATTCGTACCGATCCTGTCGGCAGAACCTCTCCACCAGTGGCTTTGGAAATTTCTTCTGCCTCGGATTCTGATCTCAGAGTCAGATCAGTTGGCACTGGCCGAGTATGGGCCATTTCAATTGCACAAACAGTTTCCTCGCCATGTGCGCGTTCCAGTGGCTTGCGGATCCAGTTCGGTAACCGGGGCGGCTCCTGTTGGGCCCAGATCGTTGCCCCTTCACGAGCGATCCGCCGGGCAACGGCATTGACCAAGCCCGCCAGATGCCGCGATTTCGGCGATTCACGGGTCAGATTTACCGCGCTATTCACCACGGCATGATCCGCTATTTGTTCCACCAACAGCTCAGCCGCAGCAATCCGCAGGATATTGCGCACGCGAAATGGGGGGGATTTCTCAAGAAAGGCATCGAGCACGGCGTCGATCATTGACAGGTGCCGCAGCGCCACGACTGCCAGTGACCTTGCGCGGGCGCGATCCGGCGGCGCAAGGTCCGTCATCGGACTATCCGCGGCGTCCAGCACGTCACTTAGCATCTGCTTGCGCATGACCACCGCGTGCAGCAGTTGAACCGCTGCACGGCGGGCGGCAAGACCATGTTCACTCATCGTTGACGTCGCACCGTTTCAAATGATTCTGTTTCCGCTAGCTCTTGCAGTGCGGCGATACGATTGTCCACATTTGGATGTGTCGAAAACAGATTATCTATGCGCCCACCTATCAAAGGGTTGCAGATAAACAAATGCGCTGTCGTCGGGTGTTGTTCGGCTGATGGCATTGTAACCTTTGCCGAAGTGGTTGATATCTTGCGCAATGCTGACGCCAGACTGCGGGGATCACCAGATATATAGGCCCCCAGCCGATCCGCAGCATATTCGCGTGTTCGCGAAATCATCAATTGGATGATCATCGCGGCAATAGGCGCGAATATTGAAGCCAGTAATATGCCGATCACCCCAATTGCGCCCTGACGTCGACCGTTGCGAAAGAACATGGCGAACTGCGCCAGCATTGAAACGGCACCCGCAATGGTGGCCGCGACGGTCATCGTCAGCGTATCGCGATTTCGAATATGCGCCAATTCATGGGCGATGACGCCTTCGATCTCGGACTGGTCGAGCAACCGCAACAATCCCGCGGTCACCGCAATCGCTGCTTTTGACGGGCTACGTCCGGTGGCGAATGCGTTGGGCTGACTGGAGCTGATCAGATAGATATCGGGCGTCGGTAAACCGGCGTTTTGAGCCAGCCGATCAACGGTTGCATAGAGTTTTGGTGACGAAGATGGCGTTACCAGATCGGCATTGTGCATCCGAAGCGCCAAAGAACCTGAATTCCAGTAAGCATACATGTTGGTTGCCATCGCCACCACAAAAGCAACGATCAAACCAGTTGAGCCACCCAACAGATAGCCAACCACCATAAACAGGGCGGTTAAAGCTGCCAGCAATACCATGGTTCGTAAAAAATTCATGTAACAGACCGTTGCGTTATTCTATCTCATCCGCATATTTGCATTCATGTCGGAAAATCAATCGCAAAGAAACCCTTCGCTTTCTCCCGCTGCCCAACGCGCCTTGTCCGAGGCCGAAGAACGGCGGAAAAACACCATTAAACCTGAACGTCCCAAGGAATTGGGTGGGCGCGATGGTCCCGAACCCGTCCGTTATGGAGATTGGGAAAAAAAAGGCATCATTAGCGATTTCTAACCTTTTCTTAGCGAATCACTGTCACCTTCACCTGATATGAGTAGGAGGAAGGGAAATGGGTTCATTTTCTGTCGTAACATCTGAATCGGAACTTGATCGGGGTCAATCCAACCGAATTGAACGACGTGGTCTGATGGATGCGTTGGATGCCTCGCAAAATCTTGTCTGGTTCGACGCAAATGGAATGATCGTAGATGCCAATCCCAACGCGCTTCGGTTGTTCGAATATTCGGACGAGGATATCGTGAAGCAGGATTATTTTGCTTTATGTGGCAACAATCCACGCCAACTGATGGCCGATAAGCGACAATGGGGCCGTATCGCCAGCGGCGAAGTCAACCATATGGAACGCAGCTATGTCAGTTGCCACGGGCGAGAAGTGTGGGCCTCGGTCAACTTCGCCGCCATCAAGAACGAGAACGGCTCGACCCGTCGCGTATTGGCACTGTTCATCGATATGGGAAAATTTGCTTGGAAACCGAACGACGCAGCGCGCCCCTATTAATGGGCCTCTGCCCAGCTGCGCCCGGTTCCAGCATCAACGATCAACGGAATGTCGAGCTTCACCGCAGGCAGGCTGGCGGTCTGCATGACATCGCGGACGATGTGGATCGTTTCGTCGACCGCATTCTCGGGGACCTCGAATATCAGTTCGTCATGGACCTGTAGCAGCATTTTTGCCGGCAAATGACGGATTGCATCCGGGATCCGGATCATGGCGCGGCGAATAATATCGGCGGCTGACCCTTGGATTGGGGCGTTGATCGCGGCGCGCTGGGCGAACCCCGCATGCGGACCTTTGGCGTTGATTTCGGGCGTGTGGATACGGCGTCCAAAAAGCGTTTCGACGTAACCCTTCTTTTTCGCGCCTTCAATGGTGGTGTCCATATATTCGCGAATGCCAGGGAAGCGTTCAAAATACGTGTCGATAAAGCGCTTCGCATCCTCGCGCGGGATGCGCAGGTTACGCGCCAGACCGAAGGCCGAAATCCCGTAAATCACCCCGAAATTAATCGCTTTGGCCTGACGGCGGACCATCGGGTCCATGCCCTCGATCGGGGTGTCGAACATTTCAGAAGCCGTCATCGCGTGAATGTCCAGCCCGTCATGAAACGCCTGTTTCAGACTGACTATGTCGGCAATATGGGCGAGGATGCGCAGTTCGATCTGGCTGTAATCCAACGAGACCAGTAGATTTCCCTCCTCGGCAATAAACGCCTCGCGGATTTTGCGGCCCTCTTCGGTGCGCACCGGAATATTCTGTAAATTCGGATCGGTGGAGGCTAGCCGTCCCGTCGACGCCCCCGAAATGACATAGGACGTGTGGACCCGACCGGTATCTTTGTTGATATAGGTCTGCAACGCATCCGTGTAGGTCGATTTCAGCTTCGACATCTGTCGCCAGTCGAGGATTTTTGCGGGCAATTCGTGCCCCTCGGCGGCGAGGTCCTCAAGAACATCCGCACCCGTCGCATAAGCCCCCGTCTTACCCTTCTTGCCACCCGGCAACCCCATCTTGTCGAACAGTATCTCGCCAAGCTGTTTGGGAGAGCCGACGTTAAAATCCTGTCCGGCGAGGGTGTGAATCTCGTCCTCCAACCCCGCCATGGACTGCGCGAAATTGTTGGACATGCGCGACAAGTGATCCCGGTCGACTTTGATGCCGTGCATTTCCATCTCGGCCAGTACCGGGATCAGCGGGCGCTCCATGGTTTCATAAACGGTCGTTACCTGATTGGCGGACAGTTGCGGTTTGAACAATTTCCACAGACGCAGCGTGATGTCCGCATCCTCGGCCGCATATTTCGTTGCGTCCTCGATTGGGACCATGTCAAAGGTTTTCATCGATTTGCCGGAGCCTAGCAATTCCTTGATCGGGATCGGCTTGTGGCCCAAATAGCGTTCGGACAGCTCATCCATCCCGTGCCGATGCAGGCCGCCATGCATGGCATAGGACAACAGCATCGTGTCATCAATGGGGGCAATGTCGATCCCGTAGCGCGCCAAAATCTTGGCGTCATATTTCATATTCTGCCCGATTTTCAGGATCGAAGGGTCCTCGAACATTCCCTTAAGCGTCGCCAGCGTGTCTTTGCGATCCAATTGACCCTCAACCAGATCGCGCCCGCCGAACAGATCGCCTTCGCCCTTGATATGGGCAAGCGGGATGTAGCAAGCCTCGCCGGGTTCAACGGCCAGACAGACGCCAACAATGTCGGCAACCATTTCGTCAAGCCCGGTGGTTTCGGTATCGACTGCCACATACCCCCGGCGATAGGCCGCGTCGATCCAGCGTTGCAGCGCATCGGTGTCGTTCACCGTCTCGTAAGTCGAAGCATCAATTTTCGCGGTGAGCGCGGTAACATCCGCGCTGCCGTCGTCGGGGCTCGATGCCCCGGGGGCGGCGGGTTCCTCGATAACGGGGACATCGACGCCCAGCTTTTCCGCCAGTCGGGTCGACAAGGTGCGGAATTCCATCGCCGCGGTAAAGGCCAGAACGTCGGATGCGACGGGATCGCGGACCTCCAGATCCTCCAGCGGGACCTCGACCGGTACGTTCTGATCCAGTGTTACCAACTGGCGCGACAACCGTATCTGATCCGCTTTTTCGATCAGGGTTTCGCGGCGTTTCGGCTGAGTGATCTCCTCGGCGCGGGCCAGCAGCGTATCCAGATCGCCATATTCATTGATCAGCAAGGCGGCCGTCTTGATCCCAATCCCGGGTGCGCCCGGCACGTTATCAACGGAATCGCCTGCCAGCGATTGCACATCGATCACACGGTCGGGACCGACGCCGAATTTTTCTTCGACCTCCTCGATCCCGATCCGTTTGTTCTTCATCCCATCGACCATCTCGACGCCGCCGCCAACCAGCTGCATCAGGTCCTTGTCGGAAGAGATAATCGTAACACGCCCCCCGGCGTCGCGGGCCTGACGGGCGTATGTGGCAATGATGTCGTCCGCCTCGAACCCCTCCATTTCGATACAGGGCAGGTTGAAGGCGCGGGTGGCGTCGCGGATCAATGGGAATTGGGGCACAAGATCTTCGGGTGCGGGCGGACGATGAGCCTTGTATTCCGGGTATATGTCATTTCGAAACGACTTGCCGGAATAGTCGAAAATCACCGCCACATGGGTCGGCGCATCCGGCCCGGTGTTATCTTCGACCATTTTATAGATCATGTTGCAGAACCCCTGCACAGCACCTACTGGCAGCCCGTCAGATTTCCGCGTCAGGGGGGGCAAGGCGTGAAAGGCCCGGAAGATAAACCCCGAGCCGTCAATCAGATGCAGGTGATGCCCCTTGCCAAATGCCATTTTAATGGCCGTGGCCTGCGCCCTCTTTCAGGACGAATTTCTTGTCGCAATAAGGGCATTCGACGAAGCCCTCTTCGCCAATGGTCAACCAAACCCGAGGATGTTCAAGACCGCCATCACAGGCGACCGTTTTTGTGTCAACCTCGACGGTTTCAGGCGCTTCGATTGTCATATAACCCTCCTTATTTTACCAACATCGGTCCCAGCGGTCGGCCTGCGAGGATATGAATATGGTAATGCGGCACTTCCTGATGTCCGTTTAAACCGCTATTGGCAATCAGTCGATAGCCTTCGCCATTTCCTTCGGGTGCGAGACCCAGATCCTGCGTAATTTTTGAAACTAACCGCGAAAAATCCACAATTTCCGCGTCTGACGCTTCGGCGGCAAAGTGGTCGAAATTCACATATGCCCCTTTCGGGATAACCAACACATGGATGGGTGCCTGTGGCGCGATATCGTTAAACGCCAACGAATGGTCAGTTTCTGCGACAGTGCTATTGGGTATTTCACCCCGCAGGATTTTGGCAAAAATATTCTGGTCGTCGTAGTCGTAGGCCATGTCGCCCCCTATTCAAATATCAATTGTTTGGCGAGATCTTCGGCGCGATGTTGCGGGATTTTCAGGAATCCGGCAAGGGCCACCGCGTTGGATTCCTGCGAGCTATTCTCGCTGACTTCAAACAGCCCCGGCAAGCCCATTTCCTGCAAGTCCAGATGATCGACGCGGATGTTGTTGCGAAGGGTCGTGATCAATCCCCGAGAGGACTCGACCGTTGCTCGCCGATCTGCCAGACCGATCCGCTGCGCGTGACCAACAAGATATTCGTCGTCAAAGGTGCATTCGACATCCAGAACCTGCAATTCACAACGATCTCCAGCCAAGTCTCTCAATGTGTCCAGATTGCTTGGGTCCATGCAGATCAGCAGACGGTTTGTCTCCATACGCTCGAAAAGAAGTTTTAATACCGCCCGACGGTGGCGATTTCGTTTCTGTTCGGAATGTTCAATCTGACCAAGGTCAGGCAGGTTGGAACCCGGCTCCTCGAACAGATAACCCATTGATGGAATATGAACGATGGCGCCAAACTGGTTGGCAAACCGCTTTCCGACATGCCATTTTTTACACAATATTATCTGAAGGGTGTTTTGTCGCCCTATTCGGCTGCCCCGTTCCCAGAAACGTTCGGCAAATCTATCACCTGTGCGCCCACGCGCTGTCAGATAGCTGATCAGTTGTCGCCCGTTCGGTCCGGTTGTCACTTCGCGATCACTTTGGAAATCTTTTGCCAGGGCGCTACGTAACCCCGTCGCATTCTCGGAAATCTTGCGAGCAAACAGGAAGTTTTGTGCGCGCAGAAATTCCAGATGATCCTCGTAAAAAACTGTGGGGATCCCGTAATCGGAGAATGACAAAAATGTCAGGGTGCGGGATTCGACCTCATCACGTGGCACGATGTGAAGTGCCAGTGTTTGAAAGAATGTCTCGTCCGGAATCCATGTGGTCTTGAAGAATTTAATGATGTCAGGCCGACGTTTGATCAGGTCTAATAACTTGGTGATTGTGCTGCGACGCAGACACCACCATTGCGAACCGATCATGATATGCAGACCCTTTGGAAGTTCGCGTTCCAACCCCAGAAATTTCTGGGCAGCAGCCGAAGCATAAAACAGTTTCTTGTTGTTGCGTTCGTTGAACCAGTGCCGGTAGACCAGCCGCTCTTCCTTGAAGCCGACCTTGATCCAGTCGCTTTTGAAAAAATCGTGATGTTCGATGTAATCTATCGAACGCGCACTCAGAAATTTGCGCATATGCCCGATGGGCTTAATCGGGGCACAATCCCCACTCACCATATAGAAATGCGTCGCCTCGGGAAACGCATCATATCCGGCATTCAGGGCGTTTAAAGAGCCCTGTACCAAAGACCACTCTCCCCAGCCGCATTTTACCCGCTGTGCAAAACAGACATTTGGATTTTCGCCCAGCTCAGACTTCAGCATCTGGAAGTCAGATTGCCTGGCGCGCGCGTCAAAATGGATCGCGATAAAATCCCCCGCACTCGTCAGCAACTTCGCCTGTTCGATAATCTGGGCGGGGTTCTTGTGACACAGAAGAAGAAAACAGATTTTCGTCATTGTGCCCTTCTACGTTAACGCCGTGCCATTCCTACTGGAATTATGCGGGTCGGTGAAGCGCTGTGCGAATTTTTTGAAAAAAATTTTGCAGCTGTGTCGAAAATCGCCAATGCTATGCGTCGTACTAGCAGAAGTCACAGTCGTGGCTTTGGCTAAAAAAAGGGAAAGAAAATGAAATTCATGGCATTGATCTATTCGGTGGACGGAAGTCAGTCGTCCTACCCCGGGGATCTGATGGGAGACTATCACAAATTTGGCGAGGAGGCCGCCGCCGCCGGCGTTCTGATCGAAGGCAACGCACTGCAACCAGTCTCGACCGCCAGTTCGGTTCAGGTGCGGGATAATAAGCCTGCGATCACAGACGGACCATTTGCGGAAACCAAAGAGGTGTTGGGTGGATACTACCTACTCGACTGCAAAGACTTGGACGAGGCCCTGAAATGGGCTGCGAAAATTCCAACAGCGACCTATGGCACGATTGAGGTTCGCCCCGTGTTAACCATTGAGTGGTGATAGCACCACGCTTGCCCGGATATTCCGTCAGGAGTCCGGGCAAGTACTCGCGGCGTTAATCGCTCAACTGCGGGATTTCGATCTGGCCGAAGATGCTCTTGCCGACGCGTTGGTAGAGGCGGCGCGCGCCTGGCCTGAACGTGGTATTCCTAGCAATGGTGGCGCGTGGCTTCTTAGCGTGGCGCGGCGACGTGCGATTGACAGATTGCGCAGGTCAAAGACGCGGTCTTCGGACTTGACAGAACAGACAATTCGCCTGCTGCACGAGGATGTCTCAATGAACGAGCAAGACGAAATCGTGCCCGACGAACGTCTACGCCTGATTTTCACCTGCTGCCACCCAGCTTTGTCTGAAGACGCACGAGTTGCGTTGACCTTGCGTACGTTATGCGGCCTGACTGCGCGCGAGATTGCCCGCGCCTTCCTGACGTCAGAATCGACCATGAATCAGCGTCTTTCACGCGCCAAGGCGAAAATCCGCGATGCTGGCATTGCTTATGTCGTGCCAGAAGCCGATGATTTGCCAGCACGGCTGCACTCGGTGTTGGCGGTGATCTATCTGATCTACAATGAAAGCTATTCCGCGTATGAAGGGCAAACCCTATCGCGCCATGATCTAGCGTTAGAGGCCGTTCGCCTTGCTGACATTTTGTATAAACTGTTGCCGGATCCCGAAGTCAGCGGTTTGTTGGCGCTGATCCGATTACACCACGCCAGACGCGCCGCGCGCGAGGATGTGAATGGAGTGTTGATCTCGCTAGAACATCAAGATCGTCGTATGTGGGATCATGCGGAAATAAC
The DNA here is from genome assembly GCA_023630215.1 of Rhodobacteraceae bacterium NBU2976. Taxonomy (GTDB): domain Bacteria; phylum Pseudomonadota; class Alphaproteobacteria; order Rhodobacterales; family Rhodobacteraceae; genus NORP23. The sequence continues at coordinate 349,882 of JALPRQ010000001.1, forward strand.
GCAGGCAACTGGAATCCTGTTAAGCACATTGGCGCAAGGGCAACCCGGCCCTTATCAGATTCAAGCGGCGATCAGCGCGCTTCACGCAACTGCAAAGAACTGGTCGGAAACAGATTGGCCGCAGATATTGGCTCTCTATCAAACGCTATACGAAATGACCGGTTCACCAATCGTGGCGTTAAACCGGGCGGTCGCTTTGGCGAATAGTGGTGATGTTGCCAAGGCGATATCCGTTGTTGATGCATTGTCCGATGTGTTGGCAACCTATCAGCCATTTCATGCGGCGCGTGCGGACCTGTTGGCCCGACTGGGCCATAGGGAAGAGGCAAACACGGCCTATGATCACGCCATCGCGCTTAGCCGCAACGACGCCGAAAAAGCCTTTCTGATAGCCCGACGCGCGAAAATGTCGTGAAGCCCACGCAAACTTGTGTCATCACGGTCACATGAAATGTTACGGACAAATCAAACGTGGGCAGACCTATACCGACCGCGCTGGCGCGTATGCGGTTATCCTTTCCGGCCGGTCGCTTCTGGTCACCGAAGAACAGTCTGACATCACCGAATTCCAATTGCCGGGAGGCGGGATTGATCCGGGTGAAAGTCCGCTACAGGCGCTTCACCGCGAGGTGCGCGAGGAAACCGGTTGGGTGGTCGCCCCGATACGCAAGTTGACGGTATATCAACGCTATACCCATATGCCGGACTATGACCTGTGGGCGCGCAAACTGTGCCATATTTATCTATGCCGCCCTATCCTGCAACGTTCCGCCCCAACCGAACCACATCATACCGAGGTCTGGATGACGCAGCGGGATGCTGTATCGTTACTTGCCAGTCCCGGCGACGCCGACGTCGTCGCGCGGCTTCGCCTTTGACAAATCACGTTTCAGATTGCTCCAGGTCAGGCCACGTCGATACAGGCGCATGTCAAAAATCTGAAAGAACGCCCAGGCGATTGCAGCACAAAACAGCACAGCAAAGATCGTATCACTTAGAAAATGCCGGCCCGTAATAATCCGCAACGCGATCCCAACTATTGACGACGGAAGACCGACATACAGGGTCGCTGCTTTCCAGCGTCGGGACATGTTTGGCCAAATCACGACGGCAAACACGATAATGAACGTGGCAATCGCGCTGCCTTCGCCCGAGACAAAGGAACAGTTCCGCTCACATTGATCGGCGATCAATATCGGCGGCGTAAAATCGCTGGATCCGCCAAAGAACTCCACCTCGGCTGGCCGGGCGCGGCCCCAATAGGATTTGAAAATCCCGTTGGCCATGATGATGGGACCCGCCATGAAGGTGGAAACGATGAAGCCCCAAACCTGAATCGGAACCGCCCGACGGCTACCGATCATCAGACTGCGGATAAGCATAATAACTGACAGAATCGCAATAATGGTCAGGCCATCGATAAAGATATACCGGATGAACTCAAATGTCGGATTGCCACGCTGAGTGAATGCACCCGAGAAAAAGAACGACGAGAACCACAGATCAATCTGCGGAAAATTCAAGAAAAGAACGGTAAAGAAGGCGAGCGTGGCGATCAAAAGCCAACCGGTTTGCCTCCAAGTAATGAACATTTTCTACTCCCGCCAAGGAATGCTATATACATCAAATTGATCGAAACGAGTCTCGATAGACTGCGCATTGTGCAGCATAGTGTGGCAAAAGTGAGGTAAGGAAAAGATGTTGAAAAGACTTATTTTTGTTGCATTTCTGCCCTTGCTGGCGTCTTGCGCGTCGCTGTCCGAAGATGCCTGTCGCCAAGGGGACTGGGCGTCGATCGGTTTGCGAGATGGTGTGAATGGGCAACTCGAAAGCTACATAAACAATCACCGCGAGGCCTGTTCAGAATTTGGCATTACCCCTGATGTGCAGACGTGGCTGCGCTATCGCGCCGAAGGGTTGAAGGAGTATTGCACCGCCGAAAACGCCTATCGTATCGGGCGCTCGGGACGCGACCTTAACCCCGTTTGCGAGGGAAATCGTGATGCGTTGCGATTGGCGAATTTTTATGGCCAGCGCTATTATGAAATCGAGTCCCAGATCGATGATTTGGAAGATATGGAAGACGTTATTCTGACCCGTCTTGCCACCGAATTTACCGGCGAATTAACCCCCGAGCAGGTGGAGCTTCAGCAATTCTTGCTGGCGGATTTACGCGAAATTCGACGCGATATCCGGCGACTGGAACGCGAATTGCGCAAATATGATGATTTGCCCTAAACGGTAGACCATCCACATCGGGCGAAACGTCACGAAACAGGTTCGGGGGGCGCCTCCCTTAATATCGGTTCAGCAACGCTGCTGTCGGCCAGGCATCCGCAGGCAGGCCCAAACGGATCTGTTCCGCTTGGACAGCATCACGTGTGCCCGATCCCAGAATGCCGTCAATGCCACCGACATCATATCCGCGCGCCTGCAAGATTTCTTGTAACCGCCGCATCTGGCTGTCGTTCAAGCCCGGCTCGGGATTCCCTTGATCATATCTTTGCGCACCGCCCAAGCGGGTCGCAAAATAGGCGGCGGTGGTGGAATAAATAAAACTTTGGTTCCATTCCAAGTAAACATCATAGTTCGGAAAGGCTAAGAAGATCGGACCAAGCCGCCCCTGTGGCGCCAGAAGCGAAGCTTGACCGGATGACGGCATATTCCCGTTCCGCGCCGTGATCCCCATCTGAGCCCATTGCTGGACCGACAGCTTTGTATGCAGGCCGGACTGTTCCCACGGGATATTCTGGGGGGCGCTAACCTCGATCAGCCAGGGTTCGCCGGGACGCCAGCCCAGCGAACTGATCATGTTCGCGGCGGTCATGATCGCGTCCGGTGCCGAGGTTTTCAGCGTCACATGTCCATCCCCATCCCCATCAATCCCTTTTGTCAGGATGTCGTGAGGCAGCATCTGAACCATGCCGATTTCCCCCGCCCAGGCGCCGGTGGTGTTGCGCGGGTCCAGATCGCCATGGGCGACCAGCTCCATCGCGGCAAACACCTGCGGGCGGAACAAATTTGGCCGACGGCAGTCATATGCCAAGGTCACCAGTGCGTTTACCGTGTTGAAATCCCCCTGCACCGCCCCGAAATCCGTTTCCAGCGCCCAAAAGGCGGTGATGACTTCGGGGGGCACACCAAACTGACTATAGGCACGCTGGAAGACCGCCGCGAATTTTTGCATATTCGCGGCGCCGTTATTCATGCGATATCCGCTGACCGACCGTTGCGAGAATTCCAGAAATGTCTGTTTGAAAACACCTTGGGCGCGATCACGGTTCAGCACTGATTGATCCAGCCGTGCCCCGGACAAAGTGGCGTTTATGGCATTCTGCGGAATACCGCGCTGGGCTGCTTCGCTGGCCAACCCTGATAGAAAACTGTTGAAATCCCCACCGCACGGCACATTTTGTGCTTGCGCACCCGTTGCTATTGCAAGCGCCAGAACCAAACCTGTAACTTTCCGATGTATCGCCATACCAGACCCCCGATTTATCATTGTCCGAACCCTAAAGCGGCTGAGGAATTCGATCAAGGAAAACTCGGAACTTGTTGACAGGCCGGAAAGGCAAATTTAATGTCTAACCTATTGTAAAAAGGATGTTTTATCATGAAATTTCTCGCAAAATTATCTGTGGTTCCGGTGTTTTTTCTGGCTGCCTGTGCCGAATATGAGGCTTCAAATTTTGTTGGTTTCGACAATGGAGCTCAAGTGTATCAGGTTCCCGTGCGATACAACGAACTTCTCAGCAGTCGGGAACAGCAAAATGGGTTCAACTATCAGATCAGCCCCTATTGCCCGAATGGCTATCGCGAAATCAGCCGAACACCCGCGGTTTTCATTGATCAGAACAGTGGCGGGTTCTTTGGCGCTGCATATGTTCCACCTTCCAGAAACATGGAAACATTGATGACCTTCGCTTGTGTCGGCGCCCCGGCAGTTATCGAGACCCGTTAGGGCTATAGCGTCGCGCGAACACGCCGCAATATCACCACTTGCTTCAGGGTGAAGGACTTACCCTGAGGCTCGTTGATGATCAAATCAATCCAGGCATCCGAAGCCCGTGTTGGCTCGAATTCGGTATAGAAAATATCGAATTCGGCAAACCCGTCCTGACCAATGTCGATCATTCGCACAATCTGTTCATTGTTCGGACCATGCTTCAGGTTTAAACGCGCATAGGCTTTGAATTGTTCTGCTGCTTCGGACTGTATGGCGATGCGGATCAGATCATGGCGCTGAATTGCTTTGGCATCACTTTCGGGAAACCCGAAGGCAAGCGAAAGAAAGCCCCCGGAAAACTCCCGGATATCGAATGATAAGGCGGCGGAATTTTCTACGGGCGCGATCCGCATATCGACGCTTTCAGCATCATGATGCAGGGTCACGCGCGGCGCAATTTCTGTCCCGGTCAGGATATTCCCAACTGTTTCCGAGTCAAAATTGTGCTGCCACAACGCTGGGGTATAGCCCCATTGCGTCTTAGGCGGCAGATCAAAATCGGCCGGAATTTCGATAGAGAAACGTTCGCGCTCACCGCGCTTTAGGGTTCGCATATCAATTCGCTGCCATGACTTGATTTGCATCCAACGTGGTTTGCATGAAGGCACGGATGATACGCAAAGCCCGTTCTTCGTCCGGATCGTTTTGCGAATATCCAGTGACCGACAGCGCAACCAACCGCCCGTTCACTTCGGAGAAGGCGCGCCAAAAGCGCTGTGATGCCCCGGCTTGCGTGTTATAGGCACGGTCTTCTATCAGCAGATACAGCGCCCGTTCGGATTGTTTAGACTCTAAAATCGTCACCGATCCTTCGACGTTGCTTTTCGACAGGGTAAAGGTTCCCACCGGTGTTTCCAGAAACCGAGCTAATGCCGTCAATGCGGGCTGCAACCCTTGTTCCACCCCCGGCAAGCCCGAAGGCGAGACACTGGCCGTCAGGATTGCGGTGATCGGTGTGCGTGCGCCCCGTCCATTCTCCATAATGTGGCAATCAGACAAGAACATGAACACGCCACGTGGATTTTCGTCAATCGTCGCGCGGTCTACACAAAACCCTTCCGGGGCCGCGATATTCACCGGAACACCACCCGAAGTTACCGTCACAATTCGCGGCACCGGATCAACGCCGGGCGACAAATGTTCTTGTCCGCCCGCACAACCCATAAGGACAAGGAGGGCGGCAGCAACGCCGCCCCGGATGTGACCCTTAAAGGTCCACATAAACATGCTTTTCCATTTTGGCGCCCGGATGGGTCACCGCGCCAAACTTGGCCGAACCCACCTGCTGAGCATATTTCCACAGCGCACCCGAGGCATAGATCGTTTCCCGTGGTCCGTTCCAGCCCTTCTTGCGTTCGGCCAGCTCGTCATCCGTTAGGTCAACCGAGATTTCCCCAGTCAAAGCGTTCAACGTGATCATGTCACCATCGCGCAACATCGCAATTGGTCCGCCATGTGCGGCTTCGGGTCCAACATGGCCTACACAGAACCCACGCGTCGCGCCGCTGAACCGCCCATCGGTTATCAACGCGACCTTCTTGCCCATACCTTGGCCTGACAGCGCGGCGGTGGTGGCCAGCATCTCGCGCATACCCGGACCGCCAGCGGGGCCTTCGTTGCGGATGACGATGACCTCGCCTTCCTTATACTCGCGCTTCTGAACGGCAGCGAACGCATCTTCTTCGCATTCGAACACGTGGGCCGGGCCAGTAAAGACCAGCTGATCCGCGGTCATCCCAGCGACCTTAACAATCGCGCCATCGGGGGCGAGGTTGCCTTTGAGGCCCGTTACACCTCCGGTTTTCGAAATCGGGCTGGAAATCGGATAGATCACCTTGCCGTCCGCATCACCTTCGATCAGGTCCAGCTCCTCGCCCATGGTGCGGCCGGATGCGGTCATGCAATCCTCATAGATCAGACCTTCTTTGCGCAATTCCTTCAGAACCACGGGAACCCCGCCGACCTCATAAAGGTCTTTGGCCACATACTGCCCACCCGGTTTCAGGTCGACGAAATAAGGGGTGTCGTTGAAGATGTCACAGACATCATCCAGCGTGAAATCAATCCCGGCCTCATGTGCAATGGCTGGCAGATGCAGACCCGCATTCGTGGATCCACCTGTCGCTGCCACAACCCGGGCGGCGTTGATCAACGCTTTTTTCGTCACAATATCCCGCGCACGGATGTTTTTCGCGATCAGGTTCATGACCGCACGGCCTGACGCCTCGCCGTACTGGTCGCGGCTTTCGTAAGGCGCGGGCGCCCCGGCGGAATTCATCAGGGCCAAGCCAATCGCTTCGGACACACAGGCCATGGTGTTGGCGGTGAACTGGCCGCCACAGGCCCCTGCGGATGGACAGGCGACTTTTTCCAGCTTTTCCAGCTCGCAATTTGACAGGGTTCCCGCCTGCTGCTGCCCAACGGCTTCGAATACGTCCTGCACGGTCACGTCATGGCCGTTATGGCGACCCGGCAGGATCGACCCGCCGTACATGAACACCGACGGCACGTTCAGCCGCACCATCGCCATCATCATGCCCGGCAGGGATTTGTCACATCCTGCCAATCCGACCAGCGCATCATAGCAATGGCCACGCATGGTCAGTTCCACCGTATCTGCAATCGCCTCACGGCTGGCGAGCGAGGCCCGCATCCCTTCATGTCCCATCGCAATCCCGTCTGTGACGGTGATTGTTGTGAATTCGCGTGGCGTGCCGCTGGCGGCTTTGACACCCAGCTTCACGGCCTGCGCCTGACGGTTCAGTGCGATGTTACAGGGTGCTGCTTCGTTCCAGCAGGTGCCGACGCCGATCAGGGGGCGGTGAATCTCCTCCTCCGACAGGCCCATCGCGTAAAGATAGGACCGATGCGGGGCTCGCGCCGGACCTTCGGTTACATGGCGGCTGGGCAGTTTGGATTTGTCAAATTTTGCGGTCGTCATCTGCTGGTTACTCCCCCTAAGACGTGGCTGGCACAATCCTTAGGCAAGGGCGCGGGGAATCTCAAGCGTTGCGGGTGGATTTTTCCCCTGATACGGTCTGCCCGAGCAGCAAACGAGGTTCCGATGCCCACCATGTTCCCTCTGGCGTTCGACGCCTATGTCGATCCTGCGCGTGCTCGGTCGGAATGGTGGCGGACTTTGATCGGCTTTGTCCTGATATTGGCAATAGGACTAGTGTTTGCCGCATCGATTTTGTTGGTATTCTGGTACATTCGCGAACGCCAGATGATGGGTGCTGGATATGCGTTTATTATTCAACTGACGCAGGGACGCACCTTCTTTGCCAGCGCACTCTCGATTGGGTTGTTGTGGTGTTTGATTCCCGCCGCATGGATCGTTACCCGATATCTGCACAAACGCAGTTTTCTGACAATTATCTCTTCAAATGGACGGATCGATTGGCGGATATGGCAGATTGGTGCGATTGTGATGTCGCTTTATCTGATCGTATCTGTGGTGATCAACTTTCTGACGACAGAGCCCCCACAGCAATATTCCGTTGTTGACTGGATTCCCCTTGCGCTGAGTATGCTGGTCCTGACATTTTTCCAGACCGCAGCCGAGGAAATTGTGTTTCGCGGATACCTTTTGCAGCAACTGGCGGCCCGGTTCCAAAGCCGCTGGGTCTGGATGGTAGCGCCATCTTTGGTGTTTGGCGCTTTGCACTACAATACAACAGTTTTCGGCAACAATGTCTGGTTGGTCGTGGCGAACGCGTCGGTGCTGGGTATCTTGCTTGCTGATCTGACATCACGTGTCGGCACATTGTCGGCTGCGATGGGCATCCATTTTGCGAATAATGTCTTTGCCCTTATCATTATCGCGCTACCCGGACAGGCTAGCGGCGGCGCGCTTTTCCTAAGCACAGCAAACCCGAAATCTCCCGAAGCTGCGCTGGGGATCATGTTCTCGCTGGTGATTACGGTCGCGCTTTATGGTGTATTCCTTGCGATCAGCAAACGCCGCCGCTTGTGAATCGGCAGAGGCTGAATTAGGTAGAGAGTAACAGGTTAGAAAGGGTCGCCACCTCCATGAACTGGATTTCAAACGTCGTCCGCCCCAAGATCAACTCGTTGTTTTCGCGCCGCGAAACACCGGACAATCTGTGGACCAAGTGTGAAGAATGCGGGAACATGCTGTTCCACCGCGAACTGACGGAAGCGCTGAACACCTGCCCGAACTGCGACCATCACATGCACATCACCCCACGCGAACGCTTCACCGCGCTGTTCGACAATGGGGTATTTGTCGAGGTGGACGTGCCAGAACCGCTGGCCGACCCTCTGCATTTCAAGGATCAGAAACGCTATCCCGACCGGATGCGCGAAGCCCGCAAAAAGACCAACGAGAAAGAGGCCATGCTGGTCGCCGAAGGTGACCTGGGTGGCGTCAAGGTTGTCTGCGCGGGGCAGGATTTTTCGTTCATGGGTGGGTCCATGGGGATGTATGTCGGCAACGCCATCATCGCCGCCGCCGAACGAGCGGTGAAGCTAAAGGCCCCGCTGATCCTGTTCTCTGCCGCTGGTGGGGCGAGGATGCAGGAGGGGATCCTGTCCCTAATGCAAATGCCGCGCTCGACGGTCGCTGTCGAAATGGTTAAGGACGCCGGGCTGCCCTATATCGTGGTGCTGACGCATCCGACTACAGGGGGCGTAACGGCGTCCTATGCGATGTTGGGTGATATTCACATTGCTGAACCCAATGCTTTGATCTGTTTTGCGGGACCGCGCGTGATTGAACAGACCATCCGCGAGAAACTGCCCGAAGGGTTCCAGCGATCCGAATATCTGCTGGATCACGGGATTCTGGACCGCGTGACACATCGCACCGCCATGCGCGAGGAGTTGATCACAATCACCCGCATGCTGACGAAAAAGCCTCCGCATGTGAAGGGTGATCTGCCTGCCCCGACACTTGAAAAACCAAAGGCCGAGGATAAGGCGCCAGAGGCAGACAAAGCTGCGAGCGCTGAAAAGTGAGCCAGCCATCAAGCGACGTCATTCTGGAACGGATGATGTCGCTTCACCCGAAAATCATCGACCTGACGCTGGACCGGATGCACCGCATTCTGGCGAGCCTTGGTCATCCTGAACGGCATTTGCCCCCGGTGATTCATGTGGCTGGGACGAATGGGAAGGGGTCGACACAGGCGATGATCCGTGCGGGGCTGGAAGCAACAGGCGCAAAAGTGCATGCCTATACTTCGCCGCATTTGGCACGGTTTCATGAGCGGATCCGGCTGGCCGGGGAACTTATCACCGAGGATGCCCTGACCGAAGTTCTGGACGAATGCGAACGCGCCAATGGCGGCGTGCCGATCACCTATTTCGAGATCACGACAGCCGCAGCGTTACTTGCCATGTCTCGCACCCCAGCAGATTACACGCTGCTTGAAGTGGGGTTAGGCGGGCGGCTGGATGCAACCAATGTGGTCGAAACGCCGCGCCTTTGTGTGATCACGCCGGTCAGTCTGGATCATCAGAATTATCTTGGCGACACGATCGAAGAAATCGCCGCCGAAAAAGCCGGGATCCTAAAGGACGGGGTCTATTGCGTGGTCGGCCCGCAGGAAGATGCGGCAATGGCCGTGATCGAGGCAGAAGCCGAGAAAGTCGGCGCAGCGCTGCTGAAATACGGGCAGGACTGGCATGTCTGGGAAGAACGTGGGCGGATGGTCTATCAGGACGAAAATGGCCTTTTGGACCTGCCAATGCCTGCGCTGCTGGGCGCCCATCAGGTGCAAAATGGCGGGGCGGCTTTGGCGGCGTTGCGGGCGCTGGCTAAGCCCGAAGCAGCCTGTCAGGCAGCGCTGACCAAGGCCGTTTGGCCTGCGCGTATGCAGCGGCTCCGCCGCGGACCACTCTCGGAAGAGGCGGGTCAGGCGGAGCTTTGGCTTGACGGAGGTCACAATCCCGCCGGTGGGGCCGCCGTCGCGGAGGCATTGCAGCGGTTGCAGGATAAACCGACCTATCTGATCTGCGGGATGCTGAACACCAAGGACGTGAAGGGCTATTTGCGCCCGCTCGCCCCCCTGACGAAACAGCTTTATGGGGTGACGATCCCGGAACAGGCGGCGACATTGAGCGCCGAAGAAACCGTTGCAGCGGCGCACGCGGTGGGGATGGAGGCAGAGGTTGCAGCAGATATTACCAGCGCCATCCATGCCATCATTGCCCGCGATCCAAACGCCCGCATCCTGATTTGCGGCTCGCTTTACTTGGCGGGGGTGGTGCTCAGGGAAAACGGATGACCCCGATCCGCCACCTGCGCAACCTTGGTCCCACATCAGCTGCGATGCTCGAGGAGGTCGGGATCACAACTGTCGAGGAATTGCGCGACATCGGGGCAATCGATGCCTATCGTCGCTTGAAATTTACCTTCGACAAACGTGTCAGCCTGAATTTCCTTTGGGGGATAGAGGCAGGCCTGCGTGATATGGATTGGCGATTGCTAAGCGATCAGGACAAGGCAAAACTGAAGGCCGAGCTTCAGGATTTGTAGCGGTCTTCCAGCACCTGCAACAGGGCGCGAATACCCTGCGCGGCACCACCTTTGGGACGGCCAGGTTTGGCATCAGGTGTCCAGCCGTAAATGTCGAAATGCGCGAACCCGTTGGATTTGTCGACAAAGCGGCGCAGGAACAGGGCGGCGGTGATCGACCCGGCAAACCCGCCACCGGGCGCATTATCGAGGTCAGCAATGCCCGGTTCGATCATCGCCTCGTAAGGTTTGTAGAACGGCATTTGCCACAAAGGGTCTTCGACCCGTCGGGTCGCAGCATAGATATCCTTCGCGAGTGTATCATTATCGGTGTAAAATGGCGGGAGGTCCGGCCCCAACGCCACCCGGGCCGCGCCGGTCAGGGTGGCCATGCAGAATAACAGTTCGGGCGTTTCTTCGTCCGCATAGGTCAGCGCATCGGCGAGCACAAGACGCCCTTCGGCATCAGTATTGTTGATCTCTACGGTCAGACCCTTGCGGGAAGTCAGGATATCACCTGGCCGAAACGCTCCTGCGCTAATCGAATTTTCAACCGCCGGGACCAGAACGCGCAAACGAACCGGCAGGTTCAACGCCATGATCATCCGCGCCAGACCCATGACATTCGCCGCCCCGCCCATGTCCTTTTTCATCAGTCCCATGGACGATGGCGGCTTGATGTCCAGACCGCCCGTGTCAAAGCAAACGCCTTTGCCGACCAGCGTCACCTTGGGCGCGTCGGATGCCCCCCAGCGCATGTCCAGAAGCCGCGGCGCCTGATCCGCGGCGCGACCGACAGCGTGGATCATCGGAAAGCCGTCTTTTAGGCGGTCGCCACTTGTGACCTCGACCTGCGCACCAAATTCCCCGGCCAGCTTTTCGAACGCTACTTGTAGCGCCTCGGGGCCCATATCATTGGCGGGAGTGTTGATCAGATCACGGGTCAGATACTCGCCACTGGCCAAGATTTCGATCCGCGAACTGTCGATGTCATAAGGGGCGATCAGCTCTGCCGGGTCCGAAGGCCGAGGTTTGTAGGCCGTGAAGCGATATTGCTCCAAAAGCCACCCCAAGGTTTCAATTTCCTGTTCTGCACGGGACAGGCCGGCATAGATATAATAGCTACCCGCAGGAAGTGATCGTGCTGCATGGGCCAGATGAAAACGGCTGCGCATGCGATCCGATTTGTTACCCCAACCGACCAGCACGGCCTCGACCGGCTTTTTCTTGCCGGGAACCATCAAAACCTGGCCCAATGAACCATCAAATTTGTGCGTAGCTATCCAGCCCGCCGCGTGCTTCAGTTCGTCGGGCAGGCGTTGGTCCTTGGGGATCACGTGGATCGGCGTGGCAAATTCGCTGGGTTCGGCAAATCGGGCGGGCATTGCGAAGTCTCCTGTTCGTCACCGCCTAAACCTAGCTTACCGGCAGCGAACCGCAAGCTGATAGATGCCTGATGGGTCACCAAACATTCTGGTCACACTGCAAACTGTCGCCCACGTAAGGTTGACCTTGATTCGATAGGCTGGATTACAACCTGAATTACTTCACGGACACCCCATCACGACAAAAAGCCCACGCCGCGCCGGAATCTTGTGTGTCAGTCTGAACGGGTGGTGGATATATGCTGACCAGTCAACGCAACCGTCTTCCGCATTCGCCGACGCAGGATTATGCAACTGAGAATCGGCAACAAAACCAGCAAAGCGACGCACAAACCGATCAGAAGATTAAACGCCATCGTCAAACACCGATGACAGAGACAATTCCGTGACCCGGTTCAATCGCCCGATCACCGCATGCAGCGCCACCATGTCTTCGGCCTTGGCGCATTCCATCACATGCTGGGCGATTTGCCCGACCCGCAACATGCCGATTTGGCTGGCGATACCAGCAATACTGACGGCATGCCGATAGCAATTGGCAAAATCGCCCGCGCCCATGGCCTTGTCCAAATGACCCAGACGTTCGGCCAGCAAAAACACGGCATCTTCGGCAATTTCCTGATAGCGTCGATCCCCGACGGCATTGCGCAGGGAATTGACGATATCGGTATCGATCGCGCCATTCACAGTCTCAGTTGTTTGCATTTTGAATATCTGCATCATAGTAACCAACCTAGTCTCTCGAAGGCCGACCTTACAAAACAGGTCTAAAAAAAGTGTTAGCTGTTTTCACAGCCTTGAAATTGACGGCAATTCAACGCAAATGCAGTCTGGAAAGGAACCGCCAATGATTCATGCAAAGCCCCTGCCGACCTATTTGTCCAAACGGTTCGCCGGCTGGAAGGCAACCCAGTTCGAAGAAAACAAAGCGTGGTATGCCCGCCTTGCTGACGAGGGCCAACGCCCGCGTGCGATGATTATTTCCTGTTGCGACAGTCGCGTGCATGTGACGGCGATCTTTGGTGCGGAAACCGGCGAGTTCTTCATCCACCGCAACATTGCCAATCTGGTCCCGCCTTACAAACCTGATGGTGAACTGCACGGCACCTCGGCTGCGATTGAATATGCGGTGAAATATCTGAAAGTGTCGAATCTTCTGGTTGTCGGCCATTCCGACTGCGGTGGCGTCGCGGCCTGTGTTTCCATGTGCGAAGGCCATGGCGCAGAATTCGAAGATTCGTCATCGTTTATCGGAAACTGGATCGACCTGCTGCGTCCGGGCTATGACCGGATTTCGCAAGCCGAAAACAAACAGACTGCGATGGAAAAACAGGGTGTGATCATCAGTCTGGAAAACCTGTTGACCTTCCCTTTTGTCGAGGAAGCCGTGAAAGATGGCTCTCTCAGCCTGCATGGATTGTGGAACGATATCCGCGATGGCGGATTGGAATATTTCGACGCGGGCGAGGGGCGGTTCAAACCGGTTTAACCCCGTATCATTTCGATTAGAATATCACCGGCCCTGATCGGGCCGGTGATTGTGTTAATTAGTGTTATTGGAAACCCAGTTCCTTATCTTCGGGCCAGCCGAGTGTGTATCCAAAGCTGACGTTTTGCTCGCCACCGGCAGGCAAAGTGAAATCCCAAGCAAGAACGCCGCGTTTACCGTCGATATTTGTTTCGGTGGGAACCGGGCGGGCGGTGAAGTCTATCTCCAGATCCTCTTCCTCGGAATAGGGGACCCGATCCAGAAGTCGGATATCCCAGTTGCGGTTCGTTGTGTTGCTTACCGTCAGAAGATACCGCTCCTCGCGATCGTTCGAGGTTGTCAACAAGCCGCTTTCCCCAGTTTCTCGAAACTCCGTCTCGCGTGTTGCGGTCAGACCCTCGATCACGCCAAAGGGCAGTTCACGTTCCTGACCCGCGGCAATCATCGGCATCCCGAATGTGCCAACAAAGGCCCCGTCGCGATACATGCTGGCACGACCCGGTAGATAGGGGGCGCTCGCTTTATTGGTAAATCCCGCCATCAGATAAACGGATTCATCTAGGATCGGCGTTGCCTGTGCCGTCAAGGTGGCATCAAAATCTGTTGTATCGATGGTGAACAGGCTTTCGGTGCCATCGCCATCAAGTGTAACCACCCCGGGCAGCGCATATACAGCCGTCAGCCCCTGAAAGCTCAGCTCGACCGGCGCAAACGCGGGTGCGTTTTCCTCCATCACAACAGGTGCTGCTTCCATTGCCATATCCATCATGGCGACGCCAGCAGTCGTCGCCTCACGTCGCACGGCGATTTCATCGTAGAGGAAGGCAAATTGTGGGGATAGCTCGAACGGGGCCAATTGCAGATTGGGACGTGCGGTTGACAAGATTACGGCAACCCCCTCCCAGCTTTCCCCGGTACCCTGCGCCAGAAGTGCTTGCCGGGATATGGTCAAAGTCGTTTCCGTGCTGGCAAGGCGAACGTCATAAACCGGGGACCAACGGGCGTTGCCGGTCACATATTCCAGTGACAATTGACCCGACGATGCGGTTTCAGCTGTGATGTCAATGCTGAGAACGAGGCGATCCGTCAGAGGCAATGCCACCGCCGCCAATTCCTGTTCCAGCCGATCGAGTTCCTCTTTCAAATCGGCGATCTCGCGGTCGATAGCCTCGATCCGCAGCCGCGCATCATGAGCGTCCTGCATGGCCCGAAGCGACTCGGTCCCGATCAAGGTGATCAGGTCACTCAGGCTTTCATTCGTCGGCCGTTCTGCCCCGTTTTCTTGACCCTCGGCCAATGAGTCGAGAAAATCCAACCGCACCTTGGCAGCATCAATCTCCAGTGCAATCGCTGTGCGTGCCGAGGTGCGTTCGCGGATCAGGTCACGTTGCGCGTCGATCTGGTCTTCGATCACCTTGCGCGCTTCAATCTCGCGATCATCGGGTGGCAGACGGTCTGTGCGGATTGCCGTTGCTCCAATCGTTACCCCATCCGCCGACCGGATGCGCAAGCTAGAGGTATCGATATTGGCGGGAATGTCCCCGATCAACAGCCTATGCGAGCCCGCGGGAACATCAAACTCTGTCGACCGGACAAGGGTTGCGCCCGAAGGGTATACAGTTGCAGAAGTCACCTGGCTGTTCAGGGTGAATGTGTCGGACCAAACCGGACTGGCCAAAACCAGAAACGTTGTTGTTAACAGAGCACCGCGCATCGCAACTCCTCCTGTTGAAAGCCGTGGGGAAGTGTCGCGCGGATCGGGTGCCGGATCAAGGTGGGTCGTTCGCATATTAGCCTCGTTTGTTTAGCGATACCAATTGGACGCATCCCAACCGACAATCCTTGGAAAAATAAATTTCGGGAAAATCTGGAGGACAATTGCCAGACGGCAATTGTATTTTATGTAAGTAAAACAATACCATAAAGAATTGCCACATGGCAATTCATGACTGGTGGTCAGGCAAAGTGCGGAATCGCACAGCGCCACAATCGAATCGTCGATAGGGTTATTCCATAAAGAGTCACCAAACTGTCGATGCCCCGCGACCTGTGTCGCGGGGCATTGATTTGTTGGTTACCCTTTTTTCAGTATCCGCCGTCCCAATAGCTCGGCGATCTGCACAGCGTTCAAGGCCGCCCCCTTGCGCAGGTTATCCGAGACGCACCACAGGTTGATCCCGTTATCAATGGTGGAATCCTGACGGATGCGACTGATAAAGGTCGCGTAATCGCCAACGCATTCGACGGGGGTGATGTAACCTCCATCCTCGCGCTTATCGACGACCATGACGCCCGGTGCTTCGCGCAGGATGTCACGGGCTTCGTCTTCGTCGAGAAATTCCTCAAATTCGATATTCACCGCTTCGGAATGGCCAACGAACACCGGCACGCGGACGCAGGTTGCGGTCACTTTGATCTTCGGATCAACGATTTTCTTCGTTTCGGCGACCATTTTCCATTCTTCTTTGGTCTGGCCGTCTTCCATGAACACGTCGATATGCGGGATCACGTTGAACGCGATCTGTTTGGTGAACTTTTTAGCGGGTTTGTCATCCGTCGGATTATAGATCGATTTGGTCTGATCCCATAATTCATCCAGCCCTTCTTTCCCGGCACCGGAAACCGACTGATAGGTGCTGACCACAACCCGTTTAATTTTCGCACGATCATGCAGCGGCTTTAACGCCACAACCATTTGCGCGGTCGAGCAATTCGGATTGGCGATGATATTCTTGTTTTTATACATCTCGATCGCATCCGGATTAACTTCGGGCACGATCAGCGGCACGTCGGGGTCATAGCGATAGAGTGAAGAGTTATCGATCACGACACATCCTGCCTTGGCAGCACGAGGCGCATAGATTTTGGTCGCATCAGATCCCACGGCAAACAGCGCGATGTCTGTGCCGGTGAAATCAAATTCTTCCAGGTCCTTGGTCTTGAGTGTCTTGTCACCAAAGCTGACTTCTGTGCCCAGCGATTTTCGGCTGGCCAGGGCAATAACCTCGTCTGCCGGGAACTCGCGTTCCGACAGGATGTTCAGCATTTCGCGGCCTACGTTACCCGTAGCGCCGACAACGGCAACTTTGTAACCCAAGATTCGACTCCTTTTAATTGAGTGCGCGTCCTTTAGCCCCTCTGAAGGAAATGTGAAATGCCCTTTGGACGCTTTTTCGGTATAGAGGATCGAAAATCAGGAGAATTGGCATGAGATCAGCAGTTTTTGCAGGGATTCTAGTGGTTTTCGGCACCATGGTCGTCGCCGATATCCCGCAGGTGCTGGCGGTTTCGGCCACCCCATCCGGTAGCGGCTGGCGGTTTGATGTCCGCCTGACCCACGCCGATGAGGGCTGGGAGCATTACGCAGACGGCTGGGGGGTCTATCTAGAGGACGGGACAGAGCTGGGTTACCGCGAGCTGCTGCATCCGCATGTTAATGAAATGCCCTTTACGCGGTCCTTGTCCGGTGTCGAAATCCCTGAAGGTGTCACCCGCGTCTATATCCGCCCCCGCGATCTGGTTCACGGCGAGGGGGAATTGTTCGCGGTGGATTTACCCTAGGTTTCCAAGCCCTTAAACGGATCACGCCACGCCTCGATGGCCATTAACTGGTCGTTCCAGCGTGTGATGTTCGGGAAATCCCCGATCGGCAACTCTGCCCCTTTTGCAAACGGAAACGAAGTCGCCACGCGGAAATCGGCATAGGAAATGCGATCCCCGACAAGCCATTCGTGATCTGCCAAATGGGCATCCAGAATGGCGGCATGTTTACGAAAATCACTCAGATTTTCAGCTTTTTGATCGGGATCCGGGGCGTCGTCGGACCATTGCGGCATGATGAGCAAATAAAAATACAACCAATCCGCCGCCTTGGTCAGGTGGTGCGTCCCCCAACTGATCCATTTGATCATATCTACCATCTCGTCATCCCGTCGCCACAGGTCCGAGCCGGTGATTTCGCACAACCGACATACAATCGCATCAGTTTCCCACGTGGTCCGGTTGCTTTCAACCAAGACCGGAAACAGACCGTTGGGGTTGAGGGCGCTGAACGCCTCGCGCTGTTCGGGGTCCTTAAAATTCGGGCGGATATATTCGACGGGTGCGTCCAGATACTTGGCCATAGCGACCGCAACGCGAGGGTTCAGGTTTGGAGAATAGTAGAGTTTCATAATACCGCCTTGATCCGCCGGATGGCCTCCTCAATATTTTCGACGCTGTTGGCATAAGAAAACCGCAAATACCCCTCGCCCCATGCGCCAAAACTGGTGCCGGCGATGGTGGCGATGCCTGCTTCGGTCAGGAATTTGTCTTGGGCTTGGCGCGAGGTCAGGCCGGTGCCTTCGATATTGGGGAAAGCATAGAACGCCCCAGCTGCGTCGGCGCAGCGGAAGCCGGGGATTTGGTTTAGCTCGGACACGATGATCTTGCGGCGGGCATCGAACGCCTCGACCATTTTGTAAACCTCGTCCTGCGGTCCGGTCAGGGCGGCCAGTCCGGCATATTGCGTTGCCGCGTTCACACAGGAATGGTCGTTGATACACAGGCGCGTGGCGTGGCCGACCAGTTCGTCGGGCCAGACCGCATAGCCGATCCGCCAGCCGGTCATGGCATAGGTTTTGGACCAGCCATCCAGCATGATCAGTCGATCACGGATTTCGGGATATTGCAGCAGGCTGACATGTTCGCGCCCGCCATAAAGCATGTTGGAGTAAATCTCGTCCGACATGAGCGTGACGTGCGGATGCGCGGCCAGACCAGCGACCAGTTTATCGATCTCGACCTTTGGGGTGACCCCACCCGTCGGGTTGGCGGGGGAGTTGATGATGATCAGCCGCGTGTTCGGCGTGATCTTTGATAAAACATCCTCGGCTAGAAACGCGAAGTCTTTGGATTCCTCCAGCGCATAGGGCACGGGCGTTGCGCCGGAATATTTGATGACGCTTTCATAAATCGGGAAGCCGGGGTTGGGATACATGATCTCGGCCCCGGGCTCGCCAAACATCAGCACGGCAAAGAACATGGTGGGTTTGCCACCCGGAACGACAACCACATTGTCGGGGTTAACGTCGACCCCGTGACGGCGGTTCAAATCGGCGGCGACGGCTTCGCGGAGCGCCGGAATACCGTTGGCGGGAGTATAGCCGTGGTGGCCATCGCGCAGCGCCTTGATCCCGGCCTCCACAATATGCTCCGGCGTGCGGAAATCCGGCTGGCCTATGCCGAGGTTGATGATGTCTTTGCCCTCCGCCGCGAGCTTGTTGGCCTTGGCCAAAACGTCAAAAGCGGACTCGGTGCCAAGGCGGCTGAGAGATTGGGCGACTGGAAGCATGGATTGACCCCGTGAATGTTATCGCTAACCTATCAACCAGAATTGGTCAGAAAAGCCAACCAAAATTGCGGAGGAAACCATGTCACGAACTATCCTGAAAACCGTTAATGGTGCCGAGGCCACCGATTACAGTTTCGGCACGATGCAATTCGGATCGAACGCGGATGCCGCCGAAAGCCGCGCGATGTATGACGCCTGTCGTGACGCCGGGATCAATTTTTTCGATACGGCTTATGTCTATTCGGACGGAGAGTCGGAGCGATTGCTGGGCGAGTTTGTGGCGTCAGAGCGCGACGATATCCTGATCGCATCGAAATGTGGGATGTCTGCGGATCAAAGTGACGCGAATATCCGAAAACAGGTTGACGAGAGCCTGTCGCGGTTGGGCATGGATATGGTCGATATCATGTATCTGCACAAATTCGATCCCATCGTCCCGCTGGAGGTGTCGTTTGAAACGCTGGCCGCACTGCAAAAGCAGGGGAAATTCCGTTATATCGGCGTATCGAACTATGCCGCGTGGCAGGTAATGAAAGCGCAATGGATCGCCAATGATCTGGGCACGCGGATCGATATTTTGCAACCGATGTACAACCTGGTGAAACGTCAGGCAGAGGTCGAATTGCTGCCGATGGCGATTTCTGAGGGGTTCAATGTGGCGCCCTATTCGCCGCTGGGTGGCGGGCTGCTGACCGGAAAATATGCGGTGGGCGGCAAGGGTCGTCTGGACGAGATGGAGATGTACGCCAAACGTTATGATGTGGATTGGATGCGTCAAACGGCGGCGGATCTGGCGGCGCTGGGGCAAAAGATCGGCGTGCATCCGGCGACCTTGGCTGTGACGTGGATGGCACGGCATCCAGGGGTGACACAACCGATCATTTCGGCGCGTTCGGTCGCGCAGTTGCAGGCATCGCTGGATGCGATTTCGTTTGAAATGACGGATGATTTGTATACTGAAATCAGTGCTCTGTCACAGAAACCCGCACCGGCGACAGATCGGTTGGAAGAGGGCTGATCAGAGCGGGAAGACCAACAGGATCATCGGGATCGAGGTTGCAACAACCAGCAGTTCTAACGGCAGACCCATGCGCCAATAGTCGCCAAAGCTGTACCCACCCGGCCCCATGATCAGCGTGTTATTCTTGTGCCCGATGGGTGTCAGGAACGCGCAGGATGCGGCAACGGCAACCGCCATCAGGAACGGGTCGGGATTTACACCAAGCTTAGCGGCGATATCGACAGCGATGGGGCCACCGATGACAGCGGTGGCGGTATTGTTCAACACGTCCGACAGGGTCATGACGACGACCATCAGCACTGTCAGGACCGCCCAAGCCGGAAGCCCAGCGGTCAGGTCAACGATGGAGCGCGCGATCAGTTCGGTACCGCCCGATTCCTCTAGCGCGACACCCAGCGGGATCATACTGCCCAGCAGGACAATCACCGGCCATTCGATATGCTCATAAAGGTTGCGGATTGGCACGATGTCGAGGAAGACGTAAGCCACGACAACAATCGCGAGTGCCGTTGCCAGATAAAGCAATCCAAACGCCGACAGCGTGATGGCAGCGGCAAAAATCCCAACGGCAAGCCACGCCTTGCGATGTTGCGTGACGTTTAACCCGCGTTCCGCAAGGGGCAATACGCCAAGCCAGATGATCACGTCCTCCATAATGCTTTCGGGACCAATCAGCAGAAGGATATCACCGGGACGGATCGTTTCGTGGCGCACGCGTTTTTTGAATTGTTTGCCTTGGCGCGAAATGCCCAGAAGGGTAACGCCACGCCGGGCGCGCAAGTGCAGAGATATGGCGGATCGTCCGGCGATGCGGGCATCGCGAGGGACAACGACTTCGGACAGGTGCAATCCTTTGGGGATGCGGTCACCGATCGGTTGCTCGCCAAAGAATTCAAGACCAAGTGCACCGCGGAAGGTGTCGATATCTTCGGGAAAGGCTTCGACGATCAGCATATCCCCTGCGCGGAGTTCCAACGAAGCGCCGAACCCTTCCTGCCGTTTTCCGTTACGAATGACGCCTACGATTTCCACATCGTCCTTGTCGGCGACGGGGTAAATGTCGCGCACCAGTTGGCCGATCGCCTTGGATTTTTCGGGCACGACAAGTTCGACCAGAAACCCATCACCCACGGCTGGTTCTGCGGTTTCGGCATGGGGTCGACGCGGGATCAAACGCCAACCGATCAGGGCAACGAACAGGATGCCAGCACCGGACACAGCCAGCCCGACAGGGGCGAAATCAAACATCTGGAAAGGTTCGCCAACCGCGGTTTCGCGAAACGAGGCGATGATGATGTTCGGGGGTGTCCCGATCAATGTGACCATACCCCCAAGGATAGTGGCGAATGACAGGGACATCAGCGTGCGCCGCGCGGTTCGCCCCGCCTTGGCAGCGGCCTGCAGGTCAACGGGCATCAAAAGCGCCAATGCTGCAACGTTATTCATGAAGGCGGACAGAAGCGCACCAACGCTGCTCATGATACCGATATGAGCGCCAGTGCTGCGGTCGGGATTCATGATGCGGCGAGTGATAAGGTCAATCGCACCGGAATTCAGTAACCCGCGCGACACAACCAGTACCAGCGCGATAATAATCGTGGCGGGATGACCAAAGCCCGAAAATGCCTGTTCGGTTTTGACCAAACCAAGAACGAGCGCAATCAGCAGGGCGCTGAATGCGATCAGGTCATAGCGCCAACGCCCCCAAAGAAGCATGGCAAAGACACCAAAGAACAGGATGAACAGAAGGATTTGTTCAGTCGTCATAACTGTATGATGGCAGGATAGGACAGCAAGTCAAAGAGTGATCAGGAAAGATCTTTGGCCGTTTCGGTATGAAGCGCAACCAACAGATTGTTGATCGTTTCGATTTCATCGTCAGTAAATTCGCGATCCGTGCGGGCAAAACTTGCGATCGAGCGTGATCCGTCGAGTTCACAGGCGGCGGTGAATCCGTATTTCAGTCCATATTGCGCCGATTTTTTCAAAACATCCTGAGGGTCAGGCGTGCCCAGCGCGCTCCAGCGACAGGTTCCTTGATGGGTGAATCCCCAATGCACGGTGGGATCGCTCATGATGTAGCCGTTCGCGGTATAGATTTGTGTCCACTCTGGATCATAGGCCTGTAACATGATGGTGGGCGTGGAAAAACGTATATGCAAACCAATAGCATAACCTGCCGGAGCCAGAGGAATGACCTTGTCCATAATCGCCTGAGCATCTAGGCTAAGCTGCATTTCGAACCTTTCTATACGACTTGTTTGGATTTGCATTATAATGACTAAAATATCAATTACTCTAAAAAGACAGGTGTCAATATTGCGCCGGAACCTAAAAAGTTTACATTTTACCTTGGAAAACAGGAAAATTGTATTCGGAACGGCCATTTGGACCGGGTCCGTATGATCGATTAGGCATGGCGTCGATACAGACCTATCAGTTCAATAAATACTCTCCGGCTGGATTCTATGTGGCACGGCGGATGGGGTTTGTTGCGCCCGAGGAAGAGCTGAATTGTTACCCGCGCGAGTGGGTTCATCGCTACACCTCGCGGGGGTATATGCTGTATGATCCTGTTATTCGCTGGGCCTATGAAAATACCGGTTACGCGCGCTGGCACGAGATCGACACCCCAGACCTGCACGATATTCTTCAACAAGCCAGGGAATTCGGCCTGAATTTCGGTCTGGTGATTGCCTATCGAAATGGCGTGTCAGATCCTCATCGGTCGTTCGGGTCCTTTGCGCGGGAGGATCGGGATTTCACCAATATCGAGATTATAGAACTGTCAGAAATGCTGGTTTCATTGCACGACAACAAGCCCCCCGTGACTAATCTGACGGCTGCCGAGCTGGAAGTGTTGGCGATGTTGAAAGAAGGCATGTTGATGAAGCAAGTTGCGGCCGAATTGGGGGTTTCGGAAAGCGCAATCAAGGCACGACTGAAGAACGCCAAGCAAAAACTGTCCGCCAAGACCAATACGCACGCAGCCTCTGTTGCGTCAGACTTAGGTCTAATTTGAAGAATCCTTTAAATTTTATCGATAGCAGTGAATACTTAACTCTCCAATAAGGAGAGTTAAGATGAAGAACGTGGTCTTCGATTTTTCCACCATGCATGAACATGGGCCAGCGTTTTACGAGTTCCTGAAGTTAAGGCGCGAAGTATTCGTGGACGAACTGCATTGGGATGTGCCGCACAATATGGCGGTCGAAATGGATCAGTATGACAATCCCACCGCGTATTATTCTGTTGTAATTGAGCGCGGAAAGGTGATTGCCGGTGCGCGTGTGATGCCAACAACCGCGGTCTGGGGCGACAACAGTTATATGCTACGGGACGCCGCGTTGGGAAAGCTGCCGGATATTCCCAGCAATCTGGTGGCCGGAACGCTGGTTGATCCCAAAATATGGGAAGTTACGCGTCTGGCGATCAGCCACACGGTGACCTCTCATTCCCAACGTGCGCAATGTCTTACCCTGATGATGAACGGGATGTTGACACTGGTCGCGCGCCAGCACGGCGAGAGGTTGATTTCCCTGTCACCAATCCTGATGCGCCGCACGCTGCGGATGCTGGGGTACATGGCTGATCAGGTCGGCAGTGGCTATACGGACTCTGAAGATGGCCGAAAATATGCGGTTCTGTCGCTGGCAGTTGATCAGCCCGTTTTGCATTCGGTTGCGGCCTAGACCGTCAGGTATTTCGACGTTTTGCACGGCAAGTTTTGAATTTGGTATACAATATACAATTGACTCGGGTTTCCGATGGACCTATCAAATTCATGTCCGTGACGAAGATCGGATTAATTGTGCCGTGCGTAAGTCTGCTGCTGCGCCGGAAAAACGTTGGCCGGAACCATGCAAATATGGTCGAGGTTTGGGGGCAATAGCCCCGCATAGGGAGGAAGATATGAAGAAATTTACTGCTCTTGTTGCAGCGGGAATCGTTGCATCCGCGACGGCGGCCCTTGCGGGTCCCGAGATTGTTGATGGCCCGGGTGTAGACCCGACCTGTTTCGCGCCTTGGAGTGAAGACACCAAGTTCTTCCAGTGGGAAGGTCGCGAAGGTCCGTTCAAGATTGCCGTGGTCAACGGCTTTGTTGGCAACACTTGGCGTATTCAGATGGTGAAAACCGCAAAAGCCTTTGCCGAAGATCCGGCGATTGCAGATAAAATCAGCGAGTTCCGCGTCGTGTCGACGGGAACGGATGCTCCGGCACAGCTGGGCGCAATCGAAGATTTTATCAACCAGGGTTTTGACGCCATCGTCACCATCGCAGTCTCGCCTGAAGGGTTCGACCGCGTAATCCGTCTGGCGGATCGCAACGATGTTGTGTTGGTACCGTTTGATAACGTGCTGGACACCGATGCCGTCATGCAGGTTAACGAAGACCAGCTGACCATGGGTCGGATGTGGGCCGAATTCACGCTTAACGAACTGGCTGCCAAAGGTGTTACCTCGGGGAAAATCCTCGAAGTGCGTGGTCTGCCGGGCAACTCAGTTGACCGTGACCGTTCCATCGGCATCAACGAAGTTCTGGAAGCCAGCGATGGCGATTGGGAAATCGTATCCGTTGTCGGTAACTGGGACGATGGCACCACACAGAAAGTGGTTGCTGATGCGATTGCTGTTCACGGCGAGTTCGTGGCCATTGTCGGCCAGGGCGGTTCCAACGGTGTGATTCAGGCGCTGATGGATGCAGGTCATCCGTGGGTGCCGGTTGCCGGTGAATCCGAAAACGGCTTCCGCAAGGCGATTGCGGAATATTCGGACGAGGGCCTGAAAGGTATCTCTATCGGTCAGTCCCCGGGTCTTGTGGCCATTGCCATGAAAGCGGCGATTTCGGCGCTGGAAGGCAATGTGATGCCGCAGCTGATCTCGGTTCCGCTGCCGGTTGCTACCTATGAAGAACTGGAAGACGGTCTGAACTATTGGTCGGATCTTCCGGACAACTTCTTCACTGTTAACGAATTCCCGCCCTGTGGCGTGAATATCTCGGGTCCGGCTATCATGTCGCAGTCGGAAACCGACAACTAAGTCCTTCTCGGTGCCGGGTTCGTCCCGGCACCGTTTTTCATCTGCTTGCTATAACGAATAAACCGAGGTCCCTGCGATGGCCAACGGCTCTCCCATTGTCGCGCTGAAAGGCGTTTCGAAGCATTTTGGTGCCACCAAGGCATTGGAAAATGTGGATTTTGCCTGCCATAGCGGTTCAACCCATGCAATCCTTGGAGAAAACGGGGCAGGAAAATCTACCCTGATTAAAATCATGTCCGGCGTGCTTGATCCAACCAGTGGCACGATGGAAATGGAAGGCAAGCCAGTAAGTTTTTCGAAACCGTCAGATGCTGTGGACAAGGGCATTGTCTGTATTTTTCAGGAACTTTCGTTGGTTCCGGACTTATCGGTCGCCGCCAATATTTCTCTGGCCAATCCGCCCAAACGTTTCGGGTTGATTGACCACAAGGCGCAGAACCGGATTGCCGAAGAACTGTTGGCGCGCATCAATTGCGCGGACGTCAATCCGAATTCGCTGATCCGCGACCTGTCTCTGTCGCGTCGCCAGATGGTGGAGATCGCGAAAGCTTTGGGTAAGAACCCAAAAGTGCTGATCCTTGACGAAGCAACGTCAGCGCTTACCAGTAAGGACGTCGAAACCGTATATGCGTTGCTGGGTCAGCTGAAAGCTGATGGCATCGCCAGCCTGTTCATCTCTCACCGCATGCACGAAGTCGAAGCGCTGTGTGACACATTATCGGTGTTTCGCAATGGCACACATGTTGAAACCTTTGCCAAAGGTACCAAATCGGACGCGGATATTGTGCGTTTGATGATCGGCCGAGAGGTCGGCTCGCATTATCCTGCCAAGCCAAATCGGCCGCGTCCCGCCCCATTTTTGAAGATAGAGCAGCTGGCTTGGGAACGGGCCCTGAAAGGCGTCAATCTTGAAGTTGGTAAAGGCGAGATCGTTGGTCTCGGCGGCCTTGACGGACAAGGGCAGAAAGAACTGCTTCTGTCCCTGTTCGGGGTGATGCGCGGTTTACAGGGAACTGTGACTGTGGACGGAACCCGAATTGCCCCCAATTCCCCGGCGAAAGCCAAGGCGGACGGTGCGAATATCGCGCTGGTCCCCGAAGATCGCAAGACAGAGGGGCTGATGCTGCCCATGTCAATTGCGGACAATCTGATCGCAGCGTCTTTCAACAAGGTCTCCAACGGTCCGTTCATTGACGGTAAAAAGGAAGACGCTGCGGTCAGGTCGGCGGTCGAAAAGCTTCAGATCAAAGTTGGCGACGTCGAGAACGCGGTGTCCACTTTGTCCGGGGGCAATCAGCAGAAGGTCGTGATTGCCAAATGGCTGATGACAGACCCGGATATCATTCTGTTGAACGACCCGACGCGCGGGATTGATGTCGGCACGAAACAGGAAATCTATAAGCTGATGCGGGAATTGGCGGAAGAAGGTAAGGCGATCCTGTTCTATACTACCGACTATGCCGAACTGATTGGTTGCTGTGACAGGGTGTCGGTTATGTATGACGGGCGGATTGTGTCAGAGCTGGAGGGTGACGCGATCACCGAAGAGGCTATCGTCGCCGCATCACTGAATATCGGAACCGACGGAGAAGCGGCATGATCGAACGATTTAAATATTCCCTTCGGCAAAATCGCGGATTTTATGGCGCATTGCTGGGACTGATCGTCCTCTACCTGCTTTACAATTCGCTGCACCCGCGCGGGTTCTCGACCGCCGTTCTGATCCAGAATGCGAACGAGGCGGTTGTGCTGGCGTTTGTGGCGGTTGCCCAGACAATTCCAGTCCTGATTGGTGGACTGGACTTGTCTGTTGGTGCTGTGATGACGTTGGCATCCTGTATTGCGTCGGTGCTGGTGACCGGAAGTCCGGCGGAAATGACGCTTGGCATCATCTTATCGGTGTTGGCAGGGACGATGTTCGGGCTGTTGAATGGTCTGGTGGTTGTTTACGGTCGCATCCAGCCGATTATCGCGACCTTGGCAACCGGTGCAATTGCCATCGGATTGGCATTGTTTGTTCGCCCGCAGCCCGGTGGCGATATCGACGGGGATTTGAACTGGGCAATTACTAATGCGGTGTTCGATTTTGCCGAAACCTATGGGTTTGCCGATGATGGTAACGCCGCGTGGTTGCAACCAATTGCATGGATACCGGTGCCACTGATTATTCTGACAGCTGTGATGCTATTGGTTTGGGTGCCCTATCGGCGGTCGGTAACCGGTCGCACCGCCTATGCCATCGGATCGGCCGAAGGGGCTGCCTATATGTCCGGACTGCCGATCGCTCGCGCGAAAATCATGGCTTTCACCTTGGCCGGGTTTTTTGCCGGATGTGCGGGATTGTATTTGGCGATCCAGACCTCGTCAGGAAATGCCGATGTGGTTCAGGCAGGCGAATATACCTTGAAATCCATCGCGGCCGTCGTGATCGGGGGAACGTCGCTGTTGGGCGGCGTTGGCACAGCGGTTGGGTCGATTTTCGGCGCGTTCATTATCCGCATTATCGAGTTCTTCTTCCGCATCAATATCGGGTCTTTCAGCATTGACCCGCTGTTGCAGACCTTGTTCCAAGGTGTGGTGTTGCTGGTTGCGGTCAGCCTTGGCTCGCTTCGATTAACACGGATCAAGAACCGTCTGGATGTGTTCAGGTGAGGGGTTGGACATGAATTTTTACAAGTCACTCGACAGCGATACCAAACCCATCATCATTGCCTTGGGCTTTGTGATCATGATTCTGATTGTCGGGACAATCTATACCCTGTCCACACAAGGAACTGCGCCGCTTCTGCGTCCGTCCTATGTGTTGCAACAGCTTCAGGTCGGGTCATTCCTGGGGATTGTCGCCGCCGGGATGATGATGGTTATCCTGTTGGGACATATCGATTTGTCGGTGCCCTGGACCCTGACGGCCGCGGCGATGATGGCGACAACAGTCGGCGGTCCAATGGCAATTCCCACCGGAATTGCCGTGGGTCTTGCCGTTGGATTGTTCAACGGGTTGGGTGTGGCCTATCTGCGTGTCCCTTCGATGATCTTCACCCTTGGGGTCGATCAAGTGATGCGAGGATTGATGGTGGCCCATACGGGCGGTTACGCCCCGGATACTGATGCAACCCCGTTGATGCGCTTTCTAGCTGCGGAAAAGATTGCCGGTGTACCGGTTGCAATTTTTGTCTGGATCGCGGTGTCGCTGGTGATTGCCCTGATCCTGCAACGGACGGGTTTTGGTCGCTCGGTCTATGCCACGGGCAACCGCGAGGCGGCTGCCTATCTGTCCGGTATTCGCACCAAACGTGTGATTATTGGATCCTTCATGCTATCAGGGGCCTGTGCAGGGATCGCCGGTGTCTTGCTGGCGGGATATTCCTCGCAGGCCTATCAGGGGATGGGCAACCCCTATCTGCTGCCCGCAATTGCAGCGGTGGTGCTGGGGGGCACGCGTATCCTTGGCGGGCGTGGGCGGTATCTGGGCACGGTTGTGGGCGTTATCCTGATCGTTCTTCTGAATTCCGTCCTGTCGATTATGCAGATGCCCGAGGCGGGACGCCAGATTATCTATGGTTCGGTCATCATCGGCATGTTGCTGGTCTATGGGCGCAATCAGGCGGTGACGTCATAGGGGGTTGCGCTCGACGCACCCCCGGCATAGATACATTCAAAATCATGAATGGATAATCTATGCTTTCCTTCCTTGACCAGATTCCGCTGAACCTGTTGATTCTTGCAGCGCTGACACTTGGCCTTGCGCCATTTTTTCCGGAACCGCATATCTGGGAAAAACTGAAAATGTTGACGGCTGGCAATCTGACAAAATCGATCGATATATTCGATCTGCTGATGCATGCGACACCGTTTATACTGCTGGCATTGAAGCTGGTTCGGATGGCAATGATCCGTGGCTAATCAAGTGTCTGGCGATATCGTTTTGCCGCGATCAGGCTGATCACAATCAATAGGATCACCAAAGCGCCATATGACTGGGCGACGTCCCGTGTTTCCGCGCCCTTCAGCATGACAGCCCGCACGATGCGGATGAAATGCGTCGCGGGAACAATCTGTCCCAACGTCTGTGCCCAACCGGGCATTCCAGCAAACGGGAACATAAACCCGGACAACAGGATCGAGGGTAGGATGGTGAAGAACGACAATTGCATGGCTTGCATCTGATTGCGCGCTGCGGTCGAGATCAGAAACCCGAGTGCCAGATTGACGATAATGAACAGATTGACGCCGATAATGAACGCTTTTCGCGAACCATCGAATGGCACGTCGAACAGAAGCGTCGCGGCGATGATAAATACGAACGTCTGGACATAGCCGACAAGCACATAGGGCAGGATTTTCCCTAACATCACCTCCATCGGGCGCACAGGTGTAGCG
This sequence comes from Rhodobacteraceae bacterium NBU2976, assembly GCA_023630215.1. Classification (GTDB taxonomy): domain Bacteria; phylum Pseudomonadota; class Alphaproteobacteria; order Rhodobacterales; family Rhodobacteraceae; genus NORP23. The sequence goes on from JALPRQ010000001.1 coordinate 379,016, forward strand.
ATCAGCATCTCCATCGTGCCGCGCTCGGTTTCCTTGACGATGGCAACGGCGGTGATCATGACCATTGTCATCGACAGTATGACAGCCAAAAGGCCGGGAACGATGTTGGTCGCGGTTTTCCCTTCGGGGTTATATTGTCGATGCACGATCACCGAAAATTTCGACGGATCACCGGTCAGCGCCAGCATTGGCCCCCGGCGATAATCGCGGATTGCCGCGTCGATAATTCCGTCCAACGCCCCAACGGCGCCGCTTAACGCCGAAGGATCGGACGCATCAGCGGACACCAGAATGGATGGTTGATTGCCGCGCAGCACATCGCGTTCAAAATTGCGCGGGATAACGATTACGAAATTCGCATCGCCTGTGCGCAGGGCGCTGTCCCCCGCCGCCTGTCCATCCACGAACCCCTGAAAATCGAAATAGCCCGAGCTTTCCATACTGGCCAGAATTGACCGCGACAGCGGCCCGTTATCGGCATTTTCAACCAAGGTCGGAAGGTTGCGCGGGTCGTTATTGATCGCGAAACCAAACAGCAGAAGCTGCACGATCGGTAAGCCAATCATCATCGCGAACGTCACGCGGTCGCGTCGCATTTGGATGAATTCCTTGGTCAAAACGGACAGAAAGCGGCTTATCGAAAACATCGCGCTAGTCTTTCCGGAAATTGTCTTTGGACCCGGTCATGAGGTAGATAAACGCCTCCTCCAGTCCGGCGGGTTGCAGTTCGAACTTGGCACCCTGATCAGTGGCGATGTCTTTGACCGTCTGCTTCAGCATCTGGTGATCGGTGCTGGACACATGTAAACCCGTGCCAAAACGCGCAATCTGCAAATCCTCGCCGGTGTCTTTGAAGGCCAATTCCAAAGCTCGGAGATTTGCGCCGGTCACGCGATAGGTTTTCAACCCCACCTGTTGGGCAATCCTGTTTGACGGTCCGTCGATCAGTTTCTTGCCATAAGCGATATAGGCGATGGAGTCACATTGCACCGCCTCATCCATGTAATGGGTCGAGACAAGGATGGTGACACCTTCGGCCGCCAGCCTCCGAATTTCGTCCCAGAATTCGCGCCGCGCTTTGGGGTCAACGCCGGCGGTGGGTTCGTCCAGCAGCAACAGTTTCGGGTCATGGATCAGGCATGTCGCCAGCGCAAGCCGTTGCTTCCACCCCCCAGACAATTCCCCTGCGAGCTGATGGGATCGGTCCGCCAGTCCCAGATCCTCTAACGCCGCTTGCACCCGTTTACGGCGGTTCTTGACGCGAAACATGCGGGCGACGAAATCAAGGTTCTCGCGGATGGTCAGGTCTTGGTACAAAGAAAACTTCTGGGTCATATACCCGACTTCGCGCTTGATCAGTTCGGACTCCTTGGCGATGTCATGACCCAGACAGGTGCCGCCGCCGGAATCCGCCGTCAGCAGGCCGCACAAGATACGGATTGTCGTGGTTTTGCCTGACCCGTTTGGTCCCAGAAACCCGTAAATCGCGCCTTTCGGCACCTGTATGTCAAAATCATCAACGACCGTGAAATCCCCAAATTTCTTGGTGATCCCTTTGGCGTCAATGACGATTTCGTTCATTCCGGCCACCCTAATGTGACGGGTTGTCCGGGGAATAGTGAGAGTGGTTGCGTGGGGTGTCCTTCGGCGCGGTAAACGAGACGGGCGCGTTCGTCACGGCTATAGATAATTGGTGGGGTGAATTGAGGTTGTGCGTCGATAAAACTGACGGTGACCATGGTTCCTGTCGGGCAACCAGTGCATTCCATGGTCAGTTGATCGCCCACCTGAAAACTGGCCCGATCCGATTCAGGGACATAGAAATAAATCTTGCGAGCGTTTTCAGGGAGGATGGACAGAACGGGTATCCCGGTCTGCAAAACTTCGCCGGGATCATAGAATAACTGTTCAATCCTGCCCGCAACAGGTGCCATAATCGTCCGGTCATCCAGACTTGCCTTGGCGCTTTCCAACTGCGCTTGCGCGGCGGCGAGGGAGGCTTCGGCCTGTGCGCGTTGTGCAGGGCGGGCGGGCAAGGTCATTGACGTGATTTGTGCTTCCAATTGACGAACTTGGGCTTCTGCTGACGCCAGATTAGCAAGGGTCGTTTCCAAAATGGTTTGTGACGCGATCCCGTCGGCGACAAGTTTTGAATTGCGGTTATATTCCTGTTCGATCAGTGACAGGTTCGCCTGCGCCTGATCGAGCTGCGCTTGAACCACGGCGATTTCTTCGTCCCGCGCCCCGGTCAACAGGTTATCAAGTGCCGCTTCGGCGACTTTCACCTGCGACAGCGCCGCAGCGACGGCAGCTTCGGCTTGCGCCCGATCCTGAGTGAACAGCATATCACCTGCGGCAACTGTGTCATTTGGCGCAACCAGAATCTCGTCGATCTGCCCCGCCGATGTAGCGGCAACGTAAACGTAATCACCTTCGACATAACCGGTATAGGTGGTTGGCCCAACCTCACCAAACCCGAAAATCGCCAGAATTCCGCTGAAAAAACCGATCACGCTGTCCATCATCGCGCCTCCAACCCGTTCATGAGGATATCCAGATGGCTGGTCATCAGCTTTTTCATCCCGTCTGGCCCGCTATCGCCGACACCGAAAACATGGGACAGGATCAGGTGCACCAGAACCGGGCCGATTAGACTGCGAGCGGTCATTTCCGGATCAACGGTGCGGAATTCGCCACTATCGACCCCCTTTTGGATGATTGCTTTAACAATCGGCAGACCCTTTTCCAGCACTTCGGTACGGTACATGTTGGCAAGTTCGGGATGCGTTGTGGATTCGCGCATCACCATGATTGGAATGGCGATAATTTTGGGATCGGAAATGCGTGTGACCACCATTGTGACAAACATCTCCAACGTTTGGCGCACGGTGCCGGGGAATGCCGCAATGGCGGCACCTGCCTGATCCGGGATCGGGGATATGGCGCGCCGCACCAACCCTTCGAGCAAAGCTATTTTATTTTTGAAATAGAGGTAGACCGTCGCCTTTGAAATATCCGCGCGCTTGGCGATGTCCTCCACCCGCGTGCTGGCGAATCCCTTTTCGGTAAAACACGCAAGCGCTGCGTCCAGAATTTCATCGGGACGTTTATCTGCGCGGCGGCGGTGTTTTGGTTCGGGCATGTGATTCTCCGTTATAATTAACTTACTGACTGGTCAGTTAGTTGTAAAACGGAAATTTATTTTACCTTAACAGTCTGAATTTAAACGCTATTCTGGGATAAAACGTCGTGCGACTTCGGCTTCCTGACTTTCCATCAGATGCTGCGCCGTCGCCATATGGTCCGACATGATCTGCCGCGCTTCGTCGGATTTTCCATAGCGCAGCGCCTTGATCAGGCGTTGTTGGTAATCTTTACCTTTGGCCCACAATTCATAATTCGGCGGCGCATAAAGCTGGCGGTAAACCGTCAGGTCTGACAGCATATTCGCCATGAACCGGATCAGGAAACCCAGCAGATCATTGTCTGACTGTTCGGCCAGGATCGCATGAAACCTTAGCGAAGCGATATGTTGTTCGCGTTCCTCATCCACGGTTTTTGCAGGTTCAGCATAAGCTGCGACAGTATCTTCCAATTGCAACAGGGCGGTTTCTGAAAGTCGCCCGGCCAATGATGCCGCCAGTTCCGGTTCCAATGCGCGGCGCAGTTGGTAAATGTCGGCCACTGTCAGGTCTTTGAAATAGAAATAATTCCCCAGCAAGGCGCGGGCGCGTTCTTCGGACACCTCGTGGACAAACGATCCGCCACCCGGGCCGGTGCGAGTTTTGACCAGGCCTTGCGCCTCCAGAATCCGCATTGCTTCGCGGATGGTGCTTTTGGCCATGCCGAACCGTTCGATCATTTCGGGTTCGGACGGTAGGCGATCACCGGCTTGCAGATGTTGTTCGACAACCCAATCCTTGATCGCCTCGGCAATCTTTACGGGGCGGCTTCGCTTATCCTTCGAGGGGGTGGAAGCAGGCGGCAAACTGGTCTTCTCCCATCTGGGTGAGGGTCGGAATTTCGGCCGAACATTTCTCCGTTGCGCGCGGACAGCGTTTGGCAAACGCACAGCCCTGCGGCGGGTTCAGCGGGTCGGGCAATTCCGTATCCTTTTGCTCGGGCGCTGTCAAAGGTCGTCCCACCACAGGGGCCGAGTCCGCCAGCAGCTTGGTATAAGGGTGTTTGGGCGCAGCAAAGATGCTTTCTGCCTTCCCGACCTCCACCACAGAACCGAAATAAAGGACAGCGATCCGGTCGCTCACGGCCTCAACCACAGCCAGATCGTGGCTGATAAACAGGTAGGTAAGTTTGAATTCCGTCTTCAAATCCGCCAGCAGATTCAACACCTGCGCCTGCACGGACACATCCAGCGCCGACACGGGTTCGTCCAGAATGATGATCCGCGGGCTCGCGGCCAGCGCCCGGGCTACCCCAATCCGCTGCGCCTGTCCGCCGGAAAATTCATGCGGGTAGCGGTCCAGAAATTCGTGGCGCAGGTTTACGCTATCGAAAATCTCGGCGATCCGTTTTTCGCGCTCCGCTTTCGGCATTTTATAAAGCAGCTTCAGCGGCGCTTCCATGATCTGGCGAATGGTTTTGCGCGGGTTGAGGGAACTGACCGGGTCCTGAAACATATATTGAATCATCTTACCAAATTCGGCGGGGTTGGCGTTGTCGAACGGTTTCCCTTCGATCTCGATCACGCCGGTGGAAGGTTCCAGCAAACCCACCAGCATCCGCGCGAAGGTGGATTTGCCGCAGCCGGATTCCCCGACGATGCCAAGGGTTTCGCCCGTCTGGACCTCTAGCGTTGTCGGATGCACCGCTCGCACACCGGGATGGGATTTGGAAAACAGGCCACCTTTGATCGGGAAGGTTTTGGACAGGTTGTCGATTTTCAGCGCAACGCTCATTTGATGTCCTCCTCGGGATACAGGCAGCGGACGGTTTGCGAACCGGCCCCTTCCAACGCTATGTCGCCCTGTGAACATTCAGGTCGTGCCTTGTCACAGCGCGGCGCAAAAGCACAGCCCGGCGGCAGGTCGGACACAATCGGTGGCAGGCCGGGAATGGCGGCGAGGACGCGACGACCCTCGCCCAGTTCTGGCACGCAGGCAATCAGGCGTTTGGTATAAGGGTGTGCTGGGTGGGCGAGGACTTCGTCTGTCAATCCCTGCTCCACAATCCGGCCCGCATACATAACTGCCACGCGGTCACACAGTTGCGCGACGACACCGAAATCGTGGGTGATAAAGATAATCGCTAGACCCCGGTCGCGGCGCAAGTCATCCAGCAGCGCCAGTATTTGGGCTTGAACGGTCACGTCGAGCGCAGTCGTGGGTTCGTCAGCGATGATGACCTCCGGCTCGTTCGCCAGCGCCATTGCAATCCCCACACGCTGCCGCATCCCGCCGGACATCTCGTGCGGATAGTTTCGGATACGGCTTTCGGCATTCGGAATGCGCACGTCTTTCAGTAGCTTGATCGCGCGTTTGCGCGCCTCGGCATTGGACACGGGATGATGAGACTGGATCGCCTCGGCCAACTGATCGCCAATCCGATAAAGCGGGTGCAGCGTCGAAAGCGGGTCCTGAAAAATATAAGATACCTTGTCGCCGCGCATCTGACGCAGCTTTTCATAGGGCGCGCCGATCAAGTCGTTGCCTTCATACCGGACCGCGCCACCAGTGATGACACCAGGAGGGGAGGCCACCAGCCCCATCACCGACAGCGCAGTTACCGATTTGCCGGACCCGGATTCACCGATAACGCCCAGACACTCGCCCGGTTTGACCGTCAGTGTCACATCATTCACGGCGCGATATATGCGATTGCCGACATGGAACTGTGTTTCCAGATTCTGGATCGCCAGCAGATCTTCAGTTGGGGTTGGAATGTCCCCGCCGCGATCCACCATCGTTGATGGCAAGGGCCGCGATAACGCACCGGAACGCAGACGTGGGTCCAGCGCGTCACGCACCCCGTCACCCAGCAAATTAATCGACATCACGATCAGGAATATCGCGATCCCGACGATGACCGACGGGTGCGGATCGGTGAACAGATCGTCGCGCGCATCGCCTAGCATCGAACCCAAATCTGCCTGCGGTGGCTGCGAGCCGAGACCAAGGAACGAAAGCCCTGCCGTTTCCAAAATCATCCAGCCGATGGTTGTCGACATGGCGATGACGATCACAGGCAGTACATTCGGCAGCAATTCAAACAGAATGATCCGCGTATGTCCCATCCCGGCCAGCTTGGCCGCATCGACAAATTCACGCTGCGCCAGCCCCACCGTGATCCCGCGGATGTTACGGGCAAAAAACGGGATGTTCACAACCGCCACCGCAATCAGGGCGTTGTTCAGCCCCGGACCCAGTGCAGCGACAATTGCCATCGCCAGCAGGATATATGGGAACGCCATCAGCATATCGACGAAACGCATAAAGATGTTATCAACCCGCCCGCCGAAATAGCCGGACGTGATCCCGATTGCCGACCCAACCGTTGCAGCAATCATCGCCGCCACGAAACCGACCCACAACGACATACGCGTGCCCCAGAACAGGCGGGACAGCATATCGCGGCCCAGATGATCGGTGCCCAAAAAATGTCCCTCGGTAAACGGGGGGAGGAATTTGTTCGGCAGGTCCGTCGCGCCGGGGTCCTGCAGGGGCAGGAACGGGGTGATCAGGGCCAGAAACACGATAATTGACAGGATCACCGCACCAACGGCAGCCAGCTGATTGCGAAACAGCAGTTTGATAAATTTCATCATGTCTTGATCCTCGGGTCGATCAGGCTCTGGATCACGTCAACCATGATGTTGAACAACACATAGCAGGAGGCAACGACAACCACGCCCCCCTCGACCAGCAGAATATCGCGTTTGAGGATCGCATTCACCAGCATCCGTCCTAAGCCCGGCCATTCGAACACATATTCAATGTACACCGCGCCGGAGATCACAAACCCCGCCTGAATGCCAAGAATCGGAATGATGCTGACCATCGCGGATCGCAGAGCGTGACCATAGATCACACGGCGCTCGTTCACACCTTTGGCGCGGGCGGTGCGGATGTAATCTTGTCGAAGGACTTCTAGCATCGCAGAGCGTGACAGGCGCGCGATAACCCCTGTGGCCACAGCGGCCAGCGCCGTCGCGGGCAGGATCAGGTGCCAGAGGATATCGGGCAAATCCCCACCACCATAGATCATCTTCATGCCCGACACCGGCAGCATGCGATGCTGCACCGCGAAAAACAGTTGCAACATCATGCCAAGAAAAAAGGACGGGATGGAGATGCCGATCAGAACCACAAATGTGATTGCTTTGTCAGCAAACCCATATTGACGCGCAGCAGAAATAACGCCCGCCAGAATACCAAATATGGAACAGAGGACAAAGGACACGCCAGCCAGTATCAACGTTGCGCTGAACCGATCCGAAATCTCGTCCAGCACGGGCCGGTTAAGTGAGAAGGACCGCCCGAAATCGCCCTGCAACATATTGCCAAGCCAGATGAAGTAGCGCGCGACCATCGGTTTATCGAGGCCCAGATCGCGGTTGATGCGTTCAACATTTTCCGGCGTTGCATATGCGCCGAGGATCGCAGTGGCGGGATCACCGGGTATCAGTTCAATAATCAGGAAAACGATGATGGTGATGCCCAGGATCACCGGGATTGCAGACAGCAATCGTTTCAGAATGTAAGCGCCCATAGACCTGTCCCCCAGTCAGAAAGCGGGCCGGAGGTCACCCCCCGGCCCGACAATTTTAGTTTTTGATAACACCCTGCAATTGCAGCAGGAAGGACGGTTCAAGCGTAAAGTTCTCGACCTTGTCGTTGGTCACGGCATTCTGTTTCCAGTTTGCCACAAAGACCCACGGCGCGTCGTCCTGAACGATGGCCTGCATTTCCTTATACAGGCGTGCACGCTCGTCCTGATCGGTCGATACACGGGCCTGTTCCAGTAGCGCGTCAACCTCGGGGTTGGAATAATAGCCGGAGTTGAACCCACCCTCTTCGGGCCATGCGGCAGTGCGCAAGGCAAGGAACGGCAGCGTGTCAGGGTCGTTGGTCATCCAAGCCATTTCGGCCATGTCTGCCTTACCCTCCAGCCCTGGGTTCACATTCCCCAGGAACGTGTTCCATTCGTAAGTTTCGATGGTCACGTCAAACCCAACGGCAGCAAGGTCCGCCTGAATGGCCGTCCCCATCGCAACCGGATCAAGCATCCCGGAGCCACCTTCGGTGACATAGAAGGTGAGCGAGAGGTCTTCGACACCGGATTCCGCAATCAATTCACGGGCTTTGTCGGGGTCATAGGGATAAGGCTCCAGCTCCTCGTTATACGCCCATGCGAAGGCTGGCGGCGTTGGGCCTGCGGCAACTTCGGCCGTGCCTTCCAGCACGTTTTCCACCAGCGCGGTTTTGTTCACCGCATAGTTGGCCGCCTGACGGATCAGTTTGTTGGCCATCGGCCCTTCTTTGGCGTTCAGGATCAGGAACCAGACGTGCGGGCCTGCCTGTTCAACGATGGTGAAATCATCACCTTCGAATTCCGACAAAGCGTTGGGCGGGACCTCAACCATCATGTCGATACCCCCGGCCAGCATTTCCGCGACGCGCGTGTTCGGATCGGTGATCGGTCGAAACACAACAACTTCGGTCCCGGCAGGCTCACCCCAATACTCTTCGTTCCGCAGTACAACGACACGTTCGTTCGAAACCCATTCTTCGAATTTGAATGGGCCGGTGCCAACCGGATTACGACCAAAGTCCTCGCCATTTTCGGCCACAGCCGTTGGCGATACGATCAGGCCGGTCGGATAGGCGAGATTCGACAGGAACGGCGCGAATGGTTCGCTTAGCGTGATCTGCACCGTCAGGTCGTCAATCACGGTCGTTTCCGAAATCGCGCTGAAGAAGAAGCTCAGAGGGAAGGGGCCGGTGTTATAATAAGGGTGATTCTCGTCCAACATCCGGTCAAAGGTGAATTTTACCGCTTCGGCGTTAAACGGGGTCCCGTCATGGAAGCTGACGCCCGAGCGCAGGTTAAAGGTATAGACCGTGCCGTCATCGCTGATCGTCCAGCTTTCGGCAAGGCCCGGAACAACCTCCAGCGTGCCGGGGGCGTATTTCACTAAGCCCTCGTAAATATTCACAAGAATCCGGAAATCGTTCACGGCGGTCACCGCCTGCGGGTCAAGCGCCTGAGGCTCGGCAATTTGCCCCACGATCAGCACACCCGGCGGCGTTTGTGCGGTCGCTGGCGCTGTGGCGATCCCTAAGGCAAGCGTTGCCCCGACAGCCGCAAGCAAGCCACGCCGCGTCCAAGTTATAAGGTTCATTTATCACACTCCCTGTTAGCGTTGATTTTGCTAATTTATCATGATAAATACAAAATTGCAAAAATTATCATGATAAATATGTCGCGGGAGGACCATGACCTTTTCAATTCTTGCGAAAGACCCGGAAACAGGGGCGCTGGGCGGGGCGGCGGCCACCGGATCGCTCTGCGTCGGCGGATGGGTTTTGCGCGGGGATATACGGGCGGGGATGTCGGCGTCACAAGGCGCGTCGCCCAGCACGTTTTGGGGAGAGGATGTGCTGAGCCTGATGCGCGATGGCATGGCGGCACCCGTCGCAGTATCCGCTGTCGTTGATCCTGATGATGGCAAGGAGCATCGCCAATTATCCGCACTGGATCGGGACGGCGGTTCAGGCGCTTATACCGGTGGTCAGAATACCGACGCCAAGGGAAGTCGGGTGTTCAAAAACGGGATTGTTGCGGGCAATCTGCTGACCTCCGAGTCGGTTCTGGACGCGATGCAGTCCGCCTATGAAACCGCCGAAGGGCCGTTCGCCGAACGGCTTTTGACCGCCCTTCGTGGGGCAGAACATGCGGGCAGCGACAGCCGGGGCCTGCAATCCGCGGCGTTGCTGATCGTATCCGATTATGCCGCGCCCCTGACGCTGCGGATCGACTATGCCGATCATCCGATTACGGCGTTGGAAGGGTTATATAAACGTTCGCAAACCTCGCCGTATGTGGACTGGCTCAGTCAGGTACCGACGGTCAAAAATCCTTTCCGAAAGCCGAATTGATCACCAGTCAAACGGCTTCGACGGTCCTTTATCCAGCCGCCAGACAAAATTCGATGTCCCAATCGCCGGGAAATGCTGCTTGACCAGCGGATCATGGCCCGGGATCACCAGTGACCGTGCGCTCGCGAGGGTTTGGATAATGTCGAATCCTTTTAGCAGATCCTCCATATCCACGACGATCACAAACGGATTGCCGGTCAGGAAATTTTCGTAGAAATGCGAGGCATCCGAGGCCAGACACAACCATCCCGCCGCCGTTTTCACCCGCACTGCCTGAAGTCCACGCGAGTGCCCGCCTATGGCGTGGACCGTGACCCCGGGCGCAACCATTCCGTCACCCTCGTGAAAAATCACGCGACCCGAATAGACCTTGCGCACCATCTCGCAGACATGATCGACGGTGAAAACCTGCCGCAGCACACCGTGGCACATGCAGGGCCCGGTGGCATAGGCCATCTCAGCCGTCTGAAGGTGGAACTTGGCGTTGGGATAGCGGTCCAGCCCCCCAGCATGATCGAAATGCAGATGTGTGACGATGACGGTATCAACCGTGGCCGCCTCCACACCCACCGCCGCGATGGCATCCGCTGGATCGCGCAGAATGGGGCGACCACGTCGATTCCCCTCTGCCGCATCAAACCCGGTGTCGACGACAATAGCCCGGTCGCCGTTCTTCAGCACCCAGACGAAATAGTCGAGCGGGTGAGGGCCATCGTGATCATCGGTGAAAATAAAGTCATCCCGCCGCTTGCGATTGACATGCTCGCCGTATTTTACGGCATAAACTTCCCAGATATCGTCCATGATCCCCCCTGACTACTGCCTAAAATTGGGGCACCTCCTGAAAACAAAGTCAAGGATTAACGGTAACATGTCAGGCGCGCTTGACTCTATGGCTTGAGTTGCGTCAGTTTGACTTACCTAATGAAAAAAACCCAACATCCCCCATGGAAATCTGCTTGAAGCAGTGCGATTGTCCACTGGAATGTTGCAGACAAATGGTGAGCCATGACCTCCGCCGAGCTAAAAAAAAGCCTTAAAGACTCCATCCTCCACCACCTAACCTATTCGCTGGGCAAAGATGCCAGCCACGCCACAGTTTACGATTGGCGGATGTCAATCTCGCTGGCGGTGCGCGACCGTATGGTTGACCCGTGGTTCGCCGCTACCCGCGCAAGCTATGCCGGGGATTACAAGCGGGTATATTATCTGTCGATGGAATTCCTGATTGGGCGTTTGCTGGAAGACGCAGTCATCAATCTGGGACTGGAAGACGCCGCCGTGCAGGTCTTCAAGGAACTGGGTCAGGATTACGCGACCGTACTGGCCAATGAACCCGACGCGGCGCTGGGGAACGGCGGACTGGGCCGGCTGGCCGCCTGTTTTCTGGACAGTATGTCCACGCTGGGTTGTCCCGGCATGGGTTATGGCATCCGCTACGAACACGGTCTGTTCCGGCAAAGCTTTGATGCAAAAGGTCGCCAGGTAGAAGAGCCAGAAGATTGGTTGCAGCAGGATCATGCCTGGGAATTCGAACGCCCTGAAGCTGCGTTTGAAATCGGCTTTGGCGGTTGGATCGAAGAAAAGGGAAGAGATGTCACCTGGCATCATGGCGAAAGCGTTCTGGCGCAAGCCTTTGACACGCCAACCATCGGCTGGAAAGGCAAATGGGCAAATACATTGCGCCTGTGGGGGGCATTCCCAACGAAACGTTTCGACCTTGCCAGCTTTAACCGCGGCGATTATGTCGCCGCCGCTGCGCCCGAAGAAACCGCGCGTGCGATCAGCCGCGTGCTTTACCCCGATGACACAACCGAGGCTGGCAAAGAACTGCGGCTGAAGCAGGAATATTTCTTCACCGCCGCTTCGCTGCGCGATCTGATCCGCCGTTTTGAATCCGATCACAAAGATTTCCGACACCTGCCGAACAAAGTTGCGATCCAGCTGAATGATACCCATCCCGCCATAGCCGGCCCTGAAATGGTGCGGATACTGCATGACAAATACAATATGGACTTTGCAGATGCCGTTGCGACCACGCGTGGCTGTCTGTCCTATACGAACCACACCCTGCTACCCGAAGCGTTAGAGCGTTGGTCGATGGAACTGATGGGCCGCCTGCTGCCGCGCCATTTGCAGATAATCGAGCGGATCGACGATCTGGATGCGAAGGCAAATCCGAAGCGCAAAACGTCCATACTGGAACATGGAAATGTGAAGATGGGCGAACTGTCCTTCATCATGGCGCACAAAGTGAATGGGGTGTCGGCGCTGCATACCGAATTGATGAAAGAAACCGTATTCAAGGATCTACACCAACAGCATCCGAACCGTATTGTGAACGAAACCAACGGCGTTACGCCGCGCCGCTGGCTGCTGTCCTGTAACCCGCGTTTGTCGGGGCTCGTGACCTCGAAAATTGGCGAGGGATGGGTGGATGATCTAGAACAGCTAAAAGGGTTGGAAGTGCATTTCGGCGATACGGGATTCCTTGATGATTTCGCCAAGGTGAAACGAGAAAACAAGGTTGATCTGTCCAACTGGCTGTCTGAAACGTTGGATTTGTCGATTGATCCTGACGCGATGTTCGACGTGCAGATCAAACGTATCCACGAATATAAGCGCCAGCATCTCAATATCTTGGAAACCATCGCGTTGTGGCAGGAAATCCGGGACAACCCGAATGGCGACTGGACACCGCGTGTGAAGATATTTGGTGGCAAAGCCGCCCCGGGCTACGCTTTCGCGAAAGAGATTATTCATCTGATTAACTCTGTCGCGAATTTTGTGAATAACGACCCGGTTACGAACAAATTCCTGAAGGTGGTTTACGTCCCGAATTATAACGTGACGGTTGCGGAAAGGTTGATCCCTGCTGCGGACCTGTCGGAACAGATTTCCACCGCAGGCAAGGAAGCTTCTGGCACCGGCAACATGAAATTTGCTTTAAACGGTGCGCTGACGATTGGCACACTTGATGGGGCCAATGTCGAAATCCGCGAACATGTTGGGGCAGAAAATTTCTTCCTGTTTGGCATGACTGCTGAAGAAGTGGTGGAACGCCGGAAGGTGCAGGCGCACGCTGCGTTGGCAATGGCATCCGATGGCCATTTGGCACGCGCCGTTGCGATGATTGGTTCGCCCTTATTCAGCCCGGATGATCCTGCGGCCTTCCGGGGGATCGCGGAAAACATCTCGGGTCCGGATTATTTCCTCGTTGCGTCGGATTTCACCGATTATTGGAAAGCACAGCGGGATATTGATGTGGCTTATAAGGATCCACGAAAATGGATGACGATGGCAGCGCATAATACTTCACGTTCAGGTTGGTTCTCGTCAGACCGCACAATCCGTGGTTATATGCAGGATATCTGGAACGCCCGTTCGGTATCGACAGGGCCGGAGCTGGTCGGGCAGTCCTACGCGAAAGGAGCGTAACCGAATGTCAAAACCCCCCATGGTCGCTGACCATATCGACCCGCATATCGCCCAGCGACTGCAGGAGGGGAGTTTTGATGATCCGTTTGCCATTCTTGGGCCACACAAGGTGGGGCGGGCCACATGGGTAACGGCGCTCGATCCCGGGGCGCGGTCGATGAATGCGGTGATCGGGTCGAAAACCTATCCGCTTGCTCCAGTGCCCAGTGCGCCATCGCTGTTTTCCGGCAAAGTTCCCGCAGGAAAGGCATATCGCCTGCAAGGGTCGGACGGGGCGGCCACATGGGACTATGACGATGCGTATCGTTTTGGCCCGGTGCTGGGCGAGATGGATGAATATCTGCTGGGCGAAGGGACACACCTGCGTGTCTGGCAGGCGCTTGGTGCGCATGTGATGACGCATGAAAGTGTCGCGGGCACGAATTTCGCGGTCTGGGCGCCGAATGCACGGCGAGTTTCTGTGGTTGGCGATTTCAACGCCTGGGACGGTCGGCGGCACGTGATGCGGCGGCGCGGGGCATCTGGCATATGGGAAATTTTCATCCCCGGTGTCGGTGAGGGTGCCACCTATAAATACGAACTGGTTGGTAGGGATGGCGGCCTACTGCCACAAAAGGCTGATCCGGTTGGCTTTGGCGCGCAGCACCCACCGCAAACCGCCAGCGTCGTGCGCGATATTTCTGGCTATGGATGGCGCGACAAGAAATGGATGAGCGCGCGCGAGGCGAAAAACAATCGCGAAGCCCCGATTTCGATTTACGAGGTCCATTTGGGGTCATGGCGGCGCAAATATGACGAGGGCGGGCGTCCGCTGTCCTATAAAGAAGCCGCCAAGGAGCTGGTCAATTACGTTGCTGATATGGGTTTCACCCATATCGAGCTGATGCCGATTTCCGAATTCCCGTTCGACGGATCATGGGGCTATCAGCCCGTTGGCATGTATGCCCCGACAATCCGATTCGGTCCGCCGCACGAATTCCGTGATTTGGTTGATGCCGCACATGCCAAGGGGATCGGCGTTCTTACCGACTGGGTCCCCGCGCATTTCCCAACCGACCCGCATGGCCTTGCGATGTTTGACGGCACACATCTTTACGAACATTCCGACCCGCGCGAAGGATTCCATCATGACTGGAACACACTGATCTATAATTTCGGCAGGAACGAGGTGGCGAATTTCCTGATTTCCAACGCGCTTTACTGGCTGGAAGAATATCATCTGGACGGGCTGCGGGTGGATGCCGTCGCCTCGATGCTTTATCGTGATTATTCCCGAAAGGATGGCGAATGGGTCCCCAACGTCCATGGGGGTCGCGAAAATCTAGAGGCGATCAGCCTGATCCAGCGTCTAAACACGATCACCTATGGCGAGGTGCCGGGGATCATGACGGCGGCTGAAGAATCCACCAGCTTTCCGGCGGTGTCGCGGCCTGTGGATGGCGGGGGGCTGGGTTTTGGGTTCAAATGGAATATGGGCTGGATGAATGACACGCTCAGCTACATCCAGAACGAACCGATCCACCGGAAATATCACCACCACCAGATGACCTTCGGGCTGCATTACGCATTCTCGGAAAACTTTATCCTGCCCATCAGCCATGACGAGGTTGTGCATGGCAAAGGATCGATGCTGCAAAAAATGCCTGGGAATGAGTGGGAGAAATTCGCAAACTTGCGTGCCTATTACGGGTTCATGTGGGGGCATCCGGGTAAGAAACTGTTGTTCATGGGATGCGAGATCGCGCAAGGCCATGAATGGAAACATGATGAACAGATCGCGTGGGATCTGCTGCAATTCCCCTATCATCAGGGCGTGCAGAACCTGATACGTGATCTTAATAAAATCTACGCGGAAACGCCGTCGCTTCATCGCTATGATTGCGAGGAACGCGGTTTCCAGTGGATTGAACTGAACGATGCCGAAAACTCGATTTTCGCATGGATACGGCGCGGGGAGGAAAACGATGCGCCGGTCGTGGTGGTCTGCAACTTCACCCCCGTCGAACGCCGTTGGAAATGCGGTTTTCCGAAGGCTGGGAGTTGGGAGGAGGTCATCAATTCCGACGCCGAAATTTATGGCGGGGGGAATCGCGGAAACTTTGGTAAGATCAATGCGTTGGACGAATCCTATATGGGACAGCCAGCCGCAGCAGACGTGACATTGCCGCCCTTATCGACGGTGATGTTTCGCCTGAATAAACGGGAGGAAAAAAATGCCAAGAAGACAAACTAGGTTAGCGCGCCGAACGGTCGCTTTTGTTCTTGCTGGTGGCCGGGGAAGCCGCTTGAAAGAACTGACCGACACCCGCGCCAAGCCCGCCGTATATTTTGGCGGTAAGAAGCGGATTATCGATTTCGCTCTGTCTAACGCCTATAATTCCGGCATCACCAAAATGGCGCTGGCGACGCAGTATAAAGCCCATTCCCTGATCCGGCATTGCCAACGCGGCTGGAACTTTTTCCGAGCCGAGCGGGGGGAATATCTGGATATCCTGCCCGCCTCGCAGCGCGTGGCGGAAAATAAATGGTATTTGGGGACCGCCGATGCGGTGACGCAGAATATCGACATTATCGACAGTTACGGGATTGAATATATCCTGATCCTTGCGGGCGATCACATCTACAAGATGGATTACGAGATCATGATCCGTCAGCATGTGGAAACGAACGCCGACGTGACCGTGGGTTGCCTGACCGTGCCACGGATGGAGGCGACGGCCTTTGGTGTGATGGATGTTGACAAAAACGGCCAGATCACCCGGTTTCTGGAAAAACCCGCCGATCCGCCGGGCACACCGGACGATCCCAATGTCGCATTGGCCTCGATGGGAATTTATGTGTTCCGCTGGGATTATTTGCGCGAATTGCTGGTCCGGGATGAGGGTGACGAGATGTCGAAACATGATTTCGGCGGCGATATCATCCCTTATGTGGTGGAAAACGGCAAAGCCATGGCGCATCGGTTTGATGATAGCTGCGTGAAGATGAACGAGGAAGCCGAGAGCTATTGGCGCGATGTTGGCACAATTGACGCCTTCTGGGCCGCAAATATCGACATGACCAAATTTGTACCCGAGCTGGACCTGTGGGACCCTGATTGGCCGATCTGGACCTACTCGGTATCTGATCCGCCCGCCAAATTCATCCATGATGCCCCGGATCGTCGCGGGGTGGCCTTGTCCTCGATGGTGTCGGGCGGTTGTATCATATCAGGAACCGAGGTCAGGAACTCGATCCTATTCAGTGGAGTTCACACAAATTCCTATGCTTCACTTGACCACGCGGTCGTACTGCCCGGTGTGGTGGTGGAACGAAGAGCACAATTGAAGAATGTGGTGATCGACGCCGGGGTTATCATTCCGAACGGATTGGTGGTCGGCGAGGATCCCGAGGAGGACGCGAAATGGTTCCGCGTCACCGAAGGCGGCGTTACCCTGATCACCCAACCCATGCTGGATCGGAGAGCTGCCTCCCTATGATCAATGTTCTGTCCGTCGCGTCCGAATGCGCCCCGCTGGTGAAAACTGGTGGACTGGCGGACGTGGTGGGAGCATTGCCGGGGGCGTTGAAAAAGCAGGGTGTCAGCGTGCGAACGATCCTGCCGGGCTATCCGGCGGTGATGGCGGCGCTAAAGCGTCCGAAAAAACTGCTGTCGCGGCGCAAACTGTTTGGCGGGCCGATGGAATTGCTGGCGGCCAAAGTCGCCGGGCTGGACCTGCAGGTGGTTGACGCCCCACATCTCTATGACCGAGAAGGGAATATCTACCTTGGCCCCAACGGTTACGACTGGCCCGACAATCCGGCGCGTTTTGCTATGCTATGCTGGGTTGCGGCGATGGTGGCGAAGTCGGGGGCGGATGGCTGGCGACCGGATGTGGTGCATATGCATGACTGGCAGGCCGGGCTGACACCGATCTATATGCAGGTGCAGAAGGTTGCGAAAAAGGTCGGCACCGTGATGACCGTCCACAATATCGCCTTCCACGGACTGGCCCCGGCAAGTCAGCTGAACGATTTGATGATCCCCTCCAGTTATTACACCTCCGAAGGAATTGAGTTTTGGGGTCAGCTATCCGCCCTAAAGGCGGGGTTGGTTTACGCTGATAAGCTTACCACCGTCAGCCCAACCTATGCGCTGGAACTGATGACACCGGATTTTGGCATGGGTCTGGACGGGGTGCTGCGGGCGCGAAATGCCGACCTGACCGGGATCGTGAACGGGATTGATACGGGGGTTTGGAACCCAACCAATGATCCCGCAATTCATCCCTATAAAACCCCGGCGGGAAAGGCGAAGAACAAGGCGGATATCTTGCAAAAATTCGGCCTTGATGAATCCTATGGCCCGCTCTGCGTCGTTGTATCCCGGCTGACCCATCAGAAAGGTCTGAACATGCTGTTGCAGGCCTTGCCCGTCCTGACCGCGCGCGGTGGGCAAGTGGCGTTGCTGGGGTCGGGTGACAGCGATCTGGAACGCGCCTGGATGACCGAGGCAAAGCACAACCCCGCCGTCGGCGTTCATATCGGCTATGACGAAGCCTTGTCCCACAAGATCATCGCGGGAGGAGACGCGATTCTTGTGCCCTCACGGTTCGAACCGTGTGGATTAACGCAACTTTATGGGCTGCGTTACGGGACGATTCCTCTGGTGGCAATGACCGGGGGGCTGACGGATACGGTGATCAATGCCAGCCCCGCTGGGCTGTCAGCAGGGGTCGCAAATGGTATCCAATTCCTGCCTGTGACGACGGATTCGCTCGCCACGGCGCTTGATCACCTTTGTGATCTTTACGAGGATAAGAAAATCTGGGCCATGCTCCAGAAAAACGCAATGAAACAACCGGTCGGATGGGAGGAGTCCACCCGCCAGTATATGGCGCTTTATCAGAAAGTGACCAACGCCAAATGATGCAATCCTACAAGGTGACCGAAGGCCGCCCTGACCCGCTCGGCGCGATCCTTGATGAAGAGGGCGTGAACTTCGCCATATTCTCGGAAAACGCCAGCCGCATGACGCTCTGCCTGTTCTCCGATGACGGCGAGGAACAGTTGCTGATTGATATGCCGGAACGCGAGGGGTTTATCTGGCACTGCCATGTATCCGGTGTCAGCGCAGGGCAGAAATATGGCTACCGCGCCCATGGACCCTATCGCCCGGACGAAGGACACCGGTTCAACCCGCACAAACTTCTGATGGATCCCTACGCCAAGAAGCTGACGGGGCATCCGATCTGGAACCCTGCATTGATGTCCTATGAGGTCGGGACAAAACGCGCAGACCTGACCTATTCCACGCTGGACAGTGCGCCATTCATGCCGCGATCCGTCGTGGTCGACCCGACATTTGACTGGGGCGACGACCGCCCACCCCGGACGCGGCGGATCAACTCGGTCTATTACGAGGCGCATACCAAGGGTTTGACCATGCTACACCCGACCGCGGCGCCCAAGGGCTACTTTGGTGGTGTCGCCTCGGACCCGATGCTGGATTATTACACAGACCTTGGGATCACAGCGGTGGAGCTGCTTCCGGTCCATGCGTTTATCAATGACCAGTTTCTGGTGGACAAGGGACTGACCAATTACTGGGGCTACCAGTCCGTCGGCTTCTTTGCCCCTGACCCGCGCTATATGGAACGCGGTGATATCGCGGAATTTCAGGGCATGGTTAAACGTCTCCATTCCGTGGGGATCGAGGTGATCCTCGACGTGGTTTATAACCACACCGGCGAAGGTGGAGAGCTGGGACCGACCCTGTCGTTCAAGGGGTTAGACAACGCCAGTTATTACCGTCTTGCCAAGGACAAGCGGTATTACATCAACGACACCGGCACCGGGAACACGATCAATATGGACCACCCGATGGTGGTGCGGATGATCATGGACAGCTTGCGCTATTGGGTCGAGGTCATGCATGTGGACGGCTTCCGATTTGACCTGTGTGCCACGCTAGGTCGTCGGGCCAGCGGCTTTGATACCAATTCCGCCTTCTTTACCGCCATCAAACAGGACCCGGTGCTGAAAAAAGTGAAACTGATTGCCGAACCATGGGACATCGGCCCCGGCGGTTATCAGCTCGGCGCGTTTCCTGTGCCGTTTCAGGAATGGAACGACAAGTTTCGCGATGGAATACGGCGGTTCTGGCGCGGTGACCCGGGACGCGTGCCGGATCTTGCGGACCGTCTGACCGGATCAGCGCTGCAGTTCGATCATTCCGACCGGGCCGCGACAAGTTCGGTGAATTTTGTCACCGCGCATGACGGGTACACGCTGGAAGACACTGTCAGCTATATCCACAAGCATAATCTTGCGAATGGCGAGAATAATATGGACGGCCATAACGAGAATTATTCGGCCAATTTCGGCATCGAAGGCCCCTCCAAAGATCCCGCTGTTCAGGTTGCCCGGGCCCGACGCAAACGCAATATCATGGCGACGCTCTTGTTGTCTCAAGGGACGCCGATGATCCTTGCGGGGGACGAGTTTGGCAATTCTCAGGGCGGCAATAACAACGCCTATTGTCAGGATAATGAAATCAGTTGGCTGAACTGGACGGATCGCGACGAAACGTTCCACGCTTTTACCAAACATCTGATCGCCTTTCGCAAAAAGCACCCGATCCTGCGCCAACGAAGGTTTCTACATTCCCGCGAACGCCTGACCGACGGGCGCGAGGATTTGTTCTGGCGCCGCGCCGACGGACAACCAATGACGCAAGCCGATTGGGATGATCCGGAACGCAAACATATCGCCGTCGAAATGCGCACCGCGTCCGGCACGCCGGAATATGCGGCAGCCGAATATACGATTTTCATGGTGTTTAATGCGGGACCGGCGCTTAGCGTCGTGATCCCCATGCTGCCCTCAGATCGACATTGGGAAAAACAGATCGACACGTCAGTCAACTTCCTCGATCCTGTTACAGTCAATGGTCCGACATTTATGGTGGACCCAGACACGATCACTGTCCTCGTCTCGGTGAAATCATGAGCGGGTTTCAGGAACTCGACGATCTGTGCGCAGCGCTGGATATTCAATGGCAGTATCATGATTCTGTCGGTGGCTATCACGAAACCCCGGTTGAAAGCCGTCAGGCGATATTGACGGCGATGGGCTTTCCTGCAGATACGCCCGAAATCGCAGCGCAATCGCTTGGCCACCTGTATCAAGGGAATGATGGTCGAGTTCTGCCCCATTGGGTGATTGTCGAAGCCGAACAGCAGGCTGATTTCCCGATTGATGGCAGCTGTGTCTGGCGGATCGAGTTCGAGAACGGCACGCATTTCGAAGGGCGGGCCAATGGGGTGATCTCGCCCGGGATCATCCCTTTGGGGATACATCGCCTGAGCGTCAATAATCACGATACCACGATCCTTGCCGCCCCACCCACCCTGTCATCACCGCATCGTTGTTGGGGTGTGACCCTACCAATCTATGGGTTGCGCACGGCCGAACAAGGCGGGCTTGGCACCTATGACGATCTGCGCAAGGTGGTTGAAGCCTTTGGCCTTCAAGGGGCGTCGTTTGTTGGGGTTAACCCCATCCATGCCGGGTTCCCCAACCAACCCGACTTCTATAGCCCCTATGCGCCATCCAGCCGTCGCCGCCTGAATGTCAGCCATGTGACACCGTCCCGCGAACAGGTGCATGATCATGGTGATCTGATTTCGTATGATCAGGCGATCCCCGACCGAATGGCCGCCCTGCGCCGGGATTACGACGCCTTTGTTGCTGACGGAAAGAACGCCGCGTTCGAAAAGTTTCAGGCCACCGAGGGGGACGCACTGATCCAGTTTGCGACCCATCAGGCATTGTCAGAACAATTCGGGGCCTTCTGGAAAGACTGGCCAGCAGAATATCAGGATTGCAACAGCCCAGAAACCCAAGCGATTACGCGGTCAAACGAAGATCATCTGCAATTCCATTGCTGGCTACAATGGCGGGCAGAACAACAGCTCGTGGACATAAACCGCTCCGCAAAAGCGATGGGTATGTCGCACGGGCTTTATCTGGACCTGGCGGTAGGTACACACCCTTATGGAGCTGAAACCTGGGCGGAACCGGACATGTTCGCAACGGGGGTGTCTATTGGTTCGCCTCCTGACGCGTTTTCGTCAGAGGGGCAGGTTTGGGGTCTGGCACCCATGTCGCCCCACGCGCTGGCGCTCAATGGGTTCCGACCCCTTGCAGAGACACTTCGAAAACAACTGAAATTCGCGAAGCTGTTGCGGATCGATCATATCCTTGGCTTTTCAAGGTCGTTTTGGGTGCCCGAGGGGGGCATTGGTGCGTATATCGCGATGCCCCGCGACGCGATGCTTGCGGTGATCCGGATCGAAGCCGCACGCGCTGGCGCGACCATTATCGGCGAGGATTTAGGAAATATCCCCGATGGGCTGCGTGATGAATTGCAGAAATCGGGAATTCTGGGCTGCCGGGTTGCCATGTTCGAACGGCATTGGGAGGGGGACGGCTCCTTTGTCGCTGCGGACGATTATCCCGATCAGGTGTTGGCATCGTTCGGGACGCATGACCTGCCGACTTGGGCCGGATGGCGACAGGGACGCGAAATAGACTGGCGGCAGGACATTGGCGATATTGACGGTGAGACAGCGGTCCAGTCCAAAACTGTCCGTGCGCGCGAAGTCGGCATGTTCGATTCGATAATCAGCGCCAGTGACGATAGCCCTGACGCGATGCATAGGTTTCTGGGGCGGTCCAGCGCCAACATGGTGGCACTACAGCTAGAGGATATTCTGGGCCAGACCGAACAACCCAACTTGCCCGGGACCATGTTTGAACATCCTAACTGGTGCCGACGCATCACCATTCCGGTTGATTCCATCGCCCAAGATACAAGAGTGAAAAAAACTGCTAAGATCATGAGCGATTCCGGACGTTAAGGGGGAAATATGGAACTGCTGGCAATCCCGACCAAACCGATCGAGGGCCAGAAACCCGGCACCTCGGGCCTGCGCAAGAAAACCTCTGTGTTCATGGGGCTGCATTATCTAGAGAATTTTATTCAGGCGATCTGGAATGCGGTGGGTGTTCAGGGCAAGACGTTGGTTCTGGGTGGCGATGGCCGCTATTTCAACGACCGCGCCGCGCAGGTGATCTTGCGCATGGCGGCGGCGGCCGGGGTGTCGAAGGTGATCGTGGGGCAAGGGGCGTTGCTGTCTACACCGGCGGCCTCGCATGTGATCCGCAGTCGCGGTGCGAACGGCGGGATCATCATGTCCGCCAGCCACAATCCGGGCGGACCAGACGCGGATTTCGGCGTGAAATACAACATCTCCAACGGCGGCCCCGCGCCTGAAGGGATTACGGACGCGATCTTTGCCGCCACCAAAAGCCTGACCGAATATCAGATCGTAGAAACACAAGATATTGACCTTTCGGTCATAGGGACAACCGAACTGTCCGGTATGCAGATTGAAATTATCGACCCGGTCGAGGACTACGCTGCCCTCATGGAAACCCTGTTCGATTTCCCGAAAATCCGCGCCCTGTTCGAGGGCGGATTCACCATGCGCTTTGATGCCATGCACGCCATCACCGGACCTTATGCGACGCGTATCCTCGAAGATGTGTTGGGCGCGCCAGAGGGCACGGTCCTGAATGGCATCCCCTCGCCCGATTTTGGTAACGGCCACCCGGACCCGAACCCGATCTGGGCGAAACCGCTGGTCGATCTGGTCATGTCGGATGCTGCGCCCGACTTTGCCGCTGCATCAGATGGTGACGGCGACCGGAACATGATTTTGGGCAAGGGCGTGTATGTCACACCGTCCGACAGCCTTGCCGTTTTGGCGTCGCTGGCGCATCTGGCCCCGGGCTATGCGGGCGGGCTGAAAGGTGTCGCGCGGTCCATGCCGACGTCTCGCGCCGTCGATTATGTGGCGGCGGCGAAGGGGATTGATTGCTACGAAACCCCGACAGGCTGGAAATTCTTTGGCAACCTGCTCGACGACGGTCGCGCCACGCTGTGCGGCGAGGAATCCGCGGGAACGGGATCGGACCATGTCCGCGAGAAAGACGGGCTGTGGGCGGTTCTGCTGTGGCTGAACATCCTTGCTGAAACCGGGAAATCCGTGGCCAACATCCTGACGGATCACTGGCAGACCTATGGTCGAAATTACTATTCCCGCCATGATTACGAGGACGTGGACGCCGACGCCGCCAACAAAATGATGGCCCGCCTGAACGCCATGCTGCCCGACCTGCCGGGCGAGGTGATCGCCGGGATGACCATCGAAAGCGCCGACGAATTTGCCTATGACGATCCTGTGGACGGATCCCATTCGGCCCATCAGGGCACCCGCGTCAGTTTCACCGACGGCACACGCATCGTCTTCCGCCTGTCCGGCACCGGCACCGTCGGCGCAACGCTTCGCGTCTATCTGGAAAAACGCGAGGAAGACCCGGCGAAGCAACACAACGACCCGCAAGACGCCCTGTCCGCCGCCATCGAGGCCGCGGAAACCATTGCCAAAATCAAGGAATATACCGGACGCGACGGCCCGAACGTCAGGACGTAGGCAAATCATCCATGTGATAGCCCAGCCACATGTCGCTAGTGACGACATGAAACCATTTGCCGCGACCATGGACTTGTTTCCGCGCATCCCTGAAGGCCAGAGTATCCGGTAATTTCAGGCGCACAATCCGGCGTCGTCCGGTTTCAAGGTCAAGAAAGGTGCAGTTCGTAGGTGTCTCGTCCTCATACTGGCCTGAAAACACTGTCTGTGACCTGTCGATCGCGAAAGCCCCGCAACCAGATAAGGGAATGTCGGTGTAGCGGACCCGCCCGTCCCCATTCGTTTGACCCAGCTTGAAGTCCGAATAGAAGTAGAAGTTTGCCTGATTGCCGACGACATTCAGCGCATAACAATCAACAATGAACGCGCCATCATGGTTCTGGGTATGACCCCACAAACGCTGCCCGCGCTCATCCAGACAGATCACGCCGTCTTGGCCTAGCACCTGTGTTTCGTCAACACCAACTCCAAGGTTCCCATAAACCCCCTCGTCAAAATACGACACCCAAATACGCGATTGCTGGTCTACCTGAATATCCTCGATACCGTCACCGATATGGAATCGGTCTACTTGGGTCAGGCTCTGATCGAAGATCACCGCATTTGGAAATGGTGGCGCACCTTTATCATATGGCGTCCGTGAATCGGCGATCAGTAACCTTCCGTCCGGGAAAGGTGCGACCTTTGGGTAGCGCATCGGGAAATCCAGACTGATCTGCACTTGCTGATCCCGCGCGGAATACCAGTAGGCGAGGGCTCGGTCCCCGACCAGCGCGATGTTGTGGCATGTTCCTTCCTCGTCAAAGCCTACGGATCGGTAGCCACCAGTGTTTTTGGCGACATGGTCTATTGATCTGGATATTCTGGGCTGCCAACGCATGTCTTTCGATAGCGCGGGGTAGCGGTATGCGCAATTACTTCGGTTTCGCAAACAGCCATTGATAGATGCCCTGCGGAAGGAAGCGGCTGGCGCGGAAGATCAGCGAGAACCCCCACGGGAAATCAGTTTTGAAGCGTTCCCCCTCCATCGCGTCGGCCATGCGTTTGGCGGCGTCCTCGGGTTCCATCAGGAAGGGCATGTTGAAATCGTTTTTGTCAGTCAGACGAGTCTTGATGAAGCCCGGGTTCATCAGTTGCACCTTCACGCCTGTATGCCACAGGTCTGACCGGATTGTCTCGGCCAGATGCATCAGGCCCGACTTGCTGGCCCCATAGCCAATGGCGCCGGGCAGGCCGCGATAGCCGGACAGTGATCCCGTGATCACCACATGCCCACGACCCCGCGCGGCAAATCCCGGCACCACACGGCCCAGCACCCGCACGGCCCCCATCAGGTTCACGTCCATCATCT
Organism: Rhodobacteraceae bacterium NBU2976; assembly: GCA_023630215.1. GTDB lineage: Bacteria > Pseudomonadota > Alphaproteobacteria > Rhodobacterales > Rhodobacteraceae > NORP23. The sequence continues at coordinate 404,461 of JALPRQ010000001.1, forward strand.
GTTCAACAGCATTAGGGTCCCAGCTCCCAGCCTTCATCGGTTCGTAAAACCCAGCCAGATAGACCAGCCCATCAATGTCACCGACGGCCGAAGCTGCCTTGGAAACAGCCCCGGGGTCGGTGACATCAAGGGGTACTGTTCGCACATTTGACCCCAATTCACGTGCCAACTCGTTAAGCCGCTCCTCGCTCCGAGCAGACAACAGAAGGTGAGCACCTCTACGATGTAATTCGGCCGCAAGCGCCCGGCCCAACCCTTCACTCGCGCCCACCAGCCAGTATGTTCGCCCTTTTAACGTCAATTTTCAACCTGTCTAAAAGTGGCAACCAATTCAGCAACCTTGATCCCGAATTTGCGAAATTCGGAGCGGTTCATGACCACGCCATTTTCCATCAGATACATCCAGTCGACGACGTTGAGCTTATGTCCACCCGCATCCTCGGGCAGGATAATCGTATAGGTCAGACGCGCCACTGCGCCCATTACCTGCCCTTCGGCCACACCTTCAATATCGGGCGCTGTCGCAGTAAACGCCCCATTTTCGCCCAGCGTAATTGTCCATTCCCGCTGCTGTGTTCGCCCGGTAGCATATTTAAAATCTTCGCTCATCACGCCCGTGTCGCCGTCCCATGTGACATTCATCACCGCTGTGAAGCGGCTCGAGACGCGGCCATTAAAGCCATAGATCATCCCCTCGGTCAGCATTCGACCATTCAGGACCTCGTTCACGTTAAATATGGGTTCCGTCCCCGCATAATCTTCGACCTTTTGGGCGTCAAAACTGAAGAAACGTGACCAGCCCCAGCTGAGAAGAGCAGCCAGCGCAACACCGGCTAGGATCAGAAGAATAGGTTTCAGCATGTCATGGCCTCCGGCTGCGGTCGCAGCATCAACAGGGTTAAAGCGATCATTTTCAGGCCACAGGGCACCCCAGCATAGAGCAGAGTCAGCGCCCACAGGCCCTCGTTGGTCATTGCCTCGCCAGGGACAAATCCAAACAGGTTAAGGAGTGGCAGAACCGTTGCCGCAGCAATGGCTAGTGTCAGCTTGGAAAAGAAGTTCCACAGCCCAAACGCATCCCCGCCATTGCCGTCAATAGATTTGACGCGGGCCGCGAACATGGAGGGAAGTAACGTCATGTCCGCGCCCAGCGCCGCGCCGGAAGCAAGGCAAACGATCAGGAAAGCAGTCGTGTCGCCCGCCCCCAGCGCAATGGCCCCCGCGAAGGCCAGGATGGATAGGGACATACCACTCGCGAGGGTTGGTGTTTCGCCGAATTTAACTGCCAGTTTCGCCCAGACCGGGGCGGCAGCTCCGGCGGATACGAAAAAGGCAAGGAGGAAAGGTCCAGCAAGCGAAGGAGCTTCCAGACGGTATTCGACGAAGAACAGGAATAGGGTAGAGGTTACCGCGACCGGGGCTGCGTTGAAAAACGCAATGGTCAGCAGGCGCGTCACCTCTTTGTCTTTGAAAAGATGTAAGAAATCCCCGCTGGCGGGAAGGGAACGGTCCCGCCAAACGGGGGCCATCAGGGCCGACGCAATAATCGCCAGCCCGATGAACAGGGCCGCAAATCCGGCATAGGGCGGCAGATTCGCACGTTCCATTGCAAAGGGAGCGATGGTGGCGATGGATACGCCAAGGAGCGCCCCGGTCTCGCGCCATCCGGCAAGGCGGGTATGGCCGCCTTGGCCCATCGCGGCGGCGGTGCTGATGCCCTGAGCATAGAACAGAATATTCAGGAACGAAAAGCTGGTGAATAGCAGGATCAGGCACAGGCCCATCCACAGGATTGGGTTGATAGGGGCCGGGATGGCGAACAGGCCGACCATGCCAGCTGACAGGGTCCCAGCTGCCAGCAGGGCGAACTGCGTTTTGCGATCCCGCAGCCGTCCGGCCAAACGGCCAAGAACGGGGTCTTGCACCACATCCAGCAGGCGCAGCAACAGCAGCGCCCCACCGATTGCGGTCAGGCTCAGCCCATATTCATCTACGTAAAATTTCGGCGCATGGATATAGATCGGCAAGCCGGCCGCCGCCAGAAAGGCAGCATAAATCGAAAAGCGGGGCAGCGTCGTCATGATTGCCCCAACAGCCGCGCCCGCGACCGCGGGTCGATGGAACGCTCATCCAGCCAGATGCCAAAGAACCGGCGTGTGAAATCGGGGTAGATGAACTCGCAGGTCTGCTGCCCGTTCCAGTAAAACTGTGCCCGGTCGTGATCCACCGCCACCCCGGTGATCCGATCCCCCGGTGTAACATTGCGGAAACATTGCTCCAATGCCTGCAATCCCTGATGCGTGCTGACGGCCACGCCCTCCATCTTCGCAACCTCTTCCACTGTGCGGCTCGCCAGCTGCCGGGCGGTAAAATTGCGTTTATAGATCAGCGAAAGGGCAAACGGCTTTTCAAAGGAAAAGCCACCCCCATCCACCCACAGCTCTGCCCGGTAAAGGTTGAACCCGAACAGACGGACGTCGGCTTCGCCCTGTTTTTGGCTGGTGCCAAGCACGGCTTCGACTTCGACCGGGGCATATTGTGCGCTGACCGCGCTGGTCTGAAGGATAAAGAACAGGATCAGAAGCCGTTTCACGTCACTTCCTCCGTCGGCGGTTCCGGGCGTTTGTGGAATGTTGCGCCTTTCAGTTTCAGCTTCACCGCTTGCCAATGGATCAGCCCCATCACCCGCAACGACCCGAATGGTCGCCGAATCGCCGACCAGATCAGAGCGCGCGAGGTCAACGGCTCTCGTTTCCCCGCCAATGTTGCCAGCAACCCGCCATTCCCCAGACGGAAGTCAATGCGCACACCCACATGGGTAGGCGCATAATCCACCCGGAAACGATATTCTCCGCCGATCTTCTGGAAGGGGGAGACGTGAAAGACCTTTTGGGTCGCAAGCGTATCACCTGCTTCTATCGGACGCAGGTCATCGTGATGACAGAGATAGGAATGCCGGTCGCCGTAGGTGTTGTTCACCTCGGCAATGAAGGCGCGCAAGTGATCCTGATCGTCCACCACCAGCCAGAAACTGACCGGGTTGAACAGATAGCCAAACATCCTTGGTTGGGTCAGCAGCAAAATTCGCATATTCCGGAGAGTGTCGAGCCCCCACTCGCCCAGAACTTCCCGCACCCATGCTGCACCCCGGCCTTGGCCGGGTTGTCCGCCGTGATCCTTGTCATGAACTGCTGCCAGATTGCGCCGGTTGCGCGAAAATAGCGCTGGGATTGGCGTGGCGGCTTCCGGCTCCAACAGCACACAATCCATCGAATAGCGGAACGCGTTATCCGGTCCGCCGATGCGTTTGTGATAGGTGTGCGATTTCAGGAACTCGGGTCTCATGCTGCCACTTGTGCCTCCTTCTCAAGAATGCGCTGGGCGGCTTTCATGCCGCTTTGATAGCCATCTTCATGGAAGCCCCACCGGGTATAAGCGCCGGCGAACCAGCTGTGGTTTTGCCCTTGAATCCCGTGCAGTGCTTGCTGTGCTTTGATCGCGGCTGTGTCGAAGACGGGGTGGTCAAACGTGACTTCGTCATAGATTTTTGATTCATCAATAGACTTGGGTGCGTTCAGCGTGACGAACAGCGGGTCATCCTCGGGAATGCCCTGTAGCCAGTTCATATAATAGCTCATGCCGATTTTCGGGCGCGGCTTGTCGTCAGGCGACAGGAACACCCAGGACGACCAGCACTGGCGGCGTTTGGGCATCAGGTTTTCGTCACAATGCAGCACCGCTCGATTGGATTGGTAACGAAGATCGCCAAGGATACGCTGTTCATCGGCGGACGGATTTTCAAGCAACGCAAGTGTCTGGTCGGAGTGACAGGCGAAAATCACTTCATCAAACTCCTCCCACTCGCCACCATGGGTCCGCACTTGAACGCCCGTCGCGTGTCGGCGCACGCCAGCCACCGGCGCGTTCAAGCGAATGTCGCCGCCATTGGTGCGGATCGATTTTGCAATCCGCGTTACATATTCAATCGACCCGCCATCAACGGTTTTCCATTGATGGTTATTGGTGCTCAGCAACGCATGGTTTTCAAAGAATTGGACCAATGACCGCGCCGGAAAACTGTTCATCTGTTCCGGAGTCGAGGACCAGATCGCGCCGGAGATCGGCAGCAGGTAATAGCGTCGGAACCAGTCGCCCAGCTGCATCTTATCCAGCATCTCGCCCAAGCTCATATTTGGGTCCTGCGACTGCGCAACTGCATGTTTGTTGAATTTCAGGATGTCCCCGATCATCCGCCAGTATTGCGGCCGCGCCATGTTGCGTTTCTGCGCAAACAGGGTTTTCAAATCCCGCAACCCATATTCAATCGCCCCGTCGCTGATAGAGGCCGAGAAGCTCATATTGCTGTCCTTCACCGGCACGTCTAATTCACGGAACATACGGGTCATGTTGGGGTAATTCGCATCGTTAAAGACGATGAACCCTGTATCCACCGGCTGATCGCCACGCTTGCCCGCCATCACCGTTCGGGCATGTCCACCCAGTCGCGGAGCGGCCTCGAACAGGGTCACAGGGGCAGAAGGGGCGAGTTCATACGCAGCAGCAAGACCGGACACACCGGCACCAATCACAGCAACTTTCGGCGAGTAGGATAGTTCAAATGGCACGTTGGGGGCTCCATGTTATTTAGAATTGTTACGGTCACAATGTTTCGCTGGATCACTTTTGCCCCCAACCATTACATTGCCCAAAAAGGAGGAATTCGATGCACACAGGGTCATGTATTTGCGGCGCAGTCAGCTTCGAGGTCGACGGCGACCTAAATCCCCCCGACGCTTGCCATTGCTCAATCTGCCGAAAAACGTCGGGACATTATTATGCGGGCACGGACATCCCCAAGGACAGGGTACGCATCACGGGCGAAGATAACGTGGCGTGGTATCAGACATCGGAAAAGGTTCGTCGCGGCTGGTGTAAGACTTGCGGTGCCAACCTGTTCTTCGCGCCGATCTATCGCGATTGGATTTCTATTGCGATGGGGGCGTTTGATCGGCCAACAGATACGAAACTGGCGATTCATATCTTTGTCGCCGACAAGGGTGATTACTATGAAATTGCGGACGGTTTGCCGCAGAACCAGCAGTGATACCCCACAGAAAATATTTTGTGGGGTAAGGGATTGACTAATTTACCCCACAAAAAATATATTGTGGGGTATGAACGATCATAAACCTCTCAGCGCCCTTGGTATGGCGGCCTGGACTGACCTGCGCCGCTCACTGATGGACAGCGCCGTTTCGGACCTGCGTGGCACGCCTCGCAAAAAGGTCATGAATGGGCGTGGCTACTGGTATGATCATTTCCGTGTCGGCAACGAAACGGCTGACCGCTATCTTGGCGAGGATAGCGATGCAATGCGTGGTCGCCTGGCCCGGCAGAAACAGATCGCTAATGCTGAAAAAACCGCTGCCCGCGAACGCGCCCGCCTTGTGCGGACATTGCGGGCGGAAGGGTTTCGGATGAGTGATGTCGGCACTGGTCAGGTGGTCGCAGCGCTGGCGAAATCCGGTGTGTTCCGGTTGGGTGGAACACTGGTCGGGACCGTGGCTTTCAACACTTATGAAGGCGAGCTGGGGATACGGTTCACCAGCGATACCGCGATCATGACCGATGATATCGACATCGCCAGCTTTGAACGCCTGTCGCTGGCACTGGGTGACACAGTAAATAAGGATCTACAAAAGGTGTTTGCGGACTTATCCTTCGATCCAATCCCTTCATTGGATGCGGGTCAAGTCTGGAAATGGCGCCAGACAGAGCGTCAAACGCTGGTTGAATTCCTGACACCTTCATTCGACGACGCCGAAGACATCCGCGAACTTCCTGCGCTTGGGGTCAGCGCGCAAAGCCTGCATTTCCTGAATTACCTGATCGCGGAACCCATACTGGTGCCGTTCCTCTACAGGTCCGGTATACTTGTGCAAGTGCCACGCCCGGAACGGTTTGCCATCCATAAACTGATTGTTGCAGACAGGCGGCGCGATGGGCCGGAAGCCACCAAATCATTCAAGGATCGCGCACAGGCAGAGACATTAATCTCTATTCTCGCCTCCGAGCGGCCCATAGATCTGTCCGACGCTTACCAAGACGCCCTTAGCCGGGGTCCGTCTTGGCGTCGACATATCTCGGCAACTCTTGCGCGGCTTCCGGAAACTGACAAAATTCTTGCAGACCTGAAAAATATTTGAAATCCGACTGATCCAACCCCGTTACCGCAACGTAGGATTGGACATGAGTTTCGATCTTTCTATAGTCGGGGCACAAGATGTGACCTTTCCGGCGGCTGTGACCGGATACGGTCAGGAGGCCGGGGAAGACGTGGCAGAAAGTGCGCCCAAACGGGACGAATGGACTGAATACCTGATCCGTGTGCGGACCGGGCAGGACAAGGCGGCCTTTGCCGCTCTGTTTTTGCACTTTGCGCCGCGCGTAAAGGCCTTCTTGATGAAGTCCGGTGCGAATGCGGCCCAGGCCGAGGACGTGATGCAGGAGGCAATGGCCAATGTTTGGCGCAAATGTCACCTGTTTGATCCCGCCAAGGCCAGTGCGACGACCTGGATATTCACCATCGTGCGCAACAAGCAGATCGACACGATACGAAAACAAAGACGGCCAGAGCCAGAGGAGTTGGATTGGGGTGCTGAAGCTCCGGACGATCCCGCGGAAACGGTCGCCACCTCGCAAGAGGAAGCAATATTAAGAGAAGCCGTCGCTGCGCTTCCCGAAAAGCAGCGAGAGATGATTGAAAAAGCCTATTTCGGCGATCTGACACATGCAGAGATCGCCGAGGTAACAGGTCTACCGCTTGGGACGATCAAATCCCGGATCAGGCTGGCCTTGGAACGATTGCGACATGAGATGAGTAAGACATGATGGAAAACGTGAAACATCATATTCCCGACACGGTTCTTGCAGCATATTCTGCTGGAACATTGGAAGAAGCCTTTTCGCTAATTGTAGCGAGCCACGTGTCGATATGCGACGATTGCCGTGCGGCATTGGCCGGGTATGACGCGGTAGGTGGCGCTGTTCTCGATGGTATGGAATCGGCAGAAGTAAGCGATGACGCACTTGCTGCAACGATGGCGTTGATCGACGCGATCGAACCCCCTGTCGCGAAGTCGCGCAAGTCGACCTCGATCTTTCCGGCGCCGCTTGAGGATTATGTCGGTGGAGGTCCTGACAAGGTTCGCTGGAAACGGCTGGGCGGTGGCGTGAAACAGGCGATTCTGCCATGTTCGGGTGCGGCAACCGCCCGGTTGCTGTATATCCCGGCTGGGGTTGCGGTGCCGGATCATTCGCATAACGGTATGGAACTGACGATGGTTCTTCAGGGTGCGTTTTCTGATGAAATCGACCGCTTTTCACGGGGTGATGTCGAACTAGGAGACGAAGACTTGACCCACACGCCAGTGGCCGATGCCGGAGAGGATTGTATATGCCTTGCAGTTACTGATGCGCCACTGGTTTTCAAGAGTTTTCTGCCAAGATTGTTCCAGCCGTTATTCAAAATTTGATGACCAGACCGGTTCTTGTCTGGTTGCGTCGCGACTTCCGCCTGTCGGATAACGCGGCGCTTTCGGCTGCCGCCGCGACGGGGCGGCCCGTCATTCCAGTTTTCATTCTTGATCCGTTGGACGAAGCGATTGGAGCTGCCCCTAAATGGCGTTTGGGGGAAGCCATCGCCAACTTTGATCAAACCTTGTCCGCACATAACCTTCGTCTGATCTTGCGGCGTGGGTCAGCACTCGCGTGTTTGCGTGAACTGATTGGCGAGACAGGTGCGGATACGATTTACTGGACGCGCGCCTATCACCCGGACTGGGTGGCGCGTGACAAGCAAGTCAAGGCCGCGTTGACCGACGAAGGCATCACCGCCGAAAGCCACCCGGGCTGGTTGCTGTTCGAACCATGGACCGTTTCGACGCAAGCTGGTGATCCCTATACCGTCTATACGCCATTCTGGAAAAACGTCCGCACACGAGAGGTCACACCATCTTTGCCTGCTGTGCGGGACCTGACTCCTCCAGATAAGTGGCCGGGTTCCGATAGCCTTTCTGATTGGGCGCTGGGCGCAGCGATGAACCGTGGTGCAGAAGTGGTCGCGACATATGCGCGGGTTGGCGAAAACGCGGCGCTTTCGCGACTGGACCGGTTCATGAAAACTGCCCTGTCCACTTATCATGATGACCGAAACCGCCCGGATCTTGATGCAACGTCCGGTCTGTCAGAAAACCTCGCGGTCGGAGAAATATCGCCTCGCACGATCTGGCGCCGGGCTATGACCGCCCATCAGCATGGCAATTCAGGGGCAGAGACATTCCTGAAAGAACTGGTCTGGCGCGAATTTGCTTGGCATCTGATGTGGCACACCCCTCATATCGAAACCCGCAACTGGCGGGATGGTTGGGACAGCTTCCCATGGCGCACAGACAACGCAGATGCGGAGCGTTGGCGTCGTGGTCTGACGGGGATTGCGCTGGTGGATGCGGGAATGCGGGAACTTTTTGTGACGGGGCGGATGCATAATCGCGTGCGCATGGTTGTGGCTTCGTATCTGACTAAACATTTGATGACCGATTGGCGGGTTGGACAACGCTGGTTTGCGGACACACTGATTGACTGGGACCCGGCCTCGAACGCAATGGGTTGGCAATGGGTGGCGGGGTCAGGACCCGATGCGGCGCCTTATTTCCGAATTTTCAATCCCGACACACAGGCCGAGAAGTTTGATCCGGATGGGCTTTACCGAACCACATATCTATCTGGCGATGGGGCCAAGGATTTTGTGAAGGCGGTGCCACGAAGCTGGGCAATGGGCAATTCTTATGATGCCCAACCGGGTATTTCGTTACAAGAAGGCCGTGACCGCGCACTTGCCGCCTATGGCGCAAGATAACGTAATTTTTTCTGACCAAACAGCAAAATAAATATGGCGAGCGGACCCTTGACGACTCGCGCTTGTGTTGATTTACCCCTTTCTTATTTAAGACATTTTTCGGGGGACAGTTTAATGCGTGTACGGGTTTCCACTTCTGTGTTTTTGGTTGCCACTTTAACATCCGGTTTTGTATCAGCTGACGTTGCCAAAGGGATCGATTTCCTGAATTCGGGCGATGTTGCTGCCGCGGCCGAGGAATTTGCTGCAGCTTATGAGTCAGGCGAGCCAGAAGGCGCGTTTTACCTTGGGCGTTTGTTCGAACTTGGTCTGGGAACGGAGCAAGATGAAATGCGTGCCGCAAATCTTTATAACGCCGCCGCCGAGGCGGGCTCGCCAAAGGCGCAAGCACGATTGGGGCTGATGTATCATGAGGGTCGGGTGCTGTTGCGGGATTATGTCGAAGGGACGCGTCTGCTATGTGCCGCGGCGGATGCTGGAGATCCGGATGGAATGTTGAATTGCGGACTCGCCTATCAGATGGGACGCGGCGTCGAAACCAACGAAGCCAGAGCGATTGAATTGTGGGAGGCATCAGCCGCACAGAATAACGTTCTGGCGATTAATGTTCTTGGGCAAACATCGCTTGAAAATGGCGATCTGGCAGCGGCCGTTGGATATTTCAAGAAATCGGCTGATCTGGGCAATGCCGGGGGCATGTATGAATATGCCAAGCTGTTGTCGGTTGGGTCAGAGCCAAACTATGTCGAAGCATATGCCTACGCCAATCTGGCCATCGTCCGGGGTCTGACCGACGCCATCGCCTTCCGCGACAGTCTGGAAACGGTCATGACATCAGATGATATCATCGCCGGTCAGGCCATGGCACGCGAATGGACAGAAGCCCGGATTCTGGAAGAGAGTGCAAACTCCTCTGGCAACTGATCGGCCCTGTGATGTTGTATCTTAAACGTCTTGGTGCTGCCTTTGTGCTTGGCCTGTTTTCGCAATCGGCAGTGGCGCAAGTCGCCTGTCTGCCGATTGACCGAATTTCGGTAACTGGAACTGCGATAATCAGTGCGTCTGAAATCGCTGCAGCTGTTGCCCCTTACGAAGGGCAATGTCTGGGCATAGAGGGGATAAACGCCGCACTGGAGGCCGTGACATTCAGTTATGTCGATCGCGGCTATATCGCGTCGCGCGCTTACTTGCCCGAGCAGGATATCTCGGACCGGGTTCTGGATATTGCCGTGGTCGAAGGGACATTATCGTCGATATATTTTAACGGGAATATTCGACCGATCTGGCAGGCGATAGCCTTTCCGGGAATGATTGGAGAACCCGCCAACCTTCGCGAAATCGAACAGGGTTTGGATATCATTCGCGGAATGCCTGCCTATGACGCAACAATGGAAATCCGGGCTGGCGAAGGTGAAGGGGACTCGATCCTCGAGGTTAGCGCAGATGCCGACAAGCGCTGGTCTGCACGTGTTGAAGCCAACAATCACGGTACCGCAGGAAGCGGTGAATATCAGGGCGTGGTCGACCTTGGCTATGACCACCTGCTTGGCCTGAACGAGAGCTGGTCGCTGAGCTATTCACGCGGAACCGAGGAGTATCCCTTCTCGGGTGAAACGGGCGGCGCGATGACAACCTCTTATACCGGTCGGGTGATTTTCCCCTACGGTCCCTGGAAGCTGGAGGCAGAATATAAATTTTCCGGCTATGAAACTGACACGTTGGGCCCGATCACCACAATCGGAACAGATGGATGGACACATACCGGAACCGTTAGCCTGTCGCGGCTGCTATTGCGAGGTCAGGATACGAAAACCACCATCGAAGCGACATTGGAATGGCGCCAGAATGTCAACCGGATCGCGGGCATCACAATTGAAAGCTCCAGCCGTACCCTGTCATCTGCGCGCATTGACCTGCGTCATGAACGCGTGATTTTGGGGGGCAGTCTGACCGCCCGGATCGGTGTCGAACAAGGGTTGGCGCTTTTTGGCGCCGAGATTGCGGATGAACAACCTGCGGGTTCGCCGGACGCACAGTTTCTTTTGGTCGATTTCGGGTTGGATTATTATCGCGCATGGCAAGGGGATATTGGATCGATTTCTTATTCAGGATCCCTGTCAGGTCAATGGAGTGATGATCTGCTTTATGGAAATTACAACCTGACACTTGCTGGGCTGTCGTCTGTGCGGGGGGCAAAGACCCTGACGTTTGATCCCGCAGATTCCGCCCTGTTTACCGGAAATACCGGTATTGTCTGGCGCAATGAACTGGTGTGGGCGCCTCCGCTGACATTGCCGTCTGTTATGGGTCAAATGCAACTTTATGGTGCATTGGACGCAGGTTCAATGTATGCTGAGTCTGCTGGCTTTGGGGCGCCACTGCTGGGATCTGCTATTGGGGTCCGGACAAGCGGTGGAAATATTGTTTTCGATATCGCTTATCAGCAAATTTTACGTATGCCCAATGGCGCCGAGCCGCCCGAAGGTATTTGGTTAGTATCAGTTTCCGCAAAGTATTAGAATCGAGTTTTCGAGGACCTGGTCATGTCGAAGAAGATTAGAAATTTTTTAAATAACCTTATTTCAACCCTCGCAATTTTCTCGCTAACCGCGCAGCCAATACTGGCACAGGCGATTGTCGCTACAGAAAACGGCCCTGTTGTCATTGAAACGGCGAACGGCCTGCCGATGGTAATGATCACCGCGCCGGACGCAAATGGGGTTTCGCACAACACCTATGTCGAATTTGGTGTTGGCGCAAATGGCGCAATCATCAACAATGTCGACGAGAATACTTTCCTTTCGACAACGGCAGGATATGTGCAAGGTAACTCTAACCTTGCCGGTGGCGCCGCCAGCATCATCATTAACGAGGTGACGGCCAGCAATCCCTCGATCCTGAATGGGTTTATCGAAGTCGCCGGACAACGCGCCGATCTGATCATCGCCAACCCCTATGGAATCACCTGCGACGGCTGCGGATTCATCAATACTGATCAACTGACCATGACAACCGGGTCAACGACCTTTGAAAACGGTGTGTTTACCGGTTTGTCCGTTAATGATGGGGCGATCGACATCGGGGCAGCGGGTCTTGATGCAGGGGATTCAACCCGGTTCGACATCATCTCACGCCAGATTCGTGTTGCTGGTGCGGTTGAAGGCCAGCGTATTCGACTGATCGCTGGGCGAAATGACGTTATTTATGCCACTGGTGAAGTCATCGAAAAGGCTGATGACGGGTCGACAAAGCCGACTCTGGCGATCGATTCAACCGTATTGGGCGGAATGTATGCGGACGCCATCACTATCCAGTCAACCGAAGATGGCGTAGGGGTTCGCGCTCCGACCAATATGGCTGCGAATGCCGGTCAGATGATGATCACAGCTGATGGGCGTCTGGTCATCGGCAGCGCCAGCGCGGTTGGAAATGTGACGGTTCAGTCGAGCGATGATATCGTAGTAGAAGATACTGTCGTTGCGACGCAGGATATCGACATTACCACCGCCGAGGACCTGATCCTTCAGGCCAATGCCGACATGGTTGCTGATGCCGCAGCAACCCTTAGCATCGGCGGCACGCTGACAATGGGTGCGGCGTCCGAAATGGCTGCAGGTACGCAGATGACCACAACTGCGCAGGCCGTGGACATTGCCGGTACGGCCGATCTGATTTCCAACGGCGCCCTGACGCTGAACGCAAATTCCGTGCTGAACGACGGCACGATTGGGGCAACCGGTGGCGCGTTGCTGCTGACCTCAAATACCGTTTTGAACACAGGATTGCTGTTCGGGGATACGGCACTTACCTTGCGGTCTGACGGGACTGTTACGAATGACGGTGGCGCAATTGTCAGCAACGCCAATGTTGTGATCCGCGGCGATACGGGTGCAGCCGCTACGCTGTTCTCGAACCAGGACGGGGGAACGGTTGAAAGTGTCAGCGGTGATATCACCATTACGGCAACCACTATCGAAAATACCCGGCCCACACCAATCAATGACGGGTCAGTCACCCTAAGCGAATTCGATCTGACGGGCGAGGATTGTGACCCTGACTGTTTCGATCCAGCGGCCATTGGAACCTCGGTCACATTGGTCGGCGAAGCTGCACAGATTATCGCGGGAACAGGTGATATCACGCTGACTGCGGATAGCATTACCAATGAATACAGCCTGATTTCGGCAGGGGGTAATATCGCGGTAAGTGCCACTACCCTGATCAACATGGGGCTGAATATCTATCGCCCTGACCCGTCCGATCCCGCCGCATTGGAGCTGGTTGGCGCTGTGTTTGGCACGATCGAAGCCGCCGGTAGCCTTGTCGCCGTCGTCGATGGCTATACCCAGAACGGTTCCGTTGCAGGTGACGCGGTCATTTCCGGTGGAACAAGCACCGGGGTTGGGGATATCAGCTCGACCAATATCGGCAATCCGAATCTGCTGGTCGTGAATGTTGACCCTGACGCTGAATTCTTGGTCGAAAGCCGACCCGAATTCATCGATCTGGATCAGTTTATTTCGTCCGATTATTTCCTGACCGCCATCGAATATGATCCTGAGTTGAAACGCTTTGGTGACGCCTATGCCGAGGCGCTTTACATCCGCAAACAGCTTCTGGCGCTCTTGGGGCTTTTGTTCCTAGAGGCCGGTCTGGATGAACGCGAACAAATTCAGGCGATGTATGACAACGCCATCAACGCGATGGAGAATTTGGACCTGACCGTAGGCGTGGCCCTGACTCCGACCCAGATCGCAGCGTTGACGACGGATATTATCTGGCTCGAAGAAACGGTAATTGACGGACAGGTGGTGCTGGCACCACGCGTCTATTTGGCAAACCCCGAGATCCGGTTGGCCGCGCTTGGCGGCGCTATGATTGTTGGTCGCGATGTGCTGATCAACACGGGTGAGTTTCACAATGCCGGACCTATCCTGGCTGAAAATGCAATCAACATTGATGTCGACGGCACATTCCGTTCTGAAAGCGGATTTATCGCAGCCGAAGACATCCTGATCAGTGCCGAGGATATCCAGATTGATACGGGTGCACGTCGCGTCTTCACCATCCGCCCAAATCAAATGTCGGCATTTGCGGCAATGTTCAGGAATTCCAATCAGCTTATGGCGGGGCTGTTCCAACCAGGTGACCCTGAATATGATTACCGCGAGCGCGTCGCCCGCCCCTCGACGATCGAGGCAGGCAGCACCCTCGTATTGAAAGCTGCAGGCGACATCGTGACCCAAGGGGCACGTATCAGCGCGGGTTCAGACGTCGCGCTGATTGCCGGGGGCAATATCCTTATTGGCGCACAAGAGCTAAGCGCCGAACTGGGGGACAAGGAAGGGAAAAACCACAACCGCCGTGAATCCTTGCTGTATCTGACCAGCACCATCACGTCCGGCGGAGACATTTCGCTTCTGTCCACGGGAAATGCTGGCGGACAGGCCGACATCGTCTTGCAGGGTGCAGATATCCGATCCGCCGGGGCACTTGGGTTCATCGCGCAGGGTGGCGATCTGGTCTTTGCTGCCGCTGCCGAGATCACCTTCACAGATCGCGCCAAATCTAAAGGCGGGTTCCTCTACAAGAAAATTACGCGTGATCAGGTCTTTGACCTAAGCCATCAGGTAACGACCTTGACGGGCGCAACAATCACAGGTGTCTCCAATGGTCAGATCATGGTCGAAGGCACGCGTTTCGACGTGCCCGGCATGCCGGATGGGTCGATCAAGCCGGGTGAACTTGCCCTTGTGTCGGTCAATGCCGGATTGACCTTTACGGCGCCCACGGACATTCGTGCGGAATCCCATTATTCCAGCCGCCGCATTCTTGGCGGGCTGATTACCAACACCAAGGATTTGCGCACGCTGGTCACTGAATCTCTGGGCTCGGTCGCGGAAACGGCCGGGGACATGTTCCTGAATTCGGGCGCTGACCTGACGCTGACCTCGGTGAATTTCCAGGTTGGCGGGGCGTTCTCGACCGAAGTGGCGGGGGCAACCTATATGCTTGCCGCCATCGACATGGACTATCGCTTTCTGGTTGAGCATCGCGACAACGGTATCATCACCACCGATATCCGTCAGGAAGACCTGACCGAAAGCATTACCTATAACGCCATCACTGCCGCAGGTGGGGTGAATTTCGATGAAAATTCACCCATCGTCTTTGCAGGTGTGCGTAACCCGTTCATCGACAGCGCCCATCCGGGTGCTTGGGTTGCTGGTGATAGCGAAACCGGCCAACTGAACATTGCCAACGCCTATTTTGGCGGCCCGGAAAACCAGGCCGAAAACGCCGCCGAGGGCGGGGAAGACACCTATTGGCGCGACGATGATGAATGGTCCAACGAAGGCAAGCTACGGATCATCCAGGCCTCGCTGCCGACTTCCGCCGAGGGCGCCCAGTTTGCCTTCATGGACGGGCTACTGGCGCGCGACACCACCATCATCGACCCGGTCGAGCTGGCAGATTACCATTTCAAAGAGGTCAAACACTCTATAAGCCCCGCCTTCCAGATGCTGGTTTCGATAGCCGTTGGCCAATGGGTTGGCGGCTGGGGCATATGGACCGGGATGAACAGTACGGTCGCCGCCGCCGGACAGGCCTTCGCCTCTTCCGTCATCACCCAATCCATCGCGGGCGTTGTATCGGGCGAGTTCGATCTGGGCGACATTCTTGAAAACGCGGCGTTTGCGGGTCTGTCGGCTGGGCTGGTTGCACAGGTTGATCTGGGCAAAATGGTTGGCGCGTCCGGCGACAGCCTGATCGGGGCCAAACCGTTGACCGAGGGGGCGGCGGCGCTGCTATCACCGGCGCAATTGCTGGATCAAATTGGCGATGCGTTTGTGTCCTCGGCCCTCGATTCCGCTGTCCATGGAACCGATTTTGGCGAGGCCCTATCCGGTGCCCTGCGAAATGTTGCGCTAAACAATGCGCTTGCAGCGACCCAGTTTGGGATTGGCAACCTTGACCTTGGCGAAGGAACCGTCGAACACGCGCTCCTACACGGTCTGGCAGGTTGCGCCTTTGCCGAGGTGACAGGCGGCGACTGCGCTGCAGGTGCGGCTGCCGGCATCGCACAGTCGATCTATGCAGGATATGTGGATCGGAACGGTCTGGACAAAGGACAGGCCGTTGAAACCGCCGCCCTGATCGGAGCCGCGGCAGGCTTCTTCTTCTCCTCCGGTAAAGCCGAAAACGTCTCGATCGGCAACACAACCGCGCAGTCGGGGTTTGTGAATAATTATCTCAGTCATGATGATCTTGCCAACCTTCGCAGTGATCTCTTGGCATGTGAAGAGAAGGAAGGAGGGTGCTCGGACGAAGACGTGCAGGCGCTGATCGATAAGTATCGCGAGATATCGGCTATTAATGATATCGAGTTGGCCAATTGTCCGACGGTAGAATGCACCCACGAACTTCTGTCAACTGTTGCTTACGTGAATGGAGACAGCAACGCATTGTGGCAGGAAATTCGCCAAATGAACCAAGAGGTTGCGTTTAAGCTTGCCGAGGTAGCCGACCCTTCAGACTATGTCTATCAATCGGTCAATCGTATTGCGATGGCTCAATCCGACAAAGAACATTGGAGCTGGCGGTATTGCGATGGTCTTTCAGCCGCACAATGTGATGCTGAGTATGAAATAGCGTTGCAGAAACAGGCTGAAGCTGTAGCGCTTCTTGTAGATTTCATTCCGATTCTGGGGGATGCGAAAGGCATTGGCGAATGCTTCATGTCCCCGGGATTGATGACGTGTGGCGGTGCCGTGGTTGGATTTGTTCCGCTTGCAGGCGATGCGATCAAAGTCACATTCAAGAATGGCGACGAACTTGTCGAAGTGGTGGTTCGGAATGGTGATGAGGTTGAAATACCAAATGGCGCAACTTCATCAGACCTGATTGGCGATGGTCAATCGTTTGCTGGACATGGGACAATCAATCAAAACGTTGACGGCACTCTGCCCACCACAATCGTGCCGGAAGGCACATCGGTAACAGTTCCCATTGGTCCAGGAAAGTTTTTAGATGATGAGGCAGGCCAACTAATAGAAAGTGGTGATGTTTTGTCGGGAATGAAAGTTCAAGAGGAATATTTCCCGGGAACCACGACAGGTGCCCAAACTTACTTGCCAGGAGCAGAAATTCCTGATTACGTTGTTCATCCCGGAGACGATCTCGGTTTGTTACCTGGTTCAATTACCGTAGATACACCGACGCCTCTGTCTGATTTACTTAAACCAAACATGGGCTGTATGAATCTTGCAACCTGTACTGGGATATATCCTCATGGAACAACATTTGACTGAAGACTAATCAACTGTGTTTGAGCTGGGCGAAATAGAATTTATCGGAGCGAGGTTGCTTCGCGACGGGGGATCAATTGTATTTATTGTAGGCCAGGATGGAAAACGCCTTCAACTTAGAATTATGAGGAGTTTTGCAGACCGAAAAACAAAAAATTTCAACAAAATAGAGATAGTAGAA
Organism: Rhodobacteraceae bacterium NBU2976; assembly: GCA_023630215.1. Lineage (GTDB taxonomy): Bacteria > Pseudomonadota > Alphaproteobacteria > Rhodobacterales > Rhodobacteraceae > NORP23. Next base: position 421,868 of record JALPRQ010000001.1, read on the forward strand.
CAAGGAGGATCAGCCGAAAATGCGATTATCTTGAATATCTCGAATATTGATGGATTTGCTAAATTTATTTACGACCACAGGGGCGAAATTCCGAGTTCGATTCACAGCACGATACAGGAATTAATTGAAGAAAACCGTGCAGAGAATCAATGAGCGATTTGGAACTGCAATTGAATACTGACTCCCTGCAATTGAGTTTTGGGGAGCACATTCACACTACGGCAGAAAAAATAGCTGATCTGTCGGTTCAAAAAAACCACGATGCTGAAATGCGACGGACCTACGTAAACCTGTTGGATTATGGCGTTGAGCTTATGTATGAGAACGACCAGCTAACAAACGCAACGCTGTTTTTGGTTCCCTACAAATTTAACAAAAAATATTCGGGTGCATTTCTTTCACTAAGCTCCGATTTTTTTAGTTCGCCAAACGAAGCAAAGTTTTCTGACGCAATGGAAATAATTGGGATGAAAAAATTCTGGAAAAAGTATCCTTTTGCAGTTGATTACGTCAGAGACGGTCTAAGAGTTGGATATTTTTGTAGTCCGGATTCATCATATATAAATATAGATGACGGCTCTCGATTGCCGAAAGAAAAAACTACAAGAGTCTAAGTCACACTTAGACAGAATAGTCGGTGATATTGGGGGTTTGTGGACTAAATAGTTTGCTAACTAATATAGGCGTCAATATCTGTAGCGCGACACCAGCATCGTCGACCCGGTCGCGCTGGCGGATTACCGTTTGCTGATTGTTTTGAGTGATCAGATGCGAACTTCGGCGCTTACGCTCCAACAAACCTCTCCTTTCGATACAGAACCCTTCACTCACATGAATTACATTCTGTCTGGCGATAGCAAATAAGCCCCTTTCTTTTGTACCCGACTTTCTGATACGGTGCGCGCAAAATCAGCGTAAAGGTCAGAAATTGTCCGAGAAATTCCTCGTCATTGATCCCGAAGAAAATCAGGATGTCATCAAGGGGCTCGCAAGTCCCCTGCGGGTGTCAATTCTGAAATTGTTGGGAACAAATGGTCCCATGAATGTGAATCAGATTACCGAAGCGCTGGACCTTCCCCAGTCTACGGTGTCGTCCAATCTTCAAATACTCGAGGATGTCGGATTGGTGGTGACGCGAACCCAAAAAGCCCGCAAGGGCAGTCAGAAAGTGTGTGAATCCACATTCTCTGAAATACTGGTTGCCTTCACCGATGTGCGTTCGGATCAGAATAATGACGGGATCGAAGTGTCGATGCCGATTGGTCTTTATACCCAGTGCGAGGTATCAGCCCCCTGCGGGTTGTGTGGGTCGGACAGCGTGATCGGTCTCTTGGACGTTCCAGACACTTTCCTGGATCCTGACCGGATGAAGGCGGGGTTGTTATGGTTCAATCGTGGCTATGTTGAATATCAGTTTCCCAACAACGCCAAGCTTAAGAATGCTGAACTGACCGAGATTGAGTTTTCGATGGAGCTTAGCTCGGAAGTGCCCGGCACAAGTGCGGATTGGCCATCAGATATTTCACTGGACGTTAACGGCGTCGATGTGGCGACCTGGACGTCACCCGGGGATTTTGGCGACAAGCGTGGCGTGTTGACCCCGGAATGGTGGAAGCTGCAAGGGTCCCAATACGGAATGCTTAAAACCTGGCGGATCAATGGGCGGGGTAGCTTTGTTGATGGCGTGCGCGTGTCCGACGTGACGTTGGCGGATCTTAAAATTGACAGCCACCGGTCAATCCGGATGCGTATTGGTGTTCGCGATACGGCTGATCATCCCGGAGGGATCAATATCTTTGGCCGCGGTTTTGGCAATTACGACCAGGATATCATCATGAGGTTGCACTGATCGAAGGAATCATTGACCCGCGCCCCAAATTGCGTAGTATACCAGAAAAATAGGTATAGACCGGATAACCGGATACACAAGGGGGAGGGCCTCATGAAGGCTAAGGTAACGGCGCATAGTCGCTATGTAATTTCTGATATTGATAACCGTCTGTATGGCTCGTTCCTCGAGCATTTGGGGCGTGCAGTTTATACCGGGATATATGAACCCGACCATCCAACGGCTGATGAGGCCGGGATGCGTCGTGATGTGATTGATTTGGTCCGTGAACTGGACACGCCAATCTGCCGATATCCGGGCGGGAACTTCGTCTCGGCTTATAACTGGGAAGACGGGATCGGGCCAAAAGATCAACGTCCAACGCGTCTTGATCTGGCGTGGCGGACTGCGGAATCCAATCAGGTTGGTATTCACGAATTTGCCGACTGGGCCGAAAAAGCAAATACCGAAATGATGTTGGCAATCAACCTTGGCTCGCGGGGCCTCGATGAGGCGCGTGCCTTTGTCGAATATGTCAATCATCCTGGCGGTACCGAATGGTCCGACCTGCGCAAGGCGAACGGCCGCGCCGATCCCTGGGGCGTCAAGCTGTGGTGTCTCGGTAACGAGATGGATGGTCCTTGGCAGGTCGGCCATAAATCCGCGGCGGAATATGGGCATCTGGCGAACGAAACCGCAAAAGCATTACGCGGGTTCGACAAGTCGCTCGAGCTGGTGGTGTGCGGTTCATCGCATTCCAATATGCCGACCTATCCGCAATGGGAATCCACCGTGTTGCAGGCGACCTATGATCAGGTCGATTATATCTCGCTGCACATGTATTTCGACAATTACGAGAAGAATACAGCCGAATATCTGGCGCTGCCTGAAAAGCTGGATCGCTATATCGGCACTGTGTCGGGCGTGATCGATTATGTAAAATCGCGGTCCCGTTCCAAACGTGACGTGAAAATCAGCTTCGATGAATGGAACGTCTGGTATCACGAACGCAAACAGGATGCCGCACGCATGGCCGAGTGGGATTGGCCACACGCGCCGCGCCTGCTGGAAGACATCTACAATTTCGAAGATGTGCTGCAGGTTGGCTGTATCCTCAACACCTTTATCCGCCGTTCGGACGTTGTCCGGATTGCCTGTATCGCGCAGCTGGTCAACGTCATTGCCCCAATCATGACCGAGCCCGGCGGCGCGGTCTGGCGCCAGACGATCTACTATCCGTTCAAATTTGCGTCGACGATGGGACGGGGAACGGCGCTACAGTTGGATGTCGACTGCCCCACTTATGATGCCGATATTGCACCCAATGTGAAATATCTCGACATCGCTGGGGTTCATGATGGTGACGCGGGAACATTGACGTTCTTTGCGGTCAACAAAAGCGGGTCCGAGGTCATGGATGTCGACCTGTCACTGGAACGGTTCGGAACGGCAAAATCTGTCGAGCATACCCTGATCCGTCACGACGATCTGGAGGCAAAAAACACCAAAGACAACCCGAACGCCGTGACCCCCGAAGTAGGAAATGGGGCACGGATTTCCGAGGGTGGTTTGACGTTGAATCTGCCGCCTTACAGCTATTCCGTGGTGCGCGTTCAGCTCTGATGAATACCGGATTATCGGATATATACCCACATTTCCGTTGATCGAATCCGGGATTGCTGTAAACTTTTAAGATGTTCCGGCGAAATGTCCGGACAAATGGGAGGAAGAAAATGAACAAATTCATAGGAATGGCAGCTGCCGCCATGATGGCGACCGCAGCTCAGGCCGAGGAAACCGTCGTATGGTGGGACTTCCTGGGCGGGGGTGACGGCGTGCGCATGAAGCAGCTGATCTCGGATTTCAACGAGGCAAATGCTGGCGAGATCACGATTGACGCAACCACGTTGGAGTGGGGTGTCCCCTTCTATACGAAGGTGCAGACATCGGTCGCCGTTGGCGAAGCGCCGGATATCATGACCTATCACGCCAGCCGAATTCCGTTGGCAATTGATCAGGGCGTTCTGGACGAAATCACCCCGGCTGACTGGGAAAAAATGGGCTTGGGCGCAAGCGATTTTGCAGATCAGATCTGGGACGCTGTGACCGGTCCTGACGGCAAGATCTATGGTGTGCCGCTCGATACACACCCGATCGTTCTTTATTACAACAGGGACGTTCTTGCCGCTGCGGGTCAGTTGAATGATGACGGCACACCAAAAGGTATGGGAAGCCGTGAAGAATTCACTGCCATGCTGCAGGCTGTTGCTGACAGTGGTCAGGTGAAATTCCCGCTAGCGTCCGTAACTGCTGATGGTAACTTCATGTTCCGCACCATCTACTCGCTGGTTGGCCAGCAGGATGGCGAATTGTTGACCGACGGCGAATTCCTGGTGGGTGACAATGCCCAGAAACTGGAAAATGCGCTGGCCGTGCTTCAGGAATGGACCAACGCCGGCCTTCAGTCGACCTATACCGACTATCCGGCGACAGTCGCCCTGTTCACCAGCGGTGAAGCAGCGATGATGATCAACGGTGTCTGGGAAGTTCCCACGATGACCGACCTGCATGCTGATGGCAAACTTTTTGAATGGGGCGCCGTTGAATTGCCGGTTATCTTTGATCATCCGGCAACCTATTCAGACAGCCACGTCTTTGCGATCCCGGCAGGTAGTGCCCAGGATCCCGCCAAGCGCGATGCTGTTCTGAAAGTTATGGCAGGCATCCTGAACGAGTCCCTGTTCTGGGCGACCGCTGGACATATTCCGGCGAACAAGAACGTCACCGATACGGACGAGTATAAGGCCATGGAGCCGAACGCGACCTATTCGTCGCTGACCGCGAACATGATCTATGACCCGAAAACGCCTCTCGCAGGTGTTGCCGGTCCGATCTTTGACGTGATGTCGACCTACTTCGTGCCGACACTGAACGGCGAGATGGACCCAGCCGAAGCGGTTGAGGAAATCGCTTACGAACTTAACGACATGTAATGTCGCACAGGCAGGGCGGCTTTGTTCGCCCTGCCTGATCATCTGGTTCGGGGAGGGATACGCGGTGATCCGCAATACAAGACGAGAGGCGCTGGTCGCCTATATCCTGATTGCACCCTTTGTGGCGATCTATGGGCTGATCTTCATTTATCCCACTATCGACATGTTTATTCTGTCCTTCCAGGACGCGCCGTTGATAGGTCCGGGGGAATGGGTTGGCTGGGACAATTACACACGACTGTCCACTGACCGCAGATTTGATACAGCCTTCTGGAATACGGCCTATTTTGTAGCCCTGTCCGTCGTTCCCGGAACATTTGTGGCGCTAGCCATCGCGCTGGGTATCAGCCGTTTGTCCGGACGCATTCAGGCGCTGGTTTTGGCACTGTTTTTCCTACCATACATACTTCCGGTTTCGGTGGTTTATCGGTTGTGGGACTGGACGCTAAACTTCCAGTTCGGCATCGGCATGTATTTCTTTGACTGGCTGGGTATTGATCGGGTTCCGATCTTCAAAATAACCGGCTGGTTCATGCCTGCCGTGGCATTTGTGACCATCTGGTGGACAGCTGGGTTTTCGATCCTGTTGTTCCTTGCCGGACTGCGCTCAATTCCACAAGAAATCTACGAAGCATCCGCACTGGACAACGCGTCCCGCTGGACCACCTTCCGCCGGGTGACTTGGCCGCTTTTGTGGCCTGTGACCGCGTTGGTGCTGACGATCCAGCTGATCTCGCAATTGAAAATCTTTGACCAAGTTTATCTGTTTTCGAACGGTGGCAGGCCGAACGACAATCTGGTGATGGTCTATTACATCTTCCAGCGCGCCTTCGTGAACAATGACGGCGGTCGCGCCGCGGCCATCGCGGTAGTGCTGTTCGTGATCGTGATCATCGTGTCAGTTCTGAACTTCCAACTGATGCGATTTGCGGAGAAACGACAATGACCCCCCAAACCGCGAAACGCATTAATATCGCCGGGTTGGCGATTACACTGTTCACCCTGTTCTGCGCCATTATCTGGGCTTTCCCGATTTACTGGGGCATTATCAGTTCGCTTAAACCCGAAGACGAGGTCATCAGACCTTATATTGAACTGTGGCCCGACACACTGACCTTTCAGCATTACTGGTTCGCGCTGACCGAAACCCAAATCGGTAAATGGTATATCAACTCCATCGCAACTGCAGTTGGCGTTACGATTCTGACCGTCTCGACGTCGATGTTTGTGGGCTATGCGATAAGTCAATTGCGGTTTCCCCTTCGCCAGCCGCTCTATTGGTTGATCCTTGCCAGCTTCATGGTTCCGACCCAGACCTTGATCATCAACCATTTTGTGTTGATCGCCAATATGGGACTGTTGAACACTTGGGCGGGTATCATCCTGCCGCAACTTATTCATCCCGTCGCCATCATCGTGTACAAACAATTCTTCGATCAGGTGCCACGCGATTTTCGCGAAGCTGCTGTCATGGACAATGCGGGCGAATTCCGCGTGCTGTTCAAGGTCTATATGCCGATGAACTGGGGGGTTACCACGGCCCTGTCAATCGTGACGTTCATTTGGTCATGGAATGCGTTTCTGTGGCCGTTCTTGGCGGTCACCAAAACCGAAATGATGACAATCACGGTTGGTATCACACAGGTTAACGACGCGTTCGGCGTCTACTATGCACGCCAATTGTCAGCCGCCGTGCTGGCCGGATTCCCGGTGGCGCTTGCCTATCTGTTGTTCCAACGACGGGTCACGCAGGCGATAACGCTGTCGGCAGGTATCAAGGGGTAAGAAATGGCTGAAATCTCGCTAAACAACGTTTCAAAAAGCTTCGGGTCCGTCAATGTGATCAACGACGTGTCCCTGACTGTGGATGCCGGTGAGTTGCTGGTCTTTCTTGGTCCTTCCGGGTCAGGGAAATCCACGTTGCTTCGAATGATCGCAGGTCTGGAAACCATCGACTCAGGGACCCTGACCATTGGCGGTGTCGAAAGTCAAAACTTGGCGCCTGGACAACGGAATGTCGCCATGGTGTTCCAGAATTATGCACTTTACCCGCATATGACGGTGCGCGACAACATGGCGTTCGGCTTGAAAAACATCAAATTGCCCGCCAGTGAAATCGACAAGCGTGTTGCGGATGCGGCGCGGATTCTGGAAATGGAGTCCCTGTTGGATCGTCGTCCCTCGCAATTGTCCGGGGGACAGCGCCAGCGTGTTGCCATCGGCCGCGCCATCGTCAAAGAACCCGCCGCCTTTTTGTTCGACGAGCCATTGTCAAATCTTGACGCAGCACTGCGTGTGCGAACCCGTGTTGAAATCTCGGAACTGCACCAACGTATCAAGTCCACGATGATCTATGTCACCCACGATCAGACCGAAGCGATGACGCTTGGGGATCGCATTGTCGTTTTGAATGATTGCAAGATCGAACAGATCGGCACGCCAATGGATGTTTATACCTATCCCGCCTCGCGCTTTGTTGCGGGGTTCATCGGAAGTCCGGCGATGAATTTCCTCAAGGTGGAAATGTCGGGATCCGGTGACTCGATGGTTGCCACATTGGGGGACGGATCACGCGTATCTTTGACCATCACCGTGCCGGGTTCGGGTCAATACGAACTGGGGATACGCCCCGAAGCCGTGCGTGTAACGGATGGCAAGGGTGACACGAGTGGCACCGCCAAAGTGGTCGAACATCTGGGGGACCGGACATTGGTTTATGTTGCGCTGAAGGATGGAACGCAGATCACAGCACAGGATACCGGGCGATCGACACTTGTGGCAGGTGATCAGGTGAATCTTACCTTTGACACCAGCCAGCTGCACCTCTTTGACGAAAGTGGCAAGGCCTATCATAGCCATTGACACGTGCTGTGCCTGCGAGGCGCTTACACCAATATACTCATGCCAGAAACGCCAACCGGCAATCCGGTTGTCGTGTTAAGAACTGACAAAAATTCCGGATGTTTGGTGGAGCAAAAATCGAAACAACTACCGTTTCACTCTGATTTACAAAGGTCCAATTTATAAGGCCTTTTCGAGCATCTGTATTTCGACCCATTGCAGATCGTTTGATGCGTTTCCATCAGTAATGTTGGGAATGATATGCCAAGCTGACCGCAAGAAACAGTGTGACACCTTATAAGCCGAGCTTTTAAGGGGACGGGGACCTGCTCTATCCGAAAATCGGGGTGGGAATACTCGCACTTAAATATTGCGAACAGTTTTACAAGGCCGACGCCATGATTTGGGCCAAGGTTCGGCAAACCCGATCACCGTGGCCAAGTCTATGATCCGTCAACTGATCCGCCGACCCTCCACCCAGACGCCCAAGAGTTTTGGGGTGTCGCCGACCATTTTGATACGAAGCAGGTCGGCACGTTTTCCTTCTTCCATAGTACCGCGGTCATGAAGATGGGCGGCGCGGGCCGGGTTTCGTGTGGTGGTGGCCATGCCTCTGGCCATATTGCCCCAGATTTGACCCAGTCGGATCGCCCCGGACAACAGCGAGAACGGGATATAGTCGGACGACAGGATATCGAGCGTTCCAGATTCCGCCAGTTCACGCGCGGCGACATTGCCAGAATGTGAATAGCCACGGATCAGGTTCGGTGCACCCATCATCACCGCGATATTGTGCTGGTGGCACGCGATTGCAGCTTCGTGGGTGGTGGGGAATTCGGCGAGGGCGATCCCTTTTTGGGCTGATTCCTTTACATGGTCTTCCGTCGTATCATCATGACTGGCCAGCACCGCGCCCAGCCGTTCAGCGGCCGCAATGGCAGCGGCTTCGTGGGCATCGCCCACGGCCTCGCGCCGGGCGATTTGGGCGCCGATATGTTCCTGAAACTCTTCTTCGGTCAGGTCATGCTTGCCGACCATATATTCGCGCAGCTTGTTAATGTCGCGAAACTGGCGTTGACCTGGCGAGTGATCCATAACCGACACGATCCCCACCCGATCTTCAGGGTGGAATTCAAACAGCTCTTCGGTCGCAGTTTCTGAGCTGATCTCTGCCCGCAGGTGGATTTTATGACTGATCCGTAAGGCGCCGCGCTGGTGCAGGTCCAGCAGCTCTGTGGCGACCTGCCGGGCGTATTTTCCATAGTTCGCTCGTGGCTGCGTGATAACGGATCCTACCCGCAGCGCGTCGAACACGGTTGTGATTCCCACGCTCGCCAGTTCCGCATCATGCGCCATAATGGCGCTGGTATGAGGCCAATCGACTTTGGGCCGAGGCTGGATGTGGCGTTCCAGATTGTCAGTATGGAGCTCTATTAGGCCGGGGGCTAGATAATCGCCGTCACAATTCGTAGCGCCCGGGGGCACACCGGCTCCGCTGTTGATCTCGGTAATCTTGCCGTCGCGGACCAACAACGATCCGGTGATCACCTCATCAGGAAGGATGACTTTGGCGTTAGCAAAGACGGTTTCGGACATTTTACACCTTGATATTTGACCTGCGCTTTATGTCACTGAACTGTGAAACTTTTACGATAGTGTCGGGGGCATGAGACAGTTCAAACGATACGCGATTTATTATTTGCCCCCGCGTGGGGCGCTGTACGATTTTGGATCGGCGTGGCTCGGCTGGGATGTGATTGATGGCGTGCCTGTGCCCCATCCCGACCTGCCCCTGCCAGTGGCTGACCTGACCGAGGCACCGCGAAAATACGGGTTTCATGGCACGATAAAACCCCCGTTCCGCCTGCGCGATGGGGCGGAGCTGGACGATCTGTTTGATGCGTTCGAAAGCGCCGTGCGCGGCCTTACGCCGATCACGCTCGACGGGTTGGCGGTGGCGCAGTTGGGGCAGTTTCTGGCGCTGCGACCGCAGGGTGATGTTGCGCCTTTGGCAGACATTACCAGCCATATGGTCCGCACCCTCGACCCGTTCCGCGCCCCGTTGAGCGAGGCAGAGGTGCAGCGCCGCGCCTCGGTTGGCCTGACCACCCGCCAGATGGCCCTGCTGGAACGCTGGGGCTACCCCTATGTGATGGAGGAATTCCGCTTCCACTTGACCCTGACCGGTCGCCTGCCGCTGGACGGGGCGGAGGAGGTTCACGCCACGCTCGACCACCTGATCACACCGCTGCTGAGTACCCCGTGGACCATCGACAGTCTGTGCCTGTGTGGCGAGGATCAGGACGGCATGTTCCATCTTATTCATCGCGAGATGCTTTCAAGTTCAAGCGCCTGAATGACCTGCGCGACCGTTTCGGCCACCGTGCCGTCATTGACGATCTGCGTCGCGTCGATCTGTAGCGGCAGGCTGTAGTCTGCCCGCTCCAGCCGCGCTGCGATTTGGTCAAGCGATTCCCGCCCCCGCGACACCAGCCGCGAAATCAATACGTCCGGGCTGGCCGTCAGCAGGATCACCCGAAGCGAGGGGTAACGCGCCAGCGCCTCGGGCAGTGCCGCACGGGACCCGTTAAAAACCACCGTTTTCCCGTTGGCGAGCTCTGCGTCGATGTTCGCTGGAATCCCGTAAGACAAATCATGGGCCCGCCAGTGCAGGGCAAAAGCTCCGGCGCGCAGGCGGGCGGAAAATGTCGCGTCATCCACCCCGTCAAACGCCTCGCCACCCGCGCTTTCTGGTCGGGTAATGACGCGGCGGACGATGTGAAACTCGGGGCGTGCATCGCGCAAAGCGTGCAGGATCGTGTCCTTTCCCGCGCCGGAGGGGCCGAGGATCGTGACCAATTGCCCGGTCATCACGCCGCCTTTGGCGTAAACTGCGCCACGTCAATTTCCCGGTCCGCAACACGGGCGCGGGCGTCAGCATCATGGAAAATCCCGATAATGGCGGCCCCCCGCGCCTTGGCTTCTTCGATCAGGTGCAGGACAGTCTCGCGGTTGGTCGGGTCCAGACTGGCCGTCGGTTCATCGAGCAGCATCGCCGGATAGTTATGGGCAAAGCCGCGCGCGATGTTAACCCGCTGTTGCTCGCCCCCTGAGAATGTCGTGGGCGACAGGGACCAGAGCCGTTCCGGGATGTTCAGCCGACCCAACAGCATTTTCGCGCGGGTCAAAGCCTCTTCGGGCGATTTGCCAACGGCGAGCAGGGGTTCGGCGACCACCTCCAGCGTGGGTACGCGCGGCACGACGCGCAGGAACTGGCTGACATAGCCGAGCGTCTCGCGTCGCAGTTGCAAGATATCGCGCGGCTCGGAAGTGGCGACATCGACATCGCCAACCAGTATCCGTCCACCTGCGGCCAGATAATTCCCGTAGATCAGGCGCATCAGCGTCGATTTCCCTGCCCCGGACGCGCCAGTCAGCGCCAAGCACTCCCCCGCCGCGACGGTCAGATTGGCATCCGCCATCACCGGAATAACCGCGCTGCCTTGATTATGAAGCGTGAAAGATTTCGAGAGGTTGTCGATATGGATCATGGCTCAGACCTGCAAGACGGAGGAAACGAGAAGCTGCGTATAGCCGTGCTGCGGGTCGTCAAGAACCTGATCGGTCAGGCCGCTTTCAACGACATGCCCCCCCTTCATCACCATCAGCCGATCGGCCAGCAGACGCACCACGGCCAGATCATGGGAGACAATGACCGCGCTCAGCCCAAGGTCCCGCACCAGTCCACGCAAAAGGTCCAGCAAACGCGCCTGCACCGACACATCCAGCCCGCCGGTCGGTTCGTCCATAAAGATCAGCCGCGGGCTGGTCACGAGGTTACGTGCGATTTGCAAGCGTTGCTGCATCCCGCCGGAAAAGGCGGAGGGGCGGTCGTCGATCCGTTCCGCCGCGATCTCGACCCGGCCCAGCCAGTCGGTCGCCGTGTCGCGAATGTTGCCGTAATGGCGCGCACCCACCGCCATCAGCCGCTCGCCGACATTTCCACCGGCGGAGACCCCCATCCGCAACCCATCGCGCGGGTTTTGATGCACAAACGCCCAATCGGTGCGGCTCAGCATCCGGCGTTCCGGCTCAGACATGGTGACGGTATCCACCATCCCGTCGGCGCGTGTGTCATACAGAACCGCGCCTTCATCCGGCGGCAAATGCCCGGCCAGACAGTTCAACAAGGTCGATTTGCCCGAACCTGACTCGCCCACAATCCCCATGACCTCGCCGGGGTAGAGCGTGAAATTCACCTCCGCGCAGCCAATTCGCGACCCGTACCGTTTGGTGATGTTCTGAACCTCCAGAAGCGGGGTCATGCGGCATCCTCCTGTTGGGTGGCGCGTCGGCTTTCGCAATAATCCGTGTCGGAACAGACAAACATCCGCTCGCCTGCGTCGTCGATGATCACCTCGTCCAGATAGGCGTTATCCGCCCCGCACAGCTCGCAGGAATGATCGGCCTTGCTGGCGACAAACGGATGATCTTCGAAGTCGAGGCTGACGACTTCGGTATAGGGCGGGATCGCGTAAATCCGCTGTTCTCGTCCCGCGCCAAACAGTTGCAGCGCCGCCATCTCCATTTTTGGATTGTCAAATTTCGGGATCGGTGAGGGGTCCATGACATAGCGCCCCTCTACCTTCACCGGATAGGCATAGCTGGTCGCAATCTCGCCATGTCGGGCGATGTCCTCGTACAGTTTCACATGCATCAGTCCGTATTCTTCCAGCGCGTGCATCTTTCGCGTCTCCGTCTCTCGCGGTTCCAGAAAGCGCAGCGGCTCCGGGATCGGCACCTGGTAAACGAGGATCTGATCCTCGGTCAGCGGCTCCTCCGGAATGCGGTGGCGGGTCTGGATGACCGTGGCCTCGGCCGTGTGGGTTGTCACCTTCACATGCGCGGTGCGTTCGAAAAACTTGCGAATGGAGATCGCGTTGGTCGTATCATCCGCCCCTTGGTCGATTACCTTGAGCGTATCTTCGGGTCGCAGGCAAGCCGCCGTCACCTGCACCCCGCCCGTGCCCCAACCATAGGGCATCGGCATCTCGCGGCTGGCAAAAGGCACTTGATAGCCGGGGATCGCAACGGCCTTTAGCAGCGCGCGCCGGATCATCCGTTTGGTTTGTTCATCAAGATACGCAAAGTTATAGTCAGACATGAGGTTTCCACCTTGGCTTATGTCGCTTGGGTTGCGCTGCACCTGCACATGAAATGTTAAGGTTGTATTTTCTGGTTAATAATTGTACGGTGAGGCGTGTAAGTTCGCGTGTTGGAGAGTACCGGTGACCATGATGATTTTGGCCTTTACTGCCTGCTTTGTCGTTGTTTCCCTTATCGTTTACCTGCTTGATCGCCGGGCCATTCTTGACCTTGGCAACCCAAGGAATCAGCCTCAGCTTCGTGCGGAGCCGCGCTTGTCGAGCAGTGACCGTCCTCTGATGTCCGATCCCGCTGTTCCCAAAATCCGTACCGCTCATGCGCCTGCCTCCGTTCCGGCGGTAGCTTCGGTGCGCAGACGCCGGATTAATTGAAGCTCGGCCTGAAAGTCGACATAGTGGGGCAGCTTGATATGCTCCAAGAAGCCCGTTGCCTGAATATTGTCCGCATGGGATAGGACAAATTCCTCGTCTTGCGCTGGCGCTCCTTGATTATCTTCACCAAGCTCCTGCCACCGCAGCGCCCGGTCCACCAGCGCCATGGAAATGGCTTTGCGTTCCGTTTGCCCGAACACTAACCCATAACCGCGCGTGAACTGCGGGGGTTCGGTTTTCGATCCTTTGAACTGGTTCACGGTTTCGCATTCGGTCAGCTCGATCTCGCCAATCTCGATCGCGAAGCCCAGTTCGGGAATGTCCATCTCTACCGCCACCGTGCCGATCCGTAATTCGCCGACAAAGGCGTGATTGCGGGCATAACCGCGCTGCGTGGAATAGGCCATGCCAAGGACAAAGCCTTCGTCACCACGTGTCAGCGATTGCAGGCGCAGCGCCCGGTTGGCCGGGAATTCCAGCGGTTCGCGGGTTAGGTCCGGCGGGGTGTCGTCGGATGTTGGCTCGACCTCGATCAACCCGTCTTTGTTTAGAAATTCTGTTATATGCGGTGCCTTGCCGGAGTCAGCAGACCCGGGAGCAGGCGCGGTGGCCTCCCCCTCCGACACACCCGGTTCACCTTCAGCCGCAAGTGCGAAATCCAGCAAGCGGTGCGTGTAATCAAATGTCGGCCCCAGAACCTGACCACCCGGCGCATCCTTGAAGGTCGCCGAAATGCGGCGGTCGCAGATCATGTCGGCCGTATCGACCGGCGCGGACGCCCCGAAGCGCGGCAGCGTGGTGCGGTAGGCGCGGATCAGGAAAATCGCCTCGATCAGATCGCCCCGGGCCTGTTTGATCGCAAGGGCGGCGAGGTCAGGGTCATACAACGACCCCTCCGCCATTACACGGTTCACCGCCAATGCCAGTTGCTCGCGGATTTGCGCAACCGACAATTCCGCCACCGCCCGATCCCCGCGCCGTTCCTCGGCCAGCCAATCATGCGCCGCATCAATCGCCTTTTCGCCACCCTTTACCGCGACATACATCAGAGCACCTCGATCTTCGTTGACCGCGGCAGGCCCATCGCCTCCGCGCCCGAGACGAACAGGAAGTCGAGACCAAGCGGATAGAGTTTGTGGTTCGCCTGCATCAGCACCGGGTCGGGCAGCCAGACATTTTTTGGCGCTTTCAGTCCCGGACCGGAAATGCGCGTATTTGGGCGATGATCCAGCGCGTCACACAGCACGATCAGCGTCGCCGACCGATCCGGATATTCCGCGCTGCCGACGGCAAAATCAGTCAGCGGCAACAGTTCATCCCAACGCCCCACCGCAAACTGCGCATCGCCGCGATCTGCCACGGGTGCGCCTGTGTGAAAGGCCAGCCACGCTGCCACGTCCGCACTGGCAAGCGAGGGGGCAAGGTGAAGCGGCGTTTCCGGGTCCGTCAGCGTCAGTAATAGCGCCGTTGCCGCATCGGGCAGACCCGGCGCGCTCACCCCATGAAACGCGGCGACCGAACCGGGTTTTGCCATCACACCCAGCGCCGCACGGAAATAGTCCGCCGCCTGCGTTGGGGCATCGACAAAGCCGCCTGTCAGGGTTGTATCCATCAGTCCTCTCCCCGCACCATCGTGAAGAAATCAACCTTTGTGCCTGCCGCTTTAGCGGTACGTCTCGCCCGCTCCTCCGCCGCCATCTTGGCGAGCGGTGTAAGGATCATTTCGTCCACCCCTGTCGCCTGATCCGTCTGCATCAGCGCGTCGATGATTGCGACCTGTTCGGCCTTTGCCTTATCGCGCCCCTGCACATAGCCGTGCCCAACCACCCCGTCGGACAGCCGCACCGCGCAGCGGGTCACGGTCATCTCGCCAAGGTTAAACGGCGCGCCCGTGCCGCCCATGCGGCCTCGCACCATTACGCCACCAATTTCGGGCACGCGCAGCCAGTCGAAATCCCTCTTCAGCGCCAGCGCCTGAAACAGCCCATCGAGCCGCGGCGCCGGGCATTTGGCCAACAAGCTGAGGTAAGTTTTGCGGGTTTCGATCCCCATCACTATACACCTTGTAGATTTGTCTAGTTTACTATACAACTAGACAAATCATACGCAGAGACGGCGCCAACCACAAGCGCCAAATCGTGAAAGTTTGGTGACATATGGCACGCACCCCGATCTGGAAATCCATCTCCGACAGCTTGCGGGACGAGATTGCCGCCGGGCATTACGTTCCCGGCGACAAGCTGCCGACGGAGGCGGAGCTGAGCGCCCGCTTTGGCGTTAACCGCCACACAATCCGGCATGCACTGTCGGCGCTGATTGACGATGGGCTTGTCGCCTCGCGCCGGGGGTCCGGCGTATTTGTGACCGCCCGCCCCACGCCCTATGCACTGGGTCGTCGCGTCCGATTTCACGAAAATCTGGAGGCGGCAGGACAACAGGCGGACAAGCAAATTCTGCGCCTTGAAACCCGTCCGGCTGACAAATGGGAGGCAGAAAATCTAGCGCTACACCCGGGTGAGGATATACATCTGTTCGAAAGCCTTTCGCTCGCTGATGGCAGTCCGATTGCGCTGTCGCTCAGCCGGTTTCCGGCGGCGCGGTTTCCGGGGCTACCGGCAAGCCTGATGCAAAACACTTCCGTTACGGCGGCGCTCGCGGCGGATGGTGTGACCGACTTCACCCGCCAATCGACCGCACTGACAGCCAAACGCGCCAGCGCCACGCATGCCCTGCATCTGAATATACGCGAGGGCGACCCGATCTTGCGTACGGTCAGTATCAATGTCGATGGAAAGGGCATTCCGGTCGAATTTGGCCATACATGGTTCGCGGGCGACCGGGTCACGCTGACCGTTACGCCGGACTAACCGCCATATTTTTCCAAAAATGCCTCGGCCGTCAGACTACGGAAATCCGAAAGCGAGTCCCGGATCCGCTGATGATCCCAATCCCACCAGGCCAGTGCCATCAGCCGCTCGGCAATCGCCTTGGGTTGACGTTCGCGCAAGGGTTTCGCGGGCACCCCGGCGACGATCATATAGGGCGGCACGTCCTTCGTCACCACCGCGCCGGATGCTACCACCGCGCCATCGCCAATCGTGACTTCGGGTTTGATCACGGTGTTATGCCCCAGCCACGTATCATGACCGATCACCGCGCGGCGCGACCGACGGTGCGCGAAGAAATCCGCATCGACCTCCGTATCATCCCAATAATCAGGCGAGCGATACATGAAATGATGCAACGAGGCCGTATGCAGCGGATGATCCGTCGGCCCGATCCGGCAGAAGGCGGCGATATTGGCGAACTTGCCAACCGTCGCGTTGGTGATGTCCGCATAGCGGTCGCAGTAGGAATAATCATCCAGCGTCGAAAAGGCCAAGCGACTACCTTTACCGATTTCCACGAACCGCCCGAAGGTGCAGTCCGTCACATCCACATCGGGATGCAGAAAAACCTCGTCCCCCAATCGCGCCATCATTCGCCCTTGATCAGTTTCCGCCGTAGCCAGCCTGAAAAGCTGTCCATCAGCATCACCATAATCACGATCAGGACGATGTAATAGGTCACTTCCTCCCAATCCTTCTGGGTGTTGATCGCCTGTGTCAGCAGCAGGCCAATTCCGCCCCCTGTGATCGCCCCGATGATGGTGGCGGAGCGGGTGTTGGATTCCAGATAATAAAGGACCTGACTTAGCAGCACCGGGGTAATTTGCGGGATCACGCCAAAGCGATAGACCTGCGCCGGTTTCGCGCCGGTGGAGCGGATGCCCTCGATCTGCTTGCCGTCGACATTTTCCAGCGTTTCCGAGAAGGTTTTGCCAAACGTCCCTGTATCCGTAAACAGAATCGCCAGCGCCCCGGTCAACGGGCCGGGGCCAAACGCGCGTGACAGGAGGATCGTCCAGATCAGCCCATCAACGCCGCGCAGGAAGTCAAAAACGCGCCGCACCGCAAAGCGGATCGTCAGAAGCGGTGTAAAATTCTTGGCCGCCGCAAAGGCCAGCGGGATCGCGATGACCGCGGCCCCGAACGTGCCCAGAAACGCCATCAGAACGGTTTCGAACAGCGCCCACGCAACCTCGGCATGTCGCCACATGGCGTTGCCCCAGAAATCCTGCCACGCACCAGAGAGGTTCGAGCGCGCCGGGTCGATCCGGTCGCCGAACAGAATATCGCCCAGCCCGTGACCGTAATAGGGGCTGTCGAGCGTGAAGACAAACAGCTCCCATCCGGTGAAATAGCGGAAGACTTCTGTCTTGTTGCGGGTAATGGTCAGGCGTCCGGCCTCCGTCGTGATGGCCACGCGGGTGCCCGAGGCATTGATCCAGTCGGGCGGGGTATCGCCCAGGTTCGTCTCTATCTGGCGGCCATTTATCTGCGCCTCGATGACACCGTAATTGGGCACATCATAGGTCACGCGCCCCTCCGCCGCGAAAGTCACGAGATGGCCATTGCCAAGGTCGATAATCGTCTCCTCGCCCATCTGCACCCAGTCCGGCGTCGCGGTCGGATCATACGTCCCCTTACGCTCGCCTTCGATGGCAACGACCGTTTCATCATTGCGATTGTCGCGGGTCACGTGGACCTTGTAGCTATAGGCATCCGACACCAGCTTTTGCGCATTATCCATGCGGGCGCGATCAACCAGACCCGGGATGTCGAACGCAAAGAAAATGTAGATCAGGTAAACCAGCACAAGTGCGGGCAAGCCAAAGGCAAACCAGCGTTTGCGGCGGAACAGCGCGTCGGCCTGAGCGTGCATCTCCATCACTGCGCCCCTTTGGTCAAACGGTTGCGGAAATAGCTGGAGACCTGATCGAAAAACATGATCGTCAGGAACAGGAGGAGGAAAATCGCCGCCGCCTCGTCAAACTTGCCCTTGCCCCAGCTCATGGCGTTTTTCAGTTCATACCCGATGCCGCCCGCACCGACGAAGCCAAGGATGGCCGAGGCGCGGATGTTAATTTCAAAGCGTAATAATGCGTAACTGAGGTAGTTCGGCGACACTTGCGGAATAACCCCCAACCACATGCGCTGCGACCAGTTGGCCCCAACCGACGCCAGCCCCTCGACGGGTTTCAGGTCGGCATTCTCGTTCACCTCGGAAAACAATTTCCCCAGCGCCCCGACCGTGTGCAGCGCAATCGCCAGCATCGCCGGAACTGGACCACCGCCAAGGATGAAAATCAGCACCAGCGCGACGACAATCTCCGGCAGCGCGCGCATCACGTCCATCAGACGGCGAAAGACCGGGATCAGGCGCGGCCACCGGGCGAGGCCACGAGTCGATAGCAGCGAAAACACAATCGCCCCCATATAACCCAGCAAGGTGGACACGGCGGCAATATTGATCGTTTCGATCAATGCCGGGAAGTAGCGGACCAGATGGCCGGGTAGCAATTCCAAACGGCTCGACGCGTCTTCGATCACGTCCGCTGGGAAGGCGAAGATATTGCCGATCCCGTTCCAGAACCCACCCGCGTTCCGGTCGTCCGCCAGCATAAAGCCTGACACCATCAGCAGAATGAAGATCAACAGGGTCAGGCCGGAGTAGAAACGACGCTTCTGCACAAGCGCAAGATAGGCATGGTCCGTCAGGGGCAGGGTTTGGTCGCTCATATGTACTCCACGCAAAAAACGGGCCCCATCATGTGGGGCCCGAGTTTAACAGACCGGATCAGTTCGATTTCGCTTCGCGTGCAGCGATGATCGACAGATAGGCGTCGTGGCCAATCGGAGCAAAGCCCAACGCCTCGCCAGCCATCACGCCATAGGCGCAATCCGGGTCGGTCGCCGACAGCGAGGCCATCAGCCCAACCATCTGCATTTTCACATCTTCGGGCAGGTCGGTGCGCAGAACGACTGGGCCTTCGGGGATCGGGTTGGACATCCAGATCTGGACCAGATCGTTCATGTCGACCAGACCCGCATCAACCGCTTTACGCAGTGCGCCAGAATTATAGCCGTCTTCCCAATCGCCCAGACCGTCGGCCCAGGTTACACCGGCATCAATCTCGCCATTGGCCACGGCCACGATGGTCTGCTCGTGACCACCGGTGAAGCGGATTTCGCCGAAATAGTCGGACCCTTCGGCCATCGGATAACCCGCTGCCGGAATTTCAATCGACGGGATCAGGAAGCCAGAGGTGGAGTTCGGATCACCAAACCCAAACACCTTGCCTTCCATATCGTCCAGCGTGGTGATGCCGCTGTCAGCGCGGGCAATCCCGATGGAATGATACCCATAGGACCCATCCACGTTGACCTTCACCAGAACCGGCACAACCGCCTCGGGATCAGCCAGATAGGTCGCGGCGTAACCGGAGGCACCCAGCCACGCCATGTCGATCGTACCGCCCAGCAGACCCTGGATCACACCATTATAATCAGCCGGGGCGAACAGCTTGGTTTCTACACCCAGCAGTTCCTCGGTCTTGACGCGTAGGCATTCGTTGGAATTCAAACGGTCCTGAGCGTTTTCGCCGCCCAGAATCCCGATACGGAATTCGGTGATATCCTGTGCCAGAACCGGCGTCGTCAGCATCGTTGTCGCCAGTGCGGCAGCAAGCAGTTTTTTCATCTTCAGTCTCCCATTGGTTAAGCTGCCGCCCTTGTGGTGACAGCAGATGAAATCAGGCAAATTGAGGTTGCAAAGCCTCGATCGAGGTCGAGGTTGCGGCTTCGGAAAACGTCTCGTCCGCGCCGTAAATGTCTCGGGCGACGCCCGTCGTCAGTTGCGCGGGCGTGCCATCGAACACGATCCGGCCCATGCGCATCCCGATCACGCGGTCGCAGTAGCGTCGCGCCGTGTCGAGCGTGTGGAGGTTGGCAATCACCATCCGTCCGTCTTCCTCGTGAATGCGGCGCAGCGTGTCCATCACGATCTGCGCGTTCATCGGGTCAAGCGAAGCAATGGGTTCATCTGCCAGAATGATTTTCGGGTCCTGCATCAAGGCGCGCGCGATGGCGACACGTTGCTGTTGACCACCGGACAGCGCCTCGGCCCGTTTCGCGGCATGTTCGCCAATGCCCAGACGGTCCAGAATCTCGATGGCGGCGTGAATATCCTCGGTCGGGAACAGGTTGAACATCGTCGCCAGCGTAGACCGGCGGTTCAGCGTTCCGTGCAGCACGTTGGACACAACATCCAAGCGCGGCACCAGATTGAACTGCTGGAATATCATCGAGCATTCGGATTGCCACGTGCGTTTTTCGCCACCCTTCAGACCGATGATCGAGCGCCCGTCAAAGGTGATGTCCCCTTCGGTCGCGTCCGTCAGGCGGTTCAGCATTCGCAGCAAGGTCGATTTCCCAGCGCCAGAGGCCCCGATAATCCCGATCATCTTCGGCTGATCCACAGAAAAACTTGCCGCATCTACGGCTGTGTTCTTCCCAAAACGTTTCGTCAGTTTCGCAACAGTAAGCATCCAATCCCCCGCAAGGCTGGAAAAGGGGATAGGGGCTTCGGACAAAACTTGCGTTTCAAATTGGTTAAGCTTTTGTGACAGGCTGACCCTTTTCGATATAAGTAAGCAATGGAAACCACCTGTAAGACCAGAACCCCGGGGGCGGTTTGACGTCGGAATACCGGCAACACGTGCCGACCAAAAAGTTTTCAGCTCGGACGTTCGCCTGCAAAAAATATACTTCACCCGAAAACGCGATTTCTATGCTAGGCTTTCACCTGCCTTTTCGACTATTTGGGGGAATAAAGAAGATGCCAGTATCCATAGACTTTGATGCAACAAGCGGCACGACAGCCAAAATAAACTATTCAGTGCCTTTACCCGGACAAAATAGTGGTAAGCGATATGTTCAACTGGATCTGGGAATTGATCCCGAAACCGGATATCTGGAAAAGGCACGAAACGCTGGTCGAACTTTTGCGGAATCTGCCGGTATTTCTCGGTCTGGTTCGGCGGTAAATGTCGACAAAACTATCGCAGCAAACTTTTTACGTGACCGGCTACTAAGTATTGGTCATGACCCCAAAAGTGTGGAGCGCGCTGTCTCCCACCTTCCTCGTCTCCTCGAAACGCAAAATCAATCTGGCGGTATTGGTGATCCAATCGTCGCCGACGATGACGAAATAATTATTTCCGATCCGATATTCGGAGACCCGCGTGATCTGGTTGCAAATTTCGCCGCAAAGGCGATTGAAGGCAAAGTGGTTGTTCCTGGCACCGGTCCAGGCGGGAGCGGGACAACAACCGAAGTTGTCGACGAGGAAACACCCGATCCGCAACTGTTTCTCGTCGAAACATACGGTGTCAGCTCGTTCTTGGGCGATTACGGGATGGGTCGAACCGTTCGAACATTTACCTTGTTGCCGGGGGAATCGACCACAATCCGTTTGAAAACATGGCAATCAACAAAAGAAAGCCGAAAGCATTCCTCGAGCATTATCGACAGTCACGAACAATCCGCAAAGGAGAGGTTCGCGACCAAATTGCAAGACGAGACAACAGATAAACAAACCAAATCGAAATCTCGGAAATGGGCCGTTGAAGCCGAAGCCAAAGCCTCTTGGGGCTGGGGATCTGCCAAAGTCAAAGCGTCTGCAGAAGGTGAATCACATTCAGCGAGAGAGCAATTTGCTCGATCAGCAAGTGAATCCGTTGGCGAACATTCGCGCGACGCTTCCTCCAAACGAGAGATGTCCATTACTTCAAGTTCCGAAACCGAAATAGAAATCGGCGAAGAAACATCGATTGAGCGCGTCATCAATAATGTGAACATGCGCCGTGTGCTGAACTTTGTCTTTCGGGAACTTAACCAGACCTACTCGACAAAGCTTCATCTCAAGAATATCCACGTTGCCTACTCAAACGGACTTGAAAATACGTGGCGGCAAGTCCCTCTCTCCGGGCTTCGTGAGCTGCTAATCGAAGTTCTTAATCCCAACAATGTGGATATCGACGAAATCGCGCAACGGATACTGAAGGTTGCCGGCACCGTGATGAGTTTAGACGACACACCCGTGCGAATACTGGAGACGGTTACTTATGACTCGCAAAATGACACGGTCGAAATTAACGAGGCGACGCTTGACGCCACGGGAAACTATGCTCCGCCAACCGAAAATTTCTATTATCGAGTAAAGAAGGGTGCTTTGGCGCAGGAAAATCATAGCAATCCCGTTGACGGAGTTCTGTTGTCTGAACAAACGATTGTAATGCGAACCGACAGTGTGATCGTCGAAGCGTTGCTTGGGCAATCCGACGCTTTGGACAATTATGCAATGGAAATTCAGGAAGCGGCGGCCGGCAAAGATACAATTGCAAATGAACGGGATGCCTTGCTGCTGTCGACTTTGGCTGCAATCGGTGATCCGATTGAGCGCGCGAAGGCGGCAGCGGAATTGTTTGCGAACTCTGGCAAAGATGATGGCGTTTAGATGACTGTGCATCCCGCCCTCAACAAATCTGCAATTATCGGCAATTCCGGCCTTGTGACAAATGTGGTTTCGGCAACAAATCCACAAAACGTTCTTGGAACAAATTCGCCCGCTGCCGCCGCGAAAAGGGTTGCTCAGGCAAATCAAAATGCGGCCAAGAACCAATTAACCGACAGTGAAATCCTCGATATTCTGTTTCCCGGGGAAATGAAATCCGTATCCGTGCTGGACTTCATGGATGTCCCAAGTGATTTGGTCAATCCAATTGATTTTCAGAAAGGTTACGACGCCGAATACGCCGCGTGGACAAACTCCAGCCAAAAGATTTATGCCCTTGATCGTGAGCTTTTGGATGGGTTCACGCGTATTTTCGTTTTGTACCACGAGGGCTTACACATCCGGCAATTCAAAAAAAATGGTAAGCCGAAGCTATTCCAAGACATGCTCAGATACGAAACCGTTACCTACGGTAAATCAGCTGGTTGGCTGAAAACCGAACAGGCCAAAAAGCTTCGCGTTAAAGTGGGTATGAGCGAGATTGAATTCAATGATTTTACGCGCGACCAAATGAACACGGCCGCCTCTCTATTCAGAACATCCTCCAAAGCAGTTGATAAACATATCAGTGCGCAAAAGGCCGGCGCAACCCCCGAGGAGATCGACAAGATTTACTTTGAGCTCATGATCAAAACCAACCTGTTGCCGAACCGCTTCGTGAACGAGGACGGATTGCCCCGGTACACGATGACCGATTTATATGAGAGCACAGATAAAGAGTTCATAACCGGAAACGAGCCGTGACTCCTTCTATCTATCTACCGTATCAGTCAGGAATTTGGTGGAGCCAAGGTCCGTATAACCTCCGTTTCAAACCGTTTCATTTGGTTTCGCTGTAGCCTTATTTTTAAGGGCCATTAGAGTTTTTTGTTCCAACCCGTTGCAAATCGTTTCACGCGTGCCCATCATTAATGTTGGGAAAAATGTTGGGAACGATATGCCAAAACTGACCGCAAGAAAAGTTGAGACGCTCAAAGAGCCAGGGTTTTATGGGGACGGGGGTGGCTTATATCTGAAAATCGGGTCGGCGAACTCTCGTTCATGGATATTACGAACCGTTGTTCAAGGCCGACGCCGTGACCTTGGGCTAGGTTCGGCAAACCTGATCACGTTGACTGAGGCGCGAGAGCAGGCCTATAAGTTTCGCAAGATCGCCAGAAAGGGCGGTGATCCGGATACTGTCAGAAAGCGCGAGAATTTCTCTTTCGAAGAGGCGGCGCAAAAGGTCTATGAGCAATTGCTTCCAACATGGCGCAACGACAAACACGCTTCATCTTGGATTAGATCGCTTGAGGCATATGCCTTCCCTCAGATCGGCAACCGCCCGTTACATTCAATCAAGACGTCTGACGTGCTAGTGATAATCTCACCTATTTGGGTTTCCAAGAACGAAACAGCTAAACGGTTGAAGCAACGCATTTCCTCAATATTCGATTGGGCAAAAGGCGCTGGGCATTACCCGCACGAAAATCCCGTAAACGGTCTCGCGAAAGCATTGCCGCCAGTGAAAAAGCAAGCCGAGCATTTAGCTGCGTTGGATTGGCGCGACCTTCCCGGTTTTGTTTCTGAACTCAGGGAACGCGAGGGTATTTCCGCCAAGACGCTTGAATTTATCATTCTAACCGGTTCGCGCTCGGGGGAGGCGAGAGGTGCGAAATGGTCGGAGTTTGATCTGGAGGCTGGTCTATGGACCGTTCCGGCGGAACGAATGAAAAGAGGGGTTGCCCATCGCGTTCCCTTATCTTCGAGAGCGGTTGAAATTGTCAATCAAATGAAGGGGCTTGATCCTGTTTTTGTATTCCCTAGTACCCAAAGAGGCAAAGACGGAAAAGGCAAAGAACAGTCAGTAATGGTTTTCAAATCGCTGTTGCGCAGGATGGGTCACGATGAAATCACCGTTCACGGGTTTCGATCCACTTTCAGGGATTGGTGTAGTGAATTCGCCAAGGTTGATCGTGAGGTTGCAGAAGCCGCTCTTTCGCATGCGACCGGGAATGCGGTTGAGCGAGCCTACGCGCGTTCTGATCTGTTCGACCGGCGAGCGAACCTAATGAAATCTTGGCTAGAATTTATTGAAGAAAAAGTGACTGAACCATTAAAATTGGTGATCGCATGACTCGAAAAAAGTTGAATTCTGATCTGGAAATTTCTTCGCGCTCAATGCCCAATGTAGAAGGATTTAAAGACAATAAACTGACGATGATAACCTCTAAGCGAGGAATCTCAGAATTTTCGTATTTTGCGTCTCTGGCAAACATTGATGAAACTCTTTCAGACGCCGAAAAAAACAAGTTGATGAGCGAGAAGTTCACTTTCCCTTGGGAAGCTTATTCCGAACTAGACGAAGATCACGGTTTGCTCTTGGCCTTTGAAATACTTTCTAAAGCTCAAATTCCAGAAAATAGTGCTGCAATGCTCGCCGACATCGAAAAAACCGCCCTACCGCATCATTTTGAAATTATGATTTCAGAGCTTGAAAAGCGTAAGTGCGCTAACGATGGAACAGAAAAAGTATTCCTGACTGCATTGTGGTTGGACCGATGTGGGGAAAGGCTGAGCAGTCAATGGTTCGCGGCTATGGCAAATTATGCTTATTACGTTTTGAACGATGATTTCAGGTTCGGCTTTTTTGTTGCCCATTTGAAACTCAAAGAAAAACACGAAAACAATGCGATGAGAGGAGAAATAACAATCCAAAGCGCGAGAGAAGGTGGAAAAGCCCGTTCCAGAAACCTAAGTCCGCGCACCATAGAGATTTTACAGAAAATGGAAAACTATGTGTATTCAGGGCACACCGTCCGTCGTGCAGCTCAACTGACACACGAAGCAGGATTTGGCGCGTCTGCCGAAGCAAATCGCGGTCTCTGGAAGCGACGCAAATAGTTGGAACATACCCCGCCACTGTCCCCATAACTTCGCGCTATCTGCAACCTATCGAAATGGTTTGAAAGGTTACGCAGATGGATTTGATCGAGGTCGATCCTCTTATCCGAGATAGCGAAGTAGCAGAAATTCTAGGCTGTTCGAAAACGACAGTTTGGCGTCGGGTCAAAGATGGAACACTCCGCAAACCGATAAAGCTCGGCGGTATGAGCCGTTGGCCCATTTCTGACATTCTCGAAATCATCGATAGTGCAAAAGACTGTCGCGATTGAATATTTGGGTCCGCGCTGAAACACGCGGATCGGATTAGTGGACGGTTGTGAGACGGTGGCGCTGATCCTAGCTGGCATACCACGGGGCTGGGTCCCATGCCAAAGGCAGTCCGAAAGGTCGAAGCCTGACCCACGGCGCAGCATCATAGCGTCGGAAGTAGCGGCCAACCGATAGGCGCAGATGCGCGACCTTTAGGGCCTTGATTGACGACCGGCTCCAGCGAGCAAGTAAGATCAAGTGAGGTATAGGAACAACCTTGGCACCTTGCCGGGGCTGTTTGTCCTATGCCTTTTCTTCCAACCTCACCAGTGAGCAAGATCAGGAAAAACAAAAACTCCCAATTGATTTAGGCAAAATAAGGAGAGTGTAATGGGTGGAGTTGGAAGTGGTCGGTCGTTTCAAAGCGGCGCGGCAACGACAAATGAACTCAGGTCGATCGACGTAAGATGGTTGAAGCGATGCGGCATCCTAGATGGAGTCGGCACGCACAATGTCACTTGGTCTTTGCACGGCAAAGAGGTGGCGTCGATCAAGGTGATCAATGAAGGCGCTAAACTTGTCTTTGACTACCGACACAGGCGACCGGGCAAGGATTGGACGCCTGAAAGATACACAGTCCACTTGACAAATACCCCTTGCAACATGGGCGGCGAACGCACGTGGTTTCGCTGTCCGGCATTGGGTTGCGGACGGCGCGTCGCAATCCTGTATGGCGGGACGATATTCGCGTGCAGAAGGTGCTTCAACCTCAAATATGCGTCTCAGCGAGAAGACCCAATTAACCGCGCCACGCGACGCGCTGACAGGCTCAGAGAGCGTCTAGAATGGCCCCCCGGCATCCTGAATGGGTCAGGTTGGGGAAAGCCAAAGGGGATGCACTGGAAAACCTATCATCGCCTTTCACTGGAACACGATCACTTCGTCGACCGGTCACTAGCTGGGTTCCACGAAAGATTTGGTCGACTTGCCATTGATCTGCTTTGAGGTGTCGGTTGCCAAGTCAACAAAATGCAATCACAAATAGAAATCAGATTTACTTAGTTTCAGGACAGAAATCGTGACCGAAGAGCAAAAGAAGAAGCTCGAACAGAAGCTCTGGAATATCGCGAATGAATTGCGCGGCCGGATGGATGCGGATGGGTTTCGTGATTACATCCTTGGCTTCATTTTTTACAAATATCTTTCGGAACGGCTGGAGATTTATGCGGATCGGGAGCTGGAAGGCGAAAATATTCGCTTCAAACAGTTGGACGATTCAAAACCGAAACATCGCGAAATCCTTGCCGCTGTTGAAGACCTTGCACTGGAAAAGCTCGGCTATTTCCTGAAACCTTCGGAATTGTTTGGCGCCATCGCGGCCAAAGGTGCGCAACCTAACCAGTTCATTCTCGACGACCTCGCGCAAATCCTGAACAATATCCAGAAATCCACGATGGGAACCGAGTCCGAAGAAGATTTCGACAATCTGTTCGAAGATCTGGACCTGACGTCGACGAAACTCGCCCGCACGCCTGATGCGCGAAATACCCTGATCGGCAAGGTGCTTGGCCATCTTGATGGGATCAACTTTGAAATCTCCAACTCCAACTCGGACGTGCTGGGGGACGCCTATGAATATCTGATCGGGCAGTTTGCATCTGGTGCGGGCAAAAAGGCCGGGGAGTTTTATACACCCCAACAGGTTTCCACGATCCTGGCCCGTATCGTCACCACCGGCAAATCCCGCCTGCGCTCGGTCTATGATCCGACATGCGGGTCCGGGTCCCTGTTGCTGCGTGTCGCGCGAGAGGTGGACCATGTCGGCGATTTCCATGGGCAGGAACTGAACCGGACGACCTTTAACCTTGCCCGGATGAACATGATCCTGCACGGGGTCCACTATCGCAGTTTCGACATCCAGCAGGACGACACGCTGGAACATCCCCGGCACGAAGGGATGAAATTCGAAGCCATCGTTGCCAACCCGCCCTTCTCGGCGAAATGGTCGGCGAACAAACTGTTTGAATCCGATGACCGGTTTGCGGAATATGGCAAGCTTGCACCATCGTCCAAGGCGGATTTCGCCTTTGTCCAGCATATGCTGCATCATCTGGATGACGATGGGACCATGGCCGTGGTGCTGCCCCATGGCGTTTTGTTCCGGGGTGGGGCCGAAGGGGCCATCCGCCAGTTTATTGTCCAAAGCAAGAACTGGCTGGATGCGGTGATCGGGCTGCCTGCGAATATTTTTTACGGGACGTCAATCCCCACCTGCGTTCTGGTGTTCAAAAAATGCCGCGAGGTGGACGACATCCTGTTCATCGACGCCTCTGCCTGTTTTGAAAAGGGCAAGAACCAGAACAACCTGCGGGACGAGGATATTGACCGCATCGTCACCACCTATCGCACCCGCGCGGCAGAGGATCGGTTTTCCCACCGGGCAACGCGGGCCGAAATTGCCGAGAATGATTTCAACCTGAACATCCCCCGCTATGTCGACACATTCGAACCCGAGCCAGAGGTGGACCTGCGCGCCGTCACCCGCGACCTGACACGGATCGAGGCCGAGATGGAAGAGATAGACCAAACCATCCGCAATTTTTGCGCCGAACTGGGCCTGGAGTCCCCGGTATGAGCGGGGGTGTGCCAGAACTGCGGTTCCCGGGGTTTGAGGGGGAGTGGGAGAAGATACGGCTGGGAACTATTTGTGAGAAAGTTGGAAGTGGCTCGACGCCCAAAGGAGGTTCGGCGGTATATAAACAGAAGGGAATTCCACTTATCAGAAGTCAGAACGTGAATAATGACAGGTTAGATTTGACCGATGTTGTTTATATTGATGATCAGACAGACCAAAAAATGTCTGGGTCACGTGTGCGTAAGATGGATGTTCTTCTTAACATCACCGGTGCGTCAATCGGCCGAAGTTGTGTAGTTCCAGCGGAGTTTTCAATAGGAAACGTCAACCAACATGTGTGCATAATACGGTTAATATCGAAAGCGGCTCCGCAATATATTCAAGCGTTCCTCGCATCTTTCAGGGGGCAAAAGCAAGTTTTCCAATCTCAAGCGGGCGGAGGGCGTGAGGGTCTAAACTTCGAAAACATCCGTTTGATGAAGTTGGCTCTCCCCGCCCTACCTGAACAACAAAAGATTGCGGCTTTTTTGGATGCGGTTTCGGGGAAGATTTCGGCCTTGTCGGCAGAGCGGGCGGGGTTGGTGGCGTATAAGCGCGGGGTGATGCAGCAACTCTTCTCCCAATCCCTCCGCTTCACCCACCCCGACGGCACCCCCTTCCCGGACTGGGAAGAACGGCGTCTTTCATCGGTCCTGACAGAGCACAAAGAAAGAAACCAAGACAAATTACCAATATTTTCTGTTTCTGTTGCAGTTGGGTTGGTTGACCAGATCGAACACCTTGGCAGAAGTTTTGCGGCAAAGGAAACCACGCATTACAACCGCGTGAATACTCATGACGTTGTCTACACTAAGAGTCCGACTGGTGACTTTCCCTTAGGAATAATTAAACAAAGTAAAGTGGGCTATCCGGTTGCTGTTTCACCGCTTTATGGCGTCTTTCGGCCCGAGAATCCTGCTATCGGTTATATTCTGCATGTTCTTTTCGAATCTCCGATTGCCACGAAGAACTATCTTCATCCATTGGTTCAAAAAGGGGCAAAGAATACTATTGCAGTAACAAATAACCGCTTTCTCGAAGGAAAATTATTTTTACCGACCGATCCCCAAGAACAAACCCTCATCGCCAACGCCCTCTCCGCCCTCGACGCCAAAATCGACGCTGTCACAACCCAGATTTCCCAGATGGAGACCTTTAAAAAAGGCCTCCTGCAAAAGATGTTTGTCTAAAGGTGTTTTATGTCCATTCAGTCCGAAGCCCAGCTTGAACAGGAACTGATTGACCGGTTGGCCGGCCTCGGCTGGGATCGGGTGCGGATACCCGACCTTGCCGCGCTGACCGCTAACCTCAAAACCCAGCTGGAGGCGCATAATGCCACCCGGTTCACCGACGATGAATTCAAACGCATTCTGAATCACCTTGAAAAAGGCTCCGTCCTGGAAAAAGCCAGAACACTGCGCGACCGCATGGTGCTGCCCCGCGATGACGGCACTGTCACCCATATCGAATTTTTCAACACGCTGGAATGGTGCAAAAACCGCTATCAGGTGACCAGCCAGGTCACCGTCGAAGGGTCCTATAAAACCCGGTATGACGTCACGCTTCTGGTCAATGGCCTGCCGCTGGTGCAGATCGAACTGAAACGCCGCGGGCTGGGATTGAAAGAGGCGTTCAACCAGATCAACCGCTATCAGCGTCACAGCTTTTGGGCGGGGTCGGCCCTGTTTCAATATGTCCAGATTTTCGTGATCTCCAACGGGGAAAACACCCGCTATTTCGCCAACAACCGCAATCAGGATTTCAAACAGACCTATTACTGGGCGAACGAGGATAACCAATCCGTCAACGGGCTGGAAAAATTCACCGACGCTTTTCTGGAAAAATGTTTCGTATCCAAGATGATCGCGAAATATGTCGTGCTGCACGAAACCCTGAAAATCCCCATGGTGTTGCGCCCCTATCAGTACTACGCCGTGGAAAAGATAGTGGAGCGCGTTCAGACCGGCCGCAAAAACGGCTATATCTGGCACACAACCGGGTCGGGGAAAACGCTGACCTCGTTCAAGGCCAGCCAGATCATCGTCGAAAATCCCAAGGTGGCAAAAGTCGTGTTTGTGGTCGACCGCGCCGATCTGGATTATCAGACGACCAAGGAATTCAACGCCTTTTCCGAAGGTTCGGTTGACGGCACGGACAACACCGCCAAATTGGTGGCTCAGCTTACCGATCCAAAGGTAAAGCTGGTCGTTACCACAATCCAGAAGCTGAACACCGCGATAACCCGCGAGCGCCACGAAGCAGAAATGGCGCTGTTGAAAGACCAGCGTGTTGTGTTTGTATTTGACGAATGCCATCGCAGCCAATTCGGCGAAACCCACAAAAATATCGTGACCTATTTCAGCAAGGCGCAGCTGTTCGGTTTTACCGGCACGCCGATCCTTGTCGAAAATGCCATTGGCAAGAAAACCACCAAAGATTTGTTTGGTGAGTGCTTACACAAATACGTCATCACCGATGCGATTGCAGATGAAAACGTGCTGCGCTTTTCGGTCGAATACTGGGGAAAGCTGCGCAAGAAAGACGGCACCCTTGTGCAGGACGAAGAAGTCGGCGGAATTGACCTGAAGGAGTTTTTCGAAAGCAAGGATCGGATAGCAGGCGTCGTTGATTGGGTGATCGAGCATCACAATTCCAAAACCCACAACCGTCAGTTCTCGGCAATCATGTGCTGTAGTTCCGTCGATGCGCTGACAAAGACATACGAGGCATTCGCCAAACGCAAGGCCGAGGGTAAGCATGATTTGCGGATCGCCACAATCTTCAGCTTTCAGCCGAACGAGGAGGACGAGGACGCCAACGGACTGATCGCCGACACAGACGTGACCGGCGGCCCCGTTTCAGAAAAAACGCAGCATAGTCGCGATAAACTGGCGGGATTTGTTGAGGACTATAACCAGATGTTCGGGACCAACAATTCAGTCAAGGACGGCAAGGCGTTTTACACATATTACAAAGCCCTCGCAAAACGGATGAAGTGGCGCGACCATGGGAATTTCGTGCCAGATCAGGGTATCGATATCCTTTTGGTCGTGAACATGTTTCTGACCGGTTTTGATGCCAAAACCTGTAACACGCTCTATGTCGACAAGAACCTGAAATATCACGGGCTGATACAGGCATTTTCACGCACCAACCGCACGATTGGTCAAAAGAAATCTCAGGGGAATATCATTTGTTTCCGCAACCTCAAGGACAAGGTTGATGAAGCAATCGCGTTGTTTTCCAATCGGGATGCAAAAGATTTGATCCTAGTGGAGCCTTATCAGGTTTACGTTGAGCGTTTCAACGCAGCAGCAAAAACACTTCTGGACATTGTGGCGACGCCCAACGCCGTTGATAAGTTGGAGAGCGAGGAGGATATCCTCGCCTTTGTTCATGCTTTCCGCGAATTGATGCGGATCAGAAATGTCCTGACAAGCTTTGCTGAGTTTTCCGACGATGATTTGGTGTTGGAGGAGCAGCGGTTTGAAAAATTCAAAAGCAAGTATTTGGATATTTCAGATAGGGCGAAAGACGCAAAGGAAATCACCGATAAAGCCTCCATTCTGGACGAAGTGGATTTCGAGCTAGAGCTGATAAGGCGTGACAACATTAACGTCGCCTATATTTTGGCCCTTTTGGCGTCTATCGACCATGATGATGAAGAGCTAAGTCTGTCTGAAGTTCGGCGTTCTGCTGTCTTGGACCTTCTGGATACAGAGCCTCGCCTTAGAAGCAAGAAGGATTTGATTGAAGAATTTATTGTGTCCTATTTGCCAAGATTGCGAAACGAGGAGGAAATCAGAGACTCGTTTGTCGAATACTGGCAAGCGCAGAGTGAAATTGCGTTTTCGAAGTTATGTGAAGAAGAAGGTCTAAACCGAACGAAATTTCAAAAACTTGTGGATACCTATGTTTTCTCCGGAAAACGTCCTCTTGTTGATGAAGTTGCTAACGCCCTGAATGATCGGCCAGGAATTCTTGAAAAACGGAGAATTTCGGACCGCGTTGTCAAAAGGATGCTCGAACATATCGAAACCTTCGATGAGCATATGGGCCAGATAGACGCAGCGTAAGCAATGCGGCAGCACAAAAAACTTCGTTCTGTTGGCAAAAATGTTGGCAAGGATAGGGGTTAATATCAAATAACCCTTATAAATCAATTTACTAGATTAGGAATTTGGTGGAGCCAAGGGGGATCGAACCCCTGACCTCTTGCATGCCATGCAAGCGCTCTCCCAGCTGAGCTATGGCCCCGTTTCGCTGCCCCGGATCAGGGCAGCGAGTGGTTTCTATTCTTGACCTCGACCGAGATCAAGTGAAAACATTAATCGTCGTCATTCCCGGGCACATCAGCCAGATCATCGAGGTTGACAGTGTCATCTTCGTCATCTTCCAGCAGCTCGTCCTCGACGCCGGTATCGGTGTCATCGTCGTCCTCGAGAATGATATCATCATCATCCAGATCGATAACATCCGCATCTTCGATGTCTTCTGCCTTTTCTTTGACACGTGACGCCGATTTGTTGCCGGTTTCCAGCAGCGATGCCAAATCAAACGTAGCGCCGCAGGACGGGCACGTCATCGGATCGTTCTGAAGGTCGTAAAACCGTGT
Source organism: Rhodobacteraceae bacterium NBU2976 (assembly GCA_023630215.1). Lineage (GTDB taxonomy): Bacteria > Pseudomonadota > Alphaproteobacteria > Rhodobacterales > Rhodobacteraceae > NORP23. Next base: position 454,947 of record JALPRQ010000001.1, read on the forward strand.
TGCACATTTTGGGCAAAGGCGTTTTACGCCCCATTCTTCTTTGGGCATATCCATCCCCTGAATCATTTCGGACAATTTGTCGTGCCAACTGCCACACACATAGGGGGAATGTCAAAGCCTTTGCGACATTGTGCTTGAGGGTGTTCGCCGGGCGGTTTATTTCAGTCACATGCTCACCGTCGGCACGCCCCCCATTTCCGTTCGTTTACGCCGCTCCGCGCGGGCACGACGCTTGACTTTACGTTTGTCCAGAATCGATGGAAATGCCACGTTGACCGCACCGCTTCGTGTCAGCGATTCCAAGGTTCAGGCATTTCTGAATACGCAGGAAGATTGGTTGCGCAAACAAATAGCCGCGCGCCCGACGCGGCAGTCTGTCGGGATCGGCAGCACCATCCCGTTTCGTGGCGAACCGCATCTTCTGGTCGCGGGCGACCGACCTCGCGTTTGCGATCAACGCATTGAACTGCCGGTGCGCAATTCCGGCGCCCGACTGCAGGCGTTGCTGAAGCACGAAGCGCGAAATGCCATTGCCCCCCTGTCAGATCACTATGCGGCCCAGCTGGGACGGAGGGTTAACCGCCTGACATTTCGCGATACCCGATCACGCTGGGGATCCTGTTCGCAGGATGGCAATCTGATGTTTTCGTGGCGTCTGATCATGGCACCGCCGATTGTGTTGGAGTATGTCGTCGTGCACGAGGTTGCGCATCTGGTGGAAATGAACCATTCCAAAGCATTCTGGCAGGTTGTCGAACGGCTGATGCCCGACTATGACACTCATCGGGCATGGCTGCGAACGCATGGCGCGGCGCTGCATGCAATTGACTTTACCTCTTGACCAGTTTTATTTTGTGATCACAGATAAGCCATGGATCACGATCGTAGCGAACCTGCCAACGAATATGTTTACAAGACCCTCCGCAACCGCATCATGGCGGGCGAGATGGCGCCCGGCGATACCCTTACATTGCGCGGGATTGGGCAGGAGTTTCACGCCTCGATGACCCCCGCGCGCGAGGCGGTACGCCGTCTGGTCGCCGAAGGGGCGCTTAGCTTCACCTCGACGGGGCGCATTGTCGTTCCCATCCTCTCCAACGAACGGATAGAGGAGCTGGCAGCCATCCGCGCCCTTTTGGAACCGGAACTGGCCGCTCGCGCACTGCCGCGGGCCCATTTCGCCCTGATCGACCGGCTGGACACCATCAATCACACGATCGCGCAGATAATCGCCAAAGGGGATGCTGTTGGTTATGTCCGCACCAACATGGAATTTCACCGCACGCTTTATCTGCGCGCCCAAAGCCCGGCGATGCTTGCGCTGATCGAAACCGTCTGGCTACAAGCGGGGCCAACCATGCGTTCGCTTTACCGGCAATTGCCGTCGAAACGCGCGGCTGAAAAACATCAGACGATTTTGCAAACCCTGCGAGCCGGGGATGAACCGGGGCTGCGCCTTGCGATCCGGTCCGACGTAACGTCGGGATTAAGGATGTTATTGGCATGAAGAGGTTTCTGAAATGGACCGTGCGCGTTGTCGCCACATTGCTGATCATCGTCGCTGGTCTGGCCATTTGGAGGTGGGAGGACATCAATCGTCTGATGGCGGTCAATTCCATGTTCACAGAGGGGAAGATCGTCAACAACTTCTCGTCAATGGATACGATGTTCCACACTGTGGTGATGGATGTCCCGAATGACGCGCCGGCACCGCTGCCGGTCGCGCTACGTGACATGCCCGCCAGTTTGGACGGGTTTGTTACCGACCGCAATGTGACCGCGATTGTGGTGCTGAAGGACGGTCAGATTGCCTACGAAAACTACTATCTCGGCACCGGGGCCGAGGACTTGCGCATCAGCTGGTCGGTTGCCAAAAGCTACCTGTCCGCGCTGATGGGGATCGTGCTGGCCGAGGGTGCGATTGCCAGCATCGACGACCCGGTGACGACATACGCCCCCTCGTTGACAGGCACCGCTTATGATGGCGCGACCATCCGCAATGTGTTGAACATGGCCAGCGGCGTTGTATTTAACGAGGATTATCTCGACTTTAATTCCGACATTAACAAGATGGGCCGGATAATTGGCCTTGGCGGGTCAATGGATGGTTTCGCCGAAGGGCTGATGTTGCGCGACAATGACCCGGGCACACAATGGCGCTACGTGTCGATTGATACCCATATCCTTGGCATGGTGATCCGCGGGGCGACCGGGCGGTCGATCCCGGACCTTCTGGCCGAAAAGCTGCTGACCCCGCTGGGGATGGAGGCGGACCCCTACTATGTCACGGACGGTTATGGCGTTGCCTTTGTGCTGGGGGGTTTGAATATCCGCACCCGCGATTATGCCCGATTTGGTCTTATGATCCTCAATAACGGGCGCTTGAATGATGTGCAGATTGTGCCGCCCGATTGGGTGGCCCAAACCACCGTGGCCTCTGCTCCCAACACGCCGCGCTCTATCGATTATGGGATGCAGTGGTGGGTGCCGTCCGACGCGACCGATGGGGAATTTTTCGCGCGGGGTATTTATGGGCAATATATCTATATCAACCAACCAGAAGGGGTGGTGATCGCATTAAACTCTGCCGACCGCGCGTTTCGCTCGCCAGGTGTGTTTGAACAAAACCTGCGCCTCTTCCGCGAGGTGGTGGAAGATTTACGCGATGAATAGACTGCAGATTATTTTGGTCCATCGTCTGGACATATCATTTGCTATGCCTATATCCCCCTGACACTTTGTCCAAAGCTGGTATTCCCATGAACGCAATTGTTTCGGTCCAAAACCTCTCCAAAACCTATGCCGGAGGGTTTCAGGCGCTGAAGTCCGTATCCCTCGACATCAAAGAAGGCGAGATAATCGCGCTGCTGGGGCCAAACGGCGCGGGCAAGACGACACTGATTTCGACGATCTGCGGAATCACGACACCGTCCTCTGGCACAGTGACGGTTGGCGGGCTCGACATCCAAAAAGACTATCGCGAGACCCGTAAGCTGATCGGCCTTGTCCCGCAGGAACTGACGGTGGAAACATTTGAAACGGTGACGGCAACCGTGCGGATGAGCCGTGGTCTGTTCGGCTATAAACCCGACGATGCCTATATCGAAAAGGTGCTGAAATCCTTGTCACTCTGGGACAAGAAGGACACGCAAATCCGCGCCCTATCTGGCGGTATGAAACGCCGCGTTCTGATCGCCAAGGCCCTGTCCCACCAGCCCCGCGTGTTGTTTCTGGATGAACCGACTGCGGGCGTGGATGTGGAGCTGCGCAAAGACATGTGGAACATCGTGCGCGAGCTGCGCGATGACGGGGTGACGATCATTCTGACCACCCATTATATCGAGGAAGCCGAAGAAATCGCCGACCGCGTCGGCGTGATCAACCACGGCGAAATCCTGTTGGTCGAAGACAAGGCAGAGCTGATGAAAAAGCTGGGCCAGAAAACGCTGGAAATCGACCTTCAGGAACCCGCATCTGTTATCCCTGACAGCCTGTCCAAATATCAGTTGCAGCTGTCAGAAAGCGGCGAGAAGCTGACCTATACCTATGACACTAACGCTGACCGCACGGGGATTACCGCGCTGTTGACGGACCTTGGAAAGGCTGGGCTGGTGATGAAGGATCTGGCGACCTCGCAAAGTTCGCTCGAAGATATTTTTGTTAATCTGGTGAAAGAAGACGCATGAATTTCCAGGCTGTAAAATCCATCTATATCTATGAAATGTCGCGCACAGCGCGGACATTGTTCCAAAGCGTCGTCTCACCCGTCGTGTCGACATCCCTTTACTTCGTGGTGTTCGGCGCTGCCATCGGCAGCCGGATTCAATCGGTGGAGGGGGTGTCTTATGGCTCCTTCATTGTGCCCGGTCTGATCATGTTGACGCTGTTACAGCAGGCCGTTTCCAACGGATCGTTCGGCATTTATTTCCCGAAATTCACCGGCACGATCTACGAATTGCTGTCCGCCCCCGTCAGTTTTTTTGAAGTCATCCTCGGCTATGTCGGGGCCGCGGCGACCAAGGCGATCATGATCGGGCTGATCATCCTCGCCACCAGTTATCTGTTTGTGGACATGACCATCCTGCATCCGTTCTGGATGCTGTTCTTCCTGCTGGTGACGGCCTTTACCTTTGCGCTGCTGGGATTCATCATCGGCATCTGGGCGGACAATTTCGAAAAGCTGCAACTGGTGCCCTTGCTGGTGATTACGCCATTGGTATTCCTTGGCGGCAGTTTCTATTCGATCTCCATGCTGCCCGAGGGTTGGCAAACCGTTGCGATGTTCAACCCGGTTGTGTACCTCGTCAGCGGTTTCCGCTGGGCCTTCTTTGGCTATTCCGATGTCGATCCGTTGATCAGCGTGGCGATGATTGGGGTATTCTTTGCGATCATGGTTGGCGCAATCTGGTGGATTTTCAAAACCGGCTATCATCTGCGCACCTGACCTGACCGCATCGAAATTTCCCTGCATGATTTCTCAGTCGAAACGCCACACTGGAATCAGATTTGCGATGAAGCGTCGCAACATCCGGGCCATCCGACAAAGGCAAGTTGATCGTGCGACCATTCGCGGGCAATGCGCCGTCCAGCATTTTCCCGATTGACAAATTTCGCGCCGACTGAAAAAAGGTCATTCCTTTTGACCTATTTGGTGTGATTATGGCTTTGCACGACATTCTTAGTCTTATCGGAATCATGCTGGCCGCAGGATGGACCCCGGGACCAAACAACGCAATGTTGGCGGCAAGCGGTGCCAACTTTGGCTGGCGGCCAACCTTGCCGCATATTCTGGGGGTCGCGTTCGGGTTCCCGCTGATGATGTTCCTTGTGTCCATCGGGCTTGGCGGAGTTTTTGAATCCTTGCCGATACTCCACGAAATCATGCGCTGGATCGGTGCAGCGCTGTTGATCTGGATCGCGTGGAACATTGCTACCTCTGGCACGCCGGGACAGAAAGCAGGTCGCCGTGCACCGTTTACCTTCTTACAGGCAGCCGCGTTCCAGTGGGTGAACCCCAAAGGCTGGGTTATGTGTATCAGCATCACGGCGCAATTTATGACAGGTGAGAATGTTCTGATCGAAGCCTTGTTTTGCACGTTTGCGACATTCCTCGCTGCTGCCAGCTCGGCCTCTGGTTGGGCCTATTTCGGATATCGCATGCAGAAATGGTTGGCGAACCCGACGCGTGCGCTGATTTTCAATCTGGTGATGGCTGGCATCATTATCTTTGGTGTGTTTTTGCTGCTGACCGGCGATATCTTCTAGCCCGGAAGGAGCTCAAATGCCTCTTGATTCTATTCTCGCCCTTCTCGGCATCCTTCTGGCCGCAACCTGGACGCCGGGGCCGAACAACGCGATGCTATCGTCATCCGGGGCCCGGTTCGGGTTTCGTCGCACGTTGCCGCATGTGCTGGGCGTAGCGACCGGGTTCCCGCTGATGCTGTTTGCCGTGGCGCTGGGGTTGGGCGAGGTGTTTGAACGATCCGAGTTGCTTCGCCAGATCATGACTTATGTCGGGGCCGCGCTGATGGCGTATCTGGCGTTCAAGGTTGCCACTGCAAAAATGCCGGGCAAAGCGGCGGCGATTGGCACGCCGTTCAAATACTGGCAGGCGGCGGCCTTTCAATGGGTAAACCCCAAAGCCTGGGCCATGGTGATCGGCGTGACCGGACAGTTTGTGACCGGCGAGAATAAATTGACCGAGGCGCTGGTCGCCACCGCGATTGCCCTGTTTTGCGGGATCACCTCGGCCAGTGGCTGGGCGCTGCTTGGCGTTTGGCTACAGCGGTTTTTATCGACCGAATTGCGGTTTCGGATATTCAGCCTGGTGATGGGTGGTCTGATCGCCGTTGGAGTGGTATTTTTGCTGCTGAACTAGGGGGGATCACATGTCCTATATCCAGACATTTGTCATCAAATCCGACGATTGCCCGACAGATATCGGCGAGCGACCGGGCGAATGGAAATCACCCCGCACCAAGGCGCAGATTGAATATGATTTGCTGCTCAATGCGCCCTATACGCTTGATCATGACGCGCTGAATTATACGGTTTATGCGACCCAATGTGCCGAAAAAGGCACGGTGGCAGAAGGGCGGGCGGAATATCTTTCCAAGGGGCGGCCCTGTATGCGCGCTTCGGCGCTTGTGAAACGTTATGTTTGGGGCGCGCATTATGATGATCAGGGGCGGATCGCGATTTATCCAGCGGACGGTGCGGATTATGCGCGATTGGCGGCTGCGCCCGATATCAAGGTCCTGAAGGGTATGAGGTCGTCACGCGCATGACAGGATTGAAGATCACCGCCGCCCAGATGGTCGCTGCGGCAAAATCGCGGATCACCGAGATTTCGGCGGCTGATGCCGTATCGCTGAAAGATGTGACGTTTGTCGATCTGCGCGATGTGCGCGAACGCCAGCGAAAGGGGTTTATCCCCGGCAGTTTTCACTGTCCGCGGGGAATGGCCGAGTTTTGGGTGGACCCCGACAGCCCCTATTTCAAGGACATCTTCGGCGAGGATCGGACCTTCGTTTTTTACTGCGCCAGCGGCTGGCGGTCGGCTTTAACGGTGGACACGTTGCGCGAAATGGGGTTCGACGCCGCGCATATTTCCGAGGGGTTCAACGGGTGGAAACGGGCCGGTGGCCCGGTTGAAATGTTGACGCCTTGACGGTAATTGCCGCGTGGCAATTGATCGAAAATCTATTTTTTACAATGGGTTGGTTTTGAAATCGTGCAGATTGTCGGCATCAGTGTGCAAATCCTGCCACCAGGGATCGCGGGCTAACGCCCGTCGTAAGGGCGTATCTGTGTGAACCGGGGCGTTTGTGATGTAGCGATATGCCTCTTCCAGATTTTCAGGCGGTAAGGTTTGCAGATAGGCGATACCCGCCTCGATGGAATAAACCTGCGACGTGTGGCTTTGGAAATTTGGGTCGAGGTCCGTCCAGACCGCCCCGTCCCAATCGTTCGCATCACACCAAGTTGCGATCAAATCACAAATCTCCGGCGTCCGCCCCTTATGTAACCCGTCGGCAAAGACCGCGCCGATCATGTGTAGGGGCGCGCGCTCGCGTTGGGCCAGATCGGCAATTGCCATTTGGATATCGCCGCGCGTCGATTGAATCGCGTGGGTGGCACAGGCTTCGCCGTCATTGCTGTCAAGACAGACAACCAGACCCATCTTGCGCTTGGGGGATATCCGCGAAAACTCCATTGGCAATTCAGGTCCGGCGGTCATCTGCCAGTCACCGGTCACATGATCAGAGAGCGTATCCAGATCCCAGATCAGCGACCCCCATCCCAGCACCGCGATCCGTGTCATTCCGGCACGTTGTTCAGAATGACATAGAGCGTTGCCGGTTGGTAGGTTTCATCGTCCCAGCAGGAGACCCGCGCAACTGTCAGGTCCCGCATACCATAAACCGGCGTTACCCGACGCACGCCTTCATATTGGCAATCACTGGCGACAACCGACCAGCCGGAAAGCAGATCAGCGGGACCAACCCGTGTCATCGAAGTATATTCCGCATCGGGATAGGCAGGCATCGCTGCAAGCGTTGCGCGGACGGCGGCGGCCATTTGTGTCGTGATGTCTTCGGCTGACAGACGGGCGGCTTCGAATTGGAAACCGGATTGCGTAAGCGCGGTTGGTTCCGACGTGCCATAGGCGGCGTCGCGGATAACCAGCGCCCCACGTTCGGCAACAAGCTGATAGGGATTTACTGCCCCATCAAGGGGAAAGGTCTGGATCAAGGCGCTGGGTGCGCCGGTGTCAGCGTCATAGTCAGACGCGCCATGTTGACGGAGGATTGGCCAGAACTCCTCGTCCCGTTGGGTCGCGATGTTCTTGGCCACAAGAAAGGTGTCCTTCATGCCAAAAATATGAAGACCAAGATTGAATTGTGCCGTACGGATCAAAAACAGATGCGTGTCGTTTACGGCAAATAGGGATTCATCAATTGTGATCGTGTCGGGTGGTGTGGCCCGAACCGGACAGGCGAGGACCAGCAGAATGATAAAGGTGCGAAACATGGCGGCCTCCCTCGTCGGAATTGTCTGGCTGGGTGGTAATCGTGTCAATAGCGCAGGCAGAGTACAAGGCCTATGGGGCAGAGCAAGGATCGAAACGGCCGAACAGATAGGACAGGAAATCCCTTACTCCACCGAGGTCCCGAAGGATCTGATATAATCCGTCACTATAATCAACCCACTGCAAATCGACCACGCGAAGCCGGTAAAACCCGATGGCGGATTCCCCGCAATACCCCATGTCCCAAGGGATAAACCAAGAATAGGAAATGAAGCCGCCTGCCAGCAATACCGGCAAGGCGATCAGCCATTTCACGGCCATTTCGCCTCGGGCGGAAGGGACATCAGAACAGCCTCGGGATTGTGGCCGGTTTGCAGACCGAACTGGGTGCCACGATCATAGACAAGGTTGAATTCCGCGTAGCGCCCCCGCTTGATCAGCTGCCATTCGCGATCCTCGGCCGTCCAGCTTTCTGACATGTGCTTTTCTGTCAGCGGCACGAATGCCTTGAGGAAGGCCCGACCGACATCTTGGGTAAAGGCGAAATCGGCCTCCCAATCCCCCGTGCAATGATCGTCATAGAATATCCCGCCAACCCCGCGCGGTTCATTCCAGTGTTTGATCATGAAATACTCGTCCGCCCATTCTTTGTAGCGCGGGTAATAGCCCGGATCATGCGCATCACACGCCGCCTTCAGCTGCGCATGGAAAAAGGTGGTGTCTTCGGGGACCTCGACCATCGGGTTAAGGTCTGCACCGCCGCCAAACCACCAGCCGTGCGGGGTCCAGAACATGCGGGTGTTCATGTGAACGGCAGGGGTTTTGGGGGACCGCATATGCGCAACCAGCGATATGCCCGAGGCCCAGAATCGTGGATCCTCGGCGATCCCCTCTAGCCCCGTGCGGGACGACATCGCGCGCTGCGCAGCAGGGCCCAGAGTGCCGAAAACCTCGGAAATATTCACACCGACTTTTTCAAACACACGCCCACCGCGCATGACGGACATAACGCCCCCACCAGCGTCCGAGCCATCGTCCGAGGCGCGTTTGGTCTCTTTTCGTGTAAATTTTCCAGCTGGAAGATCGGCAAAGGGGCCGACGGATTGTGCCGCTTCTAACCTTTCGAAAGCGGCGCAAATCTGATCGCGAAGTGACACAAACCACGCGGCAGCGCGGGCTTTTTGTTCCGTCATCGTCGTAGAATTCGTGGCCATGGGCGCGGGTTTAACCCTACGGTTCGATTTTGCCAAGCACCATTAGAAGCCATACCCGGAATGTGGCCAAATCAAGCCATTTCGTAAGTCCGAACCCAGACGTTGACCATTTCAGAACAAAATTTTTTGCACATCCAAGCGGTTATACAGACTCTAACAGTTACCAAAGGATTAACGGACTTGTCACAATTCAATCTCATTCCCCGAATAATGTGATCGCAGGTCGCATGTTGCACCGATTTGTATGTATTTAGTACGGGAGTGGTCACCAATGCAGAGACTCACATCAAAATTTCGTCCGCCACACTTTGGCGGTCTATTTGTGTTGGCCGGTTTAATATTGCCAGTTACCTTCGCGCCGGTCATTGCACAGCAGGATTATGTCGACGAGGGTAATAAGTCACGGATCAGTCTGTCAGGACGCCTACAGACCCTTGTGCAATCGGTTGCGGCGCAATCTTGTTATATCGCAAGCGGTATTGACGTTGCTAATCAGCAAGAGGCCCTGTCGATCAGTCAGGAGCAATTAACCCGCATCCTGAACGCCCTTGAAAATGGCGATCGTCTTCTTGGCGTGCCCTCGGCCGAAGGTAACTCACGGGCGATAACGCTATTGGATGAACTGGAATCTACCCTGACCCGGATGGATACCGCAATTGCAACCCTGCAAACCCAACCTGACATTGGCGCATATCAAGCGTTGAAGGCTGACGTTGTTCCGTTCGCCGAGGGCTCTAACCTCTTGGCGACCGAGATTGTGGCACTCTACGCCAACCCGAACGAAGTGAATCAACGCGATGCTATGGCGATTGGGCTGGCGGGACGTCAGCGCAGCTTCATTCAGCAGCTGAAAGAAAGCGCTTGCCAGTTGGCAATGGACCCGGCGAACGCTGACGCGCAGACCACCTTGATCGAAACGGTTGACCTGTTTGAACTGTCGTTGTTGGCGCTTCGCGATGGTTTACCGTCGGTCGGGCTGAAAGAGCCGCCGAACGAAGGCATCAAAGACGAACTTAACACATCATGGGCCGAGTGGGAGGAATTGAAATCGGAACTGACCACCCTCACGTCTGGAGGTAACGCGGACCTTCCGAATGTCGACGAGCTCTCTGGTTCGCTGTTGCTGCATATGAATAACGTGGTGTCGCGTTATCTGCTGTCGATCCCGGGCAGCGAGAATATCTATCGCGTACCGCTGCAAGCTTATGCTGAACAGGAGTTGATGAGCTGGTTTTCCGATCCACTTGTGATCGAAGCGATCAAGGCGCAGAACGAGCAAAACGCATCTATCGACAGCGCTGCGATCGATGCGCTGGATCAGACATGGCGCGCTGAAGCCGCTGAGGGTACTGGCCCGATGATCGAGGAAGTGCTGTCGCGTGAGGCCTCACTTTACCTAATTGAAAAAACGCGCGGCGCTGCTGGGTTTGTGACCGAAGTGTTCATTATGGATGATCACGGCCTGAACGTCGCGCAAAGCGCCATCACGTCAGACTACTGGCAGGGTGACGAGGCCAAATGGCAAGAAACCTATCAGGCCAGCGGCAACCCTATCCATATAAGCGAGGCAGAGTTTGACGACTCGACCCAAGCCTATCAGGCTCAAGTGTCGTTCCCCATTGTGGACCCCGCAACCGGACGCAAAATTGGAGCGGTGACGCTTGGGGTTAACCTTCAGTTGCTGATCTGACGAAAGGAAAGAGCCCCTGCCGGGGCTCTTTTCCATTTCAGGATCCGCGCAGTTGGCCCAGCCGCCAGTGCGTCAGCGCGCCTGCGATGTAACAGAGTGCAAGGAATATCAGCAGCCCATAAAACCCGCCAAGCGCCAAGGCGATTAGCGCAATAGGTGTGCCAAGCGTGTTGCCCAGATTTCCCAGCTGCGCGATAGCACCATTGGCGTGGGCTTGATCGGCGGGCGCGTCATTTAGCTGTGGGATGGCGGCGAAGCTTGCCCCTTGGACAAGACCAAGCGCCCCCACCAAAACGACTAACAGCCCTGCCGCATCCGGGAAAATCGCAAGGGCTGCCACCGTAAGAAAGCTAAGCATGAAACCGGTGATGACGACAGTCACTGCACGAAAATATTGCAACAGGAACATTCCTGCCGTGATCGACACCACCAGCCCCGACAGCGGTAAGATGCTGGCGATCCATGTGCGGGACTCCTCGGCCACGAATTCCGGTAGGACAGTCAGCAGGGATACGTAGGTGAGGGTATAGAACAGCCAACCGATGGCCGGGGCAGATTTATTTGGCGAGCGATAGATGTCCAGATGCAAGCGCAAGATTTTGGTCAACCCAAATGACGGCACATCCGCTGGTGCGGGCGTTCTGGGCAGGGTTGTGGCGAGTAGGACGGCCATCACAGCCATGTAGACGGCATGGAAGATAAACAGGCTGTGAGCACCAAAATTGGCGGCAAACTGAATGCCCAACCATGCGACGACGGCGAAAGTAACACCGAAAAAGCTGCTCCAGAGGGTCATGGCGGCATTGCGATGGCGCGGGGCGGTCAATTGTCCGATCAGAGTGGGCGCGGCGACCACGATGATCAGGTGTGATACCCCCTCGATCAGGCGACTGGCGAGCATTAGGGGCAAAGCGGGAAAGGTTGATTGCAGGGCGGACAGAACCGCGCCAAGGATCAAGGCCGAAATAAGAAGTTTGCGAAAACTGACCCGCGCGAGGATCAATCCAGCGAACAGACCAAAGATGATCCCAAGAAAGCTGATCAGTGACACCACAAATCCCAATGACGCCCCAGCGTCAGGGTAAATCTGCTGTATCATTGGGAAAATCACCGAGATTTTCGCGAATTGCCCGGCGGCGCCAAGCCCCGCCCCCCAGAGAAGGGCGATCAAAAGGAATGGGGTACGCTGTTCGGAGGTCATGCCGCAGCATTGCGTGATTGGGGGGATCGGGCAAGGAGAGAAATGTTCCCAATACAAGAAACGCAACATTTGGAATGCTGCGTTTCGAAGTCAGGATTGGGTTTACCTTACATGGTCATGGATTGCAGTTCCGCAACCTCTAGGTCACCCATTTCGGTGAAGGGGCAGTCGGCCGCGATTTTTAGGGCGGCGTCCAGATCGGCGGCTTCGACAATGGTCCAGCCAGTGGTGGCGCGCATTTTGGGCGTGTCGCTGACCTTTCCTCCCGAGAGGGTTTTGGAATTTTTAAGCGGTTGGCCGGGGTTCACGACAGCCTCGCCAAGGTCCGATAGCCATTTCTGCCAGCGGGCGAAATGGGCTTGGCCAGCCTCGGGCGATTCCGGTTCCTTGCCGCCGATATAAAAGATCACGAATTGAGGCATGACGGGTCCTTTCGAGTAAGTTCGAGATATTTGTAACGGGAAGGTGTGAGAATGTCGCGCAGTAATTGGATCAGGGGATGGTGGACCATGGGTGCAGAGCACCTATCCTATGTTTCGTTCCGGAAACGTTCGATCCAGTCCCCGCTTACCGCATCCGACAGCTTTTGCGATTTCACCGTCGCCACAGCCTGGTCCAACCCGAAATCTGCCATGATCCGGTCGAGTGTCTCTTGGGGATCGGCAGACAGGGTTTCATAGGTTAAGCGAAGAGGTTCGATGTCGTAGGCGGTGAACCAGTCCTCCCATTGTTGATTGTCTGCCTCGGCCTCCGCCACGAACATTGCGATCTGCGTGCGGTCATAGGTCGGTTCCCGGCGAATGCCGACCTGTTCCCGTGCGGTCCCGTCGGCATGCTGATGCCACAGGCCGGATTGTTCCGCCTTGGCGCGGGAAACAGCCTGAGCGACAAGATCATCGCGACGCAGGTAAAGGAAACGGATGGTGCCGAAGGCATACCGAAGGCGATCCAGTTCGGATAGGTCCGGAAACAGGCGGGCGAACACGGCGTCCATCGACGCCTTATGATCCCACATCTGCCGCATCCCGAACATACCCGTTCCAGCGGTTCCCATCTGCCGGGCGACCTCCAGATAGGTTCGCTCAAACCCCGGCGCGTCCGGGTCAAGCCCCCAGCGGCGCACCCAGTTGGGGATCGACTGACGGCGGTAGAAGCTGTTGGGTGCCCCTGTCCGCCCTGTCCCTGCCAGCAGATCGCACAGAAGAGTGCTGCCAGAGCGGGGAGTGGCGCAGATGATGTAGCTGTCGAACATAGGCGGACCCTATCCGACGCATTCGCCACAAACAGGCGGAAATTTGTATCGGTCACAATAAAACGCATGACGGAGTCGAGCGGATTTGCTAAGTGGGCGCATCTCGACATTACGGAGGTTTGGGAATGATCAATCGCAGGATACCAAATTTCGCCTGAGGGCGACCTTGCGATTGCGGGTCGTCGGCGACCCTTTCTAACCCCCCAAAACTACACTTGCCGTATTGAGGCTCCGAGATGTTCAAATATTTTGAAAACCTAATTGATCCCTTTACCGACGTTCCCACCGAGACGCCGCCCGCGACCTATTGGGAATATGTCAAAACACAGCTAAGACCGTTTAAGAAGCTGATCCCGGTTATGTTGCTGTTGGGGCTGATCGTGGCCCTCATGGAGAGCGGGATCATTTTCTATTCCGGTCGCGTCATTGACCTGATGAATGCGTCAGGTGCCGACAAAATCTGGGCGGACCATGGGCTAGAACTGGCGATTGCCGCTATCTTCATCCTGTTCCTCCGCCCCGTCATCATCACGCTGAACCATCTGTTTCTGGAACAGACCCTGGCGGGCAATATGCAAGAACAGGCGCGGTGGCGCAGTCACAAGCATCTGTTGGGGCAGTCTTCGGAATTTTTCCAGAACGATTTCGCCGGGCGTCTGTCGAACCGCGTGATGCAGATGGGGCCTGCGGTCGAAGATTCCATTTATATGGCGTTCGAGGGGATATGGTATTCCATCGTCTATGTCGGCGGGGCGCTGTTTGTGCTGAGCCAGATAGATATCCGGCTGGCGCTGCCGATGGTCATCTGGCTGGGCTTTTACATCTGGTACACGCGTCGCGTCGCGCTGCGGGTGGCGAATGCGTCCGAACGTATGTCGGAAACGAAATCACTGGTGACGGGTCGCGTGGTTGATAGCTATGCCAACATCGAAAGTGTGAAGCTGTTTGCGCATGGGAAGCGCGAGGAAGACTACGCACTGTCTGCGATGAAACGTCAACGGCTGCGGTTTCAGCGGTTCCTGCGGCTGATGACGCGATTGACCTTTGGGTTGGTGTCCATCACCGGCATTCTGATGGTTGGCGTCATTGGCCCCGCGATCTGGCTGTGGACGCAAGGGATCGTGACGGTGGGGGAGGTTGCAGCAACCTCCGCCCTGATTATCCGTTTGAACGGGATGACCGGCTGGATCATGTGGGTCACGATCCGTCTGTTTGAACATGCCGGGACGATCCGCGAAGGGTTGCAGTCGATCTCGGTCCCGCATTCGGTGAAGGATGCCGAAGGGGCGACGCCGCTGGCGCTGAAAAAGGGACGGATCGAGGTCCGCGACCTGTCGCACCATTACGGCAAGGGTGAAGGCGGGCTGGATCATGTCAACCTCACCATCGAACCCGGAGAGAAAGTCGGGATCGTTGGGCGGTCGGGGTCGGGGAAATCCTCGCTGGTGAATCTGATCTTGCGGTTCCGCGATGCAGAATCCGGCGATATCCTGATCGACGGTCAATCGGTGAGTGCGGTGACGCAGGACAGTCTACGGCGCCATATTGGGATGGTGACGCAGGATAGCAGTTTGATGCATCGCTCGGTCCGCGCGAACATTCTTTATGGTAAGCCCGACGCGAGCGAAGCAGATATGATCGAAGCCGCAAAACGCGCCGAGGCGCACGAGTTCATTCTGGCGCTGGAGGACCCGAAAGGGCGACGTGGCTACGACGCCTTTGTCGGCGAGCGGGGCGTAAAACTGTCCGGTGGCCAGCGCCAGCGGATCGCAATTGCGCGTGTGATCTTGAAGGATGCGTCGATCCTAATTTTGGACGAGGCAACGTCAGCACTGGACAGCGAAGTCGAGGCCGCCATTCAGGACACGCTCTATGGCGTGATGGAAGGCAAAACGGTGATCGCCATCGCCCACCGCCTGTCGACCATCGCCGCGATGGACCGGATCATCGTGCTGGATGGCGGACAGGTGGCCGAGCAGGGGACACATCAGGCGCTGTTGCGGAAAAACGGCCTGTATGCCGGGTTCTGGAACCGGCAGTCGGGCGGGTTTATCGGTGTTGAGGCGGCGGAATGAGGGCGCTGGGCCGCGCCATCGCGGCGCCGCTGGAACTTTTGGTCGACCCTTACTCTCCTACTGACCTACCGCCGGACCCGAAAGTTGGCCGCTACCTGTGGAGCAACATTAAACCGCTGCGCAACGTGTTGATCGCCAGCCTGATCTTCACCGTGATTGCCGGGACGATCGAGGTCTGGTTGATCGGCTATGCTGGCCGTTTGATTGATACGCTGGCGGGTATTGGCGCGGGTGAACTTTGGGAGGCGGTGGGTTGGGAGCTGGTGTTTGTCGCTTTCCTGATTCTGGTCCTGCGCCCGATCAGCCATTACCTGCGCGAAGGCACCAACGATTTGGGCCTGCGCCCTAATGCCTCCACCCTGTTCCGCTGGCGCGCCATCACCCATGTCGGGCGGCAATCGGTGGGCTGGTTTCAGAACGATCTGTCCGGACGGACGGCATCGCGCGTGGTCGAGGTCGGCTCGGACGCGGCTGGCGCGATCTATCACACGATGAACGCATTGGCCTATGTCTCGGTTTATCTGATCGGGATCATGATCCTGATGGCCTCGGCCGATCTGCACCTTTTGATCCCTATCGGGGCTTGGCTGGTGCTGTATGGCGCGACCATGTGGAAACTGATCCCGGCATTTGATCGCGCGAACGAGGCCTTTCATGCCGCGCGGTCGCGATTAAGTGGCGAACTGGTCGATGCGTGGACAAATATCGACACGGTCAAGCTGTTCGCCGCGTCGGATATGCAGGACCGCGATGCCCGTGAACGGGTCGAGGCAACGCGACAGGCGTTCTTTTCGCTTCAGCGGGTCGAGGTGTTGTTGAACATGACCATCACCCTGTTGGACGGTGTGATCATGGTGGGGCTCGTCGGCTATGCGATTGTGTTATGGCGACAAGGTGCGGCCACTGTCGGGCTGGTCGCGGCGGCGCTGGCCCTGTCACTGCGTATCACCGGCATGATCGAATGGATGATGGACGCGATTTCCAGCGTCTTCGGCCATGTCGGCGCGTTGCGCGAAGAGCTGAAGTCGGTTGCCGCCCCCCTGACCATTGTCGATGCGCCCGACGCCCCGGCGTTACACGTGACGGATGGGGCGATCCGCATTGATGAGGTCTGTCACCATTACGGCAAAGGGGCTGGCGGGCTGGATCATGTCTCGCTGGACATTCCGGCGGGGCAGAAGGTGGGGCTGGTGGGCCGCTCGGGCGCGGGCAAATCGACCCTCGTCAATCTGCTGCTACGGTTTCACGAGGCGGAGACCGGACGGATCGAACTGGACGGACAAGACATCAAAGCCGTGACGCAAGACAGCCTGCGGGCGCAGATCGGAATGGTGGCGCAGGAGGCGGCGCTGCTGCATCGTTCGGTTCGCGACAATATCGCCTATGGTCGCCTGTCTGTGACCGATGATCAGATCGTGGAAGCGGCAAAACGCGCCGAGGCCGACGCGTTTATTCGCGACCTTCAGGACAGCCACGGGCGCACAGGCTATGATGCCCATGTCGGGGAACGCGGCGTGCGGCTGTCCGGCGGGCAACGCCAAAGGATTGCGATTGCGCGGGTTGTGCTGAAGGATGCCCCGATCCTGATTTTGGACGAGGCCACGTCGGCGCTGGATAGCGAGGTTGAGGCCACCATTCAGGAAACGCTTTACGGCGTGATGGAGGGGAAAACCGTGATCGCAATTGCGCACCGGCTGTCCACCATCGAGCATATGGACCGGATCATTGTGCTGGACGAGGGTCGTATTGCCGAGGAAGGCACACATGACGAATTATTGAGCCAGAACGGCCTTTACGCCGCCTTCTGGAACCGTCAGTCTGGAGGCTTCATCGGGACTGATACTATATGAACCTCGCAGATATTCTGAAACCATACGCACCTGCTGACGGGCCGCCGCCCCGCACGCTGGGACGGTTTCTTGCATGGGCACTAAAGGGCACTTTTCCAATTATGGTCTTGGCCGCCATCCTCTCCGGCGCGGTGGGCACGTTGGAGGCATTCACGGCGATTATCCTCGGCATGGTGATTGATGCCGTGGTTGCGTCGGGTCCGGCGGATTTTGTGGGCAACAATATCTGGCTGTTGGTTGGTCTGATCGGGTTTTTTGTTGTGCTCCGCCCGCTGATGATCGCGCTGGGCGCGCTGTTCAATCAGTATGTACTAGGGCCGAACGTGTGGGCGCAAACGCTGTCACGCATCTCGCGCTATACGTTGGGCCATGCGGTGCAGTTTTTCGACAATGATTTCGCCGGACGGATTGCGCAAAAGGAAATGCAGGTCGCGAATTCCACGACCGAGGTGGTTGTCGAAACGATCAACACGATTGCCTTCGGCTTGGTGTCTGCAGCAGCGTCGGTGGTTCTGGCGTTGTCGATACATCCGCTAATGGGACTCGTGGTCGTGCTGTGGGTGGTCAGCTATTATTTCATTGTCCGCTGGTTTCTGCCGCGGGCGCGTGTGCGCGCGCGCAACCGGGCCAATGCAAGGGCCAATGTGACGGGACAGATCGTTGATACGATCACCAATATCAAAACCGTCAAACTGTTTGCTCGCGACGGGATGGAGGATCAAGCGACCCACAAAGTGGTTGCCAATTTTCGACAGGCGTCTTTGGCATGGGCGTCTCTGACCGTTTGGTTCCGTATGTTGCTGATGACATTTGCCGGTGTTCTGCCCGCGGTGATGATTGGCGGCACCGCGATATTGTGGAGCCAAGGGTCGGCGAGCGAAGGGCAGATTGCCGCGGCTGGGGCGATTTCGATCCGGCTGGGGCAGATGGTCGGCTGGATCAGTTTTTCCCTGATGCAAATCTATAGTCATATCGGCGAGATCGAGGATGGAGTTGCCACGCTGACCCCACCCCATACACTTGTTGATGCTGATGGAGCGAAACCATTGGTGGTTGAAGCGGCAAAAGTGGAATTCGATAATGTCAGCTTCGCCTATGGTCGCCAAACTGGCGGCGTAGAGGGGATCAATCTTTCCATCAAACCCGGGGAAAAGCTGGGAATTGTCGGGGCCTCGGGTGCGGGGAAATCGACGCTCGTTTCGCTTTTGCTGCGCATATATGATGCCGAAAGCGGAGAGATCCGGATTGATGGGCAGAATATCAGCAAAGTGACACAGGCCAGCCTGCGCTCCGCCATCGGGATGGTCACACAAGAAACGGCGATGTTTAACCGCTCGGCCCGCGATAACATCCTTTATGGTCGCACCGACGCGAGCGAGGAAGACGTGCTGGAAGCCACCCGCCGAGCCGAGGCCATGTCCTTTATCGGTGACTTGCGCGACCATAAAGGGCGCGAAGGGTTCGACGCATTCTTGGGAGAGCGCGGGGTGAAACTGTCCGGCGGTCAGCGCCAGCGGATCGCATTGGCCCGTGCGATTTTGAAAGACGCGCCAATATTGGTGCTGGACGAAGCGACGAGCGCGCTCGATAGCGAAGTCGAGGCGGAAATTCAAACCGCACTGGAAACGGTGATGGAGGGGAAAACGGTTCTTGCGATCGCACACAGGCTGTCAACAATTGCGCATATGGACCGGATCGTGGTGCTGGACCAGGGGCGGATTGCCGAACAAGGGACGCATGAACAGCTTCTGTCAAAGGGTGGTCTGTATGCCAATTTCTGGAATCACCAGTCAGGTGGTTTTATCGGCGCAGATTAGGGAAAAGGCCCTATTTTATTGGCCAGATGGTCAAATAAAAATGTGCTGATTTTATCCAAAAACACACGTTTAGGTTGACAGAGCCTTTGGAAAACAAATATTTCACGAGCTGAAAAATTTGCCGAAGTTCTGGGGGGAACGTCATGCAACCCTATCGGCCCATCGCATCGACATTGAACGTCGATGCAGGTCTGACAACACGTGTAGGCGCGCAGCAAGGCGCGATCCTTGCGACGGATCTTGATCCGTTCCTCGCGAGATTGTCGGGCAGGGTGCTGGCACGGGACGATTATCGTTTTACGAAAACCAGATCCGCGGAGTTACCGCTTTGTCTGGAATGCCCCGATCCCGCGGCCAAGTTTTGCAAGATAGATATTAATGCCGGGAAGACGGCTGCGCCGACAGGGGGACTGGCGGAGACCGTGGTGACGGCGGATTCCGAAAGCAACGACATATCCGGGTGGGGGCCCAGTGGAAATGTCAATCTGATGCTTTTGGAATCCGCCGCCTTTTCAGAGGTTGTGCAGGCAGGTGCTGGAAGGGTGCTAGGCTGATCCCCTTGCGGGGTAGGTGGTGTTGTCGGCTCGGGGTTGGGTCGACGACACCATCGTTTAAACAGCAATTGACGAATTTGTACACGAATACGCAAAGCAGACTTCTTATGTTTTTGTGGTCCCCGCACTGTTACCGGGATCGGGGAAGTCCTTCGCGCGGGATTGGTGCCGTTTGATTACACAGTGTCGTCACGCACGGCGGCTATCATTCCGAGGTGAATATATATCCCCTTCACTTGCGACAAAGCTGTGCTAGCTTTGTGAAAAATGGGGGGAATATGCAGACACTTCTGGCGTTGGATCAGGGAACGACTTCTAGCCGAACGTTGGTTTTTGATGAAAACCTTGATTTGCGCGCTACGTTTCAGCAGGAGTTCGCGCAACATTACCCCCAATCGGGCTGGGTCGAACATGATCCCGAAGATATCTGGCAAACCTGCCTGTCCACCCTACGCGACGCCATTGCCTCGTGTGACGTGCCCCCAATTGCGATGGGGATAACCAATCAGCGCGAGACGCTTGTCGCTTGGGATCGTGAAACCGGCGAGAGCCTGACCCGCGCGATTGTCTGGCAGGACCGACGAACCGCAGCAATCTGTCGTGAATTGAAATCTCTGGGCCATGAGGCGGAAATAGCAGAAAAAACGGGTTTGCTGTTGGATCCCTATTTTACGGCCACGAAAATGCGCTGGATGCTGGACCACGTGCCCCGTGTCGCGGAGGCGGCAAAGCACAACAGATTATGTCTGGGAACAGTCGACAGTTTTCTGATCTGGAGACTGACGGGTGGCCAGAAATTCGTGACTGACGCGACCAATGCCTCGCGCACGTTATTGTGCAACATTTCCACTGGTGCGTGGGACGAGGATTTGTGTCGGCTATTCGGGATTTCGCAAAACTGGCTGCCCGAAATTCGCGATTGTGCCGATGATTTCGGCACAACTGACCCGTCCTTGTTCGGCGTGACCTTTCCCATCTTGGGGGTGGCCGGAGATCAGCAGGCGGCCGCAATCGGGCAGGCCTGTTTCTCGGCCGGGATGCTGAAATCTACCTATGGGACGGGATGTTTCGCCCTGCTGAATACGGGAGAAACCCTTGTTACATCGCGAAATCGACTGCTGGGCACGATTGCCTATCGTCTGAATGGCAAGATCACTTATGCGCTGGAAGGATCAATCTTCGTTGCTGGCGCATCGGTTCAGTGGCTGCGCGACGGGCTGGGAACACTGAACCATGCCAATGATTCCGAGCGGTTGGCACAGGCGGCTGACCCCGAACAAGATGTCATTCTGGTCCCAGCTTTCACAGGATTGGGCGCGCCGTATTGGGATGCCGACTGCCGCGGGGCGCTGTTCGGTCTGACCCGGAATACCGGACCGAATGAACTGGCACGCGCGGCATTGCAGGCGGTAGGGTATCAGACGCGCGACCTGCTGGATGCGATGCGCAGTGATATGAAGATGTCAGAGGCTTTGACGATCCGTGTCGATGGAGGCATGAGCGCAAATCAGTATGCCATGCAATTTCTGGCAGATATTACGGGCTGTCGGGTTGAAAGACCCGAAATGCTGGAAACGACGGCGCAAGGTGCGGCATGGTTAGCGGGATATCAGGCTGGGATATTTACAAACCCACAGGCAAGGCAATCGACCTGGGAAGCAAATGCGTGTTTTACCCCATCGATGACCACAGCAGACGCCGAGCGCAAATACCTGCGCTGGAAAGATTGTGTGCGACGAACGCTGGTCAATTGACCGCCGAAAGTGTGGCGAGCTGATCAGATGATGTCGCAGCAGTCCCCGTGGGATCGGCCACCTTTAGACAAATCATCGTCGATCCGTCGGGCATGGGATGGGCAGTAAAACACTTCCATTTTCCCAAATGGACATCCATTGTCCAACTTTCGCGACGATCATGATAGGAAATCGCACGGCGCAGCTTTTGCAAGGCGTCAAGCGCTCCTGGAAGCAATTCAACAAGATCGGACACCATCAATGTTTGGGTCGTGCCGGATGCATTGACCTGCACCAAACTGTCAAATGCCGAATTGCGAATTGTCACCCGCCCCGATGTATCGATGACGCATACCGGCATGTCGAGGCGATCAATAATAGCCTGATTTAACGCCATCTCCTGTAGCTTCTGACGTTCGGCGGTCATCTGAACGGTAACGTCTTCAAACAGGAAACTGACCGCACCACCGGGATGCACCTCGCCCGTGACTTTCAGCTTTCGACCATCAGCTAGCGCCCAGAGTTCCGAATAATGCGCATTGTTACTTGTCAGCCGCATTTCGGTCAGCAAACGGCGCCATTCCAGAAAATCCTTATGTTCCGGCAAATTGCGCGTCTCGCGGAGTTTTTCCAGTAGTGCAAGTAAATTGGGACGGCGCGCCATCCACACCGGATTAAGCGCGAGGATTTCGGACATCGCTGGATTGAAATGCGTAAGCGTCATATCCGCATCAAAAATCGCAAGACCCATTGGCAGTTTGCTGAATGTGACTGTCATGGAGTCCATCAGACGTTTGTGACTGTGCTCCAGATGCACCAGAGTGTCGATGGGGATCGCGTATTTATAGCTGACTTCCCCAAATGTGTGCGAGAAAATATCAAACCATTTTGTTTCGCCATTCACATTGACGGAGATACGGTTTTCGGACAACGCCTTCAGGCCAAGTTCGTCAAACAAGGCATTCTTGTCTATGACCGTATCATCAGTCAGGACCCAGGCGGCGAATGGCAACCGTTCCAGATCTGAACTGGCTTTGATCGGGCCTTTCAGCAAGGCATTGAAATGCCTGGCCAACAGAAGTGCGGCACAAAATCCCGCAACTGCTAGACCGGCCGCGGTAATATAGGGATTGGGAGCGATTACCTCAGCCGAGGCAATCTGAAGCGGAAGATTAAGTAAAGCCATCGCGACGAAACTCTCCGGATTTTGGAGGGATTCGTAATCTCTTAACCTTAATATCCAATTAACTTTCTATCCGGGTATTGGCACCTAGCGCAGGTCTTGCCTTGCTGTCAGGTGTTTGCAAGGTCTTGCGGTCCCAGATGACCGTAACGATTGCCCCGGTCGGACTGGACAGTTCGATCGGAAGGTCATGCTCACCGGTTTGCCCGTTCGAAAATGTCAGCTCGGCCCCTGTGCGTTCCAGCAAGGTTTTGGCGATGAACAGACCAAGTCCCATTCCTTCGTAACCGGCGCGCTTGCGGCGATGTCGGCGCCCCACGAACGGATCACCGATCTTGCCCATCACCTCGGCCGGAAACCCGGTGCCATCATCACCGATACGGACACTGATTTTTGCATCATTCCAATCCACATCAACCCAGACCGCATCCACAGCAAAATCAACGGCGTTCTGTATAAGGTTTCGCAAACCGTGAATCGTTTCCGAGCGCCGCCAAACAAGTGGTTGATCAGGGGAATTTTGACTGAGAGGGTCGCCATCAATACGAATGATCACCCGCTTTCCCCTGTCGAGATGTGGCATTGCCGCCTCTTCAATCAGGGAAGAAATCGGGGCGGTTTTGACATGCATGTCTTCTTTGCCACTGCGTCCCATGTCACGCAGGATATCGCGGCATCTGTCCGCCTGAGACCGGATCAACTGTGCGTCTTTTGCCAGTTCAGGCTGATCGATCAGTTCATCAGCCAATTCCGATGCGGTCAGCTTGATCGTCGCTAATGGAGTGCCCAATTCATGCGCGGCGGCGGCGATCACCCCTCCTAATGAGGTCAGCCGCTGTTCCCGGCCTAACGCCAGTTGAGTTGCCGCCAAGGCTTCGGACATGGAGAAATTCTCTACGGTGACACGTCGCGCATAAAGCGCAAGGAACGAGAAACCGGTCACAAGTGCGGTCCAGTTGCCGAATATCAACAGACTGGGCTGTTGGATTATGTTCCCGTTCAAAGTGCGAAGTGGCAGATAAAACCAAATCAGCGTGGTGATCATCATGATGAAAATTACGCCCAGAACCGCCGTTGCACGCAGCGAAAGGGCTGTAGCGGAAATGGTCACGGGCACAAGCATCAGGATAGAAAACGGGTTAGAGAGACCACCAGACAGATAAAGCAATACGGACAATTGAAACAGGTCGAACAACAGCATCGTCCCGGCAAGCGGGTCACTTAGTCGTTTGCCGCGGGGCCAGATTGCCATGGCAACAAGATTAAAAGCGACCGAAGCGCCGATTGCGGTGAAGCACAGGTCAATTGGAAGGTCCAGGGAAAGCCATTTGCTGGCAATCAGGATCGCAACTGTCTGGCCAAGAACCGCAATCCAGCGCAGCGCAACAAGAGTCTGGAGTCGCATCCAGTTGTTGCGGGTTTCCGTTATCAATGCCGAATTGTCGATAATGGTCATGGCGACGTGCTCCTGTCACGGATCGGCCTCCAGCGGGACGACCGATGAAAGTGTCTTGGCACAAATGTAGAACCATTTCCACTGTTGCACCGTATCAAAAGGGCAATTGAGAAGCTGGAAAAATCAACGTCGCGTTTGCGTAAAATACTGGTATGGACAATCAGAGGTATCCATTTAGAATATTTCCAAAACGGGAGCTAAATATGTCGGATGACCGCCTTTTGGACATTGGTGAAGACAACTCATTGTTGTTGCTCGACGATGATGAACCGTTTCTGCGTCGCCTGGCCCGTGCGATGGAGAAACGGGGTTTTGATGTGGTCGAAGCGCAATCCATAGCCGAGGGCAAACGCGCGGTTGCCCAAAAAGCCCCTGCCTTTGCGGTTGTTGATCTGCGTCTGGAGGACGGAAATGGTCTGGATGTCGTCGAGGCTATTCGAGAGAAGCGAGACGACGCCCGCATCGTTGTGCTGACCGGTTATGGTGCCATCGCAACAGCGGTCGCGGCGGTCAAGATCGGGGCGACGGATTACTTGTCGAAACCGGCTGACGCCAATGACATCATGAATGCACTACTGACCCGAGACGAAGATCGCCCTCCCCCTCCGGAAAATCCCATGTCCGCAGATCGCGTGAAATGGGAACATATCCAGCGCGTCTATGAACTGTGTGATCGAAATGTGTCGGAAACCGCTCGTCGTTTGAATATGCATCGCCGCACATTACAGCGAATACTCGCAAAGCGCAGTCCAAGGTAACTTGTTAAGAAACTTATTCAATTTAACTGCGACGATTGTTAGATTGGTCCTATTATGGACTGTTTCTAAACCGGCGGTAACAATGACATGAATTCTAATCGCGGGAACGATGTTGCAAACAGCGATCGAAACCTCTGTATCTGTAGGAAGAGGCAGCTTTATATCGGTGTGATGGCTTCGGACGTTCTGTCCCACACACCCGAAGCTGTTATTGCTAGCCCGTTCGGCTACACGATCGTCGATTGTGGTGTGTTGGGTATTGTCCTTCAGAGCATTACATTAATATTAATGTGTGTTTTGCCGCGTACACTCGACGTATCGGCGGCAATCTGTGGCAAAAAGGTGTCACATTCGCAGGGTGAGATTTCCACAATGTAATCCAATTTGACCTGTTTGGTCTCATGGCTTACATCTATAGGCCGTCTATAAAAGAGGGGACTACTCATGCGTAAACTACTGCTTGCAACCGCTATCGCTGCCGTTAGCATTTCTTCCACCGTCAACGCTGGAGCAGTTGCCTATGTTGCACCTGCTGCGCCTGTCGTTGTTGAAGAAGCCGCACCGATGGGATCGTCGGGTGCATGGATTATTCCGTTGATCGCAATCGGGCTTATTGCTTTGGCAATTTCGCAGGATGACGAGCCGCGGCGGCCAGTTGAAGAAATAAGCGTGGAAGCATTCTGATCCTTCGGGATAACCTTCGTCCGACCTTCTGACGATTGTGTCAGGTTGTCCGGGTTGGACTTTTCCAGAACGCAAACAAATGCTAAGGCTCCGGAACATGTTTTCGGAGCTTTTTCATTTGGAACTCGATTTGCCAACGAAACACCGCATCTATCCGGTTATCCTGTGTGGGGGGAGCGGAACACGGCTATGGCCGGTGTCT
This sequence comes from Rhodobacteraceae bacterium NBU2976, assembly GCA_023630215.1. GTDB lineage: Bacteria > Pseudomonadota > Alphaproteobacteria > Rhodobacterales > Rhodobacteraceae > NORP23. The sequence goes on from JALPRQ010000001.1 coordinate 480,648, forward strand.
CGCCGCTCATATCCAAAGCAGTTTGTTCCCTTTACGGACGATGAATCCCTGTTTCAAATGACGTTGCGACGCCTAGAGTCCGGTTTTGAAGCCCCAATATTGCTGACCGGGAACGATTTTCGTTTCACCGTAGCAGAGCAAGCGCAGCAGACAGGTATCGACCAAGCAACCATTCTTATTGAACCAGTTGCGCGCAATACCGCCCCGGCGATATTGGCGGCCGCCCTGTTGATTTCTGAAACAGATCCTGACGGTATTATGGTGGTGCTGCCGTCAGACCATATGCACCACGATGTTTCGAAATTTCACGCTGCTTTGTCAAACGGCATCGCAGCGGCTGCTGAAGGGCATGTTGTAACATTCGGTATAACGCCGACACGTCCCGAAACCGGATTTGGCTATATCGAATTGGCAAAAGCCCCAAGCGAGGTCGCGCAGGATTTTGTGCGGTTTGTCGAAAAGCCAGATGAGGAGCGCGCTCGGGAGATGCTTTCCTCGGGACGGTTCCTGTGGAATTCGGGATCGTTTTGTTTCTCGGCAAAAACGATGATTGCGGCATTTGAAACCCATTGCCCAGAAATGGTTCCCGTGGTTCGTCGAGCGTTGGATGATCGGGTGAGTGACCTTGATTTCACCCGGTTGGCGTCGGTCTATGAGGAGTCGCAGGATATCTCGTTTGACTATGCGATCATGGAGCAGATCAGCGACGGAAAGGTCGTCCCGATGGCGTCGGGATGGAATGATCTGGGATCTTGGCGGACAATTTGGCAGGAAAGCCGACCGGATGAAGCCGGTGTCGCACGCAAGGGTCATGCATGGGCGATTGACTGTCAGGAAACGTTGTTGCGTTCGGATGACCCAGATACAGCGATGGTCGGAATTGGTCTTCGCAACATCGTGGCGGTCGCGACCGGAGATGCCGTGCTGGTGGCAGATATGGATCGGTCGCAGGAGGTCCGTGACGCGGTTGCCCTGTTGCGGGACGGCGGGTTCAAGCAAGCCGAGGAGTTTGCGAAATGCTATCGGCCATGGGGCTGGTATGAAACGCTGGCGTTGGGGGAACGATTTCAGGTCAAACGCATCATGGTGAAACCCGGGGCGAAGCTGTCACTGCAAAGCCATGTTCACAGGGCAGAGCATTGGGTGGTTGTTTCTGGCGCGGCGCGGGTCACCGTGGATGACGATGTGAAATTGCTGGGAGAAAACCAGTCCACCTATATCCCACTTGGTGCTGTTCACCGGCTGGAAAACCCCGGCAAGGTTGATTTGCACCTGATCGAGGTGCAGTCTGGCGCTTATTTGGGTGAAGATGACATTGTGCGTTACGAGGATATCTATGCCCGAACCTAAGGTGGAGATATGTCAGAAGCGAAGACCAAACTGACCGATCAGACGGCTGAAGATTTTCTGAATTCCATCGAACATGAAAAACGCCGCGAAGACGCACAAGTGGTGGCGGATATCATGGCACGTGTGACAGGCAAACCCGCCCGAATGTGGGGAAGTGCGATTATCGGGTTCGATACGTATCAATACCAGTATGAAAGCGGCAAAATCGGGGACTGGATGATCACCGGACTGTCGCCGCGCAAATCTTCATTATCCGTCTATATTATGCCGGGGTTCGATGCGTATGCCGACAAGCTGGCGAAACTTGGCAAATACAAAACTGGGAAATCCTGTCTCTATATTTACAAGCTGGAAGATGTTGATCTGGACGTATTGGAGGAGCTTATCGCGGCTTCTGTAGAAGATATGCGCAAGAAATATCCCCGCTAGCGGAGTTGGCGAAGGGCTTCGGCAACGGCAATTCCCGCAGACATCGCCACGTTCAAAGATCGACCGCCACCGGGCATCGGGATCCGTATGCGCGCATCCGCTGAATCATGAACGTCGCGTGGGACACCGGCACTTTCGCGTCCCATCAGGATAATATCACCGGGAAGAAAGTTAAAGGAATAGAGGTCTGTGGCCCCCTCGGTCGTCAATAATATGGTGCGGCCATTTGATGCGGTCTGAAACGCAGACCACGAGGGGTGATGGTGAATGTCGGCTTTATCGGCGTAATCCATCGCCGAACGTCGCAATGCCTTTACAGAAAAGGGAAATCCGCACGGTTCGATCACATCGATCGGGATATTCATGCAGGCGCACAGACGAATCATAGCCCCAAGATTTTGCGCTATATCAGGCTGAAACGCGGCCAGACGGATCGACATCGTGTGTTTTTTCCAAATTAGTAAGGACTGCGGCGCAAAGTCCGCTGGACCTGTTGCTTTTGCAGGTGTATTTGGGCACAAACCTTGTCGGCTGCGCAAGCGGACTCAGTTGTTTATCCACCCCGTCAGGGGCAGACAGAGAGGGAGAGTATCCTTTGTCGCAAGAAGAAGATACAGGCTCACGCCGCGATTTTCTGTACTTTGCGACGGCATCAGCAGGTGCCGTGGCGACCGGGGCGGCGGTTTGGCCGTTGGTAAATCAGATGAATGCCAGCGCGGATGTGCAGGCGCTTGCCTCCATCGAGGTTGATGTTTCAGGTGTTGAGCCTGGCACACAAATCACGGTGAAATGGCTGGGTAAACCCGTTTTCATTCGTCGCCGGACACAGGAAGAAATCGACGCTGCCCGTGCAACTGCACTGAATGAATTGCCCGATACTTCTGCACGAAACAACAATATCGGCGCTGAGGCTGATGCGGAAGACCAGAACCGCACGCTAGACGAAGCGGGCGAATGGCTTGTTATGATGGGTGTTTGTACGCATCTTGGCTGTGTGCCGTTGGGTGATGCTGGGGATTTTGGCGGCTGGTTCTGCCCGTGCCACGGTTCGCATTACGACACGGCTGGCCGTATCCGCCGGGGTCCCGCACCCGAGAACCTGCCGGTTCCGGTTGCGGCCTTCATCTCTGACACTGTCATCAAATTGGGCTGAGGGAGGACATTATGAGCGGTATTCCACACGACCATTACGAACCGAAAACCGGTTTCGAAAAATGGCTTCATGAACGTCTTCCGGTTGTCAGCCTGATCTATGACACGCTAATGATCCCAACCCCGAAAAACCTGAACTGGTGGTGGATTTGGGGTATTGTGCTGGCTTTCTGCCTTGTGTTGCAGATCGTCACCGGGATTGTACTGGCCATGCACTACACGCCGCATGTTGATCAGGCCTTTGCCTCGATCGAACATATCATGCGGGATGTGAATGGCGGCTGGGCGATCCGGTATGCGCATATGAACGGTGCCTCGTTGTTCTTCCTTGCGGTTTACATCCACATGTTCCGCGGCCTGTTCTACGGGTCCTATAAGGCCCCGCGCGAGATCACATGGATCATCGGGATGCTGATTTATCTGGCCATGATGGCAACCGGCTTCTTGGGCTATGTTCTGCCCTGGGGTCAGATGTCCTTCTGGGGTGCTACGGTTATCACCGGCCTGTTTGGCGCGATCCCCGGCATTGGTGAACCCATTCAGGCTTGGTTGCTGGGTGGACCGGCGGTTGGCAATGCAACGCTGAACCGGTTCTTCTCGCTCCATTATTTGCTGCCATTTGTGATCGCGGGTCTGGTTATCGTCCATATCTGGGCCTTCCACACCACTGGCAACAACAACCCGACCGGGGTTGAGGTTCGCCGTGGATCCAAAGAAGAAGCAGAGAAAGACACTCTGCCCTTCTGGCCATATTTCGTGATCAAGGATCTGTTTGCGCTGGTTGTTGTTCTCGCGGCATTTGTTGCCGTGATCTGGACCATGCCGAACTATTTCGGTCACCCGGACAACTATATCGAAGCCAACCCGCTGGTGACGCCTGCACATATTGTGCCGGAATGGTACTATCTGCCGTTCTACGCCATCCTGCGTGCCTTTACGGCTGACGTCTGGGTTGTGCAGATTGCCAGCTTCCTGACCGGTGGCATCATCACCGCGAAATTCTTTGGGGTTCTGGCGATGTTCGGTTCAATCTTCGTCATGGCATTGGTGCCGTGGCTGGATACTAGCCGCACACGTTCCGGGGTCTATCGCCCGCAATTCAAATGGTGGTTCTGGCTTCTGGTCATCGACTTCATCGTTCTGATGTGGTGTGGCGCCATGCCGGCTGAACCGCCGTATTCGACGATCTCGTTGATCGGGGCCACCTATTGGTTCGCGTACTTCTTGGTGATCCTGCCGCTGCTGGGTGTGATCGAGAAGCCGAAAACCCCGCCTGCGACGATCGAAGAAGATTTCGATGCGCATTATCCGCCTAAACCGGCTGAATGAGTGAGAGGAGATAAGAGAATGATTAAACGCACCCTCCTTTCCGCGACTATCGCGCTGGGCCTGGCAACCGGGGCACTTGCTGCCGGTGGGGAAAGCCACATCGAAGATTTCGATTTCAGCTTCGAAGGACCGTTCGGCACGTATGACACTCACCAGCTGCAACGCGGTCTGCAGGTCTATACCGAGGTTTGCGCCTCGTGCCACGGGTTGGAATATGTCTATTACCGGAATCTCGGCGATCACGGCGGGCCGGAAATGGAAGAAGAGCAAGTGAAGGCTTATGCCGCGCTGTTCGAAACCTTCGATCCCGAGATCGACGATTTCCGCACCGCGGTTCCTGCAGACAAATTCAACGCGTCGCAGTTCGATGGCGCGCCGGACCTGTCCCTGATGGCCAAAGCCCGCGCGGGTTTCCATGGTCCGGCTGGTCTGGGCATCAACCAGGTCATCAAGGGGATGGGCGGCCCGGAATATATCGCCTCTATCCTGCTTGGCTATACGGGCGAGGAAAAGGAACAGGCTGGCACGATCCTTTACGAAAACACCGCCTTCCCGGGCGGCTGGATTTCGATGCCACCGCCGTTGGCTGATGATCTGGTGGAATTTGCTGATGGGCATGATGCCGACGAACATCATCTGGCGATGGATGTTGCCGCCTTCCTAATGTGGACCGCAGAACCGAAGATGGACACTCGCAAGGAAACCGGGTTCTATGTTTTTGTGTTCATGGTGTTCCTGGCGGGACTTCTATACCTGACCAACAAACAGCTTTGGGCGCCGCACAAGCGCAAGAACTGATAGCACAAAGTAGCAGATGAAGGGCGGGGTCTTTCCCGCCCTTTTTCATTGGCCGAGATATTCGCGCAGTTCCGGGGGCGGATTGTCAAACAGCTGTTTCACAAGCTGGGGAGGGTGGGCAACGCCATCTGCCACCAGGATCACCCGATCGGCGATACGCAATGCATCATCAGGATCATGTGTGACCATTAACAGATTGTGATTCTGCCGGTCGCGAAGGGTATGGACAAGGTCCAACATCTCGCGTCGTAGCGCCGGACCCAGTGCGGCAAATGGTTCGTCCAGCAGCAGAACAGGTCTTTGCCGCAACAGTGCTCGTGCGAGCGCAACCCGCTGGCGCTGCCCGCCAGACAGGTCAGCGGGGTAACGGCTGCCAAGGTTTGCAAGGTCCACTTCAGCCAAGACCAAATCGACTTGTGCGCGCTGATCGGATGAAAGTTTCAGGTCCGGACGCGCACCCAGCCCTACATTCTGGGCCACCGTCATGTGCGGGAAGAGGTTATGTTCCTGAAACAACATCGTCACCGGACGATCGCCGGGATTTTTTACGGCAAATTTGTTGTCGAACTGCACTTGCCCCTTTGCCGGGTCAATGAAGCCCGCAATGGTGAGAAGCAAAGAAGATTTGCCACCGCCTGAGGGACCGATCACCGCCGTAATCCCGTTGGGTATGGTGAAATCCGCGCTTAGAGTAAAACTCCCTAACCGGATAAGAAGGTTTTCAAGTGTGATGTCCAAGACGTCCTCCGCGGTCAAACAGCCAAAACAGGGCAAGTGTCAGGACAATCAGGATCAGCGCCACACTCGCCGCAGCCTGTGTTTGGTAGGACCCCATAAGCCGATACATCAGCAAGGGCAACGTTTCCATATCAGGTGGCGCAAACAAAGTGATCACGCCCAAATCCCCCATCGACAATGCTGCACTGATCCCGGCGGCATACCCCAATGGCGCACGAATTGTCGGCCAAGTGATCAACCGGAATCGGGTCCATCCGGTGATCGACAGGCTTTCGCCAAGTCGCCCATGCGTTAGCCGCGATTGCTCTAATGCCGGCAGCAACACCCGCAGCGTGATGGGCAGGGCGACGGTGGCATTCACCAATGCCGTCACAGGCAGGGCGAAATCGAACGGGTTCGCGACCGACCGGATCAATAGGAACACCCCCGTACCCAGCACAAATGGTGAGGTCGAGATGGTGAGGAGGCTGACCCCCTCTGACAAAAATGCCAGTTGGTTCTTTGCAGCGCGCATATGGTCGATCCATTGCGCCAATGCGAGTGCGGTGAGCGACGTGAAGGCGGTCGAGCCAAGCGCGATCATCAGGCTGGTCATGATTGCCCGTCCCAACGGAGGGAGATCACCAAGCCCAGCCAGTCCACGCAGCACCAAAGCCAGCAATGGTGTCAACAAAAACAGTGTGACCAACAGGATGGAAATCGTGTCGAGTGTGCGTTGAGAGCGCCTCCTGGCGTCCCACCGAGATGTTGAAATCAAGTTGCTGTTGGAAAATCCTGTGGACAGGCTGATAAGCAGTGACAAAGCGGCGATAACCCCGCAGACAGCAAACTGAATCAGCGACAGGATTGCAGCCCGCGACAGGTCAAAACTGAACCTAACTGCTTCGTAAATTGCCAGTTCAATCGTGGTGGCGCGGGGTCCGCCACCAAGGGTCAAGGCGACCGCGAAGCTGGTCGTACATAACAGGAAAACCAGCAAAAACGCACCTGGCAAGACAGATCGCAGCATCGGCCATTCCAGATGCTGGAACACCTGCGCAGGTCGGAACCCCAGTTGCGATACAAGACGGAAATGCTCTGCAGGGATCTGCCCCCAGCCCTGTAGCAACAGCCGTGTAACCAAGGGAAGGTTGAAGAAAACATGAGCCAACAGGACGCCACCAAGACCATAGATCGAAATCGGCGTCCCGATCAGGTCCGATATCCAACCTGCGCGCCCCCAGACAATTAAAAGGCCGATGACGGCGACGATCACCGGCAGCAGAAATGGTGCGCCCAACAACGCAACCAACAATCCGCGCCCGGGGAAGGTTCGACGCGCCAATGCTCGCGCGACCGGGATGGCCAGCAGAATGCTGATCAGGGCGGACAATGTTGCCTGTAGCAGGGTGAAACGGATGGCGGACCAGTCGGCGGGTGACAACCCACCGTCCTTGGCCACCATCAGAAGTGTGATCGGCGGCACTAGGATCAGTGCAAGGATCAATCCCAATGCACTGATCCCAAGAACCGTGATTATTGGCTGAGCGCGTTGCGCCATTCTTCCAGTGCCTGTTCGCGTATGGAGTCAACTTGATCTGTGGCAAACAGGAGTGGTTCAATCCCGGTCAGACTATCGGCGAATGCCGATGGCATGTTGGTGCCCTCTTGTGCGACCGGATACATCCAGTTGGACATGGGGATTTCCCGCTGAAACGCGGGACTGGAAATGAAGGCCATGAACTGATCCGCAAGATCGCGCTGTTCTGTGGATGCCAAGATGCCGGCGACTTCGACCTGCATATAATGTCCATCACTAAAGATCGCGGCCGCTTTGCTGTCATCCTGTTCGGCCAGTTGGTGATAAAGCGGCGACGTTGTGTAGCTAAGAACAAAATCCGCCTCGCCCTCTAGAAACAGTCCGTAAGCTTCGGACCAACCCTTTGTGACGGTAACGATGCGCGGGGCCAATCGTTGCCATACGGATGTCGCGTTGTCTCCGTAAATATGTTTGACCCACATAAGCAACCCAAGTCCCGGCGTTGACGAACGGGGATCCTGTATGATCAGCGTATAATCGCTTTGCAACAATTCGGTGAAGCTGGTGGGAGGCAGAGTAACCGTCGTGCGGTCATAGACAAAGGCAAAATATCCCCAATCGAAAGGGAGAAATGTGTCGTCGGTCCAATCGATCGGCAAAGTCAGATTGTCAGGCACGCCCGTGTGGGGAGCAAACAATCCGGTTTCCCGCGCCGTTGCGATCAGGCTGGTATCAAGCCCCAGAACGATGTCAGCGTCGGTGTTTTGCCCTTCGAGTTGAAGACGACCAAGTAAGGCGGCACCATCGCCAGCAGCGACAAATACAAGGTCGCAGGCACATTCGGCCTCGAACGCGGCTTCGATGGCCGGGCCGGGACCCCAATCAGGAACAAAGCTGTCATAGGTGTAAACAGTCAATGTTTGCGCACTTGCTGCCCCCGAAAGGGTCGCGAAGGCCGCAAACAGAAGGGATATTTTCATCATTTCCTCCTACATGCGACGTATGGAGGATGGGCATTCGCCCCACCTTCCCTACGCCGGTGTGATCCGGTTCAGGTTCAACGGGTTCGCGGAATTGCATCTCAGCCCGACTGGGCACCCCGAGGTAGGACCAAACATAGGCGAAGGCGGGCGGAGTGCAAGCGGTTATGGATTGAACTGTATCGCTTGCGTGCTAGTGTCGCCCAAAAATGCGGAGCTGAGCATGAATGGCAAACAGGACACGTCGCGCGGTTTTTTGCTGGCTTTGACTGCCTTTGGCATCTTTGCGACCCATGACGCCATGATCAAATATCTTGGCGAAAGTTATTCTGTTTTTCAGATATTGCTATTTGCGACCTTGTTTGCCTTTGTTCCTTTGACTGTCGTGATGATGGCAGACAAACACGAGGGAACATTTCGTCCCAACCATCCCTGGTGGCTGGCACTGCGAACCATTTTGGCGTTGATCAGCGCCAGCTGCGCATTTTATGCCTTTACCGCACTACCACTGGCCGAAGTGTATGCGCTTTTGTTTGCAATGCCATTGCTGATCACCGCGCTCTCTGTGCCGTTTCTGGGGGAAAAGGTTGGGATACGGCGCTGGATGGCGGTGTTGGTCGGTTTTATTGGCGTCATGATCGTATTGCGCCCCGGATCGGCCAATCTGACCGGCGGTCATGCGGCAGCATTAACGGCGGCGGTGCTTAGCTCGGTTGCCAATATCATCATGCGGAAAATCGGGAACGAGGAACGCAGTGCCGTATTGATCCTGATCCCGATGATCACAAATGTGCTGGCCATGGCGGCGCTGATGCCGTTTGTCTACAAACCAGTTGCGCTTCCGGACTTGGGGATCATGGCTTTGATCGGGACAATTGTCATCGGTGCACAGATTGCGATGATCGCGGCCTACCGTGCCGCCCCAGCCGCAATTGTCGCACCAGTACAATATTCGCAGATTCTTTGGGCTGTGGTGTTTGGCTATCTGTTTTTCGACGAAACGCCGGACAAATGGGTGGCAATCGGATCGTCCGTCATCATCGCCAGCGGTATATTTGTGATCTGGCGCGAGGGAGGTGGTAAAGCCTCGAAACTGCGGCCGGTCACGCGGATGTCCAACCTGCGTGTCGACACCGGACCTTCACCAAAGCCCAAACCCTTGGACATTGCGGCAGAATAGGGCTTTTGTGCGCCCGACCCATCAGGTAAGCACAAACAGAGGAGATTTTGCGCATGTCGATGAATTCGTTCGGCCATCTGTTTCGTGTCACCACTTGGGGCGAAAGCCACGGTCCCGCGCTGGGCGCCGTGGTCGATGGCTGTCCACCCAATGTGGCGCTTGATGAGGGGATGATCCAAACCTGGCTGGACAAGCGCAAACCGGGGCAGAACAAATTTACGACCCAGCGGCAGGAAGCCGATCAGGTGGAGATTTTATCCGGGGTTTTCGAAGGCAAAACCACCGGAACACCCATCCAATTGTTGATCCGCAATACCGATCAGCGGTCCAAGGATTATGGTGACATCTCGGAAAAATTCAGACCCGGGCATGCGGATATCACCTATTACCAGAAATACGGCAATCGCGATTATCGCGGTGGAGGCCGGTCCTCGGCCCGTGAAACGGCGGCGCGCGTTGCGGCGGGTGGTGTTGCACGGGCGGTGCTGCGAGAGCTGCTACCGGGTTTAAGCATCACTGGATATATGGTCCAGATGGGTCCGCATCTGATTGATCGGACCCGTATGGACATGAGCCAGATCGACCAGAACCCGTTCTGGACGCCCGATGCAACGACTGCAGCCATTTGGGAAGATTACCTGTCCGCCTTGCGCAAATCTGGCAGTTCTGTAGGTGCGGTGATCGAAGTTGTGGCAAGCGGTGTGCCCGCGGGCCTCGGCGCGCCGGTTTATGCAAAGCTTGATACCGATGTGGCGGCAGCGATGATGTCCATCAACGCCGTCAAAGGGGTGGAAATTGGCGCTGGCATGGGTGCTGCGACCCTGACGGGCGAAGAAAACGCAGATGAAATCATGATGGGACCGGACGGTCCGGTTTACAGCAGCAACCACGCGGGCGGAATCCTTGGCGGGATTTCGACGGGGCAGGAAGTTGTCTGCCGCTTTGCGGTCAAACCGACCTCGTCCATCCTGACACCGCGCAAGACGATTACCAAATCCGGTGAAGAAACCGAAATTATCACCAAAGGCCGCCATGACCCCTGTGTTGGCATCCGTGCCGTCCCGGTGGGCGAGGCAATGATGGCCTGTGTCATCCTTGATCACCTATTGCTGCATCGCGGGCAGATCGGGGAAAATCAGGGAAAGATAGGGTAAAAGGAAAGACTGATGGGCTGGGTGCTTGAACTTCTGAAAGATATTGTCGTTGCAGGCGTAATTCTGATCGCGGCCATTTGGGCTTCGGGCTTCATCAGCCGGAAACTGCGCGAGTTCAGCAAAGAGCATGAAGAGCTGGACGAAACCCTGTTCAGTTTCCTTGCCAGCTTGGTCCGGTATTCGATCCTGATCATTGCTGGCGTGTTCGTGCTGTCGCAATTCGGGGTGCAAACGACTTCGCTGGTAGCGATCATCGGTGCCGCCGGTCTTGCGATTGGACTGGCGTTGCAGGGGACATTGTCGAACCTTGCCGCAGGGGTGATGCTGTTGGGGTTCCGCCCCTTTAAAGTTGGCGACTATGTGTCCGCCGCGGGCGAGGAAGGAACCGTCGCCTCTATCCATCTGTTCACGGTGGAACTGGTAACGGTCGATAATATCCAGATCACGGTGCCAAATTCCGACATCTGGGCGTCTTCGATCAAGAATTATTCATATTTTGATACCCGCCGCATCGATCTGACATTTGGTGTGTCGTATGATACTGACCTGAAAAAAGCCGAAACCGCCTTGCGTGATGTGATCAAGAAAGACAAGCGCACGCTTAGCGACCCTGAACCGTGGGTGAAAGTGGTCAATCTGGGGGATAGCTCGGTCGATTTTCAGATTCGGGTCTGGTCCAAGCGCAGTGATTACTGGGATTTCAAATGCGATTTGCAACGCGCCGTGAAAGAGGCATTTGACAAAGCCGGCGTGGATATCCCGTTCCCGACCGCGATTTCGTTGGAAAAGCGTATCTGATCACTGTCGGAGCGCACCAATATCCCCAAACTATGCGCCCCCTTGACGAGTATGGCGCCAGCACTGATGGGATAGGCCGTTTACGACATGCGGACCCCCGATTTCTGCGACAGAAGGTCTAGTCTGTCTCGTCAAGAATATCCTGCGCCTTCAAGACAGCTGCCAACGTGGTGAAGCTGTCATCGATCACACTGCTATAAGATTCCAGCCAAAAGCTTGCGGGGTTAAGACCATCGGTATTCAGCCGACACCATTTTTCGCGTCCCCGGCGTTCCTGTGTTATCAGACCGGCGCTGACCAGAAGCTGCACATGTTTTGATATGGCGGCCATGGACATGTCGAACGGGTCTGCAAGATCGGAAATAGTGTGATCACTTTCGAGCAACATCAGCAATATTGTTCGGCGCGTTCGGTCAGACAATGCGCCAAAAATCAGATCTAGTTGTGTCTCGGCGGTTTCGACCATGCTATGAGCCACTATTATCAGAAATATCCATTCAACAATATGGTTAAATATACTATTGCTAGGGGGAAGTAAAAGCTCTGCTTCGACAGTTTGACGCAGGTGTTAAAATAACAATAAAAACAATAAGTTATACGAATTTTATTGCAAGCAAACTCCACTTGACTCTGTGCGACCTCGTTTCTATTGTCCGCCCAACTTTTGCGAAGGGGGTTTCCCGCGCTGAAATGGCCAACAGACAGGAATGACGGATGACAAACGATCCCGACCTTGATGACCTGGCAGCGTTGGAGGCACGGATCAAAGCGGCGGCGGCCGCGAAGGTTCGTAAACCCGTTAGCGAAACCAAGTACGAGAAGGCCAACGTGGCCTGGCGTATGGTGTTAGAGCTGGTTGTTGGAATGGCAATCGGCATAGGAATGGGATACGGGCTGGATTATCTTTTTGGGACCTTGCCGATTTTCCTGATCCTATTTGCATTATTGGGTTTTGCTGCTGGTATCCGCACGATGATGCGCACGGCGGCGGAAATCCAGCAGAAGACGACAAACACGCCCGACGCGGCGAAACACTGAGGGAATAAACGTGGCTGAGACAGCAGAATCTGGCGGCTTCAACATTCACCCGATGGATCAGTTCGAGGTGAAATCCCTGTTTGGTGGGGATATCGCATTTTATACCCCCACCAACGTAACACTATGGTTGGGGCTTGCGATCCTTGCGACTGTCCTGCTTTTGGTTGTGGGTTCGCGTGGTCGTGCGCTGGTGCCAACGCGCACTCAGTCCGTTGCTGAACTGACCTATGGCTTCATTCGCAACATGATCGAAGACATTACCGGCAAAGAAGGGCTTAAATATTTCCCATATATCATGACCCTGTTCATGCTGATCCTGTTTGGCAATGCGTTGGGCCTGTTGCCCTATAGCTTTACCTTCACCTCACATATCGCAGTTACGGCCTTTTTGGCGGTGTTGGTGTTTGTTGCCGTGACGATCCTGGGTTTTGTGAAGAACGGCGCTAAGTTTCTGGGCTTGTTCTGGGTGTCGGACGCACCGCTGGTTCTTCGTCCCATTCTGGCGATTATCGAGCTGATTTCCTATTTCGTGCGCCCTGTCAGCCACTCTATTCGTTTGGCTGGCAACATGATGGCCGGCCATGCTGTTATCAAAGTTTTCGCAGGGTTTGCCGGGGCGCTGGGCCTTGGCGCTGTTGCGCCGATCGTCGCAATTGTGGCGGTCTATGGTCTGGAGGCGCTGGTGGCGTTTATTCAGGCTTATGTTTTCACCATTCTGACGTGTGTTTACTTGAAGGATGCTTTGCATCCGGGACACTAAGCTCAGGTCAAAATCCAGCCATTCTTATTCTAAAGGAGCAAAACAATGGCAGTTGAAGGCGATATCGTAACCATGGGTGCAATGATCGGTGCAGGCCTTGCTTGTACGGGTATGGGCGGCGCTGCTATCGGTGTGGGCCACGTTGTTTCCAACTATCTGTCGGGCGCTCTGCGTAACCCGAATGCAGCTTCCAGCCAGACGGCAACGCTGTTCATCGGTATCGCATTTGCCGAGGCGCTCGGAATTTTCTCGTTCCTCGTCGCGCTTCTGTTGATGTACGCTGTCTAAGCTGACCTTGATTTCTGACGTGGCGTCCCGCTTCGGGGCGCCGATGGGTATCAAGCTGACGGAGGGTTGCAATGGCAACTGGCGCTGACGCTGCTGAACATACCTCGTCTGGTATGCCGCAGCTAAATTTTGAAACCTTTCCCAATCAGATCTTCTGGTTGGCGATTGCGCTTGTGATCATGTATTTTGTGCTAAGCCGCATCGCGTTGCCGCGTATCGGTTCGGTTCTGGAAGATCGTCACAACACGATCGCCAATGATCTGGAACAGGCCAATAATCTGAAGCGCAAAGCCGAAGAAGCGGAAGAGGCGTATAACAAAGCGCTTGCTGATGCCCGGGCTGAAGCAAATCGTATTGCCGAAGCGACGAAAGCGGACATCAAGAAAGATATTGATGCCGCCGTGGCAAAGGCTGATGCCGAAATTGCTGCCAAGGTAGCCGAGTCCGAGGCGCAAATCGCCGAGATTCGCAAGTCTGCTCTGAAATCGGTTGAAGATGTGGCAAATGCAACGACCGAGGATATCGTCAATGCGATCCTTCCGGGTTCTGCTGATGCCAAATCGGTAAAGGCAGCGATAACCTCGCGGCTGAAAGGGTGATGCAATGACAAGAATTATCGCAACTCCCTTGATGGTTCTTCTGGCCAACCCGGCACTTGCTGCGGGCGGGGACTATCCTTGGTACAGCTTGAATGACACGAACTTCGTGGTTCTTATCGCATTCGTTCTGTTTGTCGGTGTGCTGCTTTATTTCAAAGTTCCCGCTTTGATTGGCAAAATGCTCGATCAACGAGCAGACGCCATCAAAGCCGAGATCGACGAAGCCCGGGCATTGCGCGAAGAAGCGCAGACTCTTTTGGCGTCGTTTGAACGCAAGCATAAAGAAGTCGAAGCCCATGCCGCCGGCATCGTCGAGCATGCGAAAAAGGAAGCTGAACTTGCGGCGGTTGCCGCCAAGGAAGATCTGAAAGCCTCGATTGCCCGGCGCTTGCAAGCTGCTGAAGAGCAGATCGCTTCTGCCGAGAAATCGGCTGTGAAAGAAGTGAAAGACAAAGCGATTTCTGTTGCAATTGACGCTGCTCGTGAAGTTATCGCCAAGAACATGTCCGCTGCCGAAGCTGGCAAGTTGATCGACTCGTCAATTGGCGACGTGGGCGAGAAGCTGCATTAAGTGCACGCGGCGATTTTATTGACGCGATTTAGACCCGGTCCTTCGATCGGGTCTTTTTTGTAACTCCGCTACCGCCCAATTTGCCGCGTCGCGAACGGTCGGAGACGAAGAGTCCCGGTGGCGCGATGCCGCGTCCAGCAGCGCGTGATCTTGGGAATTTCCAATGGCGTAAAGTACGTTCCGCAAAAATCGAAGCCACCCAATCCGTTTGATCGGCGACCCGCTAAAGACTTCGCGAAAACCAGAATCGCCCAATTGCGCAAGGTCGGCCAGTCGCGGAAGGTTTAATTCCCGACGGGACCACAGCGATATTTCCGAAGACGCCTCGGCAAATTTGTTCCACGGACATACAGCCAGACAATCGTCGCACCCATAAATACGGTTACCAAGTTTTGATCGAAGCTCCAATTCAACCGGTCCGTCATATTCAATTGTAAGATAGGAAATGCATTTTCGGGCATCCAGTTGATACGGGGCCGGAAATGCTTGGGTCGGACAGACGTCAAGACATCGACGACATGACCCGCAATGATCCGTTTCGACAGGATCGGGTGGCAAGTCCAGGGTGGTGAAGATAGCCCCCAGAAAGAACCAGTTTCCCAGTTCGCGAGAGACGAGATTGGTGTGCTTGCCTTGCCAGCCGACCCCTGCGGCTTGCCCCAGAGGTTTTTCCATCACCGGTGCGGTATCGACAAATACTTTGATTTCACCACCCGATCGTTCGATCAACCAGCGCCCCAGCTGCTTCAGTCGTTTCTTGACCACATCATGATAGTCCTTGCCCCTTGCATAGACTGATATATTGCCAAGCTCTGTTTGATCCAACAGCGCCAGCGGATCAGTAGTCGGGGCGTAATTGACCGTCACCATGATGATTGAACGTACGTCGGGCCAAAGCTTACGTGGATTGCCGCGCCATTCTGCGCGCTTCTCCATCCAGGCCATGTCGCCGTGATAACCCGCCTTTAAAAATTGCGACAAACGGGCCGAGAAGTCCGGAAGTGAGCTGGCCTGACATATTCCGATCGTATCAAAGCCCAGCGCCACAGATTGAGCGCGGATCGCGTTCACCAAGTCATCCGCCCCGTCGTCGGGCATCCTAGAAATCCAGATCAGAGTAATGGGCCGGGGGAACGAAGCCCGGGACAAGATCAGCGAGCAACGGACGGAAAGAAGGACGTGATTTTATTTTGGAATACCAATCCTTTACCAATGACTGGCGGGCCCAATCCACATCATTTGTATAGTCCAAACAGCTTAGCTGTGCCGCGGCCGCAAAATCTGCGATAGTCATCTGGTCGCCAGCCAACCATTTTCGCTGATCCAACAACCATGCCATATAGTCCAGATGGTATTTGATGTTGGTCAGACCTGCCTTGATCCAAGCGCTTTCCGGGGCACCTGCATTCATCATCTTTTTGTTTACGCGTTCATACAGCAGATTGATGGTGACCTCCTGATGGAACTTGTCGTCAAACCACATTGCTAGACGCCGCGCCTCCGCCCGTGCTGCGGGGGTATCCGGCAACAGCGCCGGATCCGGATAGACTTCCTCTAGATATTCACAGATCGCGGTCGAGTCAGCGATATTTAACGTTTCATCTTTCAACATCGGAACCTTGCCCGATGGATTGACGCGCAAATAGTCCAACCGCCGTTCCCAGGGTCGTTCCTCGATCAATTCCACGTCCAGTTTCTTTTCGGCCAGAACCAGCCGAACTTTGCGGCAGAATGGGGAAAGCGGCAAATGATACAGGCGGCGCATATTCATGTCCTACTATGCGAAGTCTAACTGTAATGCCCGTCTATCCTCGAAGTTTCAAGGGGAACGCTCGGGCAGGAAACAATCTGCGCGACCATCTGCCAGTATTGTGCGCGCGCCTATGGCAATTTGGCTGGCACGACGTTGTTGGCTCGAGGTCAATCGTGACGGACTGCGCTCGCGTGGGTTGGGTAAAATGACCGCGATGCGTGCGGCGTCATCCACACTCAGGTTGGCGATACGTCCATCGAAATGACGCCAAACCGCCGTATCGACCCCAAATTCACCATATCCCGTTTCAGCGACATTCAAGTAGACTTCAAGAATTCGACGTTTATCCCACAGAGTTTCGATCAGAACAGTAAATCCGACTTCCAGCCCTTTGCGGACCCAGCTGCGCCCGTTCCACAAAAACACATTCTTGGCGACTTGTTGCGAAATCGTAGAGGCCCCGCGATCTGCACCGTCATCGAGCGCCTGTTCAATGGCGTCAAAATCAAAGCCGTTGTGAAGACAGAAATTTGCGTCTTCGGCAGCCACAAATGCCAAGGCAATATTTATCGACATCTCATCGAGATCCCGCCAATGATTGTCAATTTCGCCGGTTTCAAACCATCCGGCCATCATGGTGTAGGTGATTGGCGGATCAACCCAGCGTAACGCAAAGACAACGGCAACCACCAATAGGAAAAGTGCGGAAAACAGTTTTAACGCCGCCTTCACTATTTCGCGGAATATCCACGCCGGCGAGGACCATGTTCTGGGCTTTGATTTAGGTTTTGCAGAGTTCGGAACGCGGGCCATAATTACATACCACTGCGCAAACTAACGCAGCATACGCAAACCGCAAACTGGCAGTTTGACAGGATCTTTGCCGGTGGGTTCCATCATCTTTTGCACACGTTCGGCGGCTGTCAGATTTGAATCGCCATCCGCGTTAACAGTTAGCTGTTCCGCTGGCTTGGATTTTCGTAATTTCTGAATTATCCGCTTCATGGCGGTATAATGAGAAGCAAAGTCACCGTTGACAATAACTAATATCCGGCCTTCATACAGTTGATACCACCTACGGAGCGGCCATGTCGCTGATCTATTTGTTGCTACTCGCCATTCTGCAGGGAATAACGGAATTTCTTCCGATTTCCTCGTCAGCACACCTGATATTATTGCCGACGCTTACCGGCGCAGAGGATCAAGGCATCGTACTGGATGTTGCAGTGCATGTTGGAACCTTGCTGGCGGTCATTTATTATTTCCGAAAAGACGTCCGCCAAATGGTGCGTGGTATGGGGGATATTGCCAAAGGTCAGATGCAGACGGATGCAGCCCGGCTGTTCTGGCTGTTGGCTCTGGCAACTGTTCCGGTCGTCATATTTGGGCTGATCCTGAAGATTACCGGCTATATGGACGCGTTGCGATCCATCAAGGTGATCGCTTGGACGATGCTTGTTTTTGGCTTGATATTGTATGTGTCTGATCGCCGGCCCGCCCCGGCAAATGATCGAAAATGGGGGGTCCGAAGTGCGGTGATCATGGGACTTTGGCAGGCGGTCGCACTGATACCGGGCACCTCGCGATCAGGGGCGACGATCACTGGCGCTCGGTTTCTGGGGTATAATCGCGAACAGGCAGCAAGATTGTCGATGTTGATGTCCATTCCAACAATCATTGCATCGGGCATGCTTGTCGCGGGTGATGTTGTCAGCAACGCAAACTGGCAATTGGCCCGTGATGCGGCGATCGCCGCACTGTTCGCATGTCTGGCCGCGTTATTGGCGCTGACGCTGATGATGCGATTGCTTCGAACCGTCAGTTTTACGCCCTATGTTATTTACCGCGTGATCCTTGGGATCATACTGCTGGTCGTCGCCTATTCCTAACCACGCAAGTTGGATTTGGCGGTCAGAAGGTCAGTAAACTGTCCTTTTGGGCGATAGCTGTAAAGATAGGTATTCAGAACCCCATCCATAGCCGTTGGCGCGATCCCCAATTGGGCAAAACCGTCCATTTCAGGATTGACGACATTGTCGACCTGCAATTGTGCGATCTGATCGCGTGTCAGGGCTGGGGCAAACAAGCCCCCCGTCAGGAAAGACCCGACCTCGAAGAGCAGGGCCTGTGCGCGGGCGACAAATAGCGGCAGGTTCAAAATGTACCGTTTGCGGCGCGTTACATGCAGCATTTTTTCCATCAACTCACGGAAACTCGCGATGTCAGGTCCACCTAGCTCCATGGTCTGGCCCGCGATTTGACGGCTTAAGATCGTATCGACCGCTTTGGCGATGTCTTCGACATAAACCGGTTGAAATTTTGTGTTGGCCCCAACAAGCGGCAGGATCAACGGGATCATTCGGCTTAGCCCGGCAAACCGGTTGAAGTAGGAATCCTCGGTTCCAAAAACCACCGACGGTCGCAAAATCGTTGCCGAGGGAAATGCCTCGCGCACGGCGGTTTCGCCGGCGGCTTTTGAACGCGCATAGTGGCTCAGGCTTTCCGCGTCGGCACCGATCGAAGAAAGATGGATAAATTGCGCTACCCCTTCTTCTGCCGCGGCTTTTGCGATGCGCGCAGCAGCATCATTATGCAGCGCGTCAAACCGTTGCGCACCCGATTGATGCAGGATTCCAACGCAATTGATGACCGCATCTGCCCCGCGAATGGCAGCACGTGTCGAGGCCTCGTCACGCACGTTGGCCAAGATCGGTTCGACCTGACCAACCTCGCCAAATTGTTTAACAAAGATCGCTTCATTGGGACGTCGCACGGCCACCCTTACGCGCCATCCTGAACGGGCCAGACGATGCGTGATATAGCGACCGACAAAGCCGGAACCGCCAAAAATCGTAACGAGCGGAGGTGACGTTTTCATAGACCTTTTCCCTTGACGACTTATGTGTCAGCTTTAGCCTTCAATATAACTCGGAACAAGACTGAAATCAGGATCACAAAGGCATTTACATGCAAAGCAATTTAAAATTGTGGCATCTGCTGCTTATGGCATTTGTGATGATAGTCCATAACCTGGTGTTTGTTTGGCTGGTTTCACAAATGAGCCCGGGCGCAATGTTCGATTACATGGTTTTCGGATATGATCAGGTGGATTATCGAAGCAACCTGTATAGGCTGGGCGAGACGGGACTGAACGTCTATAAATACAAGGTATTGCCGCTTGATATGGTCTATCCATTTGTCTACGCGACGACTGCCCTTATTGCCTGGGAGATGGTGGTTAAAGCCCGAAACCGGCGTTTGTATTGGATTGGGGGGGTGTTGATGGTTGCCGGCGTATTTCTGGACTATGGTGAGAATGCCCGTCTAGGTCTGATGCTGTTCGAAATTGTTCCGCCGTCCGCCAGCAATGTCGCCACCACATCACACTTTACCATGGCGAAATGGGGGATCATCGTATTGTTTGTAATGATGCTACTGGTGATGACCCTGGTGAACCGATCCGAGCGCAGAAACGCAAATTCAGGAAATTCGCCAGCAGACCCCGTTGACAGCGGTTCAAGTCGTGTATAAATCCGCCTCTCACGACACCTGCCCAGGTGGCGGAATTGGTAGACGCGCTGGCTTCAGGTGCCAGTGTCCGTACGGACGTGGAGGTTCGAGTCCTCTCCTGGGCACCAACTCCCCCCGCATCAGCGCGGGACCCGTTGTGGGGACCGAAATTCAGGGGAACATATGAACTATCTGCATAAACACGATCTGCCTGATGATCTGGACCTTGGGAAGATCATCGCCATTGATTCCGAGACAATGGGACTGCAACCGCATCGCGATCGGCTATGTGTTGTTCAGCTGTCGTCTGGGAATGGTGATGCGCATGTCGTGCAAATCACTGCCGACCAAACCGAGGCACCGAATCTTTGTCGATTGTTGACAGATCCTGATCGTCTGAAACTTTTCCATTTCGGTCGTTTTGATATCGCTGTGCTATACCATCGCTTTGGCGTGCTGACGGCACCTGTATACTGTACCAAGATAGCGTCAAAGCTGGTGCGCACCTATACGGATCGCCATGGTTTGAAATATTTGTTGCAGGAACTGCTAAATATTGACGTGTCCAAACAACAGCAATCGTCTGATTGGGGTGCCGATACCCTGACCGATGCGCAGTTGGATTACGCAGCATCGGATGTTTTGTACCTGCATGCGGCGATGGACGAACTTAACCTGCGGCTCCAACGCGAAGGCCGAGTAGAATTGGCGCAGGCATGTTTCGACTTTCTGCCGCACCGTGCGAAACTCGATCTTGCTGGATGGCCGGACATTGACATCTTTTCTCATAGTTGAACCCAGATGACCGGAAAGCTAGATCGACAAAAACTTCTGGCAACCGGACGCCGGGTTCTGACCACCGAGGCTGACGCACTTCATACATTTGCTGATGCGCTAAGCGAGCCGTTTGCTGATGCTGTTGAACTGATGTTTCAGACACATGGACGAATCGTGGTGTGTGGAATGGGTAAGTCGGGGCATGTGGCTCGCAAGATTGCGGCGACGTTGGCTTCGACCGGGTCACCTGCACAGTTCGTACATCCTGCCGAAGCCAGTCACGGCGACATGGGAATGATTACGCCGGATGATGTGGCACTGGTTCTGTCCAATTCCGGTGAAACGCCCGAGCTCGCAGATATCATTGCACACACACGCCGTTTTGGAATTCCGCTTATCGGGGTTGCGGCCAATCCGAACAGCACCTTGCTGCAGCAATCTGATGTGGCAATAGTTTTACCCGCTGCGCCCGAAGCCTGCACGGTCGGCCTTGCCCCAACGACATCGACCACCATGACAATGGCGCTTGGCGATGCCTTGTCCGTTGCCCTGATGGAACAACGCGCCTTTACCCCGGAACGGTTCCGCGAGTTTCATCCGGGTGGCAGACTAGGGGCACGGTTGACCCGGGTTGAAAGTCTTATGCATTCGGGCGACGAACTGCCCATGGTAGAGATCGATGCAAAAATGTCGGATGCGCTACTGGAAATCACCAGCAAGGGATTCGGTATCGTAGGAGTAAAAGACAAAGATCGCTTGGTTGGAGCGATTTCCGACGGTGACCTTCGGCGCCACATGTCTGGACTGCTGGAAATGATTGCCCGCGATGTCATGACCCCTTCGCCAAAAACGATCGAACAGTCTGCACTTGCCAGCGAAGCACTGGGCCTGATGAATGCCGCCAAAATCACAACATTGTTTGTTGTGCCGACCGAAAATGATACTTTGCCAGTAGGAATTTTGCACATGCATGATTGCCTGCGCGTCGGCCTGGGTTAAACATGCGTCAGGGCTTTTATTCGCGCTCGGTATATTTCCTGAAAATTGTCTTGCCGATGATTGCGATCGGGCTGTTGGCAACCGTATTTCTGTTTACCACCGAGCGGACGATTCCAGGTGGTTTGAATTTCTCGCCCGCTGATCTGGACAGTTTGGAATCCGGGATGCAGGTGATTAGCCCCCGTTTTTCGGGCAGTTCGGAAAATGGCGATGTATACAGCTTTTCGGCCAGTCGTATTCTGCCCGACAATCCAAAACCAAAGATTGTCACGGCCGAGTCATTGTCCGGCCAGATTTCATTTCTGCAAGGGACGACGATGTTGCTGAACGCCGGTAAGGCCGTGTTTCAGTTGGAAGATCGCACCATGAACTTGTTTGACGGTATGACGATTGTCTTTTCCGACGGGTTTCGCGCACATGCCGAGCAGATGTTCGCGGATCTGCGCAACGGGTCATTGGAAACGGTCGGGACTGTGACGGCAACCAGTCCCATGGGAGACATTGAAGCGGGAAAACTAAGGGTTGTAACGACCGAGGAAAATGGCGAAGAAAACCGTATGATCTGGTTCGAAGACGGTGTTACATTGCACCTCAAGACATCAAGCGAATTCCAAGAGGACTGACATGCATTCCATGAGACTGGTCTTAGCCCTGATCCTGTTTCTTGCGCCGGGAACATCCGTTTTGTCGCAAGGCGCGCAGGTTCCGTTTGTTGGTCTACAAGAAGGAGAGAACGCCACAATCGAGGTGGTTGCTGACAGCCTAGGCATTGATCAGGCAACCGGCAAAGCCGTTTTCAATGGGAATGTGGTCATCGGAATTCAGGGAATGCGCCTGAGCGCTGACAAGGTCGAAGTGGTCTATAGCGCCGACAGCACCGCGGGAGGGGGTCCCGTGTCCAGCCTTCTGGCCGTGGGTAACGTGGTTTTCAGCAACGGTGCAGAAGCCGCCGAGGCGAATGAGGCATCATTTGACATCGAGCAAGGCGAGATCATCATGACCGGTGATGTCATCCTGACACAAGGCGCAAATGCCTTGTCAGGACAGCGACTTCGGATCAATTTGAATGACGGAACGGCCTTTATCGAAGGGCGCGTTCAGACAATCTTGCAGACCGGGACAGGTCAGTGACAGCAATGATCGAACTTGTTCAAGGCACCTCGGGTTTGAGGGTATCGCATCTGGGCAAAAGCTACGGCCGCCGCCCTATTCTGCGCGATATTTCGATGGAGTTGCATCGTGGGGAGGTGGTTGCGCTTTTGGGGCCGAATGGCGCAGGCAAAACAACATGTTTCTACGCCGTTGCAGGGTTGGTATTGCCAGATTCCGGTTCTGTTGTGATCGACGGGATAGATGCGACTCAACTGCCAATGTATCGCCGGGCTAAACTAGGGATTGGTTATCTGCCGCAGGAAGCCTCGATTTTTCGGGGCATGACGGTCAGCGAAAATATTCGCTCGGTCCTGGAACTTTCCGTAAAAGATCGCCAGAAGCGCAAGCAAATGCTGGACGAATTGTTGGCCGAGTTTTCCATAACCCATCTGCGCCGTGCGCCAGCGATTGCGCTGTCAGGTGGCGAGCGCCGACGCGTTGAAATTGCTCGCTGCCTTGCGAACCAACCGAATTATATCCTTTTGGATGAACCGTTTGCGGGCGTCGATCCTATCTCGGTGAACGAGATTCGTGATCTCGTCGCACATCTGAAAGACCGTGGCATTGGCGTGTTGATCACTGATCACAACGTCCGAGAGACGCTTGATATCGTGGATCGGGCATATATCTTGCATGATGGAAAAGTTCTGAAAAGTGGCACCCCGGAAGAAGTTGTGAAGGATTCCAATGTACGGCGTGTCTATCTGGGCGAAGAATTTCGCTACTGATACTCCGTGGAAATGGAGCCCGAGTTATATTTGTTCGAACTGTCGGCGGCATTCGACACAAAAGGCAAGAAAAGTTGGAAATTGGGTTTCATAAAGTTCAATTTTTTGGCTTATACTGGTAGGCGTTGACAGTGTTGAAGTCTGCACCTAGGTTCCGCGCGATTCTGGATAGGGTGAAACCCTTGCGCGGATATCCCAATTAGAACGGAGTAGTTCATGCGCATTCAAATAAACGGAAAACATATCGAAGTGGGCGAAGCGCTTAGCAAGCATGTCGAAGACAGATTGCTGGGTTCGGTTGACAAATATGCAGAACGACCGACGGACGCGACGATTACCTTTTCCAAAGATCGCCATGAATTTCTGTGCGACGTGTCGATGCATTTGTCGACCGGTATGATCGCTCAGGCCAAGGGCCGGCATAGCGAAGTCTACGAAGCTTTCGAACGCGCCACGGACCATCTGGAAACACAGCTGCGTCGCTACAAGCGACGTCTGAAAGACCATCACAAGGACCGAATTGATCCGATTGAAACGATTGGTGCGTCCAGTTATGTTCTGGCCTCCACGCCGGAAACCGAAGAAGAACCCGATCTTCAGCCGGTCATCATTGCGGAAATGGAGACCAAGATTCAAACATTGTCAGTTGGCGAAGCCGTGATGCAGATGGAACTGGCAAACGCGCCGTTTCTGGTGTTCCGAAACACTGCAAATGGGCGAGTGAACGTGGTCCACACACGCGAAGATGGCAATGTGGGTTGGATCGACACCCCGGCCAAATCATAGCCTCAAAATTGACATATAGTTGGTAAAAGAGATCCTTTATGGAACTTAATCAAATTCTGTCGGCCGAGGCGGTGATCCCGTCTTTGAATGCCACCAGTAAAAAGCGCCTGCTGCAAGATATCGCGCAAATGGCCGAGCAAGTTTATGGATTACCCTCTAAAGAGGTGTTCCTCGCGATTCAGGATCGTGAGTTGTTGGGACCTACGGGAATGGGCAATGGGGTCGGTATTCCTCATGCCCGGATTCCCGTCCTTCAGGACGTCAAAGGTATCTTTGTCCGCCTCGACAAACCGGTCGAATATGAATCCGTCGACCACCAACCGGTTGATCTGGTGTTTGCTCTATTTGCCCCACTTGGGGCTGGGGCCGAGCATCTGAAAGCGTTGGCCCGCGTTTCGCGGACGCTACGCAATCCCGAGATCTGCGCAAAACTCCGGGGCGTCTCGGACCCTGCCGCTATCTATGCCATTCTAACCGAAGATCAGACATCCAAGGCGGCGTAATAATCGTCGAATCCCAGCCGGGCATAATCCATTTCATAAAGTTTTCGCACCAGATTTTCGGTCTGCTGGGTGTAGATATCGGACAAGGGAAACTGTTCTCCTCCAACGGGTAGGGGCGGCAGTTCCGTGCGTGGTAATTCCAAACGGGATTCGATCTGCATCAGGCCGGGGACCAAAGACCCTTCTTTGACGATATATGAAATTGCTACTGCACTATTGAACGCGACCAGAAAATCCGTCTGCGGAATCCACATGCCGTCTTTTCGAATATTGGTCTGATCGGCCAGGTTTGATTTCAGGAATTTTAGGAACTGATGGAACGCGGCGCGATGGTGCTTCTGTTCCCATCCAATTTCAGATAAGTCCTTGGGACTTGCGGGATCGCAGTAGGCTTCTGGGGGAAGCTCCAGACCGTAATGTTCAATCAATTGTTTTCGGATGACGTCATAGGTGTTCGGCCCGGTCGAAAATATTTTCTGCATGAACACACGATAGGCGCGTGTAACCGGATGGCTAACCGCGGTGAAGGCAACATGCTCTGGATGCGATTGCATCCATTCGTTCAAGGTGCGTCGACTATGACCCGAATGCAGGATTAACCCCTCATCGACGGCACTTTCGGGATCCAAAAGGTCCGCAGCATTGCCATCCAGCGCTGCCATCCATTGCAGAATCTCGGTCGTTGGACCGCCGGGGATGGGCGCGAACAAGATTGGATTAGACAGGCAGGATACCATCTTCGGGATATTCGGCTTCATCACCTTTGGAATGGAAACCGGCACATAGCTGTTTTCCTCGTCCACGTCGATATAACGGGCAATATCACTGGGATTGTTCACGAGTTCGACCAGCTTTTCCGGGTTTTGACGCTTCAACGGTTCGGCGAGTTTTGAAAGCGACGTCCTGCCGCCCAGCCACGCTGCAAGACCATTCACGATTTCCACAGATTTCTGCTCGGGGTATGTCAGCGCAAAGGCTGTCTGTCCCGTCATCTTTAACCGTTGATCGATCAAGTTGTAATAGTCTGCAATCTGGTCGCGATAAGTTTCATACTCTGCAGGATCAAAAGTGATTTTTGCCTGTTTGCGATCTTTGGCATCACCCAATATCCACTGATCAGTTGCTTGAGCAATCTTTAGTGACACAAAGCTTTCCAGCGGATGCCGTTTCAGGACAATTTTTGCACAGTTCTTGTCTTCGAGAACAGTGTCCAGAACGCGTTGGTCATGACCCCGAAACAGTCGAAATCCGGCCTGTCTGTCCTTGGCCTCGGCCTTTACCAGATCCAGAAGCGCCAAGGGATCACGGGATCGATCTGCCAAGGAATATCCGTCAAAGTCGGTCTTCGTGTAGGTGCCAATAAATGCCGGATTGAACAATTCACCAAAGCAGGAAAATTCCGGATATTGCGACAGCGCGCTTTCCAGCAGATTGGACCCACATCGCATCGAGCCCAGAATAACGAAATAGCGCGGGGAATCAGTCATCCGATACCTTTGCCAGTATGGGATGGTGCACGGGTTGTGCGACTGATACTTCCAACATATCCTGAATGCCCAAACCACGGTTCTTCAAGGTTTGGATTGTCTCGCGAAGTCGCTCCGATGTTTGAAGCTGCGGTAGATCAATCAGTTTCCTGATATCTGTGCGCGCGATATTTGACTGTAACTGCCCCAGAATATCCTGAGGATTGCGCAGCACTTCATCAAGCTGATGCTTTATGAAAGTCGCGCGAGTTTCAGTATTCTCATATAACCAGATGATACGCTTCTCCCACTCCAGCTTCTTTTGTGCTTCGCGGCACAGATAGTCTGGATTGTTTATGTCGGAAGTCGCGAGGTCAAGAAGCCAAGCATTTTCTATTAGATATATCGTCGCATTCTTGTCGGTTGCGATCAGCTTGTGGTATTTGAAGCCGTCATCAACAGACATCGGGAATACCGGATGGTCGTCACGATATTGCCAAATAAGATTGGTGAGGTGACAGCGGACGGATACACCTGCAACCATATCTGACAAGACGATCCCTCCCTTTGCGACCGGCGGCTGGTCGGACGGGAGACAATCGGCGAATGGGCTGGCTTTGATGGTCGAACCGGTGCGCTGGGATAGCCATTCATCGATATTTGGGAATACCGACGATACGCCCATATGCACCGAATAGGGAGCCGCCGTCACCACATAGGGTTCGTACCATTTATTCGGCGCTCGACTTTGCATTTGCAAACCTTTGCGCCCGACTTTTCTCCGCGACGTCGCCTTGGAGATCATATCAGACAGCGATTGTCCGGTCGGCGTTGCGGGGCGCACATAGGTTGCCGCCTCCAGCAAACCTCGGTATAGCCCTTGCGCTCCAGGCCAGATTTTACGCGCAAAAAACTGGGGTTGAGCACGTAATGTATCCAGATGGTCGTCGTAAAACACGACCGGTTTACCTTGATGATCAAATCGGGACAAAACCAACGAGCGCGAGTCGATTTTGGCGGAATGTTTGCGAACCAATGACTGGAAATATGACTCGTCCGCGATCCAGCTGCGGTTGAAGAAACGATCATATTCTTCTTTGCGTGGATCAGACAGAATGCGTTCGATCGTGGAACGGGTCAGACACCACCATTGAGATCCAATATAGGGTTGCAGGCCCTTGGGAAGTTGGCGTTTAAAACCCAACTTACGCTGCACTGAAACCCACAAATCAAACACCAGACGCTGTCGTTTCCAGGAAAATGGGAAATACAGCGTAAAACGTTCGATCCCCAACCCACCTGCAATCCAGTTATTGTCGGCAAGGGTGAAACTTTCGATAAAGTCGGTGTTGGGGTTATCGGCCAGAAAATCCAACAGGTCTTGTGTTGACTGAATGGGTAACGTGTCGCCACTGATCAGCTGCACATGTGTGACATCGGGGTGGGCCAGAAATATTGTCTGACACATCACAATTTCGGCTTTGACCAACGAAAATTCACCCCAACCACACTCAACGCGATTGGCGAAAAGGACATCGTTTGGCACAGACGCCCGAAGATCTCGATAGGCGGCGTCATCTACCTTTGCGTCGACATGTACGCAAACGACCAACCCTTGCGCATGCAAATAACGGGTCAAGGCTGCAACACGATTAAGATGCGTGTTGGCGAGGATGGCAATCGCTAACTTCATACCCAACCCCCAACGGACATCAGTCCACGGTCTTCCAGATCGCGCCAACCTGTATAGGGTGTTGAATGCTCATGATGCAGTGCTGACCCCTCTGTAACACCTCCGTAGGCGCGGTATTCGCGGCCCCCGGCGTAATGCTGCTTGCGACGCAGTTCGCGCACTGCCTTCTGCTGGATGTCCGGAAGGAATTTCGCATGGAGCAATAGGCCGCTGATTTTCTCACCGCCCCAATCCTCGTAGGTTTTGTTCAGCCCACGTGGTAGCAATGTATGGGTCGAACTGACAAAGACATTCCCGCGTTTCCATTTTATCAAGGGGATCTTGTTCAACGCAGGGGCTTGTCCGGGATTGGATTGAAAGAAGACGCGTTGCCGAGGCCCCCCTTGAATCCACAAATTTCCGTATTTCTCGTTCAGGCGTTGCGAGTAATTTCCCGCGTCGAAATGGGTAAGCACTTCAAAAGGATTTTGTCCCTTGAAATATCGCTGCTCGTGTAATGGGCCATTGGGATACATATCCAGCAACATCGCGCCAAAAGACTGCACACCCGACGCGTCGAGCCAATCAGTAAGTGCTGCCAGCGGGCGTGTGTCGCAATAGGGATATATCAGGAATTCATCTACATCCACCACCACCGACCAGTGCCCACGTGCATATTTGCGCAACAGGTTGTTGATCCAATCCATACCAAAATTCGCGCGTTTATAGCTTTCGGTTGTATGCCAAATCGACACGTCGGGCTGTTGCAACAGAAACTCGCGCGAGCCGTCGTCAGAATTGTTATCGATGATAAAGAAATGTTGAACCCCGATATTGCGATAGTAATTCAGGAAATAGGGAAGCCGCCCGTTTTCGTTGTGAACCGTTGCAAACAGAAATATGTCATTCTTTCCACAGCGCGCCGAACGATTTCGGATTTCAAGCAATTGACGACCTTTGCGAACGGCGCGCAGCCTTCTGCGCCGCCGTTGCCATCGCAGGTGATACATGGCCAGAAATCGTCGGGCAAAATTCATGCGACACCATCCCAGGACTGATCCTGAAAAAGCGCTTTCAAATGACGAAAATATTTTTCCCAGCTCATGATATCAGGCGTTGTTTCAGGTAACGCATCTGGATACTGCCCTCGCGCAATAGACTTAATATTTTCTTTCCATCCCGATAAATCATCGGGGTTCAAATAGATCGGATAATCACCTGCGATCTCGCGAAATGCCGGAATATCTGAACAGATTACCGGAATATTCCGTTGCATAGCTTCCAGTAACGGATAGCCATAACCTTCTTCGAATGACGGAAACAGCAGTGCAAGCGTGCGCGAAAAAATCTGGTCCAGATCATCATCTGATACATATCCCAGTTCCGTTATCGGCGATAACGGTGGCAGCGCATCTAGTTGGGCAAACACGTCTGTGTTTAACCATCCTCGACGACCGACCAGCAGTAGGCTTGGTGTATCTGGTTCTTCATCGCCGAGCTGTTTCCACACATCCAACAGCAGTTGGTGATTTTTGCGCGGTTCAATTGTTCCCAACGCTAAAAACGTATCGGGATGCGGCGAGCGTTTGAAATCGGAACCCGGATTTGCGACGCCGAGGGGCAAGGCTACGCAGGCTTGGAGTGGGATATTCCACGTTGCGGCCCAATAACGGACCCGGTTTTGCGTATGTTGAGAATTGCACAGGATCAAATCAGCCTGTGACAACACATCTTTCATCTGGCGTTCAAATCTTTCCCGCGTTGTTGGCGAAGCAAAGTTCGGCAAGTCCACCGGGATCATATCGTGAATAAGAATGGCACTTTTGATCCTGCCACGTCGGAGCCAGCGCCACAGACGAGGGATCAGTTTCGCGAGTCCGACATTGATATAGATGTTGTCCCGACACGCACGCGGTATGGGTCCGAAAGCGGGCAAATGCTTTCTGGAATAGCCTGTCATGAAACGTTCCAAACGTCGCACAGTATCTCGTTGATCTGTCCCATTAAGCTCGCGCATGGATGTCTTTAACTTTGCGCAAAAGTCCTGCCAACCTGTCTGATCGAACAGGTAATAAAACAATCGGCCTCGGTAGAGATATTGCACGGGTCGCCCCAACTGTTCGACATATTCGATATAGGCAGCCTCGACACGATCAACGCCGGAGGGATGGGTTTGAACAATCCGTGAGACGGTCCGGTTGATATCCAATAGGATCGGTCTCATGAGCGTCTAGTCTATTCGGCGGCTTGCCGCACACCCATGATTTCCGTCAAATATTCCATCAGATCATCTTTCAGATCGTCGCGCATCAGGCCAAAGGCCAGTGTGGCGCGCAAATATCCTGATTTACTACCGCAATCGTAACGTTTGCCCTTGAAACGATAACCATAGACCTGACCACCATTTCGAGCTTCCTGAGCAATGGCGTCGGTCAGCTGGATTTCCCCACCACTGCCTTTTTTCATCTTGTTAAGGTTCTGCATGATTTGCGGTTCAAGAATATATCGGCCAATCACCGCAAGGTTCGACGGCGCAGTTGCAGGATCTGGTTTTTCGGCCATGTCCTTGACGGTTACGAACTGCTGAAAGTCTTCTTTCGGGTTCAGAATTCCGTACAAAGAGGTCTCGTCCTGTCGCACTTCCATTGCCGCAACGATATTTCCCCCGGTCTCGGCATACTGTTCCGCCATCTGTTGCAGGCAGGGTTTTTCCGAGGCGATGACGTCATCAGGCAGGATCACGGCAAAGGGTTCATTCCCAATCAGTCTCCGCGCGCACCAAACTGCGTGACCCAGCCCCAAAGCTTCGCGCTGCCGGATATAGGCGATCGCGCCGCTGTCCATATCCGTGGCCTTCAGCTCACGCAAAAGGTCCGTTTTCTTTTTCTTGCGCAAGGCTTTTTCTAGTTCGGGTGCTGCATCGAAATAATCTTCAAGGGCGTTCTTTCCCTTGGCGGTCACAAAAATGAATTCCTTGATTCCGGCTTCGCGCGCTTCATCGATTGCGTATTGAATCAAAGGTCGATCAACAAGCGTCAGGATTTCCTTTGGGATCGACTTCGTTGCCGGCAAAAACCGTGTGCCTAATCCAGCGACAGGAAATATCGCTTTTGAGACCTTTTTTTTCATTTTCACTCCAACGTAGCGTTTTGCGAACTGCAATAGCGGTTACAGGCTCTCAACACCACAGCACCCAATACTCATTTAACTAATATTGTATGACATTATGGTTTTTTAGTGACGATAAACAGGGCAAAATTGAATCAAAATTACCCCTCTGGTTGAATACTGTGCAATCTACTGGATTTTGACGCGAAATATTGCAGATTTCCGCTGATACACGCGAAGAAAACCGCCATGGATACACAAGCGGTTGTGACCGGATGGACCGACCATATAGTCCGCCGGAATATGTCCAGTGGCCATTTTCAAACCGATGTTGAAAATAGGCGGGTGATCGGCGGATTTCCATAACTGTTAGGCAAACATTTTTGCGCAACAGAGTCGCGACCTGTTCATTCACCCAGTTCTGATCGCCCTGTCGCGCAACAAGGACAACATGCGGAGTTTGAAACACTGGAAACCGAAGAAAGGTATCACCTGATTGGGTCATTGGCACCGCTGGGTTTGATTCAGCGTCGCCTTCACGATGCTTTGCACGAAAATGATCTTGACTGCGCGTCAGGATATCAGGCGCGATGATCGTATGCTTAGCATCACGGACGGGGGATTCCGCCTTCAAGTGCTGAACTTGTGCCCCGGGGACAATCGCGCAGGAATATCCGCGCTTATCCAGGCGCATTTTTAGATCCGTTTCGTCCAAGAAATACAGAAATGACTCGTCAAATCCGCCAATGTCAAAAATAGCGGTTCGACGAATGGCCATAGTCGTGCCAAGCAGTTTCACCGGGGTTTCGCTCTCTGCGGCAAAAATACATGTCTCTTCTGGATCGGTTGCAAATGGCAGATCATTCCCCGAACGATCAAATCGCGATGCTCCCCATTGCCGACTGATCCCGTTTCGCTGACGCGTGTAACCCGTGGCACTTCCCAATGACGGGTCGGCGAAAGGGGCAATCAATCGTTCCAGCCAAACCCGGTCTGGAATGGCATCGTCATCGATGAAGGCGATAATCTCGCCTGCCGAGAGCGAAAGGGAAATGTTCCGCGAAGCCGAGATGTTCTTTGCCGTCGTATGATGGTATTTGACCAACGTCTTGAAAGCGTCGGGACAATGGTCCCCGACCAACACAAGTTCGAAATCTGCGTAGGTTTGATGGCGCAAGGCGGTCAGACAATTTTCCAGATGCGCGGGGCGTCCCTGGCTTACGATGGCGACACTGACCTTTGGCGCGTAAGTCATTCCATATTCTGATTGGACAAAATCTGTTCGATCACCGCGACATCCGAGGGATTGTTCAGTTCCCAGAACTCACGACCCTTTGCATCAACCTCAACGCATTTGACGCTCATTCCATGTTCCATGAACCGCAATTGTTCCAAGCCTTCCAGCTTTTCCAAAGGACTTTCGGCAAATGTGGCATAAGCCTCTAACGCAGATGGCTTGTAGGCATAGACACCAACGTGATGATAAACCGGTGTGAGGTCATCAGCCCCGTATTCATGGGCTGAGAAAGGAATGACTTCCTTTGAGAAATAGAGTGCCTCATGCCGACGATTGAAAACGGCTGTGGTTCCGCCCACACGACCATTGCGCCGATCATTCAACAACGCCTGCCGCATGTTTCCGCGGCATTGCAGAACCGGTGTGGCCACAGCAGCGTCGGATATGCCGCTGATTAGCGCCTCGACAAACCAAGGTGGGGTCAGCGGGGCATCTCCCTGCAAGTTCACAATCAGATCGTATCCATCAAGTTGGGCGCTCACCTCGGCGCAGCGTTCGGTGCCATTGCGGCATTCCGGACTGGTCATGATAACCTCGGCTCCAAAACTGCTGGCATGATCGCGAATACGTTCGTCATCGGTGGCGACAACCACCCGATCGACGTCGCTGACTGACTTTGCTGTGCGCCAGCTACGTTCCAAAAGCGTGTGTCCCTTACCCGTTGATCCGCGCAATTTGACCAACGGTTTTCCCGGATACCGGGTCGAGGCATAGCGTGCGGGAACAACCAAAAGAGTTTTCATGTCTCCCCCAGCTTCAGTGTAACGCCGGGCGCATAGCCGATGAAGAATGGATTTTCAAAGTTGGCTTTGCCGTAAGTTAACGCGGAGTGATCATCAAAGCGAACCACATGCCCCCCCGCTGCTGTCAGGACCGCCTGACCAGCCGCTGTGTCCCATTCCATGGTTCGCCCGAGCCGAGGATATAGATCGGCTTCTCCTGCAGCGACCAAGCAGAATTTCAGGGACGATCCTGCGCTTTTGAAATCGGCAACAGAATAGCGGTTGATATAATCATCCGTCGCTTGGTCCCGATGAGATTTTGATGCCACAACGATCAAGGACTGATTGTCCGGCGAGGTCACCTGTATTGGTGAAACTTGTCCGGGAGCATCAACGGAAAATGGCCTGGCTTCTTCCACGGCTTGATTGTTTGCATCGACGTAAAACAGCCTCCCGATGGCCGGGGCATAGACCACACCAAATGTCGGAGAGCCGCCATCGACCAGCGCAATGTTCACGGTGAATTCGCCGCGACGCTGAATAAATTCCTTGGTGCCATCCAACGGGTCAACGATAAAAAACCGATCCTCGGACACGTTGTGGCTTTCGGCTTTTTCTTCGGTTACGATCGCAATGTCTGGAAATGCCGATTCCAATCCTGAATAGATCATCGCGTCCGCGGTCTTGTCGGCGACAGTCACGGGGCTGTCGTCACCCTTTAACAAGACTTCAAAATCGTCCCGTGCATAGATTTCCATAATGGCATTTCCGGCTTCGATCGCAAGCCGTCGTAACGTTTGAACAATTTCCGTATTGGACACGATGCGCCTTGGGGTTATTAGTGAATTCGAAATTTGGCCTCTTTATGTAGAGTCAATACGTGCCGTTCAAGCGGCAATTGGTGAAAGGCAAAGTCAAGACATGGAAATCCAGAAGGTCCGCGTCAATCGAAGCATCTGGGGATCCGCCTTCAGCTTTCTTGATCTGTTGTATTATTCAATAGTTCGCGGCATCCGCACGCAAAACGGCAATGCCAATCTCGGACTGCTGATCGGGATAATGCAAGTTTTTGCGCTTTTGGCTATTTTTGCCCTGCTCATCAACAGTTTGGGACTACGGACTTTTGCGATCCGTGGGGATTTTGTCTTATACCTGTTAAGCGGTATTTTTCTGTTCCTGACCCATATTCGCGCCGTCAACTCACTAAAGCGTGGTGGTGGCGCAAGCGGCATGATGCTGCACGCACCCTTAAACTCGGCACTATTGGCGACCCTGTCTTCTGCCTTGTCATTTCTGTATATGCAGTTACTGACCTTCTCTTTGATTATGTTCGCGCTTTACATGTGGCGCGGCGAGGTCGAGATTTACAACCCGGCGGGTATCTTCCTCCCGTTTTTTATGGCTTGGGCCAGCGGTGTGGCAATAGGGTATCTATTTCGTGTGCTTACCCCGTTTGCACCAAAATTCATTCCGTTATTTTCGATGCTGTATCGCCGTGCGCAGATGCTGACCTCTGGCAAGATGCTGCCCGCCAATTATATGTCTGCAGGAATGGTGACGTGGTTCAGTTGGAACCCGCTGTTTCACTGCATTGACCAGATGCGGGGAGCCATATTTGTGAATTATGTGCCCCGGAATACGAACATGGAATATCCCATTATCTTAACGATCGTTCTGTTCTGCATCGCCATGATCATTGATTTCTGGTTGTCACGAAACAAAAGCGCAAGCTGGGGCAAAAGGTCCATTTTGTAATGTCTGATACTCCTATGGGCACATTGGTTTTGCAGACCGTCGCCATGCCCGCTGACACGAACTATAATGGCGATATATTCGGGGGCTGGATCATGTCGCAGATGGATCTGGGCGCGTCTATTCCCGCCTATGCTCGGGCGCGCGGAAAAATTGCGACCCGCGCGGTAGAAGCCATGGTTTTTCACCGGCCGGTTGCGGTGGGCGACCTTGTATCCATTTATGCGCAACTTGTGAAAGAGGGGACAACCTCGATGCATGTCGCGGTCGAGGTTTGGGCGACACGTCGCCCGAAGCTGGAAAAAATTCGTGTAACCGAAGCAACGTTCGTCTATGTTGCAATTGACGAAAACGGCAAGAAACGCGCATTACCTGCCCCGGAAACCCGGCATAAAGCACCTTCATAAAAAACGATAAAAAATAGGGGCCTCGGCGCTTGCAGCCCCAAATTTGCGCACCTATATACCACACCAAACACATCCCCCCGGGGAGCCTTACAAAAATGGGAAGAGGATTAGGGGCCGACGCGGACCTGAACCTCATATCGCCGCAAGAAAGGAAGACGTATGTCGAAAGTAATTGGAATTGACCTCGGAACCACCAACTCCTGCGTTGCCATCATGGACGGGGCGCAGGCCAAAGTTATCGAAAACTCCGAAGGTGCACGGACCACGCCGTCGATCGTGGGCTTCACAGATGATGAACGACTGGTGGGCCAGTCGGCAAAACGTCAGGCTGTGACCAACCCGGAAAACACCCTGTTTGCCATCAAACGCCTGATTGGCCGCCGGATTGATGATCCGATGGTGAAAAAGGACAAGGACCTTGTGCCTTACAACATCGTTGATGGTGGCAATGGCGACGCTTGGGTCGAAGTGAAGGGGGAGAAATATTCGCCCTCGCAAATCTCGGGCTTCATCCTGCAAAAAATGAAAGAAACCGCCGAGGGCTATCTGGGTCAGAAAGTGACGCAGGCAGTTATCACGGTTCCTGCCTATTTCAATGATGCTCAGCGTCAGGCAACGAAAGATGCCGGTAAGATCGCTGGCCTTGAAGTGCTGCGTATCATTAACGAGCCGACCGCGGCTGCTCTGGCCTATGGCCTTGATAAAGAAGGTGGCAAAACCATCGCGGTTTACGACCTTGGTGGAGGTACGTTCGACGTTTCCATTCTGGAAATCGACGATGGCCTGTTCGAAGTGAAATCGACCAACGGGGACACGTTCCTTGGGGGTGAAGATTTCGACATGCGGATCGTGGATTACCTTGCGACCGAGTTCAAAAAAGAACACGGCGTTGATCTAAAGGGCGACAAAATGGCCTTGCAGCGTCTGAAAGAAGCTGCCGAGAAGGCCAAGATCGAACTGTCCTCCTCCACGCAGACGGAGATCAACCAGCCGTTCATCTCGATGGACCCTAAAACCAGCCAGCCGCTGCACATGGTCATGAAACTGACCCGTGCGAAACTGGAATCGCTGGTCGGCGACTTGATCACCAAATCCATGAAGCCCTGTGCCGCCGCGCTGAAAGACGCTGGCCTGTCCAAAGGCGACATTGATGAAGTGGTTCTGGTCGGTGGTATGACCCGTATGCCGAAAGTGATCGAAGAGGTCACGAAATTTTTCGGCAAGGAACCGCACAAGGGTGTGAACCCGGACGAAGTGGTTGCGATGGGCGCTGCCATTCAGGCCGGTATCCTTCAAGGTGACGTAAAGGACGTGGTTCTGCTGGACGTGACGCCGCTGAGCCTTGGGATCGAAACGCTGGGCGGTGTCTTCACCCGCCTGATCGACCGCAATACGACCATCCCGACGAAGAAGTCGCAGGTCTTCTCGACGGCCGAGGATAACCAGAACGCGGTGACGATCCGTGTCTTCCAGGGTGAGCGTGAAATGGCTGCCGACAACAAGATGTTGGGCCAGTTCAATCTGGAAAACATCCCGCCTGCCCCGCGGGGCGTGCCTCAGATCGAGGTGGCATTTGACATTGATGCCAACGGTATCGTGTCCGTGTCCGCCAAAGACAAAGGTACCGGCAAGGAGCAGAAGATCACCATTCAGGCCTCTGGCGGTCTGTCGGATGAGGATATCGAAGCCATGGTCCGCGAGGCCGAAGAAAACGCCGAGTCCGATAAGGAACGTCGTGAACTGGTCGAAGCCAAGAATGCGGCTGAAGCGCTGATTCATTCGACTGAGAAAAACGTCGAGGAGCATGGCGACAAGGTCGATCCGACCACGGTCGAAGTGATCGAAATGTCGATTGCCAATCTGAAGGAAGCGCTGGAAGGCGAAGATGCCGACACGATCAAAGCGCGTATTCAGGATGTTACTGAAGCTGCCATGAAACTTGGTGAGGCGATTTACAAAGCCCAGCAAGACGAAGAGGGTGCAGATACCAGTAATGCATCCGCGGGTATGGGTGACGATGTCGTCGATGCTGATTTCGAAGATCTGGACAAAGGCAACAAGGCCTAACCCGCCTTCGCCAAACATGTGGCCCGCCCAATGACGGGCGGGCTACTTTTTGGTGGAAAGGAAGTCTTTGATGGCAAAGCGTGATTATTACGATGTTTTGGGAGTCGCCAAAGGCGCGTCTGCGGACGAGCTGAAGAAAGCCTATCGTGGCAAGGTAAAACAACTTCACCCGGACCAGAACAAGGACAATCCCAAAGCCGAGGAACAGTTCAAGGAAGTCAACGAAGCCTATGACATCCTGAAAGATCCCGAGAAAAAGGCCGCCTATGATCGGTTTGGTCATGCCGCTTTCGAAGGCGGTACTGGGGCAAGTGCCGGATCCGGTGGCGGCTTCAGGGGTGGGCATGCGGATTTCGCGAGCGCCTTTTCGGACGTGTTCGACGATCTTTTCGGTGGGTTCACAGGCGGTGCGCGGCAGCGTGGCCAGCGGGCGACACGCGGGTCGGACCTTCGTTACAATCTGCGGATTGACCTGAAAGAGGCTTTTACCGGCAAGCAGGCTTCGATTAATGTCCCGTCTTCGGTCCAGTGTGACGCCTGTCATGGAACCGGTGCCGAAGGGGGGGCAGAACCGACCAATTGCCCAACCTGTTCTGGCATGGGCAAGGTTCGCGCCCAGCAGGGTTTCTTTACCGTCGAACGCACCTGTCCCACCTGCCATGGTCGCGGCCAGATCATCAACAACCCCTGCAAGAAATGTGACGGCGAGGGGCGAATGGATAAAGACCGGGCGCTGAATGTCAACATTCCTGCCGGTGTCGAAACTGGCACCCGCATCCGATTGGCAGGTGAAGGCGAAGCCGGGTTGCGCGGAGGGCCATCCGGGGACCTTTACATCTTCATCGAAGTGCGCCCGCACGAGATATTCGAACGCGAGGGCCAGAACCTTTACTGTCGTATCCCGGTGTCGATGACGACCGCTGCGATGGGTGGCGAATTGGAGGCGCCATTGCTGGATGGTGGACGCACGCGGGTCAAGGTTCCGGCAGGTGTGCAATCCGGCAAACAGCTGCGTTTGCGTGGCAAGGGCATGCCGGCACTTCGGGGTGCGGGTGCGGGTGATATGTATATCGAACTGGCCGTGGAAACCCCGGTGAACCTGACCGGGCGGCAGAAGGAACTGCTGCGAGAGTTTGAAAAGCTGAGCAGTGAGAACTCGCCCGAAACCTCGGATTTCTTTGGAAAGGTCAAGAAATTCTGGGATGGGATTACCCAGTAACGGGGGGCTCCCGCATAAAGAAAGGCGCCAGAAGGCGCCTTTTTTTGTTGGGAGTGGCCCGCGCTTACATATGGATCGGGCCGTCTCCACAGGCGAGTGCAGCTTCGCGCATCGCCTCGGAATAGGTGGGGTGGGCGTGGCAGGTGCGGGCTAAATCCTCGGCCGCTGCGCCGAATTCCATGGCGACACAGACTTCGTGGATCAGGTCACCTGCTGCGGGGCCGATCACATGACAGCCAAGCACCCGATCCGTTTCTGCATCGGCCAGCATCTTCACAAACCCGTCGCCAAGGAAAACTGCCTTAGCGCGGGCGTTCCCCATGAACGAGAACTTGCCAACCTTGTATTTGCGCCCTTCTTCTTTCAGCTGTTCCTCGGTCTTGCCGACAGATGCCACTTCGGGCGAGGTATAGATAACCCCCGGGATCACACCATAATTCACGTGCCCGGCCTGACCGGCAATGGTTTCGGCGACGGCCATCCCTTCGTCCTCGGCTTTGTGTGCCAGCATCGGGCCTTTGATCACGTCACCAAGCGCATAAATGCCGTCGACATTCGTACGCCAGTGGTCGTCGGTTTCGATCATGCCACGGTCAGTCATGGTTACGCCCACCTCGGCCAGCCCCAGCCCCTCGGTATAGGGGCGTCGGCCGGTCGCGACCAGAACGATGTCGGCGTCCAGCGTCGCCTCGCTGTCATCCTTGCGCAGTTTATACGTGACCTTCGCCTTCGTCTTGGTGGCGTCCACCTTCTGCACGGCAGCGCCCATGATGAAATTCAGCCCCTGCTTTTTCAGCATCCGCTGGAAGGTTTTCGCGACCTCGCCATCCATGCCCGGTGTGATCTGATCCAGATATTCGACCACCGTGACCTCGGTCCCAAGACGTTGATAGACCGAGCCCATTTCAAGCCCGATCACACCTGCGCCGATGACGACCATTTTGTTGGGAACCTTTTTCAGCTCCAATGCGCCGGTAGAGGTCACAACAACCTTTTCGTCAACCTCAACACCCGGCAGGCTGGACGGTTCGGACCCTGTCGCAATCACGATATTCTTGGTGCTGTAGGCTTTGTCGCCGACCGTGACTTCGTTTTTACCGGTGATTTTGCCCCAACCTTTCAGCCAATCGACCTTGTTCTTCTTGAACAGAAACTCGATGCCCGAGGTGTTGCTGTCCACCACCGATTGTTTGTATTCCAGCATCTTGCCAAAATCGACCGAAGGGTTTTTGCCCATCAGGCCCATTTTGGTAAAGTTATGCTCTGCCTCGTGCAAGGAATGCGAGGCGTGAAGCAACGCCTTTGACGGGATACAGCCGACATTCAGACAGGTGCCACCCAACGTCTCGCGCCCCTCGACACACGCGACCTTCAGGCCCAGTTGGGCTGCGCGGATGGCGCAAACATAGCCGCCGGGGCCAGCGCCGATGATGATGACGTCATAGTCGGACATGATAGTCTCCTTTTAACTCGTCATTGGCGTTGTGATCAGAACGCCAGCGATCATGACGGCCAAAGCCGCCGTTGAAATATTCCAGATGATGGTACGCACCCACGGGTAGCCGATCAAATAGGCGGGCAGGTAGGCAGAGCGACCGATCAGATAGACAATAGCGCTTGCCGCGGTGATGCTGTTCCCGCGCCCGGTGACTTCGGTGACCAGTGCTATGATGACAAAAACCAGCGCCGTTTCCAGCAGGTTGGCGGTCGCCCGTTTGGCGCGCTGAGCCAGCTCGCTGACCTCGGGCGTGGTGTCACGGGCACTTACGGTCCATGCGTTTCCGGCACTTGATTTCAGCAACATGGCCTGCACGCTGACATGAACCAATATCAGGACCGCCAACGCGATCAGCCCGGTCATTTCTGTGCTGAGCGCAGGCATGTCAGGTCAAAGATCCATCAGCAACCGACGCGGGTCTTCCAACGCCTCTTTCACGCGGACGAGGAAGGTCACAGCCCCTTTGCCATCCACGATGCGGTGGTCGTAGGACAGGGCCAGATACATCATCGGGCGGATGACAATCTCGCCATTCACGACCATCGGGCGATCCTGGATTTTGTGCATACCGAGGATGCCGGACTGCGGCGGGTTCAGGATGGGCGAGGACATCAGCGAGCCGTAAACCCCGCCGTTCGAAATCGTGAACGTGCCGCCCTGCATATCCGCCATGGACAGTTTGCCATCACGGGCCTTCGCGCCCAACTCGTTGATGGTTTTTTCAATATCAGCGAAGGACATCTGGTCGGCGTCGTTGATCACGGGAACCACCAGACCGGTTGGCGTGCCAACCGCGATACCCATATTGACGTAGTTTTTATAAACCACATCCGTGCCGTCGATTTCTGCATTCACGTCTGGAATTTCCTTCAGCGCATGGCAGCAGGCTTTGGTGAAAAAGGACATGAAGCCCAGCTTCACGCCATGTTTCTTAAGGAACAGGTCCTTGTATTCATTGCGGATTTCCATAACGGCAGACATATCGACCTCGTTATAGGTGGTCAGCATGGCGGCGGTGTTTTGGCTATCCTTCAGACGTTTTGCGATGGTCTGGCGCAAGCGGGTCATTTTCACCCGTTCCTCGCGCGCGGCATTGCTGACCG
This sequence comes from Rhodobacteraceae bacterium NBU2976, assembly GCA_023630215.1. Taxonomy (GTDB): domain Bacteria; phylum Pseudomonadota; class Alphaproteobacteria; order Rhodobacterales; family Rhodobacteraceae; genus NORP23. The sequence goes on from JALPRQ010000001.1 coordinate 521,850, forward strand.
TCGGTGCCCCGGCGGTCGTGGGTGCCGGCGCTGCTGAGGCTTTTATCACATCTTCTTTCATGATGCGGCCATCTCTGCCCGTGCCTTGCACCTGATCTGGTGACAGGCCCTTTTCCGCCATCAGCTTTTTCGCGGACGGGGCGTCTTCGACGTCTTTACCAGCCGGTGCGTCTGACTTTGGCGCCTCGGCTTTCGGCTCTTCCTTCGGAGCGTCAGCCGCTGGGGCCGAGCCTTCCGCACCCTCTTCAAACTGCGCCAGCAGGGCGTTAACCTCGACCGTCGCACCTTCTTCTGCAACGATTTCGGTCAGGACACCGGCGGCAGGTGCTGGAACCTCGACTGTCACCTTGTCGGTTTCCAGTTCGCACAGCATTTCGTCACGCGCGACGCTTTCGCCGACCTTTTTGTACCAGGTGGCGACGGTCGCCTCGCTAACACTTTCACCTAAGGGGGGGACTCGGATATCGGACATCTTTTTTCCTTACACTGTCAGCGCGTCGTTAATTAGCGCGTCTTGTTGGGCTTTGTGTTGTTTGGCCAAGCCGGTAGCCGGCGAGGCGGAGGCCGGGCGGCCGACATAGCTGGGGCGTTTGGTTTTCGCACCGATCCGACCCAGAACCCATTCGAGGTTCGGCTCGATAAAGGTCCAAGCGCCCTGATTTTTAGGCTCTTCCTGACACCAGATCATGTCGGCATTCTTGAACCGCTCCAATTCTTTGACCAGCGAGATTGCCGGGAACGGATAAAACTGTTCGATCCGCATCAGATAGATGTCGTCGATCCCGCGGGCATCGCGTTCCTCCAGCAGATCGAAATAGACTTTACCCGAACACATAACCACGCGTTTAATCTTGTCGTCCGCGACCAGATTGGTGTCGGAATGTCCTTTTTCGGCATCATCCCACAGAACCCGGTGGAATGAACTGCCGGTGGTGAAGTCATCGGCATCTGATATCGCCATTTTGTGACGCAACAATGATTTCGGCGTCATCAGCACCAAAGGTTTGCGGAAGTCGCGGTGAATTTGGCGGCGCAAAATATGGAAATAATTGGCCGGAGTCGAACAATTGGCGACGATCCAGTTATCCTCGGCGCACATCTGCAGGAAACGTTCCAACCGGCCCGAGGAATGCTCTGGACCTTGGCCTTCGTAGCCATGGGGCAACAGCATCACCAGACCAGACATGCGCAGCCATTTCCGCTCGCCCGACGAAATGAACTGGTCGAACATGATCTGCGCGCCATTGGCAAAATCACCAAACTGGGCTTCCCACAGGGTCAGCGTGTTGGGTTCAGCCAACGAATACCCGTATTCAAATCCCAAAACCGCATATTCGGACAACATGGAATCGATAACTTCATATTGCGCCTGACCCTCGCGGATATGGTTCAACGAGTAATAACGATTGTCATTGGTCTGATCGATCAAGGCGGAATGTCGGTGACTGAATGTCCCGGAGGTGGAATCCTGACCCGATAGACGCACCGGATACCCTTCGGTCAACAGGGACCCGAAGGCCAAAGCTTCGGCCGTCGCCCAGTCAAAGCCGGTTCCGGATTTGAACATTTCCGCTTTGGTTTCCAGCAGCTTTTCAACCGTTTTATGCAGCGTGAAACCTTCTGGCTTCTTGCTAAGGGCTTTGCCGATCTCGGCCAGGGTCTTTTTGGGAATGGCGGTCTCGCCGCGCTCGTAATCGTGGCCCTGTTTGTCAAGGTGGGACCAGCGACCGTCCAGCCAATCGGCCTTGTTGGGTTTGAATTCCTTGGCCGCATCGAATTCGTTGTTCAAATGCGCCTGGAACGCCGCTTTCATATCCTCGATCTCCCCTTCGGGGATCAGGCCGTCTTTGATCAGCCGTTCAGTATAAAGTTGCAGCGTGCTTTTGTGCTTTTTGATGGTGTTATACATGACCGGGTTGGTGAACATCGGTTCGATACCTTCGTTATGACCAAAGCGGCGATAACAGAACATATCGATCACAACGTCTTTGCCAAATTTCTGACGGAACTCTGTCGCGACTTTGGCAGCATGGACAACCGCTTCCGGATCGTCACCATTCACATGGAAAATCGGGGCTTCGACCATCAGCGCGATATCCGTCGGATAAGGGGACGAGCGGCTGAAATGCGGTGCGGTGGTGAAGCCGATCTGGTTGTTTACGATCAAATGAATTGTGCCGCCGGTTCGATGTCCAACAAGGCCCGAGAGACCGAAACATTCTGCAACAACTCCCTGTCCGGCAAACGCCGCGTCGCCATGAAGTAGAACCGGCAATACCGACTTACGATCCCGGTCATAGACCTGATCCTGCTTGGCACGGGCTTTGCCGATGACCACTGGATTGACAGCTTCCAGATGCGAAGGGTTCGCCGTCAGCGACAAATGCACGTTGTTCCCATCAAACTCACGATCCGAAGATGCACCGAGGTGGTATTTCACATCCCCCGAGCCTTCGACATCTTCAGGTTTGAAACTGCCCCCCTGAAACTCGTTGAAAATCGCGCGATAGGGTTTTTCCATGACGTTGGCGAGCACTGACAGCCGGCCGCGGTGCGGCATACCGATGACGATTTCTTTCACGCCCAACTGGCCGCCGCGCTTGATAATCTGTTCCATCGCGGGAACCAGGCTTTCGCCACCATCAAGACCAAACCGCTTCACACCCATATATTTGACATGGAGAAATTTTTCGAATCCCTCGGCCTCGACCAGCTTGTTCAGAATCGCCTTGCGACCGTTCTTGGTAAATTCGATTTCTTTGCCCAGACCTTCGATCCGCTCCTTCAGCCAGCCGGCCTCCTCGGGATCGGAAATGTGCATATATTGCAGCGCAAATGTGCCGCAATAGGTGCGTTTCATGATGGCGACGATCTCGCGCATCGTGGCCGTTTCCAGCCCCAACACCTGATCCAAAAAGATCGGACGATCCATGTCGGCCTCGGTGAAACCGTAATTAGCGGGCTCCAACTCGGGGTGAGAATTCGGGGCTTCAAGACCCAATGGGTCCAGATCGGCGGCAAGGTGCCCGCGAATTCGATAGGCTCGGATCAGCATCAGCGCACGGATAGAATCCAGCACCGCCTGCCGAACTTGTCCTTCGGTGATCGCGACACCATTGGCTTTCGCCTTGTCTTTGAGTTTCTCTGCTTGCTGCGCGGGTTCGGCCCATTGCCCATCAAGTGCAGCCGTCAGGTCATCATTCGGAACAGGCGGCCAATCGTTACGTGCCCATGATGGCCCCTGGGCTTCGCGCCGTGCACTAACCGGGTCTTCACCCAAAGATCGGAAATATGCCTGCCAATCCGTGGAAACCGCGTTCGGGTTCTCGGCATAGCGTGCTTGCAACTGCTCCACATACTCGGCGTTGTGGCCTTGCAGGAAGGACTGCGATTGGAAATCAGCGTTTGATGATTCAGTCATGATTGCACCTCATGCGGGTTGGGGCCGTATTTGTTGTTGCCTGGTTGCGAAGGCAAAAGCAGTTTTGAAGCGGTATTGGTGAAGAATATGAGTGTTACTACTGCGGCAATAATTAGGATTAGAATACCAATCCAGAGCAATAGTCCTCGAGTTAAAATTAACGCAAAGAAAAACAGTGCCAAGAGAGCTGGAGCAAAATACACTGCCAAATTTGCCAAACCAACCAAAACGACAAGAGTCAAGCTTGGCTGGAGGGGATCGAGCATTAATTCCCCCGTTTCGCCGACATCATGTAGTCTACGTACTCCTGCGGATGTGACCGGAATATACATCATTCCAACTATGATTAAGGAAGTGATCCCAAAAGAAAAAATATGCCGAAGTTGCCAGCAAATCGTCAGGCAGCCAGCTAGCACAAGGATAGAAAACGCCAAAAACCATAGATACTCTGATCGTCCAATTCGCCCGTGGAACACGAACGATTTTTTCAACGAAGCAGCTATGGCATTTGTCGGTGACATTTACCCAATCGCTTTCAACACAGCCTCACCCAATGTCGCCGGGCTGTCGGCAACAATAATCCCTGCGGATTTCATTGCTTCGATCTTGTCATCAGCGCCACCTTTGCCACCAGCGACAATCGCCCCAGCGTGGCCCATACGACGACCCGGAGGGGCGGTGCGGCCGGCGATGAAACCCGCAATAGGTTTCGAACGACCGCGTTTGGCCTCATCCTTGATAAACTGTGCGGCTTCTTCCTCGGCCGATCCGCCGATTTCGCCGATCATGATAATCGACTGAGTTTCATCATCCGCCAGGAACCATTCCAGCACATCAATATGTTCGGTCCCCTTGATCGGGTCGCCACCGATACCAACACAAGTCGATTGCCCCAAACCAACGTCCGAAGTTTGTTTGACGGCTTCATAGGTCAGCGTGCCCGACCGGGATACAACACCAACGGATCCCCGTTTATGGATATGCCCCGGCATGATGCCAATTTTGCAGGCGTCCGGCGTGATCACACCTGGGCAGTTCGGACCGATCAGGGTCGATTTCGACCCTTGCAGCGCGCGCTTCACCTTCATCATGTCCAGTACCGGAATGCCCTCGGTGATGCAGACGATCAGCTCCATTTCAGCGTCAATTGCTTCCAGAATCGCATCCGCAGCAAATGGCGGCGGCACATAAATGGCAGTTGCGTTGGCGCTGGTCGCATGCCGGGCCTCGGCCACAGTGTCAAAAATCGGTAGTCCGATATGGGTCTGCCCACCTTTGCCTGGCGTGACACCGCCAACCATTTTCGTTCCGTAAGCAATTGCCTGTTCCGAATGGAACGTGCCCTGCGAGCCGGTCAGCCCCTGACAAATTACACGGGTGTTTTCATTAACAAGTACGGCCATCTGATTTCACCCTTTCACGGCTTTGACAATTTTCTGTGCGGCATCACCCAGGTCATCTGCGGCAATCACATCCACATCCGACCCGTTCAGAATTTCCTTGCCTTTTTCAACATTTGTGCCTTCCAAGCGCACGACCAGCGGGACTTTCAGACCAACTTCTTTCACTGCGGCCAGAACGCCTTCCGCGATCACATCGCAACGCATGATGCCCCCGAAGATATTCACCAGAATCCCTTTGACGTTTGGATCCGAGGTGATGATCTTGAAGGCTTCGGTCACCTTCTCTTTGGTTGCCCCACCACCAACATCCAGGAAGTTGGCAGGTTCTGCGCCGAAAAGCTTGATGATATCCATGGTTGCCATCGCCAGACCGGCACCATTCACCATGCAGCCGATTTCGCCATCGAGAGCGATATAGTTCAGGTCGTATTTCGATGCCGCGAGTTCTTTTGGGTCCTCTTCCGTTTCGTCACGCAGTGCAAGGATGGCGGGTTGGCGGTATAACGCGTTGCCATCAAAACCCATCTTGGCGTCAAGGCATTTCAGATCACCCTTGTCGGTCACGATCAGCGGGTTGATTTCCAGCATTTCCATATCACGTTCGATGAACATCCTATAAAGCGTGTTCACCAGTGCGACGCATTGCTTGACCTGCTGTCCTTGAAGTTTCAGCGCAAAGGCGACGCGGCGTCCGTGGAAACCGCTGATGCCCGAGGCCGGATCAACGCTGAAGCTCAGAATTTTCTCCGGAGTTTTCGCTGCGACCTCTTCAATATCCATCCCACCTTCAGTCGAACAGACAAACGATATCCGCGAAGTTTTGCGATCAACCAGCAGGGCCAGATACAATTCGCGATCAATCGCGGAACCGTCTTCAATATAGATCCGGTTCACCTGTTTGCCTGCAGGGCCGGTCTGGTGCGTGACCAATGTGCGCCCCAGCATCTTCTTGGCTTCTTCGGCAGCTTCAGAGACTGACTTTGCCAGACGAACACCGCCTCCGGTTCCGGCAGATTCTTCTTTGAATTTACCTTTGCCGCGTCCACCTGCGTGAATTTGTGCTTTCACGACCCATAGCGGGCCATCCAGTTCTCCAGCAGCGGTTTTCGCTTCTTCGGCCCGCAAAACAGCGCGCCCGTCCGAAACAGGAGCGCCATATTCTTTGAGAAGTTGTTTGGCTTGGTATTCATGAATGTTCATTCTCTATCCTCCGGATGCTGAGCCGACACAAACACGAATCTATGGGAAGGAGAAGTAAAAGGAGTGTAATCAAATCGATCAATATAAGGATTTTCGGTTTTGTGATCACAAAGAATTATTTGTGATCACTAATAAATCTCAAGGCCCTAAATGTGCCTAAAATCTGCGTTTTATCCAGTTGGTTAAGCGATGACCAATCGTTGTCCCGAACGGGTCCGGCAGCTTTGCCCCAGGATATTTATCAATGAAGGCCGGCAATTCGGAACTGTCCTCAGGCAAGTTGTGAAGCTGGCGATCTGCGGACAGCAACGATTGTAAATGTCTGTGAAACCGCTTGCCAAGCAGCTCCTCTAGCGTGTCATACAGGAAGGCTCCACCAGAATTCTCGAAATGCAGAAAATAGTGGTGGATGATACGTGGCGGCAAATGGTGAGAGCTCCAGGCACGCGCTGCCTTAAGGTCCAGCAAGTTGTACGCCGCGGGCAAAGTTGCCAGTTTCAGGTCGGTCTTATACAACAATTCGCGAAGCAGGGGTTGATCTTTGCTGGCGCCAGACTCTCGAAATTTCCGGTCCCATTCGGAAATGAATCCTCGCGTCCCTTCCGAATTGCGGACACCCATGACGCCGGCGTTATATTGAGGAAATGCCGCGGGAACATCCGGGTCGGTACACGTATATCCCAAAGGACTGTTTTGCCATTGGTCTTGCGCAATGGCCAAATCAAACCGGTCCAAAAGCATAAACACGTCATCCACTGGGGCAACCATCAACGTGTCAGCATCAAGATATATGCTTTTCTCGAACCGGCTGTTTACCAGCGCATACATCCGTGGGCGCTTTGTGACTTCGCTAAGCGAATGGATATGCGAGAATACCGGATCGGATATGTCCTGATCTGTATACAGATCAATCGCGATGTCGGGGTGAAACTGTGCGACCGAGCGTGCGGATTTTTGCGCCAGTCTGGTATAGGTATCACCAGTTGCTGCAAATACGAACCCGCACGTTTCGGTCACGCTTCACCCCTATCAGTCGTTATGATGCAAGCGATCCATCAATCCCAATGCAAGCCTCGACCAAACCTTTTACCGCATTGACCGAATTGTCAAACATGGCTTTTTCGTCCTTGTTCATTTCGATCTCGATGACTTTTTCAATGCCGCCAGCACCGATGATCGTGGGCACACCAACATAGGTGTCTTTCAGACCATAAGCGTCTTTTACGTTGGCTGCGCATGGCAGAACCCGTTTTTGATCCTTCAGGTAAGCTTCAGCCATTTCAATTGCCGATGCGGCGGGGGCATAGAATGCTGAGCCTGTTTTCAACAGACCAACGATTTCGGCGCCACCGTCACGGGTGCGTTGAACGATCGCATCCAGCTTGTCCTGCGTGGTCCAGCCCATCGATACCAGGTCGGGCAAAGGAATGCCCGCCACGGTCGAATACCGGGTCAAGGGCACCATCGTGTCACCATGTCCACCCAGTACGAAAGCCGTGACATCCTTGACCGAGACTTCAAATTCTTCGGCCAGGAAATAGCGGAAACGGGCACTGTCCAGCACACCTGCCATCCCGCAGACTTTTTCTGCCGGAAGGCCGGAAAATTTCTGCAAAGCCCAAACCATCGCGTCCAGCGGGTTGGTGATACAGATCACAAAAGCATTCGGGGCATGATCACGGATGCCTTCGCCAACCGACTTCATGACCTTCAGGTTGATCCCCAGCAGATCATCACGGCTCATCCCGGGTTTGCGTGGAACACCAGCGGTGACGATGCAGACATCTGCGCCAGCGATAGCCGAATAATCATTGGCACCAACCAGTGTCGCGTCGAACCCGTCAACTGGGGAACTCTCGGCAATATCCAGTGCCTTTCCCTGTGGCGTGCCCTCGGCGATGTCGAATAAAACGACATCCCCGAGCTCTTTCATTGCGGCAAGGTGCGCAAGTGTGCCACCGATTTGTCCAGCGCCGATAAGGGCGATTTTTGCTCTGGCCATGATTTGTCTCCCGTCAGGTCCAACTTCGCGGATTGGGTATCCGCTATCATGAAAAACCGCAAGATTAAACAAATTGGGTTATGGCCCTCTGCGACAATTGGCAGTAAACCCGCGAGACGATTATCGATAATATCGGGGGATATCAGTGGATCTGAACGCAACATTTTACCTGTTTGCGATACCAGCTGTCTTGTTTGCTGGAATCTCGAAAGGAGGATTCGGCTCGGGTGCCGCTTTTGCTGCGACTCCGTTTCTTGCATTAATCCTCCCCCCGGAAGTGGCCGTTGCTATGATGTTGCCACTCTTGATGATCATGGATGTCTCGGCCATCCGGGCCTATTGGAAAAAATGGAGCTGGCGTGACGCCAAAGCCCTGATGATTGGCGCTGTGCCGGGGATTGTTGCAGGTTGGATCATGTTTCGCGCCGCGAATCCGGACGTGTTGCGGTTTTTTATCGGGTCGATCGCCGTCGGGTTTGTCCTGTTCCAGTTCGCGCGTGCGCGACAATGGTTCGAAGTGTCACAAAAGCCCTTTCATCCCGCGAAAGCTTGGACATGGGGCGCTTTGGCCGGCTTTACCAGTTTTATCAGCCACGCCGGGGGACCGCCCGCATCGATTCACTTGCTAAGTCAGCGATTAGACAAACTTACCTTTCAGGCGACAACTGTAATTGTATTTTGGTGGATCAATCTTGTAAAACTTGGGCCGTATTATCTGTTGGGCATGTTTTCAAACAACACGATCCTGGCGGTTGTTACCCTGGCCCCGTTTGCAATCGCTGGCACGTTTCTAGGAATCTGGCTACACCGGAAAATGTCGGATCGTATATTCTTCGCCTTGGCATATCTGTTCTTGCTAATCACCGGCGCAAAACTCATATTCGACGCGCTGACATGATGAGGGACATATGACACTTTTGGTTGCCGGGCTGCTTCTTTGGTCCTACGTCCATTTGTTCAAACGGTTTTCACCGACAACATATACCCGCATTCACGAGCGCTTCGGGGAATCCGCGATCAAGGGAACGACTTCGATTCTGCTGATTGGCGCGTTCGTCTTGATGGTTTTCGGGTATAAGGCCGCTCCCTATATTCATGTCTATTCTGCGCCCGTTTGGGGGGTGCATCTGAACAATCTGTTGATGCTGATTGCTGTTTTTCTACTGGTCGCCAGCCACGCGAAGGGTCGGGTCAAATACTATTTGCGCCATCCGATGCTTATCGGGACAATCTTGTGGGCGGCGGCTCATCTGCTGGTCAACGGAGATTTGGCGTCTATTGTGCTGTTTGGCTGGATTGCTGCTTGGGCCGATCTGGAAATCATGATGATAAACGTGCGCGATCCCGTGCGGGTTATGCCCGAAGGTTTGACCTTACGCAGTGATCTGGTCTCCTTGATAGTGTCCATATTGTTGTTTATCTGCATTGCGATCCTTCACGGCAATATTGGGCCGTCACCATTTCCGGGGTAAACCCATGCGCGCCTATCGACTATTGACCGAAGACGATACATCGGCTTTTTGCCATAAAGTCACGGAAGCCCTGTCAAAGGGTTGGGAATTGTATGGTAGTCCCACCATGTCGTTTGACGAGAAGCGCGGAGTCATGCGCTGTGCGCAGGCTGTGATCAAGGATGTCGAGGGCACATACTCACCTGACATAAAGTTAGGTCAGCTATAGCATTCTTGTCAGAATCGGTGCGCGCTGCTTTTATGCTGGCATCCCTATTTGCAGGCCAGCCATGTACAGATACATCACAACCCTAATTATTGCCCTTCTGGCGTCCAGCGCATTCGCAAAAAATACATTTAATCCGGATGCAAAATCCTCGGATGGTGCGACCGAAGCTGAATTCAATTCTGACGTCATGACATATGTCGAAGCCAATGTCTTGGCGACATTGTATCACGAGGTTGGACACGCCCTGATTGATAAGCTCAATCTGCCGATCTATGCCCGCGAAGAGGATGCAGCCGATTATTTCGCTGTTCTACTTTCGGAATACCTGCTGCCACCTGACATGGCCGAATATGTCACTTGGGCATCGGCCGATCAGTATCTACAGGCGCATCATAAATATTTGAACTACGAACCCTATTACGCAGGTGTGCATTCGCTTGACCTAGTGCGTTACTATAACACGCTTTGCATTTACTACGGCGGCGCTCCCCGCGAACGCTATGAATTTGCGCGCGAACATGGCCTGCCGGAAACTCGGATGGACACGTGTCAGGATGAACGTCGTATGGTGGAACATTCCTGGGGAACGGTAATTGACACCATCGTCCGTGAAGCTCCGGGGTTCGATTGGCTGGTCATTGATGAATATGCGCAGTCGCGAAACGAGTATGTCATAGCGTCGCACAAGGTGATCGAAGATGCGGTGAAAATGTTGAATGATCAGTTTTCGCTCACCTCGAAAGTTCGCGTCAGAATGACCGAATGTAACGAAGATAACGCATTTTATGACCCTTCAGGCAGTAAAATACTGATGTGCAACGAATTGATTCCGCCGCTCTCACGGCGTCGGGCAGATGTCGAGGTCCCTAACGCCAACCACTGAATTCGGGGAATCCCTCTTGGATTGCTGGAAAAAACGCCTTATGAAGCCAGCAAACACAAGAAAAGGGAGCATGCATGGCCGACGTTAACCGAGGCAACCGCCCGCTTTCACCGCATCTGTCTGTGTATCATTTCAGCCTGACGATGTTCACGTCCATCATGCACCGCATAACAGGCGTGGGATTGACGCTTGGTCTTGTTCTGGTGGTCTGGTGGTTTCTGGCCGCTTCAACCGGGCCGGAATATTTCGAAACGGCCAACGCCGTCCTGACCAGTTGGTTCGGGATAGTGATCCTTGTGGGTTCGCTTTGGGCGCTTTGGTTTCACGCCTGCAATGGCATTCGCCATCTCTTGTGGGACGTCATTATCGGGCTAGAGAAACAACTCGCGCAATCGACATCAGTCGTTGTCCTTGTTTTGTCCGTGCTTCTGACAATTCTGACTGTGGTGATCGTATGAGCTTCCTGACAGATCGAAAACGCGTCACAGGCCTGGGTTCGGCCAAAGATGGGACCCATCATTTCGTTACTCAGCGCGTGACAGCAATTGCCCTGATCGTGCTGGTCATTTTATTTGTCCTGCCCTTCGCCTACAATGTCGGCGAGAGCTATGACCGCGTGATCGAAGCCTATTCGCATCCAATCAACGCGATTATCGCAATGGCTTTCTTCATAACGGCCTTTCTGCACCTGAAACTGGGTTTGCAGGTTGTCATCGAAGATTATGTGCACGGACCATTCTGGCGGAACTTCCTTCTGCTTTCTAACACGCTTTTCTGCTGGCTGTTTGGCCTGACTGGCGTTTTCGCCGTCGCCAAAATCGCCCTCTGACCGGAGTATCTCATGTCCGCATACGAATTTATCGACCATACCTATGACGTTGTTGTTGTGGGGGCAGGTGGCGCAGGTCTGCGCGCGACACTCGGCATGGCCGAACAAGGGCTGAAAACGGCATGCGTGACCAAGGTTTTCCCAACCCGTTCACACACTGTGGCCGCGCAGGGGGGAATTGCCGCGTCTCTTGCGAATATGGGGCCGGACAATTGGCAGTGGCATATGTATGACACGGTCAAAGGATCCGATTGGCTGGGTGACACGGATGCGATGGAATATCTGGCGCGCGAAGCCCCCAAGGCGGTTTACGAGCTGGAACATTACGGTGTGCCTTTTTCGCGAACGGAGGAAGGCAAAATCTATCAGCGTCCCTTTGGCGGCCACACCACAGAATTTGGCGAAGGTCCTCCGGTGCAACGCACTTGTGCCGCAGCCGACCGCACCGGACACGCGATCCTGCATACGCTTTATGGCCAATCTCTGAAGAACAACGCGGAATTCTTCATCGAATATTTCGCCATTGACTTGATCATGTCCGAAGACGGTGCCTGTCAGGGCCTGCTGGCATGGAAGCTAGATGACGGCACATTGCATCGTTTCAATGCAAAAATGGTTGTGCTGGCGACAGGCGGATATGGCCGCGCCTATTTCTCCTGCACGTCGGCGCACACCTGCACCGGCGACGGCGGCGGGATGGTCGCGCGTCAGGGTCTGCCGCTTCAGGATATGGAATTCGTGCAATTCCACCCCACGGGCATCTACGGCGCAGGTTGCCTGATCACCGAAGGTGCCCGCGGCGAGGGTGGGTATCTGACCAACTCCGAGGGCGAGCGGTTCATGGAACGTTACGCGCCGACCTACAAAGACCTTGCGTCTCGTGATGTGGTCAGCCGCTGTTCCACCATCGAAATCCGCGAAGGGCGCGGCGTTGGGCCGAACAAGGATCACGTGTTCCTGCATCTGGACCACATTCCGCCGGAAACGCTGGCGGAACGTTTGCCGGGTATCTCTGAAAGCGCCAAGATTTTTGCCGGCGTGGATTTGACAAAGGAACCGATCCCGGTTCTGCCGACCGTACATTACAATATGGGCGGCATCCCGACGAATTACTGGGGCGAGGTTCTGGACCCTTCCGCCAAGGACCACGACCGTGTCCTTCCCGGTCTGATGGCCGTGGGTGAGGCGGGATGTGCCTCGGTCCACGGGGCGAACCGTCTAGGCTCCAACTCTTTGATCGATCTTGTGGTGTTTGGTCGCGCCGCTGCGATCCGCGCAGGTGAATTTGTTGATCCGGATGCGCCTAATGCGCCGCTAAATTCAGACAGTGTCGATCAAGCAATTGAACGATTCGATTCGCTCCGTCACGCCGATGGACAGGTCCCGACCGCCGAGTTGCGGCTGACCATGCAAAAAGCGATGCAGGATGATGCGGCGGTGTTCCGCTCGTCCGACTCACTCGCTCAGGGTGTGAAACGCATGTATGCCGTGGCTGACCAAATGTCAGATATCAAGGTAACGGATCGCTCGATGATCTGGAATTCTGACCTAATGGAAACGCTGGAATTGACGAATCTGATGCCGAACGCCTTGGCGACAATCGTCTCTGCCGAAGCCCGCAAGGAAAGCCGTGGCGCTCACGCGCACGAGGATTTCCCGGACCGCGATGATAAAAACTGGCGAAAACATACGCTTGCAAGGCTTGACTCCAAGGGCAAGGTTACGCTCTCTTACCGCGATGTTCACCTTGATCCCCTCACACCCGAGGATCAGGGCGGGATCGATCTAAAGAAGATCGCCCCAAAAGCCAGGGTGTATTGAGAAGGGGAGATCATGCTCCGTTCGCTTACTTTGGTCGTGGTGACAGGACTTGTTCTGACCGCCTGCACTCCGCCACAATACAGCTATGCTGAAGCGCGTGCGTTGTGCGAAGACAAAGCCGATGCAGCGCGAGGCCCGCAAGGGAATGCGTCATTCAGCGTCGGAACAGGTGGTCCAAGCGCGAGTCTGGGCATATCACTTAGCGACTCGTTTATCCGCGGTGATGACCCGCAACTCGTTTTTGATAGATGCATGAATAATCTTGAGGCCAATGGCCAAATTGTCGGAGGGACATAATGAAACTCGCTAAACTGTTCGCAATAGCATCGATCGCCGCCCTGACAGCCTGTACAGGGCTTTCCGAGGACTCGATCCATCGCAACGCCCAGATTGCGGCGCTGAACCTGACCCCGGATGAAGAGCGTATCTGGAATACGCTGACCCCGGAACAGCAGGACCGCGCGATCCTGTTCATTCAGAATGGCGGCACATTGATCGCATCTTTGGGTGATCGCTGACAACATTCGGTTCCTGCCTGACCTTCAGGCGGGAACCAAATTATGGCACGAATGGCAACTCGTGTGATATCGACCCCGTTAAATTTTTCAATTGTCATTGCTGCCCGCCGGAACAAAGGTATGCAGAACTGGGGTGATTTTGCCTTTGCACAGTCATTGGGAAAAGCCCTCGAAAAACGCGGACACAAGGTCCGCATCGATTCCATGAAATCTCATCAGGACGAAAAAGCGGAAACAGATGTCGACCTGTTCATCCGCGGGATGGCCGAGATACCGCGCCATCCTTCGCGGCTAACGATGATGTTGATGATTTCTCATCCCTATTCAGTCGGCGAAACCGAACTAAGGGCAATGGACCACGTCTTTGTCGCCTCTCAGCCTTGGACGGAAAAGCTGCGGGCAATACACGGGGCGAAGATTTCGCCCTTGCTATAGGCTTTTGACGCTGACCTTATGTATCCGGTGCAATCCTCGCCTTCGGACGATTTTTTGTTCGTGGGTATGAACCGGAAGCCTCGTCGAAGTTCGGTCGAATTCGCGATCGACCAGGATTTGCCGCTTCGCCTATATGGCCCTCGCTGGCACAACCACCCGATCGCGGCTTCGCGCGTGCTCGCCGAGCGGATCGCAAATGAGGAACTCCAGAATTATTATGCGCTCGCCGGATGTGTTCTCAATGATCACTGGGACGACATGCGTCGCGAAGGATTTATATCCAATCGTGTGTTTGACGTGCTGGCCTGTGGCGTTCCTTTGATCTCAGACGATGTTGCAGGTCTGCCAAAAGATTTACAGGAATGGATCAACATTTATTCAGATTCCAACAGCTTCGCGCAATGTGTCGATGCGGTGCGACACGAATCTGATGAGCGTCGGGCGACCCGTCGGGCATTTGCAGAATATATGCGTGAACACCATAGCTTTGACACCCGTGCCATTCAGATCGAAGAAATGGCTTTTCGAATTCGTGCCTGACCGTTAAACCGTGCCCAAGTCGTTGTTTCGACATGGGTCGATCAAGTTATAGCACGCGTCAGGACTACTTATGGGAAAGCGATATCTGATCTGTGTTGGCACCCATCACAAAACCGGCACACATTGGATGAAGAAGGTGTTCCGACAGATCGGGCGCCGAATGGACATTCCACATTTTCAGGTTGCTCGCGCTGCCGCCCTTGCCCGCATTCCGGAAAACGGCACGGCATTCCTGTTCAATTGGGCGTCGGTATTTCCCCAACCTTTGTGGGATAATCCTGACGCGCGCTTCCTACATATCATCAGGGATCCACGAGACGTATTAATTTCAGGAATGTCTTATCACATGACCACATCGCGCAGCTTCGAGAAGTTCTTGTTTACGCCGCAGGACAAGTGGCGTGGCAAAACCTATCAACAGATATTGCAGGATATGACCAATGACCTGGATCGATATTTGTTCGAGATGGAAAATATGCATTTGGCCACCTTGCAACAAATGCTGGCATGGCCGTATGACCATCCAAATGTCACAGACATCAAGTATGAAGATTTAATCTCGGACCATGATTGCTCCTTGTTCCGAGCCTTCATGGCAAATTGCGGCTTTGCGGGCGAGCGACTGGACCAAGCAGTCGATCTGTTCTGGCGCAACAGCCTGTTTGGCGGGCTCAATCCGGAAATGCGGGATAAGGACAGTCGAGATTCCCACGTTCAATCAGGAAAACCGGCGCGCTGGCGTCGCGAATTCTCTCCTGAACTTGCAGATATCTACTTTCAACGTCACGCTGACGATCTGATCGCGCTTGGATATGAAAATGATTATAGCTGGATCGAAGAGTTTCGCGGTTCAAAAGACAAATAGTGATGCGTTTGGCTGTTTATAACGATATCACTCAGCCTGAATCAAAAGAATGAAAACGGGGAAATAATGGCGTTTATCAAGGCACGAGGTGAAAACTACCTTAGTTTTCTTGCAGAAATGCACGATCGGTTGTTGCCGGCTTGGTATCTGGAAGTGGGAACACGTCACGGGGACAGTCTGTGCAAATCCCGAACACATTCGATTGCCATCGATCCCGCCTTTACCCTTATGCATGACGTGATCCAAAACAAACCCTCGGTGCTGATGTATCAGCAAACCAGCGACGATTTTTACGCATCAGATGCGATGAAGAATCTGGGTCACAAAGTCGATTTAGCGTTTCTTGATGGAATGCATCTGTTCGAATTCCTGTTGCGCGATTTCTATAATACAGAAAAATACATGTCCAAAGATGGGCGCATCGTTCTACACGATTGTATGCCTTGGAATAATGTTATGGCGCTTAGGGATTGGGATCAGACGCAAACATCCGCATGGACCGGTGATGTCTGGAAGCTGGTCCCGATCCTTCAGAAATATCGCCCTGATCTGACGATTGATGCCTATGACTGCAAACCTACGGGATTGGTTGTCATCTCGGACCTCGATCCCAAATCGACGGTCCTTAAAGACAATTATGATGTCATCATCAACGAATGGATGGATGTCACGCTGGAAGAATATGGTGATACAAAATATTACGATGCGCTGCGGGTAAAACCTGCTAAATCAGCACCTTGGCGGTACGAAGCAAAAGCGACGGTCAAATCCAAGCACAGCCTGTCATTTTCGATTGTGACGGGTGCCTGGTCTCCGCGTCGGATGCTGACCTATGGTGACTACCCGTTTGCCAAATCACTGGGCGAAGCGCTGGAACGTCGTGGTCATACCGTGCGTGTTGACTCTCGCAAGACCCATGCCGAGGACCGCCCCGATGTGGACATCGACCTGTTTATCAAAGGCGTTGATGATTTTGCACCGGTGGCGTCCAAGACCAATCTGATGTGGTTCATCTATGGGTCCGGTGACCTGAATCTGGACGAAATGCGCCAGATGGATCACGTGTTCGTCGCGTCGGAACCTTTCACCAAAACGTTGGGGGATCAGATTGGCAATCACAAGGTATCCACATTGCTTCAGGCGTTCGACGCCCGCACGAAATTTCCGTGCCGAACCCATCAGACCAGCAGCTTCCTGTTTGTCGGTTTCAACAAACGTGGTGGCCGCCGATCTGTGGAATGGGCGATGGATGACAATCTGCCACTGGATATCTATGGCTCGCGTTGGCAGGAGAATCCTCGTGCCAAGGCGTATTTGCGGGGCGAACATATCGATAATGCCGAACTGCGGTATTATTACGCGAACGCCGCCGCCGTCCTGAATGATCACCGCGAGGATATGGCTCGGGACGGATTTGTCTCTAACCGTATTTTTGACGCGCTTGCGTGTGGGGCCGCGGTGGTGACCGACCATGTGGAAAGCCTACCAATAGAGTTTCTACCCTGGGTTTATACCTTCAAGGATCAGGCAAGTTTTCGCGAGGCGACCCATGCCGCCGCGCAGGAAACGGCGAAACACAAGGCCGCTCGTATTGC
Source organism: Rhodobacteraceae bacterium NBU2976 (assembly GCA_023630215.1). GTDB lineage: Bacteria > Pseudomonadota > Alphaproteobacteria > Rhodobacterales > Rhodobacteraceae > NORP23. Next base: position 539,042 of record JALPRQ010000001.1, read on the forward strand.
CTTTGCACAGTCTGAGATGCAAAAACACAGCTTTGACGCGCGCGCACTCGAAATAGAACGCGTGGCGCTTGACCATATGGGTAAGTGAGCCGGTGGAAAGCGCCGCGACATGACAGGTCAAGGTTGGAAAATTGCCATCAAGACCAGTGTCCGCCGTCCACGCAAACGTCTGAAGTGGGGGGATTGGCATTTTGCCGTCGGCATAGCCGAGGCGTTGGAAGCCATCGGTCATAATGTTCGTATCGATTGTTTACCGGAATGGTCCCGGGATCCGCACTTTTCGGATATTGATATCAATCTGCGGGGTTATGACGCCTATCCCGATGATACCGGCAAACCCCATATTTTATGGGTGATCTATCCTGGCAAGAAGGCCAGAAATCGCCTGGACCTTTCCCGGGAATATAACGCCGCAGATCACGTGATGTTTGCGTCACTGACCGATGGTGAAAACGAGCGTCTCCGCACACCATATACGACCCCCAGTTCTACATTGATGCAGGCTTTTGATGATCGGGTTATGTTTCCGCCCGAACAAGAAAAACGTAGCGGCATCGCTTTTGTTGGCAGCAACCATATGCCTGGCCACCCGATGCGCCCAATTGTTGCAATGGCGTTAGAGGCCGGGTTGGACGTCAAACTTTATGGTCCGGGGTGGACCGGAACCCCTGCGGAACCGCATGTTGTGCAGGATTTTCTTCCCAACGATCAGGTCGGCGAACTGTATCGTTCCGCGCAAATTGTCCTGTGCGACCACTTTCCATCGATGCGCCAGTTTGGTTATGTGTCCAATCGACTTTTTGACGCACTTGCGTGTGGTGCGCCTGTCATTGTAGACAATGTCCAAGGTCTTCCGTCGGCATTCGCGCCGCACGTTTGGCGCTGCACCTCCCCTGACGAGGTTCGTGCCGCCTATGACGCAATACTTGCGGAGGACAGCCAGGAACACGTATCGCGACAAGGGTTTGCCCGGTCTATGATTGATCTGCATTCCTTCAAGGCTCGCGCCCTTGCGATAGACAGGATCATAGCGGACATTCTTGGTCCGCGCAGCTAAACAGGGAAGATAGCTACATGGCTGAATTTGCGCTCCCCAAGAACTCACGCATTACTGTGGGTAAAATCTGGCCAAAACCCGAGGGCAAAAATATCCGCGCCTTCAAGATTTACCGTTGGGATCCGGACACTGGCGAGAACCCGCGCCTTGATACCTATTTTCTGGATATTGACACCTGCGGTCCGATGGTGCTGGACGCCCTAATCAAGATTAAAACCGAGATTGATCCCACGCTGACCTTCCGTCGCTCCTGCCGCGAGGGGATTTGCGGGTCCTGCGCCATGAATATTGACGGGATCAATACGCTCGCCTGTATTTACGGCCTTGATGAGGTCAAGGGTGACGTAAAAATCTATCCGTTGCCACATATGCCTGTGGTGAAGGATCTGGTCCCCGACCTTACGCATTTCTATGCCCAGCATGCGTCGATCATGCCATGGTTGGAAACCAAAACCAATCGTCCGGCAACTGAATGGCGTCAGTCCATCGAAGATCGCCGCAAGCTGGACGGACTTTATGAATGCGTGATGTGCGCATCATGCTCGACATCCTGCCCCAGCTATTGGTGGAATGGTGATCGCTATCTTGGCCCCGCAGCACTTTTACATGCCTATCGCTGGATCATCGACAGCCGTGACGAAGCCACCGGCGAACGGCTGGATGAACTGGAAGACCCGTTCAAACTTTACCGCTGCCACACCATCATGAATTGCACGCAAACCTGCCCCAAAGGTCTCAACCCTGCCAAGGCAATTGCAGAAATCAAGAAGATGATGGTCGAACGCACGCTATAGCGGGACCGGTCAAGCTTGAAGCCAGTCTGCCAGAGCCCCATATCGAAGGGACATGGCGAATACGGGTAATTGGGAATGGCTGACTCTGCAAAAGACCGATTGAAACGTCGAATTACCGCGGCGCTTCACTGGATGCGTGATCATTTGCCACCAGGTGTTCGATTGGTTGTGGGATTACTTCTGATCGTCGGAGGCATCTTTGGCATGTTGCCGATTCTGGGCTTCTGGATGCTGCCGCTTGGGGTTGCCGTCGCGGCCTATGACGTCAGACCTTTGTGGCGGAAACTTCACAAATCCGATAGCTAGTTAAAGGTGAAAGCCCCGATCTTGCAAACATCCACGATCGCACTTTCAACCACACCACCGTCCTGAAACACTGCGCGGAAGTTAAACAGGCAATTTTCGGTGCCATCATCGAAATTGATATCTACCCGACCGTCATTTCTCAGGTCCAGATCACCCAGAATTTCGGTTCCCCACCCTGGCGCTGCTGCCTGCGCTGAATAAAACTCGACCATCGTATAGCCGGTTTCATTGGCAATCGTGACCCAACGGTTCTGAGCGACGGCGTTACTGGCGAACAGTCCGGCAAAACTGGCGGTCAGGGCGATTACTTTTGTCCAGGAATGGTCCATCTTGATACCCCTTAAACGAACACTAACAACTTGAGACTGGTTCTAAGCTTACCCAACAATTTGGTCGGAAATATGGCGTCGACAGGTAATTGTGGACGTAACGTCATTTCTCTGCGACGTTGCTCGAATGATGGGGGAAATTTCGGTTCCGATCTGGGTTGCAGTGCCAGTGGGAATTCTGGCGTTTGTCGCTTTGTTTGACCGCTTGTTCGTCCCGTCAGTTCGCTGGTTTTTGCGCCGCCGTGTGAACCGCGTTATCGACAAGCTGAACGAGCGGCTGGAACTGAAGATACAGCCATTCAAATTGACGCGGCGCAAGGTCATGATCGACCGCCTGACCCACGATCCAAAGGTGATGGAAGCCATCGTCAGCTTTGCCCGTGACGAGGGTATTCCCGCCGAAGTCGCCGCCGACAAGGCCGAGCGCTACGCGCGTGAGATTGTGCCTTCGTTCTCGGCATTGGCCTATTTTGGGTTTGGTACCCGGATATCGCGTTTCATTTCGAATGCGCTCTATCGGGTCCGTATTGGCATGGTTGATGACCGTTCGCTTGGTGAAGTCGACAAGGATGCGACTGTGATATTTGTCATGAACCACCGCTCGAACATGGATTACGTGCTCGTGACGTTTCTTGCCGCCGAACGCTCTGCCCTGTCCTATGCCGTTGGCGAATGGGCGAGGGTTTGGCCGCTTCAGCAATTGATCCGGTCCATGGGCGCGTATTTTATCCGGCGCAAGTCACGCAATGCGCTTTATCGACGGGTTCTGGCACGATATGTCCAGCACGCCACCGAAGGCGGCGTCACACAGGCGATTTTCCCCGAGGGTGGACTTAGCAAAGATGGCGCCTTGCAGAAGCCCAAACTGGGATTGCTCAGCTATATCATTGCCGATTTCGTTCCGGACCGATCCCGTAACGTCGTGTTCATCCCTGTTGGACTCAACTATGACCGAGTGCTCGAAGACCGCGTTCTGACCGGATCGGATGACGGCCGGTTCACATTCCGCTTTGGGGTATTTTTCCGGTTCATCGCCCATCAGCTTTGGCTGCGTATTTCGGGCCGTTTCTACCGGTTCGGTTATGCGTGCGTCAGTTTTGGGACGCCTCTCGATCTTAACAGCTTCATGAAAACGACACCAGAAAACAGCACCGAACGTTTGGGGCAGGAGCTGCTTGATCGCATCGCCAATATCGTGCCTGTGCTGCCGGTATCTTTGGTGTCCCACGTGGTTCTGTCCGCTGACGCCCCGCTCACCAAACTTCAGATCAAATCGTCATGTCACAATATCTGGACGTCACTGGCGGCACGACAAATCTACAGCCACATTCCACATGCGGACGAGGACTATGCTGTCGATGTCGGATTACGGATGTTGACCTCGCGACATATTCTTGACGAGGTGGGTGGGCGCTACGAAATTCAACCAAAAGGGGAGAAACTGCTTAGCTATTATGCAAACAGTATCTCTCATTATTTTCCCCAACCAGTCGCGTTTTCCGAGAATCATCTAGACCAATAGGAATGTGTGAAAGCGAATTTCATTCGATTGCTACACGCGGCTCTTTACGTAACGTAAACAAACCACGCTTGCTTTAAAATCAATATCTTAGAATCTATCACCTCCCCATAAACAGGGGGCTATAATTGGCGAGTAGATATAACAGTTGATTCCGTCGAGGTTTAATTGCACAATTTATATACAACTTTAAGGATAGTTATCATGAATAACGAGTGGATGATTGACGTATTGAAAGATCTGCGCAGCTTTGCGCAGAAACAGTTTATGACGGATCTCGCGGAACATCTCGACGATGCAATTTTGGTCGCGGCAACCGAAATCCGGACAGATTCTCAGCCAAAGCAAATTGTGAAATCGAATGACGCGCAAGCTGGAACGCTTCCTCGAATGCTTGGAGAGCACCGACTTATATAACGAGCCGACCAGGCTTTGCGACTCCTTGCGTGAGATCTATGGCATAGAACACGCAACCTATTTGGCGACCAACCTGAACGGTCACCCTTACTATGCCACGACCTATGATCCGCGCTGGTCGGCGCGCTATCAAGAAGAAAATTACGTCAATATCGATCCGGTCGTCCTGTCGACCTTGCGGTATTTCCAACCGATGGAATGGCGTCAATTGGATTGGTCATCGAAACGGTCCCGCGCATTTTTCCACGAGGCAATAGAATTTGGCGTCGGTAATCAGGGGTTTACGATCCCGGTTCGTGGGCCGAATGGCCAGCATGCCCTGTTTGCAATCAATCATCGCAGCAATGATCATGACTGGAACGGCTATATCCATGAAAACGTTCACGATTTCATGCTGATCAGTCACTATGTCCATCAGCATGTGTTGAAACTGGTGAACACGGAAGCCGATCCAACCTATGCTGAGCTGTCACCGCGTGAACAGGATGTGTTAAAATATCTGGGCATTGGCTTCAGCCGCTCGCAGACAGCGGAAAAACTGCAAATCTCGGAACACACCTTGCGGGTATATATCGATTCCGCACGATACAAATTGGGTGCGTTGAATACCACACATGCCGTCGCCCTTGCTGTCGCCCGAGGGGTTATCTCCGTCTAGCGCTGTTGCGTCATGTGAACGATCACCGTACGTTCGGCGTTTTTTAACGGCCTCCACTTAGTTGCGTCGCAACGTAAATCAGGAGGTTCCCCATATGATCCGTTATAAATACGCCAACCAGCTTGACGCGTTCCCCCGCCTGAAAGCCACCATGTTTCTTGACCGGGCTGAACAATTCAAACGCCGCCATGGATGGGAGGTGACGCTGGATGAAAACGGTTACGAAGTCGACCAATATGACGGTCTCAATCCCCTTTATGCCATTTGGGAGCTAGAGGATGGCAGCCACGGCGGTTCGATCCGCGTCTTGCCGACCGTTGGACGCACCATGGTCAATGATCATTTCACACATCTGACGGACGGTTTGAAAATCATCAGCCCGACCATCTGGGAATGCACCCGGTATTGTATCTCGCCACATCTGGAATCGTCCCGTCATCGCGAGGTGGCTGCCGCCCTGCTGCTGGCCGGGTGTGAACTGGGGGTGCGTTTCGGGCTGACCTACTCGATCGGGATTGTCTATACGCACACGTTGGCGATCTACAAACGGATCGGTTGGATTCCCGAAGTGATTGGCTGGGCAGGCAACGGGAACGAAGAAATCGCCGCCGCACTTTGGCCCATCACCGCTGCGGCCAAGTCAAATATCTGTCGCAAATCTCGTATGAACGCGAAAGACGTCGAAATGTGGTTCGACAGGTCTTTCCCCACCTTTACGCAACCTCAGGCAATTGCCGCCTAGTCAATCTTAGGACTGCCCGCTACAAGGTTCAGATGACAGGGCAGCTTACATTTTCAGCGGACCAGGCGGACGCGTTTGACCAGATCGCCGAGGCGTTGAAAGCTGCCGGTGTCGATCTGGAAAATGAAACCCTTGGTCCCACCTCTACGGCGGGTCAACAGGTCTATGCGGTGCTGGGCAAGGCGGGATCGGGAAAGACGATGTTGCTTGGCCAGCTTGTAAAATCATTGACGGCGGCAGGGGTCGAAACGGTCTCAGGTGACTATGAAGGCAAGCGCAAGGACAAACGGACGCTGGCGATCCTGGCGCCAACCAACAAGGCGGCAAGCGTTCTGCGCAATAACGGTGTGCCAGCAACGACGATCCACCGGATAATCTATACGCCAGTTTACGACCCTGAATACGAAAAGATCGCCGAATGGTTGGCCGGTGACGGTCCGAAACCTGAAATCGAAGGGCTGACAGAGGCCGCGCTTGATCGTGCGTACACCTTCTACCAGCAGCACAGTTCGATACCCGGTGCCCTAGCGGCAGCAGGATTGCGGGGATCAGACTTTATCACCGGTTGGAGCCGTCGTGACGACCCGCTCGACATCGGATTTGTCGATGAAAGTTCGATGCTGGACGATAAGCAACTTGATGATTTAAAAGAGATTTTTTCAACCCTTATCCTGTTTGGTGACCCTGCCCAGTTGGCCCCTGTTGGTCAGTCCGGCAGCATGAGCTTTGACAAACTGCCCGAGGATCACAAGCTAACCCTGCACCGAATTCATCGGCAGGAGGCGGATAATCCGATCCTCGACCTTGCCCACGCACTGGGTGATCCGGACCTGACCTTCGAAGCGTTTGAACGGATGGTGGAACAGGCCGCGGCACAAGATGACCGTGTCATTGTTACGCCCCGCGTCGACGCAGCGCTGATGGCGCGATCCCCGGTTCTGGTTTGGCGTAACGCAACGCGCGTTCGGCTGATACAGGCGTTTCGCAAAGCCTATGACGCACCCGATACCGGGCTACTGTCGGGTGAGCCGCTGATTTGTGACGGCATCGAACTGCCCCTGAAACACCGCAAGAAACGAATAGACCTGGAAGCGCGCGGTTTGATCAAGGGGGCGCAGGTGATTTATCTGGAACCCGGTCGCAAGCCCGGATTCTCTCGGCTTTTCGTTGTTGGTGCCGAAGACCCGCAGGTCAACGCAGCCACCATTATCCAGATCGAAGCCCCGGATCGGGAAGAGCCGGAAATTGTCTCCGCGGCGAGCATGGGCGCGACATTTCTGCACGGCGCCGCCGTCACCATTCACAAGGCGCAAGGCTCGCAATGGCCCGAGGTGCAGGTCTTTGCCCCCGATATCTGGGCCGCCTATAAATCCGGCCGGACCGAGGCAGGGATAGCGATGTGGAAACGGCTGGCCTATGTGGCAATCACGCGGGCGGAAACACGTCTGCATTGGGTGACGCGATACATGTTGGCCAAACCTGCCGAACCACTGTCGACAGCCGATCTCGATATTCCGGCACCTAACTTGGTCTTAACGGCGGAGCAGCCGGAACAGTTCTGACGCGCCCCAACCTGCCAACAACGCCACCGCCAGCGACATCAACCCGTACCAAAGCGCTTGATCCTGTGCCATGTCATACAGCCATTTCTCCAACCCGGCCTTGCGCACTTCGATCACCTGCGACGAGGCGCTGATAATCTGTTGGTTTCGGACCAGATAGATCGTGGCGGTATAGTCCCCCTCGATCAGGTTGGCGGGCAGTGCGACTTCGGTCGTGAACAGCGTATCCTCGGTCAGATTTACAGGGGTTTCTTCGGTGGCATAGTTGCCTTCTGCCTGTTTTATCCGGATGACTGCGGCGCGGAAATCCTCGGCCTCGCCTTGCACCGCGAAATCCAGACCCAAATTTCGCGATTGGCGCTCGCGGTCCGACAGGATGTCACCCATCGGGCTGGTAGCGGCGATGGTGTAAAAGCTGGGTGCGCGATCCACCGTCACACTGTCGGCGTTGACCCAGATTCCAAACCGTTTGTCCTTGCGACGCACGGTCAGCTCGGCCGGAGGACCGGAAACCTCGATGATCACATCAAGTGGCCCGGCCCCCTCTAGTACAGGAGCGTCACGTTTCACGGCACCGAAGATGAAAATCTCGGATCCTTGAAAATCCGCTGTGATCGACACTTGATCGCGGCTGAGATCGGTGACAATCGTTTCCTGTGCACTGACAGGCAGGGCAAGTATCAGACAAAGGATCAGCGCTCGTATCAATGCCCGCTCTCCCCAATCGAATAGAGTTCAGAGGGCATGAAGATCAGGTCTGCCGCCAGCTTCCCGCAGACCGCCAGAACCATAAGGGCAAGCAGAATGCGCAACTGCTCGGCCTTCATCCTCACGCCAATCCGCGCCCCGATTTGCGCACCCACAACGCCACCCAGCAATAGCAGCAGCGCCAGCATCGCGTCCACTGTGTGGTTCTGCGTGGCGTGCATCAGCGTGGTAAAGCCAGTGACGAAGATAATCTGGAACAGGGATGTCCCCACAACCACCTTTGTCGGCATCCCCAGCACGTAAATCATCGCGGGCACCATGATGAACCCACCACCAACCCCCATGATTGCTGCGAGTACCCCGACAAGCGCCCCGACGACCAACGGTGGTATGACGGAGATATAAAGATTCGATGTTCGGAATCGCATTTTAAACGGCAGGCCGTGAATCCAGGTATGTCGCTTAATCTTTGGCTTGGGTCCGGGTCGTTTCGCGCGGCGGATGGCACGTAAACTTTCCAGAAACATCAACCCACCAATAACGCCAAGGAACACCACATAAGATAGCGAGATCAGCAAATCGACCTGACCAATCTCACGCAGCATTTTAAAGACCTGAACCCCCAGCGCTGCACCAATCAGGCCGCCTATCAGCAGCACGGCACCCATCTTCAGGTCTACGGTTTTTCGCCTGAGATGCGCCAGCACACCGCTAAAGGATGACGCGACAATCTGGTTGGCCTCTGTCGCCACCGCAACCGCCGGGGGGATGCCGATGAAAAACAGCAGCGGCGTCATCAAAAATCCACCACCAACCCCGAACATGCCTGACAGAATACCAACGAGCCCGCCAAGTCCCAGCAACAGGAAGATGTTAACCGAGACCTCGGCAATCGGCAGGTAGATTTGCATGTCTCACCCAGTTGGGGTTGGTTAATGCTCTTTCTCGTAGGGTTGCCCGACGGCCTTCGGCGGGATCGCTTTGCCGATAAAACCGGCGAGGATCACCACAGTCAGGATATAAGGCAGCGCCTGCGTAAACTGGACCGGAATGGTAAACAAGCCGAAAACGTCGATGTTCGGATAAAGGTTCGAAATCGCCTCAAGGAAGCCGAACAACAGACAGGCCCCCATCGCATGGATCGGCCGCCAATTGGCAAAAATCAGCGCTGCCAGTGCGATATAGCCGCGACCGGCCGTCATCTCACGCCCAAAGCCGGCCGCCTGCGCGGTGGACAGGTATGCGCCCGCCAAACCACATAGAATGCCGGTGATCGCCAGCGCCTTAAACCGCATCATGTAAACTGAAATCCCTGCCGTATCGACCGAGGCCGGATTCTCCCCAACCGCACGTAGTCGCAGGCCGAACCGGGTGCGATACAGAACCCACCATACGACTGGAACGATCATGAACGCATAGTAAACGATGGATTTATGGCCCGAGATCAGCTCGGAATAAATCGGACCCAGCAGCCGGACATCTGCCACCGCATCCGCGAAGGGTAGGGTGATATCCTCGAACCGTGCGCTGCCTGTCAGCACCGGTGTCTGCCCACCCTTGTTATAAATCGCGTCGCCGATCACAATCGTCAGGCCCGAGGCTAAGAAATTCAGCGCCACGCCCGAGATTATCTGATCCCCGCGATAGATGATCGACGCAATCCCGTGGATCGCTGAAAACAGCAGCGCCGCGCCGCATCCGGCCAGCACACCGATCCAGACATGACCAGATTCATAAGCCACAGCGGCACTTGCAAACGCAGCGATCAGCATTTTGCCTTCCAGCCCGATGTCGACAACACCCGAACGTTCGGAAAACAGCCCGGCAAGGCACGCCAGCAGCAACACCACCGACAGGCGGATCGTCATATCAAGCGTCAGGATGACTTGCAGGAAATCCATGGGTCAGCTCCGGTCCGTTGCAAGTTTGAAGGCAAACAGCGTAAAGAAAATGCCCAACGTTCCCTCAACCCAGCGGCGTGCGCGGACATATCCGGCGCGAAACGGAGCAGAGGAGAGCAGAAGCGCATAAGCTGAATGCCCGACGAAGGAATTGAAAAAGGCGCCGGTGACAAACAGTACGATTATCGGCAGCGGTGCGTTGCCAACGCCGCCTGCTGCGGCCACGGCCAGCCAGAAGAAAATCGCCTTTGGGTTCGAGATTTGCATGAAGAAGCCCGCAGCGGCCGTCCGGTGACGGCTGACCGGCGCGGCTTGCAGGTTCAAAGGGGGTAGCAGAATAGCTGTGCGGAAAGATTTATACGCCAGATAAAGCAGATAGGCCGCGCCGATAAAGCGGACGATCATCATCAGGTCAGCCATTTGCGAAAACAGCGCGGCGATACCCAGCACCGTTGCAATAGACAGCACAACCGCGCCCATGCCTATCCCCAAGCAGGTCATCACCGCCGGACCGCGGCCCCGACTGGTCGCGACCGCCATGATCAACGCCACACCCGGGCCGGGTGACAGCACACCCATCCACTGGATCGACCAGCCCAACAGCAACTGCGGCAAATGTTCAGACAGGGTCTCCATCACGCGGCCTCCCGTCGGTTGCGCATCATGATGAACAGTTTTTCCAGCGGGTCACGGGTCATGCGATCCAGCGCGCCGGTAAAAATGATGATCAAGGCTTGAATAACCAATACCATCTCGCGGCTGATATCGGGCATCTCCCACAGCAGTTCGAACCCCCCTTGGTTCAGCATGCCGAACAGCAGGCCAGCCAACACAATCCCAAAGGGATGATTGCGGCCCATCAGGGCCACGGCGATTCCCATGAATCCAGCGCCCTCGACAAACTCTTTGATCAAGCGTTCCTGTTCGCCCATCACGACATTAATCGCCAGCAATCCGGCCAATCCGCCGGAAATCAACATGGCGATAATCGTGACACGGACCGAGGATATCCCCGCATACGCCGTGGCTGATGGCGACCAGCCAAACGCCCGGATCTGATAGCCAAGGCGCGTTTTCCAAATCAGGATCCAGACCAGAAACGCGCAAACCAGCGCCAGAATGAAGCTGAAATTCGCCGGGGCGGATTTGGAAAACTCGATCCCGAACGGGGCCAGCATTTCATGGAAGGTTGGCAAATGCGCCCCTTCACCAAAATTGCGGGTCTCGGCGTTTTGGGTTGTGGGGTCTTTCATCCAGCCATTCAGCAGGAACCCGATGATTGCCGCTGCGATGAAGTTGAACATGATCGTGGTGATCACGATATGGCTGCCGCGTTTAGCCTGAAGATACGCCGGGATCGCCGCCCATGCCGCACCCAACGCCGCTGCGCCAAGGATCGCAAACGGTAGCGCCAACGTCCAATGAGGCCACGGCACTGCCAAAAGCACAATGGCTGCGCCAACCCCGCCCATAATGGCTTGTCCCTCGCCACCGATATTGAACAGTTTGGCGTGCATCGCGACGGCAAAGGCAAGTCCGGTAAAGATGAAGTTGGTGGCATAATACATCGTGTAACCGATGCCTGACGACGAGCCCAACGCCCCCTTCACCATGTAATACATCATATCTAATGGGTTTTGCCCAATGGCCATCACCACAAGACCCGCCGCGATAAAGGCTAGCGAGATATTGATCAGCGGCACCAGAATGACATCAGCCCAGCGTGGCATCTTATCCATTATGCCGCCCCCTTGCGTTCCGTGATCCCGGCCATCAGCAGGCCAAGGTCGCGCTCGTCCGTGTCGGCTGGCAGGCGCTCGCCCATGATCTGGCCGTCAAACATGACGGCGATGCGGTCGGACAGGGACATGATCTCGTCCAGTTCTACGCTGACCAACAGGATCGCCTTGCCTTCATCGCGCAATTCGATGATGCGTTTGTGGATGAACTCGATCGCGCCGATATCAACGCCGCGGGTCGGTTGACCAATCAGCAGCAAGTCGGGATTGCGCTCGATCTCGCGGGCCAAAACGATCTTTTGTTGGTTGCCGCCTGAAAAATTCTTGGCCAAAAGTTTGGGGTTAGGCGGGCGAACGTCGAAACGTTCCATCATACCTGCCGTGACCTCTTTGATCTTGGCGTTATCCATCAGCAGGGCGTTTTTTTGGTATTCGGGTTCGTGGTGATAGCCGAATACGGCATTTTCCCACGCCGCATATTCCATAATCAGCCCTTCGGCCTGACGGTCCTCGGGCACATGGGCAATGCCACGATGGCGGCGTGATTGACCGTCGGAATATTTGCCCGTCAGGTCGATCTCTTCCCCCTTCACTTCGATGCGGCCGGTGGCTTTCATGAAGCCGCCCAGAACCTCCAGCAATTCGGTCTGTCCGTTTCCGGCAACCCCGGCAATACCAAGGATTTCGCCCGCGCGAACCTCGAAGGATATGCCTTTGACACGTTCAACCTTACTGTCGTCAACAACCCTCAGGTTTTCCACCTTCAAGATGGTTGCGCCCGGCGCGGCGGGTTTCTTATCGACCCGCAACAATACCTTGCGACCCACCATGCGTTCCGCCAGATCCTCGGGCGAGGTGTCGGCAGTTTTGACGGTCGAGGTCATCTCACCACGTCGCATCACCGAAACCGTGTCAGTCACTTCCATGATCTCGCGCAATTTGTGCGTAATCAGGATAATCGTCTTTCCCTGTTCCTTCAGCCCTTCAAGGATGCGGAACAAATGATCCGCCTCCGAAGGGGTCAGAACCCCGGTGGGTTCGTCCAAGATCAGGATTTCCGCACTGCGATAGAGTGCTTTCAGGATTTCGACCCGCTGGTGTTGACCGACCGACAGGTCCTCCATCACCGCATCCGGGTCCACGTTCAGTTCATATTCTTCGGCCAGCCGTTTCAACTCGCCCCGCGCCTTCGCGAGCGAGGATTTTAGCATCGGACCATCTTCGGCACCCAGAATGATATTTTCCAGTACCGTGAATTTCTCGACCAGCTTGAAATGCTGGAACACCATCCCGATCCCGGCCGCGATGGCCTCTTGGCTATCGGTGATGTTTTTCTTTTCCCCGTTGATGAATATCTCGCCAGCGTCAGCTTTGTAAAAGCCATAAAGGATCGACATCAGCGTGGATTTGCCCGCGCCGTTTTCGCCGATGATCCCGTGGATCGTGCCTTTTTTGACGGAAATGGAGATATCCTTGTTCGCCTGCACCGGGCCAAATGCCTTCGAGATGCCGCGAAGTTCAATAGCAGGGGCAGCCGTATCCGGCTGCCCCGTTTGTGTGTTCTCGCTCACCCGAGGAGTCCTTACTCGACCGGGCAGGAATTGTCGGATTCGTAGTTGTGGACTACGATCGACCCGTCAATGATGCCTGCTTTTGCGGCTTCAACAGCCGCTGCGATCTCGTCGGTAAAGACGTCTGCGTTATACTCGTCAACAGCATAGTCGATACCGCCGGTGGACGTGTCCATGACAACAACGCCGGTCGACAGCATGGTGCCCTCGGTGAAGGCTTCGTAAACTGCGTTATCAACGCGCTTCAGCATCGAAGTCAGAACCGAACCTGGGTGCAGGTAGTTCTGGTTGGAGTCAACGCCGACAGAGAAGATACCTTCGTCAGCGGCGGTTTGCAGAACACCAACACCGGTGCCGCCTGCCGCTGCATAAACAACGTCAGCGCCCTGTGCGATCTGCGCACGTGTCAGCTCGCCACCTTTAACCGGGTCGTTCCAAGCTGCGGGGGTGGTGCCGGTCATGTTCTGGATGACGGTTGCGTCGGGGTTAACCGATTTCACGCCCTGAACATAACCACAGGCAAATTTGCGGATCAGTGGAATGTCCATACCACCGACGAAGCCTACAACGTCCGATTCAGACGCCATCGCGGCAGCCACACCAACAAGGTAGGAGCCTTCATGTTCCGAAAAAGCCACAACGCGGACGTTCGGCGCGTCAACATAGCCGTCAACGATCACGAATTTCGTGTCCGGGAAGTCCGGTGCAACGGTTTCCAGTGCGGACGAGAAGGCAAAGCCCGTCATCACGATCGGGTTTGCACCCTGTTCAGCAAAGCGGCGCAGCGCCTGTTCACGCTGTGCTTCCGAGGAAAGTTCAATCTCGCGGAACTCGCCACCGGTTTCTTCAGCCCAACGCTGCGCACCGGTAAAGGCGGCTTCGTTGAAAGATTTATCGAATTTACCACCAAGGTCAAAAATGATGGCAGGATTTGCGCCATGTCCTTCGGCGAATGCTGTCGATGCGGCGGCTACAATAGCGGCAGCACCGAGGAGCGTTTTGATCAGTTTCATAGGTTCTCCCCTTCTGGATCAATGCATTCAGTTTGCGGGGAAAAGGTGGTGAAATAACCCTGCCCCCTCAAAGCGGAATTACTGCACATAGTAAAGGCGTCGAAGGCGCACTGGTCAACGGTTATTTTGGCGCTTTGGAAGGGTTTCCGCTGGGTTAGATTGACCGGACCATGATAAGAGCGTTAATTTTTTGACCATTTGGTCCGATGTAATAGCCTTTTCGTGTCGCTCGCCGGGTAAATCCACTTGTCTCGTAAAGTGCGATGGCGGGGGTGTTCCCCTCTGCAACTTCCAGAAAAACCTCCTCTACCCCGTGACATTTCGCGGTTTCCAGCAGGGTCGCCATCAAACGGGACGCGATTCGTTGGCGGCGTTGGGCGGGATCGACGGCAATTGTCAGCAATTCTGCTTCGGGCCCTGCAATTCTGATCAGCGCAAATCCACCTGACTCGACCAGCAGATGAACATTTGGGCTGTCAATCAGATCCGTAATCTCGGCCACCGACCAGGGGCGCGGGAAAACGAAACTTTGCTGATGGATGTCGGCCAGCTCCTTTGGCGTCATGGCAGGATCACCACCGGCGCTTCCGATGGCAATGCCGCATCCGCCTGCCGCAGGTAAAGCGGTTTTGGCCGCCCTAGGTCCATCCCGATCCGTGCCGCTGCAATTTTGGCGATGGTTGCCGGATCCGGGGCAACGGTGCCATCACCCAGATATCCCACCATATCCGCGTCGGTCGAGGCCTCGTAAATATCGGTCATTACTGGATCGTCTATCGCGATTCCGTCGTGAAAATCCTGCCAGAAAATCTGGTTGCGCCGCCCATCTAGCGTCACCCGGATCGCGCCGGTTTTCGCGAAAGCAAGTGCCTCGAATGCGCTTACCCCGATTGCCGGTTTACCAAGCCCCAGTGCAATTCCGCGTGCTGCGGCAACGGATATCCGCACGCCGGTGAAATTCCCCGGCCCGATTCCGACACCAATTCCATCCAGTTCGTCCCAGCTGACACCAGCTTCCGCCAACACCTCATGGATCATCGGAAGCAACCGTTCCGCTTGACCTTTGCCCATCTCCTCGTCCTTGCTTGCTGCAATCGCGCCACGCAAAAGCAAAGCGACCGCGCAATGCGCGGTCGATGTATCAAACGCCAATATGGTCGGCTGTTCAGGCGGCAACGGGTCGAACCTCGGTGACCTCGGGGATATAATGCCGCAACAGGTTCTCGATCCCCATCTTCAGTGTCATGGTCGAGGACGGACAGCCCGCGCAGGCCCCCTGCATATGCAGATAAACCACCCCGCGGTCAAACCCGTGGAAGGTAATGTCACCACCGTCCTGCGCCACTGCCGGGCGAACACGGGTATCCAGTAAATCCTTAATCTGATTTACAATTTCCTCATCCGGGCCATCATGTGCGGCATGGCCGACCGTGCCAGTCTCGTCACCCATTACTGGCTGACCGGATTGGTAATGCTCCATGATCGCCCCCAGAATCGCGGGTTTGATATGTGACCAATCAACCGCTTCGTCTTTGGTCACCGTCACGAAGTCCGGCCCAAAGAATACGCCCGTGACTCCGTCCACATCAAATACGCGGCTGGCCAATGGCGAGGATCCGGCCGCCTCTATCGATGGAAAGTCCGCCGTTCCTGCGTTCAGCACGGCCTGACCGGGCAGGAATTTCAAGGTCGCGGGATTTGGTGTGGATTCTGTCTGGATAAACATGATCAGCCCTTTCGATATGTCATCAAAATGTGCCTCCTGACTGAAAAAGTCAAGTTATCTGGAAGCGTTCTAAAAACAACTTTGATTGACCCGCATCAAGGACCTGTCACACACGGCTGATATATTGGCAGAAGGAGGACAGATCATGCAAACCAATGCGATTCCGGTCTGGGACATGACCGACAACCCCACCAATTGCTGCCCCCGCTTCAAGCCCGAGGGGTGGGATAGGCAGCATATTCACATGAAAGACAAGCTGTTTGTACGTGCGCAAACCCGATCAATCATGCATGTGCCGGTCAATATGGGAAAGGTGTTCGCGGATGTTTTGGCCGACATAGCGGCAAATGACGCTGCCGATCCCACCTCGCCAATCACGCTTAGTCGTGAAATTTCGTCTTGGAAATCGGAACATCTCTTTGCCGTTTCGAAACCCGTTCCCGGTCATGAAATGGTAAAGATATCCGGTGATTTCCTGACCCGCGTTTTCGAAGGATCGTTCCGCGATATGCCTGATTGGTGTGACCAGCTTGCCGACAGTGTCGAGGCATCGGGATACAAACAAGGGCGGCAGTATTTCTTCTATACGACCTGTCCGAAATGCGCCAAGGAATATGGTGAAAACTATGTTGTTGGGTTTGGGGAAACATTAACCTAAGGCGGACGGCATTTCCTACTTGTCAAACTTGGCAGGCAAGGTATGCCTTCTGCCATGATACCATCCAAACCTTTTTACTATCTTCGCCACGGGCAAACCGACTGGAATCGTGACCTCCGCTGGCAAGGGCAGACGGATGTTCCGCTAAACGACACCGGACGACAACAAGCCGAGGACGCCCAGAAGTGCTTGGTCGGTTTGCCGATCACACATCTGGTTTCCAGCCCGCTGTCCCGTGCCCGGGAAACAGCGGATATTGTGAACGCAGTGTTGGGTCTACCGATCACCGATCACCCCGGATTGATGGAGGTCGGGTTTGGCGTGATGGAGGGATCGCATCACAGCCTAGGCGATTATACCAACCGCTGGCGGACCGAGGGCTATACGCCCGATGGAGCCGAAAGTTTTGCCGTTTTCACCGACCGTGTTTTGACGACCCTCGCGCAGTTGCTGCATGCCGATGGCACGCCATTGATCGTTGCGCATGGCGGGGTATTTTGGCCGATTCAGGACGCTTTGGGGTTGGCGGTTAATGGTAACCTGCCGAACGCCCGTCCGGTGATGGTTTACCCCACCGAACAGGGTTGGGATTGGGCCACACTCTGATGCGCTGAAACCCGCGCCTGTCGTGAATTCCGGATTGCATCCCCTGCGTTTTCCCGCCACGCTTTGCATAAAATGGGGCAAAACATGAAGATTTTCATCACCGGAGCATCTGGATTTGTCGGCGGTGCCGCGGCGCGGCATTTGGCCAAGGACCATCAGGTGTTTGCCATGTCCCGGTCCGAGGAAAGCGACGCAAAGATCCGCGAAACCGGGGCTGTGCCGATCCGCTCGTCACTGAACAATGTCACCACGGACCATCTGTCTGGATGTGATGCTGTGATCCATGCGGCAGCATATGTCGAGGAGTGGGGGCCGGACTCGATGTTTGAATCGCTTAATGTCGATGGAACCAAACAACTTCTGGAAACCGCCAATCGGGCTGCGGTCAAACGGTTCATCCATATCTCGACCGAGGCCGCATTGTTCCACGGCCAGCATATGCACGATATCGACGAAAACTATCCGTTGGCGCTGACCTCTCCCTTTCCCTATTCGCGCACCAAGGCAAAGGCGGAAAAATATGTGCGCAGCTTTCAAGGATTGACCCAAACGATATCCCTTCGCCCCAGAATGATCTGGGGACCGGGGGACCAGACGATCCTTCAGGCGGTCAAAGATATGGTCGCGCAAAAAAAATTCCTGTGGATCAATGGTGGAGAGGCGATGACCTCCTCGACCCATATCGACAATCTTATTCATGGGATCGAATTGGCGCTGACCCAAGGCGTGCAGGGCGCTGTATATTTCTTGACAGATGGCAAGCCGATGCGATTTCGCGATTTCCTCACCGCTTATCTGGCGACCGAGGGGATAGCGCTCCCCGACAAGTCCCTTCCCGGGGGCGTTGTCCGTTTCCTCGCCATGGTGATGGAAAAAATCTGGAAGTTGTTCGGTATAAAGTCCCAACCGCCGATCACCCGTTTCACCGCTGCGATCATGAGCCGTGATTGCACCATTCGCGATGACCTTGCGCGGCGTGAACTGGGGTATCAGCCGATTTTGACGGTCGAAGAAGGCATGCAAAGCCTATCCCGTGGCACGTCATCGCCACAAATGAAACCAACAGATAATTTACCAGAGTAATTTTGTTATCATTTTGATAACAAAGGAAATAGCTTCAGTTGCCACGTGGCAATTGACCGTCGGATCAACTGATTTCGTAGATGCGTTCCTTGGTCAATCCACCTGGAACGACCGTGATGGGCACGGACAGGGTTCCCGAATGACGGGCAACCAGTTGTGACACAAGCGGGCCGGGACCTTCGCCCGATGCGCCAGCGCCCAACACCAGAACACCCACCTCTGGGTCGGCTTCGATTTGCGCCAGAACCTCGGTCGCTTTCTCGCCTTCGCGGATCACCAGCTCGGGATCGATATTCTCGTTGTCCCGCATCCATTTTGCAAAAATCTCGAAATGTGCCTCTATCCGTTCGCGGGCTTCTTGACGCATGGCCTCGCCTACGCCGATCCAATGCTGAAATTCCTCGGGCGCGATGATGCCCAATATTTCAACCCCGCCTCCGGTTTTCTTGGCGCGGATGGCCGCAAAGCGAAGCGCATTCAGGAATTCCGGACTTTCGTCCATGACCACAAGAAACTTACGCATTGTCTGACTCCCTTTGGGGGATAATCCCCGGTTTGTGACCTTCACGCAACTGTCTGTTGACGGAAAGAGGCAATCGGGCCAGCATCCAAGATATGTTTCGCGTGCTACCGTTCAATGAGAGCTATTGGAACGAAGTTTGGTCTCTGCTGGAGCCGGTCTTTCGTGCCGGAGATACCTATGGCGTTTCCACCGACATCACAAAAACAGATGCATACCGGATGTGGATCGAATTGCCCGCCGCCACTTTTGTTACCCTTGGCGTAAAGAACGAGGTGCTGGGTACGTTTTACATTAAACCCAACGTCGCTGGTCCGGGCTCGCATGTCTGTAATTGCGGGTATGTGGTTGCGGACGCGGCACGCGGGCAGGGCATAGCGTCGATGATGTGCGAGTTTTCCCAAAACGAAGCGCGCCAGATGGGGTTTACGGCGATGCAGTTCAATTTCGTCGCCTCGACCAATGTCGGGGCGGTTGGCCTGTGGCAGAAACATGGGTTCGAAATCGTCGGGACATTGCCCGCCGCATTTCAGCATCCCGCGCAGGGGTTTGTGGATGCGTATGTAATGTTTAAGGATTTACGAGACTAGGGCGTCTGACCCCGCCCCGTCGCTCCGTTCGGTCATCAGGGGACAGCCCGCCCGCAACGTGCGTCTCCTTATACGTGTCCGGATCATCGGAAAAAACTGAGAATATGTCCGGGGTACAATAAATCTGTTATCGCACTTCACCACCCGCCCGGAATCAAGGCGCAGCCGCCGGGTGAGCGCCTGCCCGCCCCACCGGGCTGGCGCTTTCGTGGCAGGGTGCCAATGCGTGAACGTAAGAGTCGGTAAGAGCATAAAGTGCCAAACGCGCCCTTGGCTGCGCCACCCCGACGGTCAGGCGCTCGCCCTCCACCACAAACGCCTGACCCTAAATTTTACATAGGGCGTTACCCCCGCACGAACCCCACAATGTCGTAGGTCTTCGCCAAAATCGGCTCTGCAATCTCGCGTGCGCGCTCCGCCCCGCGGCCCAACAGGCGGTCAATCTCGGCTGGGTCGTTCATCAGCTCCGCCATGCGCGCCGAAATCGGCGACAGCTTCGCCACCGCCAGATCGGCCAGCGCGGGCTTGAACTGCCCCCACTGCGCCCCGGTATATTCGGCGATCACCGACTCGGCGGTCATGTTATTCAGGCCGGCATAAATCTCCACCAGATTGCGGGCTTCGGGGCGGTCTTTCAGCCCGTCCAGACTGTCCGGCAGCGGCTCCGGATCCGTCTTTGCCTTGCGGAACTTCTTGGCGATCGTGTCGGCATCGTCAGTCATGTTGATCCGTTCCATGTCCGAGTCGCCGGATTTGGACATTTTCTTTGTGCCATCACGCAGATTCATCACCCGCATCGCCGGACCTTCGATCACTGGTTCGGTAATCGGAAAGAAGTCGACGCCAAAGTCATTGTTGAACTTCTGCGCAATGTCCCGAGTCAATTCGACATGTTGTTTTTGATCGTCGCCCACTGGCACATGGGTGGCGTGATACAGCAGAATATCCGCTGCCATAAGTGCGGGATACGCATAAAGACCCAAGGATTGTTTCTCGGCATTCTTGCCGGCTTTCTCCTTGAATTGGGTCATGCGATCCATCCAGCCCACACGGGCGACGCAGTTGAATATCCAACCCAGTTCAGCGTGGGCGGCAACCTGACTCTGGTTGAACAGAATTGATTGCTCGGGATCAATGCCGCTGGCCAGATAGGCGGCGGTCAGTTCTCGGGTGGCATGTTTCAATTCCGCGGGATTTTGCCAGACGGTGATCGCGTGCATGTCAACAACGCAGTAGATGGTTTCAAACCCCTGTCCCTGCATATCAACAAAGCGCTTGATGGCACCCAAATAATTTCCAAGCGTCAGCCCACCCGAGGGCTTGATGCCGGAAAAGACGCGACGCGTGTGGACCGCTTCCGTCATGGCAATTCTTCCTTTACATGGTTTCGATAGTGCGCGACTTATCGCGCCAGCCGCGACCAGCGTCAACAGGAGTCGGTATGTTTGACCCGAATGCCAATGTTTCGCCCATCAATCGGATCCCGCCGGTAATCCTGATCATATTTCTGGTGTCGGTGGGCTTTGAGGTGGCGTTCCAACTGACCGAGCGGGACATGATCGGGCACCCCGAATGGCTGGGATTGCGCAATAGCACGATTCAACAGTTCGGATTCATCAATTCGGTCTTTGACTATATGCTTACCGTTCGGGATATCGGGGTGGATACATTGCCCCGATTTTTAACCTATCCCTTCCTGCATTACAGCCTTCAGCACAGTATATTCGGCGTGTTGATGTTCTTGGCGGTGGGCAAAGGGGTGGCTGATCATTTTCACCCGATGGCGGTTTTGGCCCTATTTATGGGCGTGTCGATTGCGGGGGCGCTGGCGGTTGGAGTGCTGGGCAGCCACAATCACTATCTGATCGGATTATTCACACCGATATACGGGTTTCTGGGCGCAATCGTCTGGATGCTGATTTACAAGCCGCATCTGGCGCGGCGCGGATCCAGAACCGCGTTTCAGATAGTGGGATTCCTGATCGTGATGCAGGTGGTGTTTCATTTTGCGATCCGTCATGACGATGAATGGTTGAACCGGTTCGCGGCACTGGGAACCGGGTTTCTATTGTCATTTGTGTTGGCGCCCGATGGGCGGGCCCGATTGCGAAGTTGGGTTGACGCTGCGCGTCAACGCTGACGCCGCATGACCGAGGTGATGTCCGACAGCGAACTGGCGCGCAGTATGATCACCGACAGACCATAGGTTGCGATGCCCGTCAGGACCAGCACCAGCAGCCAGACATACCGCCAGCCGGGTGTTGTCAGGCCCGTGCCGATCAGTTGGGATACGCCCCATATGACAAGCCCCATGATCACGCTGGCCAGAATGATCCGGCCGAGCCGCAGTTTTAGACGGGCGTCCATTGCTGCCGCGTCGCCATAGCGGCGCGCACCAAGCCACAGCATTACCAGCATCACCCATCCGGCAACCGTGGTCCCGATGGCCGCTGCCAGATAGCCAAGGACGGGCATCAGTCCGACCGCCAGCACCAGATTGATTACCATAGAGGCCAGCGCATAGTAGAACGGTGTGCGGGTATTTTCGCGTGCGAAGTAGATGGGTGACAGAACTTTTGCCAAAACAAAGGAAGGAAGTCCAAATCCATAGATCACAACCGCCAATGCCGTTGCCTCGGCATCCGACCGTTCGAATGCGCCACGTTCGAACATGACCGAGACCAGCGGCATCGCGATGGTCATCAGCGCGGCAGCGGCGGGCAAGGATAACAGCAACGTAAATTCGGCCGCGCGGTTGATTGACCAGCGTCCCCCTTCGGTGTCATCGGCGCGCAGACGACGCGACAGGTCAGGCAGAAGGACAACGCCAATGGCGATCCCCACCACCCCCAGCGGCAACTGATAAAGTCGATCGGCATAGTTCAACCAGGCGACCGCCCCGTCAAATTGCGAAGCCACCTGTCGTCCGATGAGCAGATTGATTTGCACCACGCCCCCCGCCAGTGCTGCCGGGGCGGCGATCAGGGCCAGGCGCTTCAGTTCCGGAGTCATTTTTGGAACGCGTAACCGAAGCGCCATGCCGGCCTGTGCCGCCGCCCACCAGACCAGCGCCAATTGCGCGATCCCCGCGAGCGGAACAGCAAAGGTCAAGGCCCAGCCGATGTCCCAACCCAGTTGCACCGCAAAGATCATGGCGGTGATCAGAATCACATTTAGCAAGACAGGTGCCGCGGCTGCGGCTGCGAACCGACCCAGCGAGTTCAGCACACCGGAAAACAGCGCCGCGAGAGAGATGAACAGGATATAGGGAAAGGCGATCCGGCCGAAATCGGTCGCCATGGTAAAGCGTTCATCCCCGACATAACCGCTGGCCATGGCCAGCACCAACCAAGGCATGAACAGCTGCGCAACCAGGGTGAAGATAATCAGCACGCCTGCCAGACCTGACAAGGCATCCTCGGCAAATCCCTTGGCGTCTGACCCGTCCTCTACACGTTTGGCGAACATGGGGACAAAGGCGGTGTTAAACGCCCCTTCGGCAAAGAAACGGCGGAACATGTTGGGAAGGGCAAAGGCGATCAGGAATGCCTCGGCCACCGGACCAGACCCCAGAAAGGCGGCGATCATGATGTCGCGCACAAACCCCAGAACCCGACTGGCCAATGTCCAGATGCCAACCGTGAAGAATCCCGAAATCAGCCGGATCTGACGGGTCATTGGGCGGCAACCTCCTGACCTTTTTCGATTGCCTCATGCAGACGTTTTTCGATGCTTTCCTGCCGGGATTTTGAATGGATCTTATGCCCGAACAGGTCTTTGACATAAAACGCATCGACGGCTTGTTCGCCATAGGTGGCGATAATTGCAGAAGAGATCGAGATGTTGCTGTCGGTCAGGGTTCGTGCCAGATCAAACAACAGACCCGGGCGGTCACGCGTGTCGACCTCGATGATCGTGAAGATATCCGAGCCTTCATTGTCAAAGGTGATCGCGGTGGGCACGATGAATTCGCGCTCGCGCTTCTTGAATTTGTCCTTGGTCTTGAGCGCATCTCGGGCAATCACTTCGCCTTTCAGCGTGCGAGAGATCATGCGTTGCAATTGTTTCAGACGGGATTCGTCATAGGGTTTCCCCTCGATATCCTGAATCCAGAATACCGCCGTCGCCAACCCGTCCGAAGACGTATAGGTCCGCGCGTCCACCACGTTCGCCCCGGCCAAGGCCAGCGCCCCGGCGAAGCGGGCGAAAATACCGGGGTGGTCGGGCATGACGAAACAGGCGCGGGTTGCGTCGCGGTTCTTGTCCGGTTCGACGTGGCTGACGGGTTCATCCGGCTTGGCATTGCGTACCAGTTCGGCGAAAATCTGATGGGTTTCGGTGTCCAGCCCCAGCCAGTACGGGCGGTAATGACGATCTTGCTCGGTCTTGATGTCAGACAGTTTCCAACCCTTCAACACCTTTGCCAGTTCGTCTTTTGCGCCCTGTTCGCGGTTCATGCCCGCAAAGGCCTGTTCGCCATCGCGCAGCAGCAGGCGGGTCTGGGAATAAAGATCGCGCAGCAGCACGGCCTTCCAATTGTTCCAAACACCCGGACCAACCCCGCGAATGTCGCAAACGGTCAACACGGTCAACAGCTTCAACCGTGTGCGGCGCTGCACGGCTTCGGCAAAATCCTTCACGGTGCGCGGATCAGACAGGTCACGTTTTTGCGCAACGTCTGACATCAGCAGGTGATTTCGCACCAACCAAATGACGGTTTCGGTTTCGTCTTCGTCCAGCCCCAAACGTGGGGCGACTTTGGCGGCAATTTCCGCGCCCGCTTCGGAATGGTCCTGGGGCAGACCCTTGCCGATATCGTGCATCAAGAGGGCAACATATAATATTCGGCGGTTTACCCCTTTTTCGAGAATCGAGGACGCCACCGGCAGGCTTTCTTTTAATTCGCCATGTTCAATTTGCGCGAGGGTCGAAATGCATTGGATTGTATGTTCATCAACCGTATAGGAATGATACATGTTGAACTGCATCATTGCGACGATGCGGCCGAATTCGGGCATAAAGGCGCCCAACACACCGATTTCATTCATCCGCCGCAAGGCGCGTTCGGGGTTACCGCGGTTCAGCAACAAATCCAAAAAAATCTTGTTCGCTTCGGGATCGTTGCGGACATTTTTGTCCAACAGCTTCAGATTTCGCGCCACCAGCCGCATCGCGTCAGGATGAATCAGGATATCGGATTTCAGGGCCTCATCAAACAGCCTGAGTATGTTAAGCGGATCTTTGAGAAAGCTTTTCGGATCCTTGATATTCAACCGCCCGTTATCGAGTGTATAACCGTCAGCCGTTGGATCTGCGCGGAATGTGATTGCGTTCAGGATTGATCGCCCGAAAGAGGGTCGGTTCTTGACATGCTCGGCCTCTAATGTGGCGAGGAATATCCGCGTCAGTTCGCCAACATGGGTGGCGTGATGGAAATATTCTTGCATGAAATGCTCGACTGCGCGGCGTCCACTGCCATCCTTGAAACCAAGCGCACGGGCGACTTCGACCTGCATGTCGAACGTCAGTTGTTCGGTTGCGCGGCCCGCGCATAAATGCAAGTGGCAGCGCGCGGTCCAAAGGAATTTTTCTGCATCTGCGAAGATTTTGAATTCTTCAGCCGTATAGACCCCACGTTCAATCAGGGCTTCGGGGCTGTCGACATGGTAAAGATATTTTGCGATCCAGAACAGGGTCTGGAGGTCACGCAATCCACCTTTGCCTTCCTTGATATTGGGTTCTACCACATAGCGCGCGCCACCGTTTTTCCGGTGTCGCTCGTCGCGCTCTTCCAGCTTGGCTTCGACGAATTCCGGGCCAGTATTGGCAAACAGTTTTGACCAGAGCTGTTTGTCAAGCTGGTTGGCCAGTTTCTGATCCCCGTAGAGATAACGATGTTCTAGCAATGCGGTGCGGATGGTGATGTCCTCGCGTCCAAGGGACAGACAGTCTTCGATAGTACGCACAGCGTGGCCGACCTTCAGTCGCAAGTCCCACAGGATGTAAAGAGCGCTTTCGATAAAGGCTTCTACCGCCTTGTTCGCCCGTTTCGGCGTCAGGAAGAGTAAGTCCACGTCCGAAAATGGCGCCATTTCGGCGCGTCCGTAACCACCAACCGCAAGAACACTGATATCATCGAGTGAGCGGGCTTTCGGGTGTATCCAGACGCGCGCGATTTCAAGAACCTGTTCTACGATAATGTCGGTAATTTGCGTATAGGACCGGATGGCGCTGGGCGCTTGATAAGGATCGGACTTTAGCGCATCTGCAAGCCTGTCGCGACTGTCGACATAGGCATCGCGCAGGATCGGCACAACGGCGGCACGGATGGCGATTTCGTCCGAAAGCCCCTTGAGCGCGCCCTTGATTGATCGCCGCAAGTCGGCGATGTCCAGAATCGCTGTGGGGGAGTCATGTGACCCCCCCACAGCCTGTTTCGTCATTTCAGCACTCATACATCAGAATCCGACACCACCAAAGTTTCTAGGGGCGGGTTCTATGACAATTGCGGTGCCATCCTCAACCTCGAGAATGGCAAGACCACGCTGATTAAGCCCATTCGGGGTAAATCGGAATATTCCGTTCACGCCAACAAATCCGGCCGGGTTGGTGATACGCGCGGCTGAAAATGTGTCTGTGGCCCCTTCGGCACGTGCGGCTTTGATCATTGCACCAACCGCGGCAACAGCGTCATAGGCAAGCGGTGCGAGGTTATGCGGTTCCGTGCCAAACTGTGCGATGTAACGCCCGGTGAACTGCGCGCCAAGCGACGGGTCCGGCACAGCAAACAACGCGCCTTGTGCAGACGGTTGTTGTAACAGTTCCGTCGAGGCATCCCAACGCGTCAGTCCCATGAATTGGGTATTGCGTGGGGTGATTCCCTCGCTGCCAAGAGCGGCCATAATGAATGGCAGACCACGGGTCGGCGTGTCGGTGAACAGGATGGTTTGAACGGCATTGGCCTTCATTGCGGCGGCCACTGTCGGCGCGGCCTCGCTGAGCCCTTGCATATTCAACGGATAGGAAGCGGAACCCGCCAGATTTGCCCCGACAGCGCGCGCGGCAACCTGGGCGGCGGTTAGTGCGGATTCCCCTTCGATCCCGTCCTGATAGACCACGCCAACGTTAGCTTTGCCTTGCGCGACCGAATAGCCATATAGGCGCGTTGCCACATCTTCGAATGTGGTCCCAAGAATAAATATATTCCCCCCCGCAATCGCCGAGTTGTTCGAGAAGCTGATCACCTGAATATTGTTCTGTGCAGCCACTGCGGCGACCGCAGGTGTGACCGTGCTGTAAAGCGGGCCAAGAATGATCTGTGCCCCTTCACTGATGGCGCGGGTGGCCTCGGCAGCAGCAATATTGGGGTCAGCGGCCGTGTTATAGATACGCAGGTCAATCATCGACCCGCCTAGGTCGGATTGGGCCATGCGCGCGGCGTTCACAAGAGCATTTGCCAAATCCTCGTTCGCCGCTTCACCCGAGCCACGGGGAACCATCAGGGCAACGGTAATCGGCTGGTTGGGATCAACAGCGGCGGCGGGACCGGTGATGGGCATCCCGTCACAGGCCGCGAGCGTCAACGCCGCCAAGCCCAGCAGGAATGCCCGGGCGGGACGCAGAATTGCGGTAAGATTTTTTAACATATTTCCTCGCAATATCAGGAGTGTATCAGTAGACTCGTTTCGGGGCAGATTACGGATTGAACCCTGCCAAGTAAACGAAAGCTTTTAGGAAGGGGGATCGGGTGTGACTGAATCGGCTGCACCGCTGGCGGCGGGACTATATCTTGTGTCCACTCCGATCGGAACCGCAGCAGATATTACCTTGCGGGGGTTGGATATTCTGTCCCGGGCGGATGTTCTGGCCGCCGAGGATACGCGCAATTCTCGGAAATTGCTGGATATTCATGGTATTAAGCTGGCTGGCAGGCCGTTTCTCGCCTATCACGACCATTCGTCAGAAGGGGATCGCGCACGATTGGTCCGTGCCGTGGCCGAAGGGAAGGCTGTCGCCTACATGTCGGATGCGGGAACACCCCTGATTGCGGACCCCGGCTATAAGCTGGCGGCCGCGATGATTGCGGATGGTTTGCCCATCACAGCCGCGCCAGGTGCATCAGCTTTGCTGGCTGCACTTGCCGTGGCAGGCTTGCCCACGGATCGGTTCATGTTCGCGGGATTCCTGCCGGTCAAGGCGCAGGCGCGACGCGCTTTCATCGAGGGCTTGGCAACGATTCATGCCACGCTGGTTTTTTATGAATCCCCACGCAGGTTGGCAGATACGCTGGCACTGATGGCGGACGTGCTGGGCGATCGTCCCGCGGCGGTTTGCCGTGAGCTGACCAAAAAATTCGAGGAGGTGAGGCGCGGCTCATTGTCCGATCTGGCCAACGCCTACCCCGAGACGCCCAAAGGCGAAATTGTGATTGTTGTCGGTCCGCCGGGGGAAGAACCCGCGAACGAAGGCGATCTGGATTCCGCGCTTGACGCCGCGCTTGCCGAGATGTCGGTCAAGGATGCGGCAGCGTTTGTGTCGCAACAATTGGGATTGAAACGCAAACAGGTTTATGCCCGGGCGCTGGAGCTGGCAGGGAAATGACGAACCATCACAATGGCCTGGCCGCGGAAGATATCGCTGCGCGGCTGTATGAAGCCCAGCAGGGGAAAGTCCTCGCGCGCCGATGGCGAAAGCGCGGGGGTGAAATTGACTTGATTGTTGACCTGTCCGGGGTGCTGGTCTTTGTCGAGGTGAAGGCGCGCAAGTCCCTGAATGACGCCGCAGGTGCTGTCAGTCCCGCACAACAGCAGCGATTGTTTCGCATGGCGGAACGTTACCTTGCCGAAACCAACCGTCCGCTGGATACCGACATGCGGTTTGATCTTGTGATCACCGACCGTAATGGCGGTGTCGAAATTCTGGAAAACGCGCTGGCCGAGATTTGGTAACGACGGAATAATCATCGCGGCACGTAATACCCTTGTTCAACACAGGGTGAGGTTAATGTCCCGGCGCATGATCATTTTCTATGCCTGCATCATGGCGATCAGCTGCTTGCTTCTGGTGCTTAACTCTGTCGAGGTGTTGATCATCTGACATTTTCCGGGGTTTGGCGTCAACAGGTCTGGTATTCGCTGATCCAGTCGCTACATTCTGCGCTCAAGACGGAGAATTACATGTCCCTGAAAATTGCGATCCAGATGGACCCAATCGGCGCGATCAACATCAATGCCGACAGCACATTTCGTATTGCCGAAGAAGCGCAGGCGCGCGGGCATTCGTTGTTTTATTATACGCCTGACAAGCTGGCCTTTCAGGAAGGGCGCGTAACGGCACGGGGCTGGCCGTTAACAGTGCGTCGCGAAGAGGGGAACCATTTCACGCTGGGCGCAGAGCAGGAAATTGATCTGGCGGATTGGGACGTGGTTTGGCTGCGCCAAGACCCGCCCTTTGACATGGGCTATATTACCACGACGCATATTTTGGACATGATCCACCCGGACACGCTGGTGGTGAATGATCCGTTCTGGGTGCGAAACTACCCCGAAAAGCTGTTGGTGCTGCAATTCCCGGACCTGACGCCGCCGACCACCATCGCGCGGGATATGGCGACGCTAAGGGCGTTCAAGAAAAAACATGGCGATATCATCCTGAAGCCGCTTTATGGAAACGGTGGCGCGGGCGTGTTCCGGCTGGACCCGAACGACCGGAATTTCGCCTCGCTCTATGAGCTGTTCACCGGGATCAACCGCGAGCCGCTGATCGCGCAGAAATTCCTGCCGGATGTTTCGGCAGGTGACAAACGGATCATTCTGGTCGATGGGGAACCGGTCGGCGCGATTAACCGTGTCCCCGCCGAGGGCGAAACCCGGTCCAACATGCATGTCGGCGGGCGGCCCGAAAAAATCGGCCTGACGGAACGCGAACGCGAGATATGTGCCGCCATCGGACCACTATTGCGCGAAAAGGGGCAAATTTTCGTCGGGATCGACGTGATCGGCGGTTGGTTAACTGAAATCAACGTGACCTCTCCCACCGGTATACAGGAGCTGGAGCGGTTTGACGGGATCAATGTTGCAGAGAAAATCTGGGAAGCGATCGAGGGACGTGTAGCGACGCGTTAGATCGCCGTCATGCCGCGCCGTGTCGCCCACCAGACCCACGTCGCCACAAATAGCAATCCCACCCCCGCCCAACCATAGGCAGGTAATATCCCGGTCTGTGTGGCAAGCCAGCCGAACGCCAGCGCCAGCAGCAATGCGGTGATGTTCTGGAACACTTCCATAACCGAAGTGGTTGTTGCGCGCGCTCGTCCCTCGATCACTTGCTGAAATCGAGCATGGGCCAGGATGATCGGTGGGATCGCGATAATATAGGCGGCCTCTAGCACAATGACGAACCACGCGTTGGTGGCGAAGGCGGACAGGATGAACAGTCCCCCGGCCAGTCCGGGCAACAGCCACGCAATAGCGGGACGATGCGCCAACCGATGTGCAGTCACGCCGGCAATGGCATGGGCGATCATGCCCACAACCCCCGCCACGCCAAATAGCCATAGCGGTAGATTGACGGCGGTGTAATAAAGCTGATCGAATTCTTCCAACTCCTCGAACGCGATGAGGCCAATCGCGATATAAAGCGTCACGAACCGCAAATTGGGAAGCGTGCGAAATTCGATGAAAGCGATGCGGAAATTCTGCCAATAGGGTTCGGGCGTGTGCCCGCGTGCCCTTCGCGTGTCCTGCAACCATACCGCTGATATTGCCCCAGCGAGCAACGGCGGGATTGATAACCACAACGCGGCCCCCATACCGAAACGCGCGGCGACAAGGCCCCCGAACAACAATCCAGCCCCTACCCCCAACGATTTGGCGGCGGACATACGACCATAGTAACGGTCAAACTCGGGGGACAGGCCCGCCTCCTCGGCACGTTCAAATAGCAGCGCCTCCGCTGTGCCGGAATATAGGGCGCCCGCCATTGACCACATGGCAAAGCCGACGCCATACATCCATACGTTCCCGTCGGCAAAAGCCCAAGCGACGAAGGTGAAGACTTTTAGAAGCGGGGCGGCGATAAGCAGCCAGCGCCGGTCCAACCTGTCAGAAAGCGCGCCGGTGAACAGCTCTAACACAAGGGCAGAGGCTGACCAGAAGGCAAGCAAAGCGCCGATCTGTACATAGCTTAGCCCGTTCAGTTCGAACCACGCGGCATAGATCGCGTAAGCGAGCATAAAGTCAAAGAAAAACGCATAGGCGTAGAGCGCGCGTGTAAATGGCGTGAAGGCGACGGTCATGCCGCGAATTTACGCTTCGAGCGGAGTTGCCGTCCAATGAAACATTGTGCCCCACACAAAGCCGGTTCGCGCTTGACCTCGCAAGCGCCGCGATTTACCCAAGCGCCAACAATTTAAAGGAGCTTTCGCCATGTCCAACCCTTCGCTCTTGATCCTTGCCGGTGACGGTATCGGCCCCGAAGTCATGGAAGAGGTGAAAAAGATCATCACCTGGTATGGCGACAAGCGTGATCTGAAGTTTGACGTGTCAGAGGATCTGGTCGGTGGCTGCGCCTATGACAAGCATGGGACGCCGCTCCATGATGACACGATGACCAAGGCGCAGGAAGTTGATGCGGTGCTGCTGGGTGCCGTGGGTGGGCCACAGTATGATAGCCTCGATTTTTCGGTAAAACCGGAACGTGGATTGCTGCGTCTGCGCAAGGAAATGGACCTGTTTGCCAACCTACGCCCCGCGCAATGCTTTGATGCGCTTGCCGATTTTTCGTCGCTGAAGAAAGACGTGGTTGCCGGTCTGGACATCATGATCGTGCGCGAGCTGACCTCGGGC
Source organism: Rhodobacteraceae bacterium NBU2976 (assembly GCA_023630215.1). Lineage (GTDB taxonomy): Bacteria > Pseudomonadota > Alphaproteobacteria > Rhodobacterales > Rhodobacteraceae > NORP23. The sequence continues at coordinate 570,387 of JALPRQ010000001.1, forward strand.
ATCTATTTCGGTGAACCGCGCGGAATATTCGAAGAAGGCAACGAACGCGTCGGGATCAACACGCAGCGTTACACGGAAAGCGAAATCGACCGCGTCGCCCGCGCGGCGTTCGAACTGGCGATGAAGCGGAACAAGAAGCTTTGTTCGATGGAAAAAGCCAACGTGATGGAAAGCGGTATCCTGTGGCGCGAGGTCGTGACCGAAGTGGGCAAGGATTACCCCGAGGTGGCACTGTCCCACATGTATGCCGACGCGGGGGCGATGCAGCTTTGTCGCTGGCCCAAACAGTTCGACGTGATCGTCACGGACAACCTGTTTGGTGACCTGTTGTCTGATGCGGCGGCGATGCTGACCGGGTCGTTGGGGATGCTGCCGTCTGCCAGCCTTGGTGCGCCGATGGAAAATGGCCGCCCGAAGGCGCTGTATGAACCGGTTCACGGGTCCGCGCCTGACATCGCGGGTCAGGGCAAGGCGAACCCGATTGCCTGTATTCTTAGCTTTGCAATGGCGCTGCGCTACAGTTTTGATCTGGGCGCCGAGGCCGAGCGTCTGGAAGCTGCCATCGAAACCGTGCTGGCCGATGGCGCACGCACTGCGGACCTGTTGGGACCCGAAGGTGGCACACCGATTTCCACGTCGGAAATGGGTGATGCGATTGTCGCGGCGCTGGAGAAAAGCCTCTAGATTTCCTTTTGGTGACGGTATAGACAGCCGTCCGAGTCGGAGTGTAGCGCAGCCTGGTAGCGCACCTGCTTCGGGAGCAGGGGGTCGGAGGTTCGAATCCTCTCACTCCGACCAGTTTCCCCTAAAACCACATATCGCGGACATGCTTGCCGTCGTCTGGCTGGTCCTCCCACGTTTCGAACCCGTCGAAATGGCGGATCGGTAGGTCGGCAACCGCGGCGGGATCATTGGCGAGACGAGCATTCACTGCGATGCGGGTGCGACCGTCCTTGTGCGGCTTGCAACCTCGCCAATAGGCGATGCAGCCGCAGTTCGGACAATGGTGGAATTCGATATCCCCGTCACCCCAAGTGTATATTGTGGTTTTTCCAGCGGTTTCGATCTCTTCGCTGACCCAACCATACATCCATAAGGTTCCATAGCGTCGACAAATCGTGCAGTTGCAGGCAGTGGCTGTGCCGGGATCGCCAGTATAAGTCCAGTGAACTGCGCCGCAATGGCAGGATCCGGAAATCGGCATGACGCTCTCCCTCTGCTTAGGCGGGAACTGGACCCGTCGAAGACCCAAGAGTCAATTCAGCTTCCCATAGTTCATGGCCAATCTGATCCGGATCGGCAATCATTTCAATCAGCATCTGCGCACAGCGTTTTCCGGCCTCGCGGATCGAAGATCGGGTGGAGGTGAAACGCGGAACGTCGCTGCCGACATGGAGATAAGATATCTGGTCGTCATAGGTCACAACAGATATGTCGCGACCAAGTTCCAGCTGCTGTTCGATCAAATACCGTTCGATCCCCATCGCGACGATGGTGGACGAGACCAAGAAAGCAGTTGGCGCGTCGGGTTGAGACAACATCTCACGCGCTTCGATATAGCCATATCGTTCCGTCATGTCCGAGGAGCGCATCAAGCGCGGGTCTGGGGTCACATTCTTGGCGCGAAGGGCGGCTTCGTAACCGTCGCGCCGACGGATCGCGAAGCCCATACGTTCATCGCCGTTGAGCAGGGCAATGCGGCGATGCCCAAAATCCAAAAGAAAATCCGTCGCCCGTTTGAATGCACCAAAATTATTGACATCCATCCAGCAATGCTCGGGATTGTCGTCTTCGGTCCGGCCATGAACAAGGAACGGAAGGCCGATATCCTGCAACAACTTGATGCGTGGGTCATTCCGGCGCGGACCATGTACGATCACGCCGTCAACAATGCGCCGCGTTGCCATATCGCGATAGGCTTTCTGCTCCTCGCGGTCCGAGACCACAGACAAGACCATATGATAGCCGTTCGCCGAATACACCTCGCCTGCGCCTGCGATAAAGTCGGTGAAAATCGGATTGACGATCTCCTGATGCGACAAGGGCAGAATGTGCCCAATGGCATTGGCCTTCCCAGTAGCGAGATTCTGTGCCACAGTTGAGGGACGATAATTGTGTTCCCGTGCAGCTGCCTGTACCCGTGCCCGAGTTTTTTCGTTCACCTCCGGATAACCATTAATCGCGCGACTGACCGTAGTTTGGGACAGTCCAAGATATTCGGAAAGTTCCTTTAGGTTCATCGTTTTACCTGACTTAAGGCTTCCAAAGCGGGTTTAAAATTTACACGTTTGTTAGACGGCGAAATTTATTTCGTCAAAGAAATTTTTAAATATACTTGACTTTTTTGGTGCCCAGTCACAGGGTTGAAACTATCAAAGCGCTTTGGAAAATCCGGTCGGCGCTGCGAATCGCAAAGATGTGTCGTCATGATGATGACTATTGGGAGGAGACCTTTATGAAAAATACACTCACTTTGAGTGCTGCTACGCTTGCGCTTACTGCAAGCATGGCATCCGCCGAAGGACATATGATGTTTGCCCCGGGTGAAGGAGACTTCAACTGGGACAGCTATAATGCGTTTGCCGATTCTGTTGATCTGGGTGGCGAGCAGGTGACCGTTTTCGGTCCATGGCTTGGCCCCGACCAAGAGCTGGTTGAAAGCGTATTGGTCTATTTCGCCGAAGCGGCAAATGCGGACGTGCGTTACACCGGGTCCGACAGTTTTGAACAGCAGATCGTGGTTGATGCCGAGGCTGGCTCTGCCCCGAATGTTGCGGTCTTCCCGCAGCCGGGTCTGGCGGCTGATCTGGCCGCACGCGGCTTCCTGTCTCCGCTTGCGGATGGCACGGCGGATTGGATCCGTGACAATTATGCCGCTGGGCAGTCCTGGGTTGATCTGGGCACCTATGCGGATGGCGACGGCAACGAAGACTTGTATGGTTTCTTCTATAAGGTCGATGTGAAATCACTGGTCTGGTATGTGCCGGAAAACTTCGAAGATGCAGGCTATGAAGTCCCGACCACCATGGAAGAGCTGAAAGCGCTGACTGAACAGATCGTCGCTGACGGTGGCACCCCATGGTGTATTGGTCTGGGGTCCGGTGGGGCTACTGGCTGGCCGGCAACCGACTGGGTTGAAGACCTGATGCTGCGCACGCAGGAGCCCGCCGTTTATGACGAGTGGGTCGCAAATTCCATGCCCTTCACCGATCCGCGCGTTCTGGAAGCCATCGACGAATTCGGCTGGTTTGCGCTGAACGATGATTTCGTGGCCGGTGGTGCCGGAGCAGTTGCGTCGACCGACTTCCGTGACAGTCCGAAAGGTATGTTTGCCTCGCCGCCGCAGTGCTACATGCACCGTCAGGCGTCCTTCATCCCATCCTTCTTCCCGGAAGGCACTGTTGTGGGTGAAGATGCGGACTTCTTCTACTTCCCGGCATATGCGGAAAAAGACCTCGGCTCTCCGGTTCTGGGTGCGGGCACATTGTTCGCCATCACCGGTGACAGCGAAGGTGCTCAGGCGCTGATCGAGTTCCTGAAAACCCCGATCGCGCATGAGCTGTGGATGGCGCAGCAGGGCTTCTTGACGCCGCATAAAGGTGTGAATACGGACCTCTATTCGTCCGACACGCTGCGCGCGCTGGGTGACATTCTGTTGGGCGCAACCACCTTCCGTTTCGACGCATCCGACCTGATGCCCGGTGCGGTTGGTCAAGGGTCCTTCTGGACCGGTATGGTTGACTATGTCGGTGGGAAACCAGCGGCAGAAGTCGCGGCGGAAATCCAATCCTCCTGGGATGCTGCTAAGTAAGCACCCCTAAATCACGGTGGTCCGGACACATTTCCCGGGCCACCGCCTTTATTCGTTAAAGTATAAGAAAACCGACTGGGGAGGACGGAATGCATCCAGCATTGCAAGGATTGCTGACGATTGTCATTGGTGTGGGTGGCTGCGTCGGATATTTCTATTTTTCCAACCAGATACTGGACAAGGTGATTTTTCCCGCCCGTGGCGAAAATGCCGGTCGGAACATCAATCGCGCCAATATGGTTCGCCCTTGGTTATTCCTGCTGCCCGCGCTGATCGCGCTGGGGCTGTATCTGGCCTACCCGGTCTTTGAAACGTTGCGGCTGTCGTTGACGGATCGCGACGCGGACGGAGCGTTTGTGGGGCTGGCAAATTACCGCCAGATGCTGGACGAGCCGAAATTCTGGGAAGCGTTGCAGAACAACATGCTGTGGCTGATTGTGGTCCCGGCGGCCTCGACCGCGTTTGGGTTGCTGGCGGCTCAGCTGTCGGACCGGATCAAATGGGGCAATATCGCCAAATCCCTGATCTTCATGCCGATGGCGATTTCCTTTGTCGGCGCGGCGGTGATCTGGAAGCTGGTCTATGACACACGGCCCATCGAGCAGGATCAGATTGGCGTGCTGAACGCCGTCTGGCTGTTGTTTGACGAAGGGTCGATCTGGTCCACCATTTTCCTGACCATTCTGCCCATCCTGTTTCTGGCGGTGTTCGCCATCGTGGTGGCGCTGATCGGCTGGTTGTTCGTGAAACCTATGTTCCGCAGTGCGGAAAAGATTGGCGCGGCGACCATCCCCCTGCGCCTGCTTGTCGCGGCTGGTGGGGCGTGGCTGATCTGGGAAAGTGTGACCTCCATCATCGGGATTGCTGGGGCGGACCTGCCCTATGGCGAGCCGCAGACATGGCTGACGATCCCGTTCTGGAACAATTTCTTCCTGATGGTCGTGCTGGTCTGGATTCAGACCGGGTTTGCCATGGTGATCCTGTCTGCCGCACTACGCGGTATCCCCGAAGAAACAATCGAGGCTGCGATTGTTGACGGCGCGAACCCGTTTCAGGTGTTTTTCAAGATCAAAGTGCCACAGATCATGGGCACAATCGTCGTGGTCTGGACGACCATTACCATCGTTGTGCTCAAGGTCTTTGACATCGTGTTCGCCATGACCAACGGCCAATGGGAGACGCAGGTGCTGGCAAACTACATGTATGACAAACTGTTCCGTGCCAATGACTGGGGCGTTGGATCGGCCAGCGCGATGGTCATCATGCTGCTGGTGACGCCGATCCTTGTCTGGAACGTCTATAACGCCCGTAAGGAGATGCGCTGATGGATAATATCGCTGGAAGCAAATCGAGCCTCAGCTGGGCGGTCCATATCTCGCTGGCATTGCTGGTGGCGCTGTGGCTGTTCCCAACCGTGGGTCTGCTGGTGTCATCCTTTCGGACGTCTGACCAGATCGCAACAAGCGGCTGGTGGGCGTCGATGTTTGCACAGGAACAGAACCTGACGCTGCGCACGTCCGACCCGGATGACACGCGGGTGGAGAGAGATGGGATGTTTGTTGTCGAAGGACAACTGTTCGAGGGTGACGTGCCGGATATTTCCGTCTGGGGCGTGAACTCGCGTGAGATTGACGCTTATTTTCCGGGGGACACCGCTGATCTGGGCGATGGGGAGACCTTTACCCTGAACGCGGACGGCACCTATATCTGGACGGGGAACGAGGATCAGATTTCCGGGCGCGGTCAGCGAGCATTTGTAACGGCGGAAACACCGCCCGAATTTACGACACAAAACTACCAGAACGTGCTATTTGACCCATCAAACCGCGAGGGCATGGCGAAGGCCTTTTTCAACACGCTGACGGTAACCATCCCGGCAACAATCATCCCCATTCTGGTGGCGGCGTTTGCAGCCTATGCGCTGGCATGGATGGACTTCCCGGGCCGGGCGCTGCTGATCGCGGCGGTTGTTGGCCTGTTGGTCGTGCCGTTGCAATTGGCGCTGATCCCGTTGCTGAAATTTCATAACGAGATCGGGATCGGGAAGGGCTACATAGGTGTCTGGATGGCCCATACGGGGTTCGGGTTGCCCTTGGCAATTTATCTGCTCCGCAACTATATGGTTGGCCTGCCGCGTGACATTATCGAAAATGCCAAGGTGGACGGCGCAACCGATTTCCAGATTTTTGTGAAAATCATCTTGCCGCTGTCCTTCCCGGCACTGGCGAGCTTTGCCATCTTCCAGTTCCTGTGGACATGGAATGACCTGTTGGTGGCGCTGGTGTTCCTGATCGACTCGTCCGGGGAAACCACCGTGATGACGAAACAAATCGTCGAGTTGCTGGGCACGCGCGGCGGCAATTGGGAAATCCTTGCGACCTCGGCGTTCGTCAGTATCGCTGTGCCGCTGATGGTGTTCTTCCTGATGCAGAAATATCTGGTACGCGGGCTGCTGGCAGGATCCGTTAAATGAATGTGGCAAGGGATATGCATGTGGACCTAGCAGCAGACAAGGACTGGTGGCGCGGTGCGGTGATCTATCAGATCTATCCACGCTCGTTCCAGGACAGCAATGGCGACGGGATCGGCGATCTGGCCGGGATCGTGGACCGCCTGCCATATGTTGCCAGCCTTGGGGTTGATGCGATCTGGATATCGCCGTTCTTCACCTCGCCGATGAAGGATTTCGGGTATGACGTTTCGGATTACCGTGACGTGGACCCGATGTTCGGGACGCTGGCGGATTTCGACCGGCTGATCGACACGGCGCATGGGCTGGGGCTGAAGGTGATGATTGATCTGGTGCTGTCGCACACGTCCGACCAGCACCCGTGGTTCGTTGAAAGCCGTTCCAGCCGGGACAATCCCAAGGCCGATTGGTATGTTTGGGCGGACGCAAAACCGGACGGAACGCCACCCAACAATTGGCTGTCGATTTTTGGCGGTCCGGGCTGGGAATGGGATGCGGGGCGGCTGCAATATTACCAGCACAATTTCCTGACCGCCCAGCCGGATTTGAACTTCCACAATCCGGATGTGCAGGATGCGCTTCTGGACGTTGTCCGTTTCTGGTTGGAACGCGGTGTAGATGGGTTCCGGCTGGACACGATCAATTTCTATTTCTGCGACAAAGAATTGCGCGATAATCCGGCCCTGCCGCCGGAGGAACGAAACGACAGCATCGCGCCAGCCGTGAATCCCTATAACTACCAGCGGCATCTATATGACAAGAACCGGCCGGAGAATTTGGATTTCCTCCGCCGTTTGCGCGCGCTGATGGACGAATACCCTGCGATTGCTGCTGTGGGTGAGGTTGGTGATGCACAGCGAGGTATGGAGATCATGGGCGAATACACCCGTGGCGATGATCTGATGCAGATGTGCTATGCGTTTGAATTCCTCGCCGGTGATCCGCTGACGGCGGATCGTGTCAGCGAGGTGTTGCAGCACTTCGCGACTGCGGCTGCTGATGGCTGGGCGTGCTGGGCCTTTTCCAATCATGACGTTGTCCGCCATGCCAGCCGCTGGGGGCTGGATGACGCGGCGAAACGGATGTTCATGTCGCTGCTGATGACCCTGCGCGGGTCGGTGTGTCTGTATCAGGGCGAGGAGCTGGGCCTGACCGAAGCCGACGTCGCGTTCGAAGATCTGCAAGACCCTTACGGCATCCAGTTCTGGCCGGAATTCAAGGGCCGCGATGGCTGTCGGACCCCGATGGTCTGGACGTCCGAAGTACCAAATGGCGGCTTCAGCGATGGCAAACCTTGGCTGCCCGTGTCCCCTCAGCACCTGCCGGTGGCGGTCGCGACGCAGGAAAACAACGCGTTTTCGATGCTGGCTCATTACCGCCGCATGATTTCGTTCCGCAAATCGCACCCGGCCATCACCAAGGGCACGATGGAGTTGAACGCGCCCGAAGGGACTGTCATCAGCTTCTTCCGCCGCGACGCGGACGAGACTTTCTTCTGCGCCTTCAACATGGGCACCGAGGCCCAAGACATCGCCCTGCCGGATGGCGAGTGGCACATGCATGACGGGTTGGAATTCAGCGCCCGGATCAAGAACGACAAAATTCACATACCCGCGCATCAAGCGTTCATCGCGCATAAAATATAAGGGGGAGATTAACCATGGCTGACCTGAAACTGACAGATGTCGCGAAATCCTACGGCCCGGTAAATGTGCTGGAGCATATCAACCTCGACATCGAAACTGGCGAACTGATCGTGTTCGTTGGCCCCTCGGGCTGCGGGAAATCGACGTTGCTACGTATGATTGCCGGTCTGGAAAAGATCACGGGTGGCGAATTGCAGATCGACGGGCAGCGCATGAATGACGTGCCCCCGGCGCAGCGCGGAATTGCGATGGTGTTCCAGTCTTATGCGCTTTATCCCCACATGACCGTGCGTGACAACATGTCGTTCGCGCTGAAACTGGCGAAGAAAACGCCGGCGGAAATCGATGCGGCGGTGACAAAAGCGGCGAAAATCCTGCAACTGGAACCCTATCTGGATCGTCTGCCCAAGGCCTTGTCCGGTGGTCAGCGTCAGCGCGTTGCGATCGGGCGCTCGATCGTGCGGGACCCGAAGGTTTATCTGTTTGACGAACCGCTGTCGAACCTCGATGCCGCCTTGCGCGTGGCGACCCGGATCGAGATTGCGCAGCTCAAGGAATCCATGCCGGACTCGACCATGATCTATGTGACGCATGACCAAGTAGAGGCGATGACATTGGCGTCGCGCATCGTCGTACTGGCGAACAAAGGCATCGCGCAGGTTGGCAGCCCGCTAGAATTATACGAACGTCCCAACAGTGAATTCGTAGCGCAGTTCATCGGATCGCCCGCCATGAACCTGTTCCCCGGAGAGGTCACATCCACCGGCGCAAGCACGGCGCTATCCCTTGTCGGCGGTGGTCACGCGACCGCCCCGATTGCCTCGGTCGATGGGGATAAGGGTCAGACCTTCAACCTTGGCGTTCGTCCCGAAGATATGATCGTGACCGAAGGAGATAATTTTATCTTCGAGGGCGACGTGAATTACATCGAAGCGCTGGGAGAGGTGACCCTCGTCTATTTCCAATCCCACAGTGGCGAGCATCCGGTGATTGCCAAACTGCCCGACATCCAGCGCTTTGACAAAGGCCAGAAGCTGCGTTTGACGGCTGACCCGGCAAAAATGCACTTGTTTGACACAAAAGGGGTGTCGCTGCTGTATCGTTGACGCTTTTCAGATGGCGTAAATTGACCTATACATCCCCAACGCCCGACAGGACGGGTGATGGGGAGTTATCATGCCAGTTTCAAAATCCATTCGTATTTTTGCCCTAGCAACCGGTCTTCTTGTCTCGGTGTCGGCGGCGGCATCCTTGTTCGAGACAAGCGCGACCGCGCAGACACAGGACGGAGATTCGCTGCCAATTGAACGCACTGATCCCAGTGCAACCACAGCAATTTATGGCGATTGGACTGTAAACTGTAGCACCGTTGGCGAAAGTGATGCGAAGCGCAAGATATGCGAATCCGTCCAGATCATTCGTGTCCGCCCCTCTAATCAAGCGATTGCCAAGATTGCGATTGGCAAGCTGCCCGAAGCCGATGAGGTCACAATTGTGATTCAGACACTGGCTGGCGTTTGGTTGCGTGATCCTGTGGTGTTTGCGGCCAGTGCACAAGAGGGAGCTCCCAGTGTCGAAGCAAGCTATACCCGCTGCCTGAACGGCGCCTGTTTTGCCGAGGCAGTGCTACCAACCAGCATGATTTCTGCCCTGATTGGTGCGCCGGATGCGGCATCTGCTCTGATGACCTATACAGGTCGCCAACGAACCAATCTGCGCATTGACGTATCATTGGACGGGTTCGCGGCAGCCCTTGCCGCCGCGCTGGAAAACTAGACGCTCGCGTCAGGTCAGATGTTCGGGCTTCTTGCCCAGAATGATCATGGCGAGGATATCATCTTCGGTAACCTCGTCCACTTTCACGACGCCCACCAGCTCGCCGTTTTTCATCACGGCTGCGCGGTCACATAGCGCTTTGACCTGATGAACATCATGGTCGATCAGAAAAATACCAATGCCTTCGGATTTTAACTGGTCGATCAGTTCTGCCACCATTTGCGTTTCGTGCGGTCCCAATGCGGCAGTGGGTTCGTCCATGATCAGAATCTTGGCGTTGAAATAGACCGCGCGCGCAATGGCAACAGACTGGCGCTGTCCACCCGACAGGGCCGACACGGGGGCCGAGAATTTTTGGAAATTCGGATTCAGACGCCCCATGATCTTGCGAGTTTCCGCTTCCATAGCATCGTCATCAACCAACCCGAATTTGTTCACAAGTTCTCGCCCAAGAAACAGGTTGGATGCGGCATCAAGATTATCGGCAAGCGCCAAGGTCTGATAGATCGTTTCGATATGATAGGAACGGGCGTCGCGCGGATTGTTGATCGTCGCCTTTTCACCGTTGACATAAATCTCGCCCGCGTCCGCTTTATAGGCGCCCGACAGGCATTTGATCAAAGTGGATTTGCCCGCGCCGTTATGGCCCAGCAGGCCGACCACTTCGCCAGGATAAAGATCAACCGAGACATGGTCGACAGCTTTGATCCCGCCAAAGGAAATCTGGATATCGCGCATTTCGACAAGAGGTGTGGACATGATTATGCGCCTCCATTCTGGAACAATAGACCGATAGCAATTTGAACAATGGCGAGGATCGCCAGAACCAATGCGGATCTGGGCCAGATGATCCGCCAGAAATAGGTAACAGCCAACGCCAATACCGTGACCAGCAATCCCCAGGTCCAACTGACGAAGAACGTAATCAGCAGGGCTGCCATGATCAGGTGGAACAGGATGGTCGCCGGGCGGATGGCGTGATTGCGCGACGCAATGTCGATTAACACAGCTTCGACCAGCACCGCGCCGACCACGATGGATTGCAACGGGGCATCAACGCCAACCATCGCCATCCCGGATTGAAGTGATTGCATAATCAGGGCGCCGATGATCGCGCCGTAAATTGTGCCGATACCTCCGGAAAGGGCCGTGCCGCCAATAACAGCAGCAGCAATCACACGCAATTCATCGAGTGTTCCAAGATCGTTGCCGACCGCCCCCAAACGAGCCGAGGCGATAACTGAGGCGATTGCCGTCAACGCACCCATCAAGGCGAAGATTTTGACCGTTAGCCAACGTGTGTTGATCCCGGACAATTCTGCGGCATCCGGGTTACCGCCCGTCGCATAGATATAGCGGCCAAAGCGGGTGCGCTTGGCGATGAATGTCATGACAATGGCGACTGCCAGAACGATCACCACCGGAATCGCTATCCCGTGGGCAAGGCTGATACCCTCGGCGGGGATCTCCATTCCGCGGGCCTCGGCGATACGGATCGCCGCACGTTCCGGGATTGGATAAGCAACCATCAGGGCGGCGAACCCCATGATCAGCAGCATAACGATGCCGCCGAGGGCCAGTTCCGCCCAAACCGGTTTTACGGTAAAGCCATGTGCCGCCTTGTTCCGGCGGCTTGTGTAGAGCATCAAAAGCGCCGCGAGTGATGCGACCACGCCCAGAAGCCATGACAGGTTCGCGCCCAGCGTGCCCTCGGCACCACCGCCGAGCAGTTTGAAAACCGGGTCCAATGGGGACACCGTTTGGCCGGAGGTGACCCACCAGGCCGCACCGCGCCAGATAAGATAGCCTCCAAGCGTAACGATAAAGGCGGGGATCGTCAGATAGCCAACAAGCCACCCCTGAAACGCGCCGATCGCAATGCCGACGCCCAGACCCGCCGCAACGGTGATCACCCAGATCGCGGGATGACCAAGGCCAAGATATTGGGGCAGAATATGCAGCTGCAACGTGCCCATGATCATCCCGATCAAGCCCAGCATGGAGCCGACGGACAGATCAATATGTCGGGTGACAATCACGAACACCATTCCCGTCGCCATGACGGCCACGGAAGCGGTTTGCACAGACAAGTTGAACAGGTTGCGCGGAGACAGGAAGTTTCCGTCAATCAGCTTGGCATAAATGTTCCACCAGGGTGGAGTGCCCTCTATCTGTGGGTTGTCCGTGACATACTGAAACAGCAGCCAGACCAATAGCAACGCGCCGATCATACCCAGTAGTCGTGTATCTACACCTAGGTCCTTGATCAGTTTTTTGGCGAAATTCATCATTATGCCCCCGAAATAAACGCATCGGTCTTCGCACACAGGTGCGAATGTCTACTGTATACCGATTTCAGAAGATGGTGATAGGCTCTCCGTCCGAAAACGGAGAGCCAAGGTTACCTTTAGTCGCAAACAGCGCGTGTACCTGCTGCAACACCTGCGCAGAGCGCGTCTTTGGTGATCCAGCCAGCGTCAAGCACGACATTCAGGTTGTCGGCGGTGATCGGAACGGGTGCCAAGAAGACAGCGTTCACGTCATTGCCACCAGGAGTGGTGAACTTGACTGCACCGTCAACAGCATCACCCATGGCACCACCGGCAAGTGCAACAGCGATTTCGCCAGCCGCACGACCCAGTTCACGAGCGTCTTTCCAGACCGATACCGTCTGTGTTCCCAATGCAACGCGGTTCAGCGCAGCGTGGTCACCGTCCTGACCGGATACTGGAATGCCTTCCATACCCTGTGCGGTCAGCGCAGCAACAACACCACCAGCCGTACCATCATTCGACGCAACAACAGCGTCAACGCCGTTGTTGGTTTCGGTCAGGATCTGCTCCATGTTGCGTTGTGCGTTCGCGGGCAGCCAGCCGTCGGTGTAAGCTTCACCAACGATTTCGATGTCACCAGCGTCGATTGCCGCCTGCAGGATTTCCTGCTGACCACCACGCAGGAAGTCTGCGTTCGGGTCGGTCGGCGAACCTTTGATCATGACATAGCGACCGCTTGGTGCGGCTTCCAGAACGGCAGCAGCCTGCATACGACCAACTTCGACGTTGTCGAAAGTCAGATAGAATGCGCGGCTGTCTTCGATCAAACGGTCATACGCAATGACCGGAATGCCTTCGTTAGCGGCGGCGTCTACAGCCGGACCAACTGCCGATGCGTCCTGTGCCAGAATGATCAGCACGTCAGCACCCTGAGCGATCAGGTTTTCAACGTCGGTCAGCTGTTTCCCTGAAGAGCTTTGTGCGTCAGCAGAGATATAGGTAGCGCCAGCGGCTTCCAAAGCGGCTTTAATAGCAGCTTCGTCAGTTTTCCAGCGTTCTTCCTGAAAGTTGGACCAGCTTACACCAACTGTCTGCGCCATAACCGAAGTGGTCATGCCGAGGCCTACCGCCACAGAGGCGATAAATCCGAGTTTTTTCATAATATCCTCCCAATCTGATATTTCGCGGCAACACTCGCAGATTCGCCGCGATTTGTTGACTATGATATATTTAATTTTGAGACGCAAATTTATTATATTGATATGCAAATCAAAAAGTTCTTGCTGGACAAGCTTAACCCGGACATTGTTCTTTAGCCGCGAGGAGCGAATAGGCATTGACGGATCAAAAAGACAAGCTGCGTGCAGATCATCGTAAACCCGGCAATGCGCTGGTTTTTGCGGTAATTCAGCGTGATGCGCCACTGGCACGAATTGATATTGCCCGCGAAACAGGGCTTAGCCCCGCCACCGTTACCAGCATTACCGCTGACCTACTGGCGCGCGGATTGGTGCAGGAAGTGGAAACCCCCGGTGATCAGTTAACCGGAAAGCGCGGGCGGCCACGAGTGGATCTTAAGATTCGGGGCGAAGCGCACCTGGTCGCGGGTTTGAAGCTTTCGGACAAGCTTGCCTCTATCGTTTTGCTGGATTTTGAAGGTAATCGTATCAGCGAACATATTGCGGCCACACCAAATTCCGTGCTGAGTTCACAGGAAGCCGTGGCATTTATGAAATCATCGCTGACGGACGCGCTGTCACAGCAGGACCTGTCATTGTCGGATCTGTCCGCGGTGGGATTGGGAATGCCGGGTTTGATTGATGCGGATGCCGGAATGGTCCATTGGTCGCCCAGCATCTCCGAGCGCAATGTCCCCTTGCAGAAGCTAATGTCTGATGCGCTTGGCGTTCAAAGCTTTATCGACAATGATGCCAACTTGGTTGCCAAAGCGGAACAAATGTATGGCGTTGGCAAGAATATCGAAAATTTCCTGGTTGTGACGGTCGAACAGGGCGTGGGTATGGGCATCGTTGTGAACGGCGAGCTTTATCGCGGCACCAAAGGGCGAGCCGCCGAATTGGGCCACACGAAAGTGCATCAGGATGGCGCATTGTGTCGGTGCGGGCAGCGCGGATGTCTGGAAGCCTATGTGGGCGACTATGCCTTGCTGCGCGAGGCTGCGACAGCGCGGGTCGCGGTGCAGGGCGAAGACGCAACAGACCAGATGAAATCGCTGTTTGCCGCCGCCGATAGCGGCAACGAAACTGCCCGCGGGATCATCAGGCGGTCAGGTCGCATGTTTGCGATGGGGTTGGGGAATATCGTGAATATTTTCGCCCCTGAACTGATCATCGTTTCCAGCGAGCGGATGGAGGGCAATCCCGAATATATCGCCGCCGTTCTGGATGAAATGCGTGACTCGGTTGTTCAAATCGGCGGTCCCGCCCCCGAAGTGCAATTGCACAAGTGGGATGTGTATATGTGGGCGCTTGGAGCAGCATCCTATGCAATTGAAAAAGTTACCGAACTGTCGCTTGCGGGGTCACTTGCGGATAAATCTTAGCCTTTTGGGGATATTGCTGGCGTCACAAGCAACGAGCGCGCCGGTCTTTGTCCGGGTCATGCCCGAGCTTGATCATCAGTATATCGGTGGATGGGAACATTTCGTCGGCGGTGGCGTTGCCGTGTTCGATTGCAATGGTGACACTCTGGCTGACCTCTATCTTGCCGGGGGCGAAGCAGATGCGATTCTGTTGGTCAATCAGTCAGGTGCGGACGTCGCCTTTGCCGAACAAACCCCTGACAGTCTGCGTTTGACCGGGGTGATTGGTGCCTACCCGTTTGATTTCGATAATGATGGATGGCTTGATCTGTTCGTGTTGCGGGTGGGTGAGAACCTTTTGATGAAGGGATTGCCAGACTGCCAGTTTCAAAATGCTGGCGCAGAACTGGGCTATCGCGACGTGGAAGCATGGTCGACGGCCTTTTCCGCGACTTGGGAGGATGGCGAGACCTTTCCAACATTTGCCGTCGGCAATTACGTCGACCGAAACGATCCCAATGGTCCGTTTCAGGCGTGTGACACGAATTACCTGTATCGGCCGTCACAATATGACACGCCTATTGCGCTGGACCCCGGATATTGTCCGCTATCGATGCTGTTCACGGATTGGGGACGGAACGGGCGACAGGATTTGCGGGTCAGCAACGACCGGCATTATTACGTTCGCGGAGGCGAAGAGCAGATGTGGGCGATGGAACCCACTCCGCGCTTGTTCACCGAGGCTGACGGGTGGCGGTCATTTTCGATCTGGGGCATGGGAATCGCGTCCGAGGATCTTACCGGTGATGGACTGCCCGAGATTTATCTGTCCTCGATGGGGGATCAGAAATTCCAAATGCTGGACGTGACCGCGACGGGACCAACCTATCAGGATGCCACCTACAGTTTCGGCACGACTGCGCATCGCCCGTATATCGGTGATGAGGGTCGCCCCTCGACCGGGTGGCATATTGCCTTTGGTGATGTGGATAATGACGGGCGGTCGGATGCGTTTATCGCGAAGGGAAATGTCGAACAGATGCCCGACGCAGCGATGGAGGACCCCAACAACCTGTTGATGCAACAGCCAGATGGGACATTTGCGGAAATCGGTGACGTTGCCGGTATCGCGACAACCGACCGTAGTCGTGGGGCAACATTGTGGGATTTCAACAATGACGGTTTGTTAGATATCGCCGTGGTAAACAGGCGTGCGCCGGTGGAAATTTATCAGAACCGCACCGCCGATGCCGGAAACTGGATCGCGTTCAATCTGCGTCAGGACGGGGCAAACAGGTTTGTTATTGGTGGTTGGATTGAAGTGCAAACGCCTGACGGCTCGCGGTTTCGCGAACTGGTGGTAGGCGGTGGGCATGCCGGTGGCGGGTTGGGCACGGTGCATGTCGGTTTGGGTTCCGAGAGCGAGGCAAGGTTGCGGGTCCATTGGCCCGATGGCGGAACGAGCGACTGGGTTACGCTTGACGTCAACCAACCCTATCAGATCAGCCGTTCGGGACAGAACCTATTGGTCGATCGGTAGGCCGCTTGGCACCGAAGGCGGAATACCCAATCGACCATCCAGACTCTGTTGATCGGTGAGGGTGCTCAGAAAGGCGACAATCGCATCCACCTGATCATCCGTAAGCAGGCGGCGCTCCAGACTGTTCGCCTTGGCAATGGCGGCTAGTTCGTCCGGATCGTCCATGATTGCCCAATCATTTACCCCCGGCAATTCCGGCAAAATCGCCTGACTGCGTTCGTAGGAATAGAGACTTTGGATGGGATCAAGATGATGGCGCACGATCCCTTCGAGCGTCGCAAATGCGCCCGAGTGCCCATAGGGAGCGGTGGCAACGATATTGCGAAGACTTGGTGTACGAAAGGCGTAGGCATCGTCAATCTGACCGGTAACACGCATTCGACCGATATCACGGAAATGGTTTTCAAAGCGCGCAGCTTTGCCGGGTCCAAATTGTGGCATGGCGATCGCATGAAATTCCTGATCGGTTTGGAAGGTGCCACGATGACATTGACCGCAGCCGGCCTCGCCGTAAAACAGGGACATTCCATAAAGTTGAATGTCTGTGAAATCCACCTCTTGGCGCATGAACTGATCGAAAAGACTATTGTCTGCGCGCCATTCAAACACAATAAAATCCGCGATGGCGTCTGAAATGTGGGTAAAATGGATGTCGGTCTCGGCACCGATAACCTGATCAAACGCCTGTCGATATTCGGGAATCTCGGCAACACGGGCAGCGATCAGGTCCCATGCGCCACCGGTTTGGGACAGGTTTCCCAGCCGAACCTGTTCCGACACGTCATTTTCTGAATAATGCCCTGCCATTTCGTCGCCTGACAGAACCGGGAACATGGCCTGAGCCGACAATATCGAGTGAAAACCCAGCGCCATGTCTTCGCCCAAAGGGGTGCGGATCATGTTGGGTTTGTTGATATCCTCTTCGAGGCGGCCATCATGAAACATCGACGTGAACCCCAGCGCCCCCAGATTGAACAAGGCGGGGGCATTACGCGGGATCCGTTGCTCGGGCGGATTGGTGGGATCAATGATCCGGTCAGGTCCCAATCCCAACCCACCTTCGCCCAGCGATAGCGACACACCGTCGGAGGTTCCGAATTTTGGATGATGGCACGTCGCGCAAGAGATGTTGCGATTTCCCGACAGGATCGGATCATAAAACAACAACCAGCCCAATCGTACATTTGGGGAAACATCATAGTCTTCGGCAACACTGGCAATGGCCCAGAATGCGCATAGAAGTATCGTCAAAACCAAACGCATATTTCCCCCCTCCAGATATTTCCGGTAGATTGAACTGCCGACGTAAATTCTACCAGTAACAAATTGCCGAACCATCTGAAAAGTGATGTAAGGCCGCTTACGCCCAATTGCGAATTGCTATATGCTGGCCCGCAAGAGAGCGAAAATTCCTGACGCAGGAGTGTAAATGCGGATTGCCGTTGGCATAAGCGCCTTGATTGCCATGTCGTGGATTGCGCCACCAGTGCAGGCGTTAGAGCTTTTCGGGTTTCGCCTGTGGGGGGAAGAAAAGGTCGTCCGCGAGGAAGGTACGTTTGCCTATTCCTTGTCCATATCCGTTCCGGATGTCAGAAACGGTTTGCTGGAAAAGCTTGAAGGGGCATCGCTACTTGTTGGGGATCAAGATCAACCGATCTTGAATTCTGCCGGTCTCTTGAGCCGCGCTAACGGAGACTATCGTCGCCTACTGGCCGAACTTTATGCCGAAGGATATTACTCGGGGCAGATATCCATAAAGGTGAATGGTCGCGAAGCGTCAAGCTACCTGCTGACCCAGACCTTACCGATGGATAGCCATGTCGAAATTGAAATCATCGCGGGGGAGCGGTTCACTTTCGGGACGCTAGATATAGCGCCAATTCCTGACCGACTTGAGCTATCCGATACGTTTCAGGTCGGTGCGGTGGCAAAGGCACAAACGATTCTTGATGTTGCCGATGATGTGATCGAGGCATGGCGGCAGCAGGGACATGCGCTGGCACAAGTTGTCGGGCGCGATGTGGTTGCAGATCACCGTGATGATCGATTGGATGTGCAGATTCGGATCGATCCCGGACCTGTCCTGTCCTATGGTCCCGTTTCGGTGACGGGCACCAAACGTGTCGACCCAGAGTTTGTGCGCTACATGACGGGATTGCAGCCGGGCGGTCAATTTGATCCAGATGATCTCGAGCGTGCGCGCGAGCGTCTGGTCGGATTGGGGGTGTTTCAATCGGTCGTAATCACCGAAGGTCAGACCGCATTGCCAGGGGATCAGATTGATATCGGGTTCGATGTGGCTGAAATGCCGCGCCGACGATTTGGTATTGGTCTGACATTGTCCAATCTGGACGGGCTGGGAGCCAGCGCCTATTGGTTGCACCGCAATCTGTTTGGCCGGGCAGAATCGTTTCGTCTTGACCTTTCCGTTGATAAAATCGGCGTAGAAAATGGTTTCGACCGCTATGATTACGCAATCGGTGCGGCATTTCTGAAGCCGGGGGTGATCACACCTGATACGGCATTTTTTGCGAATGGCGAGATTCGGCATTACGTCTTTGAATCCATCCGCTCGCGCGAGGCGGATGTCGCAATCGGGCTTCAACATCAGATCGAAGACCTGCAACTTTCTGGTGCGATTTTTGCAGCTTATAACGATATCGAGGATGATCTGGGTTTACGCAGGTTTCGTCTGGTCGGGTTGGAGCTTGGGGCGATCTGGGACAATCGTGATAACCCGTTTAATCCGGCTCGTGGGTTTTACGCTGAACTGGACCTTATACCATTTGCAGAGTTGGTTTATGAAAATGCGGGCGTACATGCCAGCGCTGAATTTCGTGGCTACCAAGTTCTGGATGCCAACGAAACATTCCGGATCGCCGAGCGTGTGAGGATCGGAACTCTGATTGGTGTGTCGGCCAATCAAGCGCCCGCCGATATGTTGTTTTTTGCGGGCGGCAGCGAAACAGTTCGGGGGTATGATTTCCAATCTATCGGCATAGATAATGGTGGCAACTTTACCGGAGGTCTTTCGACCCTAAGCTTGGGAGTGGAATTTCGTGCCGCGATTTCTGACTCGTTTGGGGCCGTGGCATTTTTTGATGCTGCCAATGTCAGTAGTGACCCATGGCCGCCAGCGGGACAATGGTTCCGTGGAATCGGCGTTGGATTGCGATATAACACCGGTTTCGGTCCGTTGAGGGTGGATATCGCCCGCGGGTTGGATTTGCGCCCGGGTGACCCGAACTATGCCATCTATGTCGGATTGGGGCAGGCCTTTTGATGCGGTTGCTTCTGACAATTGTCGTGTGTCTGGGCTGGGTTTTGGGGTCCGGTGTCAAAGCGCAGACCGAAGATGACAATGGTTTTCTGGTCAATTTGCTGCAGGACAATCTGTCGGGACCCGGACGATATGTTCGCTTGTCCGATGTTGATGGGCTGCTAAGTTCAAATGCACGTATCGGCGCGATTACCGTTGCGGACGATCAGGGTGTCTGGTTGACAATATCCAATGCTCAAATTTCGTGGACCCGCTCGGCCCTGTTCCGACGGGTTCTGGATGTGGAGTTTCTGACGGCTGAGACGATCGAAGTCACGCGGAAACCAATTGCAGATCAAAGCCTGCCAGCGGCACAAGCGCGATCCTTCGCCATTCCCGAATTGCCCATCGCGGTGGACATCACACAAGTGTCGGCCGAGGAAATCATCCTGCCAGCGGAAGTTCTGGGGATTGATGCCCGGCTGACGTTTGAATCGTCGGTCCTTTTGGATCAGGAGGGGTTGCGCCTGTTGTTCGATGGGCAACGTTTGGATGGTCCGGGTGGCGATTTGACGATCGATTTGGGATTTATTCGCGAAGGATCAGTCATGTCGCTTGATGTCGATATGTCCGAACCTCAAAACGGGGTCATTGCCAATGCGCTGGGGATTGTTGGGGAACCGGCCTTGCGGGCCTCGGTCAGTGGTGAAGGGCCGGTGTCTGATCTGGCGATCACGTTGGCGGTTGAGGCAAATGAGACCCAGATCGTCAATGGGATCGTGAACCTGCGGTCAGATGCACAGGAATATATTTTTACCGCTGATCTGGCGGCGCGTCTGGCTGACTTTGTCGATGAGCGGTATCAGTCTTTTTTCGATGGTGAAAGTGTCCTGACCCTGACGGGACGCACACGTGAAACTGGTGCGGTTGATATCGAGACATTTGTGATTGCCACGTCCGAACTATCTGTGACGGGATCCATGCTGATGGAACCGGGCGGCTTTCCCGAAATGTTGATGCTGGACGGCGAGATTCGTTCGGATGACGGATCAGAGGTGCGGATTCCGATCGGTGAAAATGGCCTGTCGGTCGCGTCTGGTGATTTGACGGTGCGCTTCGGAACAGATGGCAGTGAGGCGTGGGTCGCCCGGCTGAACCTGACCGATGTTGCGGGAGAGATGTTGGTTGCGCAGGAGCTTGGTCTTCGGTTCGAGGGCAAGGCGGTGGAAACAGATATTTCGCCTCTTAACAGGGTATCTGGCACTTTGCAGGCCAACATATCAGGGGCGGCATTTACCGATTTAGGGCTTGATGATGTGATCGGAGGAAATATTGATCTTAGCTCTCGCGTTGACTGGCAAACTGACGGACCGCTGGTATTGCATTGGTTGCGTCTGTCGACTGCCTCCATGGAAGCCGAGGCCAGGGGAAGAGTTCAGGGCCTGACATTTGATGGACGGGTAGAGGCGGACATTCGAGACATTTCGCGATTTGCCCGCTTGGCCGGTAGACCGATTTCCGGTGCCGTTGTCGGAGAAATGGTCGGCACGTTTACGTTATTGGATTATGTTTCGGACATCCGCTTTGACGTGCG
This sequence comes from Rhodobacteraceae bacterium NBU2976, assembly GCA_023630215.1. GTDB lineage: Bacteria > Pseudomonadota > Alphaproteobacteria > Rhodobacterales > Rhodobacteraceae > NORP23. Next base: position 591,298 of record JALPRQ010000001.1, read on the forward strand.
TGCCCAAGATCTTGAAACGGGTGTCAGGCAGGTTGATCCCTATTTGGTGGGTGAATCCGAATTGGAAGGGCGATTCCAACGTGATGTCACGGGGACATATCTACACGATGCGGTAATTCAGTCGGCGTTGGCGGATATCAAGGCAGATATCGGTCTGACGGATACAGATGTTGAAGCCACATTATCCGCCAATTTGACAGAAGTTGCCCCGATCTTGTCACCGCTTGCTGGCGAGGGCGATTTGAATGTCCGACTGTCAGGCCCGTGGGAAGCCGTGACCGTCAGCGGGGATGTGGTAACCTCAAACGGAGCAGAGTTGCGGGTCGAAGGGAGTGCGGGAGATCGGTTGGCATTGGCGGTAACACTGGAAACGATCCCACTGGGCATCATGAACACCTATATGTCCCAGCCGCGTCTGTCAGGTTTGGTAAGTGGTCAGGCGGATATTTCGGGAACACCCGCTGATCCGACGATCGGTTTTTCGCTACAAGCAGATCAGGTGCGGACTTCGGCGACGGCGGACTATTTTGCCGCGCCGCTTGATATCACGGCAACTGGGGAATGGTCAGCGACAGGTCTGACGCTTCAACAAACGAAATTGGTTGGTGACGGTCTTGCGTTGACAATTGCGGGAACGATTGACCGGTCCTTTGAGACATTGTCCGCCCGCATAAATGGTCGCGCGGCCCTGCGATTGGCTGCGCCGGTTCTGTCGCGCGCAGGTATTGTGGCCGATGGAGAGGCTGATCTGGATGTCGACATATCAGGTCAGATTGTGTCGCCCCGGGTAAACGGTCGCGTTACCATTTCAGGCGCGCAATTTGCGGTGACCGGACAGAATATCCGACTGACCAACGCAAATGTCCGCGCGGTTCTGAGCGGTCAACAGGTGAGATTGGAACAGGCGACAGCTGATATTCAGGGGGGCGGTGGCGTGTCCGCACAAGGAACGTTGGGCATTTCAAACGGATTCCCGGTGGACATGACGGTGCAATTATCAAATGCCGCCTATTCCAATGGGCGCAATATCTCGACCAGTCTGGATGGTCAGTTGAATGTCTCCGGTTCCGTTGCAAACGGTCCGTTAATTGCAGGTGACATCAAACTTGGCCCGACCGAGATACAATTGTCAGCAAGCTCGACCCAGTTGGCCAATTTGGTCGGGGTTCGCCATGTCGCGCCGCCCAATGCGGTTGTGTCGACATTGGCGCGCGCAGGTCTGACATCGGAGGGGACGGAGATCGAAACTTCGGGAGGGTCGCTGCGGTTGGACATACAGGTGTCGGCGCGGGATCAGCTGTTCGTGCGCGGGCGCGGGGTCGATGCCGAATTCGGTGGTCAGATTCGCGTCGGGGGCAGGTTGGGGGCGCTGGAAGCGGTCGGCGGGATCGACATGATCCGTGGCCGGATCAACGTGTTGGACCGTCGCCTCGATTTCACACGTGGAGTTGTCACTTTATCGGGCAATCTTGACCCCCGGATCGATTTCCTCGCGGAAACGCGGGTTGCGGATACGCTGATCGGGCTGCGCCTGTCGGGGTCAGCTTCGGCCCCGGATCTGGCACTGTCCTCCAGCCCGCCATTGCCCGAAGACGAATTGCTGGCACGACTGATCTTTGGACGGGATCTCAGCCAGCTTTCGCTGTTTCAGATTGCTCAGCTGGCCTCGGCGGTTGCGGCCCTAACGGGAGAAGGAAGTGGGGGGCTTGTCGAAGGGCTGCGCCAGTCCGCGGGGCTTTCCAACCTTGATATCCGCACGAATGACGATGGGGAAACCGCCGTTGCCGCCGGGCAATCGCTGGGTGAAGGGTTCTACACAGAAGTGGAAGTCGCCTCGGATGGGGAGACCACCTTGAATATCAATCTGGATGTCATGGAGAACGTCACGGCCAAAGGCAGTGTTTCCAACGATGGCGAAACCAGTATCGGGATATTTTATGAACGGGATTATTAGACGTTGAGCGGGGTTGCCCGCGGGAAACCGATGGTTTCGCCCCGTCAATTGCACGCGAAATAAAGATTAAACGTATTTATCAGACAAAATCGTTGACAGACCTCCCTTGCTCCGTTCCCATACGGAAAACGTGAAACGTTATTATTGGCGATTCTAACGCGCATAAAGCGCGAGCCAAATTACAGGTACTAAATCGTACCAAAAGGGGGGAGATCGGTTGTCGCTGGCGTGGTTCGCAAGTCCCGTGATTGTAGAGGTGTCTGCAGATTTGCCATCTGCTGGACAATCTTCATATCGGTCCTGCCAACGTTTGGCACCGCTTCCTGAACTTAGCGATCTTACTTCTATGGAGGGGCAATGGCTCAGGTAAAGCTCAGCGCAATTGGAAAGCGTTTCGGGGCAGTCAAGGTTATCAATGGTATCGATTTGCAAATCGATGACGGAGAGTTTGTTGTCTTCGTAGGCCCATCAGGCTGCGGAAAGTCAACGCTCCTGCGTATGATTGCAGGGTTGGAAGATATCAGCGAAGGGGATCTGTTCATTGGCGACCGCCTGTGCAACGACGTCGCGCCGCGAGATCGTGGTGTGGCGATGGTGTTCCAGTCCTATGCGCTTTATCCGCATATGACAGTATATGAGAATGTCGGCTTCTCGTTGAAAATGGCGAAGGTGCCTGCGGCAGAGCGCGATGCCAAAATCCGCGAGGCAGCAAAGCTTCTGAAGATGGAAGAATTGCTGGAACGTAAGCCGGCGCAATTGTCCGGTGGTCAGCGTCAGCGTGTCGCGATTGGTCGGGCGATTGTGCGCGAACCCAAAGTCTTCCTGTTTGATGAACCTTTATCCAACCTGGACGCCGCCTTGCGCGTTGATATGCGCATGGGGATTGCGCAATTGCATCAGGATGTGAAAGCCACAATGATCTATGTCACCCATGACCAAGTCGAGGCGATGACGCTTGCCGACAAGATTGTCGTGCTGGATCAAGGAAAGGTCATGCAGGTTGGCGCACCGCTGGAACTGTATCACCATCCGCAGAATCTGTTCGTGGCCGGGTTTATTGGCTCGCCAAAAATGAACCTTTTGACCGTCGACGCAAAAGGGGCGGGTGCCGGCAAAATCACGGTGTCTTCTGGTGATCTGGCGGCAACAACTTTTGACATTAACGAAACCATCACGTCGGAATCTGTCGTGATGGGTATTCGCCCGCAAGCTTTGAAACTGGTTCCGACGGATCAGGCGCAACTGCCCGCAACCGTGCGTATCGTTGAACATCTTGGAAATGAAACCGTGATCAATGCGGAACTGGCCAGTGGTGGAAACATCCTTGCCATCGTGCCGGGCGATGCCCCGCTAAAATATGGTGAAAAGATTGGTCTGTCGTTTGAAACAGCAGACGCGCACCTGTTTCATACTTCGGGACCTCGGATAGAAACAGTTTCGAAGGCAAAAGCAGCATGAAAATCACTGCAGTAAAAACTGCGGCCACACTTGGCCATTGCATGCATCTGTGGGTCAAGGTCGAGACCGACGCCGGCATTACCGGTATTGGCGAGTGCGTGCATGGCGAAGAGGAAGCAATCGCGATCCTCAAGGCGTTGGAGCCCCGGTTAATCGGACGCGATCCGTTTGCGATCGATGCCACTTTTGAAGACCTGCGCCGCCGCCACGTGTTTCAAGGTGGCTTTGCAGGGGCGCTGATCACCGCATTGACGGGATTGGAAATCGCGCTTTGGGATCTGAAAGGTAAGGCGCTGGAAGTTCCGGTTTACGAGCTGATGGGCGGTAAGTTCCGGGACAAGATCCGCGTCTATGCTGACTGCGAAGTCTCGCCGGGATTAGACTTTGACGAAACCAAACGTATGGTCGACGAAATTCTGGAACGCGGGTTTACCGCGCTGAAAATCGACCTGGATATCTTCGCCTATGGTCATATCGGATCGGAAACCGAACATTACGTAAAAGACGTGTTCAACATGACTCCCAACAAGTGGGAGCATGACCGCATGGTCAAGCTGGCCGAAATGGTTTGCGAGGCCGCCGGGCCAGAGGTGGAGGTCGCCTGCGACCTGCATACGCGTCTGGACAAGCATTCCGCTATTCGGTTGGCGCGTGATCTGGAACATCTGAACCTGATGTGGCTTGAAGAGCCGATCCCACCCGAAAATGTCGATACGATGCGCGAAATCACGGCGGCGACCTCGACACCTATTTGCGCGGGTGAGAACTTGTATCTGCGCTCGGGCTTTCGTGAATGGATCGAGAAGCACGCAGTCGACATCATCATGCCCGACATTCCCAAATGTGGTGGCCTGTCGGAATGTCGCAAGATTGCCAACATGGCCGAGATATACTCGATGCCATTCGCGCCACACAATGTGTCATCGCCCATCGGAACGATGGCATCGGCACAGGTTTGTGCCACCATTCCGAATTTCTTGGTTCTGGAATTCCATTGGACGCAGCGCGACTGGTGGTCAACGATCATTACCGAGAAGCGTGACATCATCAAAAACGGGTTCATCGAGATCGACAACGCGCCGGGAATTGGCGTGACGTTGGACGAAGAGGTTGCCAAGGAACATCAATTCCCGGGCACAAGTTGGTTTGAATAATTGGAGGCACTATCGAGAAGTTTTGAAGTTTCCATTCGCCTTTGTCCCATTGCGGCAGGGATGAAGTCGAAAAAGCCAAAGCCGCAATCCTTTAGGGAGGAATGAAATGTCTACTAAGTTTACACGCCGCGGATTGCTGCGGTCCGGTGCCGCAGTTGGCACCAGCCTTATTGCAGGCCGCGTTATGGCGCAGGATGCTGCGTTGCCCGAAGGGGCGGCCGGCAAGCTGACCGTTATCCAACGCCAGGAATATTTCCAGGCGGCGCAAGACAATTTCCGCACAATTTGCGAAGATTTTGCATCTGCAAACAGCGCAACGCTGGATATTTCAACAACGAACGCCGAAGCCTTTGGTGACTTCCTTGGCAAAATGTCGGCAGCGGTTCGTGCGGGCAACCCGCCTGATCTGGCCTATACGTCGAACGTATCGATCAGCCAGATGAAACTGCTGGATCTGTTGGAAGACATGACAGACCTGGTTGACGAAGCGATTGCACAGTATGGCAACGTCATGACCGGCATCAATGCCGAGGAATTTGCCAAGATTGATGGCCGTTGGTGGGCAGTGCCCTTCATCGCCAACACCACGGGTACGTTTATCCGCGGGGACAAGCTGGCAGAGAAAGGGATTGATCCCAAAACACTGACGACTTGGGACGCTCGGCGCGAAGCCGCACTGGCGATTTCCGATCCGGACAACGGTTTTTATGGTTGGGGTCTTACGGTCAATCAGTCCGGCGATGGCTGGGGTGTTGCGACCGGGATCATCAACGCGTTCTTGGGGCACTTCACCGATGAGACAGGCACCAAGGTGCAGTTCAATTCGCCCGAGACCGTGGCCGCGTATCAGTGGGTCGCCGAGACTTATGACCGTAACGGCAAATATGCGGCGATGCTGCCTCCGGGTGTGGAAAGCTGGGGTGATATCTCGAACAACGAAGCCTATCTGGCCGGTCAAATCGGGTATACGCACAACGCATTCTCGGTCTATGCGGCTGCGAAGCGCGACAACAATCCGGTCTTCCCGCACACGGTTCTTCTGCGCCAGCCTGACGCCAACAACGGCGATAGCCGTGACGGTGGACAGACAGGCGGTTGGCTGACGGTGTTCAAAGGGGCACCGAACGCGGATTTGGCGAAGCAGCTGGTTCTTGACCTTCTGAAACCCGAAAACTTCAACAAGATGTCTTCGGTTGCCGGTGGTCTGTTCATGCCTGCTTTTGAAAACCAGTGGACTGACGAGCTGATCGCAGCTGATCCGAACTTCGCGATCATCAAAGAGCAGGTCTCTGTGCCCGAGCCGTTTATCGGTCCAAGCTGGCCTGCTTCACCCAACGCCGCGATCGACGCGATCCGTGCACAGGGTATCGTCGAACAGTCGATGGGTAACGTCATCGCCGGTCGTATGACAGCAGAAGAAGCCGTTGCCGACGCGCACCAGAAAATGGTGGAGCTGTTCGAAGAAGGCGGCCTTCCGCAAGACTGATAACCAAATCGGGCGGGCGTCTATTTGTCGCCCGCCCTACCACACAGGCTTAAGAGGTCACGGATGAGCACCCACGACGAAATCGCAACCTACACTGCCCAGGACAAATCGCGTCAACGTAGAAAACGTGTGCGTTCCATATTGGGTAAGGACTGGAATGTTGCGTATCCTTTCGTTCTACCCATGGTCATCATCATGGTGGGCTTGATCCTTTGGCCTTTTATCGAAGCCATTCGCCTTAGCGGCACGGCACTGAATTTTCTGACAGGAGAAACATCCTGGGTTGGTTTTCGCAATTATGCGCGATTGCCCGGCAACTCGGACTATATCCTGTCGATGGGGAATACCCTGACCTTTACCTTCTGGTCGTTGCTGTTCAAATTTATCGTGGGCATGACAATTGCCATGATCCTGAACAGCCGGCTGCCATATCGAAATTTGTTATCCGGTATAATGCTGTTGCCTTGGATCGTGCCGGAAATTGTGACCGCGCTGACTTGGAAAAGCATCTATGATCCACTGTTTGGCAGTTTGAACCCCATCTTGCTGGGGTTGGGGATTATTGATGAGCCTCAGGGTTGGTTGTCAGACCCACAATTGGCGATGTCCTCCATTATTGTCGTTAATATCTGGAAGGGGATTCCGTTCTACGTTTTGCTCCTGCTGGCAGGACTAAAAGCCGTTGACCGAGAACAACTGGAAGCCGCCGAGATGGATGGCGCTAGTGTCATTCAACGCTTCCGCCATGTCACCCTACCGTCGATGAAATATGTGATCATCGTGACGATGTTGCTCAGCTTCATTTCAACCTTTAACCAATTCGGACTGCCCTTCCTGATGACACAAGGTGGTCCGTCGGGGGCGACGAAGCTCTATTCGATCCTTGCCTATGAAAAGGCGATTGCATCCTTGCAATATGGCCCGGGTGCTGCGATTGCGTTTTCCGTCGCGCCGCTGATGGCAGTGCTGATCTGGATGCTGGCACGTTTCATGCGTCAGGATGTGCGGTCCGAGAACACCTCTGGGAAAAAGAGCATTTTCGACCGGATTGGCGACGTGTTTGGCAAAATCTTCGCGCTGTTTATGGATCTGGTTTTCTGGCCGTTTGAAAAAATTCTAGAAGGGCTGACATGGTTGACCCGCCGCATCCGCGTTGCGCGTGGGCGTCCGGCGCATCAGCCGATCCTGACCCGAACCGGACAGCGCAAAGCCAGCCTTGGGCTGCGTTTGGCGATCCTTGCACCCTTTATGGTGTTCGTTGTGTTCCCATTCTATTGGGTGGTGATCACGTCGTTAAAAACCACGCCACAAATATCCGAGCGCCGCTCTATATTCTGGCCTGAACCGTTCACACTTGATCAGTATCGAGACCTGCTGTTTAGCACGCCGTTTTCAACTTGGCTGTGGAACTCGGTTCTGGTGGCGTTGGTCAGCACGCTGATCTCGGTTGCTTGTGCGTCGCTGGCTGCCTATGCGCTATCGCGGCTGAAATTCCGGGGCGCGGGGATGCTGACGACTTTCCTGTTGATCACCTATCTGTTGCCGCCAACGCTATTGTTCATTCCGCTCTATCAGATCCTGTCGAATATCGGCATGATCAACAGCTACAGCGCCCTGATGATCACCTATCCGACCTTCCTGATGCCGTTCGCCACATGGGTATTGCTGGGCTATTTCCGCTCCATCCCCGTGGAGCTGGAAGAGGCCGCGATGATCGACGGGGCATCGCGTCTCTATACCTTCTGGAAAATTACGTTGCCGCTGGCGGCGCCTGCGATCCTCGCCGTGACGCTGTTTGCGTTCACGACCGCGTGGAACGAGTTCCTGTTCGCCTTCGTGTTCATCACGTCAGAGAATTTGCGCACGCTGCCCATCGGGTTGCAGTCGCTGGTGGTCGGGGACATCCTTCCATGGGGTAAGCTTATGGCGGCCTCGTTGCTGACGGCGATCCCGGTTGCGATCCTGTATATCTACGCGCAGCGCTTCCTGGCGGACGGTCTGACCGTTGGTGGGGTGAAGGGATAACTGTTAATGCCGGGGGATCATCCCCCGGCTTGACAGCTTGGCCGCTTTCTTGTCCGCTGAGACAAAATTTCACCAGATATGAAAGTGCCGACGATGCCCGCCGATACCCCTGTTGCAAAGGTCAAAGGACCCGCATCCTATTTCCCGTCCATTGAAAAGACATACGGCAAACCCGTATCCGAGTGGCTGGACCTGATCGGCACGAAAACCGACCTGAAGCATATGGAGATCGTAAACTGGCTAAAAGCCGACCATGGCCTTGGTCACGGTCACGCCAATGCGTTGGTAGCTTTTAAGCTAGCCGAGTTGAAAAAGGGCAGTTGATCAGCCGGTGACGGAACCCGGAACCTCCGCCCCAACCACTTGCAACAGCGCACGGATATACCCAAAGCAAAAACTGAACGCGACGGCGCGGTCGGCGTCGGCGTCCAACTGCGGGACGTGGTCCGGCATGACCATATATTTATACCCAACCTCCGCCAACACACGAATCGCTTCGACCATATCGACGTCCCCTTCCTCCGGGAAGGTTTCCATGAAAGACAGCTTGCCGCCTTTGATATTGCGGAAATGGATGTTGAACAGTTTGTCGCGAGTGCCGAACCAGCGCAGGATGTCACCCATCTCGGCCCCCGGATCGTCCAGCATTTCAGCCACCGACCCGATGCAAAAGTTAAGGCCGTGATAAGGGCTTTCGTACATCTGCACCAGTTTCTTCAACCCCTCAACAGTCCCTAGCACCCGCGTTACGCCGCGATAGCCGGGCGGGGTATACGGGTCGTGTGGATGGCAGGCGAGGCGGACTTTATTTGCTTCCGCCACCGGAACGATGCGGGACAGGAAATAGTTGATCCGCTCCCAGTTTTCGTCTTCGCTGACCTCGCCCGCAAGTCCCGGCGCGGCGTTCTGATCCGCAAGGTCCCAGCGAAATGCCGCGTTGCGCGATCCGCCGCGACCCGGCTCGTCCGGCGTGCGGGGAATGCCGATCAGGTTGAGGTTATATTTCACCGCCGGGATACCCGCCCTCGCGACATTTTCGATCAGGCGGCAGATGGAGTCGATCTGTTCATCCCGCTTCGGTCCCGCGGTCAGGATGTCGGGGCTCGCCTGCTGTTCGACGGGGCGGGAATTCATCGGCAGCTCGACCATGTCGAGCGTCACCCTGCACCTTTCCAACCGTTCGCGATGGCGGATCAGATCGTCCAGCGTCCAGTCATGTGGATTGCCAGCAGGGTCGGCGCAGACATGCGTCACACCCAGCTGGGCAAAACGGCGAAACTCCGCATCCGTTGTGACCCGATTTTGCGTGCCAAGATACATCACCAGACCAGATGGTTCAGGAAGCCGACACGCTCCGCGTTCCATTCGTCCGTGGGGGCGAAATAGTCGGACCAGTCGATCAGGTGCTCGCGCACGGCATCCTCGACGATATCGACGCCCATACCGGGAGCGTCCGGCACCACAACATAGCCGTCATCGGACATGTATTTCGGCTCTAACCCGGTGACCAGTTCCGTATACCACGGGATGTCGAGCGCATGATTTTCCAACGCCATCAGACTGGGAATGGCGGCGGCCAGATGTACGTTCGCCATGAAGGCAATGGGTGAACAACAGGCGTGTAGCGCGGTTGGGATGCCGTAACGCTCCGCATGATCGGCGATTTTCTTCGTTTCCGTTAACCCGCCCGAGGACAGCATGTCCGGGTGGATAATATCGAAGGCCCGTGTCTCAATCGCTTCCTGAAAGCCTTCGAACAGATACAAATCCTCGCCCGCTGCGACCGGAGTCAGCAACGCATCGGCAACCTTTTTGTGGCCCTGAATGTCGGTCCACGGAAGGACATCTTCCACCCACGCCAGATTATAGGGCTCAATCGCCTGACCGATGCGGATCGCCTCGTCCGCGGTCACAAACCCTTCGCCAAAATGATCGGTGCAGAGGCTGATTTCCGGCCCGACCTCATCGCGAACGGCGGCGCAGACCTCGCGCACATACTCCAACCCAGCCTCGGATATCCGTGCGCCTGCACCGCGACCCGGTGTGTGATGCTGGCGATACTGGGGATATTCATATTTCGTGTCCGACCCGACCATCGCGCCCGGATGACTTTCAAACATGCGGGCCGACAGATCGAACTTGATGAAGGTAAGGCCAAGGTCTTTGCGCGATTTGACCACTTTGCGGAAATTCTCGGGGGTCGGATCTTTGGGCGTTGGTGTGTCGCCATAAACCCGCACGCGGTCACGGAATTTACCACCGAGCAACTGGTAGCACGGCACGCCATAAACCTTACCGACCAAGTCCATCAGAGCGATTTCAATGGCGCAGACGCCGCCTGCCTCACGGCTTTCATATCCATAGCGTTTGATGCGGCGAAAGATGTATTCCACATTGCACGGGTTCTGCCCCACGATCAGCGGCTTCAGTCGCAGCGCAGTGTCAGGATGCGCGCCATCGCGGACCTCCCCCAGACCATAGACGCCTTGATTGGTGTCAATCCGGATGATCGGATGAATCCCCTGCGCCCGGATCGTGGCGACACGGATGTCCGTAATACGAAGCTGCGTTGGCTCGGACGCGCGGCTGACCGCATTTTCTATTCCGGCGGCCCCTGAGTCGTTGGTCATGTTTCCCTCCCGATTATGTGCGCGAAGCAGACGCAACAGCGCGAAGATTGATCAAGTTTTGCACGCGTCCCTTGCAAGATCACTAAAAACCGTGTTCACGTTAATACAGTGCCGCAAAAAGGCAATAGAGGAGGAGAAACTGTGGATATTAAACCGATCACCCGGCCGTCAAAAGCGCTGGTGGAAGCCGTCCGGGAGGTTGGCGCTGCCACCGCCAGTGCAACCCTCGCCCATATGGGCTTGCGCAACTGTTTCATTCAGGGACCGACACCGTTCACCCCCGGCAAATGCATCGCAGGCCCGGCCGTCACTCTGCAAATGATGCCTAAGCGCGAGGACATGTTTGAAGAAGGCGAATATGCTGACGTCGAAAAGCAGCTACACCGGCATGTGCTCTATCAAGTGTCCGAAGGGGATGTGGTTGTTGTGGATGCGCGTGGGGACATGTCCTCGGGGATATTCGGCGACATGATGTCGACCTATTTCAAGGGTCTGAAAGGCGCTGGCATGGTCATTGACGGCTGCGTGCGCGATTGGGGCAAGATCCAGCAGCTGGATATCCCGATGTGGTTGCGCGGCGTTACCCCGAACTATCATGCTCAGACAAACATCATGCCCTATGCCGTGAACGTCACGGTTGCCTGCGGCAACGTTACTGTTGTCCCGGGTGATATTATCGTGGCGGATGATGATGGTGCGGTTTGTGTCCCGGTGGCCTTGGCAGAAGAGATGGTCGACAAAGCCCACAAGGATCATGGTTGGGAAGAATTTTCGCGCGAAAAGCTGCTCGCCGGGGAGTCGCTCAAACGGTATTATCCGCTCCACAAGGATGCGTATCCTGAATATGAGGCCTGGTTAAAAGCCAAATCCAAATAGGGTTACCGAGACGGGTTGACGCCAGATTGGTCGAGGCCCATCTCTTCGACCCGAGCGATATATTCGTCCGAATTCGCCAGGAGCGCCCGGACGGCCTGCCGCGCGCCCGCTTCGTCCTGATCGCGAATGGCCTGTTCGATAGCTTCGTGAAGCTGTTGGGCGTGGCGCAATTGTCCGGCGACGCGGTTGATCATGAAGAACAACCGATCAAGTGTGGATTCGATCAGCGATCCAAGCGGGAGGAGAAGCTCATTCCCAGCGGCATCAAGGATCGCATTGTGAAAAGCGACGTCGGCCAGACTGCGATCGGACAAGTTTTTGGCATTCCCCATCGCGTGACAGGCTGCGGTGATCCGGTTCATTTGTTCATCAGTGCGTTTACGCGCGGCAAGTGCAGCGGCTTCGGGTTCAAAAATATGTCGGAATTCCTGTAGCGAGGTCAGAAACTTGGTGTGACCGGGCACCTCGGCATACCAGGACAGGACATCGTGATCGAGCAGGTTCCACCGTTCTCGTGGCGCAACCCGACTGCCAATGCGCGGGCGCGACGCCAACAATCCCTTTGCCGCGAGCATCTTGATCGCTTCACGCACAACTGAACGGCTGAGGCCAAACTCTTCGCTCCAGGCAGCCTCGTTCGGCAGGATCGATCCTTCGGGATAAATCCCGCCGACGATACGCTTGCCAATTTCCTTGGCGACAGCCGCATGAGCACCCGTACCGCCGCGCGGCAGATAATTGTTTATCGCCAAATGTTGCATGTTTTTCCGTCAGACTGCGATCATCAGCGGCACATTACTGCAATTATGTCAGGGTTGCACGGGTCCTGTGCTATAATCTGATACTTATTTTAACAATTCCCACTTTCTGCCACCTGATTGCGCGGTTTGTTGGCGGTGGAACGGCGCTGTGAGATTAAAATGAAAATGGTTTATGGCGGAGACGAAGGGATTCGAACCCTCGATACCGTTCCCGGTATACTCCCTTAGCAGGGGAGCGCCTTCGACCACTCGGCCACGTCTCCGTCGACGGGTTTAGCCTTTTGGACTGTCATTTCACAAGGGGTTTTTTCCGGAGAGTATAAATTAGAAAACGCCCCCCACATTTCTGTGGGGGGCGAGATTAGTCTGAAGGGTTTACATCGCCGGCAGAAGCACCGCGTCGATGACGTGGATTACACCATTGGACTGTTTGACATCAGCGATGGTGACATTGGCAACATTGCCATTTTCGTCTTCGATCATGATTTCGTCACCCATATAGGTTGCCTGCAAGGTGCAGCCACCAACAGTTTGCACCGGATGTTTGCCGCCATCATCGTCGATCATGCCTTTGATCGCCATGGACATGGCATCTGCCGCGACGACGTGACAGGTTAAAATCGTTGTCAGCTGATCCAGGTTTTCGGGTTTGAGCAGTTCTTCAACGGTTCCTTCCGGCAGTGCTGCAAAGGCGTCATTGGTTGGCGCAAATACGGTGAACGGACCTTCGCCCTGAAGTGTTTCGACCAGACCAGCAGCCTGAACCGCAGCGACAAGAATTGTGTGATCGGCAGAATTTACAGCATTTTCGACAATATTCTTGTCCGCAAACATTTCAGCACCGCCAACCATGGGATTTGCGCCTGAATGGCCTGCAGCAAAAGCAGCACCTGCAAAAAGTGCAGCTGCAGAAGCGGCAGCGATGGTTTTGTTCAGTTTCATATTTTCATTCCTTTTTTTCTAACCGGACATCAGGTCCGAGAGTGAAAAGAATTACGGCCGCTTATGGTCGGCGGATGACATTCAACCATGACATGTTCGTTATAGACATGTGAACGCCTCCCCCAACTTTGGGTGCCGTCAGCGGTTGCTCAAGCGATGAAACTGATGGGTGAATACCGCAACGCCAATGATCGGGACGAAGAGATTCACCACCGGCACAGACAGCGGGATCGCAAGCACGATGCCGGTCAACCAGATTTCTACAGCGTTGTTTTTACGCAGGCGCGCAGCCTCTTTATTGTCTAAGCGACGGGCGGCGACCAAATGGAAATATTCCCGCCCTAACAATAATCCATTGACGATGTAAAAGATTACCGGCGCCAAGACCGTCGAAAGCAGATAAATCACCAAGGCTAAAATATTCGCCCCAATCAAGATCAACGTGAATTTCAATGCTTCATTCAGGCTTTCGGCAAGGTTTTGTTGGCGTGCCGGGGGCAATAGTGGGTAGTGCTTTCGTTCGACCGCATTCGCGATACTGTCCAGGAAAAACCCAATAAACATTGAGGCAACGGGAAACATCAGAAATGCAGACATCACCAAGACAGTGATCAATGCCGCTGCGTTCAAACCCCAAGACACCCACCCAACCTCGCCGATCCACGGAAGTGTGAAACTGTCCGGGATTATCCAGCCGATCAGAACCACGCTGCCAAAAGAGACGATGCCAAGCAACACTATCGTCAGCCCGAGTGATCCCCAAAGGACGAGCTGAAACCGCCGATCCAGCAGCTGTGCAATAGCACGCGCCAGATCGTTTATCATTTGTTAATCCACTGGACTTTGGTTGCCAGATCAGGGCGCGGCCGTTCTGGCGGGGCCATTTTTTCTGTGCCGATATGGATGAAACCTGCGACGAATTCGTTCAGGCCAAGTCCAAGACCGGCATCAAGGAACGTGCGATCCATGGCCATCGGACCGGTCAGCCAATTTGCCCCCCAACCACTGGCCAAAGCGGCATTCAGAAGCGCAAGACAAACGGCTCCTGCTGATAAAATCTGTTCAATTTCCGGCACTTTTTCGGACTCAACCGGGGCGGCAATCACCGCGACCGCAAGGTGGGAGTCTGCAAATTGCAGGCTGGTTTTTTCGACAAGCTCCGCATCCATGCCTGTTTCTTTGGCGCGTGTTCGTGCCAGCTCGGCCAAACGGTTCAACGCCTCGTCTTCAAGCACAAGAAACCGCCAAGGCTCCAGCTTGCCATGATCGGGAGTTCGCGCTGCGGCAGTCAGGATTGGCATAAGGCTTGTGCGATCAGGCACGGGCAGTGTCAGTGTCTTGGCTGGACGCGAACGGCGTGTCAGCAGAAATTCCATTGCGGCAGTATTTGAACTTGGCATCAAGTATCCATTCTTTTGGTTGAACTTGTTTGCGAATGATAAAATGTCAAGGCGATGCCGCGGAATCATCGGGTTTTACCCTAGTGTTTTATGGGCGAAGGGCCTAATAACCACGCAATAACCATTACCCCGGGGACACACATGGAACTTACCTTCAAACGATCAGATTTCGGCGCAGATTTCACTTTCGGCGTTGCGACCTCAAGTTATCAGATCGAGGGGCATCGCCACGGCGGCGCAGGGTCTACGCACTGGGACACTTTCGCCGCAACGCCGGGCAATGTCGTCAGGGGAGAGAACGGGGATATAGCCTGTGATCATTATCACCGATGGGAAGAAGATCTGGATCTACTCCAGGCGGGCGGATTCGACGCTTATCGATTCTCGACAAGTTGGGCCCGTGTGATGCCCGAAGGGATCGGTCAGGTGAATGCCGAGGGCCTCGATTTTTATGACAAGCTGGTGGATGGGATGCTGGCACGCGGGATTGATCCCTATTTGACACTGTATCATTGGGAAATGCCGTCTGAACTGGCAGCCAAAGGCGGATGGCAAAACCGCGATGTTGCAAAGTGGTTTGCCGACTATACCGAGGTCCTGTTGAAGCGGCTGGGCGATCGCGTCAAAGCTGTTGCCACAATCAATGAGCCATGGTGCGTCGCTTGGCTAAGCCATTTCATGGGGCTTCACGCGCCGGGATTGCGCGATATTAAAGCTACCGCACATGCGATGCACAACGTTTTGCTGGCGCATGGCACGGCAGTTCAGGCGATGCGGGCAATGGGTCAGAAAAATCTGGGACTCGTCACCAATTTTGAATGGGCAATGCCTGGCGACCAGTCAGACCGCGCCAAAGACCTTACCGACCTCTATGTCAGCATTTACAATCGATGGTTTGTGCAGGCCGCCTTTACCGGGACCTATCCGGAAAACGTTCTGGAAGGGTTGGGTCCGCACATGCCCAAAGATTGGGAATCAGATATGGAAACGATCGCTTCACCGGTCGATTTTCTGGGGGTCAATTATTATACTTGCCGCCGCGTCGTTGAAGCGCCTGACTCTCTCTGGCCGCATATCGCCGACAAACCCGGGGACCTGAAAAAGACCGCGATGGATTGGGAAATCCTACCCGATGGTCTGTTCAACATCCTGACGTTCCTGCGCAACGAATACACAGGCGACACCCCGATTTATATCACCGAGAACGGTTTGGCATCATATGATCTGGTCGAAAATGGCGCGGTATTTGACCCGGACCGCGTGGAATATCTTGACCAGCATATTCACGCGGTAAAGCGTGCAATTGATGCAGGTGTTCCGGTCAAAGGGTATTTTGCTTGGTCGTTGCTTGACAATTTCGAATGGGCGCTGGGCTATGATAAACGTTTTGGTTTGGTCCATGTCGATTTTAATACATTGAAAAGAACGCCAAAATATTCATACGATCTGTTAAAGAACGCACTGACTCGATGAAATTACCTCGTACCCTTGGAGTGATGAGCGATGGAACAGTTTGCGGCTGACGTGAAGAGACTTTGTTCGCTGTTCGAACAAGAACTGAAGCAACCCGTTTCCGAGGGTGACGATTTTTTTGACCTGGGCGGGGACTCGCTGATGGCGCAAGCCCTGGTTACCGCGATCAATGACGAATTCGGTTCGATCTTCAATGTCTCGAACATCATGGACTTTCCGACGCCCGCCGATTTTGCACGTGCCCTGTCACAGGGCAACACCCCCGGCGACCTGATCAATCCATTGTTCGGGTCAACGGGAGAAGATCCATTGTTGTTCGTCCATGGGGCGCTTGGGGGCAATTTTCAGTTGCGCTTGGTGGGTGATGACATGCGCTCGCGCTGGAAGATCGCCGGTGTCCGGGCGCGCGGCTATGTTCGTGGAGAAACGTTTCACGCCACGCTGGACGAGATGTTGAATGACTATATGGATCAGGCCGAGGAACATTTCGGCTCGTTGCCTAAATTTATTGCCGGGAACTGCGCAGGGGGTATGATCGCCCTCGAACTCGCCAGCCGTATCTATCATAAGACTGGTGAACAGATGACGCTGTTTATTATCGATCCACCTGCGACATTTCTAAAGTATCATCAGGAAAAACGTGGTGTGCATCGCGGATGGTATTACCGCTATATCCGCGTCTATCATCGCTTACTTTACAAGGTCCTGCGTGCCCTTCGGCTGGAAAACACCAAAGAAGGGCGCCGAACCTACGGTCGTTTGGTTTTCTATCATATTGTGGAATTCGTTAAGGATATCTATCCCAAGCCGTTTCCGTGCAATATGCTTGTGTTCGTCGGCAGCAGCCTGATGGACGTGTCCGTGCCGGGTATTCAGACGTGGGCGGACGATCAGGTGAACGTGCAGTTCCTACCGCTTCCCGGGCGTCACAATGCCATACATCGCGAAAACAAGGATGTCATAGATACGGAAATCCTGCGATTCGTTGAATCTCTGGACGTGCCGACTGCGATGGCGAGCAGGTAAATGTTTGCCGAAATCCTGATCGAACGGATCCGAGCCGCGAATAACAACCTTCTGATTGCGGACAGGACACGGCGGTTTAGCGGCAAAAAAATTGACATTCTTACAGCTGATACCGCACTGAGACTACTGGAAGATGCGGTTAAACCCGGTGATCGCGTTGGTGTTGCCTATCGTGACCCTGTTCAAGGGCTAATCGTTTTTATTGCGGCATTGCGGGTTGGGGCTGTCCCAGTATTCATCGACTTCCGCATGAAGCCAGATCAATGCATTGGTCTTATTGAACTGATGGGATTGATACGTCTCTATGGTGATCGCCAATTGCCTGGGCGGTCGGAAAGCGTGGTTCTGCAGGTAAACTGGGCGGCAGACCCGTCAGAAACGGATATACTTATCCCACAACCTCAGCACTCGAACGGGTTCATCGCGTTGTCGTCGGGAACAACTGGTATACCCAAGGCCTATGTTCTGAATGACACCGTAATATCAAACCGGATGCTGGATACGATATCCTATCAACCGCGTGAGCACAAAGGATTGCTGGTGCTGCTGTCCTTGTCCTTTGCCGGAATGCACAACCTGCTTTTCCCCGCTTTATTGAATCAGGTGCCGGTTCACTTCATGCCATTGATGTTTTCGACCAACGAATTGATCAGCATGTTGAAACGAAAAGATATCACTGGTGTGACGATGCCCCCGCCAATTCTGATGGATCTTCTGGATGCCATCGGACCGGTCGAGACACCTGCATTTGAACATTTGCGTTTGCTGAAGTGCGCAGGTGCGCCGGTCACATCGGAGGTGGCGGTTAAGGCATATACATATCTGTCGAACAGCTTTGAAAAAGGTTATGGGTCCACCCTGTCGAATACCAATGCGCGTTTGTTGGGCGATGATATCATCAGGCATCCCGATGCGATCGGTCGCCTTTGCCGCAATATCCGGCTGGAAGTGCTTGACCCCCTGACACTTGAACCGCTTCCAGTGGGCGGGACCGGAATATTGGCGTTTCACTCCAATATGAATGCCAGTGACATTTTTTCTTCCACGCCCACTGACGAACGTATCATCGGCGATGCTGCCATACCTGGCGATATTGGTTACATGGGGCATGATGGGCTCCTATACGTTACGGGACGTATGTCGGACGTTATCGTACGTGGAGGGATCGCCATTTTGCCAAAGGTGATCGAAGATCATGTGCGGAGCCAACCCGGAATTCGTGACATCGCGATTGTCGGCGTTGATGACCTTCGACTGGGACAGGAGATTGTCGCCTTTGTCGTCGCAGAGGGATTGAGTGAAGCAGAAGTCGAAAAGGTGCTGATAAGCACGGTCGATCAGGACAAGCGACCACGCAGAATCGTGTTGGTCAATACCCTTCCGGTGACGGTGAACGGCAAATTGGATCGGCTAAAACTGCGAACAATGGTGCCGTAAGGTAAAGCCAAGCGAATTTTAACGCTCAACAAATGCGCACCGATCAAATAAATGTGACTATTAATTAATCATATAGCCTCAACGTGCTAAATAATGGTCACATACCAATACACCCAATCCCACAATCTGTTCATATGACGATGCTGCTCACAGGCGAAGGTCTGAAAGTGGAAAGGTGTGCGACGACGAGGGGCGTTAACAATCTCGCCGCCGCACGGTGCAACGATAACGCTGCCGGGGGGATGGTATATCATGGCCTTTAAAAATCAATCCAAATGGTCAAATTCCTGCCGGCTCATCGTAGGAGAAAGATTATGATGAACCCCAAAAAGCTTGCTTTGGGTTTAGGACTGACTGCGTCACTGATGGCAACAACGGCCCTGTCGCAGGAAACAATCAAGGTTGGTATTCTGCATTCGCTATCCGGAACGATGGCCATTTCAGAAACGACGTTGAAAGACGTCATGCTGATGCTGATCGAAGAGCAGAACAAAAAAGGCGGCATCAATGGCATGATGCTGGAACCGGTGGTTGTTGACCCGGCCTCGGATTGGCCGCTGTTTGCGGAAAAAGCCCGCGAGCTGATCGAAGGTGAAGGCGTCGACGTAGTGTTCGGTTGCTGGACTTCCGTGTCGCGTAAATCGGTTCTGCCGGTGTTTGAAGAACTGAACTCCATCCTGTTCTACCCCGTCCAGTACGAGGGCGAGGAATCCCAGCGCAACGTGTTCTACACCGGTGCTGCTCCGAACCAGCAGGCGATTCCGGCTGTTGACTATCTGATGAATGAAGAAGGTGTCGAGCGTTGGGTTCTGGCGGGCACGGATTATGTCTATCCGCGCACGACGAACAAAATCCTCGAAGCCTATCTGATGTCCAAAGGCGTGTCCGCTGACGACATCATGATCAACTACACGCCGTTCGGTCATTCCGACTGGCAGACCATCGTGTCCGACATCAAGGCGTTTGGTTCCGAAGGTCTGAAAACCGCTGTTGTGTCCACGATCAACGGTGACGCCAACGTACCATTCTATAAGGAACTGGCGAACCAGGGCATCGACGCCGCCGACATTCCGGTTGTCGCCTTCTCGGTTGGTGAGGAAGAACTCGCCGGTCTGGACACCGGTCCGCTGGTTGGTCACTTGGCGGCTTGGAACTACTTCATGTCGGTCGACAGCCCGGAAAACGATGAGTTCATCGAAACCTGGCAGGCCTTTATCGGTGATGAAGACCGCGTGACCAACGATCCGATGGAAGCCCATTACATCGGCTTCAACATGTGGGTCAAAGCAGTTGAAGCTGCAGGCACCACTGACGCTGACGCTGTGATTGACGCGCTGATCGGTGTGTCTGTGCCGAACCTGACGGGTGGCTATTCCTCCATGGGTGCGAACCACCATATCACCAAGCCGGTGCTGGTGGGCGAGATTCAGGATGACGGCCAGTTTGACGTTGTGTGGGAAACCACGGGTCTGGTGCTCGGCGATGAATGGTCCGACTACCTGCCGGAATCCGCGAAGCTGATCTCGGATTGGCGCGCGCCGCTATCCTGCGGCAACTTCAACG
Source organism: Rhodobacteraceae bacterium NBU2976 (assembly GCA_023630215.1). Lineage (GTDB taxonomy): Bacteria > Pseudomonadota > Alphaproteobacteria > Rhodobacterales > Rhodobacteraceae > NORP23. The sequence continues at coordinate 611,483 of JALPRQ010000001.1, forward strand.
TAGAAACGGGTGAGTGCGGCGGTTCTGCCGAGTAACCTAACTGCGAGGGACGGCACCTCCTCCCGTCGTCCCTCGCACTAAAATATCGAGCCTGTCGATGCGTAAATTTCTTCTGACAATCCTGTTCCTTCTGGCTGCGTTGCCCCTTCGCGCGCAAAGCTTCGAAGAGCTGCTTTTGCAACTGCCCGAGGGCAGCTATTCCGACCGCGCCGCCGTGGCTGCGGCAATAGCGGCCACCGGTGACGACCGCGCTGCAGGTGTGCTGGAGGTTCTTGCCGAAGGAAATCTGCATATCCTCAAATCTGATGGGTCCATTGTCGAGATTCGCGATGTGAACGGCGACGATATTGCCTTTTCCGCGCTGGACGGGACCGAGGTTGGCGAGATCGGTCGTGGGGATACGGACAAAATCAAAGTGAATAACGGTTTGCGTCGCGATTTGCGCGCCCTTCTGGGGTCGATGTCACTGCTGAACGCTGATCCTAACAAGCGCGCCGAGGCCGCTCAGGCCGTGTTCAAAGATGGCGATCCGGGGCAGATCGAGTTGCTGGATAGTGCGATAGCGGCAGAGACCGAAGCTTGGGTTGCCGACCTTATGCAAGAGGCACGGGCGGTCGCAGTGTTGAATTCTGATATGGATACAGAGGCGAAGCTGGCTGCCGTCAAAGTGCTGGCAGACCGGGGTGATCAGGACGCCAAAGGGGTCCTGTCGCAGTTCGCCAATGACGAGGCGCTGGCACTGCCGATTGCCACAGCTCTCTCGCAGATCGAACGCACCCAACAGCTGTGGCAGGTTGGGCAGAATGTCTGGTACGGTCTTTCACTTGGTTCGGTCCTGCTGCTAGCGGCGATTGGGCTTGCCATTACCTTTGGGGTCATGGGCGTGATCAATATGGCGCATGGCGAATTGGTGATGTTGGGGGCCTATTCCACCTTTTTCGTACAGGAACTGATCCGCAACAATGCCGCATGGCTGTTCGATTATTCCTTGCTGATCGCCGCTCCGGTGGCGTTTCTGGTTGCCGGTTCGGTCGGTATCGGGATCGAACGCGGGATTGTCCGCCACCTTTATGGTCGCCCGTTGGAAACCCTGCTTGCGACATGGGGCGTTAGCCTGATCTTGCAACAGACGGTGCGCTCTATCTTTGGGCCGAATAACCGCGAGGTTGGCAATCCAGAGTGGATGTCCGGTGCGTTCGAGCTCGGCGGGCTGACGATTACATACGGGCGTATGTGGATCTTGATCTTTGCGCTAGTGGTGTTCGCAGGTCTGATGCTGCTGCTGAAGAAAACCGCGATGGGTTTGCAAATGCGCGCCGTCACCCAAAACCGCGAGATGGCGGCGAATATGGGTATCCGGACAGGTCGCGTTGATGCGCTGACCTTTGGTCTTGGGGCCGGGATTGCCGGACTGGCAGGCGTGGCGCTCAGCCAGATCGACAACGTGTCTCCGAACCTTGGGCAAAGCTATATTGTCGACAGCTTCATGGTGGTTGTGTTTGGCGGTGCCGGTAACCTGTGGGGGGCCTTGGCGGGCGCGTTCAGTCTGGGCGTCGCAAACAAGTTTCTGGAACCGTTCACGGGGGCCGTGCTGGGGAAAATCCTCGTCCTCGTCTTTATCATTCTGTTCATTCAAAAGCGTCCGCGGGGTTTGTTTGCCCTCAAAGGTCGCGCGGTGGAGGCGTAAATGCTGCAACGTCTGATCGACCGCCGTATGGGGTTTTTCCTCGGCGCACTGTTTGTGGCCGTGGTGCTTATCCCGCTCGGGAACCTTGTGATCGCCGGGCAGCCAGTGCCATCCTATGTCGTGGCGCTGCTGGCGAAATATCTGTGCTACGCACTGCTGGCCGTCGCGCTAGATTTGGTGTGGGGCTATTGCGGGATTCTGTCGTTGGGGCACGGCGCATTCTTTGCACTTGGTGGGTATGCGATGGGGATGCACCTGATGCGCGAAATCGGGGATCGCGGTGTGTATGCCAACCCTGACCTGCCCGATTTCATGGTGTTCCTCAACTGGCAGGAATTGCCGTGGTTCTGGTATGGCTTTGACAGTTTCATCTTTGCCTGCCTGATGGTTTTGCTGGTGCCCGGCTTGCTGGCGTTTGTGTTCGGCTGGTTCGCCTTCCGCAGCCGGGTGACGGGCGTTTACCTGTCGATCATCACGCAGGCGATGACCTATGCGCTGATGCTGGCGTTTTTCCGCAATGAAATGGGGTTTGGCGGCAATAACGGCCTGACGGATTTCAAGGATGTGCTGGGCTTCAACCTGCAATCGGACGCCACCCGGTCGGGGCTATTCGTGCTGGCGGCACTGGCGCTGACTGCCGGGTTGCTGATTTCAAAATTCATCACCACCTCGAAGCTCGGCAAGGTGCTGATCGCCATTCGCGACGCCGAAAGCCGCACGCGATTCACCGGCTATCGGGTGGAGGGGTACAAGCTGTTCGTCTTCGTCGTGTCCGCCATGATGGCGGGGGTTGCGGGGGCGATTTACACGCCAATCGTGGGCATCATTAACCCCGGCGAGTTTAGCCCCGCCAATTCCATCGAGATTGTCATCTGGGTCGCGCTCGGTGGGCGGGGCACGTTGGTTGGGGCGGCCATTGGCGCGATCATCGTCGCGCTGGCGAAAACGCTGCTAACGGGCTGGTTCCCGGAATTCTGGTTGTTTGCGCTGGGGGCGATGTTCATCCTTGTGACGATCTATCTGCCGACCGGCGTTCTGGGTAAATTCGAGCAGATCGTCAAACGCAAACCCAAACCCGCGACCAAAGAGGTGACGGCATGAGTTCGCAACTGTATCTGTCCGGCGTCAACCGATCCTTCGATGGGTTCAAGGCGATCAACAATCTGTCGCTGATCATCGAAAAAGGCGAGTTACACGCGGTGATCGGCCCAAACGGCGCCGGCAAGACGACCATGATGGACATCATCACCGGCAAAACTCGCCCCGACAGTGGCGAGGTGTTCTGGAACAATGACATTGACCTGACCAAAGTTGACGAAGCCGGGTCCGCGCGCCTTGGCATTGGACGCAAGTTTCAAAAGCCAACGGTTTTCGAAACCCTGACGGTCGAGGACAATATCGCATTGGCGCTAAAGGCGGATCGCGGGGTGTTTGCGACGCTGTTTGACCGCCGTAGCGCTGATCAACAGGCGGAGATTGATCGTCTGTTGGAGCTGGTGCGCCTCAGCGCCGACCGCGACCGCATGGCCGCTGATTTATCGCATGGGCAAAAACAATGGCTGGAAATCGGGATGCTGTTGGCGCAGGACCCCGAATTGCTGCTGGTCGATGAACCGGCTGCGGGCATGACCGACGCCGAAACCATGCGCACCGCCGAATTGCTGCGCGAGATTGCAGGTGAACGGTCAGTCGTGGTTGTCGAGCATGACATGGAGTTCGTCAAAGCGCTGAATTGCAAGGTGACGGTGTTGCATCAGGGTTCGGTTTTGGCGGAGGGGTCGCTGGAACATGTCTCCGCCAACCCCGAAGTTGTCGAAGTTTATTTGGGGCGCTGAGATGCTGACGGTCGAAAATATCAATCTGCATTACGGCGCGTCACAGGCGTTGAAATCCGTGTCCCTGACCGCCGAGGCGGGCAAAGTGACAACCGTTCTGGGGCGCAACGGGGTGGGGAAAACCTCGCTGACACGGGCCATCGTGGGACGCAATGACATTTCCGCCGGGACGATCACGTTCGAGGACGACGACATCGCCAAAACCTCCGCCCCGATACGTGCGCTGAAGGGGATTGCATCAGTGCCGCAGGGGCGCGAGATTTTTCCCCTGCTAACAGTGAAGGAAAATCTGGAAACCGGATTTGCCTGCCTGCCTCGGGGTAAGAAACACATCCCGGACGAAGTGTTCGAACTGTTCCCGGTGCTGAAGGAAATGCTCTCGCGGCGCGGTGGCGACCTGTCCGGTGGTCAGCAGCAGCAATTGGCAATTGGTCGCGCGATGGTGACGCAGCCGAAATTGCTGGTGCTTGACGAACCGACCGAAGGCATCCAACCATCCATCATCAAGGACATTGGCCGCGCCATCGAGTTCCTGCGCGACAAGGGCAATATGGCAATAATCCTGGTGGAGCAATATTTTGAATTCGCCCGCGATCTGGCGGACGAATTCCTGGTTATGGATCGGGGCGAGGTTGTACTGTCAGGTTCCGCCGCCGACATGGACGAAGCGCATGTCCAAAGCCTGCTGACGGTTTAGCCCTTCCAGCTTGCGGCGCCCAGCAGCTTGCGACCCAGATCGTTCAGCTGTGCCTCGGGGTACTTGTTCTTCTCCCAGCGGCGGGGATCACCGGCAAACGCCTTGCCAGCAGGGGCGATTTTTTCGCGGAACAAACGCAGGCGGGTTTCACGCAGATCGTCGTTATCCTCCTGCGCCGGGAACATCGAGATATACTGCGCCATGCGCACATCGTCCGAGCGGTTTACCTTGATCCCGTGTGCCATCAGCGAGTTAAAGATCAGCATATCCCCTGATTTCAACTGCGGCTGGATCAACTCGTAATCGCCAATGTCAGGATGGAAACCGTCGCGGTCGGCGGGTTGGGTTTTCTTCCACTCGTCAAAATCGTGGAACAGGTCCGGCACGCACTGGAAGCCGCCCATTTCCGGCGTTGTATCGACCAGCGTGACAATCGCCTGCACGTTATGGATCAGCGGATCGCGTGTCGTGTCGATGTCCCAATGCAGGAACCCATCGAATTTCGACTTGTCCTTGTTGGGGGGGTTGAGGTTCGCGCGGTCAATCGTGACCCAAAGGTCCTCGCGATCCCAGATATCGACGAAGACGTCATAGATTTTCTGTGACTGGCGGTTATCCCAAAGGGTCTGGTGATGATACGCCTCCACCATGCCGGACCCGTTCAGATCCTTCAGGCCATATTCCAGCAACTGCGGTTTGTACCAGGTGGACGGGTCGTTCGCGTCCATCTCCTGAAACTCCCACAGAAATTCTTTCAGCGCCTCAACTTGCGCTTGCGGGATCACCTGCGGCACGATGATGTAGCCGTAGCTCTGCCATGTCGCGAACTGTTCCTCTGTCAGCACGCGGAGTGGCAGTTTCTTCTTGATCGTCCGTAAATCGATATTGACCCCGGTCGCATCCGCATTTCCCGCATTGTCCGCAATGTCCTGTAAGGCTTCCATGTCTCTCTCCCATAATCATGTCTCCTTCTGCGCACAGAGTGGCGGAGGGCACGAGGCAGGTCAGCCGAGGATTTTGACAATTTCTGATACTATTCGGCCATATTAGTCGCTATAGTGGCCGTATGAAGCCATATATAGAAAGTCTGGACAAGTTCGATGGCGGGACGTTCAAGTTCTTCCACCGTCGGCTGCTCGACTTCCCATTCGACTGGCATTACCATCGCGAATACGAACTGACCCTGACCATGAACAGTCATGGTCGCCGTTTCGTTGGCGACAGTCGCGAAGCCTACGCCCCCTTCGATCTGGTGCTGATCGGCCCGAACGTGCCGCATAGCTGGCACGCGCATCGTACCGCCAGCGACGACCCGTTGCACGAGGCGTTCGTGTTCTGGTTTACCGAGGAAACGCTGTCCACGCTGATGTCGGCGTTCCCGACGTTTGACATCTATCGCCCGTTGCTGGATGCGGCCCGCCATGGGATTTTGTTCGACCAAGCCACGGCGGAATGCTACCACGATCTAGCACAGGCGCTGGTGACTGCCCCGGAACCTCAGCAATTCGCCCTGCTGATCGAGGCGCTGAACCTCCTGTCCGGCGGCATGGACGGCGCGCGAACGCTGTCGCAAGCCGCATTTGGGGATACGTCGACCACGATGACCGAACGCACGCGACTGGACCGTGTCATCGCCCTACTGAATGATTTCGAATCCAACCTGACCGTCGATCAGATCGCCGAACAGCTCAACATGAGTCCCAGAACGCTGTCGCGGTTTTTCCGTAAGCGGACCGGTAAGTCGCTGATAGATTTCCAGATCGAGGCACGGCTGAATTTTGCGGTCGGGCATCTGATGACGTCGGATGACCCGATTTATATCGCGGCAGAAAAGGCCGGGTATCAAAACCTGTCGCATTTCAACCGCCAGTTCCGCGCAAAGTTCGGGGTGACCCCCAAGGAAATGATTGGTCAACGCTAGCGCCCCCCAGTGACGCGGTTCCCTTCCAGTTTTATCCCAGTAACTTTCAAAACGTGTGCGCCAGGCGCCAGGCCGACAGCAAAAAAACCCGCCGGAAGTCTCCGGCGGGTTTTCCTGTTCAGGTGATCACAAGATCAGTTGTTACGGATCCACACTTCAACCCGGCGGTTCAGCGCGCGCCCGTCTTCCGTGTCGTTACAAGCTGCCGGGGACAGCGGACCGAAACCGAGGGTGGTGATGTCCACATTGTCCAGACGGCCACCAGCAGCTTCTTTCAGGGCATCAGCCACTTCGTCTGCCCGCTGCTCGGACAAGGTCAGGTTCGCTTCGAACGGGCCGACATTGTCGGTGAACGCCACGATCGCGATTTCAAAATCATCGGATTGGGCTTCCAGATATTCCAGCAACCGTTCAAGATCGACCAGTGCCTTGTTATCGAGCTTGGTCGAACCGGCCCGGAAACGGAAGGTCGTTGACAGACGATCCCAATCCAATAGCTCGACCAACAGCTGACGCATCAGCGATACTTCATAAGCATCCGTAGTTGTGCGGATCAGTCCGCGCATACGTCCACCCACATTGTCTTGGGGTTGACGTACGACTGACAGGTTGATGAAGCCGGCTTTTTCGACCACGCCGTCAGCGGCGGAAGAGGTCATGAACTCCAACAGGGCAGCCGCGTCTTCGGACAGATTGTCGAGGCGATTATAAACGTACAGACGACGCTGGAACGGATATTCTTCGGTTTTGGCCGAGAAAGCATCGGGTCGAGTGCGGATATCGCATTCGGTGATAATGTTGAGGCTTTTTGCCCCGCGCTGGAACGCAACCGCTGCAAAACCGATACCGGCAGGGTCATCAACCACGGCGCGCGACATTTCGACGTTATCACTCACAACGGTGGCAAGCCCGGTCACGGTCAGGTTGCGCGGGTCTAACGTACGGTTCAGGAAGGTTTGTGCCGTCGCTGAATCAACTTCACGTGTATAAACTTTAATTGGTAGATCAGCGCCACCGACCTGCGACCAGTTGGTGATCTGACCCGCATAAATTTGTGAGATTTGATCAATCGACAGCGTATCAACCGGGTTGTTCGGGTTCACGAGGACCAACAAAGAGTCAACCGCGACAACGTGTTCCTGATCAATCGAGACCATGTTTCCCGCGCCAGCATCACGAAGCGCACGCGCTTCATCGGGACGGATACGTCGAGCTGCCATACCGATTTCCGCTTCTTGCGCCAGCAAGGCGGAAAATGCATCTGACGAACCGGTTGACGAAACAACAATCGTCGCAAGCTCGTCGCCAAACCCTTGGTCCGAAACCAAGGTCGCGGTTTTTACTGTCGGGTCGTTGGAGGTCTGGATGGATGTTTCCGCGTCAAGCGAAGCCGCAAAACCTTCCAGCAACAGCGGCATCAGCTCGTCACCAACAGTATCCGAACCTGCAATTCGAAAGTCAGCCGACGCTGTATCAATTTGCGGGCAGGCAGAGCCTTCACAACTTACACGCGCGGCGCTCATGCGCATCTGACCCAACTGGGTTCGGATGGTGTAGAATCCATCTTCGAAGGAAATCAATTCACCCGAAACATCCACCGATCCGTCGTTGGCCTTCAACACGACGGTCTGTGCAAATGCCATCGGGGACGCGATCATGCTGACCGCGAATAATGTGGCAGTAGACAATTTTCGCATCATTTTACCTTTTCCTGCTATACCCATCGTTTTTTCCCATCCTCTGTTCTGTGTCTTTGGACAAGCCGACAGGCTTTGTATCCATTTGGCTCTGTTCATTTTTTTATCTCGAAACATACAGATCTACCGCCTTCGCCATCTCGCTCAGCAGGTCGAGATTTCCTGCGCTTATCGTGGCGATTTCTTCTTGAGTCGGGTCTGCCCCTGCACCGATCTTATCATATATCGCTTTCAAGGGTCCCCAAACTTCTGCGACCACGCCCAACTGTGCCGCGATTTCGTCATTTGGTGGGGCAATGATACCCATCGCAGGCATACCATTGGTGATCGCCTGCAGTGAGGCATCGAACAAACCGACTGTTTCCATCAGGATCGCGCGTTCTTCTTCGACACGATGACCTGCCGCGATGTAACAGAACTCCTTGGCCATTTTCTGGCTCAACATACGCTGCCGGCCATAAAGATTGACACTTACGGCGTCCGACATCTCCATCGACGTTGCGCCGGTATATTCCTGTTCGATCAGACTAACTGCTTCGTTGGCGGCATTTAGCAGCGCGAGATTTGCCTCAAGCAACCTTTCATCAGCTGCCGACGTGACCGTACCGTCTTGTAGAATGGTTTCAACTTCGGCATTGAATTTCGTCCATTGGTCCTGAACAATTTCCAGTGCGGCGAGCGTGCGCGCATCTGCTTCTGGAAGCAGTTCACGCGTACCACCACCTTCGACCAATTCGATCAAAGAATTGGTGAACAACGTGTGGTCCGAATCCAACGAAGCAAGATGAGCTTCGGTATCCACCCCCAACTCTACAAAACAGATGGATTTTGCCATGCGCTGTGACAGCATTCGCTGCCGACCGGCGATATCAATTCGATAGGCCGCAGCGTTATTGAATGCGATCTCTTCGGTTTCTGCAACGTCTTGCGCGACAACAAAAGTTCCCATTAAAGGTGTAAACGCCAGCGAAGCTGCCAACGTCATCGCTAATTTCGAATGCGAAATTCCGCTCACCTTTGCTCCTCCCAAAAAGCTTAAAATTCATCAATTAAGAAAAGCTCACCAATTAATCGTGGTCAAATCAAGGCGGATGCTAGGCAGGAATCGTGCTAATCCTTTGAAATGGCGTGGGGTTTTTTGATGCCAGAACGCAATCAGTTGGTGTTTGAGACGCACATTGAACCCAAAAATCCTAATTATATCAATAAATTAACAAGATACCGACAAGATAATATCGTGCCCGTCGCCGCGGGCAATATGTGATGATTTCCGGTCGATCACCGAGGTAAAATTTTTATTAACTGGTTAAGGTTGAGAGGCCTGACTTGCACAAATCAAACAGTATTTTTCCGAATCATTTCGACATCTAAAATGACGGCTAGATTAACTACGTCGTGCAAGTTACTGAGACAAAGCGGCAATTACACCGCGTAGCTCCGCCAACCCTACCAACCGTCCGATCAGCGGATATCCGGGATGTGTTCCGCGGCCCAAGTCAGACAGAATCTCATGACCATGGTCCGGGCGGAACGGGATCACCACATCCTCCCGCCCATTTCGCGTGCGGCGGGTCTCTTCGTCCAGCAACGCGCGGATCAGATCGACCATGTCAGTGTCCCCATTCAGATGCGCGTCCTCTTCGAATGACCCGTCCGGGTCTTTGCGCACATTACGCAGATGGGCGAAATGGATCCGATCCGCAAATTCGCGGGCAATTGCAGGCACATCATTTGCCGGATTTGCACCAAGTGACCCGCTGCATAATGTCAGCCCGTTCACCCTTGTGTCCTGCTGCGCATATAACCACGCAATATCGTCGCGGTCCGACATGATCCGGGGCAGGCCCAGAATGTCGCGTGGTGGATCGTCAGGATGCACGCACATCTTGATGCCCAGCTCTTCCGCCGTCGGAATGACCTCTGCCAGCCAGCGCGCATAATTTGCCCGCAGACCGTCGCGGTCGATCCCGTCATATGTCACCAGCGCCGCCCGTAGCCCTTCGACATCGTACCGGTCATAGGCGCCTGGCAACCCCGCCATGATCGCCGCGAGCAAGGTCTCGCGGTCAGCGTCGGTTGATTGCTGGAACCAGATCGCGGCCTTTTGTACCACCTCGGGCAGATAATCTTCTTCAGCGCCGTCACGCTTCAGCATATGAATTTCAAAAGCCGCCATCAGCGTTGCCTCGAACCGTAGCGAGGTCCCGCCACCCTTCAGCGGTTGATCCAGCCGCGTCCGTGTCCAGTCCACGACCGGCATGAAATTATAGCAGATCGTCGTGATCCCGCAGGCCGCAAGATTCGCCATCGACTGCCGGTAATTCGCGAACAGTTTTGACAGATCGCCGGTCCCGCGTTTGATATCCTCGTGGATTGGCAGGCTTTCGGCGACATTCCAGTGAAGCCCCAAATCCGGTTTCGCAATCAGCGCTTTGCGCGCCTCAATCGCCTCTACCGACCAGACCTCTCCATAGGGGATTTCATGCAGTGAGGTTACAATCCCCGTCGCCCGGGTCTGTGCGATCTCGGGTAGCGAGATTTTGTCGAGCGGTCCATACCAGCGCCAGGACTCAAGCATGTTGGAATGCCTCCACAGAGGCGCGTGCGCCATTGGATTTTAGCTGCTCATATGCACTGGAAAGGGCAGCGCGGAAGGCTGCATTCGCGGCGAGTTCCGTCGGGAATACCTCGCGAACCGCCAGAAAATCCTCAACCGTTTTCAAGGTCGCCAGCCGGTCCGCCAGCGGGTCCTTAACGTCAATCGGTTGGCCCTTTTCATCAACCCCGCCGACATAACGCATCCACCCGGCGACCGCCAAAATCAGCCCCGGACACTCTCGCCCGGCCGCCAGATTGTCCGCAATCGTCCCTAGCAACCGTTGCGGAAGTTTTTGCGACCCATCCATAGCAATCTGCCATGTCCTGTGCCGGATTGACGGGTTCTGATAGCGCGCCAGAAGCTCATCCGCATAGGCGTCTAGATCAACGCCTTGCGGCGGAACAAGCGTTGGGATGATCTCTGTGCGCCACAGGTATTGACAGAAATCTGCAAAGACCGCATCCGCCACCGTGTCACTGATTGTCTCGTACCCTGACAAATAGCCAAGATATGCCAGCGTCGAGTGGGTCCCGTTCAGGCAGCGCAGTTTCATATCTTCAAATGGCGTAACTTCATCCACCAACTGTGCACCAACAGCCCCAAAATTCGGCCGTTCGTTACAAAAATTATCTTCGATCACCCACTGGCGGAAGGGTTCGTGCATCACGGGCGCGTTGTCGCGAACACCTGATATCTCCGCCACCGTTTCTATATCTTCGGGCTTTGTCGCCGGCACAATCCGGTCAACCATGGTGCACGGGAAGGCAACTTCGGCAGCAATCCAGTCCGCCAACCCGGTATCGATCAACCCTGCCAGCTCCAGCGCCACACCCCGCACGACTTTCCCGTTGTCCGGCAGGTTGTCGCAGCACAGGACCGTAAAGGGCCGCACCCCAGTCGCCATGCGCCGCGCCAGCCCGGCCACCAGATAGCCCACCGCCGATTTCGGCGCGTCCGGATTGTTTATGTCATGCACAATATCCGGATGGGTCCGGTTCAACTTTCCGGTGGAGGGTTCGTGGCAATAGCCTTTCTCCGTCACCGTCAGCGTCACGATTTTCACGCCGGGATCAGCCATAGCGGCCAGCACGGCCTCGGGATCCTCTGGCGCGACCAGCACATTCTCGATCACTTCGATCTTTTGTGCGGTCGTCCCGTCGGGTCCCAGTTCCAGCGCCGTATAGACGCAATCCTGCGGCGCCAGCAAATCCCGCTGATTTGGACGCATCAGGCTGACGCCCGTGATCCCCCAATCCCCGCCATCCGCTGCCATCGCTTCGGCTACATAAATCGCGCCATGTGCGCGGAAAAAAGCGCCAAGGCCAAGATGTACGATACCGACACCGGGACGCGTGCGCCCTTGGGTTCGACCGATCAGGGGATTGTTTTCAGCGGCGCTCATCTCTATGCATTTCTCCAGATGTTTCCGTCAGGACGGATCACTACTATACTAGTATGCAACCTTTCGCCAAGGAGCAAATATGAATTTCCGCGACCCCTCACTTTTGTGCATTGGCGAGTGCATGGTGGAGATGGCCCCCTTGGGCGATTCCACCTATCGGATGGGCTTTGCCGGCGATACGTTTAACACGGCATGGTACGCGCGCAAACTGATGCCTGCGGATTGGTCAGTTGATTACTTCACTGCCGTCGGGGATGACGCAGCATCGGCCGAGATGCTGGATTTCATTGCCGCATCAGGGGTGGGCAGCGGGGCAATTACCCGGCTGTCCGGCAAGACTGCGGGCCTCTACATGATCCAGCTAAAGAATGGCGAGCGGTCCTTTTCCTATTGGCGCGAGACTTCCGCCGCGCGGCAATTGGCAACGGACGCGACCAAATTGGCCGAGGTGATGGCTGATGCCGGAATTATCTATTTCTCGGGCATCACGCTAGCGATCCTGACGCCAGACCACCGTCAGAACCTGTTCAGTGCGGTGACGACAGCTCGCGCGAATGGCGCTATTATCGCTTTTGACCCCAACCTGCGTCCGCGCTTATGGACGGATACCGCCACAATGTGCGCAGCGATATCCGAGGCCGCTTCCCTCGCCGACATTGTCCTGCCATCCTTTGAAGACGAAGCGGAGTACTTCGGCGACACAACCCCCGCCGACACCGCCGCCCGCTACACCGCGCCACTGGTTGTGGTGAAAAACGGCGAGGGCGAGATGCTGATCCGCGACGGCGGCATCTCCGAAAGTTTCGCTCCAACCCCGATCACTGATATCGTAGATTCAACGGCAGCCGGCGATAGCTTCAACGCCGGGTTATTCGCCGTACTGGCATCAGGCGGCAGCGTGATGGAGGGGGTGCAAAAAGGCGCTGAAACCTCGGCCAAAGTCATCATGCAAAGGGGTGCGTTGGTGGCGTTGTAGGGTGTGTGCTTTGCGCACACCACTAGGACAATGATCGGTGAAGATCACTCATCCTACAAACTGCATGGCGGTTGGTGGAAATCGAGCGGGACCGCAAACCCAATCTAGAAGCCCTTAGATATAACTTCGTTTGGATCGACCTTCGACATTGGAATGGCGCATTCCATTACGATATTGAGGGCTAATTTAGGATCAACAACACCTTTGGCCTGTTGCATGAGTTCTTGAATCGAAAACCCAAACGCTGCGTGAAACTCGTCAACTGGAAGCTCATAGCGTTCCAAAATTGGTAAAAACTTCGGAAATAGATATTTGACATAATTAATAGGAAGATCGCCGACGCTATGTTCGGAGGGAAGATTTGGGATTCCAAATTCCGGTTTGCCAAACAATTCGATTTGCTTCTTTAACACCTCTAAATAAGGCTCGAAATTGGTAATGTCTTTGGCGCCTAAATGCTGGGCCACACCTGCGGTCAAACTGAATATGGATGTCTGATACTGAAACACTCTTCTATTGATGTAATCGCCCATATACAGTTTCCGACCATCTTTCATTTCAGCAATCGCAACATCGGGCATTTGGATTGGCAAAGATTTGTCTTCGATTTTTTTGACCATTGCATAGACGGTAGAAAAACCCGCTAGTGATCCCAGAATCCCCAGTGCCGTTTCTATTCGTATTCCTTTTTCATCTTTTATCCATTCAACCAAATTCGTTGAAATGTCTTTGCCTGTAATCTGAGCTCGTAGCAGAGGATTGGTCTTTGACTGCTCGTTTATAGTTTTTCGTAATGCAACTACAGAAGGAGGAAGGTTATCTTCGGTTGAATTGGATTGTTTGACATCTTTCTTTTTCTTCTTTCGAAAAAACATAGCAAAATTCCTTTGAAATAATCATGGACTCTATCTGCAGTTTTCAAAGGAGTTCAACGTCAAAGAGCAACTCAATCCACAAAAATATCCGAATGTTCCTCGGCAATTTTCGGTAGGGATTTCAGAATTTCCGACAGGTGCTGGCGCATCACCGCCTCGGCCTGATCGCCTTGTTTTGCTCTGACGGCGTCGAAAATCGCATTGTGCTGTGTAATTAATGTTTCAATCGGGGTGGCCATCGGCATAGAAAGATACCGCACGCGATCCATCTGTGCCTTCAGCTTTTCGACCACCTGCCAAGCATGTTCGCAATCGACGGATCGGGCCAGTTCCCGGTGAAAAACCTCATCCTGAACCAGAAACGCCACCGTGTCGCCACGGTCCATCGCGCGGCGCTGGGCGATCAGGCTGTCCTCGATCATATCCAGCGAGTCCAGATGTATCCCCTCGGCCGCTTTGCGGACAATCGCAACCTCGATCGCTTCGCGGATAAAGCGGGCGTTTTCAACTTCACGTCGCGAAATCATGACAACGAAGGTGCCTCGCTGTGGGCGGATCTCGACCAAGCCTTCGTCCGCCAGTTTGATAAATGCTTCACGCACGGGTTGGCGCGAGATTCCAAACTGATCGGCGATCTCTTTTTCTGACAACAGATTGCCCGGACGCAACTGCAACTGCACGATCGCCTGCTTCAGCGTATCATGGACTCGTTGTCCCATTGTGCGTGGCGCGTCGCCAAGGTGGATCAGGTCGAATTCAGGTTTCATGTTGACTCCTTCAATACTACCATACTAGTCTAATGTCCACAGATTTCGCCCCATTGGGGCAAGGGAGGAGAGAAGAATGAAACATACTTTTATCGCTACTTTGGTCGGGACTGCGCTTGCGTCTGTTACCGCGCTTGGTGCCTGGGCACAAGAATACACCCTCAGCGTAAATACCGCGCTGGCAACGACAGACCCGCTCTATAAAGGGCTCGAGGCGTTCCGCGACAATGTCGCAGACGCAACGGGAGGGCGGGTCGCAGTTGTTCTGTTTCCCAATTCACAGCTGGGTCCGGATGAGGATGTGCTGGAACAGGCCCGGGCTGGTGCACCGGTTGCCGTTATCGTTGACGGTGGTCGTCTTGCTGCGTTTCAGAACGAATTCGGTGTCCTTGGTGCGCCGTTCCTCGCATCCGGTTATGACGGTATCCGCAAGGTGGTGACGTCCGACATGTTCGAAGGCTGGGTGGATGATCTGGCCGCCAATGGTGGCCTTCAGGTTCTGTCCTTCAACTGGTGGCAGGGTGAGCGTCACCTGCTGACGAACAAAGAAATCACAGGTCCGGCTGATCTGGAAGGTATCCGTATGCGCACACCTGGCGCACCTGTTTGGATGGGAACCATTGGCGCGATGGGGGCAACCCCAACGCCACTTCCATGGGCCGAGGTTTATTCCGCACTTCAACAGAATGTAATCGACGGTGCAGAGGCGCAGATGCCTGCCATCACAGGTGCGAAACTGAACGAAGTGATCACCCATGTAACCAAAACCGGCCACATCAATCTGATTACGGGTATGGTGACATCGGCTGGCTGGTTTGACTCGCTGCCGGCTGATTTGCAGACTGTCCTGCTTGATGAAGCCCTTAAAGCTGGAGACATCGCGTCATATGGCACGCAGGACTCGCTGGCATCAATCGAAGCTGAACTGGTTGCTGCGGGTATCGTTGTGAATGAAATCGACACGACTCCGTTCCGCGAAGCTACGGCTGTGGTCTATGACGACCTTGGCTATGGCGAACTTCGTGATACGTTGCGGGCGATTGCCGCCGAATAACTGGGTGTTCTCCCGGACACTTGCAGGCGCGGACCCGTTCGCGCCTGTTTGTATGTAAGGGGCAGTGGAGCAAGCTGATGGTCAAATGGATAGCCAAAATCGAATTCGCCGTTGGGGCGATCATCCTTTCGCTGATTACAGTGCTGGTCTTTGCCGCCGCCATCGCCCGGTTTTTTGGCAATCCGATCATATGGTCGGTGGATTTGGCACAACTGCTGTTCATCTGGCTTTGTTTTATCGGTGCGACCCGCGCCATGCGTGAACGTGGGCATTTAGGGGTCGATTTTCTGGTAAGGCTCTTCTCGCATCGCTGGCGTTTGATTATCGAATCGGTGCTGGCCGTTATCTTCATTGCCGTAATGTTTTATCTTGGGAAAGAAGGGTACAAGCTTGCCGTTCTTAACAAGGAACGTGTGTTCGGCGATAGCGGGATTTCCTATTACTTCGTCACCGTTGCCGTGCCTGCCGGCTTCATCCTGCTGACGGCGCAAATTCTTGCAAATACGATTGATGCGTGGCGAAACGTGGCCAAAGGCGAAGTGCTGATCTTTGCCAAAAAGGGCGACATCCTTGATCAAGTGACGGAGCTTTAAGGTGTTGGACCTCATCCTTTCCGTTGACCCATTGATCCTGATCGGCGTTGCCTTCGCAGCCCTAATGATCTTCGGTGCACCGGTGGCCTTTGCCATCGGCATCGCAGGGTTCATCTTCTTCGCCACGTCAAAGGTCATGCCGCTCTCCATCGGGGTGCAGAAAATCGCAACGGTCTCGCAAAGCTTCCCACTGCTTGCAGTGCCGTTCTTTGTCCTTGCGGGGCATTTAATGAACGAAAGCGGAATCACAGAAAGACTGTTCAAGTTCTCCCGCATCGCTGTGGGCTGGATGGCCGGTGGGCTGGCGCATGTGTCCATCGTCCTGTCGACTTTGATGGGTGGGGTATCCGGCTCCGCAGTGGCAGACGCCGCGATGGAGGCTCGTGTGATCGGCCCGGAAATGATCCGCGATGGATATTCGAAAGGGTATTCCGCCGCTGTCATTGCACTTAGCTCGCTGATTACCGCGACCATCCCGCCCAGCATCGGTCTGATCCTTTATGGCTATGTCGGGCAGGTGTCGATCGGGCAACTCTTCCTCGCCGGGATCATCCCGGGCCTTCTGATGATGACCGTCCTAATGGTCACCGCCTATATCATCGCCAAACGCCGTAAATACGTCCCCGCCGACGCGAAACGCCCAACCGCCGCCGAGCTTGGCAAAGCCGCGTGGGAGGCAAAATGGGCGCTCCTGTTCCCTGTCTTCCTGTTCTTCGCGATCCGCGGCCTGCCGTTCTCCGAAAGCAAGCGCGCGTTGTTTACCCCGTCCGAGGTTGGCTCCTTCGCTGTGGTCTATGCGATCTTGATCGGCACACTGGCGCACCGCGTCATGACGTGGGAGGCGATCAAACGCGCCTTTGGCCACGCCCTGTCCGACATTGGCCTGATCATGCTGATCATCCTGATGTCCGGCATGATCGGCTTCGCCATCATCTTCCTGCAAGTCCCTCAATCCATCGCGGGCGTCCTGCTAGACGGCTTGTCAAACCCTCAGGCCATCATGGCCGTGATCCTTGTCAGCCTGTTCGTGGCGGGACTGTTTTTTGAAAGCACGATCCTCGTGCTGCTTCTGACCCCGATCTTCGTGCCTGTGGTGCAATCTGTCGGCGTTGACCCGGTCCATTTTGGCATATTGATGATGACGATTGTGACGCTGGGGTCGATGACGCCGCCAGTCGGCGTGGCAATGTATGTTGTCTGTT
The DNA here is from genome assembly GCA_023630215.1 of Rhodobacteraceae bacterium NBU2976. Classification (GTDB taxonomy): domain Bacteria; phylum Pseudomonadota; class Alphaproteobacteria; order Rhodobacterales; family Rhodobacteraceae; genus NORP23. The sequence continues at coordinate 628,788 of JALPRQ010000001.1, forward strand.
CACTGATGGATACGCCGATTGAAAGCTATATCAAGGAGTCGCTTCCGTTCCTGCTGGCCATCCTGCTGCTGGTCATCGCGCTGATCTTCCTGCCCGATGTGGTGCTGTGGTTGCCGCGGTTGGTTTACTGACGACTGAAACTGAAATCCTGCGGATATTCGTGAAGCCCATCGAAATGCCCCTTTGACAGCGGCACCCCGGCGGCGCGCAGGGCTGTATACCCCGCCACCATATGGAAGAAGAAGTTGGGCAAGGCGAACAGGGTGATATAGTCGAACGGGTCCTGTGAAAGCTCTGCAAACCCTGCCTTATGCGTGATCGTTTCGGGGGGATTGAAAAAATCTTGCGGCGTCAAGGCGTCGAGCAACCCCGCCGCCCGATCCCGCCACTCCCGAACCTCGTCAAGGCTTTCTGCCGTCCACGCAATATCCGGCGTCGGCTTCCCGGCCACCGGATAAGTCGCCCGAAGTGCAAATCCCAGCGCAACGGACAGTTGCCGCCCCGCGGACCAGACATCGTCGCTGACCTGCGCCGCCAGAGCCTCCGGCGTTTCCGCCGCCACATTCAACACCACCCCGATTTGCGTCACATAATGGCGCAAGACAGGGACGGAGAGGGTGTAGAGGTCGGTCATTCTGGCTGTATAACCCGCAGCGACAATTCCCGCAGCTGTTCATTTGTCGGTTCGCTTGGGGCTTCCATCAGCAGGTCTTCGGCGCGTTGGTTCATGGGGAACATGATGACTTCGCGGATGTTTTCTTCGTCCGCCAGCAGCATCACGATACGGTCGATGCCGGCTGCGCAGCCGCCATGTGGGGGGGCGCCGTATTGGAAGGCTTTGACCATGCCGCCAAAGCGTTTTTCAACCTCGTCCTTGCCGTAGCCGGCAATTTCGAAGGCCTTGTACATGATTTCCAGCTTGTGGTTCCGGATCGCGCCCGAGACCAGTTCGTATCCGTTACAGGCAAGGTCATACTGGTAGCCGAGGACATTCAGCGGATCGCCCTCCAGTGCCGCCATTCCCCCTTGAGGCATGGAGAACGGGTTGTGTTCAAAGTCGATATCGCCGGTTTCCTCGTCGCGCTCGTAAATCGGGAAATCGACGATCCAGCACAGCTCGAACCGGTCCTTGTCGGTCAGGCCCAGCTCCTCGCCAATCACGTTACGGGCGCGGCCGGCGACAGCCTCGAACGCCTTGGGTTTACCGCCGAGGAAGAAGGCCGCATCGCCCACGCCGAGGCCGAGTTGCTGGCGGATTGCTTCGGTCCGTTCCGGTCCGATGTTTTTGGCTAGCGGGCCGGCGGCTTCCATGCCGTCATCGCCCTCACGCCAGAAAATATACCCCATCCCCGGCAGGCCTTCGGACTGAGCATAACTGTTCATGCGGTCGCAGAATTTGCGGCTGCCACCTGTCGGCGCGGGGATGGCGCGGATTTCGGTGCCGTCCTGTTCTAACAGATTAGCGAAAATCGCAAAGCCGGAGCCACGGAAATGTTCCGAAACCACCTGCATTTTGATCGGGTTGCGCAAGTCCGGCTTGTCCGAGCCATACCACAAAGCCGCATCACGATAGGAAATCTGCGGCACATCTTGCGTCACCGGACGCCCCCCGCCGAATTCCTCGAAAATGCCTTTGATCACGGGCTCGATCGTATCAAACACGTCCTGCTGTTTGACGAAGGACATCTCCATATCCAACTGGTAGAAATCAGTGGGCGAACGATCAGCGCGCGGGTCTTCATCGCGGAAACAGGGCGCGATCTGGAAGTATTTATCAAACCCCGACACCATGATCAGCTGCTTGAACTGCTGCGGGGCCTGCGGCAGCGCATAGAATTTGCCGGGATGCAAACGGGACGGAACCAAGAAGTCGCGCGCACCCTCGGGGCTGGAGGCCGTAATGATCGGTGTCTGGAATTCGTTGAACCCCTGATCCCACATCCGCTTGCGCATTGACGCCACCACGTTGGACCGCAGCACCATATTCTTGTGCAGCGTCTCGCGCCGCAGGTCGAGGAAGCGGTATTTCAGGCGCGTCTCTTCGGGGTAATCCGGCTCGTCGAACACCGGCAACGGCAGCTCGGCGGCTTTGCCCAGAACCTCCAGATCACGCACAAACACCTCAATCTCGCCGGTGGCGAGGTTCGGGTTCACCAGCTCCGGATCGCGGGCCTTCACCTCACCGTCAATGCGGATACACCATTCCGCGCGGACCTTTTCCAGCTCGGCAAAGGCGGGCGAATCCTCGTCCGCCAGCACCTGCGTCACGCCGTAATGGTCGCGCAGGTCGATAAACAGCACGCCGCCATGATCGCGCACGCGATGGACCCAACCGGACAGGCGGACATCCTCCCCAACGTTCGAGGCGTTGAGTTCGTGGCATTTATGTGTGCGATAGGCGTGCATTTCGGGCGTTCCTTACGGGATATGAATAACCGTGGTGATAGACCGTTTAGGGACGTAAATGTCAACAGGGAAAGGGTTCCAGTAACGACAACGCCCGCACACAGAGAGGGTCGGGCGCAGGCCAAGAGGCGCTTGGTCAGAATACCAAACCGCCGGCAGTCTTTCGACCGCCGGCGTTGCAAAGATTATACGCAGGTTTTAGTGAACAACCTCGGGCTTCACTGCCGCTTGACCGATGACCAGCCCTTCGCTGTCCGCCGAGACTGGCACGACCGAGCCATCCAGCACCTCGCCCCCCAGCAGCATTTCGGCCAGCGGGTTTTGCAGGGCATTCTGGATCACCCGTTTCAGCGGGCGGGCACCGTAAACCGGATCATACCCCTGATCCGCCAGCCATTTTTTCGCGGCGACGTCCAGCGCCAGCTCGATTTTGCGACCAGCCAAACGTTTTTCAAGGATGTGCAGCTGGATTTCGACAATCGCGTCCATATCACTGCGGGACAGACGATCAAACGTCACGATTTCGTCCAGACGGTTCAGGAATTCGGGGCGGAAATGGGCCCGCACCGCCTCCATCACCTGCGCCTTGGCGGCAACGATATCGCCCCCATCGGGCAACATGCTCAGCGCCTGCGAGCCGAGGTTCGACGTCAGGATAATCAGCGTGTTCTTGAAATCGACCACATGGCCCTGACCATCCGTCAAACGCCCGTCATCCAGCACCTGCAACAGCACGTTGAACACGTCCGGATGTGCCTTTTCGACCTCGTCAAACAGGATCACCTGATAGGGTTTACGCCGCACCGCTTCGGTCAGCACACCGCCCTCGTCATAACCGACATAGCCCGGAGGGGCGCCGATCAAACGCGCAACGGCGTGTTTCTCCATGAATTCCGACATATCCACGCGGGTCATGGCGGTGTCATCGTCAAACAGATATTCTGCGAGCGCCTTGGTCAGTTCGGTTTTCCCGACACCTGTCGGCCCAAGGAACAGGAAACTGCCCAGCGGTCGGTTCGGGTCGTTCAATCCAGCCCGCGCCCGGCGCACAGCGTTCGACACGGCGCCAACAGCCTGTTTCTGGCCAATCACACGCTTGCCGAGTTCTTCCTCCATTTTCAGAAGCTTCTCGCGCTCACCTTCCAACATCTTGTCCATCGGAATGCCGGTCCAGCGTTCCACGACTGCGGCAACCTGTTGGGGGGTCACGGCTTCCTCGACCATCAGGTCGCCGGACTGCTCCTGCGCCTCGGCTTCGGCCAGACGTTTTTCCAGATCGGGGATGACGCCATAGGACAGCTCGCCAGCTTTGGCCAGATTGCCTTCGCGTTTGGCCTGATCCAGTTCAGCCCGCGCACGGTCCAGCAGTTCCTTGATATCCCGCGCCCCAGCCAGCTTGTCACGTTCCGCCTGCCAACGGGCGGTCATTTGGTCGGACTGCTCTTGCAGCTTCGCCAGCTCTTTTTCCAGCTTTGCCAGCCGATCAATCGAGGCCTCGTCCGTTTCCTTTTTCAGCGCCTCGCCTTCGATCTGCAATTGCAGGATCTGACGATCAAGCGCGTCGAGTTCTTCAGGCTTGCTATCCACCTCCATCCGCAGACGGCTGGCGGCTTCGTCCATCAGGTCGATGGCTTTGTCGGGCAGGAACCGGTCGGTGATATAGCGATCCGACAGGGTCGCAGCCGCGACCAGCGCGCTGTCGGAAATGCGGATCCCATGGTGAAGCTCGTACTTCTCTTTAATCCCGCGCAGGATCGAAATTGTGTCCTCCACCGTCGGCTCGTTCACCATCACCGGTTGGAACCGGCGGGCCAAGGCGGCGTCCTTTTCCACATATTTCCGGTATTCGTCGAGGGTCGTTGCGCCAACACAGTGCAGCTCGCCGCGTGCAAGCGCCGGTTTCAGCAGGTTCGAGGCATCCATCGCCCCGTCCGATTTGCCAGCGCCCACAAGCGTGTGCATTTCGTCGATGAACAGGATGATTTCCCCCGCCGCCGTCGTCACTTCGTTCAGGACAGCTTTCAACCGTTCCTCAAACTCGCCCCGATATTTCGCACCAGCAATCAGCGCCCCCATATCCAGCGCCATCAGGCGTTTATTCGCAATCGAGTCCGGCACGTCACCATTTACGATGCGCAGCGCCAACCCCTCGGCAATCGCGGTTTTACCCACACCGGGATCACCGATCAGAACCGGGTTGTTTTTGGTGCGGCGCGACAGAACCTGCATGGCGCGGCGGATTTCCTCATCACGGCCAATGATCGGGTCGATTTTGCCCTCGCGCGCGGCTTCGGTCAGGTCGCGCGCATATTTCTTCAGCGCGTCATACCCTTCTTCGGCCGACGCGGTATCCGCCGTGCGCCCCTTGCGCAGATCATTGATCGCGGCGTTCAGCGATTGCGCGCTAACGCCCGCGGCTTTCAGGATTTTCTCGGCTTCGGATTTCGTGATGGCCAGCGCCGTCAGCAGCCGCTCCACCGTGACATAGCTGTCCCCGGCTTTCTTGGCGAGCTTCTCGGCCTCGTCAAAAACCTTGGCGGTTTGGGTATCCATATATAGCTGCCCGTCGCCCTGCACCTTGGCGATTTTGGCAATTGCGGTGTCCGTCGCGGTCTGGGCAGATTTCGCGTCGCCACCTGCACGGGTGATGATGTTCGCGGCCAGCCCCTGATCATCGTCCAGCAAGGCTTTCAGCAGATGTTCGGGAACGAACCGTTGATGATCTTCGCGCATCGCAATCGTCTGGGCGGCTTGTACAAACCCGCGTGCGCGGTCGGTGAACTTCTCGAAGTTCATGTCAGTCTCCTTTTAAGCATCCATTCGTGGCGGCCTTGCAGGCCCGCCTCTATGGCCTTTGGGTGGTGGGCTGCCCGTCAGCGGCGCAACCCGTTGAGACTGAGGTAGGAATTGGGCTTGAGGGGTTCAAGATTTGACCTGGGGGATTTTTGTCGCAGGGGTGATGGGTGAAATCACCCATCCTACGCAATCTCGCCAAGTTGGCACAACTTGGCACGCGCCTGACCCGCCCCCACGGGCGGGCGCGTTCACGCCCACCCTCGGGTCAGGCGCTGCGTTGCTATTTGGAAATACACACTTCAGCTTCTCAGGCGATCGTTAACCGAGAGCCTAAGTCGGTAACATTCCGCACCGTTCTCCAACCGTCCCACCTGAAAACCCAGTCTTTCCAATACGCGGGTCAGCTTCGGGTTTGGAACTGCGCAGTTTGTGGCATAGACCACCCAGTCAATCGCGATGATATCTCGTGCCCGCGCTGCCCGTTCGATGACTCGAATAAGGCTGTTTACTACTCCGTCACCGCCGTCCTCAACGACGGCGATTTCGACACGCAAAACCCGGTCATGTTCGGAGAACTGGGCGAGAACCTGTGAGGGGCCGACTTTGAAATTGATCGGTGTGTCAGTAATCACCAGCTCATCGAGTTCTTCCAGTGCCAGAAGCTCATCAGGGGACAGCCCGTCAATCAGATGTTCTTTTCGCGCAGAAGTCATCAGGTTCGTGTGTTCAATACCGCACAAACGCAAACTCGCGCCCGTCTGGTGACCAGTTCGGCACATTCATCGTTCCCTGACCGCCGTTAAACGACAGCAAGGTCCGGATATTGCCGCCATCGGTATCCATCAGCTTAAGCGACACATCCTTGTCCCGCGGATGCCCTTCCGTCCCCGTCGGAAATGCCAGAAACAGCACATGTTTCCCGTCGGGTGAGGGATGCGGGAACCAGTTCACGAATTCATCCTCGAACACCTGCTGATGGTCCGTCCCATCCGCCCGCATTTTCCAGATTTGCGCGCGGTCTGTGCGCTCGCAATTATACCAGATCCATTCCCCATCTGGCGAATAATCCGGCCCGTCGCAGTGTCCCTCGCCAAATGTCAGGCGGGTTTCTTCTCCGCCGCCGACGGGGATTGAATAGATATCAAAATGCCCCTCGCCCCGTTTCGCGACATAGGCGAGCGTCGCACCATCAGGTGACCAGCCATGCCAGTAGGACGGGGATTTATCAGTAATCGGCGTCGGCGTCCCACCACCCGCAGGCAACGTATAAATCGCCGACCCTTCCGCCGTGTTGTGCGAGATCACAATCGTCGCGCCATCCGGCGAAATCCCGTGGTCGTTGTTGCACTTATCCGCGAACCCCGTGTCGACCTGAACCAAAGACGGATCAGCCAGATCGACGCGGTACAAATGCCCGTTCCCGTTCACCAGCAAATTGTTACCCGAAGGGTCCCAGTTCGGGGCTTCGATCAAGTCTTCGGTTGTCAAAACCACGCGGCTTTCACCGGTTTCCAGCGAATAAATCTCTAATGAACTTGTCATAAACCCTCCCAATTTAGGCTTGTCCTACCATCCGGCCTGCCCTAAGGGTAGCGAAAATAGAGGACCCCATATGCGTGACTCCGACCGCTTGATCGTTGCCCTTGATGTGCCAAATGCGCTGGAGGGTATGGCGATTGTCGAGGAGCTGGGGGACGAAGTTACCTTCTACAAAATCGGACTTGGGATGCTGACCGGCGGCGGGCTGGCGCTCGCGAACGAGCTGAAGGAGATGGGAAAACGCGTTTTCCTTGACATGAAACTGTTCGATATCGGCGCGACGGTGGAACATGCCGTGCGCGGGCTGGCGCAATTTGATCTCGATTTCCTGACGGTGCATGGTGATCCATATGTCGTGCGCGCGGCAGTTGCAGGCCGGGGTGAGAGCGCGACGAAAATCCTTGCCGTCACGATCCTGACGTCGCTGGAGCGCGAACAAATGGACGAAGCACAATATCGCGACGGCACAGTGGCGGAGGTCGCTGTAGAACGCGCGCGCCGTGCTTTTCTGGCTGGGGCTGACGGGGTGATATCTTCCCCCCACGAAGCCGCTGCCATCCGCGCGTTACCCGAAGCCGAAGGCAAGCTGATTGTCACCCCGGGCGTGCGACCTTTGGGGTCCGAGGATAACGACCAAAAACGCATCGCAACCCCTTATGCTGCGATTATGGACGGCGCCAACCATGTTGTTGTTGGCCGTCCGATCCGCGACGCGAAGGACCGACGCGGCGCGGCGCAGGCGATTTTGGCGGAGCTGCGGGGGCCGATGGGAAAGAATAGTAAAAAGTAACCCGCGCAGTTTCCCGCGCGGGTCTTTTTTAATCGCGAAGCCGGACCAGATCGTTCATCAATCCGTCCGTCCCGCTGTTCACGGTCAGCCGTTCGACTTTCCCGGCGATGACCTCCAGCGCTTCCAGCTCTTTCAGCCGCAGCATGACCGGGTTTTCGGCCATGACTTTGGCGGTGTTGAGCAGGGACCGCGTGGCGTTCGTTTCCTCGCGCCGGCGGATGACGTTGGCTTCGGCCTCTTTCTCGGCCGCAACAACCCCGTTCAGGATGTCGCGCATCTCGCCCGGCAGGATCACGTCTTTCAACGAAATCGCCCCGACCTCGACGCCAACAGCGGTCATTTCGGCCCGTACCTGATCGGCAGCCTCGGCATCGACCGAGACTTTCTCGCCCAGCAACTGATCCAGCGTTTTCGCGCCCAGCGTTTTGCGGAACGCAAATTGCAAGGCCCGGTGAAGCGCTTCTTCGAAGTCTTTCACCGCTGTTGCCGCCAGCACCGGATCAGTGACCCGGAAATCCGCTGCGAGGTTCACGCGCAGGGTCACACGATCCGCCGTCAGGATTTCCTGACCCGTCACATCGTGCGAGCGCCAACGCATGTCGACCAGTTTCACTGTGATCTTGCGACCAACGCCCCAGAACCGGTGGGTTCCGGGCTGTAGGACACGCTCAAACGCACCCTCGACCGACATCAGACCAACGAAACCGTCTGTGACCTCGAACGCCGCTACCGATTCCGTTGCGCCCGCACGGGTCAGACGTTTTGCCAAACCCGCATCAACATCAAGCGAGGCGGAAATATCCACCGACTCGATAGTCCACGGGCCAGCATCGGTCCAGAAAACCCGACGCGAATCCGGTTTCAGAACACCCTTGATCCGCCCATCCCGCAGGATGATGGCGATCTCGTCCTCGCCGGTGCGAACTTCGGTCAGGTGCATCTCGACAAGGTCGGGACGCTCGCGAAACAGCGCTTGCGAAAGGGGCGATGTGAATTCGGGTGTGTTCAGATCGTGGACGTCCATGCGCATTTCTTTGCTGCGCACGCGGTGTTCACCCGGTTCCAGAATGCCCATGAACTGCCCTTTGTTAAGGGCGATGAGCCGCTGGTTTTCCTGAACTGTAATTCGCTGGATGCCAAACATCCGTTCCATAAATTTCAACATCGTACTCTTCCTTTTGCTAACGCATGTGCGTCATTCTCCTTGGTTGGTGCCCGGATGGGCGGTAAAGAACTTCGGAACCGGCTGGCCTGACACTCAAACGGGTGAGAGGCGAGCGGGCGTCGGGCAGGTCCGGTGGGGATCAGGCATTCGAAAACCCCGTCACCCGGCCGGACCCGGCCTGTTCCATCATCTTCCACCGGCATGACGCCAGGGTGGTGCCGGACTTTTGCCCTCTCCCTTGCGGGATCGGACAGCGGAGCGGCCGCACAGGCAGATCCCGAAGTCCCAATTTTATACACGACCTAAACGTGTTGCCTTGCGGCGACGGGAGTCGAACCCGAAGCACTTGCGCACTTTTCCCAGTCGAGGCGGGAATTGAACCCGCAACACACAGATTAACAATCTGTTGCTCTAACCAATTGAGCTACTCATGGAGAAGATGATCGGACTCGAACCGACGACCTCCGGGACTAACTCCCGATGCTCCTACCGCTGAGCTATATCCTCAATCCCGTCGTACTTCACGCCCTTGGCACACGGGGAGGCAAAGCCACCCGCGCCGGAGGTGTTGCAACACCACCCGCTAAGATGCGGTCCGTTGTGAACGGGACGCGGGCTATAGGCCGCAAGGCTGATTCCGATCAACCGGGCAAATTGTGACCGTTACAATGTCGCAACGCTCTGTTGCATTTCCGTCACAGACTCCGTATCGGCAAGGAGATCCTCAAAGAAGTGACTCAGCAGCTGGGTGCGATTTTCCAGTCCCGCCTTCTTGTAGACCGCGTTCATCTGAGACTTCACCGTCCCTTCGCTGGTCCCTCGCAAGGTCGCGATTTCACTATTCGACATGCCCTTAATAGCGAACAGGGCCACATCCTTTTCCGAAGAGGAAAAACCCCACTCTTCAAATGATTCATTCAGAAGGTCCAGGAATTCGCCGGAAACAGCACGCAACTGGGTTTCAATCTTGTTGTTATGCTTCATAAGCCGATAGGCGAGAAGTGAGCCGAAAACGAAACCGAGCAGCAACCCAATGATTGCGCCAATCTCGATAATTTCACGCAGTTCCCAACTGATAATATTCGGGGTGTGCGAAAAGACCTCGTAATAGAAGTTTACGAGGAAAAAGACCGTGCATAGCCCCTGAAACGTAATAATCAGCCAAATCAAAAGTCCTTGCTTTCGTTTCGACATCGAAACCCCCGTTGTCTCGTCGGCGTTAAGCGTTTCCCGCCACTATATGGCAGAAAGACCAGCGGATGCTGATCTTTCTGCCGTCATGTGCGTATTAATCCTCGCTTTCACCACCTTCTTTGGAACCGCCTTCTTCAGAGCCACCACTTTCGCCGTCACCCTCTCCTTCGCCGTCACCCTCTCCTTCGCCGTCACCCTCACCTTCTCCTTCACCCTCACCTTCGCCTTCACCTTCTCCGTCACCCTCCTCGTGACCGCCGCCTTCGCCTTCACCGTCTTCGCCGCTTCCACCTTTTTCATCACGGTCGCGATCAGGTTCTTCGTTCTCACCGTCTTCGATGGGTTCATCACCATTTTCCAGAAGATCGATGCCCGCGGTGCCGCCATCTTCGGTCGACCAGCGATCGCGCAGAACTTCTCCTGTGTTGGCGTTCAGGATTATTTCGCGCTCTGATCCCAATCGGCGGGCTTCGATTTTGATGCGGCCAAGCAAGGTGGTTTCGATTTCCGTGATTTCATACCCTTGCTGAGAAAGCTGCTCCGCGACCTGTTTAACGAAACGATTATTCTCATATTCGCCGAGACCTTCGGCGGAAACCGACCCTGATGCCATGGCGATGGCAACGACGACGGAAGCGATAAAATTCGTAGTTTTCATGACAGTCTCCCAAATTTGACAGTAAACTGAGAATAGACTGACCAATATTACCCGAGGCAGACATGGGTATCAGGTTATAAAACGGCTATTTCAACCTAGGATATAGGGAAATCAACCTGGATATTATCTCGCCCCGCGCTCGCGCACCCTCAATCGTGACTGTGCATTTTGACAAACATAAGGTGATTTTGGTCGGTTTCTGGGGCAACACGCGCTCACAAGGGGAACGTTCCACCCTGTTCCAGCCACAGCCGATCCGCGGGGGATAGCGCCGCCGACATGATCCGGTCATATGCAGCCAGTTGGTTATCTGACAGCTGCCCCTGCCATTTCCCGCAGCTCCCACTGGCAAAAAAATCCGTGTCGGATTTCCAGAACCCATTGCCACCCCCTGGGGCAAAGATGTTGGCCTTTTGCTTCATCGCATCGAAATCCAGCGCGTCTGCAATGGCGAATAGCGTTGCGCCGTCATGCGTGACCCCCAGCACATCAGCCATTCGTCGCACTGCGCTACGACGATCCCGGCAAAGGTCAGCATAATGAAACAGATGCACGTTGGGGTGATCCGCAACGGCCCGGAAACTGCTGAAATGCCGCAGGATCAGGGCAAGGGTGGCAGCGTCGCAATCAATCCCCTCGGCCCCTCCGGACAAGAAACGGGCGAAGCTCAGGGTGCCGTCATCGTCGACCGGAAAGAAGAAAGGGAAGGGCGCAAAGGGCAGGTTGGCGACATGGGCGCGCATCGAGAAATGCACATCCAACGGGTGACGATAAATGACCAGATAGGTGCCGATGTCGTACAAGGGTATCCCATCCAATGGCGTGTGGCTTTTGAAAGCCCGACGCACATGCGCCTCCGCTGCCGCCAACTGTTCATCAAGATCGCGAAACCGATTGTCGATCCAAGGTTGCCGATCGGTTACGCCGGGTTTGCTGTCGGGACTGCCGGTCAGCAGCATATCCAGCATCGCCTGTGTTAGCGTCGTGCCGGATTTTGGTGGGGTGCAGACGAAGATATCGTCAGGGCGCGGTGTGAATTCGGCCCAGCGCCGACTGTCGGTAAAAAAACCGAGATAGTCTGTGCCAGCCCCCTGCATCACCCTACATCGTCACGCCAAGCGCATCAGCCACCGTAAAGATATCTTTGTCGCCGCGCCCGCACATATTCATGACCAGCAGGTGGTCATTGGGCAGGTCCGGCGCAATCTTTGTCACATGCGCCAACGCGTGGCTGGGTTCCAGCGCCGGGATGATGCCCTCGGTCCGGCAGGACAATTGGAACGCCTCCAGCGCCTCCTTATCCGTGACCGACACATATTCCACCCGGCCAATATCGTTCAGCCAAGCATGTTCCGGCCCGATACCGGGATAATCCAAACCTGCCGAAATCGAATGCCCTTCGATGATCTGCCCGTCTTCGTCCTGCAACAAGTAGGTGCGGTTGCCATGGAGTACGCCGGGGCGACCGCCAGTCAGGGACGCGGCATGTTCCATCTTCTCGTCAACGCCGTGGCCACCGGCCTCGACCCCGATGATGCGCACGTCTTTGTCGTCAAGGAACGGATGGAACAGACCCATCGCGTTCGACCCACCGCCGATGCAGGCCACCAGACTGTCCGGCAAACGCCCCTCCTGCTCCTGCATCTGTTCCTTGGTTTCCTTGCCGATGATCGACTGGAAATCACGAACCATCGCCGGATAGGGATGCGGACCCGCTACGGTGCCGATGCAATAGAATGTATCGTCGACATTGGTCACCCAATCGCGCAGCGCTTCGTTCATTGCGTCTTTCAGCGTGCCGCGACCCGCCGTTACCGGTACGATATCCGCGCCCAGCAGCTTCATGCGGAACACGTTGGGCTTTTGCCGTTCCACGTCCGTCGCGCCCATGAACACCACGCATTTCAACCCGAACCGTGCGCACACCGTCGCCGTCGCCACACCGTGCTGGCCCGCACCGGTTTCTGCGATAATCCGCGTTTTACCCATGCGCCGCGCCAGCAGGATCTGCCCCAGCACATTGTTGATCTTGTGCGCGCCGGTATGGTTCAACTCATCCCGTTTCAGATAAATCTTCGCGCCGCCGAAATGGTCCGTCAGACGTTCCGCGTAATACAGCGGCGAGGGACGGCCCACGTAATGCTTCCAGAGGAAATCCATCTCTGCCCAGAAGTCTGGATCGGTCTTCGCCTTCTCATACTCCGCCTCCAGATCAAGGATCAGCGGCATCAGGGTTTCCGCCACAAAGCGGCCCCCGTAATTGCCGAAACGCCCGTTTTCATCCGGGCCATTCCGGAAAGAGTTCAGAAAATCCTCGGCCATTGAGTTATCCCTATGTTCAGTCCAGATAGCGTTTAAAGCCAATGTCGGACGGCGTAAAGCCGATGGTTTCATAAAAACGGCCACTGCCGATGCGTGATTGGTTCATCGACAGCTGAATCAAACCACATCCCGCAGCACGGGCTCTGGCTTCGACATCATCAAACATCTGCCGCCCAAGACCTTTGCCCCGAAGATGACTGGCCACGCGGACAGCTTCAATCTGTGCGCGCCGCATCGCTTGGATGGGTAGTCCGGTGGTGACGGCTCATCTGATAGGAGGCACAGACGTTACCCTCAGGATCTTCGCCCAGATCATCATCCACCAGCAACGCCACGATCGCAGGAACAACCGCGCGAGTGGCCAAGCGAAACGTCAGGATCATTGCGCTGCCGCAACAAATGCTCGGATCAGGGCCGCGTCCTTCACGCCTGGCGCACTTTCCACGCCGGACGCCACATCGACCTGTTTCACGCCGGTTAGCGCAACCGCCTCGGCGACATTGTCCGGGGTCAACCCCCCCGCCAGCATCCACGGCACTGGCCAGCGGCGACCAGCAATCAAACGCCAATCAAATGTCAGGCCGTTGCCACCTGGCAATCCACCGGATCTAGGCGGTTTTGCATCAACCATAACCTGATCGGCGACCCCGAAATAAGACTCGAGGTTGGCAACATCACTCTCATCGGCGATCCCGATCACTTTCATCACCGGCAGGCCAAATTTTTGCTTGATCTCCGTTACGCGTTGCGGCGTCTCTGACCCGTGAAGTTGCAGCATATCCAGTGGCACTTTCATCAGTTCGGTCAGCGTGACATCATCCGCGTCGACCACCAGACCGACCTTACAAACGCCGGCTGGGATCCGTTCGCTCAGGGTGATCGCTTGTTCCGAGGTCACATAACGGGGTGAACGAGGATAAAAATTCAGGCCGATATAGGTCGCACCAGCCTCGACCGATGCGGTGACGTCTTCGGCGCGGGTCAGCCCGCAGATTTTAACGAGTGTCATTGATCAGCGCGAGGACGTCGTCATCCTCTCTCCCGGCTTCTTTTTTCAGCGCTTTCACTTCCTGATTCAGCTGGGCGACTTCGCGCCGTTTCTCGGCCGCTTCCTTGCGGATTTTATGTTCGCGGAAGAATTCAAGGATTTCGCCGACAACCAAACCGGCAAGTGCTGCCAGCATAATCACAACAAACAGGGGCAGATCGATCGATACCGGCAGAATATCAGCCAACTGTTCAGGGAGTAACCCCAGCGTGACGGTTTGCCGATTGGCCAGCGCCAGCACAACCAAAGCCACCATCAAAGCCGCGTAAAAACTGTAGCGAATAAACCGCATGGATAACCCTGTCAGTCGCCGAGGTTATTCCCCATTTAGGCGGTCGCGCAGCAATTTACCAGTCTTGAAAAATGGAACATATTTTTCTTCGACATGCACGGATTCACCGGTGCGGGGATTACGACCGGTGCGCGAGTCTCGTTTTTTTACCGAGAAAGCTCCAAATCCGCGCAATTCTACGCGGTTGCCGTTGGCCATCGCTTCAATGATTTCGTCAAAAATCGTGCCGACGATCCGCTCCACATCTCGTTGATACAGATGCGGGTTCTCGTCCGCGATCTTTTGGACAAGTTCCGATTTAATCATGCGATCCGTCCTCCCGAAGTGTTGCGCGGCGGCAACCTTGCTAAACTGTTTACCTACGTTGGCGCGATGACGCATTCTGACAGGAAATGTCATTTGAGGGAATAGAGCCGTAAGGGCAGAGTCTGGCGAACTGACAGGAAACACACAGATTTTATGCTGAATCGCGCCGAAATATCCTGAATTACCAGTGAGTTCGGTGACCGAATATTGGAATCCGGAAATTTCCGAACCCGCAATTCGAAGGTGATTCGACAGGCGAAGGCAAAAAATCCTGTGATATTCTGCCAGTCGTCTTGGGGCGAAATAATAAATATGCCGATTGGCCCCGACTGGCAGATCACCAACCAACAAGTGCCGTTCCCAACCCTTTCACCGTGTTTGATATCTCCAAAAAAAACGGCGCTACATGAGCGCCGTTTTAGGATTTGTTTCTAAGCGGAAGATTACTTCTCGTTACCCTTCAGGGCAGCGCCAAGAATGTCACCCAGCGATGCGCCCGAGTCGGACGAACCATACTGTTCGACGGCTTCCTTCTCTTCGGCGATTTCGCGGGCTTTGATCGACAGACCCAGACGACGGTTCGCGCGGTCGATATTGGTGACGCGTGCGTCCACCTTGTCGCCGACGCTGAAACGCTCGGGGCGCTGATCGGCGCGGTCACGGGCAAGGTCGGAACGGCGAATGAAGGACTTCATGCCGTCATGTTCAACCTCGATCCCGCCATCTTCGATCGCGGTGACTTCAACGGTGACGACAGCGCCACGTTTGATGCCATCGGTTGCATCTGCAAACGGATCGCCTTCCAACGCTTTGATCGAGAGCGAGATACGCTCTTTCTCGACGTCAACATCGGTGACCACTGCTTTGACGATGTCGCCTTTCTGATAGTCCTGAATGGCGTCGTCACCAGACCGATCCCAATCCAGATCAGACAGGTGCACCATGCCGTCAATATCGCCTTCCAGACCAACGAACAGACCAAATTCGGTGATGTTCTTGATCTCGCCTTCAACTTCGGTCCCAGCCGGATATTTGGCTGCGAAATTCTCCCACGGATTGCCCTGAGTCTGTTTCAGACCCAGCGATACGCGGCGGCGTTCGCCGTCGATTTCCAGAACCATGACGTCGACTTCTTGCGAAGTAGAGACGATTTTGCCCGGGTGGACGTTTTTCTTCGTCCAGGACATTTCGGACACGTGGACCAGACCTTCAACGCCGGCGTCCAGCTCAACAAATGCACCGTAATCGGTGATGTTGGTGACGCGCCCTTTGTGCACGGTGCCAAGGGCGAAACGCTCCTCGACTTCGGACCATGGGTCGGATTCCAGCTGTTTCATGCCAAGGCTGATACGCTGGGTTTCCGGATTGATCTTGATGACCTGAACTTCAATCTGACCACCGATCTCCAGAATTTCGGACGGGTGGTTCACACGGCGCCAAGCCATATCAGTGACGTGCAGCAGGCCGTCAACACCGCCCAGATCCACGAACGCACCGTAATCGGTGATGTTCTTGACGACGCCTTTGACCACATCGCCTTCGGACAGTTTGCCGATGATTTCGGCGCGCTGCTCGGCACGGCTTTCTTCAAGGATGGCGCGGCGAGAGACAACGATGTTGCCACGGCGACGATCCATTTTCAGGATCTGGAACGGCTGCGCGATGTTCATCAGCGCGGATGCGTCACGCACCGGGCGCACGTCCACCTGGCTTCCGGGCAGGAACGCGACTGCGCCACCCAGATCAACCGTAAAGCCGCCTTTGACGCGGCCAAAGATAACGCCTTCGACGGTTTCTTCGGCTTCGGTTGCTTTTTCCAGACGATCCCAGGCTTCTTCGCGACGGGCTTTTTCGCGGCTCAGCGCGGCCTCGCCACGGGCATTTTCAACGCGGTCGAGGAAGACCTCAACCGTATCGCCTACGGCCAGTTCAGCCGGTTTGCCGGGCATCGAGAATTCTTTCAGATCGACGCGGCCTTCCATTTTATAGCCAATGTCGATGATGGCTTGTCCCGCTTCAATCGCGATGACAGTGCCTTTAACAACGGAACCTTCTTCGGGGGTTTCCAGTTCGAAGCTTTCATTCAGAAGGCTTTCGAATTCTTCCATAGATACGGAAGCGCTCATGCAGTTCTCCTAACAGTGTTTTTGCGGGCCGTGCGGTTGGTTCCGCCGGTCTTTGGGTTTACGGGTCAAAGGCGATGTAAAAAAACGAACGAAGGCCGGTTTTAATCCCGGCCCTGCTCGAGTCGTTCATTAATTATAGCCACCGCCTTGGCGACAGCGGCGTCTATAGACAATTCGGACGTATCTAGCAAGACCGCATCCTCGGCAGGGACCATCGGCGACATTTCCCGCTCGGAATCTCGTTTGTCGCGGGCTCTTACATCGTTAAGAACGGAATCTAGCGTTAGATCTGCATTTGTCTGCTTTAGTTCCTCGAAACGACGCCGGGCGCGTATTTCGGCCGAGGCTGTGACGAACAATTTCACCTCTGCCTCAGGGCAAATCACGGTGCCGATATCACGCCCATCGATCACCGCACCACCATCGCGGCGCGCAAAGATTCGCTGAAACTCCAACAGCGCGCCACGCACATTTGGCAAAACCGCAACTTTTGAAGCTGCCCTTGCCGCCAAACCCGTGCGCAGGTCATCACGTCGAAGATCTTCAGGCGTTAAATGTTTGGCGATGTCTTCTGCGGCAACAGGATCTAGAATGCCATTGCCATGCTCCAAGGTTTTGATGCCAACTGCACGGTACAGTAGACCACTGTCCAAATGACCAAAACCGAACACCTCCGCTATCGCCTTGCTTATGGTCCCTTTACCTGCAGCGGCAGGGCCGTCTATGGCGACCGTGAATTTCATCCATCGTCCTTGGTGAATTTCGCTCCCAGCTCTTCCATCAAAGGGACAAAGATCGGGAAGGAGGTTTCTATAGGCCCGGCATCGTCGATTTTTACAGGCTTTTGCGTGGCCATCCCCAAACACATGAAGCTCATCGCGATCCGGTGGTCCAGATGCGTTTTACATGTCCCGCCGCCCGGAACATTGCCCTGACCCATGCCGTGGACGGTGAACGTGTCTTCGGTTTCCTCGACCGTCACGCCATTGGCTTCCAGCCCGCGGGCCATTGCGTCAATCCGGTCGGATTCTTTGACGCGCAGCTCTTTGACGCCCAGCATTTTGGTCACGCCCTCGGCGGTCGCCGCAATCGCCGACAGGATCGGGAATTCGTCGATCATGGACGCTGCACGCTCCGGCGGCACGGTCACGCCCTTTAACGGACCGTATTTCACGCGGAGGTCGGCAATCGGCTCGCCCCCCTCCAACCGTTCGTTTTCAAACGTGATGTCCGCACCCATCTCGATCAGCGTGGTATAGAGACCGTTACGCGTCGGGTTCTGGCCGATATTCGGCACCAGAACCTCTGACCCTTCGGCCAGCAGTGCGGCTGCCACCGGAAACGCGGCCGATGACGGATCGCGTGGAACGGTGATGGTTTGCGCCGTCAACTCGGGCTGACCGGTCAGGGTGATGACGCGACCTTCGTCGGTGATTTCAGTAGAAATCTCCGCCCCAAAACCGGCCAACATGCGTTCCGTATGATCCCGCGTCGCCTCTTTCTCGATCACCACTGTCTGCCCCGGCGCGTTCAGTCCGGCCAGCAGCACCGCGGATTTCACCTGCGCCGAGGGCACGGGGGACACATAGTGCACCGGTACGGGGTCGCCTGTCCCGATCACCGTCATAGGCAATCGCCCACCCTGACGGCCATAAGACCGCGCGCCAAACAGCGCGATCGGGTCCGTAATTCTCGCCATGGGCCGCGAGCGCAGGCTGGCGTCGCCCGTATAGGTCACCGTAATCGGTGTGGTTGCCGCAGCGCCCATCACCAACCGCACCCCTGTGCCCGAATTCCCGTAATCAATCACATTGTCCGGCTCGCCAAAACCGCCAACACCGACGCCGAAAACTTCCCATTCACCATCGCCCAATCGGTTCACCTCTGCCCCGAAGGCCTGCATGGCTTTGGCCGTATCCAGAACGTCAGTGCCTTCCAGCAGCCCGGTCACGTGGGTCCGGCCCACAGACAACGCTCCGAGGATCAGCGAACGGTGAGAGATCGACTTGTCCCCGGGCACGTTTGCCACGCCCTTCAACGGGCCACATTTACAAGAGGACATTGGACGGGGCGCGCCGTGGCTGGACATAGGAAAAACCCTGCTAAGTTACGTCGCAAAGCCAATAGCCCATCGCTGTTTCGCGGTCCACAGGGAATGCGTATGGGACACAAAGTAATGAGGCGCCAGCGTGGCGCCTTACACCTTGATTCCGGGGGAGGGATTATTCAACCTTGAACCCACCGCAACGCTCGCAATAGTCCGCAAACTCCGCCAGTTCTTCTCGGCTAAGCGCATAGTTCAGATGCTTCCGCTCGGGCGATTTGTAAATGTGGGAATTATCAACCTGATCGACATGCTTGCCATTCATCAGCACATGTTCACCCGGCTCCAAATCTACCAACGTATTGTGGCGCAATGCCCTAGCAACCTGTCGTGCCTCATCCTGCGACAGATGACCCGTGTAAGGGGCCGCAAGGAATTCGACCTTCCCATCGGGAAGGATTTTCAGCTTCAGAATAACTTCAACAATCGCGCGCCAATGCCAGAAACTTGCTTTGAACTCGTGATCAGCATTGGCGGCGTCGATCAGGCGGATACCCATCTCGGCAGCCCTGCGGTTAGGAGGTTATACCGTCAGCCTAACACGAAAAGCCGAGATTCGCATTATCGACGATTAAATGTCAGGTAATGCGGTGTGCGCCCTTCGCGCACGGCCTTCGCCTCGTAACGTGTGCGGGTCCAGTCGGGCCATGGTGTGCGCCAATCGGCAGGGCGCATGGCGGTCCAAATAAAATCCTTCCGCGGGATCATGACCTCCATCGTCTGGCGCACATAATCCTCTATGTCCGTCGCAATCCGGAACTCCGCCCCCGGTTTCAGGATTCGCGCAATCTGGTCGATATTCTCTGGCGTCACAAAGCGGCGTCGATGGTGGCGCAGCTTTGGCCAGGGGTCGGGGTAAAGCAGAAACACCTTCTCAAACGCAGCATCGGGCAGGGCTTCCAACAGATCCCGCGCATCCCCGAAATGAAGACGGATATTGTCAATCTCCTGTTCTCCGATCCGCGACACGATCTTGGCCACGCCATTGATAAACGCCTCGGCCCCGGTTATGGTCACATCAGGATAGGTTTTCGCCATGTGGAGCGTATGTTCCCCACCGCCAAACCCGATCTCCAGCCACTGCGGGCCGGGACCGGGATTGGCCGGGTCCACCGCGATCCGGGGAAGCGTGTTTTCCATGTGAAAGGCCTGCCCCTTCTTCAGGGGCTTACCGATCCGGCGGCCATAGAAATTGCGATGTGGTGTTTCAGTATTCGACATGAGCGCGAGATATACCCATTTTCTCGCATCCGACAAGCAGGCGGATCAGCTGACCGATAACCGCCCGCCCAGAAAGATGTACAAAAACCCGGTCGCCGCCGATGTTGTCCGACGCACACGGGCACTGACGACCCGTTGTTTGACCTTGACCGCCAACCAGCCATAGACCGAATGCACACTCAACACTGTCATGGCGATCGTCAGATACATCAGCAAAAATTGCGGGGCGAGCGGCGCATGGTGATCCAGAAATTGCGGCAGGAACGCCGCCAGAAACACAACCGTTTTGGGATTGCCCGCAGACACAAAAAACGCCTGTCGATAACGGCTGCCGAACCCACGCACCGTTGGGGCGGCGTTCGGATCAACTGCAACCGGGGTCAGACCCCGATCCCGCCACAACTTGTAAAGGATCGTCACCCCCAGATAGATCAGATATCCGGCGCCTGCGAACTTGATCACTTTAAACGCCAGCGAATCCACCGTGACCAGCGCGCCAACACCCGTGGCGATCATGATGACGATGCCCAGCTGGCAGGTCAGGTTCGCTAGAATGGTGGTGAAAATCTTGGGATATCCGTATTTTACCGCGTGGGTGATGACCAACAGAACATTTGGTCCGGGGGACAAGGTAACCAGAAAATACGCTAAGCCAAATACAAGCCAGGTTTCAAAAGCCATGATAGGACCTTAAAAAAAATATAAGGTCAGTATCTGCCTAAAAGATGCCTCGCACAAGTGGGATTGTGCGAGGAGCATGGGCGTTATACGGCGGCCTTCAGTGCCTCGACCAGATCAGTCTGTTCCCAGCTGAACCCGCCATCTGCCTCGGGCGCGCGGCCGAAATGCCCATAGGCAGCCGTGCGCTGATAGATGGGTTTATTCATACCCAGATGCTCGCGGATCCCACGCGGCGTCAGGTCCATAACTTTGGCTACCGCTTTTTCGATCTGTGCTTCGGGCACTTTGCCGGTTCCGTCCGTGTCAACATATATCGACAGGGGTTTTGCCACACCAATCGCATAGGACAGCTGCAACGTGCAGCGATGGGCCAATCCGGCGGCAACGATATTTTTCGCCAGATAGCGGGCAGCGTAAGCGGCTGAACGGTCGACCTTGGTCGGGTCTTTGCCGGAAAACGCACCGCCGCCATGTGGGGCCGCGCCGCCATAGGTGTCCACGATAATTTTGCGCCCGGTCAGGCCAGCATCGCCATCCGGGCCACCGATCACAAACTTGCCCGTCGGGTTCACCCACCATTCGGTGTTGGCGGTCAGCCAGCCCTCGGGCAGGACCTCGCGGATATAGGGTTCAACGATGCCGCGCACATCGTCAGAGGTCAATTTCGGGTCCAGATGTTGTGTGGATAACACCAGCGAGGTCACCTCGACCGGATTGCCATCCTCGTACCGGATCGACAGCTGTGATTTGGCATCTGGGCCAAGCTTGGGTTCCGTGCCGTTTTTACGCACCTCTGCCAGGCGGCGCAGGATCGCGTGGGCGTAAAGGATAGGGGCAGGCATCAGCGCGTCGGTTTCATTGACCGCATAGCCGAACATAATCCCCTGATCGCCTGCGCCTTCGTCCTTGTTGCCGGACGCGTCAACCCCTTGCGCAATGTCCGCCGATTGCGCGTGCAGATAGCTGTCGACATTCAGGTTCGCCCAATGGAACCCGTCCTGTTCGTAGCCAATATCGCGAACGCAATCGCGCGCGATTTGTTCGACCCGTTCGATAACGGAACCCGGACCACGCACCTCGCCACCGATAACAACGCGGTCGGTGGTGGCAAAGGTCTCACATGCGACGCGAGAATAGGGGTCTTCGCTTAAAAATGCGTCCAGTATCGCGTCGGAAATGCGATCACATACTTTGTCGGGATGTCCCTCAGATACAGATTCAGATGTGAACAGGTAATTGTCGCGCGGCACAGGCCCCTCCATTTTCGGTTCGGCTTTCTGTAAATGTCGTCTGCGAACGGGTCAACGGTTGTTTCGGCGATAGCCGGCAAACAGATACCAGGTTGCCCATAATACCAGCAGAACCATCATTGGTACGTCACCTGTGCGCGAATAGAGCGTGGGCGGCAAGGCTCCCGGTAGAACCGCATCCACAAACCCCTGTTGGTTAAGCGGGATCGCGGCAACAACCTGACCTTTGGGATCGATCATTGCCGACACCCCGGTATTTGCCGCTCGCGCCAGCGGCAATCCCTGTTCAATCGCGCGTGCTCGCGCCAGATCCAGATGCTGATAAGGCCCAGAAAAATCGCCATACCAGGCGTCATTGGTAATCTGAACCAGCCAATCGGGCCGTTCGCCACGGATCATGGCATGTTGGGGGAATATCGTTTCATAGCAGATCATCGGCAAGAAGGCGGGAATACCCAGTGGCCGAATGATTTTCGGGCCTGTGCCGGGGGTCCAGCCTGTGCCGGTCATCGCCTCCAGCCCGATGAGCTTTAGCAGCCATGGTGTCGGGACATACTCGCCAAAAGGAACAAGATGATGTTTCGCGTAATCGTCAATCAAAAAGCCCAGCTGATCGATGGCATACATCCCATTATACCAGTTCCCTTCGATATCCCGCAGCCGGGTGCCAAAAACCATCACCGCTCCGTTTGCGGATTGTGACATATATTGCACCAGATCAGGGCGATCATGGGCGACAAACGACACGGCGGTTTCGGGCCAAATCACGATATCGGGCATCGGTTCGGTCTCGGTCGCCGTCAGCTCTATCTGACGATCAAAGAAGACTTGCGCAAATTCCGAAAGCCATTTCAGCGATTGCGCAGCGTTGGGCTGCACCAGCCGAACAATTGTCGGCTCGGCGCGATTGGGGATTTGACGCTGATCCAACGCGAACCCGCTGGCAATCAGTGCCAAAGTCAGCACAATCCCAAGGGAGGCGCTGCGATAGTTTCGACGAAAGAATTCTGTGATCAATATGACAGCCAGAAGCGTGACAAAGGTCAGCCCGTGCGGACCAATAACCGACGCGACCTGCGCAACCGGCATGTTCAGCCAGCCATATCCCACCAATGCCCAAGGAAATCCCGTAAAAATATAGGATCGCCCCAGCTCGGCCAACGCCCAGAACACCGCCAATGCCCACGGAGAGCCTCGCTTCGCCAATCCAAACGCAATCGCCCAATATCCACCAAATCCGCCTGCCATGATCACTAGGGCAAATGGGGCAATCCAACCATGCCGGGCGGCGTCGACCTGAAATGGCTCCATGATCCAGAAGAAGGTCAGACCGAAATATCCGATTCCGCCAAGCCAGCCAATCACTGCAGCACGCCGTTTGCTGGTGGCGGCACCATGCAGCAAAGCCAACACCGGAATCCCGAAAAACAATGACGGGGCAAATGACCAGGGGGCATTAATCGTCGCCAGCACACCCCCCGCCAGAAGGGCAAGAAAAAGCTGGCGCCAACCGGTCAGATTTCGGATATCCACGCTATTCCGCGGCCTCTTGCGCGGTTCCGTTCAACCGCACCCGCAGGCGTTTGATCGACCGGGCGTCGGCATCAACCACTTCGAATTCATGCCCGGCGCTATCCTTCAGGCATTCGCCCCGTGCGGGCACGCGCCCTGACAGCATAAAGACCAAACCGCCGAGCGTATCCACATCCTCGTCCAGATCGTCGGGCAACAGGTCAATGCCAGCGACCTGTTCGAATTCCTGCAATGGGGCACGCGCCTGTGCCAGAAACACGCCGGGGCTTTCCTGAATCCACAGCTGGTCTTCCTCGGCATCATGCTCGTCGGCAATTTCGCCAACGATCTCCTCGATCAGGTCTTCGATCGTCACCAGCCCGTCGACCCCGCCATGTTCGTCGATCACCAGCGCCATATGAATGCGGTCATTTTGCATCTTCTGCAACAAGGCGCGCAATGGCATGGACGGGGGGGCATAGATCAAAGGTCGCAAAATCGTCTTCAAGTCAAACGGCTTCTTGGATCCGAATCCATGCTCCAAGGCCACGTCTTTCATATGTACCAGGCCAATTGGATTGTCCAAGGTCTCGGAATAGACCGGCAAACGCGAATATGTAGACTCGCGGAACGTGGCCACGATATCCTTCAGGCTGGCCGTGTCAGGCACAGCGACAATATCCGCGATCGGTATCGCAATATCCTCGACACGCTGGTCGTGCATCTTGCGCACGTTGGACAACAACGTCTGTGTGCCCGCAACCGCTGCCACACGTGCCACTGCCTCTGCGTTGGATGATTCCGGATCAGGTGTCCGGCCAAATACTCTCTCCCAGAACCCGGGCCTGGGTTCGTCTGCCTCTGTTGGCTGCGCGCTCTGCGCTGCGCTAGAGGACCCGTCGCTACTGTCGCTCATGGCTCCTTTTCCATGGTGAGTGCCTGTCTGCACCCGCGCCCCTAATATGGGTTGGGAACCCCCAGTTGCGCAAGAGCTTTGATTTCCAAGGATTCCATGATGTCAGCATCTGTATCGCTTTCATGGTCATAGCCCAGCAAGTGTAGGCAGCCATGTATAATCAGGTGAGTGACATGATCCTTGGGTGGAATATTCTGCTCCAATGCCTCGCGCACGCAGGTTTCATAGGCGATGGCGATGTCCCCAAAGCTGTCACCCCCATCATCGGGTATCTGCCCAGCGGTCTGTGGCGTCAGGTGATAAGCCGGCCAGGAAAGCACATTTGTCGCCTGATCCTTTCGGCGGAAATCCGCGTTCAGTTCGGCAATTCGGGCATCATCGCAGGCCATGATACAGATTTCCCGCGTGCCGACGTCGATCCCCGCAACAGACAGTGCCTGTCGGGCCGCACGTTCGGCCAGCACCTCCAGTCCCATTTCCGTCCAGCGGTCATCTTCGATGACCACATCGGTCAGTTCAGACATCACGGGCATGGGCCGCGTCATAGGCGCGGATGATTTTTGCCACCATTGGATGGCGAACGACGTCTTCGGCGGTGAAATAGGTAAAGCCGATCCCGTCTACCTTGCGCAGTACACGTTCGGCTTCGATCAGGCCGGACATCACACCTTTGGGCAGGTCGACCTGACTCATGTCACCATTGATCGCCATACGCGAATTTTCCCCAAGCCGCGTCAGGAACATTTTCATCTGCATCGTGGTGGCGTTCTGGGCTTCGTCCAGCACCACAAACGCATTGGACAATGTCCGCCCGCGCATAAAGGCCAAGGGCGCAATTTCGATCTGTCTTTCCTCGATCATTTTGGCGACCTGCTTGCCGGGCAGGAAATCGTTCAGGGCGTCATAAAGTGGCTGCATATAGGGATCGATTTTTTCCTTCATGTCGCCGGGTAAGAAACCCAGCCGCTCGCCAGCTTCGACGGCTGGGCGCGCCAGAATAATACGATCCACATTGCCTTCCAGATAGTTCGACACCGCTGCCGCCACCGCCAGATAGGTTTTGCCCGTGCCCGCCGGGCCAAGCCCAAAGACCAGCTCGTTCGAGAACAGCGATTTGACATAAGCCATCTGCGATTTGGTGCGCGGCTCGACGATTTTCTTGCGGGTGCGGAATTCCAGACGGTCGCCCTTGAACATCTCGATCTGATCATTGGCGCCGGGTTCGTCGAACACTTCTTTGGGCATTCGAATGGCGGCATCCACATCACCGGATTCCAGCGGCCGCCCCTGTTCCAGTCGGGCATACATGGACCTCAGCGCGGTTTCGGCATGTTTCTTTTCATGCGACTCGCCACTGATTAACAGCTGATTGCCGCGATGATGTATCACGGCACCTGTGCCCATTTCAATTTTCGAGAGATTGGAGTCGAGCTGTCCGCAAAGGTCAATCAAAAGCCGGTTGTCAGGAAACTCGAGCAGTGTTTCAGTATTTTCTGCGAAACTGGTCGCGTCAGATATGTCTGATCCCAATGGGTTCCGTCCGTGTAAATATCGGGTTTATGTCCGATATCGTGCCTCAAGCGCGACTCGCGGGCAAGGGATAATTTCCACGATTTTTAAAATGTCACACAGATGTTCCCGCTAGCCAGTTCCAGATCGCGCAAGGTGGGGGGCACATTGCAATCTGCCTAAGGCTAGCGGGAATGACGTATCAGGATTTGTCCCCGATAATCCGACGTTCAAAGAAAACGGTTGACCATGGCGTTGTCCCCGGGCGGCATACAGGGGTGCCATCACGATTCAGGCGCGGGCTCATATAGCCCTCGAACCCGTCATCAATGATCCAATGATCACACCCATTGCCATCAACCCAAATGCCCGCATGCATGGCGGAAAGCGGTCCGGAATCGATCCCCGCATCTTCGGTCGGTGTGGAACTGCATGCCGAAACACCGATTAACATGGCGACGGACACAAGAAGTCTTACAGGGCTCATCACGCTCTCCTTCACCGGCTACAATAGACTTCGACGCGACGGTTGCGGCGTCGACCGTCTTCGGTGTCGTTGGATGCGATGGGCTGCATCTCGCCAAACGTATCCGTGCGTGTGATCGCACCAACCTGATTGGCAATCGCGGCAACGGATTCCGCGCGTTTGCGGCCCAGATCGTAATTATAATAGACATCCCCAACATAGTCGGTGTGCCCGGCAATGGTGAAGTAATGCATTCCGTCAGCCATTGAATTACTGAAAAAGATGCTCAGGCGGTCCACCATGTCATTCGACAAATCCCATTTTGCCGTGTCGAACATGATATCCGCCGGGAATTCCATACAGATATTTGTATTGCGCCCACAAACCGGATTGCCTTCACGGTCCAGATGCGGCGACATCATACCCTCGGTGCCAAGGTCCAGCACCCAATGCTCACACCCGTCGGGATCGATCCAGATCGCGGCGGGATAAGACCCTGTGTCTTCTGCCATGCTCTGCTCCGGCATCGCCAACATGGCGATGCCGAGAAACAGGGCAGCGAGAACTGCCTTAGCCATCACTATATACCACCAAATTATAACCGTATGCTTCGGCTGTTACAGATGCCAACAGATGATCCGAGGACTTAGCCTCCTGATCTGCGGGCATCATGGACTGGATAGTCCCCGCCACAAGGGCGATGATTACTGCTCTAAACATGGTCTCTGCCTCATTGTCGCCGATCTTCATGTCGGCATGTCTTCAATTTAGCAGAAAAAATTTCTTTGTGAATCTAATAGTTTACATGAAATTGTTGATGTGACTCAAACGCCACACTGGCACAATAACTTGTGATAGATCGCTCAGACGACCACACCAGATAGTGAGTTTTTCTGTGATTTGACGATCTTAGCTTGGACAATTTTCCCGACATCGGCGGGGTCGGCATCCACATGAACGGCCTGAAGATAGGGTGATTTGCCCACCATCTGTCCCGCCTCACGCCCTGGCTTTTCCAGCAAAACGGGCAGGGTTTTGCCCACCATCGAGGCTTGGAATTCATACTGATGCTGATTCAGCATTTCCTGCAGCCGGGCCAGTCGGTCCGCTTTGACGCTTTCGTCCACATGTGCCCGATCCGCCGCTGGTGTTCCGGGTCGGGCGGAATATTTAAACGAATAGGCCTGCGCATATTTCACCTCGCGGCACAGCGCGAGCGTGTCTTCGAAATCCGTTTCATCCTCGCCGGGGAAGCCGACGATGAAGTCGCCCGACATGGCGATATCGGGGCGTGCCTCGCGGATACGTTCCAGCAGTCGCAGATAGTGTTCCGCCGTGTGCTTGCGGTTCATCGCCTTTAGCACCTTGTCCGAGCCTGACTGCACCGGCAGATGCAGATAGGGCATCAGCTTTTCAACTTCACCATGCGCGGCGATCAGGTCGTCATCCATGTCGTTCGGGTGGCTCGTCGTAAACCGAATACGTTCCAACCCGTCGATCTTCGCCATCTCGCGGATCAGCTTCGCCAGTGTCCAGCCTTCAGGCCCCATATAGGCGTTGACGTTCTGCCCCAGCAACGTGACCTCGACCACGCCGCGTTCGACCAGATCACGGGCTTCGGCCATCAGTCGTTCAGCGGGCCGGGATACCTCGGCCCCGCGCGTATAGGGGACAACGCAGAAGGCACAAAACTTGTCGCAGCCTTCCTGCACCGTCAGAAACGCAGCAGGCGCGCGCCGGGCCTTGGGACCGCGGGGCAGGTGGTCGAACTTGTCTTCCTCGGGAAACTCTGTGTCGATCTGCTTCACCCCATGCCCCGCCTTTGCCGCCATTTCCGGCAAGCGGTGATAGGATTGCGGACCAACCACGAGGTCCACCAATGGCTGGCGGCGCATGATTTCCTCACCCTCGGCCTGCGCCACACATCCGGCGACGCCGATCTTCAGATCCGGTTTGTCGGCCTTCAACTTCCGATAGCGGCCCAGCTCCGAATAGACCTTCTCGGCCGCTTTTTCCCGAATATGGCAGGTGTTTAGCAGGATCATATCCGCATCATCCGGCGTATCCGTTTCGACATACCCGTCCGCGCCCATGGCTTCGGCCATACGCTCGCTGTCATAGACGTTCATCTGACAGCCATAGGTTTTCACAAACAGTTTTTTCACGTCGGACATGTTCGGCCTTTCCGGGATTCCCGCCCGTTTACCCCAACCAGAAAACCTGCGCAATGTGTGCGGTTTCGGCTTCCCCTTGGCGGTTCGGTTTTGCTATGCCTTCAGGACGGAGGACATATGCCCAACCCCGAACTGCAAACCTACCTGAAAAGCCATGCGCTGACCTCGCCCGTTGCCGTCATTCTGGCCGAGGACGAAGTCGAACTCGACAACACCGTTCGCCATCATGCCGCGCAGGGCTTCGGAACGATCCTTGTGGTCGGTGCAGTGAGCCATACAGCATTCCAAGATTTGGACAATGTCCACACCTTTTACGCCGAATTGAACCAGTTAGAAGATTCCCTCGATATCCTCAACAGCATCATACCATCGGCCGAAGGGCGCTGGATTTATTACTGCTTCAACGCTGAATATCTGTTCTTCCCCTTTTGCGAGACCCGCTCCATCAAAGACGTTCTGACCTTCATGGAAGAAGAGCGTCGGACATCGGTCTATACCTACGCCATCGACCTTTACCCGGAAAATCTGTCGGACCATCGTTCGGGCGTTGACATCGATTCCGCGCATCTGGATCTATCAGGCTATTACGGCATGGACCGATTTGACGGTCCCGACATGGTCGAGCGCCAGCCCGAGATTTTCGGCGGTCTGCGCTGGCGTTTCGAAGAACATATCCCATGGGAAAAACGCCGCATCGACCGGATAAGTCTGTTCAAGGCAACAAAAGGGTTGAAAATCGGCGAAGACCTGCGCTTGTCCGAGCCGGAATACAACACAATATCCTGCGAGTGGCACAATAACCTGACCGTGGCGGTCGCGTCCTTTCGCGTCGCCAAAATGCTGATGCACAATCCGGGATCAGCCGAGGCAATTCAAGATTTCCGCTGGGGCGGCAGCGGGAAGTTTGACTGGAATTCCCAACAACTGATGGAGCTTGGTTTCATGGAACCCGGGCAGTGGTTTTGAGCGATACCCGCATGAACCTGTCAGCAGGTGCTGCGTCCGTTCTGGTCGCCGCCATTCTGGTTGCGCTGAAACTCTGGGCGCTTAGCGAAACCGGATCCCTGTCCATCGCCGCCAGTCTGACGGATTCGGCGCTGGACTTGATTGTCTCGCTCACCGGGCTGCTCGCCATCATCTACGCCGCCCGTCCCGCAGACGAGGATCACGCGTTCGGGCACACATCGGCCGAAGACCTCGCCGCGCTGGGCCAGGCGCTGTTGGTCAGTGTTTCAGCGGTCGTCATTGGCTACAGCGCGTTTCACCGGCTGATTGCTGACACCCCGCACACGCTCGCATCCGAAGGTCGCGGGATCATCGTCATGATCGTGTCGATTGTCCTGACCGTCGGTCTGGTCCTTTGGCAACGCCGCGTGATTTCGCGCACCGGAAACAAAGTCGTGGCGGCGGACAGCCTGCATTACCTGTCCGACCTGTTGCCAAATATCGGCGCTATTGTGGCTCTGATCGCCTCGTCCCTTTGGGGGATCGGCTATATCGACAGCATCATCGCCCTTGCCGCCGCCCTGTTCCTGCTGATCAGCGCCGCGCGCATCGGTAAAGGCGCGTTCGACGCCCTGATGGACCGCCGCGCCGACCCCGACAGCATCGCGAAAATCGCCGAGATCGCGGACAACTGGCCGGGCGTCCTTGGCTACCACGACCTAAAAACCCGCACCGCCGGCAACCGCATGTTCGTACAAATCCATATCGAACTGGATGGGGAGCAAACGCTGCACCAAGCCCACGATATAGGCGCAGGCTTGCGGCGAGAGATTTTGAAGGCACTGCCAAATGCCGAAGTGATTATTCACAAGGATCCGGCATAGGGTTACCCTACCAACCGCCATTCATAGGTCGGCACATGCCAGCCGATCTGTTCCTCCGCAAGGTAATCCTGCCCACAACGGCGGCAGCGGCAAACGTAGGTGGTGGAATAGTCCTCGGGGTGGTCAACAGAGCGAATAACCTCGATCAGGTTCTTGCGTTCCTCCGCCCGTACACTTGCGAGGCTGTCGTCGGGCAGGCGGTTGCACAGGCAGATGCCGTCGCGGGTCAGGCGGACCATGTCGAGCACCTTACCCAAATGCCGCTGCCACGTGACGATCCCGCCCCCGAGGTCGAGGTTGCGGGTGGCGGTTTCGATCTCGTCCAGATGCGGGACGAGGTAGGTGAGGATTTCGCGGTCGTAACCCGTCAACATCTCCTGCACCCGCGCGACGATCCGGTTGCGGTCGCGCGAGAGGAAATCGGAAAGGGATTGGGGGCCGTCAGGGAGTGCCATAGCGCATTCTACGCACGGTTAGTTCCCCCAAATACTGTTTTGGGATTCTATTCAGATCATTCGGGAGTCTGTATTTCATCGACCCGCAGTCCATATCTCGTCTCCGTTCCCACAATGATAAGCGAATTCCCAACCTCAATGGACGAAAAAAGCTGTGGGTTGATTTTGCAAAGCCTGACTTCCTTTCCATTCGTGTCATCCGTCCAGCGACCTAAGAAATGGTCGCCACAGAGATTTCGAAACCCCGTCTCCACTTTTTCCGAAACCGTGAGACCCCTCTCAATTACTTTTCCTCCGCTCAGATAGCTGTGAATTTGCGGGGCCGTAACGGAAAGGACGCTATAGGCAGGCAAAAGACCCATTAAAACGGTCAAAACAAAGAGGCCGATAGTATCCCCCCATCTTCTACCAGGGCTTCGCTCAGATCCCAGCCAACCAGACGTGTGGCCGATTATCATCGACGAAACGAGAAAATATCCGAACAGCCCGTAAACACTGTAAAGCGCCAGTTCTTCAGTTCTTTCGTTGGGAAGGAAGTTGAACCAGAATACAGCGGCAATCATCCCCAAAATCATAACTGCAAAAGGTATGAACAGAATTTTGACCCACAGCGGAACATACCTGATCCGAGTGAGGGTCGACGTGGCATGTGCACGGGTGATCTGCTTTTCGCGATCCTCCTCGATAAGCTCTGGCCTAGCCCTGTAGATCGCGCGGAGCATAAGACGACGGATATAGAATCCGGGCAAGATAAACAGAAAGAAAAACAGTAAGGCCCAGACACCAATCAGATAGGGATATGGCGCAACCAGCGGAGGATAAATGTAGCCGAAATTCGCATTTGTATAGAAGCTGTAATGACTGAACGAAATGAAAAAGATGGCCAGATAAATTATCAAAAGAACCAGTCGGATCAGTAGTGCGCCGAACGGTGTCAGGCGCGATTTATATAAGCTTTCGGTTAGCCTGGGGATGAGGAAGGTGATTGCCACGCCCCCTACTACAAACGCGACGATCGCTTTACTTAGCGCAAATGGATTTCCGTTGGCGACGATGATCGAAACAAGAAAACTCAGCAACAATAGCGCTGTGAAACGAGCGGTAACCCAGCCAAGGATTTCCGGGAGTGTAAACGGAAGTTGGTGCGTTTTGACAGATGGCATAGCTTCGACTTCAAATGGATTTGTTGATTATTTGGTTGCTCTTGTCGTTGTCACGCCAACCCTCGCCCCTTGATCAGCGCATCAACCTTTGGCATCGCGCCGCGGAAGGCCATGTAGAGGTCGGCTTCGTCCTCCCGGCTGCCTGCAGAATAGACGTAGTCATAGAGGCGCTGGGCGGTTTCGGGGTCGAAGATGTCTCCAGTTTCCTTAAACGCGGCGAAGGCGTCTTCGTCCATGACCTCGGACCACATGTAGCTGTAATAGCCGCTGGAATAGCCGTCTCCGCTGAAGACATGAGCGAAATGCGGGGTGGCGTGACGCATGGTGATCGCCCGGGGCATCCCCAGCGCCGCAAGCGTGTTCGCCTGCGCGGCCATCGGGTCGGCGGGGGCGGGGCCGGAGTGGAAGTCGAGGTCCACAAGTGCCGAGGCGACGAATTCCACTGTCTGGAAGCCTTGGTCGAAATTTTCCGCCGCCTTCAGACGCTCCATCAGGCTGGCCGGGATCGGTTCGCCGGTTTTGGCGTGGCGGGCGTATTTGCCCAGCACTTCAGGTTCACCCAGCCAGTGTTCATAAAGCTGGCTGGGCAGTTCGACCCAGTCCCGCGCGACCGAGGTGCCAGAGATGAAATTATAGGTCACATCCGACAGCAACTGGTGCAGCGCGTGACCGAATTCGTGGAACAGGGTGCGGGCGTCGTCGAAGGTGAGGAGGTTGGGTTCGCCCTCCGGGGCTTTGGCGAAGTTGCAGACGTTGATGGTGATGGCGCGGGTGTCGCCGTCGAGTTTCGATTGCGAGCGGAAGGCCGAGCACCATGCGCCGGAGCGTTTGGAAGATCGCGCGAAATAGTCGCCGATGAAGACACCGATATGCTGGGAGCCCTTGCGGACTTCCCAAGCGCGGGCGTCCGCGTGATAGAGGGGGACGTTTAGGGGTTCGAAGGACAGGCCGAATAGCTTGCCGGCAACGTCAAACGCCGCTTCGATCATGTTGTCGAGTTGCAGGTACGGTTTCAGCTCCGCCTCATCCAGATCGAACTCCGCCTTTTGCAACTGCGTTGCGTAAAACCGCCAATCCCATGGCGCAAGATCACCATTGATCCCGTCAGCATGAAGCATATCGGTCAGCGTCGCCGCATCGCGTTCGGCCGCTGCCTTGGCTGGCGACCAGACAGCCATCAGCAGATCGCGCACAGCTTCCGGCGTCTTGGCCATTTCGTTTTCCAGCTTGAAGGCCGCAAAATTCGGATAGCCGAGCAAATTCGCGCGTTCTTCGCGCAGCTTCAACGTCTCGGCCACAGCCTCGCGGTTATCCGACGCCCCACCATTTTCACCCCGCGCAACCCACGCCTTGAACGCCCGTTCGCGCAGATCGCGGCGGGTGGAGAATTGCAGGAACGGGACGATCAAGGAACGCGAGAGAGTGATGACATAGCCATCCTTGCCGCGTTCCTTGGCGGCCTCCTTGGCTGACGACACCACGAAATCCGGCAACCCGTCCAGATCATCAGCCCCCAGCGCCATCTCCCACGATTTTTCGTCCGCCAGTACGTTCTGACTGAATTTCGTACCCAGCGAGGCCAGCGATTGCATGACCTCTTTTAGACGCGCCTTGCCGCCCTGATCCAATGCCGCCCCGGCGCGGACGAACATGCGATGATATTTCTCCAGCACTCGAAGTTGTTCGGCCGTCAGGTCCAGCGTGTCGCGTTTCGCGTAAAGCGCATCAACCCGCGCAAACAATGCAGGGTTCATCAAGGTTTCCGCAGAAAACGCCGCGAATTTTGGCGAGAGGTCACGCTGCAACGCCTCCAACGCATCGTTGGTGTTGGCGGCGGCGAGGTTAAAGAACACCCCTGCGATCTTGTCGAGCAGCTTATCCGCCCGCTCCATCGCCTCGATCGTGTTGGCAAACGTCGGCGCGTCGGGACTGGCGGCAATGGTGTCAATCGCGTCGCGGCCCTCGGCAAAGGCCGTTTCAAACGCAGGCGCAAAATGTTCGTCTTTGATCTCGTTAAACGGAGGCAATTCGAACGGTCCGGTCCAGTCATGCAATAGGGGGTTGGTCATTCGATTTTCCTTTCCGTTCCGCCTCTTTCCGCCACATATGGCGTTCGAACCGTCGCAAGGCAAGCGACAGGGTGATCGTCATCGTCAGATAGATCAGAGCGACGATGTTATACGTTTCCAGATACCGGAATGACCCGGCGGCGTAGGTTTTGCCCAGTTGCGTAATGTCCGCGACCCCGACGACAGAAACCAGCGAACTGTCCTTGATCATCGCCACGAAATCATTCCCCAACGGCGGCAGAATGGTGCGGAGCGCCTGTGGAAAGACAATAAACCGGAAGCGGTGCCATGGCGAAAGACCCAGTGCCTTTGCCGCTTCGATCTGGCCGGGGTCAACGGATTGGAGACCCGCGCGAAAAACCTCGGCGATAAAGGCCGAATAACCGACCATCAAGGCCAGCACCGCGCGCCACATCAGGGACAAATCGCGGGTGCGCATTTCTTCGAACCCAAACGGAGCGCCGATCCAGTTGATCAGGGCGACCAACGCAGGCGCGCCGACGAAAGCGACATATAGCAGCAGGACGAGGATGGGGATGCCACGGATGATCTCGATATAGAACCGCGCCATCTGGCGCAGCACCAGCCAGCGCGACAGGCTGGCCAGCGCCAACCCCAGCCCGATCACTGACGCCGCAAAGAACCCAACGAAGGTCACAAACAGGGTCAGGCCGACCCCTTTGGACACGATGTTGAACACCTGCACATAGAGGTCATCGGCCACCACCCGATAGCCGAAATAAAGCCCAAGGCCGATCACCGCGACCAACCAATAGGGGAAGTCCTGTTCCTGATTATTTTGCATGGAATGGCCCGGCGGACCGGGCCTGATCCTTATTCACCGAGCTTATATTCCAGGAACCACTTGGTGTTGAGCGCATCAATCGTGCCGTCGGCTTTCATCGCCGCAATAGCCTCGTTAAATGGCGCGACGAGGTCCGATCCTTTGGGGAAGATAAACCCAAAATCCTCGGTCCCCATGGGATCACCCGTCAGTTTGAACACATCCGGGTTGGCGGTGACATAGCCGTTGCCCGCTGTGCCGTCGGTCAGCACCACGTCAACGTCGCCCGCGCGCAGTGCCTGCACGGCAGCCCCAAAAGTTTCGAACAGTTTGATGCGGGGGTTGGCTTCATCGCCATCCAGCATGTCATAAACCGCCACGTAAAACGGCGTCGTGCCGGGTTGCGCACCGACCAGACCGTCCTCGAACGCGGCGAAACTTGCGCCATCGCTAAAGCGATCCTCATCCGCGCGCACCAGCATCAGCATTTCGGAGCGCATGTAAGCGTCGGAGAAATCGACAACTTCGGCCCGATCCTCGCGGATCGTGATACCGGTCATGCCAACGTCAAACTGCCCTTCGGAAACCGCAGGGATCATGGCGTCCCAACTGGTGTTCTGAATGACGATGGTGGCGTTGATACGCTCGGCGATTTCCGCAATCGCATCATATTCCCAGCCAATAGCATTGCCCGTGTTCGGGTCGATGAACTGCAACGGCGGATAGGCGTTTTCTGTGACAACCACAATCTCGCGACCCTCAAGGTCGGCGGATATGGCGGTGGTGGCGAAAAGCAGCGAGGCGATGGCCCCGGTCAAATAACGAGCAGCACGCATGGTGAGAGTCCCCCTTGGTTTGTGGATGCCGCGATGTTGGCACAACCCGTTCCGAAGGGGAAGAGCGGAGGCTAGCGTTTGATCACGTGCGGGCTGTCGTAAACCGTCGGCGCAATCGGGTTGCCGTCCAGATCAAACGCATGTTCCAGATAAGTGTCAAACCCCGCCGGAATAACCGTGCCTGTGCGCGCTGAACTCAGGTAAATGTGGCGGGCGGTATCGGGCGAAATTTCGAACCAGTCCGGATCATCAAACGTCCCACCATAGACGCCGGAGAAGTCGGGGAAACGCTCGAATGTCAGGAACAGTTTGGTGCCGCAGTCGGGGCAGAAATGAATGTGGACCTGCTTGCCACTCCCCTCTGAAACCACGGTATGGGTTTTGGGTGTGCCTTTGGTGACGGACAGGTTCTTATTGTCGATGATCGGCTCGATCATATAGGGACCGCCAGTCGCCTGCTGGCAGAAATGGCAATGGCAGATGGTGACGCGGAGCGGTGACCCATCCACCGCGTAACGCACCTTGCCGCAAATGCATCCGGCTTCGTGTGTCGTCATGATGATCCCCAGTAAGAGTTAGATGTCTTCTTGGAGCTTGTCATAATGAAGGGGGGCATGGGAAGGACATTGTCAGTGTGATCTTAGCCAATTAAAGTCGAAGAATGTTTTGTAATTATTATTGTTTGATGCGAGCGGAATGAATTCAAGCAGAGAAATTTGGTGACTGAAGAATTAAATATATTTAATGCCATCTGGGATGATGGTGAATGGGTTGGTTGGGACGAAATTAATAGACAGATTCAGCACAAAGAGTGGAGGGCGAGATATCCCAATGCTCGGCTGAAACTGGTTCCATATTTCGAAGAGTTGTTGCAATTGGCAACTCGATACTTTTTCGATACCGACAATCACCTACAGGTTTATGGCGATATCGGCGAATTGTATGGTGCGATTACCCATGGCATTGATCTGCATCGAAACTACGCCATGGGGTCTGATGGACGCCTGGGTGACGATTTTGTAGAGATAAAGACAATCACTCCATTTAAGAAAAACGATGCCGTCGTCGTCAGACTTGATCGTCATTTCAGCAAATTGTTTGTCGTAAAGATCAATGAAGAATTTGAAATCTCCGGCAAGCTCGTTGATCGAAAAACATTGGTTAACGGAATACCGAAGGGCACTAAGCGGCTCAAAATCTGTTGGAATGATTTATCAGATCACCGATACACCTGATCTTCAGTCGGAAATGACCGGTCCTTGACCTCCTCGGCATAGGCTTTCACCGATGCCTCGATCTGGTTGGCGAGATCACCGTAAACCTTCACGAATTTCGGGGGGGTGGCGTTAAGGCCGAGCATGTCTTCCAGCACGAGGATTTGGCCGTCGCATTCTGCCGACGCGCCGATACCGATGGTGGGAATGTCCACCAACTTGGTGATCTTGGCGGCGAGCGGTTCAACGACCCCTTCGACCACCATGGCAAAGGCGCCGGCCTCGGCCACGGCTTTGGCGTCGGCGATATGGGCGTCCCATGTCGCCTCATCCCGCCCTTGGGTTTTGAAGCCGCCCATAACGTGGCTGGACTGGGGTGTCAGGCCGATATGGGCCATCACGGGGATGCCGCGCTCGGTCAGGAAATGGATGGTTTCGGCCATTCGCGCACCCCCCTCCAGCTTCACGGCACCGCAGCCGGTTTCCTTCATGATCTTGGCGGCATTGCGGAACGCCATGTTCGGGGATTCCTCGTAAGTGCCAAAGGGCATATCGACGACGATCAGCGCCTTTTGCGTGCCACGTACCACCGCCTTGCCGTGCATAATCATCAGATCGAGCGGCACGCCGACGGTGGTTTCCATTCCGTGCATCACCATGCCCAAACTGTCGCCGACAAGAATGAAATCGGCGTAGCGGTCCACAATGGCTGCCGTGTGTGCGTGGTATGACGTCAGCGAAACAATCGGATCACCGCCTTTCATATTCCGGATTTTCGGCGTGGTGTTACGGCGGACGGGTTTCTGGGTGCTCATGGCTTTTCCCCTGTTAGGACGCGTTGGTCGATCAGTAGCACATTCCCGAACCGGACGGCCAGCAGGGCGACGACGGGGCGGGTGATGGGGCCGCTGACGCGGGCGAGGGTTTCGGCGTCGCGGATGTCGATGGATTTGATGTCGGCGCGGGGTTCAGACGCGAGTGTGTCGCGGATGATCTTGTGGGCTTTGGCGACGGTCGGGGCGTTGGCTGCGGTGTCCAGCGCCCGGTTCAACACTGGCGCAGCAGCGCGATCTTCAGGCGTCAGTTTGACATTGCGCGAGGACATGGCAAGCCCGTCAGCTTCACGCACCGTCGGCACGCTGATGACGTCCAGCGGCATATCCAAATCGCGCACCATCCGGCGGATGACGGCGAGCTGCTGAAAGTCCTTTTCCCCGAAATAGGCCCGATCCGGCTGGGTAATGTTGAACAGTTTCGTCACCACCGTCGCCACACCCCGATAATGCCCGGGCCGCAAACGCCCCATCAGGATGCGGGACAATTTTGTGGTTTCGACGATGGTTTCCGGCGCTCCGTCATACATTTCCACGACTGAGGGCGCGAAAACGGCGTCGACCCCCTCCGCCCGCAACAACGCCAAATCACGATCCATGTCGCGGGGATAGGTCGCCAGATCCTCGTTCGGGCCGAACTGGGTGGGGTTCACGAAGATGGTGACGATCACCCGGTCATTTTCGGCCCGCGCCTGACGCACCAGCGTCAGGTGGCCGTCATGCAAGTAGCCCATCGTGGGGACAAGGCCGATGCTCTCCCCCACCTGTCGCCAAGTCGCGTGCAGGTCGCGGATCGCGGATTTGGTTTCACACAGCTGCATGGCTTCTCCCTCAGTCGGAAAAGATTTAGGCGTGCGGGTCACGCTTGTCCATCAGCAACAGGACCGAACCGTCGCGTTATTCGCACAACAATCATGCACCAGATAGCCCATCAGCGCGCCCATCCGTTCGAAATCGACGCGATAGATAATCGAGCGCGCATCACGTTCCGCGACGATCAGCCCCGCGTCGGCCAGTGTCGACAGATGAAACGAAGCGCGGGAGGGAGAGGCTTCGACAACCCCAGCCACTTCGCCCGCTGCTGCCCCCGCTGGCCCTTTGGTCACAAGATATCGCAACACGCGCAAGCGGGTTTCCTGGGCAAGGGCGGATAGCGCGGTGATCACGTCAGCTTCATTCATTTCAATAATCCTTGAAATGTTATTCGGGGTCATATATTTCAATATATGTTGAAATAACGAATCGCAAAGGAAAATGCCATGACGACGCTCGACGATCTCGTAACCGATCTGTCAAACACCAATCCGGACCTGCCCTTGGTTTTTGTTACCAACGAGGGAGAGATTGGTGGCGGCTATCATGTCACTGAACTGAAGCGCGCGGATATCCACAGTATCGATTGCGGTGGGCGCATCTCTGCGTGGCGTGAAACGCTTCTGCAACTGCTTGACGGCAACGACCGCGAGCATATGAAAGTCGGCAAATTCATCGCCATTGCAGGTCGGTCCAAATCGCTGGTGCCTGGTTTGTCCGAAGGACAATTGGCGTTTGAATATGGTCCGGGGAATCGCGGAATGCGTCGATATGAAAGCTATCATCTTGTGACGTCACCATCTCGTACAGAACTTCATCTTGAGGAAACACATGCCATGTGCAAACCGCGGGAAATGGCGTCGACGGGCTGTTGCTAGGTAAAAAAGGCGCGTGTTTTTGCCACAACGCCTCAAAACGTCCTAGATTTGGACACAATTGTATGCAAACACGCGTTTATGCAAAAACGTGATCTCATATCTTGGCGGTTTCTGGCCCTGATTGCAGGGATGGTGATGCCGTTTGAATTAAACGCACAGGCCGGATTTCCGGATCCGACGGCCTGTCTGATTGCCAACAGCGAACTGGATGACATCTACAGTTCGGCCATTCAGCCACAATGTCTGATCTTGGCCGGCGATGCGTGTGCCAAGAACGCTGACGCCGGGGCCTGCCTCGCAGCGCTTAATGCAACGATCGAAGGGTTGTACACCCAGATATCATCAGCGCTGCCCGCCCAGTTAGGTGTGGATGAAGCCGGTGAAAACCAGTATGCTGAGGCACTGAAATCTGCTCAAAAAGTGTTTGTTCAGAAAACGGAATGCGCCGATATGGTGGGTATCAGTCAGGCCGCTTGCACCTACAAGGCCTATTCACAACAAATCCTGTCTCTGATCCAATACGCAGATCAGACAGCTGTTTGGCCCTGATTGGAACGTTTGGCACCAAAACAAATTAACGGCCGCTGATCAAATACGCAAAAGACCTCGGCACTTGGCCAAAAGGCCCCCTATGACTGCGTGATCTCGAACTTGAGCAGAACCTCGTACTTCCCTTCGTCAAGATCGGCCGTCAAGGAATAAACTTCTGTTCCGTTCGGCAGCTCGACTTCCTCAGTTTCGCCTTCATAGAGCGTGATCGTACCCTCAAAATCGCCGGAACCACGCCCTGAATTCAAATCTCCCCCGGATTCAGGAATGCGACCGCGCCAAACAGGTAACGCTGTGCTAGAGTCCGGTTGAAGCTTGGTGCGACAGCGCACGGCAATCGGTACAAATGCTTCTGGCCCAAAGGCTTTTGCCAAAACCCCAATCAACCCCGGCAATCCATAATTATCGTAGGCTTCTTTCAGGTTCGGCGGAAGCGTCACACCGGTTTGCACCTGCACTGTGGTCAACAACAGATTGGTAATGATGGTTGCGATGCCGCCAATGATCTTCGATAAAGCCGCCGCTGCCGATGCGGACATGCCATCATCTTCCAGCATCAACAGAATTGCCGTGAAATTCGTGAAATCCTGACTTTCGGGAATGACTTCATATGCAATCAGACGATTAAGTCTTTCCGATGCGTTTGCAGGAATTGACTCTCCAGTGTCAAAAAGACCGTTGTAATTATAGTGCAATGGCTTCGATCCGCCTTCGCCGTAGCTATACGCACCAGTGAATTTGATATCGTCTTTGCCCGCTTCCGTCCCCAGAAAACCCGATGTTTCCTTGATACATTTGATCCTCTGAAGATTGAGCGAGATTCGCCATTCGGCTTGCTCAAGCGCCTCTTCCGGCGCGTTTTCACTTTCTTCGGCGGCGGCTTCGGCGGCCTCTGCCACAGCATCAGCAGCGTTTTTTATCTGGTCGGCAATGTCCTTAAACCATGCAGCGGGCTGATCCAGCAAACGCCCGCCGATAATCGGCATCAGCGCCGCATGGGCGATTATGATCGGGTCTTCTACGCCAATAAATTCTTGAAGATGCGGCATGGCTTCGGGTTTACGAATGGCTCTGTCCCGCAAAACACCCCCGAACTCCCGCATGAGCGCATCATATTCCGGTCCGTTCGCGCCCTCGCGTAAGCCTTGCGCCAAGAAGTATTCTGTCAGTGCATTAAAATATAATTCTGGTGATACGACGTCCATGGTGACTCCTCCTCTCATACCTTCGAGGGTCTTATTTTCTGACGACCTAACATCGTCGTCTGTGCTCATGCGCACAGACATCCTCCAAGAATACCCGAATCTCTTTCAATCGAGGTCGCATTCCCCCCACCAAAAGTCGCGCCACACTTGGCCCCCCGATATGTTTCCGGCATTCTAGCCGCAACAGAGACTCAGGGAGTGTTGCATCATGAAAAGCCACGCGCGTGCGGTTGTTGTCGGGGGCGGGGTCATCGGGGCCTCGATTGCGTATCATCTGGCAAAGGCGGGCTGGAACGATGTGGTGCTGCTGGAACGTGATGAACTGACCGCCGGGTCCACGTGGCACGCTGCCGGATTGTTGCCCCTGTTCAACATGTCCTATGCGACCAGCCACATTCACGACTACTCGGTGAAATTCTACAAAACGCTAGAGGCGGAAACGGGCCTCAATGCGGGTTTCTCCGTCGTTGGCAACCTGCGCATGGCACAGTCACAGGCGCGCATGGACGAGTTTCACCTTTACGCAGCGAACGCCGACGCAGTGGGGATCGAACATCAATTCCTGACTCCCGCCCAGATCAAAGACCGCTGGCCTCTGGTCCGTACCGAAGATTTGCAAGGCGCTCTGTTCCATCCCACCGACGGCTACATCAACCCCGCCGACGTGACGCAGGCAATGGCCAAAGGCGCGCGGCAGCGAGGCGTCGAAATCATCCGCAAGATGCAGGTCGATGACTACCACTGGACGGGGGACGAATGGATCGTTTCCGGTCGCAAGATGGTCGAAAAGGGCGGCAATCTGATCCCCTCCGACGAAACCTTCGAAATTTGGGCCGAACATGTCGTCACCGCGACGGGCAACCACGCACAGCGCACCGCGCGGATGCTGGGGATCAAGATGCCCGCAATTCCGGTCGAACATCAATTCATCGTCACCGACGAAGACCCCGCGCTGACCGAATACCGCAAAACCCACGGCGAACACCCCGTCCTGCGGGATGCCGACGCCAAATGGTACGTCCGCGAAGAACGCGGCGGCTGGATCCTCGGCCCCTATGAAGAAGGTGCACCCGCGCGGTTCGAATATGGCGTCCCGGACAGTTTCCGCGCCGACCTCTTCCCGCTCGATCTGGAACGGATCGAAGAAGAATATATGTCCATGATCCACCGCATTCCGTCCTCGGAAAACTGCGGCCTCAAAGACGATTTCAACGGCCCGATCTGCTACACCCCCGACGGCAACCCGCTCGTCGGCCCCGCACCCGGCCTGCGCAATATGTGGCTCGCCGAAGGGTTTTCGTTTGGCATCACCGCCGCGGGGGGCACCGGCCACTACCTCGCACAGATGATGGTCGAGGGTGAGGCGGAGATCGACATGGCCAGCCTCGACCCCAAACGCTACGGCGACTGGATGACCACCGAATATGCCGCCCGCAAGAACGAAGAATGCTATTCCCACGTCTATATCCTCCACCACCCGGACGAA
This sequence comes from Rhodobacteraceae bacterium NBU2976, assembly GCA_023630215.1. Classification (GTDB taxonomy): domain Bacteria; phylum Pseudomonadota; class Alphaproteobacteria; order Rhodobacterales; family Rhodobacteraceae; genus NORP23. The sequence goes on from JALPRQ010000001.1 coordinate 671,377, forward strand.
GAACGCGAGGCCGCGCGCCCACTCCGCACAGCGCCCTGCTACGACCGCATGAAAGCCGCCGGCGCACAATTCGGTCAGGTGAACGGCTGGGAACGCCCGAACTACTTCGCCCCCGCCGGATTTGACGACCACGCCGCCCGTTCCTTCCGCCGCGGCGGCTGGTGGCAATATGCCGTCGACGAAGCCAAAGCCATCCGCGAGGGCGTCGGCCTGATCGACGCGACAGCCTTTACCAAACACCGCATCTCCGGCCCCGGGGCGGCGGGGTTCCTTGACTGGTTCACGACCAACAAGCTGCCCAAGGTCGGGCGGATCAACCTGACCTATGCACTCTCCCCCAAAGGCACCACGCGCACCGAATACACGATTGTGCGCGAGGCGGAGGATAGCTTCTACCTCGTCTCGGCGGGTGCATGGACGGCCTATGATCAGGATTACCTCTACAAGGCGATCATGGAGCAGGAGGACCGGTTTGGCCGCATCAACGAGGAGGAGGTGACGACAAAATACGGCGTCTTCGCCATCGCCGGCCCAAAATCGCGCGACGTGCTGCAAAGCCTGATCCGCGATGCCGACCCCGAAACCGCGCTGATGAACAAACGCTTCCCATGGCTGTCGGCGCGTGACATCGAACTCGGCATGTGCCCGGTCAAGGCGATCCGCGTCGCCTATACCGGCGAACTGGGGTGGGAGCTGCATCACCCGATTGAGATGCAGAACTACCTGTTTGATCAGCTGATGGCGGCAGGCGAACCGCACGGCCTGAAACTGGTCGGCGCGCGCGCGCAAAACTGGCTCCGTCAGGAAAAATCCTACCGCGCGTTCGGCACCGAACTGGGCCGCGACGCCACCCCGCTGGAGGGTGGGCTGGACCGGTTCGTAGACCTGTCCAAAGATTTCTATGGCAAAGCGGAAATGGAAGCGACCGGCATCCGCGCCACCTGCGTCACCCTCCTGATCGACGGCCCATCGGACGCCGACCCATGGGGACGGGAGGCACTGTTCCACGAAGGCCAAAAAATCGGCCGCCTAACCTCGGGCGGGTATTCCGTGGTGTTCGGCAAAAGCATCGGCATGGGGTATGTGCACCCGGGACTGGAGGCCGTGGGGCAGAAGCTACAGGTGAAAATGTTCGGGGAGTTGTGGGACGCACAGGTGGTCGAGGACAGCCCGTATGATCCGGCGAATGAGAGATTAAGGGTGGGGTGAAAGTAAAAAAGGCGGCTTTCGCCGCCTTTTTTTGTTTGATTAGCAGCCTGTGCCGCCTCCTGTAGAAAAGAACATTCTTTCTCCCTTTCTAAATTTACATTACTCAGTAACTTAACTTGACAACGTTCCTATTCGAATTTGGTTCCCGCTGTAAAGCAAATTACACATTACCAAATCAATAATCTCAGGATTGTGTTAAGCTTTTATTTCATTATCGCTAGAATTTGGCAAAACTGTGGCTTTAGGGTTCCACCAAAAGAAAACACCATTTTTTGGTAGAAGTGGCTCGTTGAATATTACCCTTCTACAGTTAGTAACATGGTTTTCGTTTTCAAGAAATTCCTGACTAAATTTGTCGGATGGATGAACCGGTTCAACAAAAATGTCATAGTGTTCCGGGTTATATCGTAGGGTGAATTCAGTCTCTTCACATATAAGGTTAGACTGAAACAGATCGTTATCCACTTTCCGTTTATACTGCATAAACGATAACATAACCCGTACTTCTTGATCTGGCTCTAGTGGACACGCAAATGCAAATTTTTGGCGTCCAACGTCATCCGGCGCTGCTTCATCAAATTTTGAGAATTCGCTCGGATCAATGTTTACGCCGTCAAGATTGATAGACTTGAGACCATCGCGATCATCTTTGGGAGAATCCAGTCCGGAGACCTTAGAGGCATGGAACCGCACGACATGATCCACTTTATCAAGAGAAATGTTCTTGAGTGTGAAATCAAAACGCACCTTCATTAGAACCCAATCTGACTCAGCTTCTGGTGCCATCAATTCATATTCAAGAACCTGCTTGGTCTTTATGATCGGTGTCTCAAACAAATATTTTGTAACGAATTCGAATACCGTTGATGACGTATTCGTGTCGTAGAGATAGGCGAACAAATTCCGATTAAGAATGTTTTCCTTCTTCTGTATGTATTCATTGTAATCTTTCCTTGCGACGCGTTCAATGAACGTCCCGATGCCCCAAGCAATTACCAGTGCAAAACCAATTTCAGTGAAACCGGCTATTATTACTTTTCCAAACGTCGTTTTCGGCTCGATGTGCGCCAGCAATGCAATACCAACAAATGAAAAGGCAATGCCGTAAATGAGAGTGCGATAACCGTTCTCTCTCAATTGTTTGACTTTTGTCCTGATAGGCTTTCTAAAAACCACAACTACAATAAATACTAAACCAATTAGGTAAAGTAAGTATTTCGGAGTGCCTTCTGTAGATTTCAGGAGATCAAAAAAATCAGACATAATAGTAATCCAATACTCGTAAAAATCGATTAAAAATATACATCGTTGGGCCACATTGCAACCTAAAAGTGAATCCTCCTCACCCCACCACAAACCCCTGCAGCGCGTTCACCTCAATCTCGCCCTCAACCCGGTCCAGCATGGCGCGGGCGGCGGCTCTCGATCCGGCGGCGGTCGTGTAATAGGGGATTTTGTCGTATAGGGCGACGCTTCTGATTTCGCGGCTGTCCTCGATCGACTGGGTGCCTTCGGTGGTATTAAACACCAGTTGCACCTGGCCGTCTTTCATCATGTCGACGATGTTCGGGCGGCCCTCGTAAACCTTGTTGATTACCTCGGCTGTGATGCCGTTTTCCCCCAAATAGGCCGCCGTCCCGCGGGTGGCGACGATGCGGAAACCCAAGCTGGCGACGGCTTGCGCCGCCTCTAATATCATCGGGCCTTTGTCGGAATCTTTGATCGACACAAACACGGTCCCCTCGGTCGGCAGGTTGGTGCCGGCCCCCATCTGAGATTTCAAAAACGCGCGGGAGAAGGTTTTGTCGAGGCCCATGACCTCCCCGGTTGAACGCATTTCGGGGCCCAGCAGCGTGTCGACACCGGGGAACCGTGCGAATGGCAGAACCGCCTCCTTCACCGCCACGTGGGGGGTGTTGGGGTCGGTTAGGGTGAAGTTGGTCAGCGGTTCGCCCGCCATGACCCGCGCCGCGATGGAGGCGATGGGCGAGCCGGTCGCCTTCGCCACAAACGGCACGGTGCGCGAGGCGCGGGGGTTGACCTCCAGCACAAAAATCTCGCCATCCTTGATCGCGAATTGCACGTTCATCAGGCCCACGACGTTAAGGCCAATCGCCATCGCCTCGGTCTGACGTTTAAGTTCTTCGATGGTGGCGGCGTCCAGTGAATAGGGCGGCAGCGAACACGCGCTGTCGCCGGAATGGACCCCGGCTTCTTCGATATGTTCCATGACGCCCGCGACGTGGACGTTTTTGCCATCGGACAGGGCGTCGACATCGACCTCCACCGCACCCGCGAGGTAGCTGTCGAGCAGCACGGGGCTTTTGCCCGAGACCACAACCGCTTCGTTGATGTAGCGGGTCAGTTGCGCGTCGTCGCGCACGATCTCCATCGCGCGGCCGCCCAGCACATAGGAAGGGCGGATGACCAGCGGGTAGCCTACCTCTGCCGCAATCGCAAAGGCTTCTTCGGGCGAATGGGCGATGCCGTTAACGGGCTGTTTCAGGTTCAGGCTTTGCAGCAATTGTTGGAACCGCTCGCGGTCCTCGGCGAGGTCAATGGCGTCGGGCGTGGTGCCAAGGATCGGGATGCCCTCGTCCGCCAGCGCATTCGCGAGCTTCAGCGGGGTCTGACCGCCGAACTGCACGATCACGCCATGGAGGGTGCCGTTTTCCTGCTCGACCCGCAGGATTTCCATCACCGTTTCCACCGTCAGCGGCTCGAAATAGAGGCGGTCGGACGTGTCATAGTCGGTCGAGACGGTTTCCGGGTTGCAGTTGACCATGATGGTTTCATAGCCCGCGTCGGTCAGCGCAAAACAGGCGTGGCAGCAGCAATAGTCAAACTCGATCCCCTGGCCGATCCGGTTGGGGCCACCACCAAGGATGACGACTTTCTTGCGGTCGGTCGGTCTGGCTTCGCATTCGACGGACCCCATCGCGTCGGCCTCATACGTCGAATACATATAGGGCGTTTGCGCTTCGAATTCGGCGGCGCAGGTGTCGATACGTTTGAAGCTGGCTTTGACGTTCATCGCCAGACGGGACCGCCGCACGCCGCTCTCGGTATTGCCGGTCAAGTGTGCCAGCCGGGCGTCGGTAAAGCCCATCATTTTGAGGCGCCGCATGTCGTGGGCGTTGGTGGGCAGGCCGTTGGCCTTGATCTCGGCCTCCTTGTCGACGATCTCGCGAATGCGGGCAATGAACCATGGGTCGTATTCGGTTGCCGTTTGGATCGCATCGTCGGACAGACCCTGGCGCATGGCTTGCGCGATCAGGCGCATCCGGTCGGGGGTGCGGGCAGACAGGGCGGCGATGACAGCCGCATCGCCTTCACCCGGGATTTTGATCTCGTCAAACCCTGTCAGGTCATTTTCCATCGAGGCGAGCGCTTTTTGCAAGCTTTCGTGGATCGTGCGGCCGATCGCCATGACCTCGCCGACGGATTTCATGGCGGTGGTCAGTTCCGGTTTCGCGCCGGGGAATTTTTCAAACGCGAAGCGCGGGATTTTCGTGACAACATAATCGATGGTAGGTTCAAACGACGCAGGCGTGACCTTGGTGATGTCGTTGTCCAGCTCATCCAGCGTATAGCCCACTGCAAGCTTCGCCGCGACCTTGGCAATTGGGAAACCGGTGGCCTTGGAGGCCAAGGCAGATGACCGCGACACGCGCGGGTTCATTTCGATCACAACCATCCGTCCATCCGCCGGATTCACGGCCCACTGCACGTTTGATCCGCCGGTTTCGACACCAATCTCGCGCAGCACGTTGATCGAATGCGTCCGCATCATCTGGTATTCTTTGTCCGTCAGCGTCAGCGCCGGGGCGACGGTGATGGAATCCCCCGTATGGACCCCCATCGGATCGACGTTTTCGATGGAGCAGATGATGATCGCGTTGTCGGCTTTGTCGCGCACGACCTCCATCTCGTATTCTTTCCAACCCAACAGGCTTTCATCGACAAGGATCTGAGAAACCGGCGAGGCATCCAGTCCCGACAGGCAGATTTTTTCGTAATCCTCGCGGTTATACGCAATACCACCACCTGTGCCGCCCATGGTAAAGGCGGGGCGGATGATGGCGGGCAGGCCGACCTCGTCCAGCACCTCTAGCGCGCTCGCCAGTCCGGCCTTCAGGTCATATTTGCCATTTGGCAATTTCGGCGAAGACACAATCGCCGCTTTCGGATTTTCGATCCCCAGCCGATCCATCGCCTCGCGGAACAGTTTGCGGTCCTCGGCCATTTCAATGGCTTTACGATCCGCCCCGATCAACTCCACATTATATTTCGCCAGCGTGCCATCTTCGTCCAGCGCCAGCGCCGTGTTCAGACCGGTCTGCCCGCCCATGGTCGGCAGCAGCGCATCGGGGCGTTCCTTGGCGATGATCTTGGCGACGATAGCGGGGGTGATCGGTTCGATATAGGTGGCATCCGCCATCTCCGGATCGGTCATGATCGTCGCCGGGTTCGAATTGACGAGGATCACGCGATACCCTTCCTCCTTCAGCGCCTTACAGGCCTGCGCACCAGAGTAATCAAACTCGCACGCCTGACCGATAATAATTGGCCCGGCCCCGATGATCATGATGGAGGAGATGTCAGTTCTTTTCGGCATGTCGGTCCCGCAAGCTGGAGGAATGCAAATTGTGGCGGTTATAGTCAGCCGCACGCTTGGCGCAACCCCCGAAGGTGGGGAATCTCAGCTTTTCGACGCCGCTTTGGTCAGGGTTTGGCCAACCTCCCGGAAAATGCCTGTTAAGGTGTCAAGATTTGGCAACTGGGCAGTGTGGCTTTTGGTCACGAACCGCAGGATTCGCGCGGGTTCGGGTGGGGCGAGGTGGAGGAGGGTCAGGTTTCGAGTCGCGGCGGCTTCCGGCGCGGCGATTTCAGGCACCAACGTAACGCCATAGCCCCCGGCAGACAGGCCGATCAGGGTTTGGAGTGACGAAGCCCCAATCTGGTTCAACGTCTCGCGACTGGTGAAACGGCAAATCGACTGGACCTGATCACGCAGGCAGTGGCCTTCGGACAGAAGCAACAAGCGGAAGCGGGTCATATCGGTCAGTTCGAATTGCCCGTCGTGCAGGGACAGGCGGTCAGCCTCGGCACTATTGATCGCCAGCAGGAAGCGGTCGTCGAATAATGGGGTTTCGGACAGGTCATCCTCGGAATCCGTTGCAATGATGATGGCGTCCAACTGACCGTCGCGGAGCTCGCTCAACAAGATTTCGGTCGTTGCCTCGCGCACTTGCAAATCCAGCGCGGGCAGGTCGGATTGCAGCCGTCCCAGCGCGGGGGGCAGGATGTATGGGGCAACCGTGGGAATCACGCCGAGGGTGAACGGCCCCTCCAACCCGCGCTCCATCCGCGCCAGATCGTACAGCCCATCAATCCCGGCCAGCACCTTTTCGGCCTGGCGCAACACGTCCCGCCCGAACGGTGTTGGGCGATAAGGTCGGGCGCTGCGATCGATCAGGGGGGCGGACAAAATATCCTCCAGCTCCTGAATTTTCACCGACAGGGCCGGTTGGCTGACGGCGCAGGTTTCCGCCGCATGTGCGAAATGCCCGCATTCACACAGCGCACGAAAATAGGTAAGATGACGAACTGTGATTTCCATAACTAATAATTATCAAAATCCATGGAAAACACAATTTCTAATTATTTCGTTACCTCTGTATCCTAGACATATCTGATTCCAACGGAGGACCCCATGAGTAAGCCAAAAACCATGACCACAACCGCCGGCGCACCGATCGCGGATAACCAGAACTCGCTGACCGCAGGGGCACGCGGCCCAGTCCTGATGCAGGATTACCAGCTGATCGAGAAGCTGGCGCACCAGAATCGCGAACGTATCGCCGAGCGTGTGGTGCACGCCAAAGGGTGGGGTGCGTATGGCACGCTGACCATCACCAACGATCTGTCAAAATATTCCAGCGCCGATATTTTCGCGCAGGTCGGGAAGAAAATCGACATGCTGGCACGGTTTTCGACCGTCGCGGGTGAAGCTGGTGCCGCCGACAATGAACGCGATGTGCGCGGCTTTGCGTTGAAATTCTACACCGATCAGGGGAACTGGGATCTGGTGGGGAACAACACGCCTGTGTTCTTCATCCGCGATCCGCTAAAATTCCCGGATTTCATCCACACGCAGAAACGCCACCCGCGGTCTAACCTGCGCTCGCCCACTGCGATGTGGGATTTCTGGTCGCTAAGCCCGGAAAGCCTGCATCAGGTCACGATCCTGATGTCGGATCGCGGTTGCCCGACAACACCAATGCAGATGAACGGTTATGGTTCGCACACCTACAGTTTCTATAACAAAGCTGGTGAGCGGTACTGGGTCAAATTCCACTTCAAAACCCAGCAGGGCCATGCGCACCTGACCAACGCCGAAGCTGCCGAGAAGATCGGCCAAACGCGCGAGGGCTATCAAGAAGCCTTGTTCGGGGCGATTGAAAATGGCCAGTTCCCAAAATGGAACGTCAAGGTCCAGATCATGCCCGAAGCCGACGCCGACAAGCATTGGTATAACCCGTTTGATCTGACCAAAGTCTGGCCGCATGGGGATTATCCGCTGATCGACCTTGGCGTGATGGAACTGAACCGCAATCCGGACAATTATTTTGCCGAGATTGAGCAAGCGGCCTTTAGCCCGTCAAACGTTGTCCCGGGGATCGGTTTCAGCCCGGACAAGATGCTGCAGGCGCGTATCTTCAGCTATGCCGACGCGCATCGCCACCGTTTGGGCACCCATTACGAGGCCTTGCCCGTCAACGCCCCGAAATGCCCGGTCCATCATTATCACAAGGACGGCGCCATGCGGTTCTTCCGCAACGACACCGGCAATCCGGATGCCTATTACGAGCCGAACTCGGTAAACGGTCCGGCCGAAGCCCCTGAATTCCGCGAGCCACCTTTGCGGATTGACGGGGATGCGGACCGCTACAACCACCGTGACGGGAATGACGATTACAAACAGCCCGGCGACCTGTTCCGCCTGATGAATGCGGAGCAACAGGGCCGTTTGTTCGAAAACCTCGCCGATGCGATGGAAGGTGTCCCGCAAGAGATCATCGACCGTCAGCTGGTGCATTTCGATGCCGCCGACCCGGCTTACGGCGCGGGTGTCCGGGCGGCGCTAGCGGCACGGAAGTAGACTGAATTTTGTAGGGCGGGACTTTCCCGCCTTACAAACGCGTTCAACTTTAATTACACTCCTGTGTAAGGAGTATAACAGTATGGAAACGCCTCAAGTCTTCATAAGCTACACTAAGGCTGATCGTGACATAGCTACAGCAATCTACGATTTGCTTGATCAGAAAAGTCTAAATCCTTGGCTGGATGACAAAAAAATCAAGGGAGGCCAAAACTGGGATTTCGAAATTAGGCGAGCGCTAGATAGATCAGTTATTGTCGTAATTATTTGGTCCGAAAATTCGAGAGATCATCGCGGGTATATTCAGAGAGAGTTGAAACTCGCTCTAAGAAAATTGGAGGAGAACCTCGTAGACGATATATTCATCGTTCCAGTTCTTGTTGGGAATTCATTGGCGATACCTGACGAACTAAAAGATATACACTGTTTGGCATTTGAAGACGCTGCACTCGATAAAAAACTGGTCGAGTCAATAGAGCATCAATTTGCAAGGATTGGAAAAGAGCTCAAGAAAACCCAGGAACAGGAGAGAGTTTATTGGAGCAAAGACATTCGGGTGGAAGAATGGGATGGCCTGCCAGGATATCATTTCGAATATACAAACTTTAGTTTTTCATCGAGTGAATCCAAAAATATTGGAGAATTTGGAGAATTCGTTCGAGTCAGTTTTTTGAACGATCTGTTTGAAACTAGACAAATAAAATTTTGTCAGGAAACAGATAGGTTCAATTATGGACAGGAAAAATGGTCACGACAAAACACCTTTTATGCTCATTGCGATGATCCAATTATAGTCGGCCGAGCACTTTCGCTAAACTACGTTGTAAGTAACTATTATGCGCGGGCGGCACATCCAGTTCATTGGCACCGAACTTTTAATTTTGTAATAGAACCTGCGCACTCAATAAATTCGTTTTCGCAACTATTGAACGGAGATGCTGATCAAACATTTGGTAGAATCCAAGAGTTGGTCCGTAGGGAACTACTGAACTACGAGGTTTCTTCTCAAGACGAAAGTGAAGAAGACGCACCATACAAATTGGACAAAGAGCAGGTGTTTCGAGGAACCGAAAGTTGGAACGACTTGAAGGCCTTTGTGTTGAACAAGGACAATGTCGAGTTTTATTTCGGTTCCTATCAGGTCGCCGCATATGCATTTGGCATGCCTCATATAGCTTTGAGCTATGGTGAGATTGAAGATCAACTAAAAGATCAATACAAGTTTGCCCTCGGCTTAGCCTATTAGCCGACAATAGCTATCCTGCTGTGCCTGCCCAAGCCACAATCCGGTCGAACAATGCATCCTCATCCGCGTTTGGTGCCGCACCTCGTGCGAGCGCCCCGGTCACCGGTCCTGCGAGGATTTTGTGGATGTCCGTTTCCGCCTGAAAATCGCCTGCCACGCGTTTGACCTTGGAATTATCAAACATTGCGACGTGGGATTTATCGCCCAGCAGCGGCCCCTCCCAGTCGGGTTCGAATTTCATCAGGCTTTCCGTCGCTACATGACACAGTTTCGCCTCCAACCCCATATTTGCAGCAATCGCATGGGTGATGGCGTTCCAGGTGAAACCGACATCGCCGGTTATGTGGAACGTGTCGTTCACCGCCGCTGGGTTGCCTGTCAGGTTGATAAAGGGTTTGGCGTAATCCTCTGCTCGCGTAATCGTCCAGAGGCTGGTCCCATCCCCTTGCACCACAATCGGTTTGCCCGCTTTAAGGCGATGCACAAACGTCCCCTCGGACCCGAACGGATTGGGCAGTTTGTGGCGTAATGTGTGGGAAGGCCGGACGATCGTATAGGGAATGTCAGCGGATTTCAGATAGGCCTCGCATTCCGCCTTTGCGCGGCTATAGGGCCAGTGCGGGTTGATCAGCGGCGTTTCCTCGGTCACGCGGGTGCTGTCGACGGGTTTCGCATAGGCCGACGCGCTGGAGATGAACACATATTGGTCCGTCGCCCCTTTGAAAATCTCGACATCACGCTGCACCTGGAACTTGGTAAAGGCGAGGAATTGGCACACCGCGTCCCATTTTTCGGAAGCAAGCGCCGCGTAAGCCGTGTCATCCTTCATATCGCCGGTAATCAGCCGCACACCGTCTGGAAGCTTTTCCCCAGACTGGCCGCGATTGAATACCGCAACCTCTTGTCCTGCTTTTACTGCTTCGTGAACACAGGCATAGGAAATTGTCCCGGTCCCGCCGATATAAAGAATTTTCTTGGTCATGATTTGGTTCCTCCCAGATGCTGCATTAACGTTAACATTGTGCGGAAGGTGTGCCAAGCGGAAAGGTGGCACTTCGGCCCGTCATCATTGCGATTACTATCGCCATGCTCCCGTCGGGCGTGGCCGAACCGTTGGCTTGGCAAAGAGGAAGAACTTATGCCGAGGCGCACTCACCCGCCGCGCTGTAGAAATGAGGATCAGGGACGGTTGGCTTCTATCCCGATTTTGCGCGGATTAACGCCGTGTCAAGCCAGCGGCAAGGTAACCTGAAACACCGCGCCGGGGGCATTGTCATTGACCGTCAGATCACCGTTCAGATTACGCATGATCTCGCGGCTGATCGGCAATCCCAACCCGGCGCTTCCTGCCAGATTGATTTCCGTCAGTCGCGAGAATTTCTCGAAGACACGGTCGCGATCTTCGCGCGCGATACCCGGACCGTTGTCAGACACATTGATCTCGGCCAGCCCATCGGCACGTCGGGCGGAAATGCGAATCTCGGGTTCCTCGGCACGACCATATTTGACCGCGTTGGAAATCAGATTGATGAAGACTTGCGCCAGACGATCAAAATCGGCCTGCACTTCGATCTCGCCGATTTCGTCATCCATCACAACCTGCACCCCTGTCGAGGCGCGCAACCCTTCGGTCGCGGCCAAGGCACGGTTGATGACAGCATCGATTGGAACCGGTTCCAATTTCCAATCCACACGCCCACTTTCCAAGAATGACAGGTCCAGAATTTCGTCAAGCAGCCGTGTCAGGCGCTCGCTTTCGCTAGAGATAATCTTGATGAAACGCTGCGCTTCATCTGCGCTGACATCGGCGGTGTTGTCCAATATCTCGGCAAAGCTTTTGATAGAGGTCATCGGGGTGCGAAGTTCGTGGCTGATTTGTGATAGGAAGGCATCTTTCTGCGCGCCCAGTTCCGTAAGTTGTGCGTTCGCCTGTCTCAGCTGTTGCGCGGTTTCCGCCAACTCCTTGGATTGCTGTTCAAGTTGCTGCGAATATTCCATGATCTGCGCGGTTTCATCCGCGATATTGATCAGCTCTTCAACCGAGACGGTCCCGCCACCAGCGATTTGCGACACCATTGCATGCGCAGACGCCGCACCAACCGATCCAGTCAGTTCGCGTTCAAGCGATTGGATAAATTCATCGGTCGCCGCGGGCAATCCAACCTGATATCCCTGATCACGCGCGGCTTCGGTGAACAGGGCGTGCGCCCGCCCTGTGCCCAGAATGCGCTGCGCCAGTGTGAACAGATCCTCGGACGTTGCGGAGCGGCGGATCGTCACCCCGGATGCTCGCCCATCCGTTACCCGAAAGACGTCGACAAATTGTGCGCCTTGTATGCGTTCCAGCTGTCCGGGGGTCGAGATCAGAGACACACCGACAAATAGCACCGCATTGACCGACAAGGACCATAACAAGGCGTGAACCAGTGGATCATATCCCGTCAATCCGAGCAGCTCGTAAGGGCGCAGCCATGACAATCCAAACAGGCCGTTTTCGATGACTGCGGACGACAGGATAAACGCACCTTCGAAGCTCGGCAAAAATAACGTGTATGCCCAAACGACAAATCCCGTCGCCAGCCCGGCCAGCGCCCCGGCTTTGGTAGCGCCGCGCCAGAAAATACCTCCCAGCAAACAGGGCAGTACTTGTGCAACACCAAGAAACGCAATCAACCCAATGGCGGCCAACGAACCAGTTCCACCGGTCAGCCGGAAATAGAGATACCCAAGCACCAACAGTGCAGCGATCGACAATCGACGACTGGCCAGAAGCACTCCCCGCACGTCACCGCTGGTGGGTTCTCGGTCTGACACATTACGTAACCACAGCGGCATGACGATGTGGTTCGAGACCATGGTCGACAGGGCGATGGTTGCAATAATCACCATCGAAGTCGCCGACGAAAACCCACCAAGAAATGCCAACAGGGCGAGGGCATTCTGCCCTTCGGCCAACGGCACTGTCAGCACGTACAAATCCGGGTTGGACCCGGCCGGTAGGATCGATTGTCCGGCAATCGCGATGGGCAGAACAAACAGGCTCATCAGAAACAAATAGGCCGGGAAAGCCCAACTGGCGGTCGACAAATGCCGCTCGTCCGAATTTTCGACGATCGTCACCTGAAACATGCGGGGCAGGGTGATGATGGCAGTTGCTGACAGGAAGGTCAGCGCCACCCAGCGCGGGCCAAAAATATCATCGACGTGCAGCATCTCGGGCGACATACGCGAGAATATCCCCGCTACCCCGTCACCAATCCCCCAGACAACGAATATCCCTACGGCGAGCAGCGCAAACAGTTTCACCACCGCCTCCAACGCGATGGCGGTGACGACGCCGTGGTGACGTTCATTCGCATCCACGTTGCGGGTGCCGAACAGGATGGTGAACAGGGCCAGCACCGCAGCCACCCAGAAGCCGGAGACATTGGAATCCGCCAACCCGCCCTCGGTCGTAGCGAACACCGACAGGCTGGTCGTGATCGATTGCAATTGCAGCGCGATATAGGGTGTCGAGCCGATCACCGCCAGCAACGTGACAACAACGCCCAGCGAGGCGGATTTGCCATAGCGCGAGGAAATCAGGTCGGCGATGGAGGTTATGCGCTGCGTCCGCCCAATCCTCAGCAGTTTGCGCAGCAACCACCACCAGCCGATGAAGACCAGCGTCGGGCCAAGATAGATGGTGACAAACTCCAACCCGTTCCGCGCCGCCGATCCAACCGCGCCGTAAAATGTCCAGGCCGTGCAATAGACCGAGATTGACAGCGTGTAGACGAGCGGAGAGCGCAGCCATCCCAGCTCGCCGCGTTGGGCCCGCCGTTCCGCCCAGAAGGCCACCAGAAACAGGAAGATCACGTAAGCAATCGCCGCCGCAACAAGGATGTTGAAGGTCAGCATTTATTCGTCCCGGTCAAGCACCCGCGCCATGCGCCGCGCCAGCAGGATCAGGATGAACCAGACGGTGAAGACATAAAGAAACGGCAAGGGCGCGCCAAAGATCATGATGTCCTTGGTAAACAGCGCCAGCACCGGGGTCGCCAGCAACAGCACCCCCATCAGGGGCAGAACCAGCGCCGCGTCCTGTCGCCGGCGACGGCGAAAGGCGCGCTCGGCCAGATCCTGCGGCTGCCTCATCCCAGCATCTCCTTGACGGTGGCGATGATCTCGGCATTGGCAAAGGGTTTTGTCATAAACCGGTCCACGCCCAATTCTTCGGCATTGGAGCGATCCTTCGCCTGACCCTTGGCGGTCAGCATCAGCACGCGGGGCACAGGGCCATGGGTTTTCAATTCTCGGAGAATATCAAACCCCGACCGGTTTGGCAGCATAACGTCCAGAATGACCAAGTCCGGCAGATAGGCGCGAACCTTTGCCAGCGCCTCCGCCCCATCTTTTTCAGATGCCACCGAAAACCCCTCCCGCGTCAACAGGAATGAGAGGGATTCGACGATATTGGGTTCGTCCTCAACAATGAGGATACGCTTTGACAATAGTTAACCTCCCCAACGGCCACAGGCTGCGTGAGGGGGAGATTAGGGAAAAGGGGGTGCGGGGGCAATGGGGTTGCCAAAAGACCGGGGAATTCGAAAGGTCTCGGAAAGGAATCCAAACAATTTCCGTGAACACGGACCCTTCCACCAAACAATCCACGTCGTCAAAATCGATGGATTAAGGATGGTGATGGGATCATCGTGTTAAATTGTGTGTCGTCGGCAAGGGGGTGACCGGGCGGATTTCTGTCAGGTCAGCTGTGATCAATCGAAATGGCGCACCAGAAAATTTTGAAAAAACCAGTTTCGACAATTCAACGCCTGACAGGACATATAAGTGTGCCACACGTAACGTGTGGAACCGGATGCAGAAACCGGAATATCCTCACTTTTTAAATATCGTATTGTCGCTGTAAGTATAAATTGTGCATCCGTTTCAGAAGCGAGAACACGCACAAGGTTCTGGTGACACGGGATGCGACGGGATTACACTATCACTACGGGCCAATCGACGGTCCACCGGAACTGACGTTGGATCGGGCAGAGAACCGGGTCGAGGTCGCCACACTCACCCGACCGAACTTCACGGGGACAGAGCTTCACGGCTACATGATTTTCCGGAACGAGGGTTTTTTTGTACCACCTCTCCTATACCTCTATTCCCACCAGCTTTGCCCTGACAAATCACAAGATTTTTGACCGACGGATCACTGTTTATAAAGGCAGTATGAATGGTGAGCCGCTCGCCGAATTGGCATACGTGCGGGAGTCTGGATATGATGCGATTGTGCGCGTGGCACACAGCCTCGCTGATTGACAGAAACCCTCTCATCTCGATAGCGTAGCAAGATTGCATTCGGGGGAATTGTGTGGGCGTTGAATATCTGATCTTTGCGCTGATTTCAGATTATTTCATCTATATAATTCTGGGCATTATCGGCGTAATCTTCTTGGTCAAAGGGATGTATAAATCCCTGCTGTTCACCACCGTGCTGGCCTTTGGCATTGGCTTTTCCGGCCCTGTGGTCAGCAGCCGCAACTACGCGGAACATGAACAAAAGGTCAGTGCCTTTAATATTCTGCCCGAAACGCTTGATGTGGCTGGAAAGTCAATTCTCTATATCGAATTCTGCTATCTGTCGTGTGCGAATTACGATTACGCGCTGGAGGTTGGCGATATCGTTGGCGAGGTTTATGCATTCAGCCCACTGGGCACGCTTTATCAGGAACGTGATCTTGTCAGTTTTCATGAGATGAGAGAGGGATTTAGCCTTGGGACTTTTGACATCCCCGTCGATCAACTGATCCATCTGGTGCGTGATCCAAGGCCCGAGAACAAGTTTGCTGCCTATATTGACCGCAATCCGGTCGAGGTCATGCCGGACATTGACCTGATCGTCATCATGGATGGTCTGGACATGCTGTCATCGGCACATGCCGATAAGATTACGGCACAAGGTTTCCCCCCGAAATCCGTGATCTGGTCGTTCGCCATCGCGGAATTTGACGGGTTTCCCATTGACCTCGCAACGCTGAAATATCAGCTGCTGCTGATGCCGCTCACCGAACAGGTCGACAAGCCGTTCAACGGCTGGCAGCTTGTCTACGCCCCGCGAGAGGAGGATGTGGATCGCCTACTTGATCCGCTTCTCTGTGCCCATTCCCCGCATGAGAATTGCGGGTATCCGTATTTCTCGGAATAGCTTAGGTTTGTGCACACTCCCCACAAGGACTGATCCGGCAATTGGTACCGACATTGCGTGCTTCGGGCAGCGAAAGCCAAGGCATATGTAGCGCGGCATCCTCTGCCGAGATTAGCAACATCGCACTGACATGCGGCATCGGATGGTCAAAGACGATAGGCCCAATCGGCAAGGCAACCGCGAAGCTCATGAATGTCTTACCATCGGGAAGGGTTATGACCTCCTGCACGGGACGCCCGGGCGATGACAGGCACTGATAAACCGGCCATAGCGGGCATGTTGTGTTATGGCGGGGCATTGGAAAACCTTCGATAGGACGGCGCAACAACGGTTGCCCGGCTGCGTTCACCACCATCACCCCGAAATGCGGTGTGTCGATCCCGGCGCGCCGCAAACTCGCCAGTCGACGAAAGACCCCATGAAGTGACACCCCAAATTCCTGCGCCAGCGCCGAGGGGTTCCATTGCGTGGTCCGCGCCGCCTGAGCAAAACGGTCCAACGGCATTGCGATGGCATCCGCACGATAGTTGGTCAATGCCACTTCGGCCAAACGTTTCGCGGCCGAGGTCTGCAATTGCGGCGCACGCAGCAGTCGCGCGACGTCCCCCGTTCCGTCATCCAGCGTCGGAAAATGATGATCATTGTTGGCCAGAAAATTTTCCAGCTCTTCTTCAGGCGTTGCTGCCTGAATACCCTCGCTTGCCGAACGGTCGAAATATTCCACCAGCGCCTCTGCTGCGTCTGACAGGCGGCGGCTCTCCTGATGGATCGCCAATTGAAACCGGGCCTGCTGTTCAACCGGAATATCCGCGACCGAGGTTAGGATCGAAGCGGTTGAACGGATCGCGGTGATGTTGGACAGCATTTGGTGAAGACTGTCTGCCAGAAACGGATCATGGGACAAGCGATCTGACAGCACCTCGATCTCGGTCGCCTGATCTTGTGTCCGCCGATACAGGTCAGCAACCATTGCCGACCATCCCGGAAATCGTCCGACCAACTCGGGAAGCGCCATGCGCTCGGCCTGTTTTTCTGGCACCGCGGCGGCGACTTGTTCCAACGTTTCCAGCAATCCTGAATCGACTTCTTCGGATAAGGTGGCCGGGGCGACATCAAGCTCACGCGCGATGGCCTGCAACGTCCGTCCGGCGATTCCACGTTTATTGTGCTCGATCAAGTTCAGGTACGAGGTCGAAATGCCCGCCGCGGCCGCCAAGGCCGTTTGCGACAGTCCGATGCGCCGCCGCAGTTCACGAATGCGTGTTCCTGTAAGTGAATTCGCCAATTGTTAAACCCCTGACATTGCTAAGACTTCCTGCGCCCATGTAAATAAATTTACATTTTTGACACAACCATAGGTCACATTTTTACAAATTTATCTACAAAAAACAACATTGTATTGATTTTTTGACGCTGCCTGCGACTATGAGGTGGGTTACTGCCCGCCTGCCAAAACGGCAGCGAAAAATGACACGAATGGGAGGAAATTCATGTCCGAACTAAAAACAAGTCGTCGCGGCTTGCTGAAATCCGGTGCCGGAATTGGTGCTGGTTTGGCTGTACCGACGATCTTTACCGCGTCTTCGGCCGCGGCTTATGTGAACGAGCCGACGGGCTCCACCGTGACGCTGGGCTTCAACGTTCCGCAGTCCGGCCCGTATGCTGACGAAGGCGCGGACGAGCTGCGCGCTTATGAACTGGCTGTCGAGCACCTGAATGGTGGTGGCGACGGCGGTATGCTGAACACCTTCTCCTCGAAGGCGCTCTCAGGTAATGGTATTCTGGGTAAACAGGTCACCTATGTAACAGGTGACACGCAGACGAAGTCGGACGCCGCGCGTGCTTCCGCAAAATCCATGATCGAAAAAGATGGCGCGATCATGATCACCGGTGGGTCCTCCTCGGGTGTGGCTGTTGCTGTGCAGGGTCTCTGCCAGGAAGCTGGCGTTATCTTCATGGCGGGTCTCACTCACTCGAACGACACGACCGGTAAAGACAAGAAGGCGAACGGCTTCCGTCACTTCTTCAACGCTTACATGTCCGCTGCCGCACTGGCACCGGTGCTGTCCAGCAACTATGGTAACGACCGTAAGGCCTATCACCTGACCGCTGACTACACTTGGGGTTGGACACAGCAGGAATCCATCCAGAACGCGACCGAAGCGTTGGGTTGGGAAACTGTAGCAAACGTTCTGACACCGTTGGCGACCACGGACTTCTCGTCCTACATCGCGCCGGTTCTGAACTCGGGTGCTGACGTTCTGGTTCTGAACCACTACGGCGGAAACATGGTGAACTCTCTGACCGCTGCTGTTCAGTTCGGTCTGCGTGCTCGCCAGGTTAACGGCAAGAACTTCGAGATCATCGTTCCGCTTTACTCGCGCCTGATGGCTCGTGGTGCTGGCGAAAACGTTAAAGGCATCTTTGGGTCCACCAACTGGCACTGGTCGCTGCAGGACGAAGGTTCGCAGGCGTTTGTGCGCTCGTTTGGTGAGAAGTACGGCTTCCCGCCGAGCCAGGCTGCGCATACCTGCTATGCTCAGACTCTGCTTTACGCAGACGCGGCCGAGCGTGCCGGCACCTTCAACCCGTGCGGCATTGCCGAAGCGTTGGAAGGGTTCGAGTTCGACGGTCTGGGTAACGGCCCGACTCTCTATCGTGCTGCTGACCACCAGTGCTTCAAAGACGTTCTGGTTGTGCGTGGTAAAGAAAACCCGACGTCAGAATTCGACCTTCTGGAAGTTGTGGAAATCACACCGCGCTCACAGGTTGAATATGCACCGGATCACCCGATGTTTGCCGGTGGCGAACTGGGTCAGTGTAACCCGGGCGTATAATCGTCAAAACTTGACACTTTCCGGTCGCACCTGTTGGTGCGGCCGGGTTTACGCTATCAAGCGCAATAACAATTTCTTAACAGGAGAGGAACGATGGACGCCATCATTCTTCAGATCTTAAACGGTCTTGATAAGGGCAGTGCCTATGCGCTCATCGCGCTGGGACTCACGCTGATTTTCGGGACGCTCGGCGTCGTCAACTTCGCTCACGGCGCGTTGTTCATGCTGGGTGCCTTTTGCGCGGTGGTCATGCAAAAACTGCTCAACAGCGTGAAAATCACCATTGATCCCGAAAAGCTGGATTTCCTTGGCAATCCGGCAGAGATCAAAACACCGTATGTCGAATTGTGGTTCGGCGATTTCGGTTCGAAACTGATCGATTATTCCGTCCCCGTTTCCATCCTTCTGGCGATCCCCTTCATGATCCTTGTTGGCTTTGTGATGGAACGCGGTCTTATCAAGCATTTCTACAAGCGACCGCACGCTGACCAGATCCTTGTGACATTTGGTCTCGCGATTGTTTTGCAGGAAATCATCAAAGCGGCCTTTGGGGCGAACCCGATCCAACAACCGGCACCGGATTCATTGTCCGGAGCGCTCGATATCGGCGTCTATCTTGGCTTTGAAGCCAATGCGATCATCTATCCTTATTGGCGTCTGATCTATTTCTTCTTCGCAATCGCGGTGCTGGGCAGCATGTTTGCCTTCCTGCGCTATACCACCTTTGGCATGGTTGTTCGTGCCGGTATGGCGGATCGTGAAACCGTAGGGTTGTTGGGAATCGACATTAATAAGCGATTCACGATGATGTTCGGTCTGGCGGCGGCGGTCACCGGTTTGGCCGGCGTAATGTATTCCCCGATCCTTCCGCCGAACTATCACATGGGTATGGATTTCCTGGTCCTGTCCTTCGTGGTTGTGGTTGTGGGTGGTATGGGCTCGCTTCCCGGCGCCGTGGCCGCTGGATTCCTGCTGGGCATCCTTGAAAGCTTCGCGTCCATGAACGAGGTGAAATCGTTCTTTGACTCAATCTACATCAAATCCATCGACCAGATCATCATCTACCTGGTGGCAGTTGTTATCCTTCTGACGCGTCCGCGCGGCCTGATGGGTAAAGCCGGTGTGATGGAGGAGTAAACCATGTCTGCCGTTTTCAAAAATAACGACAAGACCCTGTTCACGGTTTTTGTCCTTGCTGTCCTGCTGGGTCCGATCCTAATGGCGCCGTTTGGCGCCAGCTACCCGGACCTGCTGCAACGTTTCGCAATATTTGGCATCTTTGCGATCGGGTTCAACATCCTGTTTGGCCTGACCGGTTACCTCTCGTTTGGTCACGCGGCCTTTTTGGGGGTCGGGTCCTATTCGGCGGTCTGGATGTTCAAGCTGCTCAGCTTCAACGTTATTCCGGCGCTGATCCTTGCCGTCATCGTATCAGCACTGTTCGCGCTGCTGATCGGTTATATCAGTCTGCGTCGCTCGGGGATCTACTTCTCGATCTTGACACTGGCCTTTGCGGAAATGATGTATCGGCTGGCCTATTCGGTTCTGACCCCGATTACGAACGGGGAAACCGGCTTGCAGGTCTATTCCGACGATCCGCAATATCTGATGGGCGAGAACGGTATCACCACGACGCACCTGTTCGGGATCAAGATGAACGACGTGTTCCTGCGGTTTGAATTCCTGGGACGCGAAGCGCAGTTCAACTTTGGCTATTACTTCGCCGCAATCTTCCTGATTTTGGCCTTCTATATCTCTATCCGGATTTTCCGTTCGCCATTTGGCATGATGCTGCGGGCGATCAAATCCAACCAGAATAGGGTCAATTATACGGGTCTCAACTCGCGCCCTTATACGTTGGCGGCATTTGTGATTTCTGGCGTGTATGCTGGTCTTGCCGGGGGCCTTTTGGCCTGTATGGACCCGCTGGCCGGGGCCGAGCGTATGCAGTGGACCGCCTCGGGTGAGGTTGTTCTGATGACCATCTTGGGCGGCGCTGGCACCTTGCTGGGCCCGGTTCTTGGGGCATCCTTCATCAAATATTTCGAAGCGATCTTCTCGAAAATCAACGACAATGTTCTGCATACCTGGTTCAGCTTCCTGCCGGATGGGTTGGAAAATGGCATTGTTTGGGTGTTGCACTTCTTTGTCGGCAAAGGCTGGCATCTGACCCTTGGGACATTGTTCATGCTTGTCGTGATCTTCCTGCCCGGAGGGCTTCTGGATGGGGTGACCAGACTGTTCAACTGGGTGAAAAACCTTGGAAAGAAGAAGCCGGAAGAAGAGCAATCGACCAAAGCGTCACCTGCCGAATAGGAAAGAATAGATGGGTATCTTGGAAGTCCAGAACGTTAACAAGCGCTTCGGCGGTTTGCAGGCGCTTAACAACGTAAATCTTGATGTGGAAGA
This sequence comes from Rhodobacteraceae bacterium NBU2976, assembly GCA_023630215.1. GTDB lineage: Bacteria > Pseudomonadota > Alphaproteobacteria > Rhodobacterales > Rhodobacteraceae > NORP23. Next base: position 692,439 of record JALPRQ010000001.1, read on the forward strand.
AGGCACCGTTCACGCGATTATCGGCCCGAACGGTGCTGGAAAGTCCACATTCCTCAACTGCCTGATCGGCAAACTGGAACCCGACACAGGTTCGGTCATGTTTCAGGGCAAACCGGTTCTGGGATCAAAGCCGCATGAAATCAATCAGATGGGGATCAGCCGCGTGTTTCAGACGCCGGAAATCTTTTCTGAACTGACCGTGTTGGAAAACGTGATGATCCCCTGTTTTGCAACGCGCGACGGGTCCTTTACTCTGAACGCCCTGAAAAAGATCGGGGCCGAAGGGGAAATCCGTACGCAGGCCGAACAGATGCTGAAAGACGTCAACATGTTCGACAAGGCCAGCTTCGAAGCCGGGTCGTTGTCGCGTGGGGACAAACGGCGGTTGGAAATGGCGATGTGCCTGTCGCAAAAACCCAAACTTCTTCTATTGGATGAACCGACCGCAGGCATGGCGCGGGCCGATACGAACAACACGATCGACCTGCTGAGACATATCAGCGAGACGACAGGCATCACCATGGTGATTATCGAGCATGACATGCATGTGGTGTTCTCGCTGGCCAAGAAAATCTCGGTTCTGGCGCAGGGCGCGATCATTGCCGAAGACATTCCGGATAACATCAAGGGGCACCCGAAAGTGCGGGAAGCCTATCTTGGGGAGGCAGAAGTATGAATGATCAAACCGGACAGCCGGCCTATTTCTCGCTGTGGGACATTCATTCCTATTACGGCGAAAGCTACATCGTTCAGGGTGTCAGCTTCAACATTCACGAGGGTGAAATTCTGGCGCTTCTGGGGCGTAACGGGGCAGGTAAAACCTCGACACTGCGGTCCATCGCGCGCGTTGACAGCCCGGCAGTGACGCACGGCGAGATTTGGTTGGACCACCAGCCTCTCCATGAAATGGCCTCGCATCAAGCTGCGCGTGCAGGTGTCGGGTTGGTGCCCGAAGATCGCCGCATTATTCAGGGTCTGACGGTCGAAGAAAATATCGAACTGGCCCGCATCGCGCCGCCGCATGGCTGGACAGCGGAACGTATCTATGAACTGTTCCCGCGCCTTGGCGAGCGTCGCAAGCAGGAAGGCACAACCCTTTCCGGCGGTGAACAGCAGATGCTGGCCATTGGCCGCGCACTGGCCCGTGACGTGAAGCTGCTATTGCTGGACGAGCCCTACGAAGGCCTTGCCCCGGTGATCGTGCAAGAGATCGAGAAAACCTTGCTTCAGATCAAGGAACTTGGGATCACGACGGTTATCGTGGAACAGAACGCCATCGCTGCGCTGAAACTGGCGGACCGCGCCGTGATCCTTGATACGGGTCAGGTTGTGTTCGACGGCACCGCGCAAGAGGTTCTGGACAACGAAAAGCTGCGCGAGGAATATCTCGCCATCTGATCCCTTGTCACGGGGACAAAAAGACAAACAGGGAGAGGGTTTATGGAAAACCATATCTATCCGCCGTCCGACGATTTTGTCGCACAGGCACTGCTGAATGACGACCAGTATCAGGAAATGTATGCGGCCTCGGTCAGCGACCCGGACGGGTTCTGGGGGGAACAGGCAAAGGCCCGGTTGGACTGGATCAAGCCATTCACCAAGGTGAAAAACACCACGTTCAAATATCCGGACGTTTCCATCAAATGGTTCGAGGACGGCGTGCTGAACGTGTCCGCCAACTGCATCGACCGCCATCTGGCGACGCGTGGTGATCAAGTGGCGATTATTTGGGAAAGCGACGATCCAAATCTGGACAAGAAAATCACCTATAACGAATTGCACGAGAAGGTCTCGCGCCTCGCTAATGTTTACAAGAAACTGGGCGTTGGCAAAGGCGACCGCGTGGTTCTGTATATGCCGATGATCCCCGAAGCGGCTTATGCGATGCAGGCCTGCGCCCGCATCGGTGCGGTGCATTCGGTCGTGTTTGGTGGCTTTTCCCCCGAGGCGCTGGCAAGCCGCATCGAAGATTGCGGCGCCAAGCTGGTGGTCACCGCGGATGAAGCCCCACGCGGCGGGCGCAACACCCCGCTAAAGGCGAACGTCGACAAGGCGATGGAGATTTGTGGCGATGTGACTACGTTGGTCGTTGAACGCACCAACGGCGGCCCGGGTCTAAAGGACGGGCGCGACCATTCCTACGCCGCGATGATGGCCGATGTTTCGGCGGATTGCCCACCCGAGCCAATGAACGCCGAAGACCCGCTGTTCATCCTTTATACCTCGGGATCGACGGGCAAGCCAAAGGGTGTGCAGCATTCCACTGGCGGTTATCTTCTTTATGCGTCGATGACACATAAATACGTGTTCGATTACCATGATGGCGACATCTACTGGTGCACGGCGGATGTGGGCTGGGTCACGGGTCACAGCTACATCGTTTACGGCCCGCTGGCGAATGGCGCGACGACACTGATGTTCGAAGGGGTGCCTACCTATCCGGATGCCAGCCGTTTCTGGCAGGTGTGCGAGAAGCACAAGGTCAACCAGTTCTATACCGCCCCGACGGCGCTGCGCGCGCTGATGGGTCAGGGCGAGGATTGGGTGAACAAGGCCGACCTCTCCAGCTTGAAAATTCTGGGATCGGTCGGGGAACCGATCAACCCCGAAGCCTGGGAATGGTATAACCGCGTGGTTGGCAAAGGGAATTGCCCCATCGTCGACACCTGGTGGCAGACGGAAACCGGCGGCATTCTGATCACGCCGCTGCCCGGCGCTACTTCGACCAAACCGGGTTCCGCGACGCGACCCTTCTTTGGGGTGCAGCCCGTGGTTCTGGACCCGCAAACGGGCAAGGAACTGGACGGTAAAGCCGAAGGTGTTTTGGCAATCAAGGACAGTTGGCCGGGGCAGATGCGCACCGTGTTTGGTGACCATGATCGCTTCGTCGCGACCTATTTCGCCGATTACAAAGGCTATTATTTCGCTGGCGACGGATGTCGCCGGGACGAGGATGGCTATTACTGGATCACGGGCCGCGTGGACGACGTTCTGAACGTCTCGGGCCATCGGATGGGCACCGCGGAAATCGAATCCGCACTGGTGTCGCATGACAAGGTCGCCGAGGCCGCCGTGGTCGGCTACCCGCACAATATCAAGGGGCAGGGCATCTATGCCTATGTCACCCTGATGGCGGGCGAGGAACCGACCGAGGACCTGCGTAAAGAGCTGGAGCTGTGGGTTCGCAAGGAAATTGGCCCGATTGCCAAGCCGGACCTGATCCAATGGGCGCCCGGTCTACCGAAAACCCGCTCGGGCAAGATCATGCGCCGTATTCTGCGGAAAATTGCGGAAAACGACTATGGCGCGCTGGGGGATACTTCGACACTGGCTGATCCCGCAGTCGTGGACGACCTGATCGAAAACCGCATGAATCGCGGATAAATCGCCAATATAACTGTGAAAATGGGCTTGCCGAAAGGTGAGCCCTTTTTATTACACTCTCAATATTTAGAAAAAATTTTCTTGTCAGATACAAAATGTCGCATCATTATTCGCGTCATAGCGGCAAAAGGCTGCCGCGATAACAATAACACGGGGATAGCAAAATGGGTGCAATACTTCCACTGATCATTCAGTTGGTTTCAGGCGCAGCAGGCGGAAACGCGTTGGCGAAAATCCTGAAGAATTTCGATATGGGTCCGTTGATGAACTCGGCCGCCGGCGCGGTCGGCGGACTGGGCGGTGGTGCTCTGGCGGGAATGCTCGGCCTTGGTGCCGCAGCGACAACAGGTGACGCGGCTGGCGGCATGGATGTTGGCGCGATCATTACACAGGTTGTTGGTGGCGGTGCCGGCGGGGGTATTTTGGTGGTTCTGGTTGGTTTCATCAAGAATATGATGGGCAACAAGGGCGAATAAGCGCCACGATAATGTGAACACTCAACGCGCGGTGAAAGCCGCGCGTTTTTCGCTATAGGGACAAAACATGATCTGGATTCTTGCGGTTATCGGCGGCGCGATTGGGGGCAACCTGACGCGCCTGTTTCAACAGGGCAAATTCAGCCTTGGGACAAACCTCAATACAATTATTGGGCTGGTTGGTGGCGCATTTGGCGGCGTGGCCTCTATGTCAGCTGCACTGCCACTATATGCCTTTATTCAGGGGCTGGCCGGAGGATTTGCGCTTGTGGTCGTCGGGCACATGATCAAATCGCGTGGTGGCGCTGGCGATTAAACCTTGCGCAACCGGATCACCACATCAACCTTTGCAATCTCGGTTCCCTCAGGTGCCTCTGGCATCTTCGTAAACCGAACCGCATTCGCGGGCGCGTCGGTAAGCGTGTGGGTGTCTTCCCAGTAATAGTGGGGATGATCGTCAAGGCGCGTATCGAAATAGGAGCCGTGACCGTCCACCGTCACCTCCTGCATCAGGCCAACATCACAAAATGTCCGCAGCGTGTTATACACAGTTGCCAGCGAAACCGAGGCCCCGGCCGCCTGAGCACCATCAAACAAAGCCTCGGCGGTCACGTGACGATCCTGCCCGTCACCGACCAGCAACTCGGCAAGGGCAAGTCGTTGACGTGTGGGTCTTAGATCAGCGTCGGCCAGCCAGGTCACTGCCCGTTCCAATGGGGTTTTGTCGACAATTTGCATGGTCTTTAACCTCGTGATTTCCCTGACTATATACCAAACACAAATAACTTGACCAGTCCAAGGCCTGCGCTATTGCGCCACCTTGCCCGCGAATGCTAGGAGGGGCTAAATCCTCTCACTCGCGAAACGAAGGAGATCTTCCCCCCATGACCGATCGCCCGACCAGCTTTGATTTCGAAGGACTGATGTCCTGCGCACGTGGCGAGATGTTCGGCCCGGGGAACCCGCAGCTTCCAGCCCCACCCATGCTGATGATGGATCGGATAACGGAAATATCAGCGGATGGAGGTGAGCATGGCAAGGGGCATGTTGTCGCGGAATATGATGTAAATCCCGACCGCTGGTTTTTCGACTGCCATTTTCTGGGCGACCCGGTGATGCCGGGCTGTCTTGGTCTCGACGGTCTGTGGCAGCTGACGGGGTTCAACCTCGGCTGGCGCGGGATGACTGGAAAGGGGCGTGCGCTGGGGGTTGGCGAGGTGAAGCTGCAAGCGATGGTTACACCAGCCACCAAACGCTTGACCTATTTTGTCGATTTCACCCGTGTCATTGACCGCAAGCTGAAAATGGGTGTTGCCAACGGGATCGTCAAAGCCGACGATGAAGTTGCCTATATCGTATCGGACATGAAAGTCGGACTGTTCACCGAGTAGCACCAGAAGGGAATTACATGCGTCGGGTCGTTGTAACGGGACTTGGAATTATCTCCTCTATCGGAGTGAACGCAGCAGAAGTGACGGAATCGCTTCAGGCTGGGCGTTCCGGTATCGTCTTCTGTCCGGACTATGCGGAACACGGGTTTCGCAGTCAGGTTTATGGCAAAATTGACATTGATCCCGCCGAGCATATCGACAAGCGCATCCTGCGCTTCATGGGAGACGGCGCAGCCTATGCCTATCTGGCGATGGAACAGGCGATTGCCGATGCCGGGCTAAGTGAAAGCGACGTTATAAACCCGCGCACAGGCCTGATCGCCGGGTCGGGCGGTCCGTCTACGCGGGCCATGTTCAATGCCCATCAAACGGTGCTGGAAAAAGGGGCGCCAAAACGGATCGGACCGTTTGCTGTGCCCAAATGCATGTCCTCGACAATCAGCGCCAACCTCTCGACGGCCTATCAGATCAAGGGTGTAAATTACTCAATCACCTCGGCCTGTTCGACTTCGCTTCATTGTATTGGCAATGCGGTGGAACAAATCCAGTTCGGCAAGCAGGACGTGATGTTTGCCGGTGGTGGCGAGGAACTGGACTGGACGCTGTCCTGTCTGTTTGACGCGATGGGGGCGATGTCCTCGAAATATAACGACACGCCGGAACGCGCCAGCCGCGCCTATGATGCTGATCGCGACGGGTTCGTGATTTCCGGCGGCGGCGGGATCGTCGTGCTGGAAGAATTGGAACATGCCAAGGCTCGCGGCGCGAAGATTTATGCTGAAGTCACCGGTTACGGCGCAACGTCCGATGGCCACGATATGGTGGCCCCCTCGGGCGAGGGGGGCGAACGTGCCATGCGTCTGGCGCTGGAAACGGTCAAAGACCGCAAGATCAGCTATATCAACGCGCACGGCACATCGACCCCCGTCGGTGACGTAGGCGAGATCGAAGCCACCCGCCGCATTTTCGGCACAGGCAACACCCCGCCCGTCAGCTCTACCAAGTCGATGACCGGCCATGCGCAAGGCGCGACCGGCGCGCTAGAGGCTATTTTTTGCCTTCTGATGCTCGACAAAGATTTTATCACCCCTTCGATCAACGTCGAAACGCTCGATCCAGCCCTGAACCCGGGTGAGATCGCGACCGAGCGTGTGGACAATGCCGGGCTGGACACGGTTCTGACCAACAGCTTCGGCTTCGGGGGCACAAACGCAACTTTGGCATTGAGCAAATATCATGGCTGATTTGATGACGGGAAAGCGCGGCCTGATAATGGGCGTCGCGAATGATCACTCTATTGCCTGGGGCATCGCCCAGGCCTGCGCGAAGGAAGGCGCTCAACTGGCCTTCACCTATCAGGGAGAGGCGTTTGGAAAACGCGTCGAACCGCTGGCGGCCAGTGTGGGGTCCGATATCCTGCTAGAGGCGGATGTGCAGGACGAAGCCTCGTTGGATGCGGTATTTGATGCGATCAAACAGAAATGGGGGGGATTGGATTTTCTTGTCCACGGCATCGCCTATTCCGACAAATCCGAACTCGCCGGGCAGTTCCTGAACACGACCAAGGCAAATTTCCTGAATACGATGGATATCTCCTGCTATTCACTGGTAGAGGTCACGCGCCGGGCCGCCCCCCTTATGCCCAATGGCGGGTCTATCGTGACGTTGACCTATATGGGCAGCCAGCGCGTTCAGCCGAATTACAACGTCATGGGGGTTGCAAAAGCCGCGCTGGAAAGCACGGTGCGCTATCTGGCCAACGATCTTGGCCCGCAGGGGATCCGTGTGAACGCGGTCAGCCCCGGTCCAATGAAAACGCTGGCGGGTTCGGCGATTGGTGGGGCCCGCAAAGTGTTCCGCGCGATCGAGGAAAACTCCCCCATGCGCCAAAACGCGACGCTAGAAAGCGTTGGCGGCACCGCCATGTATCTGATGTCCGATCTGGGCGCGCACACGACAGGTGAGATTATTCGCGTCGATGGTGGCTATCACATCATGGGCATGATGCAGCCCGAAAATCTGTGATTTCGGACAAGTTCGAGGTCGTGTTGGATGGGTAAGAACCATGCGCGATTTCGACATCGTGCGTGACCCTGTCAGCGCAGCAGTTGATCCCCGCTGGCGGAATTTCAAAACCCTTTGGGCGGGGTCGCGGCCAACGCTTTGAATGGGCAGGCCGTGACCGGGTTCATGATGAAAACCGGGCAGATTCGAGGTTGCCTTAGCCCATATTCAGATGGTTTAAGACATTGACCAGCGGCGCTGGTTCATGACACAGACATTTTTATACTGATCGTTATCCTTGGTTCCCGATTTTGACGAATTACATCCTGTCTGCCCTTATTGTCGCGCTAACGTATCTTGTCCTACGAGGGGGGTGGCGACGTCGGTCCAGAACGCTGGACATGAACGCGCCGGGCCAAGCGCTGATGCTGGGGGCACTGGCAGTGGCGGCGGCGATGTATTTTTGGGGGATCATGGCGGGTATTGCGCTGATCATCACGGTGATCGTGCATGAATTTGGCCATGTTGCGGCCTATCGCGTGGCGGGGCATCAGGACGCTACCTTTCGTCTTATCCCGTTGTTTGGTGGGGTGGCCATTTCGAAAACCGCCCCGCGCACGGATCTGCATGATTTTTACGTTACGATCATGGGACCGGGCATTTGTCTGGCGCTGATGGCCAGCTCTTATCTTGCGTTTGAAGCGCTTTACCCTGAAAATTATGAAATCTCCCTGTTTTTCTGGTATGTCTACTCGATCACCGGAATGCTGAACTTCCTGAATCTCCTGCCGCTCTGGCCGTTGGATGGGGGGCGGATCACGCGGGTTCTGACGCAAACATTCTCGCCCAAGCTGGCCTTTTATCTGACCATCCTGATGTGCATCGTTCTGATCGCTTATGCTGTAACAAATCGCCTGTTTTTCATCGCGATTTTTGCGATCTATGCGCTTCAGGGGGCGATGAATATGCCCACTTATCGCACGCGCAAGGGGTTAACGGTCCCGCAAATGATCATTGGCACGATCGCTTGGTTCGCCATGTTGGGAGCGTTCTTCCTTGGCGGGCTGCCGTTCCTGATCGGGTTCTTTTAACCGTTCACCTTTGGATCAGGCTATGCCAGTCTTCGCCTGAACGGAGGCATCATGATCACTACCTGCATATTTGATGCATATGGCACGTTGCTGGATGTCACCGCCGCCGCCCGTCAGGCCGCGAGCGAACCGGGGCAGGATGCCCTGGCCGCCCATTGGCCGCAGTTGGCCGAAGTTTGGCGGCGCAAACAGCTGGAATATAGCTGGTTGCGATCCGTGGCCGGGACACATGTCGATTTCTGGCAGGTGACGCAGGATGGCCTAGACTATGCGTTGGAGGCTGCCGGTCTGGACGATCCGAACCTGCGCGAACGCTTGCTGGCACTCTATTGGGAACTTGGCGCCTATGCCGAGGTCCCCGCCATGTTGACCGCGTTAAAAGACGCCGGATATGCCACTGGTATTCTGTCTAACGGGTCTCCAGCGATGCTGGAAGGTGCGGTGCAGTCGGCCGGGATTGCGCCGCTCTTGGACGCGGTTCTGTCTGTCGAAACTGTCGGTGTGTTCAAACCGCACCCTTCGGTTTATGACCTTGTCGGCAATCGGTTCGCGACCACCCCGGATCAGGTCCTGTTCGTGTCCTCCAATGGCTGGGACGCCGCCCATGCCGGCGCCTATGGCTTTCATACTGTCTGGGTCAATCGCGCGGGGTTGCCGATGGATCGCCTGCCGGGTAAGCCACAGCATGTGATCCCTGATCTGACCTCCATCCCCGACCTCGTCCGGAGCCTTCCATGAATATCGACATGATCCGCGCCGCCAATGACCGTTTGGCCCCTGTTGTGCGGCGCACCCCGCTCTTATCCTCTCCCTTCATTGACAAGATTGCCGGGCGACGCGTTTTCGTCAAACCCGAATGCCTGCAACATACCGGCAGCTTCAAATTTCGCGGGGGTTGGGCGGCGTTGTCAGCGATGTCACCGGAACAACGCGAACGTGGTGTCATCGCCTATTCTTCTGGCAACCATTCCCAAGGCGTCGCCTATGCCGCCGCACAACATGGCGCACCTGCGGTGATTGTCATGCCCTCTGACGCGCCGAAGCTAAAGATTGAAAACACCAAGGCGCTGGGAGCCGAGGTGGTTCTCTATGACCGCGCCAACGAAAACCGCGAGGAGATCGGTCAAAAGCTGGCGTCGGAGCGCGGGTTAACCCTGATCCGCCCCTATGACGAACCTCAAGTCATTGCAGGGCAGGGCACGGTAGGGTTAGAGATTGCAGCCCAAGCGGCCACCGAGGAGGTCGCAAATGCCGACGTGCTGGTCTGTTGCGGGGGTGGGGGGCTATCGTCCGGCATCGCCCTTGCGCTTGCCGCAGATGCCCCGGGCCTGACGGTGCGCCCGTGTGAACCTTTGGGGTTTGACGACATGGCGCGCTCTCTTGCAAGTGGCACCAAACATCGTAATGCAAATTTGGGCGGCTCAATCTGTGACGCTATCCTGACACCCGAGCCGGGGGAACTAACCTTCCCGATCCTGCAAAAGCTTTGCGGTCCGGGATTGACGGTCAGCGATCAGGATGCGCTGAAAGCCGTCGCCCTTGCCTTCCAGCGCCTGAAAATCGTGCTGGAACCCGGCGGTGCTGTCGCGCTCGCTGCCGCTTTGTTCCAACCGGACAAGATCCGCGGCGATGCCGTGATTGTCGTTGCGACAGGCGGCAATGTGGATGCTGACATCTTCAAACAAGCTTTGGAAACGCTATGACACATTCCGACATTCTCATCATTGGGGGCGGTATTGCAGGTGGTTCTTTGGCGGCGAAAATTGCCCCGCACCGCAGTACAACCCTGTTGGAAGCCGAGGCGAATTTCGGCACCCATTCGACCGGACGTTCGGCGGCGTTGTGGGAACCGTTCTACGGGCTCGACATTATCCGCAAACTTTGCTGGGCCAGCGAGGCCGAACTGATAACGCGCGATGTCCTGTCACCTCGCGGTATCCTGTATCTGCAAGAGGCCGACCGCCCCCGGGACACATTCGAAGATATCCTCAAACAACCCGGCGCTCAGCATCTTGATGTTGCGGCAGCACAGGCAATGATCCCGATCCTGCGCGCCGATGCTTTTGTCGAGGCCGCTTACGGCCCCAAAGCACAGGATATTGACGTCGACAAACTGTTCCAGAGCTTCCTGAAAGAAGCGCGTGCCGCCGGAGCGATGCTGGTCACCAACGCCCGCGTCACGGCGATCAGGCACGAGGCGCATTGGATCGTCGACACCCCGGCTGGCACCTTTACCGCCAACACAATCGTAAATGCAGCAGGGGCTTGGGCCGATCAGGTGGCGACCCTTGCGGGCATTACGCCACTTGGGATTCAACCGCTCCGCCGCTCGATGGCGCGTATCCCCGCCCCCGGTGGGCATGATATCAGTCGCTGGCCCATGGTCGTGAGTGCCGCCGAGGATTGGTATGCAAAACCTGACGCGGGCAAACTGCTGGTCTCGCCTGCCGACGAGGACCCGGTCGCGCCGATGGACGCTTGGCCCGATGATATGGTTTTGGCCGAAGGGATTGCGCGTTACGAAGCGTTTGTCTCTGAACCCGTCACGCGCGTTGAGCATAGCTGGGCGGGACTGCGCAGCTTCCCGCCCGACCGCACCCCGGCAATTGGTTTTGGCGGCGAGGGATTCTTCTGGTGCGCGGGACAGGGTGGGTATGGGATCGAAACGTCCTGCGCGCTGTCTGACCTTGGCGCGGCCTTATTGCAAGGCGAGGCCCCGTCACTGGATCCTGCCATCGTCGCCGCCCTGTCACCTGCCCGTTTCGCATGACCGACGCGCTGATCATCGGGGCTGGCCCCGCAGGTCTGATGGCAGCCGAAGCGTTGAACAGCGCCGGAATTCGTCCCGTGATCGCAGATGCAAAACCGTCGGTTGGACGCAAGCTGTTGATGGCCGGAAAGTCGGGGCTAAACTTGACCAAGGACGAGCCATTTGAAACCTTTCTAAGCGCTTATGGCGAGGCCGCCGATTGGCTGGCGCCAATGCTGCGCGCCTTTGGGCCGGATCAGGTGAAGGACTGGGCGCGGGACTTGGGGCAGGAGGTGTTTACCGGCTCGTCAGGCCGGGTGTTCCCGAACTCCATGAAAGCGTCTCCCTTGCTACGCGCATGGCTGCGTCGCCTTGATGCCGACATCCGCCCACGCTGGCGCTGGATGGGCTGGGACGGGGACGGCGTACGGTTTGAAACACCAGACGGCCCGCAATCCTTGTATCCAAAGGTCACGATACTGGCGCTTGGTGGCGCAAGCTGGTCGCGGCTGGGATCGGATGGCAAATGGTCACAGCATATCGACATCGCCTCGTTTCAACCTTCAAACATGGGGTTTCGGCGGGGGTGGTCGGAACATATGACAAAATATTTTGGCGCGCCCGTAAAGCCGGTGAGATTGACGGTTGGCAATCGGGTGGTCGAAGGCGAATTTGTCGTTACCGCCAAAGGCATCGAAGGCAGTGCGATCTATGCGATGTCGGGGGCGCTGCGGGATGGCGGGGCATTGGTGCTGGACCTTCTGCCCGGCTTGACCGAGGCCGAAGTGGCAAGACGGTTGGCCAAGCCGCGCGGCAAAACCAGCCTGTCCAACCATTTGCGTAAAGCGTTGGGGCTGACCGGGGTCAAGGCGGCACTGTTGCGCGAAGTCGGGCAATTGCCACATGGCAATTTGTTGGCCGCACGGATCAAATCGCTCCCACTTGACCTCGATGGCCCCGCCCCGATTGACGAGGCGATCTCGACCGCTGGCGGAGTGCGGCGCACAGACCTGAGCGACATGCTTATGCTGATTGAACGCCCCGGGACCTATTGTGCGGGCGAGATGCTGGACTGGGATGCCCCGACCGGCGGCTATCTGATGACGGCTTGCCTTGCAACCGGGCGATGGGCAGGGACGGCGGCGGCACGGGACTTGCAACAACGATAGAACTGTCAGCCCTAATGACGGGTGTATGATATCGGTAACATACTGATATTATGAGACATTCAAGAATTGCCACGCGGCAATTCCAGCGCTGCCCATCAGCCGGGATACATCATCGCAATGCGGATGAATGCCCGTTCCATCAAGGCCATGGGCGGTGCGGCCGAGCTGCTGCGCAGTTGCAAATCCGTGTCGGCCAGCAGCTTCAACGCGGCTTCCAGCCGCGGTCCCCCCCAGCTTCGGGCCTGGCGCAACATGATGTCACGGCGCGGTCCGAAAATTGGCGGACGCGCCTTTGCCAGCGCAGCCTCGGGTCCCGAGTCTGACGTGGCCGCAGCATGTAACAGGCGAAAATGGCGGGTCGCGGAAATGCACAGGGTGGTGGGATTGACACCCTGGCCGGCCAGCCGATGCATCAAGGGCACGACCGCCCCGGATTGCCCGCTGGCAGCGGCGTGAATGGCGTCATCCAACTCGGCCTCGATCGTGGCGGGTGTGCAATTCAGGATATCTTCGGACACGACCGGAGTTGGATCATTGTATTTATAGAGGGCAAGTTTTTCCAAGGTCTGGCGAAAATCCCCGGGATCAAGGGCGCGCGACAGATTGGTCAGGTCGGTCATGGCGGCCGGATCGATTTGGATCAGTCCGGCTTTGGTCAGTTCAGCTTCGATCTCGTCGCGAGAGGGCGGGTCGTCATAAATGCCAATAGCAACTGCGGAACCGCTTCCCTCGAAAGTTTTGCGCAAGGCGGAACGGGCATTCAGCATTCCCGCCGTGACCACCAGCATGGCATCCCCCGTTTGCCAGTCTTCAAGCGCAGAGGCAAAGGCTTTGGCAAGGCTGTCGGTCGCCTCTTCGATCAGGACCACGCGTTGTCCGGGAAAGAACCCGGTGGCTTTCATCGCATCAATCAGCGCGGCGGAGTCTTTGCGCAGGTCAGCACCATTTAGGCGGGTCAAGCGCATTTCATCGTCCCCTGCGGGACCGACCAGACGCTTGACCAGATCCTGACGCTTCAGCGCGACGCGCATCGCGTCCGCCCCATAAAGCAGAATCGCGGCTCGTCCTGTGTCCGGGGAGGTCAGAAACCGGGCCGCGTCACGGGCGTTCAGTTTCACGACAACCAGCTTTCGGCGCTGATCGCCAATTGCGTGGTGATCTTGTCGGCAAGAGTGACCGACAGGCGGCGATACGCATCCTGTTCCGCGACACGTGTCGCATAGGCGTTGGCGGTCGCATTATAGGCCGTCAGTGCCGAGACCGTGCCCGAGGTGGCGATCACGCCGTTCAGGTCGGTGAGGGCATAGTTCGCGACGCCTGAAAGATTGTATCGGGTGATCGACCCGTCGGGCGTTATCGCCAGCCCCTTGCGTTCAATCTGCAAATCTACGTCCAGACGGTGGGTCGCGTTGACCGCGCGACCAAGGTTCGTTTCCAACTCCTCGCGCATCTGAAACCCGCTGAGGTCGGTGAACTCGCCAAGGGCAATCCGCCCCTGCATGGCATCTGCCGCGGTGCCGTCACCATAGATGGGGCGAAAGCCGCAAGCGGACAAGGCCAGCGGGGCGGCCAGAACGGTCAGGAATTTTCGGCGGTCAGATGACAACATTAACGATTCGTCCCGGCACCACGATCAGCTTTTTCGGGGCGCTACCCTCCAGCGCCTTGATCACAGCTTGATCCGCCAGCACGATTTTTTCAACCGCCTCTTTGCTCGCGTCCTTGGCGACCACGATTTCCGACTTGCGTTTGCCGTTGATCTGGATTGGCAGTGTGACGGTGTCGTCCACCAGAAGGCTTTCATCAAGGTCCGGCCAATCGGCGGTTGTGACCATGCTTTCCCCGCCCAGATGTTCCCAAACCTCCTCGGCCACATGGGGCGTGAAGGGCATCATCAGTTGGGCCAGCACCTTCATCGCCGCGATTTTATCGGTGCGGGTGGCATCCGATTTCTGGATCGCGTTGGTCAGCTGATAAAGCGCGGCGACGGATTTATTGAAGGCAAAGCCTTCGATCCCTTCGGTCACGTCATGGATGGCGCGGGCGGTCGCTTTCTTCAGGGCCAGCCCCTCCTCAACGCCCTTGGGCGTTTCGTCGGGGCTTTGGCTGACCTCGTCAGCCAGTCGCCAGACGCGCTGGAGGTGTTTCCATGCGGCCTCGGCCCCGGCGGCTGTCCATTCAACATCGCGATCGGGTGGGCTGTCGGACATGACGAACCAGCGGGCGGTGTCGGCGCCATATTGGTCGATGATGTCTTCGGGATCGACGACGTTTTTCTTCGACTTCGACATTTTGATGATCGGGCCGATGGTGACGGGTTCGCCCGTTTCGCGAAGCGTTGCGCCGGTCGAGGTGCGAATGACCTCGTCAGGGGAACGCCAGATGACGCGGTCACCGCCTTTGGGATGTGGTGTCGAATAGGTTTCGTGCGTCACCATGCCTTGGGTGAACAGGGCGTTGAACGGTTCAATCGCCTTTTTCGGCAGGTGACCGGTTTTTTCCATCGCACGGGCAAAGAAGCGGGAATAGAGCAGGTGGAGGATCGCGTGTTCGATCCCGCCGATATATTGATCGACATTCATCCAGTAGTCCGCGTCCGCCATATTCGTCGGCGTGTCGGCGTGAGGCGCGGTGAAGCGGGCGAAATACCATGACGAATCGACAAACGTGTCCATTGTGTCGGTCTCGCGTTTCGCAGCCGCACCACATTTCGGGCAAGGCGTATCGCGCCATGTTGGGTGCCGGTCCAGTGGGTTGCCGGGTTTGTCGAAACTGACATCCTCGGGTAGTTTGACGGGGAGGTTTTCCTTTTTCTCCGGCACGACACCGCAGGTTTCGCAGTGAACGACCGGAATCGGGCAGCCCCAGTAGCGTTGGCGCGACAGGCCCCAATCACGCAGGCGATACTTGGTGACGCCTTTGCCGTAACCATTGTCCTCGGCATGTTTGATGGCGCGGGCGACGGCCTCGTCGCCGGTCATCACGTCGGTACCGACATGGGAGTGCACATATTGCACCTTGTCGGATTTGGCAGGGACATAGGCGTCGGTGATTACGCGCGCGTCGGAACCAATCGCGGCATAGGTGTCGATCACCGGCAGGTCGTATTTCCGGGCGAAATCCAAGTCGCGCTGGTCATGCGCCGGGCAGCCGAAAATCGCACCAGTGCCGTAATCCATCAGGATGAAGTTGGCGATATAGACGGGCAGCCGCCAATCAGGATCCAGCGGATGGGTGACGGTGATGCCGGTGTCCATGCCCTTCTTCTCGGCCGTCTGAAGCGCCTCCTCGGTCGTGTCCATCTGGCGGCATTCTTTGACGAAAGCGGCCAGTTCCGGATTGTTCCTCTCCAGTGCTTTGGCCAGAGGGTGATCCGGCGAGATGGCGCAGAAGCTGGCGCCCATCAGCGTGTCGGGGCGGGTTGTATAGACGTCGATCTGGTCAAACCCGGCGGGCGCGCCGTTGGTTTGGAACGCGAATTCCAGCCCCTGTGACTTGCCGATCCAGTTCTTCTGCATCAGGCGGACTTTTTCCGGCCAGTCCTTCAAACCATCGATGGCGTCCAGCAGTTCCTCGGCATAATCGCTGATCTTGAAGAACCATTGCGTCAGTTCCTTACGCTCCACCAACGCGCCAGACCGCCAGCCGCGACCGTTTTCGACCTGCTCGTTCGCCAGAACGGTCATATCGACCGGGTCCCAGTTGACGACGGCATTCTTGCGATAGATCAGTCCAGCCTCGAGAAAATCGAGGAACAGCGCCTGTTGTTGACCGTAATAGTCCAGATCACAGGTGGCGAATTCGCGGGTCCAGTCGAGGCTGAACCCCAGCGGCTTCATCTGCGCCTTCATCTGGGCGATATTCTGATAGGTCCATGTGCCGGGGTGGGTGTTATTGTCCATGGCGGCGTTTTCGGCGGGCATGCCGAACGCGTCCCAGCCCATCGGGTGGAGGACGTTGAACCCGGCGGCTTTCTTATACCGCGCCACAACATCGCCCATCGTGTAGTTGCGCACATGGCCAATATGGATGCGGCCCGAGGGGTAGGGGAACATTTCGAGCACGTAGAATTTGTCTTTCGACTCATCGCGTTCGGCTTTGAAAACCTGCGATGATTCCCAGGCTTTCTGCCATTTCGGTTCGGCGACTCGGGCATTGTATCGTGACACGTATCGATTCCCTTATTCCCAATCGGGCACGTGGTCGCACCCGCATATCGCTGCGATAACCAGAATCACCTTAAAGCTCAATGAAATAAGGGATACAGGCCTTTACGGTCTGCTAACTATCCTGTCGTAAAAATACGCTCAAGGGCTTTCGACGGCAATGCGCGTGTCATTAGTGTGACATCTGTGCACCACTTGGCAAAACATCGCTGCATTTGATTTAGGATCGCTTGACCAAAACGGCTGGTTGGGCGAAACCACATCCACGCCTTGCTGGGCAACCGGTCATAGGTGACTCTTTTAACTAACGAGGGAAAACGATGAAAAACGTTCTTCTTACTACATCCGCTCTGGTTGCCTTTGCTGGCGCAGCAGCTGCGGAAGCCCATCTCGGTGTGAGCTTTAGCGGCTCGGCAGAGATCAAATATAACGACATCACCGAATTTTCGTATGGTGCAGACCTGACCGTAACCGGTACCGCCGAACTGAACAACGGCATCACTGCTACGCTCAGCTACGGTATCAATCTGGACGATCACGGTTCCATCAACGGCGATCACTTCCCGGTTCTGACCCTGGAAAACTCCTACGGCAAACTGTCCGCAGGTGACGCAGACGCCATTGGGCCGGCTTCCGACCACTTCTCGGAAACTGACGGCGTTTCTGGCTTCTCTGACGGTTATTACACTGAAGATGAATTCACCATCCGTCTGGACATGACGCTGGGTGGCTTCAATGCATCTATCTCCGAGTCTGACTTCGGCCACAACAGCCTGAACGACATGCGCGTAGGTGCTTCCGGTTCCTTTGGCAACTTCGACTTCGGTTTGGGCTATGCTGACGATCTGGACGAAGTCGGTGTAAACGTTGGCACCACCTTCGGTGGATTTGACGTTGACTTCTCGGTCTTCGACTCCGCAGCTGATGGCATCGATTACGGTATCCAGGTTGGCTACGCGATCAACTCCATGATCACTGTTGGCGCTTACTTCGCTTCTGTTGACGACGCTTCGGCTCAGAACTACGGCGTATCGCTTGACTACGCAAATGGTCCGCTGACCGTTGGCCTTGGTTACGACAGCGAAGCTGGTACCGGCAACGCATTTGTTGACGTAGAATACGCTCTGGCTGGCGCATCTTCGGGTGTTGTCCTGTTCGCTGGTTACGACCAGGCAGGCGGTGGCTATGTTGGTGTCGAGTATGACCTCGGTTCCGGCGCAAAAGCATGGGCTTCCTATGCTGAGTTCGACGAAGCCGGTGGCCCGGAATTCGACGAAGGCATCACCGTTGGTCTGTCTGTAGAATTCTAAGTCTACGACAACCTGATATAGAGGGGGCGGATGGTTTGATCCGCCCTTTTCTTTTGCCCCCTCTGATGCGATGAAGTCGCGGCGGAGGGTTTTTTTATGTCGCTGACAGAAATATACCAACGGGTAGAGAACGCTGCCGATCAGGCTGGACGATCCGTTGATGAGATCACGCTGATTGCGGTGTCCAAAGTGCAACCGCTGGACCGGGTCGAGTCCGTGCTAAAGGCGGGGCACACCGTCTTTGGTGAAAATCGTGTGCAGGAAGCCGCCGGCAAATGGCCAGCTTTTCGTGAAACCTATCCCGGTATCACGCTTCATCTTCTTGGCCCGTTGCAGACCAACAAGATCAATCAGGCGTTGGACCTGTTTGATGCAATCCACGCGCTGGATCGCGAAAAACTTGCCCGCAAACTGGCGACCGCCGTGCAAGCGCGTGGACAATGCCCCGAGCTGTTTATTCAGGTCAACACGGGAGAGGAACCTCAAAAAGCTGGCGTATTGCCCGATGAACTGGATGGGTTCGTTGCGTTGTGTCGTGGTGAGCTGGACCTGCCGATACGCGGGCTTATGTGCATACCGCCCGTGGACGAAGAACCTAGTCTGCATTTTGCACTGCTGCGCAAGATGGCGGAACGCAACGGGCTAGACGGCCTGTCGATGGGCATGAGCGCCGATTTCGAACGGGCGATTGCGTTGGGGGCCACACATATTCGCGTTGGCTCTGCAATTTTTGGTGAGCGGGTGGCGTAAATATCTGCAAGCGTTATCATGACCTTATGCTATGATTGGCAAATCACCTGATGCGACCGTGCGGAAAGTAGGAATTTGGATTTTCTGATCACCCTGATCACAGACTTCTGGGCGGACATAGAGCCGAACCTGAAAGCCTTGGCACAACCGCGATCCCGTTATCAGATTTCGATGATCCTTGGGGCATTTGTTACCGCCCATTTTGTCAACATGATCGTCGGACCGCGTGTTGATGCCTGGATGCATTCGTTGCAGGGGATGCGCCCGTCGCAATTGCGATTCATCATTGCATTAGGACGGCGGACACGCGCAATTCTTTTCGTGATCTTTTTGTGGATGCTGGCGCTGCTGACCCGGGAAATAACCGTGTGGGGCAGTTGGTACCGCGTGCTGTTTCTGGCCGCCAACCTTTCAACAGCCTGGGTAGTTGTGGCGGTCGCCAGCCGGGCGATCCGCAACAATCTGGTCCGCAACATCGTGCGCTGGGGCATGTGGATATATCTGGCGCTGTATATTCTGGGGATGACCGATGCGGTTGTGTCAATGCTGGACGCAATGGCACTGTCCGTTGGCAATTTCCGGCTGTCCCTGTTGATGGTGTTGAAAGCTGCAGCGACGGTTGCGATCCTGCTGACGCTGGTCAATTGGCTGTCCACATTCGTGCGGCGGCGGTTGGAGAAGGTGGAGGATATGTCCCCTTCCATCAAGGTGCTGACGGACAAGATGATCAAGCTGCTCTTGTATGGCGTGGCGGTGGTGATCACGCTTCAGGCGATCGGATTTGATCTGACCTCGCTGACAGTGCTGTCCGGTGCCATTGGTCTGGGTCTGGGTTTTGGTCTGCAAAAAGTGGTGTCGAACCTAGTGTCCGGGGTGATCCTGCTGTTGGACAAATCCATCAAACCGGGGGATGTCATTTCGCTGGGGGATACGTTTGGGTGGATATCGGACTTGGGCGCGCGCTATGTGTCCGTGGTGACCCGCGACGGGCGTGAATACCTGATCCCGAACGAGGATCTGATCACGGGCCAGGTGGTGAACTGGTCCCATTCCAGCGATCTGGTGCGGCTAGATATCAATTTTGGCGTGTCTTATGACAGTGACCCCCACCGTGTCCGTAAAATCGCGCGCGAGGCGGCGGCGGAGGTCAATCGCGTGGTCAACGTCCCCGCGCCAGTGTGCCATATCGTGGGGTTTGGCGACAGTTCGGTCGATTTTGTGCTGCGCTTCTGGATCAAAGATCCGACCGGGGGCCTCACCAATGTGCGGGGCGACGTGTTTTTGGCGCTATGGGATGCACTGCACGAGAACAAGATTGAAATCCCGTTCCCGCATCAGGTGCAGGTCTACCCCAAAAACGTTCACCCTGTTATGGTTGAGGACGAGTAGCCACCAGTGACGGCGCGTCCTTGTTGGCGGCATGCCAGTCGGCCAGCATGGAATGGCCGTCGCGCCATTTGCGGTCATCGTGGCGAAGGTCGATATATTCCAGTGCCGCGACCAGGATCAGACCCATGAAGGGCGTTTCCGATAGGGTCGGCATCCATTTCATTTCGATATGGCTTAGGGCGCGATCGATTTTCGCCCACTGTCCGTCCAACCAGTCTTCGAACACCAATTCGGCAGGACGTAATCGTTTTTCATATGCCATAGAAACCGCCGCATCCATGATCCCGTCAATGGTGGCTTCCAGCGTCACCACATCCCAGATGGTGTCGTCGAGCGGATAAAGTTTTGCCTGTGGCGCAAGGCTGGCGAGGTATTTGGTGATGACGCGGCTGTCATAAATCGGCTTGCCGTCGTCGCGCACAAGACATGGAATTTTTCCAAGCGGATTGGCAGACGGAACGATGTCGCCAGAATTCAAAGGGGACACTGCTGCGGTCTGTAGCTCGACGCGATCCTGAAGGCCTGTTTCGTGAAGGGCTATTAAAACTTTGCGAACGAACGGCGATGGGGAATTGGAATATAGGATCATTTTGGTTCCTTTAATTGGCGGATATGGTCGGAAATTGTAGGGGCAGTCGGCAAAGCGTCCAATGCATCTGCTGCGCCAAGACGCGCGGATTCCGGCTTGTTTTGCAACAGCTTATGGGTGGAATCGACGCTTTCGATACTCATCCGGATGGGCACGATCATTCGCATCATTCGAGTCATGGCATCGTCAGGCATCTTATCGGTTTTCCAGATGGGCTTTGGGGTAAGCCGTTCCTCGAACTGGTCAGACAGGCGGTCAAGGATCGGCAGTAGGTCCTCCTGCGGCAGACGGGTTAACGTGCCGCGCAGGTGGACAGCGATGTAGGACCAGGTCGGCACCTGATGCTCCATCCCGTACCAGTCGGGCGAGACATAGGCGTCCGGCCCGGTCACCGCCATCAGCGCTGGTTGGGGTGTTTCAATCGCCCGCCAGATCGGGTTGGAGCGCATGATATGCGCATCGAGAGATGTCTCGTCTTCCGAGATCACAAAGGGGATATGCGCGGCGACGGGACCAACGGCGGCGTTGATCGTCAGCATCCCGAAACTGCGGGTGCGGGCATAGTCCAGCGTATGGGCATGGTCGGTGTGACGGTATAGGGGGTTGGGGTGCATCGTCTCCTCCGGGCCGCGATTTAGTCACGGTGCGGCGGGGATTGCAATGGGTCAGACGGTGAGTTGAGTCGCTGTGTGGCCCATGATTTTCGCGGTGACGATGTGACCGACCGGTTGGGGGGTGGCGAAGGTGACTTCGGTGAAGCCCTCGGTCCGGCCCATGGTGGGGTTTTCCATCAGGATGTTATGCGTCCGGCCGATTTGGGCGGCCAGATGACGTGCGACCTGTTCGTCGCCAGCGGCACGCAAACGAGCGGCGCGTTCCTTGATGGCTTTGCCGTGGACGGCAGGCATTTTGGCGGCGGGGGTGCCCTCGCGCGCGCTATAGGGGAAGACGTGCAGCCATGTGAGGCCACACTCCTCGACCAGTTTCAGCGAGTTTTCGAACATCTCGTCGGTTTCCGTCGGAAATCCGGCGATGATGTCAGCGCCATAGATAATATCCGGACGGGCGCGGCGCATGTCTTCGCAGAAACGGATGGAGTCCTCGCGACTATGGCGGCGTTTCATGCGTTTCAGGATCATGTTGTCGCCCGCTTGCAGCGACAAATGCAGGTGCGGCATCAGGCGGGATTCCGAGGCGATGGCGTCGATCAGGGCGGGGTCAGCCTCGATGGAATCGATCGACGAAATCCGCAGGCGCGGCAGGTCGGGGACCAGTTTCAGGATGCGCTGAACAAGGTCACCAAGGCGTGGCGTTGCGGGCAGATCAGCGCCCCACGAGGTCATATCGACACCGGTCAGAACAACCTCGTTATACCCCTTATCCACCAACCGCTGGATCTGTTCGACGACAACACCTGCGGGAACCGACCGCGAGTTACCGCGGCCATAAGGAATGATACAGAAGGTGCAACGGTGATCGCAGCCGTTTTGCACCTGCACATAAGCCCGCGCCCGGGTGCCAAACCCGTCGATCAGGTGGCCAGCTGTTTCGGTGGCGGACATGATGTCGTTGACTTTGACTTTTTCTGTCTCGCCAATGAAATTGGGTTTCGCCAGCGCGTTCCACGTGTCGGCCTGCATTTTTTCGAGGTTGCCGAGGACGAGATCAACTTCGGGCATCTTGCTAAACGTCGTGGGTTCCGTTTGTGCCGCGCAGCCGGTGACGATCAGGCGGGCGTCGGGATTTTCGCGCCGCAGCTTGCGGATGCGCTGTTTGGCTTGGCGCACGGCCTCGGCCGTCACGGCGCACGTGTTGACCACAACCGCACCGTTCAGCCCGGCGCTTTCGCCCAGCTCGCGCATCGCCTCGGTCTCATAGGCGTTCAGGCGACAGCCGAAGGTCGCAAAGATCGGGGGCTTCGCGTTTGTCATCGGTGGGCCTTGAGGAATTCCGGCGAGAGCGTTCCGCTGCCGACCAGCATGGTTGGGCCGGTCATCCAGACGCCATCGTCCCGCCAGTCGATAAGCAGTTGGCCGCCGTCCAAATGGATCGTGACTGTGCGGTCGGTCAGTCCGCGCCGGGCGGCAGCGACGGCGGTGGCACAGGAGGACGAGCCGCTGGCGACGGTGACGCCAACGCCGCGCTCCCAGACGCGCATCCGGATGTTTTGGCGATCCAGAACCTGGGCCACCTGCACGTTCGTGCGCTCGGGGAAGAGGGGGTCATGTTCATAACGCTGGCCAAACGCGGTCAGGTCCACCGCCTCGGCATCTTTGACGAAAAACGTGCAATGCGGGTTGCCCATGCCGGTGGCGGTCGGGTTGCCGTCAAGCGGCAGATGCAAAGTATCCATGTCATGCGCCAGCGGGATTTCGTCCCACGCCAGTTGTGGTTGGCCCATGTTGACGCGGATCAGGTCGTTACCTGCGTCCTGACATATCAGGTCGCCGCGCCCGGTGCGGATAGTCAGTTCGGTCGTTCCAGTTTCTTCCATCAGCAGCCGTGCTATGCAGCGGGTGGCGTTGCCACAGGCGTTGCTCAGCGATCCGTCGGAATTCCAGTAATCGACTGCCGCCGCAACGCCGTCCTCGTTGCGGATCAAAGCCAGCTGATCGAACCCGATCCCGAAATGTCGATCCCCGATAGCCTGCGCCAGCGCAGGCGTGATCGGGTTGTCGCGCCCTCGGGCATCGACCACCACAAAATCATTGCCCAGCCCGTGCATTTTCAGGAACGGCAGACCATCTGAGAGGTTATCCATCATGCCGCCTATATAGGCCGGGTGCAGAAAAAGCGCCAGATGTCACAAGCCATGCATGGACCCGACGGGTTGCGCGTATTCTGGTGGCTCACCAAAGACCTCTCGCAGTGACCGCGCTGCGCAGGGAATATTCGTTACGTTTGCCTTTGTGATGCGGTCCATTCGAAACCAGCGGCCTCCCTTTCGAAGGTGGCACCAAGCCAGCACGCTCCATTGTTGGCGGGTGCGGGCCAGCGCCATGGGTTCGATCAGGCGGGCGCGGGTTTGGTTGCCGCTTTCGTCGGTGTAATCGATCGAAACCTGAACGTTGTCGCGCAAGGCTTCCTCTATCACCCGTGCGGTTGGGCTGCGAGCGTCGCTGGGTTGGCGCATCCAGATGCGGGCCGCGAGGTTTTCCAGCATACGGCGTTGTTCCGGTGTCATCGCCCCGATCAGCTTGGTCAGCGCCGCCGCCCCGTCGGGGGCATAGGGCATCGCGGGTTCGGTTCGCAACGCAATGGCAATGGCCATCGCCTCGGCATCGGTGAAAGCCAATGGTGGCAGGGTCGCATTTTTCGCCAACGAATAACCGCCACCGCGTCCGTCAAAGCTGACAATTGGCACACCGCTTTCCACTAGCGCCGCGATGTCGCGTTTCACGGTGCGGGTGGAACATTCGAACCGCTCTGCCAGCCACGCACAGGTTCGCCCGCGCGTGCCCACCATGCGAAGCGATTCGACGATGGCATACATGCGGTCGGTGCGGTTCATGGTCTTTTCCTATACGGTGACATAACAGGGACATATCGTGTAAGTATCAAGAAAAAAAGCCAAATGATTAATCACCGGGTGTGGTCAAAGATGAAGATTATTTGACAGGCGACGTTTTCCTTTGCGGATCGCGATTTCGTGACCTAGTCTTTGATCATCAGGTCAAAGCAACCTGCAAACATCTAAAAAACCGGGGAGTTGGGGATGAAACATTCGCTTACAACAAAACTGTTGGCGTCGATTTCTATCCTGTCGATCATGTCGCAAGGCGTGATGGCGCAGGAAATGGACATGGACGCCTTGATTGCTGCTGCCAAAGAAGAGGGCATGGTGACCACCATCGCTCTTCCGCATGATTGGTGTGGTTACGGGGCCGTTATTCAGGGCTTCAAGGATAAATACGGGATCGAAGTGAACGAGCTGAACCCAGATGCCGGGTCGGCCGATGAACTGGAAGCGATCCGTGCCAATATGAACAACACAGGCCCGCAAGCACCTGACGTGATTGACGTCGGTTTCTCTTTTGGTCCAGCCGCAAAAGAAGAAGGGCTGATCCAGCCTTATAAAGTGTCCACTTGGGACGAGATCCCGGACAATGTGAAAGACGCTGACGGTTACTGGTACGGGGATTACTATGGCGTTCTGTCATTTGCTGTGAACCGCGACCTGGTGGATGAAGTGCCAACCGATTGGGCGGACCTGTTGAAACCGGAATTTGCGGCCTCGGTTGCGTTGGCGGGTGATCCGCGCGCGTCGAACCAGGCGATTCTGGGCGTTTACGCAGCAGGTCTGGCGTCGGGCGCAGCGGCTGGTGCCGATGCCGGGGCAGCTGGTCTGGACTTCTTTGCCGAGCTGAACGCGGCTGGCAACTTTGTGCCTGTTATCGGGAAAACCGGGACGCTGGCACAGGGGGCAACACCTGTGATCGTACAGTGGGATTATAACGCCCTGTCGGCGCGGGATACGCTGAACGGCAACCCGCCGGTTGATGTTGTCGTTCCGGCAAGCGGTGTTGTGGCCGGGGTTTATGTGCAGGCGATCAGCGCCTATGCACCGCACCCGAACGCGGCAAAGCTGTGGATGGAATATCTTTATTCTGACGAGGGTCAGCTGGGCTGGTTGAACGGCTATTGCCACCCGATCCGCTTTAATGCGATGGCCGCTGATGGAAAAATCCCGCAGGAGATGCTGGATAAGCTGCCGCCCGCTGCTGCGTATGAGGCTGCCGTCTTCCCGTCGCTGGACGAACAATCGGCGATGAAAGACGTTATCACAGGTGGCTGGGACGCCACTGTTGGTGCAAACGTTCAATAAGAATTACGGCCCTCGCAGCATATGCGAGGGCCGGTTCATATGTCTGACGTAACTGTTTCAAAACCAAAGACGACACGTTCGTGGGCCTGGCTGGGTATCGCGCCGTTCATTCTGTTTGCCGTGATGTTCCTGATTCTGCCGACGATGCATATCATTATCGGGGCGTTCAAAAACCAACAGGGCGAGGTGACGCTGGATAATATCCGCAACCTGTTCCAGCCCTCGATCATGGCGTCCTATTGGATATCGATCAAAATTTCGGTCGCCTCGGCGTTCTTTGGCTGTCTGATCGGGTTTGCGATTGCGGCCTCGGTGACGCTGGGCGGATTGCCGAAATGGATACGGGCGCCGTTGATGACCTTTTCTGGGGTGGCCTCGAACTTTGCCGGGGTGCCGCTGGCATTTGCGTTTATCGCGACGCTGGGGCGGCTGGGGCTGGTGACCGTGCTGCTGAAAAGCTGGTTCGGGATTAATATTTACGCGATGGGCTTTAACCTGCTTAGCTTTTTCGGGCTGACGATTACCTATCTGTTCTTCCAGATTCCGTTGATGGTCCTGATTGTGACGCCGGCGCTGGATGGGCTGAAAAAAGAATGGAAAGAGGCGGCGCAAATATTGGGGGCTTCGGGGTTCCAATATTGGCGGATGGTCGCTTTGCCGATCCTGTGGCCCACGCTATTGGGGACATTTGCGTTATTATTCGCGAATGCGTTTGGGGCGGTTGCGACCGCTTATGCGCTGACAGGATCGTCGCTGTCGATTGTGCCGATCCTGTTGTTCGCACAAATCCGAGGTGACGTATTGCAGGACCCGCATCTGGGCTATGCGCTGGCGTTTGGGATGATTGTGATCACCGGTTTTGCCAACGGAATTTACATCTGGATGCGCACCCGCGCCGAAAGGTGGATGAAATGAGCAAGAAGATCTGGTCATGGCTGGCGCTGGTGTTTGGTATCCTGTATTTCGGATTGCCGCTGCTGGGGACGCTGGAATTCTCGCTGAAAATGCGGCGCGGAGTTTATTCGCTGGACGCTTATGCTGCCGTTTTGAACGATCCGCAATTTCGCGCGACCTTTAGCTATTCGGTGATCATGGCGCTGTTCACAATTGTGCTGGGCGTGATCATTGTGGTGCCGACGGCATACTGGGTGCAGCTGAAATATCGACGCTTGCGACCCTTTATCGAATTCATCACGCTGCTGCCGCTGGTCATTCCGCCCATCGTTGTCGTGTTCGGCTATATCCGTTTGTATAACACCTCGTCATGGTTGCCGTTAACCGGGTCGGCGATGGGCACGAATATCCTGTTGATGTTCGGTTATGCGACGCTGTCGCTGCCCTATATGTACCGGGCGGTTGATACCGGATTGCGCGCGATTGATGTCAGGACATTGACCGAGGCGGCGGAAAGCCTTGGCGCGAATTGGCTGACAATCATGACGCGGGTGATCATGCCCAATGTGCTGGTTGCGATCCTGTCGGGCGCGTTCCTGACATTTGCGATTGTGATTGGCGAGTTCGTGATGGCAGCCCTGTTAAACCGTCCGGCGTTTGGACCTTATTTGCAGATCATGGGGGCGAACCGCGCCTATGAACCCGCCGCGTTGGCGGTGATTGCGTTTGCGATCACGTGGGCCTGCATGGGGCTGATCCAGCTGGTCACCCGTTTCCAGAAATTCTCCAGAGTAGCGCGGTAAGTTATGGCCTTTCTTGATTTATCCAATCTGCAAAAGTTCTACGGGACCAACCATGTCGTCAAGGATTTCAGTATCGGAATCGAGAAGGGGGAGTTTATCTCGTTCCTCGGTCCGTCGGGATGCGGAAAAACCACAACGTTGCGCATGGTCGCCGGGTTCGAAGTGCCGGATCAGGGTGCTATCAGCATTGACGGTCAGGATGTGGTTCGGCTGAAACCAAATCAGCGAAATATCGGCATGGTGTTTCAGGCCTATGCCCTGTTTCCCAATATGACGGTGGCGCAGAATGTGGGGTTTGGGCTGAAAATCGCGGGGAAACCCAAGGATCAGATTGCTGAACGGGTGACAGAAATGCTGGCGCTTGTTGGGCTGAAGGATTTTGGCGCACGTTACCCGTTCCAGCTGTCTGGTGGGCAGCAACAGCGCGTGGCACTGGCCCGTGCATTGGCACCCAGCCCGCAAGTGTTGCTGCTGGACGAGCCACTTTCGGCGCTGGATGCCAAAATCCGTGTGTCGCTACGAGAAGAAATTCGCAACATTCAGCGCGATCTGGGAATTACGACAATTTACGTCACCCACGATCAGGAAGAGGCGCTGAGCATGTCGGACCGGATTGTTGTGATGCATGACGGTATCGCCGAACAGATCGGCGAACCGTTCGAGATCTATAACAAACCTGCCTCTCGCTTTGTCGCCGAATTTGTTGGCACGCTTAACCTGATAGATGCGACGGTCGAGGACAGCAGCACCGGGCGTGTGAAGGTTGCAGGGCAACATCTGGAACTGGGACGCTCGCTAGAGGCGGTAAACGGGGCCACAGTTTCCCTTGCGTTGCGTCCGGAAACGGTGCGGTTGGGCCGCATTGCTGATGGTGATCAAACCCTGACCGGATTGGTCGAGGAGGTTAGCTTTCTGGGGTCCGTCGTGCGGATAAAAGTGGCGCTTGGCGGAAATCATATCGTGCTGGATACGTTCAACCGGACAATCTCAAAGCCGCCATCGATTGGTGACCAGATCGAGGTCAGTTTTCCATCAGAATCTGTAATGATCTGACAATTTTTTCGGAGAGGCAAACAACGGTGACATAATGGTGCGAAACAGTGTTCTAGACCAAGGGTATTGCAACACTGAAAGGAACATATCATGTCAACAATCATTCTCTTCCACTCTGCACTTGGTCTTCGTCCGGCAGTACGTGACTTTGCTGAGGCGCTGCGCGCTGACGGCCACACGGTCGTTACGCCGGATCTGTTCGACGGCGAGGTTTTTGACAAGCTTGAAGATGGTGTGGACAAGCGAGATGCACTGGGCATTCCTGAGCTGGTCGGGCGTGCGTTCGCGGCCGTCGAAGGGCTGCCGACGGATGTTTATTACGCTGGCTTTTCGATGGGTGCTGCCTCGGCACAGATGCTGGCGGGGTCTCGCCCGGGAGCCAAAGGGTGTATCCTGATGCACGCGGCGCTGCCATTACAGATGATGGGAATCGAAAGCTGGCCATCAGAAGTGCCGGTGCAGTTCTTCGCCACCAGAAACGATCCATGGGTGCCAACGGAAATGGTGGATGCAGTTCGCGCGTCTGTCCCGGATTTTACCGAAACCTGGTACGAGGGTGACCAGCATCTGTTCGCAGATGCGGACAGTGACGATTATCTGCCGGATGCCGCCAGCGACATGCTGCGCAAGGTGCGATCCTTTGTAAATGCAGATGCACTGGTCGAGGCGTAGTTTTCAAATCCAGCAGGGCGCTGTGAATGCGCCCTGCTGAGGCTTTTACGAGCCCGGGAAAACTTGTTACCTGTAATGATTTTCACCCTTGACCATACAGATATCCCCTTCTAAGTAGGCCGTCGTTGTGGGCCCGTAGCTCAGTTGGTAGAGCAACTGACTTTTAATCAGTGGGTCACAGGTTCGAATCCTGTCGGGCTCACCATTATTTCCCCATCCCATGTTGATCACTGTCCGATGCAATTTCTTGGCGGGCTTGCGCCAAAAAATAGTTGGTTTCGACAGGCGATCCCGAATAGCATCTTCAGAATTTCTGCATGCATTGGCTGTGGCGAGGGGGATAATAGGGTGACGGACACGACATCGGACATGCCGAAAGGGATGATGGCACGGGCGCGCTGGGCGGCGGAAAATACCCCTGACAACCGCAACCGCGCCGTTGATCTTTATCGCGCTATCGCGATCTCCTTTGTGATCCTTGGACATTGGCTGTTGATCGCACCCGTTATTCGTGGCGGCGAGTTGCAGTTAACGATCCTGCTGGCAGAACAGACCTGGACGCAATATGCGACCTGGCTGTTTCAGGTGATGCCGATCTTTTTCTTTGTCGGCGGATTTTCCAATGGTTTGTCGTGGAATTCAGCCCAAAAAGACCCAGAGAAGGCGCGGGTATGGGCGTCGACCCGATTGGCGCGGCTGTTGAAACCGACCGTGCCATTGGTGTTGTTTTGGGCCGTCGCTGCGTTTGTGGCGCGTCAATTGGGGGTTGCACCCGACCTGATCGCGGGTGCGAGTCAGGCGTCATTGGTCCCGATCTGGTTTTTGGCGGTCTATATCATGATCACGATCACCGTCCCCGTCAGCCATATGCTGTGGCAAAAGCTGGGGTTTGCATCGGTGATCCTGTTGGCGCTGGCGGCAGTGGCCGTGGATGCCATTGCCTTTGGTCTGCATCAGGGGTGGTTGCGGTGGTCGAACTATGGCTTCGTGTGGCTGTGCGTGCACCAACTTGGGTATTGGTGGCAAGGATCCACGCGGCCAAAGACATTTGCTTTGGGGTTCCTTGGTTTTGGGGTGGTGGCGCTGTATGTGCTGATTGCGGTTCTTGGCTATCCGATTTCGATGGTCTCTGTCCCCGGCGAGGAGGTTTCCAATACCCTGCCGCCGACCGTTGCGATGTTGACGATTGGCACGATCCAGATTGGTGTGGTTTTGATGCTGGAAGGGCCGGCCTCGCGCTGGTTGATGCGGGTTGGGCCGTGGTCCAAGGTGATTGTGATGAACCAGATGATCATGTCGATTTATTTGTGGCACATCACGGCGCTGATTGCGGTGGTTGCCATCCTTATGGCAATGGGCGGTTTGGGTTTGTCGATGGAGCCTGGAACCGGCGCGTGGTGGGCGTTGCGACCTGTGTGGTTGGCCATCTATGTGCTTGCGTTGATTCCGTTTGTGATCGTCTTCAGCCGGTTTGAATCCGCAGGCAAAGCCAAGGGATCGGGGCTGCCAGGACCCGCGCAGGCGATTTTGGGCGCTCTGCTGACGTGTGGCGGGCTGGTAATGATGGCGCTGAAAGGGATCGGGGCGGACAATTTTATCGGCGTGAACTGGATCGCGGTGATCTTGGTGCTGGTCGGCGTTTACCTTGCCACCCGGGCGTTGCGCCCATCAGGTAATGCGGGGTGATCGGCGATGACATCTGGCTCTGCGATGTAATTATAAAAATGTAGCACACGCAATTTGCAAGAAATTTGCGTAATGCAACCTTGGTAATAAATGTGTATACTCGATACAATCTTTGGGCGAAACGTATCCAGTAAAGCAACACATGACCTCTGCAGAAAACGCCATTAGCAACGAGACACAACTTCGCGAGCTGATCGGTGTCATTTACGAGTCGTCGATCGAGGAGGTTCAGTGGCTGTCCTTTTTGGAACAGTTACGCGAAAGCTATCCGAGCATTG
Organism: Rhodobacteraceae bacterium NBU2976; assembly: GCA_023630215.1. Lineage (GTDB taxonomy): Bacteria > Pseudomonadota > Alphaproteobacteria > Rhodobacterales > Rhodobacteraceae > NORP23. The sequence continues at coordinate 723,118 of JALPRQ010000001.1, forward strand.
GTTGCGCGATTGCCGGTTTTTCCTTCGATTCCGCTGTCCCGATCTTTACGCAAGCGGGTTTCGATGCGGGTTTCATTCGGGAATATGCCGCCAATGCCAGCCTGATCAACGATTCCGTCCGCTACATGATCGACAAGCCGATTGGCGAGGTGTTTGGCTATACAATTGTTCCGCCCGAAGAATACTGGAAGCTGAACCTCGTTGAAAACTGGCTGAAACCTCAGGGATTTGGCCCCTCCAGCATGGCGGTTTTAGTGTCGAATGGAGAGCGGTTTCTGGCGATCAATATCGCCTATCCGCTAGGGTCCGACGATGCGCTGCGCTTCGCGGTCGAGGACGCGTTGCGCGTGCTGGTGCCCCATATCATCCGCGCGATGGAAATTGCCCGAAAGGCGGCGCAAAACAAGATCGTGTCCTATTCGCTGAAAGGGCTGTGCGATGCGATTTCCCTGCCGATGCTGGTGACGGATCAGTCCGGACGGCTGGTGTTCTCTAACAGCACAGGAAAACGGTTTTTGGGCATGTCCGAGGACATCCATGTCGGATCGAACGGTGGGGTCAGCGGCAAGACCACGGCGATTACATCCGATTTGCGGCGCCGGATTGATCATGTTGCGCGGTCGGGCAAGACATCCGGCTTGATGCTGAACAGCCGTTCGGACAATCTGGCCTTTTGCATTCTGCCGCTAACGCTTGACGAGGCAAGTCAGACCTCGCTCGATTCCCGATTGTTCGGGGTGACGCGATTGGTCGGGCTGTTGATCTGTCAACGCCGTGCAGCGGCGCTTGACCCCTATCTGCTGCGCGACGTGTTTGGGTTGTCCAACGCCGAGGCGCAGATATGCGGGTATCTGATGATGGGGTGGAGCCCCGATATTATTGCTGAAAAACTGACCCGGTCGGTGCGTACTGTGCGCAACCATATCCAGTCGATTTACGCCAAGTTTGATGTCAGTTCCCAGAATGGTTTGGCTGATGCACTAGGTGCGTTCCGGTTGTTTGGAACGATGGTCGAGGAATCGGGTAAACCTGCTCAACTGTCCTAGGCAATATTGCTCAAGCCCCACCCCCAAAATGCAACCTAACCTTGTGGCGACCAGTTTGGTCAGCCCGGCGGTTGAAGCCGGTTCATTGCAAATTCTAGGGGACTAAATCATGACAAAGGTAAGTCTAGGGCCGTTTTCGGTCGAAGCTGATATTCGCGATTTCGGTGTTCACATCCGGGTAAAACTGGATTTCAAAGTGCTCGATTTCGATTGGGAGGGGACGATCAGTGCGACCAACCCAAGTATCGAATTCTCCACCGGTAGCGTGGCGAAATTTTCCGGCAAAATCTCGATCGGGATTGATGATACGACGGGCGAGCTGCGCGCAACAGGGCGCATCTGTGTTCCGGTTTATGATCCGCCTTTCAGTATTGGCGAGGAATGTGAATCTTTCGGAACCGGGATCAAGGTTCTGCCGGCTGGCGGTTTGTGTATGCTGGCGCAGGGGGTAACGAAGGAAGGGCTGTCCTGGTTTGGCCAGAACTATCCCGACAATGTCCCGACCTGTCAGGACATCGCGACCTTCCGCAAACATGCCTCGCCCGAATTGATCAATGCGCTGATCAGCTTCAAGGATATTTCGGCCAATGGTCAGACCATGACGGCGGCAATCTGCACGGCTTTGAACGGGCTGGGGACCGGGATGCTCAATCAAGTGCGTAGCCTGCCGCCTGAAAAGATCGAGCAGGTTCTGTCCGGTGTGGTTACCAATCCGCAAGTGAACGAAATCTACCCCGGTATTGCCGGCAAATTCGGTCTGACGGCCGAAAAAGGCGACGTCGACGAGGTTCCGGGCGATGCGCAGAGCGTCATCATCGAGATCGCCGAAGAGATCGGCGTTGCCATCGGATTGGAATTGGCGGTGGCAACCGCGGTGGGTGCCGTTGTCGGGGCCATTGTTGCCGTGGTCGGCGTGACCGGAGGCATCGTGGTTGGCGGCGTGGCGCTGACACCGTTTATCGTGGTGGCGCTGGTGATCTTCCTTGCGGTTCTGCTGTTGGCGGGGATTGTGCTGATCCCGCTGATCGCACTGGTTATCGCCGTCGCGCTGGTGCTGGTCGAAATTTTCGCAACCATGGAAGGTGCCGTTCCCCGCCAGTCGTTGCTGGCGGACGCATAACAAAGTTGGCGCCGGAAGACCGGCGCCTTCGCCTATCGCTGAAAGGGTCGGTCCAGATCAAGGTCCGGCCCTACGGGCACGATCTGGGTCGGGTTCAGCGAGGTATGACTCATATAATAATGCCGCTTTATATGATCGAAATTGACCGTCTCGGCCACGCCCTCCACCTGATAAAGTTCGCGCATATATTCGCGCAGGTTTGGAAAATCCTCGATCCGCTGGCGGTTGCATTTGAAATGGACGTTATAGACCTGATCGAACCGGATCAGGGTGGTGAACAATCGCCAGTCGGCTTCGGTCAATGTGTCCCCAACCAGATAGCAGGTTTTGGAGAGACGATCCTCGACTGTATCGAGAGCGTCAAACAGAGCGGCGAACGCCTCTTCATACGCGGCCTGCGTGGTTGCAAAGCCGCATTTATAGACGCCGTTATTGATGTTGTCGTAAACGAGCGCGTTAATCTCGTCGATCTGGTCGCGCAGGGAGTCAGGGTAATAATCCGCGTCATTTCCGGTCAGCTCATTAAACGCGCTGTTGAAAATGCGGATGATATCCGCGCTTTCGTTATTCACAATCTGCCCGGTCGCCTTGTCCCAAAGGATCGGCACGGTGGAGCGTCCGGTATAGACGGAATCCGCCGCTGTATAGATTTGATGCAGGTAGTCAAAACCGTTGATTGGGTCGGGATCGTCACCGAATTCCCACCCGTTATCCAACATCAGCGGGTCAACGACAGTGACGGAGATCAGGTCCTCAAGACCTTTCAGCTTACGGAAAATCAGCGTGCGGTGTGCCCACGGACAGGCGAGGGAAACATAAAGATGATAGCGCCCCGCGTCGGGCGTGAACGGCCCGTCTGGTGTAATCTGGTGGCGAAAGGTGGTTTCGCTGCGGATGAATTTTCCATCCTTGTTTTTCAGTCCCAACCCATCGGATTGCCAAACACCATCAACTAGAACACCCATCTTTTTCCCTCCTGTCGTTACACCAATCTATTCGGGCGGTATCGGTTCCCGGATCACAATTTCCCGAGCTTTGCTGTGATGTCGCGCACCAAACTGTCGACTGGCTGGTCAATATCGACGCTGATCGCGTTTTCATCCGGTCCGGGGATTTCCAGCGTGGCAAACTGACTGTCGAGCAGGCTGGTGGGCATAAAATGCCCCTCGCGATTACCCATGCGGTCGGCGATAACCTCGCGGCTGCCCGACAGGTGGATGAAGGTAACGGGTTCACCTGTGGCCCGCGTGATCCGTTCGCGATAGACACGTTTCAGGGCAGAGCATCCGATGATCGCCCGTCCGTTGGCCCGGCCCAGTGTTTGACCAACGGCATCAAGCCATGGCCAGCGGTCATCGTCTGTCAGGGGCTCGCCCGCGCTCATCTTGTCGATATTGCTTTGGGGGTGGAGGTCATCGCCGTCGATATAGGTCGCGCCAAGCGGCCCCTCCAGCGCTGCGCCGACGGTGGATTTGCCACTGCCCGCGACCCCCATCAGAACCATTAATCTTGACTGTTGCATCTTTCCCCCAGCGTTCAGTTGCATACCCTTTATCGGTCCTCTAAGAAGTTATTCAAGCCTTTTGCTTTAACGATAATCGGTACGCAGCCGACCAGGGGGAAACATGTCGAAATCTGAAATTGGCCTGATCGGCCTTGGCACCATGGGTGCAATGCTGTCACTGAACATTGCCGAGAAAGGGTTTCCCATCGCGGTGTTCAATCGGACCACTGCGGTCACCCGAAATTTTCACGAGGACGCAGGCGATCTGGCCGACATGATCACCCCGACCGAGTCGTTAGAGGATTTGGTTGCCGCCATCGCCAAGCCGCGCGCGATCATCCTGATGGTGCCTGCCGGGGCCCCGGTCGATCAGCAGATCGAGGCGCTGCGTCCCTTGCTGGATGAAGATGATTTGATCATCGACGCGGGCAACGCCAATTTCCACGACACCAACCGCCGCGGGGCAGAGGCCGAGGATCAGGGCGTGCCGTTCCTTGGCATTGGTGTGTCGGGCGGCTCCGAAGGGGCGCGGCACGGTCCGTCTATCATGGGCGGTGGCACCAAATCCTCGTGGGATCGGGTGGAGCATATCCTGAAGGCCATTTCGGCGAAATATGAGGGCCAGCCCTGCGCAACATGGATGGGCAAAGGCGGTTCAGGTCATTTTGTGAAAACGGTGCATAACGGCATCGAATATGCCGACATGCAGATGATTGCCGAGGTTTACGGCGTGATGCGCGACGGCATGGGTATGTCGGCAAAGGAGTGCGCCGCCGTGTTCAAAAAATGGAACGAAGGGCCGCTGCAATCCTACCTCATTGAAATCTCGGGCGAGGTCGCGGCGGCAGAGGATCCCAAAACCGGCAAAGCCATGCTGGATATCATTCTGGACCGTGCTGGGCAGAAAGGCACGGGCCGTTGGACCGCGATTGAGGCGCAGCATCTGGGGTCCGCGATCACCGTCATCGAAGCCGCCGTCGCCGCGCGAAACATGTCGGCTGTGCTGGATGAGCGGCGCAAGGGACAAAACGTGTTTGGTGCCGCGCCGCAAAAATTGCATGGCGAGATCACAATAGATGATCTGGAACAGGCGCTGATCGGCGGCAAGATCGTCTGTTATGCGCAGGGTTTCGATCTTCTTTATGCGGCAGATGCGCATTTTGAATGGAACCTGCCCCTGCCCGAGGTCGCCGAGGTCTGGCGCGAAGGCTGCATCATCCGGTCATCCATGCTGAACGATATGGCATCTGCATTGCGGGCTCATCCCGAGGAAAACCTGATGTTCTCGCCTTATTTCGCGGGCTTGTTGAAACAATCTGACGGGGCGCTGCGGAAAGTCGCCTCGACCGCGATCACGCACGGGTTGCCGGTGCCGGCATTGGGCGCGGCGGTAGCCTATTTTGACATTATGCGCACTGAGCGGTCTACAGCGAACATGATTCAGGCGCAGCGTGATTTCTTTGGTGAACACGGGTTTGAACGTGTTGATGATGATCAACCGGACCATCATGGACCGTGGGTCGGCTAGGCCGCTTTATGCGCGGCCTTCTGGTCCATACGTTCGCGATATTCCTTGACTTCACGCCTGACAATTTCGGTTGCGGGGTCGTTAGAGCCATCCAGAAATGACAACAGCACCTCCGAGTTCTCCTCGGAGGAATAGGCGGGCGTTTTTTTCAGGAATGAAAACCCGGATTCGCGAATAATCACGCCGGGTAAGGCGTATGAAATACCCGATCCGGCAATCGTCTTGGTCAGACAGGCTAATGCTTTGGAACGCCATTCTTCAGTGTCAGTACCGTTATCCAGAAGTTCCCTCAGTTCATGTTGCAAATGCGGATGATATGTCGCTGTTTCATGCGTCAATATGGTGCGAATGTCTGGTGCCGAGAGACTGAACAACCACTCGTGCATTTGTTTAAGGTCCAGTGTCGAGGCATGTGAAAACCCGTTATCCAACACCCATTTGCTCAAACCCATTTCGCCACGAAGGACCGTCGTATCCTTGATGTTGGACAGCGGAAAGCGTTTCCAGAACGTCACAAATGCGGGCGATTGCAGGATATTGCGACCAATCCGCAATGCATATGAAGTATAATGAAAATGCGGGTAATCTGTTTCGCTATGCCACTTGAATCGTACCATTTCGGCTGGGGTTGTCGGGGCATCACCATAATAGGATGCAGCACCCACGAAATCCCGATTATCTTGTAGTGCGACTGACACCCAGTCGGCATCCGACGTCACCGGATACCAGACCGAGTCATTCATCAGAATCAAATTGTTCAGTTGCGAAAGCCGGTCATCCAGATACAGGATGCCGTCACGATAACCGCCGAAATCATAGCCATAGTTTGGCCTTTCAATGATCACAGAACTTAGTTCACACAGCGTATCACGTTCCACGGGATGGAGCGGTAGGTTCGAAACGATTATCGTCGATAGCCCGGCATCGCGAAATCGTTCCAATGCCAGCAGATGCGATTGTTGTACGCCGTATTTGGGGTAGATCAGGTAGATGATCACATCCTTACCCACAGGGGTGTCGTTGTGAATGACCTGACGCCAATGCGAGACGAAGCGATCATAATACACAGTATTAAACCGATAACTCAGCGCGTTCACAACGGGTCGTGTGAGGCGACGAATATGGAATTTGAGAACATATGTAAGATCGGCAAATTTCATTTGAATTCTATATATTATGGCGTATCGGAACCCTTTTGGCCACGAGTTATGTCACCATGATTATGACAGAAGGCGCGGGAATAACAGGTGTCGGGATAAAGCTTTTCACTTTCTTCAGAATTATCTATTAGGTCAGGCGAAGACTGACGGGGAAATGACATGACGTTACTGGATCCGGACCGCTTGTTTCCAAGCGATCCCACGCAGCGCAAATTGTCGCGAGAGTTGTATAACGGTATCAAATCCTTGCCGATTATCAGCCCTCACGGACATACGGATCCGCGCTGGTTTGCCGAAAACGCACCATTTCCCGATCCCGCGCAACTGTTTGTGACCCCGGACCATTATGTTTTCCGGATGCTGTTTTCCCAAGGAATTGATCTTGGCGCGCTGGGCGTTCCTCGCGCTGATGGCGGGCAAACGGAAACCGACGGGCGCAAAATCTGGCGATTATTTGCTGAGAATTACTATTTGTTTCGCGCCACCCCCAGCCGCACTTGGTTGGATCATGCGTTTCAGGATGTGTTCGGGTTGAACGAACCGCTGTCGGCAAAAACGGCGGATGCCTATTACGACCATATCGCCGCTTGCCTGACACAGGATGATTTTCGACCACGGGCGCTGTTCGAACGGTTCGGGATCGAAGTGATCGCCACCACTGAAAGTCCGTTGGATGATCTGCGTTGGCACAAGATGATCCGCGAGTCAGGCTGGGAAGGCAGGGTCGTCACGGCCTATCGCCCGGACAATGTCGTTGATCCGGAAACGGACAATTTTCGCAATAATATAGACGCTTTCGGGGCGCTGACTGGTTGCGATATCACCACCTGGGACGGGTATCTGGACGCGCATCGGACGCGCCGCGCCTATTTCAAAAGCTTTGGGGCAACCAGTTCAGATCACGGACACGCAACCGCGCGAACAGAAAATCTGCCCACGTCCGAGGCGGCGGCGCTTTACACAAAAGCGCTCGCCGGAAGTTGCACACCATCCGAGGCAGAGGCATTTCGCGGCCAAATGCTGACCGAGATGGCACGCATGTCAGTCGAGGATGGTCTGGTTTTGCAAATTCATCCGGGATCTTATCGCAACCATTCTGCCACAATTCTGGCACGCCATGGCCGTGACAAAGGGTTCGATATTCCGATGCGTACAGATTACGTCACCGCCTTGAAACCCATGCTTGATGTGGTGGGCACCAATCCGGATGTCACGATCATTGTCTTCACGCTGGATGAAACCAGCTATAGCCGCGAACTTGCCCCGTTGGCGGGTGTTTATCCCGCGCTTCGACTTGGTCCGCCCTGGTGGTTCTTTGACAGTCCCGAGGGGATGATGCGGTTTCGCGAAGCTGCCACGGAAACCGCAGGGTTTTATAATACGGTCGGTTTCAATGATGACACACGGGCCTTTTGTTCCATCCCTGCCCGTCATGATGTCGCAAGACGTGTTGATTCCGCCTTCCTTGCCAAACAGGTCGCCACCGGGCGCTTGCGCGAGGAGGAAGCACATGAAGTTGCACGGGATCTGACCTATAATCTGGTCAAAAAGGCCTATAAGTTCTGATTACGGAGAGATAATGCGCATTCTGATAACAGGTGGGGCGGGGTATATCGGGTCTCATACCTTGCTGGATTTGTTGTCGGCGGATCACGAGGCGCTGGTTGTCGATAATTTTTCCAACAGCAGTCCAAAGGCGCTGGATCGTGTGCGTGAATTGACCAACCGCAATTTTGATGTTGCAGAGGGGGACGTGCGCGACCTGTCCAGCATCAGCGCTCGGATCGAGGCCTTCAAACCCGAGGCCGTGATCCATTTTGCCGGGTTGAAATCAGTTGGCGAATCCACGGAAATCCCGTTGCACTACTATGATCACAATGTGAACGGAACCTTGGCCCTGTTGCGTGCGATGGATGCCGTCGGCTGTCGTAATATTGTGTTCTCTTCCTCGGCGACCGTGTATGGGGACCCCGAATATCTGCCCTATGACGAACATCATCGGCTTGCCCCGGCGAACCCTTATGGTCGCTCCAAGCTGTTTGTCGAAGAAATCCTGAAAGATTGGGCCGCGACCGGCGGGAAATCGGCGGTTATCCTGCGCTATTTCAATCCGGTTGGGGCACATGTGTCCGGGCGCATCGGCGAGGATCCGTGGGGCGTTCCCAATAATCTGGTTCCCTTTGTCTCGCAGGTGGCTGTTGGACGGCGAGAGAAATTGCACGTGTTTGGCAATGATTATGACACACGGGATGGCACTGGGGTGCGCGATTACATCCATGTTTGCGATCTGGCTAGCGCCCATGTTGCAGCGGTAAGTTTTGCCGCCAATCACAATGGGGCCGAGGTTATAAACGTCGGAACGGGTATCGGCGCGTCAGTTCTGGAAGTCGTCAAGGCTTTTGAAACAGCGGCAGGAAAGCCGGTCCCTTATGGCATCGCCCCACGACGTGCAGGGGATATCGCCGAGTATTACGCCGATGCCAGCAAAGCGAAACGCCTGTTGGGGTGGAGCGCGAAATACACGCTGGCAGACATGTGCTCTAGCGCGTGGAAATGGCAATCGATGAACCCGAACGGGTATGAAGATTAACGTTGGGCGGTTTGCCAGTTAGGGTTCATTCGGGGCTCTAGATTGGATCGGGGCAGGGGCGTTTTGCCAAGGATGTGATCGCTGGCTTTTTCGCCAACCATGATTGATGGGGCGTTGAGGTTGCCGTTGGTGATCTGCGGGAATACGCTGCTGTCCGCAAGGCGCAGATTATCAACCCCAATCACCCGGCATTCCGGGTCAACCACCGCCATTGGATCATCCCGCCGCCCCATCCGGGCTGTGCCGCAGGGGTGATAGGCGCTTTCAACCTCCTCGCGGATGAAATCGTCGATCTCGTCATCCGATTGCACATCGGCGCCGGGCTGGATTTCCTTGCCGCGATAGGGCTTGAACGCGTCTTGCCCGAAAATCTCGCGGGTCAGGCGGATGCAGGTGCGGAAATCCTGCCAGTCTTTTTCGGTAGACATATAGTTGAACAGGATTTTCGGCGGGGCTTTCGGATCGGCCGACCGCAACGTCACGGCCCCCCGTGACGGGGATCTCATTGGACCGACATGGGCTTGATAGCCGTGCCCCTCTGCCGCTGCTTTGCCGTCGTATCGCACGGCAAGGGGCAGGAAGTGATACTGTATGTCGGGGTAATCGACACCCGCGGCGGAGCGGATAAAAGCAGCGCTTTCAAATTGGTTCGATGCGCCAAGTCCAGTGCGGCTGAACAGCCATTGCGTACCGATCCGCGCCTTGGAAATCAGGTTCCAATAGCGATAAAGGGTGATCTTCTGGATGCTCGCCTGCTGAAAATATATCTCTAGATGGTCCTGAAGATTCTGGCCGACGCCGGGGCGATCAACCATCACGTCGATCCCCAGTTCGGCCAGATGTGCTGCGGGTCCGATGCCCGACTGCATCAGGATTTTCGGCGAGTTGATGGACCCCGCTGACAGCACCACCTCGCGCCGCGCGCGCAGGGTTTCCACCTTGCCGCCCCGGTCGATTTCCACGCCAACGACACGTCCGTCCGCAATCACCACGCGGTTCACCAACCCCCGGACCAGCTCTACGTTGGGGCGTTTCAGCGCCGGGCGCAGATAGGCGTTCGCGGTTGACCAGCGCCAGCCGCGCCAGACGGTTTGTTCCATCGGACCGAACCCTTCTTGCTGCGCGCCGTTATAATCGTCGGTGCGCATATATCCGGCCTGCACGCCCGCCTCGATAAAGGCGTTGAACAGGGGGTTGAGGCGCGGTCCGCGTGTCACATGAACCGGCCCGTCCGAACCCCGCCATTCCGGATCACCGATTTTGCCGTGCCAGTTTTCCATCCGCTGGAAATAGGGCAGCACGTCGGCATAGGCCCAGCCATCTGCCCCCATCGCCTGCCATGTGTCGAAATCCTTGGCGTGGCCGCGCACGTAAACCATCCCGTTGATCGAGGACGACCCCCCGATCACCTTGCCGCGTGGCGTCGCCAATTGCCGGCCATTCAGATAGGGTTCAGGTTCGGATTTATAGCCCCAATCGTAAATCGACATATTCATCGGATAGGACAGCGCTGCGGGCATCTGGATGAAAGGCCCGGAATCTGACCCGCCGTATTCCACCACCAAAACCTTGTTTTTCCCGTCCTCGGACAAGCGATAGGCCAGCGCACAGCCTGCCGAACCTGCCCCGATAATGATATAGTCAGCTTCCATCATTCCCCGCGTGGATACCGTTTACTGTCTTCCAAGATATTGAGGTCCATGTGATTGCGCATATAGCGTTCCGACGCCTTTTGTAGGGGCTGATAATCCCACGGATAATAATCGCCGTTGCGAAGGGCCTCGTAAACCACCCAACGGCGGGCTTGGGATTCCCGGACCGCCGCGTCAAACGCGTCGAGGTCCCATCGCGTCTCCGACTTCGCGCGAAGGCTGTTCACCGTCCCCTGACGCGCGGGGTCGTCAGCCAGATTTGTCTGCTCCAGCGGGTCAGCGTCCAGATCAAACAACTGATCTGGGTCGAGCATACAGCGGTTATATTTCCACTTGCCGTAGCGTAGCGAAACAAGCGGGGTATATGACCCTTCCGCCGCGTATTCCATCGCAACGGGCGAGGTGCGTTCTGTGCCAGACGTCAGCGGCAGCAGGCTTTCCCCTTCGACCCATGGTTCAATGTCAGACATACTTACGCCCACCAGATCGGCGAGTGTTGGCGTGACGTCGATGGTCGACACTGGGTCCGTGATCAGCCCCGGCGTTATCCCCGGCCCGGCGATCATCAACGGCACCCGGGCGGAGCCATCATAAAAGCTCATCTTGAACCACAGTCCTTTCTCGCCAAGCATATCGCCGTGGTCTGACACGAACAGGATCACCGTATTGTCGGCCTGCCGCGTATCCTCCAACACCTTCAGCAACTGCCCGATCTTTTGGTCGAGGTAAGAAATATTGGCGAAGTAGGCGCGGCGCGAACGGCGAACGTCTTCGTCCGTGATGTCAAATTTCGTATAATCATTTGCCAGCATCAGCCGCTGCGAATGCGCGTCGTAATCGGCAAAGTCATACGGACCCTCGGTCGGGTCCAGATGCGCGCAGTCCGCGTACAAATCCCAAAACTCGCGTCGCGCCACGTAAGGATCATGCGGATGCGTAAAACTGGTTGTCAGGCACCACGGGCGGTCATCCTCGCCCCGCGACAGTTGATACAGCTTCTGCACGGCCAGCGCCGCAACCTCGTCATCATACTCCATCTGGTTGGTGATTTCGGCCACGCCAGCACCAGTCACCGATCCCATATTGTGATACCACCAGTCGATGCGTTCACCGGGTTTGCGATAATCAGGCGTCCAGCCGAAATCGGCGGGATAGATGTCGGTGGTCAGACGTTCCTCGAACCCGTGAAGCTGATCGGGGCCGACGAAATGCATCTTGCCGGACAGGCAGGTATAATAACCCGCGCGGCGCAGATGGTGGGCGTAGGTCGGAATGTCCGACGCGAACTCTGCCGCGTTATCGTAAACCCGCGTGCGCGAAGGCAGCAGACCAGACATAAAACTTGCCCGCCCCGGGGCGCACAAGGGCGATGCGGTATAGCAATTCTGAAACCGGGCGGAGCGTTCCGCCAGCTTGCGCAAGTTGGGCGTCTGCAACCAATCCGCCGGACCATCTGGGAAGAACGTGCCGTTCAACTGATCAACCATGACGATTAAAATGTTCGGTTTCATAGGCAAATCGTTCGACTCCGTGCGGTCCTAACGTCAAAGACCGCTTTTAAGTTGCTACTAGCGAGGAAAGTTTTATCCTGCGAAAAAACATAACTCCGGGGAGTCTCACATGACCAATCTAAAAACACCAGCACTCAGCCTTTCTGCCCTTATGATCGCCAGCGCGGCCTTCGCAGATTGCGATACCGTCACGTTCTCGGACGTGGGTTGGACAGATATTACCGCAACCACTGCCGCGACCGTGACCGTTTTGGAAGCCTTGGGGTATGAAACCGACGTCAAAGTTCTTTCTGTTCCGGTGACATATGTCGCGCTGTCCGAAGGCGATGTCGACGTGTTTCTTGGCAACTGGATGCCGACAATGGAAGGCGACATTGCGTCCTACCGCGAGGCAGGGACCGTCGACACGGTTCGCGCGAACCTAATGGGCGCGAAATATACGCTGGCCGTGAACAAGGTTGCCGCTGATATGGGCATTGCGGACTTCGCGGATATTGCCGCAAACGCGGATGCGCTTGATGGCAAAATCTATGGGATCGAGCCGGGCAATGACGGCAACCGCCTGATCCAAGACATGATCGACGGCGATGCGTTTGGCCTGAGCGGGTTCGAAGTTGTCGAAAGCTCCGAACAAGGGATGCTGGCGCAGGTGGATCGGTCCGTGAAGCGTGGCGAGCCGATTGTGTTTCTGGGCTGGGAACCGCACCCGATGAACGCGAATTTTGAAATGTCTTACCTGACCGGCGGTGATGATTTCTTCGGCCCTGATCTGGGTGGCGCAACGGTGTATACCAACACTTCCGCCGGGTATGTCGATGCCTGCCCGAATGTTGGTGCGTTGCTCAATAACCTTGAATTCTCCCTCGCGATGGAGAACGAGATCATGGGCGCGATCCTGAATGACGGCACTGACCCGAACGAAGCTGCCGCCGCATGGCTGACGGCGAATCCTGACGTTCTGGGTCCGTGGCTGGAGGGTGTGACAACCAAAGACGGCGGCGACGCGATGGCTGCTGTCAACGCTGCGTTGGGCCTGTAATCCCACTTGATGGAGTGGCTTACCAATAACAAGATCCCAGTCGGCAAATGGTTCGGCTGGGTCTTTGACCAGCTTCAGATATATGCGGCGGGTTTCTTTGACGCGATGACCGACGCGACAGAGGCGATGATCGAAGGGATCGAGTGGTTGCTGCAATCCCCTCATCCCCTGATCATCATCGCATTGTTCGCAGGCGTCACGTGGGCCATTCAACGGACATGGCAGTCCGTCGCGATTGTGATCGCCGGGCTGCTGTTCATCATCAACCAAGGCTATTGGGAAGAAACGACCGAGACGCTCTCGCTCGTGCTTTCGGCCTGTTTTGTCTGCATGGCGATTGGCGTGCCGATTGGTATCGTTATGGCGCATCGGCCGAAGTTGTATGCCTATACCCGACCTGTTCTGGACATGATGCAGACCCTGCCTGTTTTCGTCTATCTGATCCCGGCCATCGTGCTGTTCAGTATCGGTGACGTGCCGGGGCTGATGGCGACCCTCATCTTTGTGCTGCCCGCCCCGATACGGTTGACGGAGCTTGGCATATCCTCCACCCCCACCGCGTTGATGGAGGCGGCGGAGTCCTTTGGTGCGACCAAGCGCCAGAAGCTGTGGAAGGTCGAACTGCCCTACGCCATGCCGCAAATTATGGCGGGGCTGAACCAGACGATCATGCTGTCCCTGTCGATGGTGGTCATTGCCACGCTTGTCGGGGCGTCCGGGTTGGGCAAACCCGTGCTGGTGGCGCTGAACCGCGTCAATGCGGAACTGGGGTTTGAAAGTGGATTTGTGATCGTCGTCGTGGCCATCGTGCTGGACCGGATGTTGAGGGTGGGGGCGCGGAAATGAACCTGCCTGATCCTGAACTCGCCGTGGAATTTGACAATGTGTCGATAGTGTTCGGCGACAATCCAGATGCCGCGTTGCCGCTTATGGACAAAGGGGCCAGCCGTCAGGAAATTCAGAAGGCAACCGGTCAGGTATTGGGCGTGCACAACTGCTCTCTACGGATCACCGAGGGCGAAATTCTGGTCCTGATGGGGCTGTCCGGGTCCGGTAAGTCCACGCTACTGCGGGCGGTCAACGGTTTGAACCCCGTTGTACGCGGCTCGGCGAAGGTATGCGACGGGAATGTGTTGGTTGATGTGACCAATGCCTCGGCCGAAACACTCCGCCGCATCCGACTGCATCGGGTCGCTATGGTGTTCCAACAATTCGGTCTGCTGCCATGGCGCAGCGTGCGTGAAAATGTCGGGCTGGGGTTGGAACTGGGCGGTATGTCCAAAGCGGAACGCGCTGAACGTGTCGATGCCCAGCTTGATCTCGTCGGTCTGACGGATTGGGCGGATCGCAAGGTTGGTGAACTGTCGGGCGGGATGCAGCAACGTGTCGGGCTGGCCCGGGCGTTTGCGACCGAGGCCCCGATCCTGCTTATGGATGAACCGTTTTCGGCCCTCGACCCGCTGATCCGAACGCGGCTTCAGGACGAACTAATCGAACTACAAAAATCCCTGAAACGCACCATCATCTTCGTCAGCCACGATCTGGACGAGGCCTTCAAACTGGGCGACCGTATCGCGATCATGGAAGGCGGGCGCATCGTTCAATGCGGCACGCCCCGCGACATCATCGCCAACCCGGTAAACGCCTATGTCGCCGATTTTGTTGCCCACATGAACCCGATGGGCGTGCTGCGCGCGGGTGACGTGATGACGGAAACGATCCTCGATATCACCACGACGATTGACGTGGATACCCCTGTCAAAGATGTCATGGCGATGGTGGCAGATGGAATTACCGAAGTGTCGGTGACGCGCAGGGGGACGCCGGTTGGATCATTGCGTGCAACTGACCTGTTGACGTCCCTTTTGCATCCCGGTGGCAAGGTTTAGCGCCCCGATTGCCACTCGGCAATTGATGCCAATGGATACAGAAGCATGATGATATTCAACGCCAGACCATCGCGAATGACATAAAGTGTCACGCCTTCGAATATCACGGTCAGCGCGATTACCAGCCAAACCGGCAATTTCATAGCCATCCAGAAACCGATCAACATTGCCACGACATCAGCGGTCGAATTGACCACGGAATCCCCGTAGTAATCATACGAGATAGTCGTCTCGCGATAGCGATCGATAATGGCATTCGTATTTTCCACGACCTCCCAAGCGCATTCCAGAAGCGTAGCTATTGCCAAGCGCCAACCGATGGTCAGCCGACGGGCAAACAGCCAAAGCAAGCCATAAAAAGCAAACCCATGGATAATATGCGACGGTGTGTACCAGTCACTAATATGTTGTGAATTTTCCGAGCTTAGAACCACGCCGTGCCACAGTTTGACCGTCCCACAGGCGCAGATCACTTCGCGTCCCATCACGATCAACACCACGATCATCCCGATGATCAAAAGTAGAGTCGTGAGGATGGCTGGGGAGAGTCGCAGTCTCATCTGAGTTCTCTAGAAGCTGACAATGGCGATGACGGCAATAATGCCCGTAAACACGAACCACACACGCCAGATGGTCGCGACCGTTTCGGCAATATCGTCGGGGACCAGATCCTTGCGACCCGTTTCGTTCAGCCAGGCGATGTTTTCGCGTTTGCCATAATAGGAGCGGGGACCAGATAGCGCGACATTCAGAATGCCAGCCAACGCTGCCTCGGGCCACCCGGCGTTGGGCGAGCGTTGGGTGGGCGCATCGGCCAGCATAATCGCCCAAGCGCGACGTGAGGCAAAGGCCAGACATATCAGCGCACCGGTCAGTCGGGCGGGAACCCAATTCATCAGATCATCCAGTTTTGCGGCGGCCCATCCGAATTCCTGATATCGTTCGTTCTGGTGGCCGATCATGCTGTCAGCGGTGTTTACAATCTTGTAGACCAGCAGGCCGGGCAGCCCGAACAACAGGAACCAAAAGGCAGGTGCAACCACACCATCCGAAAAATTTTCCGCCGCACTTTCGATTGCCGCGCGTGCAACATCTGTTTCGGTCATCTCATCCGGGTCGCGCCCGACAATCATCGACACGGCATTTCGTCCATGTTTCAGGCCGCTTTTCAACGCGACTCCAACTTCGGCAACATGTTCCATCAGACTTTTGTGAGCGATCAGAACTGCGGCACCCAACGCCTCGAGCAGTCCCAGGTCGGGAAGGATCGTGATCAACCAGCCAATCAGTGCACCCGCCACACATAACAGCGCAACGGCTTTTATCCCGTTATTGCGGCGTTTGTCTCCGGCGTTCCAGCGGTTGTCCAGCGAATCGATGGCGCTGCCAATGAACGACACCGGATGGCGTCGTCCCGCCCAGAGCCATGGCGGATCGCCAAAGACAGCGTCAAGAATCAGGGCCAGCAGAAGAAGTTGAAAGTGATTCATGATTAACCTTTAGAGGGAAGCCACGACCCTTGGAAGGGGATTTAAAGCGCTTCAAACAACTTAAAATTGTTTAAGATTTATCAAACACAATTTAGAGCATGTGTAAATTCTTACCACCACATCTAGTGTATTAAGGTTTTATTAAGACATTTATTAAAGATTTAAGCAATTCTTACTTAAGGCTGCTCGACCGCTACGGGCTTGGGACAAATGAAAATTCTATTGGTACAAAACAACGAAGGTCTTGCCGACCTTTGGTCTGGCTTCTTGCGTCGACAAGGCGTGGATGTCATCGTCGCCTACACGCAGTCGCAGGCGATCAATGTGCTGCGCTTTCACGATTTTGACGCGCTCGTATTGGACGTCGTTCTGCCCGATGGGGGGGCAATTGCTATTTCCGATTATGCGACCTATCGCCAACCGGATATTCCGATTGTTGCGGTTACTTCGAACAGCTTTTTCACGGACGGGTCGATATTTGAACTTATCCCGAACGCACGAAGTGTGTTGCAATCCACGTTGGAGCCGGGTGATCTGGCAGCGGTCTTGGATCATTATATCTCGACAGGTGATACTGCTTTTAAGTCAGCGTAAAGCAATTGTTACACAAATGAAACTTGACGTGAGTCCCTGACGTGAAATGATAGGGGCATTGAGTCGAGGGTTTCAAAATGGAAGCAGTGTTTTCACCTGAAGTCATGGCCGGGCTGCAAAAAGCCCGTATGCAGGACGCCATGAAAAAGAACCGGCTGCGGGTGCAAGTCGGGGATGACACCTATCCGGTCATCGAATTGTGGGAAAGCGGGTTTACTGTGCTTGCCGAAAACGCCCCGCATCTGCGCGGGCTGGTTGATCTTTTCGACAGCGCCAAACATCTGCTGCAATGTCTGATCATCAGGTCCGAAGAAGATAACGGCGTGGTCACCTATGAATTCAAGCGGTCGACCACAGTGGTGGAAAATCCACCCAAAGATTTTGCCGAGGATGAAAACGCGCCCGTTGCCCTAATCGGGCGTTAAACCAGACTGTATTTTCAATACCGACATACCCTAAACGGCTGACATGAGGATCAGTTGTTCAAGGAGATGATGCTTGTTCAGACTGTCCCGGTGGTCAGGTCATTGGGGCATCGACGCCGGTGTTCTGCGCGTGCAAAGACCATTCTTCAATGGCGCATGTCGGTTATTTAGGCTGTGTCGCCTGACGACGTTGCGCGTCCTCTTCCGCCTGCCAGGGTAGGTCTTCGTTTCCGACACCACGGGCATAGCGATCCCGTGCGGCATCGAGCACCTCGCCCGAGGCATGTTCTTCGATCAAACGCATGGTGTTGGTTTCGATAACCTTCTCCAACAGGGCCATGAAGTCATCCTTACCCAGTCCCGGCGGGATCGGCGGCAGAAATTCATACGCGCCCGTTTGGCCGACAAATTTCCGTTTCTCGCGCCGTGGCCAGATGGTTCCAACCGACATGGCAACCGGCGTTACAGCTATGCCAAGGTCATTATAGATATGCCAAATACCGCCCCGATAGCGTTCCTTTGCCCCTAGCGCCATCAAGGTCCCTTCGGGGTAAATCACGATGGGGCGACCTTCGGTATGGGCTTTGCGAGCACCTTCAACCACCTGAAGTGTGCGGTCCTGTGGCAGGGCAAGATCGACGATGATATAGCCCAGCTTGCGGATCACGCGGCCAAAGAAGGGGATTTTTTCCAGCGCTTTCATGGCGACGGTGGTCATGTCGGGGAACTCGGATACAGTGATCAGAATATCCAGCTCCGACTGGTGTTTTGCGGCGATCAGGGGCGGGTGGTCGGTGGGCAGGTTCTCTCGCCCGCGGATTTCCACCGTGCCGTTCAGGATCGTGCGAACCCCCCAGCGGCCGCTTTTCCCAAACGCAAAGACCCAGTTACGCAGCGTTTTCTGGCTGACGACAAAGCTGGCTAGCCAAGCGGTAGAGGCGATAAGTGCGGTCGAACTGACGAAATAGATATTGAATAAGCGGGATCGCATTAATGACTCACCTTTGACAGGATTTCACGCGCTTCGAAACAATCAGCCTTCATTTGGCGGATCAACGAGTCAAGGTCGTCATATTTTTCTTCGGGGCGTTGATAAGCCACCAGCGCGACCGAGACATGGGCGCCATAAAGGTCGCCGGAAAAGTCGAAAAGATAGGTTTCAAGGTTCGGGTGATTTACACCAAACGTCGGGCGCACCCCCAAAGACGCCGCCCCTTTGTAAGTGCCCTTGTGCGGGCCGTTCAGCACATCGAACAGGACGGCATAGACGCCGAACTTCGGAAGGTGCAAACCGTCCAGATAGATGTTCGCCGTCGGAAACCCCAGATCGCGTCCCCGCTGATCGCCCTGCACCACCACACCATCAACCCGATGCCAATGACCAAGGATACGGGCAGCATCTTCGGGGCGTCCGTCCGACAATGCCTGCCGAATTGCCGTGGACGAATAATCGCCCTGCGCGTCCGACACCAGCGGCGCGACGGTTACACCGAAGCCATAGGTTTTGCCAAACGCCTGTAACATCTCGGCCGTGCCCTCGCGCCCTTTTCCAAACCGAAAATCCGCGCCGATGACAACGTGGCGGATGCCGAGGCCGTTGGCCAACACATCGCGGGCAAAGGCTTCGGCGGTTAGCGAAGAAAGCGCCTTGTTGAACGGCAATTCATACAAATGCTGGACCCCTAGCTTTGCCAACCGATTGGCGCGGGTTTCGGCGTTCATCAGGCGAAAGGCCGGGGCGTCAGGGGCAAAGAATTCGCGTGGGTGGGGTTCAAACGTGATCACCCCCAATGGGGCATTGGCGGTGACCGCGGCAGCTTTGGCCAATGCCAGAACGGATTGGTGACCCAAATGCACCCCGTCGAAATTGCCCATCGCGACAGCGGCCCCTTTGGCGGCCTCGGGAACAGGATATGTGCGGATGATGTTCACGTCGTGACCTCCTTGGTCAGGATAGCAGGGATTTCACGTCTGGGTAGTTATTTCAGGCGCGAGATAGCGAAGGTGGGGGTCAGTTGGACATCGGCACAATAGGCGTCGAGAGCGCCAGGATCCGGTTTGCCGTTCACCACTGGTATCCGGTCCGCCGCCAGTCCGCCAGTGATGAACAGGTTATCCATCCCCTCGGCCACGGCGCCTTGGATGTCGGTATGAATGCCATCGCCAATACACAGGATACGATCAGGATCCACCTTGCCCGCCAGTGCCGCCAGACGATCCAGCGCCAGATTATAGATCGGGACATGGGGTTTGCCGAAATATAGGCTTTCGCCTCCCGCCTCGGTATACGCCTGTGCCAGCGCCCCTGCGCAATATATTCGGGTTTCGCCTACATCGACGAAAATATCAGGGTTTGCGCAAAGCAACTTTAGCCCGCGGTTGACGCCAGTGCGGATGGTCAGCCGATAATCCTCAGGGCTTTCGCTTCGGTCGTCGAACAAGCCCGTGCAAACGATACCCTCGGCATCCTCCAACGGGACACGTGCAACATTGGCCCCTTCGAAAAATCCCAAATCCCGTTCCGGCCCCAGATGATAGACCTTTTGCCCCACAAGTCCCGCATTCAACGCTTCCCGCGCCGCATCACCGGACGACGCAATGTCGTGGTAAATCTCGCGCGGAACCCCCAGCGCATCCAGTTGTTCGCGAACCCCGTCGCGTGGGCGGGGCGAGTTGGTCAGCAGGATCACATGACCCTGAAAATTCCGTAGCGCTGCAATCGCATCTGGAAACGGCGCGATCCCATTATGCAGGCAGCCCCATAAGTCCACAAATAGTGCGTCGTAATCGGCGCTGATCTCGGACAGGTTGCCCAGAATGCGGGTCATCAGAGTTTGAGGTTCGGAATAATCTGTTTCTTGCGCGAGACCACACCGGGCAGCAGAACTGTATCGCCGGTGACGGTCGCGCCAAACGACTTTTCGGCCAGCGTTTTAACCAGATCGTTGGGGACAAACAGGGTCGAGGCTTCGTTCAGGATGTCGACGACAAACAGCAGCACTTGGTCGACGCCGTCCTCGGCCGCAACCGACTGCATAGAATTCATGAGACTGTCCTTGCGATCCATCACAATCGACGGGCTGGTGGTTTCCAGAACCGAGACGCGGAACGATGTGCTGCCGATTTCGTATTTCTTGGAATCCATGCGGATCAGATCAGCGTCAGCAAAGGCCGAGATATCCGATTTCGCCTCGAACATTTCCGCCGCATAGGATGGAATGTCGATGCCCAGATCGTCTGCCAGTTTCGCGGCAACTTGACGGTCGCGCTCTGTGGTGGTCGGGCTGCGGAATTCCAGCGTGTCCGACAAGATGCAGCCAAGCATCAGACCCTTGATCCCTTCGGGCATGCGCTCGGCCTTGTCTTTCATCCGCCCATACATCACCGTCGCGGTCGAGGCGACCGGGCGGATCGTGATCATGATCGGCCCCGAGGTTTTCAGCCCACCCGCCAGCAAGTGGTGGTCGATGATTTCCACGATGCTTGCGTCATTGATCGACGGCGGCAGTTCTGCGGGGTTATTGGTGTCAACCACCACAACTTCGTCACCAGCGGCGACATCGTTCAAAATCTCTGGCCGTTCAAACCCCCAGCGTTTCAGCACAAACGCAGCTTCGGTGTTGGGTTCGCCGAGCACATATGCCTTGGCGTTTTTACCCTTCACCTCGTTCAGGAACCATTCCCAGATCAGGGCGGAACCGGTGGCGTCTGTGTCGGGGGCCAAATGGCCGAAAATCTTGATCATCTGAGTCTCATAATGGCTGATTTCGGCGCCCTTATAGGGAGCAGAAATTCATTTGTCACGGGTTCGCTCAAGCTTTGCAAAAACTTCGCCTTGAATCTCTTGACTCGCCCGCCGCACGCGCCTAACTACCGCCTGTTAGCACTCAGAGGTGGCGAGTGCTAAAACCAACTTGGCCACCCTAACTTGGAAACTCGGAGGAGCATCCACATGGCATTCACACCTTTGCATGATCGTGTCGTGGTTCGTCGCATCGAAGGCGACGCAAAAACCGCTGGCGGGCTGATCATTCCTGATTCCGCCAAAGAAAAACCGTCCGAAGGCGAAGTTGTCGCTGTTGGCGCAGGCGCACGTGACGAAGACGGCGAGCGCATCCCGATGGACGTCAAAGCCGGCGACAAGATCCTGTTCGGCAAATGGTCGGGAACCGAGGTCAAGCTGAACGGCGAAGACCTGCTGATCATGAAAGAAAGCGACATCCTCGGCATTATCGGCTGAGCGAAACGGAACTGAATTTAGGGAGCATCCAAAATGGCTGCAAAAGACGTAAAATTCGATACGGACGCCCGCAATCGCATGCTGAAAGGCGTGAACGTGCTGGCAGACGCCGTCAAGGTAACGCTGGGCCCGAAAGGCCGTAACGTTGTTATCGACAAATCCTTCGGCGCACCGCGCATCACCAAAGACGGTGTCACCGTTGCCAAGGAAATCGAACTGGAAGACAAGTTCGAAAATATGGGCGCGCAGATGGTGAAAGAGGTTGCCTCGCGCACCAATGACACCGCTGGCGACGGCACCACGACGGCGACCGTTCTAGCACAGGCTATCGTGAAAGAAGGCATGAAATCGGTTGCCGCCGGCATGAACCCGATGGACCTAAAGCGCGGAATCGACATGGCCGTTGCCAATGTTGTTGAAGCGATCAAAGCAATGGCACGCGAAGTCAAAGACAGCGACGAAGTTGCGCAGGTCGGCACTATTTCTGCCAATGGCGAAACCGAAATCGGTCGTCAGATCGCAGACGCCATGCAGAAAGTCGGCAATGACGGCGTGATCACGGTCGAGGAAAACAAAGGTCTGGAAACCGAAACCGAAGTGGTTGAGGGGATGCAGTTCGACCGCGGCTACCTGTCGCCCTACTTCATCACCAACCCGGACAAAATGGTTGCTGATCTGGAAGACGCTTACATCCTGTTGCACGAGAAGAAACTCTCCTCGCTTCAGCCGATGGTTCCTCTGTTGGAGACCGTTATCCAGTCCGGCAAGCCGTTGCTGATCATCGCAGAAGACGTCGATGGCGAAGCGCTGGCGACCCTGGTTGTCAACAAACTGCGCGGTGGTCTGAAAATCGCGGCTGTTAAAGCCCCGGGCTTTGGCGATCGTCGTAAAGCCATGTTGCAGGATATCGGTATCTTGACCGGTGGTCAGGTGATTTCCGAAGACCTCGGCATGCAGCTGGAAAACGTAACCGTCGATATGCTGGGTACGGCCAAGAAAATCTCCATCACCAAGGACGAAACCACGATCGTGGACGGCGCTGGTGACAAGGCCGAGATTCAGGCCCGTGTTGCCCAGATCCGCACACAGATCGAGGAAACCTCCTCGGACTATGATCGCGAAAAACTGCAGGAGCGTGTTGCCAAACTCGCTGGCGGTGTTGCCGTGATCCGCGTCGGCGGTGCAACCGAGATCGAAGTGAAAGAGCGTAAAGACCGCGTTGACGATGCCCTGAATGCAACCCGTGCGGCTGTTCAGGAAGGTGTCATCGTTGGTGGTGGTGTTGCTCTGGTTCAGGCTGGCAAAGGTCTGTCCGGTTTGAAAGGCGCGAACGCTGACCAGCAGGCTGGTATCGCAATCGTGACCCGCGCACTGGAAGCCCCGCTGCGTCAGATCGCTGAAAACGCAGGTGTTGACGGTGCGGTTGTTGCTGGCAAAATCCGCGAAAGCAACGATACATCGTTCGGCTTCAACGCCCAGACCGAAGAATATGGCGACATGTTCAAGTTTGGCGTTATCGACCCGGCCAAAGTGACCCGCACCGCGCTGGAAGATGCAGCCTCGATCGCTGGTCTGTTGATCACGACCGAAGCCATGGTTGCCGACAAGCCCGAAAAACCGGGCGCTGGCGGCGGCGCTGGCATGCCCGACATGGGCGGCATGGGCGGCATGATGTAAGCTGTCCAATAGGACCAACGGAAAAGGGGGCTTCGTGCCCCCTTTTTCATGTCAGCATGTCGATTTCCGGGAACAGCACTTGCAAGACGTCCAACCGTCCGGGGGGGACATAGGTGCAGATATTATCCATTAACTGCCACACTCCTGACACGCGCGGATTGGCGGCGGTGGTGACCTTGGTATACTGTTCCGTGATCTCGTAAATTTCGATCAACGTGCCGTCAGGAAGGCTAAGAAGCCAGGGCTCTTTGTCTGTTGCCAGACCTTCCTCGCGCAATATTCCATGATGTGCACGAACCAGTT
The DNA here is from genome assembly GCA_023630215.1 of Rhodobacteraceae bacterium NBU2976. GTDB lineage: Bacteria > Pseudomonadota > Alphaproteobacteria > Rhodobacterales > Rhodobacteraceae > NORP23. The sequence goes on from JALPRQ010000001.1 coordinate 746,886, forward strand.
TTTCCAGCTCGTGGCGAAACCCGGGCTTTGGCTTGTATCCAGCAATCACACAACGTCCCATGGAAAACCCTCGCGAACCGTATGATATTGTTAAAATATATTAGAATACTCAACCTAAAATTGAATCGCGTCGCTAACTTGTGATATTTGCCCGATATATTCACAAATCGTTGCGCGTTGATACCGGGTGTCCTAGGGTGTCACTACCAACGCAACCGGGGGGAGTCCCGACCTTAGAATGGAGATGAAGGTATGAGCAAACGTGATGAGCTTATTGCCGTTTATGCGGCAGACCTGAAGGAAAAATGCGGGATGACCGCCGATATGGATCTGCTGACCAAAGTGGTGATCGGACTAGGCCCGTCAATTTACAATGACGATGCGTCCACAGTTGCGGGTTCGCAGGACTCCGAACTTGAAACCGTGAAAAACAACTTTCTGATCAAAAAGCTGGGTCTGGCTGACGGGCCGAACCTGATGGAGGGGATCAACAGCGTTATTGAAACATATGGCCGGTCCAACCGTAACAAATATCGTGCGGTTGTCTATTACATGCTGGTTAAGCATTTCGGCAAAGAATCTGTTTATAACTGATTGCCGATAACACCACTAACGCCGCTCTTTCGGGCGGCGTTTTCTTATGTTTTGGGGGAGATCCGGTTCAGGTGACCCATTTTGCGCCCTGCCTTGACCTCGTGTTTCCCATAAAGATGTACACCGGCATCCGCGACGGTTAGACCAACAACATCCGCGCCGATCAGGTTCGTCATTACTGCGTCTGAATGGCGTTGTCCGTCACCCAGTGGCCACCCCGTAATCGCGCGAATATGCTGTTCAAACTGGTCGATCAGGCATGCATCTTGGGTCCAGTGACCGGAATTATGCACGCGCGGCGCAATTTCATTGACGATCAGACCGTTCGGCGTCACGAACAGTTCTACCCCCATGACGCCGACATAATCGAGCGCGTTCAGGATACGTCCCGCCAACAGCACGGCATCCATCTGTGCCGATTGTGACAGATTTGCCGGGACTGTTGTGGTGTCCAGAATCCCATCCTTGTGAACGTTTTCTCCGGGATCATAACACACCACTGCCCCATCCATGCCGCGTGCTGCGATCACCGAAATTTCCCGCACGAATTCCACAAAACCTTCCAGAACGGCAGGCGCACCATTTAAGGCCGCAAAAGCGGCAGCAGCCTGTCCGGGCTCCACAATCCGGACCTGACCTTTGCCGTCATAGCCAAATCGACGGGTTTTCAGGATGGCCGGAACACCAATATGAGACAGTGCGTTTTGCAGATCCTCCAGACTGTCAATTGCCGCGTAGGGGGCAACCTCCAGCCCGAGTTGTGACAGAAAATCTTTCTCGGCAATCCGATCTTGCGATACGGCAAGGGCATTGCGCCCGGGGCGCACCGTGTCCAGCAGATCAAGTGCTTCGGCTGGGATGTTTTCGAATTCGTAAGTGACGATATCAACACTATCGCAAAAGGTCTTTAATGCGGTCAGGTTCGAATATTCCGCTGTCGTCACATAAGCCGCGACATCGCCTGCCGGTGGGTTTGCGCTCGGTTCGTATATATGGGTCTTGTAGCCAAGGCGCGAGGCAGCCACCGACAACATCCGCCCCAGCTGGCCACCCCCCAGAATGCCGATGATCGACCCTTGAGGTAGGGGATCAGTCATCGCTTGGCTCATTAGGAATAGAGGCGGACAACTCAGCGCGCCAAGCTTCAAGCCTTCCGGCCAAATCAGGATCGCCATTGGCCAGAATGGCCGCGGCCATCAAACCGGCATTCATCGCACCCGCTTCGCCAATCGCCATCGTCGCCACGGGGAAGCCACGCGGCATCTGTAGAATTGAATAGAGGCTGTCGACCCCGTTCAGCGCCTTGGTCTGCACGGGAACGCCAATCACGGGAACCCGGGTTTTCGACGCCATCATGCCCGGCAGATGCGCAGCTCCACCCGCCCCAGCGATAATTGCCTGAAGCCCTCGGGCAACGGCAGTTTTGCCGTACTCCCACAAGCGATCAGGTGTGCGATGCGCTGATACGATCTTGGTTTCATACGCAATTCCAAGCTCGTCCAGTATTGTTGCCGCATGTTTCATGGTCGCCCAATCGGACTGACTGCCCATGATGATACCAATTTTGGGACTGCTCATGTCACCCTCCGGATCAGGAAGCGCGCACTATAGTGATTGCGACGGGCACCGCAAGTCTCAGGCGATAATATCAGGGGTCAGTTCATCTTCGATGCGGCTGATCTGATCCTTCAAGCCCAACTTCTTCTTTTTCAGGCGTTTGATGGTCAAGGGGTCCGCACCCGGGGATTGCGACAGAGCATCAATGGCTTCGTCCAGATCCCGATGCTCTTGTTGCAGCATGGCCAAGCGCACGCGCAGGATTTCTTCGTGATCCATTTCCGACGGAGAATTCGACATGCCGCAGCCTTGTGAATGGGGTTAACTAATTTTTTACCGATGATATTTATCAAGATACAGCATGATCTCGCGATCGTCAGTGTGTAAAATGTACTCAACGTAACCCGTAGCCAAAGGATCGCCCTCACGCCCTCATTACACACATAAAACTTTTCCTTTACCTTGAAGGAAATGCACTCCATATTGTGGTGCAAGAGTTTTCGGAGCGCTGCCTTTGGTGGGGGGTTTCGAACATAAATGCGCGGGGTTCCCTTTCCCCCCGCGCATTTTTCTTTTTTGGGACTGATGATTTCGCCGCCCGGGTCAACGAACGTTGGTTCCGGGTCGCCCGATCCATTTACATGGCCGCAATCAAGCCCAGCTGTTCCAACTTCAAGATCACCTGATGGGCGCAGTTGTCAACGTCGACACCTTCGGTGTCCAGACGCAGCTCGGGATTGTCAGGAACCTCGTAAGGGTCTGAAATCCCGGTGAATTCCTTGATTTTCCCTTCACGCGCCAGTTTGTACAATCCCTTGCGGTCGCGGCGTTCGCATTCCTCGATACTGGTTGCGACATGCACTTCGACAAACGCGCCAAAGGCTTCGATATCTTCGCGCACGGCACGGCGGGTCGAGGTATAGGGTGCAATGGGTGCACAGATGGCAATGCCGCCATTCTTGGTGATCTCTGACGCAACATAACCGATTCGCCGAATGTTCAAATCGCGGTGCTCTTTCGAAAAACCCAGCTCGGACGAAAGATTCTTGCGAACAACGTCACCATCTAGCAGCGTAACAGGGCGCCCGCCCATCTCCATCAGCTTCACCATAAGCGCGTTGGCGATCGTCGATTTCCCGGATCCAGAGAAGCCCGTGAAGAACACGGTAAAACCCTGTTTGGCGCGTGGCGGGCGGGTTTTGCGTAGCTCGGCCACCACTTCGGGGAAGCTGAACCAATCGGGTATCTCGATCCCTTCGGCCAGACGGCGGCGCAATTCAGTGCCAGAAATATCGAGCACCGTGGAACCTTCGGGAACTTCGCTTACCGGGTAATATTGTGCCTTTTCCTGCACATAGACCATATGTTTGAAATCGACCATCTCCAGGCCAATCTCATCCTGATGCTGTTTGAACAGCTCCTGCGCGTCATAGGGGCCATAGAAATCCTGCCCGGCGGAGTTCTTGCCCGGCCCGGCATGGTCACGCCCGACGATGAAATGGGTGCAACCATGGTTTTTGCGGATCAGACCGTGCCAGACCGCTTCGCGCGGGCCAGCCATGCGCATGGCAAGGTTCAAGAGGCTCATCGACGTCGTCGAGGCGGGGTATTTGTCCAATACCGCCTCATAGCAGCGAACACGCGTGAAGTGGTCCACATCGCCCGGTTTGGTCATCCCGACCACTGGATGGATCAGCAGGTTCGCCTGTGCCTCTTTCGCAGCGCGAAAGGTCAGTTCCTGATGCGCACGGTGCAAAGGATTGCGGGTCTGGAACGCGACAACGCGGCGCCAGCCCAATTTGCGGAAGTAGGCACGCAATTCGTTTGGCGTATCGCGACGACCGCGGAAATCGTAATGTACCGGGGCCTGAATGCCCACAATCGGTCCACCCAGATACACATTACCAGCTTTGTTATGCAGGTAGTTCACCGCCGGATGCGCCAGATCGTCCGCGCCGAACACCTTTTCCGCTTCGCGCGATTTGTTGGGAACCCATTTGTCCGAAACGGTCAGGATCGCAAGGATCACACCTTCGGGGTCGCGCAGGGCGATGTCTTGACCGACTTCGATCCCGTCGGCGAATGTCTCGGACACATCCAACGTGATCGGCATTGGCCAAAGCGATCCGTCAGCAAGGCGCATATTCTCGACGACGCCATTATAATCTTCCTCCGACAGGAACCCTTTGAGCGGGTTGAAGCCGCCATTCATCAACAGTTCCAGATCGCACATCTGACGCGCCGAAAGGTCCCAGCTTGGCAGGTCAGCGGCCTCTAGTTTCAGCTTCTCGGCGCTGTCATGGGATACGTAAAGCTCGGGGACGGGCGCAATATTCAGATTTTGCATCGGGGTCTCGTTTAAAGGACAGAAATTCGCCGCCCCTCTAGCCTGTTTTTCAGGCAGAACTCAATGGAAACTATCGGTTTAGGGTAAATTAGACGGGTTTTGGCGCTGAAAACCGCCGTTTGGACACCGGTTCTATGCCCGATACGAATTTCGGGACAGGGTTCAGCATTCCCGATCCGGAATGGGATCACCGACACGTCTGATCTTGGGACCCCCCGTCTCGTTCCAGCGAAACAGCGTCAAATGGGCTAGGTCAGGCTGCGAGCGGGATTCGTAAATCATCCCGTCCAGCCCCAGTTCCCGCACACGATCCGAGATCTCCCACGTGGGGGAGGGCAAACCCTGTGCCCGGAACTCCTGCCAATTGGCCTGCCGGTGCGTGCGATCAATCCCCAGCGCGGCAACGGCGTCCGGGTTGCGCAGATCAACGACCTCGCCACCTTCCACTGACAATGGAAATATGCCGCGCGCTGGATCATCCGCTTTCCGATATATCAGCGTGGCGATCCGGCACCCTTCCGGGGTTTCGGACAGGTAAAGTGCCCGCTGCCCGCCATAATGGGACCGCCCCTGGGGCGAGCGCACCTGATTCAGAATATCCCCTACCTCATGCAAAAATTTCATCCGGTAATAGATACCGGACAGCGTAAGTGTGTGGTTCACGACTCGGCAGCCAGGAACCGTTCCGCCTCCAGTGCCGCCATGCAGCCCATGCCAGCCGAGGTCACCGCTTGCCGATATTTGTGATCGGTCAGATCACCCGCCGCGAACACGCCGGGGATAGACGTTTCCGTGCTGTCCGGTTTTGTCACCACATAGCCGCCCATATGCGTTTCCAACTGGTCCTTGACCAGTTCGGACGCGGGGGCATGGCCGATGGCGACGAACACGCCTTTGCACGGGATTTCGGTGATCTCGCCGGTTTTGACATGTTTCACCCGCACCGCTTCGACGCCCAGCGGATCATCCTCGCCCACAACCTCCGCCAATTCATGGAACCAGAGTGTCTCGATCTTTGGGTTTTTCATCAAACGGTCTTGCAAAATGCGTTCCGAGCGGAGCTCGTCACGGCGGTGGATCAGCGTGACCTTGCTGGCGAAATTGGTCAGGAACAGGGCTTCTTCGACCGCAGTATTTCCGCCGCCGATCACCACAACTTCCTGCCCGCGATAGAAGAACCCGTCGCAGGTGGCACAGGCGCTTACGCCAAATCCTTTGAATTTTTCTTCCGTCGGCAGACCCAGCCATTTGGCCTGTGCGCCCGTCGCCAGAATGACCGCATCGGCGGTATAGATCGTGCCGCTTTCACCCTTGGCGGTAAACGGCCGTTTGGACAGGTCCAGATCGCTGATATGGTCAGTGATGATCTCGGTCCCGGCGGCGCGGGCGTGTTCCTCCATCTTGACCATCAGGTCGGGACCTTGAATCTCCGTCTCCCCCGGCCAGTTTTCAACTTCGGTCGTGATGGTCAGCTGTCCACCCGGTTGCATCCCTTGAACCAGGATCGGGTTAAGCATCGCACGCGCACCATAAACCCCAGCGGTATACCCCGCCGGGCCGGAGCCGATAATCAACAAACGGGTATGACGGGTATCGGTCATGGGAAGGTCCTCAAATCTGAAAAGTTGCTATCGTATATAGGGTCAGCACCCCCGCAAGTGAAGGCGCGAAATTGCCGCCCTTTTGCTGAAAACGCGAAATATTATTGCGCAATTTTATAGCTTCCGATAATATCCAATCCAGAAAGAGGGGCACAATGGCGGCACTGAAACTCGATTCCATCGACCTGAAAATCCTCGAGGAGCTACAGTCAGATGGCCGCATGACCAACGTTGAACTGTCCAGCCGCGTTGGCATTTCCGCTCCGCCCTGCCTGCGCCGTGTTCGCGCACTGGAAGAGGCCGGGTTAATCCGCGGTTACCATGCCGATGTTAACGCCCATGCGTTGGGTTTCGAAGTGCAGGTATTTGCGATGGTTGGCCTGCACTCTCAGGCCGAGGGCGATCTGAAGGCATTCGAAGATCACATGAACGCACTGCCATATGTTCGCGAATGCCATATGCTGAACGGCGAGATTGATTTTATCCTGAAATGCATCGCGCCCGATTTGTCCACATTTCAGACTTTCCTAACCCGGGAACTGACATCGGCCCCGAATGTGGCGAGCGTGAAAACCTCGCTTGTGATCCGCTGTGCCAAGGATCAACCGGGCGTGCCGTTTGAATTCGTTACAGGGTGATCGCGGAAATCTGCCGCCCGTAGTCAGGTTCCGATCGGTGCGTTGTGCGGCGAAAAGAGAAGTAGGCGTCTTCCTCGGCATAGGTGCAGCACTGCACCAAGTCGGCGTCTTTGACTCCAAGCTCGCGCAGTTGGCTCAACAGGAACAGCGGCAGGTTGAACAGGTATTTTCCTGACGGTGCATTGGTGAAAAACCTTGTGTGATCCGGGTCCTCGTCGGCAAAAGTTTCAAAAAATTCCTGTCCGACCTCGTAATTTGGTTGGCTGATACAGGGGCCAATGACGGCAGTAATATTCGCCCGGTCTGCGCCAAGCGCCTCCATCGCGCCCATCGTATTTTCCGCAACACCGTAAAGCGCACCCTTCCATCCGGCATGGGCCGCGCCGATCACCCCGGCCTTGGCATCCGCAAACAAGATGGGCGCGCAGTCCGCCGTCAACACACCGAGTGCAATGCCGGGATTGTTAGTGACCATGGCGTCGGCTTTCGGCGCGTCTATCCATGGTTCCGTCACCGTTACCACGTCGTTGCCATGCACCTGATAGACAGACAACAGGGTGTCCACCCCCAGCGCCCCAGCCACCCGTGCGCGGTTTTCGGCAACCTTTGTCGGATCATCACCCGACCCCGGGCCGCAGTTCAGGCCCTGATATACACCGTCTGACACGCCGCCAGCCCGGGTAAAAAACCCATGGCGAGGCGTAAGGAGAGGCGAGGTTTCAAAGGTGGTCATCAACAAATCCCGGGGGTTCTGGGGCATTATCAGGCACCAGCGCCAGCACTTTGAACAAGCTGCCCATCTGATCCGATCCCGTCAAGCGGGCAAGCGCGGCAGCGATGTCATCGGGCGCTTTGGCCGCCAGTTTCGCGGCGCGGGCTTCAATTCCCAATCTGCGCAAAAATGCGCCCTGCGTTGTGAAAAAATGCCGACCCTGCGCCAATGGCTTGAACCGTACATGGGTGGTCAGGTCGGCGGACCCGTGATCATGATCGAACACATCCACCGGTGCGTGGGCTTGGATGGCCTGTAGCGTATCGCCCATTCCGTCCCACTCGCCGTAATCAATCACCAGCGCCGCACCGCCTTGATCGACGCGGGCGCGGATCAGAGACATGATACGCTCGGCCTCGGGATTGACCTCGACGATCCGCGCATCAGCGGTCATGGGGAAGGCCTTGTCCAAGGCCGGGTTTGCCGCGGGCCGCGACCAGCCTTCGGTCAGGGTTTCACGCACCTGCCGTTCCTGCCAAAAATCGTCCACCTTGCGGAATTGCCTCACCGGCAGCGCGTCGAAAAATTCGTTGGCGATCAGGAACAGAGGGCCATCTGTCACATCCTCGATCCGATCAACATATAGCACGTCGCCGACGGTTTCCTCTTGCTTTTCCTGCAACGCATCGCTGGTTTCCACCATCACCACCCGCGCTGCGTCCAGAAACCCCGGCACAATCTGTGTCACCCGCAGTATGTCGGCCATCAATGTCCCGCGTCCCGGCCCCAACTCGGCCAAAACGAATGGCGAGGGCGAGCCCTGATCCAGCCACACTTGCGCCAGCCAAAGGCCGATCATCTCGCCGAACATCTGGCTGATCTCGGGCGCAGTTACGAAATCCCCGCTGACCCCCAGCGGATCACGGGTGCGGTAATAGCCATGCTCGGGATGCGCAAGGCACAGGTTGATATAGTCGGCGACGCTAAGCGGCGCGCGGTCACGAATAATTTGGGTTAGCTCAGACACGTTTCCTTGCCATTATAAACAGAATTGCGCCGACCAAAATCATCGGAAGGGACAAAAGCTGCCCCTGAGTGATGCCGAACTCGCCCCAGCGGACCACGTGGCCCAACGGGTTATCGGGGGTAATGAACATCCGGTCGGCTTCGCGAAAAAACTCCACGAACACGCGCGAGGCGCCATAGAACATGAAGAACACGCCCATTGCCCGCCCCGGGTAATGCAGGAGTTTCGTCCGATATGCAAGGAACAGCATCAGAATTCCCAACACGATCCCCTCTAGCGCCGCTTCGTAAAGCTGGCTGGGATGGCGGGTGCAAAAGGGCAGCAGCCAGTCCGGCGGACAGGTTTGTGCGACGGGATCGGGAAAATCGACGGCCCAGGGCACGGTCGTCGGGCGTCCCCACAACTCGGGTTTGATGAAATTCGCGATCCGTCCAAGGAATATCCCCGCCGGTGTCACAACCGCCATCGCGTCACCCACCGAAAGAAACGGTGCCTTGTAGCGCCGCGTGAATAAATAGGTTGCGATGATGACCCCAAGGAATCCGCCATGGAACGACATGCCACCGGTCCAGATTTGCAAGATCTCTCCAAGATGTTGCGAATAATAGTCCCAGTTGTAAAACAGCACATAGCCCAACCGCCCGCCCAGCACGATCCCGATGATCTGCCAGGTCAGGATGTCTTCGGCGATTTCAGGCGTCAGGGGAGGACGTCCGCCCCAGATATCGTCGCGCCGCATCATCCGAACCAGAATGCGCCAGCCGATAATGATGCCGACAATATAGGCCACCGCATACCAGCGCAGCGCAAAGTTGAACCCAAACAGCTCGAAGCTGAAAATCTCGGGGTCGATATTCGGGAAGGGCAGGGTCAGCAGCATCGGGTTCCTCCGTCCGTCTTGATCTTGCGCCCGGCTGCCAAAGTCAACCCGCCCTTGGCAAATCCTGCGTGAGCGCCCATATATGTGCAAACCGAAAGGATATTAAGATGCAGACTCGCGACAAGATTTTCGACGATATGTCCAAGCTTATGAACAACGCATTGGGCGTCGCTCAAGGTGCAAAGGAAGAGGCCGAAACGGCATTCAAATCCTGGGTAGACCGCTGGATGGCCGACCGCGATTTCGTCACACGTGAAGAATTCGACGCAGTGCGCGACATGGCCGTGAAAGCGCGTGAGGAAAATGATGCGCTGAGGGCCCGGATCGAGGCGTTGGAGAAGAAAGCCCCGGCGAAACGAACAACGACCAAACGGACGACCGCGACAAAAAAATAGATGCCCACAAAAGCGCGCTATCTGAAGCAGTTTTGGATTTCTTGGGCGACTCCGATTGTGGAGTATAATCCAGGCGCGCTTCGAGGCATTAGCCGTGCCGACGTCGTGTTAGGTATCAATAAGAAGGTGCAAGCGTTTAATCCGTTAACGAATTTGATTTCATCAAAGTTGCGACTGGAAAAACGGCTCTTATCACCAGAAATTACGTACACTCACATAAACATTTCCAATGTCGAATCCTTAAATTTCGCGCTTTATCCGATGGGCAAGAACAAGCCATTAGGACTCTATTCGAGCTTCTACATGGATCCACTCGAACTTCTGGATTTGCCGGACGACGCCAGCGTAATTGGCGAACTTGGCATCAAAATTGTAGAAGAATTTCTGGAAAATCTGGCCTTTCATGAATACGCGATAAAAGATTTTCCCACCGATATTTTCACCGGTGCTATCGAAGATTTTCGGGCCAAAGACATGAAGGTGGGTTTTCGCCCGGTACAAAAGGAAATTGCAGGATCATCAGTTAAGGCTGTTTTCACGATCGAGGACTCGCCGAACGAAACCGTCATCATGGTTTCTTTCGTGAAAGCTAGAACCACGTTATATTCGACTGAGATATCACGCAGTCGTGGTGGTCTTGGCTCGGCCACGGCAACAGCCTTGCAAGTCATAGATGTTAAACTTTGTGAGGACGCGATTGAAATCTCTGGTATCAAGTTTCCGTCTCTTGACACTCTTCGTCTGAGATTTGGTGACCTTCCCTCAAATTTGGCGGACATTCTGCGATCTGAAACAAGTTGATCCAATCTTCTGTCGCGTTCGCTCCCAGAAGCCAAAGCGTATCAGGAATGACCAGCGGGCAAACCGGGAGTCACGGTGTCCAGATTGTTGAAACCTCACACCATTCCCGACCCGCTGGCCTAAATTATCAGGCTCGCTTCACCAGCCTAATAATGAATAGCAGGATTACCGCGCCAATTGTGGCGGCGATGACGGAACCTAACAAGCCTCCGCCCATCCCCAGCCCAACGCGCGGCAGGATCAGCCCGGCGATGAACGCGCCCACGATCCCGACAACGATATTCCCGACCAGTCCGAAACCCGACCCTTTCATGATCTGACCCGCCAGCCACCCGGCAATCGCGCCGACCAGAATGAAAATGATTAATGCTGCGATACCCATTTGTTCCCCCTAAATTTATAAACTGAAAGGCTACGCCGATCGCGAACGGAGCGCAATTCTTGGTTTCTGAGCACTAGCGAGAAATCGGACGCGTTCCCCGACATTTTGGAAAATTGGTGCAGCCCATGAAGTTTTCATTCGTTCTGCGGTTTTGTCGTACAACTAACTTACCACCACATTTCGGGCATCGTGAAAAATCAGACCGTTTCGCGTGAATATTTGCTTTAATGTTTTGGATATGTGCGTGCTTGACTTGCTGTGTCGGTTCTATTCCCGCTCGACCAATTGTCCGAAGAATTTCATCAACTTGAGCAGTTGAAAACACAGTTATCCGTTTTGACCTAATCAAATCTGCCGCCGCTTGAATGTCCCAGACAACATTTGAAGGCAACCGTGTCTTAGGTTCTGCGTCCCCGACAAATGCAATAATACTGTGCAGATGGATTGCGCGAATATTTAATAGATTCCGAAGTGTCTGGACATGCCGATAATTCTGATGAATTGGATTTTGAAACTGAGATTTATTTCCGCGATTTGATTTGGTCCAAGTTTTTTGGTTTTCTGAACCGAATATCCAGCCAACCATATTCTTGGTTTCGATAACAAAAACGCCAAATCTGGAGACAACAATATGGTCAATCTGCGTTGTACCGTATTGGGTCGGTAAGATGATATCGTTTAAAATCGTATATTCTTGAGGATTGAGAAGCCGGTTGAGTTTGCGAGAAAGTTTCGCTTCGCCTTTTGCGCCGTGGCGCTCCGGCGTGTATGTGGCGTTGATGATCAGTCTGACAAGAAAGGGGAGCTTTAACCGAAACATTACAATGCTCTTTCTTCAACCCAAATAAGACTACTCTCTAATCATTCTAAGTTTGAGGAACATACAGTTAAACCAGAATGACCCTCACCCCAACGCCACCACCGCAAAACCCAAAGCGAGTGATCCATGCACGATCACGGCGCCGAAGGCTAATGGTTTGCAGTAAGTTCTAAAACCGGGTGCGGAGGTCCAAACGCTGCCGATAACCCCCAGACCGTGGAAAATCGCTAGTCCGATGGCGACGTATTTGGCGGTTGGTGATCCGACGCCTGGGCCAAACAAGACGATGGCGCCGAGCACGCCGAGCGCAAACAAGGCGCTTCCCATGAAGCGGAAAGCAATTTTCAGTTCTACAGGCTGGGTTGCGCGATCCTCGGCGGATTGGGAAGATGATGCGCCGCTTAGGTAAGCGCTTGTACCGAACAGCAGTTCGAACAGCGTATGGATCGCATAAACCACGGTCGCTAAAATTGTCATACGTCCCTCCTGCCGATTCCATCAGGCTAATCAGCGGGCTATGACCTCTCAACTGAAATCGAAGGGCGGGGCAAAAAACTTCTTTACACATCCCCCAAAAACACACACCATATCTCGTAGGGACAAGCGGGCAAACCGCGATCCTTGGTGGGGTCACCAAATTATTGGGGCCGCATCTGCACACCAAAGAGGTAGGCATATGAATACAGTCGAGCATGACCTGACTACTGACGACCTCCACCCCATTGATATTGTTGAACATCTCGCCGCTCATAACGAGTGGGACTTTGACCGGGTTGCCCCCGATCAGATCGCAATGGTGATTGACGGATCATGGACCACCTATTCCCTGTCGCTGGCATGGAGCCCTTATGACGAGACGCTCCGCATGATTTGCACCTTCGACATGGACCCGGCGGAGGAGAAACTCCCAAACCTTTATGACCTTTTGAACCAGGCGAATGACAAATGCTGGTCTGGTGCGTTCAGTCTTTGGCGCGAACAGAAAATGATGGTCTATCGGTACGGGCTCAATCTGGCGGGCGAAGGCACAGCCACCGCCATTCAGATTGACGACATCGTTGGTCGCGCCGTATTGGCGTGTGAGAGGTTTTATCCTGCGTTCCAGCTGGTATGCTGGGGGGACGAAACGCCGGCCGCCGCCATGACGGTCGCCATTGACGAGGCTTACGGCCGCGCATAACCCGTCCCGGGCTGCGGCCTGATGGAGGGGATATGTCGCTAGACGCTGTAAAGACCCGCGGGCTTGTGCTGCTCGGCTGCGGGAAAATGGGTTCCGCACTGTTGCAAGGCTGGCTTGACGCCGGGGTGCCCGCATCATCTATTTCCATCATTGATCCCAACCCGTCGGACTGGGTCCGACAGACAGGCGCTGTGGTGAATGGCGATTTGCCCGATGCGCCCGCCGTCTGCCTGATTGCCGTCAAACCTCAGATGATGGGGGAGGCGTTGGATCAAATCTCGGCATTCGGAGGGGGCGAAACGGTGTTCCTGTCGATTGCCGCCGGCACGTCCATCGCGGCCTTTGAATCGGCCTTCGGGGCTAACACGCCGATTATCCGCACCATGCCCAACACGCCCGCCGCTGTCGGACGGGGTATCACGGCCATCATCGGCAACGCCCGTGTTGATGAATCCGCACTGCAACTGGCCGAAAGCCTGCTGCAAGCGGTCGGACAGACCGTACGCCTGACCGACGAAGACCAGATGGACGCGGTGACCGCCGTGTCAGGGTCCGGCCCCGCCTATGTCTTCCACATGATCGAAGCGCTGGCGGCAGCGGGCGAGGCCGAGGGGCTGCCCGCCGACATGGCGATGCAATTGGCGAAGGCGACCGTCGCCGGGTCCGGCGCACTGGCCGAAGCGTCGGATGAAAGCCCCGAACAGCTACGCATCAACGTCTCCAGCCCCGGCGGCACGACGCTGGCCGGTCTGTCGGTGCTGATGGCAGATGATGGGCTGCCCGACCTGATGCGCCGCACGGTAGCCGCCGCCGCCAACCGTTCCCGTGAATTGAAAGGGTAAACATGTCCGAAATCAGTTTTGACGACTTCCTGAAGGTCGACATCCGCGTCGGTAAAATCATCGACGCCCAACCGTTTCCCGAGGCGCGGAAACCCGCGATCAAGCTCTGGGTCGATTTCGGACCGGAGATCGGGCAAAAAAAGTCCTCGGCCCAGATTACGGTCCACTACACCCCGGAAAGCCTGATCGGTCGACGGGTGATGGGCGTGGTCAACTTCCCCCCGCGCCAGATCGGCAAATTCATGTCGGAATGTCTGGTGCTGGGCGTGCCGGATGAAAACGATGCCGTGGTGTTATTGCGCCCCGACCATGATGTGCCGATCGGCGGGCGGATGTATTGATCCTGACGCTGGACGATATCGCCAACCGCATCGGGGCAAAGAACCGGCCTGACGGAATGACCACTGCCATCATCGCGATTGACGGCTGCGGTGGGTCCGGGAAATCGACGTTGGCAGAGCGGCTGGCGGGGAAACTGGACTGCGCCATCATCCACACCGATGATTTTGCCGAGTGGGATAATCCGCTGGACTGGTATCCGCGCATGATTGAACAGGTCCTTGAACCGCTTTGCGCTAACCGACCGGCACACTATCAACGTTATGATTGGGGCACCAAGACGCTGGCTGACTGGCGCGACGTGCCGCCAGCCCCGCACCTGATTGTTGAAGGCGTCAGCGCGTTGCGCGCGGCGTTCCGCCCCTATCTGACCTTTGGCATCTATGTCGAAACTCCGCCCGCGATCCGTCTGCGCCGCGGGCTGGAACGGGACGGCGATCACGCCCTTTCCCTCTGGCAAAGCTGGATGGCAGAGGAAGACGCCTATCTGATCCGCGAAGCCCCGGCCGACCACGCCGATTTGGTCATCAGCGGCAATCCGACGGCTGATCTGGATCAAGGCGGCGTCGAGATCATTATGTAAGACGATCCCCATGTCTGACACCACGAAAACCCCATCCCATCGCAATCAGGTTCTGATCAAATTCCTGTTGCTGATGGCATTGCTGGTAGGCTATTTCGCCTATCTCAGCATCAAGTTCGGTCTGCTGACCGGTGGCGTGGCGGCCGCCCTGACTTGGAGCTTTTTTGTCCTGTGCACCCCTATTGCAGACGCTGGTTTCCTGCTGGATTTTCCATTGCGCCTGCTGTTTGGCATCCGGATGCTGGTCTCGGAAATCGTTGTTTGGGGGATTGCTATCGGGATGAATCTCTATGCGGTATTTCTGGCGCCGCAGTATTACGAAACCACCTTCTTGACCCAGCTGATGCATCAGATCATCACACATCCCTATCCGTATTGGGGAATCGTGATCCTGTCAGGGATTGGCACATTCCTTTCGGTTCAGATCGGGGATGAACTGATGGATGTGATCCACCATCGCGACCGAAAATTCTTCCACTCGCACGCCTTCAAACATGAATTGATTATGGTCGCGTTCTTTTTGTTCGCGCTACTGTGTTATTCGCTTTTGATGAAGGAATTGGGGGTCGAAATAACGCACAAATAAAAAAAGACGCGGCCAGAAGACCGCGTCTTTTCCGAACAATTCTTTATTAGATGTCGAGCGTGCCTTCGACCTTCTTCAGTTCCAAACGTGCCAGCGCCAGGTTGGCGTTTTTCTTGTCCAGGGCCAAATACAGGAAAACCTGCGAGTTTTTCGCCAACGGACGGATCAGGTGGAACTGCTTGCCCAGCGTGATCAGAATGTCTTCGATTGTGTCGTCCAGACCAAGCGTGGCCAAGGCGCGGTTCTTGGCTTTGACAACTTCCGAGTTGGCAGCGCCAGCTGTATCCAGATCAAGCTTGCCACCGCCTTCGGTTGCGATAACCATTCCGGACTCACTATCGACCAGACACGCGCCGATAAATCCGTTAATTCCTGATAGTGCACTAATATCGTGGGACATGATATTCTCCATTTTCTTAATCGTACTGGTTGTGGGTTCGGGTTTCTTGTTTAGCGGGGGGTCCGCTCGTTTACTGGTTTCTGGCGACGCGTTTTCGTCGCGTCCTTTTCGAAACAATCGCATTTCCTCGCCCTTTACATGACTTGCAGCCGCTAAAATTGGACACTGTTGGCTGCAAGGAACTTTATGACTTTCGTCGGGACGAGAATTGGCCGTCAAACATGTTCAAACTGTGTCCGTTTCGTGCATAAATATGGTTTTCTCGATATATCATGGTTAATGAATAAAATGTTAACGGGTTATCTCAACCCTGCCGATATAGGTTAAGAAGACGTATCCCCAAAGGTTGTAATTCTAATGGGAATCGGTCCTTTTTCTTGAGGAATCTTTCAGCAAGTCGGGGTGATTCTAGCGGCCAACCGCCTCGCGCCAATGCTTTCTGCACAGGCTGACATAGGTTTCGTTACCACCGATCTGCACTTGGTCACCGCCCGTCAACACGTTCCTGTCGGCATCCATGCGCACAACCATCGTGGCTTTCTTCCCGCAATGACAAATCGTGCGGACTTCACGCATTTCGTCAGCAAGTGCCAACAAAGTCGCCGATCCTGGGAACAGGTTCCCGACAAAATCGACCCGCAGGCCATAAGTCATGATAGGCACGTTCAGGTCATCAACAGCGCGCGCCAATTGCCAGACTTGATCGGGCGACAGGAATTGAGCTTCATCAATCAACACACAGGCTATGGGCCCTTGGGCTATGCGCGTTTCGATCATCGAGAACAGGTCGCTTCCACTGTCAAACAGATCCGCATCCGCCCCTATCCCGATCCGGCTGCCGATCCGGCCCTGTCCGACACGATCATCGAGCTTTGCGGTGATCAAATAGGTGTCCATTCCGCGTTCGCGATAATTGTGTGAGGCCTGCAAAAGGATCGTGCTTTTGCCTGCGTTCATTGTCGAATAATTGAAATACAGCTTTGCCATGTCGCGCAATCTGCCGCGCAAGACTGGCGGGATCAAGCGGTGAAATCAGCTATAGAAGATATTCCCACCAAACTGGCCGTGACGCGTCAAGGTGCCAAACCATCCTGGCGCCATGCTAGAGGCATGGAAGAACAGCGCACCATTGGTGATATCCTCACCACGATTGCTGAGCAATTGATGCGCCACCGATTGTGCGTTTGCATAGGCGATGGGGTTGGTGAACTCTTCTGGTTTGCCGTCACATCTATAGGAAAACTGACAAGACCCGTTATAGCGTTGATCGACAACGCCACAGATCGTGTCAGGGAAACGCGGGTCGTTGGCGCGGTTAACGATGACTTCGCCGACGGCACGCAGTCCCTGCTCGCCAGTGCCGCGTGCTTCGAAATACAAGGCTTCGGCCAGGCAATCGACATCATTCATTCGGACAGAAACGGTCGAGACCTGCGGCTGTTGGGCACAAGCGGCGGTCAGGGCGATAATCAATACTGCAGCAATCATTCTCATGGGCGACACATACCCGAAAAGTGACAATTGGGGAAGATTGACCAGTGTAAGAACGGATTGCCACGCGGCAATTTCCGGAATGTCTATGTATTTCAATAGCATAATCTGAAATCGCGGATTTATTGTGCGGGCAGTATTCAAGGTATGACTTG
This sequence comes from Rhodobacteraceae bacterium NBU2976, assembly GCA_023630215.1. Lineage (GTDB taxonomy): Bacteria > Pseudomonadota > Alphaproteobacteria > Rhodobacterales > Rhodobacteraceae > NORP23. Next base: position 764,216 of record JALPRQ010000001.1, read on the forward strand.
CGCTGACCGGCGGGTTTCCGCCGGAGTTTGACACATGGCAATTTGGTCAAACACACCATTTGGATGTTCGTTTTTTCGCCGGGATTGCCAATCGGTTTGGTTTTGATGATGTTCTTGAAGAGAAATCAGGGCTAGGGAGGAACGCCATGAAAGAGATCGACCCGAAACTTCTGGAGGTGGCCGCGCGATATTCTGCGCCGCGTATGGTTCAGACCAAAGACAATATGTCCGAAATCCGTGCCGCTGCCCGCGCAGCGCGTGTGAATTTGCTTGGTCGGCATGCTGATCAGGTCAAAATGGTCGAAGTGGGCCCGATCCGGACTTATACGCCGCCCAATCCTGATCCATCTGCACTCATCCTGTATATCCATGGTGGTGGATGGGTGAATTGCGATACCGTCACGCATGGGGCAATCATGTCTGATCTGGCAATGTTAAGCGGGTATCAAGTGATCGGCCCCGACTATCCGCTGGCGCCCGAAGACCCCTACCCAGCCGGGCTGGATATGCTGGTGGAACTGGCGGTTAAACTCTGCAAGGATCACCCGGACAAGAAACTGGTTGTCGGCGGCGATTCTGCCGGGGCCAATCTGGCGCTGGCGCTGGCACTGCGTTTGCGGGACGAAGGGCACGAACAGGCGATATCATCGCTGCTGCTCTGGTATGGCTGCTATCGACGCAAGTTTGACACCCCAGCCCATCAAGAATTTGGCGGCGGAGAATATGGGCTTGCCACTTATATGATGGAGCAAGTGTGGGATTGGTATCTGGACGATCACCCTAATCCCAAATATGGCGAATTGTCCGAGGCGGATATGTCCGGCCTGCCGCCCTGTTATCTGGCCGAGGCAGAACTGGATTGTCTGGCATCGGATACGCGCTGGCTGGCGGACAAGCTGACGACGGCCGGTATTCCATACAGCTATGTCCTGCATAAACATGTCAATCACGGCTTCATTCATTTTGGGCAGGATTATCCCGGTTCATACGAAGCCCTGAAAAGTGCAGCGCATTTTCTGAAAGCCCCCGGCATGATGCGCTAGGGCATGATCAAGCGCACACTCGGCCTGCGCTGAGTGTTGCGCTTAGCGCATAAAGGCGACCTTGAAACCGAACGACCGTAGCATGCGAACGTAGTGCAGTTGCCGGACATAAAGACTGTCAGAAATGTGGTGGTTGAAGGTCGCGGGCATGAATTGCTGCCCCAGTTTCATCGGCAACATCGGGCGCCCGTCACGCTGACGGGCGCAGATGCCATTGTTGATGTCAAAATAATGGCCGCCCCTGGCGGCGATCAGTTCCGCAATCTTGTGATTGAAGCTCAGATGCATGGCGTTCTGTGCGGTTTCGTCCAAAAGCGTATTGCGTAAGGCGTCCACCATGTCCGGGGCGGGATCGACCACTTCTTCGGTGATGATACTGTTGACATATCTAAACGTAAAATCAGCATCGGCCAGCACGGTCAGATTGACGCCTTTGAGGGCAATTCGTGCAGGCGGGAAGGCGAGGCGATCGATGAACTCCTCGTAAATGTTGGCCAGTCTGTCGACAAATTCCTGCGGGGTGATGGTCTCGCCCTTGATAATGCGTCGATAGTAATAGCCAAGTTCCAGATCAACCTGCCCAAAAGCGAGGACAAGAAGATCGGCTTTGGGCAGGTATTTCTGTATTTTCTGCGCCGTTCGCAATCGGGTTTTGCCGCGGCGAAACCCCATAACCGACCCGCCCCGTATGACCCGACCGGTAATGTGCGGCCCACCGTCCGGTATGCCGATGCGTTGTCTGGCGAGGGCGGAAAGATTGAGGTAGGCGGCGTGGGAATCCCCGTAAAAGCGTATCTGGCGCACCATCACGTCACGCCCGATGCGTGCCCTCGGCAAGCGTGCGGATGAAGTCTAGGACTTTTGCCGGGGACTGGCCTTTGCCGATCCGGTCCACAATCGCCGTGCCGACGACGGAGCCGTCGGCGATCTTGGCAATCGCTTCGGCATTTTCCGGCGTTTTGATCCCGAAGCCGACGCAGATCGGCAGGTCGGTGGCGCGTTTGATGCGGGCGACTTCGGGGGCGACCATGTCGGCGCTGGCGGAAGCCGCGCCAGTGATGCCGGTGATTGAAACGTAATAAATAAAGCCTGACGTGTTTTGCAGAACTTTTGGCAGGCGTTTGTCGTCCGTTGTTGGCGTTGTCAGGCGGATGAAATTCAATCCTGCCTTGCCTGCTGGGATGCACAGCTCGCTATCTTCCTCGGGCGGGAGGTCCACGACAATCAATCCGTCAACGCCTGCGGCTTTCGCCTCGGCCAAGAATATGTCAACCCCCATCGAATAGATCGGATTGTAATACCCCATCAGCACGATTGGGGTTGTGCTGTCGCCTGTCCGGAAATCGCGGACCAGTTGCAGGGTGCGTTTCAGCGTCATGCCGCTTTCCAGCGCGCGCTGCCCGGCCAGCTGGATGGCCGGACCGTCTGCCATGGGATCGGTGAAGGGCATGCCTAATTCGATGACATCCACCCCTGCGGCGGGCATTCCTCGCACGATCTCCAGTGATGTGTCATAGTCGGGATCGCCAGCCATGACGAACGCGACGAAGGCGGATTTTCCATCAGCTTTCAGATCGGCGAATTTTGTGTCGATGCGAGTCATGATCCCCTCCTGCAAATGCGGGAACGGTTTCGCGTATATCCGTGCGAAGTGCAAGCGTAGAGATTGGATTTGTCGAAACGCAAAATCGGAGTATCGTGGCGACAGGAGACATATATGCCGACAATCCGATTCACCGGCCACATGGCCCGCCACCGTCCCACCCCAATGCTGGAGGCAAAGGGCGCGGATGTGCGCAGCCTGCTGGCGGATGCGTTTAAGGCGGATGCATTTCTGGCTGGATATATCCTTGATGAACAGGGGCGATTGCGCAAACACGTCAACATCTTTGTTGATGGCGAGATGATTGAGGATCGGGTGAGGCTGTCGGACGCGGTCAAACCGTCCTCGGAAATTTACATTATGCAGGCTTTGTCAGGGGGATAACAGATGGCAAATCGGTTACATGTTGCGACGCGCAAAGGGTTGTTCACGTTTGATCGCGGCGCAAAGGGCTGGGAGCAGATGGGGGAGCCCGCGTTTCTGGCGGAACCCGCACCCGCCTTTCTGAAAGACCCGCGCGACGGGACAGAATATGTGCTGCTGAACCATGGGCATTTCGGCTGCAAGATGCACCGATCCGACGATAATGGCGCGACATGGACCGAAATTGCCGTCCCAGCCTATCCGGCGAGTGACGCACCGGATGCCCCGGCGCTCGATTTCGTTTGGACCATGGTGGCCGGGGGGGCAGATAAACCCGGAGAGCTGTGGGCGGGGACGTTGCCGGGTGGCCTGTTCAAATCGACGGATCGAGGCGATAGCTGGATGCTGGTCGAAGACTTGTGGAACAAACCTCAGCGCGAAAAATGGTTCGGCGGTGGGTATGACCATCCCGGCATTCATTCGATTGTGATTGACCCGCGCGACACGAGCCGTATGTCGCTAGGCGTGTCCTGCGGCGGTGTCTGGATCAGCGAGGATGGGGGTAATACCTGGGAACAGGGCGGATACGGGTTCAACGCCGAATTTCTGCCGCCTGAACAGGCCGGCGACCCGACCAGTCAGGACCCGCATCTGATTGCAGCCTGCGAGGCGGACGTGAATCGCATCTGGTGCCAACATCATTGCGGGATGTATGTGTCGGATGATTTCGGACAGAATTTTCGCGAATTGACTGATGTAAAACCGTCGAATTTCGGGTTTGCGGTGGCCGCGCACCCAATCGATCGCGACACCGCGTGGTTTGCCCCGGCGATCAAGGATCAGTACCGCGTGCCCGTCGACGCGAAATTTGTGATAACGAAAACCACCGATGGCGGCAAGACGTTCCGCGCGCTGGATAAGGGGCTGCCGCAGGGGCTGAGCTATGACCTCGTTTATCGTCACGGGCTGACGGTGGACGAAACAGGCGAGCGATTAGCGGTTGGGACGACCACTGGAAACTTGTGGGTGTCCGAAGATGGCGGCGAGAGTTGGGACGAGGTGTCAACCTACCTGCCCCCTATCGCGCAGGTGGCGTTCAGCTAAGCCTTGCGTGTCTGGCTATCGCGCACTAGAAGCGGCGCGATTAGGATAAGAGGCATCTCATGGGTTTCAAAACCGGTATCGTTGGCCTGCCGAATGTCGGCAAATCAACCCTGTTCAACGCGTTGACCCGCACGGCAGCGGCGCAGGCGGCAAATTTCCCGTTCTGCACGATTGAACCGAATGTGGGCGAGGTGTCTGTGCCGGATGCGCGATTGGACCAGTTGGCGCAGATCGCGCAGTCCAAACAGATCATCCCGGCACGCATGACCTTTGTCGATATCGCCGGTCTGGTCAAAGGCGCCTCGCAGGGAGAGGGGCTGGGCAACCAGTTTCTGGCCAATATCCGTGAATGTGACGCCATCGCCCACGTATTACGCTGTTTTGACGATGACGATGTCACCCATGTCGAAGGTCGCGTGAATCCAGTTGAAGATGCCGAGGTGATCGAAACCGAACTGATGTTGGCGGATCTGGAGAGCATCGAAAAACGCATGGCGAACCTTGTGCGCAAGCTTAAAGGCAACGACAAGGACGCCAAGGATCAGCAACGCCTGCTGGAGATGGCAAAGGCGGCGCTGGAGGACGGCCAGCCCGCTCGCACTGTGGAGGTGTCCGCCGAGGATCAGAAGGCGTGGAACATGCTACAACTGCTGACTGCCAAGCCAGTGTTATATGTGTGTAACGTTGACGAGGCGCACGCGGCGGATGGGAATGACTATTCCGCTGCTGTGGCAAAAATGGCGGCGGAGCAGGGTGCGGGGTCGGTTGTGATTTCGGCGGCGATTGAGGAAGAGATCAGCCAGCTTGATGATGAAGAGCGCGACGCGTTTCTGGAAGAGATGGGCCTGCACGAGGCGGGTCTGGATCGTGTGATCAAGGCCGGTTACGCGCTGTTGGGCTTGCAAACCTATTTCACCGTTGGCCCGAAAGAAGCCCGCGCTTGGACCATACCTGCCGGGGCGACGGCACCAAAAGCCGCCGGCGTAATCCATGGAGATTTCGAAAAGGGCTTTATCCGAGCAGAAACCATCGCCTTTGACGATTTTGTCGCATTAAAGGGTGAGCAGGGCGCCAAGGAAGCTGGCAAGATGCGGGCCGAGGGGAAAGGTTACATCGTCAAGGACGGCGATGTGATGCATTTCCTGTTCAACACCTGACGTTCAGATTCGATTAACCATACTGGGGCAGGCTGCGACTATGCAATGAGTCGGAGCTGCAATGCGTATCGAGTTGATCAATATCGATAATGTCGAAGACGATATTAACCGTCAGATCGCGGGTGCCTCTGATATCGAGCTGGTCGAAGCGAATGGCAAAACTTATCTGGTTGTTTCAGGTGCGGTTGATAGCGGGCTGTCGCTTTATGAAATTCTGAATGATGGCACGCTGGTTCCGGTCAGTGACGTGTTGGAAACACTTAGCTCGGGAACGGTGGGGGTTTCGGACGTCACTGTGATTGAGGTGAATGGCAAATCCATTATCCTGCCCTCGGGCAATTTTGACAATAATCAGGTTGTTTACGAGCTGACATTAAGTGGAACTTTTGCCGTAACCGACAGCTATTCCGATTTGACCGGGCAATACCAACGCTGGCTTCTGGGCGAGACGGCGGAATATAACGGCACACAATATTTCATATCCGTACAGTGGGATACGCCCGGTTTTACAACCTACGAGCTGTTTGGGGATCAATTGGGCAACCCGGTGCCCTATGCCGACACTCCCGGTCTTTATCTGGGGGATGTCAGCGCGGTCGAGGCGGCGCAGTTTCATGGCAAAACTTTCCTGTTCGTGGCCTCGGGTCTGGATGCGGGTCTGCACACATACGAGATGACCCCAACCGGGGGACTGACGATGACCTATACTCTGCCCCCGTCCGAGGGAGGGTTCAGCGGGGTAAGTGACCTGAGCGTCATTGATACGGGCGCGCGGAAATTCCTGATTTTGGCATCTTCGGGGACGGACAGTCTGTTGGTGTATCGTGTTTCGCAAGGAGGGAAGTTGCAGCATGTCGATACGCTGACCGACACGGCAGAGACCCGATTTGCCGACGTGCAAATTGTCGAGGCTTTTACCTATGACGGACGCGATTTTGTTCTGGCCGCTGGAAGCGATCAGGGTATGACCCTGATGGAGATCGACTATCGTGGGCGGCTGAAAGTGCTGGAAACCCTGGTGGATACGCCGAGCACCCACCTTCGGGATATTACGGGGATATCTGTATATGAAAACGGTGGGCAGGTTTATGTGTATGTTAGCAGCAGCACTGAAAATGGCGTGTCCGCCTTTGCCCTGGATTTACCGAATGGGCAAAGCCTGATCCGGGGGACCCCGGACGAGGATACATTAAACGGGACCTCGGCTGACGATACGATTTTTGGGCATGGTAAGGCTGATGTGTTGTTTGGCCATGGCGGCAATGATCGGCTGATCGACGGGCTGGGGCCGGATGAGATGTGGGGCGGTGCGGGGGCGGATATATTTGAATTTGTGCCCGACAATCGCACCGACCGCATCATGGATTTCGAACTGGGCTTGGATGTCATTGATCTGAACGGTTATCCAGTGCTGTTCAACATAGCTGATCTCGACATTACGGCGACCGCTACAGGTGCGATTATTGATGTTCAGGGTGATATTATTCGAATTTTTTCCGACGATGGGAACACGATCAACCCGAACCAATTCACACAAGATGATTTTATTTTTGGCTGAACGGGTCGGCCGGATAGCGAACCGTATCCAGATACAACCCTTCGGGCGGGGCAACCGGTCCGCATGCGGTGCGATCCGCTGCGGCAAGAGCATCGCGCACACGTTCAGCAGGCCATTGGTGGAATCCGACACGTTCCAAAGTCCCGACGATTGACCGCACTTGATTGTGCAGAAAGCTGGGGGCGCGGACAAAGAACCGATACTCCGTTCCGTGAGGATAGGGCAGTTCGGTGATCGTGATTTCGTCCAGCGTTTTGACTGGCGATTTCGCCTGGCACATGACGGACCGGAAGGTTGTGAAGTCATGACGCCCGATCAGAAAATTTGCAGCGCGCTGCATTTCGGCGACATCAAGCGGGTGATGCACTTTCCAGAACTTGCCCCGATCAAATGTCAATGGCGGGCGGCGGTTCAGCAATCGGTAGACATAGGACCGCTCAATTGCATTAAAGCGGGCATGGAACTCGCCAGAGACGTTCGCGACATCCAGAATCGCGATGGGATTGGGGCGAACATGATAATTGATCGCACCCATCAATTCGGCGGCCGGCCAATCGCGGACCAAGTCAACATGGGCCACTTGTCCCGTTGCGTGTACACCGGCATCGGTTCGCCCAGCGCCCTGAATAAATGTCAGCGCTGGGTCGAGGCGACGCAACGCATTTTCAATCTCGCCTTGAACAGTTGGCACGTCATTTTGCCGCTGCCACCCCGAGAACGGAGCGCCATCATATTCAATTTTCAGAGCAAAACGAGGCATTTAGCGGGCCTATCGTGGAATTCAGCATTTGCCAAGTGGCATGAGCGAGCTTACATAATTAATTTGGGTAGGGAAAGAAATGGGCATCGCGGATATCACTGATACGATCTTGCGCGCGGTCGAAGATGCCGCCGACGGGGTGAACGAGATGTTCGAACCGGTTGTTCGCCTTGGGGTGACGGGATTGTCGCGATCAGGCAAAACGGTGTTCATTACCTCGTTGGTTGCCAATCTTCTGGACCGGGGGCGTATGCCGGGCCTTTTGGCTGTGAGCGATGGGCGAATTCAATCGGCCTTCCTTCAGCCACAACCCGACGATACGGTGCCGAGGTTCGAATATGAAACCCATCTTGCGGCGCTGACCGGGCCCGAGCCGCACTGGCCACAATCCACCCGCTCTATCAGTCAGTTACGTCTGTCACTTCGGGTTCGCCCATCAGGTATGCTGTCGGGAATGCGCGCGCCTCAGACCATCCATATCGACATTGTCGATTACCCGGGCGAATGGCTCTTGGACTTGCCATTGCTTTCGCAGTCTTATGCCGAATGGTCAGAGACGACATTGACACAAGCCCGCGCGAGCGCGCGCGCATCGCTCGCCGAAGTCTGGCTGGCCCGGTCTGAGGGGAGTGATCCCTCTGCGCCCTTTGATGAGGTCGCTGCACAAGCGTTGGCTGGGGCATTTACCGACTATCTCCGCGTCAGTCGGGAAAGCGGTTTATCAGGATGTGCGCCGGGTCGTTTCCTGTTGCCCGGGGAACTTGATGGCTCGCCGGTGCTAACATTTGCGCCGCTGCCGCGACCGGACAAGGTGCGTTCAAAAACCCTGTATGGTGAATTTGAACGCCGCTTTGAATCCTATAAAGCCAAGGTCGTAAAACCTTTTTTCCGAGAACATTTCGCAAAAATTGATCGCCAAATTGTGCTGGTCGATGCGCTGGGCGCTATTCATGTCGGGCCTCAAGCGGTCGAGGACTTGCGTGTCGCCATGAGCGACGTGCTGACCGCGTTTCGTCCGGGGCGCAATAGCTGGCTGTCACGCATTCTGCGCAAGCGTGTGGAAAAAATTCTGTTCGTTGCGACCAAGGCCGATTACTTGCACCACACGCAGCACCCGCAGCTAAGTGCCTTGATCAAGGCGATGCTGCGTGATGCCAAAGACCGAGCTGATTTCAAAGGCGCGAAAACTGACGCGATGGCTATCGCCAGCCTGCGCGCAACGGTAGAGAAGACGGTCACGCATGCGGGACAAGAACTGCACGCCGTTCAAGGGATATTGGCCAGCACCGGTAAACAAGCGGCGATGTACGCCGGAGATCTGCCCGATGACCCGGCGCATCTTCTTGTCCCCGCACGCAAGGGCGCGCCACAATGGTTGGACGCGGATTTCGAGATCATGCGGTTCGATCCCCCAGTTTTGTCACGTCGGGATGGTGATGGACTGCCGCATATCCGACTGGACAAAGCCCTACAATTTTTAATCGGGGATCGGTTATGAACATTCGCCCTGCGACCCGAAATGATGCGCAGGCTTGTGCGGATATTTTGCGTGGATGGATGAATGAGAATGACTGGTACGATACGCCTCATCCTGCGGAAGAAGATATCGACTTCATCACCAGCCTGATCGTCGGTGGCTGGACCAGCGTACTTGTGTCAGACGGAAAGGTTGCGGGATTTCTGGTCCAAGAGAAGTCGGCGCTGAAGTGCCTGTATCTTGGCGCAGAATATCGCGGCAAAGGTTTTGGCAAAGCGTTGTTGGATCATGCCAAGAATAGTCACCCACCCGGGCTGGAATTGTGGACATTTCAACAGAATATCGGCGCACAAAGGTTCTACTTACGCGAAGGCTTTCGCGAGGTGGAACGCACGGACGGGTCTGGTAATGAGGAAAATCTTCCCGATATACGATATGTCTGGAGGATGTTTGATGAACCCTAAACGTGGACCCGTCGTGATCGAGGCGGACATCGAGGATGACCTGACCCCGGAAACGGCAGCGCCGGTGCCTGATATTGTCGAAGGGCGCGCGATGCAGGCCGTAACGGCGATTGCCACACGCCGTCCTTCTTGGTTGTCGCGGATATTCTGGGGTGGGCTGACGGCACTGGTCGGGATGATGATCTCGGTCGCACTATGGGATTTTGTTGCTGGCCTGCTGACCCGCAATACGCTGCTGGGGCAGGTGGCGCTTGGGCTGGTTGCGGTGCTGGGATTTGCGCTGATTGTGATCCTGCTGCGGGAACTGGCCGGGTTTGCCCGGTTGGCAAAGATTGACGCGTTGCGCGATGCCGTGCGCGATGCACAAGCGGGCGGACTACGCAGCGAGGCGGTTGCCACCGCGGAACGGCTGACGCGGCTTTATGCTTCGCGCGAAGATGTGCGATGGGCGCGCAAGGCGATTGCGGATCAGGAACCGGATCAGTTGGAAGCGGTCGACGTGCTGGCCCTGACAGAGCGCGAGTTGATGGGTCCGCTAGACAAGGCTGCGGTGGCGGAAATTCAGGCGGCCTCGCGATTGGTGGCGGCAGGCACGGCGCTTGTGCCATTGCCCTTGATGGACGTGCTGGTCGCGCTGACCGCCAATGTGCGGATGGTGCGGCGGGTTGCGCAGATTTACGGAGGGCGCACCGGAACATTGGGGTCATGGCGCTTGCTGCGGGCCGTCGCAACGCATCTGATTGCCACGGGAGCGGTGGCGATCGGGGATGATCTGATCGGATCTGTTGCCGGGGGCGGGGCGTTGGCGAAAGTGTCCCGCCGGTTTGGCGAAGGGGTTATCAATGGTGCGCTGACAGCACGCGTTGGCGTCGCCGCGATGGAGGTGTGCCGCCCAATGCCATTTAGCGTTCTTAAACGCCCGAAAGTCACCGGGATCATCAAAACCGCGCTGGTCGGCCTGTTCAAATAAAGATTGTTTGCGCTGTCGCGGACCTGTAACCTTTGTGAAAAAACAGAGGGATGAGCGGTATGGACGAGTGGGCTCTGCTGGCGATTTTGGTCTTTTTGATCGCAGTCGTTCTGCCGATAGGGTTGTTCTTTGCGCAGCTGGGAACCAACCGCAAAATCCGCGAATTGCGCACGGAGATAGAGGCGCTGAAACGTACGCCGCGCCCATCGGTGCAAGCTGAGACGATAGCTGAAACACCTGCGAGATGGATTGATCCGGAATCCACACCGGAACAAGACCCCGAACCGATTGCGGGAAGCGAAACCGATCCAATCGCAGCATCTGAACCGCCTGCGCCAGAAATCACCCCGATCTGGCAGAGTCGCGCAAATGCAGATGAAACGGTCGATGAACCCTCTACCCCGAAAGCGTTTGTGTTCAAAGAAGGGTTTGGCGAGAAGATCGGCACGTGGCTGCAAAAGAATTGGTTCTTTGCAGTTGCCGCCGTGTCACTGGCATTGGCAGGCGTTTTCCTTGTCCAATATGGCGTCGAAAAAGGCCTGCTGACCGAGCGGATGCGGGTCATGGCTGCAATCGGGTTGGGGGCCATTCTGATTGCTGTTGGCGAATATGTGCGCCGTAAACTCGGCGATGACGAGGAGGGGTCGTTTGAACTGATGCCGTCGGTCTTTTCGGGCGCGGGGCTGGTGTCGATCTTTGCCGGAATCTTGGCGGCGCGGATGCTTTATGGCTTGATCGGGCCGACGCCCGCGCTGATTGGGCTGACGGTTGTTGGTTTGTGTGCGATTGTGTTCGGCTGGTATTATGGTCCGTTCCTGGCGATCATGGGTGTGTTTGGTGCGTTGCTGGCGCCGTTTATCGTGGGCGGTGGCGGCGAGAATGCGGCGTTCCTGTATTACTTTTTTGCCGGTATCGGGGCCATTGCGCTGGCCATTGACAGTTTTAAACGCTGGGCGTGGCTGTCTGCGCTTGGGTTAATTGGCACATTTGTGGCGGTTTGGGTCCTTTACGCCGCCATTGGCGAGCCACTTCATCTGCTGGCGTTCGCGCTGATCATCGCGGCACTTGCGCTGATCCTGCCAGAGCGGCGGTTGATCCCGACCTATGACGGCGCAATGCTGTCTGACATCGTCCGTGCCGGACAGGATAAGTCTAAACGACCCGAATTCCCAACCCGTGTGTCCGGTCTGACCTTTATTGCCTCGGGCATTCTTATCGGGATTGCATTTATGGATAATCCCGGCACGCTTTGGCCAGTGCTGACAGCATTATCGGTTATGTTAATCGCAGCGATATTCTGGTTGCGCCATGCGCCTGCCTTGTCCGATCTGGCGTTTTTACCTGCATTGGGCGGGCTGGCCGCGATTTACTACGAAGGTTTTTGGAGCGGTGATGTCTGGAAGGCTTGGCGTGCAGGGATCGAGCGGGAAAGTCTGGACTTTCCGCCACCAACATTGGCGATCTTGCTCGGCGGTGCGCTGGTTGTGACGCTGATCTTTGCTTGGCGCAGTTGGAAAGGGGGACGGTTCCCGCGGATCGACGCTGGGTTCGGGGCGGCTTTCGCCGTGCTGATTGCTATCGTATTGGAGGTCGTTTGGACCCCGCATTTCGTGCTGGGGGAAACCGTCTGGGCACTTTATCTGGCGGCGGTGGCGGTCGTGATGACGGTCCTGACCGAACGGTTCGCGCGTATCGACCGTGAGGACCGCACCCGCCCCGCGCTGTTTGCGCTGTCGGCGATCACGATGGTCAGTTTCATGTGCTTCGTCCTGTTCGGGTCCATGGGTCTGACGATCTCGCTTGCTGTTCTGGCACTGGCGGCGACGGTCATGGCGCAGCGGTTCAATCTGCCATTGCTGGATTATTACACGCAGGTTGCGGCCGTGGCCGTGTCCTGGCGTTTGGTGATCATGCCCGGGTTCGTTCACGCCTTTGATGCGCCGATCTCCGAGGTTCTTGCGACCTATGGCATCTCCATCGGTTTACTGGTCGCGGGCTATTGGCTGCGGCGCAAGGATGCGGGTCTAAGCTTACGGGTTGTGTTGGAAAGTGCGGTCTGGTCGCTGGGCGGTGTCTTCGCCTGCGTCCTATTGGTGCGGTTTATCGACTGGATCGACGCGGACAGCCCATTTGTCATCATTTCGGTCATCGGTACGATCTGGCTAATCCTTGCCTTCAACCAGCTTTGGCGCATACGCGAAGGGGTTGGGTTGCGAAAGACGCGGATTGTTCTGTTTTCGGCCTATTTTCTTATTGGTATCGCGGCGGTCGGCTTGGCGCTGACCCTGTTCAACCCAATATTTGGCGGGTGGTTCGGTGGCTATGCGGCCGGGCCGTATATCTTCGACAATCTGTTTGTCGCCTATGCCATTCCGGCGGTGCTCTTTGCCTTTGTGGCGATCCGGTTCGGACATATCCGAATGCTGATGCGTAAGCTAAATGGTGCGGTCGCGGCGCTGTTGTTAGCGGTCTATATCGGGCTGGAAATCCGACGCTGGTGGCATGGGCCGAACCTAAGCCAAGGTCCAACAACTGATGGCGAGCTGTATAGCTACACTGTGGCGATGCTTGTCGCGTCGGCCGTGTTGCTGGGCTTTGCCTTTGTGCGCAAATCGGCTTTGTTGCGCAAACTGGCACTGGCTGGGGTGGCGCTGACCGTGGCCAAGGTGTTCTTGATCGACATGTCGGGGCTGGCCGGGCTGATCCGCGTGGTCTCGTTCCTGGTGCTGGGTCTGGTGCTGGCCGCGATGGCTTGGGTGAACCGGATATTGCAGAAGAACGAAGCGGCGGAGTAAAATATGCAACGTAGCGCCTGGCCCGAGGGTGGGCGTGAACGTGCCCGCCCGTGGGGGTGGGGCAGGCGCGTGCCAAGTCATGCTGATTTGTCAGAGATTCCGGAAAAGTCAGAAATCGGTGCGGGCTGGTGCTCGCCCGGCGGCTGACGCCTTTATTCCAGACGGGAATGATCAGGGCAAAGTATCCCAGTAATTTCCCGATGGTTTCGCATTGGTTCGGATAGGTTTCACCAAATCCCCGCTGACAATCCGCGTCATGATCCGCTGCGTCAGCATCAGTTTATTGACGGTGGCGAACAGCGTGTTGCGCAAAATCGGCAGGATCAGCCTGTTGGATTGATAGACGGGTGTGAAATACCGGCTCATCCCCTGATAGGTTGCCAGGTGCCGCTGACGGCTTTGGGCGTATTGGCGCAACGCTGACTCCACCGGCAGGGCAACCAACGCCATGGCCAGCGCCTGCGCATCTAGCAGCGCCATGTTTGCCCCTTGCCCCAACTGCGGGCTGGTCGTATGGGCGGCATCGCCAATATAGGCCAGCGCCCGGTCATAGGGTTGATAAAGCGTGCCGTGGGAATAGCTGGCGAATGTCATGTCGTTATGGTGGGCGATCTGATCCAGAAACGGGGCCATGCTCGGCCAGAAACGAATGACGTCGGCCTTCCAGTCTTCCAGTGGGGTTTCCTGCCAGTCCGGGTAATCCGAGACAGGCAGCGACCAGAAAATGGCGGCTTTTTGCGTCGTTTCGCCCGGTAGGGTGCCGATGGGCAGGATCCCCGCCATCTTGCTGGCGCGGTGATAACGCTGGGTTAACTGTTGGGGGACTTTGCCCCCCTCGGCCCAATCGACCGACGCCCAGAGCGCCCCAAACGGCAAGGGTTTGCGTTTGAGCGGTGACAGGACGGACCGCGCCCCGCTGGCGTCGATGACCAGATCGAACGGGTAGGTCTGGTCGTTCTCCAACTGAATATGCCGTTTCCCGTCGATCAGCGGTGCGGCGGTGACTCGGGCGGCACTGATGATCTGGCAGCCCGCCTTAGCCGCTGCCTGATACAGCGCGTCAAACAGGCTGGCGCGATGGATAGCGAGGCCGCGTGCTTTACCATAATTGACATCCAGCACGGTCTTTCCGTTTTCCGAGCCATACATTCGCGCGATGGGGGCAGCGTGGCGACGGACAGCCTCGCCCGCGCCGATCCGGTCCAGTACGTCCATACCGACGGGCTGGATCATCAGGCCGGACCCGACAGGCGCAGGCGTGTCAAATTGGTCGAAAATCGTGACCGCATGACCCTGTTGACGCAACAGTGACCCGGCCGCCAGACCGCCAATCCCACATCCCGCAATGCCAACCGATAGCTGTTCCATGCCGCCCTGATACACCCGCCGCGGCGGATTGTCAGCGCAAACCATAACGGGCTGGACCTTGGCCAAAGCCGGGTCTATAACCCGCGCCATGTTTACACTGTTCGGCATCATCATTCGAATTAGTGGCCCGGCCTCCTAAGGATGCCGGGAAAAGGTGTATGGAATGACCGCACCGCTCTCTTCATGCCAATTCACACGACCGGAGCCACGCCATGTGTGCCGACACGCCTGACTATAAAGACACATTAAACCTGCCCGAAACCGACTTCCCAATGCGCGCGGGCCTGCCCAATCGCGAGCCGGAATGGCTGCAAAAATGGGCCGACCTGAAGGTCTATGACCGCCTGCGCGAAAAGACAGGGCGCAAACCCTTTACGCTGCATGACGGCCCGCCCTATGCGAACGGCCATCTGCATATTGGCCATGCACTGAACAAGACGATCAAGGATATGATTGTCCGTTCCCACCAGATGATGGGATTTGATGCGCGGTATGTCCCCGGCTGGGACTGCCACGGCCTGCCCATCGAATGGAAGATCGAGGAGCAGTATCGCGCCAAGGGTAAGAACAAGGACGACGTTGACGTTGTGACCTTCCGCCAGGAATGCCGTAAATTCGCCGAGGGTTGGGTGGATATCCAGCGCGAGGAGTTCAAGCGTTTGGGTGTGCAGGGCAATTGGGATGATCCGTACCTCACGATGGATTACCATGCCGAGGCGGTAATCGCCGACGAGTTCATGAAATTCCTGATGAATGGTTCACTGTATCAGGGGTCGAAGCCTGTGATGTGGTCGCCGGTTGAGAAGACGGCACTGGCCGAGGCGGAGATCGAATATCACGATCACAAAAGCCACACGATCTGGGTGCCGTTTAAGGTGTGCGAAAAAGGGGCGGCGCAGGACGATCTGCAGAACGCTAAAGTCGTTATCTGGACCACTACTCCCTGGACGATCCCATCCAACAAGGCCGTCGCCTACAACTCGAAAATCGCCTATGGCCTTTACGAGGTTACAGGCCGTCCCGAAGAATGCTGGTGCCGGATCGGCGACCGCTATGTGCTGGCCGATGCGCTGGCCGAAGAGACCCTTGCCAAGGCACGACTGGATGACACGATGTATCGTCGTTTGCGTGACGTGGATACGGCGGAATTCGAGGGTATGGTCTGCGCCCACCCTTTCGCAGGGTTGGAAGGCGCCAATGGATTTTGGGACTATGACGTTCCGATGATCGACGGGGATCATGTCACCGACGATGCGGGGACAGGCT
Organism: Rhodobacteraceae bacterium NBU2976; assembly: GCA_023630215.1. GTDB lineage: Bacteria > Pseudomonadota > Alphaproteobacteria > Rhodobacterales > Rhodobacteraceae > NORP23. The sequence continues at coordinate 780,144 of JALPRQ010000001.1, forward strand.
TTGTGCACACCGCACCCAGCCACGGGGCCGACGACTATGAAGCCTTCGTCAAGCGCAACTGGATGGACCGCATGACCCACAATGTGGGTGAAGAGTCCGAATTCCTCCCCCACGTTCCGTTTTTCGCGGGTCTTCAGGTCTTTGACCGCAAGGGTAAGGAAGGGAAAGCGAACGCGGCGGTGATCGACAAGCTGGTCGAAGCCAAGGGGATCATTGCGCGGGGGCAGGTGAAACATTCCTACCCGCATTCGTGGCGATCCAAAGCGCCTGTAATCTTCCGCAACACGCCGCAATGGTTTGCCGCGATTGATGTGCCGGTGGGGGGCGATGATGCTTATGGTAAGACAATCCGCGAACGGGCGCTGACCTCGATTGATAAACTGGTGAAATTCACGCCGCAGAGCGGGCGCAATCGTCTGTATGCGATGATCGAAACCCGGCCCGACTGGGTGCTGTCGCGCCAGCGGGCATGGGGAGTGCCGCTGACCTGCTTCACCAAGAAAGGGGCGCTGCCAACCGACAAAGGTTTCTTGCTGCGCAATGACAAGGTTAACGCGCGGATCAAGGCGGCGTTCGAAGAAGGTGGCGCCGATGTCTGGTACGCGGATGGCTTCAAGGCCAAGATGCTGGACGGGATCGTGGACCCTGACGAGTATGAACAGGTGTTTGACGTGCTTGACGTGTGGTTTGACTCTGGTTCGACCCACGCCTTTGTCCTGCGCGACCGCGCAGACGGGACCGATGACGGTATCGCCGATGTTTATATGGAGGGCACAGACCAGCATCGCGGGTGGTTCCATTCCTCGCTGTTGCAAGGTTGCGGAACGATTGGACGTGCACCCTATCGGAACGTCGTGACGCACGGGTTTACGCTGGATGAAAAGGGCATGAAAATGTCCAAATCCATCGGCAACACCATCGTGCCGGAAGAGGTCGTGAAGCAGTATGGTGCCGACATCCTGCGGCTTTGGGTGGCGCAGTCGGATTATACGTCCGACCAGCGGATCGGGCCGGAAATCCTAAAAGGCGTCGCCGACAGCTACCGCCGCCTGCGCAACACGATGCGATTCATGCTGGGGAATCTCGCGACGTTTGACGAAGCGAAACGCGTCGCCCCAGCGGACATGCCGGAGCTGGAACGCTGGGTGCTGCACCGTCTGGCGGAGCTGGATACGGTTGTGCGTGACGGGTATGCGGCGTTTGACTTCCAAGGGGTCTTCTCGGCGTTGTTCCAGTTCTGCACGGTGGACCTCTCGTCGGTCTATTTCGATATCCGTAAGGATGCGCTTTATTGCGATGGCGACACGAACCGCCGTTTGTCAGCGTTGAGCGTGCTGGACCTGCTGTTCCACCGTCTGACGACATGGCTGGCCCCAATCCTCGTGTTCACGATGGAGGACGTCTGGCTGCACCGCTTCCCGGGCGCAGACAGTTCCGTGCATCTGGTCGATATGCCCGACACGCCGGCCGATTGGCGGGACGAGGCGCTGGGTGCGAAGTGGGAGGCTATCCGCAAAGTACGGCGCGTGGTGACCGCGGCGCTGGAAATTCAGCGGCAGGAGAAGGTGATCGGTGCCTCGCTAGAGGCTGCACCAACGGTGCATGTGCGGGATGCCGAGATGCTGACCATCGTCAAATCCGTGGATTTTGCCGATCTGTGCATCACGTCTGACCTGAGCCTGACCAACGACCCGATCCCGGCGGAGGCGTTCCGCCTGCCGGAAGTTGAGGGCGTTGGCGTTGTCTTTGAAAAGGCCGACGGCGAGAAATGCCAGCGCTGCTGGAAAATCCTACCAGACGTGGGGACACATAGCCACGCGGGCGTCTGCGGCCGCTGCGACGAGGCGCTAGGCTAACTTCGGAACCCGGCTGCGATGGCCGGGTTTCTTTTTCTGCAATATAGGACTTGTCATATAAGATAAGTCATATATACAGACGTCATGTCTTTACGTCACGCGATTCTCGGATTTTTGGCGATCAAACCCATGAGCGGGTATGATCTGCGGAAACATATGGATGCCTCGGTCCGGCATTTCTGGCCGGCGGATCAGGCGCAGATTTACCGGACCTTGCAGGCGTTAGAGGCCGAGGGGTTGGTCTCGGTCGAGGATACCGACAACAGCCGCCAGCGCCGAGTGCATAGCGCGACGCCGGCAGGGTTAGCCGCGCTGGATGACTGGTTGCGCACGGTTCAACCGGTAGAAGATTCGCGCGAACCCTTCCTGATCAAGATGTTCTTTGGCGATCGGATCGGGCCTGATGGTGTGCGGGATTTGCTACTGGCACGACGGGTCGAGGCTGAAGAGATGTTGGCGACCTTACGTGGGATCGCGGCCAGCATTCCGCCGAAAGGGGACCTCGGCCTTCGATTGCGGCGCGCAACTTTGTTAAGCGGTTTGCGTCATGTCGAGGCAGAAATTCAATGGATTAACGAAACATTGCAGGAATTGGATTGATGGCAAGCTGGCGGAATATCGGGATTTTTGTCGGTGGTGTTTATGCGCTGTCGATCCTTGGTGGGGTGATCGTGACGTTGGGGTACGAGATCGGGGGACTGGTTTTCATCATCAGCCCGATATTGATGGCGGTCATGCTGCGCATGTTTGCGGGTGAGGGTTGGTCAACAGCGGGGTTGCGGTTGAATCTGCGCGGACATGGATTCGACTATGCGCTGGCATTACTGGTTTGGCCGGTGCTGGTGATGATCAGCCTTGTTGGTGGAACAGTCACGGGTGCGCTGGAATTACCGGATGACATCATCGCACGCTGGTGGCCAGCGTTTTTGGTAATACTGCCGCTTACAATGATATATGCCCTTTTTGAAGAATTTGGTTGGCGCGGGTATCTGGAACCACAGATCGAAGCGCTTGGCGTACCTGACCTGACCCGGCACCTTCTGGTTGGGGGGATTTGGACGCTGTGGCATATCCCGTATCTTATGACATTCGGTGTTATGGGTACGCTACCGCTTTGGGTGTTTGCCCCGATTTACCTAATCGAAACACTGGCGATGGCGGTTTGGTATGGTGTGGTGCGAAAACGCACGGACTCGGTCTGGCCTGCGGTGATCGCACATGGTTTGGGCAATGCGATTATGTGGCCACTGATCATCGGTGAACTGGTGGTCATCCAGCAGGAGCTGGTCTTTGCACCGCGACCCGACTCTTTGTTGATGGGGGGATTGCTTGTGGTGATTGCGGCGCTGGTTTGGCGCCGTCGCTTGTGAAGGAATTGTGACGGGTATATGACGGTCGGGCGGATCCCTCCGCCGGAGTTTTCATGAGCCTTACAGTTTTCCTTGCCGTTTTGTTCGCAGCAATTCTGCACGCGGGCTGGAATGCGGTGATCCGTTCCGGTGTAGATAGATTTCAGGGAATGCTGATCCTGACGGTGACACAAGGGATCATGGGCTGTGTTATGGCAATGTTCGCGCCGATGCCAAGCGGACAGGCGTGGATGTGGCTGATCGCGTCCGGTTTGTTTCACACCGCGTATAAGCTGTTTCTGGCCTCGGCCTATCAGCGCGGGGATCTTAGCCGGGTTTACCCAATTGCGCGCGGGGCAGCACCTATGATGGTGGTGTTGGTGGGACTGGTCCTGTTGTCAGACAGGATTGCGGGACAGGAATATCTGGGCATTGCGCTGATCGGCATTGGCGTAATGCTGATGGCGCAGGGCGTATTTGGTAGTGGCGAGGCCCGGAGCCTGATCCCACTTGCCCTCGGTTCGGCGGCCTGCACAGCGGGCTATACAATCGTTGATGGGGTGGGCGCGAGGGTAATGGGATCGGCGACCGGCTACACCGCGTGGCTGTTTGTTTTTGATCTGGTGTTTTTCAGCGTCTTCTCGGCCGCGATCAAGGGGCGGCGTGTGTTCGTAGCCTCGCGACAGCGCTGGACGACTGGAACGTTGGCAGGGGGAATGTCGCTGGTGACCTACTGGATCGCCGTTTGGGCAATGACTGTCGCGCCGATTGCGCTTGTTGCGGCTGTGCGCGAAACCTCGGTCCTGTTTGCGGTGATAATAGGGGTGGTTTGGATGAAGGAACGTGCCAATATCGGCAAATGGATCGCTGCGTTGGTGATCTTGGCGGGTGTTGTTACGCTGCGGTTTTAGCCGGGACTAGCTGCTGGGCGATGCCTGCAAACAGAAGATAGGCGCTGGAAATGATCAGGCCGATCCGCGCAAGTGGCGCGGGTTGAAAATCCGTCCAGCCGATCCAGAAAGCCATCCCAACCCAGAGAAGCATCATAACCAGTGATAATGGGCGCCAGCGGACGGTGCGAACGGGGTGGATGAATTTCAGGCTGAAAAACTGCGCCAGCGCCAAAACGGCGATAAAGACCATGCTGACCCAAGCCGGCGGCCAAAGCGCAAACAACACCAAAACAACCATGTTCCAGCATCCGGGAAAACCAGAGAAGGAATTGTCAGACGTTTTCATACGCGTGTCAGCAAAATAGACGACGCCGGTTGTCGAGATCACGATTGCGGCGATCCATCCCTCCCATTCCGGCAGAAGGCCCGATTGGGCAAAGGCGTAGGCCGGGATAAAGACATATGTCAGATAGTCGATGATCAGATCCAGCAATACGCCATCCCAGTTGGCAGCATATTTCTTGACATGATAATGGCGTGCCAACGGTCCGTCGATTCCGTCGACAATTAGCGCCCCAAGAAGCCACAGAAACATGATCGACCAATCATTGTTGCCTGCGGCCAGCATCGCAAACAAAGCAAAGGCTGACCCCGACGCAGTGAACAGATGAACCGAAAATGCCTTGGCGGATTTTTTCATCCCACTTTCCTAACGCAATGGCGCTGGGGCTGAAAGTAAAAATGCGAAAGGTTGGGCTTCAATTTGTGCTGCGTTATTGCTACTATCGCGGGGTATTTGACGTTTTTTTGCCTTATTTCTTGTGTTAACACTTGGACGGGTTCTTTACCTTGCATCAGGAAACACCGTGAAAAAAATTCTGGTATCGCTTCTTTTCCTTTTAAGTGTTTTCAGCGCGAATGCGGCGTTTGCGGGTATTCCCATACCATATGGCAGTGCGCAGAAACTGGTGTTCGTCAGTGAAACCGAGATACGAGATTCCCAGAACAGATTGTTGTCGCTGTGCGCATTGTGGACGCGCCAGCATTTGGCGTATGTGGGCTACTGGGGCAGCCAGGTGTATGTTCTGGCTGAAAACGGATGTGTCGATGACGGGTATTATGAATACGCGCAAGCGGATTTGATCGAAGATCGGATCGCCGGTATCGTCCCCGCGAATGTCAGCGATACCCCTCCGATCAATTTGGGTTTTCTTGCCTATTGCTTTACAGCATGGGGGGCCGCAGGGATTATCGGATTGCTGTGGGCGAATGGGGTTCTGGCAGAACGTTCAAAACTGAAACGCCGTCGCAAGCTGTTGGGGGACGTACATCCGTTCGTTGAAAGAATGGTGACCGTGATGACCCACGCTGCGCGTGCCGACGGCAATATCAGCGATGTCGAGATCGAATTGATGCGCAAGACGGTGCGCGACTATGCCGGGGTGCCGGTATCGGTCGAAGATATTATCCGCGTGATCAATATCACCCCCAAAATCAAGACCGATGCACAATTCAAGGAATTGGGGCGCGGGTTGGATGCGCAGGGGCGGCAAAGCATGTTTCATGCGGGTTTGGCGATGATTGCCGCCGACGGTATATTGCATAAATCGGAACGCAAGTGGCTGGCCCGACTGGGGGCGGGTCTGGGCTATTCCTCGCGCGATATTCGCACGATTTTCGAGGAAATTAACGCACCGACACAGGCAGCAACGCCGGGAGAATAACGCACCTCATTGGCAATTTGACGCGTCACTTTAATTTTTCGCTCCAAACGAATTTTTATAAAATAGTTATTTGTTGCGACAATTTAACCGCTGGTATCGCTAACGGGAACTGCCAATGCAGGTAATCCGTATGGCAGCAGTCAAAAGCTCGATTTCGGTTGCGAGACAGACGTTCGAGACAATTTCGGCGACATCATGTCCTTATACGTTCTGCGCACCAATATCTCTCGGAGGCTGACTTGCGCCGGTTGCTAGAACTGACTCCGTCGATCGAAGGCATGAAAGGTTACGCTAATCTTGGTTAGAACCTCGCCGCCGATGCCAAAGGATTGCTGTTTGATTTTGCCCGCAACATGATCGAACGCGATGGAGAGCCAAACGCATCAGAGACAAATTTCAAACAGAGTTTGGGCAAAGGGTTGGGGATCAAAAAACGTGATCTCTCGGCCGTTATCGCGGCCTATCAGGGGGCGGGCTAGCCTTTCCCCTTGGGATGCGCCTTTTCATAGACTTCCATCAAATGCGCCTGATTGACGGCTGTATAAGCCTGTGTCGTGGACAATGACGCATGGCCCAACAGTTCCTGGATGGAGCGCAAATCGCCACCCGCTTCCAGCAGGTGGGTGGCAAAGCTGTGGCGCAGCGCGTGCGGCGTAGCCGTTGCGGGCAGGCCGAGTTGCATCCGCGCAGCCTCCATCACCTTCTGGATTTGGCGAGGGTTCAAGGCGCCACCACGCAGACCACGAAACAGCGGACCTTCAGTCAGATCATGCGGACAATGGCGAACGTATTCGGCAACGGCTTTGGCGGCAGCAGGCAGGACCGGGACAATGCGGGTCTTGTCGCCCTTGCCCTTGATGCGCAGCGTGGTGGGCAGGGGATAGTCAGTTGACATCAATCCCAGCGCTTCAGATATGCGCAACCCGCAGCCGTATAGCAGGGTGACAACGGCAACATCCCGGGCGGCGACCCAAGGTTCGGTCGCTTGCACCTCTATCCGGTCCAACAGGGCCTTGGCCGCGTCGGCGCTAACGGGGCGCGGCAGGCGTTGTTTCAGTTTGGGCGCGCGGGTGGCGGTGACGGCTGCCGATGATACGCCTTCGGTTTCCGCAAGCCAGCGATAGAATGATTTGACCGCAGACAGAGACCGGGCGAGGGATCGGGCGGATACGCCACGTTGACGTTCTGACGCCATCCAAGACCGCATGTCGGGGGTAGAGACGTCGGCCAGCGCCGTTTTGCCAATCGGTCCGCCAATATGCCGGGTCATAAAGCCCAGAAATCCAGAGACATCGCGGCGATAGGCGTCAATTGTCTTGTCACTGGCCCCGCGAATGGCGTGGAGGCGTTCCAACCACGCCTCCATCAGGTGAAGGGATTGTGCGCTATCGCTCACGTCACCCAGTGGCGCATGATGCGCTCCAGCGCGTGGCCGAAGAAGGACAACAGATCCGCCCCCTGATCGGCAGTGAAATGGTGCGGGTCTTCGGACCCGAACGCGACCATGCCGGGCAGTTTGCCATCCCCCAGATCAAGGCGCAGCAGCGCTTCCGACTGGATATCAACGGCGGCATCGCCATAGACGGCCTCTTTCGCCTCGTTTGTGGGGCGGGTCGTGACCTGTGCCGGATGTTTGTTGATCCCGCCATTCACATAGGCTGCAACACCATACCGGGGCAGAGCCATCACCAGATGTTTCAAAGGACCGTCGGGGCCGATTTCTTCGCCACCCTTGGCGTTGTCATCTTCGAGACATAGTCGGATAGCATCGACACCCAGAATATTCGGGATGTCATGATCCAACGCCTGAAGGAAGCCGGTGAAGTCATCCACATCCAACAAGCACAAAATGGCGCGATGCACCTGATTGGTGCCGGTCAGGTTTTCGTATGCCGCTGACACGACAGTTTGGTAATTCTGTTCCAAACGATCCAGACGTTCTTCCATCCGCGACATGGCGATGGAGCGCAGGTCAACAACATTGCGACCCTGCGTTTCCGCCTGCTTGGACAACAGCGCCGCCATCAGGTCGGGATCGTCAAGAATAAGGGCGGGATCGCGCAGGATCTCGCCCTTCAGCTTTTCGGTATCACCCGACATCAGAGGATTTTCTGTCCGGTTTTCGCCCAGTCGGCCATGAACCCGTCAATGCCCTTGTCCGTCAGGATATGGTCGGCCAGTTTCTTGATGACGCCCGGCGGGATCGTGGCGACATCGGCCCCAATCAGCGCGGCCTGTGCCACATGGTTGGCGGAGCGGATCGAAGCGGCCAGAATCTGCGTTTCAAACCCGTAATTGTCGTACATCTGACGAATGTCAGCGATCAGGTCCATACCATCCAGATTGATGTCATCCAGACGCCCAATGAATGGGCTGATGAATGTTGCGCCAGCTTTGGCCGCCAGCAGCGCCTGATTGGTTGAAAAACACAGGGTCACGTTGACCATGGTGCCTTCGTCCGTCAGGGTTTTACAGGTTTTGAGGCCAGCCCATGTTAACGGCACCTTTACCGCAATATTTGGCGCGATTTTCGCCAGTTTGCGACCTTCTTTGATCATGCCTTCGGCGTCCAGTGCCACAACCTCGGCACTCACGGGGCCTTCGACCAGATCACAGATTTCCTTGGTCACTTCCAGAATATCGCGACCCGATTTCATGATCAGCGAGGGGTTGGTGGTGACGCCGTCAACCATACCCAGATCATGGAGTTCCTTGATCTCGTTGATCTCGGCTGTGTCTACAAAAAATTTCATTGTCTCCCCCTATGGATTTGTTGCCTGCGGCTTTGCGCTCTTTTGTATCATACAATAAGGTTTGGCTAGTGCAAATTGCAGAATGGTCCGGGCAGCATGACAGACAGGCAGTATTTTGACGAAGGCGCGCTGGTGTCGGTGCTGACCGTCGAACCTGTCGGGCGGTTTCTGGACTATTTGGCACCAGAAGGCGGGGTGATCGACGGGGCCTATGTAGAAGTGCCACTGGGGCCGCGTAAGGTGCTGGGCGTCGTCTGGGGTCCGGGCGAGGGCGGCTATGATCTGGCGAAGGTGAAACCCATCGCACGCATCGTCGATGTGCCCGCGATGAGCATGTCGATGCGCGAGTTTCTGGAACGGATGGGGGAATATACCATCACGTCAAAGACCTCGATGCTGCGACTGGCAACGCGCGCACCGGGTCTGATGGTGCCGCCGGGGATGCAAAAGGTGCTGCGCCGCGGGATTGGTGAACCGGATCGCATGACCGATGCGCGGCGCCGGGTGCTCGCCGTGCTGGATGACCACCCGGGTATGGGGTTTCGCCCCGGGGAATTGTCAGCGCTGGCAGGGGTAACATCGTCCGTTGTGACGGGACTGGTGAAGCAGGGGATTGTGGTTGAAGGGGCGGAGCCCAAAGATCAGCCCTATGTCCGGATGGATCCTGACTATGGCGCCAAGGACCTGTCGGACGATCAGGGTGGCGCAGCGGCGGAGCTGGTCGCGCGGGTGGCCAAGGGCGGCTATGCCACGACGCTCCTGAAAGGGGTCACCGGATCCGGCAAGACGGAGGTCTATCTGGAGGCCGTCGCCGAAACGCTGCGCAAGGGACGGCAGGCGCTGGTGCTGTTGCCCGAGATTGCCCTGACGGTTGAATTTTTAAACCGGGTAGAGGATCGGTTTGGGGCTCGCCCCGCCGAATGGCATTCAGGTGTGACGATGGGCGAACGCCGCCGCTGTTGGAAAATGGTAGCCGAAGGGGGGGCGCAACTGGTGGTAGGCGCGCGCTCGGCGCTGTTCCTGCCGTTTCAGGATTTGGGCCTGATCGTCGTCGACGAGGAACATGACGGGTCCTACAAGCAGGAGGATGGTGTGCTGTATCATGCCCGCGACATGGCGGTCCTTCGGGCTTCGATTGATCAGGCGCAGGTGGTTTTGGCGTCGGCCACGCCCAGCCTTGAAAGCTGGGCGAATGCGGAGGCGGGAAAATACCATCGGATTGACCTGACCGAACGGTTCGGCGCGGCGGAAATGCCGGATATGGCGGCCATTGATATGCGCGACGAGCCGATGGAGGTGAATCGTTGGATTTCCCCGACGATGGTCGACGAAATCACGCGCCGGATGGCAGATGGGGAACAATCGTTGTTATTCCTCAACCGTCGCGGCTTTGCGCCGCTTACCCTGTGTCGCGCTTGCGGCCATCAGATCGGGTGCGATGACTGCGATGCGCGGATGGTAGAGCACCGGTTCATCAAACGGCTCGTCTGCCACCAATGCGGGGCGAGCAAGCCGATACCAGAGACCTGTCCGTCCTGTGGCGTCGAAGGCAAGCTTGCGCCAATCGGGCCGGGCGTCGAACGGCTGGCCGAAGAAACCGCCGAGCGGTTCCCGGATGCGCGGATTGCGATCCTGTCGTCTGATCTTGCCGATAGTGCCCGTGCGCTGAAGGCCCGGATCGAGGAAATCGCCTCGGGCGGGGCGGATATTATCATTGGAACGCAGATGGTGGCGAAGGGCCACAACTTCCCGCACCTGACGCTGGTAGGCGTGGTCGATGCGGACCTTGGCTTGCAAGGGGGCGATTTGCGGGCCGCCGAGAAATGCTTCCAACTGATCCGGCAAGTGGCGGGCCGGGCGGGGCGCGTTGAAAAGAAAGGGCAGGTCTATTTGCAAACCCATCAGCCGGATCATCCGGTGATCAAAGCGATCCTTGGCGGGGATGAGGAGGGGTTTTGGAAGGCCGAAGCCGAAGCGCGTCATCGCGCGGGCGCACCCCCCTATGGCCGAATGGCCGGGATTATCCTGTCGGGACCGGATGAAGCGGCGGTATATGAGCATGCACGGATGTTGGCCCGAAACGCAGGCGCGCTAACCCAAATCGGGGCGCAGCTGTTTGGCCCCGCTGCCGCGCCGATTGCGCGCATCCGCGGGCGGCATCGCGTGCGTCTGCTGGTGAAGGCAGACAAGGGCGCACCCTTGCAGGCGGCACTGCGTAAATGGGCCTATCAGGCGAAAATCCCGCCGAAAATCCGCCTGTCCATCGACATCGACCCGCAGAGTTTCTATTGACCCGGCCCTTGGCTGCGCTAGAAGAAGCGTTCCAGCAGAGGGCTCGCTATGACCAACGACAGTAAAATCCGACCGCAACCCGGTATTGAGGATATCGCGCTCTATGTTGGTGGCGAAAGCAAGATTGCTGGGTCGACCAAGAACAAGGTGATCAAGCTCAGTTCCAACGAAAACCCGTTTGGGGCGAGCGAAAAGGCGATTGAGGCCTATAAGGCGATTGCCGGTGAAATTGCGGTTTATCCGTCCTCGGATCATGCTGATTTGCGGGCTGCTATTGGCGACGTGCATGGCGTCGACCCGGATCGCGTGATTTGTGGCAATGGGTCGGACGAGGTGATTACATTTCTGTGTCAGGTGTATGCTGGCGTGGGGGACGAGGTTCTCTATCCTGAACACGGCTTTTCCATGTATCGCAATTGTGCGCAGGCAGCGGGGGCGACTCCGGTTGTGGCGCCGGAAACCGATCGCACGGTTGATGTCGACAAACTGCTTGCGGCCTGCACGGAACGCACAAAACTGATCTTTATCGCCAATCCCAACAATCCCACCGGGACTATGATTTCAGGGGCCGAGGTGCAGCGATTGGCCGAAGGGAAACCGGATCACGCTATTCTGGTCTTAGACGGAGCTTATGCAGAATATGTCGAAGATACCGCTTACGATGCTGGCCTCTCGCTGATCGAAGCACGCGATGACGTCGTAATGACGCGGACATTTTCCAAGATTTACGGGCTTGGCGGATTGCGTGTCGGCTGGGGATATGGGCCGAAGCATATTGTCGACAATCTGAACCGCGTACGTGGGCCGTTTAATGTGTCAGCCGCTGGATTGGCCGCGGCGGAAGTTGCGGTGCGGGACGTCGCCTATACGGCGCAGTGCAAGGCCGCGAACACGAAATGGCGGGGCTGGCTGACCGAGCAACTGCGCAAACTTGGCATCGCGGTCGATGACAGCCATGGGAATTTTGTGTTGGCCCGGTTTGCTGATGCAGATCAGATGGAGGCGATGGACGCCGCCTTGAAAGCCGACGGGATCATCGCGCGCAAGGTCGCAGGGTATGGCTTCCCCGAAGGGCTGCGGATCACCGTGGGCGATGAAATCGCCTGCCGTCAAGTTGTCGCGGCCATTCGTCGGGAATTGGAGGGTGAGGGATGAGCGAGTTCAAACAGGTTGCCCTGATCGGGCTGGGCTTGATTGCCTCTTCCATCAGCCATGCGATGCGCCGCGCCGGGATGGAAACGCGGATCACAGGTACCGCACGATCCACAGAAACGCGTGCCAAAGCCGCCGAGTTAGGGCTGTGCGAGGTGTTTGAAACAGCGCGAGAGGCAGTTGAAGGCGCGGATCTGATCATCCTCGCCGTGCCCGTAGGCGCGATGGCCGCGATTGCCGAAGAAATTTCGCCGGTTCTGAAACCTGGCGCGATCGTAACGGATGTGGGATCGGTCAAACGGGCGGTGATCGATGCGGTGCAGCCGCATATCCCGGCGGGTGTCGATTTTATTCCCGGCCACCCGCTGGCGGGGACGGAATATTCCGGTCCAGAATCCGGTTTTGCCAGCCTGTTTGACAATCGCTGGCATATCCTGACCCCGCCTGACGGGACGAACCCGGATGCAGTGAAGCGACTGACCGAATTCTGGAAATCGCTCGGTGCTTTGGTTGATGTGATGGAGCCAGATCACCATGATCTGGTCCTTGCTGTGACCAGCCACACGCCGCACCTGATCGCCTATACGATGGTGGGTGTCGCCGATGACCTTAGCCGTGTGACAGAAAGCGAAGTGATCAAATTTTCAGCCGCGGGTTTTCGCGATTTTACCCGTATTGCGGCGTCCGATCCAACCATGTGGCGCGATGTTTTCCTGAACAACAAGGATGCCACATTGGAGATTCTTGGCCGATTCACAGAAGAATTATTTGCGCTGCAACGGGCAATCCGGCAAGGTGACGGTGAACATCTGTTCGATTATTTCACCCGAACCCGCGCAATAAGACGTGGGATTATTGAGGCCGGTCAGGACACCGACGCGCCAAACTTTGGACGCGAGGGGCCGTCCGGAAAGGACGAATGACAGCACGAGCACTTTTATTGATCCTTTTGTCTTTTGTGGTTTTGGCGTCATGCGGACGCGGATCACAAAACCAGTCCCGGCAAGTAGATTTGTCATCTGCGGAAATTCCCGATGACCTGACCAGTGTTTGCGGTGACCCCGCCATTCTTGGGATAGAGCTTGACGATATCAGGGAGGGGAGCTGTGGCATCGATGATCCGGTGCGGGTATATTTTGTCTCGGGCGTTGAATTGCGTCAAAGCGCGGTATTGAATTGTGAAACCGCAAAAGCGTTCAAATCGTGGGTCGACACGTCGGCCCAACCGGGTGCGGCCGACGTAAACCGTCAAATTGTCCGTTTCCGCGTTGCGTCGCATTATGCCTGTCGGACACGTAACAGCCAACCCGGGGCTCGATTATCGGAACATTCCAAAGGCAATGCGATCGATATTGGCGGATTTACCTTTGCCAATGGCGAGGTCGTAAACGTCGAAGACGAGTGGCGGTCAGGCGAATATAGCTCTATGTTGCGATCGATTTACGGTGAAGCCTGCGGGATATTCGGAACAACATTGGGACCTGATGCCGACGCACATCATCAGGATCATATGCATTTTGATGTCGCGAATTATCGCAGCGGCGCCTATTGCCGGTAAATCAAGACAGAAACGAATAATCCATACGCTAACCATCTGTGCGCGAAAATATCGCAATGGAAATGGGCAACCTGTGGCAAGTGCGACCGGGTTGACCCGCTCAACAACTTTGGAATGCGTCCAGTTTCTGACTGATGCCGAACTTTAAAATATGTGGAATCGTTGAGACTGTCTTGATCCATTGCGGAATATGTCGAAACCGGTCAAAGTCACCTGATTGATGCGCGTGTGCCCAGCGTCACTTACGAAGCCACAATATCAGTTTCGGTCAACCTGCTCTTAAATATGTTAGTGCCCTCGGCCGGCAATCCCTTGCTGGAGCCTGTTCAGACCGTCTTTGGCGGGCGCAAGATCAATCCAACCCAATGTGAGTTTACGGATGCCATATGTCGGGTGCTGTTCGGCAACGATCCATGGTGCAGTCAATCCCCGGCAGCAATCAATATCTTGACCATCGGGATAGTGATCTGGATCCCGAATTAGTCGGCATTCCAACGCAAGACAGGCGCTGGTCCCAATCGGATCGGACCAAGAAACATATTTCCGTCGCGCAATTGGACAGAGAAGGCGAGCGGTGAATCCTGTTGCTGAGGCGCTAGCAGTTGAAGGGCAATCTGCCATTGAAGACGTTGGGCCTCGGTGACTTGCCCGGTGGCGGTCAGCACGGAAAGCACGGATCGGATGTCACGGCTTTCGATGTTGATTTGTCCTTCGGGCTGACCCCGGTCATTGATGCTCAGATCGCCAGACATTGTCAGCCGGATATCCCCCCAATCCAGCGCGGATTCGACAATCGTCAAATGTGTCAGATTTGGCAAACCCGCCCCCGGAAGGTGGCGATCAATGGGACGATCCAACTGTGTGATCAGATGAAATTCGATCAGGGTGACCGGGTCGGCGATACGGGTTTGCGTGCGCAGCGCTGGGGAAAGCATGATGTCGCGTCCGCGCAAAAACACTTCATAGCCGCGGGGGTCCGACCGCATTGTTCGCACCGCCATGTTAACGGCGTCCACTTCGGTCGCGCTGTCCTGATGGGTCAGGGTTGCATGTTCGGTTTCAAGTCGGAATTCGGACAAGGACAGATCGGGGCTCGGCTCTACCACAATGGATGCTTGCATCAAATCATTGAGGATCGCGACCGTCCCCCATGGTGTTGACAGCTCATGTCGGTCTGGCCAACGGGCAATGATATGATTGGGTTTATAGGACAGCGCAAACAAGGTGAAACGCTCACCCTGCCATCCCCACGATCCGCTATCGATCAGAATAGTATCCAGCGTGGTATCAAATCTGTTTGGGAAACCCTTAACCTCGAATGAACCGATATCCACCTGCCAGCCTTCGGATTGACGCGCCTTGGTCCAGTCCCGCACTGCCTGTTCCTGCACGCCCGAGCCGATCATCCACCACACGCTCCAACCAAGAGCGGCGAGAAGGACAAGTACGATAAGTGCACGCATGGACATTGCTCCCAAAAAACCTATCGTGATGTCTATAACAGACCAAGTCGTGCGCAACAGAGGATTTCATGACGCCACTTTGGGTTTTCGGGTATGGTTCGCTTTTGTGGAAGACCGGTTTTCCCTATGCGGAACGACGCCTTGCCCGGCTTGTTGGCTATCATCGTTCATTTTGTATGGCGTCGGTCCATTATCGTGGGACGCCGGAAGTGCCTGGATTGGTTCTGGCGTTGGATGCGCGCGAAGATGCGACCTGCCAAGGGGTGGGGTTTCGTGTCGAAGACGACCATGCCGAGGCAACGCTTGCTTATCTTCGCGAACGCGAGTTGGTATCGTCCGCCTATTACGAAGCGAAGCGTATGATAGAGCTCGACGACGGCACCATGGCCGAGGCGGTTTGTTACATCGTTGATCGCGAACATCACCAGTATCGCGGCGGTCTAAGCCTTGCCGAACAGGCGCAGATCATCGCCGCAGCACAGGGTTCTACCGGTCAAAATACCGAGTATTTGTTTCAGACGGCAAAACATCTGGAAGAGTTGAATATCCCCGACAGAGAGCTGTCCGAGCTGGTGGAGGAAGTAAACCGGATTCTGGCTGGGCAAAATCCGGTTTGATCTTCAGGCAGGTTCGACCTGCACGCTCATCCCGTCGGCATTGGTGATCACCACCGTGTCGCCGGGTGTCGAGCTTTGGCCCTCGGCCCATTTCGCTGGCCAGCGCAAACCGTTCAGCTCGACGCGACCTTCGCCATGTTCAAAACTGACAACTTTTGCGCGCTTGCCGATCAACTGCTTGGCGCGATCATTCAGGCTGCTTTCGGGTTCGTCATACCATTGAAACAGGCGCCGACCCGAAAAAGTCAAGGCAATCGACAGGATCGCAAACAGGATGATCTGCAATTCGCCGCCGATTCCGGGCGATAACCAGACCGTAATCGCCATGACCAGTGCGGCCATTGCCGGCCATATCAGAAAGAACGAGAACACAACCATTTCAAGGGCAGCCAATCCAAAGGCAATCGCCACCCACCAAAGAGGCGTGATCTGTTCAACCCAACCGAAAATTCCGCCTTCCATCACTTCTGTTCCTTGTTGTTAAGCACTGCTTTTGCAATGTCGGAAATACCGGCAACCGATCCAATCAGGCCGCTGGCTTCCAGCGGGATCATGATGGTCTTGGCATTGGGAGCCCCGGCAATATCACGCAAGGCTTCGGTGTATTTCTGCGCAACGAAGTAGTTGATCGCCTGAATATCACCAGCAGCAATCGCCTCGGACACCATCTGCGTGGCTTTTGCCTCGGCTTCAGCAAGACGTTCGCGGGCTTCGGCGTCAAGGAAGGCAGCTTCGCGGCGACCTTCGGCTTCGCGGACTTGGGCTTCACGTTCACCTTCGGCTTCCAGAATGGCCGATTGTTTCTTACCCTCGGCCTGAAGGATTTCCGCACGCTTCATACGTTCCGCTTTCATCTGGCGCGCCATTGCCTCGTTGATGTCGGCAGGCGGTGCAAGGTCCTTGATCTCGACACGTGTAACCTTCACGCCCCAGCTATGAGACGCTTCATCAATCACCGTCAGCAAACGCTGATTGATCACATCGCGGTTCGACAAGCTTTCGTCCAGATCCATCGAGCCGATAACGGCACGGATGTTGGTCATGGACAAGTTGGTCAAGGCGCGTTCCAGGTCACGTACTTCGTAAGCGGCCTGTGCGGCATCGACGACCTGATAAAAGGCGACCGCATCAGCCATCACCATAGCGTTGTCTTTGGTGATCACTTCCTGGCTGTTAATGTCCAAGACCGTTTCCATCATGTTGATCTTGGCCCCGATCTTGTCGATCAGAGGGATAAGAAACCGAAGTCCGGGTTTCAGGGTTCGCGTATATCGTCCAAAACGTTCAACGGTCCAATTCTCTCCCTGTGGGACGGTTTTCACCATCAGGAACAGCATGATTAGGGCAAAAACAAAAATCGCTATCGCAACTGGACCCAATCCAATTTGATCAAACATATAAATTTCCTTCCCTCTGCCCGATTGCACGGGACGCTAAGACCATCGCGAAACACCCATAATGGTCTACCGCGTTGTTTATGCGCTATATATGTGTCGAGACAGGTCAAAAGGCAATAATTACCCGTTCGAAAACACTGTTGGATTTGGACGGGTGAATAACTAGACTGCAAGAAATGCCAAGGGGCAGTTGGGGAATACAGGTATGTTTCTAGATAAGAGTCACGATCCGCAGTTTACGCAACCCTATCGTCAGATCATGTTCATGTTCCTGATTGTGGTGCTGGTCGGGGTTGCCGGATTTTTCCTGTATCCCACGATATCACCGATCTTTCTTAGCTCGCCTTATCTGAATGGCTTCATTCTGGTCGTCTTTGTGATTGGTGTGTTGACCTGCTTTTGGCAGTTGCGGGTGTTGACATCATCCGTCAGCTGGATTGAAGGATTTGCACTGGATCGACCCGGCCATGAATTTGTCCGGGCGCCAAGGCTGCTGGCCTCGTTATCCGCATTGCTCAGCGATAGCCGATCGCGCAAATCGCTGTCCTCACAATCGACCAGCTCCATTCTGGATTCGGTCTCGACACGAATCGACGAGGCGCGAGATATCACCCGATACATTATCAATTTCCTGATTTTTCTGGGACTGCTGGGCACCTTTTATGGTTTGGCAACGACGGTCCCCGCGGTTGTGGATACGATACGTTCGCTGAATCCACAGGAAGGACAGGATGCGCTGGAAGTGTTCGACAATCTGATGTCCGGGCTGGAAGAACAGATGGGCGGCATGGGCACGGCTTTTGCCTCGTCGCTTCTTGGTCTGGCGGGGTCATTGATTGTTGGCTTGCTGGAAATCTTCGCCGGTCACGGTCAAAATCGCTTCTACATGGAGCTTGAAGAATGGCTGTCGTCCATCACCCGCGTTGGTTTCGGAGATCTGGACAATGGCAATATCGACGGATCGGCCATTTCGGGTCTGATGGAACAAACCGCTCATCAAATTGACAGTCTGAAAGAACTCGTCATGCGTGGCGAGGAACAACGCATGCGCACCGACAGTCGGTTGGGTTCGCTGGCCGAAGGGTTGTCGGTGCTGGCAAAAACGATCAATGCGCAACCACGTGGCGGTGGCGGCGTTGGTGCGGACCCCGCGCTTCTTGAACGAATCGCACAGGGACAGGAACGAGTCGTCGAGTTGCAGGAACAGGTGCTTGCCTCGTTAAAAACTCAGCAGGAAGAGGGGGATGCCGGTATCGATGCAGAAGCCCGCATGCGGTTGCGCAACATCGATACTCAATTGCTGCGCGTTCTCGAAGAAATGTCCGCCGGACGCCAGGATTCAATCTCGGAAATCCGTCAAGACATCGCCACTTTGATCCACACCTTGCAGCAAGCCATTTCCCGGAGTGACAGCTAGTTATGGCGGGATTCCGACGCGCATCTGGACGCATGGAGGCCAATATCTGGCCAGGTTTCGTCGACGCCATGACCGCGTTGCTGTTGGTGATGATGTTCGTTTTGTCGATATTCATGATCATCCAATATGCGCTGCGCGAGACCATTACCGGTCAGGAAACCGAGCTGCTTGGGCTGAATGACGAGATCTTGCAATTGTCAAATGCACTAGGGTTGGAACGACGTCGCAGTGCCGAGCTAGTGGCTGATTTGAACGCCAGTCAAACGCAGGTTTCGCTGCAATCGACCTTGATTGCTTCATTGACGCAGGAACGTGATCAGGCGCTGGAGGATATCACCGAATTCGAAGCACAGGTGGCGGGCCTCCTGTCTCAGAACGCCACACTTGCCGAACGTAACAATGGGTTGATTGCCTCGCTGAACGCGGCCGAAAATCGGTTATCAACCGCTCAACAACAATTGGACCTGACGGCAAGTGCGCTGGCGGCAGCCGAAGAGGATATCGCGGCGCGTGATCAGGAAATTGCGATTGCGCAGGCCAATATCGCTGCGCTGGAAGACCAGCGGGATGCGGATAGCGCCCGGATCGACGCTGCCGAGCTGGCACTGTTGCAGGCGCGACGCGAGATTGACAGCGAAGTCGAGCGGGCCCGTCTGGCGGCAGCGCGCGCGGATGCATTGCAGGCATTGGTCGAAGAATTACGTCGCGATGCGGATCAGAACGACACGATCATCCGCGCGCTAGATCAGGCAGAGGCAGCACGCGCCGCCGAAGCCGCCGCCGCTGAACTGTTGCGTCAAAAATTGGAGAATTCCGAAGCAGAGCTGACGGCAATGACCCTAGCGCTGGAGGAACAGCGCCGCGAGGCCGAAGAAACGCTGACCTTGCTGGCGGCGGCGCAGTCGGCAAAAGAGGCGTTGAACAACACGCAGACGGAAAATGTCGAAGAGATCACCCGGCAGCGCGCCTTGGTCGCACAAGCAAATGCGCTGTTGGCCGAAGAGCGGGAAGTCTCGGCAGAAGCCAAGCGCGAAGTTGCGTTGCTGAACCAGCAGATATTGGCGTTGCGCCAGCAATTAACCGAGCTTCAGGTCATTTTGGACGAGGCCGAGGATCGGGATCGCGAAGCGCAGGTGCAGTTGCAGACGCTGGGGTCTGATCTGAATGCGGCTTTGGCGCAAGTGGCTGCGGAGCAGCGTGCTCGTGCTGATTTGGAAGCAAAAGAGCGCGAGCGCCTAGAAGCCGAGGCACTGGATTTGCGCGCCTTCCGGTCCGAGTTTTTTGGGCGTATCCGCCAAATATTGGGGGAACGCGAGGGGGTTCAGGTGGTGGGGGACCGGTTTGTGTTCTCCTCGGAAGTCTTGTTTGCGCCCGGTTCAGCGGATTTGGGCATTGCCGGGCAGGCGCAAATTTCACAAGTGGCATCGGTGATCCGGGAAATCGCCGAGGAGATACCACCAGAAATTGACTGGATTTTGCGGGTCGACGGACATACCGACAAGGTGCAGTTGGGTTCTGGATCGCGCTTTGCAGACAATTGGGAATTGTCACAGGCACGGGCATTGTCGGTTGTGAAATATCTGATCGATGTCGAAGGCATCCCCGCCGAACGACTGGCGGCAACCGGGTTCGGGGAATTCCAGCCCGTCGCACTGGGGGACAGTCCCGAGGCACTGGCGCAGAATCGTCGGATCGAGCTAAAGCTTACGGAAAAATAGTCACGCCTGCGCGTGGATTGGGCAGACATGTTCCAACATCGCCAGAAGTCTTGCGCGTCCGTCGCGTAGCGCCGCGATACGGTCGTCGATATCCGCGAGTTTGGCGACCAGCAGGTCGGCAACCTTTTCGGACCCCAACCCTTCTTGCGCGATTTGGCGCATTTCGGGTTCCAGTTCGCGTAGGCGAAATCCGACAGATTGGGCGAGTTTGATCATATTTATGATCGCGACCGCTCCGTCCGGAAAATCCCGATATCCGTTCAGATGCCGGTCCGACGCGATTAAGCCGCGCCGCTCATAAAGACGAATAGCATCCCGTGAAACTCCGGTTTTGTCGGCGAGTTGCCCAATGCGCATTTATCGTTGACCTTAGACTATGGTCCAAGGTTTATACGGATCGGCATTCGGATAAACAAGGAGAAACGAATGCTGACCCGATCCCAATTCGACCGGCTCTATAAATGGAGCACCATCTACGATCTGATCATCACAGCACCCTTTGCAACACCATGGACTTTTCTGTTCTGCATGGGGATCGTCCATTCGCTTGCAACCCATTTTGGCCTGCCGGGGACATTGCCCGAACTTGACCTGTTCCACATTTTTTTCGCGAACTTGATGGGCAGCGTTGTGGTGATTTGGGCGTTGGTGCGTCTGAAGCTCGGACTGCCACTTTTACTGCGATATGACGCAGCGGCGCGATATTTGTTTTCAACATGGATGCTTTATGCGCTGCTCAACGGCGCCAACATGTTTTTGGGTTTCATGCTAGTGATCGAGCTGTCACTGGCCATCCTGCAATCCTTGCCGATCCGCGATTAAGCGATATCGCTGACCTCCTGCACCGTGATTTTCGCGCCGCTTCGTTCCAGTAGGGGTGCGAATTTCAGACGGGGTTCTGACATACGGTAAGCGGCGAAATCCGCCGCCGTGGGAAACTGCACGATGTGCATTTCCATGGTGCCATCGGCGTTTTGATACCTGTGGATCAAACGCCCGTTATAGTCTGTAAGCAGGGGAAGGACCGCCGCTTCATATTCCTGAAACGCGGCGACTCCGTCTGGGGGAACATGCGCGACCACGCAGATTAAAAAGGCAGGGTCGCGCACAAACTTACTCTGTCGTCAACAACGGTGGTTTCTTGGTTCCGATCCGCAGCTTTTCCGGTTCCGAGATGGTCAATTCGATCTTCTCGTCCTTTACGCCAACGCGCACGATGCCCCCTTTGGCGAGTTTTCCGAACAACAGCTCCTCGGCCAAGGGTTTCTTGATATGTTCCTGAATGACCCGGCCAAGTGGTCGCGCGCCCATCTTTTCGTCATAACCTTCGTCGGCCAACCATTCGGCGGCTTCGGGGGTCAATTCGATCGTAACGTTGCGATCCATCAGCTGGGCTTCCAGTTGCAGGACGAACTTGTCGACGATCTTCATGATCACATCTTTTGGCAGCGCGCCAAAGCTGATCACCGCGTCCAGTCGGTTGCGGAATTCCGGCGTGAAGGTGCGTTCGATCGCGGCGGTGTCCTCGCCTTCGCGGCGTGACTTGCCGAAACCGATAGCTTCCTTCGCCTGCTCCGCCGCACCGGCGTTGGAGGTCATGATCAGGATCACATTGCGGAAATTCACAGCGCGGCCGTTATGGTCGGTTAGCTTGCCGTGGTCCATGACCTGCAACAGGATGTTGAACACGTCCGGGTGTGCCTTTTCGATTTCGTCGAGCAGCAGCACGCAATGCGGATGCTGGTCGACGCCATCGGTCAGCAGACCACCCTGATCAAACCCGACATAACCCGGAGGGGCACCAATCAAGCGCGAGACCGCGTGTTTTTCCATGTATTCGGACATATCGAACCGCAGCAATTCCACGCCCAGCGTATCCGCCAATTGACGCGCCACTTCGGTTTTACCCACACCGGTCGGGCCAGCAAACAGGTAGTTACCAATGGGTTTTTCCTGTTCGCGCAACCCCGCCCGGGACAGTTTTATCGCCGAAGATAGTGCCTCGATAGCCGCATCCTGACCGAAGACCACACGTTTCAGCGTTTTTTCCAAATCTTTCAGGATTTCGGTATCGTCCTTGGACACGTTTTTGGGTGGGATCCGGGCGATTTTCGCGACCACAGCCTCGATTTCCTTCGTGCCGATGGTTTTGCGGCGCTTGCTTTCCGGCACCAGCATCTGTGCGGCACCAGCCTCGTCAATCACGTCGATCGCTTTGTCGGGCAGCTTGCGGTCATTGATATAGCGCGCAGACAGGTCCACGGCGGTTTTGATCGCGTCGTTGGTATAACGGATATGGTGGTGATCCTCGAAATAAGGTTTCAAACCCATGAGGATTTTGATCGAATCCGGGATGCTCGGCTCGTTCACATCGATTTTCTGGAACCGGCGGGACAGCGCACGGTCTTTTTCGAAATGTTGACGGAATTCTTTATAGGTTGTCGAGCCCATGCAGCGCAGCTTGCCGCCTTGCAACGCGGGTTTCAGCAAGTTGGATGCGTCCATGGCGCCGCCGGACGTTGCGCCCGCGCCAATTACCGTATGGATTTCGTCGATAAACAGGATTGCACTTTCCTGTTCTTCCATTTCTGTCATCACCGCTTTCAGCCGTTCTTCGAAATCCCCGCGATAGCGGGTTCCGGCCAACAATGCGCCCATGTCGAGCGAGAAGATCGTCGTGTCGTCCAAAACCTCGGGCACTTCCTCGTCCACGATGCGACGGGCCAGACCTTCGGCGATGGCGGTTTTACCAACGCCGGGTTCGCCCACCAGCAGCGGGTTATTCTTGCGACGACGGCACAGGACCTGAATGCAGCGCTCCACCTCGTGTTCACGTCCGATCAAGGGATCAACGTCGCCTTTGCGAGCTTTGTGATTAAGGTTCACGCAGTATTTTTCCAACGCGGTTTCTTCGGCTTTGCCTGCTTGTTCGGCACCTGCGTCGGTTTTCTCTTCGGAACCGCGTACGTGACGGGTCTCGTTCATCGCGGCATCTTTGGCGACGCCGTGGCTGATGAAATTTACGGCATCATAGCGGGTCATATCCTGTTCCTGCAGGAAATAGGCCGCATGGCTTTCACGTTCAGCAAAAATCGCGACCAGCACGTTGCCGCCCGTCACTTCCTGACGACCGGAGCTTTGGACATGGATCGCCGCGCGCTGGATCACGCGCTGGAAGCCGGTGGTTGGCGTGGCCTCGGTCCCTTCGACATCCGACACCAGACTATCAAGTTCCGTGTCGATATATTCCGTTACCGTCTTGCGCAAAGCGTCCAGGTTCACCCCGCAGGCCCGCATGACGCGGGCGGCGTCCGGTTCATCGATCAGGGTCAGCAGCAAATGTTCCAGCGTTGCGAGTTCGTGATTACGCTCGTTCGCGATGGCCAAGGCTTGATGGATCGCGGTTTCGAGGGTGCTGGAAAATGATGGCATTGTGCTCGTCCTTATATTCGCTCTGCAGAGGATACCACAGATGTTAGCGCATAGGCTATTATCGTTAAATCTCGGTTCTCTGTCGCCAGCTTTCAAGTCTTTTCAACACTGGAAAGACATGGATTGCACAGAAAATGGGTAAAGGCTTCGTGACTAAGCTCAAAAATTATCCTTTCGTTTGCGGATTTCAGCGAACAGGGCCACGTCTGATGCGTCCGCCATGCCGATCGCTGACTTTACTTCTGGTAAGTGGGCGCGAAGAAATGGGTTGGTGACCTTTTCGTCCGCCAACCTTGATGGGACGGTCGCGATCCCCATTGTGCGCTTGTCTATGATTTCTTTTGAACGGGCTTGCAGGGCGGGATTGTCCGGCTCGATGGTCAAGGCAAATTTTGCGTTTCCGGCGGTATATTCATGACCAGAATAAACGATCGTGTCGTCAGGCAGCGCCGCAAGTTTTGACAGGCTTTCCCACATCATGTCCGGCGTCCCTTCGAACAATCGCCCACAGCCGAGCGCCATCAGACTGTCTGCGGTGAAGACGGCATTGGCCGTCGGAAAGTAAAACGCAACATGGCCAACAGTGTGGCCAGACACATCAATTGTTGTGCCGTTGGTATCGCCAATCCTCACCGCATCCCCTTCAGCCAGCGCAATGTCCAGCGGGGGCAGGCGATGGGCATCGGCTTGTGCACCAATCACCTTGGATCCATAGGCATCAAGCAGTTCCGGCACACCGTCGATATGGTCGTAATGATGATGGGTCAGCAGGATCAAATCCAACCCCCAGCCTTTTTCGGACAAAGCGGCCTTGATTGGCGCAGCTTCGGGCGCGTCGACCAATGCGACAATGCCGGTGGCCTGATCGCGACACAAAAAGGCGTAATTGTCCGATAGACAGGGAATAGTGTGGATTTCAAGCGTCATGGCATGTCCTTTCATCTTTGCGAAAGTCTGACGGATCGCGTAACCTTGTGCAATGCATTTGGATGTCGTTGACCTTCGCGGATTCTATTACCGAACCAAGCTGGGGCGTTCAGCGCAACGTGCGCTACAGGAAGCGCTGGTTGATATATGGTCTGACACCTCGGGGCACGCGGTGGTGGGTTTTGGATTCGCAGCGCCATTCCTGCGCCCGTTCCTGAAAACGGCAACGCGTGTTCTTTGCCTGATGCCCGGCCAGCAAGGGGTTATGCCTTGGCCCCCCGGCGAATCCAACCTTTCAGCGCTGGTGGAGGAATATAACTGGCCGATCGAGGCGGGATCGGTTGATCGACTAATTGTTGGTCACGGGTTGGAAACCAGCGATCACCCCGGGGCATTGCTGGACGAAATCTGGCGCGTGCTGGCCCCCGGCGGTCGCGTAGTGTTTATCGTCCCCAACCGGTCTGGAATCTGGGCCCGCAGTGATAATACGCCCTTTGGCTATGGTCGCCCCTATAGCCTTTCGCAGTTGGAGGCGCAGTTGAAACGTCATCGCTTTCAACCCGAGCGTCACGTCAACGCCTTGTATGGAGCGCCGAGTCATAAACGTTATTGGCTAAAGTCGGCACGATTCTGGGAGCGGTTGGGAAAGTGGCTGGACAGCCGGATGGTGGCCGGTGCGCTTCTGGTCGAGGCGACCAAACAAGTCTACGCCACGCCAGATGGCGGCTTGCGCGACACCGTCCGGGATCGATTGGGAATGCTGGAGGGGCTGACAAAGCCAAAACCTGCGACGAACCTGACAAAAAATCGCAATAACTCGGCGTATTTTCGACCAATTGCACACAAAGGAATACCGAAAACAACAGGGGATTCCGGCTAACGCTATGAAATACCCCATTTTTTTCCTGCGCAATACGTCGCAGCTGGTTGGATTATGTTTCTAAGTATTTGAATTTCAATATAAAAAATTTATCTCTGTTTTTGATACCATCACTTGCAACGTGGGTTGCCCTCTGTTATCACCGCGCCGATTTAGCCGGGGTGTGGTTTCCCCACAAAGAACAACGATTCCGATACCACATCGGAAAGCCGGAACGGAAGGTAACGTGTCTGACGCAGGTTCTTTAACATCCGGAGTTGCTGGCCGCTATGCCGCCGCGCTCTTTGATATCGCGCAAGAGTCAAAAGCCCTTCCAGCGGTCGAGGGCGATTTGGACGCTCTGGACGCTGCATTGAATGGCAGCCCAGACCTTCGCGATCTTATCAATTCTCCCATTTATTCGCGTGAGGAGCAGGCTGATGTCATGTTGGCTGTTGCGAAAAAGATGGGCTTGGGCGATCTGGTCACCAACACCATTGGTGTGATGGCGCAAAAACGTCGCCTATTCGTACTGCCCGCGGTTATTGCTGCGGTAAAGGCATTGGCGGCGGAGGCGCGCGGTGAAGTGACGGCAGAAGTCACGAGCGCCAAGAAAATGACCAAGGCCCAGGAAGACAAGCTTGCCAAGGCACTGAAAGCGTCCGTCGGCAAAGATGTTACAATTAACGCGCAGATTGATGAATCGATAATCGGAGGACTGATCGTGAAGGTCGGGTCGACCATGATTGACACATCAATCGCATCGAAACTCTCAAAACTTCAAAACGTAATGAAAGAGGTCGGATAATGGCTATCCAAGCTGCAGAAATCTCTGCGATCCTCAAGGAACAGATCAAGAATTTCGGCCAGGATGCCGATGTGGCTGAAGTTGGCCGCGTTCTGTCTGTCGGTGACGGTATCGCCCGTGTGCACGGTCTGGACAATGTACAGGCAGGCGAGATGGTGGAATTCCCGGGTGGTATCCGCGGGATGGCGCTGAACCTCGAAGAAGACAATGTGGGTGTTGTTATCTTCGGCTCTGACCGTCAGATTGCCGAAGGTGACGTTGTAAAGCGCACGAAGTCGATCGTGGACGTTCCCGCCGGTAATGCCTTGTTGGGTCGTGTTGTCGATGGTCTGGGAAATCCGATCGACGGCAAAGGTCCGATTGACGCATCCGAGCGCCGCATCGCCGACGTCAAAGCACCGGGTATCATCCCGCGTAAATCTGTTCACGAACCGATGGCGACCGGCCTGAAGTCTGTTGATGCGCTGATCCCGATTGGTCGTGGCCAGCGCGAGCTGATCATTGGCGACCGCCAGACAGGGAAAACCGCGATCGCACTTGACACCATCCTGAACCAGAAGTCGTATAACGATGCCGCTGGCGATGATGAGGGTAAGAAGCTCTACTGCATCTATGTTGCGATTGGTCAGAAACGTTCCACCGTTGCACAGCTGGTGAAGAAACTGGAAGAGACTGGTGCGATTGATTACACAATCGTCGTTGCCGCGACTGCATCTGACCCAGCGCCGATGCAGTTCCTTGCGCCTTACTCGGCGACTGCAATGGCAGAATTCTTCCGTGACAATGGCCGCCACGCGCTGATCATCTATGACGATCTGTCCAAACAGGCCGTGTCCTATCGCCAGATGTCCCTGCTGCTGCGTCGTCCGCCGGGACGTGAAGCTTACCCGGGTGACGTGTTCTATCTGCACTCCCGTCTGCTGGAACGTTCGGCGAAGCTGAACGAAGATAATGGTTCTGGTTCGTTGACGGCACTGCCGATTATCGAAACGCAGGGCGGAGACGTGTCGGCCTTTATTCCGACCAACGTGATCTCTATCACCGACGGTCAGATTTTCCTTGAAACCGACCTGTTCAACCAGGGTATTCGCCCAGCCGTTAACACCGGTCTGTCGGTGTCCCGCGTGGGCTCCGCCGCGCAGACATCTGCGATGAAGTCGGTCGCGGGTTCGATCAAGCTGGAACTGGCACAGTATCGCGAGATGGCCGCATTTGCACAGTTTGGTTCCGACCTTGATGCCTCGACCCAGCGTCTGCTGGCCCGCGGTGCACGTCTGACCGAGCTGTTGAAACAGCCGCAATATTCGCCGCTGACCAACGCAGAACAGGTTATCGTGATCTACGCCGGTACCAAAGGGTATCTGGACAAGATCGAGGTAAGCCAGGTTCGCCGTTTCGAATCCGGATTGCTTAACCATATCCGTGCGAACCACGCTGATCTTCTGGCCGATATCACCAAGAATGACCGCAAGGTTTCCGGTGATTTGGAAGACGCTATCAAAGCCGCTGTCGACGCATTCGCGAAAGACTTCTCGTAATCTGACCTAGGGAACAGGAGCAAGGCAAATGCCAAACCTGAAGGACCTAAAAACCCGGATCGAGGCGGTTAAAAGCACGCGGAAGATCACCCAGGCCATGCAGATGGTTGCCGCGGCGAAACTGCGCCGCGCGCAGGACAACGCAGAAGCTGCGAGGCCCTATGCCGAGCAGATGAACGCGGTGTTGGGCAATTTGGCCAAAGGGGCGTCCGGATCGGACAATGCCCCGCGTTTGCTGGCTGGAACCGGGTCCGATAAAACCCATCTGCTGATCGTTGCGACAGCGGAACGCGGCTTGTGCGGTGGTTTCAATTCATCAATCGCCAAACTGGCCCGCATCAAAGCACGCGCGTTGCAGCAGGCTGGAAAGGACGTCAAAATCCTGACCATCGGCAAGAAAGGCCGCGAACAGCTTCGTTCAGAATTTGGCAAGCTGTTTATCGGTCATATTGATCTGTCGGATGTGAAGCAGGTGCGTTATGAAAATGCGCAGCGCATTGCTAACGACGTTCTGGCGCGTTTCGCCTCGGACGAATTTGACGTTGCGACGCTGTTCTTCAACACGTTCAAGAACGTGGTGACGCAGGAACCGACCGCACGTCAACTGATCCCGGCGGTATTTGACGGCGAAGATGATGCTGCAATGCCGAATTACGATTACGAACCGGATGAAAACGCCATCCTGTCGGATCTGTTGCCGCGTTCGATTGCCACTCAGATTTTCACGGCACTTCTGGAAAACGCAGCGTCCGAGCAGGGGGCACGCATGTCCGCAATGGATAACGCAACCCGCAACGCCGGTGACATGATTGATCGTCTGACTATTGAATATAACCGCTCGCGTCAGGCGGCGATCACCAACGAACTTATCGAAATCATTTCGGGCGCCGAGGCGCTCTGAGAACTGGAGAAACCAAAATGGCAAAAGCTGTAGGGAAAATCACGCAGGTCATCGGGGCTGTTGTCGACGTACAGTTCGATGGCGAGCTGCCCGAAATTCTGAACGCTCTGGAAACCGATAATAACGGTAACCGTCTGATCCTTGAGGTCGCGCAACACCTGGGCGAAAGCACCGTACGTACCATCGCGATGGACAGTACCGAGGGTCTGATCCGTGGTCAGAAAGTGACCGACACGGAATCCACCATCACGGTGCCGGTTGGCGACGAAACGCTGGGCCGCATCATGAACGTGGTTGGCGAGCCGGTCGACGAAAAAGGCCCGATTGGCGAGAAAGAGCGCCGCTCCATCCATGGTGACGCACCGGACTTTGCACAGCAGTCCACGGAGTCCGCGGTTCTGGAAACTGGCATCAAGGTTATCGACCTGCTGGCGCCCTATTCCAAAGGCGGTAAGATCGGTCTGTTCGGTGGTGCTGGCGTGGGTAAAACGGTTCTGATTCAGGAACTGATCAACAACATCGCAAAAGTGCACTCGGGTTTCTCGGTGTTCGCGGGTGTGGGTGAGCGTACGCGCGAAGGGAACGACCTTTACTACGAATTCATCGAATCCGGTGTTATCAACGCCGAAGACCTGACCAAGTCCAAAGTGGCGCTGGTTTACGGTCAGATGAACGAGCCGCCGGGTGCACGTATGCGTGTGGCCCTGTCCGGTCTGACGATGGCAGAGCATTTCCGCGACGCATCCGGGACCGACGTTCTGTTCTTCGTGGATAACATCTTCCGCTTCACGCAGGCGGGTTCCGAGGTGTCCGCGCTTCTGGGACGTATCCCGTCCGCTGTGGGTTACCAGCCGACGCTGGCCACAGATATGGGCGCGATGCAGGAACGTATTACCTCGACCAAGAACGGTTCTATCACATCCGTGCAGGCGATTTACGTGCCCGCCGACGACCTCACCGACCCGGCACCGGCGACGTCGTTTGCGCACCTTGACGCGACGACGGTTCTGTCGCGTGCGATTTCGGAACTGGGTATTTACCCCGCTGTGGACCCGCTGGACAGTTCCAGCCGTATTCTTGATCCGCAAGTTGTTGGCGAGGAGCATTACCAGGTGGCCCGCGATGTTCAGGGTATCCTTCAGCGCTACAAGTCGTTGCAGGACATCATCGCAATTCTGGGTATGGACGAACTGTCCGAGGAAGATAAGCTGACCGTGGCCCGTGCGCGGAAAATCCAGCGCTTCCTGTCCCAGCCGTTCGACGTGGCACAGGTCTTCACCGGTTCGCCGGGTGTTCAGGTGCCGCTGGCCGAAACCATCGACAGCTTCAAGCGTGTGGTTGCAGGCGAGTTCGATCACCTGCCGGAAAACGCCTTCTACATGGTTGGTGGGATCAACGAAGTGATCGCGAAAGCGGAACGTATGGCAGCGGAAGCCGCCTAAGGAAAGGTTCGGTTCATGGCCGATGTAATGCAATTTGATCTTGTCTCGCCCGAGCGTAAGCTGGCGTCACAGACTGCAACCAGCGTCCAGATTCCGGGCGTCGAGGGTGATTTGACAGCCATGCCAAATCACAGCGCATTCCTGACGACACTTCGTCCCGGAATAGTGACGGTAGAAAATGGCAGTGACAAAACTGAATATTTTGTCACCGGCGGATTTGCCGAAATTTCCGAAGCCGGAACTTCGGTTCTGGCGGAAAAAGCCATGGCGAAATCGGATCTGACATCTGAACTTCTGGACGAGGTTCTGGAAGCCGCTGAAGCCGCGCTGGAAAATGCCGAAGAGGACAATAAAATCGCCGCTGCGTTACGCGTGAATGATGTCCGCTTCCTGAAGGACCAGTTGGGACTTTAAGCAAAGGTACAACAAGTTTACCGCAAAACGCCCTAACCAGTTCGGTTGGGGCGTTTTTTTCTTAACAATTTTGCCGTATCCCGGTATCAGCTCTTAAAATCAAGTATTCAAAGTTATGAAAAAGCTTAACGCACATCGCATCGGTATTGATAACGGAACAGTACATTTGTTTTCGGATTTCGTCGAAGATGGCGAGATGTGGTCCGGCGAAGGTGACCGTGTTCGTCGTGTCCGTGTGAATTTCACTGAGCCTTTTCTTACACCGCCGATGGTCCAGGTTGGGTTCACGCTTTGGGATATTTCGAATACCGCAAACACGCGGGTGGACCTGCGCTCCGATGCCGTAACGGAAACCCATTTCGATATCGTTTTCACCACCTGGGGAGATACAAAAATCGCCCGGATGCATGCCAACTGGTTTGCCATTGGCGACGTCAATGATGACGAGGTCTGGGACGTTTAACCCTGCGGATAGTATGCTTCGTAGAGTGGGGCCAGCGTATGTTCGTCGAACAGCGACGATACCGATGTTCCATTGGCGATGTTCAGGATCGCCTGTGTCAGCAGCGGCGCGGTCGGAACATACCGAATGGCTTTGCTCTTGCGGGTCTCTGGCGTAGACGCGATCGAATCTGTCACCACAACCGAACGCAATGACGACGCATCGATACGCTCGACGGCCGGGCCGGACAAAACTCCATGCGTGATATAGGCGTGCACCTCTTGTGCCCCTTTTTCCATCAGCAGGTCTGCGGCCTTGCATAGGGTTCCGGCGGTATCGACAATATCATCCACGATCAGACATTTTCGCCCGGTTACGTCCCCGATCACCGTCATCTCGGCCACTTCGCCCGGGGCCGAACGGCGCTTATCGACGATTGCCAGTTCCGTGCCGATACGCTGCGCCAACCCACGCGCACGCGCTACACCGCCCACATCCGGAGATACGACCGTGATGTCATCCATCGATTTGAAATGGTGCATGACATCAAGTGCAAACAGAGGCGCGGCGTAAAGGTTGTCAACGGGAATATCAAAGAAGCCCTGAATCTGTGTCGCATGCAGATCCATCGTCAGCACCCGTTCGATCCCGGCTTGTGTCAGCAGATTGGCCACAAGTTTTGCCGTAATCGGTGTGCGCGCCTTTGTTCTGCGATCTTGGCGTGCATATCCGAAATAGGGGATGACAGCCGTAATCCGCGAGGCTGACGAGCGGCGCAACGCATCCGTGATGATCAGCAACTCCATCAAGTTGTCATTGGCAGGATTCGACGTGGATTGGATAATGAACATATCCTCGCCGCGAACGTTTTCATAAACCTCGACAAAGATTTCCTGATCGTTGAACCGTTCGACCCTTGCATCCACCAGATTGACCTTGGCACCCTGATGCATCGACATCCGTTTGGCGATGGTTTCCGCGAGCGGCCGATTGGCATTCCCGGCGATCAGTTTGGGTTGAGACGGTGTGTACATTTCCGGGTCACCTCGCTGACTGGCGGGAATCGATCAGGTGGTTTGCGTGTAACAAACCTGTCATCTTTTGCCCAGCGAAATGCTTAGCCTGCGACGATTTTGAGGAAACGGTCTATCTCCTCGTCTGTGGTAGACCAGTTGCACACCAGCCGACAGGACAGCATTTCGTTCGCAGGACCATCCAACGACTGATCTCCGGGCCAGAAATAATAGTTTGCCCCGGCGTCATGCAGGGATTGGTGTACTTGTCGCGGCATGTTGACGAACATCATATTGGCATCAACCGGATGCAGAAACGTGACATGATCCAGACTGCGCAACCCCTCGGCCATACGTCCCGCTGCTGCGTTGGATTGCTGGGCGAGACGAAGCCAGAGATCATCGGTCAGATAGGCCTCCATCTGCGCAGAAAGGTAGCGATGTTTGGAAAACAAATGCCCGCCTCGCTTGCGACGCAACTGGAATTCCCAGGCTTTGTCGGGAGCAAAGAAGATCACCGCTTCTACCCCCATCAGGCCATTTTTTGTGCCGCCAAAACTCAGCGCGTCGATCCCGGATTTCCAAGTGATTTCGGCAGGGGTCGCGTTGGTCGCAACCAGCGCATTTGCAAACCGCGCGCCGTCCATGTGCACGGGCAGGCCATGTGCCTTGGCAATAGCAGTCAGCGTCTGGATTTCCGCTTGCGTATAAACCGCCCCCTGTTCCGTGACATTTGTGATTGAAAGCGGTCCGTGCTGCACATTGTGAACCCCAGCCCGGGCGGTAAAATGGATGGCTTTTTCCAGCTCCGCCGGATCAATCTTGGCGTCAGCACCATTTAGAAGGCACAGCTTCCCGCCGCCTGTGTAAAATTCCGGCGCCCCGCATTCATCTTCTTCGATATGAGCGTTTCGGTGGCAATAGATCGTTTGCCACGGTTCCGCCAGACAAGCCAGCGCCAGCGCGTTGGCGGCGGTCCCTGTTGGCACCAGAAATACTTCGGCCTCGGGTGCTTCAAAGATCATACGCAAGCGATTGCGCACCCGCTCCATGATTTCGTCATTACCATATCCGGCAGCATAGCCGTGATTGGCAAGTGTCAAAGCTTCCAGCACTTCCGGTGCTGCCGGTCCGGCATTGTCAGAAGAAAACCACATTATAACATCCCCTTGATGACATGATTGGGCCAATCGTCTTCGTCGATGTCGAACTCGGCCACCGTTTTGCCCTGCATGGATATCCCGGCTTCGCGAACGCTGTCGGGATCACCGGAAATCAACGGGTGCCAGTCGGGCAGAGGTTTCCCCTCGCTGAGCAGACGATAGGCACATGTTCGTGGCATCCATTCCACGATCTGTTCCAGCGTGTCGGGCCGCACAATTACACAGCCCTTCACCAATTGTTTTCGCAGTGCATAATTTCCACACCGACAGGTCGCATCGTCAAACAGGCGACAGCCGATATTTGTGTATGCCACCTCACCTGTGTCTTCGTCTTCCAATTTCAGAAGACAACACCGTCCGCAGCCATCACAAAGGGCTTCCCATTCGTGCAACGGCAGGTCGGCTAACGGAAACCGTTTCCAGTAATCTTTCCGCAATCCGGTGCGATCAATGGGGTCGTTGTTATCGGGCATCTACATTCAAAGATTGGCTTCCTGTCCTGCTTACCCCAGACAATAGGAAAGCGCATCACTCAAATGTTCCATCAGGCGCTGATAATAGCCGCTTCCCCCGACAAACCTACTGCCCAGGGGATCTACCTCGACAATTGGAATCTCGGCAAATGTGTTGGCTTTGACGCCGGCGGGGTGGGAGACGTCCAGAAGCACACAATTGTTCGGACCCAATTGATCATAAAGATCGGCCATCGCATGCAAGCCGGCTGCGACCCCTGTTCCCGACGAGAATGTGCCAATGACTTCCAGATCATAGGCATGCTCCAGATACTGAAGCGAGTCATGCGTGGTAATCAGCTTGATCCGCCGTGCGCGATCCATGCGATATTCCGCCTCGGCAGCAGCGCGTTCAATTTCGGCTTTTACCGTCTCGACATTGTCGCGATAGATCTCGGAATTAACCTGATCAAATTCGATCAGAATACGGGCAATTTCCTCGGCCATGATCACAGCATTTTCTGGATCCAACCAGATATGGGGATCGATGCCGCCTGCAAAGTCGTGATCGTCATGTTCGTCGTGATCGTCATGGTCTTCATCAACACTGATGGGCTGTGCGTCACCAATCAGATCGTTCACAAAGGATTCCACATCCGGATCGGTGGCGCTGATCTCTGCCTCGGGTTCCGGATCATATTCGGGGGTCAGTTCATACGTTTCGTTGGGAACCTCTGGCACGTCACGATGGAAACTTTCCAGCGAGCGCGCATCAAGCAGATGCAACCCGTCCGTCTCGCCCAGTTCAACAAACAACGCCCGACCGGGGTTTCGCAACCATGGCTCCATATTCAGGCCGATACTAAAAATGATGTCCGCATCTTCCAAGGCCTGTGCTTGCGACGGTCTTAGGTAAAAATCATGTGGTGAGGTTGTATCCGATAACAGCAACGTCGGCTGACCCGTCCCATACATGATCTGCTCTACCAACCCATGCACGGGTGCTATTGATGTCACGACCTTAGGTGTCGCATTCGCCATTCCGGCCACGCAGAGAGACACCAAGAATAACTGGAATCGCATACATTTCCCCTTCTGTTTGAATGTTCGGGGATCAATATCGTAATAGTTACAAAGTAACAATAGAGAAGTTACAATGTAACTTAAGAGGTCTTGCCATGAGTGCGGGCGAAAGCGTCGGTGAACTGCGCTTGTTTGCTTGAATCTGCCTCGGTCTGATACGTATCTTTCCACTGATCATACGGCATGCCATGTACGAATTCGCGACCTTCGTCTTTAGTCATCGGAATGCCACGCGCATTCGCGGCTTCTTGATACCATCGGCTCAGACAGTTGCGGCAAAAGCCGGTCAAATTCATCATGTCGATATTCTGCACGTCAGTCCGCTCCTGCAAATGTGCGACAAGCCGGCGAAAGGCTTCGGCTTCCAACTCAATTTGTGTCTTGGGATCGATATCAGACATTTTCGTTCTCCTCTTCCAGACTGTTCAAGGCCATCCAGATCGCCGGGGCAATCCGTTCAGCCCAAGCATCCTGACCGGATTCGGTGTCGATCAGGTCGTGACGTATTTCAATCAATATATGGGGAAGGCCGCGCCGTGTGCCATGGTAATACATAGTGTCGCCTTGCAATTCTCCTGAATAGGGCTCGTTATCTCCAACAAGAATATCCGGATCGTCTTTGAAATAGGACATGAACGGCTTGGCCAGCCGATCGTCCTTGTCCCACAATACGCCCAAATGCCAGGGTCGTGGCGGGCGATTTCGCAATTTCGGGGTAAAGGAATGAATGGACACCAATGCTGGTGTTCGACCGTCTGCAATCATTGCGTCGATCTGGTGGGTAATGGCGTCGTGATACGGGCGATGAAACAGGGCGATCCGTCGCGCTTTTTCCTCTGAGTCGGCATGGCGATTCCCGGGGATTATCGAACCGTCATACAATTTCATCAGGATGGTCGGATCATCCTCGCCCCGATTTGGGTCGATGACCAAACGCGAGAATCGTGACAGCACAGCATGTGCATCCAACAGCCGCGACAAGGTTTCAACGACTCGACGCACACCGACATCATAAGCGATATGCCGTGCCATATCGCTGTCAGGAAGTCCCAGCGTGCCGCCATTGATCGACGCAGGCACCATGTTCGAGGCGTGATCGCACACCAACAGGACTGGGGATTTTGCGTCGGGATTCAGGATTTCAAAAGCCGGGTGGTCAGTCACAATTCATTTTCCTGTCATCATCCTGTTCTAACTAGACGGCTGCGAAGAAATCCTCCAGACGGATTGCAAAATATTTTCTGATCTGGCAGGGACATTTCCGCACAATTGGCCTATAGAGGCCCGGAAACAGTAAACGGACAGGGTATCACATGACCGCAGGATTTCGTCGACGTCGGAACATCAAGATTGTTGCCACATTGGGACCCGCATCCGATACCAAGGACATGATCAAGGAACTGTTCCTGGCCGGGGCAGACGTTTTTCGTCTGAATATGTCGCACGGCAAACACGAAGACATTCGCCAGCGCCACGCCATGATCCGTGAGGTAGAGGCCGAAGTCGGGCGCCCGATTTGTATTCTGGCTGACCTGCAGGGGCCAAAGCTGCGCTGCGGTGTGTTTGCCAACGGTTCTGAAGACCTGGCCGAGGGACAGACTTTCCGTTTCGACCTTGACGACGCACCGGGCGATTCAACGCGCGTGCAACTGCCCCATGTCGAGATTTTTCAGGCTCTCAAGGCGGGATCAACCTTGTTGGTCAATGACGGCAAATTGCGTCTGAAAGTAACCGACTGTTCGCCGTCTCATGCAGATACGGTGGTCGAAGTCGGTGGTGAGATTTCCAACCGCAAGGGTGTGAATGTTCCAGACGTAGTTCTGCCGCTCGCTGCCCTGTCCGAGAAGGACAAGAAGGACCTTGAATTTGTCTGTGCGCTGGGGATCGATTGGCTGGCCTTGTCATTTGTACAGCGTGCCGAAGATGTTGAACAGGCGCGCGCACTGGCCAAAGGTCGCGCGGCCCTTATTGCCAAGATCGAGAAACCGGCGGCTGTCAATGCGTTTTCGGAAATCCTCGAAGCTGCGGACGGGATCATGGTTGCCCGCGGTGATCTGGGCGTTGAACTTCCTGTTCAGGTTTTGCCACCCATTCAGAAACGGCTGGTGCGCGGCTGCCGCGCGGTGGGAAAGCCAGTGATTGTTGCGACGCAGATGATGGAAAGCATGATCAATTCGCCGGTGCCCACACGGGCCGAAGTGTCCGATGTCGCACAGGCGATTTACGAGGGCGCCGACGCCGTCATGCTCTCGGCCGAATCCGCTGCCGGTGATTATCCGGTCGAGGCGGTGACAACGATGAACAATGTCGCTGAAGCGGTCGAGGAAGACAGCATCTTCCGTCAGGTCATCGAAGCCTCGCGAAGCCCAGCCAAGGCACGCGTGTCCGACGCAATTACTGTTGCCGCCCGTGAAGTGGCTGAAACCACAAACGTCAAGGCGATCTGCTGTTTCACTCAATCTGGCACCACGGCCATGCTGGCCTCGCGCGAGCGTCCGCGCGTGCCGATCATCGCGCTTACCCCAGTTGTCGAAACCGCTCGCCGGTTGTCGTTGACCTGGGGACTGCATTGCAGCCAGACGAATCAAGTTAATGATTTTGAAGGTGCGGTGGTAGAAGCCGCCCGTGTTGCCCGCGAAGATGGGTTTGCCGAGGCCAATGATCGTATCGTCGTCACGGCCGGTATTCCGTTTAACGTCCCGGGAACAACCAACATTCTGCAGGTCGTTAACGCCACGTAAATAATCTTGCCAATTGTGTCAAAATTGTGTTATTCAAGTCCTGCATATTGAAGGGGGCTTGATATGTCTAACTATGAAGTATTGCTGCTAGGGGGCAGCGCAGTACTAGTTGTAGCGTGTTTTATGTTCTTCTCTGCAGCATGGCAGGATGGTTCCGTCAAAAAGGGACTTTTGGCCTTTGTGTTGTCCGGCATTTTGCTGGCGGCTGCAGATGCGAACTCTGGTGGGGGTATCAATCCGGCAGACATACCGGAAAGCTTTGTAAAACTCGTCCAGTATATGGTCTGATATACGCACGCGAACAGGCGTATTTCAGGCTATATCGCAAGGATCATTTAGCTACTTGTCAAAGCGGCGTTGTTATCATACAACGCCGCTTCTTCATGCGGGACCGGCGAAAGGGCTGCCGAGTCGCGTAAACACCACTCTGATGAAGGAGACGGAAATGCCCAAGATGAAGACCAAGTCGAGCGCCAAGAAGCGCTTCAAGGTGACGGCCAATGGCCGCATCGTCACAGCGCAGGCCGGGAAGCGTCACGGCATGATCAAGCGCTCTAACAAATTCATTCGCAAAGCACGTGGGACCACGACCCTGTCCGCTCAGGACGAGAAGATCGTGAAAACCTACATGCCCTACGCGCGCTAAGGAGGGTTCAGCATGTCGAGAGTTAAAGGCGGAACCGTCACCCACGCACGTCACCGTAAAGTCGTCAAGGCCGCCAAAGGCCATTATGGCGCCCGCAGCCGCAACTTCCGCACCGCCACACAGTCTGTTGACAAGGCGATGCAGTATGCAACGCGCGATCGCGCCGTTCGCAAACGGAACTTCCGCGCATTGTGGATCCAGCGGATCAACGCAGCCGTTCGCTCGGTCGATGAAACGCTGACCTATTCGCGCTTCATCAACGGCTTGAACCTGGCTGGGATCGAAGTGGACCGTAAAGTCCTCGCCGATCTGGCGGTACATGAGCCTGAAGCTTTTGGTGCCATCGTAGCTCAGGCCAAAGCTGCGCTGTAAAAGCGTCTTTTAAAGAAATTCTGAAAGACCCGGATGAACAAATCATTCGGGTTTTTTTGTATCTAGGACGTTGTTCGGGCTAACCTTGCCAATTCGCAATCACCGCGTCGGCTTCCAATTCGACCAGCCATTCCGGGTTTACGAACCGATCCACAGCCATGATTGTGTCGACAGGGCGAATATCGCGGAAAAATTCTTTACGAACTTCAATCGCCGCTTTCCAGTCGTCAATATTTGTCAGGATGACGCGCGTGCGCACCACATCATGCAGACCCGATCCGGCTTGCTCCAGCGCCACCTTGATGACCTCGATACACTGACGGGTTTGTTGCGCCACGTCACCAATCCCGACCGTATTGCCGTTGGCATCAACCGGTGCTGTTCCGCCAATCGAAATGAATGGTCCTACACGCACCGCGCGACTGAAGCCAACAATAGCCTCCATCGGATTGCCATTTGAGATCAACTCGCGATCAAAACCCATCTGTACGACCTCCTCGTGCTGGCTCATGGCATCCAGTCCGACAATCTTAGGGAAAGAGGACCCGCATTGATACTGATTTCGGCTTTCAACGTCATATCATACGGAAGGCGCCTTTCCATTTGCATTTCCCATGCCATGTGATAGGCAGCGATCCGACTGAATAAGAGGGCACGATGAGCGATATTGACGACCTCAAATCCAAATATCTGAAACAGATTTCGGACGCATCCGACGAGGCGTCGATCGAAGCCGTGCGCTTGGCGGCGGTCGGCAAAAAGGGCGAGGTTGCGCTGAAAATGCGCGAGCTCGGCAAGATGACGCCCGAGGAACGCCAAGTTGCGGGCCCAGCGCTTAACGCCCTTAAGGACGAGATCAATTCCGCGCTGAATGCCCGCAAGGCGTCGTTGGCTGATGCCGCGCTGGAAGAACGGTTGAAAACAGAATGGCTGGATGTGACCCAGCCGTCCCGCCCACGCGCCGAAGGGTCAATACACCCGATCAGCCAAGTGACCGAGGAACTGACAGCCATATTCGCCGATCTGGGCTTTGCCGTTGCCGAAGGGCCGCAGATCGAAAATGATTTTTACAATTTCGACGCGCTCAACATCCCGCCCGAACATCCCGCGCGGCAAGAACACGACACGTTCTTCATGCATCGGGCCGAGCGCGACAATCGCCCGCCCCACGTGTTGCGCACCCATACCTCGCCTGTGCAGATCCGCTATATGGAAGAGCATGGTGCGCCCTGCCGGATCATCGCACCGGGTCGCGTTTACCGGTCCGACTATGACCAGACCCACACACCGATGTTCCATCAGGTTGAGGGACTGGCGATCGACAAGGATATTTCCATGGCGAACCTGAAATGGGTGCTGGAAGAATTCTTTGCCGCCTTCTTCGAAATTGACGGCATCAAAACCCGCTTCCGTGCCAGCCACTTCCCGTTCACGGAACCTTCCGCCGAGGTGGATATCCAATGTTCGTGGGAAGGTGGCAAGCTGGTCATCGGCGAAGGAGACGGCTGGTTAGAGGTTCTAGGCTCTGGCATGGTGCACCCAAAGGTTTTGCTGTCCGCAAATGTCGACCCGAACGAATGGCAGGGCTTTGCCTTTGGGATGGGGATCGACCGCATTGCTATGCTGAAATATGGCATCCCTGATCTGCGCGCCTTTTTCGACAGCGATTTGCGCTGGCTGCGCCATTACGGGTTTGCTGCTCTCGATGTGCCGACAATCGCAACCGGCCTCAGCCGATGAGCGACCTTCGCGCCAAATATCCCGGAGCGGTCGAATTTAAATTTGGCGATAACCGTGCCTTGTGCGCCGAACTCACGGCGCTGGTGCTGGCAGGCCACAAAACCGCCACCTGCGGCGCGCTTCGCGACTTTCAGGACGGCGGCGAAACGATGCCGGTGGTGGGGCGTACCGATATTGTCACGGATTGGGACGGAACCCCCATCGCGGCAATTGAAACCCAAGAAGTTACGATCAAGACCTTCAGCGAGGTCCCCGAAGATTTTGCCCTTTCCGAGGGGGAAAACGACTCTCTCGAAGGGTGGCGGCGGGATCACAAACGCTATTTCGAGCGGAACGGCGGTTGGTCGCCTGATATGCTGGTGGTTTGTGAACGTTTCAGATTGGTCGACACAAAAGCGACGTAAAAAGCCCGCCACCATGTAACGGGCCAACTTGCAATATATGGGTTCGATCAGAGTCCGCGGTAATTGTCGTAAAAGACTTCCAGATCCTGGAAATCGATGCCCGAGCGATACAACCGCAACAGCTCAAAAGCCTGCGCCGTTGTCAGCTGTGGGTCCAACGGGTCGATGTCATGGCGCTGCAATTCATAGAGTTCAGCACAGGACGCAATAATCTGACCATTCGAATCGGTGACATTAGGCGCGCTCTGATAGCCTTTAACATAGCGACATTCAGGGTTTTCCACGCCAGATTGATCAAAGTCCAGCATCGCCACACTATAATCACGTGTATCGTGATAACTTGGCATGATCAGGATAAAAACGGAAATACACAAGATAACGACTGCACCGATCACAACCACCATCTCGACGGTCAGATCGCCACGTTCGTCAGACACGAAACGCAAAAGGGAATTTTTCATAGCAATTCTCCGGGGGCAGAAAATCTTCCGCCGAATGATACAAGAAATCCCTATTTATGCAAACAGTTAACTCAACCGTGGGATTCAGGGTTTCCGGTCTTGGAAAACGTGATGATCTCGCATACACAGCGATGCAAACCAATTTACCGGAACTGATACGATGAAATTCACGCTTGGCTGGCTGAAAACGCACCTGGAAACCAATGCGTCACTTGACGAAATTCTGGAAACTCTGACCGATTTGGGGCTGGAAGTTGAAGGGGTGGAAAATCCTGCTGACACGCTGGGGGCGTTCCGGACCTGCCGCGTGATCGAGGCCGTCCAGCACCCCGATGCCGACCGTCTGCGCCTGTGCCGCGTGGAAACTTGGCCAGACGGCCCGGATAGCGCCAGCGAGGAGGTGCAAGTCGTCTGCGGTGCCCCCAATGCCAAGACTGGCCTGATCGGCGTTTTCGCCCCGGTTGGCACGCATATCCCGGGCACCGGCGTTGACTTGAAACCCGGCGTGATCCGTGGCGTAGAATCCAACGGAATGTTATGTTCGGAACGCGAACTTGAACTGTCCGACAATCATGACGGGATCATAGAGTTGCCCGCCGATACGCCGCTTGGGGTTCGCTATATCGACTATGCCGGGAAAAACGATCCAACCATTGAAATCGCCATCACGCCCAACCGCCCCGACGCGTTGGGCGTCGCTGGAATTGCCCGTGATTTGGCTGCGCGCGGGCTGGGCAAGGTGATCACACCAGCGACCCAACCAGTGAAGGGAACGTTTGCCTCTCCGATCAAAGTATTCCTCGAAGGCGGCGTCGCTGACAAGGATTGCCCGGTTTTTGCAGGGCGGTTGATCCGTGGCGTCAAAAACGGCCCCAGCCCCCAATGGTTACAGGATCGCCTGAAAGCGATCGGGTTGCGCCCGATCTCGACATTGGTCGATATCACCAATTTCTTCACCTATGACCGCAACCGGCCGCTGCATGTGTTCGACGCGGACAAGGTGACCGGAAACCTGCGTGTCCACTACGCCAAGGGGGGCGAGGAAATTGTAGCGCTCGATGATCGCACCTATGGGTTGGAACCCGGGATGATGGTGATCAGTGACGACCAAGGACCCGAAAGCATTGCGGGTATCATGGGGGGTGCGCATTCCGGTTGCACCGATGAAACAGTAAATGTGTTTGTGGAATCCGCCTATTGGGATCCTATTAAAATTGCGATGACCGGTCGCAAACTGAAGATAAATTCTGATGCGCGCTATCGGTTTGAACGCGGCGTTGATCCGGAATTCACTCCTGAGGGATTGGACCTCGCGACGCAGATGATTATTGATCTTTGCGGCGGCGAACCATCCGAACTTGTGATGGCTGGCACAGTCCCCAATACCGCACGATCCTATGCTTTGAACCCGGCCCGCGTTGTAAGCTTGGTTGGCATGGATATTGCGCGCGAAGAACAGGTGCGAATTCTGACAGAACTTGGATTCTCGGCCACAGGTACGGGCGACACGCTCGAAGTCTGGGTCCCCAGTTGGCGTCCCGATGTGCAGGGCGAGGCTGATCTGGTCGAAGAGGTTGCCCGCGTGGCATCCCTCACAAAATTGAAGGGAATACCCCTGCCGCGCCCCGCAGGTGTTGCCCGCCCGATCCAGACCGCGATGCAGCGTCGACAGTCGATCGTGCGTCGCACTATTGCAGCGCTCGGCTATAACGAAACCGTCAGCTACAGCTTCATCGATCAGAGCTCGGCGGCGCTGTTTGGTGGGGGGACGGATGCTGTGATGGTGGGCAACCCGATTTCCTCGGAAATGAGCCATATGCGCCCAACGCTTTTGCCCAGTCTGCTTCAAGCGGCGGCACGCAATCAGGCGCGCGGATTTGCGGATGTTGCCTTGTTCGAAATCGGCCAGGGGTTTGTCGGGGGTGAGCCCGAGGACCAGCAGTTGCTGGCCTGTGGTTTGCGGGTTGGCGCAACTGTGCCTCGCAATGCCTATGGCACGCGTCGCGCAACCGACATGTTCGATGCCAAGGCTGATGCCGAAGCCGCGCTGTCGGCAATCGGCGTGAACACCGCCAACCTGATGGTCATGCGAAATGCGCCCAACTGGTTCCACCCGGGCCGCTCGGCCGTTCTGTCGCTAGGGCCAAAGAACCCGCTGGCGGTATTTGGCGAAATACACCCCAAGGTGCTGAACGCGCTAGAGGTCAAAGGACCTGCGGTTGGCTTCACGCTTTATCTTGAAAACGTGCCTTTCCCGAAAGCTAAAAGCAAATCCCGTCCGGCGTTGGAGGTCTCTGATTTTCAATCGGTTGAACGCGACTTTGCCTTTGTTGTTGATGCGGGGTTGGAGGTCGATACCCTGCTGAAAGCCGCCCGCGGTGCAGACAAGAAGCTGGTTTCGGATGTGACGCTGTTTGACGTGTTCAGCGGTGAGAAAGCCGAAGCACAAATGGGTCCTGGCAAGAAATCCGTCGCCATTGCCGTGCGTCTGGAACCGCGTGATGGCACCCTTTCGGACAAGGATATCGACGCGGTTTCCCAAGCGATTGTCGAAAAGGTCACAAAAGCGACCGGTGGCGTGCTTAGGGGGTAGGGATGAAGGTTTATCTGTCGGGGGAAATCCACACGGACTGGCGGCAAGAGATTGTCGACGGTAGCGCCGCCGCCGGTCTGAACGTTACCTTTTCTGCACCGGTCACTGATCACGCTGCGTCTGATGACTGTGGAGTCCTGATCTTGGGGGCCGAGCCGGACAAATTCTGGCATGATCACAAAGGTGCCAAACTGAACGCGATCAGGACCCGCAAGGCCATCGAAGATGCTGACATTGTCGTCGTTCGCTTTGGCGACAAATACAAACAATGGAACGCCGCGTTTGATGCAGGCTATGCGGCGGCGCTTGGCAAATCGCTGATCGTTCTTCACGGTCCCGACCATCAGCACGCGCTGAAAGAGGTCGACGCCGCCGCGCTTGCCGTTGCAGAACACCCCAAACAGGTCGTTGATATCCTGGCCTATGTCCTAAACGGCACGCTGCCCTGATCATTTTCGTATCGCGCTGATCATCACCGCATCCCGGTCGATTTTCAGGGCGCGACCGGTATCGAAGGGCGCATGCAAGTCTTTGAATTCCTCTCGAAATGCCGAAAGGCTATCCGCCGGGATGCGATCCGCCACCATCGCCATGGACCCAAATCCGTGGATATATTTGTCCCACAACGCATCGGTATTTGGGGCATAAAGCGTGGTTGTAAGGCCCTCGGCGACATAATCAAAATCGTCCGTCAACGTTTCCGCCAGCCAGTCAGTATTGCCCCAATTCATCGGTGAGGGATCCGGTGCCGGTGTCCCGGCATATTTCCCGATCAGACCGAAAAACGCTGGAATATAGGATTGCGGTTTTGCCAGCCACGTCGTCAGAACCATCCGCCCACCCGGTTTCAACACCCGGGCTAATTCTCGCGCGGCCTGTTTCTGATCGCCCGCAAACATCACACCATAGGTCGAGGTCAGCGCATCAAAACTGGCATCGTCAAACGGCAAATCCTCAGCATCCGCATGTTGAAAATCTATCGGCAGATGCGCCGACAATTCCCGTGCTGCGGTCAGCAAAGGATCAGCGATATCAACCGCCGTCACGTCTGCCCCCATTTGCGCCAGCAGTCGCGCAGTCCAGCCCGTGCCTGTCGCGACATCCAAGATACGCTCACCGGGTTGTGGCCAAAGGCGCTGCACCGCATG
This sequence comes from Rhodobacteraceae bacterium NBU2976, assembly GCA_023630215.1. Lineage (GTDB taxonomy): Bacteria > Pseudomonadota > Alphaproteobacteria > Rhodobacterales > Rhodobacteraceae > NORP23. Next base: position 824,912 of record JALPRQ010000001.1, read on the forward strand.
GCTTAGCCCGTCGGATAGGCCAAAACTTATGAAATCATAACCCGCGCCAGCATGTCCCCAGGCTTTAGCCGTGCCTTCATTATGTGGTTGCGTCATTATTCCCTCCGTTCTGATGACAGACAGACTCGTCATACACGGCGGATTCAAACTAGTGCAGAAAATGGAGTAAACTTCATCGACGAGTCGACTATAATTGCCCTCGGGAGGGATCAAATATGATGACTTACGGCCAATTCTGCCCGATTGCCAAAGCGGCAGAGCTTTTCTGTGAACGTTGGACAGCGCTGGTCATCCGAAACATTGCGGCCGGGGCGCATCGCTATAGCGATATTCAACGCGGCGTGCCGCACATGTCCTCGACGCTATTGTCAAAGCGCCTCAAAATGTTGGAGGCCGAAGGCGTCATCACCAAACACCGCGCGGACACGGGCAGCCATTGGTTATACGAATTGACGCCTGCCGGTGCAGAGTTTGTGCCTCTCGTCGGGGCGCTTGGCACATGGGGTGCACGCTGGACTCGACGCGATTTGCAAGAGGGAGAGCTGGATCTGGGTCTGCTTATCTGGGGCTTAGAACATTGTGTCAATCCGCAGGTCTTTGCTCCCGGGCGCACAATTGTCCATATCGAATTCACCGATCAGCCACGCCATAAGGCGGAATATTGGTTTGTAAACGATGACGGCACGCTGGATTTATGCGTCAAAGATCCGGGGTTCGAGACGGATCTGTTTCTGTCTGGCACGCTAAAAAACCTTACCCATCTTTACCGTGGGGATATCACGGTCGAGAAGGCGTTGAACGATGAGCAGCTAGAAGCGATTGGCCCGAAACACATGATCCGCAAACTCAAAGACTGGTTCAACTTTGGTCCGCTGGCCGAAGTTCCTCCGGCCAGCGCGTCCCCGATTGGTACGCTCTAGCCACGAGCCGGCGTGTTGATCCCGATTTGCGAGGCGGGCCGGGCTTCGCATTTCTTGTACCAGGCAATCGTCTTGGGGAAGTTTTCTTCGCCCACCAAATCGCCTGCTTCGTAGAAGCCGAACATTGTGCGCACCCATGGCCAGATCGCCAGATCGGCAATGGTATAGTCATCGCCCGTGATATATTCGCGACCATCCAGCTGTTTCTCGATCACACCCAGCAGGCGCTTGCTTTCATTCACATATCGGTCCCGCCCGCGTTTATCCTCGATCTCTTTTCCAGCAAATTTGTGAAAGAATCCCAACTGCCCAAACATCGGCCCGACGCCACCCATCTGGAACATCAGCCATTGCGTGACCTGCCATTTTCCGGCTTCATCCGCCGGGATCAGCTTGCCGGTCTTTTCCGCCAGATACAGCAGGATCGCGCCACTTTCCCACAAGCCCATCGGTTTGCCACCCGGTCCATCAGGATCGATTATCGCCGGGATTTTGTTGTTCGGGTTAAGTGACATGAATTCTGGTGTCAGCTGATCATCGGTCCCAAAATCAACCAGATGCGCCTCGTATGGCAGGCCAACCTCTTCCAGCATCGCGGACGCCTTGATCCCGTTCGGCGTTGGCAAAGAATATAACTGGATTCGGTCTGGATGATTGGCGGGCCATTTTTTGGTTATCGAAAATGACGAAAGATCGGTCATGCAAAGTCCCCTTTATGCTATCGGACTGTAGATAAAAGTATTTTACAGTCGCTCTGCAAGAGGGCGTACAGAATCGTGATGTTGTGACTGTTTTCCACATTCCTACAAGATGTGCGAAAAATCTTTACCTGTTTAATCTATTCAGATAATTTAATTTGACCAAAAACCATCCACGTGGGGGATAGAATGTTAAAAGAATTCAAGGATTTCATCGCCAAGGGCAATGTTATGGACATGGCCGTTGGTATCATTATTGGTGCCGCGTTTACCGCAATCGTCACCTCGCTGGTTGATGACCTGATCAACCCGCTTATCGGTATGTTTGGCAGTGCGGATTTTTCTGCAGTGACCCTTGGACCGTTTATGATCGGTAACTTTATTACTGCGCTGATCAATTTCCTGATCATCGCCTTTGTGGTGTTCATGTTGGTGAAAATGGTCAACAAGGTCAAAGACGCCGCTGCCAAGAAGGAAGAGGAAGCTGCCGCTGCACCGGCCGGCCCCTCTCAGGAAGAGCTTCTGGCAGAAATTCGCGATCTGCTGAAAAAATAAGGAAATGGGCCTGTTGGCGTGTTCCCAACAGGCCCGTCCCTTCAGGCTGCTAACAGCTTTTCAGGTGCTGTTGTCGCCATTCCCAACGCTTCACCTACCGCCGCATAGGTCAATTTTCCCGCATGGGTATTAAGACCGCGCATCAGATGCACATCATCTGCACAGGCCTGCTTCCAGCCTTTGTTCGCCAGTGCAATCATAAACGGCATCGTCGCATTTCCGAGGGCAATCGTTGATGTCCGGGCCACTGCACCCGGCATGTTCGCCACGCAGTAATGCATTATTCCGTCGACCTCGTAGATCGGATCGTCATGGGTTGTTGCGTGCGAGGTTTCAAAACATCCGCCCTGATCAATCGCCACATCCACAATCGCCGCGCCCGGTTTCATGGTGGAGAGCTGCGCCTTGGATACCAGTTTCGGCGCTGCGGCACCGGGGATCAGAACTGCGCCGATGACCATGTCCGCCTCGGCCACCAGCTCTGCCGTGTTCCCTTGCGAGGCATAGCGGGTTTTGAAAACCCCGCCAAACACATCATCCAGATAGCGCATCCGGGGCAGGGACATGTCCAGCACGGTCACATCTGCGCCCATACCCGCCGCGATTTTTGCCGCATGTGTGCCAACCACACCTCCGCCGATCACGGCGACTTTGGCCGGGGCTACGCCGGGCACACCACCCAGCAAGACGCCGCGCCCACCGTTTGCCTTTTGCAGCGTCCAGCTGCCGACTTGGGGGGCGAGACGCCCGGCAACCTCTGACATCGGGGCCAGAAGGGGCAGGCCGCCGGTACGATCAGTTACCGTCTCATAGGCAATCGCCGTTACGCCGCTGTCCAGCAAGTCCTTCGTTTGCGCCGGATCGGGAGCCAAGTGAAGATACGTGAACAGCAACTGCCCTTCGCGAAGTTGTTTGCGTTCGACGGCTTGAGGTTCTTTCACTTTTACGACCATCTCGGCGGTGGCAAATACTTCTTCCGCCGTATCCACAATCCGCGCGCCAGCGGTCACATATTCCGCATCCGGGAATCCTGCACCAACACCGGCACCTTTCTGAATGATCACGTCATGGCCGTGATGCACTGCTTCCTGCGCTGCGGCGGGGGTGATCCCGACGCGATATTCCTGATTTTTGATCTCTGTTGGACAACCGATAAGCATGGGACACTCCTGTTAGCTGTTTTGCAGGATAGGGCGAATGCCGCGCAATTGCTTTGCAAATATGGGTTGCGGATTTAGGTGGAAACAGAATAAAATTCGAAGATAGTTCAATACTAAGAAATAATCTTCGAATGAATGACCTAGACACGCTTGATCTGAAGATTCTTGACCTGTTGCAACGCAAGGGGCGGATGTCCAATGCTGACATTGCCGACCGCGTGAACCTGTCCCCTTCCGCCTGCCATCGCCGAATCCAGCGGCTGGAGCGCGACGGGATCATCCGGGATTACGTCGCGATGCTGGACAGTCGCGCGGTGGGCAAGGCTTCGACCGTGTTTGTGGAAATCACCCTGTCCGGTCAGGCGGACGAGGTGTTGGAGGCATTTGAGCGCGAGGTCGCGCGCATTCCCAACGTGCTGGAATGTCACCTGATGGCGGGCACAGCGGATTATCTGCTAAAGGTTGTCGCCAGCGACACCGATGATTTCGCCCGGATCCACCGCCAGCGCCTTGCGCGGCTGCCCGGCGTCGCGCAAATGCATTCCAGCTTTGCGCTGCGCACTGTGTTCAAAACCACCGCCTTACCGCTAGAGGAAATATAACCCCAAATACAGCACCGCCATGCCGCCGAATATCGCACCAAGGACCGAACGGAACACGCCACCGATAATCAGCGCTGACGCTGCCGCAATCAACCGCGCTGGGTCCAGTTCACCACCTGTTGCCGCCGGCCACACAGTCAACGGCGCGATCAGCCCCGGCATCACTGCGACCGGAACATACCGCAAATGGCGTATCAGCCAGGCAGGCAGCTGTTTGTCCCCGAAAAACCCGACAAAAGAATAGCGGATCAGATAGGTCCCGATCCCCAGAAAAATGATCGTCAGCCAAATGGATGTATCGGTCACTTGCGCGCCCCCATCTGACGTTCTACCTCGGCCCCGGCGATCATCGCCGCGACCGCCGCCACCATTAGCCACAGGTTATAGGGCATCCAGACCAACGCCAACGACACGATCACCGATACAACCGCCGCCACCAGATGTGGCAGGCTCCGCAGGCTTGGGGCCACCAGCGCGATGAACATAATCGGCACGGCAAAATCCAGCGCATATTCCGGCGGGATCGCCGATCCGGCGATCACACCCAGAAGCGTCGACGCGTACCAAACCGGAAAAATCAGTGTCGCTGTTCCAAAGAAATAGGCGAGTTTTTCGGACACACTTGCCTCGGGCTTGCGATCAAACTCCAGAATGGACACGCCATAGGTCTGATCAATCATGAAATAGGACAGCACAATCCGATGCCATGTTGCGGCCTTACCCAGATGCGGGGCCAGTGACGCCGAATACATCGCCATGCGCATATTCACCGCCAGTCCGGTTGCCACTGCGATATACCATGGCGCGCCGTCGCTAAGGACCTGAACAGCAGAAAATTGCGAGGCCCCCGCGACCACGATCACCGAAATCGCGAAGGACTGTAAAATATCGAAACCGGCATCGGTGGCCACAACCCCGAACAGCACGCCAAAAGGCACCGCCATCACCAGAAACGGCATCCCAGCCCAAATGCCTTTCCAATAAGCTGTGCGCGTTCTGGACATATCCCTACCCATGCTGCAAATTCCCTGTGCCTATATCGCGGATATGCCCCGATAACTAATGAAGAGTTCTGACACAACGTGCCAAAATTATTGATAGAACCCAATCCCAATGATCCCCGCCTGACCCGCCCGGTGAGTGGCGTCGATCACAACGGCGAAACGCAGGAAATCCGGGTTGTCGAGGAACGCCCGCTGACGATCTATCTGAACAGTCAGGAAATCGTGACGGCGATGACCATTGGGGACTATCCTGAGTATCTGGCTGTTGGATATTTGCGGAATCAGGGAATGCTGCTAGCGGAAGATGTGGTCACGCGTGTTGATTTTGACGAAGAGATCGAAACGGTTGTTGTGCGGACTGAACGCAAAACGGATTATGAAGAGAAGCTGAAGAAGAAAACCCGAACCTCGGGCTGCGCCGTTGGCACGGTGTTTGGCGATATGATGGAGGGGCTAGAGGGCGTGAAGCTACCTGCCACGCCACTCAAAACCTCGTGGCTCTATTCACTGGCACATCAGATCAACACAATGCCCAGCCTCTATCTTGAGGCTGGTGCGATCCACGGCTCGGTTCTGTGTCGCGAAGATGTGCCGCTTGTCTATATGGAAGACGTCGGCCGCCATAACGCCGTCGATAAAATCGCTGGCTGGATGATGCTAAACGGCGAGAGTCCAGACGATAAAATCATGTATACGACAGGGCGGCTGACCTCGGAAATGGTGATCAAAACCGCACTAATGGGGATCCCGACACTGGCGTCACGGTCGGGCTTCACCGCGTGGGGCGTCGAAATCGCCCGCCAAGTCGGGCTGACCCTGATTGGCCGCATGCGCGGCAAACGCTTCATCTGTCTGTCGGGCGAGGAACGGTTGATCTGGGATGCCGATATGTCTGCAGTGGCGGACGAGCCACGCAAGTCCGCGCTTAAAGGAGGAGAAGTTGGCTGAGCCGTTTGAACTCAGCTTCCTCTGGACTGGTGCGATGAACAATACCTATCGCCGCGCCGCCGGATGGACCAAGGCCGAGAAGCGCAAAGCGCTCTGGATCGGTGCTACTTTGCTGCTTCTTGTCGTCGTCGCGATTACAATCGGGGCGCGGCTTTACAGCCCAGACAATTTCAGTCACGGCGTTGTCGGGATATATATTGGTGTTGTGATCGGTATGATTGCCGGGCTAGGCGCGGCGCGCGGAAATGTGTGGCTGGCGGCGCAGCGTCAGGCCCGATCCGTCGAAGCGCAGGGGGAATTTACCCTCCGTTTCGGACCAGACGGCGTGCATATCAAAAGCAATCTGACGGACACTAATTATGATTGGAAGGCCATAACCAACGTTGTGGATATTGGCCCGGGGTTGGCGCTGGTGGTTATGGAATGGGGCTTCATCCCTGTCCCGGCAGAGGCGCTGAAAAGCGTAACCAAGGACGAGGCTTTGTCCCGCATAACCACATGGCGCTCGGCATGAAACTTCTCGGCGTGATCTTGGCCGGTGGGCTGGCGACGCGGATGGGGGGCGGCGACAAATGTCTGCTCGACCTTGGCGGACAAACGATCCTTCAGCATGTTATCGACCGCATGTCCCCGCAGGTTGATGGGCTGGCGATCAACGCGAATGGGGATCCGGCACGGTTTGCGGAATACGGTTTGCCGGTCATACCTGACAGTATTGATGGGTTTGCCGGACCTCTTGCAGGGGTTCTTGCCGGCATGGACTGGGCTGCCGGGCGGGGGGCGAACCTGATCGCCACCGCCGCCGGGGACACACCGTTTTTTCCCGCTGATCTGATCGAGCGGATGCAAGCGCAGATGGCGGCCGAAGGCACGCCACTGGCGATGGCGACAACCGCCGATCCGGACCGCAAATTCTCCCGCCACCCGACATTCGGCCTCTGGTCCGTTAGCCTCCGCGAGGACTTGCGTGCCGCACTGCAATCCGGCACCCGCAAGGTCATCGCTTGGACCGAACCCCATGGTTGCGCCAAGGTGATGTTTGACGGCGACGATCCCTTCTTTAATGTCAACACGCCAGACGATATGCTCCGCGCCGAACAGCTGCTGGAGGGGCGCAGATGAAATTGTACGGTGTTGTTGGTTGGAAGAATTCCGGAAAAACCACGCTGGTTGAACGGCTGGTAATTGAAATCACCGGACGTGGATTTTCCGTGTCCACCGTCAAACACGCACATCATACGTTCGATATCGACCATGACGGCAAGGACAGCTATCGCCACCGCTCGGCAGGCGCAAAGGAGGTGCTGTTGGCCTCCCGCAACCGCTGGGCGCTGATGCATGAAAATCGCGGTGAACCCGAAGCGCAATTGTCCGAGTTTCTGGAAAAACTCACCCCTGTCGATCTGGTTTTGGTCGAAGGTTACAAGCGTGATGGTCATGCGAAAGTCGAGGCACATCGCGCCGAAACCAAACAGGGGTTAATTGCGGACGATGATGATACAATTCGCGCTATCGCATCGAACCATCCGTTGGAGGGGCAGTCGGTGCCGGTTTATGACCTGAATGATGTCGCCGGAATTGCAAGTTTCATTCTCAAGGAGGTTGGGCTTGAGTAATCCCCCCAAGCTTCGCAACGACTGCTTCGCGCTGCCGCCCGGCGTGCACTGGACCCCGGTGGACGAGGCGCTGGCACACCTGCGTCAGGGGATGACGGTTGTCACAGGCATTGAACCCGTCCCGACCGTCGCGGCCGGGGGCCGTGTGCTGGCCGCCGAAGTGCAGGCAAACCGGGCCAATCCACCCTATGCGAATTCCGCGGTGGATGGTTATGGGTTTGCGCATGCTGCGTTGGGCGATGGCGCGCACTCCTTGCCGCTAATCGACGGTCGCGCCGCTGCCGGAATGCCGTTTGACGGCCTTGTCCCCACCGGATCAGCGATTCGCATCCTGACCGGTGCAATGTTGCCCAAAGGTGTCGACACCGTGGTGCTAGAGGAGGACACCGCAGTTGCCAACGGTCACGTCAGTTTCGAGCGCGGCCTGAAGAAAAACGCCAACACTCGTCCAATCGGCGAAGACGTGACAGACGGAGAGGCGCTTTTATGCGAGGGCCATATCCTGCGACCGCAGGACCTTGCACTCTTGTCCGCCGTTGGAGTGGAAACCGTTCAAGTCCGCAAACCCCTCCGCGTCGGGGTCCTGTCGACAGGTGACGAAATCCGCGAGCTTGGTACCCCCGTCGCACCCCACCAGATCTACGACGCCAACCGACCCATGCTGCTGGATCTGATACACAATTGGGGGATGGAAGCCTTCGACCTGGGCCATATCACCGACGATGCGGCGCGGGTTCACGCGACCCTGACTGATGGCGCTACCCGCTGCGATGCCATCCTGACCTCGGGTGGGGCATCAGCAGGGGACGAGGATCATATTTCGGCGGCGCTCCGCAATACCGGGACGCACAATCTCTGGCGCATCGCCGTCAAACCGGGCCGCCCGCTGGCGCTAGGCCTGTGGGACGGCGTGCCCGTATTCGGCCTGCCCGGTAACCCGGTAGCCGCGTTTGTCTGCACCCTGATCTTCGCTCGCCCCGCCCTGATGACGCTATCCGGCGCAGGCTGGCGCACCCCGCGCGCGATGACGGTTCCGGCGGCGTTTGCCAAGAACAAGAAGCCCGGGCGGCGTGAATATCTTCGCGCTCGTTTGAACGCCGATGGCCATGCCGAGGTTTTCAAATCCGAAGGCTCCGGCCGCATCTCCGGCCTCAGCTGGGCGGCGGGACTGGTGGAGTTGGAGGATGGCGCACGAGACATCAAACCGGGCGATTCGGTGATGTATTACCCGTTTGCGGAGTTTGGGGTTTAGGACGCTAAGCTGCGCCCAACCCACCAAATCGCCATAAGCACGAATACGAGTGCCATACTTGCATAGTTAAATGCAGTTCTCCGCTGTTGGGCCGGGGTACCCGTCAATTCGATGCCAAATCTATCGAGAAATTCGACCAATCTACCCGTTGATTTTTGCGGTTTTTCGATCGAACCGACAGGTGTTGCAGCAATATTATACTCCCAGAAATCTGACAAACTGAATTCGCCATCTGGCACATTGGCCGACATCATCGCTTTGACGTTGGGAAGGGCTTGTTGAACGAACAATTTCCCCATTATTTCTTTTCTATGCGCCTCGTCAGAGGGCAGATAAGTTCCCGCAGGTGCACCAGAATCATAAATCGTCCCTCCGAAACCGAGGTTTGCCAAATAGCTTTTAACCTCGTCCGGCGCACGCATTAGGGCCGTCAATGTTTCGGGATAGCGCAACACGGGTTTCTTGTTTTGCGACGCCCCCGCATCAAATCCAATTTCTGAAAGAATATTTTTATGCTCACCCTGTACGACGGCGTCGGGTATAATTGAGAAGAAATCAAAATCGTATTTCAAAGTCACTTTTTATCCTACAATTGGCAAAAAAAATATCGCTCAGAAACAAAGTAAATTATCAAATTGGTTTTTGGCAATACTAGCGCCTGCTTTCACCCGCTTTCGCTGTTTAATATCCGTTCCACCCTCTCCCTCACTCTCGGCAACAACTCCGCTTCAAAGAACGGGTTCTGCCTCAGCCAGCGATTGTTCCGTGGCGAGGGGTGGGGCAGAACAATATGATCCGGCCAGAACCGCTGCCAGTCGCGGGCGACATCCGAAATTCTCGCCCCTTGCACGTCCGGCAAATGCCAGTCCATGGCGTAGCGGCCGATGACGAGGGTCAGCTCTACGTTGGGCATATAGGCCAGCGCTTTCGTCCGCCACGCCTCGGCGCATTCCGTGCGAGGGGGCAGGTCGCCGCCGCTGCCCTTGCCGGGATAGCAGAACCCCATGGGCAAAATCCCGATCCGGGGGTCATCGTAAAACGTCGCCCGATCCACGCCCATCCAATCGCGCAGCCGGTCCCCAGACACATCGTCAAACGGTAGCCCGGCGGCGTGGGTCAACCGCCCGGGGGCTTGCCCGACAATCAGGATGCGGGCCTTTGACGACAGCTTGAAAATCGGTTTGGGGCCAAGCGGCAGATCATGGCAGATCGTGCAGGCGCGGATGTCAGCCGCAAGCGCCTCGGCATCCATGACCTAGCCGAACATCCCTGCAGACCGCGCCAAGAGCATGAATGCCCGACCTGTTCGCGTGTCCGCCAGCGCCTGTATCTGCCCGTCGCTGGCACTGTCCTGCAAGGAACGCAACAAAATGTCGAAGCGGCGCAAAAAATACAAAGCGGCGTCGCGAAAAATCTGGTCGCGTTTGTTGCGGGCCTCGACCCGTTCCAGCGCTTCCTCATCAAGGATGGCACCGACAAGCGCCACCGGTTCGCCACGTTGGCCTTGGGCAAACAGTCGCCAGTCGCGGGCGGGCGCGATCTTGGGGCGAAAATCGTCCATATAAATGCCTTCCTGTGCCAGCAGGTTCAGCATGTCCTCGGCCGCACGCAGCAATTGCCCGGCATTCTCGTCCTTTTTGGCGGTGCGGAGCGCCCGGAAACCGTCGCTGTCCTTTTCATCTCGCGGGAAATCGAGCGCCTTGATCAGGTCTGACCAGTCCAGAGTCGAGGCAGTTTCTTCCTCCTCTTCCCCCTCAAAGGTGAAACTGGACTGGGTCGCTTCTCCGGCCTGAACCTTACGCATGGACTGGATCGCGGATTCCAGTTTTTTGACATGTGCGGTCAATTCGGTGACCCGTTCCTGCAACCCTTCGATCCGATTGTCCTTGATCCGGGGTTGCGAGACGCCTGCTTGCGGCCGCCCCCCCGCTTGCAAATCCCGCACCTGTCGTTCCAACCTCCGCGCTTCGTCCTGGATCTCGAAGCTACGTTTCATCATCGCTGTCATCAGCCAAACGAGCGCAATCGGCAGGATCAGCACGATCAGAAAGAACAGAACCTCCAGTAGCGCCGCATCACGGGGTTCCGCGACATCACCAAACAGGCCGAAATATCCCGCGCCATAGGCAACGAGCAACAGCACCCAGATGACTGTCAGCACAATGGCCACACCCGTTTCGCGCCCTTCGAGCGCGGATCGCGGTATCAGCTTGTCAAATGGGCCCACCCCAATATCCTTATTTGTAGCTAATCGACAGAATCTCGTAATATTTCTCGCCGCCGGGGGTTTTCACCTCGATGGAATCCCCTTCTTCTTTCCCGATCAGCGCCCGCGCCAGCGGGGATTTCAGGTTCAGCAACCCTTTTTCAATATCCGCCTCCGGCTCGCCGACGATTTGATACGTCTTTTCGACGTCGGTATCTTCGTCAACGATTTTCACGGTCGCGCCGAATTTGATCGCCCCGGACAGCTTCGACACGTCCACCACATCTGCCAGTCCGATCACGCTTTCCAGCTCCTTGATCCGGCCCTCGATATGGCTTTGTTGTTCGCGCGCCGCATGATATTCGGCGTTTTCGGACAGGTCCCCATGCTCACGCGCCTCGGCAATCGCTTTAATTACAGCCGGACGGTCCACGGATTTCAGCTGTTTCAGCTCCGCGTCCAGCTTTTTGAAACCGGCACTCGTCAACGGGATTTTATCCATGGACCTCTCCAACATAATCAATTCGGGCGATATTAGGTTTCACACCCTTCATCTTCAAGGGAAGATAGATTCTTGTAACCAGAACAATTATCACTTTGACAGTCTTTTCCGCCCGCGCTACGCCCGCAAGGCAAGATTCAGCCGGATTTCCTCATGAGCACTGACCGCAAGAATATTTTCCTGTCTGGTTCGCTGGGCAGATTGTACATGATTACCGCAGCGCCGATCATTTTTGTGTTCTTGTTCAACGGGTTCTATACGCTGGTCGACGCCTATTTCCTGGGAAAATATGTGGGTGCAGATGCGCTGACCGCTGTCACGCTGATGTTTCCGTTCTTCATGATGCTGGTTGCGTTTTCGGCTTGGGTTTCGGGGGGCTTTTCCAGCCTGTTCGCCCGCCTACTAGGTGCGGGCCAACAGGCCGAGGCGGGGCAGGCTTATGTCGGTGCGACGCTTCTGGCCATCGTCGTTGCGCTGGTCCTGATGGCGGTGTTTGCCGTGATCGGTGGCCCGATCTCCACCTGGATATCGCATGGCCACCCGGAACTTGCGATGATGGGCCATACCTATATGTCCATCCTGATCTTCACCTCGCCGCTGATGTTTGTGCTGTCGGTCAATATCGACGCGCTCCGGTGCGAGGGGAAGATGCCCCAAATGGCGATGGTGACGCTGTTGGGGTCGATCCTCAACATCCTTTATAACTACATCCTGATCGTACTGCTGGACTGGGGTGTCGCCGGGTCCGCCTGGGGGACCGTTTTCGCCCAACTTTCCAGCCTTGGTGTGATCATCATCCTCCGCCGTGTGCAGGGGACCAGCTTTCCCCTGTTCTGGGACGGCTGGAAACATGCAACGCGCCATTGGATGGAGTTCCTAAGCCTTGGCATCACCCCCAGCCTTGGCAATTTCGGCGTGTCGCTTATCGCCACGGCTGCGCTGTTCAGCCTGCAGACATACAGCCAGACTTATGATGTCACGGCCGGGGCCTATGGCATCATCACCCGCATCAACACGTTCACGTTCCTTCCGCTGCTGGGCATCGGCATCGGGATGCAGACAATTGTTGGGAACAATTACGGGGCGCGGTTGTTTGACCGCTCCAACAGCGGATTCAAAATCGCGTTGGGCATTGCGCTGGCTTATAACATCATGACCCAGATCATCCTGTTGACCTTCCGACATAAAATCGGCTTCCTGTTCGTCGATGACGCAGCAATTGCGGCCGAGGTTGCGCGGATCATTCCCATCACCATGGCGCTAATGTTCCTGTTCGGGTTCAACATGATGTGGGGCATGTATTTCACCGCGATCGGTGACCCGATCCGCGCGGCCATCCTTGGCCTGTCGCGAACTTATGCCTTTGCCGTCCCCGGCATCCTGATCCTGCCGCAATTTTTTGGCGAGGTCGGCATCTGGGTCGCCCAACCTGTTTCGGAAATCCTGTTGTTGTTCACCGTTATCACCGTTCTGACGCTGCGCTGGCGCCAGACTGGATATCGCTTCGGAATATTGCAGTAAGGTCGCGAACAAGATCGCGGACGTCGCGTCGCGATTGACCCTCTCGGCCGCTTTGCGATAGGCAGTCCCAAACCATTGCGGAGGGCATCATGGCCGATATTGAACGCGAATCCATGGAATATGACGTCGTGATCGTCGGGGCAGGGCCTGCGGGCCTGTCGGCGGCGATCCGTCTGAAACAGATCAACCCTGATCTGAATGTCGTGGTGCTGGAAAAGGGCTCGGAAGTGGGGGCACATATCCTGTCCGGCGCAGTGCTGGATACCTGTGGGCTGGACCGCTTGATCCCCGATTGGAAAGCCAAGGGAGTGCCAATTGAAACGCAGGTTACAGATGACCGGTTCCTGATGCTGGGGCAGGGTGGGTCGCTGCGCCTACCGAATTTCCTGATGCCGCCCTTGATGAACAATCACGGCAATTACATCGTGTCGATGGGGAATGTCTGCCGCTGGATGGCCGAACAGGCCGAGGGGCTGGGCGTCGAAATTTTCCCCGGTATGGCGTGCTCCGATGCAATCTACGGTGATCAGGGCGAACTGAAAGGCGTCATTGCCGGTGAATTCGGCAAAAACCCCGACGGAACGCCGGGACCGAACTACGAACCGGGGATGGAACTCCATGGCAAATATGTGTTCCTGTCCGAAGGCGCGCGCGGTTCGCTGTCCAAACAGGTGATCGCGAAATTTGGGCTCGACGCAAACAGCGACGTCCCGAAATTTGGCCTTGGCATGAAGGAAATCTGGGAGGTGAAACCCGAAAACCACCGTCTCGGCCAGGTCACCCATACAATGGGCTGGCCGCTGGGCTGGAAGGCGGGCGGCGGGTCATTCATGTATCACCTTGAAAATAATCAGGTTTATGTCGGCTATATCGTCGATCTGAACTACAAGAACCCGCATCTATATCCCTACATGGAATTCCAGCGCTGGAAGCATCACCCCGACATCGCCAAGGTGTTGGAGGGCGGCAAGCGTGTCGCTTACGGTGCCCGTGTGGTGACCAAGGGCGGCTTCCAATCGATCCCGCAATCCGCCTTCCCGGGCGGCGCGCTGTTGGGCTGTTCGGCGGGTCTGGTCAACCTGCCGCGCATCAAGGGCAACCATAACGCAATGCTGTCCGGCATCCATGCTGCCGAGGCTGCCGCCAAAGCGCTGGCCGCTGGCCGTTCGGGCGATACGCTGACCGATTACGACGCCGAACTCCGCAATGGTCCCGTCGGCAAAGACCTGAAACGCGTCCGCAACGTTGCCCCGCTGAACGCCAAATTCGGCCCGCTTGGGGGAATGATCTTCGGCGGCTTCGATATGTGGGTGGCGACCATCGCGCGCTTTAATCCGTTCGGCACGCTAAAACACGGCAAATCCGACGCCGAGGCGACCGGCAAAGCTGCCGACTATGCGACCATCGACTATCCCAAACCGGACGGCAAACTTAGCTTCGACCGCCTGACCAATGTCAGCTTTTCCAACACCAATCACGAGGAGGACGAACCCTGCCACCTGGTCCTCGCCGACCCGTCGATCCCCATCGACGTGAACCTGCCCACCTATGCCGAACCCGCGCAACGCTATTGCCCGGCTGGTGTTTACGAAGTGATCCGCAATGACGACGGCAGCGCACCCCGCTTCCAGATCAACGCGCAAAACTGCGTCCATTGCAAAACCTGTGACATCAAGGACCCGTCGAAAAACATCACATGGGTCACGCCGCAAGGGGGCGAAGGACCGAATTACCCGAATATGTGATCGCAATTTGATCAGCACCCAACGCGCTGGACCATCGTCGTGATTGCATCCCGATTTCCCCGCGCATAGGGTATCCCAAGGCGATTGAGGAGTATCGGAATATGATCCTACGGGTAATGGGTGTCCTTCTGGCGTTGATATTGTCGGCAAATGCGGTAACAGCGCAAAGTTTGGCCGGGTCCTATCTTGCAGCGTCACGCGCAGCACTGGATGGGGATTTCCCGGCGGCCAGTCGGCTCTATTCCCAAGCGCTTCAATCCGACCCGGATAACCCGATGTTGCGCCAACATGCCATGACGGCGTATGTGTCCGCGGGCGAGTTTATCGAAGCGCGCACTATCGCCGCGTCATTCGCACGCGGCGAAAATGTCTATGCTGACCTTGTTACAATGACCGACCTCGCAGCCAAGGGCGAATATGCCCGTGCACTTGAGTTCCTGCCAAAAAATGATCCTGGTTTCGCCCGCCTGCTGGCGGTTTTGCTGGAAGCATGGCTGGAAACCGGAAATGGCAATGCCGAGGCGGGGTTAGCATTGTTTGACAGTCTGCAAGACAATGATTCCATTCGCATTTTTGGGCAGTATCACAAGGCGTTGGCCCTTGCCTATCTTGGGCAGCTGGACCAGGCGCTGACCATAATCGAAGCCAACGGCGCGCCATTGCATCTTAATCGGAATGCGGTTCTGGCCCATGCGCAGATTTTATCCCAACTCAATCGCAACGCAGAAGCGCTGGAGGTCCTGAACACTCCGGGCATTCGTGGCACAGATGGGGACCTGTTCGAGGACATGCGCGAGAAAATCGCGTCAGGCGAAATGGTCCCTTTCGAATATATCGGTATGCCGGCGGATGGTATGGCAGCCGCCTTCCTCACCTTGGGTGAGGCTCTGACCCGCGACGAACCGAACCGGCTTGGTCTGTTCTATACCCGGTTGTCGGAACATCTGCGCCCGGGTTTTGTGGAAACGATCTTGACCGTTGCCGACATTCTGGAACGTGAGGGGCAATATAGTCAGGCGGCGCAGGCATATGCACAGGTGCCGCAGGGATCTGCTTTTTACAAGGATGCGGTGATCGGGCAGGCGGAAACCCAGCGTCGTTCCGGTGATGTTGATGCCGCAATCGAAACCCTGAGTTCGCTGATCGACATGTTCCCGAATGACGTTAACGTTCTTAACGCCCTTGGGGATATCTATCGGGGACAGGAACGTTGGACCGAAGCGATCGATGCCTATAGTCAGGCGATCACTTACATTCCGTCAGGTGTCCCTGCCTATTGGGTGGTCTATTATACCCGCGGAATATCCTACGAACGCTCGGGGCGCTGGCCCGAGGCCGAGGCCGACTTCCGCGCGGCGCTGGAACTGTCGCCAGATCAGCCGAACGTGCTGAACTATCTTGGCTATTCCTATGTCGAAAAGGGCGAGAATCTGGATGAGGCCCTACAAATGATTGAAACGGCGGTCGCGCGGGATCCGGAAAACGGATATATCCGCGACTCGCTTGCTTGGGTGCTCTATCGTTTGGGGCGTTTCGAAGATGCTGTCCCGCACATGATCCGGGCGGCCGAACAATTGCCGCTTGATCCAATTATCAACGATCACCTAGGTGACGTATTATGGATGGTCGGACGCAAGACCGAAGCGCGTTTCCAATGGCGCCGCGCCATATCATTTGACCCTGAAGAGGCGGACCTGATCCGCATAAAGCGCAAACTCGAAGTTGGTCTCGACCAGGTTCTCGAAGAGGAATCCGACATCTGATGTTGTGGGAAACAGCGCGGGCAAAGGTCAATCTGTGTCTGCATGTTACCGGGCGTCGCGCCAACGGCCTGCACTCGTTGGAATCTCTGGTCGTCTTTGCCGCTGTTGGTGACCGGGTCGGCTATGATCCCGACGGTGAATTCGGGCTCGATCTTTCTGGCCCGTTTGCCCCGGCCTTGGGGAAAGGGCGCAACCTGATACTGGATGCCGCCAAGTTGCTGTCCATATCAACAGGGCGCTTCTATCTGGAAAAAAATCTGCCGGTTGCAGCGGGGATCGGGGGCGGGTCTTCGGATGCGGCTGCCGCGCTTCGGCTGCTGTGTCAACATCGGGGCATTTCGATGCCAACCGCGGATAGTCTTATGTCGCTCGGGGCCGATGTGCCAGTTTGCGTTGGCTCTCGTTCCGGCGTGATGCGCGGCGCGGGCGAGGTTTTTACCCCCGTCACTCTGCCCGATTTTGGCCTCGTGTTGGTTAATCCAAAACAGCCTGTCGCCACGGCTGACGTGTTTCGTCAATTGGCGTCCCGGCAGAATCCCGCCATGGACCCGTTCCCCCAGACACTGACATTCGAAAGTCTTGCGATATATCTTCAGCGCCAGCGGAACGATTTGCAGGACACGGCGATTATGATTTGCCCAGTGATACGGCACTGTCTTGACGCCACCGCCGCACTTTCGGGATGTGCGCTAGCCCGGCTAAGCGGTAGCGGCGCAACCGTGTTTGGAGTGTTTGTCGATCAAGTTACCGCGCAACAGGCTGCGGATCAGCTTCGTCAGGATCACCCCGATTGGTGGGTGGTCAGCGGATAGCGCCGGCGAATTGCCACATGGCAATTCCCATTAATATTAATAGAATCAGTATCTTAATGAAAATCAAACGCGCTTATTGCACGCGCGATACAACGAAATCGACCAAATCTGACAGGATGCTTTTCAGCTCGCTGTCGGGAAACGGGCGAAGCGCCGCCTGTGCTTGCTGTGCGTAACCCAACGCGCGATCGCGCGTTTCGTTCAACACATCATGCCGGGCCATAAGAACCCGTGCTTGTTCAAGGTCGCCATCTTCCTGCTGACCTTTCCCGATCACCCGCTCCCAAAAGGCGCGTTCCTTGCGGTCGGCCTTGCCAATCGACAGGATGACAGGGAGGGTCAACTTCCCTTCGCGGAAATCATCACCTGTATTCTTGCCAAGCGTCGCGCTGACGCCACCGTAATCCAGCAGATCGTCAACAATCTGGAACGCAATTCCCAACGCATCCCCATAGCTGTTTAAGGCCGCGATCTTGTCTTCGGCTTCCCCGGCAATCACACCGCCTACCTCGCAGGCTGCGGCGAACAGCGCGGCGGTCTTTCCGCGCACCACCCGGATATAGGTGTCCTCGGTCGTAGTAATATTTGCCGCTGCTGACAATTGCAGCACTTCGCCCTCGGCGATCACAGCGGATGCGTTGGCAAGAATGTCCAAAACCCGAAGATTGTTGGTTTCCACCATCAATTGGAATGACCGCGCAAACAGATAATCGCCCACCAGAACCGAGGACTTATTATCCCACAACAGGTTGGCGGTGGGACGTCCGCGTCGTTGCGCGCTCTCATCGACAACGTCATCATGTAGCAGGGTGGCCGTGTGAATGAATTCTACGGTCGCCGCCAGTTTAATATGATCAGCCCCCTCATATCCACACATCCGTGCGCTGGCGAGGGTTAGCAATGGGCGCAGACGTTTGCCACCGGCCTCGACCAAATGGGCGGTCACTTCGGGAATTCGCGGGGCGTTTTCGCTGGCCATG
The DNA here is from genome assembly GCA_023630215.1 of Rhodobacteraceae bacterium NBU2976. Classification (GTDB taxonomy): domain Bacteria; phylum Pseudomonadota; class Alphaproteobacteria; order Rhodobacterales; family Rhodobacteraceae; genus NORP23. Next base: position 843,196 of record JALPRQ010000001.1, read on the forward strand.
CGGGTACGGATCACGCCGTTCACCGCTGTCATATCATCGGACAGAAGCTGTTGAAGTCGTTCAAAAACTCCGTCGCTACTAGACATGCAAATCCCCTCGACCTTGCGCTGATAGAGACGTATCCTCGCCCCATGAAAGAATTGCTCCGCAGCACCGATCCCACGATCATCGCGTTCGCCAGTGCGTTGCTTCGCGCTGAAGATATAGAGCCGTTTGTGATGGACGTAAACATGAGTATTCTTGAAGGTGGGATTGGGCTTTTCCCACGCCGCCTTCTGGTTGCGGACGAGCTGGAGTATCGCGCCCGCCTGATCCTGCGCGACAATGATCTCGATCTTACGGAGCGTTAATGTTCAGCGAGGATGACCTAAGTCGGGACGATTTTCTGGACGGCAAGTTGCGCATTTGGCAACCCCGGCAGGGATATCGTGCCGCGACCGATCCTGTCCTGTTGGCGGCCTCTGTAGATCACGGTGTTGGTAAATCAATTCTGGACATGGGGTGTGGTGTGGGCACTGCCCTCTTGTGTGTTGGGGTGCGCTTGCCGGATGCAGAGTTGGTTGGGGTCGAACTACAAACAGATTATGCTGAACTTGCCATACGCAATGTGGCGGAAAACAATATGTCCGCCCAAATATGCAGTGCCGATATTGCCCACCTTCCGTTGAATGTGCGCGAACGCACCTTTGACGAGGTGATCACCAATCCCCCCTTTTTCGAACCCGAACGCGCCACGGCTTCTGACGATAAAAGTCGCGATGTTGCACATCGCGAAACACATGTCCGATTGGAGCAATGGATACGGATTGCCCTGCGTCGCGTCGCCCCCAAAGGGTATTTCACCGTGATCCACCGGGCCGAACGGTTGGGCGTGATCCTGTCTGCCCTACAAGGGTCAACAGGGGATATTTGCGTTAAGCCGCTGGTGGCGCGACAGGGGCGGGATGCCGGACGCGTAATCGTTCGCGCTCGCAAGGGGGCTGCCGGACCCTTGCGGCTTTTGTCTCCCTTGATCATGCATGAAGGTCCGGTCCATCGCGAAGATGGCGACGATTTTTCGCGCGAAGCCCGAGGGATATTGCGTCAGATGCAGCCACTTTCGTTAAAACGCATCGACCATTAATCATTCGTTAACCAAAGCTCGCTACCGAACACCCGGTATCGAGGCGTAGGGCATGAAATCGGGAATCGGTTTGCTAATCTTGGCGATGGCGTTGACGCCATTGACAGATGGGCTTTCAAAAACACTGACATTGGCGCAAACCACATTCTTTATTGTGTTTGCACGCTATTTTTGTGCGGGTCTTGTCGCGCTGCTGGTGGCTGTGCTTCTGCGTCGGCCGCTGGTTCTGCCGCGTCAAGACCATTTCGGACAGGTCTGGCGCACTGCCTTGATGATGGGGGCGATGGTGGCGATGATTTCGGCCTTGTCGATGGTTGACCTTGCCAAAGCCGTGGGCGGGTTTCTGATTGCTCCGGTTGTGGCGTCACTGGTGTCGGTGGTGCTTTATCGCGAGCGTATGGACAGTGCCCGCGCGGTAGGCGCTATTTTATCCTTCATGGGGGCCTATATTATCCTGCGCCCCGAGGGCAGTCTGGAAATGGGAACCTTCCTGGCGCTTTCGGGTGGGGTGATGCTGGGGTTCTATCTGGCGGCGACACGCCATGCTCGTGACAGTGGAGATGCCTTTTCGACCCTGATCGTTCAGTGCCTATTGGGGGCCATGTTGGTCGTGCCGCTGGCGTTTCTACATGGGCTTCCCAGCCTTGGCTGGGGCGGGATGGGGATTGTGTTGGCCTTGGGGGTAATTTCTGCCGCCTGTCATTACCTGACAATCGCGGCCTATTCGCGTACGGATGCGTCTGTTCTGGCGCCGTTCTTCTATTTCAACATCGTGTTTGCGATCCCGGTCGGATATTTGTGGTTTCACGAAATACCCACTGCGGCCACTTTGCTGGGATTGGGCGGCATTACGCTTGGCGGGATCGTTGCGATGCTGTCGGGTAGCCGATATGTATTTGTTTTTACAGGAATATTGGCGTTACCGCGGATTTATGCCTGTAAATGGTTGCTAAAAACGTAATGACTCTTGAACGATTTTATGCTGTGATTACATCCATAGAAACCGCTTAAAACAGGGGAGACATTATGAGCCTCGATTCCCATCTGGCCGAACTTCGCAAGAAACACCAAATCCTGTCGGAAAAGATCGAAAATGAGCAACGCAGTCCCGGGTCAGATGATTTAAGCATTATCGAGCTGAAAAAGGAAAAGCTTCACCTGAAAGAAGAAATCGAACGTCTGTCCACACAGATGTAACCGCATCGGCGGCACGCTTATGCTTGTGCCGCCAATTTCAGGAACTTAACAATCCAGCCCCCCCATTCGTCGTTGGATACGGGATCGCCGAGGCTGGATTTTGCGCGGGATCGGACGGGCTCCACCACGCTGTCTTTCAGGCGCACATCAATGACGTCATCGATGTATTTCGCTGAAAATTCTGGATGGGATTGCACGGAAATCGCATCCGGATGTTCGGGATCACCATAGACAAGCGCGGCATTCTCGCAAAAATCCGAACTGGCAATTCGTGTGGCCGATGGCGGAAGCGCCGTCACCTGATCCTGATGAAGAGCATATCCGCCAAAAGCGTCGATATCCTCGCCCATCCAGGATGGGACATTCTCCAGTTTGTAGCGTTGCACGCCAAGACCCCACCCTTTTGGCGATTTCTCGGCCCGTCCGCCGAGGGCTTCGGCCAGGATCTGATGGCCAAAACAGATGCCTGCAATGGGAATTTTTCGGGCGACGCAGTCGCGCAGGAATTGCTTGAGAGGTTCGATCCATGGCAGATCGTCATACACCCCATGGCGCGACCCAGTCACGACCCATCCATCGGCATCCCCCGGATCGGGCAATGCAACATTGCGCACGACCGGGACGGAAAAAATGTCAGCGTCGGGGGCGTGTGGGCGAAGCAGTTTTTCGAACATGGACGGATAGTCACCATGTTCGCCGATCAGCGCCTCGTGCACGTCGCCAGTTTCCAGAATGCCGATTCTCATAGCCGTTCAACACACATGGCGACACCCATTCCGCCACCGATGCACAATGTCGCCAGACCGCGCTTGGCGTTGCGGCGCGGCATTTCATACAGAAGCGTCGTCAGGCATCGCGCGCCTGAAGCGCCGATCGGGTGGCCGATGGCAATCGCGCCGCCATTCACGTTTACAATGTCAGGGTTCCAGCCCATATCTTTGTTGACCGCACAGGCCTGTGCGGCAAAGGCTTCGTTAGCCTCGACCAGATCGAGATCGTCAACACTCCATCCCGCCTTTGCGAGGGCTTTGCGACTGGCGTGAATTGGACCGACACCCATGATCGACGGATCAAGTCCGGCGGTTGCAAAAGAAACGATACGTGCGAGTGGGGTTATCCCGCGGGCAATGGCATTTTCTTCGGTCATCAGGACGGTGGCGGCGGCGCCGTCATTGATGCCGGACGCATTCCCAGCTGTAACGGTTCCCTCGCGGTCAAATGCGGGACGCAGATTCTGCGCGGCTTCTAGGGTCGCGCCGTGTCGGACATGTTCGTCCGTATCCACGACCACGTCGCCTTTGCGCGTTTTGACGATAAACGGGACGATCTCGTCCTTGAACTTTCCGGCTTTTTGCGCGGCTTCGGCCTTGTTTTGTGAGGCGGTGGCAAACTGGTCCTGACTGTGGCGGTCGATATTCCAGCCTTTGGCGACGTTTTCAGCGGTTATTCCCATGTGATAGTCGTTGAACACGTCCCAAAGCCCATCAACGATCATCGAGTCGATGTAGGAAAATGAACCCATCTTATGCCCGCTGCGCAAATGCGCCACATGAGGGGACAGGGACATGTTTTCCTGACCGCCAGCGACCACGATGTCCGCATCCCCCAACAAGATTTGCTGAGCACCCAGCGCGACCGCCCGGAGCCCTGATCCGCAAACCTGATTGACGATCCAAGCCGAGGATTCGGTCGGCAATCCCGCTTTCATATGGGCTTGCCGTGCCGGGTTCTGCCCCTGTCCGGCGGTCAGAACCTGTCCAAGGATGGTTTCATCAACGTCCGCCTTGTCGACACCAGCACGTTGCAGAGCAGCGGTAATAGCCGCAGCCCCCATTTCGTGAGCAGGTGTTGTGGACAATCCACCCATGAAGCTGCCAACAGCAGTTCGGGCGGCGGAGGCGATAACAATATTGGTCATGAAACTATCCGTGGTTGGGAAGCCACGCTATTTTGCCCAACCTGCGCGGGGGACGCAATCGGAAAACCGGATTGTCAGCCGTAATTGCGCGCGCCGTCAGACCAGCTTTGCAAGACAAAGGCCGGTGTTTCCATGGGTTTGCCGATCAGGTAGCCTTGCAGGCAGTCGATCCCCAATTGACGGGCGACATTCGCATCTTCTTCGGTTTCGATGAATTCAGCGACGCTGAACATATCAAAATGCTGGCATATGCGCACCAGCGAGTCCACCAGAACACGATAGTCCTTGTTATGTGCGATATCGCGAATGAAAAGCCCATCGATTTTCAGCATGTCAAACCGGAAATCACGGAAATACCGGAACGAGGTGTTGCCGGTCCCGAAATCATCCACAGCGACGGCCGCACCCAGTTTGTGAATCTCGTTCAAAAAGCCAATGGTCTGATCGACATTGTGCATCGCACCGGTTTCAGTGATTTCCACAATCAGGCGTTCACGCACAAGCGTTTCATGTTGCTTGACCATATTGAGCCAGTCCTGTTTGGCCATCGAATGCACGGACATATTCACCGACAAGCGCATGTCCGGATAGGCCTCCAGCGTTTCCAGCGCCAGACGAATGGTTTGCAAATCCAATCGAGCACCGATATCGGTATTGTCGACAAAGGGCATGAATTGGCCGGCGGCCACAACATCGCCATTTGGCATAAAAATACGTGCCAAAGCCTCGTGAAAGGCGACGAATTTGCCCGAGTCTGCCCGCACCACAGGCTGATAATAAAGTCCAACCCGGTTATCATCCAAGGCGGAAATCACCCGTTCACGCTCGCGTGCGATCAGCCGTATCGACGGAACAGGCGCAGAGCCTGTAGGCGTGACGGGAAGATGGCTTTGATTGGTCACAGGATTTCTCGCGCTTACTTCCCGATGACTATGCACCCGATTCCGTTAATGGAAACTAAATATTTGGTAAATGTTTCTGATTTGTTCAAAATCCGGATATGTCAGCTTTTCGCGTAATGCCCCTTATTCTGCGGCATAGATTTCGAAAATCGACTCGAGCAATGCCCGTGCAGAGGGCGAGTCCCATTGCGCACCACCAATCAGGCGACCGATCTCGTTCCCATCGGGATCAAGCAATAGCGTGATCGGCAAACCGATGACGCCCACAGAGTTGGACAAGACGCTGCGTTCATCCAGAAAAACCGGCAAGGATTCCACATTTATTTCAGCATAGAATTCGTCGATTACCCCAGGGCGGTGCCGACCTTTGGCGATGGTCAGGACCGTCAGCTGATCTGGGTATAGCTGATTAAGCCGATCCAATGACGGCATTTCCTCGCGGCAGGGGGCGCACCAGGTGGCCCAGAAATTTACCAGTCGAAACCGGCCATTGCTGTCGCTGAAATTCACGGTGCTGCCATCGGCGCGTTGAAACCCCGGATCGGCCACCTGAACCGGAATCTGATGCAACGACAATTTCCGCATATCGCCATCGCGCTGTTCCATCAGGGTGGCAAAGTCGATATCTGAAATCTCGGCCCGAACAGCATTTGCACCAAACGCGATGGCGGCGTATAGCAGGGCGGTCAGAATGGACAGGCGCATGTCAGCCTCTTGAAAGGTCAGAATAATGTCGGACAAAAAATCAGCGAATGCAATGTGGGGCGGACGGTTCGCCTCGGGTCCTGATGCGATCATGGAAGCAATTAACGCGTCCATTTCGTTTGACCAGCGCATGGCCCGTCAGGATATCGAGGGCTCTCGCGCGCACGCTGCAATGCTGGCTGCCCAGGGTATCATAAGCGATAGCGATGCGAAGGCCATTCGGGAAGGGCTACTCACGATATTGTCAGAGATCGAGGGCGGGACGTTCGAATTTTCCACCGCGCTGGAGGATATTCATATGAATGTCGAAGCGCGGTTAAAGGAGTTGATCGGCGAACCGGCGGGGCGGCTGCATACCGCGCGGTCACGCAATGATCAGGTGGCGCTGGATTTTAGAATGTGGGTGCGGGATCAGGTGGACGCGGTTGTGACCGGTCTGACCGCATTGATCGGCGCGCTGCTGGATCAGGCCGAGGCGGGGACAGACATGGTCATGCCGGGATTCACGCATTTACAGGTCGCGCAGCCCGTTACGTGGGGGCACCACATGATGGCTTATGTGGAAATGTTCGGACGCGACCGGGCGCGGTTTCAGGATGCGCGCGAACGGATGAATGAATCGCCATTGGGCGCGGCAGCGCTGGCGGGGACCTCATTTCCGATTGATCGTGAGATGACCGCCAAGGCGCTGGGCTTCGACCGTCCGGCGGCGAATTCGCTGGATGCGGTGGCAGACCGCGATTTTGCGCTGGAGTTTTTGTCGGGCGCGTCGATCTGTGCAACACACCTGTCACGGTTCGCCGAGGAACTGGTGATCTGGTCATCTGCGCAGTTTCGGTTTGTCACATTGTCGGATCGGTTCTCGACAGGATCATCCATTATGCCACAGAAGAAAAACCCAGATGCAGCCGAACTGATACGGGCCAAGGTGGGGCGGATCAACGGCGCACTTGTTGGGTTATTGACGGTGATGAAAGGGTTACCGTTGACCTATTCCAAGGATATGCAGGAAGACAAGGAACAGGTGTTTGATGCGGCAGACAGCCTGATTTTGGCGTTGGCGGCCATGACCGGAATGGTTGGAGATATGACGCCAAACGCGGGCAATCTGCGCGTGGCGGCGGCAAGTGGGTTTTCAACCGCTACTGACCTTGCCGACTGGCTGGTTCGTGAACTGGGGTTGCCGTTTCGTGATGCGCATCACATTACCGGCGCGCTGGTCAAGATGGCCGAGGATCAGGGATGTGATCTGCCCGACCTGACGCTGGAGCAAATGCAATCGGTGAATCGGGACATCACGTCGCAGGTATTTCACGTGTTAGGGGTGGACAATTCTGTGCGCAGTCGCACATCTTATGGTGGAACGGCGCCAGACAATGTTCGCCAACAGATTGTTAGATGGAGGCAGAAACTATGAGACGGCTTCTGCAAATTGTTGGTCTGTTTCTGGTCTGTTCATTGACGGCCTGTGGGGTCAAGGGTCCGCCCCTGACACCGTCGGTTGAAACGAACCAATAGGTCGGGATGACTGGTCCCGATCGCATACGGGAATGAATGACATGACCATTGTGACACGCCTGATTCTGACAGTTGGTTTTCTTTGCAGTGCAACTTTACTTCTGGCCGAGGATGCCTGGCGGGGTGGGGAGTTTCGCGGGACCGTTATCTTGTCGGTCAGCGGCAATCTGACCAATGCGACGCGCGCAGCCTCGGACGAGGAATTCGACAAGTTCTTTATCTATAACAATATCACGTTCGATACCGCGGCGCAGTATGATTATTCCGCGTTGGCCGCTTTGCCCCAAGTGACCGTGTCCGCCGATTTTCCGATGGGCGGCCCGCTGGTCAGTTTCGAAGGGCCGACATTAGAGACAGTCCTGAAAAGTGCAGGTGCAACGGGTGAAACGGTAACGCTGACCGCGTTGGATGGGTATGCGATTGACGCGCCGTTACAGGAGCTGATCGCAATGGGCGCTGTCGTCGCATTGAAACGCGATGGTATCCCGTTTGCCATTGGGGACTTTGGTCCGACTCAGCTGGTATTTCCCCGAGCGGAACGGGACGAACTGGCGGAAATGAATGATGATTGGTGGATCTGGTCGATATATCACATTCGGGTTGAATAACCCCTTGGCCTATCACTGAAAAACCCCTTATATCGTGCCGGTTACCAACCATAGGGCGGCCCGATGGACCATTTTATTTATCGCGACTCGACATTACATGCCGAAGATGTCCCGGTGCGCGACATCGCGGCAGCTGTTGGCACGCCCTTCTACCTGTATTCGACGGCAACCTTGCAACGACATTATCAAGTGTTCGATCAAGCTCTTGCCGGGATGGATCACTTGATCTGTTATGCCATGAAAGCGAATTCCAATCTGGCCGTCCTTCGGGTGATGGCGGATATGGGTGCTGGAATGGATGTCGTGTCTGTCGGTGAATATTTGCGCGCTCGCGCGGTTGGGGTCCCGGGTGAAAAGATCGTGTTTTCGGGCGTTGGTAAAACCGCCGAGGAAATGCGCGTTGCCCTGTCCGGCGGGATACGTCAGTTCAATGTCGAAAGCGAACCCGAGATGCAGGTGCTGAATGCCGTTGCGTCCTCGCTGGGAAAAGTCGCACCGATCACTATTCGGGTCAATCCGGACGTTGACGCCAAAACGCATGCAAAGATTGCCACCGGCAAGTCGGAAAACAAGTTCGGCATTCCCATCACCAAAGCCCGCGCGGTTTACGCCCAAGCCGCTGCGCTGGCGGGTCTAGAGGTCGTTGGGATAGATGTGCATATCGGCAGTCAGTTGACCGAACTCGCGCCCTATGAACACGCCTTCACCAAGGTGGCGGAACTGACCCAACAGCTTCGTGCGGATGGTCATGATATTCGCAGGCTGGACCTTGGAGGCGGGCTGGGAATCCCCTATTCACGCTCGAACATCACCCCACCCCTGCCACTGGAATATGGCGAGGTCATCCGTCGCACCGTTGGTCATTTGGGCTGCGAGATAGAGATCGAACCCGGTCGGTTGATTGCTGGGAATGCTGGGCTGCTGGTCACCAAAGTCATTTATGTCAAGGAAGGCGAAGGTCGGAATTTCCTGATCCTTGACGCGGCGATGAACGATCTGATCCGCCCGGCCATGTATGATGCACATCACGACATCATTCCGATCGAGGAGCCAGCACCGGGATCGACCCTTTCGCCGTTTGATATTGTTGGCCCGGTCTGCGAATCCGGGGATACATTTGCCCGCCAACGCGATTTGCCGACGGTGGAATCAGGGGACCTTATCGCGTTCCGATCTGCGGGCGCTTATGGTGCCGTGATGGCCAGCGAATATAACTCGCGCCCCATGATCCCCGAAGTTCTGGTCAGTCATGATCAATTTGCCGTGGTCAGGCCGCGTCCGACCTATGAAGAGATGCTGAATCGCGATAAGCTACCTGAATGGATGGCACAATGACGTGCCACCAGAACAGTTGAAATGGGTGGATGAGCCAGAAACTTGACAGTCGGTATATCGCGCTTTTGGCCCGGATACGGTCCAAAATTGCCTTGTCTCAGTTTGCCTTGTGGGCTGAAGGTCTGACGCGCAGTTTCTGGCCATTAATGACATTTGCCCTGTTCGTTTATGCCTTTGCCGCCTTTCGCGGCTTCGATCTGATTCCGTTGCATTGGACCAAATATGTGATGGGCGCCATCGTGCTGATCGCGCTGGTGCTGTTTGGTCTGGGGATCCGGCGATTCCGCCTGCCCACCACAATGGCAGCGCTTAACCGATTGGATCAGGGCATTTCAGAACATCCGCTGACCTCGCTGCGTGATAAAACGGCTGTCGGTCGGGATGATCCGCTGACGCGTGCCCTGTGGGATCGTCATCAGGCACGGATGGTTGAAAAGACTTTGGCCGCGAAAGCGGCACCCCCTGACCTACGTCTGGCGTCGCGGGATCGTTACGGTCTGCGACTGATGGCGCTGCTGCTGGGGTTTCTGGCGATAACCTTCGCGCCGCGGGATTTCGTGAATTCGGTACGAAACTCGATTGCCGCAGATGCGCAAGCGGATGTTGCCAGCTTGTCATACGAAGCTTGGGCCAATCCACCCGTCTATACCGGCCGACCATCGCTTTATCTGTTGGAAGTCGATTCTGACGAAACGCTTAGCCTGCCGCGTGGAACGGAATTGATCTTTCGTGTTTATGGCCTGGGTGGTCAGATCAGCGTGTCAGAATCCGTCTCGGGGGTTGCAGAGATCGAAGAAGCCACGACCGAAGGGCTTTATGCCTCGCAATTCCTGATCAGCCAGTCAGGTCGTGTCGAGCTGCGTGAGGATGGGGAAGCACTTGCCACGTGGCAATTCACGGTCGAGGAGGACACCCCACCCGTCGTGACGGTTGCCGGACGCCTCCAGAATGACGGCACGGGTCTTCTGGAACTGCCGTTCGATGCAAGCGACGATTTTGGCGTTTCATCGGGCACAGCCACGATCCGGTTGGATCTGGCAAATGTTGATCGCCGTCATGGTCTGGCGGCCGATCCGGTTGAGCTTGATCCGATTGTTATTGATCTGCCCATGCCATTTTCCGGCGATACGACCGAAATTTCCGAGGTGCTGCGCGATGATCTGAGCGAGCATATGTGGAACGGGCTACCGGTCACCGTCGAACTGACCGTAGTGGACGAAATTGGTCAAACCGGCACCGTTATTCACAGCGGCGACGATTTGCCCGGCTTGCGTTTTTATAACCCGCTGGCCGCCGCGATTGCCGAGATGCGTCGCGATATCCTGTGGTCGCCCGACAATCATCACAAGGTGTTACAGGTCTTGCGGGCGATTACCTATCTTCCCGAAGATTACCGCTTGTCGGCCTCGACCTATCTGAACGTGCGCACCATCATTCGCCGCTATGACGCGATGCTGGAAGATGGTTTGTCGGCCGAAGAACAGAAAGACATCACCGACTATATGTGGTTGGTGGCGCAAATTCTGGAACAAGGCGACGTGCAAAGTGCACGCGAACGCCTTCAGCGCGCTCAAGAGCGTTTGTCGCAAGCCATTCAGGATGGTGCCGATCCCGCCGAAATCGATCAGTTGATGGAAGAACTGCGTGATGCCACGAACGAATATCTGCAAGCGCTTGCAGATGAGGCGATCCAGAATGGCGACCAACAGCAGGCGCAGCAATCCGAGCCTGGTGAAGCCATGGAACTGACGATGCAGGACATCCAGGAAATGATGGACCGCATTCAGGAACTGACCGAAAATGGTCAAATGGCCGAGGCACAGGAACTTCTTAATCAGATGATGGAATTGCTGCAAAACCTACAAATGGCCGAGAACCAGTCGCCGGGACAAGGACAAGGGGCACAGCAGCTGCAGGAAATGCAGGACGCCCTTAATCAGCAACAGGGTCTGTCCGACGACACGTTTGATAATCTTCAGGATCAGGCAAGTCCGGGCGATGATCAGCAACCCCCTGATGCCCAAGATGGGTCAGATCCGCAAACCAATCAGGAACTGGCGGAACGTCAGGAAGCCTTGCGCGAGTTGTTGGAGGATATGCAACAGGGCGGTGCCGCAGAAGAATCGCTGGAAGAAGCGGAACGCAACATGCGCGACGCGCGCGAGGCCTTGGAGGAAGGTGACCTTGGCCGTGCGCTAGACGAACAGGCCGAAGCCATGGAAAGCCTTCGCGAAGGTATGCGTGAATTGACCGAAGAGATGCAACGCGCCGAAGCTGACGGCACCGGACAGCAACAGGAAACCGAAAACGATTCAGACGAGGTTGACCCGCTGGGACGTCCGTTGGGCGAAGATGGGCGCTCGACAACCAGTGAAAATCTGCTGCCCGAGCAGGATGCGATGGATCGAGCCCGCGAATTGCTGGATGAAATTCGTCGCCGTTCGGGCGAGACGGATCGGCCACAGGTCGAACGGGATTATCTGGAGCGTCTGCTGGAAAACTTCTAGTCGTTCAGCCTATGCCCCGCCGCCAGATATTTTGGACATCACCCAGTCAAACCCAACATTGACCCATTCCCAGACATAGCTGCCGACCTTAAAGGCTGTGACGCGCATCGTGTTGATCACCGAGACATAACCGCGCAAGAACCCTTCGAGCGCCGGGAATTGCTGTGCGATCAGACCTGCCGCCGCATAGATCAGGGCCAGCAGGGCAATCAGAACCAGCGTCAGAATGAACCCACGGCGGAAACGTTTGCGCGGCAGTTCCATCGCCCGCTCTTCGGGCGTTAACGGCAGGCGGGATGACCTGACAGCATTTGTCAGCTCTTCGATATTGGATGAGCGTGCGCGGCGTCCGATCAATTCCTCGGGCGGGGCTGCACTGTCGGCGGACTCTTCACGCAGCGATGTGCGGGATTTTTTCTCCAGCTTGTTTTCTTCTTCCAACTGGGCGCGGAAGGTTGCCAGCAGACGGTCATCATCAACGGGTGGGGATGCCGGGCTGGTGGTTATCGGTGGTTCGGGCGCTTCGACCGGTTGTACAGCGTCAGCGATCGGGGCCGGAGCCTCTGGTTCAGGCGCAACCTCCGCTTCCTCGGCTTCGATCTGCGCCTTAAGTGCCGCCAGCAGCGCTTTGCGATCAACGGCAGGTCCCAACGCCGCGGCTGCGGTTGTCAAATCCGTTTCCCCGCTGATTATGCGAGAGACCGCAGATTCGATGGCGTCTTCAGGTTTCCGTGCGGCGATGGGCTCGTCCATGATTGGGGCTGTAACGACGTCGGGTTCCGGGGTGTGAACTTCGATTTCTACGTCAACTGGTTCCTCGGGGTCGGCCTGTTCGACCTCGGATGCTGCTTCAATCGGGTCTTCGACGGAAACGTCTGCGACAGGCATGTCGATCGGTTCGTCGGCATCCTCCTTGTCATCCGCTTCCTCGGCATCAACCTCTTCTGTGTCTTTCTTGCGTTTGCCCAGTGATGTCAGCCAACTGGGCGCGAACCGTGATATCGGGCTTTCCTGAATCGGGGGCGAAGGAACCTCGTCGATCTCGTCGGTTGTCTCGTCTTCTGCACCCGGGACATCTTCATTGGTCTCTGGGGTGTCATCGCTCATCACCGTCACCGGGCTTTCGGGGGTCTCGTCGACGAACTGGGGTTCTGGTTCGACTTCCTCTTCGACGGTGATTTCGGTTTCGTTGTCGTCCGAATAGGTTGCCGTGATTTGCGACACCAGGCTAGCGACATCGGTTTCCTCGGCCTCAAGATCGCTAAGGCTCTGCCCCATGAAGGGTTCTTCGTCTTCTTCTTCGGTGTCGGGTGCGTCATCCGCTTCCAAATCGCTTAGACTTTGCCCCATAAAGGGCTCGTCTTCGGGGCTATCCTCGTGTTCCGCGACAAGATCATCCAGCGACTGCCCTTCAAACAGGGCTTCGGGCGCGTCCTCTTCCGGGGCGTCCTCTTGGTCCGTCTCTGTTTCAAGATCGGATAGCGATTGCCCTTCGAACACCTCGTCGGTATCAGCGTCCAGATCGTCCAGACTCTGACCCATGAACACTTCGTCGGTGGCAACCTCCTCGACCGGTTCAACCAAGTCATCCTCGGCGCTATCGTCGGACTCGGCGATCACATCATCGAGCGTCTGCCCCTCAATTTCGACCTCGGAGTCGGGTTCACTGTCGGCATCCGCTGTCAGATCATCAAGGCTCTGTCCTTCGAATTCATCCGCCTCGGTGGGGGGAAGTAGCTCTTCGGATGTCGGTTCGGTCAACACCTCATCCGAGTTTGGTTCAGCATCGGCGTCGGGCAGCTCTGATATGCCATCAAGTGCCATTACGGCGTCCAGATCAGCCTCGGCAGCGGTGACTTCTGTTAACGGCTCCTCGTCATCAGACTCGATTTGATCCGCCTCTGACGGGGGCAATTCGTCACCATCGCCGGAAATGTCATTGTCAGTGACCGCATAGCTGCCACCCGTTTCCAACGTTTCATTATCCACGTCGCCATGGGTCAACTGATCGGATTCTGCCGCCAGCCGTTCATTGTCCAACTCGACCAGAGATTGGAGATCGGCATATTCCTCGGGCAATACATCGTCGTCACTGAACTCGGACATGACGGTTTCGATATCGTCAGGTTCGGTTTCCGTTTCCGCGGCGATTTCGTCTTGATCCGGTTCAGAATCGTCCAGATCGTCTTCCGCTTCCGCTTCCGCTTCCGCTTCCGCTTCCGCTTCCGCTTCCGCTTCCGCTTCCGCTTCCGCTTCCGCTTCCGCGTCTTCTGTCAGCGCGTCTAAATCATCAAGGCTCTGCCCGCTGAATTCCTCTTCATCGTCATCTTCGTCCTCTGCCAGCAGCGAACTTAGTGACTGCCCTTCAAACGTTTCGTCTTCTTCGGTATCGAGTTCATCAAGAGATTGACCGAGGAACTCCTCCTCTTCGTCGCGTTCGACATCTGCGACAGCTGGCTCGGCGTCGTCTTCGACGGCGATCGCTTCACTGGCATCATCGGCCAGCGTGTCCTCGATCTCTTCCAGATCCGACAGGGATTGTCCCATGAAGGGTTCGTCTTCGTCTGACGTTTCAATCTCTTCGTCAGCCTCCACCGCGTCCAAAGACTGCCCCATAAACGGTTCATCATCATCTGATGTGGGGTCATCATCATCGGCGTCTAGCGCGTCCAGCGATTGCCCCTCGAAGGGCTCGTCGGTCTCGTCTTCCAGCTCAGAGATTGATTGACCCATGAAGGGTTCTTCGACCTCTTCCTCGGTGATCTCGTCGATCTCATCCAAAGATTGTCCCATGAAGGGTTCGTCTTCTTCGTCTTCCAAATCAGACAGCGATTGTCCGGTAAATGGCGCGTCCGCCGGGACAATTTCTGGGGACGGACTGTCAGCCGTATCCTCGCGCGGCTCTGGGAACTCGACGATATTATTTTCGACATTCAGGTCACTGACTTCGTCCTCCTGACCGGGCAGAAAGCTGGTGCCATCACGTTTCTGAACCCAGATTGTCTCGCACTCGCTGCACTGAACCTCCTGACCAGCAAAAGCAATGTCATTCGAATCCACTTCATATTGTGCGGCGCAGGTGGGGCAGGTAATACGCATCAAGGCCTCGGTATAGGGGGCGACTCACGTTCAGCGAATCATCGTTAACCACTGTTTTACCTAGGGAAAAGCAGCAATCCAAGCATTCTGGCTGTTTTCTCAAAGGTTGTTTTTTCCAATTGTGACATCTAAACCTGTCTTCCGGATAGTCAAAAGGGATCGCAGATGCTTCTAATCCGTTCGCAGATTGCCAATTTGCTCATGTATCTTTTGATCCTTATTTACGGAATTCTCGGCTTTCCGTTTGCGATGCTGTCACGCAAAGCGGCTTATTGGATCATGAAATTCTACTGCAAAAGCATGTTTCTGATTTTGCGGGTTCTGTGTGGGATAACAATCGAATTTCGCGGCAAGGTGCCCGAGGGCAAGGTGCTGATCGCCTCCAAGCATATGTCGTTCATGGATATCATGATGCTGATGTATATCCTGCCCCAGGTGAAATACATCATGAAGCGCGAACTGCTGTTTGCACCTATCCTTGGTCAATTTGCGTGGAAAATCGGATGCCCAGCGGTGCATCGTGGCAAGCGAGGCAAGGCCATCGAAGACATGATAGCCGCGCTGGAAGCAGACAAGGACGCCAAGGGCCAGACGGTTATTTTCCCCCAAGGGACCCGTGTTTTGCCGGGGACGAAGATGCCCTATAAGGTGGGGGCCGGCGTGATTTATACGCGAATGCAACAGACCTGTGTCCCAGTGGCCACAAATGTCGGGGTATTTTGGGCGCGGCGCAGTGCCTATCGTTATCCCGGCAACTGTATCATCGAATTTCTTGACCCGATTGAACCGGGGATGGAGCTGCGCGACTTCATGGCAACCATCGAAGAGCAGATCGAAACACGCTCCGATGCCTTGATGCGCGAGGCCGGGTTTGAATTTGATGCGCCCGACGCCTAGGGGTTATTTCCCCTCGCCAAACAGATTGTCGACCAGATCTTTTAAGGCGCTTGCCAATTCTTCGGCTTCGGGGCCGCTGGTGCTGACGTCGATTTCTGTGCCTTTCGAGGCGGCCAGCATCAATAGTCCCATGATACTGTCTCCAGCCGCCGATTGACCGTCCCGAGAGACGGTGGCGCTGGCATCAAACCGTTCAACGGTTTCGACAAATTTCGCCGATGCACGGGCATGAAGTCCTTTTTCGTTCTTAATTTCCAGGATCATCCCAGTGCCGATTTTTGCGCGCAATCCAAATATTTGTGCCCGGCATCCACGGCTTTTGCGACGGCCTCCTGCAAACCTTTGCCACGGGCTTTGGCCAGTTTGACCAGCATTGGCAGGTTGGCACCGTAAAGCACCCGGCGGTCATCACGCCCACAACAATTCATCGCCAGATTTGATGGGGTACCGCCGAACATGTCGGTGACAATGACAACGCCGTCGCCTGTATCTACAGAAGCGACGGCGTTATTGATTTCGGCCTGTTTGTCTGCACGATTGCATTCTGCGCCAATCGCCACGGCGGTTAAGCCCGGTTGTTTGCCGACCACATGTTCCAGCGCCGCCAGATATTCGCGGGCCAATCCACCATGCGCTACGATCACGATACCGATCACGACGCTGTTCCTTTACTCGTCAAGTTTACGGAATGACGTTCCAGTTCTCGATGTCGTATAGACACCTGCCAGCCGTTTTCTGCAAGCGTTTTCGCAAGATTTTCGGCAACGGTAACGGAACGGTGTTTACCCCCGGAACAGCCCAGACCGATGGAAAAGTAGGCTTTTCCTTCGTTCTGATAGGCGGGCAGCAGCAGATCACACATGTCGTAAAGGCGTGTCATAAAAGGGTCAAACAGGGGATCAGCCTCTACATAATTTACGACCATCTGGTCAAGACCTGTTCGTTCACGAAGACTATTATCCCAGTGGGGATTGCGCAGAAAGCGACAGTCAAAGATCATGTCGACCCCCTGTGGGGTGCCGCGTTTATAGGAAAAGGATTGAACCGAAATCGCCATGCGTTCGCCCGAAGTTTGATCGAACAAGCGCCCGATCTCAGCTTTCAAATCGTGAGGCGACAGCGAAGATGTGTCGATCAGTATATCCGCAGCAACCCGCAGATCGATCAGCATATCCCTCTCGCGGCGAATGCCGACTTCGGGCGTTTCTGTCGGGGCAACCGGGTGCCGTCGGCGGGTTTCGTTAAAACGGCGCAGCAGGGTTTCCATCGAACAGTCCAGATAAACCAGTTCAACATGCTGATACTCGGGTTTATCCAATAAGGCCAATAGCTCGGGGACCGCAAACCCCCTTGTGCGGGTATCAATTCCGATGGCAAGAGGATGACCAAGCGGTTCGCCTCCCAGCACACGTTCAAGCAGCGGCATGGGCAGATTGTCGATTGCTTCGAACCCGATATCTTCCAGCGCATTGATCGCAGTTGACCGCCCCGCGCCCGCTGGGCCCGAGATGAGAAGAATGCGATGTAACGTAGTGTCGGTCATTGGGTTCGTCAGAGTTCGCGCCCCCCCGCCAGCATAAGTTTTATTGCCATGGGAAGGTTAACGACATCTTTGCCATAGAGACAGTCAACTTCAATACCCGATAGCGTGATCACATGGTGTTCGGGTAAACGGTTGGGTTCATGGCGGTCCAGATCCACGGTCAGCCGCACGAGGGCTGAGGGGGTGCAGGCAGCGTGTAAAATGCCAACCTGTCGCGCTTCGATCCGCCCACGAAGCGCTGGTGGGCAGGTTGCGACCAACTGGTCCTCGTGCACATGCAAACAGGTGCGATCATCTGCGACCAGATCGGCCCCCAGCGACATCAATGCCAACCCCAGCGAGGATTTTCCACTTCCCGATGCCCCCAATATCACCACAGCCTGCTGACCAAAGGCCACGGTGGTCGCATGAATCGTATCGTTCATCGTGGAAGAATTACGTGGAAGCGTGCACCAAGCGGTGGCGTGCTTTCATCGTCATTCTGATATCGGTTCTCGGCCCAGATTTCCCCGCCATGGGCTTCGACGATCTGTTTGGATATGGCCAGCCCCAAACCGGAATTGTTCCCGAATTCCTGCTCGGGTCGGCTGGAATAAAAGCGTTTGAAAATATCCCGAAGGTTTTCGACTGGAATGCCGGGACCGGTATCTTCGACCTGAACGCGGATTTTGTCGTCGCCCTCGGGTCGCAAAATCACCTTTACCCAACCACCCGAGGGGACAAATGACACAGCGTTGGTGATCAGATTCACAAAGACCTGCGCTAACCGGCCCTCATTGCCATGGATGATCGTTTTGCCTTCGGGCAAGTCGGCCAACACATCAACGCCAAGATCAATGGCCAGTCCCTTCTGGTAATCGACCAGATTGGTCAGCAAGACGTTAAGATTGATGACGTCCATCTCGTCCTTGGCCAGTTCCGCATCCAAGCGCGAGGCGTTGGAAATATCCGTGACCAACCGGTCCATGCGTCGCACATCGTCTTCGATCACACTCAGCAACCGCTCGCGGGCGTTGTCATCCTTGGCATAGCGCATGGTTTCCACGGCGGATCGTAACGAGGTCAGCGGGTTTTTGATCTCATGCGCAACATCCGCCGCGAACGAGGCGTTGGCCTCTATCCGATTATACAGGGCTTCGGTCATATTGCGCATCTGGCGCGACAGGTCGCCGATTTCGTCCGGGCGTGCCGACAGGTCGGGGATGTTGATGCGGCCAGGATTGATGCGCCCGGATTTGATCTCGCTTCCGCGCTCAGCGGCATCGGTCAACAGGCGAAGCGGGCGACCGATTGTGTTGGCCAGCAGGATCGACAGCACAACGGAAATCAGGATCGCCAACATGAACACTTTCAGAATCTGCTGCTGTTCATCGCGAATATAGGAATCCACCTCACCGCCAAAGGTCGAAAGAACCAAAGCGCCGATCGTCTGATCCTGAAAGCGCACCGGAACCCCAACCACGATCACGCTTTGCTGGACCGAGTTGATTGCCGAGGATAATACCATTGTCCCGGTAAAGGTGGCGCGTTCGGCGACATCTGCACGGATCGAATTCAGAAACATGTCGTCTGCATCGCCCGCCGCATCACGAAACACCGTGGTGATACGCGCCCAGGCTTCCCCAAGGATATCGTCCAGTTCATTGGTGCGCTCGATGATCTGGCGCTCGGTTTCTTCGGGGCTGGACCCGGTCTGAACCAGCGTTCCGTCCAACTGGTATAAGCGTGCAGTTGCGTTGGCAGGGACGGACAAATCGTCAACGATCTGGGCCAGTTCCTGATCCAGAACGGCACCCGATTGTCGTGCCTGCATCAGATAACCCAACCCATTGGCCAGTATTAATGCATCCGATTGTAGGGTTTGTTCACGCAGAGAAATCAGGCTGTCGCGTGATTGGTTCAGAAACAGGATACCCGATACCAGCAAGCTTAACGCTACCAGGTTAAAGGCCACGATTTTGGTGGTCAGCGGTGAACGTGTCCAGGATGTGCGGCGACGTTCCGTCTTGGGGGGCGAACGGCGCTCGGGTAGTGTCAGATCAATTTCGCCACTGTCGCGCGCCATAAGGCCTTATGCCTCGTTAAAGCGATAACCGATGCCGTATAATGTCTCGATCGACGCAAATTCGGAATCCTTGTTGCGGAACTTCTTGCGTAACCGTTTGATGTGGCTGTCAATCGTGCGGTCATCGACATAGACCTGATCGTCATAAGCGATATCCATCAACTGATCGCGGCTTTTCACAACGCCGGGGCGGATCGCCAATGCCTGTAGCAACAGGAATTCGGTAACCGTCAACGAAACATCTTCGCCCTTCCACGTCACCTTGTGACGTAGCGGGTCCATTTCCAGACAGCCCCGTGAAAAAGCGGCGTCTTCCGGTTTTGTGGTTCCCGTTGCGCCGCTACCGTCCGCGGGGCCATCTTGCGCCTCTTTGCGACGAAGGATCGCCTTGATCCGTTCAATCAGGAGACGTTGCGAGAAGGGTTTGCGCATGTAATCGTCTGCGCCCATCCGCAGGCCCAGAACCTCGTCGATCTCGTCATCTTTGGAGGTCAGAAAAATTACCGGCATTTCGGATTTCTGACGCAACCGGCGCAACAATTCCATTCCGTCCATCCGCGGCATCTTGATGTCAAATACTCCCAGATCGGGCTCGTCATTTAATAGCGACGACAGCGCCGATACCCCGTCTGAATGGGTCTCTACATCAAATCCTTCGGCTTCCAACGCGATGGATACCGATGTCAGAATGTTGCGATCATCATCAACAAGAACAATTCGTGCCATATCCGTCCCCGAAAGATTTTACCAAATGTATAATTGCGGATGATGCCTTGGGTTGCAAGAATCCTTTTGGGATATCGAGATTTAAACGAAACTGGCTATCTGAACGGATCGAGTTGATTTATTCTATGTCCCCTACGATGGGGGCTACGTCATGAATTGGAAAATATTGTCGATTGCAACATTGTTGCCGGGGGCCATGCTGGCGCAAGAATTGTGTGAAGGGGCTGGACCTTTTGAAATGCCGCCATGTCTGGTGGGAACCTGGTTTGGCGAAAGCGATATGGCGGTCAGGATGCAGGCCATTCTGGACAGTGTGCCCGAGCATATGCGCGCCAATATGGGCGGTGACATGGGGCGGTATCTGCAAATATCGATCTATGATGACGGGTATTTTGTGACCTCGCCATTGGAGGGTCAGATCAACGGGGCGTTTTTTGGGGATGATCCGGGGGACGAAACCCTATTTTCGATGGACCTGACGGCGGGCGTGTCGGCGGGACAGATGTGGGCCACAGATTTCGGAGCGATGGGGTTCTGCTCGGAAGAGGGGACTGGCGTCGCCACACTGGGTGTGGTCGCAACGAACGAGATGGGCAGAAAAGAAGGCATGGCCAGCAGTGCAGCCGCGATGCCGGGGGGTACGCCCAACATGTCCTATATCTGCGAGGGCAACAGCCTGATGGTTTTTGTCGAGCTGCCCGATCCAATTGGGACAGTCACCTATGATTTGCAGCGTGTAGCCCCCGACAGGATGGACGCCGAAACCCGTCGTATTATCGAAGAGCGCTTTGCCGAGTAAGCCTGCTTGACAGCCCATCCCCCAACGCCGAAAAACACGGGCGCTTAGACGAGGGGTTACATGAGCAGGTTTGCCGTTGCCACAGGCCACCAACTGACCAGCGATGCAGCAGCAGAAGTTCTGCGCGCCGGAGGCACAGCCGTGGACGGGGCGATCGCGGCGGCGTTCATGGCCTGTATCACCGAACCGGTTCTGGCCTCGCCACTGGCAGGCGGGTTCATGATGGTGTCGCCGGTTGGGGCAAAACCCCAGCTGTTGGACATGTTCGTGCAGACCCCACATGTGAAGCGCCCCGAGGCCGAGGCGGATGTCCGCGAGATCGAGGTTGATTTCGGCCCGACCCAACAGATTTTCCATTGCGGCACCGGAACGACAGCGACCCCCGGTCTGATCCCCGGCATCTATGCCGCCCATGAAAGGTTCGGTCGCATGCCAATGCGCGATCTGGTCGCCCCGGCGGTGGAGGCGATGCGACAAGGCATTGCGGTCACTGATTTTCAGGCGGAGGTGCTGGGGTATGTCGCAGCGATATATACTGCCTCGGACAGTGCGCGGGCTTTGTATGCCCCGGATGGTGACTTGCTGAAACCCGGCGCGAGCCTTGCTAATCCGGACATGGCCGATGTGCTCGAAGTGATGGCGCTGGAAGGTGCGCGCTTTATCGAACAAGGGGAGGTCGCGCAGGCCCTGCTGGCGATGGAGGGGGGGCATCTGTCAGCGGCGGATCTGGACGCCTATCGCCCGGAATGGCGGGAACCGCTGATCTGCAAGCGCGGGGATATGGCGTTCATGCTGAACCCGTCCCCCAGCCTTGGCGGGGTGCAGATTGCGCTGGCATTGTCTGCGCTACCCAAGGGGGCAAATGATCGGGAACTGGCAAAATGCCTGTATGAGGTTGCCAAAATCCGCCGCGCCCGCGATCTGGACCACCACCCGTTGGAGGGAGCGGCGATTATGCTGGACCCTGGGCTCGTCGCGGATTTGCGCAAAACGCTTGCCGGACATCAGGCGGCGACGCGGGGGACGACTCATATTTCGGTTATTGATCCCTCGGGCATGGGGGCGGCGTTCACGCTGTCGAACGGCGAAGGGAACGGGCTGATCGTGCCGGGCACCGGGATCATGGCGAACAATATGCTGGGCGAGGATGATCTGGTCCCCGACGGCCCACACAGCTGGGTGCCGGACCGACGGTTGGCTTCGATGATGTGCCCAATGATCGTCCGTCAGGGGGCAGAGGTCACTTTGATGGGGTCTGGCGGGTCAAATCGTATCCGATCCGCGCTGGCGCAGGTGTCGGTGGCGCTGGCGGATGGCACAGGGCTGGAGGACGCAATCCATGCGCCAAGGTTGCATGTGGAAACCGGCGAACATGTTCTCGATTTCGAAGATACAGGGTCAGAGGCGCGGCGCGAGGGGTTGCTGGCGGAATTCCCGGACGGGAAACCGTGGGGACGCGCGTCGATGTTCTTTGGCGGTGTCCATGCGGTGCGTTGGGATGGCAAATCGGGGTTTCAGGCGGTCGGTGATCCGCGCCGTTCGGGTGCAGCCCTAACCGAATAGCCCGCGGCGCAAAAGGTTCAGCCCGGCCAGCACCAGCACATAAAGCGTCAGGCGACGGAACTTTTCCTGCGGCAAGCGGTCTTGCACGACAAAACCCAACGCCATACCGGCCATCGCCGGGATGACCATATAGATGGAAAAGGGCAGGGTGACGCTATTTAACAGCCCGGATTGCAGGTGAGCGCCTGTCAATACAATCGCGCCGATCAGAAACGAGATGCCCTGCGCCCGAACGGTTTCCTGCTTTGGTGTGTCACGCGCAATCAGAAACAGCAGGATCGGTGGTCCCCAGACACCGGACAGCCCACCGAAAAAACCCGCGATGATACCAATCAGGGGTTCAATCCTGCGGGCGAAGGCTTCGGTGATGGACGGCCTCCAGCCGATAATCATGATGCTGCCAAAGCAGGTGATGCCAACGCCCAAGATGACGAACAGCCATGTATCGGGAATGATGACCACCAATTGGGCAAAGGCATAAATCGCGAAAAACAGGGTCAGGTTCAGCCGCCAATATTTCAGAAACGAGGTGCGGGCCTCGGTCACGCCTTGGCGAAAGGTTTGCCAGATGTTGGAAATCAGCGCCGGGATGATCAGCGCAGCGATGGCGATTTCGGCGGGCATAAGTGAACCGATACCGCTGATGGCGATCATGGGCAGGGCAAAACCGATTGCCCCCTTGGTGAAACCCGCAAAGGCCATGATGAAGGTGGCCCCGATCAGGGTCAGCCAGCCAAATTCGGTGAGGATCGCGGACATGAAGGGCTCCGGTTGACTGGGGATGGTTTGGCATGTGTGGAATTGAACGGCAAGGGGCCCAAGATGATATTGGGCGCATTCATTCCGCCAAGTTGGTACAAGTTGGCGCGCGTCCGACACACCCCATGGGCAAGCGCAACATATCGCTTATCCTAGCTTTGCTTCCCCAGCGCCGATACCAGTCGTACCCGCGCCGCTGGAACCTGTTTCCCCAATGTCGGCATGAACCAGTTTTCCAGAAAATGTCCCGTAGTTTGCAAAGCTGCACGAACCTCTGCCATATCCTCTTCTGCTGAATCCAGCCGTAGGAACCTTGGTAAAGGTAGCAGCCGGTCCGCCCAATCCGCCCCGCCATCCCGACTGACGGCACGCCCGGATTTTGGCGACACATAAATCAAATCCTGTGTCGCCCCCGTTGCTGCGCATTCGCTGAAATCAAGGCCATAGCCGACATCCGTCAGAAGTGCCAGCTCCCAAAGCGCATAGCGGGACGGCCAGTCCGGCGTTTCGCCTAGTGAATCCAGCAGGTCGATTGTGCGCTGATAAAGCGCTCTGTGCGCCTCCCGCTCGGCAAGCCCGACGGTCAGCAGTGCCGCCACGGCCCCCATCGCTGCCAGCGCCGCGCGATCCGACATGATCGCCGCCGCACGGGATTTCACCGGGTCGATGGTGAAGCTGCCGATATGATCCTCCAGCCGCGCGCGCCATTCGACGGATAGCTGCGCTCCGGGTTGTAATATTGGTGCCATCCGACGCGAGCCACCACCCCGCACAACACCCGCGTGCCGCCCGTGATGTTCGGTCAGAATTTCGAGTATCGCCGAGCCCTCACCATGCTTGCGCACGGATAAAAGGACCCCTTCATCGCGCCAGTCCATGGCGCGGAGATTAAGGGGATTTGCGGAATGGGGGAAGGGTTATTCGAGGCCCTCTTCACCCAGCAGCGACCGCCCCTCGCGATCCTCGACTTCGATGATCCAGATGTCCGGGTCGAACTCACGCTGTCGGTTCAGCGAAGCCTCAACCTCGGCATCCTGACCCTCCGCCAACGGCACCCATATCCGCGCACCCGTCGCGTCATAGGACCGCTGATAGGCTGATGCGCGACCATCCAGCGTGTTCACTTTCACATACACCGCCCCAGCCGTCTCATCCCCGCGACAAACCACAAAGGCCGGGATGTTCATCAGGGATAGCCGGCGCAGATACGCCTTGACCCAGAAATCCGCTGTCAGGCGCGGGGTCATGCGCCGTCGTTGAAGTCAAGGCCCATTTCGGAATACCGCTCGGCCTCCTCCAGCCATTTTGGGCGGACCTTTACCTGGAGAAACAGGTGAACCTTGCGACCCAGAAACTCGGTCAATTCCTCGCGCGCGGCAGTGGAAATGGCTTTGATCGTCTCGCCTTTCGGGCCAAGCGCGATGCCCTTGTGACCGTCGCGCGCGACATAAATCACCTGATCAATGCGAACCGAGCCATCCTTGCGTTCGTCCCAGCCTTCGGTCTCGACGGTCAATTGGTAGGGCAGTTCCTGATGGAGGCGCAGCGTCAGTTTCTCGCGCGTGATCTCAGCCGCCAGCATCCGCATGGGCAGGTCGGCGATCTGGTCCTCCGGGTAAAGCCAAGGACCATCGGGCAACTGCCCGGCTAGCCAGCGTTTCAGGTCATCGCAGCCGTGACCCTTCTCGGCCGAGATCATAAAGGTTTCTTCGAAATCGAACCTTTCGTTCAAATCTGCCGTCAACGCCAGCAAGCTGTCGGCCTTTACCCGGTCAATCTTGTTGATCGCCAGCGCCACGCGAGCATCAGGTGCATGTTGGCGAAGCGAGTCCAAAATTGCCTCGACCCCTTTTGTGACACCGCGATGGGCTTCGACCAGCAGCACAACCAGATCAGCATCCGCGGCACCAGCCCAGGCGGCTGTAACCATGGCGCGGTCCAAACGGCGACGCGGGCGGAACAGGCCGGGCGTGTCGACAAACACGATCTGGCTGTCCCCCTCCAACGCCACGCCACGGATGCGGGCGCGTGTGGTCTGCACCTTGTGGGTCACAATGGACACCTTTGCCCCGACCATTCGGTTCAGCAATGTCGATTTCCCGGCGTTCGGTTCACCAATCAAGGCGACAAAGCCGCATTTCGTGTCACTCATCGTCTTTCACCTTGCTCAGCAATGCCTCGGCAGCGGCCTGTTGCGCGGCGCGTTTTGACGTGGCTTTGGCGCGGGCTTTCTGCCCGGATTTTACCTGTACTTCGATCACAAAAACCGGTTCGTGATCCGGGCCAGACCGATCCACAACCGCATAAGTCGGCGGGGGCATTTTGCGCGCTTGGGCCCATTCCTGCAATTCCGATTTCGGATCAGCCGAAATCTCGTGTGCAGTTTTGATCCGATCCCTCCACAGACGCAGCACCACATCTTGTGCCGCGTTGAACCCTTCGTCCAGAAACACGGCGGCAATGACGGCTTCCATCGCATCACCCAACAGGGCCACCTTGCGCCGCCCGCCCGACTGACTTTCGGATCGACCCATCATCAGGGCTGTGCCCAGATTGATTTCCGTGGCGACTTCCGCACAGGTTTCCTTGCGCACAAGGGCATTCAATCGTGGCGCCAGATCCCCTTCGGTGGCTTGTGGGTCGTCTTTCAACAACGCATCCGCAATCACCAGCCCAAGCACCCGGTCGCCCAGAAATTCCAATCGTTGATAATCCTGTCGCGCGCCACTTGATAGCGAGGAATGCGTCAAGGCCTGAACCAGCAAATCCGGATGGGCAAATTCATGCCCAAGGAGGGTCGCAAACGCACGGGCTTCCGGGGTCAGCTTCAATCGATTGCCTTGAAGAAACGATCGGACCGCCAGGTCCAGAACATCAAAAGCGATCGCCCCGCGGACGAGAAGATCACCCGATCCGCACGCCCAATAATATCCTCGCGGGGGACAAATCCAACCCCCAAGGCCGATTGCGAGACACGGCTGTCTTGCGAATTGTCGCGATTGTCACCCATGAAGAAATAATGCCCCTCGGGCACGATGAATTCCTGTGTGTCATCGGTACGACGAATGGCGAAATCCAGGATCGTGTGGCTGACGCCATTTGGTAACGTCTCCAGAAATGCTGGTTTCACACAATCTCCGCCCAGTGGCACGGCGCTGGACTGACAGCGCGGCATATTCTGCTGTGATCCTTGTGGCGCAAATGTTTCGACAAAATCTGGCAGCGGGGTTTGCACGGCCTCTTCGCCGTTAATGAACAGAACGCCGTTAATCACCTGAACCCGATCACCGGGCCCGCCAACCAGACGTTTGATATAATCCTGACCGGTCACCGGATGTTTGAACACAACCACATCGCCCAGTTCCGGTTCCGCCCCCCAAAGCCGGTTTTCAGCCCCTTTGGCAAACCCGCAGAAATCCACGCCGAACATCGACGGACACGAGGCATAGGAATAACCATAGGCAAATTTATTGACGAACAAAAAGTCGCCGATCAACAGGGTGGATTTCATCGACCCCGAGGGGATCCAAAAAGGTTGAAACAACAATGTGCGGATCAGACCTGCCAGCAGCAAAGCGTAAATCACCGTCTTGATCGTCTCGCCGACGCCACCGCTGGTTTTTTTCTTTGCCATAAAAGCTGTCCTTGCCTGTGTTTCGGTCCGCGTTGTGACTGTTGAAGATATGTCTGTCAAGCCGTGCGCGAACGCGCCTCGATCACGACAAATGCCTGCGCCCAGGGATGATCGTCTGTAAGAGTGACGTGGATATGGGGATCATACCCGTCGGGCGTCAAGTCAGCGAGGCGTTGCGCCGCCCCCCCGGTCAGCACCATCGTCGGCTGACCGGATCGCAGATTGACCACACCCATTTCCTTCCATGCGATGCCCATGCGCAGACCCGTGCCCAGCGCCTTCGAACACGCTTCTTTCGCGGCCCAGCGTTTGGCATAGGTCTCGACCGTCAGCTTGCGACGCGCAGCAACGGCTTGTTCGGTTTCTGTAAATACCCGTTGGATGAAACGCTCGCCAAATCGGTCCAGTGTGCGACCGATGCGTTCGATTGATGCAAGGTCAGAGCCAATGCCGATGATCACGCAACACCTTCGCCAAAAGCTTCGTTTCGTGCTTCGTCCATCAAGGCGCGCATGCGTCGAATGGCACTGTCAAGCCCGCTGAAGATCGCTTCGCCTATCAGGAAATGCCCGATGTTCAGCTCCATTACTTCCGGGAAAGCCGCGATGGGTTTGACCGTGTCATAGGTGATCCCATGGCCAGCGTGAACTTCCAGACCCAGTTCATGGGCATAGGCCGACATGTCACGTAGGGCTGCAAGCTCGCGGTCGGCTGCCGATCTGTCCCCCTCTGTCACCGCATCGCAATAGGCACCCGTATGCAGTTCCACCACCTGCGCCCCGATCCGGGCCGAGGCTTCGACCTGCTTCATATCTGCGGCAATAAACATCGACACGCGGCACCCGGCGTCGCGCAGGGGCGCAATGAAATGCGCCAGCTGGTTTTCCTGTTTTGCAACCTCTAACCCGCCTTCGGTCGTTTTCTCCTCGCGCTTTTCGGGGACGATACAGACGGCGTGCGGCACATGGCGTAGCGCAATCGCCTGCATTTCCGGTGTTGCCGCCATTTCGAAATTTAACGGAACCGTCAGGTTTTTCGCCAGCCTTTCAATGTCCGGGTCCGTGATGTGGCGGCGGTCTTCGCGAAGATGCGCGGTAATTCCGTCCGCACCTGCTTTTTCTGCCAGCAGTGCGGCGCGCAACGGATCAGGATAGGCCCCACCGCGCGCGTTGCGCACGGTGGCGACATGGTCGATATTCACGCCAAGCCGCAATCTTCCCAAAGGATTATCCATCTTAAATCTCCGATTTCGGCTCAGAATAAGCGCTTTCGTCGTCTGTGTCAGCCATCGTTTCCGTTTTGGCGTGCCGCTTCAGATGACGCTCGCGAAGCTTCTTGCGTCGTGATTTTTGAAATGCCGCGACCGAGGGTTTGGCGGCGAAGTAACTGGCCACAGCCAACACTGTCCCGATGACCAGCCCACCGATCAGATACGGAAGCAGGATTTCCCACCAGAATGCACCAAGATCAACGTGACCACCCGGTCCGAACCCGAACAGCCCCTTGATTGACAACCAAAGCGATTGACCTGTTTCGTAAAAGGCATTCAACACAGCCTGAACATCACCATACCCGTGATTAAGCCCCAGTATCTGTCGGCCGACGGCCATGCACATCGCGGCGATAAAAGGAAAAGTGATTGGCGTGCCCAGAAAAGTCGCGGCCAGCGCAGCCAGTATGTTGCCCCCCAGCCCCCAAGCCATAAGCGCAGCAAACAGCATGTGAAACCCGAAAAACGGCGTGAAACACACCCACACCCCAAACGCGATCCCCAAGGCAATCCGATGCGGGGAATCGGGCAGACGTCGCATGCGCAATGACAGATATTCGATCCCACGTTGCCAGCCCTTGCGCGGATAGATCATCTCTTTAGTGCGTTGCCAGGCAGATGGCTTATTCCGGCGCTTGAAAATCACTTTACTCGGTCCAGTTTATCTTTGGCCGGATCCTTGACGCGCGTAACGCTGGCAATATCGCTATCAGCCTCTATTGCGGTCTGAATCCGTAACAAATGTTCGTAATCGCGAACCTCCAACACAAACTTGATGCGAAAAAAGTCCGGTTTGCGATCCAGAAAATCAATATTCGAAATATTCGCGTGATGTTCGCCGATCAAGGTGCAAATGCGCCCCAACACACCGGTATCATTTGCCATGATCACTTCGATGGCGGTTTCATGTTCCGCCTTGGCCGATCCTTCTGTCCAGCGCAAGTCAACCCAACGATCTGGCGACTCCTCATAATTGACCAGCGCTTCGCAATCGATGGCATGAACCTTGACGCCCTTGCCACGCACAGTGATCCCCACAATCCGTTCCCCGGGCAGCGGTTGACAGCAAAGCGCGGGCAGGTGTGTTTCACCGGGTTTCAATCCCACAACTGACGGGGAATCACCTTCGTTGCGGACAACATCGTCACGGACCAGCTCTGGATAAAGCGCCTTGCACAGATCACGCCCCGTGACCTCGGTTGTGCCCAGTTTGGCCAACAGATCATCCTTCGTGCCGATGGACATGGTTTTGGCCGCGGTGCTCAGAGCTTTGTCAGTGGACTTCTTGCCAATCTTTTCAAGCGCCACGCGGGCAATTTCCGTGCCCAACCTGATATGTGCGGCGCGATGATCTTCACGCAACGACCGACGGATAGCCGATTTGGCCCGACCCGTGATGACCATATCTTCCCAACTGGGTTGTGGGCGCTGCCCTTCGGCGCGGATGATTTCCACCGACTGACCATTGCGCAGTCGGGTCCAAAGCGGCACACGGTTGCCATCCACCTTCGCCCCGACACAACTGTCGCCGATCCGTGTGTGGATCGCATAGGCGAAATCTATCGGAGTCGCGCCCCGGGGCAGGTTGATCACGTCCCCCTTGGGCGAGAAACAGAACACCTGATCCTGAAACATCTCCAACTTCACATGTTCCAGAAAGTCCTCGGGATTGTCGGCGGTTTCGAACCCTTCGGTCAGGCTGCGCAGCCAACCAAACGGGTCCACGGCAAATTTGTTTTCGACCTTTTCGCCATCGCGATAGGACCAGTGTGCAGCCACACCAGATTGCGCGACGATATGCATTTCCCGCGTGCGTATCTGGATTTCCACCCGTTTGCCGTCACGTCCCGACACGGTGGTGTGCAGTGACCGATAGCCGTTGGATTTCGGCTGGCTGATATAATCCTTGAACCGCCCCGGGATTGCAGCCCAACGTTGATGGACCGCCCCCAGCGCGGCATAGGCATCCTGTTCGTTGCGCGTGATGATCCGGAAGGCATAAATGTCCGACAGACGAGAGAAACCTTGTTTCTTTTCTTCCATCTTGCGCCAGATCGAATAGGGGCGTTTCTCGCGACCTGTCACATGCGCAATCACCCCGGCCTTTTCCAGCGCCAGCTTGATATCTTCGATAATCACCGGGATCAGGTCGCCGGTTTCATTCCGCAGGTTCAAAAAGCGTCGCATGATCGAATGGCGCGCTTCGGGGTTGAGGATTGCAAAACACAAATCCTCCAGCTCCTCGCGAATATATTGCATCCCCATTCGGCCCGCTAATGGTGCGTAAATCTCCATCGTCTCACGGGCTTTTTTCTGCTGCTTCTCGGGCGGCAGGGATTTGATTGTACGCATATTGTGTAGGCGGTCAGCCAGTTTGACCAGCAGCACGCGCACATCCTTGGACATGGCCATCAGCAATTTGCGGAAGTTTTCCGCTTGTGCTGTCTCTACCGATGACAATTCCAGATTGGTCAGCTTGGTGACACCATCCACAAGCTCGGCGACCTCATTGCCGAATTTCTCGACGATCTTGTTATAGGTAACGCCCGTATCTTCGACCGTGTCATGCAACAATGCTGTGATGATTGTCGCATCGTCCATATGCACTTCGGTTAGAAGGGCGGCAACTTCGACGGGATGCGTAAAATAGGGCTCGCCTGATTTGCGGAACTGCCCCTGATGTGCAGCCTCGCCAAAGGCATAAGCCTCTCGGATCAGCGCTTCGTCTGCTTTCGGATTGTAATTACGGACGAGATCCAGAAGATCTTCGACATCAATCATCACACGGGCTCCATCGGGATTGCCCGATCAGATTATGACTCGCGCTGCGCTTCCATCAAGGCACGAAGCAGATTTTCTTCGGACATGTCGTCGTCGGTCTTGTCGTCAGCTTCGGTGCCCATCAGCAATGTCATCTGATCTTCTTCGGCCTCGTCGACCTCGATCTGGCGCTGATGGCTTTCAATGGCGGATTCACGCAACTGCTCGGCGGTCAGTGTTTCATCGGCAATCTCACGCAGGGCCACAACCGGGTTCTTGTCATTGTCGCGATCCACGGTCAGTTCGGCACCAACGGACAGTTCGCGCGCACGATGTGCGGCCAGCATGACCAGTTCGAACCGGTTCGGGACTTTGTCAATGCAATCTTCGACGGTGACGCGTGCCATGTAAAATGCTCCGAGCTTCTTTGGAAGGCTGCACACCTAAACCGCCAAGGGCAGGATTGCAAGGGGGAATCAGGGGGAAATCACCTGTATTTGTTCGATATCTTCCGCGGGCAGGGCAGCGATCATTTCAACGACTGATGCCCCGCTGACAGGATGTTTCCAGTCCGGAGAGATGTCGCGCATCGGGATCAGCACGAATGCCCGGTCCTGAAGCCGAGGATGGGGAAGGATCAATTGATCCGGTGCCTGTTCAGACTGTGCCTGTGGCGATAGGTCGCGCCAGTAATCATATGTTAAGCGATCCGGCAATATTCTGTCCCCAAAATTCAACAAATCGATATCGCAGACGCGCGGCTCCCAGCGTTGGTGGCGTGTTCGACCAAGGTCATTTTCTATTGTATGCAGACGCGCCAGACATTCCTCAGCGGGCAAAGTGGATTCCAATTTTGCAACGGCATTTACATAATCAGGACCGGACCCTGTCGGAAAGGCAGGTGTACGATACCACTGGCTGACCTGTACGATCTTTAGTGATTCCGAATCGATCAACCTAAGGGCAAGAAGTAATGTATCAATTGGCCTCCCGGTGGAGGAAATCTGGTTTGACCCTAGGGCAATGTGGCAGCTTGTCGCCAATAGTTTTCCTTTTCGGTATTGCAAGTATGGGTACGCCAACCTATCCTTTACGTAAAGTTCAAGGATTTGCAAAATGCAAATCGTAGAGGCGAGTTTTGGGGCTATTTACCTCTAGATTGGAGAGAGTATGTTTTATCGTGACGAGCGACTTGCGTTGTTTATTGATGGGTCCAACCTCTATGCATCGGCGAAGGCGTTGGGATTTGATATTGATTACAAATTATTGAGATCAGAGTTCACGCGCCGCGGCAAGATGCTGCGTGCAATGTATTATACCGCGCTTTTGGAGAATGAGGAATATTCTCCTATCCGTCCTTTGGTTGACTGGCTGAACTATAACGGCTTCACGATGGTGACCAAACCGGCAAAGGAATTCACAGATTCCATGGGGCGCCGCAAGGTCAAGGGCAATATGGACATCGAACTGACCGTCGATGCGATGGAACTGGCGCCTCATATTGATCACGCGGTGCTGTTTTCCGGTGATGGCGATTTCCGCCCGCTGATCGAAAGCCTGCAACGACAGGGTGTCCGCGTTTCGGTCGTATCCACGATTCGTACGCAGCCCCCTATGATCGCTGACGAGTTGCGCCGCCAGTGCGACAATTTCATCGAACTGGACGAACTGCGCGACGTCATCGGCCGCCCTGCACGCGAAGATGACCCGGGTGTACGTTACGACGACGAGGAGTGACACAGCGCCAATCGTCACTTGGTTCCGCACATCCGGGTGCAGCCTATTTTGTGATGCTGACTGACTTTCTGGTGCCTCTGCCAAGGGTCGATTGCCGCTTGGCAATCGCCTGTTCCGAACAGTCTTGACGACGAACCAACCCGAACGATGATCATTGAGGATATCGAATTGGGGGTATGGTGTTATTATATAAAGTATTGATATCTAATGAATAACAGGAATTGCCATATGGCAATTCCAAGTAAAATATCCTTTTCTATCGTCCGGAAGTCTCGATTGATCATCCCTGCCTAAAATTTGTTTTGGCGCTGGACCAGTTGCTGAAGGTTCAGTAGAATCCCGGTATGAACAAACCACCCCTTTCCCTATATCTGGCAGCGCCACGCGGGTTTTGCGCGGGTGTGGATCGTGCCATCAAGATTGTCGAGATGGCGCTGGAGAAGTGGGGCGCACCTGTCTATGTCCGACACGAGATCGTGCATAACAAATATGTCGTCGATGAACTGCGTGGCAAAGGCGCGGTCTTTGTCGAGGAGTTGGATGAATGCCCCGATGACCGCCCGGTGATCTTTTCCGCTCACGGCGTGCCGAAGGCGGTGCCAGCGGCAGCGGCGAAGCGCAATATGATTTACGTTGATGCCACTTGTCCGCTGGTCAGCAAGGTGCATATCGAGGCCGAACGCCATCACGAAAACGGATTGCAGATGGTGATGATCGGGCATGCCGGCCACCCCGAAACTATCGGCACAATGGGCCAATTGCCAGATGGCGAGGTGCTGCTGGTCGAAACAGAGGCGGACGTCGTAACCCTGATGCCGCGCGATCCGTCAAAACTGGCCTTCATCACGCAAACCACCCTGTCGGTTGATGACACCGCCAGCATTGTCGCGGCGCTGCAAGCCCGGTTTCCCGATATTATTGGCCCGCATAAGGAAGATATTTGTTACGCTACCACCAATCGCCAATCGGCGGTCAAGGCGATCGCTCCAAAGGTTGAGGCATTGTTGGTCATCGGCGCGCCGAATTCGTCAAACTCCCGCCGTCTGGTCGAGGTCGCTGCGAAAGCCGGGTGCAATTACGCGCAACTGGTGCAACGGGCTAGCGACATCGACTGGCGGGCGCTGGGCGATATTCGTGCGGTTGGGATCACGGCCGGAGCTTCTGCGCCCGAGGTGCTGATAAATGAGGTCATCGATGCCTTCGGCGACCGGTTCGATGTCACGGTCGAGATCGTCGAAACCGCCAAGGAAAATGTCGAATTCAAGGTCCCGCGCGTCCTGCGCGAAGCGGCAGAGGCATAGATGTTCAAAGGTATCCCAACACCAGCCCTGACGATTGGTCTACTGGGTCTGATCCCGTTCTTGTTGGGGTTGGCGCAAATCTTTGGATATGACCTGATTCCACCGGCGATACGTAATGCTGATCAGATGACCCTGCCCAACACCGGCGCCGGATTGATGCTGGGCTATGGCAAGATCATTCTGGCGTTTATGGGTGGTGCGCTGTGGGGCTTTGCTGCCAGTCGCGCCACTTGGCTGTTGCTGACGCTATCAGTTCTGCCTGCGCTTTGGGCGTTTCTGGTGGTGGGTGGTGATCTGGTGATGCTGGCGTTTGGGTTCCTTGGCTGTCTGGCGATTGACTTCCTGTATGCGCAGTTCGGGGTCACGCCAAAATGGTGGATACGGCTACGCGTGATGCTGACAAGTGTCGTCGTGATCTGCCTGTTGATCCCGGCGTTGGGATAGGAGGGCCTTATGTCATTTCAATTTTTTCTGACCGCGCTGGTTGTTGTACTGATCCCGGGAACCGGCGTTGTCTATACATTGGCGATTGGGCTGGGACAGGGGCGCGGGGCGGCGATCTGGGCGGCGCTTGGCTGCACCTTTGGGATTGTCCCGCATCTGGCGGCGGCGGTGCTGGGCGTGGCGGCGGTGCTGCATGCCAGTGCGCTGCTGTTCACGGCGGTGAAATTCGCCGGCGTTGCCTATCTGTTGTGGCTGGCCTTTCAGGCACTGAAGGGCGGGGGTGCGCTAAATGTTCAAGCGAACACCACGACCGAGGCCGGATGGCGCATCGCCCGGCGTGGAGCTTTGATCAATATTCTGAACCCGAAACTGTCGATCTTCTTCCTCGCTCTTCTGCCGCCGTTCCTCAGCGGCAATCCCGCAACTGTGACGGCAGAGATGATCGGCCTTGGGGCTGCGTTTATGCTGATGACCTTCGTCATATTTGCAGTCTATGGCACCTTTGCCGCTGCCGCCCGCACATGGATTTTGTCCAGCGGGCGTCTGATGCGCTGGCTCAATCGTAGCTTTGCGGCGGTGTTTGCCGCGCTTGCCGGGCGACTGGCGTTGGAGCGTGCATAAGCGATGCCTGAGCTGTTCGCCTATACCGACGGGGCCTGTTCCGGCAATCCCGGACCCGGCGGCTGGGGGGTGCTGCTGGTTGCCCGCGACGGCGACCGCGTGGTGAAGGAACGCGAGCTGTCGGGGGGAGAACCCGAAACGACGAATAATCGCATGGAACTGATGGCCGCAATCACGGCGCTCGAAACGCTGGACAAAGGGGTCGCGCTGACGTTGGTGACGGACAGTGTGTACGTCAAGGACGGGCTGACCAAATGGATCCATGGCTGGAAGAAGAATGGCTGGAAGACGGCGGCGAAGAAACCGGTGAAGAACGAAGAGCTGTGGCGGCGGCTGGACGAGGCCCAGCAGCGCCACCAGATCACGTGGGAATGGATCAAGGGCCATGCCGGGCATCCCGAGAACGAACGCGCTGACGCGCTGGCGCGGGCGGGTATGGAACCGTTTAAGCCGCAAAAAAAATAGATCGGATAGGATTCATCTTTTCGCAATCGGAAACCAGAAGCGCAGGAAATGGGTCGGTGGCCCCATGGACTCTTGGTTATGAATTTGGAAAAATGCCGTTAACTTGATGCGAGGTTATCATGAGCAGACCATTGGTCGGCATTATCGGCAATGCCCATGTGATCAATGAACAATATAATGTTCAGGCGGTTGCGGTCATGAATCTGGAGGCGGTCGCGACCGTCTCGGATGCGGTTCCGGTGATGGTGCCTGCCTTGCCCCATATCGGCAAAACTGAAGAGCTGGTTGCCCATTTTGATGGTTTCGTCTTTACCGGGGGGAGACCGAATGTCCACCCCCGTCATTACGGACACGAACCAACCGAGGCGCATGGCGCCTTTGACGAGAACCGCGATAATGTCACGTTGCCGCTGATCCGCCATTGCGTAGAACATGGGGTTCCGATTCTGGGGATATGTCGGGGGTTTCAGGAAATTAACGTCGCCTTTGGTGGGACGCTGCACCCGGAAATTCGCGATCTGCCGGGCCGGATTAACCATAGGATGCCACCAGACGGCACGTTAGAGGAAAAATTCGAACATCGCCACACGGTCGCGCTGACCCCGGGCGGAGTATTCAGCCGCATCTTCGGGACCGAGGAAATCCTGGTAAATTCGCTTCACGGGCAGGGGATTATGGATGCTGGCGAGCGCGTTGTGATCGAAGGCCATGCGCCCGATGGCACACCCGAGGCGATCCATATCGCGGATGCCCCGGGATTTGCGTTAGGTGTGCAGTGGCATCCGGAATGGAATGCAGCAGGTGATCAAGTGTCGCGCCCGTTGTTCGAAGCCTTCGGGCTCGCACTTCGTGAACCGTCAGTCAACAGCGTGTTTGGCAACAAGCTCGCGGGCTGAGTCGATCAGCGCCTGCCCGTCGATACCCAGTTCTGCCATGTCCGCAATCCAGCGCGCATAAACGGGCTCGACTGCGGCTTTCCAAGCTTCGGCGTCTGATGCCGAGATATGGGTCATAACGTTGGGCGTATCTGGTGCAATGCCAAGGCCAAGCTGGTCAGTATTGTCCATGACGCGCCCGAAATTGGCCGATTCTTCGGGCGTGGAATTGGCATCGATTATTGCCTTCAGATCATCGGGCAGGGCCTCGTAGGCGTCTTTGTTCATTGTCATGACGAAGGTTGCCGTATACAGACCGGCGTCCCCATCGAACACGGTGGAATATTGGGTCAGGTTGCCAAGGTCCAAAATCTTGAACCCG
The DNA here is from genome assembly GCA_023630215.1 of Rhodobacteraceae bacterium NBU2976. Taxonomy (GTDB): domain Bacteria; phylum Pseudomonadota; class Alphaproteobacteria; order Rhodobacterales; family Rhodobacteraceae; genus NORP23. The sequence continues at coordinate 879,949 of JALPRQ010000001.1, forward strand.
TTCAAGGCAAGCGCCAGCCCGTCAATCACCCCTTTAGACAGAGCTTCCTGCACCGACGGCAGCGGCATCCCGATCGGGGTTGCGCCCAATTCTTCCAGCACATAGCCGACGATCCGGGTCGGTACACGCAGTTTCAGGCCGCTAAGATCTTCGATGCTGGTGATCGGCACGTTGGAATAAAACATGCCCGGCCCGTGTGTATGAAACACCAAGGGGTGCGTGTCTGCAAATTCATCCATGGCATTTGCCATGACAAATTCATGGAAGGCGCGCGAGGAGCTTTCGGCATCATGGGTCAGGAACGGCAATTCAAAGGCTTCGGTCTTTGGGAAACGTCCCGGCGTATAGCCCAGAAGTGTCCAGGTGATGTCAGCAACACCATCGCGCGCCTGATCATAAAGGGATGCGGGCGAGCCACCAAGTTGCATGGCGGGGTAATGCTCTATCTTGATACGCCCTTCGGATTGCGTTTCGATCCGTTCGATCCAGGGTTCAATAGCCCCCTGTGGAATGCCCCCCACCGTGTTGGGCTGAAATTGATGAAGGCGCAAGATGACCTCTTGCGCGTGAACTGTTGTGTGCGTGAACAGAATGCCAATAGTGAGCGCGACGCCCGACAAGATTTTCATGATTACTCTCCGCATTTTGCATTAGTCATACGGAGATAAACGGCACCGTCAATCACTGAAGGTGCCGTTAGGTCACTTTATTCACCGGGGTTCCGGCCATCTAGTTGGCGGCCCGCGCCTCTGCCAGCTTGGCTGTGAAGTCGTCGATCAGGGCCTGTCCATCGACCCCCAGTGCCGACATATCGTTGATCCAGCCGGCCACAACCGTATCGGCGACGGCCTGCCATTCGGTTTTATCTGCGTCTGACAAGGCAACGATACTGTTGCCGCGTTCTTCGGCAATTTGACGTCCGATTATATCGGCATCATCAAGCGCCTTGCCGAATAGCGCAGCGGTTTCCGGGCCGGAATTGGCGTCGATCACGGCTTTCAGATCGTCTGGCAGGGCGTTGTAGGCATCGCTGTTCATGGTCAGCACAAATGCTGCTGTATACAGACCCGGCTCTCCCTCGAATCCCGCGTGGTTGGCGACAAGTTCCGACATTTTCAGAGGGACGGATACCTCCCACGGAATCGCAGCGCCGTCGATCACACCTTTGGATACGGCTTCGGGAACGGCGGGCACTGGCATTCCAACGGCGGTGGCACCCAAGGCTTCAAGGAGGCTGGTGATCACACGTGTTGGACCGCGAACGGTCATCCCTTGCAAATCTGCCATCGTGGTAACCGGCGCCTTGGTGTGAAGCCAACCGGGGCCGTGGACATGAAAAACCAGCGGATGGGTGTCAGCATATTCGTCAAGTGCATTGTCCACGATATATTGGTGGAACGCCCGCGAGGCGGTTTCGGCATCGCCCGTCATGAACGGCAGTTCGACCACTTCGGATTTCGGGAAACGACCGGGTGTGTATCCTTGCAGGGTCCAGATGATGTCCACGACCCCATCGCGCGCCTGATTGTATAGCGAAGGTGGCGAGCCACCAAGCTGCATCGAAGGATAATGTTCGATCTTGATGCGACCGTTGGACTGGGTCTCGATCCGTTCGATCCAAGGTTCGATCGCCTCGCCCGGGACCGCCGAGGTCAGTGGCAGGAACTGGTGTAGACGCAGGATCACGTCCTGCGCAGTTGTTTGAGTCGCCCAAAGCATAGCGCAAAGGGCCAGCCCGGCTTTTGTTATATATCGTGTCATTGACGCCCCCAAAATGGTGTGGGCGCAACCTAAGCGGTTACGACCGAAGGTCAATATGCTTCTGATTTTGAGGGAGTGTCTTGTGATGCGTCATTGGCCGTCAAAAGCGAGTGAAGGATCGACAGCGCCTGATTGGCGGCGGCGGTTGGGGTGCGGTCCTTGGCTGTGACGATACCATAGGGTTCGACGTGTATATCAATATCCAGCGGCACCCGACTGATTAGCCCGCCGGTGGCGAAATAATCGGCAACAGATCGCGCGACAACCGCAACGGCATTGGTCTGACCAATGGTTGCAAGCATCAGAAGGAATGACGAACTGTTTAACACGCGCTGCGGCAAGCGACCGGTCCGGTTCATAAACTGCCGATCGATTGTGGTGCGCAAAATCTTTCCGGGTTGGGGTAACACCCAATCATAGGCCAGCATGTCACTGAGTGTAACAGGTCCAGCCCCCGACAGGATCGGATGCCCGGGGCGCACAATCAGTTCCACCGGTTCGTCCGCGATCGGGTGATAGATGAATGCCATTTCCGCAGGGTCTCGCGGCGGACGCGCAAGGGCAAAGTCCAGTTGACCCGCTGCTACCATGTCGCACAGATGGTCGGAGGTAGAGACCTCGACCTCGACCAAGATATGGGGGAAGCTGACCCGCAACTGGCGGAGCAGCGGCAGAACATGTTCAATGGACGGACCCGTCACCGATCCGATGGCAAGTGAGCCGGTTGACCCGGATTTCAACTCGTCAATTGTGTGACCGGTATCGGCAATCTGGCGCAGGATCGCCGCTGCTTGCTGACACAATATCTGACCGGCCGGGGTAAGCGTAATGCCACGACCGGATCGGGTGTAAAGCGGCGTCCCCAGAATGGTTTCCAGTTCTGCCGCCAAACGCGAGGCCGCTGGTTGCGCGATACCCAGCCGATGTGCCGCCATGGACAGCTGATCCTCGCGCGTTAGCATATCCGCAAGGCGTAGGTGGCTGAGTTTTAGTCCTTTTTGCAAAAGATCAGTCATTATTATAACACTTTCGTTATTTAAACTTCACTAAACATAATTTGACAGGAAAGTCATGACCCGTTTGACTGCGCCAAAATTTGGGAGGGGACATGTTACTGTCACAGATCACAGACGAGCAGGGCGCAACACAAGTGGTGGCGCGTGATGGCTCGGAAGCCTATATCGTCAAGAATGCCTCATCGACCTATGCCTTGGCGTTAAAGGCGGCGAATGACGGCACCAGCCTGCAACAGGTCATTCGTGATCACGGTCTGGGTGCGCCGGTCGATTTGGTGAAAGCTTATGCCGACGGACGTGTGTTGTTGCCAATTACGCATCCCGACCCGGCCCATCTACATTTGACGGGCACTGGACTTACGCATCTGGGCTCGGCCTCGACGCGCAATGCGATGCACACCAAGCTAAATCAGTCAGCAGATGAAACATTGACCGACAGTATGAAAATGTTCCAGGCCGGATTGGCGGGGGGCAAACCGACAGACGGCAAAGTTGGGGCTCAGCCGGAATGGTTTTACAAGGGCAATGGCACGATGGCGGTCACACCAGGAGAGGCGCTGACCTCGCCAGAATTTGCGCTGGATGGCGGGGAAGAGCCCGAGATCGCCGGTATCTATATTATTGCAGATAATGGCACCCCGTTTCGGGTTGGGTTTGCGCTTTCCAACGAGTTTTCCGACCATGTGACGGAACGACAGAACTATCTGTTGTTGGCGCATTCGAAACTGCGCCCGGCAAGTTTTGGACCGGAAATTCTGGTCGGTCCCCTGCCCGAAGATGTGCAGGGCATGTCGCGGATCGTGCGGAAGGGTGAAACGGTTTGGGAGAAACCCTTTGTCTCGGGCGAGGCGAATATGTCCCATACGATTGCCAATTTGGAACATCACCATTTCAAATATCAGATTTTCCGCCAAAAGGGGGATGTGCATGTGCATTTCTTTGGCACCGCAACGCTAAGCTTTGCAGATGGTGTATCGGCGCAAGATGGTGATGTCTTTGACATTTCTGCCGATGCCTTTGGTCTGCCGCTGCGCAATCCGCTTCGTGTGACGCCGGGCGAAGAACGCCCCGTCAGCGTGACCGCACTTTGATCCGGAGCAGCATATGCCGTTGAATGTTGCCTTGGTGGGAATTGGAAAAATTGCGCAGGACCAACATGTTCCCGCGATTGCCAACAGCACGGACTGGTCGCTGGTGGCCACTGTATCGCGTTCGGGACGTGTGGATGAGGTACCGGGTTTCGAAACGATTGACGCCCTGCTGGCTGCGGGATTGGACATTGATGTGGTCAGCCTGTGCACCCCGCCAACCGTGCGATTTGATATCACCCGCAAGGCGTTGGAGGCAGGTTGCCACGTTATGCTGGAAAAGCCCCCGGCGGCGACCATTGCCGAGATATTGACCCTGGAAACTCTGGCGAAAACGGCCGGAAAAACGCTATTCACCACCTGGCACTCGCGTGAGGCACATCATGTCGATCAGGCCAAAGCCTGGTTGAAATCGCGTCGCGTTCGGTCCTGTAAAATCACGTGGCGCGAAAGTGTATGGAAGTGGCATCCGGGTCAGGATTGGGTGTTCGAGGCCGGCGGGATGGGGGTTTTCGATCCGGGCATTAATGCCTTGTCGATCATGACCAAGATATTGCCCGACCCGGTGCATGTTACGGCTGCAAGTCTGGAAGTTCCTGAAAACAAGCACACGCCAATCGCAGCTGATATTGATTTCGCGCATCCCGAAGGTGCAACCGTCAGCGCGCATTTTGATTGGCGCGAAACCAGCCGGGACATTTGGGATATCGAGATCGCGACAGATGATGGTTTGCTGGTTCTGACCGACGGCGGCGCGAACATGACCATCGACGGTGTCCTGCAACCCGGTGGCGATGCGGCGCTGCACGGAGAATATCCGCGCCTTTATGCCCGAATGCATCAGTTGGTGCAGGATGGACAGAGCGATGTTGACCTTAGCCCGATGATCCATGTCAGCGACGCCATGACGTTGGCGGAACGAAAACTGGTCGCGCCTTTTTCCTTTTGACGCGGGTTCGGCTTGGCGCCGGGGATCGATACGTCCTGCCCACCGGATGCAACGCTGTCTGGTCGTTGGGGCAGGGATTTTGTAAGCACAAGGCATGAACACAGAATCGCGACCCCACGTTTCGCGGCGTTTATCCTGCGCCCCGATGATGGATTGGACGGATCGGCATTGCCGGTTCTTTCATCGTGTGCTGACGAAACAAACGTTCCTTTATACGGAAATGGTGACGGCAGCGGCGGTAATCCATGGGGATCGGGATCATCTGATCGGATATGATCCGGCTGAACATCCGGTGGCGCTGCAATTGGGGGGCTCGGACCCGAGGGAACTGGCCGAGGCGACGCGTATAGCCGCCGACTATGGCTATGATGAAATCAACCTGAATGTCGGCTGCCCGTCGGATCGTGTGCAATCCGGCCGTTTCGGCGCAATATTGATGGAGGAACCGGGACTGGTGGCCGACTGTGTGGCCGCCATGATCGACGCGGCGCAAGGTGTCGAGGTCACGGTGAAATGCCGTATTGGCGTTGACGAGCAAGACCCCGAAGTGGTTTTGCCCGATTTTCTGTCGCGTGTATCCGCCGGTGGGGTTCGCCACTTTACCATTCATGCACGCAAAGCCTGGTTGCAAGGCCTGTCGCCCAAGGAGAACCGCGATATCCCCCCTTTGGACTATGATTTGGTTTACCGGATGAAGGGACTATTCCCCGCGTTAGAGATTGCGATCAATGGCGGGATTACCTCGCTGGATCAGGCACTGGTTCATCTGGATCATGTGGACGGGGTCATGATCGGGCGCGCGGCCTATCACGACCCGGCACTGTTGGGCGAGGCAGATCGGCGCATCTTTGGTGTTGGGGCAGATATAGTGATCGAAGACGCGGTGATCGCGATGTTGCCCTATATTGAACAGCAATTGACAAAGGGTGCGCGGCTCCATCAGATCACGCGGCATATGTTGGGCGCGTTCGCGGGACGGCCCGGTGCCCGTAAATGGCGGCGTATCCTGTCCGAGGAAGCGCCGTCAGCGGGGGCGGGTCCTGACATTGTCCTTAAAGCACTTAACGCAGTCCGCGACCTTGCGGCATAGGGGGGTAGATGGGAGGATTTGACATTTCGCAACTGGCGGTTCTGTTGGCGATCTTGCTGGCAGTGGGCGGGGTTGCCGGGGTAATCGCCGGTTTACTGGGCGTCGGAGGCGGGATCGTTCTGGTGCCGGCGTTTTTCTATACCTTCACGGCGTTGGGATATGGTGGCGGTCAGATCATGCAGATTTGTGTTGCGACCTCGTTGGCCACGATTGTGTTTACCTCGATCCGTTCGGTCCAAAGTCATCATAAAAAAGGGGCGGTGGATTGGGACATCCTGAAAGGATGGGCGCCCGGGATAGTGATTGGTGCCGTAATTGGCGTGTTGGTGGCGAAAGAGCTGAAATCCGACACGCTGACCATCATTTTTGGCTGTCTTGGCCTGATTGTCGGGCTGTATATGGCGTTTGGCAAATCTTCATGGAAGATTGCAGATGAGATGCCGGGGGTTGGCATACGATCGGTCTTGTCGTCGCTGGTGGGATTTCTTTCCGTGCTGATGGGGATTGGCGGGGGCAGTTTTGGGGTGCCAATTATGACGCTTTACGGCCGCCCGATTCACCGGGCTGTGGCGACAGCGGCCGGGTTTGGGTTGATCATCGCGATTCCGTCCGTCATCGGGTTCTTGCTGACGGGTCATGATGTGGACGGCAAGCCACCCTTTACCGTCGGTTATGTCAATCTGGTGGCGTTTGTGATCGTGATTTCGATGACCCTGATCACGGCCCCTTGGGGGGCGAAACTGGCGCATCGGATGGATCCGAAACCGCTGAAATTCGCCTTTGCGATCTTTCTGATGCTGGTCGCGCTGAATATGCTGCGCAAGGCGGCGTGGGGCTGATTATTTCCGAAGGATCAAGCGATCACGGCGAATAACCGTTTCATCCAGATGTTCCAAAAAGGTCATGCCCAGCAAAGACGAATGAAGCGCACCGGGCTGCGCCACGGCTGCCTTCACGCCCGTAATCGTCAGATCGCCGATCTTCAGTGTTTGAATAATGATTGGCGCGACATAGGAGCGTCCGCTGGCGGTTGTCAGGGGTGTCGAATATTCCAGATCCTCTAGCGGAATACCAATGCGCACGGCATCGTCATGGCGCAGCAAGACCAGCGAGGAGCCGGTGTCGATCAGAAGACCCACATCGGTGCCATCGACCTGCGCAATTGCCCGGAAATGCCCATCCCATGAGCGTTGGATTTCAGTTTCAACCGGGGAAATCGCAACCGCGGCGGTTTGCACGGGCTGCTGAAGTGACAGGTTATATTCCTTGTTCAGCAGTTCGACGCCACCGATGCAGAACAAGGCCGCGAAAGCATATAGCAAGCGGTGACGATCTTCGGACATGAAACTGAGGAAATTGCGGATATGTCCGGCGAAGGCCGCACCGATAAGTGCCAGCGAGATCAGTGCGATCCACCAAGCCCCTTCGATTCGAAAGAAAACTTCACCAAAATTCTCTCGCAGGAAGAACGCGCCCGCGAAGTAGAATATCAGTATGAAAGCCCAAACCTGCATTTGGTACAACCACCTTTAACTTCACCAACACCGCACCCACTGGAAAACTAAGCAACTGTTCAAAATTATCACGTCGCGGTGGTATGACAAGAAAAATCAACTTTGAATATGTCGGTTTCTTGAACGCGTGTTGCGGAGTCTTCGGGTTGGTTTCAGCGATGAACCACGCAACAACAGGCTTTGACGCAGTTTTGTGCGCTGTTCGGGGCTAAAGTCCGCCCATTGGGCGATTTCGCTAGTGGTACGAAAACATCCCAGACAAAAGCCCGAGGCGGGATCCATTACGCATAATTTGATGCAGGGCGAATCGGGTTCATCGCGTTTCCAGATTTCGTCGCTCATCTTTCCAGCACCCGCAGCCGGTCCAGAACGCCCTGAAGGATGTAAGCCGCGGCAACATGATCGATCACTTCTGCACGTTTGCGACGCGAGGCATCCGCCTCTAACAAGGCGCGTTCGGCGGCGACCGTAGACAGGCGTTCGTCCCAGAAACTGATCGGGATATCGGTCAGGTTCGACAGGTTGCGGGCAAAGGCGCGTGTGGACTGGCAACGCGGCCCCTCGGACCCGTCCATATTACGCGGCAGACCCAGAATGATGGCGGCAATCTCGCGCCCGTTCACCAATTCCAGTATGCGGGCGGCGTCGGCGGTGAATTTTGTGCGTCGAATGGTTTCCAATGGTGTTGCGACCGCGCGCAACCGATCGGACACGGCAACGCCCACGGTTTTTTCGCCAAGGTCCAGCCCCATGATTGCGGCCTGTCGAGGCAGAGTCAGGTCGGCAATATCTTCGATAACGCTCAATCGGCCACCCCGGCGCTTTTGGCGGCGGCACGAATAGAGGAAAGGGCGACGTTGTTCCCGGCGAATACCGTCTGAGCTTCGGTCCAGATGGCCGCGGCCTCCTCTGTTTCCCCGAGGACCCCAAGTGCCCCAATCAGCTGGGCCCATTCTTCGGGGGTGCCGCCTTCGTTGGCCAGACGATCCGAAAGGTTGGCGACCATGCCGCGGATCATTTCCATCCTGTCTTCCTCGGTCATTTCTGCTGCGGCGTCGATATCATCTTGCGAGGGGCCGCGAATGGTGATCCCGGCTTCAGCCGCAACCGCGTCCAGTTCCTGTTCAATTACACCCATCCAAGGTGCGTCATGTCCCTCGGCCAGCAGTCCGGACCAAAGCTGATAGGTCTGATCCGGTCGTCCGCGTTGCCACAGGGCCATGCCAACATAGAAGCGGGCGCGGGGATTGAATTGATCGATCTGCACGGCGTTGGTCAGGGCGTCTTCGGCCTCGGGCGAGACATACCAGCCCGCCGCGATCACCATGATTTCCGCTTGTGAGGCGTAATCTTCTGCCGTTGCGCTGTCGCCCAACAGTTCAATGACCCGATCCTGTGCAACCCGCGCTTCAGCATATCGGCCAAGCTGGGCAAGATTGTCAGCCAGCAACCGATACCCGGTCAAATCATTTGGCCTGTCTTTCAGCACATCTTTTAACTGTTCAATCAATGCCAGATGGTCTGGGTCGGCGGGCGGCAATTCGCCCTGCGTAGCCGCGACCTGTTGTTCTGCCATTTCCTGCGAGGGGCGGTTGGCCATGCGTTCCGCGAGGGGTAGGTCAGGGAAACCCGGCGCGCCGATCCGACTATAAAGGTAAAAGCCGCTGATGAAGGCTATTGTCACCATCACCATCAGCCCGATGGTAGCGCCTTTTGGGGCGGTGGACCCGCCTGCCTCGGCCTCGGCCTTGTCCGCAGCGGCCAGCAGGCGGCGGGAAATTTCGGTGCGGCTGGCATTTGCTTCGGCTTCTGTCAGGACGCCGCGCGCAAGGTCGCGTTCGACCTCTTTCAATTGGTCTTTGTAAATCTGCACATCATAAGACGAACGGGCAACCCCTTCGCCCCGGCGGCGAAACAGCGGCAGGGCAATCCAGAGAGCGGCGAGGGTCGCAAGCGCCGCAGCGGTGATCCAGAACGTCATGCAGATCCTTTATCCAATCCGCCGGGACCATAACGATGCGACATATGCGGCGCAATGGGACAAAGGCGTCGCGCGTCCCTTGCAAGCTGAACATGTCGTGAATTAGCATCGACATGCCGAAACGGGGCGCTGTCGCCCCAAACGCCCCGAGTATAGGAGAGGTATGAAACGCTATTCCGCCTTTGCCCTGGCCCGCGAGGCCTTTCGAAACCATTCGGGATGGGAACGTGCATGGCGTGCGGCCGTGCCGAAGGATGAATATGATGTTGTGATTGTCGGAGCCGGCGGGCACGGATTGGCGACCGCTTATTATCTGGCGAAGAACCATGGCATCTCAAACGTGGCGGTGCTGGAAAAAGGCTGGCTTGGCGGCGGTAATACCGGGCGGAACACGACGATTATCCGCTCAAACTATCTGCAGGATGAATCGGCGGCGATCTATGAAAAAGCGCGCAGTCTGTACGAAACCCTCTCGCAGGATCTGAATTACAACATCATGTTCAGCCCGCGTGGCGTACTGATGCTGGCGCAGACGGAACATGAACTGCGGGCGTGGAAGCGCACAGCGCATGCGAACCGGTTGGCGGGGATTGAGTCGGAATTGGTTGATCCGCAGCAGATCAAGAAAATCGTGCCGATCATCAATCTGGACGGCCCGCGCTATCCGGTGCTGGGTGGGTTGTGGCAACCCCGTGGCGGGACGGCGCGGCATGACGCGGTGGCGTGGGGTTATGCCCGTAAGGCCTCGGCTATGGGTGTTGATATTATTCAGCAATGCGAAGTCACAGGGGTGGATCGCGATGCGAACGGTGTGACGGGGGTGCAGACCTCCAAAGGGGCGATCCGCTGCAAGAAACTCTGCTTCATCGTGGCGGGATCGTCGGGGCTGCTGGCCGAGATGGCCGGGTTCCGGTTGCCGATTGAATCGCTGGCCTTGCAGGCGACCGTGTCGGAACCGATCAAGCCGATCATCGATTGTGTGGTGATGGCGAACACCGTTCATGGCTACCTGTCCCAGTCTGACAAAGGAGAGCTGGTGATTGGCGGTGGCACTGACGGGTTCAACAATTACACCCAGCGCGGCAGTTTCCAGCATATCGAGGAAACGATCCGTGCCCTGATCGAGACCTTTCCGGTGATCTCGCGCCTGAAACAGCTGCGGCAATGGGGTGGGATCGTGGATATCACGGGCGACCGTTCTCCGATCATTGGCAAAACGCCTGTGCCGGGGATATTTGTCAATTGCGGTTGGGGAACGGGTGGGTTCAAGGCCATTCCGGGGTCTGGTTGGGCCACGGCGGAAATGCTGGCGACAGGCGAACCGGGGGTCTTGGCGCAGTCCTTCTCTCTCGATCGGTTTGCCGAAGGGCGCATGATCGACGAAAGCGTTGCTGCGGCGGTGGCACATTGATGAAGGCCGTTCTGCAAATGACCGGACTGGGGCTAATGGTGCTGTCGCTGCCGTTTTTCCTGTTCGCGCTGGCGATCTGGATCGGCGGACTGATCCCGGCGGCCAACCCGCTGCGGCTGTTTCAGGGCACAGCGTTTTGGGCGGCACTGCAGGAGGCTGGGACATTCCGGCAGGTGCTGGTTGCCCTGATCCCCGGCGCGGTGCTGTGGGGCACAGGATTTGCGCTGATCCGGAGGGGGAAATGATGCCCGCCTTCATCCGCAAAGACATCCTGATCGCCATGATCGTCCTGTGGGCTGGCCTGTCTGTCGTTGCGCTGACCCTTGGCTGGCGAGAGGTGTTTCCCGCGATCGGCGCGGTGGCGCTGGCGATTGGCCTATCAATTTTTTTGACGCATCGCCGATCATTTCAGGAACAGCAACGGCTTTGGGATAATCAGGATGAAATCCAGCTGCGGATGCTTTGGCGCTATCTGCAAATGCAGAAACGTGGGCGGCAGGATCGTGACCCGTTGACGCTCGATCAGCTGGAAGAACGGATCACCGACAGTTTCGAATCCATGGTCGAGGCCAAACGCGACGAGGCGAAGCTGGAGACATATATGTATGAAATGATCTATTCCGTCATTGGCACCCTGCAATGGGGTCTTGGCGCGATGTTGGTCGATTGGGTTCACGGGGTGTGAAATGCTGAAACTGACCTGTCCCTATTGCGGTGTCACGGGCGAGGAAACCGAATTCCACGCGGGCGGCGAAGCGCATCTGAAACGCTTTGGGCCGGGGTCGGGGGACGAGGATTTCACCAACTACCTGTTCAGCCGCAAAAACCCGCGCGGCGTGCATTTCGAACGTTGGCGGCATCAATATGGTTGCGGGAAATGGTTCCATGCGGCTCGGGATACAGGAACGCTGGAAGTGTTCGGGACCTATACGGCGCAGACCGGTGAACCGCCTGCGGACATCGTGGCGAAGATCAAAGCCAAACGTCCGGAGTGGGAGGGTTTCGCATGAAACGACTCCCGACCGGTGGGCGGCTGATTGATCGCACGACCACGTTCGACATGATCTTCAATTCCCGCCGGATCACCGCGCATCCGGGGGACACAGTTGCCGCTGCCCTGATGGCGAACGGCGAACGCATGGTTGGCCGCAGCTTCAAATATCACCGCCCGCGCGGGATTGTTGCCAGCGGGGCAGAGGAACCGAACGCCCTGATGAATATGGGCGAAGGCGAATGGTTGGAGCCGAACCAGCGCTCGACTGTTACGCCTGTGGTCAAGGGGCAAAGCTTCGAAAGCCAGAACCACTGGCCGTCGCTGGAATTCGACGTTGGTGTGATCAATGCCAAGCTCTCGCGTTTCTTCCCCGCCGGGTTCTATTACAAAACCTTCATGCGTCCGCGCTGGGCGTGGAAACATCTGTTCGAACCGGTCATCCGCCAGTCCGCCGGGCTTGGCAAAGCGCCGGATCAGCCGGACCCGGATAGCTATGAACAGTTCTACGCCTATACCGATGTGTTGATCGTCGGGGGCGGGATCGCAGGCCTGCACGCCGCGCTGGAGGCAGGACGGGCCGGCGCGAAGGTGCTGTTGCTGGAACAGAACCCCAATCTTGGCGGGCGGGCGCTGGTGGATGTGGTTGATATCGATGGCAAACCCTCGCCCGACTGGATCGCCGCGACGATTGCCGCGCTGGAAGATATGCCCAACGTCACCATCCGCACCGCGACCATGGCGGCGGGTGTGTTTGACCACGGCTATGTCACCGCGCAGGAACAGGTGGCGACCTATACCCAAGGCAGCGACGCGCCCCGCCATCGTCTGTGGCGCATTCGGGCGACGCGGATCATCACCGCAACGGGGGCAATTGAGCGCCCGTTGACCTTCGCTGGAAACGACATTCCCGGGGTCATGCTGGCCGCTGCCGTGCGGGATTACGCTGAACTTTATGCCACTGCGCCGGGCGAGCGCACCATTATCGTCACCAACAATGACGACGCCTACCGCACCGCATTGACGCTGCACTCTGCCGGGATTGCGGTTCCCGTGGTGTTGGATGCACGGCCCGAGGCCACTGGCACGCTGCCGGAGCAAGCCCGCGCCGCGGGTATTCGTATCGAAACCAACGCCGCAATCGCCAAAGTGCACGGCAAACGCAAGGTGACCTCCGTCGACATATGTGACCATACGGGTGCGGGTGATGTGCGCGAAACGATCCCGTGCGACTCTGTCGCCATGTCTGGTGGCTGGTCGCCTGTTGTTCACCTCTGGTCCCATTGCGGCGGCAAACTGAACTGGGACGAGGCGAACGCGATGTTTGCCCCCGACCCCAAGCGCCCGCCGACCGGTGACGATGGCGAGGGTTTTGTCATCCCCGCAGGATCAGCCACCGGCGACCTGCATGCCACACAGGCCCTCGCCAACGCGGCAGAGGCCGGTCGCCAAGCCGCGATCGAGGCGGGGTTCACCCCCTCCGTGGGGGCGGCTCCTCTGGCCACTGCGCCAACCGAATATCCGATGCTGCCCGTCTGGATGATGCCGATAAACGCGCCCTATAAGCTGAGGTCCAAGGCATTCCTTGATTTCCAGAATGACGTGAAAGCGTCTGACGTGGCACTGGCCGCGCGTGAGGGGTTTACGTCGGTCGAACACACCAAACGCTATACCACGCTTGGCATGGCCACCGATCAGGGGAAGCTGTCGAATATCAACGGTCTTGCGATCTTGGCCGAGAGCCTGAACACCCCGATCCCGCAGGTCGGCACGACCACCTTCCGCCCGCCCTATACGCCGATATCGCTGGCGGCTATTGCAGGTGACGCGCGGGGACCGCTGTTCAAGCCGACCCGCAAAACGGCGATGGATGCGTGGCACGATGCGAATGGGGCGGACTGGGAACCCGTCGCCGACTGGCGCCGCCCCTATACCTATGTGCGTGACGGCGAAACGAAACGCGATGCGGTTCACCGCGAGATTTTGAACACCCGCAATCATGTTGGGATGCTGGATGCCTCGACGCTGGGGAAAATTCTGGTGAAGGGGCCGGATGCGGGCAAATTCCTTGACCTGATTTATACGAACATGATGTCCTCGCTGGCCGTTGGCAAATGTCGCTATGGATTGATGTGTTCCGAGAACGGGTTCCTGTTCGATGATGGCGTGGTGGCCCGCCTGTCCGAGGACAGCTTCCTTTGCCACACGACATCCGGCGGGTCGGATCGTGTCCATGCGTGGATGGAGGAATGGCTACAAACCGAGTGGTGGGATTTGCAGGTTTATACCGCCAACCTCACCGAACAATACGCGCAGATCGCTGTCGTCGGGCCGGACGCGCGGAATGTGTTGGAATCCATGGGCGGTATGAATGTCAGCCGCGAGGCATTGCCCTTCATGACCTTTGCCGAGGGCGAACTGGCGGGTATCCCGGCCCGCGCCTATCGCATTTCGTTCAGCGGCGAGCTGTCCTATGAAATTGCCGTCCCCGCCAGTCGTGGGCAGGAATTCTGGGACGCGGCGCTGGCGGCAGGGGCCGCTCACAGCATTATGCCCTATGGGACCGAGGCGCTGCATGTTATGCGCGCCGAGAAAGGCTTTATCATGATTGGCGACGAAACCGACGGGACGGTGACGCCGCTGGATTTGAACCTCGGCTGGGCCGTGTCGAAGAAGAAAGAAGATTTCATCGGCAAGCGGGCGTTGGAGCGCGAATTCTTTCACCGCACGGATCGCAAGCAACTGGTCGGGCTGATGCCGGAAAACCCTGATGATGTGCTGCCTGACGGTGCCCATGCGGTTGAACCCGGTACGAACATCTATGGGCAAAAGAATATGATCGGGCATGTGACCTCGACCTACTACTCGCCAACCTTGAAACACGGCATTGCCATGGCGTTGATCAAAGGTGGTGCGCAGAGGCTGGGTGAAACGCTGTCCTTCCCGCTGGAAGGGGGCAAGGTGATCAAAGCCAAAATTGTCGATCCAGTGTTCTACGACAAAGAAGGAGCGCGGCAGAATGTCTGACGTCACCCGTATCACCGATCAGGGAATGATTACGCTCCGCGCCGATTTTACGTCGCTAAAGGGGATCACTGTCCCTGAAACCCGCAAAATTCGTGACGGTATCGCGTGGATGTCCCCGGACGAATTGCTGGTGCTGGTGCCGAAATCCGATGTGTCTGCGAAACTGGCCGAATTGGAAAAGGCGCTGAATGGGCATTACCTGCTGGCTGATGTGTCGGACGCCCGAGCGGTCTTTTCCCTGACTGGCGACTGGGCACGAGAGGTTCTGGCCAAAGGTGCGCCGGTGGACCTGTCCCCTGACGCCTTCAAACCGGGGGACCTGCGCCGCACGCGTATTGGACAGGTGGCGGCGGCCATTTGGATGGTGGATGACCGGACTTTCCACATTGTCTGCTTCACCTCGGTCGCGGACTATCTGGAGGAATGGCTACGCCACGCCAGTCGATCGGCCGCAAAGCTCACCTATTTCTGACCTATGCGCTAAATGCATACCGGGGTTCTGCCATTGTCTGATGTCAGGTCATCAGGGCTGTCCTATATTCATCATATCCAAAGGCAAGTTGATCGAAGGAGATCCGACATGACCAATGATATGAAATTTCCAACCCGGGCAGAATTGCAAGCCTATGAACAGGCTGCACGTGAATTGCGTGCCCAGACAATGATTGCGGGAATCAAAGCGATTTTCCGCCTGCCGAAGGCGGCGCTCGAAGGCGTGCGCGCCTGGGCTGCGCGTCCGTCACACGCGTAATAAACCTGCTCCTACACTGGTGAATGGGGTCGTCGTCACGACGGCCCTTTTTTTCGTTCGCATTACCGGATAGAGGGTGCGCATGACTGACAGACCGATCATCCGGCTTTTGCCAAAAATCAAACCTCAGCGCATTCGTTTCGGGATGCCGTGGGTCTATGCCGACCAGATTGTGCAGGACCGACGCACCAAGGGGATCGCACCCGGGACGATCGCCGAATTGCAGGACGCCAATCGTGAGCCGCTGGCGTTGGTTGCGGTCAATCCCCAGTCAAAGATAGTCGCTAGGGTGCTGGATCGGGACATGACGGCGACGATTAACCGCGACTGGCTGGTGGCACGGTTGCGCCACGCGTTGGACTTGCGTGAAACCCTGTTTGATGCCCCGTTCTATCGCCTGATCCATGCCGAGGCTGACGGCCTGCCCGGCGTGATCATTGACCGATTTGGCGATACCGCTGTGATCCAGCCCAATGCCGCTTGGGCGGATATGATGTTTGACGATCTGGTCGGTGCACTGACGGATGTCACCGGGGTTCAGAATATCGTCAAAAATGCCTCGGGCAGGGCGCGGACGCTGGAAGGTCTGGATCAAGAGAGTGCCGTAGTGACCGGAAAGGTTGAGGGTCTGATCGAAGTGCCGATGAACGGCGCAACCTATATGGCGGACCTGATCGGCGGGCAAAAAACCGGTCTGTTTTATGACCAACGCCCGAACCACGCCTTTGCTGCACGCCTGTCGAAAGGGCGCGATGTGCTGGACGTGTTCTCGCATGTTGGTGGGTTTTCGCTGGCTTCGCTGGTTGGCGGGGCCACTTCGGCGCTGGCGGTGGATGGGTCCGCCGATGCGCTGGACCTTGCCGTCAAGGGCGCGGATGCGTCTGGCGTTGCCAAGAAATTCGAAACCCGCAAAGGTGACGCTTTCGACGTGATGACGGCGCTGGCGACGGAGGGTCGGACATTCGGCCACGTCATCTGTGATCCACCCGCCTTTGCCCCTGCGAAACCAGCGTTGGAGGCAGGGCTTCGCGCCTATGAACGTGTTGCCCGGATGGGGGCAGCATTGGTGGAACCGGGTGGTTATTTGACGCTCTGTTCCTGTTCTCATGCCGCTGATCTGCCCAAGTTCCGCGAGGCGAGCCTGCGCGGGATTGGCAAGGCCGGACGCGCGGCGCAGATCCTGCACACAGGCGAGGCTGGTCCCGATCATCCGACGCACCCGACCCTGGCGGAATCGAGTTATCTGAAAGCTATCTTCCTACGCTTGTCATGAAGGTCCTGCTGGACGCCAATATATTGTTTCCAACGGTAATGCGCGAGGTGCTGATCGGCGCGGCCAAGGCAGGGGCTTTTAGACCGTTATGGTCCGAGAAAATTCTGGCCGAATGGCGACATACCGCAGCAAAGTTGGGACCAGAAGCGGGGCTGTTTGCGGATGCGGAAATCCTGACACTGAAATCCCAATGGCCCGCTGCAATGGTGTCCGTGACCGACGCTGAAATTGCTGCCCTTTCATTACCCGACCCGAACGATCGCCATGTGCTCGCAGCGGCGATCAATGGCGAGGCCGAGGTGCTGCTGACAAAGAACCTGCGTGATTTTCCGCGCCGAACCTTGGCGCATCACAATATTCTGTTGCGCGAACCCGATAGTTTCCTGCTGGATTTTGCTGAAGAGATTGATCTGGCCGGAATTGTCGCCGACGTTCAGGCGCGCGCCGTCAGTGCATCAGGTCGGGCACAACCGATACGGGCGCTGTTAAAGCGGGCGCGGTTGCCAAAGTTGGGAAAGCATCTGGGTTAGGACATATTGCGTGTTCAATCTGGCGCATCAGCAGTACGATATTAGGGCGTCATCCATCAATCCGCCCGGCTTCCCAACGCGCCTCCAAGGCTTCAATCGCAGCGATCCGTTCTTCGGCCTTCGGGTGGCTCATGAACCAAGCGGGTGGTGCCCCTTTTGCACCGGTCAGATAACCCAGCTTCTTAAACAAGTCTTTTTGTGGCTGCACCCCGATGCCTGATTTCGTCAGCAAGGCGGCGGCAAAAGCGTCAGCTTCGTATTCGTCCTGCCGCGACAGCCGCGCTGAGAGCAACCGCGCCAGCATATTGCCGACCTGAACGCCTAATGCCGGATGCACACGACCAACAAGTCCAATCACGATCAGGCGGATCGTATTTGCAAAGGCAAAATCCACCAACCGACGTTTGGAATGCCCCAATGCGACGTGACCAAGTTCGTGGGCGATCACACTCGCCAATTCCTTTGCCGTTACAGCACCCGAGCGGTATTTTTCCATGAACCCCCGGGTAATGAATATCCGGCCATCCGGTGCGGCCAGTCCATTCACTGGCGAGATTTCATAAATATTCACTTTGATATCCGGCAAATCCAGTTGCGCTGCCATCTGTCTGGTCAGCTTGCCCAGCACCGGATCCTCCAAAGGCTTGGACTTGCCGTTCAACTCTGCCTTTAACCTCCAGGCAGAGAA
This sequence comes from Rhodobacteraceae bacterium NBU2976, assembly GCA_023630215.1. GTDB lineage: Bacteria > Pseudomonadota > Alphaproteobacteria > Rhodobacterales > Rhodobacteraceae > NORP23. The sequence goes on from JALPRQ010000001.1 coordinate 898,019, forward strand.
GAAGTAGCTGACGGCAATAAAGCCAAGCGCAAACAGAAGGACGGACAGTCGGATCATGGGATCAATATGGGGGCAGACGTGACGCGCGGCAACTCACATCCTGTTGCGCGGATGGGATTTCGCTTCACGCTCGTTTCCACGTTTGTAATTGCCCGTGATCCGCGCCATTTCCTGTTGCTGATCTGCAAAATCCAGCTCTGCCATATCTTCGAGGAAATATTGCGCGGCGTCATGGCGCAAGACGCTGGCGCGGCGGCCATTATGTGTGATCAGCACATCACCGTTTTTTTGCCGCCGAAAGGTGAATCCCAGATCAGCCATGATGTCGGTGGGCCTTCAACAAACGTGCCCCCAGAATTGTGGCGATCACCAGTCCCGCCAACATCCATCCGATATCAGACAGGATGTCAGCAATTTCCATCAGGTTCCCGGCAAGGAAATACCCCATTCCAACATAAAGGCAGACCCACGTTGCCTCTCCCAGCAGGTCAAACAGGGAAAACCGCCACCAACGCATATCGCTCATCCCCGCAAGCAGATTGATCACAGGTCCCAAAGGTGCCACCAGCCAGCGGGAAAAATAAACGCCAACGCCCCCCCATTTGCGCAGCAGGGTTTTGGCGCCCAACACTTGCTTTTCCCGTTTGGGTTTGGCGGAGAGACGTGCCTCGACCGGATCGCCGACGATTTTGCCGATCCAATACCCAATCTGATCGCCTGCCAATGCGCCGAACAATCCAAATGTCAAAACCTGCGACAACACCATCTCGCCTTCGGCAGATAACGCCCCGCCAATCAACAGCGCAACAGAGCCTGGTATAGGAAGTCCAACGCAGCTTAGCATCACGATCAGCGTGAAAAGTGGCATCCCATACGTGGGTAGAAGGGCAAGAACCGCTTCAGTCATTCGAACTTTTCTGCGCGTCGATAATCAGCAGGATATTGTCTCGCAGCAGCTCAAAACTGATCCCGGCATCTTTCGCAAGATCGCCGACGGGCTTTTGTGAGGCCTGATCGCGGGTCAGGTCAAGCGCTTCGCCCAGATCGCGAGGACTGATCCGGTAGGAATGCGCAATATAACCGATGGTCATCCAAGGTTCGATTTCGGCGTTACGATGCTGCGACCAATAAAGGATTCCACCGATTGTCTTGATGGCAAACCCGATGGTCAGCAAGGCAGCCAAAAGAAATCCGATCGCGACAAGGCGATGCGTTTTCCATATGGCGACCAGACGATTCATGTCGCGACGAAAATGGTCCAGACAAAGCCGACCACCATCAGGATCAGACCATGAACCGCAGCCCATTGAAATTTATCCGCCAAATTCCCCCCTTTGCGCGTGGCACGTAGCCATCCCAGCAAAGCGCCGAAAATGATGAACAAAGTTACAATCCGATAGAGACCAGTCGAAAAAACGGCAACGAAGATCAGACCGAGCAAAATGATCCACGGCAAGATTTGCAAGATGCGGTGTTGCGCATTGTCCATCAAAAGGGCTCCTATCGGGTATATTTGATGAAGGATGTAACCTGCCCGATACGGTCATACAAGCGCCGCGCTTTCACATTGCTGTCGTTGGTCATCCAGTAAACCGATGGAGCACCATTCTGGTCCGCTTGGGCATAGACCGCTTCAATAAGCGCACGTCCCGCACCATCGCCCCGACAATCGGGACTGACAAACAGGTCTTGAAGATAGCAGACATTTTCAATGCGCCAGCCGTGACGATGAAACAGGAAATGTGCCAAGCCGACCAGCCGAGCGCCTTTAACCGCGACCAGTGCGTTGAAGTCATGAGGCGAGTCGCCGAGCATGCGTTCAAAGCTGGAGTCATAGACGGATTCCGGCAGTTCAGTTTCGTAAAATTCCAGATATTGTCGCCAAAGCGCGCCCCATTCCGTACGATCGTGACGTTGCAGCGGGCGTATCTGGATATTCATTTATATGCCTTTCGCGCGGAAATTTCTGGATTTTTCAACATTCTGGCGAATATTGCGCCTTACCTGACTGTAACGCTCGGTAAAATTTCCGGAAAGGGTGATTTCGCATCGTGACATTCCTTTGGTTTTTGTATATCCCGCCCGTCATATCACGAGCAGGGATCGAGGGCAGGCGTGTGATTTAAGCCTGTGAGAAGGTCCAATACTGTAAGGGAAATACATTGATGAAGGCGGAAAATATTCTGGATACGGAATATACACCGAGCGATGATGAACCGTTCATGAACGATCGTCAGCTCGAATATTTCAAACAGAAACTCCTGAAATGGAAAGCGGAAATCCTCGAGGAAAGCCGCGGCACGATTGAGCATATGCAAGAAGGTGCACGCAATATCCCCGACATCGCTGACCGCGCGTCCGAGGAAACCGACCGGGCACTGGAACTGCGGACCCGAGATCGCGAGCGCAAAGTCGTGTCGAAGATCGACGCAGCGCTGCGCCGGATCGAGGATGGCTCCTATGGCTATTGCGAAGAAACCGGGGAGCCGATCTCGCTGAAACGATTGGATGCGCGCCCAATTGCCACCTACAGCCTAGAGGCGCAGGAACGGCACGAGCGCAAGGAAAAAGTCCATCGCGACGATTGATGGCCGTATAATTAGAAATACTGAAAGGGGCCTGCGCGGCCCCTTTTTTCTGGCTGGTTGATGGGCGACCGTGTATGGCAAACACATGATCAAAGGCATGAACATTTCGGTCATTGGCGGGGGTATTGCTGGTATGGCCGCCGCGCTTGCCTGTGCGCAGCGGGGTGCAAGGGTCACGCTGTTTGAACAGGCTGACGCGCTGGCCGAGGTTGGGGCGGGTTTGCAGATCAGTCCGAATGCGGTGGCCGTGCTGTCGGCGCTGGGCCTTCGCGAGTCAGCAGCGGACAAAGCCTCCGCCCCTGACAGCATCGAACTACGTGATCTTCGGTCCGCCCGCCGTATCTGGAACATCCCGATGGGTGAAACCGCGGTCAGCCGGTGGGGGCACCCATATTGGCAGTTCCACCGTGCCGATTTGTTGGCCGTGCTGGAACACGGCGCACGGGCGGCGGGTGTGGATATTCGGCTGGGGCAGGCCGTGACCGATCCCGGCGGCGATATTGTGATCGCCGCAGATGGTGTGCGATCCCCCACGCGTCAACGGCTGTTCGGCGGGCAAGTGCGGTTTGCCAACCAAGTGGCGTGGCGCGGGATCGTTAAGCTGGACGAGCCTGCACATTTCCCGACGCAAATCTGGATGGGCCCGGGGCGGCATCTGGTGACATACCCGCTGCGCGGCGGCACGCAGGTGAATTTTGTTGCTGTTGAGGAACGAGAAACATGGACGGAAGAGGGTTGGAATATCCCCGCCGATCCCGATGATCTGCGCGCCGCTTTCGCCCATGCTGCGCAACCCATCCGCGAACTGCTGGACATGGTCACGGACACCTTCCTATGGGGTCTGTTCGCACATCCGCCGCTCGATCATTGGGTTAGCGGCAATACGGTCCTTATCGGCGACGCCGCGCATCCGATGACGCCGTTCATGGCGCAAGGTGCCGGGATGGGGCTGGAGGATGCGTGGGTTTTGGCGGACTGTTTAGCGGCGGAGGGGATCGCGGGCCTTGCAACGTTTGAGGCAAAGCGTAAAGCCCGCGCCACCCGCGTCCAGCAAACGGCCCAGCGGAACGCCGCGATTTACCATATGGCTGGCGTGCCGCGACCGTTCTTGCATCTCGGTATGTTTGGCAGCGCAAAACTGGTCCCGAACTTGCCGCTCCGCATGTTCGACTGGATATATGGCGAAGACGTCACGACAAAACGTTGACAATTTGTCGATAAAATGTTGATGTCCTCCGCACTGACTCGGAGGAACTTATGACCAAGTGGGATTTCTGGATTGATCGCGGCGGCACGTTCACCGACATCGTGGCACGTGATCCGGAGGGGCTAATCCGCACCCATAAGCTCCTTTCCGAAAATCCCGAGGCCTATCGCGATGCGGCCATTCAGGGCATTCGCGACCTGATGGGCTGTGGCGATGGTCCGATCCCATCCGATCAGATCGAGGCCGTGAAAATGGGCACGACGGTGGCGACCAATGCGCTGCTGGAGCGAAAAGGTGATCCGACATTGTTGGTCACGACCAAAGGTTTCCGCGATGCGCTGGCGATTGGTTATCAGGCCCGGCCCGAGATTTTCGCGAAGGAAATCATCAAGCCGGAACTGCTCTACTCCGACGTGATCGAAGTGGCGGAGCGTGTTCGCGCCGATGGCGCTGTCGAGGCTGTGCCGGACCCTGTCGCGGTGCGCCGCGACTTGCAGGCCGCCTTTGACAATGGCCTTCGCGCCGTCGCCATCGTCTTCATGCACGCTTATGCCTACTCCGATCACGAGGCGCTGGTCGCCGAGATCGCCCGAGAGATCGGCTTTACGCAGGTGTCCGTCAGCCACGAAGTCTCGCCGCTGATGAAGCTCGTTGGGCGGGGGGACACGACGGTGGTTGACGCCTACCTCTCGCCGATCCTGTCGCGCTATGTCGCGCAGGTCGCCGAGGAACTCGGCGATGTGCGCCTGATGTTCATGATGTCCTCGGGCGGGTTGACGGCGGCTGATCGGTTTCAAGGAAAAGACGCCATCCTGTCCGGACCGGCCGGGGGCGTTGTTGGCGCGGTGCAATCATCCGCCATGGCGGGGTTTGACAAGATTATCGGGTTTGACATGGGGGGCACGTCGACCGACGTGTGCCATTATGACGGCTCCGGGTACGAGCGCGCGTTCGAAACGGAGGTTGCAGGCGTGCGGATGCGTGCACCGATGATGCGCATACATACGGTTGCGGCGGGCGGCGGGTCGGTGCTGGATTTTGACGGTCAACGGTTCCGCGTTGGACCGGACAGCGCAGGCGCGAACCCCGGACCGACCTGTTACCGGCGTGGTGGACCACTGGCGGTGACAGATGCGAACGTGATGTTGGGGAAGCTGCGCCCCGAGAATTTCCCGCGCATTTTCGGTCCCGATCAGGATCAACCGCTGGACGTGGACGCGGTAAAAGCCGCGTTTGCAGCACTTGCCGACAAGATCGGCGATGGCCGCACGCCCGAACAGGTGGCCGAGGGGTTTCTGTCCATCGCCGTTGAAAATATGGCAAACGCGATCAAGAAAATCTCCGTCCAGCGGGGCTATGACGTGTCAGATTATGCGCTGACGTGTTTTGGCGGGGCGGGTGGGCAGCACGCCTGTTTGGTGGCCGACGCATTGGGCATGAAAACCGTTATCGTGCATCCGCACTCCGGCATTTTATCAGCCTATGGTATGGGGTTGGCGGATATTCGGGCGAACCGCCAGCAGGCTGCCGTTGTGCCTTTGTCACCCGACGATATGGCGGTGATCGAAACATTGCGGGACACGCTTGCAGAACAGGTGCGGGCCGATGTTGCGTATCAAGGTGTTCCCAAGGCCGAAATTACCCTATACCCCCGTGTTCACTTGCGGTTCGATGGCACCGACAGCACGATCCCGGTCGATTTCGCCAGTCTTTCGCAAATGCGGGCAGCATTTATCGCGGCGCACAAACAGCAATTCGGGTTCGCGTTCGAGGATAAGCCAATCATCGTTGAAGCGGTAGAGGTTGAGGCCGTCGGAGGTGGCGCGACCATTGACGAACGTGAAACGCCAGCGACCGCCCACACCCGCACCCCGGACGCCACCGCGCCGTTGTTCTTGGGCAGCGAATGGCGCGAGGCAGAGATTCACAATGACCGCGACGCGCTCAAGCCCGGTCTGAAAATCACCGGCCCCGCGCTGATCGTCGAGCCGCATCAGACCATCGCGGTCGAATATGGTTGGGTGGCCGAGGTGAACAGCCGTAACCACATCATTCTGCGCCGGACCGAGGCTTTGGAGCGCCAACACGCGATTGGCACCGAAGCCGACCCCGTTATGCTGGAGGTTTTCAACAACCTGTTCATGTCCATCGCCGAGCAGATGGGCGTAACGCTACAAAACACAGCTTATTCGGTGAATATCAAGGAACGGTTGGACTTCTCCTGCGCCGTGTTCGACGCGACCGGTGCGCTGGTCGCGAACGCGCCGCATATGCCTGTGCATCTGGGGTCGATGGATCGCTCGGTCGAGGCGATTATACGCCAGAACGCGGGCAAGATGCGGCCCGGCGATGTGTTCGCCCTGAACGCACCTTATAATGGCGGCACGCACTTGCCGGATATTACGGTCGTCACGCCGGTGTTCGAGGGCGACGAGATCATCTTCTACGTCGCCTCTCGCGGGCATCACGCTGATGTGGGCGGGACCGCGCCCGGATCAATGACGCCGCTCGCGACGACGGTTGATGAAGAGGGCGTTCTGTTCGACAATTTCCATTTGGTGGATCAAGGGACGTTTCGCGAAGAGGCGCTGCGCCTCCTGCTGACTAACCACGCCTATCCCTGCCGCAACCCGGCCCAGAATATCGCCGACCTGAAAGCCCAGATCGCCGCCAACGAAAAGGGGATACAGGAGCTGCGCAAAATGGTGACGCAGTTCGGTTTGCCGGTCGTACAGGCCTATATGGGCCATGTGCAGGACAATGCCGAAGAAAATGTCCGCCGAGTCATCGACGTGTTGCATGACAGTGAGTGGGTAACGGAAACGGATCAAGGCGCGACGATCAAGGTGCGGATCAGTGTCGACAAGGCGACACGTTCGGCGACCGTAGATTTCACGGGAACCTCACTGCAGCAACCAACCAATTTCAACGCGCCGGAACCCGTCGCGCGGGCGGCGGTGCTTTACGCATTCCGACTTATGGTCGACGGCAATATCCCGATGAATGCCGGATGCCTGCGTCCGTTGAATATCGTGATCCCCGAAGGTTCGCTGCTGCGCCCCAGCTATCCGGCGGCCGTGGTGGCCGGGAATGTCGAAACCTCGCAACATGTCACCAATACGCTGATGGCGGCGCTCGGCGCGATGGCAAATTCGCAGGGGACGATGAACAATCTGACCTTCGGCAATGATGAATATCAGTATTATGAAACGATCTGCTCTGGCTCTCCTGCGGGTCCTGGGTTTAACGGGACAGATGCGGTGCAGGTCCATATGACCAACTCCCGCCTGACGGATCCCGAAATTCTGGAATACCGCTACCCGGTTTTGCTGGAGGATTTCCACATCCGGCACCACTCTGGCGGACAGGGGAAATGGCACGCCGGTGATGGAACAGAACGCACGATCCGGTTTCTGGAGGAAATGGATTGCGCGATCCTCTCGTCGTCCCGACTTCACGCGCCAAAAGGGTTGGCGGGTGGTGGCGACGGAAGAGTTGGCCGAACCGAAGTGCGTCGGAATGATGGCACAATAGAACAGTTACAGGGATGCGATCAAACTCGGTTGCAGCCGGGCGAAGCCGTCACGGTTATCACGCCAACCGCCGGAGGATATGGATGACGATATCAGTTGGCGTCTGCTTTGCCCTGTTCCATTGAAACGGGGGCAGATTGGGTGTCGGTTTCGCCAGAATACGCAATGGGACGCAGAACGACAGACCCATCCAGCCAGAACCTCACACACGTGATCGTCCATTTCAGCTTCTTATAGGTCGGCGTCTCCTTCAGCCGATCCCAGGCGGGCTGCTCCTTCATCGTATCCTGATAATGATATTGTGTTGGAAGGCGAATGTCGCTGTCATCTTGCTGTTTGATCTGACGGGAGGAGATGAAGCATTCCTGTGTCACCGGGGCGGGGTCCAGTTGCAAGACATTGGGGCGTGGTGTCATCCAGCCAGGATCCAGGAACATCACATCGACAGGACGTGCCGGCACATCAATTTCGTCAAGCGCCCGCTTTGCAAATTTACGAGTTAGGATATAAGCAGCGGTTCCATAGAAATAGGAATGGGTGCGGCGAACATTCAATCCGCCAATCTCGCCACGACTATCGCGATCCACCCAAACTTGATAGGGCCAGGTTTCCACGTGCAACAGATCGAAATCAAACTTGTCGATTTCGGGATCTGAAAGCACGAATTTCAGATCAGGCGCTAAGACGGTGTCGTCTTCCAGAACCAGCGCATATTCATCACCGCTATCTACAAAGCGCTTCCAGGCTTCACGATGGCTAAGGAAACAGGCATATTCCGGCTTGGATATTCGCGTTCCCGAGGGCATGTCGGAGTCGGAAAAGTCAATGGCGTCAATCGAAGCGATACGCTCGACATCCAGCATCAACCTTTCGAACTGAAGCTCCATTGCACCTCGCCGGTCAGGCCGACGATCAAGGTTGAGGTAATAAATTTTCATCAATGCCTTTTAATGGCTATCCGCATTTTGAATGACCACAACTGGTGCAGGTCATACATCCTTCTATCATCTGCAAACTGTATTGGCCACAACTCGGACAGGGGCGTGGCTTACGTTCGCCGACGGCGATAGCGTCCGCTTTGGGATCAGATTTTAGCCCCATCCCTTCACCCGCCAAGAAACCGGTTTCAATCATGTGGCGTTCAATGACGCCGCCAATGGCCGCAAGGATTGACGGGATATACCGCCCCTCGACCCATGCGCCGCCGCGCGGATCGAACACGGCTTTCAGTTCTTCGACAACGAAGCTGACATCGCCACCCCGCCGGAACACCGCCGAGATCATCCGTGTTAGCGCGACTGTCCAAGCGAAATGTTCCATGTTTTTAGAATTGATGAACACTTCGAATGGACGGCGATGGCCGCCGATGATGACATCGTTGATGGTGATATAAATCGCATGTTCGGATTCCGGCCATTTGATCTTGTAGGTCTGCCCTTCCAGTTGTTCGGGCCGATCAAGCGGCTCTGCCAGATAAACCACTTCGCCGGTATGATCCGGCACTTCGGTCTGGGGCTTGGTTTCTACCTTTTCACTGACGGTCAGAACAGATCCGGTGATCTCGTTTGGTCGGTAGGTGGTGCAGCCTTTGCAGCCTGTGTCCCAAGCCTGCATATAGACCTCCTTGAATGCATCAAAGGAAATATCCTCGGGACAGTTGATGGTTTTAGAAATCGAGCTGTCGATCCAGCTTTGCGCTGCTGCCTGCATGCGAACATGATCTGCTGGCGACAGCGTCTGGGCATTGACGAAATAGTCAGGCAGGGGGGTGTCTCCATGGATTTCACGCCAGAGTTTGACGGCGTAATCCTCGACCTCTTCCTCGGTCCGCGAGCCATCTTTTTGCAGTAGCTTGCGGGTGTAGCTGAAGGCGAAAACCGGTTCGATCCCGCTCGATACATTCCCGGCGTAAAGGCTGATGGTCCCGGTCGGCGCGATAGAGGTCAATAAGGCATTGCGAATACCGTGTTTGGCGACTGCGTCACGGACCTCCCCATCCATTCGCGACATCATGTCACCAGCCAGAAATGCCTCGGGTTCAAACAGCCGAAATGCCCCTTTTTCGCCCGCCAACCGCGCCGAGGTCAGATACGCCGCGCGCGCGATCGCTTTCATCCAGAGCTCGGTCTGACGCGCGGCCTCCTCGGATCCATAGGTCAAGCCCAGCATCAACAGCGCATCTGCAAGGCCCGTGACCCCCAGCCCAATCCGGCGTTTCGCCTCGGCCTCGGCCTGCTGTTGGGGCAGGGGAAACCGGCTGGCGTCAACGACATTGTCCATCATCCGGACCGCCGTTCCGACCAGATCAGCCAGCGCCGCTTCGTCCAGTTTCGCCTTATTCCCAAACGGATCACTCACAAGCCGCGCCAAGTTGATCGACCCCAGCAAACATGCGCCATAGGGCGGTAAAGGCTGCTCGCCACAGGGGTTCGTCGCGGCAATCGTCTCGCAATAATTCAGGTTGTTCTTCTGATTGATCCGGTCGATGAAAATCACACCGGGTTCGGCAAAATCATACGTGCTCCGCATGATCCGGTTCCACAGGTCCCGCGCTTGAACCGTATGATAAACCTTGCCGTCAAACACCAGATCCCACGCGGCGTCCGACTTTACCGCTTCCATAAACGCGTCTGTCACCAGCACTGATAGGTTGAACATCCGCAGCCTGGCGGCGTCGCGTTTGGCGGAGATAAAATCTTCGATATCCGGGTGATCACAACGCATGACCGCCATCATTGCGCCACGTCGTGATCCTGCTGACATGATCGTCCGGCACATGGAATCCCAGACGTCCATGAATGACAAGGGCCCCGAAGCATCCGCCCCAACCCCCTTCACCGCCGCACCCTTGGGGCGGATGGTCGAGAAATCATACCCGATCCCACCACCTTGCTGCATGGTCAGCGCTGCCTCTTTCAGGCCGTCGAATATCCCGGCCATATTGTCGGGGATCGTGCCCATGACAAAGCAATTGAACAGGGTAACTGAACGCCCGGTCCCGGCCCCGGCCAGAATACGTCCGGCGGGCAGGAATTTGAAATCTTCGAGCGCGTGATAAAATCTGTCCTCCCATGCTGATGGGTCTTTCTCGACCGACGCCAGAGCCCGCGCGACGCGCCGCCAGCTGTCCTCGACAGTGACATCAATCGGTGTGCCATCGGGATTGGTGAACCGGTATTTCATTTCCCAGATGGATTGCGAGATCGGCGCGGCAAAGGCGGTCATACGTCTGGTCCCAGGTTGGAAAGGAACATTACGCTAACAAATCGCCTTGATGCGGGCAATGGGCAGCGTTAACTTTTCCGACATGAGCGGGAATCTTCATCTGATAAAATTGTGCGTTGGGGTCGAAAACCTTGGGGATTTGGCCAGCTATCGCGCGAAACAATCCGAACAGGCGCGAAACGAGGGTCGCGAGGATATCTCGCGACATGTCACCCGCATGTGGCCCAAGCGCGAGGCCGAGCTTCTGAACGGCGGCTCGCTCTATTGGGTGATCAAGGGGGTGGTGTTGGCGCGACAGAATATCCTGCGCCTTGACGAGGTTCTGGGTGCTGACGGCATCCGCCGCTGCGGGATTATTATGGATCCGACCCTGATCCGCACTCAGGCGCAACCGCGCCGCGCGTTTCAGGGATGGCGATATCTGGCGGCTGCGGATGCGCCCAAAGATATCGGTGAATTTAATCAAAATGACGATGCCATCCCGGACAAAATGTATGCCGAACTCGCCTCTTTGGGGGTGCTGTAACTTTAACCGTTCGGAAAAAACCTCGCCCCATTTATGACATGTTTTTGCGCTAATTCGGTACCTGTTGGAATATGGGGTGCAAAAGTATTTTTGCGCTAACGAGTGATCGAATAACATAGGTGAATGTATGTTGTGGTTTAATATCAAAGACTTCCGGGACGACGAAGTCGGCGCTGTCACCGTAGATTGGGTAGTATTAACAGCGGCAATTGCGGGAATCGCTTTTGCTGTTCTGATGGTCATTGCCCCGGGAATGCGGGACAAATCCAATGCTGCAGAACCAAGTCTGATTGCGGCCCCGGGTTTGGGTGCCTCGCTTGTGACGGGTGAAGTCGACTCCTGACGGGTTGCTGATCTGGGCGCGACCAGCGCTGTGACGGCATGTCTGTCCCTGTTATGGGGACAGCGCTTGGTTGACGCGGCAAATCAAAGTTCATGCGTGTTCGAAAAACAGCGCCGACAATAGGTGCTGTTTTTGTGTTGGGCGGCTACCATCGCGCCAAGGGAATCACGCACACGGGCAGAATTCCAAATACAGCAGAGGTTCAAAGATGGCTTTGGTCTATCACGTGGTCTTGGTGAAATTCCGGTCGGACGCGTCCCCGTCGGAACGGGCGGCGATTTACGCAGACCTTAATGCGTTGCGTGACGTGGTTGACGGGTTGGAGACGACGAAGTTCGGCCCAAACATCAGCCCCGAAGGGTTGAACCGCGGTTATAATGACGGCTTTGTCATGGGCTTCCGGGATGAGGTGGCGCGCGACGCGTATCTAGAGCATCCAGCCCACAAGGTGGCCGGGGCGCGGTTGGTCGCGGCGCTGGAAGGTGGCGTCGACGGGCTGCTGGTGGTGGATATCTGAGGGCTGCCGTCGCGGACCCTTTCCGCGACCATCACGATAAAGGGCGAGCGCCTGACCGTGGGATGGCGCTGCAACCTTGCTGATGGTTCCTGTATGGTGAAGCGTACATCTTCCCTTCGACCATGGCGCCCTCCTGCCAAAGCACCAGCCCGTCCGGTTAGCGGAATTGTTTCGCAAATCCGCCTTGGTCAGGCGCTCGCCCGGCGACTACGCCTTGATTCCGGGCGGGGTTTAGGTTGTGTGCTTTGCACGCGCCATTGTGCGGTTGCGGTTGGATGGTTCGTGGAGACCACGCGCACTACGGTTGCTATTGATTGGTCAGTGCTACAAAACTTGGTAGGGTGAGCTATAAAATTTCAAACAAAGTATTGGCGGACATGCTAAATGATTGAAAACCCTCTTTCTATAATTGTGATTCTGATAATCGTTATTGTCGCCTACATCGTATTTTTAGCGATTATCGGGATTGGGGTTGCTTCAAAGAATTTCAAAACGCCATGGTTTTTGTTGGCTGTTGGATTTTATGCTTATGTAGGCCAACAAATTTACATGAAAATGTCGCTGATCAATGACGTCGAAGAGTTTTTAGAAATTGCAGAACACGATCATTCAACGGCTCAATTGCCGGCATTGAACTCGCTTAGAATTGGTCCGGTTGACGAGTCGGGAAATCCAAATTTCTGCATCGAAGAAGAAGGGGACCCCGCAAAGTTTGGTTTTAGGTTCTGCTATTTAACACCAAGATTACTCATATCAAAAATTGTTGGGGACGGTGGTGTCTTCGAAACCGGAAATTCTCAGGTTCAAAGATGGCGCTTTGTAACTGGGTCAGAGCAATGTATGGACGACGAGGTTTCGTCGCGAGATATTAATGAGACATACCGTCATCATTCCTATTCGGGAGTAACGGCCTTGCGCGGCATGTGCTACCTGCTTGATGATGTAGACGTTTCGAGCGCAAAGTATCTATTGACGGGATCAGTACATCCTTTGCCGTTTAAACCAGACAGAAACTATTTTGAGTTGGTTCTAATTGATCAGGAAACCGGTGAAACAATCGATAGACTTGTTGACGTCGATATCAGCAGCGACATTCAAACGTCCTTATGGCAAAAAATATTAACGTTTTACCTCCCAATTCCATATTACAGAGATCGAATTCTGGATTATTCCGACGGGCCAATAGTGCAAATTCTAAAATTTGAAGCCCCGGTTGTATCCAAGGAGCCCGGAACAGGATTTGGACCGACATGGGTTGAAGAGCTTTCCGCAAGCTATCCAGTAGATGACCAGCTTGTAATTCTGGCATTGGAGCGGGCGAACGAGGATAGAACCAATGGTATTTATTCGAACCTGGTTCGTCAAATTTGTCGCGAGTGGAACTTTATTGGACCGGATCTTCGTGACGAGATGGATCGCATCGCGCGTGAAGAGAAGATTGGACGGAGCCTAGAATCCACTGTTCAAAACTGCGGGATTACTGGATGTCGGGATCGACCAGGCCAAGACGGTCTGATCGTGGCATGTGAAAATCCAAGGGTTTCGGTTGACGCCGCTAGTGACTAATCAATCATCCATCTTCAGCGCATTAATAAACGCCTCTTGCGGGATGGACACCCGTCCGAACTCGCGCATTTTCTTCTTACCCTTTTTCTGCTTGTCCAGCAACTTGCGCTTACGCGTCGCATCCCCGCCGTAACACTTCGCCGTCACGTCTTTGCGCAGCGCCGAGATCGTCTCGCGTGCGATAATCCGCCCGCCAATCGCCGCTTGGATCGGCACTTTGAACATGTGCTGCGGGATCAGTTCCTTCAGCTTGGCGCACATCGCCCGCCCGCGCGCCTCGGCCCGCGCCCTATGCACCATCGTTGACAGGGCATCGACGGGTTCGTCGTTGACCAGAATTTGCATTTTCACAAGCTGATCCTCGGCATAGCCGATCATCTGGTAGTCAAAGCTGGCATAGCCTTTGGTCACCGATTTCAGGCGGTCGTAGAAGTCGAACACAACCTCGTTCAGCGGCAGGTCATAGACGACCATCGCGCGGCTGCCGGCATAGGTGAGGTCCAGCTGGTTGCCGCGGCGGTCCTGACACAGTTTCAGCACGTCACCCAGATATTCGTCCGGAACAAGGATTGTCGCTTTGATCCGCGGTTCCTCGATATGATCGATATGGGTCAGGTCGGGCATGTCGGCGGGGTTGTGCAGTTCGATCACCTCGCCGTCGCGCATGTGGATTTGATAGATAACGCTGGGCGCGGTGGTGATCAGGTCGATGTCATATTCGCGCTCGATCCGGTCGCGGATGACCTCCAGATGCAATAGTCCCAAAAAGCCGCAGCGGAAGCCAAAGCCCAAGGCGGCAGAGGTTTCCATTTCAAAGCTGAAGGACGCGTCATTTAGCGCCAGTTTCTCGATACTGTCGCGCAGGTCCTCGAACTCGGCCGTGTCGACCGGAAACAGGCCGCAGAACACGACCGGCTGCGCGGGTTTGAAGCCGGGGAGGGGTTTTTCACAGCCCTTCTTCTCGTGCGTGATTGTGTCACCGACGCGGGTGTCGCGCACCTGTTTGATGGAGGCGGTGAGGAACCCCAACTCGCCGGGGCCCAGTTCATCGACGGGCAACATCCCGGGTTTGAACACGCCGATCCGGTCCACCTGATAATGCGCATCAGTCTGCATCATACGGATCTTGTCGTTCTTTTTCAGGACCCCGTCCATGATCCGCACCAGCACCACAACGCCCAGATAGGCGTCATACCAGCTGTCGACCAGCATCGCTTTCAGCGGCGCATCGCGGTCGCCCTTGGGGGCGGGCAGGCGGGTGACAATAGCCTCGAGCACGTCGGGAATGCCGAGGCCCGTTTTGGCGGAAATGCGCACGGCTTCGGACGCATCGATCCCGATCACATCCTCGATCTGTTCGCAGACACGTTCAGGTTCGGCTGCGGGCAGGTCGATTTTGTTCAGGACCGGGACGATTTCGTGGTCGGCCTCGATCGCGTGATAGACATTGGCGAGGGTCTGGGCCTCGACCCCCTGACTGGCATCAACGACCAGCAACGACCCTTCGACGGCGCGCATGGAACGGCTGACTTCGTACGCAAAATCGACATGTCCCGGCGTGTCGATCAGGTTGAGGACATAGGTCTGCCCATCCTTCGCCTTATAGTCGAGGCGAACGGTCTGCGCCTTGATGGTAATGCCGCGCTCGCGCTCGATATCCATACTGTCGAGCAGCTGTGCCTTCATATCCCGATCCTGCACCGTCCCGGTCGACTGGATCAGTCGGTCGGCAAGGGTCGATTTCCCGTGGTCAATATGCGCCACGATAGAGAAGTTCCGGATTTTGGATAGCTCGGTCATGGGGCGAGGATATGATGCGGATTTGGGGGGCGGTCAAGGGGGGATGAAGCGACTGACCAAGCCCTGCTTGGCCCTCGCCCGACCCTCCCCACGGGAGGGCGCTTCACGTCCACCCTTGCTCGGGCGCTGTGGTTACCCCGAAGGATGTGTGCTCTTCACGCACCTTTGGCGATGGTGCGTGGAAACCACGCACCCTACGGTGAGAGGAGGGCGAGAGCCTGACCGCAGGATGGCGCTGCAAGCTGAAGGGATTTATTATTGGTTCATGCTAGTTATCGCCAGTTTCATTGTTTTCCATTTCATCCAGAACATCAGACATTGTTTGCCCCGGCGCCACAGTTATTGAACTCCACTCATTAGCAGACGGCACATACACAAAACGGGGAAAAAGGATATTCGGATCAATGGCTAACGTACCAGTCTCCGCCCATGCCTGCATATCACCAACTTCGATTTCTACTCCGGTTGATTGGGAAAGAAGTTGAATAGCGAATAAGCGTGACTGATATGAATTCTCATCAATCTCTTTTGACAGAATACTGATAGCGAGTTCTGCAAATCGTAAATTTAACTCTCGATCTTTATTTAAATAGGGCAAACCGTATGTCAGTAGGGCGCCAACTATTCCTCCAACCAATCCAATCAACGCTGCGTGGATGGAGTTTACTCCTTTGGGATGGTGTGACTTTTTGTGACTTTCAGCCTCATCCAAGCTCATACTTTTCTCCAAATCGAATTTCTAAATTATGAAAACCTAAGATTGGATAATGACCATGTCAATTTTTGAGGGCAAACCTGAGTGCCTCGCGTTTTGAATCCGAGGAGATGGCCAACCTCTGGGTCGCGGAGTTTGTTTACTTGCGAAACTCTAGGTGCGTAAGTGCGAGCATAATCTAAGGCGCTAATCTTGGTCGTTACCGACTGACTTCCCGCGCAACCAACCATTTGGCCAACCCCGCTCCCCGTGCTACCCTCCGCCAAAATTCGGAGGTTCCCATGCGTCTGATCCTTGCCATCATCATCCTCGCCACCCCCGCCGCGGCTGACATTCGCTGCATTCAGGAAAACCTCGCCATGTTTGGTTATGACCCCGGGCCGATTGACGGGGTTTATGGCCGTCAGACGCTCGACACGTTCAACCGCTTTAACAGTGATTATAATGCCGGGATGACACCGCTGACCCGTGCCAACAGCGATCTTGTATGTGACGAATTCACTCTGTTCGCGAAAGGGGCAGGCGGGCCAGATATCCCGATAGAACTGTCCCCTGCCACCGACGCGCCCATCTGCTACGACAATCCGGCAGAGGGCACGGCCATGACCATCACCGGCATGGTCGATGGCGATCCGCTGACGCTGACCGTGTCTAACCGGTTCGCCGGGGCGGTGGATTCCCTCCAATGGCGGGGGAAAGAATTCATCAATATTTTCGACCATGGCCGCCAGATCAGCTATGCGTGGTTCATGGACAATACGGGCGAGTGTCTGAACCCTACCGAACCCGGCTCGGGCGTCGATAATTTCAAACAGACGTCGACGTCAGAACTGCAAAGCATCTGTTCCAGTGCGCCGAACCAACTGACAACGACAACCCGCCCGGCCTATTGGCTGGCACCGGGGCAAATGGGGTTTTGCGATAATGGCGTGACGGCGCCGGTCAACACCGCACCCCTGTCCGACGATCTGCTGCAAAAATCGATCACCATTGGCTATGGCGGGATCGACAATGTGATCGCGTTCGACGCGACGATCACGCTGGCGCGCGATCATACCAACTTTATGGTGGAAATTCCTACCGGATATCTGACCGCAGATTTCACGCAATATTGGCGCTTTGATCCGTCAAGCGGTGAACTCTCACCGGCTAAAGCAAATGACCTGACCGAGCCATGGGATTTCGTGTCGGTCCAAACGCTGCCGCCTATTCTGTCGACGCCCGACGGCGCATATGCGATGGGTGCCTATACGGCCGAAGATATCGACGTTTATGAAATTCTGTCCTATCGCGTTCCTAACCCGTGGGATCACACCAACAAATGGAACATTGTTGCGCAGCGTTCTCCCGCGCCTGCAGGTGATTATAGATTTTTAACCTTCGTTGCCGTGGGCACGCTGGCAGAGGTGCAAGCCGCCTTAACAGACCTGTATCGTCTTCATCCCGGTGACATGCATCCGGCTGAGGGATTTGTAGATCGCGCAGATTGCGAGTGGATTGAAGGGTGGGCATGGGATCCGGATTATCCCGACCAACCCGTCACCATTGAAGTCTATCTGTTGAATGCGGACGGAACCCGGTCCCTTTTGCATTCTCGCCTTGCAGATCAGTATCGTGGGGATCTTGCGCAGGCGTTGGGGGATAAAGGGGAGCATGCGTTTTCGCTAGCGTCAAAATCATTGTTTGATCAAGCGGGCGAATATCGTCTGTCGGTGGAACTGGTTAATCCCGACGACAGCCTTCCCAATGTGTCGCTGACCCCTTCGCTTAACACGGTCGTTTGTCGCTAGAGCAGCCCTTAGGCGCCTTTGATTTAATTATCCATTAACGACTCGCCTTTAACGTGCAAACTTGGCTGGCTTGATAGTTAATATCTGTAATGGTGTGGAGGTCGTATGCCCGACGCGTTCCGGAAAGATGAGCTTAAATCTTGGTTATATTCTCAAGACCGGGATGTCTCACAATTTCTGTCATTGCGCGCGGCGCTGCGTGTGTTTCCGCTTCTTGCCGCCGAGGAATTTCCCCACAAACAGGAAATGATTCAGGAAGTGACCTTCCTGAGCTGTCGCGCATTGTTGTCGGCACAAGCGGCGCTGTATCGTCCGACGCTGGCGTCTTATTCATCCATCAAGAATCTGTCCAAGACAGACCTGTCATTTGCCACAGGTGTTGCTGGAAACGTGGCGAAACTGATGCTCGTTCCCATCGCGACAGCCTATGCTGCTACCTATGTTGCCTATGCGGTCCGCACGATCGATGGCGCGGCCAAACTGGCAGAAGCGGCGGGGATACTTGATCCGTTTTGTGACGCGCTTTATGCCGACCGGTCAGCCATTGAAACCGCATGGGAGCCCGGGCAAGTCCCCGATCTGCCGGTCTGGGCAGATGGTCAGCCACAGGTTATCAAAACCAAAATCGACGAGCTGGTTACATTCCTCAAGGCTGACGAGTGTGACTGGCAGTTCTGGTTGGGTTGGCTGGATAATCTCAGTCTGGGTCAAGCTCCGGACACGGAACGTCTGTTTACACTTGCCGGCTGGGATGATGCGGATTGGCAAAAGGGTCGTGGGATTATGAACCCGCTTCTGGCTGGCGTGGTCGAGATGGACAGCATTTACGCCGAATTGAACAGCCCGGCGGACGCGGATATTTTGCGGGTAACCTTGGAACGCGTCACGGATGTTTTGGCGGATGCTATCGACGTCGGCGGGATCGGCGAACAGCAACTGGAAACAGTCATATTACGCCGACTTGTGGAACGCTATGCACGCGATGCGCAGCGTGTCGAAATGGACCTGATGCTGGTGCATCGAAGCCTGCGTCGACAAATTGACGCGAAGGAGCTTGTGAATACCCCGGCTTTGATGGCGCTTGTTGATGTTTGCGAAATCGGTGCGCTCGACTTGCGGGCAACCAATCCGGAACTTGCCAAATCGCGCGAAACACGTCAGTCGCAATTTCAACAGGAAAAGCCTGCTTTGCGCCTTGGTCGTCCCCGCAAGATTGCTGACCTGAAGATCGTGGCCGCACGCGATTTCGACAAGGTGCCGGCGCCGTCTGGCGTTGCACTTCCGTCGCTTGTGGCGCGCAAGTCAGACGAACCTGACGGTACCGGCAGCGGTCTTCACACACTTTTCGAAAAACTCAGCAAAAGTCTGCCCGGTCGCTATCCGGGAGAGGTGACGCGGAAACAGCATTCATAACAAAGGCTATTTGGGACATATGTCAATGTCGGGACCGCCGATACACCCCGTTCCTAAAATGTAGAGACGGGGTGTCTTTTCAGGCGTTCACGTCCACGACAACCCGCCCTTTGACCTGACCTTGCAATATCTCGGCGCCCAAGCGCGGCAGGTCGGAAAGTGTGGCAGGTTGAATCATGGTTTCCAGCGCTTTCAGCGGAAGGCTGGTCGCGACTTCCTTCCAGGCACGCACACGGGCGTCGAAGGGCTGCATCACGCTGTCAATCCCCAACAGATTGACGCCACGAAGCAGGAATGGAACGATCGACATCGGGACGTTCGCACCACCCGCAAGTCCGACCGCCGCAACCGATCCCCCATACGCCATCTGACCCAGCACTCGCGCCAACATCTCTCCGCCAACCGCATCAACACAGCCTGCCCACTGTTCGGATTCCAAGGGACGCTTTATCGCGTCGGCCAGATCTTCGCGCGGGACAATCTGGTCCGCGCCAAGATTGCGCAGATACCCTTCGGTTTCTGGGCGACCGGTCACCGCGGCGACACGATACCCACGGGCGTGCAAAATCGCCGTTGCAACTGAACCCACACCGCCCGCTGCACCCGTGACAAGAACCGGCAGCTCACCCTGTGTCAGTCCATGATCTTCCAGCGCCAGCACCGCCAGCATTGACGTCAATCCGGCAGTGCCCACGGCCATGGCATCGCGGGTTGATAAGCCATCGGGCAGGGGCACCAGCCAGTCGGCCTTGACCCGGGCTTTTTGTGCATACCCACCCCAATGGGCCTCGCCCACGCGCCACCCCGTCAGGATTACCCGATCTCCGACGGCATAGCGGGGATCTTCTGACTGTTCGACGCGCCCCGCAAAATCGATCCCGGGCACATGCGGATAAGTGCGCACCAACCCTCCGCCTGGTCCGATGCAAAGTCCGTCCTTGTAGTTCAGAGTCGAATATTCGACTGAAACCAGGACATCGCCTGCGGGCAAATCCTCCAAAGTGATTCCTTTTACCGCAGCATTTGTGCCGGATTCGTCTTTGGTCACGACAAGCGCATTGAAAGTCATTTTTTTCTCCGTTTCCGAATACCCTGCAAAATCAAAGGGTCCATCGCAATCCCAAACCTTTAAGTGAAAAGTAAGAAAAATTTTACGAGCTTTTAAGACTTTTCCCAGAGTGTTCGTTCACACCTAGTTAGTAATCGAGGTAAGTATGAGAGAGAAAGTCCGAATTACGGCCATCGGCTCCTGTCGGATCAGTACGCCTTTCAAACGCGCCCCGAATGCCTACCCGGTTCTGAACAATTCTGGCCGTGTTTACGGATATACTCATAGCTCGGCCGAAGCGCTGCAACAGTTGCGGTTTCTTCAAGGTGAGTTTTCCCCCGATCCTGCCCTTCTGCCCATATTGATGCCAAATACCGATATGGCGCAGCTTGAAACACAAGAGCACACCCCCTCGGACATCTATTTCGTCGAACTGTCATCCGCCAAACGATTGCGGGTTGGCGCGACGCATGTTCAACTGAATTATGTGACACAGCACTATCGGGATTTTTTTGCGGATCGGGCACAGGCTGCGCATTTTTGGAAATTGTCAGACGGTGCACAACAGGAACAGAAACGGGACTGGCTGTCAGGTCTGACCGGATTTCAGACGCTTTCCAAAGCCGACCAGTCCTGTCTTTTGTCAATGACACGCGAAATGGCGACATTGGAGACTGTCAGCGCTGACATGCGTGAAATTGCTGCACGCGTCCCCAATGTCGTGTTTATCACACATTGTAATGCGTTAACAGCTGACGGCGCCCACATCGCGTCGCGAAACGCTTACATTCAACTGGTGGAACAGGCGGCACAAGCGCTGGGTTTGCCTGTCTATAACCCAACGGCCGCGATGCTGGCGTTTGGTCAGGCAGATGCCATGTCGGATGCAGAAACCAGCCTTTCGCATTATTCTGACGATTTTGCCGATTTCCTGTTCGACGGACTGTTTGAACGATATATGTCCCCGCGTCTGATGTCTTCCGGCCGCAAATCCGCTTCCAAAGCGTTGGGTGACGCGATTTCCATATTCGAAACCCGCAATCCCGTTACCTCCATCTCGCCGCATCTGGGGGGGGTGGCAATGATCACCGGGTCACTTGGTGCCGGCGGTGCCGAGCGGCAGTTGACCCGTTTGGCAGGAGAGCTGACCCGACTGACAGATGTCAGCACCCAGTCCAGGGATCTGCCCGGGATCACCGGACAGGTCGAAGTGATCGTGTCCACACTTTCGTCAGAACGTGGACGCGATTTCTTCTTACCAAAATTGCAGGAGGATGGCGTCCCGGTCTCGGTCATCAGTGACCTGCCGGCGGATAGTGGCGCGATGACCCTGCCAAGCCCACTTCAGCCCCTGCTGCGTGACTTGCCTCCACAGACCGTAGAGGCGGTGCAGCGCCTTACGCCGCATCTGCTGCGGACCCGTCCAGAAGTCGCCTATATCTGGCAGGACGGGGCTGTGCTGACCAGTGCGTTGGCAGCCTTGGCAGCCGATGTTCCGCGCTTGGTGATTTCGCTACGGGGGATGCCCCCCAACTTGCGCCCCGAAATGATGAAGGACGAATATTTTGACATGTATCTGGCGTTGTCAAAGGTGCCGGGCGTTCAGTTCTCTGCCAACACGTATGCGGCGGCCGATTCCTATGCTGATTGGTTGGGCATGCCTCGGGGGTCGATCCTGACCGTGCACAATGCCGCCGACGCGCTGCCGACCGAGGGCACCGACACCGATATTACGATGTGGGAGGAGTTTACCGCCAGAACAGCAGATGCGGATTTCACCTTTGGCGGTGTATTCCGGTTCGATCAGAATAAGCGTGCCAAACTGTGGCTGGAATTTGCAGCCGCGGCATATGCGGCCTATCCCCGCTCGCGCTTTGTGCTGGTGGGTGATGGGGCTGAACTGACTGACGCCAAGGCGTTGGCGGCCGAGTTCGGGTTTAGCGATCGATGCCTTTTTACAGGGCGAACTCCATCGGTTGGATATTGGCTTAATCGCATGGATGCGCTGGGCCTGACCTCGCGCCTTGAGGGGCTTCCCAATGTATTGATCGAAGCGCAATTCGCCGGTGTTCCCGTCATTTCTACCCCGGCTGGCGGAGCTGGCGAAGCCTTTGTGCATGGTCAGACCGGTTATCTGATGTCGGATACCGAAAACCCCAAACTTCCCGAATTTCTACGCTTCTACCTTAACCTTGCCTATGACGCCAAACAGCGGAGAAACATGGGAATTGCCGCCCGAAAGTTTGCGCGGCAGTCCTTCTCGATTGACCGGATCATGCCTCAGACCCTCGACCTCCTAAGTGGACGTGCAGAACCCACGAGACTTGAACCGAAAGTACTTCGCGCATGAGGACCGCGTTTACCCATGTGAATGACGGTTTCTGGAACATGCTGAACGCAATCTACGCGATCATGCTGCGCGAGGTCCGCTGCCGTTTCGCCGGTGATCCCATGGGATATGCTTGGGCGTTTGCGGTTCCCCTTTTGTGGATCGGGACTTTGCTCGCTTTTTTTACCCTGGTGAACCGCACGCCCGTCATCGCCGTGGATACGCCGGGCTTCATCGCAACGGGGGTCATCCCCTATGTGCTGTTTCGGTATACGATCTCGTCGATGAACCGCGTGGTCTCGACACATCAGCACCTTGTCTATTTCGGAAGGATTCGGCTGTCAGATATCATGTTCGCCGGGGCATTTCTCGAATTCCTGAACGCTTGCATCGTATCGCTGTTCATTTGGATTGCCATTGCCGTCCTGTTTGCCCCGATCCAGATTCACGATCCGATCAGCGCCGCGAACGGTCTGGTATTGACCGCATTGGTGGCGACAAGCTTTGGACGGCTGGCGACGTTTCTGGGACTGATCTCCGAGACTGTGAAGCGTATTGTGCCTGTCGTACTTCGGCCGATGTTCTGGATATCAGGCGTGTTTTTTACCGCCACCGAGCTTCCCCCGTCCCTTCTGACATATCTTTGGTGGAATCCACTGCTCCATACCGTCGAGATGATACGTGATGGCGTGTTTGTGGATTACACCTCCAGCTTTGCGGAACCTCATGTCCCTGTGTTCATGTCCTTGGGTTTTCTGTTGCTGTCCTATCTGGTGCAAGACCTTGCTGGGCGCTCTCGCGATGGGAGGGATCTGGGATGATCCTTCTCTCGAACGTGTCGCGCTGGCACATGACGGCGGGCGAGCCGAATATTATCCTCAACAATGTATCCTGCCTTTGGCAACCTCGGGAACGGATCGGCATCTTGGCGCTGGCAGGCACCGGGAAGTCCACGCTGACGCGGCTGATCTCGGGCGTCGAGCGACCCAATCGGGGTGACATTCGCCGGACAGGGTCCGTGTCCTTTCCGATTGGGTCGACCCATGGCTTCCAAGATGGACTGAGCGGGGCGGAAAATGTCCGCCATCTTGCCCGCCTGATGCGTCGCGATATTCCAGAGACTGTCGATTACGTCGAGAGCTTTGCGGATATCGGTAAGTATTTTCACCGCGCGGTTTCGCAATATGCGCCGGTCATGCGGGCGCGTCTGGGGTTCGCGCTCTCTATGGCGATGGAGTTTGACACCTATTTGTCAGACGGAGTTGTCAATGTTGGCGATCACGGGTTTCGCGACAAATGTGAAGCCGCCCTACACGAACGTTTGACACGCTCTGGGATTATCCTTTTGTCGCGCCATTCGCGAACGCTGACCCGCTTTTGCACGCGCTTTTATGCGCTGCACGAAGCCCAGCTTCTGGAATGCGACAGCGCCGAGGAAGCCAAGGATCTTTTGGATTATGCCGGTCAATATGGCGACACCTTCTGGAATCAGGAGGCGCGGTATGGCTGAACCCGCTGTTTCCCCAACCGTCGAGGAAGAATCTGAGCGTCTGAAAAAATGGCGCGAAGTGCGGCGCCGCGCCACCAGTGATCCGCAATTGGAACGACTGGAACGCGCAGCGCTTGATCGCGACAAGCGGCTGGAGCTGTTTGAACAGGACAAGGCTCGCCGGATTCGCGAGGCCGAAGAAAAACGCCGCGCCGAGGCCGAGGCGCTGGAAAGCCGGCGCATGGAAAAGGCGCGCGCGCATCTGGATGCGCTGGACGATATCGAAACCGCCAAAGCAAAACTGGTGCAGGCCCGAAAAAAAGCGCGCCTGGTGCTGATGCTGGGGTTTGCCCTGATTGTTCTGCTGCCGTCTGCCGTGACTGCGATCTGGACAGCGACCTTTGTCCCCCCGGATTTCGAAACCCGAAGCGTTTTCGTTCTGGCCGATGCAACCCCGGTTGCCGAGCGAAACCCGCTGTTCTCCGACCTGCCTGCAGGTGGGAAAACCCCAATGGCGGCCGCCTTTCAGCTACGAACCCGCCTCCAGGCACAGTCACCAGATGTGCGGTTCGACATGGCCATCGACAGCCAGCAGGGTCTGATCACGCTGACAACCATGTCGCTAACGCCCGCTTCATCACTTGCTGATAACCGTCTGATACTGTCACGGGCACAGGCGGCTGCGCAGGACATGTCGATCCTCGTCCAACCCAGCTTACCCGATGCGCCGACCCCTCGGGTGATCGGACAAACCTGGATGACCTTTCTCGTTTGCCTGCTGATTTTCTCGATCGGTACGATTTTTATCCGCAGTTTATTTCATCATTCACGTCTCTAGTCCCGGAGTTTTTTCATGAATATCACGACCCCAATTGACCTTCGCAGCGCAGCAATTTTTTCGCCCAAACGCACCGATGAATCCATCGCCGTTTTGGGATTGGGATATGTTGGTCTGCCGGTTGCGATCGGTTTTGCCCGCCAGTTCGCTGATGTTGTCGGTTTTGATGTCAACAGGCTTCGCGTCAATGAATTGTCCGAAGGATATGACGCCACGTTGGAACTGACGGCCGATGACATTCTCGGTTCGGGGCTTAATCTGACGACGGCGCTCGAAGAATTGGCGCGAGCTAGCTTTTATGTCGTGACCGTGCCGACACCGATTGACTGCGGCAACCGCCCCGATCTGAACCACCTGCGTGCGGCCTGCCGGTCGATTGCTCCGAACCTGTCGAATGGGGATGTGGTGGTGTTTGAATCCACCGTCTATCCGGGCGTCACCGAAGATATCTGTGGCCCCTTGTTGGCAGAACTGTCAGGTCTGCGCTGCGGGGTAGACTTTACACTGGGATATAGCCCGGAGCGGATCAATCCCGGTGACACCGAACACCGGCTGGAAACCATTACCAAGGTGGTATCCGGTCAAGACGCTGCAACATTGGATCGGGTGGCAGACGTCTATGGTGCGCTGGTTCCAGCGGGTGTGCATCGCGCCCCGTCTATCAAGGTGGCCGAGGCAGCGAAAGTGATCGAAAACACCCAGCGCGACGTCAATATCGCCCTGATGAACGAATTGGCGATGATCTGCGACCGGATGGACATACGCAGCGCCGACGTATTGAAGGCGGCTGGAACAAAATGGAACTTCCTTCCGTTTACCCCTGGGCTCGTCGGCGGTCATTGTATCGGCGTTGATCCCTATTATCTGACCGCCAAGGCCGAAGAGCTCGGCTATCACTCCGAGGTGATCCTGTCAGGCCGCCGGGTGAATGATGGGATGGGAGAATTCATCGCAACTAAAGCCGTAAAAATGCTTGCCAACATGCATGTGCCGCTGACCACGGCACGGGTTGGAATTCTGGGTTTGACCTTCAAGGAGAATGTGCCCGACCTGCGCAATTCCAAAAGTTTCGACATCGTCGAGGCATTGGCAGAGTTCGGTGTGCACCCCATGGTGCATGATCCTATGGCGGACCGCGACGAAGTCGGGACAAGCCCGAATTTTGAGTGGACCGCGCTTGCGGAAATGGCCGAACTGGACCTGCTGATCCTTGCGGTGCCCCATCGCAGCTATCTTGCGGCGGCAGATCGGTTCCTGAAGGACATGCTGATCGAAGGTGGTGCCGTGATCGACGTGCGTTCGGCGCTGGACACGGCAGATATCCCGGCCTCGATCGCGTATTGGAGCCTTTAACGTATCAGGCGCGCGCCCAAGATTGGCCCAAAGTCGCGCGCTTGGATCAACAGGACATAGGGACCATGGGACAGGTCGATACCATTCACATCAATCGGTGTGCGGCTGTCCCACTCGGCCAGGCGCTGGACGCCGGTAACGACGTTTACATATTCGATGGAGCGTCCGGCATTTTCACCACGTAAGATGTCGGTTGTCACGCTGGGGATCACACTGATCAGCAACACTTCCGAGGCCGGGAGGTTGGATTCCGCGGGCGCAATACTCACATTCATCAGATTGCCTGCGCCAGACAGGTTGATTTGCAACATCTGCATATTGGAGCGCACTTCGGCAATCGCCTCATACACTTTGCGGGCGTTGGACCCGACCATTTCTGCGCGGCCGTGCACAACGATTTGAGGCGTATAGAGCGAGCGCAAATGCCAATGTTCCCGATATCCGGCTTGGCGGGCGGTGAACATGGGCGAAGAATATTCATCCTTCCATCCCAGGTAATCCCAATAATCGACATGCCAGCCCAAAACGATAATCCCGGGATCCTTGTGAGCAAGGTCCAGCACAAGCTGGTCGGCGGGCGGACAGGAACTGCAACCTTGTGACGTGAACAATTCCACCACAACATTATTCTGAGCCTGTGCGAATGTTGGCAGCAACAGGCTGATACTCAAGGCGATGACACTCAGAAAACGCATGGACACTCCGCTTGAACCTATTCCCGACCCTTACCTATGCCTAATTTCCATCATACGCCAGTCAACCCTTCGCGAGCAAACGTGTATTTATGTTTCAATTTTCAGGAAGGTTTGTCGACTATGGCGCAACAATCGGTTCCCAACTGCGCTGTTCCCTATGACGACGTTCCAGCTTTTTCACATAATCGCGCAACAGCGTGACGCGTCGAGGGCGAAAACTTTCGTCGGTGCGTTGGATGTCCAGAATAGAGGTCAGGATGAACTGCCGGAAATCCTGACGCAAGCAACACCACGCAAGTAACACAACCTGAAAATCGTAATAAACAATTCCCAACGGATATATGCGTCGCACTGTCTGAAGGCCTGCGCGGTCGACATAGGTTATGTCCAGCGCCTCCTCGGCCCAGCTTGCTTCGCGCAGAAGGCTGACATCCTGCACCGGATTGGCAGGTTCGTGAAACCGTATCACCAGTCCGATCGCGTGGGTGATCTGGCGTTGCTGGCGTTCGGGCAATGTCGCGGTGATCTTGGTCAAAGCGTCACGTGCGGCATCCGCCAGCGCCATGTCGCCTCGGGCTTGCACCTCGGACAGTCCCAGAACCAGTGCCTCGATCTCCAGTTGGGTAAAGGTTTGCGGGGGAAGGGCGGGGTCCTCGGACATGGTATAGCCAAGGCCGGCCTCACCCTCGATCCGGGCACCGGCCAGCCGCAAGGCGTCAATGTCGCGATATATCGTACGCTCGCTGACTTCCATTGCCGCGGCCAGACGATGAGCGGTCACCGGCGGGGAAAGGCTGCGGATCAGGTGCAGTAAACGAAAGAGGCGATCAGACTTGGACATGCCGTTTTCTACCTCGATCATCCTGTCAGGAATTGTCAGTAGGAAGATGTCATACACATGCCTTCAAATCAAGTGAAGGAGCACAAGATGCTGACCCTATATTACTCTCCCCAGACCCGCGCGACCCGGATCGTCGGGTTGCTGATGCATATGAACCGAATGGATGACGTCGACATCAAAACCGTACATGTGGCGCGGCGCGATGGCGCGGGCGGTCATGATCCGGCCAATCCGCATCCCGAGGGCAAGGTGCCGCTGCTTGTCCATGACGGCGAGGTTATCCGCGAAAGTAACGCGATCATCCTCTATCTGACCGATCATTTCGGCGGATCAATGGGGCGCGCTGTTGGCGAAAAAGGGCGCGGGGAATATCTGTCGTGGCTTGCCTATTACGGAAATATCGTCGAGCCGTTGATGATCCTGCAATATCTGTCGATGGACAAACCGGCCTATGCCAATGTTTTTGACGAGGTCGATATCAAAGCCTCTCTGCGTGGACCCGAGGAAGTGAAAAACACACTGGTGCGCGCGCTCGCGGATCGACCCTTTTTAATGGGCGATCAGTTCACGGCGGTCGATTTGCTGCTGGTTTCACCCTATCAGTGGTTTCCACCAGCCACGCCAGATCATCCGTTGGTGCATGACTGGGTGAAACGCTGTGGTGAGGCCGCGGATATCGACGCGCTGATGGCGTTCGAGGCGGCGGCGATGAAAGATTTGGGTGTCGAATGACTACCAGCGGCGGGTGCGGGCAAAATATGCGTCCGCCTCGTCGCCAAATTCTTCGCGGATTCGGACCTCTTCACCTTTGATAAAACGGGCGTAAATGATGAAGGGAAAGGCGAGGACCGGGAACAGCGCCGTCAGCGCCCCAACCCACATTGCAATGCCCAGCAGAATAACCGTGAACCCGGTATATATCGGGTTCCGGTTGATCCGAAAGGGACCTTCGACCAGTAAGGTTTTGGGGGTGTGGCGGGGTTCAATCGGGGTTTTCTTGCGAAAGAACCACAGGGCGGACCAGATAATTAGATAAACACCTGCACCGACTACGACACCAACCAGCCAGTTATTTACATCCACCTGATAAATTGGCCAAACGCGGGCTAGAAACCAAGCGGCAAAGGCGCAGAGGAAGAACCAGATCGGTGGGATGTCGACGTATTTCATGCAAACGAGTATGGCACAGGTGTCAGCGAATACCACCAAAATGAATCGCCCGCGCGATGCGGGCGATACGGCATTATTGGCGCACTCCGGCCTGTGACAGGAAATCCAAAAGGTCCGGGTCCTCCGGGTATAAGCGCAGACCTTCGAGAACCAGATCCAGCGCGGGTAGGTTCTGTCCGCCATTCCACAGCGCCACCCCGGCCTGATGATAAAGCCGCCCGCTGATATCCTTGCCGTCAGCATAGGCAATGGCGGCCTCGTACGCTTCGTCATAGCGTTCCAGATAGTTTAGCGACAAGGCGGTGAAATAGGCGAAATCGTAGGGGACGAGCGGGTAGTTAAGGCGATCCGGCTGCCATTGTTTTTCGGCTTCGGCGCAGTCTTGGATGGCGGCTTCATATAGGCCCAGATCGACGCGAACGGCGCAGCGGGACAGCCAGCCTTGCCAGTGCGGATCGACGGCGAGTACGCGGGTGTAAATCTCCTCGGCATCGGTCGGGCGACCCCATTCGCGATAGGTCCACGCCAGCATTCTAAGCGTCTGGGTATGATCGGGTTCAGCGTCTAAAACGGCGAGCAGATCGGATTCGCTATCCTCGAAATTCCCGAGGGCACGATAGGCAATAGCCCGATAAACCCGTGCGTCGAGTTTTTCCAGCGGCGGCGCACCGGCCGTGTCGATAAAAACGCTGCAAGCCGCAATCGTTTCGACCGGTTGGGTCGGAGGGTCCAATTGAAAACAGTTAAATTTGTCGGCTCCGGACAGCTTGGTTTGCGCCAATAGCGGGCCGCAGGATAGGCTAAAAAGGATCAGTAAAAATAAGCGTAACATGCCAATAAAAAGGGCAGCCGAAGCTGCCCTTGTCAATGGGTTTTTGGTGGTAATCAGGCTTTGGCCAAGTTGCGCAGCACATAGTGCAACACGCCGCCGTTTTCGACATATTCGATCTCGACCTCGGTATCGATGCGGCATTTCAGGGTGATGTCCTTGGTTGTGCCGTCAGCATACGTTATCCGGCAGGGAATGTCGGACAGCGGGCGCAACTCGCCTTCGAGACCAGTGATATCGTACGTCTCGTCACCTTTCAGACCCAGCGAGGCGCGCGTGTCACCGCCAGTGAATTCGAACGGGATGACACCCATACCCACGAGGTTGGAGCGGTGGATACGTTCAAACGATTCCGCGATGACGGCTTTAACCCCCAGCAACGACGTGCCCTTGGCTGCCCAGTCACGTGACGATCCGGCGCCGTACTGTTCGCCGGCAACGATGATCAGCGGCGTGCCAGCGGCCTGATAAGCCATAGCCGCATCATAGATCGAGGCCTGCTGACCGTCCGGCCCAAGCGTATAGCCGCCTTCGACCCCGTCCAGCATCTCGTTCTTGATGCGGATGTTGGCGAAGGTGCCGCGCATCATAACTTCGTGGTTACCACGGCGCGAACCGTAGCTGTTAAAGTCACGAACCGGCACCTGACGGTCAACCAGATATTTCCCGGCAGGAGTTGTATCCTTGAATGATCCGGCGGGCGAGATGTGGTCGGTCGTGACCATGTCGCCCAATATCGCCAGCGTTTTTGCGCCTTTTACGTCGTGGATTGTCCCGGCTTCGGGGCTCATCCCCTGGAAATAAGGCGGGTTCTGGACATAGGTAGACGAGGCCGGCCAGTCATAGGTCAGGCTGTCCGTCGTTTCCACACCCTGCCATTTTTCGTCGCCCTTAAAGACGTCGGCATATTTGGATTGGAACGCCTCGCGCGTGACGGTTTTTTCAACCAGCTCGGCGATTTCCTTATTCGAGGGCCAGATGTCCTTCAGATAGACATCATTGCCGTTTTTATCCTGCCCGATCACGTCAGTCGCGATATTGACATTCATATCACCCACCAGCGCATAGGCCACCACCAGCGGGGGCGAGGCGAGGTAGTTTGCGCGCACATCAGGACTGATCCGGCCTTCGAAATTGCGGTTGCCCGACAGGACCGAGGTTGCGATAAGGTCGTAATCGTTAATCGCCTTTGAAATCGACGGGTCCAGCGGGCCGGAGTTGCCGATACAGGTCGTGCAGCCGTAGCCAACGAGGTTAAAACCGATGGCGTCGAGATCTTCCTGAAGGTTTGCCGCCTCCAGATATTCGCTCACCACCTGCGAGCCCGGCGCGAGCGAGGTTTTCACCCACGGTTTGCGGGTCAGGCCCAGTGCACGGGCTTTGCGGGCCACCAGACCGGCACCGATCATGACATAAGGGTTCGATGTATTGGTGCAGGAGGTAATCGACGCGATCACGATGGACCCGTCATGCAGTTGATAATGTCCATCCTCGGTCATCACATACCCACGGTTGTGGTGGCCTTCGTCACCGGGAATATCCTGCGGTTCGGGCTGCCCACCCTCATTTTCCCAGCGGATTTCGGATTTGGCAGAGGCGTCTTTGCCTTCGCGGAGACCTTTCACGTATTTTCCGAATTCGGTTCCGGCAGCGGTCAGTGCAATATAATCCTGCGGGCGTTTCGGGCCGGAAATGGCGGGGACAATTGTGCCCATGTCCAACTCCAGCGTATCGGTATAAACGGGTGCGTAATCCGCGCCGCGCCAGAAACCGTTTTCTTTCGCATAAGCTTCAACCAGCGCGATACGGTCCTCGTCACGGCCGGTCTGGCGCAGATAGCGCAGTGTTTCGTCGTCGATTGGGAAGAAGCCGCAGGTCGCGCCATATTCCGGTGCCATGTTGGCGATTGTTGCACGATCCGCCAGTGGCAGATGGTCCAAACCCTCACCATAGAATTCCACGAATTTACCGACCACACCTTTGATGCGCAGCATTTCGACAACCTTCAGCACAAGGTCCGTCGCTGTGGTCCCTTCGACCATTGCACCGGTCAGTTTGAAACCGACAACCTCGGGGATCAGCATCGAAATCGGCTGGCCGAGCATCGCCGCTTCGGCCTCGATCCCGCCAACGCCCCAGCCCAGAACGGCAAGGCCGTTGACCATGGTTGTGTGGCTGTCTGTGCCGACCAGCGTGTCGGGATAGGCGACTTCGTTTCCGTTCTGGTCTTTGTCGGTCCAAACCGTCTGCGCCAGATATTCCAGATTCACCTGATGGCAGATACCCGTCCCCGGGGGCACAACGCGGAAATTGTTAAACGCAGACTGACCCCATTTCAGGAAAGTATAGCGTTCCATATTGCGTTCATACTCGCGATCCACGTTCATCTGGAAGGCGCGTGGATTGCCGAATTCGTCGATCATAACCGAATGGTCGATGACCAGATCAACCGGATTCAGCGGGTTGATTTTTTCTGCATCACCGCCCAGCGCCACGATCCCGTCACGCATCGCGGCGAGGTCAACCACCGCCGGAACCCCGGTGAAGTCCTGCATCAGCACGCGGGCGGGGCGATAGGCGATCTCGCGCGGGTTTTTGCCGCCCTTCTGTGCCCATTCCGCAAAGGCCTTGATGTCATCAACAGAAACCGTGCGACCCTTATCTTCGAACCGCAGCATGTTTTCTAGCACCACCTTTAGCGCGGCGGGCAGGCGGGAAAAATCGCCAAGGCCCGCAGCCTCTGCCGCTGGGATGGAATAATAAGATACGCTGGCCGAGCCGACCTTTAGGTCGCGGCGCGTTTTGGCGGTATCGGTTCCGACTTGGATTGTCATGGGTGCCTCCGCTGGCTTTGTAAGGATTTGGCGCGGATATGCCCTGTTTTCAGAGTCGTATCAAGGGGCAAGGGTCAAAAAGTGTGCAATTGTATACAGAAATTTGTCAGATTGCCGCTTTTGCGTTGTCCCGCTTTGGGATAAGTCGCTGTTGATGTCTTTGACGGTAAACAATTTATCCTGCGAGCGCGGCGGTCGACTGATCCTGCGGGATGTCTCGTTTTCGCTTCAGGCGGGCGAGATCATGGTGCTGCGCGGCCCCAATGGCGCGGGCAAATCGACACTGATCCGTGCGCTTTGTGGGTTCCTGCGCTGCGACGGCGAAGCGACGTTAAACGCTATGCCTTTGCGCGACCGTGACGCATGGCAAGACCAAATCGCCTATGCCGGGCATCTGGATGCAATCAAACCACAACTAACGGTTGGCGAAAATCTGTCCTTCTGGTCCGCGCTTTATGGCGGGTCGGTGGATCACGCGGCAGAGGTGTTTCGCCTAACCGAAATATGGGACCGTCCAGCGAATGTCTGTTCGGCAGGCCAAAAACGGCGGTTGGGTCTGGCGCGATTGCTGGTGGCGGAGCGGCCACTATGGCTGCTGGATGAACCGACTGTGTCGTTGGACGCAGATATGACCGCAACCGTCGCCGGGGTGATCCGCGACCACGCGGCGGCGGGCGGCATGGTGCTGGCAGCAACGCATATTGATCTGGGGCTGACGGACACGAAGCAGCTGGACCTGCTCCCTGTGTCTGCCGACACCCCCACCAACGATCCGTTTCTAGAGGGCTGGACATGACCCGCGCCGTCCTTATGCGCGAACTCCGTCTCGCCCTACGCTCCGGCGGGGGTGCGGGATTGGGATTGGTCTTCTTCCTGATCGTTATCTTGCTGATCCCCTTTGGCGTTGGCCCGGACGAGACATTGCTGGCCTTAATTGCCCCCGGCACCTTGTGGATTGCGGCTTTGCTGGCCTGTCTGCTCTCGCTCGACCGCATTTTTCAGGCGGATTACGAGGACGGAACGCTCGACATACTGACCCTGTCGCCCATGCCGCTGGAAGGATTGGTGGCTATCAAGGGTCTCGCCCACTGGCTTACGACCGGCTTGCCGCTGGTGATCGCGGCACCCGTGCTGGGCCTGACGCTGTCCTTGCCTGCCCCGGCCTACGGCTGGCTGATCGCCAGTCTGCTGGTCGGCACCCCGGCGCTCAGCTTCCTTGGCACCATCGGCGCGGCGCTGACGGTGGGGGTCCGACGCGGTGGGTTGCTATTGTCGCTGCTGGTCCTGCCGCTTTACATCCCAACGCTGATTTTTGGGGCGTCGGTTGTGACTTCGGCTGCCGAGGGTCAATCGGTGACCACAGCGTTTCAGTTGCTTGGTGGGATCACCTTGTTCACGCTGGCGCTCGCCCCGTTTACGGCCGCGGCAACCTTGCGCATGCAGATGCGCTGACAAGAGTGTGACGAGATGACAATTGCACGGCCGCACGCGACAGATTAGGAAAGCTGAATGTCACTCTGGGAATTCGCCAATCCGGTCAAATTCATCCGCCTGTCAGGGCGGCTTTTGCCGTGGGTCAGTGGGCTGACTGTAATCTGTCTGGCGGTCGGCCTGATCTGGGGTCTGTTCTTCACACCCGAGGAGGCGCGTCAGGGTCACATCGCCAAAATCATCTATATCCATGTGCCACTTGCCATGATGGCAATTAATGCGTGGGGGATGATGTTTGTGACCTCACTCATCTGGCTAATCCGGCGGCATCATGTGTCGGTGCTGGCGGCCAAGGCGGCCGCACCAATTGGTGCGACTTTTACGCTTCTGGCAATTATCACCGGGGCGATCTGGGGTGCGCCAACATGGGGCACGCCTTGGGTCTGGGACCCGCGACTGACATCATTCGCCGTGCTGCTGGTGTTTTACTTCGGCTACATGGCGCTGTGGGCGGCAATAGAAGACCCCGACAAGGCGGCGGACCTGACCTCGGTTCTGGCGATGGTCGGCACAGTCTTTGCCTTCCTGTCACGCTATGCGGTCAATTTCTGGAATCAGGGGCTGCATCAGGGGGCCTCGCTTAGCCTTGATAAGGAGGAAAACGTTGCCGACGTGTTCTATATTCCGCTGCTCCTGTCGATTGCCGGTTTCGTACTGCTGTTTCTGGCGCTGGTTTTGCTGCGCACCCAGACCGAGGTCCGCGCGCGCCGCCTTCGCGCCTTGATGTTGCGGGAGGGGGCAAATGCCTGACTTCGGGAAAAACGCCGACGCGATCTTCTGGGCCTATGCCATCACACTGGGACTGATCGCCGCACTGGTGATCTGGTCGTGGGTGCGGTCGCGTAAAGTGAAACGTGAACTGGATCAGATGGAGGCGAAACGCCGTGGCTAAATTTCCGATCTTTGCGATTGTTCCACCGGTGATTTTTGCCGGCATCGCGGGGCTGTTCTATTTCGGCATGAACCGCGACAATCCCGATGCGCTGCCTTCGACGATGGTCGGACGCGCCGCGCCGGCCCTGACGATCGAAGCGTTAGGAGACTTGCCATTGGCAACCGAGGAGATGTTGCGCGCTGACGGTGTCAAACTTGTCAACTTCTGGGCCAGTTGGTGTGTGCCCTGCCGTGCAGAACATCCGCAGCTAGAGGTCATGGCGGACAGCGGGATTACCATTATTGGTGTGAACTACAAGGATCAACCAGACAACGCTTTGGGCTTTCTGGAGGAGCTTGGCAATCCCTATGCTGCGGTCGGGGCGGACACAACCGGGCGGACCGGGATCAATTGGGGGGCCTATGGGGTGCCCGAAACCTTTGTGATCGACGGCAACGGTATTGTTGCCTATCGCCATCCCGGCCCGATCACACAGGACATCCTGCAGGATATCATCCTGCCCGCAATTGCTGATGCGAACTAGTTGCTGATGCGAACCAGTATTTTCTCTAAGATATTGTATTTTAAGTAAAAATACTGATTGCCACGTGGCAATTTCATCAATTTCCGTCTGACCCCCTATTGTATGTGGACCAGGACACGGCTAATCTTTTGTCAATTATCCATCGAGGGGGTGGTATGTCAGCAGCGTTGGATATCGATTTTGTTCGCAGCCAATTTCCCGCGTTTTCGGAACCGTCATTAAAGGGTCAGGCGTTTTTCGAAAATGCTGGCGGCTCTTATACCAGCAGATTTGTAATCGACCGACTGATGCGGTTTTATCGCGAGCGCAAGGTCCAACCCTATTACCCGTTCGAGGCCTCGACCCTTGCTGGGGAAGAAATGGACGAGGCACGTCGCCGTCTGGCCGAGATTTTGAATATTGGCGAGGACGAGCTGAGCTTTGGCCCCTCGACAACCCAGAATACCTATGTTCTGGCGCAGGCCTTTCGGCAGATGCTAACACCCGGTGACGCGATTATCGTCACCAATCAGGATCACGAGGCGAATTCTGGACCGTGGCGCAGGCTGGCAGACGAGGGGTTTGAAATTCGCGAATGGAGAGTCGATCCCGAAACCGGATTTCTGGATCCGGCGGATTTAGATGATTTGTTGGATCCAGCGGCCAAACTTGTGTGTTTTCCCCATTGTTCCAACATTGTCGGGCAGGTGAATCCGGTTCACGAGATTTCGCAGAAAATTCATGCCAATGGTGCCGTCTGTTGCGTAGACGGCGTGTCCTTTGCCCCGCACGGCTTGCCCGACATCGGAGCTTTGGATTGTGACATTTATCTGTTTTCCAGCTACAAGACCTTTGGTCCCCATCAGGGCATCATGTATGTCGCCCGGGCGCTGGCGGACCGATTGCCCAATCAAGGTCATTATTTTAACGCCTATAGCCCGGTAAAACGCTTTACCCCCGCTGGGCCGGATCATGCGCAGGTGGCGGCCTCGGCAGGGATGGCGGACTATGTGGATACAATTTATGCGCATCATTTCAAGGATAGCGCCGATCCCGCCGAACGCGGACGCAAGGTGCATGCCTTGCAATCTGCACACGAGACTGCGCTGATGGCCCCATTGTTGGACTATTTGCGAAGCCGAAATGACGTTCGGGTGATTGGTGCAACCCGCCCTAACGGGCGTGTACCCACCATTTCCCTATCAACCCGTGACCCGGCAGAGTTGGTGAATTCACGCCTTGCGAAGTTGGGGATCATGGCAGGTGGAGGGGATTACTATGCCGTCAGATTATTGTCGGCTTTGGGGATTGACCCGACGCATGGTGTAGTGAGATTGAGCTTTGTGCATTACACGCATCCCGATGAAATCGAGAAACTGTTGAAAGCTTTGGATCAATCGCTGTAATATAGCGCGAAACCATACGGACAGGAGAACCGATATGCCCACAGCTGCACGCTTGATCGCGGCGATTTTCATGGGAATTGCCGGGGTGATCGTTATCATTGTATCCGTTAACGAATATCCAGATGCGGCCTATGATCAGTTTCCAATGGCCGTTACTGCGGCCGTCATCGGGCTGGTGGTCGGCTGGCGTGGACTCGGCAGTAAGATTGGCGTTGAAGAGGTCAAGGCGACCTCTCTGGGGTTGCGTGCAGGGGTTTCGGCCTTTTTCTGGACTCTGTTCATGTTTGGTCTATGGCGGATGATCCAGGGGATCATGAAGCATGAATTTTATCAACCGCTTAGCGCGATCATGGCCCTACTTTGGGAAATGATCCGGATTGGAAAACTGGCTGTCATGAATATGCCGGTTCTGATCACGATCATCATTTTGTCCTGGATGGCCGGTATCGTAACAAAAAATGCGTGGTTGAAATGGGATCAGTCACGTGATCTCGAAATTCACCGGTGAATAGGGAAATCCTTCTTAACCTGTTGTAACGGCCTTGAGCTTGGACCGTTCGGCAATTAGGTCGGTCGGAACCAGACAGAGATTAGGGGACAGATATGACACGGTTTGAAAATCTTGCCGACGCGGTCGGGAAAACGCCGTTGATCAAACTGCGCAAAGCGTCCGAATTGACCGGATGTGAGATTTACGGCAAGGCCGAGTTCCTGAATCCCGGACAATCTGTCAAGGATCGCGCCGCGCTGTGGATTATCCGCGATGCGATTGCCCGTGGCGCATTGAAACCCGGCGGAACCATTGTCGAAGGAACCGCCGGAAATACCGGTATCGGACTGGCACTGGTTGGGGCGTCGATGGGGTTCAAAACCGTGATTGTGATCCCGGAAACCCAAAGTCAGGAAAAAAAGGATATGATCCGTCTGGCCGGCGCGACCTTGGTCGAGGTGCCTGCCGTTCCCTATCGGAATCCCAACAATTTTGTCCGCTATTCTGAACGTCTGGCCAACGCGCTGGATGCCGAGCTGCCCAATGGCGCGGTTTGGGCGAACCAGTTTGACAATATTGCGAACAAGCAGGCGCATATCGACAGCACGGCGCCGGAGATACTGGATCAGATGGGTGGGGATATCGACGGATTCATCTGCGCGGTTGGAACCGGTGGAACGTTGGCGGGTATGGCCGATGGTTTACGGGCCGCAAACCCCGGTGTGAAGATCGGTTTGGCGGATCCCGATGGTGCGGCGCTCCATTCCTATTTCACGACGGGGGAATTGAAGATGGAGGGGTCGTCCATCACCGAAGGGATCGGGCAGGCCCGGATCACCAAAAACCTCGAAGGGTTGCAGGTGGATTATTCCTTTAACATCCCGGATCGTGAGGCCTTGCCGATTGTGTTCGATCTGCTGGCAGATGAAGGTTTGTGCCTTGGCGGCTCGTCGGGGGTGAATATCGCCGGGGCCATTCGCATGGCAAAGGAAATGGGGCCGGGGCATCGGATCGTAACGATCCTGTGTGATTACGGGACGCGATATCAGTCCAAATTGTTTAATCCCGCTTTCCTGAAGGAAAAGGGCTTGCCATATCCTGATTGGCTGGACGAGTCGGGACCACCCATGCCAACAGTTTTCGAAGCTGTCGACTAACATGATCCGTTTCCTACGCCTTCTGATCCTGTGTTTGCCGCTTGTTATGGCGGCGCAAGCGTGGGCGCAGGATGCGGTTTCCAACTATGAGGCAGAATGGAATTCGACGGCCGCGCGGGCCGAGGCGGCCATTGAATCGAATGCTGCCTCGACCATGGTGATGGAGACATTGCGCGCTGAACTGGTGGCGCAGCGGGAAGATGCTGCGCGTCTGGAACGTGAGGCGCGCGAACGAGTGTTTCCGTTGGAGGAACAGTTAGACGCGCTGGGACCGCCACCAGAGGATGGTGTCAGTGAAGATGCTGATGTCGCAAAGCGGCGGGAGGAGCTGCAAAAGGCGATAGATGCGGCGCGTGCTCCGATGCTGATAGCGCAGGCGGAATTTCGTCGTGCCGACGGGTTGATCAAGGAAATCGATACGCTGATCCGGACCCGATTTTCCGAGTCGTTGACCCGTGTAGGCGTGTCACCGCTGAACCCCGTTCATTGGCCGGAAGCGTTGAAATCGGTGAACACCTACGTGTTACGCCTTTGGGAAGACACGTCAGAAATATTATCGCGCGATACCAACAAGGTTGCACTGAAAACCAAGGCCCCCCTTGCTCTGTTGTTTGCAATTGTTGGTATCTGGATGCTGATGGGTATCCGGCGCGGCTTTTCCGGATTCCTGCAACGCGCGCTGAGTTTTGGGGGCGATAAACCGACCTTGTGGATACAGGCGCTGGCCAGTTTGGCACGATTGATTGTGCCCACGGCTGGGGCGGTCGCACTGATCCTCGCATTCAGGATATCGGGTCTGGAAGGCGCTTGGAGCCGTCCTATCCTGGATGTCATGCCGCTGATTGCGCTGGCGATCATCGTGTCGATGTGGCTTGGCCGTTCGGTCTTTGGGGTCGAGGGAGAGGTGAAATCCTTCCTGGGCACCACAGAGGAAGTCGCGAAGGCTGGGTTGCGCGTTAGCCTGACACTGGGAGTGATGCTGGCGCTGGCCTATCTGATTGATGCGGTGTCGGCACAGGGGCAGTTTACTTCGGCCACCGAAGCGGTGCTGTTTTATCCGATATTCATTGTGACCTCGCTCGCCCTGTTCAGGTTAGCCTTTATCCTAAAAAACAGGACATCAGCGACGGATCATGACAGCGAAACCGCGGTGCAAAGCCTGGGTGGGCTGGTCTGGCGGGTACTGCTGTTGGTTGCTGTTGCCGCGCCTGTTTTGGCGACGATCGGATATTTACAAGCTGCGCGATATCTGACTTTCCCAACGATCCTGACGCTGGGGCTTCTGGCCTCGCTTCGGGTTGTTTATGACTTCTTCCGCACGCTATTGGATCACTTCATTGAACTGGAAGGTCGAGAGTCCCGACGCGACCAATTGCGCCTGATCCCGGTGTTCATCGGATTTACAATCTCGTTGCTGGCTATTCCGGTCATCGCGTTGATATGGGGCGCACGGACCAGCGATCTGTCTGAAACCTGGCGCTGGATCAACGAGGGTATTTCCATTGGCGAGAGTCAATTCTCACTCTCGGATCTGCTGATTTTTATCGTGGTCTTTGCCATTGGCTATACCATAACCCGGATGCTGCAAAAAACGGTCCGCAATTCGGTTTTGCCGAAAACTCGGATTGATACAGGGGGACGGGCGGCGATCCTGTCGGGTTTAGGCTATGCCGGGATATTCTTGTCGGCGCTCGCGGCAATTTCGGCGACCGGGCTTGATCTGTCCAGTCTGGCTATCGTTGCCGGTGCCTTGTCTGTCGGTATCGGTTTTGGCTTGCAGAATATCGTGTCGAACTTTGTGTCCGGCATCATCCTGTTGATTGAACGTCCGATCAAGGAGGGGGACTGGATTGCGGCGGGTGGAACCGAAGGAATTGTGCGCAAAATCTCGGTCCGGGCGACATTGATTGATACGTTTGATCGCCGTGCCGTGATCATTCCCAACACTGACCTGATCGCCGGCAGCGTGACCAACTATACGTCACCTGACAAAACCGGTCGTGTGCGTATTCCGATTGGTGTGGCCTATGGTACGGATGCCGAGGCCGTGAAGAAAGTGCTGCTGGAAATCGCCGAGGCCAATCCCTTGACGCTGAAATACCCGGCGCCACAGGTGATTTTTCAGGGGTTCGGGGCCAGTTCGCTGGATTTCGAAATCCGCCTGTTCCTGCGCGATATCAATGAAATGCTGAACGTGAAATCCGATATCAATTTTGAAATCATAAGACGATTCAAGGAGTCGGGTTTCGAAATTCCGTTCAATCAGAATGATGTGACCCTGACCAACATTGACGAGGTGGCTGGCGCTGTCGTGCGTATTCTAGAGTCGGGGCGACCGGCGAAAACGAAGTCCAAACCGGATATCGTCGAAGACACGGGGGAAAGCGAATGACCGAATTGCTGTTTCGAGAAGATGCCTATCGGCGGGAAGCGCCAGCGGTCATATCGGCACTGACGGATCGAGGCGGGATCGTTCTGGATAAATCGATATTCTATGCGACCAGCGGTGGACAGGAGGGGGATTGCGGAATGCTGCGCACTGTCGAGCGTGAGATCCCCGTTGCGATCACCGTTAAGGGCGAAGGTGATGATATCGTTCTGGTCCCACCCGAAGGAACTGCGTTACCGACGCCCGGCGAGGACGTGGTTCAGGTGCTGGACTGGGACACGCGACATCGCAAAATGCGCATTCACACGGCGCTGCATCTTCTCTCGGTTGTTATTCCCTTACCAGTGACCGGTGGCGCGATTACCGCTGAAAAGGGACGGCTGGATTTCGATATGCCTGAGGCGCCAGCGGATAAAGATGCACTGGAAGCCGCGCTGAATGATCTTGTCGCGAAGGATTATGTCGTTAGCGAAAGCTGGATCACTGATGCCGAGCTGGCGGCCAATCCGGGGCTGGTAAAAACCATGTCCGTGATGCCCCCAATGGGATCAGGTCGCGTACGACTGGTGCGGATCGGGGACGAGACGACGCAGATAGATTTGCAACCCTGTGGCGGCACCCATGTGAAATCGACCGGCGAAATCGGCCGCGTTACCCTTGGCAAGATTGAGAAAAAGGGTAAACAGAATCGGCGCGTAAATCTGTTTTTGGACGACTAATGTCAGTTATAACCTTGGTACGTCACGGTCAGGCCAATACCGGGGCGACGGATGAAGAATCTTACGACAACCTGTCTATGCTGGGGCGCGATCAGGCCCGGTGGATGGCGGATTGGGTGGCGGGCACAGCCTATGCGCCCGAACGGATCATTGCCGGTCCGTTGAATCGTCAGCGCCAGACGGCCGAGATTGTCGGCGAAGTTCTGGGAATCGAGGTCGAAACCGACGAACGCCTGCGTGAAATGGATTATTTTGGTCTGTCTCAATCGGTGGAACGCACCCATGCTATGCCGCTGCCACTGGATCGCCCCGGCTTCATGTCACATATCCCGCAGGTTCTGCATCTTTGGTCACAAGGCGAAATTCACAGCCCGGCAGAAAGTTTCGACCAGTTTGCGGATCGTGTGCTGGGGGCGATGGAGGACGCGGAAACCGACGGACGTCGGGTGATGCTGGTCACGTCAGGTGGGGTGGTCAGTGTTGCGGTGCGCCATATCCTGTCGCTGGATATGACGGCGTTCGCGCATATGATGATGCAGGTGCACAACAGTTCGCTTCACCGTTATGTACTGGAAAATGGCGAGCGCAGGCTGGACAATTTCAACGCTACACCGCATCTGGACAGCCCGGACA
Organism: Rhodobacteraceae bacterium NBU2976; assembly: GCA_023630215.1. Lineage (GTDB taxonomy): Bacteria > Pseudomonadota > Alphaproteobacteria > Rhodobacterales > Rhodobacteraceae > NORP23. The sequence continues at coordinate 940,350 of JALPRQ010000001.1, forward strand.
GAGTTGCGGCGCGGACCTATACCTAAGCCACGATTCCCCTCTTGAATTGCCTGCGGGGCACGGTATATAGACCCCCTCACGGAGAGGTGGCCGAGTGGTCGAAGGCGCACGCCTGGAAAGTGTGTAGACGGGGAACTGTCTCCAGGGTTCGAATCCCTGTCTCTCCGCCAGAATCCGCTTATCTTAAAGCGTACAAGTCGACGATAACCTGCGAGGCTTTTCGTTCTCCGGTTCCTACGAACAGGGTTTTGTTGACCCAGTCATAGCGGGGATCACCAGACTCAAGCCGTGCATGAGTGCGCATGTAGTAGCTGCCTTGGGGGACGTCCTCGCCGCGGGCTAGGGCGGCGATGATCTCGGGCGGGCCGTGGCGAAAGCCGTAGTTACGGATTTCGATCAGCGCGCCATCATGGGTTTCGAACGCGTAGCGCGTGTCCAGTTCCGCCGCGCCATTTGCGAATATCGTCTGCCAGTCCGCGCCGAGGTTGAGGATTTTCCCGGACAGTTCCGGCCCCTCTACAGTGCCGCCGATGATGGGGATGATGCGTCGTTGGCCTGCACGGCCCTCGCCCATCTCGCGGATCGGGGCGAGGTCGACGGTCAGTTGGCAGACAAATTCAAGCTGGGGAGGGGGCATCAGATGTCCTCGTCGTCAGGAAATGGAAGGTCAGCAAGACAAGTGCCACCGCAATCCCGGCCCACATGACCGGCGCAGCTTTCCACAGGATTAGCACGGCCAGTAGCATACGCAGCGCCACATCCCACCCTGGCAGACGGGCACGATCAAAGCGGGTCATGGCGGAAGCGATGAGATAGAGCGCCAGCACCAGCCGCAGCCCCAATAAACCAAGCGGCAGATATTCCACCTGACCGCTATAGCCATCGATCAGAACACGGCGGCCATTGTCGTCGGTGATTGTCACGGCCTCGGGGATCAGCAGCAATTCGGGATACCACGCGAAGATGAATGGGATAGTGAACATCACGATACCAACCCGAACGGCGGCGATCCCGGTGCGCATTGGCTCCGTCCGTGTGATGGATGCGGCGGCGAAGGCCGCGATGGCGACGGGTGGCGTGATGGCGGAGGCAACGGCGAAGTAGAACACGAACATATGCGCCGTGAAGAAGCTGACGCCGAGGTTTGCCAATAGCGGCCCCAGTAGCAGTGCAACATTGACATAGGCCGGAACAGTCGGCATACCCATGCCCAGCAGGATCGCGCACAGCATCGCGCAACTGAGCGCAAGCATCAGATACACGCCGCCGACCACGTGAATTTCCCATCCGAATAGGTTAATGATCTGCGCCTTTTCCAGCCATGCCGTGACGGCGCGTGTCAGCTCTCCGGTCAGGCCGCTTTCGTTCAGGAAGGCCGAGATGATGGATACGGCGAACAGCAGCAGGAACAGGCGCGACAGCAAAATTCCCCCCTCTGAGAGGGCCAACAGGATGCGCGAGGGTTGCCTGCGCGTCGCTGGATCCAGAAACATCAGCGGCAGCAGGATCGCGACCGCCCACCACCCGGCGGAAACCGCGTCTCCGGTTGCGTTGCGGATCGTCTGGATGATGCCGTTGGGCAGGATGCTCGCCAGCCAACCTGCGCCGATGGTGTCCTTACTACCGAGCAACAGGAACAGGATCGTCAGGATTGGGACAATGATGATGATCAGGTTCATCCAGTCCTGACGGTCCATGATCAAATCGTCGGGTATGTCGCGCATGGCGGCGATATTGTCTTTGCGCGCCTGAAACATGACGGCGAGGAAGATGGAAAAGAAAAACGCGATCGCAGGTAGGAAGGCGGCGGTGATGACCTTCGTGTAGGGAACCGCCGTCAGGGCCACCAGTACAAACGCTGCCACGCCCATGACCGGCGGCATGATTTGTCCACCGGACGATGCCGCCGCCTCCACCCCGCCGGCAAATTGGGGCGAGAAGCCGTTGCGGCGCATCATGGGGATGGTCAAGCGCCCGGTCGACAGCACGTTTGTCACCGGACCACCCGTGATTGTGCCAAACAGGGCGGAGGACACGATGGCCGCATGCGCAGGCCCGCCGCGCAGGCGGCGCGTGACCCGGACCGCCAGCTTGATCAATGACGTGCCGCCTGCGGAGGCCCCGAACAGAGCGCCAAGGACGACATAGGGGAACACCTGATTGACGACGATATCCATGAAACGCCCCATGAACCCGTCGGGCGTTGTAAAGACATTTGTCACTTTCTGAATGGCCGCCGCTAATGGATCCCCGCCATCGGCCCCCAGTTTTGTCAGAAGGAAATTATTGTTGGACAGGTCAAACACCCAGATCAGCGTCGTGCCAACCGTATAGGCGACGACAACGCTGGACACGATCACCAGCGGCAGCCCCCAGACCCGCACATTGTATAGAAAAAACAAGGTGATGATAAGGAACAGAAGCGGGATGATCCAAATGCCAAATCGGGCCTGACAGGCGGGAAGCTCGGCCTCGAAAGACATGCCCGGGACGACCCCCGCGGCGCGAGCGGCGGCTTCGGCGATCAAGCGTTCGCGTTCGCCGGTGATCTGGTCGATTAGGCAAACGGAGTCATTCTCTACCAGATATCCAAGTGCGCCCAGGACCGCGGCAAGGACAAGCCCCATATCCAGCAACAAGCCGATCCAAGCGTGTTTCGGTTTTTCCGCTTTCCATGCGCGATACATACTGGCATCGAGCGCCACGATTACCATCATGATCACGAAAACGGGGGGATAGAAATATTCGACCGGAAACCCCGATATCCGAAAGTAGGGTTGACCGGTAATGTCACGGGCCCAAGCTTGTAAACCGGGGATTTCGGGCATCGTGTTGATCATGCCCACGACAACCAGAAGCGCCGCGAGAACAATGGCGATGCTTTGGCCGGTTGGGCGAGGTGTCGAACTGGAGTTCATCGGGAAAGCGTAAGGTAGTTTGGGGGAGGGTGCAAAACCCTCCCACCATGTTTAGGGGCGCAGACAGTCGGCGACGGTGTGGCCTTTATCCTCGAACGCACGGATAGCGCCGGGGTGCATTTTGATCTGCACCGCGCCGCATACGCCCTGCGTCACGCCGTCAATATCGCCAAAGCTCAGCAGCGTGAACGGACCACGCGGGGAGCCGTCGATGAAGCGTTGCTCGCCTTCGAGATAGGCGGTGACGATGTCGTAAACGAGTTGTTCGTCCATGGATGCAGACACAACCTGACCAAACGCGGTGGCAAAACTGTCAAATGTGTCGTCATCCGTTACGATGGTAATATCGTTGCCAGCATAGGCCGCGCGAAATTCTTCGACAGACAACGAATAAGGGGCGTGACCCGGCGCAGCAACAATTTGCTGGCCCAGTTCGCTGGCCAAAATGTCGGACGGCACGTCATGGATGGTAATTCCCCCTGCCGCCGCAATCGCGATTTCGCGACCCGACGGCAAGCCTTCGGGCAGGGTCCAGGCATCCACCGCGCCGCCAGTGATGGTTGCTTCGGTGTCCGGCCATTCGGTTTGCACACCTTCATACCCTTCACCATCTTTCAGACCGGAAAGCAATTCAATCATTGCCCGACCTGATGTCAGCGCAGCCCCGCGCGGAGGGCCGTTGTAAATCCGCAGACCCGCAAGATCGGTGATATCTTCGACAGGGTTGCTATTGTAATAGGCGAAAATCTGAGCGGAGCCCGCATTAAAAAATATTACCCGTAAATTGGCGGCCAATTCGGCGCCGCGTTCCGGGCCGACTCCACTGTAGGGTCCAATGCCGCGCGACAGAAGGAACGGCAACACAAGCGGTGCCGGCGCCATATCCAATTGCCCTTCGGCAACCGCTTGCACGGAATTGGTCAGCGTTGCGCCCTCGGTAATCTGCATTGTTGCCACGCCTGCGCTGGACAAAACAGCGGCAAGGGTTGTGTCGATGTAATGTGGTGTCGAGCCCGGCGTGGTGGTCTCTGCCGTCAGAGTGACCTGTGCCGACGCTGCAATCGGGGCCAATGCGATCATTGCCCCAACCAATGTTGATCTTACCATGATATCCTCCCTTTTTATAACGCCTCCTCCTCAGGCGTGGTTCTAGCTGAACCGCCCCGAGGGTCGCAGAAATTATATGACTTGTCACCTAATATTTTTTGGTGTTTGAAGATGGTGACAGGAGAGCGCATGTCAAAAACAGAGGTCGACCAACAGAAAATCGCCAAGCGGATCGAGGCCGAACGCGGTAACGTGTTTGCCCGAATTCACGCGAGTTTTGTGTCGTCACGCACCCAAAGTCAGCGGTTATTGCAGCATGGTGGTGGTCTGTCAGTTGTGGAATGGCGAACCTTGTGGGACCTTAGCGAAATCGGCCCCATGACGATCCGGGATCTTGCGCGGACCCAGCGATCTGATCCCTCGCAACTTAGTCGGGCTTTACCCGGGATGCGGCGTAAAGGGCTGGTGTCGATGGAGCGTGACGCCGGCGATGGGCGGCAAACGATTGTACGTATTGCCGAGGCTGGCCAGCGCGCCTTTGATCGGGCCGCCCCGGTCATGGCCAAACGGCGGGCAGCACTGCGCACCCGTTTCTCTGCCGAAGAGATGGTGCAGCTGGTGGATTTTCTGGATCGGATTGATCAGTTCACGGATCTGAGCGTTGACGAGATCCTTGCCCAAGAAACCGACTAATCGCGGCATGTCACTTGGGCTTGCGGTACCATAAGGGCTTGCATGCCGAAGATTTTAGACATTTACAGGTCACGGAAATCGTGCATTGTCGGCGCGAATATCTTCAATGTTTTGTATGGCTTGGCGGTTGACAACTTTGCGGTTTGGCATGTCGGGCAATGAGGAAAGGACTTCTTGTGGATACAGTTCGCGCCCTTGTGTGTAGCGCCCCAGGCCAGCTTTCGTTAACTGACGTTGCTGCGCCAGAACATCATGTCGGGCACGCATTGGTCAAACCTTTGCGCGTGGGTATTTGTGGAACCGATTACCATATTTTCGAGGGTAAGCACCCGTTCTTGCAATATCCACGGATCATGGGGCACGAGCTGGCGGTTGAAATTCTGTCCGTCCCAGAGGGGGGTGATCTGAAGCCGGGCGATCTGTGCACCATCAACCCTTATCTGACATGTGGGACATGTCGGACCTGTCAGGCAGGCAAGTCCAATTGTTGCGAAAATATTTCGGTGCTGGGCGTGCATCAGGATGGCGGAATGGCACAGCTGTTGTCTGTCCCTGCGGGAAATTTGGTCAAAGCGCCCGGCCTGTCGGCAGATGCCTGCGCGACGGTGGAGTTTTTGGCAATCGGCGCACATGCGGTGCGCCGTGCGGCCCCATCACCCGGTGAAACCGCTTTGGTGGTAGGGGCCGGGCCGATCGGGCTTGGCGCGGCTTTGTTCGCCCGGTTGTCCGGTGCAGACGTCTTTGTCAGCGATATTGATCCGACACGCGCGACCCAGGTGGCACAGCTTGCCGGTGTGCAAACCGCAACCGGAACCAGCGCCGAAGCATATGATTGCGTATTTGATGCGACCGGAAATTCCCGCGCGATGGAAGCAAGCTTCGATTATGTTGCCGCCGGGGGGCGCTATGTCATGGTGGGTGTGGTCAAGGATCGGATTGCGTTTTCCGACCCGGATTTCCACCGAAGAGAAATGACACTGATGGGAAGCCGAAATGCCACGCAAGAAGATTTCGAGCGTGTGATCGCGGCCGTCCACGCCGGTGAGGTTGATGTCGACGGAATCATCACCCACCGAACAACGCTGGCAAATGCAGCAGCCGATCTGGCGAAATGGGCGTCATCAAAAGACGGATTGATCAAAGCTGTTATCGAGATCGGATGAGCCGATACCAAAGGTTTGCCCCGTTCATAATCAACACAAACAAACTGCCGCATTGCACCAGAAGGTCGTATCGGATATCAGCGGGCGGACTTTTGGGAGGGACATAATATGACCAACTCGCCAGTTCTGATCGCCGGTGGTGGCATCGGCGGGCTGAGCCTTGCGCTGACATTGCACCAGATCGGGGTGCCCTGCGTGGTGTTTGAAGCCTCTCGCGAGATGAAACCGCTTGGTGTCGGGATCAATCTGCAACCAAACGCAATTCGTGAATTGATGGAAATGGGGATCACCGAAGCAGAACTGGATCAGGTTGGTGTGCCATCCCGGGAATGGGCGCTTGTGGGCCTGAACGGGAAAGAAGTCTATTCCGAACCTCGCGGTCGATTTGCCGGATATAACTGGCCGCAATATGCCGTGCATCGTGGCGATTTTCATATGCTGCTTTATCGAAAATGTATGGAACGCCTGGGACCGGATTCAGTGCAGCTTGGCGCAAGGATCACGGGGTACACGAACACGAATGGCGGTGTCGCTGCACATGTTGAACATTTGGATGGGTCCAAAGGTGACTTTCAGGGACGATTGCTTTTTGGCGCAGACGGTATCCATTCGGTGATCCGCGCCCAGATGCATCCGGACCAACCCCCGATACATTGGGGTGGCGCCGTGATGTGGCGTGGCACCGTGCGGGCAAAACCATTGCGAACCGAATCCAGCTTTATCGGGCTTGGCACGCATCGCCATCGGATGGTGATCTATCCGATTTCGCAGGTGGATGCGGACGGGATGGCATTGATCAACTGGATCGCTGAATTGACCATGGACAATGCGGATGGCTGGCAACATGACGGCTGGTTCCGCCCCGTCGAGGTGGAAGACTTCGTCCATCACTTTGACGCGTTCCGATATGACTGGCTGGACGTGCCGGAAATGCTGCGCAATGCTGACTGCTCCTATGAAAACCCAATGATTGATCGTGATCCGGTTGATACATGGGTTGACGGGTCCGTTGCGCTGATGGGGGATGCGGCACATGCGATGTACCCCACCGGGTCAAACGGGGCGAGCCAAGCAATTATCGATGCCCGCGTGATCGGGGCCAAGATGTTGAAATATGGCGCGACTTCTGATGCGCTTGATGCCTATAATGATCAATTGTGCGAGCCTGTTTCTGCGCTGATCCTGCGCAATCGTGGGGCAGGCCCGTTTGGCCTTCTTAATATGCTCGATGAACGCTGTGGTGGGACATTCGAGAATATCGACGATGTGATATCAGCAGACGAGCGGCAGGACTTCATGGCCAAATATCAGGCTGCGGCGGGATTTGCCAAGGATCAGTTGAACGCTGCCCCGTCAACAATCGCGATCAATCAAACCCAAGAGGCCGTGTCCGCCGAATAAGCAAAGCATGGTTTACACGGGAGCGGAGGCCAATCGTTGCTGTCGCCAGCCGAGCTTTGTTTCCGCGGAAAATACCTCTTTTGTCCGGGCTGACTTCGTCGTAAGACTGGCCCCGCGAAACCATTTCGCTGACAGACATATTATGACGGGAGACACCGAATGACTGATCTCAAACCCCCTTTTCGCGCCGATCATGTGGGCAGCTTGCTGCGCCCTACCGCTATTGCCAAAGCCCGCGCCAATGGTCTGAGCGGCGACGCCCTTCGCGAGATCGAAGATCGCGAGATTCCAGCCCTAATCAAGATGCAGGAAGAAGTCGGCCTGAAGGTCGTCACCGATGGCGAGGCGCGCCGCGCCTATTGGCATTACGACTTTATGGGGATGCTCGACGGTCTGGAAATTGTTAGTGCCAAATCCGACGCACACGGGTTCAAAGGGGCAACAATTGCCGATGCGCCGATCATCACCGGTCCGCTCGATTTCCCCGAAGACCACCCGATGCTGGAGCATTTCAAATTCGTCGCAAGCCACACCAATGTCTGCCCCAAAATCTCTATCCCCGGCCCGTCCGCGATCCATTTCCGCGTGAAGCCCGAGGATAACGCGGTTGAGACGTATAAGGATGACGAGACCTATTTCACCGCCATCGCTGACACCTACAAGAAGGCTGTGAAGGCATTTTACGACGCGGGCTGCAGGTATCTGCAATTGGACGATATTTTCTTTGCCTATCTGGGCGACGAAAAGCAGCGCGAGATCCGGGCTGCTATGGGGCAGGACCCCGACTGGCTGATCGACCGCTATGCCTGGATGCTGAACGAGGCGATCAAGGACCGCCCCGCCGATATGACGATTGGCATGCATATGTGCCGCGGCAATTTCAAATCGACCTTCGTGGCAAGCGGCGGCTATGACGCGGCGGCGGATGCGATTTTCAACAAGACTTCGGTCGATGTGTATTTCATGGAATACGATACGGATCGCGCCGGCGGTTTGGAACCTCTGCGTCTGCTGCCTAAGGGCAACAAGCGCATTATGGCAGGTTTCATTACCACCAAAACGCCAGAGCTGGAGGATAGCGACTGGCTGAAATCCAAGTTTGATGAAGCTTCGAAATTTGTTGATATGGACCAGTTGGGAATCGCCCCGCAATGCGGCTTTGCCTCGACCGATCACGGCAACGATCTGACATTCGATGATCAGCGCCGCAAGTTGGAACTGGTGGTGAACACAGCCGTATCCCTGTGGGGTGAGGCGTAAGACGATGATAAATTCGCCGCGCGGTTGAATTATCGCGCGGCCAATTTATGGTAGGCCCTGAAGTTACATATCAAAGGGAATGCCATGCCGTATGGTCGCGGGCGCACCATCAACCCGACATCGGGAAAGATGACATTTGTCATCGACGAGAATGTTCAGTTTTCAGGACCGCAGAACTGGGATCAACTCTGGACCTGTTGTGAAGGACCGGAACCCATCGTCGACTCGGGAAAGGCGGATGCTGATCGGGCATTGATTGATCAGGCTTATATACAGTTGCCGATTGACTATGACTCGCTAAGCATAGCGCTGCGGAATGCAGCTTTTCTGGACATGGCGATATCCGAAGAACCCGAAACTACCGAGGGTTTGGATGCAATCGATATCGAGCGGAATAGATGTCAGAATCACCGTCGGACAGTCACGGTGACAATGGTGGCATTGCCGGATGATGAGACCGGTGACGCTGTCCTGATTTCGAAAATGCAATGTGGAGGCCGCGCCATCATCGCCGAGATCGCGATACGATTGGAAACCGTTGGCCGCAACCCGTCGCGCGCGCAAGTATCAGCCGCGCTGGGCAACGACATTTTACGCGCTATTGCTTGGCAGGAAAGCCGCTGGCGGCAGTTTGACGGGGCCGGAAAGCCGCTGGTAAACCGGAATACAAACGGCACGGCGGATTGGGGAATTATGCAGATCAACGGTGCTGCAAATTATCAGAAATGGGATTGGCGGGCGAATGTCGCGCGCGGCGCAGCAATTCTGGCCGAGAAGCAGGGTCATGCAACGACGTATCTGAACCGACACGGGTCTTACACGCCCGAGATGTTAGAGAACGAAATGTTGCAACGTTATAATGGCGGAGCCTATCACAAATGGGATGCGGCGAACTCGCAATGGGTCGCACGACCACCCAATGGATATGTCGCCAGTGTCCGCGCGATTATCGACGCGAAGCCCTGGTGATCAGTGTCAGCGCCTCTCTAACTGCGCGGGGAAGGCACGCACAGAACAGTTTTCCCGAGGACAGATGCGGCAACTGACGCCGACAGGGGTTAGCTTCGCTTCGTCAGTCAGGTCCATGCCGTCGGAATACACCAATTTGGCGGCATGAGTCATTTCGCAGCCCAGACCAATCGACATATGACGCACGGTGGCGTTGTGACGGTTTTCCCCTTTGGTCAACGTCCGCGCGATGCAAAAAAAGCGTTTCTCGTCGGGCATTAATGAGAGCTGGATGGTGATCCTGCCGGGGGACAGAAACGCCTCATACACGTTCCAGCGGGGGCAAGCGCCGCCGTGACGGGGAATTTGGATGCCGGACATCGAAAATCGTTTTGAGATGTTTCCCGCGATGTCCGTGCGGATCAGGTGGAAGGGGATGCCGGTCTCGCCGGGGCGTTGCAGGGTGGTCAGGCGATGGCAAACCTGTTCAAAGCTGACCTGAAAGGTGATCGACAGCCGTTCGATGTCATAACGCATTTCCTCGGCGGTTTTCCGGAACAGGCTGTAGGGCATCAGGACGGCCCCCGCGACGTAACTGCACAGTGCCGAGCGGGCGAGGGTTTCGACGGTTTCGTGGCTGAAATTCGCGCCGTGGATAATGGCGGCGATGTCGTCTTCCGCGGCGAAGCGGCCAATAGTTTTGGCGATGGCGAAAGTGCGGCTTTCGGGCGGGAGGACGCTGGAAATGGTCAGGGTCTCGGTTGTTTGATTGAGGCGGGTGGATTGATCCGGCGGCAGGTTGGCGATTTCGGTGTGGTAGCCAAAGACGTTGAGGAGATAGGCGGACAACGCCTCCTGCGTCGGGGGAGTGCCGCCGATATCGGGCAGGATGCGGGCAGCAGTGTTTTCCAGCTTATCGAAATAGTTCGAATGGCGTTGCAGGAAATCGGAAACCTGCTCGCTGGCCAGTGGTTCATCGGCGCGGGGCTGTGCGCGGTTGAGGCTGAGGGTCGTTGATCGGTACGCATCATGCAGATGGATCGCTGCTTTGGCCATGGCCGGATGGCTGTGGGCAAGTTCCTTGATGTCTTGATTTGTGATGTCGAGGTCGCCGAAGATTTCATCGCTGAACATCTCCATCAGGTCCCCGGCCAGGCGCGCTTCATCGCCTTCGGTCAGATCGTTGATTTCAAGTCCGAATTTCTGCGCGAGTTTCAGCAGCAAACCGACGGTAATCTTGCGACGGTTATGCTCGATTAGGTTCAGGTAAGACGGCGAGATATCCAGTTCTGCCGCCAGATCCGCCTGTGACAGGCCGCGCTGACGTCGAAGTTGACGAAGCTTGCCGCCGATTTGTGGTGTGTCATCTGCCATTCTTTACACCTGTTACGAATTTACCGAAGCGTTTTGTAAAGACTTTACCGACTTTACAGTCAATTCGGATGCTTTCCATTGCTTCTTTGGCGGTTCTGTTGATTCTTTACAACATGATTTTTGTGGAGGATCACATGACACAGCAAAATACAGCCTGCAAGGAAGAGGGGATGACCATCTTTGGAAAGTCGCCCTCGGAAATTCTTGACACGTTTTACAACCTTGGCCTGGCGGCGAAGGGCTTCTCGATCTCGGGTCGCATCGTGCCGCAAGCTGCCTGTGTTGTGGGTGCGGATGGCCAAAATGCCAACCTTTTCAATGGCGAAAAGCTTTATGCCGGAACCTTTACCCGGCCCTGTAATTCCTAAAGGGGAAGAAAAATGACCAAGACCAAAGCCGAACAAATCGCAGAGCTTGAACGCGACTGGGCTGAAAACCCACGCTGGAAAGGTGTAAAGCGCGGGTATAGCGCTGAAGAAGTTGTCAATCTGCGTGGATCGTTTAACATTGAACATACTTTGGCCAAACGCGGTGCCGAAAAGCTGTTCGATCTGTTGCAAACCGAAGACTATGTCCCGACATTGGGTGCGCTGACCGGCGGTCAGGCGGTTCAGCAGGTGAAGGCCGGGATCAAGGCGATCTACCTGTCCGGCTGGCAGGTGGCGGCTGACGCGAATACCGGGGAAACGATGTATCCTGACCAATCGCTCTATCCCGTCGATTCGGTGCCAACGGTTGTTCGCCGCATCAACGCCGCCTTCAAACGCGCGGATGAAATCCAGTGGGCGAAGAACACGCCCAAGGACGAGCAGATCGACTATTTCGCGCCGATCATTGCGGATGCCGAAGCCGGATTTGGCGGCGTTCTAAACGCCTTCGAACTGGCGAAAGGGATGGTTGAGGCAGGTGCCTCGGGTGTTCACTTCGAAGACCAGCTCGCCTCCGTCAAGAAATGTGGCCATATGGGTGGCAAGGTTCTGGTGCCGACCCAAGAAGCCGTTCAGAAGCTGATCGCCGCCCGTCTGGCGTTCGATACGATGGGCACGCCAACGATCCTGATGGCGCGGACTGATGCGAACGCGGCTAACCTGATGACCAGCGATATTGACCCGTATGACGCGCCGTTTGTGACCGGCGAGCGCTCGGACGAAGGGTTCTACTACGTCAAAAACGGTATTGATCAGGCGATCAATCGCGGTCTGGCCTATGCGCCCTATGCCGATCTGGTCTGGTGCGAAACTGCCAAGCCGGATCTGGACGAGGCACGGAAATTCGCCGAGGCGATCAAGAAAGAATACCCGGACCAGATGCTGGCCTATAACTGCTCGCCATCTTTCAACTGGAAACGCAATCTGGACGACGCGACGATCGCGAACTTCCAGAAAGAGCTGGGCGCGATGGGCTATAAATACCAGTTCATCACACTGGCGGGTATCCATTCCATGTGGAATTCGATGTTCGATCTGGCGCATGGCTATGCCCGCGAAGGCATGACGGCATACGTTCGCCTGCAAGAACGGGAATTCGCCGATAAGGATCGCGGTTATACCTTCTCCAGCCATCAGCAAGAGGTTGGTGCCGGGTATTTCGACAGCGTAACGACCACTATTCAAGGTGGCACATCTTCGGTCACGGCGTTGACCGGATCGACTGAGGAAGAACAGTTCGACGGACAGGCTGCGTAACCTTCGTTAAACCTCTTCCTTAGAATCCGCCCCAGCTTCCCCCGGGGCGGATTTACTTTGTCCGGGTCTTTGCACATGATCATGACGCCATGACCGGACTTTTATTCGATGCCTTCATCTATCTTTGCGCGGCTGTAATCGCGGTCCCCATTGCCAAGCAACTGGGACTGGGATCGGTTTTGGGCTATCTGATCGCCGGGATCGTGATTGGTCCCACTAGCGGGCTGGTCGGTCACGAGGCAGAGGAGGTCCGCCATTTCGCCGAGTTCGGCGTCGTCATGATGCTGTTCATTGTCGGGCTAGAGCTGGAACCACGCACGTTATGGAATATGCGTCAACGATTGGTTGGATTGGGTGGCTTGCAGGTCGGGCTTACCATGCTTGCAGTGATGGGGATCGGGCTTGCCTTTCAATTGCCGTGGCAAGAGGCGCTGGCCGTCGGCATGGTTCTGGCCGTGTCATCAACTGCGATCGTGTTACAGACCCTAAACGAAAAGGGTTTGCTGAAATCGGACGGCGGGCAGGCGAGTTTTTCGGTCCTGTTGTTTCAGGACGTGATCATCATCCCGATGCTGGCCGTATTGCCGCTGCTGGCCGCGCCTGACATTTTGACAAGCGTGCACGGCGAAGTGGCACATGACAGTGGTGCAGCGTGGATGGACACGTTGGCAGGATGGCAGGTGGCACTGATCACACTGGGTGCGATTGGTGCGGTTATTGTCGGCGGGATATATCTGACCCGCCCGGTTTTTCGGTTCATTGCACGGGCAAGACTGCGCGAGGTGTTCATTGCCGCGGCGCTTCTGCTGGTCGTTGGCACGGCACTGTTGATGAATCTGGTCGGCGTATCGCCCGCGCTGGGGACGTTTTTGGCTGGGGTGGTTTTGGCGAACTCCGAATATCGGCACGAGTTGGAAAGCGATATCGAGCCTTTCAAAGGGCTGCTGCTGGGGTTGTTTTTCATCACCGTCGGGGCGGGGATGGATTTTGGCGTGCTGGCGCGGGACGCTGTGCTGATCGTCGGGCTCGCGCTGGGGCTGGTGCTGCTGAAAGCAGCGATCCTGTATGTTTTGGCGGTGCTGTTCAAAATACGCGGATCGGATCGTTGGCTGTTTACGCTCGCGTTGGCGCAAGCCGGTGAATTTGGATTTGTGCTGCTGGGATTTGCCGTGACCACAGGCGCAGTGGCCAATGTTTTGTCTCAGCAATTGCTGATGGTCATTGCGGTGTCGATGTTGATGACGCCATTTCTGTTCATATTGTTTGACAAGGTAATCCTGCCGCGCGCCACGCAAAAACATACCCGTGACGAAGATGAGATCGACGCCAAAGGTAGCGTTATCATCGCGGGAACCGGGCGGTTTGGTCAGATCGTCAACCGGATCTTGCGGGGTAACGGCTATGAAACCGTCGTGCTGGATCTGTCCCCAGATACGGTGGACTTTATCGGCAAGTTCGGGATCAAATCCTTTTACGGGGATGCGTCGCGCATAGACTTGCTGCACGCGGCAGGGATCGCAGACGCTAAGATGTTTATCGTTGCCATTGATGATGTTGAAAAGGCGACGGCGATGGTGCGAAATGCGCGTCAGGCCTTTCCCAACCTTCATATCATCGCCCGCGCGCGGGATCGTCATCACACCTATTTACTTTATAATGCAGGTGCGACGGATATCGTGCGCGAGACATTCTATAGCGCGGTCAGTACAGGGCAGCGGGCGTTGCGCGGTCTGGGGCATCCAAAGGCCGAGGCGGAAAACATTGCCCGCGCTTTCATCAGATCCGATCGTCGTGCAACGCGTTATCTGGCCGAGGTGTTTGACCCCGATATCCCCATCGCCGAAAACAAAGCTTATATCGCCCGTGTCCACGAAGTTCGCGAGGTTGAAGAAAACATGATGCGGATGGGTCGCGAAGGTGCGGTTTTGGACGATGACGAGGTCGAAGATCCGTTCGAATAATTCGCTTTTGCTTTCTGGTGGGCTGTTCTAGAACTTGAGATAGTTCAAGGAGTTTTTCCGCATTTCCTACCTATCTTTCCTGCGCAACAACCTCCGCTGGCTTTTGGGCGGACTGCTTCTGGCGATGTTCTCTGGCTTTGGGCAAACATTTTTTATTGCCATGTCGACGGGTCCGATCCGCGAGGCGTTCGATCTGACTTCGGGTCAATATGGCGGGCTGTATATGATTGCAACGATCACCAGTGCAGGGACCTTGCCATGGCTTGGTCAGATCGTGGATCGATATTCGGTTGCGGCAACCATCGTATTTACCGCCATCATGCTGGCGATTGCCTGCGCGTTGCTGGCGTTTGCATCAAATATTCTGCTTTTGTTGGTGGCGCTTTACGGGTTGCGTCTGTTTGGACAAGGCATGATGACCCATATTTCGCTGACGGCGATGGGCAAGTGGTTTGGTGCGAACCGGGGCAAGGCGGTATCGATTGCCTCGCTTGGGTTTCAGGCGGCGCAAGCGCTTTTGCCGGTCGGGTTCGTTGTGTTGATGGGGTTTGTTAGCTGGCGACAAGGCTGGCTGATTTCAGCGGCCATCATGGTATTTATCGCGCTGCCAACCACATACCTGTTGATGAAGCGCGAACGTATCCCGCGTGGAACGGTCGAGCCCGAAGCACCTGATCGTGCGCCGATCCGGCAATGGACACGGTCTGAGATGCTGAGAGACCATCTGTTTTGGGTGACATGTTTGGGTGTGCTGGCCCCGCCATTCATTGGCACAGCAATCTTTTTCCACCAGGATTTCATGCTTGGCTCTAAAGACTGGAGCCTAGAGGTCTTTGCCGCGTCCATTGTTGTTCTGACGGTGGTGTCTACCATCACCAGTCTGATCGTGGGGGTGATTATTGACCGCAAGAACTCGCTGGTGGTTTTGCCGACCTTCTTACTGCCAATGGGGATTGCCTGTGTCGCATTGGGGGCCGGTCAGTCCCAATCTACAATTCTGGTCTATATGGTTGTGCAAGGTGTTGGGAACGGCATCGTCGGTACGGTATACGGGTCAATCTGGCCTGAAGTTTATGGAACAAAACATTTGGGAGCGATCCGGTCACTCTTTATGTCACTGATGGTATTGTTCTCGGCACTTGGTCCGGGTGTGATGGGTTGGATGATTGACTGGGGATTCAGTTTTACGACGCAAATGTATTTGTTCGCGGGTTGGTCATTTGTCGGCGCTATTGCGTTAACCTATGCCGCAAAAGCCTATGCCAGCCGCGATAATTCCCCAAAAGTCGCAAATAGACAATAAATTGTCGCCAACGGGTTTCAATCCCTGTCTCACATGTTAGGGTTCCGCATGGGTTGGATTAATTCCACATACCGCTCTGGCAACCGTCTACGGGCGAGCGAGCCAAGAACTTGGGCGAGATACGCTCAGCCTCACTGAAAAGTTAGTAGGCAACAGGGGCACTATGCCCAATCATCCGATTTTAAGAAACTAGGGAGACTATCAATGAAACGACTATTTGCATCAGGTGCTGCTGCCGCTGCTTTGTTCGGGGCGTCTGGCGCGTTCGCACAGGATTGCGGCACCGTTCAGTTGGCCGAAATGAACTGGGCCTCGGCCGGGGTCATGGCCTATATCGACAAGATCATCCTCGAAGAAGGTTATGGCTGCGAGGTGGAGTTGGTCACCGGCGACACCGTGCCGACATTTACATCGATGTCCGAAAAGTCCGAACCCGACATGGCGCCGGAACTGTGGATCAACGCCTTCCGCGTGGCGCTGGACGCTGCGGTTGACGAGGGCAATCTGATCTATGGTGGCGAGGTTCTGAACGAAGGTGGCGTCGAGGGTTGGTGGATTCCAACTTCGCTGGCCGAAGAGCACGGCATCACCACCGTCGCACAGGCTTTGGAGCATCCGGAGCTGTTCCCGGGAGCTGAAGACAGCTCCAAGGGTGCATTCTTTGGCTGCCCCGCTGGCTGGGGTTGCCAGATCAATAATGCGAACCTGTTCAAAGCCTATGGTCTGGAAGAAGCCGGGTTCGAATTGGTTGATCCGGGTTCCGCTGCTGGCCTTGACGGGTCGATTGCCCGTGCGTTTGAACGTGGCGAGGGTTGGTTCGGTTACTATTGGGCGCCAACCGCGATCCTTGGGAAATATGACATGACGCTTCTGGATTTCGAACAGCCCTTCGATGAGGAGATGTGGAATACCTGCATCACCAATCCTGAATGCCTCGACCCGAAGCCGACAAGCTGGGTGCGTTCCGAAGTGTTCACGGTTGTCACGGATGATTTCGCCGAAAAAGCCGGTGTTGCCATGGATTATGTGAAAGCGCGGACATGGGACAACAAAACCGCGAGTGTGGTTCTGGCATGGATGGCGGATAATCAGGGTTCGAACGAAGATGGCGCCTACTACTTCCTGGAAAA
This sequence comes from Rhodobacteraceae bacterium NBU2976, assembly GCA_023630215.1. GTDB lineage: Bacteria > Pseudomonadota > Alphaproteobacteria > Rhodobacterales > Rhodobacteraceae > NORP23. The sequence continues at coordinate 957,233 of JALPRQ010000001.1, forward strand.
CCATCAGGATGTGTGGAGCGCGTGGGTCTCGGACGAGGTTGCCGCCAAGATTAACGACGCGCTGTAAGCGTCTTCAAAGCCCGCCGCGAAACCGGCGGGCTTTTTTGAATGGTTCGGAGGGCAGAAAATGGAATGGATTGAATTTCCATCATTAAGCCGCGAGACGTTGCGCGATATTCGTGTGACGCTTGATGACGGCTTCAAGGAATTTACGCGCGCTTATGGGGAAACACTCGAAGCGATGCTGGAACCGCTAAAGATATTCCTGATCTGGCTGGAGGATCTGTTGATATCCTCGCCATGGATCATCATTCTGGCGGTAATCGTCGCCGCGGTTTACGCCGGAAGCCGCAACTGGAAAATCGCGCTGGGGACATTTCTGGCACTTGTCGCCATTGGTATTTTTGGCATGTGGGAAGACACGATGCGCACCATTGCGATGGTGACGGTCTGCACGATTACGGCGATTGTGCTGGGGATTCCCATCGGTATCGCCATGTCGCGGTCTGACAGGTTGCAGGCGATCATCACGCCGATCCTTGATCTGATGCAAACCATGCCCAGCTTCGTCTACCTGATCCCGGTGGTTATGATCTTTGGCCTTGGCAAAGTGCCCGGCGTGATCGCCGTGGTCATTTATGCCATCCCGCCCATGATCCGCCTGACCAATCTGGGCATCCGGTTGGTTGACAAAGATGTGTTAGAGGCGGCGGATGCGTTCGGGTCGTCCAACTGGCAGAAGCTGAAAGACGTGCAGTTGCCGCTGGCGCTGCCCACCATCATGGCGGGTATCAACCAATGCATCATGATGTCGCTGGCGATGGTTGTGGTTGCCTCCATGATCGGCGTGCGCGGGCTGGGTCAACCAGTGCTGCAAGCCATTAATAACCAATATTTCACGCTCGGTGTGATGAATGGACTGGCCATCGTGGCCATTGCCATCATCTTTGACCGCGCCTCGCAAGCCTATGGCAAGCGTTTGCAGAAACATTCCGAGGTAATCCATGGCTAGTGATGGCATTGAAATCCGCAACCTTTACAAAATCTTTGGCCCCAAGGGCGAAGACTATGTGGATCTGGTAAAAGGCGGCATGTCCAAGGCGGCTCTGAACGAGCAGCACGGCCATGTGCTGGGCTTGAACGACATTAACATTTTCATGCCCGGCGGAAAAATCACAGTGGTCATGGGGCTGTCAGGATCGGGGAAATCGACCCTTATCCGCCACATTAACCGCTTGATTGACCCGACGGCGGGCGAGGTGATTTATCAAGGCAATGACGTCTGCAAAATGTCCGATGCCGAATTACAGGATTTTCGTCGCCACAAAACCGCAATGGTGTTCCAAAAATTTGCCTTGCTGCCGCACCGGACTGTGTTGAAAAACACCGTCTACGGGTTAGAGGTTCAAGGCGTCGACAAGGACGAGGCCGAACAACGTGCCCGTAAATGGATCACGCGCGTGGGTCTGGAAGGGTTCGAGGACCACTATCCCAACCAGCTGTCGGGCGGGATGCAGCAGCGCGTCGGCTTGGCGCGGGCGCTAACCAACGACGCCGATATCCTGCTGATGGATGAGGCGTTCTCAGCCCTCGACCCGCTGATCCGCATGGACATGCAAACGGTGCTTCTGGACATTCAGGAAGAGCTGGAGAAAACCATCGTCTTCATCACCCATGATCTGGACGAGGCCTTGCGCCTTGGCGATCACATCGCGATTCTTCGTGACGGGGCAGTGATCCAGCAGGGTAGCGGGCAGGACATCGTCCTCAACCCGGCAGACGCTTACATCACCGACTTCGTCAAAGACGTGAATCGTGGCCGCGTGATCGAAGTGGACACGATCATGACCAAGAAGGAACCGCCTAAGGATGCGTTGATCATTTCGTCCGGGGCAATGCTGGAAGACGCGGCCAAAAAGCTGTCAGAGGCGGGTGCGGTGAACGCGAAAATCGTGGATGGGACTGGGAAACTGCTGGGCTCGATCACAATTCAGGACACGATTTCGGCGATGGTGACACCGGCGACGCATTAATAGTGCGGCGGTTTTTGGTTGCCGACGACGACACCCGACATGTTTGCGGCCTCGTCCTCGGCTGCCCGCTGGATTAGCATTTTGACCTGTCGTTTCAGTAGGTCAATCTCGCGGGTCTGGGTCGACACCATATCATTCAACTCCTCCACCAGTTTCGTCTGGTGGGCGAGGGCTTCTTCCAACTGGGTTATGCGGTCCGTCATGCGGCCTCCGGGAATGTGATGGCGGGCTGGCCGGGCAGCCAGCGCGGGTATTTCTGCATGATCCGCGCGAACCTGTCTGATGCTTTGAAATCATCCAGCCAGCGGATCAGATGCGGCCAGGGCTGGGCGTAAAACCAGTCCTGATCAACATGTGCGTATTGGCGTACGAATGTCACGATGGCCATGTCAGTCAGAGCGCAGCTATCACCGCCAAGCCAGGATTGTTCTGACAGGATCACATCAAGCTTACGCAGGAACTCGGCGGCGGTTTCGCGCGGTTCCGACACATCCCCCTGGCCATACTTATACGCATCGAGCGCCACCTTGAACGTCCCGTCGCATTCGCCAATCAATGCGTCGTTGCGGTGGCGCAGCCACCCCTCGGGATCATTCTGCGCCAATGCCCACAGCATGATGTCAAAGCTCTCGTCAATTACCTGATCGTTAACCACCAGCACCGGCACCGTCCCTTTGGGCGACGCTTCCAGCATCGCCGTAGGTTTGTCACGCAGCAGGATTTCGCGCAGCTCCACGCTGACCGCGCTGGCATCAATGGCCAGACGAGCGCGCATCGCATACGGGCAGCGGCGGAATGTATAGAGGATCGGTGTCATGTGGCCTATTTACCGCGTTCCGCGCGGCGATACCACCTCGCGCTTGCGAGCCTTTGCGCCTTGCGTTAGACGATGGGCGAAATAAGGAATTCGGCATGGCCAAGGACAAGAAAAAGAAACCTCAGCGCCCAAAGGCGCAAAATCCACGCGGCTTTCGCGACTATTTCGGTGCGGAAGTCACCGAGCGCAACGCCATGCTGTCGCGGATTACCGAGGTGTATCATGCTTATGGGTTCGACCCGCTGGAAAGCCCGGCTGTCGAAACGGTGGAGGCATTGGGCAAATTCCTGCCCGATGTGGACCGCCCGAACGAAGGCGTTTTCGCCTGGCAGGATGACGAGGATTGGGTCGCGCTACGCTATGATCTGACCGCGCCACTTGCGCGGGTTTATGCGCAATATCGCAATGAATTGCCGACACCGTATCGCCGCTATTCGGTCGGCCCTGTCTGGCGCAACGAAAAACCCGGTCCGGGGCGTTTTCGTCAATTTTATCAATGTGATGCAGATACGGTGGGCACGCCCACTGTGGCGGCGGATGCCGAGATTTGCGGCATGCTGTCCGACGCTTTGGAGGCGGTCGGGATTGAGTGCGGCGATTACGTTGTCCGTGTGAATAACCGCAAGGTTTTGAATGGCGTGATGGAAGTTGCGGGTATCCTCGACCTATCCGAACCAGAAAGGTTTACCACTGAACGAGGAATCGTTCTACGCGCGATCGATAAACTGGATCGTCTTGGCCCCGACGGGGTTCGCGCGTTGCTGGGCAAGGGGCGCAAAGACGAAAGCGGCGACTATACTGACGGCGCGAACCTTTCAGACGAACAGACTGATATTATCATGAATTTCATGGATGCCCGCCGCGATGATGGTGCTGCGACCTGCGTGCGGTTGCGCGAATTGGTATCCGCATCCGAAATCGGCATGACGGGCGTCCTTGAATTGGAAACCATCGCCGAGTTAAGCGAAGCGCAGGGATATGGATCTGATCGTATCCTGATCGATCCGTCCGTTGTACGTGGCCTTGGTTACTATACCGGCCCGGTGTTCGAAGCCGAACTAACCTTCGAAATCCTCGATGAAAAAGGGCGTCCGCGTCAATTCGGCTCGGTTGCTGGCGGTGGACGGTATGACGACCTTGTGAAACGCTTTACAGGGCAAGAGGTTCCGGCGACGGGTATCTCCATTGGTGTGGACCGTCTGCTGGCCGCCCTTCGTGAAAAATCGTTTAAAAACAATTCCGAAGCCGGTCCGGTTCTGGTCACTGTCATGGATCGAGACCGGATGGTTGACTATCAAACTATCGTGGCAGAGCTACGTAACGCGGGGCTGCGTGCCGAAGTCTATCTAGGCAATCCCAAGAATTTCGGCAACCAGTTGAAATACGCAGATACGCGCAATGCTCCGGTCGCTGTCATTCAAGGGTCTGACGAGCGTGATCGTGGTGTCGTTCAGATCAAGGATTTAGCACTGGGAAAGGCGCTCGCGGCGAATATCCAATCCAACGAAGAATGGAAAGCACAGCCAGCACAATTTGAAGTCGCGCGAGCTGAGCTGGTGGACGCGATCAAAAAAATGATTGAACGGGCAAATGGTTAACAATCGCGCATATCTGCAAGATGCCCGTACCGGGACAGGCCTTGACGCCGTCAATGCTGAAGTCATGCGTCTGGTCAGACATTTTGGTCAACATGCGCAACCCATTGAACCTACAGCTCTTTTACCCGCTGATATTCTAATAGATTTGTATGGCGAGAATATCCGTTCCCGTGCTTACACCACCTTTGATCCGATCGAGGGGGAATTGATGCTGCGGCCGGATTTTACCGTGCCTGTCGTTCAGATGCATATGCAATCTGGACAGACAGCAGCGAATTACGTCTATGCCGGTCCTGTCTGGCGACGGCAGATTCCGGGCAGTCAGCGTCCCAACGAATATCTACAGGTGGGCTATGAAAGTTTTGGGCTGACGAATGAGCCCCAGGCCGAAGCCGCGATTTTTGCCCTGTTTGCGGAAAGCTTTGACGGGGTGGACTTGGTTCCGGTCATCGGTGATGTCAGCCTGATCTTTGCCGTGATCACCGCGATGGAGACAACAGAAGCCCGTAAAGCTGCCTTGCGCCGTCATGTCTGGCGTCCAGCCCGTTTCCAGCGCTTGTTGTCACGATTTTCGAATGTGGAAATACCAACAAAATCGCGGGAAAAGGTTCTAAATGCAACAGATCCGCAAGATGTTCGATTATTGATAGAAAATGCAGGGGATTATGTCGGTTTACGTTCGTTAGATGAAATTATTTCTCGACAAAGAACCCTGAAAATCGAAGCGGAAACTCCCCGTTTGACGGCAGCAGAGTTGGCGATGATTACGCAAACATTGGAACTGAAATGTAGCATTGCTGACGCCCCGCGGCAGTTTGCCAAAATAGCACCCTCATTGTCGGACGTATGTGAAAACCTGGCAGCCCGCGCCGACGCGTTAGCAGATCAAGGGCTCGATCCCAGCGCCTTGGCTTTTGACACTTCTTACGGTGTGTCGACCATGGAATATTACGATGGCTTCGTTTTTGGCTTTGCGGCGGCCAACCGTCCGGATCTTCCACATATTGCCGTCGGGGGCAGATATGACGCGCTGACAGAAATTCTGGGACAGCGCACCCCTGCGATTGGGGGAATTGTACGTCCCGAAGCGTTATTGGCGCTGAAAGGCAGGGTGTGATGGCAGGTCTGAAACTGGGTCTTCCGTCCAAGGGACGCCTTCAGGAACAAACCATCAACTGGTTCGCAGATCGCGGCGTCACAATTGAACGCACTGGTCTTGATCGCGAATATGCCGGTCGCATCGCACTGGATGGGGTCGAACTGGTTTTGCTATCCTCGGGCGAGATTCCGAAGGAATTATTGGCCGGGCGCATTCACCTTGGGGTAACCGGGCAGGATTTGGTGAATGAACATATTCCCTTATGGCCAGAGAAACTGTTGGAACTGGTCGAGTTGGGATTTGGTTACGCCGACCTGGTGTTGGCTGTCCCGGCCGTCTGGGTTGATGTGGACACGATCGATGATTTGGATGCGGTTGCGGCCGCATTTCGTCGTCGGCATGGCTATCGCCTTCGGGTCGCCACCAAATACCACAATCTTGTGCGTGAGTTCCTGCGGGTTCAAGGTGTAGCGGATTATCAATTGGTTGATAGTCAAGGTGCAACCGAAGGCACGGTGAAAAACCTGACCGCAGAAGCAATTGCAGACATCACCACAACGGGTCAAACGCTGATCGATAACCATCTGAAAATATTGGAAGATGGGTTGATCCTTAAGTCTCAGGCGACCTTATATGCTTCGCGGACTGCGGAATGGGACGACGCCAAACGTCGCGTTCTGAGCCAGATGCTGAACAGGTTGAATCTGACCGAGCGCGACCTCACCTTATTGGGATGAGCGAGAAGGTAATCATCCTGCACGGCTTGGGGCGATCGATGCATTCGATGCGCCGTATCGCGCGCGCCGTCGAGGAGGCAGGTCTGGATATTCTGATGATCGATTATCCCTCGACCCGCACGACAATTGAATCGCTTGTTTACATGATTTACGAAAAACTTCCGCCAGCTCCTGTCAGGCTACATTTCGTTGGACATTCGCTCGGTGGAATTTTGGCCAAGAAAATCGCAAAACGATTACCCCCAGAGCGTCGTGGACGAATTGTGCAGATCGGATCGCCAAATTTTGGCAGTGAAATTGCCGCTCGCGCGGAAATTTTTGGGGCATTGCTGGGCCCGGCTTTGTCGCAGTTGACCCCTCATGGTGGCGAGGATGACTCGATGTTGGATATGGCTGCAATCGCCGGAACCGCTGCGATCCCTGCCTATAAGCTGATCACTGGGATAGAGGGTGAGAATGACGGAAAGGTCTCGGTGCGCAGCGCTTGGGGGAATACGCCCGACAACCGCCACATTGCCTTTCCCGTCAGTCATTCAACGATGATGAACGATCCCCGCGTTATCGAGGTGACCATTAACTATTTGAAATATGGTCAGTTTTATCCAAATTTCGGGTAAAGTTTATCGCTGAACGAATTCGTCTGGACGAATATCCCGCGCCATGTGGTCAAGCACAGCATTCACAAATTTGGGTTCGCGCCCATCGGGGAAAAATGCCTTGGCAATATCAACAAATTCAGAAATCACCACCTTTACCGGGGTGCCGGACTGGATAAGTTCGGCGCCTGCCGCCCGAAACAGAGCGCGAATTGTGGGGTCGATCCGGTTGATAGGCCACTTTTCGACCAGTGCGCTGTCGGTCAGTTTGTCGATACGCGCCTGATAGTTGACGGCGTCGCTCACCAATGACTGGAACAGGTCGCCATCTGCATCTGAATACAGATCACCTTCGATTTCGGCCCCGAACCTGTGGTCCAGAAACTCCTGACAGACGCTTTCATAGCTCTGATCAGCGGCTTCCATTTGAAACAATGCCTGAACGGCATAAAACCGCGCCGTGGATCGCATCTGGCGACGGTTATCTGTGTTCGAAGGCATTGTCAGTCGGCTCCGGAGTTGTCGGTTGGGTTTCCAGCCATGAGGATATGGTCAGAGGCCGGCGAAATACGCGTGGAATCGGATTTTGTAAAGCGACGTTTAAGGGCGATCAGATGCAAGGCCGCTTCGGCCGCGCCACCACCCTTGTTCTGCCCTTCAGCGTCAGCACGTGCGATGGCCTGGTCCATCGTCTCGACGGTTAAAATACCATTTCCGATACACATGCCGGATAGCCCCAACGACATTAGCCCGCGTGCGGATTCGTTACAGACGGTTTCGTAATGCGTCGTCTCGCCCCGGATTACACAGCCCAAAGCTACGTAACCATCATAATAGCGCGTCGCCTGTGCCAATCCGATGGCCGGAGGAATTTCCAACGCGCCGGGAACCTCGACGATATCACACACGGCATTTGCGGCGTTTATGGCGCGTTTCGCCCCTTCGACAAGCTGGTCGGCGATATCTTTGTAATAGGGGGCAACAACAATCAGGATACGCACAGGTTTATCAAACTTGGGTGCAGACATATGATAATGCGGTTCGCTTTGTGCCATTTATACCTCCGGTAATTTGCGCGTATCGGTAATCGACAGGCCATATCCGTCCAAGCCGACCACCTTTGGCGCTGGCGAATTCGTGATCAGGATGAGGTCCCGCAGTCCCAGCGCACTTAGAATTTGCGCACCCAGTCCATATTGCCGCAACGTTTGAGGGGATGCGCCCCCAGGATTGATTTTCATTGTGACGTCGCGCAACAAAACAATGACGCCACGACCTTCTTCGGCGATCAGTTTCATCGCCCCAGCAATCTGCCCTTGGCGCCCCGGTGTTAGCCCCAACAGATCATCTAGCGGATTGACGGAATGCATCCGGCACAGAACCGGTGCACCGGTCAAATCCCCCATCGACATCACGATATGTTCCGAACCATGAGTTTCATCGGTAAAGACCCGCATCGTCCAGTCACCGCCGTGAACCGAGGATACCTGTCGCGAGTCGGTTTCGCGGACCAGATTGTCATGGCGACGACGATAGGCGATCAGATCCGAGATCGTTCCAACCTTCAGCCCGTGACGCTGCGCGAAGGCGATCAGGTCAGGCAGGCGTGCCATCGACCCGTCCTCATTCATGATTTCACAAATCACACCGGCTGGGCTTAACCCGGCAAGACGCGAGATATCTGTAGCAGCTTCGGTATGACCCGCGCGCACCAACACACCCCCTTTACGAGCGCGTAGCGGAAATACGTGCCCCGGTGTGGCGATGTCCTGGGGTCCCATTGCGGGGTCAATGGCGACCGCGATTGTTCGGGCGCGATCATGCGCAGATATCCCTGTTGTCACGCCTTCGCGCGCCTCGATGGACACCGTAAAGGCGGTCTCGTGGCGTGAAGAGTTGGACGAGGACATCATCGTCAGCCCCAATGCATCCAGCCGCTCGGCCTCTAGCGCCAGACAGATCAAGCCGCGACCATGCATAGCCATGAAATTGATCGCCTCCGGGGTTGCCATCTGCGCGGGAATGATCAAATCGCCTTCGTTCTCGCGGTCCTCGTGATCCACCAGAATGAACATCTTTCCGGCTTTGGCGTCGGCGATGATATCTTCGATGGGGGATATGGCGTCTTCGTAGCTCATGCGGTTTCCGCCAGACGCGCGACATATCGCGCCAAAGTGTCGATTTCCAGATTGACGAGGTCGCCAGCTTTCACAGCATTCCAGGTCGTGTGGGTTTGCGTATGAGGGATCAGGTTGACAGTGAAATTATCTCCATCAACCTCGTTCACCGTTAAAGAGGTGCCATTCAAGGCGACAGATCCTTTGGGCGCAATAAACCGCGCTAACGCAGTTGGTGCAGCGAATTCCACGCGGAGGCTTTCGCCAATTTGGGATACAGACACAACCTTCGCCCGCCCGTCGACATGACCGGTCACAATATGCCCGCCCAATTCATCCCCAACGCGCAGGGCTTTTTCCAGATTAATGCGTTTGCCGACTTGCCAACCGGACAGGTTGGTTTTTTCCAGTGTTTCGGTCGAGATATCGACAGTAAAACTGTCGGACTGTTTCGACACAACGGTCAGACAGACCCCGTCGCATGCGATACTGGCACCCAGATCGGTTTGGCCAAGGTCGTAATGGCAGGCAATACGCGCATGACGATCCTGATCCCCATCGACGGTTTGGATCGTGCCAATATCGGTAATGATTCCTGTAAACATCGTTGTTCCTGTTGATCTGATGCGGTGGTAACCCGCGCAATGCGCAGGGGCAAGGGCTGCGCTCATTGAAGATTAACCACTTATGCAGTAATTCGACCTTGTCTAGATGTAGGTATAGCGTGACTCGACAGCGACATTTTCTTTTTTTGCAAGGACCACACGGTCCGTTTTTTCGTCAATTGGCACGCAAATTGGCGGCAACAGGGTCGCAGGTATCCCGTATTGGCGCGACATTTGGCGACAGGATTTTCTGGCACCGTAACCTGCCTTATATCGGCTATGACGGAACAATCGACAGTTGGGCGACGTACCTGAAGGACTATATCACCGCCAATCAGATCACGGATATCGTGCTATATGGTGATAGCCGCCCCTTTCACAAAATCGCCCGTGCCGTCGCCAATGACCTGAACATCACGGCACATTGTTTCGAAGAGGGGTATTTGCGGCCCTATTGGATCACCTATGAACGTGGCGGAACCAATGGCAACTCGCCAATCATGCAAATGTCAGTCGCGCAGATGCAAGAAATGGTTTCCGATCATCACGCCGACCTTCCGGAAATTCCGGTGATGTGGGGGGCGATCTGGCACCATGCGTTTTACGGATTCCTGTATCATCTTTGTGTGGCGTTGCCGATCCCGCGCTATCGACGATACCAGCCACATCGCAATATCGGTGTGCTGAAGGAACTGTATTTATATATCCGCCGCCTTCTGGTCATGCCGGTTCATGGCCTCCAACGGCGCATTCGCACGCGTCGGTTATTGCGAAGTGGGTCCGTTTACCATCTGGTGCTGCTGCAGCTTAGCCATGATGCGTCGCTGCGATCGCATTCTGACCTGACATCTGTCGGCGAGTTTATTCGCTTTACCATCGCCGAATTTGCGAATGGGGCGCCGCAGCATCACCTTCTGGCCTTCAAGGCGCATCCGTTCGAAGATTGGCGAGAGCCGCTGACGCGCGAAGTCAGACGTGCGGCACGGGCAAATAAAGTTTCTGACCGTGTCAGGTTTGTTCCTGGGGGAAAGCTGGGACCGTTATTGGATGCCGCCAATTCGGTCGTAACGGTGAATTCGACGGCTTCACAACAGGCGTTGTGGCGCGCATTGCCGGTTTGGGTGCAGGGGCGGTCGGTGTTTGCGAAACCCGAATTTGTCTCGCAGCAGCCCTTGCGAGACTTTTTTGCCAACCCGGATCATCCGGATTGGGAGGCCTATCATGATTATCGGTTGTTCCTTCTTGAGACCTCTCAAGTGGGTGGGGGGTTCTATACCCAGCGCGGGCGGGCACAAACGCTACGGCGTCTCGTCGATATGATGCTGTCCGAGCATTCCCCCTATGAACACGTCACACTTCAGCCGAAAATTTCTCAAAAGACCAATTAAATCTGGCCGCTGCATAGCTTTTCCGATAGTTTCCCCGAAAACACACGTTAGAACGACGGGGCAAATATGATAAATCGCAGGCAGGTTAGCGGTTTTGGATTAGCAGTTTCATTGGTATTAACTCTTGGAGCCTGTGCGCTACCGCGCTCGGGGCCGACGGAAAACGAAATCCGTGACAGCGCCGTCGAAAATGGCGGAGACGTGCATATCATTGATGTGACTTCTGAAGTTGCGCTGGCCGCTTTTCGCGCCGAAACTTTGGGATTCAGCCGCGAATTTCTGAGCGCGGGACCGATTTCGGTGGACACGATCACACCAGGAGACATCTTGTCGATCACCATTTGGGAAAACGTCGACGATGGCATTTTTTCAAGCCTTGGCAGCAAGGTAACCGCCCTGTCACCGCAACGTGTTGATCAATTGGGGAATATCTATGTGCCGTTCGCCGGCACCATCAAGGCCGCGGGTCGGACGCCTGCCGACTTGCGCGAAATCATTGCCAGTATGCTATCGACACAAACGCCTGACCCACAAGTCGAGGTGCAACGCGAAAGCGGCGAAGGCTCGACCGTTTCCATTCTGGGCGGGGTTACCGGGCAGGGGATTTTCCCGCTTGAAGTGTCAACCCGACGCCTCACAGGTATGATCGCTGCTGCTGGTGGTATCTCGCTGGACCCGAAAATCGTCAAGATCACCATCAGACGTCGCGAGCAAATCGGATCAATCTGGATGCAGGACCTGTTTGATGATCCGTCAAACGATATCGCGTTGCGACCGGGGGACAGGATATTTATCGAACAGGACGAACGTTACTTCATCTCGATGGGTGCGACGGGTCAGCAAAAAGTGAATTTTGAAACCGCAAACCCGAACGCAATCGAAGCGTTGTCCTTGGTCGGAGGATTGAGGGAATCGAGTGCCAATCCGCGCGGAATATTCGTGTTCCGGGTGGAACCCCCAGAAATCGCCAACAAGGTTCTGGGTCGCACCGATATCACTACACCCCAGCGCGTTGCTTATGTGATCGACCTGACCAAGGAATCGTCGATCTTCATTGCACAACAATTCCAGATTCAGGACGAAGATACCATCTATGTGACCGAAGCGCCTTATGTCGCTTGGCAAAAGATCCTTGGGTCCATTGTGGGGTCGTTGAACACATTCTCGGCCATCGATAACGCCGTTGATACCGCTGGAAACATCTTCAACTGATCGCATCCCAGAACGGCTCGTCACCGGGTCGTTCGGGTTACTGACTTGGCGAACACTTCGTCCCATTCTGCGCGCGTATGGCTTTGCGATGCGTCCTGCCTGGCCGTGGCGGCGGCACGACAATCTTGCCGTTTGGGGGCGGGTGCACAGGTCTGAACGCCAGATTGAAAAAGCAGACGGTGATAAAAAGATCACCACTTTCGAAGATGCGTTTTTACGCTCGCCAGTACCGGGGCCGCAATATGCCCCGTTGGGGATAACCGTGGATCGGACAGGTGTGCATTTCGATGGGTCGCGTCCGTCAGACCTTGAACAGCTGTTGCAAACTTCTGTACCTGACCCTGAACAGCTGCAACGGGCTGCTGAAGCGATTGCCTTTCTGCGCCAATTCGGGCTGTCAAAATATTCACCTGTCCCACGCGGAGACGGGGAGTTGCCCACCCCTGGATATATTTTGATCGTCGATCAGGTCCCAGGTGATGCGTCAATCCGCTATGGTCAGGCCGATGCCAAGACCTTTAGCGATATGTTGGATGCTGCGCGCGCCGAGCATCCCGACACGCCAATCCTGATCCGATCTCATCCGGCCGCACTGACCCGTGGCAAAGGTCATTTCCGCCCCGAGCAGCTTGATACCCGCACACGTTTTTGCGATGTGGGCACGAACCCTTGGGATATTCTAGAAGGTGCAAAGCAGGTTTACTGCGTGTCCTCGCAATTGGGGTTTGACGCCATCCTTGCCGGTCATGTGCCCGTCGTTTTTGGTCAACCCTTTTACGCGGGTTGGGGCTTGAGCGATGACCGAAACCCGCCTGACCGGCGGAACAGACGCCATAGCGCCGAAAGCCTGTTTGCCATCGCAATGCTGGACTATCCGCTATGGTTTAACCACGCGGCAAATCGTGCCTGCACGTTCGAGGAGGCCGCCGAACAGTTGTTGGAGGAGGTCCGACACTATTGGCTGGGGCGATTTCCGATCCAGGCTGCCAATATTCGCGCGTGGAAGCGTCCATATTTGCAGAAATTTCTGGGGGGAGGGAACCATTCTGTTCGCTTTTCCCACCGGGTCCCGTCCGAAACGAATGTCAAGACGCTGACTTGGGCCAGTGCTCTATCGGAATCCGACGACTTTGATCTTAGGGTCGAAGACGGTTTTCTGCGCTCACGCGGACTGGGGGCAAAACTCACTCCGCCGTTATCGTTGGTTTTTGATGATATCGGAATTTATTATGACCCAAACCACCCCAGCCGACTGGAACAATTGATCAAAGAGTCCGTTCACCTGCCGCCTGCGCAATTGGCAAGGGCGGCGCGATTGCGTGCCGGGATTCTGGAGGCCGGGGTTAGCAAATACAACCTGACAGCAAAATCTGACGAGCTTGATCTACCATCGGACAGGCAGGTCATTCTGGTGCCGGGACAGGTTGAAGATGACGCCTCTATCCGCCACGCGACAACAAAGATTCACACCAATGCCGGGCTGCTTCAGGCCGCGCGCCACGCCAACCCGGACGCGTTCATCATATACAAACCCCATCCCGACGTTGTTGCCGGATTGCGGGACAGCGCCGCGGTTCCGCAAGTCTACGATTTGGCACTGCCCGATGCCAATATCGCCATGTTACTGGATCGCGTGGACGAGGTCTGGACGATGACATCACTGACCGGTTTCGAAGCCCTTTTGCGGGGGAAACCGGTAACATGTCTTGGCACGCCATTTTACGCTGGATGGGGATTGACCCGCGATCTGGGACCTCGATCACCGCGCCGCGACGTCACGGTATCACTTGACGGGTTGGTTCATGCGGCATTGATCGGCTACCCCTACTATTGGGACCCGATTTCCAAACGCCCGATGACCGCTGAGCTGGCGGTTGAACGGTTGGCGGCTGCATCTGTTCCTCGCCCGCCACGGCTGGCTATGCTGTCAGGCGTGCAATCGCGACTGTCACGATTTCGCTTCATCTGGCGATAGGTGCCCAGACGCTGACCGCGTCCTCGCCGATTTGTCGTGTGGATAACAGCGTGAATAACGGCGCGAGGGATAATTGGGAAACACCAAGTGGTCCAATAACTGGCACCCCTTCTGATCCCATGGCCTTGCCGGCTGAAAATAGCACCAGCCTGTCCACAAGATTTTCGGATAGGAGAGAGGCTGCCAACCCCGCACCACCTTCGCAGAGCACGCGGGTTATGCCACGTTGCCCCAGCTTTTGCAGCATATCGGATGGTGACAGACTGGACCCGCCACCCACTTCGATCAATTCTGCAGATGTGCTTTGCCAGGCTTTAAGACGGCTCTGATCAACATCATGGCGATGACATAACCAAACTGGTTGTTCTTGCGCCGTCACCGCCAATTGCGAAGTCAGCGACAGTGACAGTGCGCTATCCGCCACCACCCGCACGGGTGCGCGCTGCCGCAACCCGTCCAAGCGAATATCCAATCGCGGATCATCCGCAATGGCCGTGCCCGAGCCTATCATGATGGCATCATGTTCCGCCCGCATGTGATGCACCATCCGTCGCGATTGCGACCCGGTGATCCACCGGCTTTCCCCCGCTGCGGTGGCGATCTTGCCATCCAAAGTCGCCGCCAGTTTCAGTGTTACCATCGGACGCCCCAGCGTCCGTTGCAGCAAGAATCCTAGGTTCAGCTCGAACGCCTCGTCCTGGCAACAACCGACATCGACATGAATGCCCGCTTCGCGCAACGCCCGGAAACCATCCCCCGACACGCGCGGGTCCGGGTCCTCCAATGCGGCGACGACACGGGTTATGCCCGCGGCGATCAACGCATCTGCGCAAGGAGGTGTTTTGCCATGGTGAGAGCAGGGCTCTAACGTGACATAAGCTGTCGCCCCTTTCGCCGCTGCCCCGGCTTGGTCCAGCGCGACGCGTTCAGCGTGCGGCCGCCCGTTGGGTTGGGTCCACCCCCGCCCGACAACACGATCGCCATTAACGATCACGCAACCCACGGACGGGTTTGGCCAGACATTTCCCAGCCCGCGCCGCGCGAGGGTAAGCGCCAAACGCATCCATCGCACGTCGCCTCGCCGGGTCATGCTCAGTCGTCTTTTCCGTCTTCGGGTGGACGAAGTTCCTGCACAAAATCCTCGAAATCATCAGGATTCTGGAAGTTCTTGTAGACCGACGCGAAGCGTACATAGGCAACAGTGTCAATCCGCGCCAGCGTTTCCATCACAATCTGTCCGATCAGGTCAGACGGGATGTCGCTTTCGCCCAAACTTTCCAACCGCCGAACAATCCCGGAAATCATCTGATCAATCCGCTCCGGCTCTACCGGTCGTTTCTGCATGGATATCCGGATGGAGCGATCCAGTTTGTCCCGATCAAAATCCTCGCGACGTCCATTTTTCTTGATGACCACCAGATCCCGCAACTGCACGCGTTCATAGGTGGTAAAACGCCCACCACATGCCGGGCAGGCACGGCGCCGGCGAATGGCGGCGTGATCTTCTGCCGGACGGGAATCTTTTACCTGAGTATCAATATTACCACAAAAGGGGCACCGCATTACCTACCTCGTTCTTTGTCCCTGTCTATCTTTTGGCAGGCTATCTCGCCAAATTCAAGCATTTGGGTGTCAAGAGAGGCGATTTACAAGATTTACGCGTCTCCACCACATATCTGCAGATTGGAAATGTCTTCGGAAGATACAGGTGTTTTGGCGAACCATGTTCGCATTGACATCAGGAATGTCCGATGTTTAAAAACAATCAAGGGTAGAAACAAATTTAATCAAATATATCTTAAATTGCTAACTGTAGTATGGCGAGTATGCGTTATGAACAAACAGACATAACGTATTGGTTTTCTGGGAGGGACACATTTTAGATTGGGGGATCGAAAATGCCGTCAAAGGACATATTCGGTTGGGATATGGGACTTTCACTATCCGCAATATTAGGCGGTGGAACGTTGCCGATATCCTTAATGGTGCCGTCTTCAAATACCTACAGCGATCCGGATGATAACTTCATTGGCGATATTCTGGATCCGAACGAGACGGTCGATTCACTTCCCGTTACACTTGTTCTGGGCGCGACGCTTAATGTGACCTATACGCCGACTGGCGGTAGTTTAACGGGCCCAATCCCGATCAGCGGCTATATTGTCGTTGCAACCGGACTGTTGGACACGATTATCCGGTTTGTGCCCGAAGATCCGGATTCGGTGGACCCAAACCTTATCTCCGGCAGTTTTCTGCTTGGAAGCTCAACGGTCGCTATTGGCGCTACCACCAATTTTGAGATTTGTTTTGGTGCAGGCACGATGATCCTGACCGACTGTGGTGAACGCCCGATCGAGCAACTGAAAGTCGGGGATCTGGTGCAAACCATGGACAATGGCCTACAAACAATACGCTGGATTCATGCGAACACGGTTCCAGCGCGTGCTGACCTTGCACCTATCGAATTTCGCGTGGGCGCGTTGGGAAACACCAAAGATCTTACCGTATCACCGCAACACCGGATGTTGATCAATGACTGGCGCGCCCTAACGCTGTTTGGCGAACGTGAGGTGCTCGCCACGGCTAAATCCCTGGTCAACGACACAAGCATTTGACCACGCCGGGGTGGGATGGTGACGTATTATCATTTCTTGCTTGATCGCCACGAAATTGTATTTGCCAATGGCGCACCGTCAGAAAGCTTTCTTCCCGGTGCAACGGGGATGAGTACGTTGGACAAAAACGTGCAGGACGAAATCTATGCCTTATTCCCGGATCTGCGGAAGAATCTTGGCGCGTATGGACATAGCGCACGTCTGTCGTTGAAGCGTTATGAAGCACAGGCCCTGTTTGCGTGATTATGCTGACAAATGCGCAACGACTTGGCGTGTGTGCGGGCGATCGCGATGTTCAAAAAGATAAACTCCTTGCCATGTGCCCAGTGACAATCGCCCGTCAATGACCGGGATCGAAAGAGATACCGGCGTCAGGGCTGCCTTGATATGGGCTGGCATATCATCCGGCCCTTCGTAAGTGTGGGTCAAATAGGACATAGAGGGATCCGTGGTTGGTGGCACCAGACGACGGAAGAAATTGGTGAGGTCAATTTTCACCTCGGGGTTGGCGTTTTCCTGAATGAGGAGCGAACATGACGTGTGACGCACGAACAGGGTCAGCAAGCCGATACCAGTCACCCAAGACTCCACTTGCTGCGTGAATTCATAAAGCCCCTGACCCTCGGTCGTAATCCTGAACACTGTCTGCATGATGCGGATCATGACTCAAGAAATTGACCCTGTCACGCGACAGTTAATCAGAAACGATATGTGTTATGGGGGCAACGCGAACGCGCAAGTGCACTGAAACGAAACGCGCCGACAGGCACGTGATCGGATTGGCGTTAGATCATCAAAAGCGTCAGAATGGCAACGACGATAAACGCAATCCCCAACAGGTTAACGCCGGGTGTTTGAACGATGTGGTTTTCCGGGCGCTTCGGATCGACAAGGATGATTATCGGGTCCCCAACTTTCTTCAGACCAGTTTCGTGATGTCGTCCGTGAAACGCTTCACCGTTAACCTCATAGGTAAAGCGCAGGTCTTGCATTTCGTCACTTTCCTTGATCGTCACAATGCGTGCCTCAACCTGCGACCACTGACGGACGGCCAGAAAACGAGGCAGTATGAAGCTGATCCCAATCACCAGAAAGCCCCAAGCGATATGCTTGAATTCGCGCGGGGGTTCGACCCAAATCGCCTGATACACCAGAATGCCGAAGGTGAGCATAAAGCCCACCACCAGCAGACTGGTCTCAAGTGTTTTCAGATGCCGGCGGATCGTTACTGATCCAGGAACGAACGGAGCTTACGCGACCGCGAAGGATGCTTCAGCTTGCGCAGCGCCTTGGCTTCGATCTGGCGGATACGTTCGCGGGTCACGCTGAACTGCTGGCCGACTTCTTCCAGCGTATGGTCGGTATTGACCCCAATGCCAAACCGCATGCGCAGCACGCGTTCTTCACGCGGTGTTAGCGAGGCGAGCACGCGTGTCGTCGTTTCCTTCAGGTTGCCCTGAATGGCGCTGTCCAGCGGCAGGATCGCGTTCTTATCTTCGATAAAATCACCAAGCTGGCTGTCTTCCTCGTCCCCAATCGGGGTTTCCAGCGAGATCGGCTCCTTGGCGATTTTCATCACCTTGCGAACTTTCTCCAACGGCATTTGCAGCTTGGCGGCCAATTCTTCCGGTGTCGGCTCACGACCAATTTCGTGCAGCATCTGCCGACCAGTCCGAACCAGTTTGTTGATCGTTTCGATCATATGAACCGGAATACGGATCGTGCGCGCCTGATCCGCGATAGACCGGGTGATCGCCTGACGGATCCACCATGTCGCATAGGTACTGAACTTGTAGCCCCGGCGGTATTCGAATTTATCCACCGCCTTCATAAGGCCAATGTTCCCTTCCTGAATCAAATCCAGGAATTGCAAGCCACGGTTGGTGTATTTCTTGGCGATCGAAATCACGAGGCGCAGGTTTGCCTCGACCATTTCTTTCTTGGCTTGGCGGGCTTCTTTCTCGCCTTTCTGAACCTGCTGAACGACGCGACGGAACTCGGAAATATCAACGCCGACATATTGGCCGACTTCGGCCATTTCCTCGCGGATTTCATCGACCTTGTCCGACATCTCACCGGTCAGCATATCCCAGCCGCGGGACTTCAATTTGGACACGCGGTTGATCCAGTCCGGGTCCAGCTCTGACCCTTTATACTCGTCGATGAATTCGCGCCGGTTCACCCGCGCCTGATCGGCGAGTTTTACCATTGCGCTATCCAACGACATGATCTTGCGATTGATGCCGTAAAGCTGATCGACCAGCGCTTCGATACGGTTATTGTGGAGGTGCATCGAATTCACCAGTTCCACAATTTCCGAGCGCAGCCGTTGATATTCCAATTCCTGGTTCGAGGTGAAGGTTTCCTTGGATGACAGTGCAGCCGCCATCCGGTCTTCCTGCATCTCCGACAGGCGGCGATAGTTTTCAGCGATCCGGTCGAGCGTTTCCAGAACGGCAGGTTTCAAAGCCTCTTCCATCGCGGCAAGCGACAGGTTGGCCTGATCATCTTCGTCCTCGTCATCATCTTCATCTGTCACAACGGGGTTGCCGTCTGCGTCCAGTTCCGGTTCTTTTTCGGCTTCTTCCTCTTTTTTCTTGGCAGCCTTGACGACGCTCTCGGGCACCGAGCCAAGGATAGAGGCTTCCTCGTCATCTTCCATCTGTTGACCAAAGGTCGCATCCAGGTCGATCACGTCGCGCAGCATGATATCTTCTTCCAACAGCTCGTCACGCCAGATGGTGATCGCTTGGAAGGTCAGCGGGCTTTCGCATAGGCCGGCAATCATCGTGTTGCGGCCAGCTTCGATACGTTTGGCAATCGCGATTTCGCCTTCGCGGGACAGCAATTCCACGGTGCCCATTTCGCGCAGATACATGCGCACCGGGTCGTCGGTGCGATCCAGCGTTTCCGACGTGGCGGCCGCCGCGACCAGTTCACGTGATCCGGACCCGCCAAAATCTTCGACGTCCCCGTCCTCGTTATCCTCGTCATCGGTTTCTTCGTCTTCGACAACGTTGATACCCATTTCCGACAGCATCGCCATCACGTCTTCGATCTGTTCGGACGAGACCTGATCCGGGGGCATGAATTTGTTCAGTTCATCATAGGTGATGTAGCCGCGCGATTTGGCCTGTGCGATCATCTTCTTGACCGCTGCTTGGCTCATATCCAGCAATGGGCCGGATGCGTCATCCTCGGGTTTCTGGTCGGTATCGGTATCCGTATCGGACATGAGGTCTCCCAATTCTAAGATCAGCCGCGAATCAGTGGTTTATACATGATTCGCAATGCCAGCGCGAATCACTGATTCGCAAGGGTTAGCGTTTCTTTTTTACCCAAATCTGATTGTCGATCAGGGTTTGCAGGTCTTTGGACAGGGATGCATCGTCAGCTGTGTCGCTGTCATCTTGTTCAACGGCCTCCTTGGTGATCTTACTTTGGGCTTCGCGCGCTTGGTTCAACCGCCAGGTCAGACCCTCATCGGCGACACCGGTGATTTCTGCTTCTGCATCCTTTATCTCCTGCAAAATGCCCAGAATAGCAGCCTGCTTTGCCAGTTCTTCGGCGATGGCCTGACGGGCAAATTCGGGCTGCGCACCGGATTGTAGATGCCGGTTGGCGCGGACTTGTCCAATCGCCGTAAGTTTGGGGAGGGGGGCAAAGCCCAAGGCGTCTGTCATATGCGCCAGCAAATCGTCCCGCTGTTCGGCGTCTGGTTTATCTAGGGCGTCGTGCAGCTTTGACAAGAGCGTATCGCGAATTTGCCGGAGGTCATTGGACAAGAAGGACGTCCGTTCCAGCGTGGTTTCGAATTCTTCGGCCAGATGGGGATGGTTCAGGCACCCGGTCAGAATTGCGGATTCGCGAACCCGGGCTTCGGTTTCCAATCCACCAGATTGCTGCGCCAGCAACGAGGCCTTTGTCGCGGGGGTCGCGCCGCCGGGCAGCTTTCGCGACGACCAAGGGCGGTAAGGACCGCGCTGGCGACCAGCGGGGGCGAACAGGGTTTGGCGTTTTTCCTGAATGGCAGCGCCATAATGTTTGCGCAAAGACGGGTCCTTGATCTGGCCAATAGCCTTGCGCAGGCTGGCATCAAGGGCGGATCGCCGTTCGGGGCTGTCGAACACCTTGCCTTCTGTTTCCCGCTGCCAAAGCAGGTCAACCATAGGCCGAGCACCGTCCAGCAATTTCTGCATTGCTGCCACACCTTGAGACTTAATCAGATCATCCGGGTCCAAGCCTTCGGGGAGGATGCAAAATCGCAGTGACTTGCCGGGTTCCAGCATGGGCAGCGCCAGATCGATCAGCCGCATGGCCGCGCTAATCCCCGCCTTATCGCCATCAAGGGCAATCACCGGTTCCTCGCATATCCGCCAGATCAGGCGGAGCTGGTCCTCGGTAATTGCCGTGCCCAAAGGGGCGACGGCATGTTCGATCTCGGCCTGTGCCAGCGCGATCACGTCCATATATCCTTCGGCCACAACCAGTGCACCGGACTTGCCCGAGGCTTCGCGGGCGGGACCGTGGTTATAAAGGCTGCGGCCTTTGTCGAACAGGACGGTTTCGTTAGAGTTCAGATACTTGGCCCGGGCGTTCGGGTCCATCGCGCGACCGCCAAAGGCAATGCAGCGGCCACGGGCGTCGCGGATCGGGAACATGATACGGCCGCGAAACCGGTCATAAGGGGCACCGACGTCGTCGGGTTTAATAGCCATGCCTGTCGCGATGATCTGATCCTCTGCGATGCCCTTAGTCTTGAGGTGTGCCAGCAACGCCGTCCGGTCGTCTGGGGCGAAGCCGATTTCGAAACGGTCCAGCGTTTTGGTGGGCAGGCCGCGGCGTTCCAGATAGGCGCGGGCATCCGCGGCGCGAGCGGTCTGAAGTTGCAGGCGGTAATATTTCACCGCCTCCTCCATCACATCGGCAAGCTGCTTGCGTTCGTCCGCGCGTTGCTGATCCCGTGGGGTCTGTTTCGGCACTTCCATCCCTGCTTCGCGGGCAAGGATTTCAACCGCCTCCATGAACCCGACATTGTCGGTTTCCTTTACGAAAGTGACCGCATCACCCTTGGCGTGACAGCCAAAGCAATAGTAAAACCCCTTGCGGTCATCCACATGAAAAGACGCGGTTTTTTCCTGATGGAAGGGGCAGGGCGCCCAATAGTCGCCCTTACCTGCGTTGGACTTCCGGTTGTCCCAAGTCACCTTGCGCCCCACCACCTGATGCAGGCTGGTGCGGTCGCGAAGCTCGTCAAGGAAACCGGGCGGCAGACTCATGGGCGCAAGTCTACGACCTGACGGGGGGAGCCGTCTACGTCCAGAATACGAATACGCTCCTGACCTTCGGCATCAATGGTCACAATGGCAATCCAGTCACGCCCCTGAGTGATCGCCTGCGCGGTTTCGCCTTCGGGAATTTCGAGAGTTTCCGGCAAGGCCAGATCAGGAACAGCGGGTTGCATGATCTTGTAAAATATAAGGAAAAATATGGCGAGGATCCCGATGATCATTGTTGCGGTCAGCAAGGTCACTATGACGCGTAGCTTGCGCAGACCCGAGGGTTCGGGCATATCCGGCTGATGATCTGGAATATCGTCGCTCATGTCTGACCCTTCGTCATTACGCCTTGTGGTCGGGGACTCGCCCGCCAACCGTCTAGATAAGGCTTTGGCCGCGCTAGTGCCAGAGGACATTACCCTGTCACGGTCCCGTATTCAGTCGTTAATCGAGGACGGGGCGGTCACGCTGGATGGGGAAGTGGTGACCAATCCCAAGGCCAAAGTGCGACCGGGACAGGTGTTCGAGGTCGATTTGCCAGAGGCCGAGGATATAGAGGCACAGCCGGAAAACATCCCGCTGGACGTGGTCTATGAGGATGCCGACCTGATCGTTGTCAACAAGCCCGCCGGGATGGTTGTGCATCCTGCGCCGGGGTCCGAAACCGGGACCTTGGTCAATGCGCTGTTGTATCATTGTGCTGAGAGCCTGTCTGGGATTGGCGGTGCGAAACGGCCCGGGATTGTGCATCGGATTGACAAGGACACATCGGGTTTGCTGGTGGTCGCAAAAACCGACGCCGCGCATCAGGGGTTGGCGGTGCAATTTGCCAAACATGTGTTGGATCGCAAATACTTGGCGTTGGTCTGGGGGGCGCCATCCGCTGGGGACCCGCGGTTGCGCGGGGTGCCGGGCGTGGCGTTTGAACCAGGTGGTGTGATCCGGATTTCGGGAAATTTGGCCCGGCACAAAACTGACCGTAAACGGCAAGCTGTGGTGAAAAATGCTGGTCGCCATGCCATCACACGGGCGCGGGTGCTGGAGGCCTTTGGACCGACCGAGCGGCCAGTGGTGTCGCTGGTGGAATGCCAGCTGGAAACCGGGCGAACTCACCAGATCAGGGTGCACATGACCCATGCCGGGCACAGCCTGATCGGGGATCAGACTTACGGGTCGAAACGCGCCATCCCAAAAGGGGCACTTGACCCGGAGGTGGCGGAGGCGCTTCGCACTTTCCCACGTCAGGCCTTGCACGCTGCGACGCTGGGCTTTGTGCATCCGGTGAGTGGCGAGGCGCAGGAATATACGGCCCCACCGCCCGACGACATGGCGGCGCTGCTGGCATTGTTACGGGCACAATAAAGCGCGGGACAGGGGCAATGGGCTGGGGTAAAAGCGCGTATGAAATACCATCACCTTGGCATTCCAACGACGGAACCTATTGACGGAGAACGGTTTATTCCGCACCTGAAGATGTGGGTGCGGAATTATTCGACGTCAGAATTTGGCATTGAATGGATCCGGTTTGAACCGGATGCCGATTTCCCTGATCTGGTCAAAACCATCCCCCATGTGGCGTTCGAGGTGGAAAACCTTAACGAAGCGTTAATGGGTAAAAAAGTTATCGTCGAACCAAATTCCCCCTCTCCGGGTCTGATCGTCGCGATGATCGAGGATAATAACGCCCCGGTGGAGCTGATGCAGATTGACCATGATATCTTCGAGGAATAGGCCGAAATCTGTGAAATCAGCCGGGATTTGTGAATTTTTTGCGATCAAATGAACCGAATCTGGAAATTCGTCCGTAATAGTCACAGACTAAATCAAAACTATTGAAATAGCGTTAAGTGAATACCATTTACATATTCGGAGAGAGAGACAGGAAGGGACGTCGATGAGTTATGCAAACCTCCCGGCGCCATCGCCGGAACAGGGTTTATCCCGCTATATGCAGGAAATCCGCAAATTTCCGATGTTGGAGCAAGAAGAAGAATACATGCTGGCGAAGGCATGGGTGGACCATCAAGACAGCGAGGCAGCGCATAAATTGGTGACCTCGCACCTGCGATTGGCCGCCAAGATCGCCATGGGATATCGCGGCTATGGACTGCCGACAGCCGAAGTTGTGTCCGAAGCCAATGTCGGTCTTATGCAAGCGGTGAAGCGGTTCGATCCTGAAAAAGGGTTCCGACTGTCGACCTATGCCATGTGGTGGATCCGCGCGGCGATTCAGGAATATATCCTGCGGTCTTGGAGTCTGGTGAAGATGGGCACAACGAGCGCCCAGAAGAAGCTTTTTTTCAACCTGCGCAAGGCCAAGAACAAGATTGGCGCGCTGGAAGAAGGTGATCTTCGCCCTGAAAATGTTGCCCAAATCGCGACTGAGCTGAACGTGACCGAGGAAGAGGTCATCTCGATGAACCGTCGTATGACGGGGGGTGACGCGAGCTTGAATGCGCAGATCAACACCGACGGCGAAGGGGCGTCCGAATGGCAGGATTGGCTGGAAGACGAGGATGCCGATCAGGCCGCGGATTACGCCGAAAAGGACGAGCTGGAACAACGCCGGGAACTGTTGTTGGCGGCGATGGGGGATCTGAATGAACGCGAACGTCATATCCTGACCGAACGCCGTTTGACGGATGAACCCAAAACGCTGGAAGAGCTGTCCGAAGTCTATGATGTCAGCCGCGAACGCATCCGCCAGATCGAGGTCAGGGCGTTTGAAAAGCTGCAAAAGAAAATGCGTGAACTGGCAGCCGAAAAAGGCATGGTCCCGGCGGTTAACTGATCGTCATTAACCCTGTTTTCCGGTATGCAGCAACCATGCAGCTTTTATACATATTGCATGCATATAACTGGCGCGCACCAAATCTTAACGTAATTTGGTTAACCTATCCCCCTGAGCGAAATCAGGGGGATTTTAATGCCAGTGAAGAAACGAAAAGACGCGCCGGGAATTCTGACCGAGCGCACGCTGACCACGTCGCAGGAAATCGCACGGATCGAAATGCAATTGGCGATCGACCGTTTGCGATTGGAGCACGAGAAAGACATTGTTGAGAGAGGCATCCCAAGAGGGTGGCGCGGGTTGGAGGATGAATTTCCAAGCACACCGAAAAAGGTGCGCATGACAGCGGCCTTTGACGAGGATGTCATGAAATTCTTCCGGTCAACTGGCCGAGGGTATCAGGCGAAGATGAACGCGGTTCTGCGCTGCTATATGCACGCAGTCCGGTCCAAATATATAGAAAAGCGAACGGATCGCACTTGGGAAGGCGATCCGATCTGAGGGGAAAGAGGGTGACCAAGCGGGTGTTGGGTTCTGCCTGCGAGTTGCGCATCGGCCGGCAAGGCGCGAAAAGCGCGATGTTCTTGCGACGGAAAGTTGGGTGGATTACGTTTTAAACAGACCACAGATCAAAGGACCCCCCTTATGCCCGTCACCCAAGGTTATTCCCGCCGACAGATCGCCCTTCACTGGATCATCGCCCTATTGATCCTGACCATGTTCTTTTCGGGTGAGGTTATTCACGAATTCGGGCATGTGTTGCGCGACAATCCCAACGCGACTCCATCACTTGGGGTGCCGGCGCATATTTTTGCCGGGGTGGCGATATTGTTGCTGGCGATCTGGCGGATATATCTGCGCGTGACACGAGGGGCCCCGGCAGAACCCGAAGGTATCCCGGCGATACAGGCGTTGGCGGCAAAGCTGGTGCATGTGACGCTCTATGCGGTGATGGTGATGATGCCGGTTTCCGGCTTGGTCGCATGGTTTGGCGGGGTGAATCTGGCGGGCGAAGCGCATCAAGTGATGAAGGTGGTGCTGATCATCCTGCTGATCCTGCATATCGGGGCGGCGTTATATCATCAATACGGGCTGAAGAACGGATTGATCCGTCGGATGATGAAGGCAGGCTAAGGACCGTTCAGGGCCGGGTTGCGGTCAGGAAATTCGCAGCCCAGCGCCCGATGAGATCACCGTCTGAACCGCCGTCCACTTCCTGTGCGGCACGTGACAGGATGTCGGGGGACACATCCTCGCCCGCATGTTGGAAGTAATTGTGCATATAGGCGGCCGAAAGCTCCGGATGGAACTGCAAGGACAAGATATGATCCCCTTTGATGGCCATGACGTTCGGGCAGACGTCGCTGGTCCCAATCAGTCGCAGGTCAGGGGGCAGGGTGATCACTTGCTGGAAATTCCCGGCATATATCCGGGGTGACGGGTGGAACGGGTCCATCCAGGGTTGACGTTCCAGCACCTGCATCTGCGGCGCGCCCAACACCACGTCGCGGTAATCGACCGCGCCCCCAAGCGCCACCGCCAACGCCTGATGACCAAAACAGACAGCAAACAGTTTTGTTCGGGCCGCGTCCATTGTGCGGATTTGGTCCAAGAGGCGAGGCAGCCATTCAGGTCGATCGGTGACGTTCGCAGAGGAGCCAGTGATCACCGCGCCGTCAAAGGCGGTTGGATTGTCGGGGAACTGCCCGTTGACGACATCGAATGTCTGGAAATCCGTGTCGGGCATGTGAGGTGATAGAAGCCGTTTGAATTTGGCCGCGTAGTCAATGAAACCGGCGACGCGGTCGTCGCGCCAGGTGTCGGTCAGGTAGATGGCAATGGTGCGGGTCATGTGGTCAGCTTAAATGAAAAAAGGCCGCCCTGTTGGACGGCCTCTTTACTCTAATGTCCTCGTCAGTCGAGGTAAATCCCGGCTCGCCGAAGCTCGATCGAGGCGTTTTCAAACGGTTGGCTCGACCCATCGCCGAACGGAATACGGTATCCGACTTCGAAACGGCTATGCGCGGTTCCATAATCGTCGGAATACATGTAGCGATATTCAGCAAACAGCTCTGAATTCATGAAAGACTGAAGCTGATAAGCGATCCCCAGATTGACCCCAACTGTACTTGGGTAGCCGCTTCCAAGATCAACATAGCTTATGCCGCCACCAAAAGTGAAATCGCCATAGGCATAGTCAGCGCTTGCGATGGCGAAAATCGCGTCTGTGCCGTAAACCGATCCCGACCCGACCTGGAGTTCCAGCAAAACCGGTCCGGTTTCGTATTGCAGCTCTAGACCAAGGGCATCGTTATTATAAGTCTCCCACAAACCGTAGTTGGTATAGAACAGGCCAACCCGGGTAGACGTCCCGAGATTGTAGATTCCGTGGATGCCATAGCCAGTATCGTCATATGTGTTGTTCGACTGATAATAGAGATAGGAATATCCGCCATCGATCTGAACCTGAAACCCGGACGACAGATCAAAAATCGCATAACCCTCGATTTCATATTCGCTGAAAGTTCCACTCCAGCCTGCGTCCCAACTAAAGCTGCTATATCTGATCTCGACACCTGCGTTGGAAAATCCAACCTGAGCGAACGCGCCCGTTGAGAATGTGACAATTGCAGCAGCTATCAGTGCCAGTCGCTTTATCATCGGAAAACCTCATATTTATTTGGGTTTTTAATATCAGTTCCGGGAATAGAATTCTAGACAATCGGATGAAAAATCAGCGTATTGTGGGAAATTTGTCAAAGAGTGGTACGCCCTAGGGGAATCGAACCCCTCTTTCCAGGATGAAAACCTAGCGTCCTAACCGATAGACGAAGGGCGCATACCACTCTGTGGGGGGCTATTTACGGATTCGGGGCTGGGTGCGCAAGAGGGTATTTGCGTCTGCGGGCGGAAATTATTCCGGTTTGGCCGCATCCTCCAGCCGGAGTTTGACTTTGCGACGTCCCCCCCATTCATCGAGCTCCAGTCGCCCAGCGAAATGGAAAGGTTGGCCAGCATGGTTTTCCAGCATCGGGCCAAGTGGGGTTTCATAAGCGCCGAACAGGATCGCATCCAGCTTCGCACCACCATCAGACAAGGTCAGGCGCAAATGGCTGTCGCCAGCGCGTTTTGCAAAACTGATGCGGGTTGCGGCAAAGGCGAAACGGGGGGCAGGGGCCGATGCGCCAAAGGGGCCGACATTTTCGAGCTGGGCCAACAGGTCCAGCGAGGCCCCGCCCGGCGTCAAGAGGCCGTTGATCGCGAGGTCGCGCGGCCCCCCCATGGCGGCCCCTTGTTTTTCCAACAATTCAGAGAGCCGATCCATTGCCACCTGTAGCTTATCGGCAGCCACGGTCAGACCGGCGGCCATCTTGTGCCCGCCCCCTTTTAGCAACAGGCCTTCGGCGGTCAGGCGGGCGATGGCGGATCCAAGGTCGATCCCCGGCACGGATCGCCCGGAACCTTTGCCCTCGCCATTGTCGAGACCAATGACAATCGCGGGGCGGTTGAATCTGTCCTTTAGTCGGCTGGCAACGATGCCGACGACGCCGGGGTGCCACCCCTCGCCTGCCGCCCAGACCAAGGCGCCGTCAGCGCCGCGTGCTTCGGCTTGTGCGGTGGCGTTGGCCAGCACGGTGGCTTCGATGTCGCGCCGTTCGACGTTAAGCGTTTCAAGGCGCTGGGCGAGTGCCTCGGCCTCGGCCGGGTCAGCGGTTGCCAACAGACGCGCGCCAAGATTTGCCGCCCCGATCCGCCCGCCGGCATTCACGCGCGGGCCAAGGATATATCCCAGATGATAAGCTGTGGGCGCGGTCGTGATCCGCGCCACATCGCTTAGCGCAACCAACCCGGGTTTGGTCCGTGCGCCCATCATGATCAGCCCCTGACGCACCAATGCGCGGTTGAACCCGACCAGCGGGGCGACATCGGCGACGGTGGCCAGCGCCACAAGGTCAAGCAGACCCATCAGGTCAGGTCCCGCCTGCCCCTGCGCCTTCTGCAGCCGGTTCACTGCGGCCAGCATCATCCAGACAACGCCCGCCGCGCAGAGGTAAGACAGATCACCCGACTCATCCTGTCGGTTGGGATTCACAACGGCCACGCAATCGGGCAGGGTTTCGCCGCCCAGATGATGGTCCAGAACAATCACGTCACACCCTGCCGCTGCGATCGGATCGTGGGACAATGTCCCGCAATCGACGGCGACGATCAGGTCGTGCGTGCGACCCAGCGTCTCCATCGCGTCCACCGACAGGCCATAGCCTTCGTCGATACGATCAGGCACGTAGAGGGTAGGGGTGATGTCAAAATGGCGCAGCCAGTGGATCAGCAACGCCGCCGAGGCTCCGCCATCCACGTCATAGTCGGCGAAAATTGCAATCCGCTCTTTCCCCCGAACGGCGGCCAGAAACCGCTCCGCCGCCGTGTCCATATCCTTCATGGACGAGGGGTCCGGCATCAAATCCCGGATCGTCGGGGCAAGATATCCCGATGCGTCTTCGGGGGCGATACCCCGCTGCGCCAGCACCTGTCCGACAATATTTGGCAGTCCGGCGGATTGGGCAATCGCCATACCCATTCGCTCGACCTCGGCCCCGGGACCTACCCAGCGGCGGCCCATGGCAGAGGTTTCGACATTCAGGAAGGCGGTCATGTCAGGATATCCGTGCTCCGAACTATGGTGCAAAATTCACCATGCAGGTGTGCCAGCGCCATGTCGTGCACAACTTGCGCGGGGACAATTCCGGTCCCTTTCCACGACATATCTGCGTTCGAGGTGAACGCGGCGCAGGCATCTTCGACCAAGTCCACGTCGAAGCCCAAATTTGCCGCCATCCGTACTGTGGTTGACACGCAATGCGGTGTCGTCAGGCCAGAGATTGTCAGATCTTTGATCGCGGCACCGCGCAATTGCGCGACCAGATCGGTGTCGATGAAAGCGCTGTTGACGGATTTCTGTATAAGAGCCTCGGTACCCGCGGGTCCGAACCCGTCCAGAAACGCCGCCGCATCGCCGCGAAACACGCCACCTTCTGCCGACAGATGCTGCACATGAAACACCGGCCAGCCCTTGGCGCGCCAGTCTGCCAGCAGACGGAGCGCGATGGTTTCGGCTTGGGGATTGTTCCGCTCTCCCCATCGTGGGTCACGAAACCCCTGTTGAAAATCGATGAGGACTAATGCCCTCATACCGTTTCGATCCGGATCGCCACCGGGGCCACGACGGAAACGTCGCTTTTGGTGATCTCGCCCAATGCGCCGTCCAGTTCCGCGCGGTTGGTTTTGTGGGTCACGATCACCACCGGGGCCGCGTTTCCGTCATGGTCATACTGGCGCATGCGGTTGATCGAAATGCCATGCTTGCCAAGGATGGTTGCAACGGTCGCCAATGCGCCCGGACGGTCCTCTAGCATGCAACGCAGGTAGTAATTGGCGTCTGCACCCGTCGAGGATCGTTTGGCTTTGGCAAGACTGTTCGCGGGCTGCCCGAACACCGGCATGACCAGCCCCCGCGCGATATCGACGACGTCGCCCATCACGGCGCTGGCTGTTGGCCCTTCGCCCGCACCGGGGCCTTGGAAAACGGTTTGGCCGACGAAGTCACCCTCGACGACAACCATGTTTGTCACGCCCTCCAGTTGCCCGAGCGGTGAGTGTGCGGGAACCAAACACGGCTGCATCCGCTGTTCCAGCCCGTCGGCATTCATCCGCGCGACGCCCAGCAGTTTGATCCGGTAGCCCATATCGGCGGCATCTTTGATGTCGGTCAGCTCGATACGCTCGATGCCCTCGATCTTCACGCCGTCGAAATCGACCTGTGTGCCAAAGGCGGCGGATGAGAGCAGCGCCAGCTTGTGGGCCGCATCGATCCCGCCCACATCGACGGTTGGGTCCGCCTCGGCATAGCCCAGCGCTTGCGCGTCCTTTAGCACGTCGGCGTAATCGGCACCGGTGCCTTCCATGACGGTCAGGATATAGTTGCAGGTGCCGTTCATCACGCCCATGACGCGCTGAATGCCGTTGGCGGCCAAGCCTTCGGTCAGCGCTTTGACGATCGGGATACCCCCGGCGACAGCGGCTTCATAGCGCAGCGCCACGCCGTTGGCTTCGGCCAGTTGGGCCAGCGCCTGACCGTGGAGGGCCAGCATCGCCTTGTTCGCCGTAACGACATGTTTGCCCGCCTTTAGGGCGGTTTCGGTGGTTGCCTTGGCAGGGCCATCTTCGCCGCCCATCACCTCGATCACCAGATCCACGTCATCGCGACGGGCCAGCGCAACGGGATCATCTTCCCACGCGTAGGCGGACAGATCGACACCGCGATCCTTGCCGCGAGAACGCGCGGACACAGCCGTGATTGTCACACCGCGCCCGGTTCGCGCGGTCAGCATGTCGCCATGCGTCTGCACGATTTTCACAATTCCGGTTCCGACAGTGCCCAGTCCGGCAATGCCAAGGCGTAGCGGTTCACTCATAGTTACGGCTCCCAAAATCCCCAGCCATCGGGGACAAACCCGCGGGCCAGGGCCATTTTCGTTGTGCGTTCTTCATGGGTCCAGATGGCATCGAATGTAAAGGGCACTTCGGAGACCGAGGCGAGGATTTCCCCCTCCTCGCCATCACCAAGCGCATAGCCGAACGTGGTCAGCACCTTTTCGAATGCGGGCAGGTCGGCGCCGTCTTCGGGCAGGAAGGTCAGGTCGAGCGTGATGATCGCACCTTCTTCGACGTCGGTTTCGGCCAAAAGCTGATGCACCGTGGCGGCGGTCTGGGACTGGTGCAACTCCCAGTCCCAGCTCTCCTCCAGATCAGTCATCCGGGGCGTCCTTGTATTTCGCGATCAGGTCGTCCGCATTCTCGATCACCTTGCGGATATTGCGCGCTGCCTGCCGCGTCCGGTGTTCGTTTTCGACCAGACCGAAACGCACATAGCCTTCGCCATATTCGCCAAAACCAACACCCGGAGAGACGGCAACTTCGGCCTCCTTCAACAGGATTTTCGAAAACGCCATCGACCCGATATCCATGTATTTCTCGGGCAGCGGCGCCCATGCAAACATTGTTGCGGGCGGCGACGGAATATCCCAGCCCGCCCGGCCAAAGCTTTCGACCAGCACGTCGCG
Source organism: Rhodobacteraceae bacterium NBU2976 (assembly GCA_023630215.1). Taxonomy (GTDB): domain Bacteria; phylum Pseudomonadota; class Alphaproteobacteria; order Rhodobacterales; family Rhodobacteraceae; genus NORP23. The sequence goes on from JALPRQ010000001.1 coordinate 989,216, forward strand.
GCGTTTGCGATAAATTGTGCGGATTTCCTCCACACAATCCTGCGGCCCGTTCAATGCCGCCGCAGCAGCCACCTGAATCGGCGTAAACGCCCCGTAATCGAGGTATGATTTGATCCGAGTCAGCGCATCAATCAGCCGCTTATTCCCAACCGCAAACCCCATACGCCAGCCGGGCATGGCGTAGGTTTTTGACAAGGACGTAAACTCCACCGCCACATCTTTCGCCCCGGGCACCTGCAAAACCGACGGTGGCGGGTTATTGTCAAAATAGATCTCGGAATAGGCAAGGTCTGACAATATCCAGACACTGTGTTTCTTGGCGAATTTCACCAGCTCGGTGTAGAAATCCAAGTCACATGTCTGCACGGTCGGGTTCGACGGAAAGGACACCACAACCGCCACCGGTTTTGGCACCGAATGCACAATTGCGCGTTCCAGATGGCGCATATATTCTTCGGGATCAAACTTCCCGTCATAGAGCGTCTGAATATGGCGCAGCGTGCCGCCCGCGATCATGAAGCCATAGGGATGGATCGGATATGACGGGTTTGGGACCAACATCACATCGCCCGGCGCGGTAATCGCCATGGCAAGGTTCGCCAACCCTTCCTTTGACCCCAGCGTCGCGATGACCTCGGTGTTCGGGTCAAGCTCCACCCCAAACCGACGGGCATAATACCCCGCCTGCGCCTTGCGCAGCCCCGGGATGCCCTTGGACGCCGAATAGCGATGCGTGCGCGGCTTCTGGACAGTTTCGATCAGCTTATCGACGATATGTTTGGGCGTATCCATATCGGGATTGCCCATGCCAAAGTCGATGATGTCCATCCCCTCGGCACGGAACTTCGCCTTCAGCCGGTTCACCTCGGCGAAAACATAGGGGGGCAGACGTTTGATGCGGTAAAATTCTTCAGACATTTCGATTACCTGGATAGTGTTGAAAGGCGTTATAGGGTCGCGCGGTGAAAAAAGACAGAGGGTTAGCGCCGCGCGATCGCCGCCTCCAGTCTCGCTCGATCCCGCGCCGGGATCACAGGCCCCGCGAGCGCCCGGATTTTCGCCCGGAGCCGCGCAACACGCCCGATCAGATCGGTAGAGTCAACCGGTGTGTAGGTATCCATTTCGAAAAAACTGACGGGGACAAGGGGTAGGAATCCCCGTGATAACGCCTCGGCGCTGGGGGTTAGGCCATAGCGCTCGATCTCGTCTTGGGGAACACAGGCGAGCAACGTAACTGCCATCAGCAGCACGAGCATCGGTTTCTGGCCTTTATTGTCCACAAACATAGCGTCCCCGGTTCATGTTTGCGCCTTTGCTAACGGCGGTTGCGCGACAGCGCAAGCCAGTGTGTTAGGGTGAGGGAAAAATCCTGCTACATTGTGCAAATTCTGCACAATTGCGACCGGGTTGTCTTGGGCTGAACAGCCCCCATATTATTCATAGAAATGGAGGTGCCGAATGCCGATTGACAAATTTGCCCTGATCCTGGCGATCATCGTTGCGGTGATCTGGGTGGGCGTGATGCTGGTGGGTTTGGTGGCCTCGGGTCCGTTTGGGTGGTTCGCACTGATCATCATTGCACCGGCGGCCTATGTGGTGGGGGTTGTGGTCAGCCAGCGGCTGAACAACCGCGAAGATGATTATTACGATACCATCGAAAGGTAGACCATGCTTATTGTGACAACCGATACGATCCCGGGTGCCGAGATTGCCCAGACACTTGGCCTGGTTCGCGGCAATGTGGTGCGCGCGAAACATGTTGGCTCGGACATTATAGCGGGCCTGCGCAATCTGGTGGGCGGAGAGGTCAACGAATACACCCAATTGATATCCGCCGCCCGCGAACAGGCGCTGGATCGCATGATTGACGAGGCGCGCAAAATGGGCGCGGACGCCGTGATCGGGATGCGGTTCACGACCTCGCAAATCGCGCAGGGTGGGGCCGAGATTTTGGCGTTTGGGACCGCGGTGAAACTGGCCTAGTCCCCGGCCATCATCTGGCGATAGGATTGGGTTACCTGCATATCCGGTGTCAGGCCCAGTTTTTCGGCCATCGCCTCGACCTTGACTGCCCAGTTTGGGAGGCTATCCGCGTCATCTGTCATCACGGCGACTTCGACGAATGACCCAAACGGTTTTACGATGTCGAGGGTCAGGTGAAATTCCTTCAGAAAATACACATCCCGCGCTTTGCTCAACCGATCCGTTTCTTGATAGCCAAGCGAGGCCAACAACTGTTGCGCCGCGGTCAAATCCGGCAGGTCGGTAGAAACACATTCATCCGCTGACGGGCCTTTAACGAACCATAAAACGCGGCCAGAGGGGGCCATGGCGCGCAGGACGAGCTGTTTACCTGCCGCGTTCAGCGCCCCGTCTGGCGTGTCATAGAAATAGTCCGTTTCTACATTATCCTTCATGAACGGCTTGGCACCGGCGGCGTCCAGCTTTGCCTTTATCGCCGACAGGTCAGGGACTTTGTATTTCCGCTCCACCTCAAAACGTCCAGTGAAATGGTCGCCCGGATCACAGAGCATTCCCTTGGTGGCAAGGTCGGATCCCGTCATATTGATACCTCCCGCCATTCCCCGTTCTTGATCCCGTCTATCGTCCACTCGCCCACCCGATAGCGCACCAATCGTAGCGTCGGAAACCCTGCCGCCGCCGTCATACGGCGGACTTGGCGATTGCGGCCCTCGCGGATGGTGATTTCCAGCCAGCGGTCGGGGACAGATTTACGAAAGCGCACGGGCGGATTGCGGTCCCAGATGTCGGGTGCGTTCATGAATTGCACATCGGCGGGGGCGGTTTTGCCGTCCTTCAACTCGATCCCGTCGCGCAGGATTTGCAGGTCGGAGTTCGAGGGATCCCCCTCCACCTGAACCCAATAGGTTTTGGGCATTTTATGTTTCGGCTCGGCAATCCGCGCTTGTAAGCGGCCATCATCGGTCAGGATCAACAGCCCCTCACTATCGCGATCCAGACGGCCGGCGGGGTAAACGCCGGGCACTTTGATGAATTCGGATAGCGTGCGACGCGCAGACCCCTCGGTCCCTTTGTCGGTGAATTGCGACAGGACATCGAAGGGTTTGTTGAAGAGGATCACGCGGGACATACGTTGTGCCTAATGTAACCTTTGATGAGCATCAAGCAACTCTTTCCCATAGGGTGACTCGACTCTATGGTGGTGCTGAAATTGAGGGCAAGATGAACCGGACAAACACATATATCGTGATCAGGCACGGCGAAAGCGATGCGAATGCACGACGTATAATATCGGATAAAAACATTGATCACTCATTGACGGCTAATGGAATTAGGCAGGCACGCAAAACGGCAGAACTGCTGAAAGATGCGCAGATCGATTTGTTCGTCAGCTCTACCCGTCAACGGGCGATGGTGACGGCGCAAATGGTGAACGAACATCACGGGGCTGATATGATCCTAACCGACGATCTGATCGAACGTTATTATGGTATCTTCAGCGGCATGGACAAAGCGAATGCCCGCCAAATGATGATTGATCAGGATTTTGATTGGATCAATATCCCGAACAGCGAACCATGCGAGACGCTCGATAAGCGGGTTGGCACGGTGCTTGATAGGCTAGAGAAAGAGTACACCAACAAGACGATCCTGATAAGCACTCACGAAGACGTCGTACGTGCGTGTTATCGTCTTTTGGATGGGCTTACGTTGGCGCAATCAATGGAATTGGAAATTGCCAATTCTGCCCCGCATCATTTTCGGTCCGAAGAAACTAGCCCGTTATGACTTAGGGGCAGTTGGGGCGCTAATATCGAGAACCGTTCCGGCAGGATCACGCTACAGCATCCGACGTTGTCCATAGGGCATGTCGATGCGGGCCTCGATGATCGTCGCCTTGGTGGCGAGTGCATTTTGATGAACGGTGTCACAATCCGCCACAACGAATGTCACGATGAGACCGGACGGCGCTTCACGTGCTACCTCTGGCACGATGTCATGGTCTTTTTTGCAACAGACCATCGAAAGGTTTGTTGAACAGGATGATTTTGGTCATGGCGCTGGCTTAGTGGAAGTGCCGATCATGCGCAATGCCGCGCCTGACCCTGTTGGATCAGGCGCGAGAACCCTTACATATTCGGATATAGCGGATATTTATCGCAGAGCGCTTTGACTTTGGCGCGGACCGAGGCTTCGACATCCGCATTCCCGTCCTCGCCATTGGCGGCCAGACCGTCGACGACCTCGACGATCAGGTCTGCGATGTGGCGGAAGTCATCCTCGTTAAACCCGCGTGTTGTTCCCGCTGGTGTGCCCAGACGGATGCCCGAGGTTACAAACGGTTTTTCGGGATCGAACGGAATGCCGTTCTTGTTGGTGGTGATATGGGCGCGACCCAAGGCTTTCTCGGTCGCGTTCCCTTTGACGCCTTTCGGACGCAGATCGACCAGCAGCAGGTGGTTGTCGGTGCCGTTTGTCACGATGTCCAACCCACCTTTTTGCAACTGATCCGCCAACGCTTGTGCATTGCGCACGATCTGTGACGCATAGGCTTTGAATTCGGGACGCAGTGCCTCGCCGAACGCGACAGCTTTGGCGGCGATCACATGCATCAACGGCCCGCCCTGCAAGCCGGGGAAGACAGCCGAGTTCACCTTCTTCGCAATATCTTCGTGATTGGTCAGGATCATCCCGCCGCGCGGCCCACGCAAAGATTTATGCGTCGTCGTCGTCACCACATGCGCGTGCGGCAGGGGCGAGGGGTGCATTCCACCCGCCACCAGACCCGCGATATGGGCCATATCAACCATCAGATAGGCGCCGATTGAATCCGCGATCTCGCGGAATTTCGCCCAATCCCAGATGCGGGAATAGGCGGTGCCACCCGCGACGATCAGCTTCGGTTTATGTTCCTGCGCCAGTCGGGCGACTTCGTCCATATCTAGCTGCTGATCCTGCTCGCGAACGCCGTAACCCACAACGTTAAACCATTTCCCCGACATATTGACGGGCGAGCCGTGCGTCAGGTGGCCACCGGAATTCAGATCGAGCCCCATAAAGGTATCGCCCGGCTGCAACAGCGCGAGGAAAACCGCTTGGTTCATCTGGCTGCCGGAATTGGGCTGAACATTGGCATATTCGCAGTTGAACAGTTCTTTCGCGCGTTCAATCGCCAGATTCTCGGCGATGTCTACAAACTGGCAGCCACCGTAATAGCGCTTGCCGGGATAGCCCTCGGCATATTTGTTGGTCAGGACCGACCCTTGTGCCTCCATCACCGCGGCAGAGACGATGTTTTCTGATGCGATCAGTTCGATCTCGTCACGCTGGCGACCCAGCTCCTGATCAATCGCTTTGGCGATCTCGGGATCGCGGTTGGCAAGGGTTTCGGTGAAAAATCCGTTGTCACGAACGTTAAGCATCTGGCTCTCCTGATGGCTGCGTTGCAGGGGCAATATAGGGTAGCAATGATTCAGAAAAGCCCAAAATCCGCGAAAAGTCAGGTTTTGGAACGGCAATCCGGTCACAAATCGCGACTTCGGTTTCCTGTCGGAAAATTCAGGCGTGAATCTGGTCTTGTGTTACAAGTGCGAAATCAGCAAACTCCGCGCCATGAAATATAAGAAAATCAGCTTTCTAGGGGCGCGGGGAGAGGATGCGCAGGCGGCGACCGAAACCCTACGGGCGCGGTATGGACATATCCCCCCCGATCAGGCGGACGTGATCGTGGCGCTGGGGGGGGATGGTTTCATGCTGTCAACCTTGCACGAAACCCAAGACCTGCCCGCCCCGGTTTACGGGATGAATCGCGGCACGGTTGGGTTTTTGATGAACGAATACCAAGAGGATGACCTGCTGACCCGGCTGGAAGATGCCGAACCCGCCGACATCCACCCGCTGACGATGACCGCAACCTGTGTTGATGGCAGTCGTCATGATGGGCTGGCGATTAACGAAGTCTCATTGCTGCGATCGGGCCCTCAGGCGGCGAAATTGCAGATATCCATCGACGGGCGCGTGCGCATGGAGGAACTGGTTGCCGACGGCGCACTGGTTTGCACGCCTGCCGGATCGACGGCCTATAACTATTCCGCTCATGGGCCGATCCTGCCGATTGATGCGGATATTCTGGCGGTCACGGCTGTTGCCGCCTTTCGTCCGCGTCGGTGGAGAGGGGCCTTGTTGCCGATGGATGCGAATATCCGCTTCACCGTTCTGGAACATGAAAAGCGCCCGGTTTCTGCCGTGGCGGATTCAACCGAAGTGCGAAATGTGCTGCATGTTGATATCCGCTGCGAGCCCAATATCACCCATACTTTGCTGTTTGATCCGGGTCATGGTCTTGAAGAACGCCTTATCCGTGAACAATTTGTGTAACAGGAGGGACGGATGAGTTTACCGCTTGCACAACAAGCCCGTTGGTGGGGGATTGGACTGGTCATATTCCTGTTTGGGCTGTGGCTGGTCAGCGACTCGCTGGCGCCGTTCGCGCTGGGCGCGGCGATGGCCTATCTGCTTGATCCGTTGGCGGACCGGCTGGAAAGCTGGGGGCTTTCGCGGGTCATGTCGACGGTGATCATCTCGGTCGTTTTTGTCTTTGTCGCCTTTATTATATTCATCGCCATCGTGCCCTTGCTGCTGGATCAGGCGCAACAATTGATTACGACGCTGCCCTCGCTGGTGGCGAGTCTGACCGGGTTTCTGGAAGAAAAATTCCCGACCTTGTTCGAGGCGGATTCAACCGTCCGCCAAGGGCTGGCCGCGTTTCAGGACACGCTGCGCGAGAAGGGCGCGGCGTTGGTGAATGCGGTTCTGTCCTCGTCCCTGAAGGTTGTCGATTTTGTGCTGTTGCTGGTGGTTGCGCCGGTGGTGGGGTTCTACCTGCTGCTGGATTGGGACCGGATGATTGCGGTCATCGACAGCTGGCTGCCGCGCGAACATGCCCCGGTGATCCGCCGTTTGGGGGGCGAGATCGGAACCGTCCTGTCGGGTTTCATCCGCGGACAGATGACCGTTGGGTTGATCCTCGGCATTTTCTATGCCGTTTCGCTGGCGATTATCGGCGTGCCGTTTGGCATCGTCGTTGGCCTGATGGCAGGGCTGCTGACCTTCATTCCTTATGTGGGGTCTACTTTGGGGGGGATCACCTCTATCGGTTTGGCGCTTTATGCGTTCTGGGGTGACTGGGTCTGGATCATTGCGACGGCTGTGGTGTTCGTGATCGGTCAGGTGGTCGAGGGCAATTTCCTGACACCCAAACTGGTTGGCGGTTCAGTCGGGCTGCACCCTGTCTGGCTGATGTTCGCCTTGTATGCGTTTGGTTCGCTGTTTGGTTTCACCGGCCTGCTGATTGCCGTCCCTGCCGCTGCCTGTATCGGCGTTCTGGGCCGATTTGCGATCCAGAATTACAAGGAAAGCAAGCTCTATTTAGGGCCCGAGGGCACGTCCGACGAATGAGCGTTCCCGAACAACTGGTGTTTGACCTGCCCACCCGCCCGGCGCAGGGGCGCGACGATTTTTTCGTAGCGCCGTCCAACGCGCTGGCTGTGGCGATGCTGGATAAATGGCCGGACTGGGCCACGGGGAAACTGGCGCTGGTCGGGCCGCGCGCGTCCGGAAAATCGCATCTTGTCGAGGTTTGGGCAGCGCGCTCTGGCGGCCAGATTGTCCCGATTGCTGATCTGGCCGGGGCCGATATCGAGGCGTTGTCCGCGACCGGTCCGGTGGCGGTAGAGGGCGTGGACGGCATTGCTAATCTGTCCAATCGGTCCGCGACCGAAGAAACCCTCTTTCACCTCCATAACAGGTTGCAGGCGACCGGGGGCAGCTTGCTGGTCACGGGCATTGACGCGCCTTCGCGCTGGGATATCGCGCTGCCGGATCTGGCGTCGCGCCTCAACGCGGCGGAAGTGGCGGTGATGGAAGCCCCGGATGACACGTTACTGTCGGTCGTTCTGGTGAAAATGTTCGCGGATCGACAGATCGCGGTGGCACCGGACCTGATCGCCTACCTGCTGCCCCGGATTGATCGGTCCTTCGAGGCGGCAAGGCAGGTGGTTGAGGCGCTGGACCACGCTGGTCTGTCCAAGATGCGGGCGATTACGCCAAGGCTGGCGGGTGAGGTTTTGAAGGGTCTGTAACACCAGCCACATGCCCGGAATCAAGGCGAAGCCGCCGGGCGAGCGCGCGACCTTAGCCATGCCTTGCCCGACTGTCTTTTGGCGCTTGCTCCCGGTCTTCTAACCCATAATCTTGCAGGACCGACGCCACTCGCAACCGGTAGCCCGTGAATATCCCGCCACGCCCTGCCGCCTGCGCCCCACGGTGTTTGCGTAGGTTCCGCCAATCTTCCACCGCCTGTTCATCACGGAAAAAAGACAGCGACAGCAGCTTGTCGGGATCAGTGAGCGACTGGAAGCGTTCGACAGATATAAACCCGTCCACCTTATGCAGTTCCTCGCGCAGCGTGGCGGCGATATTCAAATACTCTTCCTTGTGATCCGGATGCGGATAAACTTCGAAAATGACGGCGATCATGTGGCCTCCCTGGTCGAGGCCAGCTTTAGGAATGTGCGGTCCTCGCGCAAGATAAACTTCTTACGCATGGCAAATTCGTAATTCTTCTGCCCCAGCGGATCGGCGGCGAGGCGGGCACGATAGGCCTCGTACGCCGCCAGATTTTCGATGTTATAGACCCCATAGGCCAAGGTCGTGGACCCTTCGTGCGGGGCATAATACCCGATCAGATCACCCCCACAGCGCGGGATCGCCTCGCCCCAGTTGCGGGCATATTCTTCGAACGCGGCTTTTTGGGTCGGGTCAATGTGATAACGGATGAAACAGGTTAGCATTGGGTCTCCTTTTTTGCGACATTGCCATATTGCGGGGCAGGAATGGTTCGATTATGATCGAACTATGAGAGAAGGACCGGATATCGCCCTGATCGGGGCTTTGATTGGTGACCCAGCGCGCGCCAATATGCTGACCGCGCTGATGAGTGGTAAGGCCCTGACCGCCAGTGAACTGGCATTAGAGGGGGGCGTGACGGCGCAGACGGCAAGCTCTCATCTGACGCGGCTGGAAAGCGCGGGGCTGATTGCGCGGCGTCGGCAGGGGCGGCACAGTTATTTCACGCTGGGCGATGCGGAGGTCGGCGATCTGCTGGAGGCGATGATGGGCCTGGCGGCGAAACGCGGCCATTTGCGCACCCGCACCGGCCCCAAGGACCCGGCGCTCCGCAAGGCTCGGGTTTGTTACAACCATTTGGCGGGAGAGAAGGGCGTGCGGATGTTCGACAGTCTGATGGCCGCAGGGTATCTGATAGAGCGTGAGGAACTGACCCTAACGCGGGTCGGGGAGGAATTCATGACCGATCTTGGGATTGACCTTGATCGCCTCTCCTCGCCGCGCCGTCCATTGTGCAAAAGCTGCCTTGATTGGTCGGCGCGACGGTCACATCTGGCAGGCGCATTGGGTGAGGCATTGCTGGATCACTTCATCGACACAGGATGGGCGCGGCGTGAGGTCGGATCACGCATCGTCAGGTTCACACGGGTCGGGGAGGTTGCCTTTGACCGTCTGTTTCCAGTGGCGGAGGCGGCATGAAACCCGATGATGCCGACCAGCGCCGGGCGGTTGCGCCGGTGATTTGTTATCCAACCGAGGGGCTGCCACAGCCCGATCTGATGCTATATCACGCGGCGCGCGAAACGGCCCGTCTGACCGACACGATCCTGATCCCACCGCGCGAAGCCCGGACCTTCCGCGTCCCGGCCGGCCATTTTTTTCGCATCTCCTGTCAGCACGGTTCGCAGGTTGGCGACCTGAACCTGTGGAATGCCAATGATCTGAGCGAGCGTTTCTATTCGGGCAAAACCCGGGCGCTACATGGCACACATCTGACATCGGGTGAGCGTATGTGGTCCAGCCACCCGCATCTGCGGCCCATGGCGACAATCGTGGCGGATACGCTGGATTGGTACGGGATCGATGCCTTTGGCGGGGCGGTCCATGACGTGATTGGCACGCGCTGCGATCCCTATACGCATCATCTGTTGACAGGGGACCATTACCACCATTGCTGCCATTCGAACCTGACCAACGCGCTGGCAACAGAACTGGGCGTTGGGTTTGCCGAGGCTGAAGCCCACGTCCATGATGTCCTGAATGTTTTCATGTGTACCGGCTTTACCCGCGACACCGGGCAATATTTCATGAAAGCCTCTCCCGCGCGGGTGGGTGATTATCTGGAATTCTTTGCCGAGATCGACCTGCTGGGCGCGCTGTCCGCCTGTCCCGGTGGGGATTGCAGCGCGGAACATTCCAGTGACGTGGCGGCGTGCTATCCGTTGACGGTGGAGGTGTTTGCGCCGACACCAGAGGCATTGGAAGGATGGCAACCACCAGTCGTGAATGGGTATCGTCAACCGGACTGAGCTTCCGTCAATGGGCCACCTCACGCCCCGCACGCCCTTGATCAAACAACCCTGTTGGCAAATCCGGCAATTCCTGCAAACCTGTTCAGCAATGGAACAAGCGGGTAACCCATGACAGACCTGTCACGTGTCGGAATTGTTGATGTCGGTTCGAATTCGGTCCGTTTGGTGGTGTTTGACGGGATGTCCCGCTCGCCGGCCTATTTCTACAACGAAAAAGTGCTGTGTGGTCTGGGCGCCGGGCTTGCCGATACGGGCAAGATGAACCCCGAGGGGCGCGTTCGGGCGCTGGCGGCGTTGCATCGGTTCACGAAGCTGGCTGCGGGCATGGGGATTCCGAAACTGGTTGGTGTCGCCACAGCGGCGGTGCGCGAGGCGTCGGACGGTTCGAAATTCGTGGATCAGGTGCTGGCGGAAACCGGTCTTGATCTGCAAATCGCGACCGGCAACGAGGAGGCGCATCTGGCTGCCAAGGGGGTGTTGCTGGGGTGGCCGCAGGCGACCGGATTGGTCTGCGACATTGGCGGCGCGTCGATGGAGTTGGCCCGGCTGGATCAGGGGCGGATCGGGGAAAGCGAGACCTCGCCCCTTGGGCCGTTAAAATTGCGGGACTTCCGGGGGTCGCCCAAGGCATTAGAGGCGCATATTCAGGCGGAAATTGACAAATTGTTGGGTGCGGTTGGCCCGGGTGCGGATCGTCTGTTTCTGGTCGGGGGGTCGTGGCGGGCACTGGCGCGGCTGGACATGGTGCGCCGGAAATATCCGTTCCACGTGCTACATGAATACCGGTTGCCCCCCGAAGAGTTGCACAAGACGATCACGTGGATTGGCGGTCAGCCCGTCGACGAGTTGTTGAGCTATACCGACACGTCGCCCGAACGGATCAGTCTGGTGCCAATGGCTGCGCGGGTGTTATCACATCTGGCCGATAGCCTGTCCCCGGGCGAGATCGTGATTTCTTCGTACGGGCTGCGCGAGGGATTGCTTTATGACCAGATGCCCGAAAGTATGCGCAAGCTTGATCCGCTGATCGAAGCCTGTCGGCATATGGAAGCGGCGAATGCGCGGTTTCCGGGGTTCGGGCGTGTGCTGTACGAATGGCTGCGCCCGCTTTATCGAGACCGAGGAGAGGGCGAAAAGCGCCTGATCCTTGCTGCCTGTCTACTCCATGATACCAGTTGGCAGGCGCATCCGGATTACCGTGCCGAGATGTGTTTTGAATCGATAACGCGGGCCAATCTGGGCGGGATCACCCATGAACAACGGCTATTTCTGGGGTTGGCGATCCTGAACCGCTACAAGAATTCCGGCTATGCTTCGCTGGGCGATGGGGTGATGGCTATGCTTGGGGAAGACGTGATTGCTGATGCCGTCAGACTGGGAAAGGCGATGCGCTTGGGGGCAATGATATCGGGAGATCAGGCGGCGCTGATGGATTTCACGTCAATCGAGGTGATCGAGGATCGGCTGGTCCTTTCGATGCGCGGCCCGGCGGCTGAACTGAATGGCGAAGTGGTCGAAAAACGGCTGCAATCGCTGGCGGCGCAAATGGGGCTTCAACCCGTCATCGCGTTGGACTGACATAAAATTGTCAGGCCATCAATGATAAGGAATGGCCTTGATCGCGACGGGGTTTTTGGCCCCTTCGGTATATTCCTTCATGTAGTGATAATGATCCGCTGCATAATCGCAAAGCCACATTTCCAAGCGTTGCTGGGTTGGGACATTATTTGCCTCGCTTCTGATGCGAAGCGTCGTTCCGTTGGACTTTGCCGTGAAGGACAATTGGAGTGCTTCGGCAGGCATATCATTGTTGTCGGTGAATATCGTTCGGGTTTCCGAAACTCCGGGAACGGTTTCCGTGACCTTGACCCAATATCCGAACCCGTCATCAGGAAGATCATCCTGATTGAAGGGGGATTTCATGATGGCGTGAAACCGGTTGGGGTCCATGTCATCTGCATCGATCCGATGCAGTGATTTGTCGAGCGGGTCGGACGTTTCCTGCATATGGATTGCGTCATAGGCGGTTGCGGGATCGGTTGCGATCCAGACCTTGTTCCGCGTTTTATAAGGCTTTGGGTTCTGGCGCGTCAGACCGCGGTGACGTTGCACGGTAAGGGCGACGAACAGGGCGCCCGTCATGACCGTAAATATCACGATGTTGGTGAAACTGATCGTGTTCCAGATGCTGACAGGGTCACGACCCAGAACGCGTGAGATAAGCGCAAGGATCAGAAGCGTTGCCGAAGCAGCGGTGGTCAGTCCCAGTATCCGCAGCCAGCTGCGCGGGAACAATATTGTCAGCCCGGCAACCAGCGTACATCCGAACAGAACCGTAAAAATCTGCCCGAGCAGCGTCATATCTGCCGAAGGGACCGCGATCCAATGCCAGAGTTGCAGCGCCAAGATCAGCATGAGTGCGCCCAACAATATCGTGCGGCGCAAGCGATAGAGACGATAAATGTATGGGTTGGTCAGATATGAGCGCAAGATGATCCCCCGGATATCGGCCTAAGTTTACCGGCCTTTGGTCGCGACGACAAGGATCGTTGGAAGGACACTGTTGGGATGTGTGGACAACCGGTCCCTGAAACTGGAAACGGCCCGCATTACGCGAGCCGCCCATCTACTCCCTTAGACTTGAGCCATAAACTCTTAGCCCGTGTCGATACCGTGTCCGTCATTTCAAGCAGCCATCTAATCTCGACAGGGCATACTAAAACAGGATTCGTGACTCGTTTCAATTGTCTTTTTCGACTGGTGGATTTCATTTTTTCATTGAAATAATACCGACTTGATCTTGTAGGTCCGAGCGGGCAAACGGCTAGGGGTAGAAGGGGGGTATAACATATGGTTGACCTGACGGCAGATTGCTCGCGTTGTGATGCGTTATGTTGCGTGGCGATGGCGTTTGACGAGGGGGAGATGTTCGGGTTTGACAAACCCGCCGGAACGCCTTGCCGGCATCTCAAGGGAAAGCGATGTGGGATTTACGAGACGTTAGAGGACGAAAGTTTCGCAGGGTGCCGTCAGTATGATTGTCTGGGCGCTGGTCAACGTGTGGTGCAGGAGATGTTTCAGGGGCAAAGCTGGAGGGATGGGGGCGACATATCCACCGACATTTTTGAAGCCTTTCGTATCATGCGCCTAATCCATCAATGGCTGGAACTGATGGAAGCTGCCGCTGATCTGCCATTGAACAGCGCCAAAGAGGCCGAGTTGGAAACCCTTTATGCGCGTCTGCAACTGCCTGACGATTACGATCTGGACACGTTGATCGCGTTGGAACGGTCTGGCATCGGGCGGGATGTTCAAGTCTATTTCCGCTCGCTTGCAGAGGTGGTAGGCCGCTAGGCCATTGCGCGGGCGCGGGCCATCGCATAGACAGTCGCACAAATTATCCGGAGTATCGTATGCGCCTGACCCGCTATTTTCTGCCCGTCCTGAAAGAAACCCCCGCCGAGGCAACGATTGCCTCGCACCGTTTGATGTTGCGCGCCGGCATGATCCGCCAGTCAAGCGCTGGGATATATTCGTGGCTGCCGCTGGGGTTCAAGGTACTGCGCCGGTTGGAGCAGATCGTGCATGAGGAACAGCAGAAGGCGGGTCACATCCCGATGCTGATGCCGACCCTGCAATCCGCTGACCTGTGGCGGGAGTCGGGTCGTTATGAAGATTACGGGCAGGAAATGCTGCGGATCACCGACCGGCATGACCGCGACATGCTGTATGGTCCAACGAACGAGGAGCTGATCACCGACATATTCCGCAATTCGGTGGCGTCCTATAAGGAATTGCCGCTGACGCTGTATCACATCCAGTGGAAGTTCCGCGACGAAGTGCGGCCCCGGTTCGGTGTTATGCGCGGGCGCGAGTTCCTGATGAAGGACGGGTATAATTTCGACCTGACGAAGGAAGACGCGTTGCACGCCTATAACCGTCATCTGGTGAGTTATCTGCGGACCTATGAGCGTATGGGGCTGAAGGCCATTCCGATGCGGGCTGATGGCGGGCCGATTGGCGGGGATTATACGCATGAATTTCTGGTGCTGGCCGATACGGGCGAGAGCGAGGTTTTCTATGATAGCGAGGTCACAGACCTGACCTTTGGCGATCGCGAGATTGATTTTGACAATGTCGCGGAATGTCAGGGTGTGCTGGAGGAATTCACCTCGCGCTATGCCCGTACGGATGAAACTCATGACGAGGCCTTGTTTAACGAGGTGCCCGAGGATCGCCGGCGCACGGCGCGCGGGATCGAGGTTGGGCAGATCTTCTATTTCGGGACGAAATATTCCGATGCGATGAATGCGGCGGTGTCTTCGCCTGATGGCGGCAAGGTGCCTGTGCATATGGGATCGCACGGGATTGGGGTGTCGCGGCTTGTCGGCGCTTTGATCGAGGCGAACCATGACGAAAACGGGATTATCTGGCCGGAAAGTGTTGCGCCGTTCAAGGTTGGGATCGTGAACTTGCGTCAGGGCGATGGGGCAGCAGATGCGGCGTGCGAGAGCCTTTACGGGCAATTGATGGCCGCTGGCCTTGACCCGCTTTATGATGATCGTGACGAACGTGCGGGTGGCAAATTCGCCACGATGGACCTGATTGGTGTGCCGTGGCGGATCACCGTCGGGCCAAGAGGTTTGCAAAACGGTGTGGTTGAGCTTACCTCTAGACGCACAGGTGAGACCGAGGAAATGTCGCCAGAGGCGGCGTTGGCCAAGGTTACGGAGATTTATGCTGGGCTGTAGCTCGGGGGCTAAATTGCTCAACCGAATAATCTGGAAGCTTCGAACCAGAAAGCTGACTGGTGAAAAACTTCGTGTAACCAACTATGACAAGCGTCAGCCTGTTAGTTTGCGATACAGGTTGGCGACGCTTTCACTTGAAAAGGTTCTGGGTGGACGCGAAATTGATTATGTCTACCAGTTGCTTTTAGACGAAAAATATGACGGTCCTTCGGGTGAGTATGAGTTTTTAGTAAATCACCGACCAACATATTTGGCTGCAAAAAGATATTTTGAAGAGCGCGGCATCGTTGGTGAAAATTCAACGGTGGGGCACGAAAACATAAGAAAATTCATCAGTCTGTTTGGGGAAAGCTGGGAAGTTACCTCAATTAATAAAATATCTAAACATGACAAAACTCCGAAGGTCGTCGAACCCGATGAGGTTGACGGTATTGCTGAAGTATTTTGCCAGCTGTTCTTCGAAATGAATTCCTGCCCGGCAGGTAGAACAACTGAGGCCAATCTCGAGGAGTGGTTCCCAGATCAATTGAGTTTTAAAATCTATGGTCGAGAGATTACGCCAGGGATTGTTTTTAAGGCGCATGATTTTTCTGACCTGTGATCAGAAGGTTTGCAAAATGGTGTGGTTGAGCTTACCTCTAGACGCACAGGTGAGACCTAGGAAATGTCGCCAGAGGCGGCGTTGGCGCGGGTGAAAGAGATTTACGCCGGGCTGTAGCCCG
This sequence comes from Rhodobacteraceae bacterium NBU2976, assembly GCA_023630215.1. Taxonomy (GTDB): domain Bacteria; phylum Pseudomonadota; class Alphaproteobacteria; order Rhodobacterales; family Rhodobacteraceae; genus NORP23. The sequence goes on from JALPRQ010000001.1 coordinate 1,005,110, forward strand.
GGTGCGAGGGGGCATCGAGCCCCCGCACACCCGGAACGCTGGCGCGTCGAGAGGGTGGAGATGGCACGGATAGCAGCAACGGTCGGAGCGATCGTTTTGGGGGTTGGGGCCTCGCAGTTCCCCGAGTTTTCGCAGCAATATGAACAGCGTCTGGGTGGCGCGGTCGATGAATTGCGCATTGTTGCGGCGCAGTTCGACACGTCGGCTGCCCGCGCTGGGCTGACGCGCGAAGAAGCGTTACAGGATTATTCTGGTACCGAATTCTTGGAATTGCGTGGTGAAGATATGCGCGAAACCTTTGTGCGGTTAGAGAAGCTGGAGGGGGATTTGGCGACGTTGCAAAACTCTACCGCCGCCCAGAAGATCGCCAATCTGCCCGCGATGCTGGACACACAAATCGCCCAACGGGCGTGGGAGAATTTTGAACCTGCTGTGCCAGTCAATGTCGAAGGCGCGGCCTTTGCCGTTATGGGCGGGGTGGCCGGATTTGCCGGTGTTGGTGGCCTTGCCAGCCTGATTGGACGGCGGCGGAGGAAATCAGCGTGAGCGCATCGGGCGCGGGGGCGTTTTCCGCTTACGAATGGTCGATAGCATGGCGATATTTGCGCGCCAAACGGGCCGAAGGTGGCGTGTCGGTCATGACATTGATATCCCTGATCGGTATCGCGCTGGCGGTTTGGGCGCTGATCGCGACCATGGCGGTGCGCACCGGGTTTCGTGAGGATTTCACCGATACAATCTTGGGCGCAAATGCGCATGTAACGATCTATAGCTCCAAAAGCCCGGCACTGGGTGGGACAGGCGGGTTCGAGGATTACGAAGACGCAACCGCCCGTGTGGCTGCAGTGGACGGCGTGGTTCGGGTTGCGCCGATTATTCGTGCACAGGTTATGGCATCCGCCAATCGCAGAAATACCGGGGTGGAAATTTACGGCGAGAGTTACGCCGACATGCAGACCGTGCCGCTGGTGGCCGAGCCCGAGACCTTTTCAGGGACGTTGGAAAATTACGAAAACGGGGTGGCCATTGGGGCTGGTATTGCCCGCGAACTGGGCCTGCGGGTCGGGGATTTTATCACGCTGACCTCGCCTGACGGCGTAAAAACCCCGTTTGGCACAGCGCCCCGGATCAATGATTACGAGGTCGTCTATATCTTTCAGGTTGGGCGCTCTGACATCGACCGCACCCGTATTTATATGCCCTTTGACGAGGCGCAAAGCTTTTTCAACCGCGAGGGGTTGGCCGATGAACTGGAGGTGTTTGTCGAAGACCCCGACGCGATCGAGGCCATGAACTTGCCGCTGATGCAGGCGGCGGGGGAACGCACGTTGCTTTGGACGTGGAAGGACAGTTCCGGCGGCTTCCTGCGGGCGCTCGAGGTGGAAGAAAACGTGATGTTTGTTCTTTTGTCGATTCTTGTGCTGATTGCCACGATGAACATCATTTCCGGCCTGATCATGTTGGTCAAAAACAAAACCCGCGACATTGGCATTCTGCGGACCATGGGGCTGACGCGCGGCGCAATCATGCGGGTGTTTTTCCTGTCGGGGTCCTTGATCGGGATCGTGGGGACGATTTTTGGCGTGATCTTTGGGTGCCTGTTCGCGATTTATATCGACCAGATTTTTGGCTTCGTGGATGGGTTGCTGGGCGGCGGCGTTTGGGATCCAAACGTCCGCTACCTCTCGCGATTGCCGGCGGAACTGCGGATGGCAGACGTGATGAAAGCCGTCACCCTGTCGTTGGGCCTGTCCTTTGTGGTCACGATTATCCCAGCCTGGCGCGCCGCTCGGATGAACCCGGTGGAGGCGCTCCGCAATGAGTAACGCGTTGGACCTGGTTGATGTGGTGAAAACCTTCAACCCCGGCAGGCCAAACGAGGTTCAGGTGCTGGAAGGGGTTAATTTGTCCTTGGCGGCGGGGGAGGTTGTGGCGCTGGTGGCCCCTTCTGGCGCTGGGAAATCGACATTGCTGCATGTGGCGGGGCTGCTGGACACGGCGGACAGTGGAGAGGTGCGGATCAACGGCGAGAACCTTGCCGGGAAGCCGGATCGGGTACGCACGGGGCTGCGGCGCAACAATGTGGGTTTCGTCTATCAGTTCCACCATCTGCTGCCGGAATTCACGGCGCTGGAAAATGTCGTCCTGCCGCAACTGGCGGCAGGGGTCGGCAAGGGCGCTGCGCGGGAGCGGGCGGGGATGTTGCTGGAGAAGGTGGGGCTGGCGGGTCGTGTGACCCATAAACCGACGGAACTGTCGGGTGGCGAGCAACAGAGGGTGGCGTTCTGCCGGGCCTTGGCGAATGAACCGCGGGTGCTGCTGGCGGATGAGCCAACAGGGAATTTGGACCCCGACACGTCAGACGTGGTGTTCGACGTGCTGTTGGAACTGGTGCGGGACACGGGGATGTCGGCGCTGATCGCGACGCATAACCACGCGCTGGCCGAGCGGATGGACCGGGTACTGCGGATGGATCATGGGAAGGTGGGGTAACGCACCGCTGGAACCTACCAAACCCGATAATGATTTGCCCTAACTCCGTTTCCATGTTTGACTAAAACGACTCGACAAGAGAGCAACAGGGAAGGGAGAGCCCATGACTGCCGAACCGAGTTTCCGCGAGTCCGTTGACCTTATGTTCAACCGTGCCGCCGATCTGATGGATCTGTCGCCCGGCCTGCGCGAGAAAATCCGTGTGTGTAATTCCACCTATACCGTCCGCTTCGGGGTGCGCCTGAGGGGGGAGATCGTGACCTTTACCGGCTATCGCTCGGTCCATTCGGAACATTTTGAACCGGTTAAAGGGGGGCTGCGGTTCAGCCTTGATGTGCATCAGGACGAGGTGGAGGCGCTCGCCGCGCTGATGACCTATAAATGCGCGCTGGTGCAGACACCGTTCGGCGGATCAAAAGGGGGGCTGTGCGTTGACCCTCGCGCTTGGGATGCACATGAGATGGAGCGGATCACGCGGCGTTTTGCGTATGAGTTGGCCAAACGTGACCTGATTGACCCGGCGCAAAACGTCCCCGCCCCCGATATGGGCACGGGGGAACGTGAAATGGCGTGGATCGTCGACGAATATCGCCGCATGAACACCACCGACATCAACGCCGCCGCCTGTGTGACCGGCAAACCGCTGAATGCGGGTGGTATTCAAGGGCGGGTCGAAGCCACCGGACGCGGTGTGCAATATGCGCTGCGCGAGTTTTTCCGCTATCCCGAAGATGCGGCCAAGGCAGGCCTGACCGGCACGCTGGACGGCAAGACGGTGATTGTGCAGGGGCTCGGCAATGTGGGCTATCACGCCGCCAAGTTCGTGTCCGAGGAGGACGGCGCGATCGTGACCGCCGTCATCGAGCGCGACGGGGCGATTGTGAACCGGGACGGGATCAATATCGACATCCTGAAGGAACACATCATCGAAACCGGCGGTGTCAAAGGGTTTCTTGGCGGTGAGTATGTCGAAGATGGCAAGGCGATCTTGGAAATGGATTGCGACATCCTGATCCCGGCGGCGATGGAAGGGGTGATCAACCTGTCCAACGCCGCGAATGTGAAGGCGTCGTTGATTATCGAGGCGGCAAATGGGCCGATCACGGCAGGTGCCGACGAGATTTTGCGCGAAAAAGGCGTGGTGATTATTCCCGACATGTATGCCAATGCGGGCGGGGTGACGGTGTCCTATTTCGAATGGGTCAAGAACCTGTCGCATATCCGATTTGGCCGGATGCAACGGCGGCAGGAAGAGTCTCGCCACCAACAGCTGATCGACGAGTTGGAACGCCTGTCTGCGTCAAGCGATCTGAAATGGACGTTGTCGGATGGGTTTAAAGAGAAATATCTGAAAGGCGCCGGGGAGCTGGAATTAGTCCGCTCGGGCCTCGATGACACGATGCGAGAGGCGTATCAGTCCATGCGTCAGGTTTGGCATGAACGCGACGATGTCGAAGACCTGCGGGTTGCGGCCTATCTGGTGTCGATTGACCGGATTGCGCAAAGCTATACCTCCAAGGGACTGTGATGCGCTGGCTGATCCCGTTGCTGTTCGCGCTTCCGGCGTTTGCGGAGGAGGCGGAATACGGTTCCGTCTGGCTAACCGGGTTGGCGCGCGATAGCTGGGGCCTGAATCCGCCCGGCGAACTATTTGCCATGGTCTGTAATGTAAACGGACCGGATGGGTATTTGTCCATCCGCTCCGGCCCCGGCACGCAGTATGAAATCCAACGAAACCTAGAGCGGTTGGCGATCCTGACGGTTGATACACGCCAGCGACAGGGGCACTGGATCAAGGTGGTGACGGCGCACCGGACTACGGATACCGAGGGCAACAACATCCTGTTCAAGGATTTGCATGTGGAAGGCTGGGCGCATGACGGATATCTGTGCGACTTCGTTCACTGACAGTTGATCCGAACCGCTGGCAATTCCGTAAATGTTCACTAGATTACAGATGTAACCAAGGAGCCATTGCCATGACATTTCGTCCCGTGAAATCCGAAAAACTCGCCCAGCCAACGATGGAGGGGGCAGGGGTTTTTCTGCACCGCGCATTTGGCTTCCATGACCCCAAAGCATTGGACCCGTTCCTGCTGTTTGACGATTTCCGCAATGACGATCCGGATTTTTACCGGGATGGCTTCCCGTGGCATCCCCATCGCGGGATCGAGACGATTACATACGTTCTGGAAGGCACGGTCGAACATGGCGACAGTCTGGGGAATCGCGGGACGCTGGGGCCGGGATCGGTCCAGTGGATGACCGCCGGGTCGGGGATCATGCATCAGGAGATGCCGAAGGGGAACAAAAAGGGCCAGATGCATGGGTTTCAGCTGTGGGCGAACCTGCCCTCCAGCCTGAAAATGACGGCGCCGCGCTATCAGGATATTTCCGGCAATGACATTCCGGAGGTGATCGACGATGACGGCACCCGCGTGCGGGTAATTATCGGCGATTTCTGGGGGAAACGCGGCCCGGTGGACGGGATCGCAGCGGACCCGCAATATCTGGATATTTCCGTGCCGCCCAATACGACGAAATCCTTCAAGGTCGACATGTATCGCCATGTGTTTGCGTATATCTTTGCGGGCGCAGGGACGTTCCGCGATGCGTCGAAACCCTATGGTGTGCGTGTCGAGAAAGAGGTGAATGGCGAGGAGCTGAACATCCGCGACCTATCGGGCAACCGCACGCTGGTGCAGTTTGATACGGGGGATGAGGTCACGGTGACCTCCGGTCCAGACGGCATCCGGTTTTTGCTGGTATCCGGCAAACCGCTGGAAGAGCCGGTGGCCTGGCACGGGCCAATTGTGATGAACACGCAGGCGGAGTTGCGTCAGGCGATGATGGATCTGCGGAACGGGACGTTTATTAGGGCGCAGCATTAGGGGCGGGTTTGAGCCCAAAGTGACCGATGCTGCGATCAATACGAACGGCTGCTCATTTGCTGGCAAGCAAGAGTGATAACACAGACCATATGCGCATAGTTGCAAAGCAATCGAGACAGTCTTGTTACAAACTCACACCGACCAAAATTCTCTAGTTTGGACACGATGCGGCCCATTTTTACGAATAGGTTCAGACTTTAAAGATGGAAAGGAAACCGCGATGACCAAAAGGCGTCCAAGCGAAAAATGGGTGTCTAGCGATATCCAGCAGCATTTGGACGCGGATGTCTTAGCTGTCCTGGCACTCGGAGAGCGCATAAACGAGTGGTATTTGCCATGGCTTGATCGCATACACCTTATCGACGCTTACGACGCGCCAGCGATACTCTCCTGGAGAAACGAAGCAATCGAGGATGCACGCCGCAAATTCGGCTTCGCATCCCCAGTCTCGATTATCGTAACAACCGCTGTTGGTAGCATAAAGGTCCTACAAGAAACATGTCCCGCATATCATGCCATTAGAGAAGGAGCGCGTTTTCGCGACGCGCTATCGTCAGTTGCTGCCCGCGTGGCACAGAGTGATGAGTTATGGGAATTAATGTACTCACGCTTTAACGCGGAAACTGTTTCTCAGGTCGTGGAGTGTGCGCTCTATGATTTGCTCTCAACCCACTTTGGAAACGTAGAGCATGCCTTTTGGATAGCTGCTGACGAACTGAATCGCGTCCACTTTGGCCAAGGTCTGACAATTGGATTTCAGAAGTTCATAAACCTTCTCCCTCCCGCCAAATGTAGACCCTAGAACCTAGCTCTGGGTTTGCCAAAGAGACTTCAACCGTAAACGCCCGTTTTCGGCCTGTGCCGAAAGCCGACCTTTGCGCAGTCGCAGCGAATTCACACTTCGTCTGCATCGCCGACATTGGCACTGACAAAATCGGTCTTAGCCAGAAATACCTGATGTTTTCCACTGCATTAGGCGATCCGGTTCGGCGTCATGTAGGCGTTCAGCTCTGCTGATCCGAAACTGGCCTCGGCCCATTCGTCGATATGCAGGTCCAGCACCGTTGTGGCGGCGGTGGGGTATTTTTGGAAGAGTTCACTGCGCGGCGGCGGGTCGACACGCATGGCGGCGGCCATGGCGCCGATGGTGGGTTGGTGGCCAAGGATCAGCACCCGCTCGCCAATCGCTTTTTCGCGGATGACGGCCAGCATGTCGTCAGGTGTCGCCGAATAGAGGCGGGGCTCGAAATGGACCGGCGGCGGGGCAGGGAAACAGTTTGCGACGATGTCCCATGTCTCGGCACAGCGGGTGGCGTTGGAGACAATGGCGTGGTCGGGGATCAGCCCTTCGTCCGCCATCCATTTGCCCATCCAGGCGGCGGCGTCGATGCCGCGCTCGCAGAGTTTGCGGTCGATGTCGCGGGCATCCGGATCGTCCCATGACGATTTGGCGTGCCGCATCAAAATCAGTTGTTTCATCTCACCCCCTGTGGAAGGCGCGCATGTGCAGCGCCGATTGCGCCGCCTGACGTCTGCCCTGTCCCACCGGGCAGGAACGTCGCACCGCGCATCCCGTTTCAAGACAGTCCTGACCTGCCGCACTGTCAAGGAAATCATGACAGGCCGGCACATCATAGGCTGCGTCTGTCAAGGCTGATACAGGGCAGGCGGAAAGGCAAGGTTTTTCGACGCAGGTGTCGCACGGGTTTGCGACCGGCGGCGGCAGGTCGCGCAGGGTTTCGTAGCGGAGTGCGCCGCGGAAACTGGCGAACTGGCCACGGGTTTCATGGACCAGCAGGGGGACGGGGGCCATGTGGAAGGACCCGGTCTCCAGCGCCCAGCGGATGAACGGGTGATAGGGTGGCCCGCCAAAGGGGAAGAGGGGCTCTGCGCCTTCGGCCACCGCGATTTGGGTGATCACGCGGGTGGACCAGCGGTCAACGGGGTTGGGTTGGCCGTCTTGGTATTCCGGCGAGGCCGTCAGGACGTCCCAGAAGACGGGTTCGTCTGGTCCGATCAGCAACAACGTGCCGTTGTCGTGCAAACCACCCAGCACGATGAGCCCATGTTCGGCCAGCCGCACGTCCAGCGTCATTTCTTCGCAAACGGCAGTTTGAGGGACCAGAGCAGGTTCGCGGGTTTTTCATCCTGCCATTCCAAGCCGACTGTCATGCCGTCGTGCCCGTCCTTGGGCTGGGGAATGTAAGTGCGGAACAGGCGGTCCCAGATCGACAAGGAGAATCCGTAGTTGCTGTCATGTTCTGAGCGGTGAACCGAATGATGCACGCGGTGCATGTCCGGCGTGATGATGAACAGCCGTAGGATCGCGTCGGTTCGCGGCGAGAGTCGGATATTCGCATGATTGAACATAGCTGTGCCGTTGAGGATGATCTCGAACAAGATCACGGCCAGCGCGGCGGGGCCGAGCAGGTAAACCAGGCCGATTTTCAGGAGCATCGACAGGGCAATTTCAACGGGGTGAAATCGGATGGCGGTGGTCACGTCCATATCGCGGTCGGCGTGGTGTACGCGGTGCAGCCGCCACAGGATCGGGATTTTGTGGGTGATCAGATGTTGCAGCCAGATGGCAAAGTCAAAGATCAGGATCGCGAGCACAATTTCGACCCATGACGGCCAGCCGAGGCGGTTGAACAGGCCCCAACCCTGTGCCCCTGCATCCAGTGCAGCCCCAACCGCGAGCGCGGGCAGGACAAAGGCCATGAGGTTCAGTGTTACGGTATCAAGGATCGAAATGCCCCAATTCGCGAACCAGCGGCGTTTGCGCGTTTCCACACGGGCGCGGCGAGGCAGCAGGGTTTCGATGCTGGCGAATAGCGCAAACAGGCCCAGAAAGACGCCAAAGCGGATGAGGGTTTCGTTCTCCATGCCCCTTATCTAGCGCCACGCGGGGCGGTCGCCTAGGGGGTGCGGCAACGGATCACGTCAATGTCACGCGCGGATGATCGACCCGGCACCATGTTCGGTGAACAGCTCCAACAGGCAGGCGTTGGGCGCGCGACCGTCGAGGATCACCACCGCGCGTACCCCGCCCGCAATCGCATTGAGCGCGGTTTGCGTCTTTGGGATCATGCCGCCGGCGATCACGCCGTCTTCGGTCATTTTGCGGACATTCTCGGCCGTCAGAGCGGTGACCACGTTTCCGTCCGCGTCCTTTACCCCCGCGACATCCGTCAGCAACAACAGGCGATCAGCCTTCAACCCTGCCGCAATTGCCCCCGCCGCGTCGTCGCCGTTGACGTTGTAACTCTCGCCCCCCTCGCCTACGCCGATGGGCGCAATGACCGGGATCAGGTTGGTGTTGAGGAAGCTGTGCAGCACGCCGGGATTCACCTGCACCGGTTCGCCGACAAAACCCAGATCAGGCTCGGCTTTTTTGCAGATCATCAGGTTGGCGTCCTTGCCCGACAGGCCAACGGCCTTACCGCCCTGCTTGTTGATCGCGGACACGATACGTTTGTTGACATGGCCCGACAGAACCATCTCGACGACCTTCATCGTTGCCTCGTCCGTGATCCGCTTGCCGTTCACAAATTCGGATTTCACCTGAAGCTGGTCCAGCATCTCGTTGATCATCGGGCCACCACCATGAACAACCACCGGGTTGATGTTGACCTGCTTCATCAGAACGATGTCACGCGCGAAACTGTCCATCGCCGCGTCATCCCCCATCGCGTGGCCGCCAAATTTCACCACCACCGTCGCCCCGTCATAGCGTTGCAAATAGGGCAGCGCTTCGGACAGGGTCTTGGCGGTTGCGATCCAGTCGCGGTTCATATCTTGAATCTCCATAGCGGCACCTGTTGATGGGTTTGACGTCTTTTAGACGGGATCATAGGAAAACCCAATAGTCAGAGTAAGATGTAAAGAGGGATCGCGTGCGTGAACACGACGCGCCATTCAGCACAAACCCCATGCGTGTCGATGAACGTCGCCGGAACCCTAATTTCTGGCCTCAAGAACCCGCATACCTGTGGAGGTCATTTCATAGGACCAGACCCGCTGAGAATAGACACCGTGTTTCATGTAGAACCGCGATGAACTGACAAACCCGGGGTTTGATGACGGTTCATAACGCCCTTGCAAAACGCCAGCCCCATCCATGTAAACCACGACGTCGAAATTGCCGTTTCCATCAAATGTCAGCAGTACCTGGAGCTTGTGTGGTGTGCCGTTGCGCTGCAATCTCGCACCCGTGTATCGCTGATCCCGTAAGGCGCGGTTTTCGACACATCCATCCATACCCTGATCGCGGGTATAATCGCTGTCAAAACCCAGCGTGTTGTCGCTTTTCCATCTTACGCTCAGCGGTGGCGCGCAGCCGTTGCGCCCGTCATGTATCTGAAACAGGACAAATGGCTCTGTGCTTTGCGTGGTCATCGCTACGGTTGTTTCAAATAGATAGGTCACCGCGCGATTTACGGAAATTGTGCTGGAAAATATTTCCGCACGCTGGGCGAATATGCCCCCGGTACAATGATTTGCGCTGGTTCGGAATGTGTAATCCGCACCGCGACGTTCAATGGATCCGCGATCAACGTTGCAGGAGACGTCCCAATTCAGGTTAACGCGGTGCCAATTTGACTGAGCGAATACCGGAAGGCCAGAAAGGATGAATAGCAAGAGGGCGAAAAATAGCCGTTGAATACTCATTACAAATAAGTCCCTTTGGTAAGGATTTCGAAGGTTACTCTGCCTCCGAATAAATAATCGCAGAATATAACCATTGTTCAGGTGCAAATGTTTGTCAACAAAGTGGGAACTTGTGCGCACAGACGTCCCGTATCAGTATAGAAAACACACTTTCCATTTGAACTGGATTTGCAGCGAATGATGACATGACCATTTTGACAACCGCCCGCCTGACGCTGCGCCCCGCGCGGGTGGGGGATGAGGTTGGGTTGCACCGGGCGTTCACGGACCCCGAGGCGATGCGGTATTGGAGCACCTTGCCCCACACGGACATCGCCCAAACCCGGCATTTTGTCGAAGGGATGATCTGGCTAAAGCCCGAGGATGGGGAGGAGTTCATTGTCGAGAAGGACGGCGAGGTCATTGGCAAAGCAGGATTCTGGCGCTGGCCGGAGATCGGGTTCATTCTTGTTCGCGATCATTGGGGGCAGGGTCTGGCGAGCGAGGCGGTGACCGCCCTGATCGCCCACGCCTTTGAAACGCGGGGTTTGGACGAGGTTGTGGCAGATGTAGACCCGAACAATGCGGCCTCGATCGCCTTGTTGGAAAAGCTGGGGTTCGTCGAAACGGGGCGGGAGGCGCTGACGTTGCAGATTGGGGAGGCGTGGTTTGATAGTGTATATTTTGCGTTGCGGAATCCCAATTGACCCTATTCCATCGTCGCAATCACCGCGCGCAGGGCGTCCAGCCCCTCGCCCTTTTCTGACGAGGTCAGGATGATTTCCGGATAGGCGGCCGGGTGTTTGGCCAGCACTTTGCGGGTGGCTTCCAGCGACTTTTCCAGATCTGCCCCGCGCGGTTTGTCCGCCTTGGTCATCACCACCTGAAACGTCACAGCGGCGCTGTCGAGCAGGGACATGATTTCCTCGTCCACCGCTTTGGCGCCATGGCGTGAGTCCACCAGCAGGAAAACGCGGCGCAGCGTTACGCGGCCTTGGAGGTAGGCTTTCAGAAGCGCTTGCCATTTTTGGACGACCGCGACCGGCGCATTGGCGAAGCCGTAGCCGGGGAGGTCCACCAGATAGATATCGCCGAGGGTGAAATAGTTAATCTCTTGCGTGCGGCCCGGGGTGTTCGATGCCCGCGCCAGCGCTTTACGGCCCGTCAGCGCGTTGATCAGGGAAGATTTGCCGACGTTGGAGCGGCCGGCAAAACAAACCTCTAGCCTGTCCGCAGCGGGTAGCCCGTCCATGGCGACGACACCTTTCAGGAATTCGGACGTTCCGGCGAACAATAGCCGACCGGCCTCCAATGCGGCCTGATCGGGGGTGTCCATGATCGGGAAAGGTTGGGTCATTCGGCGGCCTCCAACGCGGACAGGTCAGCGCCGCGGATGGCGTTGAGGTTACGGGTGATTTTGTCGGTGGACCAGTCCCACCAAGCAATGTCCAGCAGGCGTGCGATGGTGGAATCATCAAAGCGGGAGCGGACCACGCGGGCCGGGTTGCCGCCGACAACGGCATAGGGTGGCACATCGTTGGCCACTACGGATCGCGCCGCGATGATCGCGCCTGCGCCGATGGTGACGCCGGGCATGATCACGGCCTCGGTCCCGATCCAAACGTCGGGGCCGATGACGGTGTTGCCTTTATGCTCGGCCGTCCATGTGGCGGGGTCGAAGCCCTCCTCCCAACCCTGTCCAAATATGTTGAACGGGTAGGTGGAAAAGCCGCCCATTGCGTGGGTGCCGCCATTCATGAAAATCTGGACGCCGTATGCGAGGGCGCAGAATGGACCGATGATCAGCTTGTCGCCGAACATCTCGAAATGATGGAGCACGTTGCGGTCAAAGAAATCGCGGGTTTCATGGCGGTCGTCGTAATAGGTGAAACGCCCCACCTCGACATTCTCGCGCCCTTTCGCCAGCGGTCGCAGGAAGGTGGTCCCGGCATAGTTGGGCATGGGGTGCAAAATGTCAGGGTCAGGGCCGTTCATGCCATTACCCTGTCACCAATACGAATGGGGCCACTGTCAATGACTTCGGCGACAATGCCGAAATCCTGGTGGCCATATTCGCGGTCCAGCGTGCCAAGCGTGTCGGCGTCGCTGATCCCTGTGTCGGGGTTCACGGTGGTGGCCACGCAGCGGGTGATCGGTTCGGCGACGCGCAGCCGCACCCCGCCGATGGTGATTTCCTGTCCGACCCAGTCGAATTCGGCAAAGGGCGCGAAACCTTCGACCCAGATATTGCCGCGGAACCGTTCGCGCGCAAGGGTGACCCCCATGCGCGCACCAAGATCCGCCAGCGAATTGTCCGAAAGGATGGACACCCAGGGCATACCGCGATCTGTCATACCTTGTTTGGTGGCCTTCACCAACTTCACGGGTTTGGCGCGCTTGGGGTCGCACAGTTGGGCAACCCAATTGATGACGCGCTCTGCGTCCTCGGCTGCGTCGGGCGATACGAACAGGGGTTCGATGTCAGGGTGCCACAGCTCCAGCCGTGCGGATTTCAGTTTGGCTTTCACCGCCATCAGCCGCGCGGAACTGGCGCCGCGCACGAAATTCATACATTTGCCCCAGCCCTCGGCCGGGTCGTATTTCGATGCCTCGTGCATGACGGCCCAAAGACGATCGCCGGGCATGGTCTGCCCGGCGGTCAGGGATATGTTTTCCAGCGGCTCGTATCCGATCGCTTTGATCGGGTGCCGATAGAGGGCGGTTAAAACCCCCATCAGGTCGCCTTGTTGCGCTTCAGAATGTTGCCGAGAATGTCCGGCTTCACGCCATTCGCGCGCATGATCGTGTATTGCTGGATGAAGGTGATCGTGTTGTTGGCCACCCAGTAGATCACCAGACCCGACGCGAAACCGCCCAGCATGAACATAAAGACCCACGGCAGCCACGCAAAGATCATGGCCTGCGTCTTGTCCGCGGGGGCGGGGTTCAGTTTTTGCTGAAGCCACATGGAAATGCCCATCAGGACTGGCCAGATACCAATCGAGATAATCACCGGCGCCCAGCTGACATCGTAGGGCAGCAAACCGAACAGGTTCAACCAACTGGTCGGGTCGGGCGCGGACAGGTCCTCGATCCAGCCGATAAAGGGGGCGTGGCGCATCTCGATTGTCACGAACAGCACTTTGTAGAGCGAGAAGAAGATCGGGATTTGCAGCAGGATCGGCAGACAGCCCGACATCGGGTTGACCTTTTCCTTGCGATACATCTCCATCATCTCCTGCTGGAGTTTCTGGCGGTCATCGCCCGCGCGTTCCTTGATCTCCTCCAACTTCGGCTGGAGCTTCTTCATTTTGGACATGGAGACAAAGGATTTATAGGCGAGCGGGAACAGGATAGCCTTGACGATCAGGGTCAGCGCGATAATGGACCAACCCATATTGCCAATGATCCCGTTAAGGAAGTTCAAGAGGCTGGCGATGGGCTTGGTCAGGAAATAGAACCAGCCCCAGTCAATGGAATCGACAAAATGATCGACGCCCCCATTGTCCTGATAGGAACGGATGACGTTCAGCTCTTTCGCGCCGGCGAACAATCGCGTGGTTGCTGTGATGGACTGCCCGGCCGGGACATCCATCACCGGCAGGCGCATGTCGGTCTGATAGGTGTCTGAACCCGGGACATATTTGGAAATGGACGCAAAATTCTGTCCAGTTTCGGGGATCAGCGTAGTCATCCAGTATTTGTCGGTCATCCCGATCCAGCCGGATTCCTCGACATCAACCCGGTCAACATTGCCGCCTTCGGCCGCGACCATTTCCTGACCCGGCATGTCGTCATAGGCGATCTCTTCCAGTGAACCATCATGGAAGCGGATCACACCTTCATGAAGCAGGTAGAAGCCCAGCGTATCCGGCTCTCCCTTGCGCGCGATAATTCCATAGGGGAACATGCGAACGCCGGTGTCGGTGGTGTTTTCGACCGATTGGGTGATGGTGAACATGTAATCTTCGTCAACCGCGATGGTTTTGCGGAAGATCAGTCCAGCACCATTGTCCCAAACCAACGTTACCGGGCTGGTCGCGCTAAGCGTTTCACCCGATTCAATCTGCCAGTCGGTCAGTGCGCCGGGCAGCAGGGCCGGGTCCATACCGCCAGCGGCCCCCCAGCCATGAACAACATAATACGGATCCCCCGACGAGGCCGGTGACAGCAAGGTGAATTTTTCGGAGGGATCATTCAGCACGACGTTATATTCGGTCAGGTGCAGATCATCGATCCGTCCCCCCAGAAGCGAAATTGACCCATCAAGATGAGACGTTTTCACGGGAATACGAACCGTTTCCGCCAAAGCTTCGGCGCGTTGTTCTTCGGGGGACAGCTGGATCGCAGGGGCTGTGGCAACCGTCGCCTCGCCAACCGCAGGAACCGGCGCTACACCGTTGGGGTCGACCTCGGTGGTTGTGGGCGGGGTCAGGGTTTCGTCGGGCTGGATGGGTGGGAAAAAGTAGGACCATCCTACCAGCACCATCAAGCTTAACACGATGGCCAGGACCATGTTCTTGTTCTGATCGTCCATTACTCACTCCGGTCGGAAATTAGTCAGACAGCCTTCAACAGAAGCGCAGCCAAAAGGTCAAGGTGAATCCGGCGCGTTCCCATCGCGCACAAGGCCCTTGAAGTCGAAAATATTGGGATCCAGCAGGTGGCTGGGGTTGATATTGGTCAACGCTTTGAACATCACCTGACGGCGACCGGGGGAATTTGCCTCCCACTGGTTCAGAAGCTGTTTTATCTGCTGGCGTTGCAATCCGTCCTGTGATCCGCACAGATCGCAGGGGATGATCGGATAGTGCATGGCCTTGGCGAATTTCTCGCAATCGTCCTCGGCTACGTAAGCCAGCGGGCGATAGACATAAAGATCCCCCTCGTCATTCACCAGCTTGGGCGGCATGGTCGCCAGCTTGCCACCGTGAAACAGGGACATGAAGAAGGTTTCCAGCATATCGTCGCGGTGATGGCCGAGGACCACGGCGGAGCAGCCTTCCTCCCGCGCGATCCGATAAAGGTGGCCACGGCGTAGGCGCGAGCAGAGGGCGCAGAAGGTGCGGTTTTCGGGGATTTTGTCCATGACGATGGAATAGGTGTCCCGGTATTCGATCCGGTGGGGGACTTTCATCTTTTCCAGAAATTCCGGTAAAACCGTCTGTGGAAAGCCCGGCTGCCCCTGATCCAGATTGCAGGCGAGGATTTCGACCGGTAGCAACCCCCGCCATTGCAGTTCGGTGAGCGCGGCGAGCAGCGTGTAGCTGTCCTTGCCACCCGACAGGCAGACCAGCCAGCGCGCCCCCCGTTCGATCATGCCGTACGCTTCGATCGCCTCGCGGGTTTGGCGAATGATCCGCTTGCGCAGTTTCTTGAAACTGGTGGAGGAGGGCGCCCCCTCGAACAGCGGATGGATTTCGGTATCGTCTAGCATATCGGCCCTTTGTCCCCGACTCAGCATCGCGAGGCGGTGGCGGACATATAAACCCTGCGGCAGGATATTCAAATGCGGGAGTTGTGATGGGGGTGGAACAGGCCGACCCATATGGTTGACGTGACGCCGGCCTGCTTCATGCGAAACCCCTAGTTCGGCAAAGTATCTTCGATGACCGTTTTATGGGTGACGCTAAAATCACTAAGGGATATCTCAGCAACTATCAGCAGCCCTTGTAAATCGCGATAGGTCAGAATGATCCGCCCTTCACCGGCATTTTCAATTGAAGGGGTATTTGCGACATCGTCGAACAAAATCTTAAACCCAGTGCCATCATGCTGGGCAATCGCAATCGTTTTATCATCGCTTTCGCTTAGGTTTCCATCTTGATTTGTGTCTGAAGTAATCAAAGTATAGAGATGCGCGGCCGCCGGTTCATCTTTGTCTTCCTGATCGAATTTCAGCGTCGAACGCTGTAAGATAAGCTGATCATTGCTCTCCAACAACCACCGCTGTTCTCGGGTGTTTATATCGAACAGTAAGTAGTTAACGGTATTTTGGGTCGTTTTGGATGAGCTGTAAACAAACTCAAACTCTTGAGTCATCACAAGTTTAAAAGAGACAATCCCATTGTCCGAATACTCGCCAGCGTTCAGATTATACTGAAAGTCAATGTCACTTGGGTCGTCAGAACTGATATTCACCACATTTCTGGCGTTTCTGTCGCGCGTGATATCTTTAACGATAACGATAGCGGCGAAAATCATTAGCAAAATTGCTAGTAGCGCTGCGACCGCAATGGCAATAGCGTTGAAACGCCAGACATAGTGAAAAAAAGGTTTTCGCAAATTCATTATTGGATCCTTCGGAATCAAACTAAATTGCTGAACAAATATATCATCACGACCTTCGCTCATAGTCTAAGTCATGCGCAAAATTTACTATGATTTTGAGGATTATTTCGTGTGATTATGGTCCGGCTCAACCTCCGGCACCGGATCATACCCGCTTCCCCCCCAGGGATGACAACTCAGCACCCGTTTCGCCGCCAGATAGGTCCCTTTGACGCCGCCATGCTTCTCCAACGCTTCCATCGCATAGGCCGAGCAGGTCGGCTGATAGCGGCAGCTATGGCCAACCCATGGGCTGAAGACCAGGCGGTAGAACCTGACGGGCAGGCTGATGATGTAGGCGAGCGGACTCATTTGGAATGGATGCGTTTCAAGGCTTTGGACAGATCGTCCTTTAGCAGATGGAAAGGCCGCGCCGCCGTGTCAACCGGGCGACCGATCAGGACATAATCCCATCCCGCGCGCCCTTCGGTTGGCAGGACCATCCGCGCCGTCGCCCGCAAGCGGCGCTTGGCGCGATTGCGGGCGACGGCGTTGCCGACTTTTTTGGAACAGGTGAAGCCGACGCGGATCAGGTCAGGGGCGGATTCATCCGCCGCGCGACGGCGGGCTTGGAGAAGAAAACTGTCGGTGGATTGGCGTCGCGCCCGGGCGGCGGCCAGAAAATCGGCGCGTTTGCGCAAGGTTTCGACCGCACAAACGGACGCCGCCGGAGGGGTCTCACCGGCGGTCCCTGTGGCGGGCTCGCGGTTTGCCTCCGGCGGCGTCATGATAAAAAACCTTTCGGCTGCCTTATGCAGACAGGCGTTTGCGACCCTGCGCGCGGCGGCGGTTCAGGATTTTGCGGCCGTTTTTCGTTGCCATGCGCGCACGGAACCCGTGGCGGCGTTTGCGAACGAGATTGCTCGGCTGATATGTGCGTTTCATCTCTTTGCTCCTGCTAGGCCGACGAGATTCGCCAACCCGAAAATCTGAACGGGCTGTTTAGGAGGGGTTTGCCCGCTTGTCAACGCACCTGATGGGGAAATCTGAAACATTTCAGCCCGGTCCGATAAGCGGACTGAAACAAAGGCTGGCATCCCATCAAGCATACGTGAGACCCCTTTGCGAAGTCGACCCGGCGCAGGCACATAGGGAAAAAACACAGGATCAATCATGTCAAATAGCCAGTTTACCCTCCAGAAGCTTATTCCGCTGGCGGTGATCGTTATGGTTGCGGTGATTGGGTTTTTCACCTTGCGCGATTATTTGTCCTTTGGTGCGTTGGCCGAAAACCGCGAGGCCTTATTGGCGTGGCGGGATGCGAATTACCTGCTGGCGGTGCTGGTTTTCATGAGCGTTTATATCGCGATTGTGGCCTTTTCGCTGCCCGGCGCAGCGGTGGCCTCGCTGGCAGGTGGGTTCCTGTTTGCGGTCTTTCCCGGCACGCTGATTAATGTCGGCGCGGCGACGATTGGGGCGGTGTTGATTTTTCTGGCGGCGCGGTTTGGGCTGGGGGAGTATCTGTCAGCCAAAATGGACGCGTCTGGTGGTGCGGTCGGCAAGATCAAACGCGGGCTGGCGGAAAACGAAATATCTTTCCTGCTGCTGATGCGATTGGTCCCGGCGTTTCCGTTTTTTGTCGCCAATCTTGTCCCGGCGCTGGTGGGAACCTCGCTGTCACGCTTTGCGTGGACAACCTTTGTTGGCATTATCCCGGGTGGGCTGGTCTATACGTGGGTCGGCGCGGGGCTGGGCGAGGTGTTCGCCCGTGGCGAAACCCCCAATTTGGGCATCATATTTGAATGGCAGATATTGGGGCCGATACTTGGGCTGTGCGCCTTGGCCGCCCTGCCAATCATTCTCAAGGCTTTTGGTAAAAAGGGTCTCGCATAATGGAAATGATCAAGACTGATGTCTGTGTGATCGGTGGCGGGTCCGGTGGTTTGTCGGTTGCCGCGGGGGCTGTGCAGATGGGCGCGAAGGTCGTTCTGGTCGAGGGCGGCAAGATGGGCGGCGATTGCCTGAACTATGGCTGCGTGCCGTCCAAGGCGCTGATTGCGGCGGGGAAACATGCCCATGCGATGGGGGCTGGCGCGGCGTTTGGCGTGACGCCGGTGACACCAATGGTCGATTACGCTGCCGCGATGGGCCATGTGTCCGACGTGATCGCCGGGATCGCCCCACATGATTCCGTCGAGCGGTTCGAAGGGCTGGGCGTCAAGGTTATTACCGCATACGGGCGCTTTATCTCGCCAACGGAACTGGAGGCGGGGGATTTCCGCATCAAGGCGCGGCGCTTTGTGATTGCCACGGGGTCTTCGCCACTGGTGCCACCGATCCCCGGGATCGACAGTGTGCCATACCTTACGAATGAAACGATCTTCGATCTGCGTGAACGCCCCGATCATCTGATTATCATTGGCGGCGGTCCCATCGGCATGGAGATGGCGCAGGCGCATCGGCGTCTGGGCAGCAAGGTCACGGTGCTCGAGGGCGACAAGGCGCTTGGCAAAGATGACCCGGAACTGGCCGCCATCGCGCTGGAAAATATTCGTGCCGAGGGGGTAGAGATCATCGAGGGGGCCATGGCCTCTGAAATCACTGCTGAAAATGGCGTGACGGTAAAAACCAAGGATGGTGCCAGCTATAGTGGTTCGCATCTGCTGATGGCAGTGGGACGCAAAGCGAATATTGATCGGTTGGATTTGGACAAGGCAGGCGTGGAAACGCATCGCCTTGGGATCAAGGTCGATGACGGTCTGCGCACAACCAACCGCAAAATCTATGCGATTGGCGATGTCGCGGGTGGTCTGCAATTCACCCATGTCGCGGGGTATCATGCGGGGATCATCATCCGCTCAATGCTGTTCAAACTGCCCGCCAAGGCGAAAATGGCGCATATCCCGTGGGCGACATATATTGACCCCGAAATGGCGCAGGTTGGCCTGACCGAGGCACAGGCGCGCAAAACGCATGGCGATGCGCTGGAAGTAGTGCGTTTTCCGTATGCGGAAAACGACCGTGCGCGGGCAGAGCGCGCGACCTCCGGCCTGATCAAAGTGATGATTGTGAAGGGGCGACCGGTAGGGGCCTCTATCGTTGGGGCACAAGCAGGGGAATTGATCCAGACATGGGCGTTGGTCATTGCCAACAACCAGAAAATCAGCGCGGTAGCGAACATGGTTGCCCCCTATCCGACGCTGGGTGAGATCAACAAACGCGCCGCCGGGCAATATTATTCGCCCCGCCTTTTCGAAAGCCAACGGGTCAAATCGGTGGTCAGGTTCATCCAGAAATACCTGTAAGTGGCGGTCCCTTGCCCGGCATATTGCGGTGGCGCTTGAAGGGGGGTAGCGGAACGCCTACACTCCGGCGTAACGAATTGTAGGCGCTTAATGTTTTTCAAAACCCTCTCTGGCCGTTTCCTGCTTTTGTCCTTCATCTTTGTGATGGTGGCGGAAGTGGTTATTTTTGTGCCGTCGGTCGCGCGCTACCGCCTGTCATATCTTCAGGAGCGATTGGAACAGGCGCAGCTGGCCTCGCTGGCGCTGTTGGCGACGCCAGACGATATGGTTTCGCCCGAACTGGAAGACGAATTGTTGGACAATGCCGAGGTGCTGAACATCGTGCTGAAGCGCGATGAAATCCGCGAGTTGATCCTGTCCAAACCCATTCCCAAACCGATCAGCCAATCCTTTGACATCCGCGACACCAATTTCTTTGCATCAATCAAAGACGCGATTGCCAGTGTCTTTCACAACGACGATGAAATCATCCGTGTCATTGGCAATCCTGTGAAAGATGCGGGACTGGGGATCGAAGTCGTGATGGAGGAGGCGCTGGTCAAAGCCTCGATGCTGGATTATGCGCGCAATATCCTGTTGCTGTCTTTGGCGATCTCGGTCGTGGTTGGGATTATGCTATTTGCTTCGCTGCAATTGCTGATCGCGCGGCCGATGAAGAATGTCATCACCTCTATGATTGCCTTCCGGGATGAGCCTGAAAATGTCAGCAACATCATCACGCCTCGAGCGGGAATTGTGGAGCTTCGCGAGGCGGAAACCGCCTTGGCCGACATGCAGCATCAGTTGGTCACCTCGCTGCGCCAAAAGGAACGGCTTGCGCAATTGGGCGGTGCGGTATCCAAGGTTTCGCACGATTTGCGCAACATCCTGACCACAACTCAGATCTTGGCGGACACGTTCGAAGGGTCCGACGACCCCAAGGTGCAGCGCATGGCGCCACGTTTGATCCGCACGTTGGAGCGCGGCATCAACCTGTGTGAACGCACCCTAACCTATGGCAAGGCCGAGGAGCGCGAACCCAAACCCGCCAATATCGAGCTGCGACCACTGGTCGAAACGGTGATCGAAAACGACCAGCTGCGCGTGTCCGAGGAGATGGTGAACTATGTCGACGAGATTGCTGACGGCACGATGGTTTACGCTGACAGCGAACAGCTGTTCCGCGTCTTGACCAACCTTATTCGCAATGCCCGTCAGGCGATCGAGGATAGCGGAACCCCGGCGACCATCACCTTGACGGCGGCAGATGTTGGCAAAGGCACCGAAATTATTATCCGGGATACAGGTCCGGGAATTCCGCCATCTGCGCTGGAATTCCTGTTCAAACCGTTCCAAGGGAGCGCCCGTAAGGGTGGCACGGGGCTGGGTCTGACCATTTCCGCAGAACTGGTCAAGGGCCATGGCGGTGCGTTGGAACTGGTAGAGTCCACGGCCAAGGGCACGGTATTCCGGATATTCCTGCCGAAGGGGAAGAAGTAGTTACCCCGGCAAAGGCGGGTTGGTCTCTTCGATCACTGTTTCCATTGCCACAAAGGTGGATGTCGATTGCACATGGGGCAGGGTGGAGATGCGCTGACCCATCGCCTCGCGGTAGCCGTCTATCGAGTTGGTCCGCCCCTTCAACAGGTAATCGAACCCCCCAGCGATCATGTAGCATTCGGCGACTTCGGGCACGCGTTTCACGGCGGTGTTGAAATCACGGAGCGCCTGTTCGCGCGTGTCGGCGAGCTTGACCTCGACAAAGGCGATATGGGTCATGCCAAGTTTCTTTGACGACAGGATAGCGCGGTAGGCGGCGATGATGCCATCTGCTTCCAGCCGTTTTACCCGGGCGGCGACCGGGGTTTTGGACAGGCCAACCAGATCGGCCAATCGGGTCATGGAGATTCGGGCGTCCGTGGTCAGGGCGGTCAGGATTCTGCGATGAATATCGTCGATAGGTTTGGTCATTTCGTCTGTTTATTTCTTTAAACTTAGTTATTTCAGATCGTAAAATGCCATAATATGTCCGAAATAACCATATAAAACCTGATATCATTAGGCAGATCGGAGGTCTGCCATGTCCCTGCCATTGCCCGCCACGCTTTCTGACGATACCTACCGGCCAGAGGCCGAGGTTCTGGACCAATTGATTGGTGCAGCACAGTTGGACGCATCCCAGCGTGCGAAGATATCAGCGCGGGGGGCGGATCTTGTTCGCAATATCCGAAGTTCCGCCGCGCCGTCCTTGATGGAAAGCTTTCTGGCGGAATATGGCCTGTCAACGCGTGAGGGTATCGCGCTGATGTGTTTGGCCGAAGCGATGCTGCGCGTGCCTGACACGGCCACGATGGACGATCTGATCGAGGACAAAATCGCGCCGTCCGACTGGGGCAAACATCTGGGGGAGGCCTCCTCCTCTCTCGTCAATGCCTCTACCTGGGCACTGATGTTTACGGGGCGGGTGCTGGAAAACCCGAAACCGGGGTTGGCGGGAACGCTTCGAGGTGCGGTCAAGCGATTGGGCGAGCCGGTGATCCGCACCGCGGTGTGGCGCGCGATGAAGGAAATGGGCCGCCAATTCGTACTGGGCGAAACCATCGACAAAGCGCTGGCCCGCGCCGCCAAGCGCGAGGCGAAGGGTTATACCTATTCTTATGATATGCTGGGCGAGGCGGCGATGACCGCCTCAGATGCCGCCCGTTATGCCAAAGCCTATGGCGACGCGATGACCACGATTGCAGCGGCATGTACCAAGGGGTCTGTGCGGGATAATCCGGGGATATCGGTAAAGCTGTCCGCCCTCCATCCCCGCTACGAGGTGGCGCAAGAGGATCGCGTGATGGCCGAACTGGTGCCGGTGGTCCGCGATCTGGCGCGGCAGGCGCGGGCGGCGGACATGGGCTTTAATATTGATGCAGAGGAACAGGATCGCCTGACCCTGTCGCTGAAAGTCATCCGCGCGGTTCTGGAAGACCCAAAGTTGGCCGGATGGGATGGGTTTGGCGTGGTTGTGCAGGCCTATGGCAAACGTGCGACGGCGGTGATCGACTGGTTGCACGATCTGGCGGTAGCGCTGGATCGCAAGCTGATGGTGCGGTTGGTCAAAGGGGCCTATTGGGACACGGAAATGAAGCTGGCACAGGTGCGGGGGTTGCCCGATTTCCCGCTCTTCACCAGTAAAACCGCGACCGATGTCAGCTATATTGCCAACGCGAAGAAGCTGCTGGGTTTTGCGGATCGTCTTTATCCGCAATTCGCCACCCATAACGCCCACACGGTTGCCGCCATTCTGGAAATGGCGGACGGGCAGGCGTTTGAATTCCAACGCTTGCATGGGATGGGGGAGCGCTTGCACGACATCGTCCTGCGCCAGACCAAGGGCCGCTGCCGGATCTATGCGCCGGTTGGTGCGCACAGGGATTTGCTGGCCTATCTGGTGCGACGATTGCTGGAAAACGGGGCGAACTCGTCTTTCGTCAATCAGATCGCGGATGACGGGGTTCCGCCCGAAGATATTGCCCGTGATCCGTTTGCGGTATTAGAGGGCGCGACACCACCTGCCGGGCTGGTGAAGCCAGCGGCGATTTTCGGGGCGGGGCGAGTGAATTCGGCGGGGTTTGACCTGACGGATCAGGCGACACTGGCGCGGATCGCCGCGGCGCGGGATGTGCCGATTCCGGACGCGACACCCAGCACAGCCCCCTCCGGCCCCCAGCGCGCGGTGATCAACCCGGCGACAGGAGAGAGGGTCGCAGGCGTGCAGGAGGCGGACGCAGACTGCATCGCGGCGGCCCTTGCCTTGGCAACGCCGTGGGATGCGCCGGTCGGTGATCGCGCAGAAATCTTGCGCCGCGCGGCGGATCTGTATGAACAGAATTTTGGTCTGATCTTTGCAACGCTGGCGCAGGAGGCGGGAAAAAACCTGCCCGACGCGGTGGGCGAGCTGCGTGAGGCGGTGGATTTCCTGCGCTATTATGCGGATCAGGCCGCGCGGAACGATGCGCCGCCGCTGGGGATCGTTGCGGCCATATCCCCATGGAACTTTCCGCTGGCGATATTCACGGGTCAGATCGCGGCAGCGCTGGCAACGGGGAACGCCGTGTTGGCCAAGCCGGCGGAACAAACGCCCCTGATCGCAGCCATTGCTGTTCGTTTATTGCATCAGGCAGGGGTGCCGCAATCGGCTCTGCTATTGCTGCCAGGTGACGGTGCGACGGTGGGTGCGGCGTTGACTTCGGATCCGCGCGTTGATGGGGTGGTTTTCACCGGCTCGACCGACACAGCATTGCGGATTCGCAGGTCGATGGCGACGCATCTTGCCCCCGGCGCGCCGCTGATTGCCGAGACCGGTGGGCTGAATGCAATGATCGTTGACAGCACAGCGCTGCCGGAACAGGCGGTTCGGGATATTATCGCCTCGGCCTTCCAATCCGCCGGGCAACGTTGCTCGGCGCTTCGCTGTCTTTACGTGCAGGATGATATCGCGCCACATCTGATCCCGATGATTATCGGCGCGATGGACGAATTGCAGCTGGGCGACCCATGGCACCTGTCCACCGATATCGGACCGGTAATCGACGCCGCAGCACGCAATAGCATCACCGATTATATCGATCAGGCGCGGTCAGAGGGACGCGTCTTGCATCAGCTGGATACCCCAAAGATTGGCACGTTCGTCGCGCCGACGCTTCTGTTAGTGGACGGGATCAGGGCGCTGGAGAAAGAGATTTTCGGTCCTGTCCTGCATGTGGCCAGGTTCAAAGCCGATACGCTTGATCAGGTGATCGCCGATATCAACGCGACCGGTTATGGCCTGACTTTCGGACTGCATACCCGTATCGACAGCCGCGTGCAGGCGGTCGCAGACCGAGTGCATGTCGGCAATATCTATGTGAACCGTAACCAGATCGGCGCGGTGGTCGGCTCGCAGCCTTTTGGGGGCGAGGGGCTGTCGGGCACGGGGCCGAAGGCGGGCGGACCATTCTATTTGTCCCGTTTCCAGCGCCGGACGGCGGGGACAGGAACGACATGGGAAAAGGCGGCGGATATTGCACAGGTGCAGCAAGCGCTGGCAGAGGCGAGGCATTCCCTGATTGCGTCATATCCCCTTCCGGGTCCGACGGGGGAGGCGAACACGCTGACCCTGATTGCCCGAGACCCGATCCTGTGCCTAGGACCGGGGCAAGACGCCGCCAGAGCTCAGGCAGAGGCCGTGCGAAACCTAGGCGGGGAGGCGGTGGTGGTAGAAGGCATGTTGCCTCCCGAGGCGTTGACTGCACTGAACGGGTTCGCTGCCGTGATCCACTGGGGCGACGCGCGCGATATCGGGATGGCCCTTGCCGCCCGCCCGGGGCCGATCCTGCCCGTGATCACTGGCTGGCCGGATCAGGCGCATGTCGCGCATGAACGCCACCTTTGTGTGGACACCACCGCATCCGGGGGAAATCCCGCGCTATTGTCGGGGCAGGCGCTGGCATAGAATTTTCTGCCGAGCATTGCATTTTACCCGGCAATTGCCACTTGCCAAACGCGACGCGCGGGGCTAAACCCCGCCCTCACGGACCGATAGCTCAGCTGGATAGAGTACCTGACTACGAATCAGGGGGTCGGGGGTTCGAATCCTCCTCGGTCCGCCACTTTCCGACTTCCCCTCTTAAATTGCCTCAATCAGCTTGCGCGTTGATCGTGTTGCCGGTGACGACGCCCTGACCAGATTCGGCCAAATCGCGACGGGTTTGCGTCAGTGTCAGGTTTCCTGTGATGGTCTTGTTCAATTCGTCCAAGGCACATCCCACGTCGGCGGCTTGATTTTTCTCGATCAGAATACGGACCGAAATTCGGGGGTTATCATCGCTTTGGGGTTGAGTTCCGTGCAGTGTGGTGCTGTGCCAAAAGGATAGATCACCCGCTTCGCCTTCAAGGATCATCTCGTTGCACGCCATCGAATTGCCGGCGTCGTCCATGTAAACATATCCATCACCATCCCTCGTCAGCTTGTGGGGAAAGGTGGTGCAGCCAAGAATATGCGTATCCGGGATCAGATAAAGCGGCGCGCTGGTTTTGCGAACCCTGTCCAGATAAAGGTAGGCGGTGATGATATCGCAATTTCTGTCGGGAAAATCGATAATATCCTGATGATAGTCGATCCCGTGAAAATAGGTAATGTCCCGATATTCAGGTCGGATATAGGGGCCAAGATTGTTGACCAGTTGATCCTTTATCCGGGGTTTTAGCCAGTCGGGCAGCAAGCGTGACGGGACGCCCATGACAAATTTATAGTCCAGAATTCGGAACCTTGGTCCCAGAATGGTGCGAAACAGCTCGGCAAATTCTGGGTCCCCAAAAATGAAATCTGTGTCCAGCTTCTCGGCCAGATTGCGACCCGGGCGCGGATTGGTCGCCCGGTATTGCGGATTGGTGTCAAATTCGGTTTCGCTAAGAAACAACTTTTCAAAATCCCGTGTCGCTTCGGCAGCAGCCAGAAGGGCACGACATTTCTGGGCATCGAAAAATCCGGACAAAGAGGCATAGCCCCGATCCTTGAACTGGGCAGCGGCAGAGTCGATTCGGGTCATTACAGTCTCCGTTGGTCTTTTCCAGACCTGTTCCGGGTGACTGGTCCGTGATCTTGTGTTGTTGTGAAATTTCTAGGGCGAAAGGGGTGATTTTGCAAGAAATTGCCCGGATATGTGACGAATTTGCGTTTGTCGGGTTTTCATTCGGGGGGATGTCCTGTAACGCCCGCGGTTCACAAATATTGCAGGACTGCCCCTTGACCCGACCGACAACCATTTCCGATTACGCCCGTCAGCTTTTTGTCGATACGCCTTCCAACATCATGCAAATGTCAGCAACCCGTGTGCGGATCGAGCTGCTCGCTGGCCTCACCGTTGCCCTCGCGCTAGTGCCCGAGGCGGTTGCCTTTGCCTTTGTTGCAGGGGTCGAGCCGATGGTTGGGCTTTACGCGGCATTCATGGTCGGCCTGATCACCGCCCTGTTTGGCGGGCGTCCCGGCATGATTTCCGGCGCGACAGGGGCGTTGGCGGTTGTGATGGTTTCGCTGGTGGCGGAGCATGGAGTGCAATATCTGTTTGCGACGGTCATCCTGATGGGGATTTTGCAGGTGCTGGCCGGGCTGTTTAGATTGGGCAAGTTCATCCGCATGGTCCCCCACCCGGTGATGCTGGGCTTTGTCAATGGCCTCGCCATTGTGATTTTCCTTGCCCAATTGGAGCAATTCAAAGTGCGTGACGCCAGCGGGCACGAAGTCTGGATGAATGGCCCGACCCTTTGGCTGACATTGGCTTTGGTCGCTGGGACAATGGCACTGATCTATGTGACCCCGAAACTGACCAATCTGGTGCCTGCGCCCTTGGCGGCGATTGGTGTAGTGGCTTTGCTGGTGATCGGATTTGATCTGCCGGTGCCGCGGGTCGGTGACCTCGCCTCGCTCGAAGGGACCTTTCCCGTATTTGCGATCCCGTCCGTTCCGTTCACGCTCGAAACTCTGGAAATCATTTTACCCTATGCCATTATTCTGGCCGCGATTGGCCTGATTGAAAGCCTGCTGACCTTGAACCTTGTAAACGCCATCACCGACGAACGGGGTGGGGCCTCGCAGGAATGTCTGGCACAGGGCGCGTCCAATGTGGTCACAGGATTTTTCGGGGGCATGGGGGGCTGTGCAATGATCGGGCAGTCCATGATCAATGTGAAATCTGGGGGCAGAACACGATTGTCCGGCCTGTCCGCGGCGCTGTTCCTGCTGGCCTTCATCCTGTTTGCCAGCAGCGCGATCGAGCTGATCCCTCTGGCGGCGCTGGTCGGTGTCATGTTCATGGTGGTAATCGGCACATTCGCGTGGAATTCCATTGCCGTTTTGCGCAAGGTTCCCCGCATTGATGCGTTTGTGATCCTGCTGGTAACCGCCGTGACTGTCGCCGAAGATCTGGCAGTGGCCGTGGTGGTTGGCGTGATCGTTTCGGCACTGGCTTATGCCTGGAATGCGGCGGCGCGTATTCAGGCCAAAGCGCGCCCCTCGACAACCGAGGAAGGCGCGCTGGTCTACGAGATCGAAGGCCCGCTGTTTTTTGGGTCGGCCACCAAATTTGTGGAACTGTTCGATCCCAAGGGTGACCCGGAAACGGTGATCCTCGATTTCATGAATTCACGGGTTGTCGATCACTCGGCGCTTCAGGCAATCGAAGAGGTTGCCGCGAAATACGACGCGGCCGACAAGCGCCTGATGCTGCGGCACCTGACCCGAGATTGCCACCGTTTGCTGACCCGGGCCGGGCAGTTGATGATTGATATGGACGATGATCCTGACTACCGCGTGGCGGTCGACTATGACGTCCAACCGGGCCAATTGGGTGGCGGGCACTGATGTTGTCCTTTGGTGTGCTTGCGCTATGATCGGGTGAACGCAACCTGACTGGACCCTTTATGCCCAACCCTCTCCGCGCTCTGATGGTGACCTCGATGCGGGACGAGGGGCCGTTTCTTCTGGAATGGTTGGCCCATCACAAGGCCGTCGGGTTCAGCGACTTTCTTATTTATAGTAACGCGTGTCGTGATGGCACCGATCAGATGCTGGCCCATCTGGATCGGATGGGCGAAATTCGACATATTCCTAACGAACAACGCGGAGACAAAACCGTCCAATGGCAGGCGCTGACCCATGCCGCGCGCCAACCTGAAACGCGGGCAGCAGATTGGATCATGTCGGCAGATGCTGACGAATTTCTGGTCATCAGACCTGGCGAGGGACGATTGCCTGATTTGTTCGCGGCCCGTCCCGAGGCGACGGGATTTGCCCTTACTTGGCGCATGTTTGGCAATGCGGGACGGGTGACGTTCGACGATATCCCCGTCACCCAAAAATTTCGAAAATGCGCACCGGATGCGATCATGTGGCCGTGGTCTGCGATTCAGTTCAAATGCCTATATCGCAATGATGGGACCTATGCGAAGCTGGGGGTTCATCGCCCCAAATCCCCCGACAAGCAGCGCGAGGTGAACGCCATATGGCGCGACGGGTCGGGCAATCCTTTGCCTTGGCACGCGCCACAGGGCCTGACGATGATTCCGACAACGACCCCAAAATATGAACTGGCACAGATCAATCATTACGCGCTTGGCTCGGTCGAGAATTTTCTGGTCAAGGCGGATCGCGGCAAACCCAATCACAGTGCGGATGCGTTCAACGCGATCTATTGGCGCGACCGCAATCTCGACAGTGACAGTGACGACGCAATCGACAGGCTTGCACCCGCGCGGCAACAGATTTTGGCGCGCTGGCTGAACGATCCGACCTTGGCCCAGTTGCAAAACGAAGCAATTACATGGCGGCGCAAACGCATTGCCGAGATATTGGCGACCGAAGTGGGTCGACAGATGTTTGAGACGATCCGAGGCATACCATCAACCCCGATCCTGCCCGTGGCGATGCAAAAGGTGCATATGGCCGAAATCCTGCGCCGCCGTCGCGAGCTGGCCCATGCCAAACAGGCCGCCAAGGGGGTGTCATGACATATGATATCGTGATCATCGGCGGTGGAGTGAACGGGACTGGTATCGCACGAGATGCCGCAGGCCGTGGCCTGAAAGTGTTGCTGGCCGAAATGGGGGATCTGGCGCAGGGCACCTCTTCGAATTCAACCAAACTGATCCATGGCGGTTTGCGATATCTGGAATATTATGAATTCCGCCTTGTGCGGGAATCGCTGAAGGAACGGGAAATCCTGTTGCGCAATATGCCCCATATTGCCTGGCCAATGCGATTTGTTCTGCCCGTGGTCAAAGGGCGGCGCCCTCAATGGATGATCCGCGCGGGGCTGTATCTTTATGACAGTCTGGGGGGGCGCAAGCTTTTGCCGCCGACCCAAACGCTGAAACTGCCGCTTCACCCGGCGGGTGAAGCGCTGCGCGAAGGGTTGACCAAGGCCTATGAATATTCTGACTGCTGGGTTGATGACGCGCGCCTTGTTGCGCTTAACGCCCGTGATGCGGCCGAGCGGGGCGCAGATATTCGCGTTGGCACCAAGGTTACCGGCGCAGTGCGGGACGGGGATGTCTGGCGCGTCTCGCTTGGGGATACACAGGTCAGCGCACGCACCCTGATCAATGCGGCCGGCCCGTGGGTGCGCGGGGTAATCGACGCGGTTGGCATTCCCAGCCGTGAAAATGTGCGGCTTGTCAGGGGCAGCCACATCGTTACGCGCCGTCTTTTTCGTCACAACCAACCGTATTTCTTTCAGAATGCTGATGGCCGGATCGGCTTTGCGATACCGTATGAGACCGACTTTACACTGATTGGCACCACTGATTTTGATCATCAAGGCGACCCCAAAGACGCCACCTGCACCGAAGCTGAAAAGGAATATCTGATTGATTTTGTGAACGCCTATTTGCGCAACCCAATCAGCCGCGATGATATTGTCTGGACCTATTCTGGCGTGCGTGCACTTTACGATGACGGGGCGTCTTCGGCGACCGAAGCGACGCGCGATTATGTGCTGTCGCTGGACGAAAACGGGCCCCCCTTGCTTTCGGTCTTTGGCGGGAAGATCACCACTTATCGCCGCCTCGCAGAAGCGGCGCTGACGAAATTGTCTCCACATCTGGAGGTGGGCAGTCCCTGGACCCGGGAAGCACCACTGCCCGGGGGAAATTTTGCCGTTGGCGGAAACGAGGGGCTGCGCGCCGTTATTCAGTCCCGATACCCATTCATAGGCACGCCATGGGCTGATCGTTTGATCAGAACCTACGGTACCGATGTGCGTTTCCTGCTGGATGGCGCGGAAACCCAAGATGCATTGGGCACCTATTTTGGCCATACCCTGACCGAAGCCGAAGTTCGCTGGCTACGGACACATGAATTTGCCCGGACAGCCGAAGACATTCTGTGGCGTCGGACGAAACTGGGGTTGCGCTTCAGCGCCGCACAGGTGGCAGCGCTCGACGAATGGCTTGCCCGAAACTAGAACGGTGCGATGTCGATTTTCAGCATCTGGTGATAGGGTGATGCCGGTGTCGCGATGGTGCTGGGCCAATCGGGATTGTTGACGCTGTCGGGATAATGCTGGGGTTCCAGACATAATCCGCCAAACGCCACATAATTCCGGCCGTCCAACCCTTTACCTTTCACATCCATCCAACTGGCGTTGAATATCTGCAAACCGGGCTGGTCCGTCCATATTTGCAATTTCAGCCTCGATTTTTCGCTGGTCACGATAGCAGCCGGGGCTGACAGATCGCGATCGGCGTTCAAAACCAGATTCCCATCCACCCCGATGCGGTTTGGATCAGTCTCAGCGAATGTGGTTGGGGTCGAGAAATCATAAAGGCTACCCGATACCGGTAAAATCTCACCGGTTGGGATCAGCTCGGGATCCGTTGGGGTATAGTGATCCGCCGCAATATGCAGCACATGATCAAACACATCCCCCTCGCCATTGAGGTTATAATAATTATGCTGCGCAAGATTGATCGGCGTGGGGGCATCGGTGGTGGCGGACATGTCAAAATGCAGTGTCGTCCCGACCAGCCGGATCGTGACGGTAACCTCGACATTGCCGGGATATCCCTGATCCCCGTCTTCAGAATGAAGCGTGAAGGTGATGGCGTTCGCATCGTGATCAATCGTGTGATCCCAGATCCGTTTCCCAAACCCCTTGGGGCCACCATGAAGGTGGTGATTGCCATCATTCAGCCCCAGCACATATTCAGTGCCTTCAAGCGTAAATTTCCCCTGTGCAATCCGGTTGCCATAGCGACCCACAATCGCCCCGCCAAATGGCACCAAGTCCTGATCGGCCAGATAATCATCCAGACTGACCAGCACGGGGACAAAGTCACCGGCCGCGTTTTTGACCCGCCAGTCGCGGATGACGCAGCCAAAGTTCAGAAGTTTCACCTCGGCCAAATCCGAGGAAAGCGAAACTTCGACGACATCACTGCCGTCGAAGCGTCCAATCACATGTTCAGAGATCATATCTTATTGGTTTTCCAAATGGCGGTTCACGATGGATATCCATTCGCCCGAACTGCTCATTTGCGCAATACCTTCGTTGACCAAATCGAGATATTCTAGCGCATGCGGGTTGGATCGTGCCGCAATGGCGTGAAGTGTCTGGATGGTCGCCAGCTCTTCCAATTCGACGACAACCGCGTTTACGCGCATGGATTTGATCGTCTCTTCGGCAGCGGGGGCGTTCATGGTTACCACATCAACCTCGCCGCTCAGCAACATTTCGAAACATTCACCTGCGGTTTTGGGCTGGATGAAGGTGATGTTCGGCTCGATCAGATCGACCTCTTCCAAATCATAGGTGAAATAGCGTTCCGGACGGCAGATTGTCTTGCCAAACAGGTCAAACGGCGTGAAGGCGTCGTTCAGCGGATCCCCCAACCGGGTATACATGGACACGATGGTTTCGTAATAGGGTTCCGACCATGCAAAATTCGCGCAGCGATCCCGCATTTCAGCGGACAGTTTTTCGGGCATGTCGCAATTCGGACGATACCACGGGAAGCTGACATCATACTGACCATTCGGCAAAAGCTCGTTCAGATGCGAGCTCCAGTCATTTTCGAAATCAATCGCAAATTCCTGACCGTTTTCGGCGCGGGAAACAGCGGTGGCCACCAGTTCCGTGAACAATCCACCATTTTCCAAATTGATATCCGAGAATGGCTTGAAATCGGACCCGGTGATAAACCGGATCGGTCCCGATACGTCACCTACGACCGCCGCCGCTGCAATTTCGACAGTCGGTGTTGCCGGTGCCTGAGTAATCGGCGCTTCGGTCTGCGCAGGCGGTGCCGTGGCAACCTCGGTCTGCGCCGGAATGGTTGGGCCTTGGATTTCCGGTGCCCCAATATCAGGAATGGTCGTCGAGGCTACGGCAAGTTTGCCAATGCCCGTACCCAGCACAGAAAAGTCCAGATCATCATAACAGGGAATGCGAATTGTGGTTCCCGCCAGGAATTCTGGCGCGTGTGGAGCCAGCACATCGCGGTTGGCTTCAAAAAGGGATTCGAATAAATCTTCTTCGCCGTAAGCGACGTAAGAAATTGACCGAATTGTGTCACCTTCAGCTACTACATACGAATCACATTCGCTTTGTGCCCAAGCAGCTGGGGCAGCCAGGAACGTGATTCCCAAGACGGTACCTACCAGTTTCATACACATATTACGCTCCAAGTCGTATAAATTCCAATGCGTTACACAACATTCAAAGTCGATCGCGAAATCCGTCTATTCCCCTTTAATATAAGGGTTTTGACAACATTTCCCCACATTTTCACAAACGTCTTTGACGTTACTGGTTAAATTACATAAGACCCATCCCATCAGGTGTGGATCACCTCCGCGCCGGTTACATTAACGCGGGGTTAGCAATGCGTATAGGCTATGATTATGGCGGAACTAAGATAGCAGGGATAGCGCTGGACGAGACTGGTGCAGAATTGGCACAGGCGCGTGTGCCAACCCCGCGCCACGATTATGATGGCGGTGTGCGCGCGATCATGGAGTTGACGCGAACGTTGGAAGCCAAGGCCGGACGTCGGGCCGTGTCAGTGGGGATCGGTGTTCCGGGGGCCGTGGATAAGAAAACCGGTCTGATTTCGGGCGGGAATTCGGTTTGGTTGTGGGGCAAGGACTTGCGTGCCGATTTGGAAGACGCTCTGAACCGCCCCGTGAAAATCGCCAACGATGCCAATTGCTTCGCCCTGTCCGAGGCGGTTGATGGCGCGGGCAAAGGGTATGAAGTTGTGTTCGGCGCGATCCTTGGCACCGGTGTGGGTGGTGGGGTTGTGGTCGACGGCAAGCCGATCCCGGGGGCGAATTCGATTGCAGGGGAATGGGGGCATATGCCGCTGCCGTCGCCGATGGATGATGAACGTCCGGGGCCAGCCTGTTCCTGTGGCGTACATGGACATATCGAAAGCTGGCTGTCAGGGCCGTCATTGGCCGCCGATTACGCCCGCCGCGTCGGCATTCCGGTGGAAGAAGGGCCAACGGCGCCAGAGGTGATTGCGCTCTCTGAAGCGGGGGACGCGGCGGCGGTTGAAACGCTCCACCGGTTCGAGGATCGGCTAGGTCGCTCGCTGGCCATGATCATCAATTTCCTTGATCCGGACGTAATTGTGTTTGGCGGCGGTCTGTCGAACGTGAACCGCTTTTATGACACGATGCCGGAGCATATCATCCCGCATGTGTTCGGGGATCAGTTCAAAACCAAACTGCTGCCGAACGTGCATGGGGACAGTTCCGGCGTGCGCGGCGCGGCGTGGCTGTAAAACGCGTTAACCTTTGGCGCGTTAACCAGTGAAAATATTATGCACAATCCATGCACCAAGCATATGCATTGTGAATGGTTAACGTCGGAAAGGTTAACGCGGTGCGACGCGGCTATTTCAGCGAATGCAACTGGCCCAGCAATCCGGCGGTGGAGGCGTCTTTGCCCGATGCATCGCCGCCTTCGACCAGCGGCAGCATCGCGTTCGCCAGTTCTTTGCCGAGCTCTACCCCCCATTGATCGAACGAGTTGATGTCCCAGATGGCGCCTTCGACGAACACGCGGTGTTCGAACAGCGCCACGATCCGCCCGAAGGTTTTGGGCGTCAGTTTCTGATACATCAATGTCAGGGACGGGCGGTTGCCCGGGAATATGCGGTGAGGCGAGGGGGCCTCAGCACGGCCCAGCATCAGCGCCTCGGATTGGGCCAGACAGTTGGCGACCAGCAGGTCGTGGTGATGTTGCAGACCGGGTTCGTGGGCCTGCGCGGCGACAAGGAATTCACATGGGATGACGGACGTCCCCTGATGGATCAGCTGGTAAAACGCATGTTGGCCATTTGTGCCGGGTTCACCCCAGACCACGGGACCGGAGTCGCGTTCGAGCGGTTTACCATCCATGCCGACACGCTTGCCGTTGCTCTCCATATCCAACTGTTGAAGATAGGCGGGCAGGCGGAGCAGGTGTTGGTCGTAGGGCAGCACAGCGCGGGTTTTGTAGCCGCAGATGTTATTGTGCCAAACGCCCGCCAGACCTAGAAGGATCGGCAGGTTTTTTGCCGCAGGGGCGGTGCGGAAATGTTCGTCCATTTCATACGCACCCGTCAGAAAGTCGCGAAAACCCTCCGGCCCGATGGCGAGCATGAGGGGCAGGCCGATGGGACCCCAGATGGAATAGCGCCCGCCGACCCAATCCTCGAACCCGAAAACGGCGTCGGGGGAGATGCCAAAGGCGGCGGTTTTTTCGGTGGCGCTGGACAGCGCGGCCAGATGCGCACCGAAGCTGCTGCCAACGGTATCCTTGAGCCATTTCACCGCCGTTTTGGCGTTGGTCATGGTTTCAATTGTGGTGAAGGTTTTCGACGCCACGATGATCAACGTCGTGCGCGGGTCGAGGCCCTTGAGCACGTCATGGATATGTGCACCGTCAACGTTGGACACAAAATGCGTGCGCGGGCCGTCATGGTAAGGGGCCAGCGCCAGCGTGGCCATCACAGGGCCAAGGTCGGAGCCGCCAATGCCGATATTCACAACGTCGGTGAACGCCCCACCTTCGCTGGTGGCGATCTTGCCGGAGCGGATGCCGTTGGAATAGGCGGCCATGCGGTCGAGGGTTTTGTGAACACTGGGCATAACGTCCTGACCATCGACCATCACAGAACCGGAGGGTTTGCGCAGCGCGGTATGCAGGACCGCGCGATCCTCGGTGATGTTGATTTTTTCGCCCGCGAACATGGCGTCGCGTTTGGCTTCGACACCCGTTTCAGCCGCCAGTTTCAGCAGCATATGCAGCGCAGGAGTGTCGATGCTGGTTTTACTGAAATCCAGCAGCATGTCGTCAAGGCTGGCGGAGAATTGGTCGAACCGCGCCGGGTCGGACAGCAGATCCGAAATCCGAACGTCGGTTGTGCGGTTGCGGTGTGCCTTCAGGTCAGACCAGATCGTACCCATCTTATTTCCCCAGCTGGCTGGCTTCGCGGGCCAGTGTTTCGATTTCATCCCATTTGCCCTCGTCCACCAGTTTACCGGGGGCAACCCAGCTGCCGCCTGCACAAATCACGTTTGGCAGGGACAGATAATCCATGGCGTTTGACAGGCTGACGCCGCCTGTGGGGCAGAATGTCACCTGTGGCAGCGGGCCGCCAATGGCCTTGATCGCCGGGGCGCCGCCGGAGGTGCCGGCAGGGAAGAATTTCAGCAGGTCGTAACCTTTTTCCAGCATCCGCATGACTTCGGACGCGGTGACAGCACCTGCGAGCAGCGGCAGTTCTTCGTCCTCGCACGCCTTGATCAGGGCATCTGTGGCACCCGGCGAGACGCCGAATTTTGCACCTGCGGCTTTGGCGTTTTTCACGTCCTGCGGGGTGACCAGCGTGCCTGCACCGACGATGCCGCCGGGGACTTCGGACATGGCCTTGATGGCGTCTAGGGCGGCAGGTGTGCGCAGCGTGACCTCTAGCGCGGGGAGGCCGCCAGCGACCAATGCCTCGGCCAAGGGGCGGGCGCGGGTGACGTCATTGACGACGAGGACGGGCACGATTGGCGCCATCTCGCAGACTTCGCGGTTCATTTTACAGGCGTCTTGGGGGGAAAGGGTCATCGTCTCACCACATGGATTTTAGGGCGCGGTCCAGCCACGCGTCGTCATAGTCTTTGCCTCCCACCTCGCCGTCGGTCATGGACGCGAGGATCTGGCCGGGTTTGGGCAGGTCGGGGGCGGGGTTGCCGTTCCAAAGGCCGGCACGCATGGGTGCGCGGGCGCATTGGAAGTAGATTTCATTGATCGTGATCAGGGTCACGGTGCGGGGTGCCTTGCCGTGGGCTGTGTATTTTTCCAGTAAGGCAGGATCAGCCGAGATTTTGCCGGTGCCGTTCACGCGAATAATCGTGTTCGACCCCGGTATCAGGAACATCAGCGAGACGCGCGGGTCGCGAATGATGTTGGACAGGCTGTCGATACGGTTATTGCCGCGACGGTCGGGTAGGGCGAGGGTTTTTTCATCCTCGACAAAGACCACGTTTCCTTCGTCACCACGCGGAGAACAATCGAGACCTTCGGGACCAACGGTCGCCAGCGCACAGAAGGGCGAATGTTTAATGTATTCAAAATATTCCGGTGTCAGGCGGTCGGTGACCTTTTCGGTCGATGCCGGGACCGGCAGATCGGCGTAAATCTCGCGTAGCTGATCCAGTGTGTCGATCAAAAGACGGATGCTCCGGTTTCGGCGGGGCCGACATTGCGGCGGAAAACTTCGAACAATTCGCGCCCCGTGCCAAAGCCGTTCGCGGACAGGTCGGCGGTGGCGTTCGGGCGGTCCATGACGCCTGCGGTGGTGGTTTCCAGCACGCCGTTGATGGCATCGACGGTGATCATATCGCCGTCCTGAATTTTGGCGAGCGGCCCCCCGGCGAGCGCCTCGGGCGAGACGTGGATGGCGGACGGCACCTTGCCGGATGCGCCGGACATGCGGCCATCGGTGACCAGCGCCACCTTTTGCCCGCGTTCCTGCAGGATCGTCAGCAGCGGTGTTAGCGAATGGAGTTCCGGCATACCGTTGGCCATTGGTCCTTGGAAGCGGACAACAACCACAACGTCGTCGGTGAATTCGCCAGCTTTGAAGGCGGTTTTCACGTCTTCCTGATCGTGGAAGACTCGGGCGGGGGCGGTGATGATGCGTTTGTCTTCGGCGACGGCGGAAACTTTCATGACGCCTGTGCCAAGGTTGCCGGACAGTTTCGACAGACCGCCCTCTTTCTGGAAGGGTGCCGACACCGGTTTCAGGATTTTGTCGTTGAGGCTTTCACGAGGGCCATCTTCCCAGACGACCTCTCCATTGATCAGTTTGGGTTCGGCGATGTACTGCGCCAAGCCGGTGCCAACGACGGTTTTGGTGTCGTCGTGCAGCAGGCCAGCGTCCAGCATTTCGCCGAACATATAGGCCAATCCGCCAGCCGCGTGGAAATGGTTCACATCGGCCAGACCGTTCGGGTAGACACGGGCGATCAGGGGGACGACGGCGGAAATGTCCGAGAAATCCTCCCAATCCAGCACCACACCAGCGGCGCGGGCCATGGCGAGGAGGTGGATCAACAGGTTGGTCGAGCCGCCCGTGGCCATCAGGCCGGCAATGCCGTTCACGAAGGCTTTTTCGTCGAGGATTTCGCAGACGGGCGTGTATTCGTTGCCAAGCGCCGAAATTGCCATGGCGCGTTTAGCGCCCTCGATGGTCAATGCGTCGCGCAGCGGGGTATTGGGGTTCACGAAGCTGGCGCCCGGCAGGTGCAGCCCCATGAATTCCATCAGCATCTGGTTGGTGTTGGCGGTCCCGTAAAACGTACAGGTCCCGGGACCGTGGTAGGAGGCCATCTCGGCGGCCAGCAATTCCTCGCGCCCGATCTCGCCAGCGGCGAATTTCTTACGGATGGAGGTTTTTTCGTCGTTGGACATGCCCGACGTCATCGGACCCGCAGGTAGGAACACGGCGGGTAGATAGCCAAAGGTTGCGGCGGCAATCACCAGACCGGGGACGATTTTATCGCAGACGCCCAGATAGACGGTGGAATCAAATACGTTATGCGACAGGCCAACGCCCGCCGCCATGGCGATCACATCGCGGGAAAATAGCGACAGCTCCATCCCCGCCTGACCCTGCGTGACCCCGTCACACATGGCGGGCACGCCGCCTGCAACCTGCGCGGTGCCCCCGGCGGCGCGGGCAGCTTCACGGATCAGCTCGGGGTAACGCTCGAACGGCTGGTGCGCCGACAGCATGTCGTTATAGGCGGTGATGATCCCGATATTGCCAGCGCTTCCCCGTGCCAAGGCTTCCTTGTCGTCGTCATTGGACGCGGCAAAGGCATGCGCAAGGTTGCCGCAGGTCAGATGCGCCCGGTTCGGCCCCTCGTCCCGCGCCGCGGCCATGCGGTCCATGTAGGGCTGGCGAAGCGGCTTGCTACGCTCGATAATACGGTCGGTGACACGGGCAATCTGGTCATTTAAGGACATCTTATACCTCGATCGGTCTCCAGCGACGGTCTTCGCGGTGCATCAATGCCAAAGAACCATCGGGGCCGGATCCACCGGCATCATACGGTTCAGGCGTATCACCTGCATGTTGCCACGCTTCGATGATCGGGTCCACCCACGCCCAGGCGGCTTCGACTTCGTCTCCGCGCATGAACAGCGTTTGGTCGCCGCGGATCACATCCATCAACAACCGTTCATAGGCGTCCGCGATATCAAGCGGCGCGCCTTTTAGGGCGTCGGCAAAGGACATATCCAGCGGCACCTCGGTCAGGCGCAGACCGCCCTGACCCGGTTCCTTGATGATCATATGCATCGTGATACCTTCGTCCGGTTGCAGACGGATCACCAGCGAGTTGCCGCCATGGCGGATTTCGGCATTAGGAAAGATCGAATGTGGCGGGTCTTTGAAGATCACCGCAATTTCCGACATGCGGGCGCGCAGCTTCTTACCCGTGCGCAAATAGAATGGCACACCGGTCCAGCGCCAATTGGAAATATGCACCTTCATCGCGATGAAGCTTTCGGTGCGGCTGTCCGGATTTTCCGCGTCATCCTTGTAGCTGCCTGCCTTGCCGTTGGCGCGATATTGGCCGCGAACAATGTCATCAGGTTCCACCGGATCAAGCGAGCGGATCACTTTCAGCTTTTCGTCACGCACATCATTGGCTTCGAACCGGGCCGGGGGCTCCATCGCGGTCAGGCACAAAAGCTGCATCAGGTGGTTTTGCACCATATCGCGCATGGCACCGGAATTGTCATAATAACCGCCGCGCCCCTCGATCCCGATGGTTTCGGACACGCTGATCTGCACATGATCGACATGCTGCGCGTTCCAGACCGGTTCCAACAGCGCATTTGCGAAGCGCAGCGCCATCAGGTTCTGCACCGTTTCCTTACCCAGATAATGGTCGATGCGGTAAATCTGATGTTCCTTGAAATTCCGACGCAACTGTTCGTTCAACTGGTGCGCGGTTTCCAGATCATGGCCAAAGGGTTTTTCCACAACAATGCGGCTGTCCTTGGTCGC
The DNA here is from genome assembly GCA_023630215.1 of Rhodobacteraceae bacterium NBU2976. Lineage (GTDB taxonomy): Bacteria > Pseudomonadota > Alphaproteobacteria > Rhodobacterales > Rhodobacteraceae > NORP23. The sequence goes on from JALPRQ010000001.1 coordinate 1,044,780, forward strand.
AATTCCGGATTTGGTCAGGCGCTCGGCGATATCGTCAAACAGGGACGGTCCGACCGACAGGTAAAATGCCCGCACGGGATTGGCGTCTTTTTTGATCAGCGCGGCGAGCTCTTTCCAACCAGTATCACCCAACACATCAACAGGTAGGTAATGTAGCGTTTTCAGGAATTCGTTCAGTTTTTCCGTGTTCTTGTATTCCTTGGGGGAAAATTCCTTGATCGCGTTGGACACTTCCTTGCGGAAGGCATCGTCATCCCATTTGGAACGGGCGGACCCGATGATCCGTGCATTGGGCGGCATCTGTCCCGCGATCAGGCGACGGAACAGTCCGGGAAGGATTTTGCGTCGGGCCAGATCGCCGGACGCGCCGAATATGACCAGATCAAAAGGGTCGACAGGGATAATACGGGCAACCATACGCGGCCTCCTGTGCAATCAATGTTACGCGGGAACCTGCGGCCCCGTTTCGCGCGTGTTCAACCACATTTTCACCGGAATGCAAAGGGGCTTGGCCCCGTCATCGGGTAAATGCCCAATATTGCAGCAAAACTCTGGTTTTATTGGGGAAATTGCATAGGTATGCAACAGGTTTCGTGCCATTTTTCACGGGATTTCACACCCTCTTGGCATTTTCCGGCCAAGGGCTCAAACTGGTGTAAATTTGCACCGAGTCTTTCATGACACCGATCCTGTTCACGACCTTGCGCAGCTATGATCTGCGCACAGCCTATGCCGATCTGATTGCGGGGGTAAGCGTCGCGTTGGTCGCGTTGCCGCTTAGTCTTGCGATCGCAATTGCCTCGGGCGCAGCGCCCGAGAAAGGGTTAGTGACGGCGATTGTCGCCGGGTTCATGATTTCGTTCTTGGGCGGCAGTCGGGTGCAGATCGGCGGGCCGACAGCGGCGTTTATTGTGGTGGTGTTCGGGGTGATTGCCGACCATGGCTACGATGGGCTGGTGCTGGCGACCCTGATGGCGGGGATTATTTTGGTGACGGCGGGGTATTTGCGCGTTGGCAGTTTGATCCGTTATGTGCCCGAACCGGTGATCAGCGGGTTTACCATCGGGATTGCGGTGGTGATTGCTACCAGCCAGATCAAGGATTTTCTGGGGTTGGATGTCGGGGCGGTTCCGGCGGATTTTCTGGAGAAACTGCCGATATTGTGGGACGGGCGGGGGACGCTGAACCTGATGGCGGTTCTGGTCGGTATGGCCACGCTGGGTCTGATTATTGCGTTGCGCCGTTGGTTTCCGCGCTTCCCGGGATTGATCGTGGCAATTGGTGTGATGTCGGTCGTTGTCGCGATGGGTGGGCTGTCGGTGGATACCATCGCCTCGCGCTTCGGGGCGTTGCCGAGCAGTTTGCCGATGCCAAGCATGCCGGACCTGTCGGGTGGGCGGATCGTGAGTTTGATCCCCTCGGCCCTCACGATTGCGTTTCTGGCGGCGGTGGAATCGCTGTTGTCGGTGATGGTGGCGGACCGGATGACCGACGCGAAAAGCCGACCCAATGCCGAGGTCATCGCGCAGGGGTATGCCAATATCGCGTCGGCATTCTTTGGTGGGATGCCTGCCACAGGGGCGATTGCGCGGACGGCGACCAATGTGCGCGCAGGGGCGAAAACGCCGGTGGCGGGGATGATCCACGCGGTGATCATCCTGATTATCATGCTGCTGTTTTCCAACCTTGCCGGATATATGGCGATGCCCGCATTAGCCGCGCTGCTGATCCTGACGGCGTGGAATATGGCCGAGCTGAACCGTTGGCGCGTACATCTGGCGATGCCGCGGGCGGATCAGTTTTTGTTGCTGTTGACGTTGGTTCTAACGGTGCTGACCGACCTGACCGTGGCAATCAGCGTCGGGATCGGCGTTGGGCTGGCCCTGCGATTGCGGGCAGGTGACGCGCCATTTCCCAAATGGCGCGCCCCGAAACGTTAAATACAGGCTTTTAGCAGCTCCGTCGTGTTTTCCAGCGTCATTTCAACGGGGTTGCCGCCGGTGGAGGGATCCTCCATCGCCATTTTGGCGAGTTCGTCGATGCGATCCGTGCCAACGCCCATTTCGGATAGCGAGTTCGGGATTTTAAGCTCCGCCCGCAATTCCATCACGTAGTCATAGAACCCGTCAAAGCCGCCGGTTAGCCCCAGATAGCCGCAGAGCGCGTCGAACCGATCCTCGATCGCGGGGCGGTTGAATATTAGGACGGGCGGGATGACAACGGCGTTGGTGGTGCCGTGATGCGTGTTATAAACCGCGCCAATCGGGTGGCTGATGGCGTGAACCGCGCCCAGACCCTTTTGGAACGCGGTTGCGCCCATGGCGGCGGCGCTCATCATATGGGCGCGGGCTTCCAGATCGGTGCCGTCCTTGTAAGCGCGGGGCAGATATTCCTTGACCAAGCGCAACCCTTCGACCGCGATGCCCTGCGACATTGGGTGGTAGTGGGGGGAGCAATAGGCCTCAAGACAATGGGCGAACGCATCCATGCCGGTGCCTGCGGTGATCATCGGGGGCATGCCGACGGTCAGTTCGGGGTCGGCGATGACAACGGTTGGTAGAACCTTGGGGTGGAAGATTATTTTTTTGACGTGGGTTTCGGAGTTGGTGATGACACTGGCCCGCCCCACCTCGGACCCGGTTCCGGCGGTAGTTGGTACCGCGATGATCGGCGCGATGGCCGAGGCTTTGGCCCGCGTCCACCAATCCCCCACATCCTCGTAATCCCAAATCGGGCGGGTCTGGCCGCACATGAAGGCAATCATCTTGCCCAGATCGATGCCCGACCCCCCGCCAAAGGCAATCACACCGTCATGATCCCCGTTATAATAAACCTCTAGCCCGGCAGAGAGGTTCTTTTCGTTCGGGTTCGGGTCCACTTCGGAAAACATGGCGCGACCCAGCCCAGCCGCATCCAGAATGTCGAGCGTTGATTGGGTGATCGCCATTTTCGCCAGCCCCTTGTCGGTGACCAGCAATGGGCGTTTGATTCCAGCCTGCGCACAGGCTTGGGGCAGTTCTTTGATCCGGCCAGCGCCGAATTTAATCGCGGTCGGATAGGACCAGTTTCCAGTCAGAGTCATGATGTGACTTTCTTCAGATGATAGGATTTTGGACGGGTCAGGTTGTGGTACCCGATGACGGACAGCGCCCCGCCGCGCCCGGTATTCTTGCAGCCGGTCCAGCACAAGCCCGGGTCCAGATAATCAGCACGGTTCATGAACACGGTGCCGGTTTCGATCTGTGCGCCAATCGCTTCGGCCCGCGCCGGGTCGTTGGTCCAGAGTGAACAGGTCAGGCCGAATTCGCTGTCATTCATCAGGCGGATCGCTTCCTCGTCAGAACTGACCTTCATAATGCCCACGACCGGACCAAAGCTTTCGTCGCGCATGACGCGCATCGAATGGTCCACGTCGATCAGGATTTGGGGCATCAGATAGGTGCCGCCGTCATCCTCGGGGAAATTTGCCGGGTCGATCAGGGTTTTGGCACCGTCAGCGACCGCTTCTTTGATCTGTGCGCGCACCTCGTCCGCGAACCGGATATTCGCCATCGGGCCGATGGTGGTGTCAGGGTCCAGCGGATTGCCGAGCTTGTAGCCATTCACCAGCGCCACGGCTTTTTCGACAAATGCGTCGAACAGGGATTCGTGGACGTATATCCGTTCGATCCCGCAGCAGCACTGCCCGGAATTATACATGGCCGCGTCCATTAGCGTGGCGACCGCGGCGTCGAGATCAGCGTCCTCCATCACATAGCCGGGGTCTTTGCCGCCCAGCTCCAGCCCCAGCGGCGTGAAGGTGCCAGCGGCGGCACGTTCCATCGCCTGACCACCCCCGACCGAGCCGGTGAAGTTGATAAAATCAAACGCGCCCTGACCGATCAGTTCAGAGGTCGTTTCGTGGTCGAGGAAGATGTTCAAGAACACATCCTCGGGCACGCCCGCCTCCACAAAAGCCCGCACCATGCGTTCGCCAACCAGAAGCGTCTGGCTGGCATGTTTGATCACCACTGTATTCCCCGCAATCAGCGCTGGCGAGATCGTGTTAATCGCCGTCAGATACGGGTAGTTCCACGGCGCAATGACCAGCACGACACCATGCGGTTCGCGTTTGATCTGGCGGGTGAAGGTTTCGCTATCCTCGATCACCATCGGGGCCAGCGAGTCCTGGGCGATTTTGGACATATAGTCCGTCCGCTCGTTCACGCCGCCGAATTCGCCGCCATAGCGGACCGGGCGGCCCATCATGTGGGCCAGCTCGGGCACGATTTCATCGTTCATCTCGCCCAGCCGCTTAACCCCGGCCTGCACCAGCGCGATGCGTTCAGAAAGCGGTCGCGCCGCCCAGCCTTTTTGCGCGGACCGGGCACGGGCGACCAGTATTTGGGCATCCGCCAGCGGCATTGCCTCACGTTCTGCGAAAACCGATCCGTCGATCGGGGATATGCATTTGATCATCGTCATTTTGTCTGTCCTTAGAAATGCCCCCTCGCCGGGCAATAGCCGGGCGAGGTTGGGGATAGGCACATTTACCCTCGCTCGAACCCGCGGGCAATCTCCCAATCTGTCACAGCGGCGTCGAAGGCTTTTTGCTCCCACGTCGCGGCGTGGGTATAGTGGTCAACCACCGCATCCCCCATCGCCGCGCGGAGCATTTTGGACCCTGACAACTCGCCAATCGCATCGCGCAAGGTGGTCGGGATTTCGTCTGACTCTTCCTGATAGGCGTCGCCTTTAAACGGTTTGCCCGGATCCAGCTTTTCCTCCATCCCCGCAATCCCTGCGGCCAACATCGCGGCAATGGCAAGGTAGGGGTTCACATCAGCGCCGGGTAGACGGCATTCCAACCGCACACCCGGCGAACCCTCGCCGCACAGACGGAAGGCGGCGGTGCGGTTATCGACTGACCAAACCTTGCGCGTGGGGGCAAAGCTGCCCGCCTGAAAGCGCTTGTAGCTGTTTACGTAAGGGGCCATAAAGGCGGTGATGTCGCCCGCATATTTCAGCAAACCGCCCAAGAAATGTCGCCCTGCGTCGGACAGGGTAAATTCGGCATCCTTGTCGTAAAACACTGGGCCGTTATCCGATTGCAGCGAGATATGGACATGGCTGGCCGATCCCACCCGATCCGGGGCCCATTTCGGCAGGAAACTGACGGCGTGGCCGGCCATAAAACCGACATCCTTCGCGGCATATTTCGCAATCGCGTGGTTTTCCGCGCAGTCCAGCGCGGGGCCGTATTTGATGTTCAGCTCTTGTTGCCCGGCCTCGGCCTCGCCCTTGGAGCCTTCTACCGGAATGCCGGACGCATAAAGCCCATTTCGCAGCGGTTTCATCACCGGCTCGTCCTTGGCCGACAATCCCAGCGCGTAATCTTCGTTATAGCGGACCAGCGGCGTCAGGGCCTTGTAGCCCTCGTCATGCAGGGTTTGGAAGCTCTGTTCGAATATGAAAAATTCCAGCTCGGACGCCGCCGTGGCGGTGAAGCCCATCTCGGCCAACCGCGCGATCTGTGCTTTCAACATGGCACGCGGCGAGTGCGCGATTTCGTGGTGCCCGTGGTGATCCATGATGTCACACAGCACCATCGCTGTGCCCTGCAGCCACCCGGCAATCCGCAAGGTCGACAGGTCCGGCTTCATCATATAATCGCCATAACCCGCCCGCCAGGACGTGGATTTATACCCCTCGACGGTCCACATTTCCAGATCGGTTGCCAGCAGGTAGTTGCAGCAATGCGACTCTTCCCACGCGCTGTCGACGAAATGTTGGGCGACAAAACGTTTGCCCATCAGGCGACCGGCCATGTCGATGACGAACGCCATCACCGTGTCGATCTCGCCCGCGGCGGTCAACGCCTTCAACTCATCCATCGTCAGATTACCCGCCATGGGTCACTCTCCATCACTGTCAGGGGGATTAGGCCGGGCAGGAGACCCGCCCGGCCAGATGTATCAGCCGTAACGATAAGGCCGTCCGGCCTTTTGCATGTCGGCATTATACTGTTTGAAGATTTCCACGACCTTCGCTTTGGTCTCGGACTCCGCGGCGATTTCGTCCCAGAACGCCACGGCAGCATTTTCAACCGTTGCCCATTCCGCATCGGGAATCGTGGTCAGCTGCATCTTGGTGCCGTTCACACGAAGCGAGGCCTCGCCGCCCCAATACCACCACTGACGGTAGTAGTGCGACTGATCACAGGCCATGCGGACCAGCGTTTTCAGATGGTCCGGCAGCTCGTTCCAGCGGTCCATATTGGCAAAGAACGATCCCGCCCATGCGCCCGAGATATTGTTGGTCAGGAAATAATCCGTCACATCGGCCCAGCCCACCGTGTAATCCTCGGTGATGCCTGACCATGCGATACCGTCCAGTTCGCCGGTTTGCACCGCAACCTCGATATCTTCCCATGGCAGGGTCACGGGGACCACGCCAAACTGGGCAAGGAATCGACCAGCCGTCGGGAAGGTAAAGACGCGCTTGCCTTGTAGATCCGCCAGCGAGTTGATCGGGTCTTTGGTCGCAAAGTGGCACGGATCCCATGCACCTGCCGAAATATGCTTCACGCCAACGGCGGAATATTCGGCGTCCCAAATCTCGTTCAGGCCGTACTGATTGAACAGCACCGGCACGTCGAGCGAGTAGCGCGAGGCAAACGGGAAATAGCCGCCGAACACGGTGACTTCGGTTGGCGAGGCCATAGAGTCATCATCCGACTGCACCGCATCAATCGTGCCACGTTGCAGAGCGCGGAACAGCTCACCCGTGGGCACCAGCTGATCGGCGGTGTAAAGCTCGATCTCCATTTCATCGCCAGCAATGGCGTTGAAAGCGTCGATCGAGGGTTTGATCACATGTTCAGCCAGCGCAGGCCCGGCATAGGTCTGCAATCGCCAAACGATTTTGGTTTGTCCATGAACCGCAGGCGCAGCAAGCGTAGCCGCCCCTGCCATACCAGCCGTCTGGAGGAACTTACGTCTGTTGGTCATTTTCTTCTCCTTGTTAGCCCGGATATGTCCGGATTTATGCCCGTGCCTCGACACGTTCGGGGTTTGCCCCGCTTATTTTCCATAGACCAGATTCGGCAGCCACAGCGCAATCTGGTCGAAATACATGACAGTTGCTAACGCGATCAGCATGACACCAACGAATGGAATAATCGAGGTGTAAATATCGCGCAGCGTAATTTCCGGCGGGGCCATCGCCCGCATCAGAAACAGGTTATAGCCGAAGGGTGGCGTCATATAGGCGATCTGGCTGGTGATGGTGTAAAGAACGCCGTACCAGATAAGGTTGAACCCCAGCGCATCGACCAGTGGGATATAGAGCGGTGCCACAATCACCAGCATCGCCGTATCGTCCAGAAACGTGCCCATCAGCAGGAAGGAAATCTGCATCAGGATCAGCACCTCCCACGGGCCAAGGCCGAGCGTGTCGAGGAAGAACGCCTCGATCGCGTCAACGGCGCGAACCCCGTCGAAAATCGCGCCAAAGGCCAGCGCGGCAAGGATGATCCACATGAACATTGCGCTGATCGACAAGGTGTTGCGGACCGAGTTTTCGAACACCTCGCGCGTCATGCGACCTTTGAACACGGCGGCCAGAAATGCGGTCAGTGCGCCAACGGCCGAGGATTCCACAAGGCTGGTCCAGCCTTTGACGAACGGATACATCATGACGAAGAAAATCACCAAGGGCAGCATACCGGACCGAAGCAAGCGCCACTTTTCACGCGAAGTAATCGCGGCACGTTCCTCGGGCGGGAGGGCAGGGCCAAGGGCGGGGTTCAACTTACAGCGGATCGCGATGTAAAGCATGAACATCGCGGCCATCATCAGTCCCGGAATGACGCCCGCCAACCATAGCTGGCCAACAGGCTGACGCGCGATCATCGCATAAAGCACCAGCACCACCGAAGGCGGTACCAGAATACCCAACGATGCGCCCGCCTGAATAACGCCAGTCACCATGCGTTTGTCATAGTTGCGTTTCAGCAATTCCGGCAGGGCAATCGTTGCGCCAATCGCCATGCCGGCCACCGACAGACCGTTCATTGCCGCGATCAACACCATCAACCCAATCGTGCCAATTGCCAAACCACCATTCACGCCACCCATCCAGACATGGAACATCCGGTAAAGATCATCCGCCAGCCCGCTTTCGGACAGGACATACCCCATGAAAATGAACAGGGGCAGCGTCAGCAACGGATACCAGGTCATGACCTTGACCGAGGCCGAGAAAGGCACTTCCTCCCAACCGACCCCCCAGAACAGCAGGGCCGACACAGAGGCCACGAACCCAATCGCGGCAAAGACCCGCTGCCCCGTTAGTAGCATCACCATCATCGACATGAACATAAAGGTGGCGATCATTCCCGGGGTCATTACAGCTCCTCACCCTTGATTTTGGCGATGTCTTTGAAAAAGACGGCGATGGCCTGAAGGATCATCAGGAAAATACCCACGCAGGAAATCGCGCGGATTGGCCAAACGACCGGACGCCATGCGGTCGAATTGCGGGTGCCATAGTCATACGCATACCACGTTGCATCCAGTCCACCGACCAACAAGATGACCAGATAAAAGATCAGGAAGAAAATCGTAAAGGCATCGACCCAGGCCTTGGTGCGGTCCGACCAACTGCCATAAAGCAGATCCATCCGCACATGACTGTTCAACTGCATCGAATAAGGGCCGCCCAGCAGGTAATAGGCAACCAGCACAAACTGCGCCATTTCGACGGTCCAGAGCGAGGGCCGGAAGTTCAGCGACTTGACCGCCTCATGCAGCCAGTGCAACCCGCCCGCGTTTAGGATGGAGGAGTCTGTGCCCAGTTCGAACATGATCTTGGAAAAGGATGACCACAACAAGATCGCCATCAGGACAAACAGCAGATACATCGCCATCCGGCCAACACGGTAATTCACGGCCTCGACATAGCGGACATAGGTACGCGTCCAGTTAGGCATCTCTCCCTCCCCGGACAGTCGACTTTACCCTGGTCACAATGCCACCTTCACCCTCTTGCTAATATATGACAGTATCAGCGGCGATATTTGTGTCAATCTCGTTTGATCAAAAAGTCAATTTTTAAGAACGTTACATTTTTTGGATAAAACGCATTTATGAACTCGCCGCCTGCGTCGCTGCTTGCCCCTGTAAATCAGCGAATATTGAACCATGTGAATAGTAAAAGCTGTCACTTTGAACTGGTTGCCGAAATGTCTCGGATATTTTCGACCTTTCAGGATGTGAAACAGTTCAGCCCCAACCCAACGGCACATTTCTATCATGTCTGGTATTGCCGGAACGTCGTCTTTGCGGCGGGAACCGGACACCGGCGTATCAGTCTGCGATTGCCGCCTTTTCTGTCTGCTCAAGCGATGGAGCATCGGTGTGCGACGGCCATATCTGGATTGGTTGACTGGTTCGATTTCTCGCCATTTCATGACGGATTTGATGATTGGGCCATGGCCGCCTATCGCGCTGCACAGGATCTCTGATCCGGGCCCATCAAACTAATGCTTGTTTTGCGAAGGGGCAGACTGTCATACTCCGGTCTAGTCTTAGCCAGTTCCACAGAAACTTATAAAAAGGGGACGGGTTGTTGACTAGCTTCAGTAAACTGCTTCAAAAATGTAAAACCACGTTAACAAAAGTTCACCGAGGGATCGACAAATCCGTCAAGTCGATCAACACGGTGAAGGACGTGGACGGTGATATTCAACTGATCGCCCAAGCCGAGGAGGATGCCTCGACCGCCGTCAATGATGGCGAGCCGATTGTCGAACTCGCCGCGATGATCCCGATTCCGGCGATGGAGGCGCTGCGCCCCATTGATACATTGCTGAAAGATGCGAAGCCGATTTTCAAGGATGTGCTGACCCCGGGCGTCAATGCGATTGCCTCGGCTGTCAGTTTGATTGCCGGTATCCTGGTGCCTTTGCTGGTGTTGCTTGATCGACGTCAGAAACAGACAAATGATTTTGAACATTCGCTCGACAACGCGATGTCTGTGACAGACCAGATCGATTCACGATATCCCAACCCCAAAGATATCCCCACGGACTTACATGGGTTCATGACCCAGATCGAAACGGCGCTGCAAAATATTGACACTGACCTTGATAAGATTGGTGGCGCGATGGATCAGATCACTAATGGACTGGCCCCCCTTGACCCGGTTGACGACCTGAACGCGATCCTTACACCAATCGTCAACCTTGCCCGAACACCTCTGCAATTGTTGCACAGCTTGTTGGCCAAAACCGACAAAACCATGAAAAGTCTGGATAAAGTCGGCAAGAAATTCGATGAATATGGGCATATGGCGCTGTCAGAGATCAAATCGGCATTAAGCAAGGCGCATATCGACACATCTTTCATCAACACGATTGAAACCAAGGTAAACGGGGCGGTCAAGGATTTGATCAACAAGATCGAATCCCCGATTAATCGAATGCGCCAGATCGCCGAGAGCAAATTGAAAGGGTTGAAAGACCCGCTGACAACATTGGTCGAAAATGTAAATGCGCTTGATACGCATCTGACCGGGGCGCTTGATCCGATTAAGGGTCATCTGGATGACTATGTGGCGGCAGCGGCGCGACATGATATTCATCCAAAACCCTGACTCGAAGAGCGCAAACAAAAAAAGCGCCCCGAAGGGCGCTTTTAAATCCGTATTAATCGGGATCAGACGCGGGCTTTGCCGACCAGTTTCCACAGGGTCGGAAGCAGGATTGCTGCCAGAACCAGCTTGATTGCATCGCCGATCAGGAATGGCACCATGCCTTTGGTCACGGCTGTCGCCAGCGTGAAATCATAAAGATGCATCAGCCAGGAAACACCCGGGATATAGATCAGCGCGGTGCCGATCAGCATTGCGACGCCCATCATCAAAACGTTGCGGTCCCAACCCCGTCGTGCGGCCAATCCCAAGGCGACAATCGCCAGAACATACCCAACCAGATATCCACCCGTGCTGCCCATCATATAAGTGGTGCCGTTCAGTTCCGCATTTGATCCGGCAAACACGTCATATCCAAACGCGCCGATCAGCAAATAGCCGACAATCGTTGCCAGCCCAAGGCGAGGACCATAGGCCGCGCCGATGGTGAGCACGCCAAACGTGCCCAGCGTAAGTGGAACCGGCGTATAAGGGATATCAACGGCGATTTTTGCCGATACGGTCATCAGCACGATCCCCAAGATAACCAGCGCTGCGCGTTTGACCCACAGCTGGGTTCCGTCTGCGGACCAGATTTCTTCGGTTAATACTCTGTCATAAGTTGCAGTTGCCATGAACGACCCCCTTCATTTCGGTTGAACTTCGTTTCGCATGGTTGGCGGCTTATGTGCAAGAGCCTAGAGGCCAATGGGCGAAGAATTTCCCTTGGCACGACACAAATTTGTCGCAATAGTGCGCCGATGTTTGCCTTTATCAAGAAACTGCTTACGCGCAACACCAACGCGACAATCTGGTCGCTACAGGGGATATGGTCGGCCTATAAAACCGAAGATGGCATGCGCCAATGGACGGTTGTGTCCCTGTTACTGACCATCGTTATGTTCGTGCTGGATCTTAGCGGGGTTGAACGGGCGGTGCTGATGCTGGCAACCTGGAATATCGTGTTGATGGAACTGGCCAATACCGGTCTGGAGTCCGTGGTAAACCGCATTTCCGAAGATTTGCACCCATTGTCCAAGAAAGCCAAGGATATCGGCAGTGGCATGGTGTTCTTTGCCATTGTTCTGGCGGCGATCATCTGGCTGCTGATCCTGTTCGGGTAGGTTGCCCTTCAACCGCTGAAACGCCGTCAATTGCCGCGTGGCAATTGACAGAAACCGCGCCGTTTATGCCGGTATATCCAGTTCCACCCAGATCGGCACATGGTCCGAGGGTTTTTCGCGACCGCGCATGTGGCGGTCAATCTGACAGTCGTTCAAACGGTCTGCTGCCTGAGGGGTCAGCAGGAAATGGTCAATGCGAATGCCATTATTCTTTGGCCAAGCGCCAGCCTGAAAGTCCCAAAACGTGTAATTCATCGGCGCGGCGGTCCGGGTGCGAAACGCATCGGTAAACCCAAGGTTCAGAATCTTGCGAAACGCGGCCAGACTTTCCGGACGATAGAGCGCATCGCCCCACCAAGCATCGGGATCATGCACATCTTCTGCCTGCGGGATGATGTTATAGTCGCCCGCCATCAAGGCGATTTCCTCGGTCGCCAACAGGTCCTGAGCACGAGCATATAACCGCTCCATCCAAGCCAATTTATAGTCAAACTTGTCGCCCGGGACCGGATTGCCATTTGGCAAGTATAACCCACATACGCGCACGGTGTTTATTGTTGCCTCTATCCAGCGGGCTTGTGGGTCATCATCGTCGCCGGGCAGGCCGCGCACCACGTCTTCGATGGGATATCGGGACAGAATGGCGACGCCGTTAAAACTTTTTTGACCGTGCGTTTCGATATTATAGCCCAAGGATTCGATGGGTTCGCGCGGAAAATTCTCGTCGACGGATTTGATTTCCTGCAACAGGACCACGTCGGGGCGGGTTTCTTCCAGCCATGTGGTCAGATTGTCCAGCCGGGCCTTTATGCCATTGATGTTGAACGAGGCGATACGCACATCAAACCTTTCTTGTGAGATCGTTCGCTCTACTGATAGATGGGTCAGAAGATGAAGTGAAGTAAAGATATGAGCAAATCCAGACCCCCGTCGCGATATCTAAAGATATTTGGCGAGCGCAACACCGGAACACGCGCCCTTGTGAAGATGCTGCGTGACAGTGCGGCCTGTGTGGTCAAGACAAACCTAAGCCGCGGTGACGCTGATCGCCCCGATTTGGAAGATCTGCGACAGAAAGTAGAACAGATGTCGCGTCGGTCGTGGCGCAAGGTCTATCTTGATGCCCTGATGGATATGGAGGTCAGTGCCGGTGGTCCGTTGCGGGTCTGGAAACACGGAATTGCCACGTGGCAATCGGACTATGCAACACGAGATATCAAGGTCGTGTTCACGGTGCGCAATCCGTATTCCTGGTTTCTGGCGCTGGCGAGGCGCCCTTATCATCGGCGTGGGCTGGCGGCGCACTCACTGATCGAATTTGCGGATCACCCTTGGATGACGCTGGAACGCGACGGCTTGGATCGTGTGCTGGATCACCCGATGGTGCTGTGGAACGCAAAGACCGCCTCGTACGGTCCATTTCGCGAGGCCGCGGCGGCGGCCGGACTGACCACCGCGCAGATCACGTTCGAGGAGTTTGTCGCTGATCCGGTGGCAACGGTCACCGAGGTGATGACCGTGCTGGACATTCCCATTGGTCAGATTGCCCCGCTTGAAATGTCCACCAAGGAGGATGCCCGCCCGCTGAGCCAGATCACGGAATATTATCGCACAGAACGTTGGAAGCGCTGGCTGACGCGGGATCTGGTTGCGCTTTTGACGGACAGGATTGATTGGCAGGTCGCGGCGCAATATGGGTATCAACCGCTAGATCCACAGGATTTCCCGCAAAGTCTGGATGCGCGCACCGCAATCGAGATTGCCAAAGCCGTCCCCTGGCTTGGGCAAATTGACCCGGACTAGATCGAGAAACTTGTCCCGCAGCCGCAACTGGCGGTCGCGTTGGGATTGTCGATGGTGAAGCGTGCCCCGATCAGTTCGCGCGTGTAGTCAATGGTGGCGTTTTGCAAAAACGGTAGCGAGATCGGATCGATCAGCACCTTTATCCCATCTTTTTCAATGATCAGATCATCATCCGCAGGGTCGTCCAGCTTGATGTCATACTGAAATCCTGAACAGCCGCCACCCTCGACCGCGACGCGCAGGGATTTCACCGCACCTGCCGAGGCATTGATGGCGTCGATCTGGGCAAATGCCCGGTCGGTGACTTTGGGGGGAAGCTGAAGCTCCATCTTTCGGACCTGACATGTTCGTGTTACATCGACAAATGTAAGCCCCGACAGAGGGTGTGACAAGGGTGGAACCTATGACACGTGCGTTATTTTCTTGCGACCCGGACCGGTCGCGGGGGCGTCTATTCCCGGAACCCAGCTCGGCGCATCGCTCGCCGTTTCAGCGGGATCGTGACCGGATCATCCATTCCAGCGCCTTTCGCCGACTGAAACACAAGACACAGGTCTTCGTCGAGCACGAGGGCGATTATTTCCGCACCCGTCTGACCCATTCCATCGAGGTGGGGCAGGTAGCCCGCACGATTTCCGGGGCGCTGGGGCTGGATTTTGCCCTGACCGAAGCGGTGGCACTGGCGCATGATTTGGGTCATACGCCGTTCGGGCATACGGGCGAGGATGCTTTGGATGATTGCATGGCGCCTTATGGCGGGTTCGATCACAACGCACAGGCGTTGAAGATCGTGACCTCGCTGGAACGGCATTATGCCGATTTCGACGGGCTTAACCTGACTTGGGAAACGCTGGAGGGGATTGTCAAACATAATGGCCCACTGCGCGGCGAACTGCCATACGCCATTGCCGAATTCAACAAACATTATGATCTGGAGTTGGAAACCTATCCCAGTGCCGAGGCGCAGGTGGCCGCGATTGCCGATGACATTGCCTATAACAACCACGATCTTGATGACGGGTTGCGGGCCGGGGTGTTCACGGTCGATCAGATGATGGAATTGCCGATCATCCAGCGCGGCTTTGACGAGGTGGATGCGAAATATTCCAAGCTCGACGTCTCGCGCCGACGTCACGAAGCGTTGCGTCGCGTGTTCGGTTGGATGGTCGAGGATGTGCTGGTCGTGAGCCGTGCGCGTCTGGCCGAAAGCGGGGCGGAAAGCGCACAGGATATTCGTGATCTGGACGCCAGCGTCATCCAGTTTTCCGACAAGATGCAGGCCGAGGTGAACACCATCCGCCAATTCCTGTTCGACAATATGTATCGCCATTGGCGGGTGCGCCGGATGCGACGCAAAGCGGCGCGCATTGTCGAGGAAATGTTCAATCTGTTTATGGACGACCCTTATCTACTCCCCCCCGAATGGAACGCGGGCGAAGATGCAAGTGACGCCGCGCGGGCGCGGTTGATCGCGGATTATATTGCCGGCATGACGGATCGCTATGCGCTTCAGGAACATGAAAAACTGATGGACCCGACCCTAAAGGGCGTAAAGAGCTGAATTACGACATATTCGATCTGTCAAACACCGGTCCAAGCGCGACAACTTGGGACGGCCTGTTGCCGGGGATTTCGCCTGTGTCGAATGTCTGATCCTGAGAAAGCCGCCTTTTGCGGCTTTATTCATTTGCCCAGCATCAACCGTTCGCTTTCGGCGTCGACCGGCAGCATCAGTTCGATGTCAAACCCTTCGACCAGCGCGTCATGGACGCTGACCAGTGAGCCGAGGATCGAGGTCAGTTTCAGACGGGATCCATCGGGAAGGCGGATGATGGCGGGGATGAAGATCGGGATGTCAGCATTCCGCGTCATGTGGGTTGGGATATGGTCGAACATACCTTGCAGGCGGGCTTCTTCGAACGCATAGCGGATCGTGTCGTTTCGCGCTGCCGCGGACTGCAAGCGGAAATAGAAGGCGCTGCTGCATTCCTCCCAGTTTTCGATATGTTTGGTGAAGTCGGGGGAGAGGAACAGCTCCAACATATTGGTGATGTTGCCCACCATGCCAAACAGCGCAGCCGCGGGGGCGTTCATACGCAGCACATTCCAGTCCGCATCCATGACCATCCCCGGAAACGGCCAGTGCGCAAGGACGCGATGTTCCAGCATGTCCAATGTTTCGATCACCTCGGTCGAGGTGAAGTCACGGCGGCGATAGGGGTTGGTGTAGCCCGAGCTTTCGAACAATGTGGCGCGTTGGGCAGCGGACAGCTGAAGTTCGGTCGCCAAGCGCCCGATCATCGCCTGACTGGGACTGGAGCGTCCGGTTTCCAGAAAGGAGACATGCCGCTGGGTTGATCCGAGTGCAGATGCCAATGCCTCTTGCGAGAGACCAAGATCGTTGCGCAGGGATTTCAGGTTGGCACCAAATGACATTATTCCCTCCGAAGGAATTGTTTTTATACCCGGCGAAGGATACCTCAACCGCACGAAATGAAAATGGAGAATGTGATGCTGTTCTGGATTTTGGCCGGGCTGGCCGTTTATGTCGCCAATGTGCTGCTGCCTGCCGCGCTGTTCTTGCCCCGCGAGGGGGTGGTTGCCCATCTGGGGGGGCGGGACAATCTGCCGGATCCAGATCTGCTGACCGGGCGGGCGCGGCGTGCGTTACGTAACATTCAGGAAAGCCTGCCGGTGTTTCTGACGCTGGCAGTGCTGGCGTTGGTGCTTGACGGTGCGGATATGGGGCAGGCGGTGCTGGGCGCGCAAATCTGGGTGGTGGCGCGTATTGTCTATATCCCTATGTATCTGATCTCGTTCGGACCGCTTAGATCCGTTGCTTGGACGGTGGGTGTAATCGGTAATGTCATTCAGGTTATGGCATTGGTCTGATTTGCATATTGTTGCGGGCTTCCTATGTTGAACTGAAACCAACAGGAGGTCCGCATGTCAGAATTGAAAACCGTCTTTGTCACCGGGGCGACGGGATATATCGCCAAACATATTGTCCTGCAGCTTTTGGAGGCGGGATATGCGGTGAAAGGGTCGGTGCGGTCAGAGAGCAAGGCCAACGAAATGAAAAGCGCGTTGGCGGAAAAGCTTTCGCCCGCGGCATTGGCGCGGTTGGAAACGGTGAAACTGGACCTGACATCGGACGAGGGTTGGGGCGAGGCGCTGAACGGGGCGGATGTTCTGTTACATACGGCCTCTCCCTTCCCGATTGTCGAGCCGAAACATCCCGATGAGCTGATCCGTCCGGCAGTTGATGGCACATTGCGGGCGCTCAATGCTGCACGGGATGCGGGGATCACGCGGGTGGTTCTGACATCGTCGAGTGCCGCGATCATGGGCACGGAATTGCAGGGGCGCGATACCTATAATGAATCCGACTGGACGGACATGGATCGCCCGAACACTCTGTCATATGTCAAATCCAAAACCATGGCCGAACAGGCCGCGTGGGATTTCATCGAGAAGCACCCGGAAATGCAGTTGACCACGATCAATCCTGTTTTTGTGATGGGACCGGGCGTAGACGCGAATTTCGGGTCCTCGCTGGAAGTCATACAGCGGTTGGTGCAAGGCAAAGACCCGGCGATGCCCAAGCTGAGCTTTCCGATTGTGGATGTGCGCGACATTGCCTTGATGCATATCCGCGCTATGGAACGTGATGCGGCGATCGGGCGTCGGTTCATCGGGTCCAGCGAGACATTGTGGTTCAAAGATATTGCCGAAACGATGAAGGACGCCTTGCCTAACCGAAAGATTGTCACGCGCGTTGCGCCCAATTGGCTGATCCGTGTAATCGCACTGTTTGACAAAACTATTCGGACGATTGTCCCTGATCTTGGCAAAGAGGTGAAAGTTGATGCCAGTGCGGCGCGTGAGGTTCTGGGGATTGATTTCATTCCGGCGCGCACGGCGGTCGCCGACAGCGCAACCTTCATTGAATCGAACGGCTATTACTGAGCGGCACGACCGGACAGGAACTGTTCACGCTCGGGTCCGGTCAGGATTTTCAGCATATCGGCCATGGCTTTGCCCTCGCCGGGATTGGTCGCGCCGCCAACCCCGATCCGCCGTCCCAGCCGCCACCATAGGCCGGGCGACCAGCCGCGGGGCATAGGTTCGGACAGTTTCAGGTAAAACCCCATTGAGGGGCGAAACACCGAGAAGGAGGCGCGATCAACGGTGATGATCTGATCGAGAGCGGCGACAAGCTGCCCCGTATCTGTTTCCAACCGGTCTTCGAACAGGTGTAATTTTCCCGCGGTCGCACGATAGAAGCGCAGGCAAGCAAACAGCGCCAATCCCGCCAGAATGATCAGCACAAGGATGGCAATCGGCTGCGCCCCTGACGATTTCGCGGCGGAAAACAACAAGGTGGCGCCAAGTGCACCCAGAACACCGGTGCCAAATTTTCGGCGAAAGGGCGAAATTTGCAGGGTCATGATCGGCTGGCTCATGCGGGGTTTCTATGCCTTTGTCGGGCAACTGCCTAGAGGCAGATTCGCATTTTGCCGACTTTTGTGATAAGGGGTTCAGGTGCCTTAACAAGGAAGGGAGTTCTGCCATGCTGACATCATTACGTTTTCTTCTGATTATCCCGGCGCTGTTCTTTGCGATTCCATTGCATGCTGACGCGCTTGGCGATGCGATCCAATCGGGTATGGCCGAAATCAAGTCGAACATGGATGCTGATGCAGCAGCGGCGTTTGATGCGCTGGTGGCCGAACACGGGCATGACACGGCACTGGCCATGGGGCATGTGATGTTTGTGAAACGCCATTTTGATGCGTCTGCGCTGATGTTTGGAATGGCGGCGGACGGGAATCCCGAAAACGCTGACGCGTTGACCAATTATGCGATCATGGCGGCCGAGATTTTTGCAGCAGCGCCAGATGTCTATTCGGACGCGTTTCTGAGCGGGGCAAAAATGGCGGCAGAAGCGGCGGTCGTCCAAGCGCCGGATGTTGCAGCCTATCAGAACAACCTGTCACGGGTGGCGCTGGACAGTGGGGATATTGAAACGGCAGTTGCCGCAGGTGAGGCGGCTTACGCGCTGGACACAAACACAGCATTGATTCTGTCCAACTTGGCGCGTGCGCTGGCGGCCGCGGGCCGGATGGAGGATGCCGCACGGATAATGGCGGCGTTGCAAGCCCTGGACCCGAACGGAATGGCCTTTTTGGCGACACATGCCGATCTGATCCCCATGCAGGGGTATACCCCAGCGTTTGGTGGGGTGGATCGACCGAACTGTCAGGTCGATTTCCAATGCCAGCAGATTTGCCCGAAAAGCATAATCGGTGGCATCAATTCGGTGACCTGCGAGATGGAAAACATGTCCGCAAACATGGCCTGTTCCGAAGGCAAACCCTATCCGATCAGCTTCGACTGTGACGAGGATTTGCCCGAATATGGTATCCTGATCCCGGGTTTGAACAGCGGCTTTTCGATCATGGTTCCCGGGTTCTCGGCGCATGTGTTGGTGCAGGGTGACGGGTCAATAGACGTGCGCGTCGAAGGGGGTATCAGCGCTGGACCTCTGGCCGGATATCTTCGCGCGGATGGCCATTACGATCCCCAGGGTGGGGTAAGCGTGGACAATATGGGCGGTGGTGTGCGCTATAGCTTGTATAACCGCTCGGACGTGGGAAACATGGCATCAGATTATGGCATGACACCTGCACATTTCGAGGTGGAGGTGATGGAAGGTGGCACGGCGACACCTGCGATCGAGTTCAATAACGCGACTCCGTCTGCCTTAAAACAGGCCATAATGGGGTGATTTCGCGGAAAATAGCCCAAATATGTCGCTTTTCGACATTTAATAAGCGCTTATGCTTGCAACCCGGCAATTCCCCTTGTTAGGCTTGTGGAAATCGCGGCGTTAGACCGCACCAGTGCGCAAGCACCAAGTTCAGGGAGTGACGATGTCACTAGATAGCTCGGCAGACGACTTTGTCGTCTTTGACCATGTGCAGAAATCCTATGATGGCGAAGTTCTCGTCGTCAAAGACCTCAACCTAAATATCGCCAAGGGAGAGTTTGTCACCATGCTGGGGCCGTCCGGGTCCGGCAAGACAACTTGCCTGATGATGCTGGCCGGGTTCGAAGTGGCGACCCATGGCGATATCCGGTTGGGAGGTAAATCAATCAACAATATCCCGCCCCACAAACGTGGCATCGGGATGGTGTTTCAGAATTACGCGCTGTTCCCGCATATGACGGTGGGCGAAAATCTGGCTTTTCCGTTGGAAGTGCGCGGGATGAACAAGTCGGAGCGCGAGGCCAAGGTGAAACGTGCGTTGGAGATGGTGCAGATGGGCGATTTCGCCGGTCGCCGTCCTGCACAATTGTCTGGCGGCCAGCAGCAACGTATCGCGCTGGCCCGCGCACTGGTGTTCGATGCGGAACTGGTGCTGATGGACGAGCCGCTGGGCGCGCTAGACAAACAGCTGCGCGAGCATATGCAGTACGAGATCAAGCATATTCACGACAATCTGGGGATAACGGTCGTCTACGTCACCCACGATCAGTCCGAGGCGTTGACCATGTCGGACCGGGTGGCGGTGTTCAATGACGGCGTGATCAAACAGCTCGCCCCGCCAGACGATTTGTATGAACGCCCCGAAAACGCGTTTGTGGCGCAGTTTATCGGCGAGAATAACAAGCTGCTGGGCACGATCACTGGTCGCGAAGGCGATATTGTAAGTGTCGATGTCGAGGGCGGAATGACCAGCAAGGCGCTGGCGGTTAATTGTGGTGGCGTGGGCGAAAAGACGATGCTGTCGATCCGTCCTGAACGTGTCACGTTGAACAGCGACGGGCCGAATGGGACTGAGGCGCTGGTCAAGGAACTCATCTATCTTGGTGATCATATTCGTTGTCGGATGACCGTATCGGGTCACGACGATTTCATCGTCAAGGTCCCCAATGCGGCCGGTCATCAACATCTGGTCGTTGGTGAAAGGACCAAAGTCAGCTGGCAAACAGAGGATTGCCGCGCACTAGACGCATAAGGTTTCGCGCCGCTCGACAGGCGGCAGGAATGTCCGCACTGAAATGCCCAAGGTGCGGGCCCAGTTTGAGGGCAAAACAGGGAGAAGCTTGACATGAAGCTTGTTAAAACACTTATCGGCGCAACCAGCGCCTTGGCATTGAGCGCAAGCGCGCTGACCGCTCAGGATATGACGATTGTATCCTGGGGCGGGGCCTATTCGGCCAGCCAACAAAACGCCTATCACGATCCATATATGGCGGCGAACCCGGATATCACGATCATTAACGATGAATCCTCACCGGAGGCCGTGGCAAAACTGCGCGCCATGAACGAAGCCGGGAACATCACATGGGATCTGGTTGACGTGGAAGCCGCAGACGCAATCCGCCTGTGCGACGAAGGTCTGGCAATGGAAGTCGATCATGACGACGTGCTGGCCGCTGCGCCGGATGGCACCTCGGCATCGGACGATTTTGGGGACATGATCATTTCGGATTGTTTCATTCCGCAAATCGTCTTTTCCACGACATTCGGCTATCGCACGGATCAGGTTCCCGCAGGTGTTGAACCTCCAACCGGTGCCTGTGACGTGTTTGATCTGGAAACCTATCCGGGTAAGCGCGGGCTGAACAAGAACCCGATTGCCAACCTGGAATGGGCACTGCTGTGCGACGGCGTGGCCTATGAGGACGTTTATGACGTGCTGGAAACCGAAGAAGGTCAGGATCGTGCGTTTGCGAAGCTTGATACGATCAAGGACGAAGTGATCTGGTGGTCTGCGTCCGCCGAGCCGATCCAGTGGCTGGCTGACGGCGAGGTCTTCATGGCCTCTGCCTATAACGGTCGACTGTTTGCGGCTATCGTTGAGCAGAACCAGCCGATTGGAATGGCTTGGGATTGGCAGATGTTCGATCTGGACGGTTGGGTTATCCCGGCAGGTCTGCCCGAAGATCGTCTGGCCCGCGTGATGGATTACCTGTTCTTTGCAACAGACACGCAACGTCTGGCCGATCAGGCGAAATACATCTCCTATGGTCCGGCACGTACCTCGTCGGCACCGCTGGTATCGACGCATGCCGAGTTGGGCATCGAAATGGCACCGCATATGCCAACCGATCCGAATAATGCCGAGAATACCTTTGTGAACAACTACAACTGGTGGGCCGACTACCGCGATGATCTGGATGCGAAATTCCAGGCATGGCTGGCCCAGTAAGGACATAGGGCGGGGCTGTTATGGCCCCGCCCGTTTCAAATATGACTGACGCGACACAAACAGGACCAGTTTTATCTGCCGACGGCACACCGCTGAAGCGGTCGCTGCAAAAGGCCTTGTTCCGCCAGAAGATGCGGGCACTGGCCCTGATCGCACCATTGCTGATTTTTGTGCTGGTTACGTTTATTCTGCCGATTGGGGATATGCTGTTCCGCTCGGTCGAAAACCAGATTGTATCCGCGACCATTCCCCGCACAGTCGTTGCGCTGGAGACTTGGGACGCTGACAGCGGCGAGAGTCCGGGCGAAGAAGTTTATGCGGCCTTTTATTGGGATATGGCCGAAGCGGTCGAAGCCAAAACCCACACGCGGTTGGGCGGGCGGTTGAATTACGAGATGACGGGGCTGTCGTCATTATTCCGTAAAACCGGGCGCGGCGTGAGTGATATTGGCGAATTCTACATGGATCAGCTCGCCGATCTGAACGACGAATGGGAAGAGGGCGCATTCTTGGCCGATGCTCTGGGTGCCGAGAGTTGGGTGAGCGCGGCCACAGACGCGGCCGCAAATGACGTAACCGCGCCTGCGTTTGTGCTGCGCGACGGGGTCGCGGACGCCTTGCCGCTAACAGCTCACATTTATTCCCGCTTTGCCGCCCAGACATTGGCGGAAAAGGACAGCCCACTGGAAGAAGACCCGTGGGAAGCGGTTTATACCGCACTTTATCAGGATCTGATTTCGAACCCGAACGCCGCAAGTGCCGTGTCCCCCGCTGCCGCAAACCTGTTTACCGACGCCGCCGCGGCCGTTCCGAATTTCGAGAATATCGGGTTCAAAGAACAGTTTATTGATATCGACAAGGATTGGGATGACCCCGAGGCATGGCAGACCATTCAAGCCTATTCCAGTGCCTATACTGCCGGATATTTTCTGGCGGCAATGGATCTGATGAATACGCCCGACGGCATAGCCCGCGTTGACGAGGACGAACGGATTTACATCCGATTGTTCGGTCGTACGATATTCATGTCGTTGCTGATTACCGGCACCTGCATTTTGCTGGGCTATCCGATTGCATATTTGTTGTCGAACCTGAAGGTGCGTCACGCCAATCTGCTGATGATATTGGTGCTATTGCCGTTCTGGACCTCGCTGCTGGTCAGGACATCCGCCTGGAAAGTATTGTTACAGCAACAGGGTGTGATCAATGATTTGCTGGTCTGGGTCGGGCTGGTCGCAGATGATAGCCGCTTACAGCTGATCAATAACCAACTGGGCACAGTCATTGCGATGACGCATATTCTGTTGCCCTTCATGATCCTGCCGCTGTTTTCGGTGATGAAAACCATCCCACCAAGTTATGTCCGCGCTGCGAAATCGCTGGGCGCGACGAATTGGACCGCGTTCTGGCGCGTCTATTTCCCGCAATCCGTGCCGGGGATCGGGGCGGGGTCGATTTTGGTCTTTATCCTCGCCATCGGCTACTACATCACGCCCGAGCTGGTGGGTGGCACCAGTGGTGTGTTTATTTCGAACCGGATTGCCTATCACATCTCGACCAGCCTCAACTGGGGTCTGGCGGCGGCGCTTGGCGCGATGCTGCTTGTGCTGGTGTTGGCGCTTTACTGGATTTACGACAAGATGGTCGGCATTGATAACGTGAAGTTGGGGTAAGGGATGAGCGCACTTCCACCATATGCCACCACCGGCCAGCGCATCTGGCATTACGGGTTCCGTGTGATTTGCGGGCTGATCTTTTTCTTTCTGATCTTCCCGATCCTGATCATCATTCCGCTAAGCTTCAATGCGCAGGATTTCTTTACCTTCACGCCCGAAATGCTGGCGTTGAAGGCCGAAGGCTATTCGCTGAAGCATTACGAGGATTTCTTCACCAATTCGGATTGGCAGCAGGCCATGACCAATTCGATCCGGATTGCGCCGGTGGCGACGATCCTATCCGTGGGGTTCGGCACGTTGGCGGCGATTGGGTTGTCACAAACGCATGTGCCATTTCGCCGTGCGATTATGGCGATCCTGATTTCGCCCATGATTGTGCCGCTGATCATTTCGGCTGCCGGTATGTACTTTTTCTACAGCCGGATCGGGTTGCAGGGCACCTATTGGGGCGTTGTGTTGGCGCATGCGGCGCTGGGCATTCCGTTTGTCATCATCACCGTGACCGCCACGCTGGTCGGCTTTGACAAAAGCCTGACGCGGGCGGCGGCCAATCTGGGGGCAGGACCAGTTCGGACATTTTTCAAAATTCAAATGCCGCTTATCCTGCCGGGAGTGATTTCGGGCGGGTTGTTTGCCTTCATCACCTCGTTTGACGAAGTTGTCGTCGTGCTGTTTGTCGGATCGGCCGGGCAGAAAACGCTACCGTGGCAGATGTTCACAGGGCTGCGCGAACAGATCAGCCCGACGATTTTGGCGGTGGCCACGTTGCTGGTGGCAATATCGGTCGCCCTGCTGACGACGCTGGAATTGCTGCGTCGGCGTTCGGAACGGTTACGCGGGATGTCGCCCGGCTGAGCCTTAGCCCAGAAACCAAAGCCAGAAGGTGATTGTCACAATCGACAAGGCGGTTGCCATCAGCACCGCACTGGCCGTCGCGCCTTTGGCCCGATTATACATGCTGGCAAAGACATAGGCATTGACCCCCGGTGCCATGGCGGAGGTCAAAACGGCCGAACGCACAAACCCATCGGACAGATCGAACACCTGCGATGACAGGAACCATGTTAATGTGGGGTGGAAGAACAGCGACAGGATTGTGATCATCCCAGCCTCTCCCAGTGATGCCCGCATCTGGTAGCGGGTCAGCGTCCCTCCCAGCGCGAACAGCGCGGCGGGCAAGGCGGTGCGCGCGATCATGTCGATGGCAGACGTGATCGTGCCATGCAAAGGTATGCCCAGCAGGTTCACGGTCACTCCCAAAGCGATCCCGATCATCAGGGAATTCTGAAAGATTGACCGGACAATCGCCGTGGAAGTGGATTTCCAGCCGCGCCCATCCGAACGTGCCGTTTCCATCGCGACGATCCCGATGGTAAACAACAGCGGTGCATGGATGGAAATGATCGCAAAGTTCGGTGCCAATGCCCCCGCGCCATAGGCCCGTTCCGTGATCGGGATACCCAGCAGCAGCGAGTTGGAAAACATCGCCCCGAACCCGACCGCCACCGCATCGCCGGGACGGCGCTGGAATACGGTTCTGGCCAGTGCAATTGCGATAAAAAATGCGATGATCGCGCCGGTATAAAAGCTGATCATTAGCCGCCAGTCGAAATAGGCCCCAAGATCAAGGCGCGAGATATTGATGAATAACAGGCTTGGCACAGCGAATTTCTGCGCAAAGCTCATCAGCCCGTCGGATAGGTCCGCCGTAAAAAGTTTCGTGGCGACGGCCAGATACCCCGCCCCGATAACAAGGAAAACAGGCAGAACGACCTCTATCAGGTGAATAATCATGACAGGTTTATCCGCATGCCGTCATAGGCGGGGGTGACATTTTCTGGTGTCTCGGCCTTTAGGGTTTCGTAGTCCAGATCAACATGCATGTTGGTAATGACCGCCTGTTCAGGTTTCACCCGTTCAATCCATTCAAGCGTGCGCGCCAGATGGGCGTGGCTGCCATGTGGTGCGTAACGCAGTGCGTCGACGATCCAGAGTTTCAGGTTTTCCAGCTTTGGCCAAGCGGGGTCATAGATGTCTTCGACGTCCGGCAGATAGGCGGCGTCGCCGATCCGGAATCCCAGCACATCGATGCGGCCGTGTTTAACCTCGAACGGATCAAAGCGGATGGGGCCAGCGGGGCCATCTATATCAACCGCGCCATCAATGGCATGAAGGTCAAGAATCGGAGGATAGTCGCTGCCAGGCGGCTGGATGAACGCATAGCCAAAGCGGCTTAGCAGACTGTCCGTTGTGCGCCCGTCCGCCCAGACCGGAAGGCGGGACCTGCGGTTGAAGGTGACAACGCGCAAATCATCCAGACCGTTCATATGATCAGCATGTTCATGGGTATAGATAACCCCATCGAGTGTCGCGACCCCCTCGCGCAGAAGCTGTTCGCGCATGTCGGGCGAGGTGTCGATCAGGACGCGGGTAACAGCATCGCCTTCGATCCGCTCCACCAACAGCGAGCACCGAGTCCTGCGGTTTTTGGGGTTGGTCGGATCACACGCCCCCCAGTCGCCGCCGATGCGGGGGACGCCGCCAGATGATCCGCAGCCCATGATGGTAAAGCGCATCATGACGGCACCTTGGTGAAGAGCCGCGCGAAATTCTTTTGCGTCTGCGCAGCAAAGGTGGCGTAGTCCATACCGAATACTTCGGCGCCAACACGGGCCGTATGGGCGGTATAGGCCGGTTCATTCCGTTTACCCCGATGCGGCGGTGGTGCAAGGTACGGCGCGTCGGTTTCGACGAGGATACGGTCCATCGGTGCTGCCGCGAAAATATCGCGCAGCTCTTGCGATTTTGGAAAGGCGGTGATGCCGGACATTGACAAATAGAACCCGAGGTCCAAGGCGGCCTTTGCCAGCTCCGCACTGGAGGAAAAGCAATGCATTACGCAGGTGTAGACGCCATTCGCATATTCCTCGCTTAAGATGCGCGCCATGTCTTCATCCGCCGCACGGGCGTGAATGATCAGCGGGAGGGCGGTTTGACGCGCGGCCTCGATATGGATGCGCAGGCTTTCTTGCTGCTGGCCGGCGCTGTCGGCGGTGTAGTGGTAATCCAGACCCGTCTCGCCAATACCGACCATTTTGGGATGTTGCGCGATGCTTACCAGATCATCGACAGATGCCATCGGTTCAGACGCCGCGCTCATCGGATGGGTGCCGCAGGCGTAATAGACATTGTCGTAAGCCTCGGCGATGGCCCGCACCGACGGTTCGGCGCGCAGTTTCGTGCAGATCGTGACCATACGCGTTACGCCGGCCTCGGTTGCACGCGCGACAATCGCGTCCAGCTCCCCTTCGAAATCCGGGAAGTCCAGATGGCAATGGCTGTCGGTAATCTCGGGTTCGGACATGGGGCCTCTAACTGGTGACCAGCGAGGCCTTCCCCGCCGTTGCGTCAATCGCAAGGAAGGTATCAAGGATCACCTGCCCGGGGTCAAGGTTCACCGCGCGGGCATGGGCGATGCGGGC
Organism: Rhodobacteraceae bacterium NBU2976; assembly: GCA_023630215.1. GTDB lineage: Bacteria > Pseudomonadota > Alphaproteobacteria > Rhodobacterales > Rhodobacteraceae > NORP23. Next base: position 1,071,758 of record JALPRQ010000001.1, read on the forward strand.
AGATTGGTCGGCCACCAGTTCCGCCCAAAGCTGCGCCTGAAAGGGATTGTTGGCGAACCGAGACAAGTCGGCCTCGGCCCCAATTGGGGTTGACCCGCGTGCGCCCGCCAGTGCCATGCGGGACAGCGCCAACAAGGTCAGGCGAACGACCATGTCATAGCGATCTGCGTTTGTAGCGCCCGCACAACTGTCCCCCAACGCGATGATCCGGGGGCGGTTCATGCGCGGCGCGGTGGCGATCAGGCTGGTGATGTCGGCATAAAGTTTCAGCCCGTCATGTGCGAGAAGATCGATGGCTTCCCCCGCCGAACCATTCGCAAGCGTCGCCAGCGTATCCGGATCATCGGTGTCAAACCCTGCCTGTGCAATCGCCCGAGCCAGCGCGTCCGCGTCCAGCGGCTGGCATTTCAGTTCGCGACAGCGGGACCGAATGGTCGGCAACAGGCGCGAGGGCTGATGAGCCACCAGCAGAATGACGGTCTTGGCGGGGGGTTCCTCTAACAGTTTCAGCAGGGCGTTTTCGGCGGCGCGGTTCATTTCGTCTGCCGCGTCGATAATGGCAACCCGCCAGCCCCCCTCGGTATTCGACAGCGTGAAGAAGGATTTGAGACTGCGGATTTCATCAACCGTGATGGCGGTTTTCAGGCGCTTGGCTTTTTCGTCCCATGGACGGCGCACCAGCGCGAGGCCGGGCTCTGACAGCGCAGCCGTGCGACGGTAAATCGGGCTGTCGGTGGGGATGGCGAGGGTTTCGGGCGCGAACATGCCGCCCTCGGCCCCTGACAGCAGAAACCGCGCGATCCGCCAGGCGAGCGTGGCTTTGCCGATGCCTTTTGGCCCGGTGATCAACCACGCGTGATGCAGGCGACCTCCGTTGAACGAGTCGAGAAAATCCGTTTCAGCGCGGGTTTGCCCGAACAGGTCTGCGACCTCTCTCGGATGGGGTGCGCCTTCGACGCGATCCGGTTCGGGGAGGGCGTCTTCGCTCATGCCAGCAGCCGTTGGATGAGGGTCAGGATGTCAGCGTGAACCACCTCGATCGCGCGGTTGCCGTCGATCAGGTGACAGCGATCCGGGTAATCCTGTGCCAGTTGCAGATACCCTTTGCGCGTTGCGCGGGCAAAATCATTACCCAAATCCTCGAACCGGTCCTCGCCGGATTTGCGCGCCAGCCCCCGGGCCAGCGCCGCGTCAGCGTCCATGTCGATGATCAGCGTGTGATCGGGGTTAAGCGGGATCATCAGATCGTGCAGCGCGTCCACTGTTTTGCGCAGGTCAGCCCGCGCGGTGCCCTGATAGATGCGGGTGGAGTCTGTAAACCGGTCACATATCACAATTGCGCCATGCTCTAGCGCGGGCAGGATCGTGCGCTCTACATGATCGCGTCGGGCCGCGAAGAACAGGAGGATTTCAGTTTCCGCGGACCAGCGGCCCGGGTCCCCCTCGACCAGCAGACGCCGGATTTCCTCGGCCCCCGGAGAGCCGCCGGGTTCGCGGGTAAAGATGACATCGCGCCCTTCGGCCTGCAAGGCGTCAGCCAACAGCCTTGCCTGCGTGGATTTCCCGGACCCGTCGATCCCTTCGAGCGTGATGAAAATCCCCGGCATTCAGCCGCCGGACGTATAGGATCGGATACGACCCAGCACGATGTCTGTTGCCGCAGACAGTCGGTCCATGAAGCCCCCCGGGTCAATGTCGCGCGTTGCGACCAGCGGATAACGGAGCGTTTCCATCTCGGGTATTTCGATCATCAATTCACCCAATTGTTGGCCAGCCCGGATCGGCGCTTCGACAGGGTCGGTGAAGCGATAGCTGGCGCGGATTTGATCCAGCGATTGCAAGGGTAACAACAGTTCGACATCCTGATCTAGCGCCATGCCCACCCGGTCTTCGGCCCCCAGCCATACCCGAGCCGTGTCAATTTCCTGACCATTTTCAAATAGGGTTTTCATGGCGAAATCCCGAAACGCCCACCGTGTGATTTTTTCCGCTTCTTGTGCGCGCGACGCTGCCGAGGGCAGGCCGCCAAACATGAACACGATACGACGTCCATCCTGTTCAACCGACCCGACAAGCCCATATCCGGCTTCTTCGGTATGGCCGGTTTTCAGGCCATCAGCACCGATATCCATCGTTAAAAGCGGGTTACGATTGTCCTGGGTGATATTGTCCCAAGTAAAACTTGTTTCTGAAAAATAATGGTAATGCTGCGGGAACACCGTGATCAGCCGGATCGCCAGATAGACCAGATCAGCAGCGCTCATTGCCTGACCCGGGTCGGGCCAACCGGTCGAGTTCACGAAATGGGAATCCATCATCCCCAACTCGCGTGCCCGTTCTGTCATCTGCTCGGCAAACCGTGCTTCGGTGCCGGACAGTCCTTCGGCCAGAACGATGCAGGCGTCATTGCCCGACTGAATGATCACCCCGCGGATCAGATCTTCAACGCTAACACGTTCACCTTCGCGGACAAACATTTTGGAGCCGCCTTTTTGCGCGGCATTGGCAGACACAACAAATGTATCGGACAGGCTGATCCGACCGTCCTGCAATGCCTCGAACACCATGTTCAGGGTCATGAGTTTTGACATCGAGGCCGGGGGATAAGGGGTGTTGGCATCCTTGGACAACAGGATGGTTCCTGTGTCCAGATCCACCACCATCGCATTCCGGGCGTTGGTTTCAAAGGCCAGAACGACCGACGTCAGTCCGAACCAGATGCTGACAAACAGAAGGATAAAACGTCCCCGCATCGCGCTCTCCTATCGTAGCGGGACGGCGTCCGTATACCCCAATTCCCGCACGGTGTTTAACATGATCTCTGCTGCCTCGGGTGATGAGGCCGGTCCTACAACTATGCGATAAAGCGTGCGGCTTCCAGACTTGGTTTCGCGAATTTCGACATCGAGGCCTGCAGTTTCCAATTTCCGCTTGTCATCCTGAGCACGTCGCAGATTGCGTTGCACGGCGACCTGAATGAAGGTGAAGTTGGCGTTCGCCTGGGGGGGCGAGGCCGTTTCATCGGTTGCGGTTGGCGCGGCCTCGGCAGGTGCTGTCGCATCAACTGGGGGCAGGGTCGTGGCTTGGACCGTTGGCGTTTCCTGACCTGCGGCGGCGGCTTCGGGTGCAGCAGCGGGCGCTTCGGCGGCCGTTGTCGCGCTATTTACCGCCGGCGTCTCAGTAGGCAGTTCGATCGCGGGGATCACCGCGGCATTGGTGGGAACCGAGGCGGTCACGCTTCCGGGACGGCGGATCGGCGTGGTCATCGGCTGATCGCCAAGGACGGCGTTGGGATTGATCTCGGTTTCGACGCGGCGCATGGCCACAACGCGCAATTCCGTAGGCGTTCCGGCGATAATGCCAAGCGCGGCAGCAGCGTCGGCAGACAATTCGATCTGTGGCCCCGGGAAGCCATCTTCGCGCTTGTAAAGCGCGCCAATTACACTTTCGTCATTTTCTGGATTGGTAATCCGGACCCGTTCAGGCGTTTCCACCCCCGGATAGGCAATCCACACCCCGCCAAATGTTGGTCGACCATCCCAAAGCGCGGTATCCGTAATGCTAAACGCTTCCGGCGCCAGCATGTCCTGCGTAATGACGTCGGTTTCGATGACCGCGCCGCGCATATCTTCGGGTTCAGAAGGCCCGCCAAGATTACCACAGGATGCAAGCGCCGGAAGGCTGAGGATTACAATGATTCTGGATAGATTTTGCCTGACGAATCCGATTGGTATCATGTTCCCCCCAACACCAGTGCGAAACGCACTTCGGGACTGCTCTGTCTAAATATGCCTCTTTGGGCGGTCGTTACCCACAGCATATACCGTTTGTGTCGCAAAGAAAAGAGTCACAAATACCCTGATCGCCCATAGACGCGGCGGATTTCTGCCGTTATATGACGCTCCGCCGGAGGAGTGGCAGAGCGGTTGAATGCACCGGTCTTGAAAACCGGCGAGGGTGCAAGTCCTCCGTGGGTTCGAATCCCACCTCCTCCGCCATTTTCCTGTTGCGAACTTTGAGCGACGCGCCTTGAGCGCCGGATTTCTCCCAAGTTTCAAAGGCGTTTAGCCGAGCCACCTGAACCACTGAGACTGGCGAAGTCCCGAATTTCGGTCTCTGAACCGCTTTCGTCTCAAACCGAGCGAACCTCGTCTGACCCGGTTCGGCTACGCTACGGTCAACGTTTTCAGCCAGTTCCGTCCATCGCAACGGCGCACATTCTGCGGCCGTTCTACCGGCTGGCGTCAGCACCCTGAGAACGCGATGTAGGCGTTCTTGATCGAAGTGAAGCGCAACGCGCTTGTCGGTGCTAGAGTGTCTTGATGCCGATAGTGTTACCGTCTTCAAAGACGCGACCATTATTCGGACCGAACCTATAGACCAACAAGCGGAAGAAGTGATGACCGTGAAACCAAATCCTTCGATACGATTTCTGAGAATAGAGGGATTTCGCGGCATCGAAAAGCTTGAATGGCGCCCGGCACCTGGCCTGAACGTCATCGTCGGGCCGGGTGATAGCTGTAAATCCACCATCCTCGAAGCCATCGGCGCGCTGCTCTCGCCCGCTCCCAACATGAACATATCTGAGTTCGACTATTTCCGCCGAGACATTGATAGGGGATTTGTGATCGAAGCAGCGCTCGCCGTGGGAGATGCGTCGATCCTCAAGAGCGACAGGTTTCCTCTGCCGTCGCTGCGCGGCTGGCGAGAGGGACAGTTCACCGATCTGCCGGACGAGGGTGGCGCCGAAGCTGTAATGGTCTGCCGCCTGACCGGCACTCAGGATCAAGAAGCCATCTACGAAGTGATCGGTGTAGACGATGAGACTCGCGTGCCGTTTTCGCGGGCATTGAGGCAGCGCATCGGCCTTATGCGGCTCGGTATTGCCGATCGCTGGCATCGCGATCAAGCTCAAGATCTTCGGCGGCAGCCCGTAGCCGCGCCCCATCCCCATTCATCAGCCCGCAATGACCCGCCCTCGAGGCGGGTTTTTCGTTTTCGGAGGACACCCATGACGACGACCTTCCACCGCCATTGGCGCGACGTACCCGAGAGCGGCTGGCGCTGGCCTAACTTCTCGCCAGCCGAGATCGCCTGCCGGGGGACCGGCAAGTTGCTGATCAACGAACCGGCGCTCGACAAGCTGCAGGCGCTGCGCGACCGGCTCGGCAAGCCGCTGGTCGTCCGCTCCGCCTATCGCAGCCCCGAGCACAACCGCGCCGTGGGCGGCGCCACTCGGTCGAAGCACCTCGACGGCGCCGCCTTCGACATCGCCATGGCGAACCACGACCCTGCGGCATTCGAGGCGGCGGCACGGGAGGTCGGGTTCCTCGGCTTCGGCTTCTGTCCGCGCTCGGGATTCATCCATGTCGATCTCGGGCCCGCTCGCCAGTGGGGCGAGCGCTTCCCCATCCGGGCGACGGCTTTCGCGGCTGAAACGCCGCCTGCGCGCGAAGTGCTGGCCGACAGCCGCACCATGAAGGGCGGCGGGGCCGCCGGTGTGGCTACGCTGGGCGCCGCGGGCGTCGAGGTCGCCCAGAGCGTCCTGGCTGAGACCCAGTCCGCCATCCTGCCGCTGGTGCCGTACCTCGACACGCTCCGCTGGGTGTTCATCGCCGTGGCGCTCGGCGGGATCGCGATCACGATCTACGCGCGGCTGGACGATTGGAAGCGGGGCCGCCGATGATTGGTGCGCTCCTCGCTGGGTTCGCCACCAACCCGTGGGCCCGGACGGCTCTCCGCTACAGCGCCATCGCGCTCACAGTGCTCCTGTTCCTGTTCGCACTCCGGCGCTCCGGTGAACGCACGGGCCGCCTCGCCGAACGTCTCGAAACATTGGAGGAAACCAATGATGTTCAACGCCGGATGCTGGATGCGGCAGCTCGCCGTCCTCGCGACCGCGACGAGCTTGCTGACCGGCTGCGCAACGGTCGCTTCTGAACCGCGCCTCGCAACCGTTTGCCCTTCCGTCATCGAGTACAGCCGTGAGTTCCAGGCGCGCGCGGCCGACGAGCTCAATCTGCTGCCGGAGGCGTCGGCTATCGCCGAGATGATCGCCGATTACAGCGTCATGCGGGATCAGGCGCGTAGTTGTCGCAGCCGAAGCCCTTAAACACGGCAATGGAAAAAGCGCGAACAAAATCGCCTTATCCTGTTGATAATAATGAATAAACGAGCGTTCTAGGCTTCGTACCTACTGCGCTGGAGGAGCCGATCAATGCCCCCCAAGTATCCAAACATAACAGTCCAGCTGACTGGAGACGACAGCAATGCCTTTATGATCCTCGGCTTGTGCCGACGGGCCGCAAAAGAAGCGGGCCTCTCGCAGCAAGTGATCGATGCGTTCTACCAAGAGGCTACAAGCGGGGATCATGACCATCTGATCCAAACCGCCATGCGCTGGTTCAGCTGCGAGTAGCAGCCGAACCGGCCTGCGCCGCCTTGTCGGCATAGGTCGCCGCGAAAATCGTCTCCGAAAGCCATTTCTTGAACGATGGATTGTCGCTGAACTGTTTGAACAGCTCGGTATGGTCAGATAGCAGCTCGATGACTGCGCGCTCCAGTGCCTTGTCATGCTCGATGCGGGCGTTCTGCTTGTCCGAATTCTGCATGGCATTCTGATAGGCTTTGTCGGCCGCGACCTTCGTGGGCAACTCCTCAGCTATCACCTTCCCGATCTTGTCGGCGTCCTTCCAGTCGATGTTGCCGAACATCTCGTTGAACGTCTTGAGGATGTTGCTGAGCAGGTCCAGTTCCGGCTCAGGCTTGCGACCGCCTCCGCCCAACGGCACAGGGCCGATTTCCGCGTCGGCATCGGGAAGCGCAATCGCCATCGTCGCCTGCGCCTCGACCCTGTAGCTGTCCATGTCGATGGCCTCCAGAATGCCCTTCGACAGGTCCTGCTCCTCCGGAGCAGGCAGTTTCGGTGTCAGGAAGTTCAGGAAAATCGAGAGCTTCTCCCACTCCGCGTTCGTATAGGGCAGGATGGCCGCGAGAAATCCGTAGGTGCGCGTGAATGCCTTCGCCTTGCCTTTAAAGTCGACCTGGCCATCTTCATCGAGTTCGGCTTTGTAGACCGCGACGCACGCGTCGAGGATCGGGTCGAGCTTGTCGCGGTCGGCGCCACCGAGATACAGCGCCACGAGGTCCTCCACCTGCTCCCAGGAATAGACCTGATAGCCATCGAGCCGCGCTTTCAGGTCGTGCAGCTTGTTCGGATCGGTCTCTTCGCTCAGGATCGTCGTGCGGTAATAGTCCTCGAACGACGCCTTGATGCCATCCACATCGTTCATGAAATCCAGCACGAAGGTGTCGTGCTTCTGCGGATGCGCCCGGTTTAGGCGCGACAACGTCTGCACGGCCTTGATGCCGGACAGAGTCTTGTCCACGTACATCGTGTGCAGCAGCGGCTCATCGTAGCCAGTCTGGAACTTGTCGGCGACGATGAGAAACCGGTACGGATCCTTCTGGATCAACTCCTCGATCTTGTTGCTGGGAAAGCCGTTGAGCGACGCCTCGGTGACCTTTTGGCCGCCATATTCATGCTCGCCCGAGAAGGCGACGATGGCCTGATAGGGGCTCTTTCGCTCCTTCAGATACTCCCCGAAAGCATGAAAATACTGGATCGCCCGGTGAATTCCGCTGGTCACCACCATGGCGCGTGCCGCGCCGCCGATCTTGCGGTGAGCCATCACCTGGTCGTGGAAATGGTCGACCATGATCTCTGCTTTCTTGCGGATGGCATGGTCATGGGATTCGACATAGCGCCGGAGCTTTTTTTGCGCCCGCTTGGCGTCGAACTGCGGGTCGTCCTCCACCGTCTTCATGAGCCGGTAGTAGCTCTCGACCGGCGTGTAGTGCTTGAGCACGTCAAGGATGAAGCCCTCTTCGATGGCCTGCTTCATCGAATAATTGTGGAAGGGGACGTGCCTGACTTTCCCACCCTCGGGGACCGCCGTCCCGAAAATCTCCAGCGTCTTGTTCTTGGGCGTGGCGGTGAAGGCGAAATAGCTCGCGTTTGGCAGAACCTTCCGGGCTTCCATCAGCCGGTTGATGGTGTCCTCGACGGTTTCGTCTTCCTCCTCCGCGCCATTCGCGGCAAGCGCGATGTTCATCTTGGCTGACGTCCGGCCGCCCTGGCTGGAATGCGCCTCGTCGATAATGATGGCGAAGGTTCGTCCGCGATGGCTGTCCCCGATTTCGTCCAGGATGAACGGGAACTTCTGCACCGTGGTGATGATGATCTTCTTGCCCTGCTGAAGGAACGTCCGAAGCTGTTGCGACCCCTCTGTGACCGCGCCGACGATGGAGGACACCTGCGCGAACTGCTTGATGGTGTCGCGGATCTGTTTGTCGAGATTGCGCCTGTCTGTGACAACGATGACGGTGTCGAAGGTCGGCTTGCCGCCGGTCTCCAGCCCGATCAGCTGGTGGCCGAGCCAGGCAATCGAGTTGCTCTTGCCCGAACCTGCCGAGTGCTGGATCAGGTACCGTCGGCCGGCGCCGGAGGCCTCGGCGTCAGCCAACAGCTTGCGCACGACGTCGAGCTGGTGAAAGCGCGGGAAAATCTGCTTCGGCGGCTTCTTCTTTCCGCGGTCGTCCGTTTCCTCCACCACCTGCGCATAGTTTTCCAGGATGTCGGTGAGGTTGCGCTTGGTTAGGACCTGCTTCCAAAGGTAATCGGTCTTCAGGCCATGCGGGTTCGGCGGGTTGCCCGCCCCGTCATTCCAGCCCTTGTTGAAGGGCAGGAACCACGACGCCTTGCCTTTCAGGTGGCTGCACATCCGCACCTCGTGGTCGTCCACGGCGAAATGGACGACGCAGCGGCCGAACTGGAACAGCAGCTCCTTCGGGTCGCGGTCGCGCTTGTATTGCTCGATCGCGTCCTCGACCGTCTGCTTGGTCAGGCTGTTCTTCAACTCGAAGGTCGCGACGGGCAGGCCGTTGATGAACAGCGCCGCGTCGAGCGACAGCTTGGTCGCATCCTTGGAATAATGCAGCTGCCGGGTGACGCTGAATACGTTGGCCGCGAACAGTTCCTCGGCCTTGGCGTTGCCGGGCGTCGGCGTGCCAAAAAACAGCTCGACCGATCCAGGGCCATGCTTCACGCCGTTGCGCAGCACGTCGATGACACCGCGCTTGGCGATCTCGCCTTGCACCCGATGAAGGAACTGAAGCCGCTTCGGACCGTCTTCCCCAATGCCGAGGGCTTCGACGGCCTCTGGCTGTGTGGCGTTCAGGAAGGCGAACAGCTTGGCCAGGTCAACGGCGTGGTCCCGATCGAAGTCCTTCGAGTCGCCTGCGACATATCCGGCCTCGTCGATCAGCGAGCGGACGATGAGGGCTTCGAGGCCTTTTTCGCTGGTGTCAGTCGTCGGCATCGGCCCCCTCCATCACCTCGGCGTCGTCACCGTCCAGGTCCTCCTCCAGCGCGTCGCCCTCGTCGGCGATCGGCTCGTCCGCAGGCACCGCGATCTCGACATTGCGCACGTCCAGCTTGCCGGTTACGACATCGGCAATCAGGCGTTCGCGGTATTCGCGAATCAGGATTGATTCCTTCTCCGCTTGCTCGATGGCTGTCTCCAGAGGCTTTATGTCTTCATGGACTGCCGAAAGGATCGACCGCTGTTCATTCGGCTCGGGAAGGGCAACTTTCACGCGCGCTAGGCGGGCGGTCGAAATCTCAGCAAAGGTTGTTCCCGTCGATAAGCTCTCAAGTTCGGGCTTGAGAATGCGCATAAGCTCGAACAAGAACTCGCTGTCGACAACGCTGGTGTTCGGAACAAGCGCCTTGCAGCCCTGATTTGTCGCCAATTCGACATCGGCGAGCGCTACATTCCCAACGGGAGCGCGCGACGTAATGATGACGCTGCCAGGCGGCACAAGCGTTGTTGAGCAAGCTAGAAGCCCTACTTCGGTAATAGTCCGTCGCGAGCCAGACAGTCGAGTATTTCGGCTGATGTCCTCTGGAGTAACCCAGACAACGTTCCCGTCCCAGCAGTTTGCTTGAGCGCTCGGTGGCGTGGAACCACCAAAGATCGACTTCAAAAGCCACTTTAGCGGCTTCACCTCCCAATGCTCGGGAACCTCCGGCATCCAGTCGATGCCGGTGGGCTTCATCGGGGCGTCGGGGTTCAGGCCGCGCGTGATGGCCCGATTGATGATCGCCTGCTTCTGCTCGTTCAACAGCCCGATCAGCCGCCGCTTGTTGCGGATCAGGCGGCGCACGCGCAGATCATAGGCCCGGATGAACTGAACGATCTTGCGCTGCTCATCCTCCGGCGGTTGCGGGACATGGATGGCCCCGAAACGATCCGAGTAGAGGCGCAGAAAGCCAGACGTACCGGTTCCAAGCCCTTTCGATTCCTGCCGAAATTTTGCTCGGTAGATCGTCGTCTTGAAGAGGTCGACGAAGTAGTCGGGCTCTATCGGTCGGAGTGGCTGGAACACCGCATAATCCGGGCTGACCAGACCGTCCTCGCGGGCAATCGCGAACATGCCGTTTGAGGCCTGCATGCGGTTCAGCACCATCTGGCCGGTGCGGACGCGCTTGTATCCCTTGAGCTCTTCCGGCGTGACCGGCTTGGTCGATACCTTAGCATGAGGGATCAGTCCATGCGCCTGTCGCATAGATAGCAGGGTTTCCGTCCCGGTGTCGGTCCGGTCGTCGATCTCGCGAAACAGATACTTGCTCCTTAGCACGTCCCACCGGCTTGGCAGATCGCCAAGCCAGTCGTGCACTGAGGGACGGTCGTCCGACAGCTGCTTCCGTGACTCATCGTTTCTGGCGAGAGTGGGGTGCGACGGGACGGACGAAGGCTCGGCGTTTGGAATCATTGGCTGCTCAAATAGGGAAGGCTGGGGATCGCTTGGCGGAGGCTGGACGGCATCGACCGGGGATGGCCGCCGAGGGTTCCAGCCGGGGATCTCGGCATTGGGCGTGGCCTGGACCGCTTCGATGGGCTGGCCGAACAGTAGGAACTCGGAAATCGCCAGCGGCTCGATGAACCGCAGGCTCTCCGCCTCGTCGCCCTTCAGCTGCTCGCGCAACTCCATCAGCAGCCGCCCGAGCACGTTCATGCCGACCAGCGTGCCATCGACGGCCACCTTCGCGCCCCAGAAATCGTCCTTCCTCGATTGCTCGACGATGGGCCGGTCCCCGGTCGCCAGGAGCAGCCTGCCGAACTCACGCCAGTTCTGCGCCAGCTTCACACGCAGGCACCACCGCATGATCTTGACCCGCACAAAGTCCCAGTCGTGCCGGGAAACCCGCCGATACGGCTTGCTGCGCATTTTTGCCGTCATCGGGCTGTTTTCGCCGATGATGAGCTGCTGAACCTCGGGCAGGTGCGGGAAGCGACATGCTTGATAGAGAGCTTCCGACGTGCGGATGCGAACGCCGTTCACCCGCAGTGGAAAGCCCGGCGCCATGTTCGACAGACCACCAAACCGCTCGTTCGTCTTCAGGAAGACGACGCTGGCGGAGGGGTCATATGTGCGAACCTGGCTAGCCTGGGACATCAGAATACGTCCTTCGCCAGCATCGCCATGAAGCGCTTCATCGACGTGTCGCTGTTGGTCGTGCGCGGGAACAGCGGATGCCAGGGATCGCCCGCCCAGAGCACGAGAGGCGCGTTGTTCGGGCAATTTCTGAAGGTGACGATCAGCGAGCCGAAGCCGAGCGTGTCGAGGATCATGTTGCCCAACGGGCGCTGATATTGATTGAGGTGTGGGCACATCTGCCGGATGCGCACGCCGGCTTTCAGAAATTCATTTTCCAGGAGCTGGCGACCAACATCGCTAGAGAAGATGCCATTCCCGCCGACATTGCCCGCGGTGCGCAGGTTGGGGGCATAGCGCATCGCCGCGACGTATGCTTTGACGCCCTCGTCGTCTGGGATCGCGACTGGCCGCAGGACGTCGGAAGTTGTGGTGTGGGCCCTTCGGTCTTCCAGCTCGATCGCGCGCCACCAGGTTAGGTCGACGTTCTTGCCAGCGGCTCTTGCGGCCTCCTTAATTTTGCCGTTCGCGTAGTACTGTCCGCCGCTATGCAGCGCGATGGTGATAACGTGCACCTTCGCCTCGGCCGGAGCCTCATTGGCGATCCACGTTTCGAGATCGCGCCTGACACGGTTCCCGGTGAAGATGGCGTCGTCCAGATAGACGAAGGCGTGTGGCGCAGCACCACAATCGCTAGCGGCGAAGCCACACTTTTTCTCCAGCACCTTGCTGAAAAGCGCAAGCATCTCCTTCTGGCTGGCGCCGCCGCCCTGAATGTCCAGAAACTTCACGCCCTTCCAGAAAATGCATGGATCATCGCCGACGAGCTTTTCGGTCTGGAACAACCCGGCTAGGAACTTTTTCGTCCCTTTGCGCGAAAAGTAGGTCTGCTTGAGGACGTGGTCCATTTCGCGCAGGATCGGGAGCTGCACCGCGGCGTCAAATTGGTTGATCCAGCGCTCGACATGCACCGGTGTCGGCGCCGCCAGATCACCCTCACGATAATCGGCAGTCGTTGCGGCTATCGACGCCAGAAGGTCGTCCCGTTCAGCCATGTCTCGCCCCTCCGCTTGCGTTGCGTGTCCCTGACGGCATTTCAGAGCCCCTCGAAGTAGGTTTTGATTTTCTGGGCCATCAGCTTGCGTCGCTGTTCCAGGAAGTCATCGAAGGATGGAATCTCTCCGTCCAGCATGCACTCCGGCAAGCAGCTCATCCGAAGATTGGCCCGCATCTCCTCAATCGTCGTGATGCCACCATACTTCTTGGCGCCGCCGTTGCACTGGTCCGCCAGCTCACTGAAGTAAGTCAGCGGGTCGCGGTCACCGATGCCAATGTTGATCTCGCTCTGGGCCAGGACGAAGTTGGCGATCTGGTTGTAGCGGCCGCGTGTGAGACCTTGGCCCTTGAGGTGATTGCGCGGATAGACATGGTGCACGTCGCTGCGGTTCAGAAGCAGGTCACGCACGGTGATGTCCCGCGACAGGAAGCCGAGGTCGCCGAGCTTCACCTGTGCTGCCCGGTAGACAAGGAAATAGGGGCTCGAGGCGGAGGAGGTGTCCATCTCCTGTGGTAGCAGAGTGTTCCAGAAGCTTTCAGGCAGCTCCGCGTCGATCACCGCATCGGTATATGTGGCCAGGCCGCGGGACTCGATCTGACGGATATCGAAATCGAAGGCCGTTTCGGGGCTGCCCGAATAACGCCCGCGCAGGAGCGACATGACATACCATCGTCGGACCAGACGCTCGATGTCGGCGGCCGGCATGCCTTCGGCGCGGCCACGAAGGTAGAGGATGTACGCGAAGTTGATGGCGTTCTGGCTACGGATCAGTCCGGAGGTGACGAACCCGGCCGAGCGCAGGATCATCGTCAGCCTGTCGAAGTGGGTCTTGTTGATGAAGTTGAGGACCCCGGCCTTCAGCTTGTCAAAAGCTTCCTCGGCGACGGCTTCTTCGTACTGCTTCGTCTCGAAATTGCGGCCCGACAGCAGGGCGACCAAATCCTGCAGCTTGCCCCTGCGGAACTCCGACGTGAACGCCACGCGCAGCATGTCGGTATAGGACGGGTCGTAGAGGTCGTCGTTCACGTCTTTCAGCCAGCGCATCTTCGGCAGGAACTCGGATGCTGCGAAGGCCTTGTCGCCCTTCTCGATGCGTGGCAGGAACTCCGGCGCGACGGCGAGGTGGCAGAAATAGTCAATCGCCTTGCGCAGCATGTTGCCGCCATAGGTATCGTTCGCCGCGATTTTCGACATGGCGAAATCAGCTTGGCTGAGCGATGCCCCGGCCGAATTCACCCGGATGAAGATCTCAGTGACCGTCTCGATGTCGAGGTCTTCGGCCAGCTCGATAATGCCGACCTGGTTGTTGATGATCTTGCGGACCTTCTCCAGCACCAATGAAATCTGGTCCTGATCAGCGTCCGGATTGCGTACTGTGTATTCACGCGTGAGCTTGGTCAGGCTGGCGTCAGGCGCGAAGACCGTCGCTAGGTCAGGAATCCACGAGGCGTCCTTCTGAATGGCCGGGTTCGAGACCTCGAAGCGTTCCTCGACCGGGTGGAACGCGATCCGAATGCGTACCGTCTCGTAATCCTTTGTCAGCACCTCTTGGCCCAGCAACGCGGCCATTAGCGCGGTGACGCGCTGCTGCCCGTCGATCAGGATACGCTTGCCCGAGGATGTGGAACCGTCTTTCAGCCTGACCGAAGGGTTTCTCCAGGCGATCAGATAGCCAACCGGGTAGCCCTGATAGAGCGAGTCCAGAAGGTTGCGGACCTTGGTCGCATCCCAGACGAAAGGGCGCTGGATTTCCGGTATCGCGATCTCGCCGGACTTCACCCAGGTGAGAAGGGTTTCGATCGGATGGGGGGTGACGGAGTAGCGTTGGGTGGCCATGCTCAGCGGCCTCCTGCTAGCACGTCTTCAAGAAGGCCTTCGGTTTCCTGCTCAAGCGCCCGGATGTCGGCTTCGATCTCCTGAAGTGTCCGCAGCGGCTGTGGCTTGTAGAAATGCCGCGTGAAAGAGATTTCATAGCCGATGACCGTCTTGGAGGGATCGATCCAGGCGTCGGTCGCATGAGGCAGAACTTCGCGACGGAAGAACGCCTCGATACCGCCGTCTTCCAAAAACGGCACCTGTTCGGTGTCCCTCAACTCCGTGTCCGGCTCGAATTCGACGATCGCTGGTTTGCCACCGACGGTCAGATGATAGTTGCCGTAGAGCGCATTAGATTCAGCATCGGCGCCCGGCTTGATCTTGGACACCTTCTTGATGACCGGTTCCGCCCCGGGATCCTTGATGCCCAACCCTGCCATCAGGAGCTTCTGGCGCTTGGCCGTCATACGGACGCCGCGCTTGCCCGCCACAGCTTCGGCTTCTTCAAGGAAGCGGTTGAACTCGAGATGGGGGCCTTCGCCAAGCCGCTCGGCTACCGCTTCCACAACGCCAATGAGGGGCTCTTCAGCAGCCTCCGCGCACGTCTTCGCGAAGCGACGCTGCGCGCTCGCGGACAGTTCGACCTTCAATCGCAAGGGCCGCTCGACCGTCACCTTCCAGTAACCGAACGCTGCGTTGGGGAATATCTTCGACTGCTCGCTTTCCTCGCTGTTGAGGAAGCTGTCGCAGATGCGCTTGATGTCATCCGGCCCGAGAATGCAGTTCTTCTTGCCGAGGTTTTTCCGCAGAGGTTTGAACCACGCCGTCGCGTCAATGAGCTGGACCTTGCCCTTGCGGGACTCTGCCTTGCGATTGCTAAGCACCCAAATGTAAGTCGCGATACCGGTGTTGTAGAAGATGTTCAGCGGCAGCGCGATGATGGCCTCAAGCCAATCATTTTCGATGACCCAGCGCCGCACATTGCTCTCACCCGATCCGGCATCGCCCGTGAACAGAGATGAGCCATTGTGGACCTCCGCGATCCGGCTGCCGACCTTGGTGGCCTTCTTCATTTTGCTCAGCATGTTGGCTAGAAACACCATCTGGCCATCGCTGGAGCGCGTGATCAGGCTGTACTCGGGATAACCATCGTGCTCGATCACGAAGCGGGGGTCGGTGATGTCCTTCTTGCCGCCGAGCCGGTCGAGATCGGATTTCCAGCTCTTGCCGTAGGGAGGGTTCGAAAGCATGAAATCGAACTCACTCGATGGGAATGCATCGCTGGAGAGCGTCGAGCCATACTTCATGTTCTCGGCTTCGGCCCCTTCACCTTTTAGGATGAGGTCCGCCTTGCTGATGGCGAATGTCTCGGGATTGACCTCCTGCCCGTAGAGGTGGACCGACACCTCTTTCCCGTGGTCGGTCGCCAACTTGATCAGCGTCTCTTCCGCGACCGTCAGCATACCTCCCGTGCCGCAGGCACCATCGTAGACGAGATAGGTGCCTGACTGAATTTCATCCGCGATCGGCATGAAGATCAGGTACGCCATGAGCTCGACCACGTCGCGAGGCGTGAAGTGTTCTCCGGCCTCCTCGTTGTTCTCCTCGTTAAACCGCCTGATCAGTTCCTCGAAAATTGTTCCCATAGAGTGATTGTCGAGACCCGGCAGACGCACACTGCCGTCCTGGTGCAGCACAGGCTTGGGGCTGAGATTGACCGACGGGTCGAGGAACTTCTCGATCAGGAAACCGAGCGCGTCCGCTTCGACGAGCGTCGGGATCTGATTGCGGAACTTGAACTTGTCGAGCACCTCCTGAACGTTCGGGGAGAACCCGTCGAGGTAGGCCTCGAAGTCTGACTTCAGCTGCTGGCGGCGCGCACGCGAGGTAAGGTCGCGAAGCCGAAATTGGGATGTGTTGTAGAATGCCTCGCCGGACGCCTGACACAGAGCTGCGTGCTGGTTAGCGACTCCTGCCTTGTCCAGCTGCACCTTCATGGCCAAGACCGCATCCTTGGTCGGTTCAAGCACGGCATCTAGCCGACGAATGACCGTCATTGGCAGGATGACGTCCCGGTATTTGCCGCGAACATAGACATCGCGCAGAACATCGTCGGCGATGTTCCAGATAAAATTGCTGATGTTTAGATCGCTCACTCGGGCCCCCTCACGGTTTGGTCTGTGCAGCTTTCTTCTGCAGATCGATCCAGCTATCGAGGTCCGATCTCTTGAAGCGCCATGCGCCGGCCACCTTGAACCCCGGCAGGTCGCCACGCTTGGCGAGCCGGTAGACCGTCTTCTCGTCGACGTTCAGGTAGCCAGCCACATCCCGGACGGTCATGGCCTGGTCCGGCGAATCCGCCATCATCGAGCCCTCGCTGTTTTCTAGACCATAGCAGGGGAAACCAGGGCAAACTAGTCCATACTGGGCAAGGGCAGGTGAAGGCATCCCTGACGGCTATGTTCGGGGACTAAAAGTAGTGGCCCATAGCGGCCGGACCTCGGCTGGGGCATCAGCGCGGCAGCATGAGCGAAGAGCAGAGCAAAGCCGATCTGCGCGCCAGTTCGCTCAGACACCAACCGAATGCGAAGCGCTCCGCCGAGCGAGTTTGTGGAAGAGTCCTCTCCCTCCGCCAGATAACAGTTTTGCTAGATTTGAATGGGTCGCTTTAGGCGGCCTTTTTCTTGGATTTTTTATGGTGTGGCTAGAAGACTGCAGGGAAGTTGCGGGTTAAGAACTGTGCCTCCGGGAATGTACGCGTCGAAGTTCTTTCCTTTCCGATCTAACAAAATTAGGATACTCGATAACCTGAAGCGAGAAAGCTGGCATCCCGAGTATGCGTGCAGTTGTAAATTTAAATAAGTCCAATTTCTTGCGGCAATGTGTTTCCATCGATCTAGAGGTTGATCCAGCGAAGGCGCGAATATTTGCCTTTGCCGCTGTTACATATGAACCCAACGCGCCGAGCCTGAAAGTTAATGCGGACATTTCCGCCGGGTTGCAGAGTCTGAATTCGTTCTGCCACGGTTTCGATCACGTCATCGGTCACAATATACTACGCCATGATCTTCCTCATCTGGCTGCCGCCTCGCCGAATTTTGTTGCGCTGGCAGATGCCTCTATCGATACTCTTTGGCTTAATCCTCTGGCTTTTCCACGAGATCAATCGCAGACCACAATCGCGCCAGCGTAGAGCGGATTTCGTGCGAGATATCGTGAAACAACTATTGTCGCCCAGCGGTCAGTTCATGAAGGCGCGCGGCGTTGAGCCTGCCGTCATTCTTGGGGATCATCGCGTTGATGGGGGTGGTCATCAACGACAGCCTGGTTCTGATCACCACCTTGAACCGTTTGGTCGAAGAGGATGGGATCTCTGCCAAAGAGGCTATCAAGTTGGCTGGAATGAGAAGATTCAGAGCTGTGCTGTTGACCTCGTTGACCACATTTATGGGACTTGTTCCCCTTTTGATGGAAACAAGTGTGCAGGCAGCGTTCATCGTACCCATGGCGATTTCGCTAGGTTTTGGCATTCTATTCGCAACAGTCTTCACGTTGTTGCTCGTACCACTGCTTGTCAGTGTTTCCGAAGACGCTAGTCGAGGTTTAAAATGGATGTACAATCTGGTTTTTAGACGTAATGAAGTCGCAATATCGGAATAATTAAATATGCGACGAAAGCATTCATATTTTCATCAAGGACGCATCAGAGGATACCATCCTCTCGCCATATGAAAACACCATAAGACGATTATGGGAAGCCCATTGGTCTGTGTGAAGGCAAGGCTCCTTTCCGATCACCCCGCGGCGAAATTTCAGACACGCGAAAGTTGGATATTGTTAGCGATGCAAGAAAGACAAGTTTTTTGTCGTTTGTTGGAATGGGGTTTATCGAATTCGAACAAACATACGGTTCATGTGGCAAAGTAAACTTTTCACCTTCTGAACTGAAATAAATCCGATTTTGGTTGGTCGGCAATCTCATCCACTTACGTTTGTTTCGCCAACAATTCCAATTTCTGTGTTGGCATTAACCCTTTCTTGGACAGATTTTCGCGCAATTTAAAATTTTCTGATGTCCCCATCGAACGAAATGTTCGATCAATAAACTGATACCAGTGGCACTTTCACAGGCGTTTGAAATTATGGTTGTCCAACCAAAACCAGCAGTGCCTGAATCAATCCCATTGGTCCTGATACTGGTTGCATCGGTGCTTTGGTGTCGGCATCAACATACAACGTGACTAGCGCATTCTTTGCAAGCGGGCTGTCGGGCGCGTCGGTGATCGCAACAATTTTTTTTCCCGAAACATTCGCATCCATAACGGCATTGATGACTGGTGTTGAATAGGGGGGGAAAGCAATAGCGACTAAAACATCTGCAGAGCTGATTGTGCTGATTTGAGGTCCAGCCATGCCACCAGCAAAATCCAGCAGGCTGCTCGGCTTCTCGGTGCGCAGCAGGCCATAAACAAGATAATCGGCGACGGGACGCGAGCGACGCAGTCCCGCGACATAAATATGTGATGCCTCGCGCATCATTCCGACGACTTTTGAAATATCTCCTGTATTCGGGTTTTTGCGAAGTTTTGTGAGGGCCGCGATGTTTGCCTCCACGACGTTACCCAGAACATCCTCGACTTCTTGAGTGCCGGCTAAGGTTTCAGACAGGACCTTTTCACGTGTCGTCGGTTCTCCTTCGATCAGACGTTGTCTGAATATGTTTTGCAGGTCCGTAAATCCCGAATATCCGAATTCCTTCGAAAACCTGATGAGCGTGGATGGCTGAACGTCAAGCGACTCGGCGATTTTGGAGGTTGTGCTAAGGGCAAACGTGTTCGGTTCTTCTAGCGAAGCACGTGCAATGCGTTGCAAATGTGGGCTTAGATCCTGAAACCTATCGCGAATGACCTGCCGAAGCGCATCGAATGTTTTTGGGGCAACCCGTTCTATAGTCACAGTAATTTCTCCATTTTGCGACGATACAGGAGCGCCTTATCGTGCGCAATGAAATATTCATTGACAAGGAATGAATATTTTTTCTATTTTGTTGAACACTATGTCAATCGCCCGAAAAGCGGCGAGAAATCAAAGCGCTTCTGTGGCGCGTTTGGATGAATTTCAGGGAGGAAACGATGTCCATTAACAAGATAAATCGTCGCACATTGCTGACGACGGGAGCTGCGGCCGGGGGAGTGACCACATTTTTTGGTCCATGGAAATATAACCGTGTTTTGGCGGCCGGGCACACTAAGCCGATCAAGATTGGACTGACGTCTGACGCGAGTGGGCAGTATGCCAATTCCGGTGCAAGTGACCGTCGCGGGATGTTGATGGCGATTGCAGAATATAACGAAAAAGGTGGCGTTCTTGGCCGCATGATCGAGACTACGCACATCGACACCGAAACCACGCCAGCGACCGGTAGCCGCGTTGCAGAGCGTATGATTTCGCGCGAGGAAGTCGGCTTTATGATCGGTGCTGTCAGCTCTGGTGTTGCGAATGCGATCAGTCAGGTTGCCCAGAAATATGGTGTGATTTACCTCAACACTAACTCGTCCTCGCCAACCGAAAGTGGTGAAAACTGCCACCGTGTGAAATTTGTTTGGGATGGCAACGGTAGCAACTTTGCACAGGCCGCCGTTAAAAATGCGATCACGGCGTATGGTGATAAATGGATGTTGCTGACCAACGATTACGGGTGGGGTCATGATACGGCTGCTGCGACACGGAAGCTTCTGGATCAGTATGGCGGCACTGTTGTAGACGAAATTCTGGTGCCTCAGGGTACACGCGATTTCTCCTCGGCCTTGTTGCAAATCCAGCAGGCCGGGCCGGACGTTGTTGCCGCCGCCGTTGGGGGTGACGATCAGAAATCCATGCGCCAGCAGGTAGCACAACTTGGCATGGGATCAAGCCCTGCCTGGATCAACAACCAGCAGGATTGGCCAGATGTCTATGGCCTTCCCATCGAAAATCTGTTCGGTGTATTCGGAACAACCTGGTATTACAAACTGGACTTGCCAGGGGTTGCAGACTTCGTTGCCAAATATCAGGCGATGTATCCCGATACGAGCATGCGCGTCCCCGGCAACGTGTTCTACAATGGTTATATGGCCACCAAGAACCTGCTGGCCGCGATCGAACGTGCAGGCACCACAAACAACATTGCCGTGATCAAAGAGCTTGAAGGTCACGTAATGTCCGCCGAGGACCGTATGCAGCACCACGATGCCTATATCGATCCGGTGACGCATCAGGTCCAGCAGACGATCTATCTGGCCACCGCCAATAGTGCACCGACGGAAACAGATGATTTGTTCGAAATCGTGTCGAACACCTCGCCTGACGAAGTACAGGATATGGGTGCGCAGGCCAGCTGTAATCTGGAAAGCTACGACGATACGCCAACTTTCGACGCCTAAACGCTGGTCTCGAAAATCTTGCGGTCGGCTAACCACCTTTGGTTGGCCGACCGAATTATCCTTCACATTGAGTATCACGGTCGATGACACAACTCGTACCCCATATTTTTAACGGGCTGACGCTCGGTCTTCTGTTTGCGCTGATCGCGTTGGGTTTTATGCTCATCGTTGGCGTGATGGAGGTTATCAACCTTGCGCATGGTTCGTTATTCGCGCTTGGTGCTTATTTTGCGCTAACGATCATCGGCGTGGACCCCATTGCGGACACGGGGCTCGGTCAGTGGTGGTTAAGTTTACCACTAGTGTCGCGTTATGTAGTGGCGTTGTTTGTCGCGCCGGTCGTGACGGGATTGATTGGCATGTTACTGGAACTGTGCCTGCGCCGCACCTATGGCAGGGCACCCCTTTATGGCCTGCTGCTGACTTTCGGGGCGGGTATCGTCATCGAAGAAACCATTCGGCTGACATGGGGCACGGGCGAGCAAAACCTAACGATCCCCGATGCCATTAATGGTGCGACGTTTTTTATCGGCAGTATCTTTTCAAAATATAAGTTTTTTGCAGCGGGGTTCTCCATCCTCGCGATCATTGGCGTCTGGCTGTTTCTGGAAAAAACACCCTATGGCGCGATTATCAAGGCTGGTGCACACGATAGCGAAATGGTGCGCGCGCTGGGATATGACCTCAGCAAATTGCGCCTGCTTGTTTTCGGTTTTGGCGCGTCACTGGCGGGGCTGGCGGGGATCGTCATGGTGCCGATCTGGGGGCTGCGTCCGCATGTTGGCATTGACGTTGTGATCCCTGCATTCCTGATCATTGCGCTTGGTGGCGTTGGATCGTTCGGCGGAGCGGTGATTGCGGCCATCCTTGTGGGATTAACAGTCGGGATCACGGGGGCCTATGCCTCCGCATGGTCAATGATGTCGATGTATATTCTGTTGATCATTGTTCTGGGCTTCAGGTCCCGTGGTCTGTTTGGCCGCGCCTCGGCGTTGGAGAACTGATCATGATGACGCTTTCAAATATTTCCGCACGTTCGAACCAGTGGATCACGCCGAACATTGCGATCATGGCCGTTTTTCTGTTCACCGCGCCGTTCTGGCTGACGGCGGTTGGGCTCTATGACTATATCGGGTTGGAGATCGTGATCTGGCTGATCTATGCGATGGGGTTCAACCTGCTGTTTGGCTACACCGGATTGCACAGCTTTGGTCATGGCGCCTATCTGGGGGTAGGGGCCTATGCGTTCGGGCTGTTCCAGCACGAAGTCGCGGTGAGCCTATGGGGTGGTCTGTTTGCTGCCGTTGCAGCGGCGGGGATTGCAGGGTTGTTCGTAGGCCTGTTCCTGTCGCATCGTCGCGGGCTGTATTACGCCCTGCTGACGATTGCGTTCGGGCAGATTTTCTGGTTCTCAGCCATCAAGCTACGTGGGATCACGGGGGGAGAAGACGGGTTGCTGAATATCCCGCGGCCCGAGCTGAACCTGTTGGTGACCTCGATCGACCTCAACAACAATGTCGCGCTTTATTATTTCGCAGCGATTATCCTGTTTATCCTTATCCTGTTTCTCTGGCGTTTGGTGCATTCGCCGTTTGGGCGCATTCTTCAAGCCATCCGACAAAACGAGATGCGGGCAAGTTTTGCAGGGTACGAGGTCTGGCGATTCAAGCTGGCGGCCTTCACCATTTCGGCGATGTTTGCGGGCATGGCGGGCGGTTTATTTTCGATGGCGCAACAAAGCGCCTATCCAGATGTCATGGCCGTCCATCAATCCGGACTGATCGTGATGATGGTCCTGATCGGTGGTGGCTTGGTCAGCTTTTGGGGGCCGGTATTCGGGGTTATCCTGTATTACGTCGCCCGCGATATACTTGGCGGAATAACTGAAGCGTGGTTGTTGTGGTACGGACTGATGTTCGTGTTGATGGTGATGTTCCGTCCCGAAGGGATTGCCGGGGTCATCCATACGCTGAACCAGCGGTTTTCTAAAAGACCTGCAACACAGAAAGCGCAGGTGACCTGATGGCCTTTTTCGAAGCACGAAATATTCACAAGCGGTTCGGGTCATCCGTTGTTCTGGAAAAAATCGATCTGGATTTTGAACAGGGCCAGATCAGCGGCATTATGGGGCCGAATGGTGCGGGAAAAACGACATGTTTTAACGTCCTGACCGGTCGCTATGCCCCCAATCGCGGCACCATGACGTTTGAGGGGCGCGATATCACCGGACTGTCGCCGCAGCGTATCGCCCGGATGGGGATTTCACGCAGCTTTCAGATCATGAATCTGTTTGACGACAGCGCTGTCATTGAAAACATCATGATCGCACTTCCGGAATTTCGGGATATGCGATCAAATATGATCCGCCCGGTATTTAGGGACAAGATGCTGGAAGCCGAAGCGATGGAAATTCTGTCGCAGGTCGGTCTGCAGGATGTGGCGTGGGAGCCGTCAAAGTCATTGTCATATGGCCAGCGACGGGCGTTGGAAATTGGCGTGGCGCTTGCCGCAAAACCGCGCATCGTGTTTCTGGACGAACCGACCCAAGGCTTGGGAGCAGAGGCCACGCGCCAGCTATCCACGCTTATCAAGCAATTGCGCGAACGCTACACGATAGTGTTGATCGAACATGATATGCGGTTTCTGTTCGAGCTGGCCGACAAAATCTCGGTCATCCATTGGGGGCAGGTTATCGCCGAGGGGACACCGTCAGAGCTACAATCAAACAGTTGGGTACAACGCTCGGCCTTGGGGGAAATTGCCTGATGCTAGAGATAAAGGACATTGAGGTTTTCTATGGCGAAACGCAGGCTGTTTTTGGTGCGTCGCTGACTGTGAATCCCGGCGAAATTGTTGCGTTACTGGGGCCGAACGGGGCAGGTAAGACAACGACGATCCGGTCCATCATGGGCTTGACGCCCGCGCGGACTGGTTCGATTGCGTTTGACGACGCAGATATCACCCATATGGCGACCCACAAGATCGCGCGCAAAGGTATCGGCTGGGTGCCAGATGATCGCCGGATATTCCCGACGTTGACGGTGGCGCGCAACCTGTCGATTGCCAAAAAGAAAACGCGCTATCGTCAGTGGGATACAGAGGAAATGTTCGGCATTTTTTCGGCGTTGGAATATCTGATGGGGCGCGATTGCGAGAACCTGTCGGGCGGTGAAATGCAGATGGTTGCGATTTCGCGCGCGCTGCTGGGATCGCCCGGATTGGTTTTGTTCGATGAACCGAGTCAGGGTCTTGCGCCAAAGATCGTGCAGGACGTGATGAAGACGATCACGCGGTTAAAATCCGAAGGGATTTCAGCGCTGGTGGTCGAACAAAACGCCATTGCTGCGCTGGAGGTCTCGGACCGCGCCTATGTCATGGATCGCGGCATGATCATCCACGAAGGCAGTGCAAAGGATCTTTTGGAAGATGCCGCGCTTCGCCGTCGGCTGATCGGGATGTAAGCGATGATGTTAGAGGTCAAAAACCTGGAAAAAACCTATACCAAGGGCGCGTTGTCGCGCACGCCTACTTTTAGCCTCAGCGCCGATTTCAAGATCGAGGGGCCCGGGATTGTAGGCATGATGGGGCCGAACGGGTCGGGGAAAACCACCTTGTTCGAACTGATTACCGGATCGAACAATCCGACCAGCGGACGCGTATTGGTACAGGGAAAAGACATTCACAAAGTGCGCACCGATCAACGTGATCGACTGGCGATCCATTACCACCAATCCTATCAGGTCCGCCATTTCCGCAGCCTGAAACCCAATGTCATGCTAGATGATGCAGGGTCAGACTACCCGATGGTCCATCTGTTTGATGAACCGCAATTCAACACACAAGATGGCTATATCGGCTTCATGCTGGATTTCTTCCGCAAGTTGCGCGCCGAAGGGCGATTAGTATTTTTATGCGTTCATCCGAACGAGCAATTCCACCTCGAAATCCTAAAGGAAATCTGCGAGCGCTTCATCTTCGTGCAAACCGGCACTGTGACCACACATGATAGCTACGACGGTTTGATCCAGAAAGAGGAAGTGCGGACCTATCTCGGCAAACTGTTGTTGGAGGAGGAAACCGTATGAGAAAAACCTTTGAGAAGGCCGTCTACCAGACCCCCGTGGATCACGAGGCAGTGGAACGGGAATGGTCCGAACGCGGTTTCACCTTTGGCATCTTTCGCGACCCGTTCGGGCAGGAATGGAACGATTTTCGCCATACGACGGACGAATTTGTTGTGATCGCAGAAGGGGCGATGACTGTGACCGTGGGCGATGAAACGGCAAACTGTATCGCGGGCGATCTTGTGTGGATCCCGCGCCACACGTGGCATTCTCTGAAAACGACGTCACAGAACGGTTCCGTTTGGCTATATGGATACGGCAATGAAGACTGATGCAGGCAAACATCAGCTTAGGGCTGCATTGGTTGGGAGCGGCATGATCAGCCTCTACCATCTGCGCGCGTGGCAGGCGGCGGGCGTACCCGTTGTTGCTGTCTGTGACGTTGATTCTGCCAAAGCGGAAGCGAGGGCCAAAGAATTTGAGATTGATCGCGTCTATAACGATCCGGCGGCGATGTTCGCCGATGGCGGGTTTGATCTGGTCGATATTGCTACTTCGGTGCAAGCACACGCGCCTATGACCCGAATGGCGGCGGATCACGGCGTGCATGTCATGTTGCAAAAACCCATGACCGAGACGGTGGCAGAGGCCGAAGCGCTGATCGCTGATGTGGGTGATCGTGTGCGGTTCATGATCCATGAAAACTACCGGTTTCGTCCGCATTACATGACGGTTCGCAACTGGATTGATCAGGGCCTGATCGGTGATGTCCGCCATATCGGCATTGTCTGTCGTGGTCAGGGCCTGTGTTCGCGCGACGGTCAGGAGCCATTCTTGGTGGAACGTCAGCCCTATCTTAGAGGGTTCAAACGCAATCTGGTGTTTGAAACGATGATCCACCATCTGGATGTTCTGCGCGCGATTGCCGGTCCGCTAAAAGTTGTCGCTGCACGCCTGAACCGCTTGGCCGTTGGCTTGCCGGGTGAAGATACGGCGTCGATCCTGATGGTGGGGGCTGACGGCCTGATTGCGACGGCGGACGGCTGTATCTGTGCGCCGGGCTACCCTGATTTACATGGCGACCGTTTGGAAGTGATCGGGACCACAGGCACCATCGTTATGGATTATAACACCGTTTCCATCGTGGGCGATGACAGCTCGACTGTAACCGTCGATCTGCTTGGCCGCTATCAGGAATGTTTTGACATCGCGGTGGCGAATTTTGTGGCGGGTGTTGCCAATGGAACACCGTTTGAAACCGACCGGCTTGATAACCTTGAAACTCTTAGACTGATGGAAAGCGTCTATCGGGCGGCAGGTGTGGAGATTGCATAAATATGACTGATACAAATTCAACCCTGACGCCTGATGTAGCTCTGGATACGCTGGATAATCTGTTCACCGTGCGCGGCACGCGGGTATTCATTCCGGGCGGATATGGCGCGATTGGCGAAGCGGTCGCATGGGCGTTTGCCCGCCATGGTGCACGTGTTGCCATTGCGGGACCAAATCTCGAAAAAGCCGAGGGTTTGGCCGGTACCATCCGCAAATCGGGGGGTGAGGCTATTGGCCTGCATCTTGATGCGCGCGATGTTGCTTCGATCAATATGGCGACGTCAGAGGTGATCGAAAAATTCGGCGGTATCGACACGATGGTAAATTGTGTCGGTATCCAGCGCGAACAGACCCTGATGGATGTCACCGAGGAGGTGTTCGATGATGTCTATAAGGTTAATCTGAAATCCGCGATGTTTCTGTCACAGGCGGTCGCAAGGGATCAAATCGCACGGGGCGAAGGTGGGAGGCAGGTGCATCTTCTGTCTGTCCGCTCGCAACTCGCGCTCCGCGGGCGTGGATATTCGGCCTATTGTGCCACCAAGGGTGCGCTGGTGATGCTGGTCAAACAACATGCGGTGGAGCTGGCCCCATACAATATAACTGTCAACGGTGTGGCACCAACCTTCATCCAGTCGGACCGCATCCGCAATCATCTGGAACGCAAAGATTTCCGTGATTTCATACTGGAGCGTAATCCACTGGGTCGTATCGGCGAACCGGTCGAAGTTGTTGGCCAGATCATGGCCTTCGCTGCCCCTGCAGGGAATTATATGACAGGGCAGGTTGTCTATGTTGACGGCGGGGTTACGGCGTCACAATGAAAAAACTGCGGTCCGCCAGATGGTTTGACACGGATGACTTGCGGGGCTTTGGGCATCGTTCGCGCCTGATGCAAATGGGCTATGGGATTGAGGATTGGGACGGGCGTCCTGTTATCGCGATCCTGAATACCTGGTCGGATATTAACCCCTGCCACGCGCATTTCCGCCACCGGGTCGAGGACGTCAAACGCGGCGTTTTGCAGGCCGGTGGATTTCCGATCGAATTGCCCGCCATTTCACTCAGCGAAAATTTCGTGAAACCGACCACGATGCTTTATCGCAATCTGTTGGCGATGGAGGCGGAGGAGTTGCTGCGATCTCATCCCGTCGACGGGGCGGTATTGATGGGGGGCTGCGATAAAACCACACCCGGGCTTTTGCTGGGGGCAATCAGTATGGACCTGCCGACCATTTTCCTGCCCGCAGGCCCCATGTTGCGCGGCAATCTGAATGGCGAAGTATTGGGGTCGGGTTCCGACACATGGAAATATTGGGATGAGCGCCGGGCCGGGAAAATCGGACTGGAGGAATGGCAAGCGGTTGAAGCGGGAATTGCCCGTTCCTACGGTCATTGTATGACCATGGGCACTGCCAGCACAATGACGGCGATTGCCGATGCGATGGGCATGTGTCTGACGGGGGCTTCGTCCATTCCGGCGGCGGATGCCAACCATATTCGTATGTCATCTGCGGTGGGGCGCCGGATCGTGGAACTGGTGGAGGAGGATATCACGCCGTCGAAAATACTTTCGCAAGCATCCTTCAACAATGCTTTGGCGGTGGCGATGGCGATGGGGTGTTCCACGAACGCAATTATCCATCTGATGGCGCTGTCGCGCCGCGCCGGGTACCCGCTGAGCCTTGATGATTTTGATGCGGCCGGGCGCAAGGTGCCGTTGCTCGCCAATATCCGCCCATCCGGGGAAACCTATTTGATGGAGGATTTCTATTATGCCGGCGGGCTGAATGCGCTGATGGCCGAGATGGGCGATCTGCTGGATCATCAGGCAATGACGGTGACGGGCAGGACGCTTGGTAGCGCCATTGACAAAGCAACCACGCATTTGCCGGATGTTATCCGCTCTCGCAATAATCCGGTGTCCACGGCACCGGCGATGGCGGTGCTGCGCGGATCGCTTGCCCCTGATGGCTGTGTCATGAAACCCTCTGCCGCGGAACCGCGATTGCACAAACATAGTGGACCATGTCTGGTTTACGACAGCTATGCGGAGTTGAAGGCGAATATTGATGACCCTGATCTGGATGTTACTGCGGACACAATACTGGTGATGCGCGGGGCGGGTCCGCAAGGTGGGCCGGGTATGCCGGAATGGGGGATGCTGCCGATACCGCAAAAGCTGCTGAAACAGGGCGTGCGGGACATGTTGCGTATTTCTGATGCGCGGATGAGCGGCACTAGCTACGGCGCTTGCATCCTACATGTTTCGCCAGAAGCCTATGTCGGCGGACCGCTCGCGCTGGTGCAAACGGGGGACATTATCTCGGTCGATATTGCGGCGGGTAAGATTGATCTGGAGATTTCGGACGAAGAATTTACTCGTCGTCGCGCCGCTTGGACGCCACCGACACCGCGGTTTGAGCGTGGCTATGGCTGGGCCTATGCAGCCCATGTGATGCAGGCCAATCACGGCTGTGATTTCGATTTTTTGGAAACCGGGTTCGGGGCTGCTGTTTCCGAACCAGATATACTTTGAACGTAAGGACGATGACCATGGACAGACACCCGAAAATCCTGATCGGTGGGGAATTCCGCACCACAACACAGCGCGATCCGATTGACGTGCTCAGCCCTAGCACAGGCGAGGTGTTATGGTCACAACCCGCCTGTGGACCCGAACATGTCGAGGAAGCCTTGGGTCACGCCCGCGAGGCGCTGAAATCTTGGTCCGCCGTGCATGGATGGGAGCGTGGCCGCATTCTGCGCGCCATCGGCTTGGAACTGGCAGCCCGCACCGACGCTATTGCCGAGGCGCTGTCCTATGAAATCGGTCGTCCTATATCGCAAGCTGCTGGCGAAGTTGGTGCGGCGGCAGAACAATTCGCTTGGTACGCGGGCGAGGCGGAACGCCTGTTCGGCGACACAATCCCGTCGCGCCAAGGTGGCAGGTTGTTGATTGAATCCGAACCGGTTGGTATTTGTGCGGCCTTCACCGCATGGAATTTCCCCGTCAATTTGCCGGTCCGCAAAATTGCCCCTGCTTTGGCCGCAGGCTGTCCGATTATCGTGCGCCCGTCCGAACAGGTGCCAATGACCTCGACCTTGATCGCGGAAGCCTGCGTTGCCGGTGGCGCCCCCGCAGGCGTGGTTCAGTTCTTGTTTGGATTGGCTGAAGATATCTCTCCGGCCATCATGGCCGCCGAGGAGGTTCGTAAAATTTCCCTGACCGGATCGACGCGGGTGGGTAAATTGCTAATGGCGCAGGCGGCGGAAACGGTCAAACGCTGCTCGATGGAGCTGGGTGGACACTCACCGGTAGTGATCTGTGCCGACAGCGATGTCGAAGCTGCTGCCGTCCAATGTGCCATGTTCAAATATCGCAACGCCGGTCAGGTGTGTATCGCACCGAACCGGTTCTATGTCGAAGATAGCGTTGCCGACCGGTTCGCCCAGAAATTTGTCGAAGAAGCGCGCGCGTTGGTCGTTGGCAACAGCGACGACCCGAAAACCACGATGGGCCCGTTAACGCTGGACTCGGGCCGTGCAAAGGTTGAACGCCTGATCGAAGATGCAGTTGGTAAAGGTGCCAACCTTTTGACCGGTGGTCGCCGTCCCGAAGGACGTAACAGCGGCTTCTTCCTTGAACCAACGGTCCTGATGGATGTGCCCGACCATGCTGATATCATGCAAGAGGAACCCTTTGGTCCCGTTGCCCCCATCGCCCGATTCCGCGATTTCGACGAGGCGATCACCAAAGCCAACAGCACGCCGTACGCGCTAGCGGCCTATTCCTTTACCGGCAGCCATGACAAGGCCGAGCGCCTGTCACGTGGATTGCACGCCGGAATGGTGGGCGTGAACACCTTTATGGTTGCCCACGCCGAAGCACCGTTTGGCGGCATGGATTATTCTGGGATGGGTCGCGAAGGTGGGCGCGAGGCAATCAAGGATTACCAGAATACCAAGCTTACCCATATGATGTGGGGCTAGGCGTTGGCGGAATTTAGAAATCCTCTGCTGAAATGCTGGGAAGATGGCCGCACCGCAATCAATGGCTGGATTGCCGTCCCGTCGATCCTTTCTGTTGAAGCAATGGCGGTTGCTGGATGGGACGCGCTTACCGTTGATATGCAGCACGGAACGGCGGATTATGCCGGATTGCTTACACTTCTTCCTGTGATCGAGAAGTCCGGTGCGGCTCCGATTGTAAGGGTGCCGTGGCTTGACGAAGGTTCAATCATGCGTGCGCTTGACGCGGGAGCACTGGGTATCATTGCGCCGATGATTAATACAGCCGAGGACGCCGCGCGTCTGGTGGCGGCGTGTCGGTATCCACCACTTGGCAATCGAAGTTTTGGGCCGGTGCGGGCGCGACTCGCACAGACGGGTTACACGGTTGACGCTGCGAATACTCAGGTCATTCCCATTGCGATGATCGAAACCTGCGAGGCCGTGGACAAACTTGATGATATTTTGTCTGTTGAAGGTCTTGGCGGCATCTATATTGGCCCTGCCGATTTGTCGCTTTCATTCGGGTTTTCACCGGGGTTTGATCGAGAAGAGCCCGAAATGCTTGACTTGATCACCGACATACAAAAACGGTGTGAGAGCAAGAATATTCCAATTGCCATACATTGTGGAACACCTGAATATGCTGCCCGTATGGTAAATTCTGGCTTTTCGATGGTTACCGTTGGCTCTGACGCTCGTTTTATCGAGATTGCGGCATCAAGCATCGTCACAAAATTTCGTGATATGGATCAACAATCAAAATCAATTTATTGAAGCGATGTTGTAGACATTACGGAAAAAGACCAATTCTGAAATCCGTTGTCATCGAAATCCAGCGAGCGCCTTGTTGACCCGTGTCTCTAAGTGATCTGTGCCGTCCAGGCCGGTGGAGTTGACCACACCGGCCTAGTTGAAAAGCCTTTACGCTTTTTTGCCTTTGCCGGCTGGCTTTGCCATCCCGGCCTCGACCATCTCGCCCAGCTTGTTCAGTGCGGGCATGGCGACCGACATTTCCATAATGGAGTCAACGATATCCGAGACGGGAGAGGATTTTTCAGTCCCCTCGCTACCCTTGTTGCCAAGGCCGGTGATATGGTTGATCGAAATGCTGTCGATTTTCTCGGCGGGTTTCACCATCTGCTCGATAATCCCGGGCATGGATTTCAGGCGGAGTTTTTCGAGCTCCATCGCCATCAGCGCATCGGAACGTGCGTTTTCCGCGTCAATCCGGGCCCGTTCGGCTTCGACTTCGGCAAGTTTCAAGAACTTCATGGCTTCGGCCTCTTCGCGTTTCGCTTCGCGACGATCCTTGGCTGTTGCCTTGTCAGATTCCGCTGCGATCCGCGCACGTGTTGCGGCTGTTTCGGCATCCTGTTGTGCCGCAAGCAGTGCAACCTGTTTGCGCCGCTCCGCCTCGGAAACCTGACGCGCTGTCAGGATGGCTTCTTCGGCATGAACGGCTTCGGCGCGGGCCGTGTCAGCAAGCGCCCTTGCTTTGCTTTCTTCCTGACTTTTTGCGGAAACCTGAATCTGTCGTTCCTGTTCCGCAATATTCAACGCACGCTGCTGTGCGATTTCCGCCTCCTTGATCGCCAATTCACGGGCGATGTCGGCAGCTTGGATTTCTTGCTCCATCTTGATACGCGCTTGGGCGGCCTCTCGTTCAGCAACGGCCTTATGACGCGCCACTTCGGTCAGTTGCGCCGCCATCAGCGTTTCGATCTCCTGAACTTGCGCGATTTCTGCGCGACGTTCTTCCAGATCGATTTCCAGCTTGCGGCGGTTGGATTCCATCGCGGCTCGGCGGACAGAAACCTCGCTTTCACCTTCGATTTCGGCACGTTCCTTTTTGGATTTCGAGATCACCTCGGCCAACTTGCGCATCCCGACGGCATTGAAGGCATTGTTTTCGTCAAGCGCGGAAAAAGGCGTCTGGTCCAGATCGGTCAGGGAAACCGAATCCAGCTGCAAACCATAGCGTTCCAATGTGCCTTTCAGCGCATCGCGCACATCACGCACGAACATGCCGCGATCTTCGTGCAATTCGTCCATCGTCATCTGTGCCGCGACGGAGCGTAGTGCGTCGACCATCATCCCGTCGATCAGCGTTTTTAGCTGATCGGGATGAAACGTGCGCCGTCCCAACGTTTGTGCTGCCCGGGCAATTGCGTCCGCTTCGGGCACAACCGAGGTATAAAACTCGGCCCCGACATCAACACGCATACGGTCCTTGGTGATCAGAGCGCTGTCCCCGCGCCGCGTCACATCCAGGCGGATCGTTTGCATATTCACGCGGCTGATTTCATGGAAATAGGGGATCGCCAGCGTGCCGCCATCAATGATGACTTTACGTCCGCCGATACCGGTTTTCACAAGGCTGACCTCGTTCGTGGCGCGTTCATAGAACCATGCGGCCAGTGCGATAATGATCGCGATGACAACAAGGGCAAGAATTATCCATCCCAGTGCGTTCATTTTCTAATCCTCCCTTAAAAGACTGGCGGGAAATGCCGTCCGCCACGGTCGAGCGTGATCCAGCGCAGCTCGGTAAATGCATCGATAGACCAGCGCCCGCCATAGCGGCCAACGCCCGAAGCCTTGACGCCTCCGAAGGGCACATGCGGCTCGTCATTGATGTTCTGACAATTGACGTGAACCATGCCGGTCTCTAGCTTTTCTGCCATGCGCAGCGCACGCGGTTCGCTTTCGGTCATGATCGCGGCGGTCAGGCCATATTCCGTGTCATTATTCATCGCTATTGCTTCGTCTTCGGTGCGGAATTTCGACACGATAACGACGGGCCCAAAGGTTTCGTCATTCCAGATATTCATCGATGAATTGACGTTGGTCAGGATTGTGGGTTCAACAAAATTGTCCCAGCATTTCCCACCCAGTTCAACATGCGCCCCTTTGGCCACCGCATCATCAATCAGAGCCTTGACGCGCAGCGCCTGACGGGTGTTCACCAAAGGCCCGATGACATTGTTCTTGTCATTCGTGTGTCCGGTCCGCAGTTTCGCAGCGCGCGCCAGAAATTTCGACATGAACTCGTCATATACGCTTTCCTGCACGAGGATTTTTTCCGTGGACATGCAGACCTGCCCCTGATGCATGAATGATCCGAAATTCGCCGCCTTGGCGGAGTGGTCGATGTCCGCGTCTTCCAAGATTATCAGGCTGTCCTTGCCGCCCAGTTCGACACAGGCTTTTTTCAGATGCGCCCCGGCTTTTGCGGCGATGTGGCGACCCACAGCGGTTGATCCGGTAAACGACACGGCCTTGACCAGTGGGTTCTCGATCATCTCGTCGCCCACGGCGGCAACGCTGTCACGCGAACAGGTCACAACGTTGAATACCCCTTTGGGCAAGCCGGCCTCCTCCATGATTTCGGCGAAATAGAGGCCGCCGGCATAAGGCGTGTCTTCAGATGGTTTCAGCACCACAGTATTGCCGACCGCCAGCGCCGCCGCAAAGCCGCGAGACGTCAGAATACCCGGCATATTCCAAGGGGAAATGACGCTGACAACCCCCAGGGGCCAGCGGGTGGCCGTCGAAAATTTGCCATGTTCGGACGGCAGCACCTCACCGATATTCTGGTAACACAGCGCTGCAGCAGAGCGGAAAACTTCGGCGACATATCCTGCTTCGAATATCCCTTTGCCGAACCAGCCGCCGCCCTCGTTTACAGCCGCTGCGATGAAATCATCTTTGCGGCGATCCCAGGTGTCGGCGATTTTTAACAGGTGATGCGCGCGTTCATGAAACCGCAGGCCGGACCAGGCGGGAAAGGCCGCGTGGGCGGCCGCAATTGCGCGCCGCATATCTTCGACCGACCCATCGGGAATGCGGGCGTAAAGCGAGTTGTCAGAAGGGTTCAGATCGTCAAAGGTCCTTGCGGCAGGGACCCAGTTGCCACCGACATACATCCCTTTGATGGTTGGCGGAGTGTTCATCGTATCAAGCATGAGAGCAGTCCTTTCAAAACTATTTGTTACGTTGCCGCGCGCGTTGCGCGGCCTCTTCCATTTCAGCAAGCATCGATTTTAGCCGGTCGCCATGTGCGTTAAGATCCGGCATTTTCAGGCGGGGTTGTGAGGTTGGCGTGGAAGGGGTGGCTGGCCGCGAGGGCAGCGAACCGGTCGGCTTTGCCAAGCTGCCTGCCGACACTTCGCGCGCGTGATTAACAAGTGCATTGATGTCGATACCGTTTACACCCCCTGATGTCGGGGGCGTTGACGGTGGAGGCGTCGGCATTGGCGCCGCAACGGGTGTCGGTTTGGGCGCTGGCGCTTTTGGCGCAGGTTCGGTTTTCGGTTGAGCGATAGATTTCATCGCCGCTGCAGCGATCTCTGACGGGGAGGGACCCGAGGGCGCTGGGCGAGGTGGTGGGGATATCGGTGCTGCGACAGGTGCTTGCTTGCTCGCCGCGCCGCCCAGATATGCCTTTTGCACGGCGGAATCGTTCGCCAGTTTTTCAGCCGTATCTTCGTGAATGATATGCGCGTTTTCCAACAGATACCCCCTGTCCGCAATCGCCAAAGAGGCCCGTGCGTTCTGTTCCACCAGCAATATCCCGATGCCGCTGTCGCGGACCCGTTTCAGATTTTGGAACAGTTCCTTGCACAGCAATGGCGCCAGTCCCAAAGAGGGTTCATCCAGTGTCAGGATCGATGGGTTTGACATCATCGCGCGGCCAATCGCGACCATCTGTTGCTCGCCGCCCGACATCGTGCGGGCCGTTTGGCGACGACGCTCGCGCAGTTTCGGAAAAAGCGCATAGACCTTGTCCAGACTGCTGCGCTCGGCATCTTTGGCGCGTGAGGCATATGCACCCAGCGTCAGATTTTCCTCGACCGAAAGATCCCCGAAAATCCCGCGCCCTTCGGGCACCAGCGCAACACCCTGTTCGACGATCCGGTCGGGTTTCATGCCGACCAGCTCTGTCCCATTCATGGTAATTGAACCGCTAACCTGTCCTTCGCAAATGCCGCTGACGGCTTTCAGCAAGGTCGACTTCCCAGCGCCGTTTGCGCCAAGAATAACGACAATCTCGCCCTTGTTCACACGGATCGAGGCATCTTCCAGCGCGCGGTGTTGGCCATAGGTGGCAGAGAGTTTGCTAACCTCAAGCATCGTCATCCCCCAGATAGGCACGGATCACTTCGGGGTCGGACAGAACCTGCTCGGGCGTGCCTTCGGCGATTTTTTTGCCGGACGACATCACCACGCAATTGTCGCAAAGCGAGCGGATCGCGTCCATCACATGTTCGACCAGAACAATCGTGCGTCCCTCGTCGCGAAGGCGTTTGATTAGGCTAATCCCTTCCTCTAACTCGGTCGGGTTCAGGCCCGCCAGCCATTCGTCCAACAGCAGCACCTGCGGATCGCTGGCAAGTGCGCGCGCCAGTTCCAAGCGTTTCGTGTCGATATAGGTCAAGGCCCCTACAGGTGCGTGGCTGACATGGCCAAGGCCAACTTTTTCCAGCATCTCCATCGCATGATGTTCGGCGTCATGTCGTCCGCGTCGCCGATGCCCGAACATCGCGCCCGCCATCACATTTTCCAGCACCGACATCGAGGCCAGCAACCGCACCAATTGGAATGTCCGCGCAACCCCTTTTCGGGCGATATCCTGCGCTGGTAGTCCGGAAATCCGTGCCCCGCGCAAGCTGATCGACCCCGCCGTTGGGGTCAGCGCGCCGGAAATCAGGTTCAGGGTTGTTGATTTGCCCGACCCGTTTGGCCCGATCAGGCCCATCACCTGATGCTCGGTCACGTCGAAATCGATGTGATCAACCGCGACCAAACCGCCGAAACGTTTGGTGGCACCTCTAAGGGACAGAACATTCACGCTCATGCGAAGCCCCCTGTTTTGGCGCGGATCTTTTGCAGCAGGCCAACAAAACCTTTGGGCAGAAGATAGACGATGATCAGGAAGCTAAGCCCCAGCAAAAGCGTGGTCTGGTTGGGGAAGGAGGCGGAAATCACCTCCCACAAGAAGGTAAAGGGAATGACACCGACCAGCGGGCCCCACAACCGACCAGTCCCCCCCAACAGCGCCATGATCACGACCTGAAATGACAACATTGGATTAAAGGCGATGGCGGGTTCGATATAGACATAGCGCGGCGCGATAATCGCACCAACGACAGCCGCAACAGCACCGGATACAATGAACAACGCGACCTTTGACAGCGAGGTGTTGATACCGGAATGGGCGGCAACCTGTTCGTCATCCCCGATAATACGCAACGCAAAACCAAGACGCGAATGCTGAATAAGCCAGCCAATCAGATAGACCAATGCCGCGAGGCCAACCAGCTGCCAATAGATATGCGCTTCGGTCAAATCCGTCAGGACATAGGTGCCTTTGTGTCCCTGTTGGTTTTGAAACCAGGTGACGCACTGGCGGATCATCTCGGCCAATCCCAGCGTGAAAATCACGAAATAGACGCCAGACAATCGTAACGTCGCCAGTCCAACGACGGCCGCCAGCACCCCGCCAACCAGCGCGGCCAGCGGTAGGAGCACCC
The DNA here is from genome assembly GCA_023630215.1 of Rhodobacteraceae bacterium NBU2976. GTDB lineage: Bacteria > Pseudomonadota > Alphaproteobacteria > Rhodobacterales > Rhodobacteraceae > NORP23. Next base: position 1,108,497 of record JALPRQ010000001.1, read on the forward strand.
AATAGGGCAACAGGTCGATCCCGGCCCCGGTCACATAGGTGCCAACCCCAAAAAATGCCGCCGTGGCCAGTGAGATGTAATGGGTTGGACCAGAAAACAGCGCCCAGCTGGTTGCCAGAACCGTATACATTGCGATCGAAACGCCGATCGACAACATATAACCGTCGCTGGCAAAGGGCAGCAGTGCCGCGATGATTAACAGCACCGCGCCGGCGGACAGCTCTTTGCCGTAGTTCGGGGTCATGTTGGTCTCCTCCCGAACAGGCCTTGGGGGCGGAACAGAAGGATAAGAATGAACATGGCGTAAGCCGCAGCGAGCGTTAGCCCCGGGTCAATAAAGGTCGCCACCAGCGTTTCACCGACCCCAAGGATCAGCGCGGCTATGATGGTGCCACGCACATCGCCAACACCGCCCATGATGACAATAATCAGGGCCTTCATGGTGAACAAAACACCGATCGAGGCATCAAGTGTCAGGAAGGTAGAGATGATAACGCCCCCAACCGCCGTGACAGCACCGCCAAGCGCAAAGGCGCGGGCTGACAGTTTGGGCACATCAATTCCCACCAACCGCGCACTTTCAGGTGATACAGCCACGGCACGGATCGCCATGCCGGCACGCGAATGGTTCAGCCACAGATACAGCGCCGCGCATAAAGCCACGGCGCAGACAAAGGCCACAACCCGGTTCAGACCGAAATTGTCGCCGAAAATTACAATGGGACGGGACAGGAAGGAATAATTGAAATAATCCCCGCCAAAACCCCAGATCATCAGACCCACCATGACGAACGACAATCCAAAGGTGGTCAGGATCGCGTCCTGTTCCAACGCCCCACGCGATTTGGCGCGGTTCACGAGGGGACGCAGCATGATGCGGTAGATCAGCCAGTTCAAAAAAAACGCCACTGGGGCAACCAGAAACAGGGTAAGCAAGGGGCTGACGCCGCCGCCGGTAAACAGGATGAAGGCTGCGAATCCGCCAACGACGAGCATCTCGCCATTTGCCAGATTCATGATCCGAGCCACGCCATATTGCAGGTTCAGCCCCATAGCGATTAACGCGTAGGTGCCACTAAGCAACAGACCTGTGATGATGATGTCCATACGTACGCTTTCAAGGGTGATGCGGGCCGGACGAACCGGCCCGCACGATATTTATTCCCAACCGGATTTCAGGATCGGCTCAACAGCACCTTCCCGACCTGTCGAGGCCAGACCTTTGAATTCACCATCCTGCCATTGTCCAACAGTCCAGAATTCATTGTTGTTGTTGTTCTCGTCGAAATCGATTGTCCCCATCACGGTCTCGAACGCGTTGTCCTTGATGTATTGGGTGATCACCTCGCGATCCAAGGTCCCTGTGGCCTCGATCGCTTGCTCGTAGATTTGTAGCGTTGCATACATCATGCCCGACGCCCAGTAATCCGGTGCTTGGCCCGTGACTTCCAAGTGACGCGCTGCATAATCTTGGAATTCAGGCGACGCGGTATTCACGCCACCAATACCCATGATACCTTCGGCCGCGGCACCGAAACGGTCACCAAATGCCGGGAAGGCCGTCGCAACAGCGGTATAGAACACCTTGACGTCCAGCTCTTCGATGATCGCCTGTTCGGTCAAACCGAATGTGTCCGGTGGATAGGACCACGCCACGAATGCATCCGGTTCAGCGGCTTTTGCGGCTTTCATGATTGGCGACAGATCAGGTGTCCCAAGTGGATAGGACGTTTCGTAGACCAGTTCGAACCCGGCAGCCAAGAAAGCAGGTTTCGCCGCCGCAGCCAGTTCGATCCCGAACGCGTCCGCCACGTTCACCATGGCGATGCGGTTCCCGATCTCTCCTGCGTCACGCAGGTCGGACAAAATTTTCACCGCGTCACCGACGATGTCGGAATTTGTGCCAAGCGTGAAAAAGATATTGTCAAACTGGGCATGCAATGCCTCGGCCTGATCCGTCGTCGCAGTCGAGGTGATCTGCGGATAGCCAAGGCGATCAAAAATCGGTGCCGCTGCAAGGTTCAGACCGGTCGAATAAGGCGCCAAAATGAAATCGGCATTGTCCTGCGTCGCCAGACGCGTCACCGCCTTGATGGTTTCGGCGGGATTGGTCTGATCGTCATATTCGATGACTTCGATCATCATCATCTCGCCGCCGACATTTAGTCCGCCGCGCGCGTTAACTTCTTCCTTCCACAGTTGGATATTGGGGAAATGAGTCACCACCGCGCCACCAGCAAGCGGTCCGGTTTTTGGCCCAACAGCGCCAAATGTGATTGTGCCTTCGGCAAACGAGGCTCCGGCAATCGACATCGCGGCGAGAGCCGTCGCGAGTTTTAGTGCAGTTCTGCGTTTCATAATATCCTCCCTAGGGTTTTGTTTTCGCAGTCAGGTCCAGAATGGGAATTCGGATTTGGGGTCCTGCATCGTAATCCATCTGAGGTCAGTAAATTCTGTCATCATCGCGTCGCCGCCGAACCGTCCGTATCCCGAGGCTTTGACCCCGCCAAATGGCATGGCCGGGTCGTCAAACACGGTCGGGCCGTTGAAATGGCATGTCCCGGTTTCGATCCGCTGGGCGATGTCTAGCATGCGGTCAGAGTTGCTGGTGTAAACCGACGCAACCAACCCGTATTCGGTGTCATTCGCGACCGTGATTGCCTCGGCCTCGTCACGCACGCGAATGATGCTGGCGACGGGGCCAAAGCTTTCCTCGCGGTAAATCTGCATTTCGGGCGTGACATTATCCAATAGTGTCGGTTGCACATGTGCGCCCGTGACCTCGCCGCCGACGCGCAGGGTTGCCCCTTTGGACAGCGCATCCTCTATTAGGTTTCTGACACGTTTTGCGGCGTCACCGCTGATCAGATCGCCAACCTTGTGGCGGTGTTTCTTGGTCAGCAACGCGGCGCACTGCGCCTCCATCTCGGCAATAAACGTGTCGGCGATGGCATCCACGACAACGATCCGTTCTGTCGCCATGCATATCTGTCCGGAATTGAAATAGGCGCCAAAGGACGCGGCCGTCGCGGCGGCTTTGACATCCGCATCTTCCAGCACAATCAGCGCTGCCTTATCGGACAATTCCAACAGGCAAGGTTTCAGGTATTTCGCCGAAATCTCGGCAATCCGCCGCCCGATCCGTGTCGAACCGGTGAAATTGATCCGCCGTACCGCGGGATGAGAAATCAGCGTTTCTACCACAGACTCGGCGGCTTCGGGTGCATGCAGAACCGAACAGACAGCCCCCGCAGGCAGACCAGCGTCGCACAGGATATCGACGATGCTGGAATGCAATTTGGGGCACAGCTCGGACGCCTTGAACACCACCGTATTGCCGCAAGCCAGCGGCCAGATGATCGCGCGGATCGCCAACGTCACAGCCGCATTCCATGGGGCAATCGCCAAGACGACGCCGACAGGCTGGCGGATCTGGGTCGAGGTAACGCCGTCTTTCCGGGTGGTTCGGGTCCAGGCGTCGATCTTGTCGGGCATTTCCATCGCCTCGTCAAAGACCTTGGCGGCGATATCTATGTTGAAACGGGTCCATTCGCCGGTTGATCCCAGCTCTTGCATGCCAATTTCGATCAACTCATCTGCGCGTTCGATCATAAGATCCCGCGCGCGCGTCAAGATCGCTCGCTTGTCGGCATTCGACGTTTTTTGCCAAGCCGGAAATGCCGCCGCTGCCGCATTGGCGGCGTCATTCACATCACGCTTGCCCGCCGCGACCGCTGTCGTAACAGGTAGCCCATCAACGGGCGAGAGGCGTTGAAATACCGCGCCATCACGCGCATCAACACCCGCTTCACGGATATGAAGTTTGGCTTCGAACATTTTCCTCCCAACGGCCACCGCTCTGCGGCGATTGGCCTGTCTGACAGCATGACCGAGAAATCCGCCAAAAATAATGCTGAAAAATGGGAAAATATTGCTGTAGAATGGCGAAACTGATGAATCTTTGAGAAGCAATGCTTGATTCCGCCTCGGCCCAATTCCACGCTGCCCGCATCGACTGCGCCTTGCAGGAGCGCACGATCGGTCCACCGTCACTGTTCAAACATGGCCACTGGATGGCGTTCTATCTGGAGACCGGCCAAGCCGTCGCCATAACGCGTGACAGCAGTTACGAGATGTCTGGCCCCGCCGTCCTATGGGTGCCACTTAGTGATGACACAAGATTGAAAATCAACGCAGGCAGTGTTGGCAGTTATCTGTTGTTCAGTGACCGCATCCTTGGCGATGCCATTGGGACTGTGATTGAAGCGGCCGAACTGCGCCTGTTCGCCCAGCAGCCCGTTTTGTTGTCCTTTGATCGCGGCGATCCGCGCAGCGCTCAGCTTGACAATAAATTTGAACGTATCATTGCCGAGGTACGCAGAGCAGGGTTCGGGGGGGAAATTGCGATTTCTGCCTATGTTCGCCTGTTACTTGTATTAATGTGGCGCAGTGTGGATTCCGAAACGGCGGAACGTGATACTATCGGTCATCGCCGCGCAGAATTGTCCCGTTTCCGCAATCTGGTCGAAGCGCATTTTCGTGCCCGCTGGAAAGCGACACAATATGCCGACGCACTTGGTCTGACCTATGATCGGTTACATGATCTGTGCGTGCGATCTTTGGGCAAACCACCAGCCCTTGTGGTTCGCGAACGCAGTTTTCACGAGGCGCAAATCTTGCTGCAACGTACATCGCTAAGCGCCGACCGGATATCCGCCATCCTTGGGTTTTCGTCGGCGAGCCAATTCAACCATTTTTATAAATCCATGTCTGGCGAGACCCCCGGCGCCTACCGCCGTGCCCTGCTGGCGCTGAGCGCGGAAAGCCGTCAAAAGGTTGAACCACGCTTCTCCGATTGGCCGTAAATTGTCCAAAATCAAAAGCGCCTTCGGGCGCGCAATATGTTGCGGTGGCGCTTCCAACATGAAAATCTAACGTTGATTTTTGCGGCGCTGGAAATGCGGATACCCCCTCCGCCCACATGTTTAGCTGGCCAACACATTCTTGAAGGACCACGGGTCGGATTCGTCGATGTCTTCGGCGAATTGTGTCCAGCGGTTCGTCAGGGGGGTCCAGTCGGTATAATGGGCTTCGAGCGGGCCCAGATAGGGGCGTTGAATTTCCAGACAGCGGTGGTGATCCATTTCGTCGGTTTCCACGATCCCCGCAGTGGGGTTCTCCAGTGCCCAAACCATCCCCGCCAGCACCGCCGATGATACCTGCAATCCGGTGGCATTCTGAAAAGGGGCAAGGTCGCGGGTTTCTTCGATCGAAAGGCGAGAGCCGTACCAGATAGCGTTCTTGTTATGCCCATAAAGCAATACGCCCAGCTCATCGATCCCTTCGGTGATTTCGTTTTCGTCAAGAATATGATGTTTGCTTTGGATGATGCCCGAGCCAAAAGTCTCGTGTAGCGACAAGACCGCGTCATCACACGGGTGATAGGCATAGTGACAGGTCGGGCGATAGTCGGGCGACGCGCCCTGACCCACGGTATAATAATCCGAGATCGAGATCGCTTCGTTATGGGTGACAAGGAAGCCATATTGCGGGCCGGGTGTCGGGCACCAGCTGTGCACACGGGTAATGGCCCCCGGGCGTTCGATCCAGATCGCGGCCTGACATCCGGTGTCATGGGTATGGGCATCTTCGGGCAGCCACGATTCATGCGTGCCCCATCCCAATTCGGCGGGTTGGAATCCCTCGGCGATGAAGCCCTCGACCGACCAGGTATTCACGAATGTACCGATTTTCTTGTGGCGGGTGGATTTCTGTGTGTCGCGCTCGGCGATATGCACGCCCTTGACCCCCAAGGACTGCATCAGACTGGCCCAGTCTTCTTTTGTGTTGGGGGTCGGAACGACCAAACCCAGATCATTTGCCAATATTTCCAGCGCTTCTTTCACGAACCACGAAACCATGCCGGGGTTAGCCCCGCAACAGCTTACTGCCGTGGTGCCGCCGGGATGACGCATCTTTTCATCGCGAACCTTTTGGCGCAGTGCATAGTTGGTGCGCGCCGCATTGTCGGGCGTGTCGAAATAATAGCCAGCCCACGGTTCGACCACTGTATCAATATAAAGGACGCCAAGTTCCCGGCAAAATTTCATGATATCCAACGAGGAAGTGTCCACAGACAGGTTGACACAAAATCCTTTGCCCTCGGGGAATAGTTCGCCCAGAACGTCGCGATAGCTTTCCTTGGTAATGGCGGTCTGAATATGTCGGATCCCGCGCTGTTTCAGGAAGGTCTGAGCACTGGGGTCCGGATCAATCACGGCCATTTTGCGCAGGTCAAAATCGAAATGCCGTTCGATCAAAGGAAGTGTCCCGCGCCCGATCGAGCCAAATCCGATCATGACCACGGCGCCGTCGATATGTCCATAATTCGCATAGGATGTCATTGTCGCCTCCGTTGATGTTGGGTGCGTATCCCGCATTATCGCCCTCGGTGCAACCCGAGGGGTTGGGCGCGCCACAAGTTTGTGCAGATGCCCCAAGGGGTGCCAAAAAATTAGGCGGCAGCTAGCAACAGGGGCAAAAACCCGTCAACGCGGCTTGTGGCCAATCAGGGCTTCTGACAGCACCAAGCTGAACCGCCGGAGTTACAAAGCGTGGACGATCCGCTTCACATTGTCATTGTCGAGGAAAATGCGGCCAAAGCCCGGATATTTCTGGACGGGCTAAGCGACGCGGGCGATTTCCGAACCACGATCATCAGCGAACCAACAGGGCTGGCGCGACAGCTCGCGGGATTGCGACCAGACGTGGTGTTAATTGCGATGGACAGTCCCAATCGTGACATGATGGAACAGGTGACACTGGCGGCGACGCCGGCGCAGCGCCCGGTGGCGATGTTTGTCGATAAAACCGACAGCGAAATGATGCGGGCGGCGATCAATGCCGGGGTCAGCGCTTATATCGTTGATGGTCTGCGCAAGGATCGTATCCGCCCGATTATCGAAGCGGCAATCGCGCGGTTCCAGAATTTCTCGCAGCTGCGCGAGGAATTGCAGGCGACGAAATTGGCATTGGCCGAGCGAAAGACGCTGGATCGGGCCAAGGGCATTTTGATGAAAAAGCGTGGAATCAGTGAAGAGGATGCCTATGCCCTTATCCGCAAAGCGGCGATGGACGAAGGCAAACGTGTGGTTGATATCGCCCAAAGTATCGTGACCGCCGCGGAGTTCCTGTTATGACGGTGGCACTGGACATCGGCTTTGTGCCTCTGACCGATGCGGCAAGCCTGATCGTCGCCAAAGCGTTGGGTTATGATCTGGAAGAAGGGATAGAGCTGCACCTGCATCGCGAGGTCAGTTGGTCCAATATCCGCGACAAAGTAGCGGTTGGCGTTTATCCCGCCGCCCACATGTTGGCCCCGATGGCGCTGGCGATGAGTCTGGGGCAGGGGCAAATGACAGCCGCGGTCAGCGTGCCAATGATGCTTAGCCAGAATGGCAATACGCTTACCACGCATGCAGATCTGGCGGAACAGGTGGGGCAGGTCAGCAATCTGTCAGATCTGGCGAAACGCCTACACACTGTCGTCAAACGTCCGTTGCGGATCGGTGTCCCGTTCCCGCACAGCATGCATCTGTTGCTGACGCAGTTCTGGCTGGATGCCTCGTTACCCAAGGGGAAGGCACGGGCAGAATTTGTGATCGCCCCGCCGTCCAAGTTGGTTGATGTTCTGGCCTCGGGCGAGATTGATGCCTTCATGGTCGGTGAGCCCTATGGCAGCCAAGCCACTGAAGACGGCGCGGTGATCTTAAGCGCCGCTTGCGAGATTTGGAGTGCGGCCCCAGAAAAAGTCCTGGGGGTCAATCGGATCTGGGCCGAGCAAAATTCTGATCAGGTCGATGCGTTGGTCCGCGCATTGGTCCGCGCCAGTTTCTGGTGTGGCAATCCCGCCAATGCCGAAGCACTGGCAGACATTCTGTCGATGCCGCATTATCTGGGTGTGTCCGCGGATATTGTCGTTCGGGCATTGACTGGGCATTTGGTGATGGACCGCGCAGGGTCGATATATACCGGCTCTGATATCATGCGGCTGTCGGGAATGGATGTGTTGTTCCCGTGGAACAGCAAGGCGCAATGGATTGCCGAACAGGCCGCATCACATTGGGGGATATCCGTGTCGGCGGCAGAACTGGAGGCGACACGCGTTTTTCGTCCAGATATCCTGCGCCGGGCCTTGGCGGGGATGCCGATTGATCTTCCAGTCTCTGATTCGCTTGCCGAGGGCGGAAATGCCGACATGCTGTTTGTCAAAGGGGCTGAGTCGACGATTCCGATTGGGCCTAACCGGTTTTTTAGCGCTAAATGATCAGTTTGTGACCATATACACATGAATGCTGCGTGATAAATGATTATTTATTAGCCATATAATTGTTGAAGTCAAAATTTTAATCAGATGACCGTTGACCTTTCAATCCTCCCGTCCTATCCCGAACGCAACCACGGACATCGACGTTCGTGACACATATCCCGAAAGATCGGGATCAAGAGCAACGCCGCTCGATATGCGCCGCAGGAATTGCAGCGCCATATCGGGCGGCTTTTTCGTTTGAGGGGACCATGAAAACACTTCTGAAGTATACGACCGTAATCCTGGGGATTGCCGGTGCCGCGTCAGCAGAGATGCTGGACCTAGAAAAGGATGAGCTGACCTTTGGCTTCATCAAGCTGACGGATATGGCACCGTTGGCGATCGCGTATGAGCTGGGCTATTTCGAAGACGAAGGCCTGTATGTCACGCTGGAGGCGCAAGCCAACTGGAAAGTCCTGCTGGATCGTGTGATTGACGGGCAGCTGGACGGCGCTCATATGTTGGCGGGTCAACCGCTTGCTGCGACCATAGGTTATGGCACCGAGGCGCATATCGTGACGCCATTTTCCATGGATTTGAACGGAAACGGGATCACCGTATCCAACGCTGTGTGGGAAATGATGAAATCCCATATCCCAACCGACGAAGCGGGCAGCCCGGTGCACCCGATCAGCGCCTCGGCATTGGTACCGGTGGTGCAGTCCTATCGTGACGAAGGTAAATCTTTCAACATGGGTATGGTGTTCCCAGTATCGACCCACAATTACGAATTGCGGTATTGGTTGGCGGCAGGTGGTCTACATCCCGGCTTCTATTCCGCGGACAATACGTCGGGGCAGATTGATGCCGACGTGTTGTTGTCGGTGACCCCACCGCCACAGATGCCGGCAACCATGGAAGCGGGCACGATTGACGGCTATTGCGTTGGCGAACCTTGGAACCAGCAAGCCGTGTTCAAAGGGATCGGAGTTCCTGTAATCACGGATTATCAGATCTGGAACAACAACCCGGAAAAAGTGTTTGGGCTGACCAAGGAATTCACCGAGCAATATCCAAATACGACCCTAGCGATCACCAAGGCACTGATCCGCGCCGCGATCTGGCTGGACGAGAATGACAATGCCAACCGGAGTGAAGCGGTGTCGATCCTGTCCTATCCCGAATATGTCGGTGCGGACGAGGATGTGATTGCTGCCTCGATGACCGGAACGTTCGAGTTCGAAAAAGGTGACGTGCGCGAGATCCCGGATTTCAATGTGTTCTTCCGCTACTACGCCACCTATCCCTTCTATTCCGACGCGATCTGGTACCTCACTCAGATGCGCCGCTGGGGCCAGATCACCGACAGCAAACCCGACAGCTGGTATCATGATGTCGCGGCGTCGGTGTATCGCCCGGATATCTATCTGGAAGCCGCACGTATGCTGGTTGACGAAGGGTATGCCAACGAAGCCGACTTTCCATGGGATAGCGATGGCTACAAGGCCCCGACGTCCGCCTTCATTGATGGTGTGACTTATGATGGTCGTGCACCCAACGCCTATATCGACAGCCTTACGATCGGTCTGAAAAGCAACCCTAGCTAAGAGGTGGGGGAGCCTCCCCCACCCACCCTTAAACCACGGAGCAATACAATGTCTGTGTCCTCTGATCTTAACCTGATGACCGATGCCGAAAAAGAAGCCCGCAAAGAGCGGCGTTTCAGCCGGATCAACAAGGCGGACGGTTGGTTTCGCATTCTGGGTATTGCCTGGCTGACCCCGGTGTTGCGCATGGTGGCGGGTGACAGCCCCTCGCGCAATGCCAAGGATATCTGGCGCTTGCTGGGCGTGCCGGTTTTGGCCTTGGCCGTATTCCTGATCGGTTGGTCTGCGCTGGCCCCAAAGGTCCAGACCAGTCTGGGCAGTATCCCCGGCCCGCTTCAGGTTTGGGAGCAGGTCGAGGCCCTCCATGCGGACTATCTGCGCGACAAGAAACGCGAGACAGACTTCTATGCGCGTCAGGACGAGCGTAACGCCAAGCTGATCGCAGACGGTCGGGCGGATGATGTAAAAACCCGGGACTATACCGGCTCGCCCACTTATTACGATCAGATCGCAACTTCGATCCAGACCGTGTTCTTTGGGTTTTTGATTGCGGTGGTGATCGCGATTCCTATTGGGATCATGTCGGGCCTGTCCCCGTCATTCAATGCGGCGATGAACCCGATAATCCAGATTTTCAAACCTGTAAGTCCGCTGGCCTGGTTGCCGATTGTCACGATGGTTGTTTCGGCCATGTATGTGACCACAGATGGCTGGTTTTCGAAATCCTTCCTGATCTCGGCGATTACGGTCACCCTGTGTTCGATCTGGCCCACGATTATCAACACGGCGCTGGGGGTGGCGAGCATTGACAAGGATCTGATCAGTGTCGGCAAGGTGCTGAAATTGTCGACCTACAAGAAAATCACCAAATTGGTGCTGCCGTCGGCTTTACCCCTGATTTTCACAGGTATGCGTCTGTCGCTGGGCGTTGGGTGGATGGTTCTGATTGCAGCGGAAATGCTGGCGCAGAATCCGGGCCTTGGCAAATTCGTCTGGGATGAGTTTCAGAACGGGTCATCCGACAGTCTGGCGCGGATCATGGTGGCGGTCTTTACCATTGGGATCATCGGCTACCTGCTGGATCGTCTGATGTATGCGCTGCAATCCATGTTCACCTATTCGGAGACACGCTGATGACCAGTATTCTTTCGCTGCAATCGGTTGGTAAATCCTATGGTGAGGCCGGTGAGCGGACCGAGGTTCTGCACGATATCAATTTGGAAGTCGCCGAAGGCGAGTTCATCGCCATCGTTGGATTTTCAGGTTCGGGCAAGACAACCTTGATGAATATCCTCGCCGGTCTTGATACACCCGATACTGGTGCGGCTTTGTTTCGGAACAAGGAAATCACCGGGCCGGGGCAGGAGCGGGGGCTGGTGTTCCAATCCTATTCGCTGATGCCATGGCTGACCGTGCGTGGCAATGTGGCGCTGGCGGTTGATGCCGTGCACACGGACAAAAGTGCCAAGGATCGCGCAGCGCTGGTCAGCAAATATATCGACATGGTCGGCCTGTCCCACGCGGTGGACCGACGTCCGGCGGAATTGTCGGGTGGAATGCGCCAACGCGTCTCTGTAGCCCGTGCGCTTGCCATGCAGCCCGAGGTTTTGTTGCTGGATGAACCCTTGTCCGCGTTGGACGCGCTGACCCGTGCAAATTTGCAGGACGAGATCGAACATATCAGCCAGATCGAAAAGAAAACCATCATCCTGATCACCAATGATGTCGACGAGGCGATTTTGCTCGCCGACCGGATTATTCCGCTGAACCCCGGTCCCAACGCGACGCTTGGACCGGATTTCAAGGTGAATATTCCCCGTCCACGTGATCGCACCGCGATGAATGACAGCCCGGCATTTGTGAAACTGCGCGCCGGGGTGACCGAGTATCTGATGACCGTCGGGATGGAGGCCGGGATCGAGGGCTCGCGTATCCTGCCCAATGTCGAAGCGATCCACAACAAAGCCCCCAAAGCCTATCGCGCAGCGGCAGAAAGCCCGAATGTGGAACGATATCTGCAATTTTCGCAGATGGATAAGGTCTATCCGACGCCCAAGGGACCGCTGACGGTGGTCGAAAATTTCGACCTGGCCATCAACAAGGGCGAGTTTGTTTCGGTGATCGGTCATTCCGGTTGCGGGAAATCCACAGTGCTGACCATGGCGGCGGGGCTGAATGAGATATCTGCCGGTGCGATTGTTCTGGATGGTCGCCATGTGGTCGGTGCCGACCCCGAACGCGCCGTGGTGTTCCAGTCACCGAATCTGTTTCCATGGCTGACAGCCAAAGAAAATGTCGCGATTGGAGTGGACAGGGTTTACCCCTCTGCCAGTCAGGCCGAGCGGCAAGAGGTGGTGGAATATTATCTGGAACGTGTCGGATTGGCTGACAGTATGGATAAACAGGCCGACAGCCTGTCAAACGGGATGAAACAGCGGGTTGGAATCGCGCGCGCTTTTGCACTTAGCCCCAAATTGTTGTTGCTGGATGAACCGTTTGGGATGCTCGACAGCTTGACCCGCTGGGAATTGCAGGAAGTGTTGATGGAGGTCTGGTCGCGCACCAAGGTGACCGCGATTTGCGTCACCCATGATGTTGACGAGGCCGTGCTGCTATCAGATCGCGTGATCATGATGACCAATGGTCCCCGCGCAACCATCGGCAAGGTGATGGACGTCAACCTGCCGCGCCCGCGATCCCGCAAAGCGTTGTTGGAGCATCCGGATTATTACCGATACCGCGCCGAGGTTCTGCAATTCCTAGAGGATTACGAACACGGCAATACCAAGAAAAAGGACGCAGCATAATGGCACAAAAACTGGTTGTGATCGGAGCAGGTATGGCTTCGGGCCGGGTGTTGGAGCATCTGTTCGAAGATGCGCCGGGCATGTATGACGTAACCCTGTTCAACGGCGAGGCGCGGGGGAATTATAACCGCATTATGCTGTCGCCAGTCCTGTCGGGCGAAAAAACATATGAGGAGATCGTCACCCATGACGATCCTTGGTATGCCACGCACAACGTTGTTTGCCGCTTTGGCGAACAGATCACCGGAATTGACCGGGACCGCAAGGTAGTGATCAGCGCGTCTGGCGAAACCCCTTACGACAAACTGCTAATTGCGACGGGGTCTGCCCCGTTTATCATTCCGGTGCAGGGCAAAGAATTGCCGGGCGTGATCACCTATCGTGATCTGGATGACACTAACGCGATGATTGCCGCTTCGGCCAAGCCGGGGGCAAAAGCGGTTGTGATCGGTGGCGGGCTTCTGGGTTTGGAAGCGGCGGCGGGCATGAAGGCGCGCGGCATGGAAGTCACCGTGATCCATTTGATGGGGCATCTGATGGAACGGCAACTGGACCCGGCGGCCGGCTATCTGCTGGAAAAGGATCTGGAGCGGCGCGGGATCAAGGTGCACTGCAAAGGTTCAACCGCTGCAATCCTTGGCGATGGCAAGGTCGAGGCAGTGTTACTGGAAGACAATACCACCTATCCCGCCGATCTGGTGGTGATGGCGGTAGGTATCCGCCCTGAAACCCGGCTGGCCACCGATGCGCATCTGGAAATCGGGCGCGGGATCGTGGTCAACGATCAGATGGTCACCAGCGACCCGGATATCCTTGCGGTTGGGGAATGTGTCGAACATAAGGGACAGCTGTTCGGTTTGGTGGCCCCCCTTTACGATCAAGCAAAGGTGGTGGCCAAGACCTTGCAGGCGGAACCGTCCGCATTTCAGCCGGTTCAGACAGCGACCAAGCTGAAAGTGACAGGTGTGGATCTGTATTCCGCGGGCGATTTTGCCGAAGGCGAAGGGCGCGAAGAAATCGTCTATCGCGATGCCTCGGCAGGGATATACAAACGGCTGGTTATCAAGGACGACAAGATCATCGGGGCAGTCATGTACGGTGATACGGTCGATGGCCCGTGGTTCTTTCAAAAGATCAAATCGGGAGAGGATATTTCAGAGGGGCGCGAGACCCTGATATTTGGTCCCAACTTCGCCGGAGGGGCTGCGTCGGACCCTTTCTCAGCCGTTGCAGCCTTGCCAGATGATGCGGAAATCTGTGGTTGTAACGGCATTTCAAAAGGGATGATCGTCAAGGCGATCCAGAATGGTGCAAAATCATTGGCGGATGTGCAGGCGGTGACCAAGGCCTCGACATCATGTGGAACCTGTCTGGGGCTGACGACACAATTGACCGCGCTGACGCTGGGGGATGATTTTGTCCTGCCCGGGGTTGCGGGCATGTGCAAATGCACCGATCATACCCATGATGACGTGCGACGGCTGATCCGCGCGAAATCGTTGAAATCGATACCCGCCATCATGCAGGAACTGGAATGGAAAACCTCGGGCGGATGCCATTCCTGTCGTCCTGCGCTGAATTATTATCTGGTGTGCGAATGGCCCGGAGAATATATCGATCACGCGCAAAGCCGGTTTATCAACGAACGGGTGCACGCAAATATACAAAAGGACGGCACCTATTCAGTTGTGCCGCGCATGTGGGGTGGGTTGACCAGCCCAACCGAATTGCGCGCAATTGCCGACGTCGCCGACAAGTTCAACATCCCTACGGTCAAAGTGACCGGTGGGCAACGGATCGATCTACTTGGCGTCAAGAAGGACGATCTGCCGGCGGTCTGGGCCGACCTTAACGATGCCGGGATGGTGTCGGGCCATGCCTATGCCAAGGGGTTGCGGACGGTCAAAACCTGTGTCGGGACCGATTGGTGTCGGTTTGGAACACAGGATTCCACCGGTTTGGGGGTGCGGATAGAAAAAGCCATGTGGGGCGCCTGGACTCCGCACAAGGTAAAAATGGCGGTGTCGGGATGCCCGCGCAACTGTGCCGAAGCCACCTGCAAGGATGTTGGTGTCATCTGTGTCGATAGCGGGTTCGAGATCGGCGTTGGCGGGGCGGCAGGGATGGATCTGAAAAAGATCGAAACCATCGCCAAGGTAGAAACCGAGGATGAAGCTCTCGATATCATCATTGCGTTTGTGCAGTTGTATCGCGAAGGGGCGCAATATCTGCATCGCCCATACAAGTGGATCGCCAAGGTTGGATTAGATCACGTGATCGCCAAGGTGGTCGATGACAAAGAAAACCGTGCCGCATTGGTCGAACGGTTCAACTATTCGCAAACATTCTATCAGGTGGACCCATGGGCTGAACGGGTCCGCGGACTTGATGCGCATGAATTTGCGCCCTTGATGGATCTGACACAGGTGGCTGCGGAATGAGCATGTTTTTGGAAATCGGACGGATCGAAGATATTCCGCGTCAGGCGGCACGTCTTGTCAAAACGGACATGGGATGCATTGCCATCTTTCGCACCTTTGATGACAAGATATTCGCGCTGGATGATAAATGCCCTCACAAGGGGGGGCCTATTTCCAATGGCATCCAGCATGGCGACATGGTGACCTGCCCCTTGCACAATTGGGTGTTCGATCTGAATACCGGACAGGCGCAAGGGGCGGATAGCGGGGTGATCCGCACCTATCCCGTCGAGGTGCGAGAGGGAGTCATCTTGATCGCACGATCCAGTCTTGACCAAGCGGTGGCTGCAGAATGAGCTGCGTGCGCACGACCTGTCCCTATTGCGGGGTTGGCTGTGGGGTGTTGGCGACGCCAGACGGCAAGGGAGGTGCCGGGATCAAGGGGGATCCGGAGCATCCGGCAAATTTTGGTCGGTTATGTTCCAAAGGTACGGCATTGGGCGATACATTGGGCTTGTCTGATCGGCTGCTTTATCCAATGGCAGGGGATCGCCGTGTAACTTGGGACGCTGCGATCAGCATGGTTGCGGAGCGGTTCACGCAAAGCATCAAACAACATGGACCTGACAGCGTCGGGTTTTACGTCTCGGGTCAGTTATTGACCGAGGATTATTATGTCGCCAACAAGCTGATGAAAGGTTTCATCGGGTCGGCAAATATTGATACCAACTCGCGTTTGTGCATGTCTTCGTCCGTCGCGGGTCATCGGCGGGCTTTTGGCACCGACACAGTTCCCGGCATTTACGAGGACTTAGAGCAAGCCGACCTGATCGTTCTGGTTGGATCGAATCTGGCCTGGTGTCATCCGGTCCTGCATCAGCGCATTATGGCGGTGCGAGAGAAGAGACCCGTAACGATCGTGACCATCGACCCTCGGTCAACGGCGACGGCGAAACAGTCTGACATGCACCTGCGGATTGACAATGACGAGGACGTGCCCCTGTTCAATGGGTTGCTGCGTTATCTGGTAGATCACGGGCAAATCAATTCGGACTATGTCAACGCACATGTGTCAGGGATGGAAGACGCCATTGCCGCCGCGCGAACCACGCCGCCGCCTGCCGGGGTGACGTCCGAGGAATGTCAAAATTTCTATCGTCTCTGGGCGGACACCAAACGGGTGGTAACGATCTATTCGCAAGGGGTAAATCAGTCCTCGACCGGTACGGACAAGGTGAACGCAATCATCAATTGCCATTTGGCAACTGGGCGGATCGGCTTGCCGGGAACAGGTCCGTTTTCCGTCACCGGTCAGCCCAATGCGATGGGCGGGCGCGAGGTGGGCGGTCTGGCCAATATGCTGGCAGTGCATCTTGATATCGACAATCAAAACCATCGGGCAAAGGTGGCGGATTTCTGGAAATCTAAACGGGTTGCGGATCGACAGGGGTTAAAGGCCGTTGACATGTTTGATGCGTGCGCGCGTGGGCAGATCAAGGCCCTGTGGATAATGGGCACCAACCCGGCGGTGTCCATGCCCCGGGCCACGGCCGTGTCCGACGCACTTCGCGCCTGTGACTTTGTCGTGGTTTCGGACGTAGTGACAAAGACAGACACAACCGCCTGCGCCGACCTGCTGCTGCCCGCCCTTGCCTGGGGTGAGAAAGACGGAACGGTAACGAATTCGGAACGCCGTATCTCGCGGCAGCGGGCCTTTTTGTCCGCGCCCGGCGAGGCACGCGCGGATTGGCAGATCATCAGCGATGTCGCCTGTAAAATGGGGTTTTCGGACGCGTTCACCTATACCCGGCCGGCAGAAATTTTCGATGAATTTGCCCGTATGACATCCCTGTCCGCACAGGAGGGGCTGGATCTGGATCTGTCGGGATTGGTCGGAACGGATTATGACCGGATCGACCCGGTGCAATGGCCAGTCACCGCAAAGGAGGTCGGAGGGCGCTTTTACGGAGGTGGCGGATTTCATACGCCTGACGGACGCGCACGTATGGTGCCCGTTACGGCGCTGGCAAACCCGACCCTGACAGAGGCGGATTACCCCCTGCTACTGAATACCGGGCGCGTGCGTGATCAGTGGCACACAATGACCCGCACCGGAACGTCGCCGCGACTGGGTAAACATATTGCCGAGCCGTTCGTCGAAATTAACCCCGTGGACGCCCAAGCGCTGGCAATTGCCGATGCGGATATTGTGCGCGTTGACAGCCCGTTCGGTCATTTGCTGGCGCGCGCAGATGTCAGCGACGATACCCCCAAAGGTCAGGTTTTTGTGCCGATACATTGGTCCTCGCGCTGGACAGCGCAGGGCAAGCCCGGTCCGCTGGTCGCCGCCGATGTTGATCCTGTCTCGGGGCAACCGGCGTTGAAGCGTACCAAGGTGCGCATCGAACGTTTTGCGGCAGATTGGTTCGGGTTTGCCCTTAGCGCCCGCGAACCCGAACCACGGGCGGCGTATTGGGCAAAGACGCGGATCGGAGGCGGTTGGAAATTGGAGCTTGCTGGTCGTAAAGCCCCCGGAGACTGGGAAACCTATGCCGCCGAGCTGTTCGGTGCGCCCGACGCGATCCCGATTTCCGTTATCGACGCGAAAAAGAACTCTCGACGGCTGGCATTGATTGATCAGGGTCGGGTTGTTGGCGTGTTGTTCACCAGTCCCGAACCAGTGGCAATATCACGCGCCTATCTTACCGATTGCTTTGGACCCGAGGCCAAGGCCGCAGACCTGTTGGCCGGAATACCGGGACAGGGTCGCCCCGATCCCGGTCCCACTGTGTGCAGTTGCTTCAATATCGGTGTGAACACGCTGTTGGACGCGATCGTTTCGCAGCAACTGATGACTGTCGAGCAGATAGGCGAGAGTCTGGGTGCGGGCACGAATTGTGGGTCCTGTCGGCCGGAACTGAACGCGCTTTTGGGAAATGGTCGCGCCCGTGCAGAGCGCCCGGTTGGCACCTGATCCGGGGAACAATCCCATGTTCATCTGATAAATTGTGTTGAAACTCACAGATCGTCCCCGTTGGCCTCGGCTAAACCCGCGGCAGAATAAGGGGGGCTTTAATGTCAGTAATGTTGGTGCCGTTTGCGACGATTCTGGGTCTGGTCGGGCTGACTGTTATTGGTGATTATTATATCAAGCTTGCCACCTACCTGTCGGATCCCTTTCGGAGTTGGCAATTCGCGCTGGGGTTCATTTGCTATGCTTTTGGGGCGTTTGGCTGGTTTTATGCTATGAAACACCTGCCAATGGCGGTGACTGGGGTGGTCTATGCGTGTCTTACCATCGTGATGCTGGCGCTGGTTGGGGCCTATTTTTTCAAGGAAGCGTTATCCTATCGCGAATTATTCGGGATAACATTGGCCATTCTGGCGGTTCTGGTCGTGCATGATTGGAGCGCCATGACAGGTATTTCGACACCCGCTGAATGATTTATATGACAATTTCCCGTTGCCTTCCCCGGCGTCAGAGTGAATAGTGGCGCGGACGGATGGGCCTGTAGACACTACAGGCCCGCTTCTTTGAGATAGGGGGAAATATGATTACCGGAAAACATTACATTGCGGGCAAATGGGTTGCTGGCAGCGAAACGTTTACATCTGAACCGGCACACGGTCCGGCACATGATTTTTCGGTGGGAACACCGGATCATGTGAATTCTGCTGTGGAAGCCGCAGAAGAGGCCTTTTTGACCTTTGGCTATACCCCTGCACAGGTGCGAGCAGATTTTCTGAACGCGATTGCGGATGAAATTGACGCCCGCGGCGATGCGATTACCGAAATCGGGACACAGGAAACCGGTCTGCCCGAGGCACGTCTGGTTGGCGAGCGTGGGCGCACCACGGGCCAATTGCGTCTGTTCGCGGAACATATTTTGAAAGGGGATTATCTGGACCGGCGCCATGATGTGGCCTTGCCGGATCGCCAGCCCTTGCCGCGCCCCGACATCAAGATGATGCAGCGCCCAATTGGACCGGTGGCCGTGTTTGGCGCGTCGAACTTCCCGCTGGCGTTTTCGACAGCTGGCGGCGACACGGCGGCGGCGCTGGCAGCGGGTTGCCCGGTGGTGGTCAAGGGCCACAGCGCCCATCCCGGAACCTCGGATATCGTCGCACAGGCAATCGAAGCTGCGGTGAAATCGCAAGGGCTGCATCCCGGTGTCTTCACGCTGATCCAAGGCGGGCGGCGTGATGTGGGTCAGGCGCTGGTGCAGCATCCACTGATCAAGGCGGTCGGGTTTACCGGGTCGCTTGGCGGCGGTCGTGCGCTGTTTGATCTGTGCGCACAGCGCCCCGAACCCATCCCGTTCTTTGGTGAGCTGGGTTCCGTCAACCCGATGTTCCTGCTGCCGAATGCGCTGGGTGCACGCGGTGAAGCGCTGGCCCAAGGTTGGGCCGGGTCACTGACCATGGGGGCAGGGCAGTTCTGCACCAATCCCGGGATCGCGGTTGTTATCGAAGGCGCTGACGCGGAGGCGTTCACCAAGGCTGCCGGCGCGGCGCTGGAACCCATCGGCGCACAGACCATGTTGACGGACGGGATTGCCGAGGCCTATCGCTCCGGTCGTGACAAGGTGGCGGCTACCGCTGGGGTGCAGTCGATCCTGACGTCGACCTGTGACCTGCGCAATGCGACGCCTTACTTGTTTGCGGTCAGCGGCAAGGAGTGGCTGGACAACCATGTGCTGGGCGAGGAAGTCTTCGGCCCCCTTGGTCTGATTGTCACGGTCAAAGATTTTGACGAGATGCTGAAAATTGCCAAATCGCTACAGGGGCAGTTGACCTGCACGATCCATATGGATGACGCAGACACCGATGCCGCCAAATCCCTGATGCCGGTGCTGGAACGCAAGGCGGGCCGTGTATTGGCGAACGGTTTCCCAACGGGGGTTGAAGTGTGTGACGCCATGGTGCATGGCGGACCATATCCGGCTTCGACCAACTTTGGCGCGACGTCCGTTGGCACCCTGTCGATCCGTCGCTTCCTGCGCCCGGTCAGCTATCAGAACATTCCGGATGCGCTTTTACCGGTGGGCTACAAATGAGCGTCCGCGTCTTCGACGACACGCGTTGCGAATTAGGGGAGGGGCCGCTTTGGCACCCTCTTCGTAACGAATTGTTCTGGTTTGATATCCTTGGCATGCGGCTTCATGCCAAGGGGTTGGGCGAAACCCAGACATGGCAGTTTGATGAACATGTCTCGGCCGCTGGTTGGGTGGATGCGGGCACCTTGCTGATCGCGAGCGAAACCTCGCTGTCCAGTTTTGATATTGCAACGGGCGAGACAACCTTCGTCCACGCGCTGGAAGCCGACAATCCTGTCACCCGGTCCAATGACGGCCGCGCGGATCCGTTTGGGGGATTCTGGATCGGCACGATGGGCAAACAGGCCGAAAAAGAAGCGGGCGCGATTTATCGCTTTTATCAGGGAGAATTGCGCCGCCTGTATCCCAAAATCTCTATCAGCAACGCGATCAGCTTCGCGCCAGACCGTTCACACGCCTATTTCGCCGATACAAGGGTGAACAAAATCTGGAAGGTTGCGTTGGATGATGAAGGTTGGCCGAAAGGTGAACCGAAGGTTCATCTGGACCTGCCAGCGGATAAGCTTCATCCCGACGGGGCTGTCTGTGACAGTCAGGGGTATTTGTGGAACGCGCAATGGGGCTTCAACAAAGCCGTACGATTTGCCCCGGATGGAAGTGTGGTGGGCGAGGTGACATTTGCCGGAAAGCAAACCACCTGTCCGGCCTTTGGTGGTCCCGAAATGAAAACCATGTTCATGACCTCGGCGGCGATCAACCAGACGGGCGCAGCAGATGGACAAACTTTTGCCGTCGAAGTCGAGGTGGCCGGATTGCCCGAATATCAGGTGATCCTATAACCAACTAAAAAAGTCGGGATAGTTGACTATCCCGATTTTTTCTGTCAGAAATAGTCATGCCTAGCCAGACCAAGCCATGGCCATCTGACGGAGAGAGATATGCTGGCTTATCGCCCTGACACAACTGACCTGGCACAACAGACTGTTACCCCGGCTTATGATGCCCGTATCCTGACTGGCGAGGGCAAAACCGCCACAATCCTTTTGGATGGTCAGGTTTATACGCTGCGGATCACCAAACAGGACAAACTGATCCTGACCAAATAACGCAGGTGAGGTTCAATGCTCGTGCAAATGGGGGCGGTCGTTGGACCCGAATTATGTCGTTCCGCGTCGTTGACCCGACATATCAGACGGCGCTGCCACCGACGGTCAATCCACCGATAAGTACGCTGGGTTGACCAACGCCAACCGGCACCCATTGTCCGGCCTTGCCACAATTGCCGATACCGGGATCCAGTTGCATGTCATTTCCCACGGCGCGGATCTGTTTCAAGGCTGTCGCTCCGTCACCAATCAGTGTTGCCCCTTTGACCGGTGCGCCCACTTTGCCGTTTTGCACCCGGTAGGCTTCGGTGCAACTGAACACGAACTTGCCGTTGGTGATATCCACCTGACCCCCACCGAAACCGACCGCGTAGATGCCGTCTTTGAGGCCACTTAACACCTCCTCGGGGGAGGCGTCGCCGCCAAGCATAATGGTGTTGGTCATACGGGGCATCGGCGTGTGGGCATAGCTTTGACGGCGTCCGTTGCCGGTCGCGGGAACCCCCATCAGTCGGGCATTCTGACGATCCTGCATGTAATTGACCAACACGCCGTCTTCGATCAGGACGTTTCGTTGCGAGGGGGTCCCCTCGTCATCAAAAGATATCGAGCCGCGCCGATCCGGGATGGTCCCGTCATCGACCACGGTAACACCCTTCGCCGCAATCTGCTGTCCCATCAGCCCGGCAAAAGCCGAGGTTTTCTTGCGGTTGAAGTCGCCTTCCAGCCCGTGGCCAATCGCTTCGTGCAACAAGATACCCGGCCAGCCCGGCCCAAGGACAACATCCATGACGCCGGCAGGGGCCGGTTCCGCATCCAAATTGACAAGCGCGATACGCAAGGCTTCGCGTGCCGCGGCCTGCCAGATATTTCCCGCCATCAACTGTGCCAATCCATGGCGTCCACCCTTGGCGGCGTGACCACTTTCCCGCCGCCCGTCTTTTTCAACGGTGACTTGCACACTGACGCCACTCATGGGGCGCGTGTCGGTCAGGTGAACACCATCCGGGCGGAGAATTTCTACTTCCTGCAAACTTGCGGACAAACTGGCGGACACCTGCACAACGCGCGGGTCCAGCGAGCGGCAAAATTCGTCAATTTCGCGCAAGGTTTCGACCTTGACCGGGAAGGTGGCATCACCAAGCGGGTCCTGATCGGTGTAGAGACGTTGATTTGTTGCCTTTGGAGGCGAGGCAAGTGCCCCTCCACCGTCGCCGATCGCAAGTCTTGCGGTTTCTGCGGCACGTTTCAGCGCCGATTCCGTCAGTGTGGTGGAATGGGCATACCCGGCGGTTTCGCCTTTGACCGCACGCAAGCCAAACCCTTCGGAGGCGTCATAGCTTGCGGTTTTGATCCGCCCGTCGTCCAACACCAGACTTTCGGATCGTTTGCGTTCCAGAAACAGCTCTCCGTCGTCAGCGCCATGGGTGGTGGCTTGCAGGATTTTCAGACTATTGTCCTTGTCCAGTTCGGTTTCAAAGGGGCGAAAGCGGGTTTGGGTCTGGGTCATGAAATCAGTTCAATTCTTGTGAAAAGCGGCCTTATGCCGCAAAGGTCTGACTTGTTATTGTCGTTCTAATATGGTTGTTCTCAGCGTGGAAGCAATAAAGGATTCTGCGGGGGAGACCAACGCAGTTTCCAAACCGGGCCGGGAGAGGCCTGACATACAAGGAAGAAACGATGCGTATCAGCAAGTTTTTTACGTTTTTCACTGCCCTGTTCGTGTCCGCTGGCGCTTGGGCCCAAGATAATCTGGAAGTGATTGGAAGACCCGATGCTGACAGCCTGGGGTTCCAGCCTGCGGTGACCGAAGTCGCCCATGACATTCATTGGCTTAACACAATGGTCACGGTGGTCATCACCGGGATCGTTATTCTGGTTCTGGGGCTGCTGTTGTGGATCATCGTGCGCTTTAACAAACGCGCCAACCCAACACCTGCACGGTTTACGCATAATTCGGTGATCGAGGTCTTGTGGACCGTAATTCCGATCATCATCCTGATTGTCATCGGATCGTTTTCGCTTCCGACACTGTTCAAACAGCTAGAGGTTCCCGAGTCTGACGTGACCATCAAGATCACGGGAAACCAGTGGTATTGGACCTATGAATATGTCGAGGAAGAGTTTGTTTTTGACAGCTACATGCTGGGTCATCCGTCCAATTATAGTGGCGACAAACCCTTTGTCCTGACAGATGAAACCCGTGCGCTGCTGGTCGAATACGGATATTCCGAGGCCGATTGGCTGCTTGCGACCGACACAGCGATGGTGGTTCCCGTTGGCGCAGTGGTGCGCTTGCAGATCACCGGTTCGGATGTGATCCACAGCTGGACGATCCCCGCGTTTGGGGTGAAGCTTGACGCTGTCCCCAACCGTTTGGCGGAAACGTGGTTCCAAGCGGATGTCGAAGGGATCTATTTCGGGCAATGCTCGGAACTGTGCGGCAAGGACCATGCTTATATGCCGATTACCGTCAAAGTGGTGTCGCAAGACGTCTATGAAGCGTGGTTGACCGGTGCGATTGCCGAATATGCCTATCTGGGTTCTGACGTAACTGTGGCGTCTGCCGAGTAATCGGCAGGCTCCACGCAAACGCAGGCAGACAATGACCGACGTAGTCTATACCACCAAGGATCACGAAGCCGGATTCGGAGATTACTTCGAATTGTTGAAGCCGCGCGTGATGCGACTGGTGATCTTTACTGCTGCGGTTGGAATGCTGACAGCGCCCGGCGGTATACACCCGGTGATTGCTGTTGCAACGATCCTGTGTATCGCTGTCGGAGCGGGCGCATCCGGTGCCCTGAATATGTGGTGGGATTCGGATATTGACGCGGTGATGGGGCGCACAGTGAAACGTCCCATTCCCTCGGGTCGTGTCAGCCGGGACGAAGCGCTGGCCATCGGTGTGGCACTTTCTGTCGCGTCGGTGGTTATGCTGGGTCTGTTTGGCAATTTCCTGTCGGCGGGGCTGCTGGCCTTTACGATCTTCTTTTACGTCGTCATCTATTCGATGTGGTTGAAACGTTCGACCCCACAGAACATTGTGATCGGCGGCGCAGCAGGGGCTTTCCCGCCGATGATCGGTTGGGCTGTTGCAACAGGTGGAATCAGCATCGAAAGCGTTTTGATGTTCGCCCTGATCTTCGCTTGGACCCCTCCGCATTTCTGGGCGCTGGCACTGTTTCGCAACGAAGATTACACCGCGGCCAATGTGCCGATGCTGCCCGTCACCAATGGTACGCGCGCCACACGCAACCATATTCTGGGGTATGCGCTGGTTCTGGCGCCGATTGCGCTGGCACCAGCATTCACACAAATTGGCGGGCCGGTTTACCTAATCCTGTCGCTTGGCTTGAACGCCTATCTGCTGCGCGGCGCCTTGGGGTTGTGGCGCCGGGATGACGCGGCGGCGGATAAGGACAGTTTCAAGGCGGAGAAATCCTTCTTCCTGTTTACAATCCTGTATCTGTTTCTGCACTTCACAGCCCTGTTGATCGAAGCGGCATTGAAAGCCGGGGGATTAACCCTTGGCAATTGGCCGGTCTGGTTCTGATGGCGGAACTTGGCAAAACCCACGAACTCCACAAGCGCCGCCTGGGACGCAATACAGGGGTTGCGCTGCTTCTGGGGTTGTTTGTGGTGCTTAGCATTGCCGTCAGCGTCGTGAAAATCGGCAATTCCAACAGCGAACTCGAGAACGCAACAGAGGAGGCAAGTGAATGAGTGAACGCTCCAACCGCAAAGTTGTCACCCCGTTGGTCGGGATTGTCCTGTTCATGGGGGCGTTGGCCTTTGCGTCCAAACCCCTTTATACCTTGTTCTGCGCCGTCACCGGTTATGGCGGGACGCCAGCGGTCGCGACCAATGCGGGCGAAGAAATCCTGGATCAGACCATCACGGTTCGGTTCGATGCCTCGCTAGAGCGGGGAATGCCCTGGACTTTCAAGCCGGTCGAACACAAGATTGACATTCGCATCGGCGAAGTCGGTCTGGCCTTTTACGAAGCACATAACCCGACCGATCGCCCAATTGCGGGTCAGGCCGGATATAATGTTGCCCCGTTCAGCGCCGGTGAATTTTTCACCAAGATCGACTGTTTCTGCTTCACCGAACAGGTGTTGGAGCCGGGAGAGACAGTGTTAATGCCCGTCACCTTCTATGTGGACCCGTCCATTGTTGACGATCTTGACGGGCGCTACATAAATTCGATCACGCTTAGCTATACATTCTTCGAAATCGACCTGCCCGAAGGCTATGTCAGTGCCGACGTGCTGGACGACGTCAATGAAACCGCGCTAAACTAGCGCCAAGTGTCACAATAAAGGACCTGAATAATGGCACATGCAAAAAACCATGATTACCACATCCTCAGCCCAAGCCCGTGGCCGCTGGTCGGGGCCATCAGCGCGTTTGTCATGCTGTTTGGCGCTGTTTTGTGGATTTCGCCGCAACTGCAAAGCAACCAACCTTGGGTGTTCTTGATCGGCTTGGCCGGTGTCCTTTACACCATGTATGCTTGGTGGTCAGACGTGGTTGAAGAAGCACAGCAGGGCGATCACACACCCGTTGTCAAAATCGGTCTGCGCTACGCTGTTATTCTGTTCATTACCTCCGAGGTATTCTTTTTCGTCGCGTGGTTCTGGTCATTCTTCAAGCACGCGCTTTATCCGATGGATGGCGTTTGGCCCCCAGAAGGAATTCATACGTTCGATCCCTGGCATTTGCCGCTGATCAACACGCTGATCCTGTTGTGTTCAGGGGCCGCGGCCACTTGGGCGCACCATGCCATCGCGCATGACAATGATCGCAAAGCGCTGGTTCAAGGGCTGACGCTGGCGGTTTTGCTGGGCGTCCTTTTCACGATTTTCCAGGTCTATGAATATAGCCATGCGGAATTCGGGTTCTCGGGGAATATTTATGGTCCGAACTTCTTCATGGCGACCGGCTTCCACGGGTTTCATGTGATCATCGGGACGATCTTCTTGGCGGTTTGCCTGTTCCGCGCCCTGAAGGGCCATTTCACCCCCGAAGCCCATATCGGATTCGAGGCGGCCGCCTGGTACTGGCACTTCGTTGACGTTGTGTGGCTGTTCCTGTTTGCGGCCGTTTACATCTGGGGTGGCTGAACCAGAAATGGCAGACACAGGTCCGTCTGCTTGAATTTGACGCGAGTCCTAAGGGGCTCGCGTTTTCTGTTTCAAATGGGGGTCCAGAATGTCCGAGAGATTTCTGCTGATTAATCCGGTCAAAGGGTATGTCTTCCCGTTTTCTGCGCGCGGACTTACCTATATTCCGGGACCGATCACGCAGTTTTTGGAACGGGCGCAAGGCGACATTTTTCTGGACGGAACTGGTGCATTGCTGAAGATCACAAATGCCGTCCCCACCCGCACCGGAATTGGCACCACGGTGAAACTGGCGCTAAAATTACCCGTCAGAGGAGAGATCAAACTCGCGCCCGTGGACATGGAATTTTCGGCATATAAAGACGCGCTGATCGCATCGCTACGACGCACACGCGAAACCCATCAAGACCACGATGAAACCTGGTGGCTGTTGGTTGACCCGATTGACGAGGTTATCACCAAAGTGAATTCAACCCGCAGCCTTGCGGATCTATACGCCATCATGGAATTCCCCGCGGACGAAGATTGTTTGGACCTGTTATGACCCGCAAAATGATTGTGCCCCTGCTGTTTGGTATCCTTGGCGCGGTGCTATTCACCACGTTGGGATTTTGGCAATTGCAGCGCCTGCAATGGAAAGAAGGTATTCTGGCCGAGATTGATGCGCGCTTGGCGGCTAACCCCGTGGCGCTTCCGGACACTGTGACCGAGGCGGATGATGAATATCGACGCGTGGTCGTGTCCGGCACGGTTGACGCTGGCGAAGCTTATGTTCTGTCGACCCAAGGACGGGCGGTTTACCGGGTGATCGTGCCGATGACGCTGACCGATGGACGCCGTATATTGGCGGAACTGGGCGTCATCCCGGCCGAAGGTCAACTGCGCGGTCGCCCAACCGGGGCCCTGAACGGCTCCGGTTACCTGATGTGGCCGGATGAAGTGGACAGCTACACGCCAGAAGTCGATCTTGCCTCTAAAACATGGTTTGCGCGCGATGTTTCGGCATTGGCACAAGTGCTGCAAACCGAACCTGTTCTGGTGGTTCTGACCGAAGGGGATAATCTGGCCGGGATCACCCCGTCCGAGGTCTCGATCCGCATCTCCAACCGGCATCTGGAATATGTTTTCACCTGGTTCGGCTTTGCGATTATCTGGATCGGGATGACAGGGCTGTATCTTTGGCGTATCAAGCGCCGACCTGAGTGAATCGGAAAGTTTCTATGCGCTATATTTCGACCCGCGGCCAAGCCCCTGTTTTGTCGTTTGAGGAGGCCATGCTGACCGGCCTTGCCCGCGATGGCGGCTTGTATGTTCCCGAAAGCTGGCCGCAAATGTCGGCGGATGACATCGCAACGCTTGCGGGCCTGTCTTACGAGGAAACCGCCTTTCGCGTGATGAAACCCTTCATCGGCGACACATTCGGCGATGATGAGTTCCGCGCCATCATTGATCGCGCCTATGCCAGCTTTCACCACGTCGCCCGCTGTCCGATTGTGCAGACGGGGCCAAATGATTTCCTGCTGGAACTCCACCACGGCCCGACGCTGGCGTTCAAAGATGTCGCCATGCAGTTGATCGGTCAGATGTTCGAAGCCGCGCTGAAACGGCGGGGCGAGAGTATTACGATTGTTGGGGCCACGTCCGGCGATACCGGGTCCGCGGCGATCGAGGCTTTCAAGGGGCTGGACAACGTCAACGTCTTCATCATGTATCCGCATGGCCGCGTGTCCGAAGTTCAGCGCCGGCAGATGACAACGCCGTCTGAAAGCAACATTCATGCGCTGGCGGTGGATGGCGATTTCGACGATTGTCAGGCGCGCCTGAAAGATATGTTCAACGATTTCACCTTCCGCGACGAAGTGAAACTCGCGGGGGTCAATTCGATTAACTGGGGCCGCGTGTTGGCGCAGGTGGTGTATTATTTCACCTCTGCCGTAAGCCTCGGTGCCCCACATCGCAAGATCAGCTTCACCGTGCCCACCGGGAATTTTGGGGACATTTTTGCAGGCTATGTGGCCAAACGCATGGGCCTGCCCGTCGACCGCTTGGTGATTGCCACGAACCAGAATGACATTCTGCACCGCACGATTGCCTCGGGTGATCATGCGAAAACGGGGGTAACGCCCTCGATCAGCCCGTCGATGGACATTCAGGTGTCCTCGAATTTCGAACGTCTGTTGTTTGACGTCTATGACCGCGAGGGTGACGCGGTGACGCAGCTGATGGATGACCTGAAGGACAAGGGCGCATTCACCCTATCACAGGGGGCGCTGGGACGCTTGCGCGAGGAATTTGATTCCGGACGCGCGTCCGAGGAAGAAACCGCCGCCACCATCACCCGCACCGCGCAAACCACGGGGCAAATCGTCTGCCCGCACACAGCCGTTGGCCTGAAGGTGGCCGCTGAACAGCGGGGGGATAAAGCAACGCCGATGGTCACCCTTGCCACCGCCCACGCGGCCAAGTTTCCTGACGCGGTCGAAAAGGCCTCCGGCCAGCACCCGGCGCTGCCGCCCCACATGGCCGATCTGTTTGATCGCCCCGAGCGTATTACCCGTGTCGCCAACGACCTTTCCGCCATCGAAACCCTGATCCGCGAGCGCCTGTCATGAGCCGCGTGCAAACACACACGCTGGCGAACGGGTTCCGGATTGTAACGGAACACATGCCGTCCTTACGCTCGGCCACGCTGGGCGTTTGGGTGGATGCGGGGGCGCGGCATGAACGCGTGGAGCAGAATGGCATCGCCCATTTTCTGGAACATATGGCGTTCAAGGGGACGGAGACGCGCAGTTCGCTGGATATTGCCGAGGCCATCGAAAATGTCGGCGGCTATATAAACGCCTATACCAGTCGCGAAAATACAGCCTATTACGCCCGCGTATTGGCCGAGGATGTGCCACTGGCGCTGGATGTGATTTCTGACATACTGACCCACCCGACGTTTGATCCGCGCGAGATCGAGGTGGAGCGCGGGGTGATCCTGTCCGAAATCGGCCAAAGCTTTGACACGCCCGACGACATAATTTTCGACTGGCTACAGGAAACCGCCTTCCCGGATCAGCCGATGGGCCGTCCGATTCTTGGCCCCGCCGAACGGGTCCGTGCCTTCGCGCGTGATGATCTGTCCGGATTCGTCGACAGCCATTATGGCCCCGAACAGATGATCCTGTCCGCGGCGGGCGGTATCGACCATGACCGCATCGTGCGCGAGGCGGAAAAACAATTCGGCCACCTGACGCCTCGAAACCCGCCTGCCGCCCCTGCGGCCAATTTCGCCGGCGGCGAGCGGCGCGAGGTGAAGGATCTGGAGCAAGCCCATTTCACTCTGGCGTTCGAGGCGCCCAGTTGGCGTGACCCGAATATCTATGTCAGTCAGATTTTCTCGACCGCTTTAGGTGGCGGCATGTCCTCGCGGCTATTTCAGGAAGCCCGGGAAAAACGCGGGCTTTGCTATACGATTTTTGCGCAAGCCGGGGCGCATGAGGATACCGGTATGTTGACCATCTATGCCGGGACGGGCGGCGATCAAATCGCTGACCTCGCCAATGTCACGATTGACGAAATCAAACGCGCCGCTGACGATATGTCGGACGCCGAAATTGACCGCGCCCGTCAGCAAATGAAAGCTGGGCTGCTGATGGGGCTGGAAAATCCTTCGGCCCGGGCAGAACGGCAAGCGCGGTTGCTGTCGATATGGGGGAAGGTCGCGACCTTGGATGAAACGATTGCCAAGATCGACGATGTGACAACGGAAAAAGTGCGCGCCTATGCCGCCACGCTCTGCCAATCGGCTGCAGCAATGGCGCTATACGGTCCCGTTGCGCAGGCCCCTGAACTCGACCTTCTGCGCACCCGATTGGCGGCGTAACATGCTTCGCCTGCGGTCCCCCCGGATCAAGACCGAACGGTTGATCCTGCGCATGCCCGAGATGAAGGATTTTGACGCATGGCTGAAAGTGCGTCACCAATCCGAAGCGTTTCTTGCGCCATGGGAGCCGGTGCGATCCACCGAATACCTGTCCCTCAAAGGGTATCGTAACCGTATCCATTGGGGGCGCCGCGCCTATCGCGAGAATCGTGGCCTACCCTTGTTCCTGATCCGGCGACAGGATGGTCAGATATTGGGCGGCATCAATCTGGACAATGTTCAGCAAGGTGTCTCGAAATCCTGCACAGTTGGCTACTGGATGGGTGAACCTTTCGCAGGCTTGGGCTATATGGGTGAAGCCCTGCCAGCCGTCGTGGAGTTTGCATTCGAACGTATGGATATCAGCCGTGTTCAGGCAGGGACATTGCCGGAAAACCGGGCCTCGCGCGGGTTGTTGGTAAAAAGCGGATTTCACGAGGAAGGCTTGGCACAGGCCTATTTGCAAATAGCCGGAAAGTGGCGGGATCATGTGCTCTATTCGCGTCTGGCCCCCGACCGTACGGACCCGACCAACAGCTGATCGCTTTTTTGTGAGGCCGCGTTTTGCCGATATCATGGTATCATGACGGCAAACGGAGGGCCAAGCATTGCGACGACTGATATCAACCGCATTTCTTCTGCTTCTGGGGATCCCGGCAGGGGCCGCAACGATCCCAAGTCATTGCGTGGCCCTGTCCGATAGCGGAATGATTCAGCGTGCCGCCCTGAATGATCGGGAACCCTTTGATGACGAAACCGTGCGCATTCACTATATTGATCACGCGACTTTCATCATCGAATTGTCAGACGGAACAACCGTGGCAACCGATTATACAGGGTTTCTGGGGCGCGAGTTCGCCCCCGACGTGGTGACGATGAATTTCGCCCATACCAGCCATTGGACGGACAATATTCCCGAGGGGACACAACATGTTTTGCGCGGTTGGGGAAGCGGAGGGTATGCGGCAAATTTCTTTCTAGAGCTGGAAAACCTGACGATCCGCAACGTTCCCACGGATATCCGCAACGCTTTTGGCAGCCAGGTGCCGGACGGCAATTCGATTTTCATTTTTGAAAGCGCGGGACTGTGTATCGGCCATTTGGGCCATTTGCATCATGAACCAACAGACGCGCAATATGCCCGCATCGGCCGATTGGATGTGGTGATGGTGCCGGTCGACGGTTCTACCACCATGAGTCAGGAAGCAATGATCCGTGTAATGGAAAGGTTCCAAGCGCGCATCGTTATCCCAATGCATTGGTTTGGCGTGAACAATGTTGAACGTTTTATCCGTAACATGCCCGATTTTGAATCCGAATTGTGGGAGACCAACTATATCGATGTGTCGCTTCGAAACCTTCCCAGCGAGCCAACGATTGTCGTGATCCCACCCGAACTGCTGAAACCGGTTGAAGGCAACTGACAGCTGTGCTCTGACTGGTATATGAGCCTAAATGCTGCCACACCAGAATTTGTCCGCACCCTGACCAACCAGATTGGAGAGGGGGTGATTTCCCCCCCGACGCCAGCCTATCTGGAAGAACCCCGCCACAGGTATACGGGTATTGGCGGCTGCTTGGCTCGTCCGCGCAATACGGGCGAGGTCGCGGCGATCGTCCGCTTATGCAACGACAACAAGGTTGGCATTGTTCCCTATGGCGGCGGCACGGGGTTGGTGTCGGGACAAATCATGGAACACGGCCCGGCGCCTGTAATCCTGTCATTGGAACGTATGGATGCGATCCGCGATGTTGATGCCGCCGACAATATCCTGATCGCCGAGGCTGGCGCGATTCTGGCGAATATCCAGTTGGCGGCGGCGGACGCGAACCGCCTGTTCCCTCTCTCGCTGGCGTCCGAAGGGTCCTGTCGGATCGGTGGCAACCTGTCCACAAATGCAGGCGGTGTGAATGTCCTGCGTTATGGCAATGCACGCGACCTGTGTTTGGGGGTGGAGGCCGTGTTGCCGGACGGATCGATCCTGTCCGGGCTGGAACGGCTTCGCAAAAACAATACGGGTTACGACCTACGCCACCTTTTGATCGGGGCCGAAGGGACGCTGGGCATCATCACCGCCGCCGCGCTGAAGCTCTCCCCCCGCCCGGTGGAGGTGGAAACTGCCTTTGCCACCGTGCCCAACCCGCAGGCGGCGCTGGACTTGCTGAATCATCTGCGTGACGATCTTGGCGATCTGATCTCGGCCTTTGAATTGATTGACCTGAACGGCATTCTGTTCATGGAGGAAACCGGGGTGGATCACACCTATCCGCTGGCCGAGAAATCCAAATGGCAAGTGCTGGTGGAATGCGGTGGGGGTGTCGATGCCCGCCTGAAGGCCCGGCTGGAACATGCGCTGCACGCAGCGGCGGAGCGGGAGCTGATACTGGACGCAGTGATTGCGCAGAGCGAGGGGCAACGCAAATCGCTTTGGCAAATCCGCGAGCATATCCCGATTGGCAATCGCAAAATCGGCTCGGTCGTCTCGCATGATATATCCGTCCCGGTCAGCCGCGTCCCCGCATTTATCGAGGCTGCCCGTCCGCTGATTGAAGCGATTGACCCGGACCTGCGCATCAACAGCTTCGGCCATCTGGGCGACGGGAATTTGCACTACAACATCTTCCCGCCCATGGGGCGCAATCGGGGTGATTACGACAATGCCGCGAAAGAGGTGAAGAAAACCATCCACGATCTGGTGGCCCAATTCGGCGGCTCTTTCAGCGCGGAACACGGGGTCGGGCGGGCGAAGGTAGGCGATTTGCAAACCTATGGCGATCCGACAAAACTGGCGGCGATGCGGGCGATCAAGGCGGCGCTGGACCCCAATGGGATTATGAACCCGGGGGCGGTGGTTTAAGCCTCGTTCCAAGTAAGCTCGGCACTGACATGCTTCTTACCCGCACAGGCGTCATAGGCGGCTGCACTAAAAATACGTTCACGGAAATCGACTATTTCCTGAGGACTCATACACCATTCGATTCCGTCATCCAGATCCTCAAAGTCACCTGATTGTTCAAAATGAAACTCGGCCGTTAGATGATAAATTACCGGCTCTCCATCATCGTCCACGAAGCTCAACTGTCTGGTTAGGCTTAGGTAAAATCCGCCATCATGATTTTTGCCCCATTGGAACAACAGCATATCGCCGTCTTCTTCCAACGAATCTGCATCTTCGGCTCGTTCGTTTTCGTAAAAGTCCAACAACAGGTCCAGAACCTGCTCGTGATCCATATCATCGACTTGTGCGGGTAAAAGCTCGTCAAACGTGCTGCGTGTGTTCTCGACGATAAACATCAGCGACCTTTCCGTTAACTCCCCTCAAACTCGCACAACACGTGGGTATCCACCCCCATCGCTTCCAGCTTGCGCCGTCCGCCCAGTTCCGGCAGGTCCACCACAAAGGCGCAGCTTAGGATTTTGCCGCCCAGCCGTTCGATCAGTTTGATCCCGGCCTCGGCGGTGCCGCCTGTCGCTAGCAGGTCATCGACGATCAGAACGACCTCGCCTGCCTCGATGGCGTCGTCGTGCATTTCCATCACCGCCTCGCCATATTCCAGCTGATAGGCTTGTTCGATGGTTGCACCCGGCAGTTTTCCCTTTTTGCGGATTGGCACAAATCCAACAGACAGTTGATGGGCAATCGCCCCGCCCAAGATAAAGCCCCGCGCCTCCAACCCCACGACCTTGTCGATCCGCATTCCGGCATAGGGGTGCAGCAGTTGGTCGATGGCCATGCGAAACCCGCGCGCGTCGGCGAACAGCGTGGTGACATCGCGAAACATGATCCCCTCGTGGGGGAAATCGGGAATGGTGCGGATGTAATCCTTGACGGTTTTATACGGGGGCATGGGACCTCATTTCGGGGTTAGCAGCATGTTGTCGACAACGGCGCAGGCGGCTGCCTCGCGGGCCGTGAAATCACCTTCGATCAGGGTGTATGATGCCCCGAATGCCTCTAGCTTCGCCACGGTCAGATCGAAGAATTTCTGCCGAATTTCCTGCTTGGCGAAATAGCGGATCGGGTCTTCTTCCCAAGGGGTGTCAGCGCCCAGCAACAAGTAATGATCCGGTAATTCGATCCGCGCCTCTAGATCGGGCAGCGAGCGATCCAGCAGCATTTCCGCCCAGACGGCGGTCAGAAGGGGATCGGTATCTTCGAACAGGATCGGTCCAGCCTTTAGCGACAGCGTCTTGCGGTGGGCGACGTGGCCATCGACGATGAAGTGCAATTCCTCTGGGCGATAGTCGCCCGGTGTACGATATTTTTCGTAAGGTCGCCCATATTCCGGGACATAGGGACCGCCATATTTCTCGGCCAGAAATTTCGCCATATAGGATTTACCGGTGCTTTCGCCACCGACCATCGTCAGGCGTTTCTGGTAATAGGGGCGGACATAGGACGGGATTGATTGCCAGTGTCCGAATGGGTCCTGCCGAATATCAGCCGAGTTTGCCGGATAGGCCATCCACATCGGGTCGAGGATGAAATGCTGTGCATCCAGCGCCCGGGCAAGATCGACGATATATCCTTCGGATCCGACCACACGGTCAATTGGTTCGGGGTGGAAGCCACGGATGATCCGTGCCCAGTCGGGATCGTCGGATGCCAATGGGTTAGCGCCATTATTGACCACGATCACCACAGCTTCGGGGAACAGTTTTTCCATCCAGGCTTTGCGATACACCGGTGGGATCGGGTCGCTATCGGATGCCGACAGGATAATCGTCAGACGGTCCACCAGATAGGACGCCGTGCGCACCAGCGCCACGTGCCCCAGATGTGGCGGCATGAATTTTCCCAGAATTACGCCTTTGGTCATATGTCCCCCCATAATGCCGCCCCTTTTTAAGGGGTCCGGGCGCCCCCGAACAGCAAAATCTTATCTGAATTTTGCCAGCAAGCCCTCTAGCGGACCGGCTGGCATGATCCGTATCCAGATATGCGCAAACAACAGCAGCGCCGCGCTGATCTGGATCGTCAACATCCCCGGTCCAAGCGCGGGTGGCAGCAGATCAGACATGGCGCCAATAATAATCACAAGACCCGTCATCAGTATGTATAGGGTAAAGGGCATTTCACCGGGCACGGACAGGAAAGCCGCCGCAGTTCCAAAGCGTGGCGTGACCCACAGGATCGCCCCGATCAGCGCAAATGCAAAAGCTGTGGCATAGGTAACGAAAAACGGGTTGGGGGGCAGAGGGGTCAGCGCCACCAGTTCTCCCAGCCCCAGTTTCGGGGTGGCAGCCATGCCGCTGAGCGCTTTGACCAGCAGCGCCCCCAGCACCCCACCGACAAACAGGCGTCGGGGCAGGGCAGAGCTGGTCAGGTTTCGCGTCGCCAACCACATACCGATCAGCAGGAAGCTGGCCCAAGGAATGATGGGGTAAAAGCCATTGAACAGAACACTTCGGAGGACGCCGCTCGGGGAAGAAAATATGTAATTGCCATTCATATCCCATCCCGCGCGGTGATCCACGTAAACGGCTATCAGCACCCAACCAAGAACTATTACAATTGCGATCCACAGGGTATATGGCGCGGCTTTTTCGCGAACCAGCACCGCAAAGGCCAGTGCGAGTCCAAGCGTGAATAGTATCGATGCCGGAAACAGAAGCATCAGGATCAGACCGATGACAGCCAGTATCATAGCCTGCATCAGGCTGGGTCGCGCCCGAAGGCGCCCAAGGCCGAATTGCAGTCCTAGCAGGATCAGAAACATCGCCTGTGCCGGGCCATTCCCGAAATTCGAAAGCCATTCAGTATAAAACGGCAGATAGCCGCTGGGTCGGATGATCGCCAGCATACCGTACAGCATTCCGATCAGCGCGATGAACCGGGCGACATTCAGGGCCTGCATGGTCATCCCAGAATGCGACCTGCCACGGCATCCAGTTTGGCCACCAGCGTCGGATCACGCTGATCAGGTTGCGTCAGGATCGCATAGTCCAACGCGCGGTCGCAGCCATGCGGGCAGGGGTCGCGGTGGCTTCCCAGCAGGTCAGGCAGACGTTTCACCATGCCACGTGCCTTGTCCGCATTGCCGAAGAGGGTGGCGATGATGTCTTGCACGTCAACCTCACCATGATCCGGATGCCAGCTGTCATAATCGGTGATCATCGCGACGGAGGCGTAACATAGCTCGGCCTCGCGGGCGAGCTTCGCCTCGGGCATATTGGTCATGCCGATCACGTCACAACCCCAGACCTCGCGGTAAAGTTTGCTTTCGGCGAGGGTCGAAAATTGCGGCCCCTCCATCGCCAGATACGTGCCACCGTCATGCACGGTCACGCCTTCGGCTCGTGCGGCATCGGCGCAGGCGGCGCCAAGGCGCGGGCAGGTCGGGTGGGCGACGGAGACGTGCGCGACACAGCCGGTGCCAAAGAAGGATTTTTCGCGTGCAAATGTCCGGTCGATAAACTGATCGACGATCACGAAATCGCCTGGCGCCATATCCTCGCGAAACGAGCCGCAGGCGGATACCGAAATCACATCCGTCACCCCCAGCCGTTTCAACGCGTCGATATTGGCACGGTAGGGGACGGTGGTTGGGGACAATTTATGCCCCCGCGCGTGACGGGGTAGGAAGGCCATCTTTACGCCATCCAGAACGCCCGTCAGGATCTGGTCAGATGGATTACCCCACGGGGTTTCCACCGAAACCCATTTGGCCTCGTCCAACCCATCAATGTCATACACACCGCTGCCGCCAATAACGCCGATCATCGTGTCCATGTCTGCCCCCTATTTCGGTCGGATCAGCTCGTAAACCTCGCTGATCGTGGCGTAATCCTTGTAGCCCAGCCGCGCAACAGGCTGGTAATCGGTGGCGTGGAACATACCGTCGCGCACCGCCGAATCCAGCAGGTGGATACCCACCACATTTCCGATGATCATGACGTTGCCATCACCCGGCAGATCAACAATCTGATGCAGCTTGCATTCCAGCGATGCAGGGCTGTCAGCGACGCGCGGGACATTCACGATCTGGCACGCGGCTTTGGTCAGGCCGGCAACCTCGAATTCATCGACACCCGCCTCGTAAGCGCCCGAGGTTGCGTTCATCGCATCCTTCAACGCATGGCTTACAACATTCACAACAAACTCACCCGTGTCGCGAATATTGCTGACGCTGTCCTTACCGAACTCCCGATCCGATTTGCGCCCGGCCGAGGTAAACATCACCATCGGCGGGTTATCCATCACCGCGTTGAAAAAGCTGTAAGGGGCAAGGTTCGCCTTCCCATCCTTGTCCACCGTCGATATCCACCCAATTGGGCGTGGGGAAACGATGGCCTTTAACGGCGAGTGTTTCAGGGGTTTGTTCGGGTCATCCGGTCGATAAAACATGCGATACTTTCAAGTCTGTATTTGCCGAAAACCTAAGCGCGTGCTAGCAAAGTGTCGAGAGCTAAGAGGAACAAACAATGCCCCATTCAATCCGACGTGGCTGATCTCGCCGAAACGTGATGTCAACGACGCTTGGAAAATCTGAATGTTCCGCATAGCCGAAGAAACCCCCGAAGATGAATATGAGGTCGAGTATCTGCTTGATCTGTGCTTTGCCCCCGGTCGCACGGCGCTAAGTTCCTATCGTTTGCGCGACGGTGTGTCAAAAGTGTCGGGCCTGTCGCTGGTGGCGCGGGATGAATTTGACGTGTTGGCCGGGTCGATCAGCTATTGGCCGATCTTGATCGGCGAGGGCGGGGCGAAGGCGCTGCTGCTGGGTCCCGTTGCTGTCCACCCGATCCATCAGGGAGAGGGGTTGGGCGCGGCTCTGATCAACGATTCTCTGGCCCGCGCCGAAGCCGCCGGTTGGACCCGCGTGGTGCTGGTAGGGGATGAACCCTATTACCGACGGTTCGGTTTCACCAAGGCGGATTTTCTGGAAATGCCACCGCCGACCAACCCAGATCGGCTGTTGCATCGGGCGTTGGTAGATGGGGCGTTCAACGGGTTGTCGGGGTTGATCCGGAAGGTGACGTAACCTCACCCCGCCCGGAATCAAGGCGTCAGCCGCCGGGCGAGCGCCTGCCCGTCCCGGCGGGCTGGCGCTTTGGCAGAGGGCTTCCTCGGTCGAAGGAAAGAGTTGGTGGAACCATAAAGTGCCTTACATCAACGTATCAGCGCCACCCCACAGGCAGGCGCTCGCCCTTACGATCCGCTACGAAAAATACTCTCGCAGCACCCGCGCATAAACCGCCTTCAACTGCCCGATCTGTTCGACCGAAACCCGTTCATCCACCCCGTGCATTCGTTGGCCGACCAAACCGAACTCCACCACAGGACAATGATCCTTCACGAAACGCGCGTCCGAGGTGCCGCCGGACGTGGACAGCTCGGGCACTACACTCGTTTCTGCCGCTACCGCCGCAGCCACCAAATCGGACAGTTCCCCCGGCGGGGTCAGGAAGCTCTCGCCTGACACTTGCGTGCGCATGGCCACCTCTACCCCAAAGGCGGTGGCGATTTTGTCGGCTTCCCCACGCAGCCAATCGGTAAGGCTGTCTGACGTGTGATCGTCGTTGAACCGAATATTCACGGTTGCGCGGCACGCCGCCGGGATCACGTTGTTCGCCGGGTTCCCGGTATCAATCGTTGTCACCGCCAGCGTGGAGGCATCGAAATGATCCGTTCCAGCGTCCAGTTCATGCGACGCCAACCGATCCATCAGCCGCGCCATGGCGGGCAGCGGGTTATTGGCCCGGTGCGGATAGGCCGAGTGCCCCTGCACGCCTGTCACGGTGAAATAGGCCGTCATCGAGCCGCGTCGGCCGATCTTCATCATCTCGCCCATCACCTCAGGACAGGTTGGCTCGCCAACGATACAGGCGTCCATACGTTCATTGTTCGCCGCCATCCAATCCAGTAGCGCGATTGTGCCGTCGGTCGCATCGCCTTCTTCGTCCCCCGTGATCGCAATCACGATTGACCCGTCTGGTGGCGTGTCCGCCACAAAATCCACCGCCGCCGCAACAAAGGCCGCCACGCCGGATTTCATATCAACCGACCCGCGCCCGTATAGCCAGCCATCCTTGATCTCAGCACCGAAGGGATCAACCGACCACGCCGCCGCGTCCCCGACTGGCACCACATCCGTATGCCCGTTAAACCCGAACGACCGCCCGTTCCCTGCCGTGCCCCAGCGAGCAAACAGGTTCGCCGTCCCGTTCCGATCCACCCGCGTACAGGTGAATCCGGCTTCGGATAAAACCTCCTCTAACAACACCAACGCGCCGCCCTCGTCAGGGGTTACTGACCGGCACCGAACCAGTTTTGCGGTCAAATCAACAGCATCCATGCCAAAACCTGCCTGTAAATCCATCGTTTCACCGACATTCCTATAGGTCACCTGAACGTCCGTCCAGATTCTACTGGTCATTTATGGGGATTCGCGGCAACCTGTACGGCGGTTTAGCAAACTACAGGACCGCATGACTGACAGCCCGGTTATCGAGTTAAAGAATATCCACAAGAGTTTCGGCCCGTTGGAGGTTCTGAAAGGGATCGACCTGACCGCAAAGCGCGGCGATGTTGTTGTGTTGATCGGCTCTTCCGGGTCCGGAAAATCCACGCTTTTGCGTTGCGCGAACCTTCTGGAAATCTGCCAACAGGGCGATGTAATTTTTTCGGGCGAGGCGGTTACATGGAAAGGGCAGGGGCAAAATCGTAAGCCGGCTGATCATAAACAGGTCATTCGGTTTCGCACCAACCTGTCGATGGTGTTCCAGCAATTTAACCTCTGGTCCCATATGACCATCTTGCAGAATGTGATGGAAGCGCCGGTTTCCGTGACCGGTAGAGACAAGACCGAGGTAGAAACCAAAGCTCGCGAATACCTGGCGAAGGTCGGGATCGGTGACAAATGCGACGCCTACCCGGCGCAGCTGTCAGGCGGCCAGCAGCAACGTGCGGCGATTGCCCGTGCGCTTTGTATGGAACCGACCGCGATGCTGTTTGACGAACCGACGTCGGCCCTTGATCCCGAGCTGGAGGCCGAAGTCGTTCGCGTGATCAAGGCGCTGGCGGACGAGGGCCGCACCATGATAATAGTGACCCACGACATGAAGCTTGCCCGCGATGTGGGCGACCATGTAATCTTCCTCCATCAAGGGCTGATCGAGGAAGAGGGGACACCGTCCGAAGTATTCGACAACCCGAAATCCGAGCGTCTCAGGCAATTTCTTGCTGCGACGACGGCCCAACACTAACAAGGAGACCAAAATGAACAAATTGATCCTCGCGGCAACAATTGCCGCTCTGACTGCCGGGGCGGCATCCGCCCAGACCGTGCGCATGGGGACCGAGGGGGCCTACCCTCCGTATAACTTCATCAATGACGATGGCGAAGTTGACGGTTTCGAGCGCGAGCTGGGTGACCTGCTGTGCGAAATGGCGGAACTGGATTGCGAATGGGTCACGAATGATTGGGACAGCATCATCCCGAACCTCGTGTCCGGCAACTACGACACGATCATCGCGGGGATGAGCATCACCGACGAGCGTGACGAAGTGATCGATTTCACGCAAAACTACATCCCGCCAGCAGCGTCCGCCTATGTCGCATTGGCTGACGATGTTGACCTGATGGGTGGCGTAATCGCAGCTCAGACGGCAACTATTCAGGCCGGTTACGTTGCCGAATCCGGCGCGACGCTGGTGGAATATGCAACGCCTGATGAAACTATTGCCGCTGTCCGCAATGGTGAGGCTGATGCGGTTCTGGCCGACAAGGACTTCCTTGTTCCGATCGTCGCGGAATCCGGTGGCGAGCTGATGTTTGTTGGCGATGATGTGCCGCTGGGTGGTGGTGTTGGCATGGGTCTTCGTGAAAGCGATGCCGAGCTGAAAGCCAAGTTTGACGCCGCGATTGGCGAACTGAAAGCCAACGGCACGCTGAACGAGATGATCACCCGCTGGTTCGGCGAAGAAGCCGCAACCTACTAAGAAACGGAGGGCGGGGCACGACGCCCCGCCCACGCCAATCAGGATGTTCTACGAAAAATGTCTCTATGTTACGCGACCGGAGCAGATTGAATCCAAAGGGCTGTGGTCTGCTTTTACAGTCATAACCCGCTACGTCGAGCGGAGCGATCACGACAGGATGTGCGTCCGATGTAACGAATGTGGGCAGCTATATTTCTTGGAAATGCTTGAGAGTGGATGGATGTCGGGAGCAGAAGTAACCTATTACACACTCATTCCAGTCGAAGCCGAGGAAGATGCTGCTCTTTTCAAAGATTTGCCTGATTACGAAATCCTCGCAATTTTCCCGAGATTGCAGCGAGCAGAATGCGAAGGCGTTGCCGAGTCATGGCACTGGATGGGAATAGTGAGCGAATAATCTGATGTTTTCCTATTGCGCCGATCCTGACAGTATCGAAGGTCTGACGTGGCTGAGTTGCTACCTCACCACGGGAAAACATTTCGCCTTTTATCGCAGCATTTTGGTCGTACTGGCCTTGTTGGCGATGGCCGCCCCCTTGGCGATGGCGTTCGGGTTCCTCGGCGCGATGGCGCGTCGTGCGGCGTTTGCGCCTTTGCGTTGGTTCGGCGCGATCTACACCAACATGGTGCGGGGCGTTCCCGATATCATATTCTTCCTGTTCGTGCCGATTGCGCTGGATCAGGCACTGGAATGGATACGACATCAGGTAAAGTGCCCTGATTGGACGGAACCTGTCCGGCAAGGCAACGACTTTGTTGTCTGCGCAGCAGCGAAACTGCCGCTTGGTTCCTCGCCGCAATGGGTGCACGAGACCTATGGATTTTTTACCGCTCTTGTGGCGTTTGCGATTGTCTTCGGCGCTTTTGCGGCAAATACGC
This sequence comes from Rhodobacteraceae bacterium NBU2976, assembly GCA_023630215.1. GTDB lineage: Bacteria > Pseudomonadota > Alphaproteobacteria > Rhodobacterales > Rhodobacteraceae > NORP23. The sequence continues at coordinate 1,150,666 of JALPRQ010000001.1, forward strand.
TTTATGGTGCGATGAACGCCGTCCCGCGTGCGCAGCTGGAAACCGCCGAGGCGTTCGGAATGACCGAGAGAAAAGTGTTCTGGCGCATCCTTGTCCCACAAATGTGGATTTACGCGCTGCCGGGTCTGTCAAACCTGTGGATGATCCTGATCAAGGCGACACCTTTGCTGTTCCTACTGGGGGTCGAGGACATCGTCTATTGGGCGCGCGAATTGGGGGGATCGAAAACCTCGCAATTTGATTATCCCCATCCCGACTGGCGCATATACTACTTTTTGGCATTGCTGGTGTTTTACCTATTGATGACCTGGGGGTCGGAAAAGGTTTTGGGCCGCATCACACGCCGACTTTCCCATGGTCAGGCAACGGCGGGGGGCGAACGCCTCCGAAAGGCGGCGGCATGATCTGCGGCGAGGCCATTTCCAAATATGCATTGCGGGCGGTGACGTCGAATCCGGATTATGTTGAACGGCTGTTACCGCGCACGGATTTCCCGCTATGTGATCAGGTGGTATTAATCGGGTCTGGCCTGATCTGGAATATCTATTACGCCGTATTGGCGCTGTTCTTTGGCTTCTTTTTTGCAACTGCGATTGCGGTTGCCAAGGCCAGCCAACAACCTGTTCTGTCATGGCTGGCGCGGACATTCATTTTTATCTTCCGCGGCTCGCCGCTCTTCATCCAGTTTTTCTTGGCCTACGAGACCTTTACCCTGATCCCCAAAGTTGGCATCGATATTCCGCTGGGGTTCACAACAATCACCGCGGAAACGGCCTGGCTGACCCGGGCTTGGCTGGGGGCGCTGATTGTGTTGTTCCTGAATACGTCAGCCTACAGCGCCGAGATTTTTTATGGCGCTCTGCAATCGATTCCCAAAGGCGATATCGAGGCGGCGGATGCCTATGGCCTGTCCGGGTTCAAACGGTTTCGGCGGGTAATATTTCCCTCAATGTTGCGGCTGGCTTGGCCCAGTTACACGAACGAAGCAATCTTTCTGTTCCACGCAACGACGCTTGTCTATTTCAGCGGCTTCCCGGCTTGGCGGCAAAGCGCGGATGCGCTCTATTATGCGAATTATTTTGCCGACAAGACGTTCAACCCGTTCGTGGCCTATCCGATTATCGCGGTCTATTTCATCCTGTTCACGCTGCTGATTATTGGGCTGTTTGGTCTGGTGAATACGCGGCTCAATCGCCATTTGCCCGCTGATCACCGCCGCAAGTTCACATTCCGTCCCACCTTGATCCGTTAAAAAGGCACGACAGACGAAAAACGCAGGCGCTGACCGGTTTCGGGATGGGTCACAACCAATTCTGTGGAATGCAGATGCAGTCGATCCGCCGCTGTCAGGGCGGCGCCTTCGGCATAAAAGCGATCCCCGATGATCGGAGCCCCCATCGCCAACATATGCACCCGCAACTGATGTGTGCGCCCCGTATAGGGTTCAAGACGCAGATAGGTCGTTCGCGCGCGCCGCTCTAACACCTCGAAATTCGTGCGTGATGGTTTGCCATGCTTGAAGCTGACCTTTTGTTTGGGTTTCTTTTCCCAATCGACGATGATCGGAAGATCGACATATCCGCGTTCTGCCGCAACATGTCCCCAGACTTCTGCAGTATAAAATTTCGAAGTTTCCCGGTTTTCGAACTGTATTCCCAATGCTCTCCGCGCTGATTTGGTGCGTGCAAATACCATTACGCCTGACGTCGCGTGATCCAGCCGATGCACCAACTGGATGCCGGGATAGACCTCGCGCAAGCGACTTTCCAGACAATCAGCCAGATGCGGGTCTTTGCCGGGAACAGTTAGAAGGTCAGCCGGTTTATTCACCGCAACCAGATGTTCGTCCTCGTAAACAATCTCTAATGGGCCGGTTGGCGGGTTGTAGTCCGGATGATTCACGCCGAGATATCCAGTGCCAAGGCGTGCACGCGTTCTTCAATTTCTGCCGCCAGAACCTTGTAAACTGCACGCTGGCGGGCCACTCGGGACATATCGGCGAAGGTATCCGATTTCATGACCACCTTGAAATGCGTTTCACCGCCTTCGCGATAACCACCATGGCCGCGGTGTTTTTCGCTTTCGTCAATCACTTCCAGATGGCTGGGAGCGAAAGCTTTGGTTAACTTTTGCGTTATTCTCTCGCTGTAGGTCATATGCGCTCCGAAAATTTCCATATCGGGTCTTGGAACCCTGCGCACAAGGTGTATTGTGTTCGCCCTGAGTCGAAAAGGTGAAAGGATAGCCGAACATGGCCCAGCGCTCGCCGTTTGATTTTGACATTTCGGTCTCGGCCGACAAGAAGCGCCGCGCAAAGAAACGTGGCCTGTCAGGAGCTATCGAAACCTCCGCCCGCCAGTGCGAACATGACGGCTGTCAGGAGGCAGGGAAGTTCCGCGCCCCCAAAAGCCCCGATAATCTCGAAGACTTTTTCTGGTTCTGCAAGGATCATATCCGCGAATATAACAAGAAGTGGAACTTCTTCGAAAACCACTCGACAGAGGAGTTGGAGGAGCAGGTCAATTCCGACCGTGTCTGGGGTCGCGACACCAAACCGTTCAAGGAAACGATCCGTCGCAAGTCGGTCGATGGCCACCCCGAGGGGCAGGCATTCAAGCGTTTCGGCTTTGATGACCCCTATGAAGTGCTCGGCGACAATGCGACCATCAATCCCGCATCCGGTGCGCGTGCCCAACAACGCCGCCTGCCCGCCACCGAACGCAAGGCACTGGAAATTCTGGGTGCCGAGGATACGATGACCAAGGCCGAACTGCGCAAAGCCTATAAATCCATGGTCAAGGCGATGCACCCTGATCTGAATGGCGGCCGCCGTGACGACGAGGAACGTCTGGCCGAGGTCGTCTGGGCATGGGAACAGCTAAAGGACAGCCGCTCGTTTCGGGATTAAACGTAGCGCAAACTGGTCATCATACCCGCTGCCATATGATACAAGTTGTGACAATGCAGTGGCCACTCACCGGGGTTGTTTGCATCAAACGCCACGACAACCTGTTGCATTGGGGATACGATCACTGTGTCGCGGATCGGTCCAGTAAGCCGTTGATCCGGAGCGATTAACTGGAAATGGTGGCCATGCAGATGGATCGGGTGGGACATCATCGTGGCGTTTCGAATCAACATCAACACCCGCTCTCCTGCCTGCACTTCCAGTGGCGTATGAGCCTCGTGGCTTTCCCCGTTCAGCCCCCAGTTAAACTGCATCATGTTGCCAGTCAGGTTTAGCGTCAGCTGGCGGTTGGGTTTGCGCGCCGGTAAAGGGTCCAGCGCCTTCAGAACCGTATCCTGTGCGCCACGAACCGGGTCAGCGATAGTATCTGCATCCACCGACAGCTTTTTGATCCGCGCCCCTGGGGTCGCCAGCACCAGACCTGTGCGGGCGGTCAATCCTTCGACCTGTGCGAAAATTGGAAAAGCGCCAGCGGACGGCAATTGCAATTCGATATCCAGTCGTTGCGCGATACCGATTTCAAACCGTGACCCAGTCATTGGCGCGCATTCTCGACCGTCGGTCGCGACCAGCGCCCCGCTTAATCCGCCTAGGTCAATCCAGAAATTGCTGGACGCTGCCCCGTTGATAATTCGCAACCGGACACGGGAGGATGGGTCAATGGTTACAATCTCCGGATCATCAAGTGTCCGGTCATTGGTCAGAAACGCGTCATATTCGACATCGTTAAGGTCCATCATCATTTGCGAATGGTCCATCATCCCCATTTCGCCCTGCAACAGCCCCTCCATAATCTCGACCGCCGGGGTGAAGCTGAAATCGTGGAGCATCATCACAACTTCCTGCAAATCTGCCTGCTCGTCGCTAGCGGACCGCACGATCAAAGGCGCGGCCAGCAGGTGCTGTTCCTGCAACCCGTGATGCGAGTGGACCCAGTTCGTCCCAGCATAGGGTAGGTCAAACTCGTAATCATAATCCTGCCCGTCCGGTATCAACGGTTGTGAGGTATGACTGCCATCCAATTCCACCGGTGGAACCAGCCCGTGCCAATGCAGCACTGTTGGCTCGCCCATCCGGTTCATCACCCTGACATGAAACCCGTCGGCCTGATTCAGCACCAACCCCGATTGCCCGCGTTCGTTCAGAATGCCAAACACTGTCGCCGCGCGCCCGTTCACGTCCAGCACGCGGGTACTGGTGGTCAGGGTTTCGCGTGGATGGGTCTGGGCAATCAAGGATCTGGGGGACAGCGCGACCAGCGCACCCATCGACAAAACCTGACGGCGGTTAGGTGTAAACATGCGTGATTCCTTTGATCTTAAAAAGCGACTATCGCGTCTCCAGTTGGAGGAAGGTCAAGTCACGAAATGGCGACCCAAGTCGCTATCCGTCCCGTCCAGGCTCGTCCGCATTATCAGAAAATAGCGCAATCTTGTTGCCTTGAGGATCACGCAGATAACACACATAGAAATTCGGCCCATAGGCATCGCGAAACCCCGGTGCCCCATCATCGCGTCCTCCGGCCTCTATCGCCGCCGTATGAAGATCACGCACCTGTTTTTGGTTTTGCGCCTGAAACGCCACCATATTCCCGTTTCCGGCGACCGCCGCCATTCCGTCGAAAGGATACTTGACATAGAAATCCGGTAGGACCTGTGGCTGACCCGGCGCCACAGGCAACGAATAACTCAGCTCCCCATGGTAATAATCCAGATGGAAGCCAAGTGCGGGAAGAAAAGAGTCATAAAACCGTTCTGCCAAAGCCATATCGTCAACGCCGACGGTAACATACGCAATCATCAATCCCTCCCTCGTGTGGTGATTAAAGTGACTATAGACCAAGCCAACCCGAATTGGCGACTCAGCGCCGCGCCCCCCTTGCACCCATCCCCAGAATCCTCCAAAAGCGGTGTTTGAACCGGATGTGTCCGCGTCCGAGGGTAAATAATGGATATATGTGATGGCTGATCTGCAGAAACCGACCGAAGATTTTTCCGTGCGTGAGCTGTTCGGAATAGATAGCGACATGCATGTGAAAGGCTTTGCGGACCGGACCGACCGCGTGCCTGAAATCGACAGCACTTATAAGTTCGACCCCGAAACTACGCTGGCGATCCTGGCGGGATTTCGCAACAACCGTCGTGTGATGATCCAAGGCTATCACGGAACCGGGAAATCGACCCATATCGAACAGACGGCGGCGCGGCTGAACTGGCCGTGTGTTCGCGTCAACCTTGACAGCCATATCAGCCGTATCGACTTGATCGGTAAAGACGCGATCAAGCTGCGTGACGGCAAACAAGTGACCGAGTTTCAGGAGGGGATTCTGCCTTGGGCGCTGCGCAACCCCGTCGCAATCGTGTTCGACGAATATGACGCCGGTCGCCCTGATGTCATGTTCGTGATCCAACGCGTGCTGGAGGTGGACGGGAAACTGACGCTACTGGACCAGAACGAGATTATCACGCCGCATCCGTCCTTCCGCCTATTTGCGACAGCGAATACGGTGGGACTGGGGGACACGACCGGACTTTACCACGGGGTTCAGCAAATTAACCAAGCACAGATGGACCGCTGGTCGATCGTAGCGACACTGAACTACTTGTCCCACGATGCCGAGGTGGCGATCGTTCTGGGCAAAGCCCCGCATTACAATTCTGAGAAAGGTCGCGAGACGATCAACCACATGGTAACGGTTGCGGACCTGACGCGCACGGCGTTCATGAACGGCGATATTTCGACCGTTATGTCTCCGCGAACCGTCATCACATGGGCGCAGAATGCCGAGATTTTCAAAGATGTCGGTTTTGCCTTCCGCCTGACCTTCCTGAACAAATGTGACGAGTTGGAACGCCAGACCGTTGCCGAGTTCTACCAGCGCTGCTTTGATGAAGAACTGCCCGAAAGTGCGGTCAGCCTTAGTCTTGGCTAAAGCTGTGTGGGACCTTTCGAAACAAGATAGGTGCGGTGAGGGAATACTCTCTCTGGTTCTTACTAAATGCTAAGGTCGGAACATAAATCTGCAACACTTGGCGGTTTTGCCTTGTGTGTCATGTTGATGTCTTTTGGTGAGGCGACAGCCCAGTTTCGCGGATTTCGCCTGATCCCACTGGCGGAATCCTCTGATCCGATCAGCAGTGCGGACAGATTGGTGCGTTGTGCCGCACTATATCAATATTTATCCGTTTTTGACGGGTCTCAGCGTGAGGCCTGGTCTGCCTTGTCCGCCGCTGCGAAAGCTGACGCCTTGGAAGCCGCAAAGGCAGAGATGCCCGCACGAACTGATGCCGACATTCTGGAACGTATCAATATGCTGGTCGTCGCCCGTGCCAACGATTATGTTGCCACGGTATTTGACGAGGCGGGCGACCCTTTGATTATTGAAAAAGATCTGGCCGCATGTGAGGCTGGGGTGGAGGTATCATGAAAAAACTCCTGATTGTACTATTGCTGGTGCCCGGATTTGGCCATGCACAATCCCAATCCGCCGAAGAATTCATGCGGATGTCCGAAATGATCCTTCCCAATGCTGACGTGGACTATCCGCCGATCCGCTGCGCGGCCTTTTACCGCTCGATTCATCTGCTGTTCGACGATACTCAGCTTGGCCCCGATGGCGATTGGAACATGCAGCAACTGGAACAAGCCTTTCGCGCCACGGCCGCGATCGTGCGACAGGAGGATCGCGGGGTCAGCGAAACCGAAGCCCTTGAGAGTGTTGTCGAAGATATCGAGATCATGTCCGGTCTCTATCTGGAACGCTATCGCATCCTCGCGCAGCAAGGGGGCAATCCATTCGTCAGTGATCCGATGCTCACCGAGGATAATGCCTTTTGCACCAATCTGTTCCAAAGGATTGTCGCCGCCTATGAATAAGCCAATTGCCGCGGCGCTTCACACGGGCTTGGCAAAGTATTCTTGGAATGTAGAAATCGCATGGATGCTGGAACATATCCAATAATCCGCCAAGAATTGTAGGCAAGTGATCACTGCCCCCTTGCCACGCTGTTTACAGAGTGATTTATCGAACCTATGAGCCCAAAACACGACAATCCGGCTGAACCGTTCAAGAAGGCGCTGGCGGAGGCGACGAAAACCCTTGCCGATACGCCTGACCTGAACGTGTCCTTTACCGTCGATCCCCCGGGAATGACGTCGGACACCGCGCGCCTGCCACAGGTGACGCGGCGCATGACCGCCGAGGAGGTGTTGCGCGCCCGGGGTACGGCAGATGCCTATGCGATGCGGCTTCGCTATCACGATGATGCGACGCACGCGAAATATCGTCCCGCAGGCGATATGGCCTTGTCCATCTATGAAGCCATGGAAACCGCCCGGTGCGAGGCGATGGGCGCACGTGCCATGCCGGGGACGGCCAAGAATATTTATGCCAAGCTTGGCGAAGATGCCGAACGTGCCGGTCACGACAAAATCCGCAATGTCGAAAATGCGCCATTGGCCGATGCCGCGGGGTATTTCATTCGCGAGATGATCACCGGGCGCAAACTGCCTGATGCCTGTGACAATATCCTCGAAATGTGGCGCGGCTTTCTCGAAGGGCAGGCTGGCGAAAGCTTTGAAAATGTCGCCGATGTGCTCGACGATCAGGCAGCGTTTTCACGCCTTGCCCGGCAGGTCATCAGCGAGCTGGGTTACGGCGATCAGCTGGGCGAGGACCCGGACGAACAGAACGAGGATGACGAGAATACCGCCTCTGAAGAAGAAAACGACGACGACACCCAGGAAAGTGGGGAGCAGGAGGACGAAGACGACAGCCAATCTGATACCGAAGCGCAAGAGCAGGATCAGATGGAGCAAGAGCAGGCGCATACCACGATGGAGGAAACCGACGACGCCGATATGTCCGAGGATTCCGAGGTCGAAGATGGTGAGCCGCCCGAGGATCGTCCCCCGCCGCCGCCCGTGTCCGAAGCCGATCCGGACTATAAGGTCTATACTACCGAATATGACGAGGAAATCACCGCCGAAGAGCTCGCCGATCCGGTGGAGCTGGAGCGGTTGCGCGATTATCTGGACCAGCAGTTAGAACCGCTAAAGGGGGCTGTCAGCCGTCTGGCGAACCGCCTGCAACGCCGTCTGATGGCACAGCAGAACCGCAGCTGGGAGTTCGATCTGGAAGAAGGCATTCTGGACGCCGCGCGTCTGGCTCGCGTGGTTGCCAACCCCACAACGCCGCTGTCGTTCAAGCAGGAACAAGACACCGAATTCCGCGATACGGTTGTAACGCTGTTGTTGGACAATTCCGGTTCGATGCGCGGTCGTCCGATTTCGATCGCCGCCATCTGCGCCGATGTTCTGGCCCGCACGCTGGAACGCTGTCAGGTGAAATGCGAAATTCTGGGCTTCACGACCCGTGCTTGGAAAGGTGGGCGCGCCCGCGAGGACTGGCTGAATGCCGGGCGTCCGAATAATCCCGGGCGTCTGAACGACCTACGCCACATAATCTACAAGGGGGCCGATGCCCCATGGCGGCGGACCCGACCCAATCTGGGGCTGATGATGAAGGAAGGGTTGCTAAAGGAAAATATCGACGGCGAGGCGTTGGAATGGGCGCACCGCCGGATGCTGGCTCGACCCGAGGCGCGGCGCATCCTGATGGTGATTTCTGATGGGGCGCCGGTCGATGATTCCACCCTGTCCGTGAACCCGGCAAGCGTTTTGGAAAAGCACCTGCGCGATGTGATCGCCATGATTGAAAAACGCAAACTGGTCGATCTGATCGCCATCGGCATCGGCCATGACGTGACGCGCTATTACCAGCACGCAGTGACGATCACGGATGTCGAGCAGTTGGCCGGTGCGATGACGGAACAGCTTGCCTCCTTGTTCGAGGAAGATGCCAAGAAACGCGGACGGGCCAAGGCGGCTTAGTAGCGGCGTTTATCACGCTTTTTGCGGCCCCAGAACCAGAACAGCGCCCCCAGCACGAACAGGACCGGGGCCAGCGGGGCCAAAAGCACCGGGAAGAATATCCACTCCCACAGCCACGGGCCGATATATCGTTCGATGGCGGGTTGCAGGACCTGAAGTGATCCGGCGTGGATCTGGAACCAGACATCGCCGATCTTCGCGAACCGGAACGGTTCCGCCTGCGCGGTTGTGGCCTGCCAGTCAAACCAGACGGTGACCAGCCCGCCCACGAACAGCAAAAACCCGATGATCCGTTTCATGCCTGCCCTCACATCCTGCTTGTGCCCGAAAGTCTAACGGATAGACTGACATTGACGCAAACGACCATTTCACACAATAGCGCGAGCCCGCCGATGCATCAGAATTTCACCGCCACGACTTCTCCTGACACAGGCGCCGCTCGGTTGGCGGCATTAAGAGAAGTTCTGGCGGCTGAGGGGCTGGCGGGCTTCCTGATCCCCCGCGCCGATGCTCATCAGGGCGAAAATGTCGCTGCGCGGGACGAACGATTGGCGTGGCTGACCGGGTTCAGCGGATCGGCCGGGTTTTGCGCGGCGCTGCGTGACGTGGCAGGCGTGTTCATCGACGGGCGCTACACATTACAGGTCCGGGATCAGGTCGATTTGGACGTCTACACACCGGTGCCATTCCCTGATGTGCAACTGTCCGACTGGTTGATTGATCAGCTGCCCGATGGCGGGGTTATCGCCTATGACCCTTGGCTACACGGACATGACCAGATCGAAAAACTGGCCGAGGACGTGCGGTTGCACGGTATTACCTTGCGGAAAACCGACAATCTGGTCGACCGGATATGGACAGATCAGCCCGACGCGCCGAAGGGCATGATCATCCCCCACCCGCTGGAATTTGCGGGCGAAGACAGCGCCAGCAAGCGCGCGCGGATTGGCAAGGGGATTGCGGATGACGGGTTGGATGCCTTTGTGTTGACGCTACCGGATTCCATCTGCTGGCTGCTCAATATCCGGGGGTCTGATATTGAACGGACGCCCGTGGTTCTGTGTTTCGCGGTGATCCATGCGGATGGGCGGGTGGATTTGTATGTGGACCCTGACAAATGTGATTATGCGGTGATCAAGCATCTGGGGGATGGCGTTGACCTCCACCCCGAAACCCTGTTCGCGGATCATCTGAAACGGCTGACAGGCGAAGTTGGCGTTGACCGCGTCACAGCCCCCATCGCCGTGTCCGATCTGTTGCAGCACCCTGACTGGCGCACCGATCCCTGCATTCTGCCCAAGTCACAGAAAAACCCGACCGAGATCGCCGGAATGCGCGACGCGCATCTGCGCGATGCGGTGGCGATGGTCGAATTCCTGTGCTGGCTCGACGAACAGGCCCCGAGCGGAGAGCTGACCGAAATCGCCGTCGCGGAGAAGCTGGAGGGCTTCCGCGCCCAGTCCAACACAATGCGCGACATCAGCTTTGACACAATCTCCGGCGCGGGTCCAAATGGCGCCATCGTCCATTACCGCGTGACCGAGGATACGAACCGCACCGTTACCCCCGGAGAGTTGCTGCTGGTCGATAGCGGTGCACAATATCAGGACGGCACAACGGATATCACCCGCACCGTTGCCACGGGCGACGTGGACCCGGACGCGGCCCGGCATTTCACACTGGTGCTAAAGGGGATGATCGCCGTCACGCGTCTGCGCTTTCCGCACGGTATCGCCGGGGCGCATATTGATGCATTTGCACGCACCGCTCTGTGGCAGCACGGGTTCGACTATGATCATGGCACGGGGCATGGGGTTGGTTCTTATCTTGGCGTGCACGAAGGTCCTGCCGGGATTGCCCGGCGCTACGAGGTTCCGTTTGAAACTGGCATGATCCTGTCAAACGAGCCTGGCTTTTACAAAGAGGGCGCTTATGGCATTCGGATCGAGAACCTGATCGTTGTGACCGAACCGTCCATCCCGGATGGGGGGGAGCGTAAAATGCACGGGTTTGAAACCCTCACCTACGTCCCCATCGACCGCCGTCTGATCATCGCCAACATGCTGACAGCGGAGGAACGCAGCTGGCTGAATGAATATCACGCCGAAGTGCTGACCCGCGTCAGCTCGCTGGTCGATGACAGCACGCGCAACTGGCTGGTGGCTGCTTGCGCCCCCCACTGACATTGTCATATCCCTGTCGTACCCCTATGTTAGGACCCTGACAGGGAGAAGATCATGACCGCATTGATAACCATCACCCCCGCACCGGGGAAATATGCCATTCGTGCCGGGGGCGCAGTTTTGGGGGAAACCGATCGGGCGCTGGAACTGCGCGAAGGCGATTATCCACCCGTGATCTATGTGCCCCGCGAAGATATGGCGATGGCATTTCTGGACCGCTCTGATCACACCTCGGTCTGCCCGCACAAAGGGACTGCCAGCTATTTTCACATTATTGCCAAAAGCGGTCCGATTAAAAATGCGGTTTGGTCTTATGAAACCCCAAAAGACGGGATGGAGCAGATCACCGGGTATCTGGCCTTTTACCCGAACAAGGTCACGGTCGAGAAAATCTGATCAAGGTGGGCTGATCGAACAGCACCCTTGCAGTGCATAGACAGACGGGTCGATCTTGCTCGCGGATGGGCTGGCAATCTCGATAAGAAGGTTGATGGACATGCCGTATCGCCGATCTGACATCCCATCATTGCAGCTTTCAAGCTGCACAAATGCCGTCATACGCATCGAGTCATTGCTGGCGGTCAGAATGCTGTTTCGTGGAACATATCCCGATGGAATGTGAGTTTGAGGGTTTGAAAATGACAGCGTGGTTTCGTTAAACAGCCCATTGAAATAAACAAAACTGTCCGGGGTGTGTGTCAGGGACCAGAATGGCTCGGTACCGTAACAGCTATAGGCTTGCATGATCGCCGGAATGTCACGGGTTTCCGCATTGGCAGCCAAATAGCTCATCGAGACCCACCCGGACTGCTCGCTTACATTTACCTGCCCCCAATTCCCGTCGATGGCGATGACCTCGATCCCTGTTTGGTTCGGATAAAACTCCCCAATGATGGGGGAATCTGTGTTGGGTTCTTCGCGAATATTCAGCACGTCGTCGGTCGCAACGCCCGTTACGTCGAACAGACCCGGATAAGGTTGCGCAACAGCCGGTAGCGCAAATAGCAGCCCTAGGATTAGAAAGCGCATCGCAAGCCCCCGATCAGGAATGTTCTTCCTTGGCAATCTCTACCATTGCGCGATTATAGGCACGAAGAGCATCGACAAGATAGAGGGTTCCAACCAATTCGGGGCCATCCTCGCGACCACGCACCACGGGCAGCAGTTCATCGGGCGCGGATTCCAGTTTTGCCATCGCAGTTTCCAGGCTTTCGTGAATGTCCAATGCTGCGCCCTGTTGGACCAGATCCATCATCGCTGCCGCCGGTCCATCACGGTTTGAACCGATCGGTTCCATCAGGTTGCGCACGCTGATGGTGGACAGCAAATAATCTTGCGGTCCGGCGGCCATGTGAATGCCTCGGCGTTCCAATTGCGTCAGGAAGAATGATCGATCCACCAAACGGCTGGTCAACGCCGAGGCCATGGATACGCTGACCATCACGGCAATCCCCGCCTGCCAGTCGCCGGTCATCTCGAACACGATCAGAATCGTCGAAATCGGTGCCCCCAGCACAGCAGCGGCAACCGCCCCCATCCCCGCCAGCGCATAGAGCGTTTCTGTCCCTGACACAGACGGGAACATCGCGGTGGAAATATACCCGAATGTCAGCCCCGTCAGCGCCCCCAGCATTAGCGCGGGCGAAAATATGCCGCCTCCCATCCGACCGGCAAAGGTGATCGCGACGGCGATAACCTTGATAACGGCAAATACAAACGCCTCGCGCAGCAGCAAATGGCCGGTAAGGGCAGAGGAGGTCGTTTCATATCCAACCCCGATGATATGAGGAAAGGCCAGCGCCAGCGTGCCCAGCAACGCCCCTGCCACCGCCGGGCGTAACCAGATTGGCATCCCGGTTGTACGCTGCATCGCGTCGCCGATATCTTCGGCGATAAACACGGATTTGATCAGGATATAGGCGATGATACCGCACACGAGTCCCAAGATCAGAAAGGCAGGCATCTCGACATAAAATTCGACCATTTGTGTCGGCAGTATGAACTCGGTGACATTGCCCATTTGCAAGCGGCTGACCACCGTTCCAGCAACCGCCGCGATCACGATCGGGGCAAAGGCGTGGACGGCAAAATGGCGGAGGATAACTTCAAGCGCAAAGATTGTGCCCGCAATCGGCGCATTAAAGCTGGCGGAAACGGCCGCCGCCACTGCGCAACCCATCAGGTCGCGTCCGGTAATCCCGCTGGCCTTTAGCCGGTTCGACACCCAGGATGAAATCACCGCCGCCAGGTGCACCACCGGCCCTTCGCGCCCCGACGATCCTCCGGTCGACAACGTGATCAGGCTGGCGGCCGCGGAAGCTAGGCCAATGCGTTTCTTCACCCGCCCTTCATTCATGGCCGCGGAATGGATGACATCGGCGACAGATCGGGTTTGCCCATCGGGAATAAAGAATCGCAGGATCAGCCCAACCGCCAACCCGCCCAGCACCGGAATCGCAATAACCCAATACCATTCTAACGCCCCCAGTGTTGTCGCCAGCGTCTTGTCATCTGCTCCGTAAAACAGTCCTTGAAGGGTGGAAATCGCCACACGGAAACCAACCGCGGCGCTTCCTGCAACGATACCCACCACCAGCGCTGTCATCCAGAACATGATCTGCCACGGGCCACGCTTTCGCACCGTACGCATCGCCATACGGCTTTCCGCCGCGAAACCACGCGTGGTTTTGTCCCAGACTTCAAGAAGCGGATGCGTCATCCGGCCATACCTTGCGTTTTTGGCTTTCGCTGCGTTTGTGTGGACAGTAATCTGCCATCAAACCGGAGGGAACCCCATGACCATCAAAAGTGCGATTACCGCGTTAAAAGAGCAACTTGGCGGCAAGGTCAGCCAAAATGCGAGCGTGCTGGATCAACATGGTCAGAACGAGGCATATTTTCCGGTCACCCCGCCTGATGCCGTGGTTTTTCCGGCTTCAACCGACGATGTTGCGCGGATCGTAAAAATCTGCGCCGAAAATAACTGCCCGATTGTGGCCTATGGCACCGGCACCTCGCTAGAGGGGCATCAACTGGCGATCCGGGGGGGGATCAGCCTCGACATGTCACAGATGAACAAGGTGCTGGCCGTTCACGCCGAAGACATGGACGCGGTTGTCCAACCCGGTGTAACCCGCGAGGCGCTGAACGAAGAACTGCGTGCGACAGGATTATTCTTCCCGGTGGACCCGGGTGCGAATGCCTCCATCGGTGGCATGACGGCGACGCGTGCGTCCGGCACAACGGCGGTGCGATACGGCACGATGCGGGAAAACGTGTTGGCGCTAGAGGTGGTGTTGGCTGACGGGCGGGTGATCCGCACCGGTACACGGGCGCGGAAATCCTCCGCCGGGTATGATTTGACAAAGCTGTTCGTGGGGTCCGAAGGGACGCTGGGGATCATCACGGAAATCACCGTAAAGCTGCAAGGTCAGCCCGAAGCAATTTCGGCCGCGACATGTTCCTTTCCCGACATTGAAAGCGCTGTGAACACGGTGATCACCACGATCCAGATGGGTATCCCGATGGCGCGGATCGAATTTGTAGACGAGATGATGGCCCGCGGCTTTAACCTGTCCGCCAACGCCAACCTGCCCGAGGTCCCGCACCTGTTTGTGGAATTCCACGGGTCGGAAAACGGGGTGAAGGAACAGGCGGAAAGCTTTGGCGAGATTGTCCATGACATGGGAGGGTCCGACTTCAAATGGTCCGACAAGGCCGAGGATCGCACCAAGCTGTGGAAAATGCGCCACAATGCCTATTACGCGCAAAAGGCGCACCGACCCGAGGCACGGGTGCTGAACACGGATGTCTGCGTGCCGATCTCGCGTCTAGCGGAGGCGGTGACACTGGCGCGGGCAGAGATCACGAAGCTAGGCTTGGTGGCCTCTATGGTTGGTCATACCGGGGATGGAAATTTCCATGTGGGGATCAGTGTTGATCACGAGGATGCGGACGAAATGGAACGCACCCGCGCGTTCGCCCACAAGCTGAACCAGTTTGCGTTGGAACTGGATGGGACCGTGACGGGGGAACATGGGGTTGGCTTGGGCAAAATGAAATATATGGCCGAAGAACATGGTGAGGCGCTGTCGGTCATGGTCGATATCAAACGGACGCTGGACCCGCAAAATATCCTGAACCCCGGAAAAATGTTGCCGGGGAACTAGGGGTCAAGCTGCTTATCGGGATCGACCAATTCGATACAAAATCCGGTTCCCGTGTCCCCGTATTTTGTGTCGAGGATATGTTTTGCCGACGCGCGCGCGCGTGCCTCGCCGAACAGGGTCCGCACCAATAACAGGTGCAGCAAAACAGTGATAGACGATAAGGGCGGCGTGTTGTTGACGGGATCCAACACCAAACGGTCGCGCAACATGCTTTTGCCAAGAACGGTTATGGCCACCTGACGATACAGCGCTTCTATTGCCGCGTTGGATATGGCTGGAAGGTCCGCCAAAGGCGTATTCGCAGGTGTCGCTGTGGTTAACCACCGATATGCGCTTCGGGATCGCGGATGTTTCCCATAGGCCACAAGTTGTGCACCCAAACCGATCGTATCCAACACACCCAAACGTCGTGAAATTATTGGTTCTGCGGCCCGGTAGATCAGCGCAATGCGTGGGGCGCGTCCCTGTCGTATCAAGGGCGTATCCCCAAGCAGTGATCGGCACAGCTCATGGATTTGTGCGACGGTCGCAGCGTCTTCGGCATCTATGTCGATAGCAACGACATCGCGCCCACACGCTAGGCCAATGCCATGATCGGGATAATTTCTGCGCCAGTCCTCCAAAATCTTGGTGTCGGCGGGGTGCCAGCTTTGGTCGCGCCAACTGGAAATGATTGTTGGGTGCTTCGAGCGTGGGCGCACGGGCACAATCGGGTAACCATTCGCGACGAGATCCCGCGATAAGGCTTCGAAATACCGCATCGGATCAAGGGTCAACGGGAAAATCACCGAACCAATTTATCGGGTTGTCGGTTTCGGGTTGCAGGACCAATCCCCATGACCCTGTTGGTGTGCTTGTACGCAGCATGATATGGGCTTTCTCCCGCGCTACACGTTTCCCGCGGAAAAATCGCCAGAACAATTGCTTGGCTAAAATTGTTCGCGACGACAGAACAATAGGAAGTGCGTTTCGATCATTTTCCATTCGAAAACATTTAAACGTGTCGCCAAGGCTGTCCTTGGCAATTTCTGTCATCAAGGTTTCCGCTTGGACGTTGTCAATGGCCGGCAAGTCGGCCACCGGGGTATCGTGTGGCGCCCCTTCGCCAATCCAGCGATAGGGTTCGCCGGTGAAAGGGTGGTCACCATAGGCCATAATGTGCGTGCACAAACCCAACATATCAATTTTTGGCAGGCGGCAGGATATGATAGGTTCCGCTGCCCGGTAAATCAGGGCAATTTTGGGGGCTTGTCCGACCCGGCGCAGCGGGGTATCGCCACAAATCTCGCGCGCCATATCCTGATAGCGTTTATTGTGGCGCACGGACGGGGTATCCAGATCGACCGCAACCGTAATACGACCACCGGCAATCCCGATCCCTGCATCTGGATGTTTCGCAGCGACCTCTTTCACCCAATCGGATGTCGGGAGCTCCCAACCATGGTGTTGCCAATCATGTTCATCAAAGGGCGCTTTCAAGCCCGGTTTCACAGCTATGATCCCGTAGCCATTGGCAAGGCACGCAGGTGCAAACTCTGCGAAATATCTGTTAGTCAAACATATTCTCCCGACACTCAGCAGATCATTAGATCACTTTGGAATCTGATAATATATGAATTTTGTCACATATCTTGGGAAGAAAAGAAAAAAGAAGGAAATGTAAGACAAACGGATTATGTGGATTTGTCGGGATCCTGTTCGATCAGTTCACGGATATTCTCGGCAAACTCATCATCGCTCAAGGGTTTTTGCAGCCGCATGGGGTCGTTTCCGGTGGGCTCACTTGATGTTGGTATGCCGCCAAACGTCGGTTCACGACGGGCGGGCGCACTTTCCACAACCGTTTCGGGTTCTTGGGCGCGCAGGAAGGTTGGCACCTCTTGTTCTGCGGCACCTGCAACGGCGCGCCGGAATACCAGCAGGGTCAGATATTTCTCGGTCACCTTGCCCATCATGCCGGACTTTTCGTCAACGGGCAGGGATTCTGCGCGGAAATACTGATATCCCTCGCTGGCCTGTTCGTTCATAAGTTCGGCAAGCGTATGGGCATATTTGTCGTCAAACCCTCGAACCCCACGCGCTTTGCCGGGTTTGCGAGGGGCCACAACGACTTTGTATTCGTAACCGGACATTTCCCATGCTCCTTGAATTTCGGACAGCTTAAACGATTCCCAGCTTTTTCTGAATCATTTCGTTCACAGCCTTCGGATTGGCCTTGCCACCTGTTTCTTTCATCACCTGACCAACAAACCATCCCGCCATGCTGGGTTTTTCCTGTACGGCGGCAACTTTGTCGGGGTTGGCGGCAATGACGGCATCGACGGCGGCCTCGATTGCGCCCATGTCGGTTACCTGCTTCATGCCGCGGGCGTCGACGATTTCGGCAGGGTCGCCACCCTCGGTCCAGACGATTTCGAATAGGTCCTTGGCGATTTTGCCGCTGATGTCACCTTTGGCGATCAGATCAATTATCCCGCCAAGCTGGTCGGCCGAAATGGGGCTGTCCTTGACGCTCACCCCTTCTTTGTTCAGACGTCCGAACAATTCGTTGATCACCCAGTTGGCAGCAACCTTGCCGTCTCGCCCCTTGGCAACCTGTTCAAAATAATTGGCACTTGCAACCTCGGCAGTCAGAACACCCGCGTCATATTCGGTCATACCATAGCTGGTTACGAACCGGGCTTTTTTCTCATCCGGCAGTTCGGGCAGACCAGCTTTGATCTCATCCACCCACGCCTGTTCGATGGTCAGTGGCAATAGGTCGGGGCACGGGAAATAACGGTAATCGTGCGCTTCTTCCTTGGACCGCATGGACCGCGTTTCGCCCTTGTTCGGATCGTAAAGCCGCGTTTCCTGATCCACCGTGCTGCCATCCTCGATAATCGCGATCTGGCGCCGGGCTTCGTAATCAATCGCCTGCTGGATAAAGCGCATGGAGTTCATGTTCTTGATCTCGCAGCGCGTACCAAGATGGCTGAAATCACCGGTCTCGCGGAATCTCTCATAGGCACCGGGTTCGCAAACCGACACGTTCACGTCGGCGCGCAGCGACCCTTCCTGCATGTTGCCGTCACAGGTGCCCAGATAGCGCAGGATCTGGCGCAGCTTGCGGACATATTCGGCGGCCTCTTCGGGGCCGCGAATGTCCGGGCGCGAGACGATCTCCATCAGCGCGATACCGGTGCGGTTCAGATCGACAAAGGACATTTCTGGGTCCATGTCATGAACCGATTTGCCCGCGTCCTGTTCAATATGGATACGCTCTACCCGAACTTTGCGGGCGATACCGGGTTCCATGTCGACCAGAATTTCCCCCTCGCCAACGATCGGGTGATACAGCTGGCTGATCTGATAGCCCTGCGGCAGGTCAGGGTAAAAATAGTTCTTGCGGTCAAAGCGGGACATCAGGTTGATCTGGGCCTTTAACCCAAGGCCCGTGCGCACCGCCTGTTCGACGCAGAATTCGTTGACGACCGGCAACATTCCCGGCATGGCGGCGTCGACCAGCGAAACATTGGAATTGGGCTCTGCCCCGAAATGTGTCGACGCGCCCGAGAACAGCTTGGAATTAGAGGCGATCTGCGCATGCACTTCCATCCCGATCACCAGTTCCCAGTCGCGTTTCGCGCCGGCAATCACTTTGGGTTTTGGCTCGGTATAGGCAAGTTCGGTCATGGTCGTGTCCGCATGGTTTTTCGTCACGATCTTCTAGGGGAATGAGGGGGGAGGGGCAAGGGGGCTATGGGTGCGTGAGGTCAGGCCTCGAAGGTTGCCATGGTGACAGGGTAGGGGTGTCTTGACCTGATCACAAGGTGATCGTGAAACAGGCAATCGAATTGCCAGTTGGCAATTCACTTTCTGGCGGTTCGGCCAGAGCGGTAATATTTTCCTAACATACTGATAGTAAATCGAAAAACCCAAATTGCCACGTGGCAATATGCCTGTTTTTACCGTCCGCCTGCGACATCAAGAATGGATCCCGTCACATAAGACGCCGCATCAGACGCCAGCCACAAAACGCTTTCGGCCACTTCCATGGCCGTGCCAGCGCGTTGCAGAGGAATATGCCCGGCCATCTGATCCGCGCGGTCCGGTTCGCCGCCTTTGCCGTGGATCGGGGTTTGGATGATGCCCGGACGCACGCCAACGACGCGTACACCCTGATCAGCCATCTCTTGCGCCAGACCGATGGTCAGCGTGTCCATCGCCCCCTTGCTAGAGGCGTAATCCACATATTGACCACCGCTTCCCAGACGCGCCGCAACGGACGAGACATTGACTATCACGCCACCGTTTCCGCCATTGCGTTTGGCCATGCGGCGCACGGCCTCCTGAGCGACCATGAAGGGACCGATCACGTTGGTATAGAACATTTTGCGCAGGCGCATTTCTTCCATGTCTTCGAAACGCACTTTTGGGGCAACGATACCGGCATTGTTCACCACAACAGTGGGGTTGCCATAAAAGGTTTCGAATTCCCGAAAGATTTTGGTGACGTCCGATTTGCTGGCGACATCCCCCTGGAGCATCACAACATCACCATTGTCGTCACGAATGGCCTCGGCCACCTCCTCGGCGCCACGCCGGTTCGAGCGGTAGCACAAGCCAACGGCATAATCGTCGCGTACAGCCAGGCGCGCGATTGCCGCCCCGATTCCCGAACTGGCGCCAGTAATCAGTATTGACTTCATTACTTGTCCCTAATCCCACATAGTCCCGAACACGCGAAACCCTAAACGAAATTCAGGTTTGCTTTCAAGCGCTTATTGGAACCTTCACACGTCGAGCAACTTGTTGATGATTTCGGATGTGTTCTTTGACAGGCTTTGGGTATCGCGAACCCTTTCCATCGCGGCCTTCATCTGCGCTTGCCGGGCAGGGGCATAGCGCCGCCAGGTTTCAAATACGGTGGTCATACGTGCGGCGATTTGCGGGATGACGGGATCAATGCGGATCAGCGCGTCGGCCATCAGTTCATAGCCCTCGCCAGTTTCAAAATGGAACCCGGCCGGATTGCCCATGGCAAATGCCCCAAACAGCGAGCGGATACGGTTCGGATTTTTCCACGTAAAGGCGGGATGCGTTGAGAGGTCCCGCACAATACTGGCCGCCTGCTCTGGCGGGGCAAAGCTGGCCTGAACCGTAAACCATTTGTCGACGACGAGCGGATCGTGCTGCCAACGGTCGTAAAATGCCGCCAGCGCGTCATCTGCGCGGCCCGCAATGATCAGGCGAACCAGAGCACCGAGTTGTTCTGTCATATTGGTGGCACTGTCAAATTGCCGAGCGGCAAGTTCGCCATTGTCCAGATGTGACAGTAATGCCAACGCCTGGCCGCGAAGTGACCGTTTGCCAGCGGGTTCAGCATCTGGTGAATAAGGGCCCGTGACCTCCATCGCCTGATAAAGTGCGGGCAGGTCAGCAGCCATATGGTCCGCAATCGCGGCATTCAAACGGTTTCGCACAGCATGAATGGCCAGAGGATCAGGCGTATCGCCATTGGCATAGATAGTCGAGGCGATGACTTCTTCGGACGGAAGTGCAAGCGCGAGTGCGCGGAAAGCTGGGTCCAGCGCGTCGTCAAGCGCCATGGTCCGCATCGCAGACAGAAAGTCCGCGTCCACCTCGTTCGCGCCTTTCAACATCCGTTCGATCATGTCGAGCGCGTAATCCCGGCCTGCCTCCCATTTGTTGAAGGGGTCGGTGTCGTGCGCGAGTAGGAAGGCACGCTCGGCATTGGTTTGGGTATGGTCCAAATATACCGGGGCGGAAAAATCGCGCAGGATCGACGGGATCGGTTTTTCGCGCAGGTTCTCGAAGGTAAACGTCTGCACGGGTTCCGAGAGTTCGAGGATCTGGGTTTCCACGGCCTCGGTCCCGTCTGGATACAACAACCCAACGGCTACTGGGATCAGGCGGGGTTCCTTGGTCGGTTCGCCTGGGGTGGGTTTGGTATCCTGCGACAGGGTCAAACTGTAGGTGCTGCCATCCCAATCTTCGGCAACGCTGACGCGCGGGGTGCCAGCGCTGGTGTACCAGAGTTTGAACTGGGTCAAATCCCGGCCGGTTGTATCCTCGAACACTTTTATCCAGTCCTCGATCGTGCAGGCCTGCCCGTCATGGCGGTCGAAATAAAGGTCGAGTGCTTTACGATACTGCTCCGGTCCCACAAGGCGGCGCAGCATCCCAACAACCTCGGCCCCTTTTTCATAGACGGTGGTCGTATAAAAATTGTTGATCTCGATATATTTGTTCGGGCGTGGTGGATGGGCGAGCGGCCCCGCATCCTCGGCGAACTGGCGACCGCGAAGGGTGATCACGTCCTCGATCCGTTTGACGGCGGCGTCGCGCATGTCCGAGGTGAAATGCTGGTCGCGATAGACGGTCAGGCCTTCCTTCAGGCACAGCTGGAACCAGTCGCGGCAGGTGATGCGGTTTCCGGTCCAGTTGTGGAAATATTCATGCGCGATGACCGCTTCGATCCGTTCGAAATTCTTGTCCGTCGCGGTTTCGGGGCTGGCGAGGACCAGAACGGAATTGAACACGTTCAACCCCTTATTCTCCATCGCGCCCATGTTGAAATCGCCAACAGCAACAATATTGAATAGGTCGAGGTCATATTCGCGACCATACGCGTCCTCGTCCCATTTCATGGAGCGTTTTAGCGCGCCCATGGCGAAATCGCATTTGTCCTGATCGCCGTCGCGAACATAGATATTGAGGTCAACCTTGCGGCCCGACATGGTGGTGAACGTGTCGCTGACCGCGACCAGATCACCGGCGACCAGTGCAAACAGGTAGGACGGTTTCGGCCATGGGTCGTGCCATTCGGCCCAACCTTCGCCGGACGCGGTTGGGTTGCCGTTGGACAACAACACCGGCAGGTCGCTTTCGATGCGCACGGTGAAGGTGGTCATCACGTCGGGGCGGTCAGGGTAGAAGGTGATCTTGCGGAAGCCCTGCGCCTCACACTGGGTACAATACATGCCGTTGGACATATAAAGACCATCGAGGGACGTGTTGTTTTCGGGGTCGATTTCGGTTTCGCATTCCCAGGTGAACCGATCCTTCTGGATTTTGTCGGCGGGCAAGGTCAGCCCTTCGGCGTCAGGGGTCAGGTCCAGCGCTTCGCCATCAATCGCGGCGGAGATCAGTTGCATGTCATGCCCGTCAAGGCGCAGTGCTTTGACGCCATCATGGGCCGCCACGAATACCACTTTGGCGATCACACGCGTCGCATTTGGCGCAAGCTTGAAGGTAAGGTTCACCGACTCGATTGTGAAATCGAGGGGCGCGTAATCCGAGAGGCGAATGACGTTCGATTGATCGTTCATGAAAAGCTCCGACAAATTCTGGGTTTGCCGGAGCTAATCATTTTCACGGTCGGGCAGCAAGGGCAGCGCGACGTCAGCGTTTCACAAATGCGTCCAACTTACCAAGTGTTTGCAGACCCAGTTCGACAGCACCAAAGCCTTTGGCGTCCTCGAATTCCTTGGCGGTGATGAAGACCATCCGCATTGTGACTTTGGTCGTGTCACCCAGATCGTCGAAATCGACCGTGGCATCAGCGTGTTTGGGGCCGTTTTCGCCCCAATGCAGCGTATAAGCGATGTGGCGTTCGGGATCATGCGCCGTGATCTTATGGTGGTTAGGATAGACGGTGCCATCGGGTCCGATCATGTCAAACACCCATTCACCCCCTTCGCGAAGGTCGATCCGGTCGGTGCGGCAGGTGAACCCGTTCGGCCCCCACCATTGCGGGAGGGCGTTCGGGTCTGCCCATGCCTGCCACACGACGGAAACAGGGGCGTCGATGATCCGTTCGAGGACCATGGTTCTGTCGGCGGTCATTTTTGCAGTCCTTGAATATATTCTACCAGCTGATCCACGACAGTTCCCCAGCCATCATAGAAGCCCATCTGTTTGTGCTGTTCGGCGGTTTCGGTATTTCGATGCCGTGCGGTGGCAGTGTATTTTGTGTGGCCTTCGGGGGTGTCTTCCAATTCGATGATCGCCGTCATGAAGGGTTCAGGTGCGGGTTTCCACCCTTCGGCATAGGCGTCTGTGAAAACCAGTTTTTTGCCGTCGATGACCTCCAGATAGACGCCGTTATTTTGCATTTCATTACCTTCGACGTTGAAGGTTGTGTTGAAACGTCCGCCAACCTTTAGGTTGATGTCGCATGCTGTAACGGCGTGGGGGCGCGGAACGAAAAAATTCGGGATGTGCTCGGCAGAGGTCCAGCACTCCCACACCAATGCGCGAGGCACAGGCAGGATGCGTGTGAAGCTTAGGTCAGTCTTTGGGTCTAGTTCCATTTTGTCTGTCTTTCATCAGGTTGAGTACATAGTCGTCGAGGCGGTCGAGGCGCGCTTCCCAAATGTTGCGCTGTTCGGCCAGCCAACCATCAATTGGGTTAAGCGCGTCGGGGTGAATTTCACAGGTGCGAATGCGACCCGATTTGCGGGTTTTGATCAGGCCGGCCGCTTCCAGCTTCGCCAAATGCGCCGTGAAGGTTGGCAAGGCCATATCGTAGTTTGCGGCAAGCTCCGTCACCGTTTGCGTCCCCTTTCCCAGACGTTCCATTACGTCACGCCGGGTGGGATCGCTGAGCGCGGAGAAGAGTGTATCCAATGTCGAATCATACTTAGCCATATAACTAAGTAATTGCCATTCGTCTCCGGAGTCCAGCAAAAACTTAGCCATATGACTAAGTTTCTTTCGCGGTTGCCAGTTCGCAGGGCTTCGCCTAGCTTCACCATGCAGCCCGTCCGTCGATACAGGGAGAGAACATGTCCAACTACGTCACCCGCGCTGGCCTTCAGGTGTCAGAGGAACTCGCCAAATTTATCGAGACGGAGGCCGCGCTGGACGCGTGGACCGCGACGGATGATTTGTGGGAAAGGTTCGCCGAGATCGTCGCCGACCTGACTCCGCGCAACCGTGAATTGCTGGCAATACGTGACCGGATGCAGGGGCAGATCGACGATTGGCACAAAGCGCATAAGGGGGCGGATATCGACCTCGACGCCTACACATCTTTCCTGACGGAAATCGGCTATCTGGTGCCGCGCGGTGAACCCTTTACAATTGAAACGACAAATATCGACCCCGAGATTGCGACGATCCCCGGTCCGCAACTGGTGGTGCCGATCACCAACGCCCGCTATGCGCTGAACGCCGCGAATGCGCGGTGGGGGTCGCTTTACGATGCGCTATATGGGACCGATGCGTTGGGCGACACGCCAAGCGGCAAGGGCTATGACGCGGAACGGGGCGCGCGCGTGGTTGCGTGGGCGAAGGCGCATCTGGATCAGGTCGCATCGCTTGCTGGGGGAAGCTGGGCGGGTGTGACCTCGCTCGCGGTTAAGGACGGTGTGTTGCTGGTTGAAAACGAGGTTGGAGAGACGGGTCTATCCGATCCTGCACAGTTTGCAGGCTATCTGGATCGCGACGGCGTCCCCTTCCACGCACTGTTGCAGGTGAACCATCTGAAGCTGGCAATTATGGTCGATCCTTCAACCCCGGTTGGGAAGTCCGACCCAGCGGGAATTGCGGATATTTTCATCGAATCCGCGATTTCTGCCATCATGGATTGCGAGGATTCTGTGGCCGCCGTTGATGGCGAGGACAAGACCCTCGCCTATCGCAACTGGCTGGGACTGATGAAGGGAGATCTGACGGAGGAGGTCAGCAAGGGCGGCAAAACATTCACGCGCAAACTCGCTGAGGATTGGCAGTTCACCACGCCGGATGGGAAACCGCTGACCCTGAAAGCCCGCGCCCTGATGCTGGTCCGCAATGTTGGGCATCTGATGACCAATCCGGCCATTCTGGACGCCGACGGGAACGAGGTGTTCGAAGGGTTGATGGACGCGTATTTCACGACGCTTTGTGCGATGCACGATCTGAAGCGGAGCGAGAACACCAACTCTACCACCGGGTCGATCTATGTGGTGAAACCGAAGATGCACGGGCCGGACGAAGTCGCGTTTACAAATGAGATTTTCAATCGGGTGGAGGAGGCGCTGGGCCTGCCCCAATATACCGTGAAAATTGGCATCATGGACGAGGAACGGCGCACAACCGTGAACCTGACGGAATGTATCCGCGCCGCAAAACATCGCGTGGCCTTTATCAACACCGGCTTCTTGGACCGCACGGGGGACGAGATGCATACCTCGATGGAAGCGGGGCCGATGCTGCGCAAAGGCGACATGAAAACAACCGCCTGGATCACGGCGTATGAGGATTGGAACGTCGATACCGGCTTGGCCTGCGGCCTGTCGGGCAAGGCGCAGATCGGCAAAGGGATGTGGGCGATGCCCGACATGATGCATGCGATGCTGGAGCAGAAAATCGGCCATCCGAAGGCGGGTGCAAATTGTGCGTGGGTGCCGTCACCCACCGCCGCCACGCTGCACGCGACGCATTACCACCATGTGGATGTGCTTGCACGGCAAGCAGAAATCGCCAAGGGGGGCGCACGGGCCAAGTTGGACGACATTCTGACGATTCCTGTGGCGCGGGGTGTCAACTGGTCCGACGCGGAAATCCGCGAGGAGCTGGACAATAACGCGCAAGGAATCCTTGGCTATGTGGTCCGCTGGATTGATCAGGGGGTTGGCTGTTCCAAAGTGCCGGATATCCATGATGTGGGTCTGATGGAGGATCGCGCGACCTGCCGCATATCCTCTCAGCACATGGCGAACTGGCTGCATCACGGCGTGGTCAGCGAAGCGGATGTGAAGGCCGCGTTTGAACGGATGGCGCAAAAGGTGGATGCGCAGAATGCGGATGATCCGCTTTATCAGCCGATGGCGCCGGATTATAATGGCATCGCCTATAATGCAGCGCTTGATCTGGTGCTGAAAGGGCGCGAGCAGCCGTCTGGCTACACGGAACCCATCCTTCACAAGAGCCGATTGGCGCGAAAGGCCAGCCGATAACATTTTGTGACGAAGGTCGGGCAATATTTGCCTGACGCTTCCCCCTGTTTTACCGTCAAACAAAATAGGAGGATTGGATGAGTTTCTGGAAAAAACTGTTTGGTCGCAAAGACAAGGATGCAGAGACGGTTGATCTTGCTGCATTGTTAAGTCAGGCGGCGATGGCCGGAGGAGATGAAAACGCCGATGGTATTCCCGATGACTGGCACGCAATGATCGTGAATTTCGATTATGGGTCCACCGAGCTGGCGCCGCTTCACGCGCTAGAGGATGAGCTGGAACAAGTGATCAAGGAGGCGGACGTGGGCGTATTTGACGGCCACGAGATTGCCCTCGATGGTTCAGACGGGTTCTACTACATGTACGGTCCTGACGCAGATCGTCTGGCCGAGGTGGCTTTGCCCGTTTTGCGACAAAGTGAATTTTGCAAAGGCGCTCGGATAACGTTACGCTTCGGGTCCGTTTTTGATGACGCTGTCCCTGAAAAGGAATTCATCCTTGATGAATAACCCTCTGCAGTTTGCCAACGAATGGGCGGCTGCGTGGAACAGTCACGATCTTGACCGAATAATGGCGCATTATTCCGATGATGTTTTGTTTTGGTCCCGCAAAGCTGAACGCTTGGTGGGCACGGGAGAGGTGCGGGGTAAGGCGGCGTTGCGTGACTATTGGGGCAAAGCGCTGGCGCTGCAACCAGAGCTGATGTTCACCGTCTGCAAGGTTTTCGCGGGCGTTGGAATGGTCGCGATATATTACCACAACCAGCGCAGCGAGTATGTGGTGGAAACCTTGCGTTTTGGGTCAGACGATCTGGTTGTCGAAGCCTCGGCCTGTCAGGAGGTTTGACCCGAAATGTTACATTCAGGACACTAGCTTACCTGAAGCGCTGGACCTAATTGGATTGATCGGATAGTAGCGCGTGTGAGAAATTTATAGTCGCGGACATTTCGCTAAATTGAATATGAGGGGCGCATGATTCGAGGCGCATGCCATTGCGGCACGATTACATTTCGGATTGAAGAAAACCCCGATTTTCTGGTCGAATGCAATTGTTCTATCTGCCGCCGTCTGGCGGCGTGGTGGGTGCATTCCCCGCCCAATGAAACCCTTACCCTAAACATTCCCGAGGGGGCGACGGATGTTTATTCTTATGGGGATAAATCGCTGGCATTTCACCGATGCACGTCATGCGGATGTGTGACCCACTGGCAATCCTTGTTTGACAGTCGCATTGCTGTCAATTGTCGTCTTGCCTATCCCAAAGATATTAAAGGTATCCGTATTCGCCATTTTGATGGCGCTGGGCGGTGGGAGTGGTTGGACTAGGTAATTTTGGTGATCTAGGGCTTCCAGCGCAAAAAATTGCCAATCAATCGCAATCCGGTTTCCTGACTTTTTTCCGGGTGGAATTGGGTTCCGATCAGATTGTCACGACCCACGACTGCAGTGATGGCACCGGCATAATCTGTCGTCGCCAGACACTGGTCGGTTGCGTCGGCTTGAAGATGATAGGAATGCACGAAATAGGCGTGGTCACCATCGCTCAGACCGTCAAACACGGGGTGAGGTTGCAGGAATGTCAGGTCATTCCAACCCATATGCGGAATTTTCAAGTTGGGGTCTGACGGGGCGATTTCCACCACTTCGCCCGGGATCCAGCCAAACCCTTTGGTGTCGTGACCATGTTCACGACCCCAGGTTGCCATCATTTGCATCCCAACGCAGATACCCAAAAAAGGCGTGCCGTGGCGGATGACGCGATCTTCTATTGCTTCGAAAAGACCGTCATATCCCGCCAGCCCTTGGCGGCAATCCGCGAACGCCCCAACGCCGGGTAGGACGATCCGGTCGGCGCGACGCACCAAGTCGGGATCCGACGACACCAGCACCGGGCCGCTGCCGACCTCGGCCGCCATTCGCTGGAAGCTTTTCTCGGCCGAGTGCAGGTTGCCGCTGTCGTAATCGACGATAACGGTGGTCATTCGGACAGGGTCCCCTTGGTCGACGGAATGGCGTCGGCTTTCCGTGGATCGGTTTCCAGTGCCACGCGCAGCGCACGTGCGACGGCTTTGAAACTTGCTTCGGCAATGTGGTGCGAATTGATCCCGTCCAGCCGTTCGATATGCAGGTTCATACCGCTGTTCATAACGAACGCGGTGAAGAACTCACGAACGAGTTCCGTATCGAAACTGCCGATTTGGCTGGCCGTGAAATCGACCTTCCATGTCAGATAGGCGCGACCGGACATATCAAGCGCCGCACGGATCAGCGTGTCATCCATCACCAGCAGGCAGGAGCCATAGCGGTTGATGCCGCGCTTATCGCCCATAGCCTGTGCCAAGGCTTTGCCAAGTGCAATGCCGACATCCTCGACCGTGTGGTGATCGTCGATGTGTAAATCTCCGTCCGCTTTGACGGTCATATCAATCAGCGCGTGGCGCGAGAGCTGGTCCAGCATATGGTCAAAGAACCCAACGCCGGTCTGGTTGTCATAGACACCCGTTCCGTCGAGGTTGATTTCGACCGAAATATCGGTTTCCGCCGTTTTGCGGGTCACCTTGGCTGTGCGCATTCTCGCCTCCGTCGCTATGGGGCCGCTTATAGGGCGGTGCGTTTTATTAGGAAAGAGGGTTTTATGCCCTTGACCTTCCAGTGACTGGAAGGATTATATCAGGTGCCGAAGAAGGAGAATCCCATGAGTCTCGATCAGGCACAGACAACAGAAACAGTGAAATTTGATATCAGCGGCATGACGTGCGCAGGCTGTGCGGGACGGGTTGAAAAGGCCCTGTCCGGCGCACCGGGGGTGGTATCGGCATCGGTGAACCTTGCGTTAGAAAATGCGTCGGTCACTTATTACCCGGCGGAGGTGGATACCGGAACGATTGCCGAGGCGTCGAACGATGCCGGGTATCCGGCGCATCTGCACGAGGATCATGTCGAAGCGCCATCCAGCAATCGCGATGTATGGGAGATGGGGATTGCCATCGCCCTGACCTTGCCACTTGTGGCGCAGATGGTGGCGATGTGGACGGGGATCGGGTTCCATCTGTCCCCGTGGATGGAGTTGGCGCTGGCCACCCCGGTGCAATTCATCATCGGACGACGGTTTTATAAAGGCGCCTGGCATGCGTTGAAAGCGCGGGCCGGGAATATGGACCAGCTGGTCGTTGTGGGGACGAGTGCGGCGTTTTTCTACTCGCTCTATTTGTTGCTGACCCAGGGCATGGCGGCCAAGGGGCATTTGTATTTCGAGGCGGCAGCGGTGGTCATCACGTTGGTGCTGTTAGGTAAGTTTCTGGAAAGCCGCGCGAAGGCGTCTGCGTCGGCGGCGCTGCGCCAGTTGATGGCGCTGCGCCCGGACGAGGCAACGGTGCTGCGCGATGGCGTGGAACAGCAGGTGCCGATTGATCAGGTGCGGTTGGGCGACGTGGTTATTGTCCGCCCCGGCGAACGTGTGGCCGTTGATGGCGCGATTATCGAGGGCGAGAGCGAGCTGGATGAAAGCCTGCTGACCGGGGAACCAATGCCCGTTGCGCGGCATGTCGGTGACGCAGTGATCGCGGGGGCGATCAATGGATCGGGGTTGCTGCGTGTGGAAACGCGCAAGATCGGGTCGGACACAACACTGGCGCGGATTGCTGATCTGGTGGAACAGGCACAGGTAGGCAAAGCGCCGATCCAGCGCTTGGTGGATCGGGTGGCCGGGATATTTGTGCCAGTTGTGCTGGTTATCGCTGTTGTGACCTTTGGCGTCTGGTTGGCGATTGGTGGCGGAGTCGAAGGCGCGCTGACGGCGGCGATCTCTGTCCTGGTGATCGCGTGCCCCTGTGCGCTGGGTCTGGCAACGCCGACGGCACTGGTCGCGGGGACGGGTGTCGCCGCGAAGCATGGTATTCTGATCCGCAATATCGAAGTTTTGGAGCGGGCGCGCGACATTGACACAGTTGTATTTGACAAGACCGGGACCTTGACGATGGGCAAGCCAGAGATTGTCGAAATGAAACCGCTCGACGGGACCGAGGAGGATTTGCTGCGGGTGGCGGCGTCCCTTCAGTCAGGGTCGGAACATCCGTTGGGCAAAGCGATGGTCGCTGCTGCCGAGGCGCGGGGGCTGACGCTGAGTGCGCCAAAAGGTTTTAAGGCCAGTATCGGGGCGGGGGTCGAAGGATCAGTTGACGGTGCGAAAGTGATGATCGGACGGCAGGCATATGCTGCTGACGGTGCTGATGCCGCGCTGGCTGATGACATGCTGGATAAGGGTCAGACGGTCGTCTGGGTCTCGCGCGATGGCGAGGTGCTGGGGTTGATCGGTCTGGCTGATACCGTGCGTGACAGCGCGAAACAGGCGGTGAAGGCGTTGCACGACCGGGGTATCAAGACGCTGCTGCTGACCGGAGACAATCAGGCAACGGCTGATTTGATCGCGGCGGAGGTCGGGATTGACGAAGTGCGCGCGGAAATGCGGCCACTGGACAAGGTCAAAGGGATCAAGGCGCTGGTGAAAGAGGGGCGCAAGGTCGCCATGGTTGGCGACGGCGTCAATGACGCCCCCGCACTGGCCGAGGCTGATCTGGGCATCGCCATGGGCAGCGGCGCAGATGTGGCGCTGGAGACGGCGGGCTTTGTGCTGATGCGAGCGGAGCCGACGCTTGTCGGGGCCTCGCTGGACATCGCACAGGCAACGGCGCGGAAAATCCGGCAGAACCTGTTCTGGGCGTTTATTTACAACATCATCGGGATACCGATTGCCGCGATGGGTCTGCTGAACCCTGCGCTTGCGGGCGCAGCGATGGCGTTTTCCAGCGTATCCGTTGTGTCGAACGCGCTGCTGTTGAAACGATGGAGGCCATAGTGAATATTGGTGAGGCTGCGGAACAGGCAGGGCTACCTGCAAAAACGATCCGATATTACGAGGAAATCGGGCTGGTTGCGCCTGATCGATCTGAAAACGGGTATCGGGATTTTTCCGATACCCATATCCACAAGCTGAAATTCCTGAGCCGGTCACGGAACCTTGGATTTTCAATTGAGGATTGCCGGGTTTTACTGTCGCTTTATGAGGACAAAAACCGTGCCAGTGGCGAGGTGCGCGACGTAGCAAAGGAGCATCTGTCAGCGATTGAGACAAAAATCGCTGAGCTGCAATCCATGCACGCGACCCTGTCGCATCTGGTTCATAAATGCCACGGCGATGACCGCCCCGATTGCCCGATATTGGACGAGCTGTCGGCTTAGTCGACAGTAAAGGTCAAGGACGCCCACAGAGAATGCCACGAGGTGCCGGTTGCTTCTTGGTCCTCCTCGGGCGGGATGACCATTTGCACGCTGTTCAACATATATGTTCCCGACTCCACAGGAATAATCGCCAGACCATTGGCATTGGTATAGACGGTCAGCGTCTCCTCGCTGCCCTTGTGAAACACTTCGATTTTGCGACGTGGAAGAGGGTTGCCCATAAAGAACAAACGCACGGGCAAACCGCGGCTGATATCGTCCGTATAGGGATTGGCGAGCGCCACAAGTTCGAACGGCATCCCGACGTGAACGTCTTGGCCCACGCCATCGTCAACGGCGACCAGCGCCTTGACATAGCGGGTATACCCTTCGCCAAAGCCAGTTTCAGGAAGGTTGCGGGCGGCGTGTTCTTCGAGAACCCAGTCAAGTTCCATATGTTCGATAAACCGTGCGAACTGATCCGGTTCGGTATAGGTAAGTTTTTGCGTTGCGGCGACATCAACAATGACATTCAAACCCGGTTCGCGTGGCGTGACAGCAAGTGAAGGGCGATCACCGGGGCGTAAATCGGGCGCCCAGCTGCCAGCGCCATCAATGATGAAATAGCTTTGATGTTGCGCGGCATCATAGGGATATTCATTTCCTTTGAAGTTTTGACCAACGAATACTCCGATCTCCATCACATCTTCGGAGGATATCGTAAAATCGCGGGCTTCCAGCCAGTATTCATGTGCCGTTGCGGACAAGCCAGTAAACAAAAAGACAGTAAATGAAGCAATTGCACGAAACATCTGGAAAACCCCCTCTGAGTTGTGCTGTAAAGTTCAAGTCAAACACGATTTAGTCAAGGAACATTCTCGTGCGTTTTCTATTTGCGGCCCTAACGATCATTTTATTGCCTGTTACGGTGTTGGCACATGCATTGCCCCCCGGAACGCTGGATATGCGATTTGGGGATCATCGCTACGAGGCCATTCTGGAATTTTCGTTGGAAGCCGTGATCGCGGGGTTGGATCCGGCATTGGAAGACACCAACGAAGCCGAAAATATCGAAGATTACGAAGCGTTGCGGGCATTGGAGCCAGCCGAGTTGCGTGCCGCGTTCAATGATTTCCGCGATCAGTTCCAGTCGCAGATCACATTTGAAGTGGATGGTGTTGTTATTCCCTTCGAGATCACCGACGTGATTATCCCCGAGGTTGGGGATGTCGAGCTGTTACGATTGTCGCAGATACATCTTGAAAGCAATCTGCCGGAAGCCTCGGAGAGCTTGATCGTATCGTCCAACGAAAACATGAGCAACATCCACCTGCGCGTGTTCACGGCCACCGATGAAATCGGTTATGCGAAATTCATGACGCCGGGGGCGTCATCGGACCCGATTTCGTTGACCGGAGTTACGGATCAACCATTCTGGCGGGTGTTCACTTCATATATCTTTATTGGGTTTGAACATATCCTGCCGCTGGGGTTGGATCATATTCTGTTTGTTGTCGGCCTGTTCCTGTTATCGACGCAGATGCGACCGCTCTTGTGGCAGGTTTCGGCCTTTACGCTGGCTCATACGATCACACTTGCATTGGGTATGCTGGGGATTGTGACAATTCCGGCATCTATCGTTGAACCGTTGATCGCGGCATCTATCATGTATGTGGCAATCGAGAATATCTTCATGTCAAAGCTGAGCCCGTGGCGACCCGCGATCATATTTGTGTTCGGGCTTTTGCACGGATTGGGATTTGCGGGGGTTTTGACAGAATTTGGTTTGCCAAAAGGGCAGTTCGTATCCGCGCTGATCGGGTTTAATGTCGGGGTCGAATTTGGACAGTTGGCTGTTATCTTGTTGTGTTTCCTGACCTTTGGATACTGGTTTGGCAAAAAGGCGTGGTATCGAAATGTCATTTCGATTCCGATGTCAGCGGGTATCGCGGTAATCGCCGGCTACTGGGTGTACGAAAGGGTTTTCCTGTGACGCGTTGGCTTCTGTTTCTGATGCTGACCTGTCCCGGGATGGCTGTTGCGCAATCCGAAGGGCATGAATGGATGTTGGACGAATTGCGGGCGTGCTATGACGCTGCCGAGGATTTTGTCGGCAAAACAGCCTGTATCGGAACCATGTCGTCCAAATGTCAGGAGACCGAGGAAGGCGGGTATACCACGTTTGGAATGGCCAGTTGCAACAATGACGAATATCAGGCGTGGGACGTGCTGTTGAACGTGGAATATCAGGCAACGAAAGCGGCATTTGAGGCATGGGATACTGATGAAGCGGAATATTTTCCGGAATATGCCAACCGGGTTGAAACGCTTCGGGATGCCCAGCGTGCGTGGATCGCGTTTCGTGATGCCGAATGCGCGCTAGAATATGCCATTTGGGGAAGCGGTTCGATGCGTCACATTGCGGGCACCGGCTGCCTGTTAGATGAAACCGCGAAGCGCACCATCGCATTGTGGGCGATGCGAGTAACGTATTGATTACTTGCGGGCCGCCGTTGGCACGATAATCAGCGCCCCGGCGGATCCGACAATCGCGTTTACACCGGGGCTGCCAAAGCTCCACCCGAACATCACGCGCACCATGAACAGCAACATTACACCCCCGAGGCAGATGATGATGCTGGGAAGAATACCGTTATGGGTGAAATTATATTTCTCGGACAGGTATCCCACGATACCGCCAATAATCAGTGATCCAAAGAATGAGAAAAACATGGCTCTCCCTTTTGACCGGAGTTTACCCGATTCATCGAGAGAGCCAAGCGGTTAATCCGCCAGAAGCGGCGAAATGCGATCCAGGAGATGTAGGCGCTCTTTGCGCATTTCTTCCAAATGGAAATCGTCGGTGGGCTCGACATTGGTTTCCGCACGGTGAATGGCGCGGGTGAGCGCGTGATATTTGTCGCTTAGAACGGCGAATTCTCCGCTCGTGGTTTTCAAGGCGTGGATCTTATCCTCTTTCCCCGGAAACATGTCATGAAGTTCATTTGGTGTGTGTGACATAAGTTACCTCCTTCTTTGGAGGTTAGTCTTAAACCAGCAAGGACATGTGACCTTGAGATAGGTCAAGTTTCATAATTATTCCAGCTGAGTTCCGGCGGGGATTGGGGTGCCGCGCAGGAATGTGTCAACGTCTTGTGCCCCCTTGCCCGCACGTTGTAGCTGGGTGATCTGCACAGCATCGTCGCCTGTGGCGATGGTCAGTGCGTCGTCAAGTGTAATGCCGGGAGCGCCATTTCCGGTGGCGAGGCGGCTGTTTAGCGCTTTGATACGTTCGCCGTCGAGTTCAAACCATGCGCCCGGGAAAGGGGAGAGACCGCGGATTTGGCGGTCGATCACGGTGGCAGGGCGAGTCCAGTCGATCCGCGCCTCGGCCTTGTCGATCTTGGCGGCGTATGTGACGCCTTCTTCCGATTGCGGAGTGGACGGGAGGGGGAGGCGGTCGAGAGTTTCGACGATCAGCTTTGCCCCCATTTCGGACAACCGGTCATGGAGGGTTTGCGTGGTGTCGTCGGCACTGATGGGCGTTGACTGGCGCAGATAAACCGGGCCAGTGTCCAACCCTGCCTCCATCTGCACAATGCAGACACCGGTTTCGGAATCACCCGCCATGATTGCGCGATGGATTGGGGCCGCCCCACGCCAGCGCGGAAGCAGCGAAGCATGGATGTTCAGGCAGCCTTGCGTTGGCGCATCGAGGATGGTTTGCGGTAGGATCAGGCCATAGGCGACGACAACGGCGACGTCGGCGTTCAAGGCGGCGAAGGCGTCGCGGTCCTCTTCCGCCTTGAAATTCTTCGGCGTTCGAACTGGCAAGCCAAGTGCCTCGGCGCGGTGATGGACAGGGCTGGGGCGATCTTTCTTGCCGCGACCGGCTGGGCGGGGCGGCTGGGTGTAGACCGCAGCAATTTCATGACCTGCGTTCACAAGTGCGTCCAGCACAGGCACTGAAAAATCCGGTGTGCCCATGAAGACCAGACGCATCAGTCGCGCGCCAGTTCTTTTTTCAGTTTCTTCATTTTGTTCGTGATCATGGTGCGTTTCAACCGCGATATATGATCAATAAACAATATGCCATTCAGATGATCCAGTTCGTGCTGAACGGCGGTGGCGGCCAATGCATCAAACTCGCGTTCCTGCGGTTTGCCATCCACATCAAGGTAAGCCATGCGCACCTGTTTGGGGCGTGTGACTTCCTCGTACATTTCGGGGATGGAAAGACAGCCTTCTTCGTGGGTGTTGAGTTCCTCTGACTCCCACGTGATTTCTGGGTTGATCAGGACCATCGGGTCGGCGGGCGCTTCCTTGTCCGACGTGTCAATCACGAAAATACGGCTCATCACCCCGATCTGCGGGGCGGCAAGTCCAACGCCGGGGGCGTCATACATGGTTTCCAGCATGTCATCCGCCAATTTACGGATGTTTGCATCCACATTGGATACAGGATCACACACCTTTTTCAGGCGCGGGTCGGGATGGATCAGGATCGGTCGTATCGTCATGATGCCGGATGTAAGCGATCAGCCGCGGCGCTGCAAGAAGGCTCTTGCCCCTGCCGACTATTTGGGTAGCTTTGCGCGGTAAGACGGGACTTGGAAATGACGTACAATTTTGATGAAGTGATTGACCGGATCGGCACCGGATCAAGCAAGTGGGACAAAATGGAATCGCTATACGGGCTGGACCCGCATGAGGGGATTCCAATGTGGGTGGCGGACATGGATTTCAAACCGCCACAATCGGTGCTGGGTTGCGTGAAGGATATGGCTGAACACGGGGTGTTTGGCTATGGCGGGGATCACAAAGCCTATACCGAGGCGATATGTGGCTGGATGGAGCGGCGCCATGGCTGGACGGTCGATCCGACGTGGATTTTCAGCTGTCACGGTATGATGAATGGCATCTCGCTGGCGATCCAGCAGTTCACAAACGAAGGCGACGGCGTGATCATTTTCACACCCGTTTATCACGGGTTTATCAGTGCAGTGAACGCGAACAATCGCCGTTTGGTCGAATCTGAATTGATCAACAATAACGGTCGCCTCGAAATGGATTTCGAGGCATTGGAAACCCTACTGCGCGGCGACGAAAAGTTGGTGATCTTGTGCTCACCTCACAATCCCGGTGGACGGGTCTGGACGTATGAGGAATTGCGCGAACTGGGCGCGTTCTGCGCGAAACATGATCTGATTTTGGTGTCAGACGAGGTTCACCATGATCTGGTGTTTACAGGGAATAAACATATCCCGATGGCAATGGCGATGCCCGAGATTGTGGATCGCCTGATCACGCTGTCGGGTGCGACGAAAACCTTTAACCTTGCTGGAATGCACACGGGGAATGTGATCATCGAAGATCCGGATTTACGCAAGGTTTTTAGTGCGGGACTAAGCGCTGGATCGTTGTCACCAAGTGCGATTGGCGTTGCGATGGCGACGGCTGCCTATAATGGCGGTGATGAATGGCTGACCGAAGTTTTGGACTATCTTGATGGTAACCGGAAAATTTTTGATGCCGGGATGAATGCCATTCCAGGTGTAGAATCGATGCCATTGCAGGCGACCTATCTGGCATGGGTGGATTTTCGTGGGTTGGGTATGTCAGCAGCCGAGATCAAAGATCGTATCCAAGATACTGCAAAAATCGCGGTTAGTCCGGGCCCCATATTCGGAAAGGGTGGAGAAGGGTATATGCGCTTCAACCTCGCCACGCGTCGCGCATTGGTGGAAGAGGCAGTGGATCGCCTTTCCGCCGCGTTTTCCGACCTTCAGTGAGTTTTGCCATTGCACAAGATTTCATCAGGCATAATGTAGCCCGATGAAAAGTTACTTTTCCCGCGAGAAAGGTTGGCTGAACAGCGTGACGCCACCGCATGTGGTGACACTGGTTGTGCTGGCCAGCCTGTCGGCTCTGAACATGAACATCATGTTGCCCTCGTTAAAGGGGATGGCGACCTATTTTTCGACCGATTATGCGGTCGTGCAGCTGACGATCTCGGCTTACCTCGCCTGTACGGCCGTGTTGCAAATCCTGATAGGGCCCTTGTCTGACCGATATGGGCGGCGACGGGTGCTGATGTGGTCTTTGTGGATATTTCTGGCGGCGACCGTTGGATGCATCTTTTCACCAACTATCGAAATTCTGTTGTTTTTCCGCATGCTGTCGGCGGTCGTCGCGTCCGGGATGGTGCTGTCGCGTGCAATTGTTCGGGATGTCAGCGCCCCTGACCAAGCTGCGAGTATGATCGGTTATGTCACAATGGGCATGGCAATTGTCCCAATGATCGGCCCGATGATCGGTGGCTTTCTGGAGGAAGGGTTTGGCTGGCAGGCCTCGTTCATATTTGTGCTGATATTCGGGTCCGCTGCGACATGGCTTATCTGGGCTGATCTTGGAGAGACGAATACCCTGCAATCAACCAGTTTTGCAGCACAGTTTCGTGCCTATCCTGAATTGATCACCTCGCGTCGGTTTTGGGGATATTCCCTGTCCGCAGGATTTGCATCCGGCGTTTTCTTTGCCTTCATTGGAGGCGCGTCATTCGTGGCTGAGGAAGTGTTGTTTTTGTCGCCTGCGCAGTTAGGTATGTATTTTGTGTTCGTTCCCGGTGGCTATATGCTGGGCAACTTCCTGACCGGGCGCTTTTCTCAACGGATTGGGCTGGACAGGATGATGGCGGCGGGGACGATAATCACCACATTTGCAATACTGATCGCCCTGTTTTTTATTCTGGTTGGCATCATCCATCCGCTGACATTTTTCGGTCCGCTTTGCCTGATGGGGCTGGGGAATGGATTGGTTTTGCCAAATGCCAGCGCCGGAACAGTGTCGGTAAAGCCGCACCTGGCAGGCAGTGCTTCGGGATTGGGGGGCGCGATCATGATCGGTGGTGGGGCTGCCTTGTCGGCAACAACCGGAACTATGCTGACAGTAGAAGCGGGCGCGTATCCGTTGCTATTGATGATGCTTGGGACTTCGGTTCTTTCGGTTATTACGGCTGGATATGTTCTGTGGGTTGCAAGCCGCGCAGGCGCAACCGGAGAAGCAGGTTTTGGCGGCTGAATGATTGCATTCCCGCATCGGGATCGGCATATTGAGGGCAACAGTTTAGGGAAAACATCATGCAGAATTACCTCGAATTCGAGAAGCCATTGGCCGAGATTGAAGGCAAAGCCGCCGAATTGCGGGCGATGGCGCGTCAGGGTGAAGGGGTTGATGTTGGTAACGAAGCCGAGGCGCTGGATAAGAAAGCCGCGGCGATGTTGGAAAGCCTGTATAAGAACCTGACACCGTGGCAGAAATGCTTGGTTGCGAGGCATCAGGATCGCCCCCATTGCATAGACTATATCAATACGCTTTTCACGGAATATACGCCCTTGGCGGGCGACCGGAATTTTGCTGACGATCTGGCGGTAATGGGGGGACTTGCGCGGTTCAACGATCAGCCGGTGATGGTGATCGGGCACGAGAAGGGCAACGACACGAAATCCCGGATCGAGCGGAATTTTGGCATGGCGCGCCCCGAAGGTTATCGCAAGGCGATCCGCCTGATGGATATGGCCGATCGGTTTGGCATTCCGGTGATCACGCTGGTCGATACCCAAGGCGCTTATCCCGGCAAAGGTGCCGAAGAACGCGGGCAGGCGGAAGCGATTGCTCGGTCGACGGAAAAGTGCCTTCAGATCGGGGTGCCGCTTTTATCGATCGTGATTGGGGAGGGCGGTTCAGGTGGTGCCGTTGCCTTTGCGACAGCGGATCGTCTGGCGATGCTGGAACATTCGATCTATTCGGTCATTTCCCCCGAGGGCTGTGCGTCAATCCTGTGGAAAGACGGAAGCTTTGCCCAGGATGCCGCCGAAGCGTTGCGTCTGACCGCACAGGATCTTGTGAAGCTTGGCGTGGCAGACCGGATCATTCAGGAACCGGTGGGCGGCGCGCAGCGCAATGCCAAGCAGGCAATTAATTCGGTCGGTCTTGCAATTGCGGACATGTTGAAAGAATTGACGCCGCTGAAACCTGCCGAGTTGCGCAAGCAGCGGCGACAAAAATATTTGAACATGGGAGACAAGGCCCTGGTTGCCTAGGCTGTCCCTAACTGCGTCAAATTTTAGAAAAATACCTCTGGATTTTTTAAGCCAGTCTTAATCCGACTCGTAGATGCTCGTTCGCGTAATAGGCGAACGAGGTGAGCGGGATGGGATATGGCACAGCATTAATAGACTCCGGGGAGATTGAATTGTATCGTTTTGGTCGCAGTCAGCAGGTTTTCCGCGGGCCGCGCCCGTCTCTGAAATCCCCATACATTGCCTTTATCGGTGGGTCGGAACCCTTTGGCAAATTTGTGGCGAGTCCTTTTCCAAAACTGGTTCAGAAGAAGATTAAAACTTCCTGCGCAAACTGGGGCACCCCAGGTGCTGGGCCGGGCTTTTTCCTGAAGGACCCCGTGATCCTTGAAGCCTGTTCAAACGCTGAAATTTGCGTGGTGCAGGCGATGAACGCGGAACCGCTATCAAATCGAATGTATTCTGTTTTCCCAAGACGCAATCAGCGCATTCGGGGGGTTTCAGATGCCTTGAAATCGCTATATCCCAAAACGGATTTCAGTCGGTTCAAATATGTTTCGGCCATGCTGAAACATCTTCGACAGGAAGACGCAAGAGCGTTTCAGATCGTGCATTCGGAAATGACAGCGGCCTGGATGGCAAGGATGCTGGAACTGTTGGCAGATATTGAAACCACAAAGATATTGCTTTGGCTGGATGTGAAGGGGGTGCCCTCGGTGATCACCGAGGATTTGGTGGATTCGCTAGCGCCACATGTCGATCAAGTCTTAAAAATTCAGATTGATGAAGAGATGCAGGGCGGCATTCTGGGCGGGGCATCACGGGAATCTTTCTGGATGACACGTCCGGTGCACGAATTGGTCGCCAACCGCCTGACCCCGTCGATCAAGTCGCTGATGACAGGGAAAAGCGATCTGGTTGCATAAACCAGATCGCAAAACGCTCAATTATCCAAGCGCTGAAATCAGCTCGGGAACCGCGTCGAATAGGTCCGCGACCAATCCGTAATCGGCCACCTGAAATATCGGCGCGTCTTCGTCGGAATTGATGGCGACGATTATCTTGGAATCTTTCATCCCGGCCAAATGCTGGATCGCGCCAGAAATGCCCACCGCGATATAAAGCTCGGGGGCGACGACCTTGCCGGTTTGACCAACTTGCCAATCATTCGGGGCAAAGCCGGAATCAACCGCAGCACGAGACGCCCCAACCGCTGCGCCAAGCGCGTCAGCCAGTTTTTCGATCAACTCAAAATTGTCTTCGGACCCAACACCGCGCCCGCCCGAAACCACGATCTTGGCGGATGTAAGCTCGGGACGATCGGACGCCTGAGTCTTGTCTTCGATCCATTTCGACTGAGTGTTTTGCGGACTGACTGAGAGTGTTTCAACACCTGCCGAACCCGTTTGTGCGACCGCATCAAAACTGGAGGTGCGCACGGTGATCACCTTTATGGCATCGCGGCTTCGCACCGTCTGGATCGCGTTCCCGGCATAGATGGGTCGTTCAAACGTGTCGCCATCAACAATCCCGGCGACATCCGAAATGATCATCACATCCAATAACGCCGCAACGCGCGGAAGAACGTTTTTGCCCGAGGCCGTCGCTGGCGCAAGGATATGCGAATATGCTGCGGCAATATCGGCCACCAGCTGAGCAATGGGTTCGGCCAACCCATTCGCATAAGCAGGATCATCGGCCAACAGAACCTTGGAAACACCATCCAATTGCGCAGCCGCCTGAGCCGCCGCAGCGCACCCGGTTCCGGCACACAGAACAACAACATCGCCCAATTGCTTGGCAGCAGACACGGTTTTCGCGGTTTGATCAACCGCCAAATCCTGTCCGTTGATTTCGGCTAGAACAAGAACAGTCATCACACCACCCCCGCTTCGTTTTTAAGTTTCTCGACCAGATCATTCACACTGCCAACGCGTACGCCAGCCGAACGGGTTGGCGGTTCGGTGGTGGTCACGATTTCCAATCTGGGGGAAATATCGACGCCGAAATCAGCCGCCGTTTTTTCCTCTAGCGGTTTTTTCTTGGCCTTCATGATATTGGGCAAACTGGCATAGCGTGGTTCGTTCAAGCGCAGGTCCACCGTCACGATGGCGGGCAATTGGACCGAGATTGTCTGTAGGCCGCCATCAACCTCGCGCGTGACGGTCGCGCTGCCGTCTTCGACCAGGAGCTCGGAAGCATATGTCGCTTGCGGCCAACCCAACAGCGCGGCGAGCATCTGACCCGTCGCATTCATATCATTGTCAATCGCCTGCTTCCCGGCAATCACGATATCCGGTGCTTCGCTATCGACAACTGCTTTCAACAGTTTGGCGACAGCAAGCGGTTCTAAATCCTGATGAACATCGTCAGCGGCCACAATCAGAATGGCCCGATCTGCGCCCATCGCGAGTGCTGTTCTGAGCGTCTCTTGCGCCTGCTTGACCCCGATGGAAACGGCGACGATTTCTTCGATCTTGCCTGCCTCTTTCAAGCGGATGGCCTCTTCCACTGCAATCTCGTCGAAGGGATTCATCGACATTTTTATATTGGCGAGGTCAACGCCACTTCCATCTGCTTTAACGCGTGCTTTCACGTTGTAATCGATCACGCGTTTGACGGGCACGAGAGCTTTCATGAATTCGTATCCTCCGAGTATTTGGCGCTGCGCAGTTTAAACTCACACTGCACAGAATCCCACTTCGTCCTGACTTAATCAATCAATTGCCGTCCCTAGCCGCAAGAGGAACATTGGGTCAAGTTGCACCTGACGCATGTCATTCCACAATATTGGCAAATTTAATCAAAAATTAATTACATCCGGATAAACAGGCTGACGCCAGTATTGAAACCGATACGGCCGAACCTCCCTTTCAGAGAAACAGATATGTCGAAGATCAGGTCTTCGATGACAGGAGCATTCATGGCGATTGATACGTATAAGAACATGGTTGGTGGGCTGGAAAGCCCGGCACGCGAAGCCCAAAACATTACTCCAAGTGATTCAAGCGACCTGGTTTTCACCTCGCGGTCTTTGTATATCGGCAGCCCCGGTGACGTGGTCGTACATATGTCGGGACAGTCTACGCCAACGACGTTTACGGCGGTCCCGACCGGCGTTTTGCCCATTCGCGTTGACCGGGTGCTGGCAAGCGGGACGACCGCAGGCCAAATCGTGGCCTTGTGGTGATCGCATGGATCTGGCGCTAAAACTTGGTCTGGATGGACTATCGTTGCGTGGTGGTTCAGCGGGCACGAACGCGGCGATCACCGCCCTTGGCGCACGCAATGGTTTCGCGATCGATTTTGTAAATGACCGGATGGTGATCAATGACGCGCTTACCCCTGCGAACGCGTATGATGGCTCACCAGTGTCAAAGCTTACACAATATGGTGTGGACGCTTACGAGATTGACGACGTCAAAGGGCTGAACCTGTCGGCTTCACGCGACTTTGGGATTGCGCTAGCGACCAGCCTGTTCCCGTTTAATCCTGGTGCAATTCACGTCTATGCGCGTTTCGAATTGAACGCGGCTGACCATAGCGATCAACGCTATTTGTTTATGGTCGACAATGCCGGCAATGATCGCTTTGCAATCTATACGACAACGGGTGGACCGTTTCGGTGGGTGACTGCGGATGGAAACAGCGCGGATACCGAAATCTCTGGCTTGTCATTGACCGGACAAGTTGAAATGCGGATGACGGTTGGCGCAGATACCTATGGGCGCACATGGGTTGATGATGGCGGTGTGCAGACCAACGACAATCTGCATCAAATCGCCGCCGCCACCCCGACACATGTTGGGATCGGGGGTTACCCCGATCAGGCATTTCGCCTGCTCGATGGCTATTTGGCCGAGATTGCTGTGATCTGCGAAGATATTCCAATCGAAAAACGGCTTAGCCTGAGCCCTTATCCGGCATTATTTGCAGCGGAAGGCGACAGCCATACGTTCAACGTGTCTATTGGATTAAGCCCTGCCGACTTTTATCCGGCGCAAATTGGCGTCAGTCGGGGAATGGTGGTAAGAAACGTCGGGGCATCCGGGGATAGCTCGTCACATATGTTGGCCGATGTTTCGAATTTTCTGGCAGGTGGCGCGCCGGATATTGGCTGCATTTATGCGGGCTCAAATGATATGGACACGACAATATCCCCAACACCTGCGCCCACAGATACGGTGTTTTCTGTTGTGGATATCAGCAAACACACGGTGGGAGGGCACGTGTTGGTTAACGGGGAAAGCCGTGTCATCAGCAGCATTTCCGGGTCTGAGATCACACTAACCACACCGCTGACAGAAGCGCCACTTGTGGGCGCTGTGGTGGAAGTCGATACGACGGCGAATATCCGCGCCTGGATTCAAGCCGTTTCTGCCGCCGGGGTCCCG
This sequence comes from Rhodobacteraceae bacterium NBU2976, assembly GCA_023630215.1. GTDB lineage: Bacteria > Pseudomonadota > Alphaproteobacteria > Rhodobacterales > Rhodobacteraceae > NORP23. The sequence continues at coordinate 1,194,519 of JALPRQ010000001.1, forward strand.
GATATCTATGTGGTCGGTGCACATTATCTGAATTTTGCCAGCGGTGGCGATACGACCGAAGGGGAACAGTCCTTGCGCGCAGCGTTGCGATCAAAACAACTGGCAGCGGCGACGGCAGAGTCCGTTACTTATGTTGATACCTATGCTTTCATGCGGCAACGCATTCTGGATGGCTTTGTGGCACAGGGTGACTGGGCGGTCTGGCATCAAGGCGCCGCAGACACACATCTTACCGCCGCTGGAGAACAGGAAATCGCCAATGCCATTCTGGCAGAATTATAGATTAGCGATTGGCGCCGGGGGTCCATAGCAGATCGTCGGCACCATTATCATTGGCCACCCGCGAGGCCACAAAAAACCAGTCTGACAACCGGTTCAGAAAGGTCACCGCATGGGGGTTCACCGGTGTTTCCAACGACAGGGCAACGGTCAATCGTTCAGCGCGCCGACATACAGTGCGACAAAGATGGAGATGCGCTGCCAGTGCGGATCCCCCCGGGAGGACAAAACTCTTGAGTGGGGACAGGGCTGTGTTCATCGCATCAATTTCTTGTTCCAGCCGTTCAGTTTGCTGAGCAACCATCCGCAAGGGCGTATAGTCCAGCGTGTGATCATTTCCTTCCGGACGACATAAATCTGCGCCAAGATCGAACAGATCGTTCTGAATGCGCTCTAACTGCGTTTCAAAATCCTCGACGGCATAAAGACGCGCGATACCAATGGTTGCGTTCACTTCGTCCACGGTGCCGTAGGCGTCGACCCGAAGGGAGTGTTTGGGAACGCGTGTGCCATCGCCCAGTCCCGTGTCACCACGATCGCCGGTTCGGGTATAGATGCGATTTAGCGTAACCATTAGCTTTTCCCCCGGAAAAATATGAAAATTAGGATTAGGATGATTGCGACCGCTTGCAGACCAATTCGCCAGCGCATCACCTTATTGGCATGCTTGCGATTCCAGTCCCCACCCCGGGTAAACCCGATCAGGCCAAATGTCAGCACACCCAGCACCGCAAGGCAGGCAATTATAACAAGTATAAAAAGCGGGTCAGACCACATGAGTTTTTCCTTACTGCTTTTGCAAGATCTTGTCCAACCAGCGTGTTGGTAAGGTGCGTTTCAACAAATTGGCGCCATAAGTCGCCGTTGTTACCATATATCGCGGTTTAGGGCGCGGGGTTTCAAGGGCGTGGATCAGCTTTTTTGTCACAGCGGAGGGCGGCAATTCGAAGCGGTCCGGTTTTGGATTGGGATTGTTAAGGCGTTTTTTCAGTTCGGCCTCGTAAATGTCTCGGCGATAGGCTTTCTTCCAGTCGATCCACTTCTCGAACTGTATTGCTGCATTACGCCGGAACTCTGTCGGAATTGGACCAGGTTCGATTAGTATAAATTTTATTTCACTATCTGCATGCTCCATCCGCTGCGCATCGACCAGCGCCTCTAATGCGGACTTTGTTGCACAATAGGCTCCGCGATAAGGGGTGGAAATGAACCCTAGCACCGAAGAATTGAAAATAATTCGTCCATGTCCCTGTCTTCGCATGATCGGCAGGATCAAATTGGAAAGTTCGATTTGTCCAAATACATTCGTGTTAAAAATATCGCTCAGCGCCTCGCGTTGCAGGTCTTCGACGGCGCCGGGAATTGCGTAAGCGCCATTGTTGAACAGGGCGTCAAGTGTCCCGCCTGTCACCTCTAGCGTTTGTGCCAAGGCCGCTTTTATCGAAGCACTGTCTTGGTAATCCAGTTTGAAGCTGGTCAAACCCTCGCCCCGCAACCGCGCGCAATCGCTGTCCTTGCGACAGGTCGCAATCACCCTCCAGCCGCGTTCGTGCAGACGGTGGGCCGCATCATAACCGATGCCCGACGAACAACCGGTAATCAATATGGATTGCATCACGTTTTCCTTCTTGTCTGGACTTTTCTAGCAAGGGCGAAATTTGCCCCGAAGGCAAGGCATTTCCTTTTCCTACTGGACCCCATAATTCGGTCGCGATACACAACATCTATGAACAAGGATAACGACACCCCCGATATACCCGATATGGGAGAGACGTTGGTCGAGCCGCTTCAGCGCGCGCTAGGGGATCGGTATCTTACCTATGCCTTGTCCACCATTATGAATCGGGCGCTGCCTGATGCGCGTGATGGGCTTAAGCCGGTTCATCGGCGCATTCTTTTTGCCATGCGCGAACTGAAGCTAAGTGCGACCAGTGGTTTCAGAAAATCGGCGAAAATTTCGGGCGATGTGATGGGCAACTACCATCCGCATGGCAACCAGGCGATTTATGACGCCATGGTCAGGTTGGCACAGGATTTCAACGTGCGCTATCCGCTGGTCGATGGACAGGGGAATTTTGGCAATATCGATGGCGATAATCCCGCGGCAGAGCGCTATACCGAAGCGCGACTGACCGAAGCGGCCGAAGCCCTGATGGAGGGACTGTCCGACGATGCGGTCGATTTTCGCGACAATTACGACGGCACCCTGCAAGAACCGATCGTGCTGCCGGCCGCCTATCCCAATCTATTGGCAAACGGGGCCAGCGGGATCGCGGTCGGGATGGCAACCAATATCCCGCCTCACAATATCAGCGAATTATGTGACGCAGCGTTACACTTAATCAAATCCCCGAATGCGCGCGACGAAACGCTGCTCGACTATGTTCCCGGCCCGGATTTTCCGACCGGCGGCATATTGGTGGAACCACGCGAGTCGATCCTTGCCAGCTACAAGACGGGACGTGGTTCGTTCCGTCTTCGCGCCCGATGGGAGGTCGAAGACCTAGGCCGTGGCACCTGGCAGATCGTCGTTACGGAAATTCCCTATCAGGTGCAGAAATCCAAGCTGATTGAAAAAATCGCCGAGATTATCAACGCCAAGAAAATCCCAATTCTCGCGGATATCCGGGATGAATCTGCCGAAGATATCCGCCTGATACTGGAGCCAAGATCGAAAACCGTAGATCCCTCTGTCTTGATGGAGACCCTGTTCCGTCAGTCCGATCTGGAAACCAGATTTGCCTTGAATATGAACGTGTTGATCGATGGGCTCACACCTCAGGTTTCGTCCTTAAAGGAGGTGCTGCGCGCCTTTATCGACCATCGGCGCGAGGTTTTGATCCGCCGGTCACGCTTTCGGATGGGCAAAATTGATGCACGGCTCGAAGTGCTTGAAGGGTATATTGTTGCCTTTCTCAATCTCGACCGGGTTATTGAAATTATTCGCAACGAGGACGAGCCAAAACCCATTCTGATGGCCGAGTTCGAATTGTCTGATGTTCAGGCTGAAGCGATCTTGAATATGCGCCTACGCTCGTTGCGCAAACTCGAAGAAATGGAACTTCGCCGCGAATTGGATTCCTTGCAGATTGAACGGGCTGACCTCGAAGACCTGCTGCAAGACGAGGATATGCAGTGGAAACGGATTTCGGATCAACTGCGTGAGGTGAAAAAGAAGTTTGGCAAGGATGCTGTAAATGGCGCGCGTCGTACCGATCTTGCTGAGGCACCAGAGATCGAAGACGTGCCGATCGAAGCGATGATCGAAAAAGAACCTATCACGATTGTCTGTTCACAGATGGGATGGATACGCGCCATGAAGGGGCATATCGATCTGGCCTCTGAACTGAAATTCAAGGATGGTGATGAAGGACGGTTCGCGTTTCATGCCGAGACGACAGACAAGCTGATTGCATTTGCATCGAACGGGCGGTTCTATACGCTTGGTTGTGCCAATCTGCCCGGTGGACGCGGTATGGGAGAGCCGATCCGGTTAATGGTCGACATCCCGAACGAATCCGAAATTGTCAGTTTGTTTATCTTTGAACCAAATCGAAAGCTGTTGGTTGCATCAAGCTTTGGCGACGGATTTATTGTTCCAGAACAAGATGTTGAGGCGCAAACCCGAAGTGGTAAACAGGTGCTGAATGTCAAAGATGGCGGCAAGGCAAGGGTATGTCGACCGGTAACGGGTGATCATGTCGCCTGTGTGGGGCTGAACCGCAAACTGTTGATCTTCCCGCTAAGCGAATTGCCGGAAATGGCACGTGGTAAAGGGGTACGACTGCAAAAATATGCGGATGCTGACGGACAACTTTGCGACGCAAAGACGTTCGACCTAGCCCAAGGTCTCAGCTGGCTGGATCCGGCCGGGCGCACGCGGACAGAAATGGAACTGGGTGATTGGCTTGGCAAGCGGGCCAGCGCCGGACGTATGGCACCGCGCGGATTCCCGCGGGATAATCATTTTACTGACTAGTAATGGAAGCCTGGATCCCTATCACGATCACCGCCGCCGCGCTGCAAAACGTGCGCTCCACATTGCAAAAACATCTGAAAGGGCAATTGTCCAATAATGGGGCGACCTTGTCGCGCTTCCTGTTTGGTGTTCCTGTGGTGTTGGTGTTGATTTTCGGGTTACGTGTGACAGGAACCCGGTTACCGACACCAAATCTTTCATTTCTGATCACAACCGGCATCGGTGGCGTTGCACAGATCCTCGCAACGGCCTTGTTGCTCTATTCCTTTTCTTTGCGGAATTTCGCAGTTGGAACAGCCTTTTCCAAGACCGAGGTGCTGCAATCCGCGATCTTTGGCCTGGTGATCCTGGGGGATCAGATCAGTTGGGCGGCCGCTTTTGCCATTTTGATCTCTATGTGCGGTATTGTGCTTTTGACCAGCCACAAGGCGTTTCGAGGTGGAATCTTCAATATTTCAGCGGGTGTTGGACTGTTGAGTGGTGCGTTATTTGCCGTTGCTGCAATTTGTTATCGGGCTTCAACCTTGGCATTGAGCGAAGGGGGATATGTTGAACGTGCGGCGTTAACCCTCGGATATGTCATCATTTTTCAAACGATTCTGTTAGGCGCTTGGTTGGTATGGCGAGAGCCGGGCGAATTGAAACGGGTCCTGCGTACCTGGCGTATATCGATGTGGGTTGGGATTTGCGGCGCGCTTGCTTCATTTGGATGGTTTGCGGCGATGACGCTTCAGAACGCCGCCTTTGTCAAGGCGTTGGGACAGGTGGAAATGTTGTTTACGGTCCTTGTGTCGCTGTTTTTCTTTCGCGAGGTGCCGTCACTGCGCGAGTGGGGCGGGATCATCCTCACCACTCTCGGGATCGTCCTCTTGCTGTTGTGGCGTTAAGTTCAGTTGCTGCGATTCAGCATGTAACTCTTGTAAATATCTTGTGTTTACAAGGCGTTCCAAATCGTCAGCCGGTTGTGACAGGGTGGCATTTTCCAAGTAGAATTCCGATAGCCCTTGCATTACATTCATCAAGGTTTCGGTCATCATGTTGCCGTCGATTTTATCGGAGACGCTGGGAAAGGTAAACAGGTTTAGTATTGAATTACTAGAGTCTGCAGACAGATTTACCAGTGTGGGAAGATAAGGCAATATCGGGTCTGGATAACGATTAAAATCATCGTTTATCTCGTTGATAACGCGAAGAAAAGACACCACCAATTCAGCATTCGCCTGGGCATAGAAATCTTCGGTCAGGATAAGGTCATATTGGGCAATTTCGGGTTGCGCCAAAAAGGCATCGTCAAACACCGCGCGTCCACGTGCGTTAAGCGTCGCTTGCGAAGCGCCCCAAGCGCAGGCGGCATCGATCTTGCCGGACAGATAAGCGCCTGTTGCCTCTTGCGGGCTCATGTTCACCAGTTGCAAACGTTTCGGATCCAGACCCAACGTGCCGGCGAAGCGCTCCAGCGTGTAATGCACATGGGTTCCAATCGGAATGGCGACATCAATGTCCAGCAATTGTTCAGGTGTTTCCGGGGAAATGTTCAGTCGCGGGCGCGTAACGCAGGTTTCGGCAAGCGTATATACAACTGCTATGTCAATGATACTAATGGATTTTCCTTGTATTGCTGCTGCAATTACCGGGGTCATTCCGACCCCAAGACCAAATTGCACCTCGCCCCGATCAATCGCATTAATCAGCGTTTGGCTGTCATTGAACGCCTGCCAGATAACAGTGGTGCCCAAGGCAGCGTCAAATGCGCCAGTCTGACGTCCGTAATGGGCAGGAAGGGGCCATTCGTTGAAATACCCCACGACAATACGTTGCTGCGCCTCGGCGGCAGTTGCAAATATACCCGCCAGCAAAACACCGATCCAACCAAGTTTCATATGTCACGCCTTTGCATCGTCCCGGTTTTTGCCCCTCTATATCGCTAAATTAGGGTGGCAGTAAACCTTTTCGCGCTTTTAAAACTTTCAGAAAACAAACAGAAACTATCAAAAAACTCTTCAAAACAAACATGAAACGAACAACGCTCAGGAAAACCTCAAAGTTACATATTTTTTCCGCGAACACCTGCACCCGATTGACAAGTTTGATTATCTGGTCAGAGATTGAGGGATGAATCTAAAGAGTCCTCAGAGTAGCGATATCGACTGGCTGCGTGCCAACCCGGATATTTCCAGCATCAGGGCGGCGGTGGTCGACCTGAACGGTATCTGGCGCGGAAAGCGTCTGCCGGTGCAACAAGCGGAAAAAACCTTGCGGGAGGGCATTCGAATGCCACTCTCGATCAGCGCCGAAGATATCTGGGGCGAAGATGTCGAAGATAATCCGATGATTTTCGATGCTGGTGATTTGGACGGCTTTGCCCGTCCGACGGGTCGCGGTCTGTTACCCTCGGATTGGCTAGCACGTTCGACCGCGCTTATACCGTTATGGATGTGGGAGGAGGATGGCTCGCCTTCTTCTGTAGACCCTAGACAAGTGCTGGCACGGGTTCTGGACCGTTATCGTGCCCTTGAACTGACACCCGTCACCGCGTTGGAGTTGGAATTTTACTTGATTGGGCATTCGGACAAATATCCAAACAAGCCTATCTCGCCCCTGACTTCGCGCCGCCTGGATGGGGACGCGATTATGTCGCTGGACATGGTCGATCATTTCGAGGGGTTTTTTGCCGATGTTTATGCGGCATGTGCGGCGCATGACATTCGGGTGGATGCCGCGATATCCGAAGGCGGAGCCGGGCAATTCGAGGTAAATCTCCTTCATTCACCTGATCCGTTACGAACGGCCGATGACGCGACCTTTTTCAAACGGTTCGTCAAGGGCATAGCGCGCAAACACGGGTTTGCGGCCTCCTTCATGGCCAAACCGTATCTGGAGCAGGCGGGCAGCGGGATGCATCTGCATTTCAGTGTGCTGGACAAACATGGCAATAATATTTTCGACAATGGCAGTGAAGAAGGTGCGCCGACCCTGTTATATGCGGTTAATGGTCTGATGGAGGGTCTAGTCGAGTCGACGTTGTTATTTGCGCCGCATTTGAATTCCTATCGCCGCATGGCGCCCGGGTCGCATGCGCCAACGGGTATCTGTTGGGGATATGAAAACCGAACAGCCGCGATACGCATTCCCGGCGGTCCGCCCGAGGCCAAACGTATCGAACATCGTGTCGCGGGTTCGGACAGCAATCCCTATCTGGTGGTCGCTGCCGTACTCGGGGCTGCGCTCGAGGGGATCGAAGCGGCGAAAATGCCCGTCGACCCGATCGAAGGGGACGCCTATTCCGCCGATTTACCCCAATTGCCCGAACATTGGCCCAAGGCGATCAAGGCTTTCGAGAATGGAAAAATGTGCAAACGGATTTTCCCACCGCTTATGCACGAGGTTTATACGCTGATGAAAAAGCAGGAATTGAACGGTTTTTCATCACGTATGGGTGAATTTGAGGTCTCGACCTACCTCGAAACCGTCTGAACCAGAAAAACCACTTGCGGGACACTCAATCCCGCATTCTAATTCAGACATCACCACCGCCAAAACGGTGTAACGGGCTTATTAGTAGGGAGAATGCCGATGAAACGCTTCATCACAGCAACGAGTGTGCTGGCGATTCTGTCGACCCAAGCGGTCGCGCAGGAAGAGCCAGTGGTCAATGTTTACAACTGGTCGGATTATATCGCCGAAGACACGATCGAAAAGTTCGAGGCCGAAACCGGGATCAAGGTTGTCTATGACGTTTATGACAGCAACGAGGTTCTGGAAGCCAAGATGCTGACCGGGAATTCCGGTTATGATGTGGTTGTGCCAACGTCCGACTTTTTGCAGCGTCAAGTGGCTGCGGGCGCGTATCAGCCGCTCGACAAATCCAAACTGCCGAACCTTGTCAATATGGACGAAGCCTTGATGGCCAACGCCGCAGCATATGACGAAGGCAATACGCATTCGGTGATTTATATGTGGGGCACAACCGGTATCGGCTATAACACAGCGATGATCGCAGAACGTCTTGGCGAAGATTACGAAGTCAACAGCTGGGATCTTGTGTTCAATCCGGAAATCGCAGCGAAGGTTGCGGATTGTGGGATCAGCTTTCTGGATGCTCCAACCGAAATCCTACCGGCAGCAATGAACTATCTTGGCCTAGATCCACGCTCGACGAGCGCTGACGATATGCAGGCTGGCGCAGAGTTGTTGCAGACGGTGCGTGACAATATCCGCTATTTCCATTCCTCGCAGTATATCAATGATCTTGCGAATGGCGACATATGCGTTTCTGTGGGTTGGTCGGGCGATATTTTCATCGCACAAGCCCGCGCCGCCGAGGCAGAAAATGGCGTTGAAATTGCCTATGTCATTCCGAACGAAGGCGCGTTGCAGTGGTTCGACCTGATGGCTATTCCGGTTGACGCCCCTCATCCCGATAATGCGCACAAGTTCATTAACTTTATCATGGATGCGCAGATCACAGCCGATATCACCAACTACGTCTGGTATGCGAATGGTAACGCCGCGTCGATGCCGCTGGTGGACGAGGAAATCACCTCTGACCCGGGGATTTTTCCAACCGAAGAAGCCAAGGCGCATCTGTGGGGGTCAAAGGTTTACGATGCCCGCACGGACCGTTTGGTTACGCGGCTCTGGACAGAGATCAAGACCGGTCAGTAAAGTAACAGGGCGGGGCGTATCAGCCCCGCCCGCATTATGAGGGGACACATGGCCGATTCTGCGATTGCTGCCGAAACCAAACCCTGGCGGTCCGGCACTGCCGAGCCGTTTATCCGCATCCAGAATATCTCCAAAATCTTTGGCGACTTTACCGCGGTCGATGACGTCTCGCTTGATATCTATAAGGGAGAGCTGTTCTGCCTGTTGGGCGGATCGGGCTGCGGAAAATCGACATTGCTGCGCATGTTGGCTGGGTTTGAAACGCCAACTCAGGGCTCGATCACGATTGATGGTCAGAACGTTGCTGGTGTCCCGGCATCTGAACGCCCCACCAACATGATGTTCCAATCCTATGCGCTGTTCCCACACATGTCGGTAGAGAAAAACGTCGCTTATGGGTTGCTGCGCGAGGGCGTGCCGAAAGAACAGGCGATGGCCCGGACGGCAGAGATGCTTAACCTTGTGAAGCTGGGCAATTTTGCCAAACGCAAGCCGCATCAATTGTCCGGCGGTCAGCAGCAGCGTGTGGCACTGGCGCGTGCGCTGATCAAACAACCGAAATTGCTGCTGCTCGACGAACCGTTGGGCGCATTGGATAAGAAACTCCGCGAAGAAACCCAGTTCGAATTGATCCGCATTCAGGAATCCCTTGGCGTGACGTTTATCGTTGTCACCCATGATCAAGAAGAGGCGATGACCCTTTCGACCCGCATTGGCGTCATGAACGAAGGCAAAATCGTACAAGTTGGCGAACCCGAAGAGATTTACGAACACCCAAACTCGCGCTTTGTGGCGGATTTTATCGGGACCGTGAACCTGTTTCAGGGACGGGTGGACGTTGTCGCCCCGAACGAAATGCGTATTACCGGCACCGAAGCCGGAGACCTGATTACCAAACCAATCGAAGGGTTAAGCGCCAAACAAACCGTCTCGCTAGCGCTTCGCCCGGAGCGGATCAGCATCAGCCGTGAGGCAACAAGCGCTGCCAACTGCATTCCCGGCTTTGTCGAGGAAGTCGCCTATCTGGGCAACCTGTCGATCTATCGCGTGAATATTGCGTCTGGAAAGACCATCAAGGTGACACTCTCCAACCTGGATATCGAGGGGGAACCAATCACCTGGCACGAGGATGTCTTCCTTAGCTGGAATGCCGGTAGTGGCGTGGTGCTAACAACATGAGCCTGAGTGACACACAGAATGGTCGCACCGCCAGCCTATTGCGCAAGATGGGATTTTCCGGGCGCGGACTGGTGATTGCCGTGCCAACGCTGTGGCTGTTGGTATTCTTTCTGATCCCGTTTCTTGTGGTCCTGAAAATATCGGTCGCGGAACCTTTGATTGCCCGTCCGCCCTATTCCCCGCTGTTCGTCGAAGGACCGGATGGCTGGTCGATCAAGGCGACACTCAGCAATTACGCCTACCTGTTGGAAGACAGCCTTTATATCAAGGCATACTGGTCTTCTATCAAAATCGCCTTTTTCTCGACGATCCTGACGCTGCTGGTCGGATATCCGATGGCCTATTATATTGCGCGGTCGCAAGAACCCAAACGATCCCTGTTGCTGCTGTTGATCGTGTTGCCTTTCTGGACGTCCTTCCTGCTACGCGTTTATGCATGGATCGGCATTCTAAAGGCGAACGGGACGCTGAACGGATTGCTGATCAGCCTTGGCATCATCAATGAACCGCTGATCATTTTGCAGACTGACATCGCCGTCTATATCGGTGTTGTTTACACTTATCTACCTTTCATGATCCTGCCTCTATATGCGAACCTCGTAAAGCTGGACGGGTCGCTGTTGGAGGCGTCCGCCGATCTTGGCGCCAGTCCGATATCGACATTCTTTCGCATAACGCTGCCACTATCGCTGCCCGGTATCATTGCCGGGTCGATGCTGGTCTTCATCCCGGTAATTGGGGAATATGTGATCCCAGCACTGCTGGGCGGCCCCGACACGTTGATGATCGGCAAGGTGCTATGGACCGAATTCTTCAACAACCGCGACTGGCCCGTTGCCAGTGCCGTGGCGATCGCCATGCTAATTGCGGTTGTGGTGCCGGTGATGTTCCTGCGCATGGCCCAAACCAAGGCGGAGGAGAACGCATGAGACGGTCTTATTTCCTCCCCATCGCGGCACTTGTGGGGTTTCTTTTCCTTTACATCCCCATCATCTCGCTGGTGATTTATTCGTTTAACGACAGCAAGCTTGTCACCGTCTGGGGTGGCTGGACAACCAAATGGTATGGGGAGCTGTTTCGCGATCCACAAATCCTGGGCGCTGCGTGGATCAGTCTGAAAATCGGCGTGATCTCGGCTACGATCGCCACCATTCTTGGCACCATTGCTGCCTTGGTCCTGACCCGTTTCGGCAAGGTTCGCGTGCGTGGTTTGTTGACCGGTATGGTCACCGCCCCGCTGGTTATGCCCGAAGTCATCACCGGCCTGTCGCTGCTGTTGCTGTTCGTCGCGATGGAAATCGCGCTGGGTTGGCCCGCACAGCGCGGGGTGCTGACCATCACCATTGCCCATATCACCTTTTGCATGGCCTATGTCGCTGTGGTCGTTCAATCGCGACTTGTCGATATGGACGACAGTATCGAGGAAGCCGCCGCCGATCTTGGCGCCAAACCCGTCCGCGTTTTTTTTGACATCACTCTGCCAATGATTGCGCCCGCGCTGATCTCTGGCTGGTTGCTCAGCTTTACGCTGTCCCTTGACGATCTGGTCATCGCCAGCTTCGTGTCCGGCCCCGGATCGTCAACCCTGCCGATGGTGATCTTTTCCAAAGTCAAACTGGGCGTCAGCCCCGACATCAATGCGCTTGCGACGCTGATCATTCTCTTTGTCGCTATCGGGATCACTGGCGCGTGGTTCTTCATGAGGAAACAACTGAAATGAGTGGCGATCAGGCCTTCCGCGCGACCTCCAACCGGGGCCGCGACGTCGAAATGACCTATGGCGGTGCGACCAGTTTTCTGCGCCGCCGTTATACGCGTGATCTGACGGATGTTGATGTGGTTGTCAGCGGTGTGCCCTATGATGCGTCCGTCACCTACCGCCCCGGTTGCCGTCTTGGTCCACGCGCCATTCGTGCAGCATCGGTGCAATTGGCGGAACTGAAAGCCTTCCCCTTTGGCTTTGACCCGTTCGAAACCCTGTCGGTTATCGACTATGGCGACTGCATGATCGACCCGCACCACCCGGAAACCGTAACCCCAGCCATTCAGGAGCATGCGGCGCAGATCGTCGCAAGCGGTGCAAAAATGCTGACACTGGGTGGCGACCATTATACTGCCTATCCGCTGCTGAAAGCGCATGCCGAAAAATATGGCCCGGTCGCGTTGCTGCAATTCGATGCCCATTGCGACACGTGGGAGGATGACCCGACCCGTCTGGATCACGGCACCATGTTTGGCCGTGCAGCACAGGAAGGGATCGTCGATGTGTCTAAGTCTACGCAAATCGGCCTAAGAACCTATAATGATAGCGATTATGGTTTTGAGATCCTGACCGCGCCGTGGGTTCACCGAAACGGAATCGATGCCGCGCTGAAAATTATCAAGGACCGGGCAGGGGATGCACCGCTTTATATCAGCTTTGATATCGACGGGCTGGACCCCGCCTTTGCGCCGGGTACCGGAACCCCTGTGATTGGTGGTCTGACCAATTGGCAGGCTTTGGAGTTGATCCGCGGCCTCGGCTCGCTTAATCTCATTGGCATGGATGTGGTCGAGGTCTCACCCCCTTACGACCATGCCGAAATCACTGCCATCGCAGCGGCCACAGTGGCGCACGACTGGCTGTGCCTTCTGGCGCAGAAAAAGGGTGCGAAAGGAAAGCCGGTCGGTCGGCTCTAAGGTGTAAAATGTCAAATATGGATTATGTGTCGAAATTCCCGGCGGCAACGCAGGAATGGCTGTCGGACAAACGTGTCGAGGAGGTGGAATGCATCATCTCGGACTTTGTCGGCATGTCGCGCGGCAAGGCGATGCCCTCGACAACCTTTAACCGGTCTGAACGTATGTTCATGCCCACCTCGATTTTCTATCAGACGATCGACGGCGAATATGTCGATATGGAGATCGAAGACCAATGGACCGAAATGGACATGGTCTTGAAACCCGATTTTTCGACCGGAGTCGCCGCACCTTGGGCGCGCGATATCACCGTGCAGGTGATCCATGACGTGTTCGACACCAAGGGGAAACCCATCGGCCTTGCCCCACGCAACGTTTTGAAACGCGTCGTAGAGCTTTACAAGGACGAAGGCTGGACACCCGTTGTCGCGCCCGAGATTGAATTCTACCTAACTAAGCCCAACCTGAACCCTGCCGAACCGATTGAACCACCGGTGGGTCGGACCGGGCGCCCGATGGTTAGCCGTCAGGCGTATTCGATGGCGGCAGTCGATGAATACGGCCCGGTGATCGACGATATTTACGATTTCGCCGATGACATGGGATACGAAATTGACACGATCATTCAGGAAGGTGGTTCGGGCCAGCTGGAAATCAATCTGGTCCATGGCGATCCGGTAACGCTGGCCGATCAGGTTTTCTATTTCAAACGCCTGATCCGCGAGGCGGCACTGCGCAATGATTGTTTCGCGACCTTTATGGCCAAGCCAATTCAGGATGAACCGGGCAGTGCGATGCATATCCACCAGTCGGTGATCGACAAGAATGGCAAGAATATCTTCAACGGCCCCGATGACAAGGAAACCGACGCGTTTCACCATTTCATCGCGGGTCAGCAGCGCTATATCCCAAATGCGATCAGCCTGCTGGCGCCATATGTCAATTCTTACCGTCGCTATGTGGCGTCGGGCTCTGCCCCCATCAATCTGGAATGGGGAGAGGATAACCGCACCACGGGCATCCGTATCCCGATCGCCAAGCCCGAAGCACGGCGCGTCGAAAACCGGGTGACGGGGATGGATGCGAACCCCTACCTGGCGCTCGCCGCCTCGCTCGCTTGTGGATATCTGGGGCTGAAAAACAAGCTGAAACCCCGCCGCAAACAAAAACGCGAGGCTTATGAACTGCCTCGCGCCCTGCCGCGTTCGTTGTTGGAAGGGTTGGACCTGTTCAATGGTGCGCCCGAGCTCGAAGAGGTGCTGGGCAAGCATTTTTGTGATGTCTACAAGGCCGTGAAACGGCATGAAGCCCTTGCGTTCCTCGAAGTTATCAGCCCGTGGGAGCGGGAGCATCTGCTTCTGAATGTCTGATGGATCTGCTCACGGCAAATGACCGGCAGGGGGAATATCCGTCCTCTTACTATGCCGCAACAGCCATCCCGCTGGACCCGTTCCCGGCGCTTGATGGCGATGCGGATTGCGATGTGTGTGTGGTGGGCGGCGGCTATACTGGCCTCTCCACCGCGCTACATCTTGCGAAACAGGGCTTTGACGTCATTCTGCTAGAGGCCCAACGGGTGGGATTCGGCGCTTCGGGGCGCAATGGCGGTCAGGTTGGCTCGGGTCAGCGGGTGGAACAGCCGGAGCTGGAAAAACTGGTCGGAACGGACCATGCTCGACAGCTTTGGGATTTGGCTGAAGAGTCCAAATCCACCGTCCGCGATCTGATCACCGAATATGCGATCCCCTGTGCCTACAAACCGGGGGTGCTTCACGCCGAACTAAAGGCCAAGAACATGCCGCATTATCAGGCCGAAGTGGAAAAGCTGCGCAATGACTATGGCTATGATCAGATCGAGTATCTGGATGGCGTCGCGATCCGTGATGCCTTGGGCACCGACGTCTATGCCGGGGGGACGATCGACCATGGGGCAGGGCATCTTCACCCGTTGAATTTTGCACTGGGTCTGGCGCAAGCAGCGCGCGATGCCGGGGTGAAAATCTATGAAAATACCCGTGTCACCGGCATATCCCACGCCGATCCCGCCAAAGTGACAACACCAGTTGGCACTGTCACCGCCAAATTTGTGGCGCTGGGCTGCAACGGATATCTGGGTCATCTCGACCCCAAGGTCGCCGCCCATGTCATGCCGATCAACAATTTCATTGTCGCCACCGAACCATTGGGCGCTGATACTGCTCGCAGTTTGATCGGCGATGATGTCGCCGTCGCTGACAGTAAGTTCGTCGTCAATTACTATCGGTTGAGCGAGGATCACCGTTTGCTTTTTGGCGGTGGTGAAAGTTATGGCTATAAGTTCCCGAAAGACATCACTGCCAAAGCGCGCCAGCCAATGCTGGAAGTCTACCCGCAGTTGCGCGACGTCAAAATCGACTATGCTTGGGGTGGGACATTGGCAATCACGATGAACCGATTGCCAGACTTCCGTCGCATCGCGCCAAACATCCTGTCGGCGTCGGGATATTCCGGCCACGGGGTCGCCATGGCAGTATTGGCGGGCAAACTGATGGCCGAAGCTATCACAGGTCAGGCATCCCGATTCGACATCATGTCCCGTATCCCGATTCGTCGATTCCCTGGCGGTGCTGCACTTCGCTCGCCATTATTAGTTCTGGCCATGCTTTGGTTCAGTTTTCGGGACAGACTTTAATCAATTCTTACGTCATTCCGTCCTTTACTTCGTCATTTTGACGTTTACGCCGAGTAAACGGTTGAATGCACCCATACACTGGCGCAATCTCTTGCCATGGTTTGCTTGCCTTAAAGTACGGGCCGAGAACCCGTAACCAGTAAGCCAACGAAACAAAACAAACTTGGAGGATTGTCTATGAGCCACTTTGCCAAATCTCTGGCAGCTGGCGCTTTTGCGGCATCCCTGACGGCATCTTTTGCATATGCCGCAGGTACCCACCCGGTCACCGGGGAAGCGCTTGCTGACGAACAAATCTTTACCTACCGTGTGCTCGACGAGCACAGCTCGGTTGACCCGCAGATCGTCGAAGACGTGTCGGGTTCGGAAATCGTTCGTGACCTGTTCGAAGGTCTTTATAATCAGGACGCTGACGGTAACCTCGTCCCGGGTGTTGCCCTGTCGCACGAGCTGTCCGAAGACAAGCTAACCTACACCTTCACGCTTCGCCCCGAAGCCAAATGGTCCGACGGCAACCCCGTCACGGCTGGCGATTTCGAATATGCGTGGAAGCGTCTGGCTGATCCGGAACTCGCTTCGCCTTACCAGTGGTTCATCGAAGTGATGGGCCTGAAAAATGGTGGCGCAGTTATGGCTGGCGAAATGGGTCTTGATGACCTTGGCGTCAAAGCACTGGACGACCACACGCTGGAAGTGCAGCTCGAAGTTCCGCTGTCCTACTTCCCGCTGACAACGACCCATGCCTCCACCTTCCCATCCCCGAAATGGGTGATTGACGAGTTTGGTGAAGAATGGACCAAGCCGGAAAACATCGTGTCCAACGGCGCCTATGTTCTGACCGAACATGTGCCGCAGGAACGTTCGGTACGTTCGCGTAACGAAATGTACTGGAACAATGAAAACACCATCATTGAACAGACAATCGCGCTGGTCATCAACGATGAAAACACCGCGCTGACGCGTTACCTCGCTGGCGAGTTGGACCGGACCGAAGTTCCGACCGGTCAGTATCCGCGTCTGGCCGAGGAATATCCGGATGAGGCTCTGTCCTTCCCGCGTCTGTGTTCCTACTACTACACGTTCAACCTGTCTGACTCCGGTCCCGAGGCGTTCAAAGATGTCCGCGTCCGTCAGGCGCTGTCCTATGCCATCGACCGTTCGATCATCACGGATAACGTGTTGCAGGGCGGACAGTATGAAGCCTTCACCTTTACACCGGGTGCGACCGCGAACTTCGAAGTTCCCGAGGTGGCTTTCGGTCAGATGACACAGGCCGAGCGTGACGCCAAAGCACAGGAACTGCTGGCCGAGGCTGGATATGGTCCGGACAACCCGTTGTCCTTCTCTATGATCTACAACACGTCCGAAGGTCACAAAAAGATCGCGATCGCCATGTCGCAAATGTGGAAACAGAAGCTGGGCGTAGAAGTCGAGCTGGGCAACATGGAATGGCAGGTCTTCCTTGAAGAGCGTGGCAACCAGAACTTCGAACTGGCTCGTGGTGCATGGTGCGGCGACTATAACGAAGCGTCGACCTTCCTCGACCTCGTTCAGTCCGGCTCCGGTTACAATGACGGCAAATATAGCAATGCCGAAGTTGACCAGCTGCTGGCTGACGCCAAAACCTCCGAAGATCCGAGCGCGAACTACACCCGCGTAGAGCAGATCATCGCCGAGGAAATGCCGATCATCCCGATCTATCACTATACCAACGTGTATATGATGAATCCGGCCCTGAAAGGCAGCTGGCCGGTCCAGAACGTAGAGCAGAACTGGTACTCCAAGGACCTCTACTTCACGGCTGACTAAGCTGATCTAAAACCGAAGACACCGCACATATTGTGCGGTGTCTTCACGTATGCCGGTCGGGGGCATCGCCTGAACCGCGACATTTACGGGGCTTATCGTCATGTTGAATTATGTCATCAAGCGCATCGCGATCGCGATACCGACGCTACTTATTTTGATTGTGATCTCTTTTGTGCTGATGCACGCGGCACCCGGCGGGCCGTTCAATTCCGAAAAACCGCTGCCACCACAGGTTCTGGCGAATATCGAGGCGAAATACGGCCTTGATCAGCCCTTGTGGAAACAGATGGTCAACTATGTTGTTGGCCTCGTCACAGAATTCGATATGGGCCCGTCCTTTAAATACAAGGACCGTTCGGTGAACGAGATCATCGCGCAAGGCTTCCCGATCACAATCACCTATGGCGTCCTATCCTTTATTGTCGCTGTTACCGTGGGGGTATCGTTGGGGGCAATCGCTGCTATCCGTCAGAACACATGGATCGATTATCTTGCCGTCGGGATATCCATCGGCGCACAGGTGCTGCCGAACTTCGTCATGGCGCCGCTTCTGGTGCTGACCTTTACCCTCTGGCTCGGCTGGCTGCCCGGCGGCGGCTGGAACGGGGGGCAATGGCAATATCTGATCATGCCGGTCATCGCGCTTTCGACCAGCTATATGGCGTCCATCGCGCGTATCACCCGGTCTTCGATGCTAGAGGTGTTGAACACCAACTATATCCGCACGGCCACGGCCAAGGGCTTGCCGGCCAAAACCATCTTTTTCCGCCACGCGCTGAAACCGGCAATGCTGCCGGTGATTTCCTATCTTGGACCAGCCTTCGTGGGGATGATCACCGGGTCAGTTGTGATCGACATGTATTTCTCGACCGGTGGTATGGGGCAGTTTTTTGTGAACTCGGCCCTGACGCGTGACTATTCAGTTATGATGGGGATCACCATCCTGATCGGCCTGCTGACCATTATGTTCAACCTCGTCGTCGACCTGCTTTACGCATGGATCGACCCGAAAATCCGCTACTGAGGGAGGACACGATGTTAGTTGATTCCCAAAAAGTTGGCGATCTAGCCGAAAACCTCGCCAAAATGGACGAGGTGAAAGGGCGCTCTCTGTGGGGCGACGCATTGCGCCGGTTTAAGCAGAACAAGGCGGCGATGGTGTCGCTGATCATCCTGACGCTTGTAATCCTGTTTTCCCTGACCGGTCAGTTTCTGACCCCGTGGTCAAACGAAGAAATTGACTGGAACATCATGGGCAATGTGGCCGAGATGGGAAAACCATCTTTTGAAACAGGCCACTATTTCGGGGCTGACGATCTGGGTCGCGACCTGTATGCACGTGTCGTTCAGGGGTCGCGCATTTCCCTTATGGTGGGCGTCGTCGGCGCGTTGATCGCTGTGATCGTGGGCACACTTTACGGCGCGGTGGCCGGATATGTCGGCGGGCGCACGGACCAGATCATGATGCGGATCGTCGATATCCTGATGTCGATCCCCTACATGTTCGTTCTGATCCTGCTGCTGGTGGTGTTTGGCCGCTCGGTTGTCATGCTGTTCGTCGGCATCGGCCTAATTTCCTGGCTGGATATGAGCCGCATCGTGCGCGGCCAGACCCTGACCATCAAGAACAAGGAATTTGTCGAGGCAGCACAGGCCATGGGTGTCCCGGGCTTCAAGATCATCATGAAACATATCGTTCCGAACCTGCTGGGTGTGGTCGCCGTTTACGCCACGCTGCTGGTCCCCGGCATGATCCTGACGGAAAGCTTTATTTCTTTCCTTGGCCTTGGGGTGCAGGAACCGTCTACCAGTTGGGGCGCGCTGATTTCCGAAGGGGCAGGGACGATTCAGTATGGCACGCCATGGCAGCTCTGGTTCCCGCTGGCGTTTTTCGTCGTCAGCCTGTTCTGTTTCTTCTTTATCGGTGACGGTCTGCGTGACGCGCTCGACCCAAAGGATCGGTGATATGAGCTTACTTGAAGTCCGCGACCTCAACGTCAAATTCAACACGCCGGATGGCGAGGTCCACGCCGTCAAAAACATGAACTTCTCGATGGAGGAGGGGGAAACCCTCGCCATCGTCGGCGAGTCCGGTTCCGGTAAAAGCCAGGCGGTGTTCGCGATGATCGGCCTGTTGGCCCGCAACGGCTATGCCTCCGGCAGCGTTATGTTCGAGGGGACTGAAATCCTGAACCTCCACGGTCCGGCCCTGAACAAAATCCGTGCCGCGAAAATCTCGATGATCTTTCAGGACCCGATGACCTCGCTAAATCCTTACATGCGGGTGTCCGACCAGATGGCCGAGGTGCTGGTCCATCATAAAGGCATGTCCAAATCCGCCGCGATTGCGGAATCGGTCAAGATGCTGGACGCGGTGAAAATCCCCGAGGCAAAATCGCGCATCACCATGTATCCGCACGAATTCTCGGGCGGGATGCGCCAGCGCGTCATGATCGCGATGTCGCTTTTGTGTCAGCCAAAGCTGTTGATCGCGGACGAACCGACGACCGCGCTGGACGTGACCGTGCAGGCGCAGATCATGCAATTGTTGGACGACATCCAGAAAGATTTCGGCACCGCCATTATCCTGATTACACACGACCTTGGCGTGGTTGCCGGGTCCACCCATGACACGCTGGTCATGTATGGGGGTCAGGTGATGGAGGATGCGCCAACTGACGAACTGTTCGCGCACCCGACGCACCCTTATACGCGTGGCCTTTTGTCCGCTGTTCCGCGTCTGGATCAGGACAATGAAACGCTTAACACCATTCCGGGCAGTCCGCCGAACATGATGAATATGCCCAAAGGCTGCCCGTTCTATGGACGCTGCGAATACCGGTTGGATGTCTGCGTCGACACACTGCCGCCGCTGACGGAAATCCCCGGCCATGCCGGCCATTTCCGCGCCTGCAACGTGCCCGTGGAGGACATAAAATGAGCGAGACAATCATGCAGGTCCAGGACCTGAAAGTCTATTTCGACGTTCTTCCACAAGGCGCCATGCCGTGGACAAAACCCCGCAGATTGCGGGCCGTTGACGGGGTGACGTTCGATCTTAAGGCGGGTGAAACGCTGGGCATCGTCGGTGAGTCCGGGTGTGGCAAATCCACGCTCGCCCGCGCGGTCATTCGCATGATCCCGGCTGAGGCTGGATCGGTTCTGTGGTTGGGTCAGGAACTTCTGAAATTCGACAAGAAACAATTGCGCAATCAGCGCAAACAGGTCCAGATGATCTTTCAGGATCCGCTGGCCAGTCTGAACCCGCGCATGAATATTGGCGAGATCATTGCCGAACCTCTGAAAACCCATTATCCAGAAACGCCCAAGGCCGAAATCAAACAACGTGTCCGCGAAGTGATGGAAAAGGTCGGTCTGCTGCCGAACCTCGTTAACCGTTACCCGCACGAGTTTTCCGGCGGCCAATGTCAGCGTATCGGCATCGCCCGGGCGCTGATCATGAAGCCGAAACTGATTATTTGTGACGAGCCCGTCTCGGCGCTGGACGTGTCGATTCAGGCGCAAGTTGTGAACCTGTTAAAGGAATTGCAGGACGAGATGGGGCTAAGCCTGATCTTCATTGCCCATGACTTGTCTATTGTGAAACATATCTCGACACGGATCATGGTGCTTTACTTGGGCAATATGGTGGAGCTGTCGGACAGCGCTGACCTTTACGCCCACCCGCGTCACCCTTATACGCAGGCGCTGATCTCGGCCGTGCCGATCCCCGACCCCGAGATTGAACGGAACAAGGAGGTTATCCTGATCGAAGGTGACCTGCCATCGCCGATCAATCCGCCCTCGGGATGCGTGTTCCGCACCCGTTGCCCGCGTGCCGCGGACCTGTGCGCCCAGCAGAAACCGGAATGGAGGGATGCCGGCGACGGGCACATGGTCGCCTGCCATTTCCACGACTGATGCACCAATTGCCACGTGGCAATTGAAGTGAACGTATCCCGGTTTCCTGTCGGAACAGACTGTTGTGGATTGTGAATCGAGCGCAAGGACCGCGCGACACAACAAGCGCGATTGCCAAGTGGCAATTCCGCCAGCCTTACCCAATTGCCACGTGGCAATTACGGTGTTTGTGGAGAAACCCCATCCTGTTTGGGAATGCGGATCAACAGGATCAGCGCCAGTAATGTCAACGCCGCAGCGACCAGGAATGGTGCCCCCGGAAGGTAAATCGGCGCGTCTGGTTTGGTGAATATCCGGAACGTCACCGGCATGATCAGCAACGAGATGATCATACCGACAGAGGCCAGCGATCCCAAAATTCCCTGAAGCTCCCCTTGTTCGTCATCGCCGACGCGGTTGGCCATCATGGCAGAGATCGCAGGCCCTGCCACTTCGGACACGGCCAAAACCGGGATGAAGGCAAAGATCATCCAGCCGTCCTTGATAAACACCAGAACGATCCCGCTGAAGATTGCGGCAATCAAGCCGATTTCGGTTGTGCGCCGTTCGCCGAAATTCTTGATCATCGGACGGATCGCACCCCCCTGCATGAACACAACTGCCAATCCATAGGCCGCAAGCGAGAAGCCGACCATCCCCTCGCTCCATTTGAAGGCCTCGATGGTGTAAAAGCTCCAGATTGCGGGATAGACCATGTGCGCGATGTCAAAAAACAACACTACCATGAACAAACCCATCAAGGCAGGCATCTGGCGGATGCGCATAAACGCCCCGAATGGATTGGCGCGATGCCACTGGAACGGACGGCGGTTTTCCGGTTTCAGGGATTCCGGCAAAACAAAATAGCCAAACACGGCATTCACAAGCGCCAGCGCCGCCGCCGCATAGAAAGGTGCCCGCGTTCCGTATTCCCCGAGCAGGCCGCCGATCGCAGGGCCAATAATGAACCCAATCCCAAAGGCTGCCCCAACCAGTCCAAAATTCGCGGCCCGGTTTTCCTTGGACGAGACATCCGCCAGAAAGGCGGTCGCGGTCGTATAGGTTGCCCCCATAATCCCGGCGATGATCCGCGCCAGGAACAGCAACCAGATGGTCGGCGCAATCGCATGCAAAAGGTAATCCACCCCCATGATGAACATGGATACCAGCAATACGGGCCGCCGTCCTACCTTGTCCGACAGATTGCCAACGATCGGCATAAACAGGAATTGCATGATGGCAAAGGTGAACATCAGCGCTCCACCCCAAATGGCCGCGCCTGATATATCCTGCCCCGTCAGCTCGCGCACAAGTGCCGGCGTCACGGGCATGATCAGCCCTACACCCATCGCGTCGATAATCACCGTGATGACGATGAAGATAAATGGCAGCCTGTCCCGCATGTCTGTCCCCAAAATGTTTGGTTTCAGGTAGGCGCAGGGGGCGGGGCATACAAGCAGAAAAGTTTATTGGCAGACATTTTGAGGGTTGAAAGATAGTAATTAGTTACTAAATACACGATACTGACCGATACTTCAGTCGGCCAGTCTGAATGACGAGGAAATAACATGACCAACAAGCTTTATACCTTCGTTTCCGTCTCCACCGCGAAGGAGGGACGGTTCGATGATCTTGTGCGGATTACACAAAAACCTCCGGTTTTTATGGATGATGCGATTGAGGGCGTGCGCGCCTATCAGGTCAGCGCGGATCGCGAACGAAATTCCGTAATCGTGTGGGCGACATTTGACGACAAGGAAACATTGTACGACTATCTTGCCACCGCCGAAGGCAACGAAAACCACGGCGACCCCAAAGAGATGGAGGAGATCATCGAAACGTTCGTCATGTACGACCTTGAACCGGTTGTGGAGCGTCTGACCGCGTGAGCCTGTCCGATGCAAGAGAATTGGCGGTGCTGTCGGTGCTCCATGCGCATCCGGCACATGGTTATGCCATTTCGAAAGCATTTGATTCTGGCCCGCTGGCCCTATTGGGGCTTTCGCGCCACGCGATTTACCGGATCATAGACCGGTTTCAGCGCCGGGGGTGGGTGACGGGCGAGGTTGACAGTTCGAACGCCTTCCCGGATCGCGAGATCCTGACCCTGACGCCGGATGGCCAGCGCGCGTTTCAGGATATGTTGACCGAGGTCAGCGATGGCATCCCGCATTCCGTCTCGCCAATATTGGCGGTGACAATGGTACTGGATGCTGGCCAAACGCTGCCACGCGACACGCTGCAAACTTTGCTGCAATCCCGGATCGATACCCTGACCCGGATGCAGGACGACGCGCATGCCGAGACCCTGTCCATGCGCGTGTCCCAAGACATCCTTCGTGCAGAAATCGACGTGTTGCAGGCGGCACTCGCGGCTGTTCCTTAGTCGGAGAGGTTGCGGTAGGGTGCTGCCACTACTCCACCGTTACCGATTTCGCGAGGTTTCGCGGCTGATCCACATCCGTGCCTTTTTCGACCGCCGTGTGATAGGCGATCAATTGGGCCGGGATGGCATAGACCATCGGGGCGACCAGCGGGTCGCATTCCGGCATGATGATGGTTTTCCACACGCCTTTGCTGACCTCGGCCGCGCCTTTTTCGTCTGTGACCAACAGGATTTTACCGCCGCGTGCCATGACTTCTTCCATGTTTGAGACGGTCTTGTCGAACAGGTCGCCTGACGGGGCAAAGACGATCACCGGGACCTGATCGTCGATCAGGGCGATGGGGCCATGTTTCAGTTCACCAGACGGATAGCCCTCGGCATGGATATAGGAGAGTTCTTTAAGTTTCAGCGCCCCCTCCAGCGCCAGCGGGAATAGCGAACCGCGGCCAAGGAACAGGATGTCGGTCGCTTTAGCGAGATCACGGCTTGCCGCCTCAATCGCGTTCTCGGCGGCGATGGCGTCGGAAACCAGTCGCGGCGCAGACATAAGTGTCTGAACCAGCGCGATTTCTTGCGTGTTGTCGATGACACCACGTTGCCGTGCGGCGAGGATGGCGAGGGATGCCAGCACCGACAATTGGCAGGTGAAGGCCTTGGTCGAGGCGACCGCAATTTCAGGTCCCGCCAAGATTTGCAGTGTGTCGTCGGCCTCGCGCTCCATCGAACTGGCCGGGGTGTTGACGATGGCAAGCGTTCTGGCGGCCTTTCCGGTGGCGTATTTTAGCGCGGCCAGTGTGTCGGCGGTTTCGCCGGATTGCGAGATTACGATCATACCCTCTCGCCCGTTCAGCGGCGGCTCGCGGTAGCGGAACTCGCTGGCGATGTCGATCTCGACGGGCAGGCGGGCGATCTGTTCGAACCAGTATTTCGCGACATTGGCGGCCAGATACGCGGTGCCGCAGGCGACGATCACCAGACGATCATAGCTGGAAAAATCGAGGCTGACGGGAGGCTGCACATTCTCGCGGTCCTGCGTCAGGTAATGCGAGAGCGCTACGGCCATGACGGAGGGTTGTTCGTGAATTTCCTTGGCCATGAAGTGGCGATAATTGCCCTTGTCGACGCGCACAGCGTCAACATTGACCAGTTGCAATTCGCGGTTGGCGCGATTGCCAAGCGCATCGTAGATCGTGACGTTCTGGCGGGTCAGGACGGCCCAGTCACCTTCCTCTAGATAAGTGATGCGATTGGTCATTGGCCCAAGCGCCATTGCATCGGAACCGATGAACATTTCCCCATCGCCATGCCCAATGGCGAGCGGTGATCCACGTCGGGCGGCGATCAACAGGTCGTCCTCTCCTTCAAACATGAAGGCAAGCGCAAAGGCTCCTTCAAGGCGGGCAATGGTCGCCCCGGCCGCGTCGACAGGCGACATGCCGTCGGCCATAAGATAAGCGCAAAGCTGGGCGACGACTTCGGTGTCGGTTTCGGTTTCAAATACGATACCGTTCGCGACCAGCTCGTCCCGCAGGCGGGCGAAGTTTTCGATGATGCCATTGTGAACAACTGCCACAGGACCAGCTTTGTGCGGATGGGCGTTGGTCTCGTTGGCGGCACCATGTGTGGCCCAGCGAGTGTGACCGATGCCGATCAGGCCTTCGACGGGGTTGGCGGCCAGCACATTTTCCAGTTCCGACAGTTTACCAACCGCCCGGCGGCGGTGCATTTCGCCGTTATGCAGCGTTGCAATTCCAGCGCTGTCATAGCCGCGATATTCCAGCCGCCGCAAGGTTTCCACGATGGTGGGGGAGGCTTCGGATTTGCCCAAAACGCCAATAATGCCGCACATAATCTGCTCCTCAATTGCCTCTGCCGGGCGGTTTCGGGTTACTATGCCCGAAGCGGTGGGCGAGGCAAGCCTGTGTTCACGCAATGGGTGCGGATGTCACCTTTTGTGAAGTTTGTGCAGATTTTGCGCAGGATGATAAATCTGGAGTTAACAATGACAGCGACCGAGCCTGGGCAGTTGCGAAGCACCCTCCCGTCGGGAGGGTCGGGCGCGGGCCAAGAAGGGCTTGGCCCGACCAGGTGTTAAGCGGCCTTCTGCTCTGCTCCAAAACGACCATAGAAGCTCTGGCCTTTATCTGCCATTTCGCGCAGCAGTTTTGGCGTGGCGAACCGTTTGCCGAAGCTTTCCGTCAGCCCGTCACAAATCTCGACCGCTTTGCCTGCCCCCAGAATATCCAGCCAGCTGAACGGACCGCCCGACCATGGCATAAAGCCCCAGCCTAGGATGGCGCCCACGTCACCCTCACGTATGTCCATCAGGACATTTTCTTCGAGCGCGCGAACCGCCTCCAGCGTCTGGATCATCGCCAGTCGGTGCTGCACAGTGGTGAGGTCCGGCTGCACGTCCGCCACGGGCCAGTAGTCGCCCAGCGTCGGCCACAGGCCCTGACGTTTGCCCGCCTCGTCATATTCATAGAAACCCGCTTTAGCCTTGCGTCCCGCGCGACCTTCGTCGAACATTTTGAACAGTACGGCATCCACATCATCGTCAGGATAGGCGTCACCCATCGCGGCTTTGGTCGCCTTGGCGATCTTCACGCCCAGATCGAGGGAGATTTCGTCCATCAACTGAAGCGGCCCTAGCGGCATGCCCAGTTGCCGCGCGGCATTTTCGATCAGCGCGGGGTTCACGCCCTCGGCCAGCATCCGCGCGCCTTCGTTCAGGTACGGAATAATACAGCGGTTGGCATAGAAGAAGCGCGCGTCATTGACCACGATCGGCGTCTTGCGGATCTGGCGCACATAGTCGAGCGCCTTGGCCACCGCGCGATCCCCGGTTTCTTTGCCGCGAATGATTTCGACCAGCATCATCTTGTCGACGGGGCTGAAGAAGTGAATCCCGATAAACTGGTCAGGGCGCGAAGACGCCTTGGCCAGATCGGAAATCGGCAGGGTAGAGGTGTTGGTCGCAAAGATACAATCCGTCGGAATGATGGCTTCAACCTTTTGTGTCATCTCGGCTTTGACCTTCGGGTCCTCGAACACCGCTTCGACGATCAGATCACAGTTTTTCAGCGCTTCGAGATCGGTGGTCGCTGTAATACGGTCCAGCACTTGCGCCTTCTTCTCCTCTGTCACCTTTTTGCGCTGCATACCCTTGTCGAGGATCCCTTCGGAGTAGGATTTGCCGCGATCCGCGGCCTCCTGCGCCTGATCGATCAGCACAACCTCGATCCCAGCATTGGCGGAGACATAGGCGATACCGGCCCCCATCATACCCGCGCCCAATACGCCAACCTTCTTCACCTTCTGGTCCAGCGCGTCGGGCCGCACGGCCCCTTTTTCCAGCGCGGATTTGTTGATGAACAGGGAACGGATCATTGCGGACGAAGACGGGTTCATCAGGACGTTGGTGAACCACCGCGCCTCGATCTTCAACGCGGTGTCAAACGGGACCAGCGCCCCTTCGTAAACCGCGCTCAACAAGGCCTTGGCGGCCGGGTAAACGCCCTGTGTTTTGCCATTCACCATGGCGGAGGCACCCACAAAGGTCATGTAGCCGGCGGGATGATACGGCTCCCCGCCCGGCATTTTGTAGCCCTTCAGATCCCACGGCTTGATCGTGTCCGCCTGCGTTGCGTTCAGCACCCATTCACGGGCACGGGTCATCAGCTCGTCCGGGGCGACAACCTCGTCAATCAAGCCAGCGGCCTTGGCGCGGGTCGGGTCAACGGTTTTGCCTTCCAGCAGGTAAGGCGAGGCCGCCATAGCGCCCAACATCCGCGTCAGGCGGGTTGTGCCGCCAGCACCCGGGAAAATACCAACCATGATCTCTGGCAGGCCGATCTTGGCCTTTGGATTGTCCGCCGCGATGCGGTAATGGCAGGACAGCGCCAGTTCGTACCCGATCCCCAGTGCCGTGCCGGGGGAGGCCCAGACCGTCGGTTTGCCGCCTTTCTTGGTTTTGAAATCCATCCCGGCGAGTTCGATTTTGCGTTCCAGCTTGTGGAAGCCCATGATCCCGTCGAACAGCCCTTGCGCCGGATTGTCACCCGCCTGTTCCTTCATCTGCGCGATGACGTTAAGGTCCATGCCCCCCGCAAAGTCCGGCTTGGCGGAGGTCAGGATGATGCCCTTCACAGCTTCATCCGCATGCGCCTCGTCGAACAGGTCCGACAGTTCCTGCATACCGGCGTAGGACAGGACGTTCATGCTCTTGTTCGGCACGTCCCATAAAATGGTGGCGATACCGTCAGCATCTACGTCGTAATGAAATTCGCTCATATCAGTCTCCTTTTGGAAGGATTTCGGTGCCGTCGGCGCGGTGGAACCTGCGGCCTTCGGCGTTATGGGTCATGATGACATCATGGTCCGGGTAATGGACCACACCGTCTTTGGCGCGGGTGCCGACGACCAACATGGTCGCAGGCCGATCTGACCGGTTTACAAGACAATGCCCAACCGGGCTGCCCGCTGCCCATGCGGCAGCGTCGCCCGCGCTGAGGATGGTTTCCTCGTCCTCGATCAGCACCAGCGTACCGTCGAGGATGTAGATCAATTCGTCTTCTGTTTCATGCCAATGTCGGTGGGAGGAGGACGAACCCGGCTCCAGCCGTTCCAGATGTGCGCCGAACTGGGTCAAACCAGCCTGATCGCCAAGCGGCAGTTCAGCAGAAGGGCCAAGATTGATGCCCGTGATCCGGTTTGGTGTGCCCGGAAATTCTTCCCAGCCTGACATATCGAGTTTGGGCATTACACCCGTTCCAGAATCGTTGCTGCACCCATGCCCGATGCGATGCACAGGGTGGCGAGGCCGGTTTCTTTGTCGGCGCGTTCCATCTCATCCAGCAGCGTGCCGATGATCATGGCCCCTGTGGCGCCCAGCGGGTGGCCCATGGCGATGGCGCCGCCGTTGACGTTGACCTTGTCGGACGGCACGTTGAACGCCTGCATGAAGCGGAGGACGACGGCGGCAAAGGCCTCGTTCACCTCGAAAAGGTCGATGTCGCTGATGGACATGCCGCTCTCGCGCAGGATTTTCTCGGTTGCGGGGACGGGACCGGTCAGCATGATGGTCGGATCGGTGCCGATTTTTGCGGTCGCTTTGATACGGGCGCGGGGTTTCAGGCCGTTGCGCTCACCGAATTCTTTATCACCGACCAGTATGGCCGCTGCGCCATCCACGATACCAGACGAATTGCCCGCGTGATGCACGTGGTTGATGCGTTCCAGATGCGGGTATTTCAGCAGCGCGACCTTGTCGAAGCCGGGCATCGTCTCGCCCATATCTTTGAAGGCGGGGTTCAGCGCACCCAGCGCCTGCATATCGGTCCCCGGGCGCATATATTCGTCGCGATCAAGGATCGTCAGGCCGTTCTGATCCTTTACCGGCACAATGGATTTGGCGAAGCGGTTATCCTCCCACGCCGCTGCCGCACGTTTCTGGCTTTCCACTGCCAGCGCGTCGCAATCGTCGCGGGAAAACCCATATTCGGTCGCGATAATGTCGGCGGAAATCCCCTGCGGCACAAAATAGGTTTCCATCGCCAGCGTCGGGTCCACAGCAATCGCCGCGCCGTCTGATCCCATGGGCACGCGGCTCATCATTTCGACCCCGCCCGCAACATAGGCATGGCCCGCGCCGCCCTTGACCTGATTGGCGGCCATATTCGTGGCCTCCATCCCGGATGCACAGAAACGGTTGATCGAAATGCCCGGCACGCTTTCATCGAAGTTGGACTTCAGCACGGCGGAGCGGGCCAGACACCCGCCCTGTTCCTTCACTTGCGTGACGTTCCCCCAGATCACGTCCTCGATCTGTTTCGTGTCCAGATTGTTGCGTTCCTGCAGCGCGTTCAGCACATTCGCGGACAGGCTGACGGCGGTCACTTCGTGCAGCGAACCATCGGCGCGGCCCTTGCCCCGGGGCGAGCGAACGGCGTCGTAGATATAGGCTTCGGTCATATTTCCTCCAGTTCAGACGACGACCTCTTTGGTCGGCATCAAGTCATACGGGTGTTTCCAGCCGGGTTGGGCGGCGATGCGGTCCAGCCAGGCGTCGATATTGGGATAATCTTTGCGCTCGAAGCCGAACGGTTCGGGGTAGAACAGGTAGCCACAGCAGGAAATGTCGGCCAGCGTGATACTGTCGCCGACCAGCCAGTCTCGCCCCTCCAGCGCCATGTCGAGGGTCGTGAGCGCGGCTTTGACGCGGCCCTGCATAAAGGCAATTGCCTCTGCCGGGCGTTTGGCTTCGGGCAGGAAATTCATGATGAATCGCGTTGCACCCGCTTGCGAGGACATTTTGTGATTGTCCCACAGCACCCAGCGCAGCACTTCGTACTTTTCCTCCTGCGTCTTGCCGTCAAACTTCCCGGTCAGGCGGGCGATGTGATATTGCATCACGCCGGACTGGGTGAAGGTGCGGTCGCCGTCGATCAGCACGGGGACTTCGCCCATGACGTTGATCTTGCGGAATTCGGGGGTGCGAGCCTCGCCGTTGAAGAAATCGACGAAGATCGGCTCCCATTCGATGTCGGCCAGCGCCAGTGTCAGGGCGGCCTTGTAGCTGTTGCCGGATTGGCCGAAGCAGTATAATTTCATCTCTCTCCCCAAAGATTGTTGTTACATTTTGCCTTTTGGTGCGCCGTATTCGGCGATGAAGTCGCGAAACACCACGTCCAACTTGTCGGCGTCGGCATAATCGTCCAACCGCTCTAACAGCACCGTCAGCAGGTAGTTATTGCCGAGGTTATAGGCCTCGTTCAGTGCCCGAAGACGCGCGTAGGCGTCCTCGGTCAGGTTCATTGAGCGCCGGACTGGCAGGGTCAGACGCTTCGCCATCAAAACGCTTCAGCGGCCAGCGACATCACCGGCTCGGCACCCGACTGGATGCGGGCCAGACAGAGCGCTGTTTCCGGCAGTTGCCGCGCCATATAATAGCGTCCGGTCGCCAGTTTGTTCTCGTAAAATGCCGTGTCGGAGGCGCCATTTTCCAAGGCTTCCATCGACGCTTTGGCCATCTGCGCCCACATCAGACCCAAGCAGACATGCCCGAACAGGTGCATGAAGTCGCTGGACCCGGCCAGTGCCGCGTGCGGGTTTTTCATACCTTCCTGCATGAAATACATCGCTGCTGCTTGCAGATCCTTGGACCCGGCTTTGAGCGGGTCGAGGAAATCGCGTTTCAGTTCGGCGTTGCCTTCGTTCTCCTTGATGAAGGATTTTACGATATCAAAGAACGCCATCACATGCTTGCCGCCGTCTGCCGCCAGTTTGCGACCCACAAGGTCCAGCGCCTGAACGCCGTTAGCGCCTTCGTAAATCATCGGGATGCGGGCATCGCGCACAAACTGGCTGGCGCCAGTTTCTTCGATATAGCCGTGACCGCCGTAAAGCTGTTGCGCCTTGACGGTGCTGTCAAAGCCTTTGTCCGTCAGAAACCCCTTGATGACTGGGGTCAGCAGAGAGATCAGCCCTTCGGCATCCGCATCATGGGCGCGGGCAGCGCGGTCGATCAGGGTGCCGCCGTAAAGGATAAAGGCGCGTCCGCCCTCGACAAAAGATTTCTGGTCCATCAGGGCGCGACGCACGTCGGGATGGACGATAATCGGGTCCGCCGGACCTTCCGGGTTCTTCGGGCCGGTCACATCACGGCCTTGCAGCCGTTCCTTGGCATAGGCAGCGGCGTTTTCATAGGCCACAGCCGCCATTGCAACCCCTTGAAGACCCACGGAAATCCGGGCTTCGTTCATCATGGTGAACATAGCGCGGAGGCCCTTGTGCTCCTCACCCAGCAGATAACCGGTAGAGCCGTCATAGTTCATAACACAGGTAGAGGACCCGTGAATGCCCATCTTCTCTTCCAGTTTGGAACAGACGACGTTGTTATGGTTGCCGAGCGAACCATCCTCGTTGACGATAAATTTCGGCACGATGAACAGGGAAATCCCCTTCACGCCATCCGGACCGCCGGGGATTTTCGCCAGCACCAGGTGTATGATGTTTTCGGCCATGTCGTGATCGCCTGAAGAGATGAAAATCTTCGTCCCGGTGATCGCATAGGTCCCATCGTCCTGTGGCACGGCCTTGGTGCGCAACAGGCCCAGATCGGTGCCGGAATGCGGCTCCGTCAGGTTCATGGTTGCGGTCCATTCGGCGGTGACCATTTTCGGCAGGAAGGTGTTTTTCTGTTCTTCGGTCCCGTAAGCATGGATCGTTGAATAGGCGCCATGCGTCAGGCCAGCATACATGTTGAGACCCATATTTGCAGACACCTGCATTTCGCCCACGGCGGCGGACAGGATATAGGGCATGCCTTGCCCGCCATATTCCGGATCACAATCCAGCGTCGGCCAGCCGCCTTCGCGGAGCTGATCAAAAGCTTCCTTGAACCCTGTCGGTGTGCGAACGACACCGTTTTCCAGACGGCACCCTTCGACATCGCCGATATGGTTCAGTGGGTGAAGTACATCGCGGCAGAGCTTGCCGGATTCTTCCAGCACGGCCGAGGTAAAGTCGGGTTCCAGCTCGTCATAGCCCGGAATGTCACTGTCCTGCACCTTGAGGACATCGTGAAGAATGAAGTGGAAATCCTTGAGGGGCGGGGTGTAGGTTGTCATTCGGGCCTCCGGTTATTCTGCGGCGAGCTTAACACCGCGGTGTGACAGTTCGGTTTCGAACCATGTCAGCTGTTCTTTGAGATCGTCGATGGCTTCGTTCAGCTCGTCGCGCTGTTCTTCCATGACCTGCAAGCGTTCCTGCGCCAATTCATAGGTTTTGGTCAGCTGTGTCGTCTGCTGATCCCCCAGATCATAGAGGTTCAAGAGCTGACGAATTTCTTCGAGGCTGAATCCAAACCGTTTGCCCTGCAGGATCAGTTTCAGGCGGGCGCGGTCGCGTTTGGTGAACAGGCGTTTTTGACCCTCGCGGATCGGGAAAATCAATTCTTTGGCTTCGTAAAAACGTAATGTGCGGGGGGTAACATCAAATTTGTCGCACATCTGGCCGATGGTCATCAGATCGTCGGTCATGAGGAGTCTCTCCATGGCTGCGGTTATCCTTTACGTCAACGTAAGGTTTACGTGAAGGTAATGCAACTCACGGTTTCGTGAACGTCGCGTCAACCTGCGGGTTGGCAGGCTGATGGCGATATACAGCATTTCAAGATAATTTTGACCAACCGCAGAACGCGCAGTTATGCGCACCCGTGGGTCACTTTCGCGTCGATACAGGCGGGCTGTTTGCCGTGCACCCGTGTCGGTGAGGGAGGATATTTTGCCAGAAATTTCGCGGGTCGATGCGGACGGCGGGTGAAATCGCCGCCGCAATTCGGGCATTTGCCACCAAGGCGCGTTTCCACACAGTCGGCACAGAATGTGCATTCGAACGTGCAGATCATCGCATCCGTCGCCTCGGGGGGCAGGTCTTTGTCACAGCATTCGCAATTGGGTTTGAGTATCAGCATGGTTTGGCTCCTTTCGATTTTCCTAGAATACGGAAATCGGATATGGCATAAATGACAGTATGACCTCGAAACCTGCCAAACTGATCGTTTTTGTTGTCTTCCCCGGCGTGAAGTTGTTGGACCTGACAGGGCCGTTGCAGGTGTTTTCGGATGCGGTGCTGTTTCAAAAGGCCGGGTATGAGGTCAAAGTCGTGTCCCGAACTGGCGGGATGATCGCCAGCGACACCCCGATGCCCGTCACCACGATGCCACTCGGGGATGTGACGGGCCGGATTGATACGCTGATCATCGCTGGGGGTGGCGGCGTATTTGAGGCGGTCAAAGATACGCGTTTCCTTGATGAAATTCGGCTTCTGGCCGGCCGCAGTCGGCGCATCGGGTCCATTTGCACCGGCGCCTTTGCGTTGGCGCATGCGGGATTACTGTCAGGACGTCGCGCCGTCACGCATTGGAAGTCTTGCGATTTGTTGCGGGACAGTTTCGCGGATATTGACGTAGAGGAGGATGCGATTTTTGTCCGGGACGGGGACATCTGGACTTCCGCAGGGGTGACCGCGGGGATCGATATGAGTCTGGCGATGGTGGCGGACGATATTGGCCGCGCAGCGGCGTTGGCGCTGGCGCGGAACCTTGTTTGTTACATGGTGCGCCCGGGTGGGCAGTCGCAGTTCAGCACGTCACTACAGTATCAACTGGAAAGCGCGTCAGGCCGGTTCGAAGCGCTGAACGCCTGGATCGCGGACAATCTGGAATCCCCACTGACGGTAGAGGATTTGGCGGAAAAGGCGATGATGAGCCCCCGCAATTTCGCCCGCCTGTATCGCGCGGAAACCGGGATCACCCCTGCCAAAGCGGTGGAGGGGATGCGGGTGGAGGCCGCCTGCCGTCTGCTGGAGGAATCCGACTTGCCGCTCGCCATAATTGCCAGTCGCTGCGGGTTTCATGATGATGAACGGTTCCGCCGCGCCTTCACCCGGGCACTTAATATCGCGCCCGGGGAATATCGTCAGCGTTTCGGTCGCGCCGCCTGATCAGTTCATGAAGCCGGGTGCAAACAGGTAGAACCCGTAGCCCACAATCACCGCCGGGATGGTGGAATAAAGCGTCGCCATGATCGCTGCCTTGGGGTTAAGCGCTATCGCGGGGAAGAGCGCATCACCGTCGTTGGAAATCGCATTACCGATCAGTGCGGCAAAGGGGATCAGCCCGTTAATATAGAGCGTCGTTACCAGCACCTGCGGCCCACATCCCGGGATCAACCCGATCAGGATCCCCATCAGCGGCAAGAGGGGTGCCACCGAGGCGAACAGGGTTTGCAAATCCACGCCGGTGAAGGTCACAATATAATCATAGGCAAGATACGCCCCGATCACCCAGACGGAGATGAAGCTCGTTTCCTCGGCCGCGCGAGTGAGGGGGGAGTCATTCTGATGTGTCATTGCCTGCACCGGCGAGGTTGCCCAGATAAAGAGCCCAATCGCGGTTCCGAACAGTCCTGTCAGCGGCAGCAGCAGGCCGTAAGTTGCCTCTAGATCAACCTGCGCAAGCTGCGAGACACCCATGATCAGGCCCGGCACGACCATCGCGACGTAGATCACGTCTTTCCAACGTGTGCGCCCAATAAACGGGGCAAGGTCACAGCTGGCAACGGCCCGACCGCGGTAATCAAAACTGTTATAGCGATCAACAAGATAGCCTGTAAGGATACCCACGACGAAGGACAGCGGCAGCACCACCAGTGCAGCATCGGGACGGGTCGCGATCAGCAGGAAAGCGGCGTCCCCCAT
The DNA here is from genome assembly GCA_023630215.1 of Rhodobacteraceae bacterium NBU2976. Lineage (GTDB taxonomy): Bacteria > Pseudomonadota > Alphaproteobacteria > Rhodobacterales > Rhodobacteraceae > NORP23. The sequence continues at coordinate 1,229,328 of JALPRQ010000001.1, forward strand.
CGTTGCCGTCAGCGTTGCCACAACTGCGCCGAAACCTACATTGCCAGACGTATAGGCCGCCACCACCACGACCGCGCCACCACAGCCGGGGATCGCCCCCAACAGCGCCGCCATTGGCACCTGAAAACCGCGTGCGTTACGCAACGCCTCTCCGAGATTGAAGTTGAACAGGCGTTCGGCCCCGTAAAAGATCAGCAGGGTTGTCGCCACGAAGGCCGAGACCTGCACATAGGCGTCCGTCATCAAGCCGCGGGTCAACGCTCCCAGTTCGCCGGGCGCGGCAGCTAGCGCCAGAAATGCCAATGCCACCAGCAGTCGTTTCAGGCGAAACGGGCCGATTTTTTCGGGCAAACCGAAGGTGGATTTTTCTGTGACGATGTCCGTCGGCATATTGTTTAATCCTGCACTTGCGAATTATTCTCAATTGCAAGATAGTGATTTGGCTGGAATATGCAAGCAGAATCATAACACATTCACCATTCAGTGAGATCGGGGCAAGGCATGAGCACAGAAAACGAGCAGATCACCAGCAAACGGGTGTTGAATGTCGCGATCCCGATTGTGATCTCTAATGCGACTTATCCCATCCTTGGAGCCGTTGATACGGGCGTGGTCGGCCAGATTGGTGAGGCCGCCCCGATAGGCGCAGTGGGCATCGGGGCGATCACGCTGTCGATGGTGTTCTGGATCTTTGGCTTCTTGCGGATGGGCACAACGGGGTTGGTTGCGCAGGCCCGCGGGTCCGGCGATGTTGGTGAAACCGGCGCGCTTTTGGTGCGGGGCTTGATGATTGGGTTCGCGGGCGGGCTGCTGTTTATTCTGCTGCAACTGCCGTTATTCTGGGGGGCGTTCCAAATCTCGCCCGCATCACCGGAAGTCGAAGCGCTGGCACGTGACTATCTTGGCATTCGTATCTGGGGAGGGCCGGCGGCGATTGCGCTTTACGCGATTACCGGCTGGCTGATCGCGCTGGAACGCACGCGGGCGGTGCTGGTCCTTCAGGTGTTTATCAACGGCATGAATATCGTGCTTGATCTGTGGTTTGTCCTTGGACTCGATTGGGGTGTCGAGGGGGTGGCGATTGCCACGCTGATCTCGGAATGGAGCGGCTTGCTGCTGGGGCTCTGGCTGTGTAGGGCGGCCTTTGCCGGAGATCAGTGGCGCGATTGGGCGCGGGTATTTGACCGGGTAAAAATCAAACGCATGGCGGTGGTGAATACGGATATCATGATCCGCTCGCTGCTGTTGCAGGCCAGTTTCCTGAGTTTCATGTTCCTTGGTGCGGGGCTGGGGGATGTGACACTCGCCTCGAACCAGATCTTGATGCAATTTGTTTCGATTACGGCCTTTGCGCTGGATGGGTTCGCCTTCGCAGCCGAGGCTTTGGTGGGTCAGGCGCTGGGCGCAAAGAACCGGGCACAATTGCGCCGCGCCGCGCTGCTGTCCAGTTACTGGGCCTTTGGATCGGCGATTGTGTTGGCGCTTGGGTTCGCGTTGATCGGGCCGTGGATGATCGATGTCATGTCCAAAGCCCCCGAAGTTCAGGTTGAGGCACGGGTTTACCTTTGGTGGATGATCCTGTTCCCGCTGATTGGCCTGCCCAGCTGGATGTTCGATGGGATATTTATCGGGGCGACCCGCACGCGCGATATGCGCGTGGCGATGTTCCAGTCGGTTGTTGTTTACACCGTCAGCCTGATCGTGACGGTGCCATTGCTGGGGAACCACGGGCTGTGGTTGTCGATGTTCATCTTCGTGGTTGCGCGCGCGCTGACGCTCTGGCGGTATTATCCGGGGTTAGAGGCAGAGGCGACATCACCAAATATATCCAATGCCTGACCCCGGATCGTTTGCCAGCTGATCATTTTCAAAGGCCCGACGGAGTATTTGAAGCGTGGATTCCTAGCGAATAATCGCAGAACAATCCGGGGAAATGGTGAAACCGGCGTCTGTCCCGGCGATTTCGACAAGGGTTACGCTTGGGCTGCAATCCTCACTCACGAAGAAGGGGACTTCGAACAATGTCTTTCCCAACCGGAAAGCAATACGATACTGACCTGTCATGGAGAGCCGATACGTATAGGTGCCGGTTTGATCCCCCCTTGAAAGATTAATAAGATTCCAAGGGATATCGGTGGCATTTTCATTTGGCGTGATGGTGACTGGAACGGTTGCCAACAGGACAGGATCAGATTTGGAGTTCAAAATCGTCGATACGCTGGTGGAATCGAAGGGCACCAGACTTCCTTCATTTGTCACAAACAAGGGCACATTGTTGTAGCCGCCGAGGCTCAGATACCATTGCGAGTCATACGGGAGCAGGATTTTCGAGCCATCGCATATTGTTGCGTTTCTTTCGGAGCTATCGAGAATAATTTCTGATCCTGCATAATATTCGATTGTCCAAGCTGAAAACCCGTTTTCAACAACAGTCAGTTCGCGCAAATTCATTGTAAGCGTCGCGATATTGTTGTCTGTACCTAGGACGAGCGTGCTGGAAGGGATCATATCTTCGGCAAAGGTGACGAGCGCCTCGTCACTGAATTCAAGAAATATGGGAGAGTGATGCGCCTTCATTTCAAATTGGTAGGCACCGACAGTGACTTCTGACGTGCAATTCCCAAGATAGTAGGGGGTCGCATCCTTGTGTCCGGGGTAGGGCAGCATGTGTTGATCGCAATCCGGCAACGCAACAAACCGGTCATTCTGCAGCAAGCGCCAATACCCGCAGAAATTTCCAAATTCTGTTTGAAAGGGAATAACCTGTGCAGACAAAGATGACGCGACAATAGAAAAGAAAACAAAGAGAAACCTGAACATATTATCCTCCTAAATATTCAACCTAGCATCTGTATTGAGGTTAGAGAATATCTTTCACCGTTTCTGGTGGGCGGCCAATCACGGCTTTGCCGTTGGCAAAGACAACTGGGCGTTCGATCAGTTCGGGATGCGCGACCATGGCGTCGATTAGTGAGTCATTGTCGGCGTCCTTCAGGTTCAGCTCCTTGTAAATCGTCTCACGTTTGCGGATAAAATCGGCAGCGTCGATTTCCAGCAATTCTAGCGCATGTATCAGTTCATCGCGTGTTGGCACGTCGACCTTGTAGAAAATAACAACTGGATCCAGACCTGCATCCGTCAACAGCGCAAGCGTCTGGCGGGATTTGGAGCAGCGGGGGTTGTGCCAGATGATGGGTCTTACAGCCATGGTTCTACCTGTGTGCCAACTGCTTGGGCGACCGAGTCAAACCCGTCGCGTTTTAATAAATCATCAAGACCGCGGGCAATATCAGCACCAAGCGTGATCCCATGAAAGACCATCGCTGTGTAGAGCTGAACCGCCGAGGCTCCGGCGCGAATTTTCGTATAAGCCTGCTCGGCCGAGCCAATCCCACCCACACCTATCAGCGGAAGCCGGGTTAGTGTGGACAAACGTGCAAGGATACGCGTGGATTTGTCAAACAGCGGTTGTCCAGACAAACCGCCAGCTTCGTCCTTGTGCGCGCTTTGTAGACCAGACCGGGAGAGAGTGGTGTTGGTCGCGATTATACCGCTGATCCCGGTGGCATGGGCAGCGGCGACAATGTCCTCAAGCTCGGTCTGCGACAGGTCTGGGGCGATTTTCAAAAAGATCGGCCGAGTGTACGTGTTTGCGTCCATCACACCTTGTAACAGACTGACAAGGGCAGCTTTGCCCTGCAGGTCACGCAACTTCTCGGTATTTGGCGAGGAAACGTTGACCGTCGCAAAATCAACATACGCACCACAATGCGAAAGGACGGTGGCGAAATCGGCGGCGCGGTCCTCGCTGTCCTTGTTTGCGCCCAGATTGATCCCCAGAATGCCCTGAGGGTGAGTTGCGAGGCGCGTCGCGATCACCTCCATCCCGTCATTGTTAAAGCCAAACCTGTTGATTGCAGCACTGTCTTCGGTCAAGCGAAACAGGCGCGGGCGCGGGTTGCCCGGTTGCGGGCGCGGGGTGACTGCACCGATTTCCACGAATCCGAACCCGCTGGCCAGAAGTGGGCGCACGGCGGTTGCATTCTTGTCAAATCCTGCTGCCAGACCGACCGGATTGGGCAATTTGAGCCCGGCAATGTCCGTATCCAGTCGCGAGGAACGCACGGGCCCCGGGGTCGGAGTCAGGCCCAGTTGCAACGCCCGTAGCGCCAGCCCATGCGCCCGTTCCGGGTCGAGCGAGCGCATCAGCGGCATGCCAAATTTCTGTAACGCGGCCTTCATCGCCATCCTTCAGGGAAAATGTGCCCCGTCTTGCCAAGCGGCAATGGCTTATCCCAGACGACGTCTGACAGGTGCAATGTACGGTATAGGTGCGGGAACAAAGCGCCGCCGCGAGAGAGTTCCCACCGCAAATCTGGCACCATGCTATCGGTATCAATGCCCAGAAGTGTCAGGTCATCCTCACCGGCAAAATGTTTTTGTACGGTCTCCTCGACCTGCTCAGCGGTCGAGAAATGTATATACCCATCCGCGATATCGATCGGGGCGCCATCTGTTTGGCCATTGCTTTGCAGATCGGCCCATTCGTTCGCGCGGAAAACTTTGTAAATGATCATGCCTCTTCATGATCCGGTGTAAATCACCCGTCAAGCATGAAGTATTTGTAGATTCAGCCGAGTTTCCGGTACGGCAGGTTTGCACGACTCAGGCTAAGGGTGTTTAATCCCCTCATCACACTTGGAGGGTACTCATGAAAACCAATCTGATCTTGTCAGCGGCGTCTGTGTTTGCATTGACGGCAACCACCGCCTTGGCTGACTTTGAACTGACCATTTTGCACACCAACGATTTCCATGCGCGCTTTGAACCGATCAGCGCGTTTGACAGCGGCTGTTCTGACGAAGACAACGCTGCAGGCGAATGCTTTGGTGGCACCGCACGTTTGGTCACCGCAATTGAAGAGGCCCGCGCCCGGGCAGAAAACGTGATCCTTGTAGATGGCGGCGACCAGTTCCAGGGTTCGTTGTTCTACACCTATTACAAGGGCGCGATGGCGGCCGAGTTCATGAACAAGCTCGGCTATGACGCGATGACCGTGGGCAACCACGAATTCGACGACGGGCCGGAAGTGCTGCGTGGCTTTGTCGATAGCGTCAATTTCCCGATCCTAATGTCGAATGCCGACTTCTCGCAAGAGGATTTGCTGGTCGGAGCGATCAAGAAATCCTATGTCATCGAAGTGGGTGGCGAGATTATCGGCCTGATCGGCCTGACGCCGCAGGATACGGATGAACTGGCCAGCCCGGGTGACAATATCAACTTCCTCGACCCGGTGGAATCGGTGCAGCATCAAGTTGATGCGCTGACCGATATGGGCGTGAACAAGATCATCGTTCTGTCGCATTCCGGCTATAACGTAGACAAGCGCGTTGCGGCGGAAACCACCGGCGTTGACGTGATCGTGGGTGGTCACACCAACACGTATCTGTCGAACCTGGACGAAGACGCTGCAGGCAAGTACCCGACCATGGTTGGCGATACCGCTATCGTATCGGCCTATGCATATGGCAAATTCTTGGGCGAGCTGAACGTCTATTTCGATGACAATGGCAAAGTGCTGAGCGCCTTTGGTGAGCCGCTGATCATGGATGGCAACGTGGCCGAGGACGCGGACACGGTTGCGCGCATCGACGAACTGGCGATCCCACTGGATGAAATCCGGAACGAGGTTGTGGCTCAGACAGTTGCGCCGATTGATGGGTCACGGGAAAACTGCCGCGCCATGGAATGCGAGATGGGCAACCTTGTTGCCGACGCCATGTTGGCTCGTGTGGCCGATCAGGGTATCCAGATCGCGATTGCAAACGGTGGTGGACTGCGTGCCTCGATTGATGCGGGTGAAGTCACCATGGGCGAAGTTCTGACGGTTCTGCCGTTCCAGAACACGCTGGCAACCTTCCAGATTTCCGGGGCCGGTGTTGTTGCTGCCCTTGAAAATGGTGTCAGCCAGGTCGAAGAAGGCGCAGGTCGTTTCCCGCAGGTGGCAGGTCTGACCTATGCCTTTGATGCGACTGCCGAGCCGGGTAGCCGTGTTTCCGACGTGATGGTCGGTGGCGAACCGATTGACCCTGATGCGATCTATGGTGTTGTGACCAACAACTATGTGCGCGGTGGCGGTGACGGCTATGCGATTTTCGCAACGGATGCCATGAACGCATATGATTATGGTCCATCGCTGGAAGAAGTTGTTGCAGATTATATGGCTGAGAATGGAGAATATACGCCCTATTTGGATGGTCGTATTACGCTCAAGTAATCAACAAACCTATATTTACGAAAAGGCGCGGAGAAGTCCGCGCCTTTTTTACGCTTTGACCAAAAATTTTTTGATTTTCTTTTGACATACCGACCTGTCGGATTGTCAAAAGAAAAGGCAATGAAATCCGTTCCGATCCTAGGATTCCTTCATCATGTATTTGGTGAGAGGCAATATGTTGCAGAGCTGACGTTGATCATCAGTGTCTCGGCAGCTTGATCGTCATTCACTTTGATAATGTGTTCGGGCAGATAAGTTGGCGAACCGCAATCGCGGTTCTGTTGATCTTTGATATCGCCGCCGGACCCAGCCTATTGGTGACGTGAACGCGCATTTGATGTTTCGACCGCGAGAAATGACACGATGACAACAGCCCGGGATCAGATTCTGAGTATCGCCGATATTCTGACTCAAAGTGGGTTTTCCAAGGGGGCTCTCTATCATCATTTCAAGGATAAGGACGCATTGTTCGATGCAACAATCGACCAATTTTTCCTGCGGTTTTTCGAGGTCGGGCGTCCAGAGGATTCCGAGGAAACGTTGCTGGATGTTTTGCGCGATCTGGCCGATGGTTATGTGCGCCTGTTCGCGGCGATAGAAGGTCTGACCAGCGATCGCACACGCTATTATCGGTTCGTGTTTGCCATTCTACCAATGGTTCGCGTCGAGATGACGGAACAGCTTGCCCAGGTGAGACTGCGCCTTGTGAATGCGGCCGCGAGAGATCAGGCAAATGGGGATTTTGGGTCCGATCTTGATCCTGCGCGAATCGCCGATCTGTGCCTGTCTGCAATCGAGGGGACGGGTGTCCTTTTGGCGCTGGAACAGGACAAGGACGTCCAGCTGGCGTTTGCCGAAATGGTTCGCAATGTGCAAATTGCATTGCATATTTAAGCGCTTTGAATCCTTACGCGTGTATTTTGTCTTATTTCGGTCGCATTTGGAGCGGTTCTGTCACATTCAAATGCGCGAATTCCAGAAAATACCTTTTTTGCGCCCTGCGTGTGCCCGGTTCAATTTGCATATTGATCCTGCAAACAGAGGCGGACGTCTCTAGTCCCCAAGTAAACGGTTTCGTCTCTGTCTGCACCAGTGAGTACCAAGTGAGTAACGAGTTCGCGTGTCTATGTCGTTGTTAGAACGCAGCATTGAGTGAGCAGAGTGAGTCCCTTTTAACCTGTGCTTACAAATTTGTATCGAGTGTCCTAGTAACCGTTGTTTTGTATTACAACATGTTCGATAGCCGCAGCGTATTCGCTGCGGCTATTGCTGTTAAAAAGGGATCAGAAGCGGGTGCCAGTCGAGTCGCCGTTCAAATACACGATATAGCCGATAATCGCGGCAAGCAGCGCCGCGAGGGTTGCGGCAAACAGGATTTTCCAGACTGACCAAGGCCGATCCCCTTTGACCGCGCCGGTGCGGGCATTGACCACGAACCGGTAAGTCTTGCCCCGATACTTGTAGGCCGCCAGCCAGACCGGTAGCAGGATATGTTTGAAGGTCACGTCTTTGACGGTCGTATTAATGTCATGCACACGCTGACGATCCCCGCCAATATCGAACTTTACGTCTCGCAGGATCGTGCGGTCCATGATGTCGCGGGCCTCGACAAAACCTTCCTCTAGCGTGACGGCGTAGCCTTCGGCGCGAAAGCCAGCGAGATATTCCGGGCTGTAAGGTTCCAATGCGGACAGGTCCCACGGTGCAAGCGCGTCTGTATAGGCCTTTGGCAGGCTGCGCGATGCCAGCACCAGCACATCGTCAAAGAACCGCGCCACACGGCCAGATTTTGGCGTCCAGCGGATTTTTTGCACGCGCTGCTGACGTGTTTGCGGCTTGCCATCCACCATGACCCGCACGGTGTGCGTTTCGTAATAGACCGTGCCACGTTCCCCACGATAGCTGGATTTTGTATCTGCGTCATAGGTCCAGTAGGGCACATATATTCCCTGCATCCGCCGCCCAGCGCGGACATAGTCTTTCATCCCATTTGGCGCAAACCACAGGCTGCCCATCCAGCGGCTCATCGCTGAACGCGCATCCTTTTCTGACAGGGCAAAGGGCAGAACGCCCTTGGGTTTGATATGGCGATGGGTTCCGGTGCCAATCACAACCGGTGTGGCACAGAACGGGCATTCGGTTGCGTGATCTTCGCCTTTGAATTCCACCTCTGCCCCGCAATTGGGGCATTTGGAGATACGGGTCTCCTCCATCTCCGCCTCGGGCAGATCGGCGTTCAGCGCACGGTGGAAATCCAGTTCCTTGATCGCGCCGCCTTTCCAGGGGCCATCGTCGATTTCTTCGACCGCACCGCAATGGTCACAGGTCAGGTTGCCCGCATTTGGGTCAAACCGCATATCCGCGCCACATTGGAGGCACGGAAATCTGTGCTCTGCGCTGTCCTCGGACATGTCGGATTAGCTGGCGGGCGGAGGCGGCGGCATCACGGTGAAGAGCTGCGCCAGTTCCATGATATCCTCGGCCGGTTTCCAGCCGTCCTGACCGGCAGACCAGACGAGGGTTTCGCGGGTGAAACTGCCATCAGCGGCCATCCGACCCAACGTCGCGCGGGAAAATGGCCCTTTGGCCTCTCCACTCTCAGCCAGATGCCAGACCTTTTCGGCGGGTGGGGGCGGGGGGACCTGTGCGGCAGGTGCGGTCTGTTGGGCCAACTGGCCTGCCATCATCATGCCCATACCAACACCCAGCCCTTCGCCCATGCCGCCACCGGCAGGGTTTTTGGCCGCCTCGGTCATCGCTTCGGCTGCCGAGAACTGCGTATACCGCCCCAGATCGCCGACAATTCCCATCGAGGTGCGCTTGTCCATCGCGGCCTCCACTTCGGGCGGAAGAGAAATGTTCTCGATATAAAACTCTGGCATTTCCATGCCGTATTCCGCCAGCTGCGGGCTGACCTTCGCTGCGATCAGCTTGCCGAGGTCCAGCGTATTTGCGGCCATGTCCAGCACCGGAATGCCGCTGCCCGCCAGCGCGTTCGATGACAGCGCCACGATGATATTGCGAATCTGATAGCTGATCTCGTCGGTGGTGAATTCGCCATCCGTCCCGACAATCTCGCGCAGGAATTTCGCCGGATCGGTCACGCGGATCGTGTAGGTGCCATAGGCGCGCATACGCACGGGCCCGAATTCGGGATCGCGACACATGATCGGGTTCTTTGTGCCCCATTTCAGGTCTTGAAACCGGGTCGTATTGACGAAATAAATTTCGGACTTGAACGGGCTCTTGAACCCGTGATCCCAATGCTGAAGCGTGGTCAGGATCGGCATGTTGTTGGTTTCCAGCATATAAAGGCCGGGGGTAAACACGTCGGCCAGCTGACCCTCGTGGACAAACACTGCCGCTTGTCCTTCGCGGACCGTCAGCTTGGCGCCGTATTTGATTTCGTGCCCTTCACGTTCGAACCGCCAGACAAGCGTGTCGTTCGTATCATCCGTGTGATGGATGACGTCGATAAACTCACCCATCAGAAAATCCAGAATTCCCATGCCCTTACTCCTATCCCTTAGGTGGCTTTGTCGTTATTTAGGCGTTGGCGTCAACCAAACCAATAGCTTTTCCGCTTTTCAAGTAACATGTCCTAGGTTCCCCCTGCGACGTCATGGGCGATTTCCGGCAGAAGCGGCAGGGCTTGTTCCACGCTCATCCCGGCTTTCAAACGGGGATCATACAACATCTGAAGCAATAATTCGTCATGCAGGGTCAACAAGGCGAATTCTTCGTCATCGTTGAAAATTGACGGGCGTGCCGTGCGGCTGTCGTTGGAAAGCCCCATCGCTTGGGTCATCTCCTCGTGTATACAGGAGGTGCGCATCAGGTCACCATGTTCAGACTTGATCAGGATGATCGAGCGACCATACACCCCCTTTTGCCCCTGCACGGGAAAGGCAAAAGCCGCACAAAAGATATTGACCGGACTGTTCATGAACGCGTCGACAACGGCCTGACTGATCCCGGGATAGCGTTGAGGCAGGTTGGCTGCAAATTCACGCTGCTCTGCACGGTTTAGAAACAGCACAAGCATATTGGCCGAAGCTTCGTCCGCAACACGCATATCAACCCCCGAGATTGTGGATAGGCGCTGGGTAAAGGCAATTACCTCGGCGCGATCACGCGCCTGAACTTGGGGCGGAGTCGACTCGCCAAAGATTGTGGCGACACGGATGGGCGATTCCCAGCGGCGCAGATGTGTTTCGGATTGCCTCTCGACATAGCGACCATCGCGAACCGTATATTCATCATAAAGCGCAATCCGGACAAAGTTTTCGACCAGATCCCGTTCCGAAAATGGTGCGTCAGCGGGGGCGGTATCGGTGCGCAGTCGGCCATCGTTTAGCAATGCCTGTTCTGCACGCTGATAGAATACAGCCAGCGCGGCATCATCTTGTTCCAATGCTGTGGTTATGGGCGCGGTGCAGCCCAACAACAATGCAAGCGGCACGATACAGGCAAGCTTTAGCAGATGCGGCACGACACGTCCCAAAGTTAAGGTCCATCCCACCTGACGGGGATGGACCGATGATATTAGTCGTCCAGACTATCGCCCAGATTGTGACCAGACGCCGTGCCCGATGATTTGGCCGCGGCAAGTTTGTTTTTCAGCTCGTCTTCCATATGCTGAAGCTCTTTCTCGGCCTCGGCGCGTTTGGCTTTGCCTTCGTCGGCAATGCGTAAGCTGTCCTCGATCGTTTCAATCAAGTTGGCGTTGGCCGCCTTGATCGCTTCGATGTCAAACACACCGCGCTCCATCTGTTCGCGGACCTCGATATTGGCTTGCTTCAGATTTTCTGCGTTCGAGGTCAGCAAATCGTTGGTCAGGTCGGTTGCTTCCTTGACCACGGCCGCCGCTTCGCGGGACCGGTGGATCGTCACAGCCTGCGCCAACTGGGTTTCCCAGAGCGGCACCGTGTTGACCAGTGTCGAGTTTATCTTGGTCACCAACGACTTGTCGTTTTCCTGCACCAAGCGGATCGAGGGCAGCGATTGCATCGTCACCTGACGCGTCAGCTTCAGATCATGCACCCGGCGTTCCAGATCGTCGCGGGCGGCGCGTAGATCGCGAAGCTCCTGCGCCTTGATCACACCTTGATCTTCGGGCGCGTCCGCGACTTCTTTCTCCTTGGCTGGGATGTCATTCGCATCCAGCATCTTCAGCTTTTCTTCGCCAGCCGCGATGTAAAGTGCTAACTCGTCATAGAAATCGAGGGTTTTTTCGTAAAGCTTATCCAGCGATTTGATATCTTTTAGCAGGATCGTTTCGTGCTCGTGCAATTTCTCGGTGATATTGTCGATCTGTCCTTGCACGGTTTCATATTTCGCCATGAATACGGCCATTGGCTTGGCCCGCCCAAGCAGCTTTTCCCACCAGCTTTGTTTGCGGTTGGGATCAAGCTCATCGACCGAGAATCCGCGTAGCGACGTCACCATCTCGCGCAGGCTGGCGCCCGCCGGTCCGACATCCTTGTTGCGCACGCCGGATAACATTTCCTGCGAGATTACCTGCAATTCAGCCTGCGCACCCGACCCGAACTGGATGATCGACTGGGTGTTGGTCATGTCCAGTTCAGCCATGCGTTTACTGATGGCGGCTTTTTCTTCGACACTGGCACTTTCGACGACAATCAGTTCACCCTTGGGCTCGGGCAGTAGGGTTGCAGTGACGGCTTCTACTTCTTTCAACGTGGCTTCGGCCTTGGCACGGATATCATCACTCATTTTATGTCTCCTCAGCGGGCGGGAAGCCCTTCTCGTTCCAGTCGTTCACGAAGTACTTCAATTTCGATTTCAAGATCATCCTTGTCGTCGAGCATGAGTTTTTCGCGGTGGGTGTTAAAGCTGATCTCCAGATCGTCGAGCAGCTTCTCATAATCGGCCTTGGCCGCAGCATCGCGGGACCGTTCATTCAGATTGGCATATTTGATGGTCGCGTCACGGGCTCCGTTCAGATAGACGCCCAGAAATTTGCGTGCGCGGGACAGATCACGCGGGTCTTCCTCGACGGCTTTCAGCATGTCACGGACCGCTGCCCCAAACTGTTCCACCTTTGCCTCTAGCGGACGATCTTTGAACCGGCTGGCGGCGGTGTGGATTTCGCTTAGCGTTTTCTCGGCTTTTTCGATGGCGCGCGCGGCGCGATCAACTTCAAATTCATTCTGTTCGGTCATTCCCTTCTTGCGCATCGGGTCCAAACCAAAGGCTGACAGATGCGCGACCGAGGCGATTATCCCCATCCCAAGCGAAGCGATAAAAGGCTGTATCCATGCAATCCACGCAGCAATCAAAACCCCGAGTCCGGTCAACACAGCGGCAAACATTTTGCGCGGGATCATCGGTGGGCGGGCAATCTTGCGCGCGTGATAGGCTTCTTCGGCCTTCAAGCCGTCTCGCAACAGCCAAGCCGACAGAAGCAGAAGCGCCAGTGCGCCAAGTTCTGCCGCCGCAGTAAACGGATTGGCCCGCATCAATGATCCGATTCCGGCAAACAGCAAGGGCAGGGGGGCCAAGAACATCAGCCCGGCACGGACATTCAGCTTTGCCGCCTTGCGACCACGAAAAGCGTTTACAGGTCGCGCATTATCCGGAGACCCTTCAGGCGAATGCGGACCGCCATATCGATCGGCCATCAGATGCCTCCTAGCGATCCAAAGGATACGGATGCCACAATCGCAAACAGGACAATAAATGCAATCCAGCGCACACTGTTATCTGTCAACGCCCCCTCCGTTTTAACTCTAGAGGATAATATAGGCACACAACCCCTTGTTATCCAGTGAAAGATTCCTGAAGGCGATTAAGCGCTAATGCCCCGGCGTAGACCCTTGTTCGTGCAGTCGCTCCATCGCCAGTTTCTTTTGATAGCGCGTCTGAATAGCCTGAACGACAAACAGAACCGCGACCGAGAAATAGAAGGTCGATTTTGACATGGGTTCGACAGCATATCCAAAGAATTTAAGGTGCCCTTCGTGCCCGCCTTCGCCCAACAGAACGACCCCCACGATCAACAAAACAAACAGACCTAACACCTCGTACATGCGGTTTTTCTGGATAAATCGTGTCACACCGTCTGCCAACAACAACATGGCGACACCCGACAGGATGATGGCAAAGGCAAGAACCGGGAAAACGTCAGTAATGGCCAATGCCGACAGGATAGAGTCAAAGCTGAAAATCAGGTTCATGAACACGATCAATGAAATCACCCCCCAGGTCGATTTCCTGCTGTCAGCATTCAGATCCTTTTCCAGATGTTCGATCGACAGAAGATGCGCAATTTCCTTCACTGCCGTATACATGATGAACATGCCACCAAACAGGAACACGATCACAGAGAAGTTGAACGACCCTTCCAGCACACCGGTCCAATGGATTTCAAAAAATGGTTTGGATAGCGCGCCAATCAGCTGAATCATGACGAACAACAGAATAATACGCAACGCAATCGCGATCAGTATTCCCCAACGGCGCACTTTGGCTTGATCCTGCTCTGGTGCCCGTTGGCTCTCGATGGAAATATAGAGAAGGTTATCAAACCCCAACACCGCCTGCAGAAAGATCAGCACGCCAAGATTGCCAAGGTTGGTAAGAGTCAGCAAATCGCCCATATGAATGCTCCTTTTATATCGAAGTTCATTGAACACAGACGCACAGCCAACGCAAGATTTTCGGGACCAATCGCAGCATGCAAATTTTTTTGTCGAAATCGGTCTTTTCTGTTATGTTCCGACTGCGTCAAATTCTCCGGGGCGTTCCCGGAACGCGAAGTTTAGGACGGTTGGCAATGGCAAAAGGCAAAGTAAAATGGTTCAATCCAGATAAAGGATTTGGATTTATCGTTCCTGAAGGTGGTGGCAAGGATGTGTTTGTCCATATCACCGCGTTGCAGGAAGCAGGGCTGCAAACCCTGAAAGATGATCAACCGATAGAATATGAAATGGTCGATGGGCGCGATGGACGTCAGCATGCGGGAAAGCTGAAGGTCTGATCCCTGCAAGCTGTTAGCTACTCACATTCTATTCAGGCCCGATAATAGCCGGGTTTCGCAATTTTGGTCTTGGTTGGTCGAATTCGCACGAAAACGAACGTTCAGTCCGCCTTCGGCATCGTACGATTACTGCAACTGGCGATAAACGTTCGGATTCCAAGCGCAGGCGAAACCGTCTCCGTCCCCATCAAGGTTCAGAGGATCATTTTCCGGGCCACCATTGGCAAGGAAATAGCGCTGGGCTTCATCCGCCGTTCCGAATTTGTTGCATTCAGACCGCCGGGTGCGAATGACCGGGCGGCGATATTTACGCTCGCCAACCTGATGTGTGGTCGAACGGGCATATTCCGCGATATTGACCCCCGCGATCACCTCGGGTATCTGACCCGGTTCAATGACAACACGGTTCGCACGCGCTTCTTCCAACAGCCGAGCGGCTTCGGTTCGGTCAACGATCTGCTGGTCCAGCGAGAACTGGTTGAGGTCGATCGAGCCATCATCGGTCACGATCTGCGCACCAGTCACGGGATCAATACCCGGTGTTGCCGATGCTGTTTCAGTTGTGGGTGTCGTGCCAATATTCGCCGCATTTGCAGGTGCGGTTGCTGTCAAGGCTTCGTTCACGGCAGCATTCAGGCTGGAGGTCATGTCCCCCGGCGCCTGTGTCTGAGGAGGTTGCGGCGTAAACTGCTGGACAGGTGGCGGCGGAGGCGTGCCAACAGTGTCAAAATAGCCGACACCACCAGCCGGGACACTGTCATTGCATCCCGAAACAACCAGTCCGGCCACCAACAGACCTGAAAGCTTTTTGAACATCGACCGCTCCTTCGCCGTTTGTCTTTACCACCACTTAACAGGTTTCGCAGTGAAACTGGAAGCCTGTTCAAGGGCATAAGCAGTATTCAGCATATCTGCCTCTCCCCATGGCTGTCCAATCAATTGCAGCCCCAGCGGCAGACCCTGATGGTCAACACCTGCCGGGACCGACACACCGGGAAGGCCAGCAAGGTTCACGGTCACGGTGAACACGTCATTCAGATACATCTTGATCGGGTCGGCATCGGCCATCTCGCCAATGCCAAAGGCGGCAGAGGGGGTGGCCGGCGTCAGGATCTGGTCGATGCCATCAGCAAAAACCTTTTCGAAATCTTGCCGGATCAGCGTGCGGACCTTCTGCGCCCTCAGGTAATAGGCGTCATAGAACCCCGCCGACAGGACATAAGCCCCGATCATGACGCGGCGCTGAACCTCGGGCCCAAAGCCTTCGGCGCGGGTGCGTTCGTACATCTCGGTGATGCCTTCGCCCGGCTTTAATTTCGCGCGGTGGCCGTATTTCACGCCGTCATACCGCGACAGGTTCGACGATGCCTCGGCGGGGGCAATCACGTAATAGGCGGGCAGGGCGTATTTGGTGTGCGGCAGCGAGATATCCACGATTTCGGCTCCTGCCGCTTTCAGCTTCTCCGCACCTTCATGCCACAGAGCTTCGATTTCTGCGGGCATCCCATCCATGCGGTATTCCTTGGGGATACCGATTTTCTTGCCACGAATATCGCCGGTCAGGGCGGCTTCGAAATCCGGAACCGGGATATCGGCGGAGGTCGAATCCTTCGGGTCATGGCTGCACATGGTTTTCAGCATGATCGCGCTGTCCCGAACGGTTTTCGTCATCGGTCCGGCCTGATCCAGACTGGAAGCAAAGGCCACAATCCCCCAGCGGGACACACGGCCATAGGTCGGTTTCACGCCCACAATGCCAGTGAACGCCGCAGGCTGGCGGATCGATCCGCCCGTATCCGTGCCCGTTGCCGCCAGACACAGGTCCGCCGATACGGCTGCCGCTGACCCGCCGGATGAGCCGCCGGGTGTCAGCGCCGTGTCATCATTCCCGCGCCGCCACGGGCTGATCGCGGGGCCGTAATAGGACGTTTCATTTGACGAACCCATGGCGAATTCGTCCATGTTCAGCTTGCCCAGCATCACCGCACCAGCATTCCACAGGTTGGTGGTGACGGTGCTTTCATATTGCGGTTTGAACCCATCCAGAATGTGGCTCGCCGCCTGCGTCTGTACGCCTTCGGTGCAGAACAGGTCTTTGATCCCCAGCGGAATGCCACACATATCCGGCGCATCCCCCGCGGCGAGGCGTTTATCTGCCGCCGCTGCCATTTCCAGCGCCTTTTCAGGCGTCTTGGTGGAATAAGCGTTGAGGGCGTCGGAGCCTTCCACCGCATCGACATACGCCTGCGTCAATTCGGTGGCCGTGTAGTCGCCAGCGCGTAGCGCGTCCCGGGCATCCGCAATGGTCAGTTTCGACAGATCCATGACTTACTCCACCACTTTCGGGACGGCAAAGAACCCTTCGCGTGCATCCGGCGCATTGGCGAGGATCTTGTCCTGAATATTGCCATCGGTCACCTCGTCGACGCGGCGTTTCAGTTCCATCGGCGTGACCGATGTCATGGGCTCCACCCCGTCGATATCCACCTCGTTCAGCTCCTCCATGAAATCGAGGATTTTGGAGAGCGACGCCGCCAAAGGCTCTAACGCCTCCTCCGCCACTTCAATCCGCGCCAAATGCGCCACCCGGCGCGCGGTGTCTTTATCAATCGACATGGGTCATTCCTGAACATTTCGGTTGGGTCGGAGGTTTAGCGGGCAGGCGCGCAGGGTGCAAGGGGATGAGTTGATTTGACAGGGTTCCTAGGCTGACCTAGCGTTAGGTTTCTTCTTGTTTGGGGGCACTTTTATGAAGAAATATTTGTTGGCGATTATCGTGATGGCGACGTCGGGGCAACTGGCGGCGCAAGAGTCTGTTTCCATATCATTTGGGAAAATCAACACAACCTATACAAATCAGGCCGATGATCATTCCAGCGGAAGCTCGTCAGCAACCGTGGGTGGGTCGGAGACGATTTCAATCGGGGCGAACGAAACGTTCACCGTTGGTGGACGCTAGAGGTTAGACTAATTGCCTGTAAGCATAAGATCGGAGGGTGAGCGCCTGACCGTGGGGTGGCGCTGAGAGGGTGGTGACGGGCACTTTATGGCCACCGCCACATCTTCCCTTCGAGGATCGCAACCCATTGCCAAAGCGCCAGCCCGCCGGGACTGTCAGGCGCTCACCCGGCGGCTTCGCCTTGATTCCGGGCGGGGGGCCTATCGTCACCGGTGCAGCACACTACTCACTTGTTTTTGAACTGACGGATTTCTCAAGTGCATCATGGATTCTTTGAATTGAAAATTTTTTATAGTTTCTCATTTGTCTAGTGATCGGAAATCCCTTTTTTCCAAAGATTCCACTTGCCCGCTTTACATATGTATAAAATGTCCAAGTTTTCATATTAGAATGATCGAAAGCTTTATGCGAGAAATATGCTTCGCGTCGAACCTTAGAGTGGCGTTCAAAAAAAGCGGAGAAATTAAAACTCTTCTTCAGGCCCTCAGTATCTTGTTTGGGATTATTTTGAACATGTTGGGCTGATGCTGCTTTCGCAGCTTTGGAAGCTTTTCTGAAAAGTCGCGATATTGTGCTATCTCTAATAAAGACGTTCTTACCGTCGTATCTGAATCCAAGATACTCTAACCCGTTTCTTCCACTTGGACCTGACAAGTGTTTAAATGTTTGACCACCAGATTTTACAAAATACTCAACTACACACGTTTTTTCTTCCTTAATCCTAAGATGTGATCCTGCCTCAGATATAGCAGCTTTTGCAGCAGCAGATATAGTATTTATAATTTTGGTCGAGTTATTATCAGTCGGAATTATGAATAAGATGTCGTCAGAATATCTAACGTATTTTCCATCCAATTCCTTAGCCAACTGAAACATACTCTGGTCAAATTTCAGCAAGTAAAAGTTCGCTACCAAGTCCGAAATTGGGACTCCTTGCGGAATTCCATAATCATGAGGATTTTTCTCGATGAGGGAGTCATACTTTCCTGACTTTCCCGCAATTTTCTCTCTAAATTCTTGAGGAGTGCATATTTGGGTATCCATGTCCTTGAATGATTTTGAATAGCCTTCAATCCCAGTGACAGGATCGGTCTTTAAAATTCCAAGACGTCGATACGCACGTTTAACGTCGACAAAATGATATCTGGTAAGATTCTTGAAAACTGCATAGTGGTCTTCTGGAAGTTGCGATACACCTAAAAGGTCACACCATATTTCGCGAATTTTTGAATGGTCGATACTTTCGAAATAGCTTGCAATATCGAGCGCTATTGCTACGCAATTTCCTAGATTAGCAACCAATTGAAACGCATCATTCGCGAAGTCGATATTGCATTTTCCGGCGTGCGAATGTGGCGAGACAGGGATGTGTCGATAAGCAAGAACACTTTCACTTATACCTAGCTTGCTCAATCTTGCTTCATACAACTCAGAAACAATTTTTCGGTAGTGAGCAAATATGTATGCGTCTTTCCTTGCGGCATATCTGATCGGCCTTTTCTTGGGTTTTGGCTTTCCACCAGCGCCACTTCTGTAAGGCTGATAACCGCTATAGTATTTTAGTAGTGGGAAAAAAGAATTCTTTTCGACGCGGGATGGGTCGGTAACAATTGCTTCCGCCTCTGTCGGCGATAATGGTGCGTCAAAGTGAGGATAGTGTTTTAGATCTTTCGGAGCAATTGAGGGGTCAATCAAACAATTCATTCCTAAAATTTTGCGAATGGGGAAGGTTTCGCTGAGTATTAGTGTTTACTCTCCACCTTCCCCGCCGTTGTCTCAAACACTAAGTTATCGACGATGTCATATATACTATCATGCATATAGCACTTATCGCACTAATTGCATTGTCGAGCATCGCGCCGGATCACCTTGTGATCGTCCAAATAGGAGTAACAATAATGACCAACACATCAACAAGACTTGACAGTGTAAACGAACAACTACTCGAACGAGCTTCGAGCATAAGCAAAACGTAGTGGTTTTTCTTGGTGATTCAATAGCGGGAACTAATTTTTCACCGCACGCCCGCAAAAAACCCCTTCAACAGCGCCGCCGCCTCTTCCTCTCCAATCCCGCCATAGACCTCCGGCTTGTGGTGCGCTTGCGGATGCGAGAACACCCGCGGTCCTTGCTCCACTCCACCCGACTTCGGGTCCGCCGCCCCGTAATACACCCGCCCCACCCGGGCCGCTGAAATCGCTGCTGCGCACATCGGGCAGGGTTCCAGCGTTACGTATAAATCACACCCCACCAGCCGCTCCGACCCCAGCGCGGCGCAGGCTGCGCGGATCGCCAACATCTCGGCATGGGCGGTTGGGTCGGCCAGTTCCCGCGTGCGGTTGCCCGCTGCGGCCAACACTCCATCGGGCCCAACGATGACCGCGCCCACAGGCACTTCACCACGTGTCGCGGCCGCCCGTGCCTCGGCCAAGGCTAGGTCCATATGAGAGCGGAAATCAGTCATCGCCAAGATAGATCCATTCGTACCAAATCTCGATATATTCCACCAACGGCCAGGTCAGGCTGTAGACAATGATCGCGTCGGCGGGATCATAGTCGGGATAGTCCGCCCCTGCATAACGGAATGTCCGCTCCAACTCCTGGTCGCGATAGACATAAAGCTCGCGGTCAAACAGGACCCCTTCGTCCCGCCAAATATCCGTATCCTCATAGACATTCGGAAGGAATTCACCGGGCAGGGTTTCCACCAGATCCTGCCGCGTGACATTCCCGTAATCGACCGCTTTCCACGCCAACACCGCAGGGGACAAAACCTGCGCGGCGATCAGGCTGACCGCCACAAGCAACAGCACTCCGATCCAGATCAGGACCTGCTGAAACCGCGAACGCCCCTGCGCCCCACGTCGAATGACGGTGTTATTGCTCATGCCCGCAATCCTCGCTGCACGGGGCCACTTGTGCAAGCGTGATCTGCGGGTGTAAGGCGGGGTATGGACAAGAAACATGAAGGCGAGCGGATCGCCAAACGGCTGGCCCGGGCGGGCGTTGCCTCGCGGCGCGAGGTGGAGCGGATGGTCGAGGCCGGGCGCGTCTCGGTCAATGGCAAGCTGATCGACAGCCCGGCCTTGAACGTCACGCCGGGTGACAAGATTTTGGTGGACGGCAAGCCCGTTGCAGCCGCTGAACCGACACGCCTGTGGCGCTATCACAAGCCGCGGGGGTTAGTGACGTCCGCCTCCGACGAAAAAGGGCGTCAGACGATTTTCGACAAGCTGCCCGCTGATCTGCCCCGTGTGATGACGGTGGGGCGGCTGGATTTGAATTCCGAAGGGCTGTTGCTGCTGACCAATGATGGCGAGCTGAAACGCCGGTTGGAACTCCCCTCCACCGGCTGGACGCGCAAATACCGCGTCCGCGCCAACGGCATACCCGATGACGCCACGCTAAAGCCGCTCCGCGATGGGATTACGGTAGGTGGTGAGAATTTCCAGCCGATGGAGATCACGCTGGATCGTCAGCAGGGCGCGAATGTCTGGATGACCATTTCCTTGCGAGAGGGCAAAAATCGCGAAATCCGCCGCGCGCTGGAAGCCGTGGGGCTGAAGGTGAATCGCCTGATCCGCGTGTCATACGGCCCCTTCCAGATCGGCGAGCTGCCCGCCGGTTCTGTCGAAGAAATTCGCCCCAAGATATTGCGCGATCAATTAGGGATAGAACGCACGCCGGAACCGAAACAAGCCCCCGCCGCCAAACCCCCACGCGCCCGCCAAATTCGCGCACTGGACCCATCGAAGAGTCTGCGAAAACGGCCAAAGCGGCAATGATCAGTTAACGATAATCTCTCCGACTGGAAACTAGGCGTTCGCCCGATCCCCATTGACCGCCCACTGCATTCCCCCTACATCCCACCCATGCGGATGGCCGGATGACCGCGCATGTGCGAGGAAAGTCCGGACTCCACGGAGAAATGGCGCCGGTTAACGGCCGGCTGGGGAAACCCAAGGGATAGCGCCACAGAAAGCAAACCGCCTCTGGCGTTGCTATGCAACGTCTTGGGTAAGGGTGAAAGGGTGCGGTAAGAGCGCACCGCGTCGCTGGTAACAGCGATGGCACGGCAAGCCCCGCCAGGAGCAAGGCCAAATAGGGATCGCGCGCTGGCAACGGCGGGCCCTCCGACCCAGCGATCCGGGTTGGCTGCCAGAGCCGGTTGGCAACAATCGGCCCAGACGAATGGTCATCTACGGGCTTCGGCCCTGGACAGAATCCGGCTTACAGGCCATCCGCATATATTTCAGGATATCACAAACCTCGCACGCGCTCGCACGAACAAATGAGATGACGTGTTTTGGGTCTTTTGGCAGGTGCGCCTAGTCTCGGCCCGATATTGTCAAAGGAGATACCCATGAACACCCGCAACCTGTTGCTTGCAACAATCCTTTTATCGGGCACATCCATTTCTAGCCCTCTTTGGGCGCAGACCGAAGATCCAGCACCTGCCGATCCGGTGGTCGAGGACGCCGACATGGTGGAAGAAACGCCCATGGAACAAGCTGAAGAGACCAGCGAAGTCACCCCAGCCGAACCGAGGGAAGACACCACACCTACGCTCAGCGATCTGGTTGCCACTGACCCGAACCTCGAAATGGTCGAAGGGGAAAATGGCGAAGCTGACGAAATGGTCATGTTGGCCGATGTTCTTTTCGCTTTCGGCTCCGCTCAGCTTAATGATGCGGCCTTGGAATCGCTGTCCAATGTTGCTGTGATTATCAGCGAATATCCCGGCGTTTTGATTGTCGGGCACACAGACTCTGTCGGGTCGGAAAGCGCAAACGAAACACTTGGTCTTTTGCGCGCCGAAGCCGTGCGAACCTATCTGATTGAAAACAGCGAAATTGATCCCGAGACGATCCGTGTAGATTCTGCGGGAGAGTCGGACCCCAAAGCCCCAAACCTTAACGAAGATGGCAGCGATAACCCCGACGGTCGTGCGCTAAACCGCCGTGTCGTGTTCATATTCGATGCCGATGAACAAGAATGACGGTGGGGCAATGTCTCGCTTTGCAATTCCGATTGTGTGAGAAACAACACAACCTATAGGTGAAACAAATCACAGAGAATCACGCATAACGCTTCTAATGTCCTTCTTAGCCGCTCCGTGGGGGATTGGCCGGAAAACAGGGCAATAGGAGACGTAAAATGAGTAAGAATTTCGAAGCAACAGTGAAAGCTCTCGAAGAGATGGCAAAGGACAAGGCGGCGCTAAGCGACATTGGTAGCCGCCTTGTCAAACAAGTGGCCCGTGCGGTTGCCGAAGAGAAGCGGGGGACGATGATCGAAAACCCCGATCTTGAAGTGGCCATCCGCAAGGGCGAAGTCGTTCCCGCGCAGCTCAGCGACCGGATCAAGGTCGACGCTGCCGGACGCGCATTGGAAGATGTCACTGCCCAAATTCAGAACCTGGCCATCTGGCTGCGTGTCTGGGTGCGTATCTGGGTCCGCTTTGGCGGGATCATCTTCCGTGACAGTCCGCTGAACCAGTTCGAAGATTTTGCCGACCGCATCAGGTTCGATGATGTTGAGTCCAAGCTTCTGACCCGACTGGGCAAAATCGCCGGATAATCCTGGCTGGGCGAGGGGCAACTCTCGCCCACAACATATTGGAGGATAAAATGTCCGGTTCATTGAACTTGATCATGAAAACCACTCGTAAATGCAATCTGCGCTGTTCTTATTGTCATGACTGGCGATCACGGGGGCGACCCATGCCGTTCGAGGTGCTGGCCAACCTGACCGCAAAGGCGCTGCAACATCCTACGCAAAAGGTCGTTAATTTCATTTGGCATGGCGGCGAACCATTCTTGCTGGGGATCGACTATTTTCGCAAGGCGATCAGCCTTCAGGAACATTTCCTGGCACCCGGCAAGTTTGTCATCAATGCGATCCAGACCAACGGCACATTGCTGGACGCTGACTGGTGCGCCTTCTTGAAGCGTAACAAGTTCACGGTTGGGGTCAGCATCGACGGGCCCGAACATCTGCATAACCTGAATCGATCCTACGCAAATGGCCGAGGCAGCTATCAGGACATCAAGCAGAAACTGCAATTGTTGCGTGATCATGATGTTCCATTTGGAATTCTGATGGTGCTAAACCAGAACACCCGGTCACTGTCAGCGCACGAAATATTCGACTTCATCGTTGACGATCTGGGGGTAAACAATTTCAGCTTCCTGCCCGCGGTGCCCGACAACCTGCCCGGCGAAGCCACGGGGGAAACGACGGCCACCGACTTTTTCCCGATGTCTGAATATAGCGATTTTATGAAAGGGATATTTGATCACTGGATGGAGCGCGATGACGACCGTATTCAGATCCGCGAGATTGACGGTCTGATGCGGTCGGCCTTGGGGGCCAACCCTCAGGTTTGCACGCTTGCGGGCAATTGTATTGGCGATAATTTCCATGTTGAATCGAATGGTGATGTCTATCATTGCGACAAATATGTGGGTCTGCCTGACTATCACTTGGGCAATATCCTGACAGATGATTTTGCCGCCATTATCGGCCATCGCAAAACAACTGGGCTGATTGCGGACGAACAGAAACGTCTGATGCGTTTGCGCAAATGCCCAAATTTTGCAGTGTGCAATGGGGGATGTCCGCATGATCGGTTCATCGCGAAACGCTATGACGGTCAGTTTGACGGAAGTTGTTGCGGACAGTCAGACCTTATCAATCATATCAAGGCGCGATTGACAAAGACCGTCGAAAAAAGCCGAACCATCGCAGCAGAATAGTCTTGCACCGTCGCCCCACAATGTGCGGGGCGACGGCGTACGTGTTTATTCAGCGGGAACGTAACGCTCGACCACCAGACGGACGGTGCCTGTTCCGCCACCCGATGCCTCGGTCACACCAACCAAATAGGTGCCGGGGAAGACCTTGGTGGCGATCAGGCTGTCGTAGCCCATCCCCGAGTCATCATTCCGGGCCAGTTCGCGACCGACATCGTCAAACAGGACCAAATACGGATCGGAATCGCCAACAGCGATCCCTTCCAGGACCAACAGGCCCGAGGCTTCCACATCAATGCTGAACCAGCTTGTGACCCCTTGCAGCGTGACATCATTGCGCAGACGGGCGCCTAATGGTCCAAGGTCAGTGATCGGATATGTGCCATCCATGGGCGGCGCCGCCTCGGCACGATCATACATTTCCGCCATGATCGCGGCTTCGTCATAGGCGAAAATATTCACCGTGATCGGCAGGCTGGTATCGTTCAGGGCACGCAGACCGACGCAATAGTCACCCGCGTCCAGCG
This sequence comes from Rhodobacteraceae bacterium NBU2976, assembly GCA_023630215.1. GTDB lineage: Bacteria > Pseudomonadota > Alphaproteobacteria > Rhodobacterales > Rhodobacteraceae > NORP23. Next base: position 1,253,848 of record JALPRQ010000001.1, read on the forward strand.
GATAAGAGATATCAATACGCGAATCCAATCCGTCGTAATCATCGTTTTCCATGATCAATGTGCCATCAGGTCCGAACAGATACAAAACGGGGTCAGCATCTTCGTTTCGCGCCGATAAGGAAATCGGCATCGCGGTCTCCAGCGTGAAGCGATAATAGGGAGCTTCGTCCACCGACCCGGTTACGGTAATTCCATCGGACAACATGGCATCAACTGCACCATCCGCCAGCGCGACGGCCGAGGTCATGGTATCGCAATAGGGGGAGGACGTATCTGTTGACAGTGGCTCTTGTGATTGCATGCCGACACGAACCTGTCCCTCCAGTGCCGTGCCATCATATCCTGTTGTCACAACACAATAGATGCCGGGATCAAGGATCGTTTCGATGCGCGCATTCCCGTTTCCGCCACTGTCATCGTCTTCGGCAATGCGCAGACCGTTTTCGTTGCGAAGCTCCAGAACGGTATCCCCGTATTCACTGATCGCTTCGATACGGAAACTGTCTGTGCCCTCGACTTCGAACAAGGCGACATGGGATCCGTTGGCGGGAACCACAATGTTCAGGTCCACAGGCCCGGTGTCCATAAAGGATATGGCGTTAGAGGAAATCTGATCCCCCGCGATCCATTCCCCATCGACGCCCGAGTTACAGTCGATTGCCTGTGCATATCCTGAAGCCGGCAGCAAACTGGCAACGACGATGACGCTGTTCCAGAATATTCGTTTCATGGTCCATCCCTAAATTTTCTGTTTCAGATGTCGGCATCCTACCCGTCTGGTTGTGTGCTGACTAGGGGCAATGAATCACCCGAATCCACATGCAAAACGGCATATCCGATGCCCAATAATTGTAGGCGTGTGTGGTGAAAAGTTTCCTGAAATGGCCCTGTAACGGAAGAATATGGGACTTTTATGGGATCACATGGGCCAACAGCCACACCACATCTTGTAGGCATCCAGGCGCAACCCGCAATATCTGTCTAAATGACTGCAGTTCCCATGGAATCCATAGTTTTTTCCCACAAAGGTGTGCTTAAAAACCATTGATTTCCATAATTTCCCATGCTATCCCTTTTCACACGGATGGAGGCGGAACTTCTCCCCAAAAGCGAAACTTGAGCAGGTTTCATACAGGCACCGCATCCTTCCCAAGGTGAAAGATCCGACGCGCGAGCGAGCAGACACGAAAGTGGCGTAGTCGGGCGACCCTAGACGGGACAGGCGGCGGCTCGTGCAATTAGGCAGGCACGAACCGCCGCTCCTGTTTCGGGGGCAGGCAAAAAGGAAACAGGAAGCGTGGCACGACGTTTCAGAGGCAAATCGGTCCACAAGGTGGACGCGAAAGGACGGGTGAGCATCCCGGCCTCTTTTCGTCGTGTATTAGAGGAGGGTGACCCCGATTGGGGTCCCGGCGAGAACCCTCAATTGGTCATTGTTCACGGATCGCGCAGCGGGAAATGTCTGGAAGGCTATTCCATGAAGGCGGCCGAAGAAATGGACGAATTGATCGAAGGCATGCCGCGATTTTCCCCCGAACGCGAATATTGGGAAACGGTCATGCACACCGATTCCGATTATGCCAGCGTTGATGAGAATGGCCGCATGGTTCTGTCGGCCGCACTTCGCAAGAAAATCGGCATCAAGTCCGAGATGATTTTTGTGGGTAAAGGTAGCACCTTCCAGATGTGGGAGCCGCGCGCCTATGAGGCGGATCGCGAGCGCATCGAATCCTGGGGGGAAACAACCGACAATCCCCACGCGTATCTTTATGGCGACAAGCGAGAGGGATAAGGCATGGCCGTATCCTTCGACACACCGCATATCCCCGTCCTTCTCGAAGATATTCTGACCCATATCAAACCCGTAAAAGGCGTTTGGTTGGATGGAACGATGGGGGCTGGCGGTTATACCCGTGCCTTGCTGGATGCGGGCGCAGATCGCGTGATCGCGGTTGATCGTGATCCCGAAGCGCTGGAGCGTGCGCGGAAATGGCAGGCGGATTACAAAGATCGTCTGACCATCGTTGACGGTCGCTTTGGTGAGCTGGACCAGATTGCAGCCGCCCATGGGGTTACCCTTGATGGCGTTGTTTTGGATATTGGTGTTTCGTCAATGCAGCTGGATCAGGCTGAACGCGGATTTTCTTTCATGCGGGACGGCCCTCTGGACATGCGGATGGAACAATCCGGCCCGTCCGCCGCCGATATCGTCAACCGCGCACCCGAAGGGGTTATCGCAGATATTCTGTATCAGTTTGGCGAAGAAAGAGCGTCTCGCAAGATTGCGCGGGCAATTGTAATGGACCGAAAGTCAGCGCCTTTTACCACGACCTTGCAACTGGCGGGCATGATCGAACGGATCATGCCTCGGCCCAAGCCGGGTCAACCACATGCCGCAACACGATCATTTCAGGCGTTGCGTATTGCAGTAAATGATGAGCTTGGCGAACTGGCGCGTGGCCTACAAGCTGCCGAGACCGCACTGGCCAAGGATGGGCTGCTGGTGGTTGTGACCTTTCATTCGCTGGAAGATCGAATGGTCAAGCGTTTCATCCAGTTGCGCAGTGAAGCGCCAAAGGTCAGCCGTTATGCCCCGGTCTCGGAAACCAGCGCCACGCCCTTTGAAAAAGTAACCCGCAAAGCGGTGACAGCTTCTGAGACGGAACTGTCTGCCAACCCGCGATCGCGATCAGCCAAGCTGCGCATCGCACGTCGGACCTCGGCACCTTCGGGAAAGATTGATCCGGCAATCATCGGCTTACCGCCACTGAATCTGGCCGGGGTGCTCGCATGAGGGGGGTGTTGCTGGTATTTGGTGTTGCGCTTGTTGTTTTCTTTGCCACTTGGGCATACCGCGTGAACTACCGCACTCAAGAAGCGTTAGCACGTGTTGATACGCTATACGATCAGATCGCACAGGAACGTCAGACCATTGCGGTGTTGCGCGCGGAATGGGCGTATCTTAACCGTCCAGAGCGTCTGTTGGCGTTGTCAGAAAAACATTTTTCCGACCTGAAACTGATGCCCATTCATCCCGGCCATTTCGATGAAATCTCGCGCATCGCCTATCCGGTCCCCGTCGTCGAAGACCCGGTCGGTGACGATCCGCTGATTGACATGTTGATTGCCGCCGCGATCGAAGAAATTCTGGCAGGTTCCGAATGACACGCAGTCCCTTACGCCCCATCGCCAAAGTCTTGCGTGCCCGCGAAGACGGCATTGATCCCGCCTTGATCGAGGCGCAGGCCAAGGCGGAGCGTCTGCGCAAACAACGCACGGCAGAACGTCGCCGCGCCGAAAGCCGCTTGATCCTTCTGGCGCTGACTTTTGTTATGGCGTTCTCGGCGGTTGGATACAAAATGACCCTGCTTGCCGCCAGCGAACCCGTGGAACCCAGTATCGTGCGCACCACGACGCCGATTGTAAACCAACGTGCTGATATCGTTGACAGAAATGGCGAGATTCTGGCGACAAATCTGATCACGACATCCCTGTTTGCACATCCACAAGAGATGGTCGATGCCCGGGCCGCTGCCGATGGATTGGCCGAGATTTTTCCCGACCTTGTGTCCGACGACCTGTACCGGATTTTCACCAGCGAGCGTAAATTCGTCTGGATAAAACGCAAATTGTCGCCCGAACAGCGTCAAGCTGTTTACGACCTTGGCGAACCCGGGCTGCAATTCGGTCCGCGCGAATTGCGGTTATATCCGAATGGTTACCTTGCTGCCCATATTCTGGGGGGAACTTCCTTTGGGCGCGAAGGTGTGCATGCAGCCGAAGTGATTGGCGTTGCCGGGGTCGAGCTGATGTTTGACGATTTCCTGCGTGACCCGGCAAACGAAGGGGCGCCGCTTGAATTGTCCATTGATATCTCTATCCAGGCCGCCATGCGTCGCGTGCTGCGTGGCGGGATGGCCATGATGGGCGCCAAGGGGGCGTCGGCGGTGCTGATGGATGCGAATACGGGTCAGATAATCGCGATGGTTTCCCTGCCAGATTTTGATCCCAACCACCGCCCTGATCCCCCTGTTAGCGGTGATCCGGCGGACAGCCCGTTGTTCAATCGCGCGGCACAGGGGAAATACGAACTGGGTTCCACCTTCAAGATCTTCACCGCCGCGATTGCGATGGAGCAGGGGATTGCGACACCTGACACCATGATCAATACGGCCGGACCCTTGCGTTGGGGCCGCTTTACAATCCGCGATTTCCATGACTATGGCGCGCGGCTCAGTTTGACAGATGTCATCGTAAAGTCATCCAATATCGGTTCCGCAAATCTGGCCCGCGAATTTGGGTCAGAAGCGCAACAGAACATGCTGCGAGCATTGGGGTTCTTTGACAAATTGTCAGTGGAACTGCCCGAAGCGCAGCGGTCCAAACCATTGATTCCAGGCAATTGGTCTGAACTCTCTACCATGACAATCGCCTATGGTCACGGATTGTCAGCCTCGCCCCTGCATTTGGCGGCGGCCTATGCCACTATGACCAATGGTGGGTTGAAAGTTACGCCAACATTACTGAAAACGACCCCGCCGCCAACCGAAGCGGACCGGGTGATTTCGGCGGAAACCTCGGCAATCCTGCGCGATATGTTGCGACAAGTGGTGACCCGAGGAACCGCCTCGCTGGCCGAGGTCGAAGGCTATCAGATTGGCGGTAAAACCGGCACTGCAGACAAACCTCACCCGCAAGGCGGCTATTACGAGGACAAGGTGATCACAACGTTTGCAGGGGTTTTCCCGACTTCGGACCCAAAATATGTGCTGATCGTGTCGCTGGACGAACCCGAGGAGAATTCGGGGCTAGAGGCCCGCCGCACCGCCGGTTGGACGTCCGTCCCAGTGGCTGCAGAAATTGTACGTCGCGTAGCGCCTTTGATGGGCTTGCGGCCGGAATATTTTGATGATGCTACCAACCCTGACGTCACCTTGACGAGCAACTGACAAAGGGGCAAAGACGCCCTCATGAACGCGAAACACCTTTCCTGGAAGTCCTTTCATGTCGAGCTTATCGGCGGGGATATTCCTGCGATAACAGGGTTAGCGGTGGACAGCCGCCAAGTGAAAGATGGATTCCTGTTTGCAGCCCTTCCCGGTGCCAACGCACATGGGGCGGAATTTATCCAATATGCCGTGCGGATGGGGGCAAGTGTGGTCCTGACGGACCGCGAAGGTTTTGCGCAGGCAGGTGATTTTGACGTTGTGTATCTGGTCGCTGACGACCCGCGTCTGGTTCTGGCGCAAATGGCAGCGGAATGGTTTGGTCGCCAACCCGAAACGATGGTGGCGGTGACGGGGACGAATGGAAAGACTTCGGTCGCAAGTTTCACGCGTCAGATTTGGGAATTGTTGGATGAAAAGGCGGTCAATTTTGGTACCGCCGGGGTAGAAGGGGCGGTGTCGGCTCCCCTGTCCCATACCACGCCCGAACCAATCACATTGCATAAATTGCTTGCCGATCTGGCCGATCGGGGTGTGACCCATGCGGCGATGGAGGCGTCCTCGCACGGGCTGGCGCAGCGAAGGTTGGATGGGGTGCGGCTAAGTGCGGCGGGGTTCACGAACCTTAGCCGCGATCATCTGGATTACCACAAGAATTTTGACGATTATTTCGCCGCCAAGGCGGGTCTGTTCCGCCGGGTTTTGCCAGCGGATGCGCCAGCGGTAATCAACATTGCTGATCCCTATGGGGCGAAACTGGCGGCGGAACAGACACGGCCGGTGATCACGGTCGGTGGCAAAGGCGCTGACCTGTCGATCCTGAACACACGGTTTCGGGCCGACGGTCAAGATGTGATGGTTTCTTATCAAGGCGAGGATTATCTGCTGAAGCTGAACCTGATCGGCGGGTTTCAGGCCGAGAACGTAATGGTTGCCGCCGGCATGGTCATCGCCTGTGGGGCAGACCCGGAAGCTGTGTTCAGGGCGTGTGAACGTTTGGAAACCGTGCGCGGGCGGATGCAGCATGTAGCGACGCGAGATAACGGCGCGATGGTATTTGTGGATTATGCCCATACACCCGATGCGCTGGTGACCGCGTTACAAGCGATGCGCCCACATGTGATGGGGCGGTTGCTTGTGGTGTTTGGTGCAGGCGGGGATCGGGACAAGGGCAAGCGTCCTTTGATGGGGGCGGCGGCGCTCGACCATGCGGATGTGGTGTTTGTGACGGACGACAACCCGCGCTCCGAAATGCCCGCCGACATTCGCGCGGCGATCATGGCCGCCTGTCCCGACGCGAACGAAATTGGTGACCGGGCCGAAGCCATCCTGACCGCCGTTGACGCGCTGCGCCCCGGCGATGCGCTGTTGATTGCTGGCAAGGGACATGAGACAGGGCAAATCGTTGGTAACGACATCCTGCCGTTCAACGACGCGGAACAGGCAAGCATTGCCGTTGCCGCGCTGGAGGGGCGGATATGACCCTTTGGACGGCTGTGGAAGCTGCCGCCGCAACGGGTGGCGAGGCGCGGGGGGAGTGGGTTGCAACAGGTGTGTCGATTGATACGCGCTCGATCATCGCTGGCGATTTGTTCGTCGCGTTGAAAGATATCCGCGACGGTCATGATTTTGTTGCTGATGCTTTGGCCAAAGGGGCAGGGGCGGCGATGGTTTCTTATGTGCCGGAAGGCGTACCGACGGATGCACCTCTACTGGTTGTGCCCGATGTGCTGGATGGCTTGCGGGCGCTTGGCGCGGCGGCACGGGCGCGAACATCGGCAAAGGTGATCGGTGTGACCGGGTCGGCGGGGAAGACGTCGACCAAGGAAATGCTCCGCACGGTTCTATCAGCATTCGGCACAGTCCACGCTGCCGAGAAAAGTTTCAACAATCATTGGGGTGTGCCCCTGACGCTGGCGCGAATGCCGGTGAACATTGATTTTGCCGTAATCGAAATCGGAATGAACCATCCCGGCGAAATTGCCCCGTTGGCGGCGTTGGCGGACCTCGACGTGGCGATTGTTACCAATGTCGCCCCTGTCCATCTGGCGGCGTTCCGAAATGTCAGCGAAATCGCGGTCGAAAAAGGCGCGATTTTCAGCGGACTAAGGACGGATGGCACGGCGATTTACAACGCGGGTTTGGCGGTTTCGCCGATCTTGCAGCAGGCCGCGGGTGATCATCCGACCCTCTGCTTTGGTGTTGGCGACACGCGGATTGACGAACTGACCATTCAGTCAGGCAAAACCCAAGCGAAGGTGCATGTCGCTGGGCATCCCCTTAACCTGACGCTTAGTGCCGAAGGCCGCCATTTCGTTGAAAATGCGCTGGCAGTGTTTCTGACGATCCATGCCCTTAATCTCGACAGGTCAGCGGCTGTCAACGCCCTTGAATCTTGGCGTCCCCCGGCAGGGCGGGGCGAGCGGTGGTCGGTAGATGGCATCATCCTGATCGACGACGCTTATAATGCAAACCCCTTGTCGGTAGGCGCTGGTCTTGACGTGCTGGCTCGTGCGAATGTCGAGCGCCGCGTAGCAATTCTGGGCGACATGTTGGAACTGGGCGAGAGCGAGATGCAACTGCACGCTGACCTCGCGCAGCACCCGGCAATTCAGCAGATCGATATTATCCATTGCATCGGACCGCGGATGCGGGCTCTCCATCAGGTGCTGCCAGCCCAAAAGCGCGGGCTTTGGTACGCGACCTCGGCAGAAATGACCCCAACTCTTGCTGAAAATCTGCACAAAGGTGACATAGTGTTGGTCAAAGGGTCGTTGGGGGCAAAAATGGGCTTGCTGGTCGAAGCGATAAAATCTATGGGCACAGCCCGAAACCTGAACGGAGACCCGTCCTAATGCTGTATTTCCTAAGTAATCTGTCCGATGGCGGGGATGTTTTTAACCTGTTTCGCTATATCACTTTCCGCTCCGGCGGGGCGTTTTTTACAGCGTTGATTTTTGGTTTCATGTTCGGTCGCCCCTTGATCAACCTGTTGCGCCGCAAACAGGGTAAAGGGCAGCCAATCCGCGAGGATGGACCCGAAAGTCATATTCTGGCAAAGGCCGGAACCCCGACCATGGGCGGAGTGCTGATCCTCGGCGCGATCCTTGTATCGACGCTGATGTGGGCACGCCTGGACAACGGCTTTGTCTGGATGGTGCTGTTTGTCACGTATAGCTTCGGATTTCTTGGCTTTCTGGATGATTATCAGAAAGTCACCAAACAAACCCACGCCGGGATCAGCGCCCGGATGCGGTTGGCCGTGGGTTTTGTCGTGGCGGGTATCGCGGGGTTCTGGGCGATGCAATTGCAGGATGACAGCCTGTCCGGATACCTTGCCTTTCCGGTATTCAAGGACGCTTTGCTTTATCTGTCGTTGGGCTTCATCCCGTTTGCGATGGTAGTTATTGTGGGGGCTGCAAATGCGGTGAACTTCACCGACGGTCTTGATGGGCTGGCGATTATGCCGGTGATGATTGCGGCGGGATCGTTCGGGGTCATCGCCTACGCGGTAGGCCGCACCGACTTTACCGATTATTTGGACGTTCACTATGTCGCTGGAACCGGCGAGCTAACCATTTTCGTTGCCGCACTGATTGGCGGGGGGCTTGGCTTCCTGTGGTATAACGCTCCTCCCGCCGCTGTGTTCATGGGCGACACCGGATCGCTGGCGCTTGGCGGCGCCCTTGGCGCGATTGCAGTTGCCACCAAGCACGAGATCGTCCTTGCGATCATTGGCGGGTTGTTTGTGGTTGAACTTCTGTCGGTTGTGATACAGGTGCTGTATTTCAAGAAGACCGGAAAACGCGTGTTCCTGATGGCGCCGATCCATCACCATTTCGAAAAACGTGGCTGGGGTGAAAGCCAGATCGTTATCCGCTTCTGGATTATCTCGCTAATCCTTGCTTTGATAGGCCTCGCAACGCTGAAACTGCGCTAGGGGGCAAAAATGAAGGCATTGGTGACAGGGGGCAATCGCGGCATCGGGCTGGCGATTGCCAAAGGACTTCACAAAGCGGGACTTGATGTGACCATCGGCGCGCGCTCCAGAGCCGAAGGCGTGAGGGCGGCACAGGAGGTTGGCTGCACCTCGATCGTTCTGGACGTCGCGGACCCGGTTTCGATCAGCGCCACCCCGGCGGATTTTGACGTGCTGGTCAACAATGCCGGGGTGCTGGAGGACACGAATATTTTCGAAGATAACGAGAGTTTTGACCGTTCGCTTGATGTCATGGTCCGTGGTCCGCAGCGCCTGATCGCGCATCTGTTGCCGCATATGACGGCAAACGGCTATGGGCGGATTGTTAATGTCTCTTCCGGCTGGGGCAGCTTTGCCGAAGGGTTGGGTGGTGGTGGCGCTTATGGTTTGGCCAAGGCCGCGCTGAACGGATTGACGGTCATCGGGGACCGTGACGTTCCCGCTGGCATAAAAATTAACTCTATGTGCCCAGGTTGGGTGCACACGCGCATGGGGGGCAAAAATGCGCCCCGGACACCCGACGAAGGAGCCGACACGGCGATCTGGCTTGCGACCCTGCCGGATGACGGTCCAAGCGGCGGATTCTTCCGTGACCGCAAAGCGATTGGCTGGTAAATGATCCCGGTTCGCGGATATGACGGCCACAGGGTGGCAGTACTTGGGTTGGATCGCTCTGGACTGGCGACCGCGGCGGCGTTGCTGGCTGGCGGGGCAGAGCCGATCTGTTGGGATGATGACGAAGCCGCTCGAAACCGGGCCGAAGCCGAAGGATATGTCATAGAAGACCTGACTCGCGACCGCCCATGGGAGGGGGTTGTGGCCTTGATCACGTCATCGGATATTCCACATCTTTATCCCGAACCCCACCCGGCGATTGCCAAGGCGCAGGAAATGGGCGTGGTGATTGACAATGATGTTGGCCTGTTCTTCCGCAGTTTCGCGACCGAGGAATGGGATCAATTTGATACCTATCCGCGCATCGTCTGCATCACCGGGTCGAACGGGAAATCAACGACATCCGCCCTGTTGCATCACATCCTGAAAGAAGCTGGAAAACCCACACAACTGGGTGGGAATATCGGGCGCGGGGTTTTGTCACTCGACCCGGCGCATGATGGGGATGTTGTGGTGCTGGAATTGTCGTCCTACCAGATCGAACTCGCGCGGGCCTTGCAGCCGGACATAGCCGTGTTCCTGAACCTCGCGCCGGATCATTTGGAACGCCACGGTGGGATTGGTGGGTATTTTGCCGCCAAAAAACGGCTTTTCACACAAGGGGGACCGGAACGCGCGATCATTGGTGTCGACGAAAAGGAAGGCCGCTTCCTCGCCAATACGATGCGCGAGGAAGCCACCGGTGGCGAGCCGGTCATCACCATTTCCAACACCCGCAAATTACAGGGGCAGGGGTGGAGCGTATTCGCGCGTAAAGGCTTCGTGTCAGAATGGCGAAAGGGGCGGCAAGTGGCGGCGATTGATCTGCGCGATATTGCCAACCTGCCCGGCATTCACAATCACCAGAACGCTTGCGCCGCCTATGCCGTTTGTCGTGCGCTGGGCATGGCGCCCAACCAGATAGAAAGCGGTTTGCGCGGCTTTACGGGTAATCGTGATCACGCGCAGAACCTTGGATAATCTTGGCAAGCGTAATGGATGGATATCCAGCTGCCCTTATACCTGTGCAACCCGCTGAGGCCACCATGGGCATATTTCGGCCCCAAGGTATCAAACAGGTGGAAATCTTTTGCGACGCAGGTTAGAGTGACCGTAATAACCGGTAAGATCTGAAAACAGACAAAAGCCGGACGGTAGGCAGTAAGAGCGAGCAGGCTCAATGACAGAAGCAACTTTCGGTGCGATAGCGCATCACGAGGAGTCGGGCGATCCCATTTTCCCCCGCTGGTGGCGGTCGGTTGATCGGGTGTCGCTAGCGGCGATATTCGGACTGTTCCTGATCGGGATATTGTTGGGATTGGCGGCATCGCCGCCTTTGGCAGAGCGCAACGGATTGGGCACGTTTTATTACGTGATCCGACAAGCGGTCTTTGGCGGGGCGGCCTTGATAGGAATGATATTCCTGTCGTTGCAAAAACCCGAAACTGTGCGGCGGTTGGCGGTTCTGGGGTTTATCGGAGCGTTCATTGCTCTGGCTTTTCTGCCGGTCTTTGGCACGGATTATGGGAAGGGCGCGGTCAGATGGTATTCGCTGGGCTTTGCGTCCTTTCAGCCATCCGAATTTCTAAAACCGACCTTTGTGGTTTTTGCCGCTTGGCTGATGTCCGCGGCCAATGACATTGATGGACCACCAGGGCGCTTCATGTCCTTTTTAATCGCTGCAGTGATTACCCTGCTTTTGGCCCTGCAACCCGATTTCGGTCAAGCCATGCTGGTCTTTGCCAGCTGGGGCCTGATGTATTTCATCGCTGGTGCGCCGATGCTGTTGCTTATCGGCATCGCCGGCGGAGTCGTAGGCGCAGGGATATTTGCCTATAACAACTCGGAACATTTCGCGCGCCGCATCGACGGGTTCCTGAACCCGAATATCGATCCGACTACACAGCTGGGTTTTGCCACCAACGCGATACAGGAAGGCGGCTTTTTCGGTGTTGGCGTGGGGCAGGGCACGGTGAAATGGTCCTTGCCCGACGCCCATACCGATTTCATTATTGCCGTCGCCGCCGAGGAATACGGGCTGGTGCTCTGTATCCTGATTATCCTGTTGTTCATGACCGTGACGGTCCGCTCTATCCTGCGGCTGGTGCGGGAGCGCGATCCATTTACGCGTCTTGCAGGTGTTGGACTGGCGGCCATTCTGGGGATGCAAGCGCTGATTAACCTTGGGGTGGCGGTGCGACTGCTGCCCGCCAAGGGAATGACGTTGCCCTTTGTGTCCTATGGCGGTTCGTCGGTCATCGCTGCAGGCCTGATGCTGGGGATGCTGCTGGCGTTAACACGCCGCCGACCGCAACATGACCTGCATGACGTCATCGCCGGAGGGCGGGGATGAGCGGCAAGCCCCTGTTGATTATTGCCGCTGGCGGCACGGGGGGGCACATGTTCCCGGCCCAAGCTTTGGCCGAAGAAATGTTGCGCCGTGGGTGGCGGGTGAAACTGTCGACAGACGAACGCGGCAACAAATATTCCGGTGGTTTCCCCGAGGGGATCGAGAGGGAGGTCGTACGCTCCGCTAGCCCTTCGCAGGGGTCGTTGGTGAACCGTGCGCTCTCGCCATTTAAAATCACGGTGGGTGCGATTTCGGCCATCCGCGCGATGCGTCGGGATCGTCCAGCGGCGGTGGTGGGCTTTGGGGGTTATCCAGCGTTGCCCGCGTTAATCGCTGCGCGGTTGTTGAAGTTGCCCCGCATGATCCACGAGCAAAACGGCGTTCTGGGCCGCGTGAACCGTCTGTTCGCGCGTCAGGTTAGCGTTGTGGCCTGTTCCGTTTGGCCAACCGTGACGCCCCCGAAAACCCGCACAGTTCACACCGGCAATCCGGTCCGCAATGCCATCCTTGAACATGCCAGCGAGGATTACCAACCCCCCGGCCAATGGCCGATGCAGATATTGGTGATCGGCGGATCGCAGGGTGCGCGTGCGTTATCCCAGATCGTGCCCGAGGCCATTGCTGCCCTGCCCGAAGGTCTGCGTCGTTTCCTGACCATCTTCCATCAGGCGCGGGACGAGGATTTTCAGATTGCCAAGGACACTTATGAAAATGCCGGGGTCGCCGCTGACGTGCGCCCGTTCTTTGACAAGGTTGCAGAAAGGATCGCCTCCGCACAACTGGTGATATCCCGTGCTGGAGCGTCTTCGGTTGCAGATATTTCGGTCATTGGCCGCCCGTCGATCCTGATCCCCTACCCATCAGCCACCAACGACCACCAGACAGCCAACGCGCAAGGGCTGGCGGACAGTGGCGGGGCGTTTGTATTGCAGGAATCCGCATTGACAGCCGAGGGGCTATCGGGGCACATCGCCGCGATCCTGTCGGACCCGGATGGTGCCATCGCCATGGCGCAGGCGGCGGCCGCACAAGGAAAACCAAATGCGACACAGGAACTTGCAAACCTTGTCGAAACGCTTGCCAAGAAAGGCTGACACGTGAACGCCCAGACGCGACTACCCCATGATATCGGTCCGATCCATTTTGTTGGTATCGGCGGCATCGGCATGTCCGGCATTGCCGAGGTGTTGTTGAATCATGGCTACACCGTGCAGGGGTCGGACCTGAAGGCTTCGAAAATCACCGAACGGCTGGAACAGCTTGGTGCGACGGTGTTCATTGGGCAAAAGGCGGAAAATCTAGAGGGGGCGGAGGTGATCTGCATCTCCTCCGCGATCAAACCCGGCAATCCGGAATTGGACGCTGCCCGGGCGCAAAAACTGCCGGTCGTGCGCCGGGCCGAGATGCTGGCCGAGCTGATGCGGCTGAAATCGAATGTCGCGATTGCCGGAACTCACGGCAAAACCACCACGACATCGATGGTTGCGGCGCTGTTGGATGGCGGCGGTATTGACCCGACCGTGATCAATGGCGGGGTCATTCACGCCTATGGATCAAACGCCCGGATGGGTGACAGCGACTGGATGGTCGTGGAGGCGGACGAGAGCGACGGCACCTTCAACCGCCTGCCTGCGACGATTGCAGTGGTCACCAACATCGACCCCGAACACTTGGATCACTATGGAAGTTTCGACGCGGTGAAGGAGGCGTTTTATACCTTTGTCTCCAACATCCCTTTCTATGGTCTGGCGATCTGCTGCACCGATCACCCCGAGGTGCTCTCGCTGGTTGGTCGCATCAACGACCGCCGTGTGGTGACGTTTGGATTCAACCCGCAGGCCGATGTCCGTGCCGAGAACTTGCATTACGAAGACGGCAAAGCCTGTTTCGACGTGGTTCTGGCGCATGAGGGCACGCGGATCACCGACCTGCGCCTGCCGATGCCCGGCGATCACAATGTGTCGAACATGCTGGCCGCCATTTCCGTTGCCCGGCATCTGGGCATTTCCGAAAGCGACATTCGCAAGGCGGTCAACAGCTTCGGCGGCGTCAACCGACGATTTACCCGGGTGGGTGACTGGAACGGTATCCCGATCATCGACGACTACGCCCACCATCCGGTAGAAATCGCAGCCCTGCTGAAAGCCGCGCGGCAGGCGACCAAAGGCCGTGTGATCGCCGTCCACCAACCCCACCGCTACACCCGCCTCCACGATCTGTTCGAAGATTTCTGCGGCTGTTTCAACGATGCCGACGTGATTGCGATTACCGATATTTACGCGGCAGGTGAGGCTCCCATCGAAGGCGCCGACCGCGACTCGCTGGTGCGCGGGTTGGTGAATCACGGGCATAAACACGCGGTGGGGATCGAAGGGGAGGCGGATCTGGCGGATTTTGTCAAAACCCACGCCAAGCCGGGGGATATTGTGGTATGCCTAGGGGCTGGAACGATTTCGACGTGGGCAAATGCGTTGCCCAAGGAGCTGGGGAATGGAAATTGATCCAGACATATTAATTGCCGCCGTTCTATTTGGCGGCGCATTAGTGGCTCTTTTTCTAGATATCGGTTTCCATCTGCGAGACGGTATTCGCGGACTCGCTAAGGTGTTTATGATCCAACTTGGGTTTACGATTCTGCTAGGTGCGTGGGTTGGATATTTTGACGTTCCACTTCACGGGTTCAGCAATACAAGGCTCGGTAAGTTTGGAATGATCGTTATACTGGGAGCAATTGTTGCAACTTTTATGGCGCTTACTGCACTTTGGTTTTCAATATTGATCAAGCGTCACTACCCACGTTTCGCAGTAAAAATGGCCAGAGACTAGGCTAAAGATAAATGAAACCTTCCCTCCTCGCCGTCCTCATCTGGTCTGCACTCTGCGCCGCCGCCGGGGCAACGCCGAATCCGTGGCATCGGACCATCGCCTATATCCTGATGGCGGCTTACCTCGTCATTGCTTACTACCTGATCCAAGATTTCGGCTGGTGGGCGGCGCTTCTGTTCCTTGCGCTCGCGCTGTTTCAGCTTAGGTTACTGTTCATCCATTGGCTGAAACTGCTGCTCCACCGTTGGAAGGGGGCGAAACATGACTGATCTGATGTCCCGCCTTCCCAAGGTCGAAGGAACCTATACCGAAAACCGCGATATGTCGGCGCTCAGCTGGCTGCGCACCGGTGGCCCAGCGGACGTGCTGTTTCAGCCCGCGCATATCGCCGACCTCGCGCATTTCATGAAACATCTGCCCAAAGACATCCCGATCCTGCCTGTTGGTGTCTGTTCCAACATGATCATTCGCGACGGTGGTATCCGTGGTGTCGTGATCCGGCTGGGGCGGGGGTTCAACGGGATCGAACCCTTGAAAGACAATAAAATCCGCGCCGGGGCCGCGGCGCTCGATGCGCATGTCGCGCGAAAGGCTGCGGATGCGGGGGTTGATCTGGCGTTCCTGCGCACGATCCCCGGCACGATTGGCGGGGCGATCAAGATGAATGCGGGCTGTTATGGCGTCTATACGGCCGACGTGTTTCGCACGGCAACAGCCGTGACCCGTGCGGGCGACGTTGTGACCTTGCGCCCCGATGATATGGACTTCGCCTATCGCTATTCCGCCCTGCCAGACGATACAATCATCGTGCAGGCCGTGTTTCAAGGCCCAGCGGCGGAGCCAGCGGCGATCCATCAGAAAATGGAAGACGCGCTGGCCAAACGCGAGGCGACGCAGCCGACCAAAGAACGTTCCTGCGGGTCCACTTTCCGCAATCCCGCGGGCTTTTCGTCAACCGGACAGGACGATGACACCCACGAATTAAAAGCGTGGAAGGTGATCGAGGATGCAGGTTTGCGTGGTTACCGCATGGGCGGCGCGCAGATGTCGGAAATGCATCCGAACTTCCTGATCAACACCGGAACGGCGAATTCCGCCGATCTGGAAAATCTCGGCGAATATGTGCGGGAAAAGGTTGCCCAAAACAGTGGAATTGATCTACAGTGGGAAATTATGCGCGTCGGCGAAAAATAAGCCGAACCGGAAAGCGCAAAAAGCGACCCCATAAGCCAAAAGGCACGGGGCAGAATTGAGGCGGTAGATGTCGAGCAGGACAGCAAACCGCATTGTGGTACTACTGGGTGGCCGGTCGGCAGAGCGTGAAGTCTCGCTGTCGTCAGGCCGCGAATGCGTAGCTGCATTGCGGAGTGAAGGGTTCGAGGTAATCGAGATTGACGCGGGTCC
The DNA here is from genome assembly GCA_023630215.1 of Rhodobacteraceae bacterium NBU2976. Classification (GTDB taxonomy): domain Bacteria; phylum Pseudomonadota; class Alphaproteobacteria; order Rhodobacterales; family Rhodobacteraceae; genus NORP23. The sequence goes on from JALPRQ010000001.1 coordinate 1,270,007, forward strand.
CACCCTCGTCGATGACCTGCGTGCTGCCAAACCTGATGTCGTGTTCAACGCCCTCCACGGTCGATGGGGGGAGGATGGATGCGTCCAAGGTATCCTCGAATGGCTTCAAATTCCCTATACGCATTCCGGCGTTCTGGCGTCTGCCCTTGCAATGGATAAGGAACGCTCCAAAGTGGCCTTCGCCGATGCGGGTCTGCCCATTGTCGACAGTATTCTGGTCCCTCGCGAAGACGCGATGGCCGACCACCCGATGCGCCCGCCCTATGTCGTGAAACCGAATAACGAAGGCTCCTCCGTCGGCGTCTATCTGGTGCATGAAAACGCCAATAGCCCGGCGAAGCTGGACGCGTCGATGCCTGATATCGTGATGGTCGAAAAATACGTTCCGGGCCGCGAACTGACGGTTGCCGTGATGGGCGACAGACCCCTGACGGTCACAGATATCTATGCGACCGGCTGGTATGACTATGACGCGAAATACAAGGAGGGCGGTTCGACCCACGTGGTCCCTGCCGACCTTCCCAAGGAAATCTTTGATGCCTGCATGGACTATGCCTTGCGTGCCCACAACGTCCTGGGATGCCGGGGTATCAGCCGCACCGATTTTCGGTGGGACGAGGAATATGGCCTGGCGGGATTGGTGCTGTTGGAAACCAACACCCAACCCGGCATGACGCCAACATCGCTTGCGCCCGAACAGGCAGCCCATAACGGAATTTCTTTTGGCCAGCTTTGCCGCTGGCTGGTGGAGGACGCCTCATGCTCCCGATAAAACACGATCCCTCTCCGTCGTTGTTGCGCTATCGCGCCGAACGCATCTGGCTTCGAAAATCCGTGCGTCAGGCGGTGCGGATCTGGCTGCCGCTGGGATTGGCAAGCTGGCTGGTGATCGGGCTGGCGAATAACGAAACCGTCCGCGCGGCCGCTGCAGATACGTGGAAAGGTTTGCGCACAACGGTTGCCGAGCAACCCGAACTGCGTGTCGAATCTCTGTCCATGCCGGATGCGTCAGATGATCTGATGGCGCAGATATTTGCGGTTGCAGATATCAACTTGCCTGCCAGCTCTCTGGATATTGATGTCGCAAGAATCAAGACCGCGATAGAAGGATTGGATGCGGTTAAATCAGCCGAGGTGATGATCCATCCGGGTGGCATTCTGGAAATCCGTACAACGGAACGCGTGCCGACAATCGTTTGGCGCGATGGGGAAACGCTGCGCCTGATTGATGATGACGGCAAGCGCGTCGCCATCTTGGCGCGTCGCGCCGCCCGCCCGGACCTGCCGCTGGTGGTGGGGGACGGGGCCGATCGCGCGATCCCCGAAATCCACGCCATGCTGGATGTTTTGGGTCCAATTTCCGCACGTGTCCGCGGCTTTGTTCGTGTTGGCGAACGTCGCTGGGACGTGGTGCTGGATCGCAACCAAACCATCATGTTGCCCGAATATGGCGGGGTCACTGCGCTGCGCCGGGTGATGGCGTTTGATACGTCGCAGAACCTGTTAGCTCGCGATGTCGAGGTGATCGACATGCGCAACGGTGACCGTCCGGTCTTGCGATTAACCGATAATGCGATTGAACAGTTACGGGTCCAGCGGGCCTATGTGCGCGGAGAAGACGCATGAGCGTAAATCTATTTGAAATGCAACGCGAAATGCGCCGCCGGCGAGAGGCTGCGATCCGCCGTGGCGTCGTTGGTGTGCTGGATATTGGCACGTCAAAGATCGCCTGCCTGATCCTGCAATTCGCGCCAAACCTGATCAACGAACCGGGCAGCGACGAAGCGGTGACTGTGCCATCCATGGGCGCTTTTCGCGTGGTCGGTGTTGGCACCACCCGTTCGCGTGGGGTGAGGTTTGGCGAAATTGCCCACATGGACGAGGTCGAAAAAGATATTCGTCTAGCTGTGCAGCGGGCGCAGAAAATGTCTGGCCTGCGGGTCGATGATGTGATTGTCGCCTTTTCGGGTGGGCGTCCACGCTCTTACGGCCTGTCTGGCGAGGTTAACGTCGAAAATGGCGAAGTGCACGAGCGTGACATTGGGCACGCCATGTTCGCATGTGATATCCCGCCCTATGGTCACGGTCGTCAACCGCTTCATGCGATGCCGGTCAGCTATACGCTTGACAGCCGGGCGGGGCTGGCGGATCCGCGCGGACAGATCGGCAACCGACTGGCGCTTGATATGCATATGCTGACGGTAAACGATACTGTTGTGCACAACCTGCTCAACTGCATCAAACGCTGCGATCTTGAGGTCGCCGCGCTGGCCCATTCCAGCTTTGCTGCCGGTGTCTCCAGTCTTGTCGAAAATGAACAGGAACTCGGCGCGGCCTGTATTGATATGGGGGCAGGGTCCACCGGAATATCCGTCTTTATCAAGAAGCAGATGATCTATGCTGATGCGGTGCGTCTGGGGGGGGATCACATCACGAATGATATCCGCCAGGCGCTACAAATTGATGGCGACGTGGCTGAACGGATCAAGACACTTCATGGCGGGGTGATTGCGACCTCCTCGGATGACCGTGAACTGATCGAGGTTCCGAACCCCATGAGCCAATGGGAGGATAATCGCCGCCATGTGACGCGTTCCGAATTGATCGGCGTTATCCGCCCACGCGTAGAGGAAATTTTGGAGGAGGTCCGTGATCGCCTTGACGCTTCCGGTTTCGACTATCTGCCCAGTCAGCAGATCGTGTTGACGGGGGGCTCCAGTCAGATCCTTGGCCTCGATGACATGGCCGCCCGTATCCTTGGACGCCGTTGCCGTATTGGTCGCCCGCTGCGTGTGATGGGGTTGCCACAAGCGGCCACCGGATCAGGATTTGCGGCCGCCGTTGGCCTTGCACTGCACGCGTCGCATCCGCGCGACGAATGCTGGGATTATGAAATGCCGCATGACCGAATTGGCGCAAGAAAATTGCGCAGAACGGTGCGTTGGTTCAAAGATAACTGGTGAATTGGCGATATCTCGCCCGAAAACCACCAGATTTTGTCGCCAACTACCGGATATTGTAGAGTAAAACCGAAAAAACACGTGACGTAGCGTGTTTTTGGGGTTAGTCTCGGGTGCAGCAGTTTACAGGAAAAAGCCCGGAAAACGGGTGAAAAACAGGCGGACATTAAAATGGCTTTGAATCTCAGCATGCCGGAGCAACCAGATCTGCGGCCACGTATTACTGTATTTGGTGTGGGTGGTGCAGGCGGAAACGCCGTGAACAATATGATTGCCAAGCAGTTAGAGGGCGCGGATTTCGTCGTGGCGAATACTGACGCGCAGGCGCTGCAGCAAAATCAGGCGACGACCAAGCTTCAGCTTGGGGCACGGGTGACCGAAGGGTTGGGCGCTGGGGCACGGCCTGAAATCGGAGCCGCCGCCGCCGAAGAAAATATCGAAGAAATCGTGGATCAATTGGCCGGTTCGCACATGTGCTTCATTACTGCCGGTATGGGCGGGGGGACTGGCACAGGGGCCGCCCCGATCATCGCACAGGCCGCGCGCGAACTGGGTGTGTTGACCGTTGGTGTTGTGACCAAGCCGTTCCAGTTCGAAGGTTCGCGCCGGATGCGTCTGGCTGAAGCCGGGATCGAAACGCTGCAAAAGATGGTTGATACACTGATCATCATTCCGAACCAGAACCTGTTCCGCCTGGCCAATGAAAATACCACCTTCACCGAAGCTTTCGCGATGGCGGACGACGTGCTTTATCAGGGCGTCAAAGGGGTGACCGACCTGATGGTGCGCCCGGGCCTGATCAACCTCGACTTCGCAGACGTGCGTGCTGTGATGGACGAGATGGGCAAAGCCATGATGGGTACCGGCGAGGCATCGGGTGAAAATCGCGCGATCGAAGCCGCGGAAAAAGCCATCGCCAACCCGCTTCTGGACGAGATCAGCTTGCAGGGTGCCAAAGGGGTGTTGATCAACATTACCGGCAGCCACGACATGACTCTGTTCGAACTGGACGAAGCCGCCAACCGCATTCGCGAAGAAGTGGACGCAGATGCAAATATCATCGTCGGTTCCACGCTTGATCCGTCGATGGAGGGGGTCATGCGCGTTTCCGTCGTCGCCACCGGTATCGATGCGAACGAAGCGCAGATGCCCGACCATGTTGAACGCCGTAAAATGTCCGAGCCGCGCAAGCCGAACATTATGAATCTGGGGCGTCCGGTGACGGCAGCTGTTGTCGAGGCGGCGAAACCCGAACCTGAAGTGAGTGCACAACCTGCACCACAGCCCGCTGCTGAACCCGTCGCACAGGCGCAGCCGACCGTTGCGGAAACCGGCAGCCTGTTTGACACAGCGCCAGCCGCTCCGGCACAACCTGCCGCACAACCCGTCCCGATTGCCAAAGCCGGCGATCCTTCGCCCGAGGCTTTGCAGCGTTTGCGCGCTGCCGTGAACAAGGAACCTGGTCCAAGAGAAGATGAAGACGAAGGCGAAGACCCGCGGGTCGCCAAGGAAAGCGAGCATCACGGCCGTTTTGCCATCAATAATCTGATCAACAAGATGACCGGACACTCCGAAAAGCCGATGCCGCGACGTCAACCGCTGATCAGCCATCCGCCTGCAAGATCATTCGAAGATATCGAGGATGACGAACAGGAACGTGTTGAAATACCAGCATTTTTGCGCCGCCAAGCTAACTAGGCGCACGTGATATCCCAAGTGAAAAGGGCATCCGGTCGCGATGCCCTTTTTTCGTTTTCGGCAAAGATGTGTCGTTGTTGCAATTCGTCACAAAGAGTGAGTTGAGCTTTACGCCTGCTGCGCCTAGTTAGCAGGTAACAAAAAGAAAACGCAGGTTGCTACGTGCAAACGACAATTAAAAATAGTTTTGCTGTCATCGGAACCGGGCTCCATTCGGGGCGTCCGGTGCGCATGTCTGTCCACCCGGCAGCGGCGGATCACGGCATTGTATTTGAGCGCACCGACGTCAAATCCCGGGATGCGCGCGTCCCCGCACGATTCAATCTGGTCAGCGATACCACCCTGTGCACGCGGATCAGCAATGCAGATGGCGTAAGTGTCGCAACGATCGAACATATCATGGCCGCATTCGCCGGTTGTGGGGTGCACAATGCGCTCGTCAAGCTGGATGCCCCCGAAGTACCTATTATGGACGGGTCGTCGCGCCGTTTTGTCCGCGAAATCCTGTCGGTCGGTGTCAGCACGTTTGATGCCCCGGCGAAAATTCTGCGTGTTCTGAAAACGGTCCATGTTTCGGATGCGGACGCGTTCGCGGAATTGTCGCCATCAGATGATTTTGAAATTGATTTTGCGATCAACTTCCCTGATGCGGTGATTGGTTCGCAGCATCGTTTCCTGAACATGAAAAACGGCAGTTTCGTGCGCGAGCTGGCCGATTGCCGTACATTCTGCCGCAAGGTTGATGTTGACTATATGCAATCGCAGGGGCTGGCCCTTGGTGGTTCGTTGGATAACGCAATCGTTGTGGATGGTGATCGCGTGCTTAACACCGAAGGTTTCCGTCATGAGGACGAGTGCGTTCGTCACAAGATGCTGGACGCACTGGGTGACATGGCGCTGATTGGTATGCCGATCCTTGGCCGCTATCGTGGCGTGCGGGCCGGGCATCGGGTCACGAACCTGCTTTTGCGCAAATTATATGCGACACCGGGCGCGTTCGAAATCATCGATGCGGACATGCAATATGCAGCGAAACTGCCGGGCGTCGGGGTAACTGTCGAGGACCTTGACCTCGCGATCTGATCTGCTGTGGAAATTTCAGGCCTCGCAGGTGTTTTTCCCTTCAAAATCCTGTGCTAATCCGCTAGCAAACATGGACATGTGTCATGCATGGCGGAAATTTGGGGATTGGTATGTCGGTCAAGGTTAGCGGATTCAAGGGACTGATGGCATCGGCCATCCTGCTGATTGCAGGATGCTCTGGCGGATCGAACATCACGTTGTCCGAAGGCACACCACCCGAACAAATCATGGCGTTGGCGCAAATAGAGGTGGATCGCGAGAACTATGAAGAAGCCGCGGCCTACTATGCCGAAGTCGAACGACTTCACCCCTATTCCGTCGAAGCGAAATACGCCTTGATCGAAGCCGCGAAAGCCTATCGCGAAGAATCAATGTGGACCGAGAGCCGCGCCGCCGCCGCGCGTTATTTGGATTTCTATCCGACGACCCCCGAGGCACCGTTTGCGATGTATCTGGTGGGCCTGTCCTACTATGACCAGATTATCGATGTGGAACGCGACCAGCGGAACACCTTCCGCTCGTTGCAGGTCTTCCGCACCCTGATCGAAACCTACCCCGGCACCGAATATGCGCGCCTTGCCGAAGAAAAATTCGCCATCGCGCTAAATCAGCTGGCCGGCAAGGAAATGGATATCGGACGCTTCTATCTGCGCCGCGGCCATTATGTGGCAGCAATTGAACGGTTCCGCGTCGTTGTCGACGATTATGGTGACACGCCTCAAACTCCCGAAGCCATGTATCGCTTGATCGAAGGTTACCTTTCGCTTGGTCTGGTTGGCGAGGCGCAAGTGGCCTATCAGCTGTTGGGGGCACGCTATCCTGACAGCGATTGGTATGCTGACGCCGCGCGGCTGATGTCGCGGGGGTAGGATCGGAGGCTGCCGGTGCTCCATGCACTTTCCATCCGAAATATCCTTCTGATCGAAGCGCTTGATCTGGAGTTTCAACAAGGTTTGAATGTGCTGACCGGGGAAACCGGGGCGGGCAAATCGATCCTATTGGATTCGCTTGGCTTTGTTCTGGGATGGCGTGGTAAGGCCGACATCGTGCGTAACGGTGCGGACATGGGCGAGGTCACCGCCGAATTTTCTTTGACTCCCAATCATCCGGCGCGCGCCGTGTTGGCTGATGCCGGTCTGCCCGATGACGACATGCTAATCCTACGTCGGATAAACAGTCGTGACGGGCGCAAACGGGCGTTTGTGAATGACCGCGCCTGTTCTGGCGATATCTTGCGGCAATTGTCCGATGTTCTGGTCGAAATTCACGGACAGCATGACGACAAGGGGCTGTTGGATGTTCGCGGTCACCGCACACTTCTGGACGCCTTTGCCGAGGCCGAGGCCGAGCTTGCGGCAACGCGAATGGCATGGCGAGACCTGTCAGGCGCAAGAAAGACGCTCGAGGCTGCACGTGTCGAACTGGAAGCGGCTGCCAAGGATGCCGATTTTCTGCGCCATGCCGTTACCGAACTTGACACATTTTCACCTGAGGCAGGTGAGGATGAGGTGCTCGATACAAAACGCCGTCTGATGCAGGCCGCCGAACGTATTCGCGAAGACATCGCCAAGGCGGGTCAGGCGCTCTCGCTCGACGGTGCCGAGGGCGCGCTGTCAGACGCTGTCCGCTGGCTGGAAGCTGTTTCCGACAAAGCCGAAGGCCGGTTGGAAGCGCCGATTGCGGCATTGGGACGGGCATTGAATGAACTTGCCGACGCTCAGCGTGGGGTCGAAGACACGCTCGACGCGCTCGACTTCAATCCGATGGAGCTGGAACAGATCGAAGAACGCTTGTTTGCGATCCGCGCCTTGGCGCGCAAACATCACGTGCAGCCGGACGATTTGGCCGCCAAAGCCGATGAGCTGCGTGCAGCACTTGCCAAAATCGATACAGGTGCAGATCACATCGCGGGATTAGAGGCCGAGTTGAAGAAGCAGCAGGCTAACTATGACGTTGCGGCGACAGATCTTTCCAACAAACGGACCAAAGCGGCTGCGCGGCTGGACAAGGCGATGGCAACAGAGCTGCCACCGCTGAAAATGGATGCGGCAATCTTTACCACGGAAATCACCCCGACTGATCCAGGTCCCGATGGGGTGGATGCGGTGGCGTTCACCGTGTCCACCAATCCTGGCGCTCCAGCGGGGCCGATCAACAAAATCGCCTCGGGTGGGGAATTGTCGAGGTTCCTGCTGGCCCTTAAGGTCTGTCTAACCTCGCGCGCCGACGGGTTGACGATGATATTTGACGAAATCGATCGTGGGGTAGGTGGGGCCACGGCCGATGCTGTGGGCCGCCGCCTGTCCGATCTGGCCGATGGCGGACAGGTGCTGGTTGTCACCCATTCCCCACAAGTGGCCGCGCTTGGGGATCATCATTGGAAGGTGGCGAAAGCGGTTACAAATGGTGCGACGACCACCGATGTCACACCACTCTCGGGGCAGGAGCGCACAGACGAAATCGCCCGAATGCTGGCAGGCGACAAAGTCACCGACGAGGCCCGCTCGGCTGCCGAGGTCCTGTTGAAACGCTAGGCGCAGGACATCAATCTCAAAGCTGGATCACCCCGCGAACGGGCAGTCCAAAAACCGGACTGGAAAATCTCCTTGGAAATGGGTGACTATTGCGGACAAATATTCGCGCAATTACAGTCTAAAGGCGAAATCTGTGACACGTTTCATCCGTTACCTGACGGGTGAGTGCTGGCGGTAATAACCAAGGGACTGATCCGGCACCACGGGTTTCCGGGCACATCGTTGGCCCGTTACGCAAATCATTGTCACGACGCGGGCGCAATGTTTCTGTGGGGGATATCAACATGATCTGGGTGAAACGGATTCTGATCGCAATCGCGTTTGTTCTGGGATTGGCGCTATTGCTTTTGGCCGGTCTGTTTCTGGGCACGCGCGGGGAATATCCGGTCGCCGCAACCGTGATGGACGACCCGAATTTGCCCGCAGAAACCGTTGCCGATATACGCCTGCATCTGAAAGTCGTCGGTGCTGATGATGCTCCGTCGATCATTGTCCTGCACGGCGGCCCGGGCGGCGATTTCCGTTCACTTCTTGGATTACAGGCCTTATCCGACACCCATCGATTGGTGTTTTACGATCAGCGCGGGGCAGGGCTTTCGCAACGTGTTAGTGCGGATCGGCTGACATTGGACGGGTATCTGGATGAGCTGAACAAGATCATCGACACACATGCAAATGGACAGGCCATTCTGATCGGTCACAGTTGGGGCGCGATGCTGGCCAGTGCCTATATGGGGACATATCCAGACAAAGTGACTAAAGCGGTTCTGATTGAACCGGGTTTCCTGTCGGCCACAGATCAACAGGCCTGGCAGGAAAGAGGAAAAAGCTTCATGTCGGGGTTCAGGTTTTATTGGGCAGCGGCGCTGAACCTGTTTCGAATGCAAAATGTCAGCGGTCCGGATCCCTCGGCAGCAAATGATTTTCTTAGCGGCGCAATGGCGATGCATTTCGCCAACCATCCCGACAATCCTTATCACTGCCCAGACCGTGCATATGATGCCCCCAACTGGCGCTTTGGCTCGCTTGCCAATCTCACCGGCGCTCGGGCACCGGCCAGTGATCTGGATCGACTGGGTAAAGGTGCGGAATATCCGGGTCCGGTTCTGTTTATGGCGGGGTCGTGTGATGATTGGATCGGTGAGCCGCTACAACGCCGCTATGTCGAAACATTCGCCAATGCACAGCTAAAGGTGATCGACGATGCCGGTCATGACATTATCTGGGATCAGCCTGAAACAACGATAGAGGCGATCCGCCTGTTTCTGGCGGAATAGGCAGATCGCAAATCTTGGTCGTTGGACATACCCGGGGAAATGTCGGACTGTTACGCGTCCCATTCCCGTTTTCACGAAGACTGTGTTTGACCGTCAGCCTTACATCGGAATTGGGTATGCACGGCGGACCATCTGGATTTCATCCAGCACCTCTTTGGAAAGTCGGACATCCGCAGCCCCCAACGCAGTTTTCACCTGATCCAACGACGTTGCCCCGTAAATTGACGAAGTCAGGAAGGGTCGTGTCAACGTCCATCCCAGCGACATCTGCGTGAAATCCAGCCCGTGTTTTTCGGCAATAGCCGCATACCCCTCGACCGCCGCCATCGACCATTCGGTGATGCGCCCCGCCAGATTTTCATTGATCGATTTGCGTGACCCTTTCGGTGTCGCCCCGCCACGATATTTGCCGCTTAGCAACCCGCAAGCGATGGGGGAATAGGCCAGCAGACCGACATTTTCATACATGGTCATCTCGGCCATATCCGTGTCGTAATAGCGCGCCAGCAGCGAATATTCATTCTGGACCGAGACCATACGCGGCAGTCCCTCATCTTCCGCTAAACGCAGGAAATTCATGATGCCCCAGACGGTTTCGTTAGAGGTGCCGAAATGGCGGACTTTGCCTTCCTTGATCAGATCGCCCATCGTTTCCAGACAGGCCCGCATATTATCGCGCACACCTTCGATATCCTCGCCTTTGGGCGCGTAATCCCACATGGCGCGGAAATGGTATGCGCCACGGTTTGGCCAATGAAACTGGTAAAGATCCACATAATCCGTCTGCAAACGGCCAAGGCTTAGCTCCAGCGCCTCGCGGATGGTTTCAGGGGTTATCGGGCGACCATTCCGACCCTTCACGTTCATCGCGCCCGGGCCGGCGACCTTTGTCGCCACAACCACGTTGGCACGCTTTGCTTTGTTCGCTGCCAGCCATTTTCCCAGAATTTCCTCGGTTGCGCCCTGCTTTTCCAGCGACTGCGGCGTAGTGGGGTAAATTTCGGCGGTGTCGATGAAATTCACGCCGTGATCCAGCGACATATCGATTTGTGCGTGGCCTTCGGCCTCGGTGTTCTGCGTGCCCCAGGTCATCGTGCCAAGGCACAATTCGCTGACCATGACGTCGGTGCGGCCTAGTCGTTTATATTCCATAAATGATCCCTGATATCCTTGTCACTGTCGTTCAATCTTGGCGGTTCACGAAACGCTGCCAGTTCATTTTCGGCGAACCGGATCGGGTTCCGGACGCTTTGGTTTATCGTTAATCCTCTATACGTCACCTGCGGGTCGGTAAAGGCTTCTTTGACAGAATTTATCGGTCCGGCGGGGACTCCGGCCTTCTCCATCAGGGTCAGGATGTCGGCGCGGGTATGCGCGGACAGCTTTGCCTGCAACAGCGCCGTCAAATCATCGCGGTTCTTTAGCCGCGCCGGATTCGTGGCAAAACGCGGGTCCTTGTGCAGCGATAGCCCCAGCACCCTACACAATGCCTGAAACTGCCCGTCATTGCCACACGCAATCACCAGCGGGGCGTCGGATGCATCAAACACCTGATAGGGCACGATGGATGGGTGAGCGTTCCCCAACCGCTTCGGCTCTGCCCCGGTCATTAGATAATGGCTCGCTTGATTGGCCAGCACGCCAATTTGACTATCCAGCAACGCCATGTCGATATGATCTCCGCGCCCAGTGACCGCGCGTGCGGCCAGCGCCGCCTGAATCCCGATTGTTGCATAAAGCCCGGTAAAAATGTCGGCGAAGGCCACCCCCATTTTTTGAGGCGGGCCCTCTGGATCGCCCGTCAGGTCCATAATCCCCGACATGGCTTGAATGATAAAATCATAGCCCGCCCGGTGCGCGTAGGGGCCATCCTGTCCAAACCCCGTCACAGAACAATAGACCAGCCCCGGATTGTCCGCGCTTAGCGAGGTATAGTCCAACCCGAACTTTTTCAGCCCGCCAACTTTGAAATTCTCGATGATAACATCGGCCTCGCCCGCCAGTCGCTTCACCAGTGCCAGATCATCGGCATCACGGAAATCGAGTGCGATGGACCGCTTCCCACGATTGCAGGAATGGAAATAAGGTGCCGTTCCATCAACAGGCTGTCCCCATGTCCGCGTCTCGTCCCCATCCGGCGATTCCACCTTGATGACGGTTGCGCCCAGATCGGCCAGCGTCTGCCCCGCCCATGGCCCTGCCAGCACGCGCGCCAGTTCCAGCACTTTCAGCCCGTTTAATGGTGTCATCATTCCCTCCGTCATTCCGGTCATACTGCCCGCACCAGCCACGGCGTCAAGGCGCGGTAAATATGTGACGGCACGTCAGATTTCCGCGCGCCCCGCTTGTGTCCGCGCGCGCGCCACCATACATGTGAGCGCATGAAAAAACTCGCCAAGATTTTTAAGTCCAAACCGACCGTCCCCGTGATCCGCCTGGCGGGTGTGATTGGGGGTGCTGGGCGTCTATCCGGGCAGGGGCTAAGCGATGCCTCCACGGCGCCGCTGATCGAAAAAGCATTTCGCAAGAAACCCAAAGCCGTGGCGATCGTGATCAACTCGCCGGGTGGCTCACCCACCCAATCCGCCCTGATCGCGGCCCGCATCCGCCGCTTGGCGGAAGAAAAGGACGTTAAGGTCTATGCGTTTTGCGAGGATGTCGCGGCATCGGGTGGCTATTGGCTGGCGACCGCGGGCGATGAAATTTACGTCGATAAAAACTCCATCGTTGGGTCCATTGGCGTTATATCCGCCAGTTTTGGCTTTCAGGAACTGATCAAACGCTACGGGATCGAGCGTCGCGTCTACACGGCGGGCGAAGAAAAATCCATGCTCGACAGTTTCCAGCCCGAGGACCCGAAAGACGTCGAAAAACTCCGCGCCCTGCAAAAGGTCATCCACGAGAATTTCAAGGAACAGGTCAAGTCGCGGCGCGGCGACAAGCTGAAAGGCGAAAACCTGTTCAACGGCGATATCTGGGTTGGTCCGCAAGCCATCGAAAACGGTCTTGTCGATGGTATCGGGCACGTGGTTCCAAAGATGAAAGAGATCTTTGGTGACGATGTCCGCCTGCCGCTTCTGACCCAGAAAAAGGGTCTGTTCAGCCGCTTTGGTGGCGTGTCGGCCGCAAATGTGATTGCCGACGCCGAAGACCGACTTCACTGGCAACGCTTCGGGCTATAAGGTCGCAACATGGTCAAGGTTGTCACCCTCTTTCTTGTTGCAATGATCGTGCTGGCCATGTTTGGCCGCCTGCGTATTCCGAAAATCCGCAAAGACGCCTTGTCAAAACCCAAAAAATGTAAGAATTGCGGAACGCCCCTGATCGGGAAGCAACCGTGCAACTGCCAGCCTCCGGCCAGCTAAAGGAAGATCATGGATTTTGTCCTCGTCATCGCCGGTCTGGTGATCCTGCTTGTCGCAGGCGATTTTCTGGTCAAAGGGGCGGTATCGCTTAGCCTTCGGGTGGGAATACCGCCGTTGATCGTGGGATTCACGATTGTCGGATTTGGCACCTCTGCGCCCGAACTCCTTATCTCCATCCAGTCGGCGCTTGCCGGTTCGCCGGGGATTGCACTGGGCAACGTTGTTGGTTCGAATATCGCCAATATCCTTCTGGTGCTGGGTGTGCCGGCGCTGCTGTTCACGATGGACACGCGCCGGGTCGATAGCCGTCGCACCTATTTGCAGATGATCGTCGCATCCCTGATCTTTGTCGGCATTTGTTACGCGGGACCTTTGTATATCTGGCAGGGGTTGGTCTTGCTGATGTTGCTGGCTGCCATGCTGTTTGACGCCTATCTGTGTACGCGCCGCCACCAAAAAGGTGTCAATATCGACAATGTCACGTCCGAGGAATTGTCCGAACTGGAAGATGCCGATCCCAATATGCCGATCTGGCAGATGGCGGGCTATGTTCTCGCCGGTCTGATCGGTCTGCCCTTTGGCGCGGATATCCTTGTCGAAGGGGCCCAGCGTATCGCCGCAGATTTTGGCGTCTCCGAAGAGGTGATCGGCCTGACCATCGTCGCCATTGGCACCTCGCTGCCGGAACTGGCGACAACCGTTGTGGCGGGGTATCGCAAGCAGGCGGATGTGGCGATGGGGAATGTCATCGGTTCCAACATGTTCAATTTGTTGGCGATCATGGGAATCGCATCCTTCTTTGGTCCGTTACCGATTGCGGATCAGTTCTTTACCATCGACTTTTGGGTGATGCTGGGGGCCAGTGTTATCCTCGCGCTCTTCGTATTTTTCCCTTTGAAACTCGGGCGGATATGGGGTTTGGTGTTCCTGACTGCCTATGGCGGCTATTTGATCACCCTGTTCTAGAGGTTACATGCCAACAACAGCCCTGATAACCGGTGGAGGGAAACGCCTCGGCCGGGCAATGGCCCTGCATTTGGCGGGGCGTGGGATGGATATTGTGGTCCATTACGCCCATAGCGGTGACGGGGCCGAGGAGGTGGCGGAACAGGCCCGTGCGATGGGTGTGAAGGCGGCTACCATACAAGCGGACCTGCTGGATGCGGACCAAACCGCCGGGGTGATTGACCGGGCTGTTGCAGCGATTGGCAAGCCGCTCGATCTGCTGATCAACAATGCTTCGATCTTTGAATATGACACTCTTGGCACTGCAACGGCAGAAAGCTGGGACCGCCATATCGATTCCAACCTTCGCGCCCCTTTTTTCCTGACCCAAGCCTTCGCCGCACAGGCACCCAAGGCGGTTATCCGTGACGGCGAACCTGTGGCACAGTCCGTGGTCGTCAACATGATTGACCAGCGCGTGCGCAAACTGACACCTGAATTTGCGACCTATACGATCGCCAAAGCCGGGCTTTGGGCCTTTACCCAAACTGCTGCACAGTTTTTGGGCCCTGACATCCGGGTCAATGCCATTGGCCCTGGCCCGACCCTTCAGGGGGAACGCCAGTCCGCAAAACATTTTGCCGATCAACGTGCCGCCACGATTCTAAATCGCGGTTCCGACCCGTCGGAAATTTGCCGGGCGCTCGATTTCATCCTGGATGTGGATGGTCTGACAGGACAGCTTTTCTGCCTCGATGGTGGGCAGCATCTGGCATGGAAAACACCCGATGTCCTTGGAGTCGAATAAGAATTTCGAACAATCCACAAGCTGGCGAAAATCCACCTGACACATAGGTGCGGGTCATTTTTTCCACTTGACAGGGTTAAGTTCACATTTGCTTTACGATTCTGTCATTGTTTTCACGAACTTAGTAAAATGGAAAATAATACTGTTTAAAAACAATAACTTAATAAACTGCCTAATTTTTGACCAAATTGCAAAAACCCCAATTATTGCTGGATTTGTCCCTTGTCCATTGAAATTGCGCACAGACTTATCCACAGTATCGGTGGACAGGTTTTCTCTTGAATTTTGCATCGGTCAAAGGCAGCCAGTTCCAGAATCAGTTAAGACAGGCATCGGGCGGCAGGCGTGAGTGATTTCAATCAGGATATGGGCTTTGACGAAGCTGGCGTGGCACTGGTCGATGGCGAGGTGGAAACCGGTCATTTGGTCATCCAGCGCTACCTGAAACTGCTCGACTCCAGCCCCGGCGTGTACCGGATGCTTGATGCGCGGGGCGAGGTTCTTTACGTCGGCAAAGCTCGCAATTTGAAGAACCGCGTCAGCAACTATGCCCGCCCCACTGGCCATTCGGCACGGATCGGGCGAATGATCTCGGCCACGGCGCAGATGATGTTTCTGACGACCGAGACGGAAACCGAGGCGCTGCTGCTGGAACAGAATCTGATCAAGCAGTTGAAGCCGCGTTACAACGTTCTGCTGCGCGACGACAAAAGCTTCCCCAACATTTATGTCAGCACCGATCACGACTATCCGATGGCGGTGAAGCATCGCGGCGCGAAAAAGGGTCACGGTCAGTATTTTGGACCTTTCGCCTCGGCCGGAGCCGTGAACCGCACGTTGCACCATTTGCAACGGGTCTTCTTGCTGCGCAATTGCACGGATTCGATGTTCGAAAGCCGCACGCGCCCCTGTCTGCAATACCAGATCAAACGTTGCTCCGGTCCCTGTGTCGGGCGCATCAGTCAGGAGGAGTACCGCGCGACCGTCAATGATGCGATCAGCTTTCTGAAGGGCAAAACGACAGGGATACAGGAGGCGCTCGCCAAACAAATGACCGCCGCCGCCGAGGCAATGGAATACGAAAAAGCCGCCGCCATTCGCGACCGTATCCATGCCTTGACGCAGGTTCAGACCGTGCAGGGCGTCAATCCCGCCGGTGTAAGTGAGGCTGACATCATTGGCATGCACACCGACAGCGGGCAGGCTTGTATTCAGGTGTTTTTCATTCGCGCGAACCAGAACTGGGGCAACCGCGCCTATTACCCGCGCACGGGGTCTGGGGCGGAACCGCAGGAAATTCTGGAAAGCTTTATCGCGCAGTTTTACGGCAATAAGTTCCCGCCCAAAATGATCCTCCTCAGCCACGAGATTGAAAATCTCGACCTGCTGCAGGATGCGTTGTCCACCCAGCGCGACAACAAGGTCGAAATCCTGATCCCCCAGCGCGGCGAGAAACGCGCGCTGGTCGAAGCTGCCGAACGCAACGCGCGCGAAGCGCTGGCGATGAAGCTGTCCGAAACCGCGACGCAGGCGAAACTGCTGGAGGGGCTGGCCAAGGCATTTGATCTGCCCAAAACGCCGCAACGGATCGAAATTTACGATAACTCCCATATCTCCGGCACAAACGCGGTTGGCGGGATGGTGGTGGCCGGGCCCGAGGGCTGGATGAAATCCGCCTATCGTAAGTTCAACATCAAGGACGAAACCCTGACCCCCGGCGACGATTTCGGCATGATGAAGGAGGTCCTGACCCGCCGGTTCGCCCGCCTTGTGAAAGAAGACCCCGAGCGCAAATCCGACAATTGGCCCGACCTTCTGCTGATCGACGGCGGCGCCGGGCAGGTAAGCGCGGTGCAGGAAATCATGGAACAAATGGGCGTCGAGGACATCCCCATGATCGGCGTCGCCAAGGGCGAAGATCGCGACCGCGGCAAGGAAGAATTCTACCGTCCCGGCCAGCGCCCCTTTGCGCTGCCTTACCGCGACCCGGTCCTCTATTTCATCCAGCGCCTGCGGGACGAGGCGCACCGTTGGGCGATTGGCGCACACCGCCAGAAACGCGCGAAAGCGGTCGGGGCAACGCCGCTTGACGACGTCCCCGGCATCGGCCCGCTGCGCAAACGCATGCTGTTGCAGCATTTCGGCTCGGCCAAGGCGGTCAGCCGCGCGGGGCTGGCGGACCTGAAGGCGGTTGAAGGCATCTCCGACACAATGGCCGAAACCATATATGGCTTCTTCCACACCGACACCTAACTCGTTAGAGTGCGCCCGAGGGAGGGCCGAATGCGCTGGACTGTACCAAATATTCTGACCGTTTTCCGTTTATTGGCAGCACTTGGCCTGCCAGCCGCCTATGTGATTTTCCCCAGCCCCTGGGCGGATTGGATCGCGGTGACCTTGTTTGTCAGTGCCTCTTTGACCGACTATCTGGACGGGTATCTGGCCCGAAAATGGAATCAGGTCAGCAAGTTCGGCAAAATGCTGGACCCAATCGCCGACAAGGCGATGGTGATCATAGCGATTATTATTGTGGTGGGGCTATATCAGGGAAGTGTTCTGATAATGATCCCGGCTGTCCTGATCGTATTTCGCGAGGTATTCGTCTCGGGCTTGCGTGAATTCCTTGGCGCTGACGCGGCGGGATTAAAGGTGACGAAGCTTGCCAAGTGGAAAACGACTGTTCAGATGATCGCAATCGTTGCGCTGATGCTGTCTTATGCTTTCGGGATTGAATTTGGTGGTCGCTCTCATGCAATGCCGCCTGATCTGGTGATGGATATTTTAAATAATCACGCTGACGACCCTATGGGGTTACGGGTCTGGTATGGATTATTTGACTGGAGCATGACGATCGGACTGTGGGGTCTGTGGCTTGCAGCGGCGTTGACCATGATCACTGGCTTTGACTATTTCCGCAAATCCTTGCCCTATCTGCGAGAGGATGTCTGATGCAGATACGCTATTTCGCTTGGCTGCGTGAACGCGTCGGCACCCCGGTCGAGGAGGTCGAGACCAGCGCAACCACCGTTGCTGCACTGATCGAGGAGCTGCGCAAACGTGACGAGCGGTACGCCTATGCCTTCGAAGACATGTCGGCGGTGCGTGTTGCGATTGATCAGGAGCTTTCCGAAATGGATGCGCCCCTGTCAGGTGCGCGAGAGGTGGCGTTTTTCCCGCCCATGACGGGGGGCTGAATGTCAGTTT
Source organism: Rhodobacteraceae bacterium NBU2976 (assembly GCA_023630215.1). Classification (GTDB taxonomy): domain Bacteria; phylum Pseudomonadota; class Alphaproteobacteria; order Rhodobacterales; family Rhodobacteraceae; genus NORP23. Next base: position 1,287,881 of record JALPRQ010000001.1, read on the forward strand.
CGGTTCAGCAGGGGGATTTCGACGTTGCGGCAGAAATGGCGGCCCTTCGGGCGGGACGTACGGATATTGGTGCGATTGTCAGCTTCACCGGTCTGGTCCGTGACTCAGCACATGGCGAGGAGATTTCGGATATGGAGCTGGAACATTATCCCGGCATGACCGAAAAAGCCCTGCAAGATATCGAAGCCAAGGCAAATGCCCGTTGGCCGTTACAGGCGACGCGGATCGTGCATCGTTTTGGACGCTTGTCGCCGGGGGAACAGATCGTGCTGGTCCTGACCGCCTCACCCCATCGGCATGCGGCGTTCGAGGCGGCAGAGTTCCTGATGGATTTTCTGAAGTCCCGCGCCCCATTCTGGAAGAAAGAGGGCACCGGGGATGGCGGTCGCTGGGTCGATGCGCGTGACAGTGACGAGGACGCCCTGTCGCGTTGGGAATGACACCCGATTGCCACGTGGCGATTGCCGCAGATTGCAGTCTGAAGCGGCGCTTTGATCCCGGATCTGAAAGAGGTCGCCCCACCGCAGTCAACCCGGTATAGCTGCCCGGTCAAAGGTCGATAGATCAAGAAATTGCCACGTGGCAATCAAGCGATATATTTATCTATTCAAGGGGTTACGAGTGTATTTCTGCCTCGGATTTCAGGCGTCAGTAGCTGTATTCCTGATAAACGCGTTTCACGTCACCCTGCCATTCACACCGATAGAGCCGGATCAGTTTTTGCGCCGGGGAATACCCACGATCCACAATTTCCTGCAAGGAGTTCAGGAAGTGTGTTTCGTCCGGGATCAACCCGCCAGCCCCCGGGATCGCGCGGGCTTTCAGACCTGCCTCCGAGATTTTCAGAACCTCGCGCGCTATGTCCAGAACCTCTCGTCCGCCAATCTGGGCCTGTAGTCCGTGCTTTGCGACATCAAGGCGCAGTTGATCGCGCTGTTCGGCGGTCCAATCTTTGGCAAGGTCCCAAGCGGCGTCGAGCGAGCTGCTGTTATACATTAAGCCAACCCAAATGGCGGGCAGGGCGCAAATCTTGCGCCACGGGCCACCATCGGCCCCACGCATTTCCATATATTTCTTGATCCGCGCTTCCGGGAAGGCAGTGGTCAAATGATCCGCCCAATCCGAAAGGGTTGGTGTTTCGCCGGGCAGGGCGGGCAGTTTACCCGCCAGAAAATCGCGGAAGGATTGCCCGAGCGCGTCGATATATTTTCCGTCCCGATAGACAAAATACATCGGCACATCCAGCGCGTAATCCACGTAGCGTTCAAATCCCATGCCGTCTTCGAACACAAACGGCAACATTCCAGTGCGCGCCTTGTCCGTGTCCTGCCAAATGCGGGCGCGAAAACTTTCGAAACCGTTCAGCTTGCCTTCGAAAAATGGCGAGTTGGCGAACAGGGCAACGGCAATCGGCTGCAAGGCCAGCGCAACGCGGAATTTTTTCACCATGTCGGCCTCGGATGCGAAATCGAGATTGACCTGAATGGTGGTTGTACGCCGCATCATCTTGGTGCCATGTTCGCCGACCTTGCCCATATAGGCATCCATCAGTTTATAGCGCCCCTTGGGCATCAGCGGCATTTGTTCATGTGTCCATTCCGGAGCGGCGCCCATCCCGAAGAATCCTGCGCCGATGCGGTCGGCGATGACCTTGACCTCGCGCAGATGTTCATTCGCTTCGTCGCAAGTCTGGTGAATGCTTTCCAGCGGTGCACCTGACAATTCCAGCTGTCCGCCCGGTTCCAGCGAGATATTCGCCTTGCCTTTTGTCAATCCGATTAGGTGTCCCGCTTCTTCGACGGGAGACCAGCCAAATTGATCGCGCAACCCTTCCAACATCGCAAGAATCGAACGCTCGCCTTCATACGGCAAAGGCAGCAGGGAATCCCGGCAATAGCCGAATTTTTCATGCTCGGTCCCGATACGCCACTGGTCTGCAGGCTTGCAGCCATCGGCAAGATATTCTGCCAATTGGGAGTGGTTTTCGATAGGGCCGCCGCCGGATTGTGGAATGGACATATTGGAACTTTCGAACGTTAAGTTCGGACAGACTTAGGAGGCAAAAGCGACCTGCGCAAGCCGCGTTATGACTCGCGTGACCAGATTGTGAAGATTTCCGTCTTGTCCGACTCGATCGCGCGGATGGCCGGTTCATAGCGAAACCCCGGCAGGGCAGTAAAAACCTCTAGCAGCCGGTCAGCACCCGACGAGGCGACCGGAATCACCAGTGATCCGCCATGATGCCAGATAATCCAGTTTCGATCCCCTAACGTGCTGGGCAATGTCGAAAGCTGCAAGCGCCGGATCGAGTCGAGCGACACCTCGCCCCCCGATGTGGGACCGAAATAGGTGATGTTCTGTTCGTCAATTTCAACGATCCCGGGACCATTGACATCGCGTTTGAGGCGCGCACGAAGGTATGAGACGTATAAAAGGCTGGCAACAACGGCGATCAAGATCAGACCGACCACCCCGGAAATCCAGCTTTGGTATATGACCGCCCGCCAGAATTGCCGGATGGCAAAGATCAGGACCAGCGCGATCAGGATGGGTTCCTTCCAGCGGGCCAGTCTGGCAATGGCTTCGGGGCGAAACATCACGATTGCCCGAACAGGATGATGGTGAAATGGCCGATCTGCGTGAACCCGATGCCGCGATAGGCACGTGCAGCTGGTTCGCCCGAGGCAAACAGAATAGCGCGGGTGACACCCGTTTCACGGGCTTCGGCCAGATGCATGGCAACGGCGGTCCGCGCCAGACCCCGAGAGCGCAAATCCGGTGGTGTGTAAACACCGCCGATCTGAACCGTGTCCGGCAAGGTTGTGTTGAAGCCGGTGAAGCTGACGATTGCGCCGTTGCGGATCAACAGGCGGTAATCCCCTGTTTCAATCGAGTTTTCTGCCTGCTGCTTTGCCAATTTTGTTGTGTCATCTGTGTTGGGGCTGTTCATCGCCTCCACCATGTAGGCGCGCCGCCATGCGGCGACAAGCGGCAGGTCGGATTTGGTCGGCGGACGGATATTCAGGCCGTCGGTGGGCGGCATATTCAGGTCGTCGAGCGATAATGTGAACAGCGGTTCGACATCGTTCATTAACAGCGGCAAACCATCCAACCCCATCGCGGTTTTTAGCGCCGCAATCTGATCGGACGCACCAACCATGCCACGCAATTTCGCGGGCGTGACCAGTCCGCGCATATGCGTCCCAAGGGCCGCCACACCGTCTGGGGCCTGTATCATCACCATACCGCCATTGGTCAGACCACCGATCCCGGCGATATCGCCGTCATATTCTTCGACGAAAACGCGCATGGCGTTGGGGTGGTCATTTGGGCCAAGGCCAAACCGACGCATATTGCCGCGCAGGAACATGGAGGTTTCGGTGTGTGGGGACAGAAAGTTGTCGATGGCCCCTTCATCCCCCGGTTCGGCCTCGCGGATCATCCCCAATCCCCCAGCGCCGATTGCCAGGCGGTCAGCGCGGCAACGGCGGCCGTATCGGCGCGCAGGATGCGGGGCCCTAGGGTGACGGCAACGGTTTGGGGAAGGGCGTTGAGGGTATCGGCTTCGTCAGGGGAAAAGCCGCCTTCGGGGCCGATGATGATCGCCCACTTGCCCGAGGCTTCGTCCGCCAGCACTTTTGCGACGGGCCCGGCCGCCCTGCGTTCGTCACAAAACATCAGGCGGCGGTCGTCAGGCCAGTTGGTCAGCAGGTCGGCGAATTTCACCGGCTCGTCCACCGGGGGCACAAAGGTGCCGCCACATTGTTCGGCTGCTTCGACGGCGTGGGCTTGCAGCTTGTCCTGCCGCAAGCGCTCGGAATTGGTAAACGCCGTGATCACGGGGATGATCCGAGCTGCGCCCAGTTCGGCGGCTTTTTCAACGATGAAGTTCGTGCGTTCCTTTTTGATCGGCGCAAAGATCAGCCACACATCGGGGGGCATTCGCTGTGGGGCAGTCTGTTCCAGACAAGCCAGAACGCCGCCACGTTTGGACCCTTCGGCAATGTTGGCCAGCCATTCGCCATCTTGACCGTTAAAGACCAGAATCTGATCCCCGACTGACAGGCGCATCACCGCGAACAGATAGTTCGCCTGATCTTTATTCAGCACGATCCCTTGCCCTTTGGCCAACGGACACTCTACAAAGAGCCGGATTTTCGCTGCTTTTGCCATAGGGTCCCCCGATGAAGTCGCCCGACAATAAGACAGAATTGCCCGAGGATGGAAGAGTCGCCGACGCGGTTGCGCAAAACTGGGTGGACCGCTTTGCGCCGCTTTGGTCGCGTCCCTATTTGCGGTTGTCCCGTGCAGATCGCCCGGCGGGCACGTGGCTGTTGCTATTGCCCTGCTGGTGGGGGCTGGGGTTGGCGGTTGCGGCGGACCCGGCAGGGGGAACGCGGGCCGATGTCTGGATCGCCATTGCCTGCGCCATCGGCGCGTTTTTGATGCGCGGAGCGGGCTGCACATGGAATGATATCACGGATCGCGAGTTTGACGCACAAGTCGCGCGCACCAAATCCCGACCGATCCCGTCGGGGCAGGTGACCGCACGACAGGCCGGGATATGGATGGTGATACAAGCGCTGGTCGCGTTTGGCATTTTGCTGACCTTTAACAAATTCGCAATTATGTTGGGTATCGCCTCGCTTCTGCCGGTTGCCATTTACCCGTTCGCGAAACGGTTCACGTGGTGGCCGCAAGTGTTTTTGGGCATTGCCTTCAATTGGGGGGCATTGCTGGGTTGGGCGGCGCATTATGGATCGCTCGACTGGCCGGCATTTGTTTTATACCTGTCGGGCATTGCCTGGACGTTGTTTTATGACACGATTTATGCGCATCAGGACAAGGAAGATGACGCCCTGATTGGGGTCAAATCCACGGCGCGGCTGTTTGAGGACAAGACGCCACGCGCCCTGTTCGTTTTCTTTGCAATCAGTGTGACCCTGATGGGATGGGCGGCAGTGATGGCGACTGTTTCGTTGGAAAACAAGCTGGTGGTTCTGGTTGGGGTCGCGGCAGCGTGGTTGTTCGGAATGCATTTGTCCTGGCAGATGCGGCGGCTGGATGTCGATAATCCCGATATTTGCCTGTATCTGTTTCGATCCAATCGCGATGCCGGGCTGATTGCAGCGATGTTTTTCGGCATTTCAGCGCTTATGTAGGCGCGGTTGCGCTTGCCCTTGGTGGGGGGATTTCCTAAGACACGGGCTTGAGTAACTATCCCCGAGGGTTCATGCGTCCTGCCGCGTTAGCATTTACGGCTGTTGGATTTCTGGCCAGCGCTGCGGCGGCGGCCTGGGTGGCAAGTTACGCTGTGCATCACATTGAGCAGACGTCGATCAAAGTCTCGCGCAACGCGCTGGTTGCGGCTGGGCAGACATGGGTCGAGGTAAGTGCTGACGGCACATGGCTTCGCATGGCGGGAACCGCACCCGAGGAGCGGGACCGCATTCAGGCACTGTCCGTCGTGACGGCTGTGGTCTCGCCCGGGCGGATCGTAGATGATATGACTGTCGCCGAATCCGTGCCGGCAATTGCCCCGGATTTCGCGATGGAAATTCTGCGCTCGGGCTATGACGTGTCGTTGATCGGGATTACCCCGGCGGACGGCGAGACCGACATCATCCGCGATACAATCGCCGGGATGGAAGTTGATCTGATTGATATGAAAGAAACCACCCACTGGGAGGCCCCCGAGGGCTGGCAGTCGGCGTTGGAATTCGGCGCATCAATCATGGCGCGATTGGAACGCGCAAAGATTTCGATCAAGCCGGGCGAGGTTGGGTTGATCGCGGTGGTCCCCAACGAGGAGCGGCGCGATGAAATCATCGCGCTTTTGAACGATGAAAAGCCCGAAGGCGTCAGTTTGACAATAGATATCACCGCGCCACGGCCGATCTTTTCCCCCTATACATTCCTGTTTATCGGATCGGAAAAGCCGACATTGCGTTGTCATGCGTTGACGGCAGAAGGACAGGCCAAGATTTTGCGCGCGGCCCAAAATGCGGGGCTAAGCCAACCGGCGCAATGTTCAATTGGTCTGGGTGCACCTACCGATGACTGGGCCGACGTGGCGGTTGCCGGTATCCGGGCGGTGGCGCAAATGGGGGGCGGGAAATTTGAAATCAGTGATTCCAGTGCCTCGCTGACCGCACCGATTGATTTTGACGAGGCCGCGTTTGAACAGATCATCTCGCAATTGGAATCCCGCTTGCCGCCCGCTTATGTGTTGATCCCGGCGCGTCCGGTGACCGAAGTCGTGGTTGCCGCTGATCGCCCATGGTTCAGCGCCAAACGCCCGGCCGAGGGAATGGTTGAATTGAGCGGGATGGTGATTGACGATATTTCGGCGCAGACCGTGTTGTCATTTGCGGAAAGCCGGTTCGGTTTTGAACAGATAGATGACCGCACCAACATTGCTGAATTTGCCCCTCATGGCTGGACGTCACGACAAATGGTGGCGGTGGATGTGCTGTCGGTTCTTAGTCAGGGCGAGGTGACGTTTACCGAAGATACGGTCACTGTGACGGGAGAAAGTCATGTGGCCGAAGCCGTCGATACCATTCAGGAAATGCTGGTTGCGGGATTTGGGGCCGACGCGCGGTTTTCCATCAATATCGAGCAATTGGAGGTGATCAACGCCACCCCGGACATGCCTGACGCAACCCTATGTCGAGACGAGATTGCCGGTTTGCTGGCCGAGCAGCAAATTCTGTTTGCGCCGTCTTCTGCCGTAATCGAAGCCCAGTCCGAGGCGGTGATCGCAACGATAGCTGGGATATTGAATCAGTGTAATCATGCCTCGTTCGAGGTGGGGGGACATACCGACAGTCAGGGTGGCGAAACCATGAATCGTAACCTCTCGCAAAATCGTGCAGATGCGGTGGTGGATGCGCTGTTGGCGCAAAATCTGTTATTGGGACCCCTGACCGCAGTCGGGTATGGTGAAAGTCAGCCCATCGGGGACAATAGCACCGAGGAAGGGCGGGCGCTGAACCGCCGGATCGAGTTTCGGTTACTGACTGCCGAAGAAGTGGCCGCCGCCGAAGCGGCAGCGCGCCCCTTGCCCCCGGATGTCGAGCGGGCAGACGCGCCCCTTAAGCGGCCGGACGATTTGAATGTGACCCTGGAGATCGAGGTAGACGATGGGACGGACTGAGCTGACTCTGGTTATCGGAACGGCATTGGTGCTGGCGGTAATCGTCGGATGGATGCTGCGCTGGTTCATGGCCAAGATGAATACAACAGGCCCGATTGCTTCGGACGAAGCGATGGGCCGCATGCGTGAAGCCGAGGAGGCGAGAGACGCTGCCGAGGCGCGTATCGTTGAGATCGAACGAGAGGCGCGTCAGGAAGTGGCGCGGCTGAATGCCGAATTGGACGCCACCATGTCAGGATTGCGTGCTGCCCGTCAGGAAGCCGAAGATTGGAAGGTTCAGGCCGAAGCCTGGCGTCACGAGACCGAAGAGGTCCGCGAGGATCTGGAAGAAGCGCAAGGACATAGCAAACCGATTGAACCCAACTGATCAGCGGGGTGGTGGGGGTCCGTAATAATTGCGGCCCGGATAGCCAACGCGGTCATATTGCGAAAACGCCAGCGCCAGCCCACCAGCCGTTGTCAGGAAGCACGGAAGCAAAAGGTCGTTGCCCTCGAATATGCGCATCACGCGCATCAGGTAAGCGAGGGTGGTCATGAAGGTGCCAAAAACGAGCGGGGTGAGGATTGGCACCTGACGCCAGCCAGAATTGCCAACATCATGCATCCTCCGCGCCCCAACAGCGATGGCGGGCAGGCCCAGAAACAGGACCGGAAAGATCACAAGCTGAGGCTGGAATTTAACCATCAAGCGCGCAAAATCTTCGATGGCATCGAGGGGTTGTTCCTGCGTCTGGATCAGCGGTATCTGGTCCTGAAATTGCAGATAGAACAGGTAGGCATCCCCCGTCAGTGCCAACAGGATCAGCCCCCAGGTCAGCGCGGTAAACCACCAGAATTCCGTGGTTGATGCACGTCCCCGAAAGGTGATGTATTTCTTGAAGCAGGTTTTGATGGCTTCGGCTGCTGTCATTTTTGACCGATTTTAGGCTCCTCGTCGCGGGCAAGGCGTTTCAGATTGGGCCAATGTTTGAACCATATAAGCACCATGAACAGAATGCCAAGCCAGACCAGATAATATTGATCCAGAAAATACAACAGATGTGGACAGACGACCGCTATAATAAGCGCAGACAAGGACGAATACCGAAAGCCAAACGCCGCACCCAGCCAGATCACGCAAAGCGCCAGACCTGTCGCCAAATGCAGGGCAAGCATGATCCCAAGGAACACGGCAACCCCTTTTCCACCCTTAAACTTCAGATAGATGGGGAACAAATGTCCCAAAAACGCCCCAAGAGCGGCAACTTGTGCGGCATCCTCGCCAAAATACCATCGGGCCAGGAGCACCGCGACGGCGCCTTTGCCCATATCCAGCGCAAGTGTAGCAACTGCTGCGGGTTTCGATCCTGTGCGCAGAACATTGGTTGCGCCGATATTTCCCGACCCGATTTCCCGAAGATTTCCAAGACCAAACAGACGCGTAATCACAACGCCAAAGGGAATAGCCCCAAGAAGATACGCGGCAAGAAATATGGCCGCAAGATAGGGAAGGGCTTCCTGCCCAGCTGGGTTTGCGCCCCAGAAGCGCAGAAAGTCAGGTAGCATGATGTCCCTCGGCTGTTTTTCCGTCGCCCGATTTAACCGCAATTGCCGCGATTTCGCAATGATGTGCGCGTGGGATCGGATCAGGGGGCCGTGTCACGGGTTCGCAAAGACCTGCCGGCCCGATACCAATGTGCGAAGGACTTTGCCCTGCATCCGGCGACCGTCATAAGGGGTGTTCTTGGATTTTGACAAAAGTTGGGCGCGATCCAAGATGAAGGGTTTATCGGCGTCAAACAGAATAAGGTCGGCTGGCGCGCCCTCGGCCATGCGCCCGCCCGGGAGCCCCAGAAGTCTTGCCGGGTTCAGCGAAATCGCGCGAAACAGGGTTGGCAGGTCCAGATAACCGCCATGAACCAGTTGCAGCGCGGCTGGCAGCAGGGTCTGCAAGGCAACCGCACCCGAGGCGGCTTCTTCGAAGGGAAGACGTTTGGATTCTTCGTCCTGTGGCGTATGCATCGACGAGATGACGTCGATTAGACCGGTTCGCACCGCCTCGATCACCGCGAGACGGTCATCCTCGGCGCGAAGCGGGGGCTTGACCTTGAAGAAGGTGCGATAGTCCTCGACATCGAATTCGTTTAGGGTGAGGTGATGAATCGACACGCCTGCCGTGACGCGCAGACCCGCTGCCTTGGCGCGCTCTAGCGCAGGAAGCGCCGCGGCGCAGGTGATTTGATCGGCGTGATACCGAGCGCCTGTCATCTCGACCAGGGCCATGTCGCGTTCCAGCTGGATACGTTCAGCCATGGGTGACACGGCGGGCAAGCCCAGCTTTGTCGCAAATGCACCCGAGGTCATGCATGCCCCGCGTGACAGAACCGGTTCCTGCACATGCCCCAGTACCAGAGCATCGGTCGAACAGGCATAAGTCATTGCGCGTTGCAGGATTTTGGCATCCGCCACCGGGCGATCAGCGTCGGTAAAAGCGACGGCGCCAGCATCTTGAAGGAACCCGATTTCGGTCATTTCCTTGCCTTCGCGCCCTTTGGTCAGGGCGGCCATGGGCAACACTTTGACCGGAGTGCTTTCCGCGGCGCGGCGACGAAAGAAATCGAGGATTTCCGGGCTGTCAATCGCCGGTGTTGTATCGGGGCGCGTGACCATGGTTGTCACGCCACCCGCTGCCGCCGCAAGACCGGCTGTCTTGAAGCTTTCCTTGTGCCGTTCACCGGGTTCGCCGACTTTGACGCCGATATCAATGATCCCCGGGGCAAGATATTTGCCGCCGCAATCGATGACTTCGCCCCGGGGGGTTCCGCTGGTGATCGCAGCGATCAGTCCATTATCGATAATCACGGAGCCGTCCCGAATTGTGCCGGCTTCAGGATCTATAATGCGGGCATTGCTGAGGGTTAGGGTCATATTTTGATTTTCCAAACCTTATAAGGATATCGCCGCAACTTTTTGCATCTTGTCATAAACTTCGCGTCCATCGTCGACAAATCGAAATCCGACCTCTTGCTTATAGGTGCTGAAATTGTCGTTTTTGCGCGCCTCTGTCCCGAAAATGACGCTATAGGGCCCGTCACCTATTAACGATAGCTTTGCGTTTTCAACGGGATAGCTGCGCAGACGCATTTGCCTGAGACCACTATATATCAACGCACGTTTATTGGTCAGGGCATAACGCGTTGTCTTGCGTTGCTGGGCATCCAGAAACCAGTGCCCAACCAACAGATATAGGCCCCCCGCGACAATGATGTAATCCAGAATGAGAAAGGAATCAGTGCCTTCGGTTGCCATGGATACGCGCAGGTTAATCAGTCCAAGCCCCGTAAAAAATGCGCCGATTATTGACATCACCATCCCACTTTTGGAATAGCGGAGACCTTGCCCCGGGCGCCCTGTCCAAAGCAGGTCTTCCGTGTCGTGCAAGTGTTGTTGCCAGAACTGGGTATCATCTTGCGCGGTCATTTTTTGGTCTTGAAAATTGGCTTTTTGTGGGGTGATGTCATGTGTGTCCTGTCGTCAATTCGATCATGACTGACCTGCATTTTTTCGCGCAACATCTTGCACCATGGCGAACAGATCTTTGGCATCGGATATTTGACGAAATCCAACGTCGAATCCGGGATCGAAGCGTGCCTCGGCGGTTGCGTGCTTGGTAAGGTCTGGGCGATTGGCAAAATAGACGCTGTGGGGTGATCGACCCTTCAGTCGAACCATGTCCGGTTTGGTCAGCGGCCAACCGGTATCATCCGCTGGCACGCGCGAACGGCGCAATGGCTCGTCGGTATAGGCTTTCTTGTCGCTAAGGGCATAACGTGTGTGTCGTCGTGCGCGCATGTCGATCAAGGGAAAAACGAGCATGATCAGCAGTCCGATCGCCATTCCGATCAGCATGAGAAGCCATTTCGACGCGAGCCCCGCCGATTCAAACACGACTCCCACCCCCAGAAACGCGCCCGTGACAATTAGGGCGAATATCCCCGTGGCGAGGGTTTCAATTCCAAAATGCAAGTTAGCGCTGGGTCGCCCATGCCATAACAACACTTCGTCTTTGCCGATGCGGTCCTGCCAGAATGCTATGTCCTGTTCCGGTTGGGTGACCACACGAGCTTCCTTATACAACGAACACCATAAGCAGAATCAGCACCGCGATCAGCGCTACGACAATGCTGGCCAGCCATGATCCGCCAAGCTTCTCGGTCGATGTGGTTGGGGGAGAAGTCAGCACACCCACGGCGTCATCGTCAACCATTTCAACAAAATCGGGGATATGTTCCAAACCACCATATCGACCAACAAATGTCAGTGGGGCTTTTGGTGAAAACGCAGCTGTTCCTTCGGGGATTGCACTGGAAAAGATCAGCAATATCATCCCCTCTAGTGCGTCAAGTTTAGCGGCGTCCTCGGCAATCGCGGGATCCACTATACTGTTTGCCTCGGCAAGATAACGCGAAAGGCTATATTCCTTTAGTGTGCTGGCGTCGAACATTTCCACATAATCGTGATCTAGATGCGCCACCCCAAGCGCATCGAGGATGGGCCAGTCGGTTGTCCCGTTATCGCGGTGCGTTTCGGTATAAAATATATTTGCCTCTGCTTCGGGCAGATTGACCCGGAAAACCCAGACCATGCCATGATGGTTCGCCGGTATGTTCAGTCCTTCATCCATTACGCAGCCCCCTGACGCCGTAGATTTCGTGCCAATAGTTCCATTGCTGCCATTCTGACAGCAACGCCCATCTCGACCTGTTCCTGAATAACCGAGATATTGATATCATCGGCCAGAGTGCCGTCAATTTCAACGCCGCGATTCATCGGGCCGGGATGCATGACGATAGTATCGGGTTTTGCGTGGGAAAGTTTCTCGGCATCCAGTCCCCAGCGGTGGTAATATTCCCTTTCGGATGGGATGAATCCGCCATCCATGCGTTCCTTTTGCAATCGTAGCATCATAACGACATCGGCGTCTTTTAGACCCTCGCGCATGTTGTCGGTAATTTCGACCCCCAATTTATCGACGCCCGAAGGCATCAGGGTTTTGGGGCCGACAAGGCGCACACGGTTTTCCATTTTGCCCAGCAGGAAAATGTTGGATCGGGCCACACGAGAATGCGCGATATCCCCACAAATTGCGACGGTCAGACGGTGCAAGCGCTTTTTGCGGCGGCGAATGGTCAATGCGTCCAGCAAGGCCTGCGTGGGATGTTCGTGGCGCCCGTCACCCGCGTTCAGAACAGCACAATTCACTTTCTCGGCCAGCAGTTTCACTGCCCCGGAATGAGGGTGGCGCACAACCAGAAGATCCGGGTGCATCGCATTCAGGGTCAGGGCTGTGTCGATCAGGGTTTCGCCCTTTTTGATTGAACTGGCCTGCATCGCCATGTTCATCACATCGGCACCTAACCGCTTCCCGGCGATTTCGAAGCTTGCCTGTGTGCGCGTCGAGTTTTCGAAGAACATGTTGACCTGAGTCAGGCCTGCAAGAACGTCCAGATGTTTGTTCTGCTTCAGATTATGTGCGGCGTAATGGTCGGCGAGATCCAGAATGGCGGTAATATCGTCGGGACTGAGCTCTTCAATCCCCAGAAGATGCCTTTGCGAGAACACTGCCAACTCCCTTCGCAATTTGCGTGGTTATAGCAGGGAATCCCGCTGGAACAAGGGCAAGGGTTTGGATAGTCTTGTGCCATGGATCACAAGATCGACAGCGCTGATGATTGGGCCCTGCTTGCATGGCAAGTGGAAATGGGCGCGGATGAGGCCATTGGTGACGTGCCACTTAACCGCTTCGACGAAGTCGCTGAGCACAAGCCGGCCCGGGCTGCCCCCAGCGGTGATGTGTCTGTGTCCGTCACAAAGGATGCACCCGCGCTACCTGACAGTGGGGCGTTGGCGGCGGCCTGTCAGGATCTTGATCAGCTTCGCGCCGCGATCGAGCGATTTGAAGGGTGTGACCTGAAACATGGAGCACGTAACACGGTATTTGCTGATGGCAACCCGGCGGCACGTGTGATGGTGATCGGCGAAGCGCCTGGTCGGGAAGAGGATATCGAAGGTCGCCCATTTGTTGGCCGCTCGGGTCAGTTGCTTGACCGGATATTCGGGTCGATTGGCCTTTCGCGCAGCGCCGAGGACGAGAAGGCTGCAGTATATATCACGAATCTTTTGCCTTGGCGGCCACCCAACAACCGCGATCCCGAGCGCGAAGAAATTGTCATGTTAAAGCCGTTTCTGATGCGCCATATCGAGCTGATTGCACCAGAGTTTTTGGTGTTGGTTGGAAACCATTCGACCAAAACCTTGCTGGAAACAACCGTCGGCATCACCCGGATGCGCGGTCAATGGGGAGAGGTGATGGGCATTCCCGCCCTGCCAATATTCCACCCAGCCGCATTGCTGCGCGACAGCACCAAGAAACGCCCGACATGGGCCGATATGCTTTCCCTACGCAGGAGATTGGAAGATGGCTGAACGTGAATTTATTCCTGTGCGCATCGCCGTCATGACGGTGTCGGACACGCGATCACTGGCAGATGATCGGTCCGGAGAGGTTCTGGTCGGTCGCATCGCCGAAGCCGGGCATCATTTGGCGGATCGGGTGATCATTCGGGATGAACGCGCCGAAATCGCCGCGAAGCTGCGCGAGTGGATCGAACGGGATGACGTGGATGTTGTGATCTCGACCGGGGGGACAGGTCTGACGGGGCGTGATGTGACGGTAGAGGCCCATCGGGATGTGTATGAAAAGGAAATCGACGCCTTTGGGACGGTGTTCACGATGATCTCGATGGAGAAGATCGGGACCTCGGCCATTCAATCACGTGCCTGCGGTGGGGTGGCGGGGGGAACATATCTGTTTGCCCTGCCAGGGTCACCGGGCGCGTGCAAGGACGGATGGGACGGGATTTTGAAAGCCCAGTTGGATTATCGACACATGCCCTGCAATTTTGTCGAAATATTTCCCCGGCTGGAAGAACATAAACAGCGGACCAAAGGCTGACAGGGGGATCGGTGTCTAGCCGGACGGACATCCGAACAGTTCGATCGCGCGCGTGTCCTGAATCACTGTCAGGCGAAGTCTGGAACGGTCAACGGAAAGCATCCCACCACCAAAATACTGAAGTTCTGTGATGCCCGTCAGCTCGCGCCCTGACCAATCTGTGTCCGCCGCAGCAATCCAGATATCCGGGTCACGATATTCGATGACCAGTTGTTGAGAGCCAGTCAAATCACGCGCGAAGGTCATGTTGGCGGTAATTTCGAACCCTTTTCGGCTGGGGGCTAGTTGACAGGTCACATTCTGAATTCCCGCTTGTTGGGGGGTCAGAGGAACATCCGCAAGAGCCGCACGAATTTCCACGGCGCGTTCAGAGGGTTCGGTAGGGCTGAGGCGTTGGGCCAAGCGGGCGTCGGCCGGGATGCAGATATCCGCACAGACGCCAAAGCTAACCTGAACGTCGATATTCACGGGCAGAGAGGGATTTTCCGGGACGATAGTGACCGGCACAATAACCGTTCCGCTATAGCCGATCGACATCATATCATTGGTATGGAAAACGTGGGGGGTTGGCCAGCTCCACCGTAGCTCGAGTATATTTTCCGACGCGCTCCAGTCAAACTCCGGGGGAATGCCCGCAGGGCCGGGCACCCGCCAATAGGTTTTCCACCCCGGGTTCAGGTCTATCGCAATCGCGGTTTGATAGGAACCGTCGGTATTTTGCCAACCGTATAGATAGTCGATAGACCCAAAATCCGTCTGCGCAAATGCAGCGGGTGCGACGAGGGTCCAAATGGCGATCAGAAACGTTTTCATGACGGCACTATAGGCCTGAGACAAAAAAGAAAAAGTCACAAATCGGCGATAGGAATGCTTGAAAACGTGAACAGCGCGGCGCATTTTGAAACAATGACAGATAACACGCTAGAAGAGCTTCCCTTTCTTGATGGAAAATTCCTGATCGCCATGCCGGGCATGGGGGATCCGCGATTTGATCGATCAGTGGTCTTCATGTGTGCGCATACGCCTGAGGGGGCGATGGGTTTGATGATCAATCGACCCGTTGCTGATCTGTCGTTCGAAGACCTGATGGAACAACTGGATATCCAAGGTCATGCGGACACGCCGCCCGATGTCCTGTTTGGTGGTCCGGTTGAAAATGGCCGCGGTTTTGTCCTCCATTCGGCGGATTACGAAAGCGAGGATTCTACGATGGCCATTTCCGATGACGTGGCCATGACCGCGACAATGGATGTCTTGCGCGATATTGCTGACGGCAAGGGGCCCGTTAAACGGTTGCTGTGCCTTGGGTATTCCGGTTGGGGTCCCGGCCAGCTTGAGGCAGAAATCCAACGCAATGGTTGGCTGATATGTGATGGCGACCCGACAATCATTTTTGATGTGCCTGTCGCAGAAAAATGGGTGGCAGCGACGCGCACATTGGGGATCGACCCATCGATGCTGTCTTCCGAAGGTGGACGGGCCTAGGATAATAAATTGGGATTATTGACATAGTTACAATACTCAAGCCGGGGCGGTTTGGAATGAAAATTGTAGGAATAAGCACCGCCACGGGTTAAGCGTGTTGTATGACCTTTCAGTCCGCAACCGTCTTGCACAGGCAGGAACCGCCACCCGAACGGTCTAGGTAGGTCACCTCAGATGCTACGAAAACACCTGAGATAGTTACCTATTGCGCGGATTTTGTACTGACGGTGCTCGATCAGTTAGTCAACGATTCAAAGCTTGGCGTGCCGGTAAAACTAAGTGCAACACGAACCGCCGTATCGCATACTTTTGTAGCGACTGGGTAAGTCTAGCGATGTCTGGTCTGCATGGCCTTCGGGCCCTTGCCGAAAAATCGCTGGCACAGAATGTCGGGCAGCCAAGCCTGATCGCGCTGGCTATTACCAACGAGCGGGAGTCGAAAACCTATTATGATCGGCTGGAACGGGACCAGAAAACACTCGATGTCACGCCCTGGCTGGAATGGTTCGCCGAAACGGTCCTGCGGGCGCAGCAGGTGGCGTTGGATCGTGTAGGGTTCTTTATCGCAAAGGCGCATTTTCGTATCCGGCATCGCGATCAGATGAATGAACGGTAGGCCAAGGCGATCGAGCGGATGTTCCGGGAGGGACAGGGTGAATTCACTGGTTTCAGCCGAGGGGTCAAGCGTGATCCGCACGTCGCCATCCCACGGATAGGCGGAGGTTTCGCGCATTTGCACCTGCCTGCCCGCGACGGGCAGCGTGGTTTCAGCACCGCCGTAAAGATGGACGGCGATTTCGTCATCGCTCCGCAATAAATATGTGCCGCCACCGAAGCGACTAGCCTTGCCACATTCAATGTGCAGCAGGGGCAAGGGTGCCTGCCCCGCGGTGGTGTGAACCATCGCTTTCCAGTTTGTTGTCGTAGAATTAGGTTTCCCCGTCATGGCTGAGCCCGGCCAGCGCGTTATTATTAAGCGCCAGTTCAAGGATATCGGCAGATTGGCCGTCCAACTCCAGATTAAGCATCCGTGCGGCCCAACACATCATCGCCACCGAGGCGCAGGTTTCCGCATAAGCGGTGTCGTTGAGAAGATCATACTCTCTTGTGAAACCGTCGTTTTTCGCCGAGGGGCCGAAACCGCCGGTGACATACATGCGCCACACCGGTTGGACGCGAGGATCTGGCGCGAGGTGTGGGGCAGGGGGTCTCGGTCGAGATGCTGATCCGGGATATTCAGGGCGAGCTGGCTAGGCGACCTTATGAGCTGGTGTCGGTGCCGGGTGGCTGGATGTTCCGCACTAGGGTGCAATTAGCCGATGCCATCCGTGCGCTGATCCATCCGCGCGACCAGAAGTTGGGATATACAGAAGTGGAGATGGCGGTGCTGTGTGCCATTGCCTATCACCCGCCGGTTGACCGAGCGGGGCTGGTGGACATTTTTGGCAGCGAGATCAGCCGTGATATACTGGCGCGGTTGCGGCATCTGGGGCTGATCGCAACGGGTCCACGCTCACCGCGCCCGGGTGCTTCGCACAGGTTTGTGAAGACGGAGCAGTTTCTGCTTACCTTTGAACTGGAAGGCCCGCGGAATTTGCCGGAGTTGAAGGATTAAACGGGCGTTGCATCAAAGGGCAACGGGTAATTAAGAGCACAAATCTAACAGAATACTGCACGACAACACTAACAATGTTAGTATTCTTAATCCTGTTAGATAAAGATCGAAAAAAACCTGCATTTTTTTTGTACCACCTGAAAGAATATGTGTAGTCGACGTTGCATATAACGGTCGAGCTCAGCCCCTGAAAAGAGGTGGGATCGCTATCGGTTTTCCTTGCCAATCAGTTCGATTACTTTGCCGCGTTGATTGCCTCAACGCCATGTGATTTTGCGATTGTCCGGGGTGAGGCGGAGGTTACATTAACTGAGCTGGAAAATAGCCACTGGTGACGACCGCAATACTATTTTTGCGCTCACGTGCGGTAAGTCACATAACCTATGGTTGCAACGTTCTATATTACCGGCACTTCAACCTAATCAAAAAGGGGGTGCATTATGACTAGTGTTTTTAAGCTACGCGATCTTGCGTCAAAATCCATCAATATGAAAGAAGTCGGGCGGACCGGCTCGGTCGGGCTGGTTGGTCCTGACGGCGATATCGACGACTTTCCGACGCCGATCACTCCGTATATCGCGGTCGCGAAATACCGGGCCAAGATCGACTATCTTGACCATTTCAAAGGTCGTGTTGATGAACTTCAGCTGGAAGCGCTCGACAATACCGCGCTTGATATCGGGCGGGCGGTTGTTGGTGCCAAATTCACCGGCACGGCGCTTTGTTCCGTTGACATGCCGACCTGCGCGCAAAATGCCCGGATTTCGCCGGTCGCGAGTTTCGGAGACTCGCTGACCAATATCGACCTGGCAGTTCTGCGGGCCGATCTGGAGCAGGTCATCAAGCATATCGACAAGCTTGAGTATTAAGGGTCATGCTCTCAACGGTGAGGCATAATACAACGGTTGAGGCGGCACCTGCTGCCTCAACAGCTTCTGTGTCGGAAGCGGTGATCGCGCTGGCCGCCGTCACGCGATTTTCCGACGAACAGGATTGTTTCCGCTGGCTCTATAATTACGGTGCCGAGCCGTTGACACGTGCCCGGGTGCAAAGTGATCCGGTTATCAATCTGGAACGTGCATTAGCATTGGAAACGCATTCCAAACGCCACCTGACCGAGGCCTGGGACAATTGGATAAAGACTTCGGAAAACGCCGTTCAACCGCGCTATAAGCTGTATATCAGCCCCGAGTATGATCAGCTTGATCACTGTTTTGACAGCCTGTCCCCCTATCTTGCCGACCCAGCGGTTTCCGCGCTCAAAATCGTGGCGAAACGCTGGATGGCGGTTCGGCCAGACAAATTCATCGTCTATTTTCATTCTGAAGCGGCGCGATCCGGGTGGGTTGCGAGAATCGCGCCCGCAATTGGCGACATCGCCGCCAACCCTACCCCATTTACTTATCCTGTTACCCAAACCGGTATTCTGTCGTTTGCAACGGACCCGCTGTCGGACAGACCGGCAAGCTGGCGTTCGGAAACAGCGCGGGTCATAGCGGGGCTGATCATTGCTGCGCAAGGGGCGAAGCAATCACCGGATCAGATCATCGCCAGCATTCATTTCGGTTTATCCGCGCGTGATATCGACGTGGAAAACTGGTGCTAACGAACGGGACCAAGACGATGCAAACACAATCCCCCAAAATGATCATGGCGCCCGACATTGTGTTCATGGACGCCGCTGATGTTTTCCCTGCTGATGCTGGCCCCGGCGATATGGTCATTGACCGGCCCAAACAACGGCTGCAATCGAAACTGATTTGTCCGGCGACATCGGCGTTGTTGGGGCAGTTTTCCCAACCGATCTCGATTCCCGAAGCGATCGTCAGATATGCGCGTGACACGGGCGGGGATGCAACGGATTTGCTGGAGGTCGCCTTTCCGGTGCTGCAATCGTTGGTCGATGACAGATTCTTGCTGCCCGCCGATGCAGAACTGCCGGTGGAACCCCAAGCGCGGCTGGCTGTTGGGCAGACAATCGCCGGATATCGGATTTTGCGCACCGTGCGGATCACCGACGATACCGAGGTGCATCTGGCAGAGGGCGACAGCGGTTTGGCGTCGTTAAAAACCCTGACAGTCGGACAACACGCGGCTGCATTCCAGGATGAAATCGTGATTGCCAAGCGTCTGTCAGGCAAGCCGGGACCGATGGTTCGCGATGTGGCGATTACCGATGACATCCCGGTCCTGATCAGCGACTGGATCAGTTCGGTGGATGCCGAAACATATGCCCAATCCCTTCGCAATGGATCGCGACAGGCGCTTTTGCGGTTTCTGGTCAGGATCGTGCGGGCATTTGCTGACATTCATGGTGCGGGTCTCGTCCACGGGGATATTCGCGCCAACAATATTCTGGTGGACAGGTCTGGCGCAGTCCATGTGATAGATTTCGGTCTGTCGTCAGCCGAGGGGGACTTAAAAAGATGTTTCGAATTTTCAGTGATGGAACCCGAAGCCGCTGCCGATTTTCGGGTGGAAAGGGGTCATGCGCAAACCATGAGCGGGGAACAGTTTGCGCTGGCCGCGTTGCTCTATATGCTGGCGTCGGGTAAAGAGCCGCGCGAAATTCCGGCGATGCGGACAGAGGCCTTGGCCCATCTGTCCACTGCCAGCTTCCGGTCATTTGCCGAACAGGGCGTGACACCATGGCCCGCGCTGGAACAGGTTTTGCATAAAGCCGCCGCGCTGGACCCGTCGGCGCGATTTGCCGATCTGACAGAATTTGCGACGGCGTTGGATGCCATCGCCGCACCTGCCACGGTGGCAGACACCGCGATCCCTGACATTTCAAACGCCGATTTGTGCAATATCGCGTTGGACCGCGCTGACCTTCACGGCGGGATGCTTGGCCCCGCATGGGTCGCCTATCGCCGCGCGGTGCTGACGGGTGACGCTGAGGCGATGCGGGCGGCGGATCACATCCTGCGAAAACTGGACCGGAGTGATTTTCGGGATATACCCTTTGGCTCGCCCCTACATGATTATCGCGGGCTGTTGATCCTGCGGGCGCGGGTTGCCTATCTGCGTCATGACGTGGCGGCGGCGCGAACGGTTTTGGACGAGCTGACAGCGCTGATTTGCACGCCGTGCGAAAAGACAGAACTGTTCGGCGGTTCGGCCGGGATGCTGGCAGCGCTGGCCGCGTTTGTCGAGGATTACCAGATCTATGATGCGCGTATTGACGCTCTCCGCCAGCCGCTTGCGACGTTGCTGGAAACGCATGTCGGCGCTGTCCGGTCGTTGCTGGTGGATATGTCAGCCGGGCGCGCTGCGCATTTGGGGATGGCGCATGGTTTGGTGGGGCTGACTTATGCTTGCCTGCGGGCCGCGACCGTGCTGGAATGCCCGATAGACCCCGCCGTCACGGATGTGTTGGCGGTGTTGCAATCCCAAGCCGTTCCGATGGGACGTGGCGTCGCTTGGCCCGGCACGCTGAACGCTGGGGCTGATGATCCGGTCACCGTTGATTTTGCGCCCGGTTGGTGTAGCGGAACGGCGGGTTACGTTTATCTGTGGCTGGCGGCCTATTGTGCGACGGGGTTGGATGAATACCTGCAACTTGCTGAAAGGGCGGGGTATTATACTGCGGACCACCCTGGAACGGAGTCGAATATCTGCTGTGGACTGGCGGGCCGCGCGTTGTCTCTTTGTCATTTGACAGCCTATTCGAGCACCGAGAATTGGAGTAAGAACGCGCAGAGTTTGACTAAACATTCCGTACGAAACAGGCTGACGTTCGATGCCCCGGATGGCGCATTGTTTCGCGGATATCTTGGGTCGATCTACGCACTTCAGGAAGGGTGCTCTCCGAATGGCGCTACCCGTTTCCCTATGGTATAGTTCTCTCCAGAAATCCGACGAACCCAAACTGCCGAACCGTGACCCCCATCAATCCGGTCTGGAGGAGGCAGCGTGTGACGATCACC
The DNA here is from genome assembly GCA_023630215.1 of Rhodobacteraceae bacterium NBU2976. Taxonomy (GTDB): domain Bacteria; phylum Pseudomonadota; class Alphaproteobacteria; order Rhodobacterales; family Rhodobacteraceae; genus NORP23. The sequence goes on from JALPRQ010000001.1 coordinate 1,309,063, forward strand.
CTAACGAACGTCTGCCGCCCACAATTCTTGTTATCGTAGACGAACCGGCGTCAATTGTTGATGCGTCTTTGCGTTTGTCTATTATCAAACTGTAGAGAATGTCTCCGATAAGGTATAGGTGAACTTAATCGATATTACCAGCGATCTTGCAACCGCCCGTAATATCTCTGATCGGATCATAGTCTTGCAGCAAAGGTATGTCGTTGAACTGGGTCCGACCCGACTGATCCTCGACGCGCCCGGGGATGATCCCATGGATCTCCGTTTTGCGCGTCACGCTGATGTGATCGTTGATGGTGATGTCGGCGCATTGCTCTATTCCACCCATCCGGAATGGGACGAAAGCGAAAAGGATGTTCCTAAAACCGGTCAGGAACGGCGAACGGTGATCCATGTCGCAAAAATTTGGGTCGAGGGGGATGGTCGAAGGCTGACAGAAATGTCGAGCCGTTTCGGATTAACCCCGGAACCCAACAGTTAGGTTGAATTGCCCGCCAGGAACATTCCCGATCATTTCAGCGTCAAATTTGCATATCGCGATCGCATTACATGCGGGGTCATGCCATAGGCCTTGCGAAAATGTTCATAGAACTGGCTGATTGAGGCGAAACCCGATTCCAGCGTCACATGACTGATCGCCATCGAGCTTTCCAGCAGCAGCGCCCGTGCGCGATGCAGACGCATACGGATGATGAACCTTTTCATGGGCACATGCATCGTGTGTGTGAAAAGCGACAGCGCATAATTCTGATGCAACCCGGTGACACGGGCGACATCCGCGTTGGTGATTGGTTCCGTCAAATTATCCAGAATGAAGCGCACCATTTCCACAACGTGGCGAATATGTGCCGTAGGGATGACCCGCTCGTTCGCGGCATCCTGAAGCGGCAAGCGTAACCAGTCGGTCTGCGCAATTTGTGCGCGCCGCAACATGGCGTTCAGCTCGTCTTTCAGGACGTTCACGCGTTCGAAATCGTGACTGCGGTAATCTGTATACCATTGCGCCATCCGATCAGGTCCGCACAGGCTCGCGTCTAACAGCCCAAAGCCGCCCCCCAGAATTGCCACCTGAAATTGGCCGATATGGCGCATGAACAGGAAGGCATCGAGCGGTAGATACAGGTTGGTGAGTTGCGGTGTTTCTTCACCCGTTTTATGCACTTCGGTCAGCTGATGCGGGATCCCGGCCCAAAAAATGGAAGCGCGATTCTCGGGGACGACAATCCGTTCGCCATCCATGTCATAGACCATTGACGCCCCTGAAACCAAATTTATCTCGACATGCCCGTGCCAATGCAGGTCGGGCATGATTCCCGGCTCAAATACTCGCATCCCAAATCGTCCAAAAGCCTTTGATTTCATGTAGAAATGTCGTTCATGGCTGGGCAGACCAGCAAGGTCTCGGGGACTGTTTTCTGGTGTGTTTGGCATGACTCTCGATCTTTAAAACCCGGAAATCATACTGAAAAAATGGTATTGTTGTGAAGCCCCTAATTGCGTCACGCTGACGCTGTTGGCGGGATAAATGAACAACAATTCCTTGCCAGCAGAACCAAATACCTGCCCATCTCGGGCATTGGGAGGAAACAATGTTCAAACACAAGAGTAGCGCGTTCGCCGCGCTGTTGCTTGGTGTTTCAGCGACCGCCGTTTCGGCGCAGGTCCTGGAACCCACGACACCGCCGCAGGCGCCTAATTTCGATGCACAGGGTGAACCGATTTTTGTCAAACGATCTGACATCTACGACTATCGGGCGCTCGACAGCTATAATGAACCTGACTTCGTTCAGGCTTTCGTCGACTCCGGCGCACTACCCCCAGTTGAAGAGCGTTTGCCGAATGAGCCGTTGGTCTACAACGTCGCCAACATGCCTGACGGTGCCGGTGAATATGGTGACGTGATGCGTCACGTGATCGGCGGTCGGCCCGAAGGCTGGAATTTCTGGGGAGGTCAAAGCCAAGGCTGGGGCGGCATCGATATCGGCCTGACCGAATGTCTGACCCGGACCGGGCCGCTATTCACTGTTGAACCGTCGGACCTTGAACCGATGCCAAACCTCGCCAAAAGCTGGGAATGGTCGGATGATGGCATGACCCTGACCGTGCACCTAATCGAAGGTGCGAAATGGTCCGATGGTGATCCGTTCGATACCGAAGACATCGCGTTCTATTGGGACGATGTGATCATGGATTCCGAATTGACCCCGCTGATGGGCGCCAGTCAGGCAACCTATAATGGAGCCACACTGGACATCGTGGATGATTACACCTTCACGATGAGCTTTGACACAGCCTTCCCCGAGGCGGTGCTCTATGCAATGGCCTATGGTAACTTCTGCCCTGGTCCAAGCCATGTGTTGAAACCTGAACACCCCAAATATGGCGGCGAAAGCTATGAAAGCTTCCGCAACGCCTTCCCGCCCGAAACGCTGGGTTTCCCGGTGATGGGAGCGTGGGCGGTGGTTGAATATCGTTCTGACGATATCGTCGTTCTGCGTCGCAACCCTTACTATTGGAAAGTCGACAGCGAGGGGAACCAACTGCCCTACCTCAATGAGATGCATTATCGTCTGTCCACATGGGCTGACCGCGATGTGCAGGCCGTGGCAGGGACAGGTGACTTTTCCAACCTCGAACAGGCTGAAAACTATGTGGAAAGCCTGCGTCGTGCTGCGGAAGCCGACTCTCCGGCACGTTTGGCATTTGGTCCCCGCACCATCGGCTATTCGGCGTTGCCAAACCTGTCAGCCAATGGCTGGGGTGATCCAGATGACCGGGCTCAGGCTATTCGTGACCTGAACCGCGACATCAACTTCCGTAAAGCGATCAGCTACGCGCTCGATCGTCAGCGGTTGGGGGAATCTCTGGTGAAAGGTCCGTTCACGACCATCTATCCAGGGGGCATTTACGCCGGGACGTCGTTCTATGATGCCGATTCCACGGTTTACTACCCCTACTCAGTTGAAACCGCGAAGCATTTCCTTGAGGAAGCCGGACTGGTTGATACTGATGGCAACGGGTTCGTGAACCATCCGGCCGACGTTTTGGGCGGTGCAGATGTTCAGATGACGCTGCTGGCGCAAAGCGATTACCAGACCGACAAGAACCTAGCCGAAGGGTTCGTGGCGATCATGGAAGAGGCCGGGCTGAAGGTGACGCTGAACCTGCTGCCGGGCAAGGACTATGACGACGCGCGCTATGCGGGCCGGTATGACTGGTATGTCTATCGCAACACGGCCGAAATGATCACCGTGGTGCAACAGACCACCCAGCTTGCGCCGGTTGGTCCGACGACAGCCCTGCAGCATCGTGCCAACGATGCGGGTGAAATGGACCTGCTGCCATGGGAACAGGAACTGGTTGATGTTGTTAACGCCTTCATCGCGTCGCGCGATCCGGCAGAGCGTGTGGAGTTGATGAAACGCTATCAGAAACTGCATACCGAGAACCTGTACTCGGTCGGTCTGACCGCCTATCCGGGCGCGCTGATCATCAACAAGCGGTTTGCGAACATCCCGGCTGGTGCGCCGATCTTCATGTATAACTGGGCGGAAGACAACATCATGCGTGAACGCGTATATGTTCCAACCGACGCTCAGCAGGATTACGAGTTGCACCCGAATACCTTGCCGTCCTCGGACGGTCCGGTGACTGCGGGCTAAGAGTAACCTCCCTGGACCGGGCGGGGCGTCAGCTTCGCCCGGTTCCAACAGATTTTTTACAGGCAGAGCGATGATCAAGTTTCTCGGTATAAGGCTGATGCAGGCGGTGCCGGTGCTCATGGTGATGAGCATCATCACCTTCATCATCATCAACGCCCCGCCCGGCGATTATGGTGATTTCATCAAGTCGAATATGATCGTACAGGGCAATGCCTCGCAGGAGGCCGCCGAAGCTGCCGCAAACGTATACCGGGAAGAACACGGGCTAAACGATCCGCTGTTCATTCAGTATTTCCGCTGGGTCGGTGGGATCATAACGCGCGGCGATTTCGGCCATTCATATTATTACAACAAAGAGGTCTCCACAGTGATTTCCGAGCGGCTGCCACGCACGCTGCTCTTGGCGCTCACCTGCCACTTCTTTGCGTCGGTTTTTGGGATCTCATTCGGCATTATTGCCGCCACACGGCAATATAGCTGGGTGGATACAGTCCTTAGCTTTATTTCCTTCCTTGGGATGACCATCCCGCGTTTTCTGCTAGCGCTGATCATCCTTTACGTCCTGGCCTTCAAATTGAATGTGCAGGAACTGGGCAGTTTTTATTCCAGCCGCTATGGCGGGCAGGAATACTGGCTTGGCTGGTTCGATTTCAACTGGGCAAAGCTTTGGAACCTGATCCAGCATGTCTGGCCGGTTGTATTCATCGCGACCATGGGCGGATTGGCCTATAATATGCGCGTGATGCGGGGGAACCTTCTGGATACGCTAAACTCACAATATGTCGAAACCGCGCGTGCCAAGGGATTGCCCGAACGCACCGTAATATTGAAACACGCAGTGCCCAATGCGCTGCACCCGCTCGTCGCTTATCAGGGCGTGATCCTACCTTACATGCTGACCGGAGAGATCGAGGTCGCGATTGTGTTTTCGCTGGCGACGGTTGGTCCGGCGATTGTGGGCTCGATGGGGATCGGTGATGTCTATGTGACCGCAACGCTGTTGCTGGTGCTGGGCGCGACACTGATTATCGGCAATATCATCGCGGACCTGCTGCTGGCAGTTCTGGATCCGCGCATCCGGGTTGGGAGAGACTGATGGAAAACACGCCTGATCCCAACCAGCCCAAAGATGCGTTGGCACCCACGGGGGAACCTGATCACACCGCGCCACAATATGAAGGCGAAGCCGCCGACCAGCGTGTGTCAACGATTGCAACCGAAAGCCAAAGCTATGTCTCGCTGGTCTGGCGACGGTTCCGCCGCTCCGTCCCGGGTATGCTGGGGCTGATCATGGTGGCGACCCTTCTGATCGTTGCCCTGTTCGCGGAATTCTTTGCGCCCATGAATCCCAAACAGCCAACCAACGCCTTTGCCCCACCTGACAAGATCAGCTGGCATGTCCCCGGCGAGGGCTGGCGGTTGTTGCCCGTGGCGTTTCCGATTGTCGAAGGGGACGAGCTGGACCCGGTCACGTACCAACCCTTGATGGCGCCGGATTTTGACAATCCACGCCGGATCGTGCTGTTCGCCAAGGGGTGGGAGTACGAGTTTCTGGGCATGACCTTTAACCGCCATTTCATCGGTGTCGAGGATGGCTCGCCGTTGAATATTCTGGGGACTGACAAGCTGGGCCGCGATATCCTTAGCCGCGGGATCATCGGCAGCCAGATTTCGCTGGCAATTGCGCTGACCTCGATCACCTTGATCACCATGATCGGCACGCTTGTCGGTATTGCATCGGGCTATATTGGTGGAATGTTTGATCTGTGGTTCCAGCGGTTTGTGGAAATCATCCTCGCGTTTCCGCAACTGCCGCTTTATCTCGCGCTGGCGTCGCTGATCCCGGTGACCGCCCCTTCGGGGCTGTTCCTGACCTTCGTTGTGCTGGTGATCGTCGGGCTTGGTTGGGCGCAGCTCTCGCGTGAGGTCAGGTCAAAAACCATGGCGTTACGCCGTGTCGAATATGTCCGCGCGGCCATGGCGGTCGGCGCCAGCGACGGGCGGATCATTACCCGCCACATCCTGCCCAACGTCATGAGCCATGTGATCGTTGCGGTAACGCTGGGCGTTCCGTCTATCGTCCTGTTGGAAAGCTTTCTGGGGTATCTTGGTTTCGCGGTGAAACCGCCGCTGATTTCCTGGGGGCTTATGCTACAGGATGCCGGCACATTCTCGGTGATCGGGTCCTATCCGTGGATATTGTCACCTGTGGCGTTCGTTCTGTTAACCGTTTTCGCGTTTAACGCGCTAGGTGACGGCCTGCGCGACGCGATTGATCCATACTAGGGGGTGGCGATGAACGAACTATCTCCGATCATTGATGCACAGAAAGTCGGGGTCACTTTCAAGGTTGATGGCGGCCATGTCGAAGCCGTGCGTGACGTGTCCTTTAAACTGTTCCGGGGCAAAACCACGGCGCTGGTGGGCGAAAGCGGGTCGGGAAAATCCGTGACTGCCCGCGCGGTCATGCGGTTGCTATCCAAACGCGCGACGGTTTCGGATGCAACGCGCATTTACTACGAAGACAAAGATATGGCGCACCTGTCCCCGGGCGAAATGCGCCACCTGCGTGGCAACCGGATTTCGATGATCTTTCAGGAACCGATGTCCTCGCTAAACCCGGTCTATCGGATCGGCTCGCAGTTGATCGAGGTGATCATGCTGCATCAGAAGCTGAATAAGAAAGATGCCTGGGCCCGCGCGATCGAGCTGTTGGAGGAGGTGCGCATCCCCGACCCCGAAGCAAGGATCAACCAGTATCCGCATCAACTGTCGGGCGGGCAACGGCAACGGGTGATGATCGCGATGGCGCTGGCCAACCGGCCTGATGTGCTGATTGCTGATGAGCCGACAACGGCGCTCGATGTGACGGTGCAGGCGGAAATCCTGCATCTGATCGACGATCTGAAGGAAAAATTCGGCATGGGTGTGATCCTGATCACCCATGATCTGACCGTCGTGCGCCAGTTCGCCGATCAGGTTTACGTCATGCAACATGGCGAGGTTCGCGAAGAAGGTCCAACCGAGGAGGTCTTTTCCAACCCCCAGCATCCCTATACCAAACGGCTGCTGGCATCTGATCCGAAAGGCGTCGCCAATCCGCTGGAAAACACCGGTGACAGGGTGTTGGACGGCAAGGGCGTGCGTGTGCAGTTCATGCTGCGCAAAGGCGGGGCCTTCCGGGGCAGTTACGTGCCCCTGATTGCCGTTGATGGGCTGGATATCCATGTCGAACGCGGTGAAACGCTGGGACTGGTTGGCGAAAGCGGCTCGGGGAAAACCACGTTTGGGATGGCGCTTCTGGGCCTGACCAGTGCGCAGGCAGGCGAGGTAACATTCCTTGGCGACCGGTTGGACGGGAAATCCAGGCGCGAGCTGAAACCCTATCGCAGTCGTATGCAGGTGGTGTTTCAGGACCCGTTTTCCTCGCTCAATCCTCGCATGTCGGTGCGTCAGATCATTGAAGAAGGTTTGATCGTCAACGGCATCGGTGCGAATGCCAAAGATCGTTTTAACCGGGTGAAACAGGCGCTATTTGATGCCGGGCTGCCTGATACGATCACCTCGCGTTTCCCGCACGAATTTTCCGGCGGTCAGCGGCAACGTCTGGCCATCGCGCGGGCTATTGCGCTGGAGCCGGAATTTATCCTTTTGGATGAACCGACCTCTGCCTTGGACCTGTCGGTCCAGGCACAAATCATCGAGCTGTTGCGAAAACTGCAGCGCGAAAAAGGACTTAGCTACCTGTTCATCAGCCACGATCTGAAAGTCGTTCGGGCATTGTGCCATCGCGTGATGGTCATGCAGAACGGCCAGATCGTAGAACAGGGACCGGTCAGCGAAGTCCTCGTAAACCCGAAAACCGACTATACGCGGCGATTGGTCCGCGCAGCATTCGAGATAACAACATGACAACAGTGACTTTCATAGGTGCGGGCAGCACCGTATTCGCCAAAAATCTTGCCGGGGATATCCTGTCGCGCGACAGCATGCGCGATGCCACGATCCGCCTGATGGATATTAATCCGCAGCGGTTGGAAGAATCCGAAATCGTGGTGGGCAAAATGGCCGCCACGCTGGGCGGCGGGGCAAAGGTTGAAACCTATACCGATCAACGCCGTGCCCTTGACGGCGCCGATTTTGTCGTCGTCTGTTTCCAGATCGGCGGATACGATCCCTGCACGGTGACGGATTTCGAGGTGCCCAAAACCTTCGGCCTGCGCCAGACCATCGCCGATACGCTCGGCATTGGCGGCATCATGCGTGGCATCCGCACCGTCCCGCACCTCTGGTCCATCTGCGAGGATATGCAACAGGTCTGCCCGAACGCGATCATGCTCCAATATGTGAACCCCATGGCCATCAACACCTGGGCGATTGGCGCGAAATATCCCGACATCAAACAGGTTGGCCTTTGTCACTCCGTTCAGGGCACGGCGGGGGAACTCGCCCGTGATCTGGACATCCCGGTCGAGGAAATCCGCTATACCTGCGGCGGCATCAATCACATGGCGTTTTATAAAACCTTTGAACACCGCCAGCCCGATGGCAGTTACAAGGACCTGTATCCCGCACTTCGTCAGGGCTATCTGGAGGGGCGCATTCCCAAGCCCTCAACCTGGAACCCGCGCTGCCCGAACAAGGTGCGCTATGAAATGATGATGCGGCTTGGATATTTCGTCACCGAAAGTTCCGAACATTTCGCCGAATATGTGCCATGGTTCATTAAACGCGATCGCCCGGACCTGATCGAGAAATTCGGCATTCCGCTCGATGAATACCCCAAACGCTGCGTCGAGCAGATCGCACGTTGGGAACGCGAGGCCGCAGAATATCGCGCCGCGAACGAGGTCACGGTAAAACCGACCCATGAATATGCCTCTGATATTGTCAATTCGGTGGTTACCGGCCAGCCCTCGGTGATCTATGGCAATATCCGCAACGCCGGATATATCCCGCAACTTCCCGAAGGTTGCGCCGTCGAAGTGCCGATCATGGTTGACGCCAACGGTCTGCAACCGACCGTGGTTCACGACATACCACCGCAACTGATCGCGCTGATGCGCACCAATATCAACGTGCAGGACCTGACGGTTCAGGCGCTCTTGACCGAAAATCCGGACCATATCTATCACGCTGCAATGTTTGATCCGCACACGGCGGCCGAGCTGGATCTGGACCAGATTTGGGACCTGACCACCGACCTTCTGGCCGCGCATGGCGACTGGTTGCCGGAATGGGCACGTGTGAAGGACCGTAAATCGGCATGACCCAAAAGATCGTCATCGTTGGCGGGGGAACGGCGGGTTGGCTCGCGGCGTTGATCCTTGGCGATGCCAAGGCGCGCCCGGCCGGGCATCCCGCCCCCGACATCACGGTGATCGAAAGCAGCAAGATCGGCACCATCGGCGTTGGCGAGGGCACAACCGCCATCTTTCGCCAGATGCTCCAGCATTTTGGCATAGATGAACGCGCCTTTTTGGCTGCGACCGGCGCTACAATCAAATACGGCATCCGGCACCGCGACTGGCGCCGGATCGGGCATCATTACGATGGCCCGATTGACGATGTCGAGGCCGTGGCCGGTCAGGGGATCGACCTCTATGCCCTTGCCGCAGACAAACCGCTTGCTGATGCACACCTGTTCCAGCACCTGATGAACCGCAGCCGCGCCCCAGTCGCCGCACGCAATCATCGCGAGGTCCCGGCCGGCCCCTATCACCACGCCTACCATTTCGACCAGTCGCTTGCCGGTGCATTCCTGAAATCGCAGGCACCCGGGGTGACGCTGATCGACGATCAGGTGCAGTCGGTCAATCGCGACGCTCTAAGCGGTGACATCACCTCGCTGGGTCTGGAAAGCGGGCAGGAGGTGACGGGGGACATTTACCTTGACTGCACCGGATTCCGCCGCGCCCTGATCGGCCCGTTGGGGGCCAATTGGGTCAGCTACGGCGATATCCTTCCGGTCAACCGCGCCATGCCCTTTTGGGTTGACCTCAATCCGGACGAGGAGATCGACCCCTTCACCCTCGCCTGGGCGCAGCAAAACGGCTGGATGTGGCGCATCCCGACGCAGGGCCGCTATGGCTGTGGCTATGTCTATTCTGACGCCCATACCAGCCCCGACGCTGCGCAGGCGGAAATCGAAACGGCGCTTGGCCATGCGATTGAACCGCGCAACGATATCCGAATTGATGCCGGTCGTCTGGACAATGCCTGGCTGCATAATTGCATCGCTGTTGGCCTGTCCTCGTCATTTCTGGAACCGCTCGAAGCGACCTCGATCCATGGCACGATTGTGCAACTGATGTGGCTGGCCCGCTGGCTGTCCGACGCCAAAGGGCGGGACCTCCATAACGCCGCTGTCGCCCGTCAGGTCGATGATTTCCGCGATTTCATCCGCATCCACTATGTTAGCGAACGCCGTGACAGCGCGTTTTGGTGCGATGTTGCCGCAACGCATCCGCAATCCGTGCAGGATCGGCTGGCACATTGGGCGCAAAAACTGCCGGACCGTAGTGATTTTAACGATTTCCCCGGTGACCTGCCGCATGTGCAGGAACAGCTTTACCGCCCGGTTCTGGATGGTCTGGGGCTGCTGAACCGACAACAGGCCAAGCAGGTGCTGGCCCGCGATCCCAAACGCCGCGCCGCCTTGCGCAAGGCGCATGGACAATTGACCAAGGACTATAAACGCGCGGCGGGGCAATGCCTGCCTCATCGCGCCTGGCTAAATTCACTTCAACAGGACCAAGCACTATGAGTTTTAAAATCTGCATCATCGGCGCAGGCAGCGTCGGCTTTACCAAAAAACTGATTTCCGACATCCTCAAGGTGCCAGAATTCGAAACTGTTGAATTCGCCCTGACCGATATCAACGCCGATAATCTGGATATGATCCGCCAGATCATTGAACGGATCATCTCGGTGAACGGGTTGAAAACCCGCGTCACCGCCACTACCGACCGGCGTGAGGCGCTAAAAGGCGCGCGCTATATCATGAATTTCGTGCGCATCGGCGGACTGGAGGCGTTCGAGACGGATATCTCGATCCCCCTGAAATACGGTGTTGACCAATGTGTTGGCGATACGATCTGCGCGGGCGGTATTCTTTACGGACAACGTGGCATCGCCGCGATGCAGGATTTCTGCGCCGACATCAATGAACTGGCTGAACCTGATGCGCTACTGCTCAACTATTCCAACCCTATGGTCATGATGACATGGGCGGCACTGGATGCCGGGGTGCGCACGGTGGGCCTGTGTCATGGTGTGCAGAATGGTCATCGACAGATCTCCCGCGCCCTAGGTGAGCCTTTCGAAGACGTCGATATCATCTGCTCGGGGATCAACCACCAGACATGGTATCTCGATATCCGCGTGCGCGGGCGCAAGGTCGAGCTGGATGAACTGATCGCCGCGTTCGAGGCCCACCCCGTCTATTCCGTACAGGAAAAGGTCCGTATCGATGTGCTGAAACGCTTTGGCTATTACTCCACCGAAAGCAACGGCCATCTGTCGGAATATCTGCCCTGGTATCGCAAGCGCCCCGATCAGATCACCGACTGGATTTCGCTCGATGACTGGATTCATGGCGAAACTGGCGGCTATCTGCGCTATTGCACGGAAAACCGCAACTGGTTCGTAGAAGACTTCCCCCGTTTCCTGGAGGAGGCAGGCGCGCCCCTCAGCGACTATGAACGCACCGACGAACATGCCAGCCACATTCTGGAGGCGCTGGAGACCGGGCGGACCTATCGCGGGCATTTCAACGTGCGCAATAACGGCGCGATCCCCAACCTGCCCGACGACTGCATCATTGAAAGCCCCGGTTTCGTTGACCGTTTCGGCATCAACATGGTCGAAGGGATCGAACTCCCGCTTGCGTGTCAGGCGACCTGTTCGACGTCGGTCAATGTTCAGCGCATGGCCGTGCGTGCCGCGCAGACCGGCGATGTCGATCTGTTGAAACAGGCTGTCCTGCATGACCCGCTGGTCGGTGCGATCTGCACGCCCGACGAGGTCTGGCAGATGGTTGATGAAATGCTGGTCGCACAGGCCGAATGGCTGCCGCAATATGCCCATGCGATCCCAGCAGCCCGCGAGCGTTTGAAAACCCCCAAGGTCCAGACGCGTGAATGGACAGGTGCCGCCCGTCTGGATGTGCGCAGCGTTGATGAACTCCGCGCCGCTCGTGCCACACTTGAGCCAAAGGATCACGGGCATGGTCTAGGGACAAAGGTGATGGGTTAACCCGCTATCGCCAATCCGGCATAGCTTTCGGTGCCGGATTGTCATTTGATGGGCGTTATTTCCTCCAACTCAGCGCAATCAGGTCCAGCTCAGCTGACAGGCTCAGCAACCGATACTAGGTGCGGACCGACATCGGTTTCAGCGGATGGCGTACGTAATCTGATCCGATCACACCGCCCTCCATCATCACGGTTTTCGCGGACCGCAACTCGCACTGGCAGTTTTCGTGGTTGATCAGCGGCAGGCACAGCTTCCACTGATCCAGTGCCCCATCCACACCGCCAGCCAGATAGCGTGTCACAATCGGCCGGATCTTCTCCGGTTGCAGGGCCGAGGTCATTCTGCCGGTGCAGCCCGCATCCAGATCAGCCAGCAGGGTCACCGCTTCCTCGCCATCAAACGGGCTGACGATATGGTCGCCCCCGGCCGCAAATAGTGCCGCCAGCTTATTGGCGGCAAAGGGGGTTTCGACTTTGAAATAGCTGACATTCTCGATTTCCTTCGCCATCCGCACCAGTGTCGGCACCAGAAGGGAAACCCCCGACAAGGACGCGTTCCGCACCACGATCGGGATAGAAATCGCGTCACTAACCGCCTGGAAACGCTCCATAATCCCGACTTCCGCCGGAACCAGACCAACCCCGTGATATGGTGGCATCATCATCACCATGAACGCCCCCATTGCCTCGGCTGTTCAACCCTATCGATCAGCAAGGTCCCCCGCCATGGCGTAGCGTCAGGTTGCCGGCGTCGGTTTCCACCTCGATATCCCAGATGTCGCCCCCGGTTTCGCGCCAGGTCACTGCGAACCGGTTAAACCGCTTGCCCGCCTGTCAGCAATGTGCCCCCCAGCACAACCGACGCAATCGCCGACAGCACCAGCGAGGAGCCCGCAAGCGAATAATCCGATTTCGAATAAAACGCATAAACCACCCCGGAGAGATATACCCGTCAACGATCAGGATTATCACAAATGCCAGTAATGGTCAGATCGCCCGTCCGCGCAGCACGCGCCCGATAAATGAAAGATTACGGGCGTGGCGCTGCGGCGCGACGGAGGCGGTCATTGATCGCCTCGCCCAATCCGAAATCTGGAATTTTGGCGACGGCAATCTGCGACAAGCCGTTGTCGATTGCGATCTGATCAAGTTGGCGAAGGTGGGCAAACAGGTTGGCGGCTGCCTCGCGCAGGTCCTCTGACGGGGACAGATTTCGTGACGGGACGTCAAATTTGTCCGGTCCAAAACCCAACCATGCGTCGCCATCAGGGGCGCGTGCATTCAGACGCAGGCTGACCGTCGGGGCATAATGCGAACTCAGCTGACCGGGCGCAGTAATGTCGCCTGCCACGGGTGTGGCAAGGGTTTGCTGTAGCGCCGCTTCAAGTGCGGCGCGTGGGATACCCCCCTTGCGCAGCAGCGTTGGCTTTGGAAGGAAACCGACGATTGTCGATTCCAGACCTACGTCGCATGGACCACCATCCAGAATTGCAGCGATTTTTCCATCCAACCCGTCAAGAACATGCGCCGCTGTCGTCGGACTGACCGTGCCGGATGGGTTCGCCGATGGTGCAGCCACCGGCCCGTCGAACGCACGCAGTAGGGATTGTGCAAGCGGATGCGCAGGGATGCGTACGGCAACGGTATCAAGCCCGGCGGTTACAAGGTCGGACAGATTCGCGTCCGCGCGTTGCGGCAGGACCAAGGTAAGAGGACCGGGCCAGAATGCCAGCAATGGGCGCGCGTCGTCGGGAATGTCAGCGATTTGTGCGACCCCCGCCACATCAGGGACATGAATAATCAGCGGGTTGAACCGGGGACGGCCCTTTGCTTCGAATATCGCGGCGACCGCTTCACCGTTCCGGGCATCCGCCCCAAGGCCATAGACCGTTTCCGTGGGAAACGCGACCAACTGCCCGTTGCGCAGACGCGCTGCCGCATCGGCAATGCCGTCTGTATTCGCGGGTAATGTCACTGTCTTGTTGGCCATCTTTACGCCGCGTTTCCCTTGCCCCTTAAGGCCCCGTGCCCTAGGTTTTGCGCAGCAATAGCGGAACAATTCCCGCTTGCAAAGGGAGGAGCTTATCATGTCCTATCGTGCCCCCGTTAATCAGATGACATTCCTGCTGAACGCAGTGCTGGGTGCTGACCGATTGGCAGCAACCGACCTGTTTGCCGAGGCGACAAGCGACATGACCGACGCGATCCTTGGTGAAGCCGCCAAGATGTCGGAGGTGGTGTTGGCACCGCTGAATCGCGCGGGCGACCTGCATCCGGCGGTGTTGGAAAACGGGGTCGTGCGGACTTCACCCGGCTTTGCGGATGGGTATCGTGCGATTGCCGATGGCGGCTGGGTGGGCATGGCGGCGGACCCGGCGTTTGGCGGCATGGGATTGCCGATGGCGCTGACGGTGTGTGTCAATGAAATGATGGCCTCCGCCTGTATGTCACTGTCCCTTAACCCTTTGATGACGCAGGGACAAATCGAGGCGTTGGAACATCACGCGAGTGACGAGATCAAGGCGCTGTATTTGCCCAAACTGATTAACGGCGAGTGGTGCGGGACGATGAACCTGACCGAGCCGCAGGCGGGGTCCGACGTGGGCGCACTGCGGACCAAGGCGGAGCCGAACGGCGACGGGACCTATGCGATCACGGGGCAAAAAATTTACATAAGTTGGGGCGATCATGATCTGGCGGAGAATATCTGCCATCTGGTGCTGGCACGTCTACCCGATGCTGTGGCGGGGACAAAGGGCATCAGCCTGTTCATCGTGCCGAAAATCTTGCCTGACGGGGTGGCGAATGACCTTGGCGTAGTGTCGCTGGAACACAAGATGGGGCTGCATGGTTCGCCCACGGCAGTGATGGAATATCGGGGCGCGAAAGGTTGGATGGTTGGCGCGGAAAATGGTGGCATGGCGGCAATGTTCACGATGATGAACAACGCGCGACTGGGCGTCGGCATCGAAGGACTGTCGCAGGCCGAAGCGGCGTTGCAGAAGGCGCGCGCCTATGCGTTAGAACGTAAGCAGGGGCGCTCGTTGGCGGGCGGGCATGGCACGATTGTCGATCATGCGGATGTGCGCCGGATGCTGGCGACGATGGAGGCATTGACCTTCAGCGCCCGCGCGATTTGTCTGGATACGGCGATTTCCTTGGACTTGGCCAAGGCTGGCAATGCGGAGCAGGCGGCCCGCGCCGCCTTTCTGACGCCGATTGCCAAGGCGTTTGGCACCGATACCGGGTGCGAGGTGTCGGAACTGGCGATGCAAGTCTTCGGCGGTATGGGCTTTATCGAGGAAACCGGGATCGCGCAGCATTACCGCGACGTGCGCGTGACCGCGATTTACGAGGGCACGAATGGCATTCAGGCGATGGATTTCGTGGGCCGTAAATTGATGGATGGTGGTGCGGCGGCACGGGCAGTTCTGGCGGAAATGGATGACGCTGTTGCGGACGCGACGACGACCTTGACTCAAACGCTGGACTGGATGCTGGCGGCGGAAATGAATGATCGTTTTGCGGGTGCGGTGCCGTTTCTAAGGGCGTTCGCGCTGACGCTGGGTGGGTCCTATTTGGCGAAAGCAGCGGCGATTGACCCCGCTTACCTACCGCTACGCAATTTCCACAATCGGCAGCTCTTGCCGCAGGTGAATGCGTTGTGTAAAGCAGCGGTCGAGGGGGCTTCTCCCCTCTATGCCTTTGATTTTACATGACAGAAATCCGATTTCCCCACGAACAACATCCCGAAACTGGCGAGGTGATCGAGGTTGCTGACGGTATCCTATGGTTCCGTCTGCCGCTGCCCATGGCGCTTGATCACGTCAATATCTATGCACTGGATGACGGCGATGGCTGGACGGTTGTGGATGCCGGAATCAATACCAATAAAACCCGCGCGATTTGGGAGGGGCTGCTGACCGGCCCGCTGTCCGGAAAACCTCTGCTCCGCGTGCTGGTTACACATTATCACCCGGATCATATCGGGTTGGCGGGCTGGTTGCAGACAGCATATGGTGCAGAGTTGTGGACCACGCGGACCAGCTGGTTGCAGGCGCGAATGTTGCAGCTTGATGAACAACCTGTCTGGCCTGACGAGGCCGTCGCGTTTTATCGCGCTGCGGGTATGGAGCCGAGCCTGTTCGAACGTCGCCGCACCGAGCGCCCGTTCAATTTCTCTGACGCGGTCGCTCCGTTGCCGCTGGGGTATCACCGGATCAGCGAAGGCGATGTGATCCGTATGGGTGGGCGACGCTGGCGGGTGCATATCGGCAACGGACATGCGCCGGAACATGCTACGCTTTGGTCGCTGGATGACAATCTGATCCTTTCAGGGGATCAAATTATTCCGGGGATATCATCAAATCTCGGCGTCTTTCCAACAGAACCCAATGCCGATCCAGTAACGGAATGGCTGGACAGTTGCGCGCGATTCTTGGACATGGCCGAGGGGCGGCATTTTGCCCTGCCGGGTCACAAACTGCCGTTTTATGGCGTACCCGAACGCCTGACCCAGTTGATCGACAATCACCACGGGGCGTTGGCGCGGTTGCTGGATCATCTGACTACCCCGAAAACCGGTGGCGAATGCTTCCTGCCGCTGTTCAAACGCGAGATTGGCGAGGGGGAATATGGACTGGCACTGGCGGAAACTGTCGCGCATTTGAATCACCTGCTGTATGCGGATAAAGTGACCCGCGAAATGCGCGATGGCGTGTGGCACTGGAGCCGGGTGTGACAGAGATTAAAACAACCGCAGAAGCCCTTGAGAATGCAGCCCTTCGTGGGGCCGCGATGGCAGAGGGACAGGCGATGGAACACCAACCCTTTCCCACAGGGTTTGCGATGCAGCCAACACCGCCGAAATCGGACGCACAATGGGCCTATGAGCGGTTGATCCTGTATATCCGCAATTTTGAATCCCAATTGGATGATGAACACGAAGTTGCGATGGGGCTGGCGGGGGCTGCGGTCGGGACATTACTGATTCAAGGGATTGGTTTCTTCGCCCCTGATCTGGTGACATTTTACGGCGAAGACGAAGAAGGCGGGCGCATGCAGCTGATCCAGCATGTCAGCCAATTGAATGTCATGCTGGTTGCCAGCCCGAAACGCGAGGATACTCCGAACCGGATCGGCTTTCGTCTGGTGGAGCAGTTGGAGGATCAGGTTGGTAAAGACACAGTCGCGGAAAAATGACGGATTGTGGGTATTGCACCCTTCACTTGCAGGAAAAATCGTGGCAAACCTGTCTCGATTTGCAACAGGAGACGTGTCATGGCGGACCATGAGTATGGGAAAATGGACATTCACGAACAGGAAAAAACCTATCATGGCTTTCTGAAGCTGGGTCGGATCAGCCTGTATATCTGTCTGGGGATTTTGGTGTTCCTAGCGGTGTTCAATTCCTGATTTTACGCGGATACGGACGGGGACATGAAACTTAAAAACCTGATCGTCATACTGATGATGACCGTGCTGGCGGCCTGCGCTGATCATGAAAATGATGATCCGGTCATGGTTGCCGCCAAAGCTTACGTCAGTGATGAGCCGCCATATGTCGAATTGCTGACAATGGTCAATGAATCAGGGGATTTTGGCGAACATTCCGGGATTTTGATCAACGCGTCGCAGACGGTTCTTTATGATCCTGCTGGCAGTTTCCGGTATCCAGAATTGGCGCGTGCGCGTGATATCCATTATGGGATGTCGCCCCGTATGGTCGATTATTACAAACGTTACCACGCCCGATTTGGGTATTACGTGGTGTCACAACGGGTATATCTCACAGCCGAAGAGGCAGAGTTTCTGTTTCAGAAGGCGAACGAGATCGGCACAACCGGTCAATTGCGCTGCGGGTTATCAGCGTCGTCCGTGTTGAACGCCTTGCCCCGGTTCTCTGGGGTGCCAACCACTTATTGGCCCGGCAAGATCATGGAAGCGATGGCAGAAATACCGGGTGTTGAAACCGGCTACACGTATGAACGTGACGTCGGGCAGAATTACGTCAATTGATCGTTAAACATTTAGGCGAATGATAAGGGCTTTCAAAACTGGAGGCCCTTTTTGCGTTATTTGATACTGTTCTTGTTGGTCGTTGGCTGTTCATCGGCAGGTAAGGAATATCGCGGTGTGACTCCGGTGCGTGCAGACATTGAGGGCAGCGTTTGGGATGTTTACCGACAGGGCGACATGGTGCAGGCCATTCGGGTGAACATGGAAATGCTGCCGGCGATGGATCGGATGCTATCCCGTGCGATATTGGCAATAGAGCGGGCGACTGGATGTAAAGTCATTCCCAACAGCATCACGGGTGATCAGGCGCTGGTCAATGCGCGTCTGGCATGTGACGGGGTGTAACCGTCCGACAGGAACCGTTCGGACAAATCTTTCTATTCTAAAGGGGTTGATCGACAAGCGGAACATAGAAGTTGGTGGTAATATCTTCGGTGATTTGATCCTGTTCCATCGTGTAAACCCCGATCAATTGCTGTGCATTTACAGGGATATCCAGCGCCGGGATCCTGTTTGTCAAAAGATCATTCTGCTTCTCCATCAACCCTTCGGCCGGGCCGTGATATGTGAATTCAACATAGGATCTTCGTGGCAAATGTAGGCGCGGCAAACCGTCTGGGATGGTTTCAAAGGTGCTGACTTCGCATCCGACTGTAAGGCCATAGTGATCGCTTCCGTCAAAATGGCTGATACTGAAATGTGGGGTCGGGATCGATTTCAGCCGATGAACGGTCTGTTCCAGCCATTCTTGCCAAACGCTCTGGATCGCCATCAGGTCGTTGGGAATGACCCGGTGAATCGTGATCAGGTCAATCGGTCCAAACATCTGAATAGGATAAGCGTCGTCGCCCACTTCGATTGTACGTTCGACACTTTGTTTAATCATACGGGTCGGCCTTCTGCTGTATTAGATGGGTGTTGTGGTAAGATTTATCATCACCCGTGCTTGAAAGGGGTCTCATTCAGGTGTCGGAATTTTGGGCGAGGTCGCGTCATCAAACGGGATATAGATGTCGATTTTCATATCCATTTCCATCGGGTCATCCACATCGACGATTTTATGTATGGAGGAGGGATGTTGGGGCAGAACAACCCCATCTGGTATTCTATTTGCCCAGATATCCTCCATGGTTTCGCGCAATTCAACGGAACGGCCGTGATGTTGGAAATAGAGGTATCTCCGAGCAGGCAGAAATAGCGGTGTGACGGCAAAGGGAGAGTCGGGAAGATCGGAAACTGGACATCCGGCGAAATAGTGGAAGCTGTTAACATCATCGTGTAGCGCATACCCGATCTGAACCTTCGGGAATACGGGCAAGTGTTCGCGGGCCAACCGGTTCCAGGTCGTCCAGAGTTCCAGTACCTGAAGACGTTCATTATACCCGAAACGCCCCGTAAGTCCGACAAGGTGCAAGTCACCCATTTCACGAATGTCCGGCGGGGTGTGGTCGGAGGCGGGCAATGACAGATGTGATGTCTCGGTTGCGTAGGTCATCTGCGAACGCTACGGCGGGAATCTTAATAATTTCCATAAAACATAAAAAATCGGGCCCTTTCGGACCCGACTTTATCATTGCAATTTTAGGAATATACTTAGGCTGCGGCGGCCTGCTGGCGCTCGCTTTCCTCGCGCGAGAGCGCAACAGAGGTGCGCACGCCGCGGCGGACAAATTCCATCATGCCTTGAACGGCACGTTCATTCGGATCGATCCCGGCACACATCAGCACCTCGCGCCCATCGCGCGAACGCGCCCAGCGGGCGATGACCTCGGGGCCGTTACCGTATTTCTTGTCATCAGCAATTGCGTCATCAAGTGCGGCAAGCACGACGGCAGCAAAAAGTTTCTGTG
Source organism: Rhodobacteraceae bacterium NBU2976 (assembly GCA_023630215.1). Lineage (GTDB taxonomy): Bacteria > Pseudomonadota > Alphaproteobacteria > Rhodobacterales > Rhodobacteraceae > NORP23. The sequence goes on from JALPRQ010000001.1 coordinate 1,328,848, forward strand.
CACGTGCGCCTTGGTCGTTGGCAAAAGCTGTTGAGTCAACGTAGTCGAACATACGTCGTCCTTCTCTTGAGTTATCTTGAGTGCGAGGCGCAATATGACGTTTTTTTAACAATTCTCAAATGCAATAAGTGCATATCTGCTATGCTTCTGGCGCATAGGTGGGGGTGAATTTCAAAATCTGACTAAAGAAATCAGGATTCTGTCAATATTAACAACATATTACCAAAGGGCGCGTCATTGTGGACGAAATCGGCGGAAAATGCATTTCTTGTCTTTATCTTTGTAAAAGCGGCGGTATAGTGCCGCACATGGTAAAGAATTTGCAAAAATATCAAGATTTTCCCGCGACTTCGGTCTGCGATCTTGAAGCGATTCTACTACTTAGCAGCCTCTGAGCGTGCCGGGAAACGGCGCGCGCGCTCAGAGGGGAACGGACGCGCCTTAACCCTAATATCTGCTAAGGAACACTTACATGAAACCGATTAATATTGCCGATAAGATGGCAGCGTTCGACACGCACTGGGATCCGCATGTCATTGCAAGCTACAACCAAAATGACGTGATGGCGGTCAAGATAAAGGGGGAATTCCCCTTCCACAAACACGATGATACCGACGACTTCTTCCTGGTTGTCGAGGGTGAGATGGTCATGGACTTTCAGGACAGACCGTCTGTACCTGTAAAGGCGGGCGAAGTCATAATCGTCCCCAAGGGAGTGGTTCATCGTCCCCGCGCCGAACAGGAGGTCAAAGTCATCCTGATTGAACCGGTGGGCGAGCCGAATACCGGCGATTCCGGCCAAACCCCTTCGACCAAACCCAGAATATAAGGAGCGGGATCATGACACATCCGGATCACGTCTTGATTTTCGACACGACACTGCGCGATGGCGAGCAAAGCCCGGGCGCGACCATGACCCACGAGGAAAAGCTGGAGATTGCCTCGCTGCTCGACGAAATGGGCGTGGATATTATCGAAGCGGGCTTTCCGATAGCCTCGGAGGGTGATTTTGCCGCCGTTTCTGAGATCGCCAAACTTGCAAAAAATTCGGTGATCTGCGGATTGGCGCGGGCGAATTTCAAAGATATCGACCGTTGCTGGGAGGCGGTGAAACATGCGGAACGCCCGCGTATTCATACGTTCATCGGGACCTCGCCACTGCATCGCGATATTCCGAAGCTGGATAAGGACCAGATGGCGGATTTGATCCATGAGACGGTCACGCATGCACGTAACCTGTGCGACAATGTGCAATGGTCACCGATGGATGCCACCCGGACCGAACATGATTATCTGTGCCGGGTGATCGAAATTGCCATCAAAGCTGGCGCGACGACGATCAACATTCCCGATACGGTGGGCTACACCGCACCGCGGGAAAGTGCTGACCTGATCCGGATGTTGATCGAAAAGGTGCCGGGCGCGGATGAGGTGGTGTTTGCAACGCATTGCCATAATGATCTGGGCATGGCGACGGCGAATTCACTGGCCGCTGTCGAGGCCGGGGCACGCCAGATTGAATGCACGATCAACGGTCTGGGCGAGCGCGCGGGGAACACGGCGCTGGAAGAGGTTGTGATGGCCCTGAAGGTCCGTCACGACATCATGCCCTACCACACACGGATCGACACGACGAAGATTATCAACATCTCTCATCGAGTGGCACAGGTGTCGGGCTTCCCGGTACAGTTCAACAAGGCCATTGTCGGCAAGAACGCGTTCGCGCATGAAAGCGGTATCCATCAAGACGGGATGCTGAAAAATGCCGAGACGTTCGAGATCATGCGCCCCGCTGATATCGGTCTGGCGGGAACGTCCTTGCCGTTGGGCAAACATTCTGGTCGCGCGGCACTGCGGGCGAAGCTGAAAGACCTTGGCTACGATGTTGGTGACAACCAGCTGAAGGATGTGTTTGTCCGGTTCAAGGAACTCGCCGATCGCAAGAAAGAGGTGTTTGACGAAGACCTGATTGCGCTGATGTCTGAAGGGACGGATGCCGAACATGACCACATTCAGTTGCAATCGCTGAAGGTTGTAACAGGCACCGGCATGGCACCGGAAGCGGATCTGGTTGTCACGGTCGATGGTGTGGAACATCATGTCGTTTCCTCCGGGGATGGTCCGGTCGATGCTGTGTTCAGCGCGGTGAAACAGGTCGTTCCGCATTCGGCGCGACTGGCGCTTTATCAGGTGCATGCGGTCACCGGTGGAACGGATGCGCAGGCAACCGTGTCGGTGCGACTGGAGGAGGACGGCAAGATCGTCGTCGGGCAATCGGCCGATACGGATACGATAGTTGCGTCAGCCAAAGCCTATATCAATGCCATCAACAACCTGATTGTGCGGCGACAGAAGACGGCCCCCGCACCGACAATGTAATCTGGCTGCCGCTGCGTATCTCGTGGCGGCAGATCGCCGAATTTGTCCTAAACTTGCACATTTCTTCGGTGACTTGTTTAGATTGCGACAAATACTTGCACAAATCGAACATTCTATTTTCTGTCGCCCCCTTTACCCTAAGCCGGGGAAAACCCTATAAAGGTGCAACTTTCACAAGGCGATCTCGAGTCGTCTGATATCTCATGAGGCGAGACATGTTGGACCGTATCAGCAGTATGTTCAGTGCGGACATGGCGATTGACCTCGGCACGGCGAACACGCTGGTCTATGTCAAAGGCAAGGGGATCATCCTGAACGAGCCTTCGGTGGTGGCCTATCATATTCGTGACGGGCGTAAACAGGTGCTTGCGGTAGGCGAAGACGCAAAGCTGATGCTGGGCCGTACGCCCGGAAGCATCGAGGCGATCCGTCCGATGCGCGACGGGGTGATTGCCGACTTTGACGTGGCCGAGGAGATGATCAAGCATTTCATCAAGAAGGTGCACAAGCGCGGATCATTTGTGAAACCCAAGATCATCATCTGTGTGCCCCACGGCGCGACACCGGTGGAGAAACGTGCCATCCGGGAATCCGTGTTGCAGGCGGGCGCGCGAAAGGCAGGTCTGATCGCCGAACCGATTGCCGCGGCTATCGGGGCTGGGATGCCGATCACCGATCCGACGGGCAACATGGTTGTCGATATCGGCGGTGGTACGACCGAGGTGGCCGTGCTGTCGCTGGGCGACATCGTTTACGCGCGATCCGTGCGTGTCGGTGGTGACCGGATGGACGATGCCATCGTCAGCTACTTACGTCGTCAGCATAACATGCTGGTCGGCGAGAGCACGGCAGAGCGGGTGAAGACCTCTATCGGGACCGCGCGTATGCCGGATGACGGGCGCGGCCTGTCGATGGAAATTCGCGGGCGTGACCTGCTGAACGGCGTGCCGCGCGAAGTAGAGATCACGCAAGCCCAAGTGGCGGAGGCGCTGGCCGAACCCGTGCAACAGATTTGCGAGGCGGTGATGACCGCACTGGAATCCACGCCGCCTGACCTGGGGGCAGACATTGTGGATCGCGGTGTTATGCTAACAGGTGGCGGCGCGCTGCTGGGGGATCTGGATCTGGCGTTGCGGGAACAGACGGGATTGGCGATTTCGGTCGCGGATCAGCCATTGAACTGCGTGGCACTGGGCACAGGTCGTTCGCTGGAATTTGAAACGCAACTGGCACATGTGATCGACTTCGGCAATTAACAGGGGACAAGGATGGCGACGCCGGACAATTCAGTCTCGAATTCATGGCGGTTGTTGCGTCGGTTCCTTGTCGGGTTGATCCTTGTTCTGATGCTGGGCCTGTTCCTGCTGTCGCGCATCGACAATCCGCGTGTAGAACGTTTTCGGATCGCGTTGATTGACAGGTTTTACCCATCTTTTGAATGGGCGCTGGTGCCGGTCACGACCTTGACCCGTATGGTGGCCGACTTTCAATCATATGCGCGGGTCTATGAGCAGAATCAGGAATTGCGCCGCGAAATCCAGCGCCTGAAAGGCTGGCGCGAGGCTGCGTTGCAGCTTGAACAGCGCAACGCACAATTGCTGGCATTGAACAATGTGAAACTGGACCCTCGGCTTTCCTTTATCACCGCCGAGGTGACAACCGATTCCGGCGGCCCATTCAGCCAATCCGCTATTGTAAATGTAGGACGACAGGATGACATTCTTGATGGATCGGCAGCGGTTGATGGGTTGGGGCTTGTCGGACGAATTGCCGGGGTGGGGGAGCGCACGTCGCGCATCCTGTTTTTGTCCGACGTCAGTTCAAACGTTCCGGTGATCATCGTCCCGTCTGGACGACGTGCGATTGTGCGGGGTGACAACACTATTGTGCCCCCGTTGGATTTTCTGGACAGCGATATCGGGGTGCAAGCAGGCGCACGGGTTGTGACCTCGGGCGATGGTGGCGTGTTTCCGGCGGACATTCTGGTTGGTCAGGTCGCGGTTGATCCCCAAGGGCGTTTCCGTGTCAGACTGGCGGCAGATTTCGAAAATCTGGAGTTCATCCGAATATTGCAAACCGCGCCGCGCGAAGAAATCGACACGCTGGGTGAAGTGATCGGTCTGCCTTCGTCCCCCGAAGTGCCGGAAGAGGTGAGCGATGAGTAATTCACGCAAGCTGATTGATTTCGTATTATTTGGCGTGTTGGGCATGCTTTCAATCGGGATGGCGATCATGCCGATGGGGTTGACCGCCGACAGCACACCGTTCCCGGACTTGATGTTTTGTCTGTTTGCAGCCTGGACAATTCGTCGTCCCGAAACAGCACCAGTTCTGATTGTGGCGGCGCTTGCGTTGCTGGCGGATGCAATGATGATGCGCCCGTTGGGCTTGTGGGCATTGATGCTGGTCTTAGGGGTAGAAGCCATACGTTTGGCCGAGAGGGCCTTTCGTGATATTCCGTTTGTGTTGGAATGGGCCTATGTCAGCGGATTATTGATCATTCTGATCCTTCTTCAAAACGTGATTTTACTTGTCTCCTTTGCCAATGTTTATGATTTTTCGACATTGGCGTGGCATGTGTTGAGAACGATCATGATCTATCCAATTGTGGCGGCGGTTCTGCATTGGATTGTGCGGATACGCTCGCCGAAACCGAATGAACGTCCGAACCGTCTGGGTTACACAGTATGAGGCAACCAACACGCACCAGTCGCGAGAGAAGCCGTCGGATTACCCGGCGGGGTTTGCTGCTGCTGGGGTTGCAGTCTGGGGTGATTGGTGTGCTGGGGTGGCGATTGCGCCAATTGCAGGTCGTGCAGGCTGACGAATTCACCCTGATGGCCGAAGAAAACCGGATCAACATTCGCCTGATAGCCCCGGCGCGCGGGTTGATCTATGACCGCAATGGCGTCCTGATTGCGGAAAATCAACAGAATTATCGCATCGTGATCATCCGTGAACAGGCGGGCGATGTGGAAACCGTTATGGACCGGCTGGCAATGATTATCGATCTGCCAGAGGATCGGCGCGCGAAAGTGCTGGATGATGTCCGGCGCCGGTCAGCCTTTGTTCCGGTAACAGTCGCGGAACATCTGACCTGGGAAGAATTCTCGCAAGTTGCCGCAAACGCACCTTCGCTGCCCGGTGTCATTCCCGAGGTCGGTCTTTCGCGGCACTATCAGCACGGTGAAGAGTACGCGCATCTGGTGGGATATGTTGGACCTGTCAGTGAATCTGATCTGCAACGGATGGAGGACCCCGATCCGCTGTTCCAGATCCCAAGATTCCCAATTGGCAAAACAGGTGTCGAGTTGCTGATGGAGGATCAATTGCGCGGCGACGCCGGTATCAGCCGGATCGAGGTGAATTCCAGCGGTCGGGTCATGCGAGAACTTAGCCGCGACGAAAGCGTCAAAGGCGCGGATATTCAGCTGACGATTGATACCAATCTTCAGGAATATTGCGGCGAACGTATGCATGAAGAAAGCGCCGCAGCCGTGGTGATGGATGTGCATAGCGGAGATTTGTTGGCGATGGCCTCCACTCCGTCGTTTGATCCCAACAAGTTCGTGTTGGGGATTAGCACCGACGATTGGACATTTCTGCGCGACAATATCTATCGACCTTTGTCCAACAAATCCGTCTCGGGGGCCTATCCTCCGGGATCTACGTTCAAGATGCTTGTGGTTCTGGCGGCGCTGGAAGACGGCGTTGTCGCACCCGAGGAGACCGTCTATTGCCCGGGGCATTACGAATTGGGGGGACGGCGGTTCCATTGCTGGCGTCGCGGAGGACATGGCCGCGTTGATCTGAAGAACAGTCTGAAGCAATCCTGTGACGTCTATTATTACGAAATTGCCAAGCGCGTCGGGATTGAAAAAATCGCCGAAGTTGCGCGGCGATTTGGGTTGGGGGACAAATTCTCGCTGCCGCTTCCGGCGATGTCGGGAGGATTGGTGCCCAATATGGAATATAAGCAGCGCGTCTTTAATCAGGGCTGGCTTCAGGGGGATACGCTGAACGCGGGAATCGGACAGGGATTTGTACTGGCTTCGCCGATCCAACTGGCGGTGATGACAGGCCGGTTTGCGACTGGTAAGTCGGTCGAGCCCAACCTAATCCACACGATTAATGGTGTCCCGCAAACGGCAGCAAACTTTCCGGATCTGAACATTCCCAGTGAATATTTGCGTGATATTCGTGCAGGGATGTATGCGGTGGTGAACGAAAATCGGGGCACGGCTTATGAAAGCCGCATCGAAGACCCGGAAAACCTGATGGCGGGCAAGACGGGAACATCACAGGTCCGCCAGATTACGGTTGAAGAGCGTGAGGCCGGGATTGTCGACAATGAAGATCTGCCATGGGAGCGCCGTGATCACGCGTTATTCGTCGGATATGCCCCTTATGACAATCCGCGCTATGCAGTTTCGGTTGTGGTTGAACATGGGGGCGGTGGATCCGCTGTTGCGGCCCCAATTGCTCGTGACATCATGATGCGTGCGCTTTACGGCGACGTAGTGCCGTTGGCGGCTTATCCTCCGGCGGAACGCAATCGCATTCGCGCGGAACGTGAGCGCGAACGCGAAGCACAGCAAGGGATAACTGTCCCGCAAGAGCGGAGCGACAGAATATGAGCTTTTATGACTCATCGCGTGGGCGGACCCCAACTGGGCTAACGAAAATCTTTTATCTGCATTGGCCGCTAATCCTGTTGGTTTGCGCGGTCGCGGCGACGGGATTTCTGATGCTCTATTCCGTTGCTGGGGGCAGTTATGAGCCTTGGGCGCGCATTCAGATGATCCGCTTTGCGATTGGCATTGCTGGTATGTTCATCATCGCGTTCATTCCTATACAATTCTGGCGACGTATGGCGCCTATTGCGTATGTTGGCACGATTATCCTGTTGATTCTGGTTCTGTTTATCGGATTTGCCGGGGGTGGCGCGCAGCGTTGGATCAATCTGGGATTCATGCAATTGCAGCCGTCAGAAGTGATGAAAGTTGCGGTCGTGATGGCGCTGGCAATGTATTACGACTGGTTGGAGCCGGAAAAAGTTTCACGCCCATTCTGGGTCCTGATACCGGTGATGCTGATCCTGGTTCCGCTGGGATTTGTCGTTATTCAGCCTGACCTTGGAACGGCGATACTGATTGCCGCCAGCGGCGGCGTGGTCATGTTTCTGGCCGGGGTGTCCATCTGGTACTTTGTCTTTATTGTTGGCACGGGCGTTGGCGCCGTCAGCTTCGTAATGTGGAGCCGGGGGACCGAATGGCAGGTGCTTAAGGATTATCAGTATAAACGTATCGACACGTTTCTTGATCCCTCGCTCGACCCGTTAGGCGCGGGCTATCATATTACGCAATCGAAAATCGCACTGGGTTCGGGCGGTTTTGGGGGTAGAGGTTTCATGCAGGGGCCGCAAAGCCGGCTTAACTTTCTACCCGAGAAACAGACCGACTTCATCTTTACGACGTTCGCCGAGGAGTTCGGCTTCGTCGGCTCGATCTCTTTGCTGGTAATCTACTCGGCAATTGTGGTGTTCTGCGTGATGTCAGCCATCAATAACCGGGATCGGTTTGGGGCACTTCTGACGGGGGGGCTGGGGGCGACCTTCTTTTTCTATTTTGCGGTCAATATGGCGATGGTGACGGGCTTGCTGCCGGTGGTAGGAGTGCCCTTGCCGTTGGTCAGCTATGGCGGCACCGCGATGTTGGTGCTCTTGGGCGCATTTGGGTTGATCCAGTCCGCGCATATCCACAGGCCACGCGGATGATCAGGGCGCTGTTTGCGGATAAGCCTGCGCATTGGGAGGCCTATCAGACACCGTTGCAACGGGCCTTTGCGGCTGCGGGCCTGGACGTGGATTTGGTGGTCGAGGCTGACCCGGCAACCGTCGATTACGTCATCTATGCCCCGGCCAGTGGATTGCAGGATTTTACACCTTTCACGCGGCTAAAGGCGGTGTTGTCGCTGTGGGCCGGGGTGGAAACCATTCAGTCAAACACGACCATTCGCGTGCCGCTCGCCCGGATGGTGGATAGCGGGCTGGCCGAAGGGATGCGGGACTATGTGACCGGACATATACTGCGGGCTCATCTGGGGATGGATATCTATACGCAGGATGGGGTCTGGCGGAACGACGTGATCCCGCCTCTGGCGCGCAATCGGACGGTTGGGTTTCTGGGGCTGGGGGAGCTGGGATCAGTCTGCGCCAATGCTGCCGTTGGTTTGGGCTTCAACACTTTGGGTTGGAGCCGTCGTGCAAAGGATTTGCCGGGTGTCACCTGTTTTCATGGGGAAGCTGGGTTAAAGGCGTTGCTGTCACAGGCTGACATTCTGGTGCTGTTGCTACCAAATACGCCCGCGACGGAGAATCTGCTGAACGCCGACCGGCTGGCCATACTGCCGCGCGGGGCAGTTATCATTAACCCCGGGCGTGGGGTGCTAATTGATGACGCCGCGCTGTTGGCGGCGCTGGAGACGGGTCAGATCGGCGGAGCAGTGCTCGACGTGTTTCGGCAGGAACCCTTGCCCGCCGATCATCCCTATTGGGCGCACCCCAACGTGATAGTGACCCCTCATATCGCGTCGGAGACCCGGCCAGAAACGGCGTCCGAAGTGATTGCCGAAAATATCCGGCGGTGCGAGGCTGGCGAGTCGTTGCTCTATCTGGTGGATCGCGCGGCGGGTTACTGACCCCGGGCGATCGACAAGATCGCGTCGATATTCAAGTGGGTTTCCAGATGCTCGGCGAGGGCATCGAGCGTGTCGTCGACGGTTTGCCCATAATGCGCCTGACTGGAGGCCCCAAATTCCGACAGAAACGCCGCGCGGAACGCATCGGAACCAAACAGTCCGTGGATGTAGCATCCACTGACCGTCCCGTTAACAGCCCCGTGCGGTTGGCCATCGACCTCCAGCCACGGTTGGTCGGTGCCGGAAGTTTCGCCGATATGGATTTCATAGCCGCTAAGGGGCGCATTGCTGGCCGGGTGATGCCCCGTGATATTGGTCAGAGTCTTGTCCGCCGTCATACGGGTGGAGACGTTGAGGAGGCCAAGGCCGAGGAGGGTTTCGGGTGCGCCTTCGATCCCATCAGGGTCAGCGATTGACTGGCCAAGCATCTGATATCCCCCGCAAATTCCCAGCACTCGCCCTCCGCGCCGAACATGGGCCAACAGGTCGATGTCCCAACCTTGGGCGCGGAGGAAATTCAGGTCACCGATCGTGGATTTGGTGCCGGGCAGGATGATCAGGTCCGCGTCGGCAGGCAGCGGTTGGCCGGGTTTAACCATGTCCAGCGTCACGTCCGGTTCCGCCTTTAGCGGGTCGAAATCGTCGAAATTGGCGATGCGGGAGAGGAGGGGGACAGCGATTTTAATGTGGCCCGTTCCGGCGGAGCGCACGTCCAGCGCGTCCTCGGCAGGCAGTTTCATCGCGTCTGCAAAATACGGCACAACGCCCAGTGAGGGCCAGTTGGTGCGCGCGACAATCTCGGCCAGGCCATCGTCAAACAGGGTCGGGTCGCCGCGAAATTTGTTGATCAGGAAGGCTTTGATCAGCGCCCGATCCGTGTCGGGCAGCACCGCGTGCGTTCCGACCAACTGCGCAATCACGCCGCCCCGGTCAATGTCGCCGGCAAGGATCACGGGGACTTTCGCCGCCTCGGCAAACCCCATATTGGCAATATCGCCGTCACGCAGGTTAATCTCCGCCGGGCTGCCCGCGCCTTCGACCAGCACAATGTCCGCCTCGGCCCTAAGGCGTTCAAAACTTTCCAGAATTTTTGGCAATAGCGACGGCTTCAGCCCCGCATAGTCACGTGCTTTCACCGAAGCGATCCGTTGGCCATGCACCACCACTTGCGCGCCAACATCAGTTTCGGGTTTCAGCAGAACTGGGTTGAAATCGACACGTGGCGCGACGCCACAGGCCAGCGCCTGCAACGCCTGCGCCCGGCCGATCTCGCCCCCGTCCGCGGTGACGGCGGCGTTGTTGGACATGTTTTGCGGCTTGAATGGGCGCACGACCAGCCCGCGGCGCAGCAGCGCCCGGCACAGACCGGCGACCAGCAGGGATTTCCCGACATTGGACCCGGTGCCCTGAATCATCACCGCTGTCATAGGGCGACCCTATCCAGCCGTGGCGGGGCGTGCAATCAGATGGTCGTCGCCAATGATGGCTTTGGGCTGATATTTCGGTAGCGCCTTCATCCGGTCCAGAACCGAGGGGTGCAGCGCATCAAACGGGGTCATGCAGGCCTTGCGCCGGGCGCGACGGATAAAGGTTTTGCCCATGCCGCCAAGGTTCCCAATCATCGGGGCAGCCGGATCGGCAGGATATCGCGCCTGCCAGCCAGAGGGCAGGGGGAGGCCGGAGCGTTCTGCCCGTTCCAGCATCCAGACTAACGGAATGTTGGAAAGATGTCGCGCCGACATATCACTGGCCACATGCCCCCCAACATCCGCATGTGCGCCGGGGAACCACAGCTGTTCGGCATGGCCGGGGAAGTCGTCAGTTTCATCCCAAAGTATCGGTTCATACGCTTTTCGTGTCTCGTCCAGCGCGAGGGCCTGATAGGCGTTTGCAATAGAGGCAGACAGGTGATGATCATGAAAATCCGTTGCCATCGGCGCAATCCGCCAAAGCAGCGGATACTGTATGCCAAGCGCCTTCACCGTGTCCCACACGCCAATCAGCTCGATCTTGATATTGTCGTGGCAATAGGCGCGGGTGAAGGCACGGGCGGCGGGTGTTACCTCGTCCGTTTCGTAATGGCGGAAAGCACGTTCGACGCGACGGTCTGTGACATGCTCGCGCTGCAACAACCCGATCCGCGTGATCATTCCGGCAAGCGAGCGGACCGAATAGGCTCCGCGCGAAAACCCGAACAACATGATCCGGTCGCCGGGATTGTAATAGGTCGACAATTGTCGGTAGCTTGCTGATATTGTTAGGTTAATCCCGATCCCGGCGGCGACCTTCACCCATTTGGACAGGCCCGTCCCCTGAATGCCGGGGTGGTAATAGACGGTCAGGTCGGTACGGGGTTTTACCTCTCGCAGCAGTTTATACAGGATCCCGGCATTGGTTTCCTGCCCATCCTCCAATCGGCTGAGGGTGCCGTCGACAATGACAACATGTGTGCGGATCATCTCGTCCCTAATCTGACCCGCCGCGTGCAGCGTTTCAAGATCGGGGACGTGAGGTCAGGCAAATATTGTCGTGAGGGATCAACCTTGTGTCAGGTCTTGCGCCAGCATCAGTGCATTGTTGTGGGGGTAGTAGGAGGTAGCGGTTTTGACCATGCCTCCACGCCCGCGCTATTTGGCGGTGAATGACGGGCTGCTGATCAGTCAGGCGGTGCCGCGTTAGCTTTTCGACAGCTCCAACAATGCGTCGGCGACGTCTTGGGTTTCGATAGCCTCGGCCCCTCGCGCTTTGCGGATTTCAAACGCGCGGTTCAGAACCTGCCCGTGGGTGCAGCCTTGGGGTGGTTCGAATTTATACGACGCCAATTCGATCAGTACGCCCAGCGGTTCGCGGAAATAGAGGCTATCCATAAAGCCCCGATCCACGATTCCGTTTGTCCCGAACCCCGCCGCTTTCAGCCGCTCCTCCGCCACTCTGATCGAGGCTTGGCTGACATTGAAGGCGATATGATGAACCGACCCGACGGGTTGCGGCAGTTTCTGGCTGTAGGGTTTGCGGTTTTCGTCCGTGAATACCGTGATCGTCGTCCCGTCGCCTGTGTTGAAATACAAATGCCCCAGCGAGGGCTCGTCGAGGTTGGGTTGTTCGAAAATGAATGCCATCCCCAGCACGCCTTCCCAAAAGTCGATGCTGGTTTTGCGATCCGCGCCATTAAGGGTGATATGGTGCATCCCCTGCACCTGAACCAAAGCCATAGCTAATCCTTTCGTTTTCTGAACGATACGAGAGGGGATACGGTGATGCAATCAGCTCAGATGCAAAACCGTCGCCGTTTCGATCTGACCATAGCCGTTGAAATCGGTCGTGACCCCGCGAACATACGCCCCCATGGAGGGGAAGAGGATATAGTCGCCTTCCTGCGTATCACCCGGAATGTCGAGCGGATTCGGCAACGTGTCGAGCGAGTCACAGGTTGGGCCAAACAGGGTTCGCGGCTGCGTTTCGCCTGTCCGTTTCGCGCCGTCCGGTCCGATCACGTCAAAGCTGCGCACGACCGGCAGGACCGGAAATTCCGACAGACCGCCATAGATGCCATCATTCAGGTACAGCGCACCGCTATCGCCGATCCCCTTGATGCGGACCGCGTGGGCAAAGGCTTCGGCAACCATTCCCCGGCCTGGCTCGCAAACAAGCGCGGGGGGGTGGTTGCCGAAAGCCTCGCCGACTGTCGAGCTGATCGTGTCGAAAAACGCCGACAGCTCGGGTCGTGCCGTCCCCACCCGGCAGGGGAAGCCACCACCAACATTCAAACGATGGAGCGGGAGGTCAGCCGCACGGGCAATCGCCGCGGCCTCGGATATGTAGGCGGCCCATGCGCCGGGATCCTCGCATTGCGTGCCGGGATGGAAGGTAAGCGAGGGCAGATATCCCGCCGCCTGAACGGCACGCAACAGGTCGGCGGCCTTGCGCGGTTCCGCCCCGAATTTTGTGCCAAAATCATAAACCGCACCTTTGACGGGCAGTTTGAAGCGCACCGACATTTCCGCGCCTTTCGGCACAAGATCGGTGAGTTTGGCCAGTTCATTGACGCTATCAACCGCGAAGGACCGCACGCACTGACCGACCGCAAAGGTAATTTCCGACCGTGATTTGACCGGGTTGTTATAATGCATCGTCGCAGTGGGGGCGAGTTGGCGGATCAGCCGAATTTCGTTGGGGGAGGCCACGTCGAACCCGGTCAGACCCGCCCGCACCAGATTGGTGATCACCATCGGGTCCGGATTGGATTTCACCGCAAATGTCACCAGCCCGGGGAAACCGTCCTGAAACACCTTGGCTTTTGCGTGCAAGGCGGAGGGGCAAAAGAAATGCACCGGCTTATCAGGCTGGTTGCTGACCAGATAGGTGGCCGGGTCGGCCCAGATGTGAGAGCGAATGTTCATAGGAAAATGATCGGACTCGGCAATGTCAGAATCACTCGTCAAATGAATCAAAACGTGCGAAAGTTGCGGCAGATTGACGACTAAACAGGTGAAACGCCCATGGATGACATTGACAACCGCTTGCTGAGCGAACTGGCGAATAACGCTCGCGCCTCGGTATCCACGCTGGGGCGCAAGCTGGGACTGGCGCGCACAACGGTGCAGGCGCGGATCGAAAAGCTGGAGCGGACGGGCGTGATCGCGGGCTATACGGTGCGGCTGGGCGAACCAGCACGACGGGATCGTATTCGCGCCACGGTGTTGGTGAATTTTGACCCCCGCGCGGGCGCGCAGGTCGTCAGCCGTCTGAAAGCGATGCCGGAGGTGGAGGTGGCGCATACCTCCTCGGGCCGGTTTGACCTGGTGCTGCAATTGGCGACGCGCAACACGGCACAGCTGGATGAAATTCTGGATGTGATCGGGGCGATCCCGGGGGTGCGATCCTCGGAATCGCTGATCCACCTATCGACAAAAATCGACCGTCCGGTCTAGGGGGTTTTCACTGGGCGCAGGCCCATGTATTACGGCGCGGATACCAGATTCAGGAAGACCCAGATGGCCATGGAAAAGACCTTCGACGCCCAAAAAGCTGAGGCGGAGATTTACGCAAAATGGATGGACGCCAAGGCGTTTGCTGCGGGGGCAAATGCCAGCCGCGAGGAAACCTTTACCATCATGATCCCGCCGCCGAACGTGACGGGGTCGTTGCATGTGGGTCATGCGTTCAACAACACGTTGCAGGATATCCTGATCCGCTGGCACCGGATGCGTGGGTTCGACACGCTGTGGCAGCCGGGGCAGGACCATGCCGGGATCGCGACGCAGTTGCAGGTCGAAAAGATGCTGACAGAAACGCAGCAGCCAAGCCGCGCCGAAATGGGGCGCGAGGCGTTTACGGCCAAGGTCTGGGAATGGAAGCAGAAATACGGCTCTACCATCATCAATCAGCTTCAACGACTGGGTGCGAGCTGCGACTGGGACCGGAATGCTTTTACCATGTCCGGCGCGGAGAATGCGCCAGAGGGTGAGGAGGGCAATTTCCACGACGCCGTCCTGAAAGTGTTCGTTGAGCTTTATAACAAGGGTTTGATTTACAAGGGAAAACGCCTCGTCAACTGGGACCCGCATTTTGAAACCGCGATTTCGGACCTGGAGGTCGAGAATATAGAAATCGACGGCCATATGTGGCATTTCAAATACCCGCTGGCCGGGGGCGCGACATATGAGTATGTCGAGAAGGACGAGGACGGGAATGTCACCCTTCGCGAGACCCGCGATTACATTTCCATCGCCACGACGCGCCCTGAAACCATGCTGGGCGACGGTGCGGTGGCGGTTCACACAACGGACGAACGCTATGCGCCGATTGTTGGAAAACTGTGCGAAATCCCGGTCGGGCCGAAGGAACATCGCCGCCTGATCCCGATCATCACTGACGATTATCCCGATCCTGATTTCGGGTCTGGCGCAGTGAAAATCACCGGTGCGCATGACGCGAACGATTATGGTGTGGCGAAGCGCAACAATATTCCGCTCTATCGCCTGATGGACACCAAGGCGCATATGCGGACCGACGGGCTGGATTATGTCGCCGCCGCAACGCGGGCTGGAGAGATTTCGCGCGGCGCGGATTTTGACGAGGCGGAGATTGAAAATATCAACCTCGTCCCCGATGAATATCGCGGGTTGGACCGGTTCGAGGCACGCAAGAAAGTCGTCAAAGACATCGACGCCGAAGGGCTGATGATCGCGATTGAAGACAAGAAAATCATGCAGCCCTTCTGCGACCGCTCCAAGGTCGTGATGGAGCCGATGCTGACGGATCAGTGGTATGTTGATGCCGCAAAACTGGCCGGTCCGGCGCTGGAGGCGGTCCGCGATGGCCGCACGCAGATCATCCCGGAGCGGGATAAGAAGGTCTATTACCACTGGATGGAAAATATCGAGCCGTGGTGTATCTCCCGCCAGCTTTGGTGGGGGCATCAGGTGCCGGTTTGGTATGGGCCGGATGACACTCCATTTTGTGCTGAGAATTATGAATTAGCAATTGAGTGTGCTGAAGAGTACTACACAGCATTAAACGAAGAAGGTGTGCTCGGTGATATACTGGGTGCTACTGATGAAACATATGATGGTGTTGAGGTTTTTGCTTACGCCGATGATCAAGGTACTTACGTAGATAGTTCGGGTAGGGCCAGAGCACGAGCCGATGACCGTTCCGGCTATTCAGTCGGCAACGATGATCACTATATTCATGTAGAGATTTTTCTCGCCCGCGACCCCGACGTCCTCGACACATGGTTCTCCTCTGGCCTCTGGCCTATCGGAACGCTCGGCTGGCCGGAACAGACCCCGGAACTCCAAAAATACTTCCCGACTGACGTCCTGATCACCGGGCAGGATATCCTGTTCTTCTGGGTCGCCCGCATGATGATGATGCAGCTGGAGGTCGTGGACGAGGTGCCGTTCCATACCGTTTACCTCCACACGCTGGTGCGGGACGAGAAGGGCGTGAAAATGTCGAAAACGCTCGGCAACGTCATCGACCCGCTCGACATGATCGACGAATACGGGGCGGACGCGCTGCGCTTCACCAATGCCTCGATGGCGGCGATTGGCGGGCAGTTGAAACTGTCGATGGACACGATCAAAGGCTACCGGAATTTCGGCACGAAACTGTGGAATGCGGCACGTTTTGCCGAAATGAACAATTGTAAACCCGTCGCCGATTTCGACCCGCTGGCGGTCACGCAGACGCTGAACAAATGGATAGTCGGTGAGACGGCGCGGGCGCGGGAGGCGGTGGATGCGGCGCTGACCAGCTATCGTTTCAATGACGCCGCCAGCACGCTTTACGCCCATATTTGGGGTAAGGTCTGCGACTGGTATGTCGAATTCGCGAAACCGCTGTTCCAGTCGGATGACACGGCAGTGGTGGCCGAGACGCGGGCTACCATGGCCTGGGCGATTGACCAGTGCCTGATCCTGCTGCATCCGATCATGCCGTTCATCACGGAACAGCTGTGGGGGGATATCGCGGATCGCGCGAAGATGCTGGTTCATGCGGATTGGCCGGAATATACGGTTGCGGATTATGTGGACCCGGACGCGGATCGCGAGATGAACTGGGTGATCGGCCTGATCGAAAGCATCCGGTCTGTTCGTGCCGAAATGCACGTGCCCGCAGGCGCAAAAATCCCGATGGTGCAGTTGGAGCTGGACGCGGTGGGGCAGACGGCATTCGCCAACAATGCCGTCCTGATCCACCGTCTGGCGCGGATTGATGAGGTTTCGACCGCGGCGGAGGCACCGAAAGGCGCCGTGACGATCCCGGTCGAAGGCGGCACCTTCTGTCTGCCGCTCGCCGACATAATCGACGTCGCGGCGGAAAAGGACCGACTGCAAAAGTCCATGGACAAACTGGCGAAGGAAATCGGCGGGCTGAAGGGTAAGCTCAGCAACGAAAAATTCACCGCCAACGCGCCCGAGGAAGTCGTGCAGGAAAACCGCGACCGTCTGGCAGCGGCGGAGGAAGAGGCGAGCCGCGTTCAGGCCGCCCTAGACCGCCTTGCCGCCATCGGTTAACCGCTTGTCATCGTCGCCGTCCCGCTTATGATCACCTCAAAAGCGGGACGGATAATGGCACCCAGATACACCTCCATCGTGGCGGATTTGCCCTCGACAATTCCGTTTGTCGGGCCGGAAACGGATGAGCGCACCTTTGGCCGCCCTTACAAGGCGCGGCTGGGGGCGAATGAAAATGTGTTTGGCCCGTCACCCAAGGCGATCAAAGCCATGCAGGACGCCGCCGCCGATATCTGGATGTATGCCGACCCCGAGGATTACGACCTGAAAGGGGCGCTGTGTGCGCATCATGGGGTCGGGCGCGAAAATATCGTGTTCGGGTCCGGTATCGACAGCCTTCTTGGCGTGCTGGTGCGACTGCTGGTGGAACCGGGGACGCCGGTTGTGACCTCTCGCGGGGCGTATCCGACGTTTAATTATCATGTGAATGGTTTTGGCGGGCGGCTGGAAACCGTGCCTTACCGGAACGACAAAGAGGATTTGGAGGCACTGCTTCAGCGTGCGCGAGAGGTTGACGCGCCGCTAATCTACCTTGCCAACCCCGACAATCCGATGGGGTCATGGCACGAGGCGGAGGGTGTGCAGTCCTTCATCGACATGCTTCCGGAAAACACAGTGCTGTGTCTGGACGAGGCGTATATCGACTACCGCCCCGACATTGCGCCTGCGCTGGATATGAACCGCCCGAACGTCGTCAGAATGCGCACCTTTTCAAAGGCTTACGGCATGGCGGGCGCGCGCGTCGGTTACGCGCTGGGCGAGGCGTCGCTGATCGGGGCGTTCGACAAGGTACGCGATCATTTCGCCATGAACCGGGTCAGTCAGGCGGGTGCGCTCGCCGCTCTGTTGGATCAGAATTATCTGGCGCAATCCGTCGCAAAGGTGGAGACGTCCAAGGCCCGGATCGCCGATATTGCGCGGCAAAATGGCCTTAGCCCGCTGCCATCCGCCACGAATTTCGTCACGATTGACGCGGGCGGTGATGGTGCCCATGCACGGGCACTGGTCGTGGTGCTGAAAGAACGCGGTGTGTTTGTGCGTATGCCATTCTCTCCGGGGGAGGATCGTTGTATCCGTATCTCGGCGGGGACGGACGCGGACCTTGATATCCTTGCCGACATTCTCCCCCAAGCGTTGGAGGCTTTATGACAGATTACCCTCGCGACATGATCGGCTATGGGGCGAACCCGCCCAACCCGCGCTGGCCGAATGGCGCGCGCCTCGCCATCAATTTCGTCGTGAATTACGAGGAAGGCGGGGAGAATAACATCCTCCACGGGGATGCGGCGTCCGAGGCGTTTTTGTCCGAAATCGTCGGTGCTGCCCCTTGGCCCGGGCAGCGGCATATGAATATGGAGTCGATATATGAATATGGCTCTCGCGCGGGGTTCTGGCGGCTGCATCGGATGTTCACGGCTCGCCAAATGCCAGTTACGGTGTTTGGCGTGGCAACCGCGCTGGAAAAGAACCCAGAAGTTGTGGCCGCCATGAAATCCGCCAACTGGGAAATTGCCACCCACGGGTTGAAATGGATTGACTACAAGGATTTTTCGCCAGAAGACGAAGCCAAACATATAACCGAGGCCATTCGCATCCATACCGAGGTCACAGGTGAACGCCCCGCCGGAATGTATCAGGGCCGGACCTCCGAGGCGACGCGCCGCCTGACCGCCGAAGCAGGGTTCGAATATTCTGCAGACAGTTACGCGGATGAGCTTCCTTATTACGAAGACGGTCAGCTGATCGTGCCTTATACGCTTGACGCCAACGATATGCGGTTTGCCACGCCGCAGGGCTTCAATTCGGGCGAGCAGTTTTACACCTATCTTCGCGACAGTTTTGATGTGCTATATTCAGAAGGTGGGCGGATGATGTCCGTCGGGCTGCATTGCCGGTTGGCGGGTCGTCCGGGCCGGGCGGCGGCGCTGGGCAAGTTTTTGGAATATGTGCAGGGGCACAAGGATGTCTGGGTGACAACCCGCCTCGATATCGCTCGCCACTGGCGCAAAACGCATCCGGAGGGGGCATGAATATCGACGGCAAACTGAACTATGTAGAATTTCATGCCAGCGACATTCCCGCGACCAAGGCGTTTTTTAAGACGGCTTTCGGCTGGGATTTCACCGATTATGGGCCGAATTACACCTCCTTTTCGGATCAGGGGCTGGATGGCGGATTTTTCAAATCTGACTTGACCACAAACGCCGACAAAGGCGGCGCGCTGTTGGTATTTTTCGCCAGCGATCTGGAAAAAACACTTGCCAAGGTGACCGGAGCAGGTGGCACCATTACCCGCCCTCCATTTGAGTTTCCCGGTGGGCGCAGATTTCATTTCCTTGACCCGAATGGCAATGAATTTGCTGTCTGGTCCAACATAAGAACGACAGGGGAGGTGATTGACTGATGGCAAAATATTATTCCCCCAAAGGCGGATTGCCCCCGCAGACACAACGCAGCGCCGACCGCGCGATCTTCACCGAAAGCTATGCGGTGATCCCGCGCGGTGTAATGTCGGATATCGTCACCTCTCAGCTTCCGGGTTGGGCGCGCACCCGGGCGTGGATACTGGCACGTCCCTTGTCAGGTTTCGCCGAGACGTTTGCCCAATACATTGTCGAGGTGCAACCAAATGGTGGCAGCAATGATCCTGAACCGGATGATCAGGCCGAAGCGGTCCTGTTTGTTACCGAAGGTAAATTGAAACTGACCTTTAACGATGCGGCGTTCACGTTGGAAGAGGGTGGATATGCCTATCTGCCGCCTGGGCTGAATTGGAATGCGCTGAACACGTATGACAGCCGGGTTGTGTTTCATTGGATTCGCAAACGCTATGAACCGCTACCCGGTGTGGCAGCGCCACAGCCATTTGTCATGCAGGAACAAGCTGTTACACCCAATGATATGCCGGGAACTAACGGAGCGTGGTCAACATCCCGCTTTGTTAATCCCGATGATCTGGCGCACGACATGCACGTCAATATCGTGAATTTCCGGCCGGGTGGCGTGATCCCTTTTGATGAAACCCACGTGATGGAGCACGGTATTTATATCCTTGAAGGCAAGGCAAATTATCATCTGAATGGTGATTGGGTAGAGGTCGAGGCGGGCGATTTCCTTTGGCTTCGTGCTTTCTGCCCGCAATCCTGTTACGCCGCAGGACCAGGACCGTTTCGCTATCTGCTTTACAAGGACGTTAACCGCCATCCGAAGCTGAAAATATGAAGCTGCTAACCCCCGAACACCTGACGGCCGAGGCGTTTGCACCTTATGGCGAGGTGATCGAGACCGACCCCGCGACTGCCGTCGAAATCAATTCCGGGTTCACCACACGTTACCATGCGCTGGCGCAGGCAGAGGTCGGTGAAGGAACTGCCATTCTGTCCCTGTTCCACGGCCGCCCGCGCCCGTTGGAAATCGACATGTTGGAACGCCACCCACTTGGATCGCAAGCCTTCATTCCTCTTGAAAGCCGCCCGTGGCTGTCGGTTGTGGCTGATCGCGCGGAACCAGAAGCTGTCCACGTGTTTGCATGCACTGGCCAGCAAGGCGTGCAATATGCGACAGGCACATGGCATTTTCCACTGTTGGTAGGCAACCATCCGCAAACATTTCTGGTCGTTGACCGAAGTGGTGAAGGTAACAATCTTGAAGAAGTATATTTAGACGAAACAATTCTGATTAGTGTTTAGGGGGAATAATGGCCGACCAAACCTCGAAAACTGGAATGTGGATTAAAATATCGGATGCCGAATCCGCTCGTTACGCCATGCGTATGTCGGGTCTGTCGGCTTTCTGGCTTGGTGCAAACGGTTTGCTGTTCGCACTGCTTACGCTCATGCTCTCTTTCGGGCGCGGGATCGATATGGTTATGCTGAGCATCCTTGGAGGGATCGGGCTGGTGATGGTAATCGTCGCTCTCCTGATCCGGGGTGGTCATTTCTGGCTGGTGCCGGTCACTTCCGTGATCAGTGCAGTTCTGCTGGTAATCTCGCTGATCTATGGTAGCGGTTATCAGGCAATTGTCGTGCTCATGGCGCTGGGCCTTTCAATAGCTGGGCTTCGCGGTTGGATCTGGATGCGTCGGAAAACCTAGCGAAACAACTGGGCGCTTGCGGCGTCAATTGCCCCATCCCCATGCGCAATCCCCAAGGCTTTCATCCCGGCATCAACTGTCGCCAAAGCGCCTAACAGCATCGGTGGGTTCATATGACCCATATGCCCGATCCGAAACACATTGTCCCCGCCCGGTCCGGCAATCGACAGGCCAATGCCCAGTGTCAGCCCGGACTCACGTAGGCACCATTGCCGCAGCTCGGTCAGGTTTTCGGTATCGGAAACAAAAGTGGTCACCGCATGCGAGCGATCGTGGACAGCCGGGACATTCAGACGAACCGCGCCGCCGTCCGCCCAGCGGTCTGCCGCGGCCCAGATTGCTTCAGCCTGTTTCTGGTGGCGTGCCCAAATCGCCTCCATCCCCTCTTCCATCATCATGGTTAGGGCTTCATGCAAACCAAACATATGATGCGTTGGTGCGGTGCCCCCGAAACGTTGGTAGAAAAATTCCGGGTCGGTACGCGGCTCCCAATCCCAATAGGGCGATGTGGTTCGAAACCGTCTGGAGACGATCGAGGCTTTGTCATTGTGAAAGGTAAAACCAAGACCAGGCGGTGTCATGAGCCCTTTCTGGCAACCAGCCACCATGACATCGACACCCCAAGCGTCCATTTCGTGAACCTCGCACCCCAAACTGGCAATACAATCCACCATCAACAATGCGTCGTGACCGATTGTGTCCAGAATCTCGCGCAGTTTCGGAATATCGTTCGAGACAGAGGTCGACGTATCGGTCTGCACACTTGTCACGGCCTTGATCGCGGGATCGGCGCGTAAGGCATCTGCAACACGATCCGCGTCAAACCCTGTTGAAACACCAAAATCCAATAGCTCTACATCAACGCCATAGCGCCGGGCAATTTCCGCCCAGCCCATCCCGAAACGCCCAGTGGCCAAAGCCAGCAATTTGTCGCCCGGTTCAAAAATATTCGCGACCGAAGCTTCCCAGACGCCATGACCATTGGCGATATAGACGGCCGGTTTTCCAACTGTTTGCGCGACGCGTTTCAGCATTTCCGTGATGTCCGACGCCATGTCCAGCAATGGCCCCTCGTAAATGTTTGGCGCAGCGCGGTGCATCGCATTTAACACCCGATCCGGAATGATCGAAGGTCCGGGTGTCATAAACAGGTCGCGTCCCTGGGAAAGTGTCATTATGGTCCTCACACATGGTAGAGTAGGGTTGCCGCAAGCGATCGAAACTGTCAATTGACGAAGCCTATTGAGACCGCGCGGCACAGTGCATAGGTTGCACGGAACCGTTGAACACAGGAGCCCTCATGGCCAAAGAGCGCACGCATGCCGGAACCGTCGGCTATCGCCGATTATGGCGGGAATGGCTGTCACGCTATCGTTGGCCGGTGGTTCTGGTTCTAGTTCTGATGGTGGTGAACGCCGTCGCTTCGGCAGGGTATTCCAAGGCGATTCAGCTGATAATCTCGGCATATGAAAGTGCGGATTCGTCTGTGATCTGGTGGGGACCAATCGGGATCATCCTTATTTCGTCGATCAAGGGGTTTTCGGTCTATTGGCAGACATTGACGTCGGAGCGGACACTGGGTCGTTTTGAAACCCGGATGCGAAAGTCGATTTATAACCGCTTGCTTTTTGCTGATCTCGCGCGATTGCAAACGGACTCGCCAGCCTCGCTGGCAACACGATTGACGGCAGATGTGGGTATGATCCGAAGTTCGTTATCGTCGATGCTGGGGGGGCTGTCGTCGATCCTGATCATCATAGCGACAACAATCGTAATGCTGACCATTGATTGGTCGATCACGATTGTTTTGCTACTGGTGTTTTCCATGGCCGTTATTCCGGTGAATATGATCGGCAACAAAATCAAGAAAATCACACGCCGATCACAGCATCAGCTGTCACAGATGAATAAAGACGTTGTCGAAGGTCTGTCCGGGATCCGTATGGCACGCACATATCAACTGGAAGAACATCTGGAGGGCACGGCCAACTCGATATTCGACGATCTGTTCCAGCTAAATTTCCGGATACAGAAATGGAAAGCCCGCATGTCCCCAGTGATGGAGATCCTGTCGGGCTTTGCGATTGCGGCACTTCTGGTTTTTGTGTCTTGGCGGATCACACGTGGCACAATCGCGGTTGCGGATTTCATGGGGCTTTTGACCGGGGTTGGCGTCATCTCGCAGCCCGCGCGGCGGATGGGCACGACGATTACGAATGCCATGCAGGGGATGGTCGCGCTGGAGCGAGTATTTGACATTCTGGATTCCCAAAACACCATCGCCGAGAAAACGGACGCGATCTCGATTCAGAGGTCAACCGGGAACTTGAAGTTTGAAAATGTAGGCTTCGCCTATCCCAACGGATTCAAAGCCCTGTCTGATATCACCTTCGAAGTGCCTGCCGGAAAAAAGGTCGCACTGGTGGGACGTTCGGGGGCTGGAAAGTCGACCATTTTTAGCCTGATCCCACGCCTGTTCGACGTGACAGATGGCGCCATAACGCTTGACGGGCATGATATTCGGGACCTGACGTTGTCCTCACTTCGAGGGCAGATTGCACTTGTGGGTCAGGAATCGGTTTTGATGGCCGGGACAATTGCCGAAAACATCGGTTTTGGCCGGATCGACGCGGATCGTGACGCGATTCAATCTGCTGCCAAAGCGGCAGCAGCTGATGGATTCATTTCTGCATTGGAAAACGGCTACGACACCGTTTTGTCACCAGCTGGCGGACATTTTTCAGGTGGAGAGAAACAACGCATTTCTATTGCGCGCGCGATCCTACGCGATGCGCCGATCCTGTTGCTTGACGAGCCCACCTCGGCCTTGGATGCAGAATCCGAGGCCGCCATTCGTACAGCCCTTGCCGAATTGTCCAAGGATCGCACGACGCTGATCATTGCGCACCGGCTCTCAACGATTCTGGATAGCGATCTGATTGTGGTGATGGATGACGGCCATATCGTAGAGATCGGGACACATGACGAATTGCTGATCAAGAAGGGGCTCTACGCAGAGCTGTATCGCCTGCAATTTTCAAACGTCTAGCGGTATTCGGCGGCAAGCGTCACCGGGTCCGCCCCCAATTTGTAGCGTGTGACGAGCCGAAAGTTCCGCCAGGACCGCCGCCACCACCCTTGCTGGCGATATTTCCGGGCGCTGGTGACGATTGTCGAATCCAACCTCCGCAACCGCCCCTTCAGGGCTTTGGCGATTGCGACATCCTCCATCAGGGGAATAGGGGGATGGCCACCAATTTTATCGTATAACGCACGACGGATCAGCAATCCCTGATCGCCATAAGGCAAACCAAATCGCGACCGGATATTCGCCCAACGGGCGACGATGCTTGCCGCCAGCGAGTCATCATCAAACTTCAATTGGAAATAAGCGGCGCGGTCGCGTTCCACCAGATGACGTTCAATTGCGCCTTGCCATCCAGATTGTAACACGCTGTCCGCATGCAGAAAAAGCAACCATTCTCCGCGCGCTTCTTTGGCTGCCGCTGCCAATTGTGAGCCACGCCCCGTCGGACAGGTCAGGAAACGGGCACCAACTTCCTCGGCAATCTTGTCTGTGCTGTCCGTTGATCCACCATCGGCAAAGATGACCTCGGCCAACAAACCGTCACTGATGCCTTCGGCCAATGCCAAAAGGCAAGGCGCAATGCTGTCGGCGACGTTAAGCGTCGGAATGATTACACTTAGGGGTGCGGGCATGTTCGGTCTTGTTCTTGGGCGGTTTCGCCCCGATATATACTACAAAACCCCTGAGAGGCCACATGTCGCGCAAAATCCTTGCAATTACCGGTGCAGACCACGTTGATTTTCTGGATAACCTGGTCAGCAATTCCGTCGCAAAGCTGACCGATGGACCGGTTTACGCCGCACTGTTGACGCCACAAGGTAAATATCTAGCGGATTTCATTCTGTCGGCGGCAAATGACGCGATCCTGCTCGACGTTGACGCAGCCTTGGCGCCTGCACTGATGCAGCGACTGGCGATGTATAAGCTGCGCGCCGATGTACAAATTGCCGAAACCGATTTAAAAGCGATCCGTGGACAAGGTGAGCCGCCCAAAGGTGCATTTCTCGATCCCCGAAATCCTGCACTGGGTTGGGTGTGTTACGGGAACGGCGAAAGCGAGATCAGCGAGACGGAATGGACCGCTTTGCGCGTTCAACACATGATCCCCGAGAGCGGGATAGAACTTATCCCCAATGATACCTACATCCTCGAAGCTGGGTTCGAACGTCTGAACGGCGTTGATTTTCGTAAAGGCTGCTATGTCGGGCAGGAAGTCACCGCGCGCATGAAGCACAAGACCGAGCTGAAAAAGGGGATGGTGCGCGTCCACTTGTCGGCAGAGGTCCCGGTGGGAACCGAAATAAAGGCAAACGAGAAATCGGTTGGCACTGTGTTCAGCCAGTCAAACGGGCAGGGGATTGCCTATGTCCGGTTTGACCGCACGGACGGCGCAATGGTCGCAGATGGGGCCAACGTTACACTTTAACGATTGCGCAGCAGTTTCGCGAACTTGTCGAAGATCACTTCGCCTGCGCAGATGATCTCGCCGGTTTCCAAGGGGTTGGATTCTGGCGTCATGCCTTCGACCAGCGCGCCAGCCTCGCGCACAATCAGCAAACCCGCCGCGATATCCCATGCTTTCAGATGTCGTTCCCAGAACCCGTCAAAGCGGCCTGCCGCGACATAAGCCAAATCCAGTGCTGCCGCACCCAAGCGCCGCACACCGGCGCAGGTCGGCAGCACCAAAGCCAGATCTTTAAGCGAATCGGAAAGGTCGGCTCGACCCGCAAATGGCAGGCCAGTCGCAAAGATCATCTCGGTCATCTCGCGGCGTCCGGACACACGCATCCGGCGGTCATTCATCCAGGCACCTTCGCCCTTTTCGGCCCAGAACAGCTCGTCTTTGATGGGGTCATAGATCACGCCTGCGACGATCTCACCCTTGTGTTCAAGCGCAATGGACACCGCCCAGTGCGGCAGACCGTGCAGGAAGTTCGTGGTTCCGTCCAATGGATCCACAATCCAGCGGCGTGTTGGATCGGTTCCTGTGATTTCGGTCGATTCCTCGCCAAGGAATCCATAGTTGGGACGCGCGTCCATCAGAGTTTCGCGAATGGTCCGTTCGGCTTTCGTGTCTGCCTTGGACACAAAATCTCCGGCTGACTTGACCGAAACCTGTAGATTTTCCACCTCGTTGAAATCGTGCACCAACGTGCGCCCGGCAGCACGCGCCGCTTTCATCATCAGATTAAGATTGGCAGAACCACGGGCCATGTCATCACCTTTGGAAAAATCAGGGCGCACCTATAGGGGGTTTCGCGGCAAAGGCCAAGGGGTCAGTTTGCGCGCGCAAACCCACGTCCGAGGGCGCGCCAACTGAACAAGGTCAACAGCACCCCACCAAACCCCGACAGCATGAAAGGCACGATTAACGCAAAGGATCGGTCCAGCCATGTTTCGGCGATGTTAACGGACAGACCCGACAGGATCAGCCCGATCGGCATCATCCCCCATGCCAGAAGTCGATAGATGCTATTGACCCGACCCAGCAGTCGATCCGGGATCAAGCGCTGGCGATACGAAACTGCCACCGTATTCCAAACCATGCCAGAGAAATGAAACAGCAATAGTCCCAATGACAAAAGCACGGGCCCAGGTGCCAACCCAATGACAAAGAACAGGAAAACGGTAGAGGCAAGCGTGAGCTGTGCACAAAGTGCTGCGCCAAGCCATTTCACGATACGCTCTCCGGCGATCCCGCCAAGGATACCTCCAATTGCGCCCACCGACAGGATCAGGCCATAGGCGCTGGCGCTCTGGTTCAGGTTTTCTTGCACATGCAGGACCAGCGCGATTAGCGTCATCTGGAACAGCAGGTTCCACACGCCTGTGACAATGGCCAATAGGCGCAGCAGCGGGTTGGCAATCAGGAAGCGATAGGCCTCGACAAGTTCTGTGCGCCAGTTGCGGGTAGCGGGTTGTGCCGGGCGAAACTGCCCAAGGATGCGCGCTGTTATGACGACCGCAAACAGATAGGCCAACGCATTCAGCGCAAATGGAAGGGGCAAAAATGCCGACAGCATCATCGCTCCCAGCGCAGGACCCAGCAAAGCGTTGCCAGTCAGTTCCACGCTCCACAATCGTCCATTCGCACGTTCCAACTGATCCTTGGAAACCAATGAGGGCAAAATCGTCTGCGCTGCATTGTCGCGAAACACCTCTGCCGTGCCAACGACGAAGGCGACGATAATCAGGCACGCATATAATGTCATATTGCTGATACCGTTTTGGGGTGCATCTGCCAGCGGTAGGGCCATCCAGACGGCAAAAGCAACAATCAGAAATGCCGCCCCGCGCACCAAATCCATAGACAAGATCAACAGTCGCCTATTGCTGCGGTCGATCAATATCCCCGCCGGAAGGGCGCAAATAAACCAAGGTATTTGAAGTGTGACCGCAACCAACGCAATCAGCAACGGATCACGCGTCAAAAGCGAGGCCATCCACGCCCACGCCACCATCGCAACGCCATCGGCGAAATTTGTAAGGCCGCTGGCGGCAGTGAAGCGAGAAAGAGGGGACATATGCTACCTGAAATTTCCCCCAGTCTGGAACCTGAAGGTATCTTGAGGTCAAGCGATTTCTTGTGGGTCAGCCGACAGGTTTTTGTGCGACGTGAAGCGCCACGATTCCCAGACTTAATCTTTTGTAAGTTATGTTTTCAAAGCCAGAATCTGTGAAAATTTTGCTTAGAGTATCAGGGGGTGGCATGTTGTTTATTCCCCGAAGAAAATATTTCCAGATACTTTTATCGGTTTCGCCAGATAGTCGTGCGATGATCGGCAGGCAAATGCCCATGTACCGAAGATATAACCAATGCAGCGGCGGGAATCGAATTTGACTGGCCTCCAGTGTCACGAAGTAGCCACCGGGTTTCAGGACACGAAATGCCTCGCGCGTCATTCCTTCGATGGAACAAAGCTTCATCAGGAACGCACTTGTGTAGATGTCAAAACTGCCGTCGGGAATATCCGCCAGATTATGCACGTCACAAATATGATACCCCACGGCCTCACCAAGTCGATCCCGTGCAACGTCAAGCATCTGCGGACAGCTATCGCCAAGCATAATGGTTACCTGTCGATCATCATGGCTTTCGTCTAAAAGCCTTAGGAATCGCGCAGGAATGTCGCCCGTCCCGGCCCCCGCATCAAATATCGCGTTGCCGGGCAGTTTTGCCATTTTCCGGGCCATCGCAGTTTTCCATATGCGATGAATCCGGAAACTGAAAATATCGTGGAGCTGATCATATTTATGCGCGATGCGGGCGAAGACATCGTCCACATCGGCATTGAAGTCTGCCGGATTAGGCGCGTTCGACATACTCGAAGGTTTCAGTGTTCACGACAATCGCCTCACCTTCACCGACGAAAGGCGGGATCATGACACGGACGCCGTTGTCAAGGATGGCCGGCTTGAAGCTGTTTGCCGCCGTTTGCCCTTTTACCACCGGTTCGGTTTCCGTGATGGTGCAGGTGACTTTTTGAGGTAGCTGGGCGTTCAGGGCTTCGCTCTCGTAATATTCGATCTGGATCGTCATGCCGTCCTGCAGGAACGGGCGACGGTCGCCCAGAATGTCGGCGGGCAGTTCGATCTGCTCGTATGTCTCGCTGTCCATAAACACCAGCATGCCATCGGTTTCATACAGAAACTGCTGATCTTTTTGTTCCAAACGCACGCGCTCCACCTTGTCTGCGCTACGGAAACGTTCGTTGAGTTTGCGTCCGTCACGGATGTTTTTCAGCTCGACCTGTGCAAACGCGCCGCCTTTGCCGGGTTTCACATGGTCGGTCTTGACCGCGATCCACAGCCCCCCTTCATGTTCCAGAATATTGCCGGGGCGAATTTCGTTACCGTTGATTTTGGGCATAGCGCCTGTCCTTCGATTAAGTTTGCGCCCTATTAGTCGAAGGACAAGCATGTGGCAAGATCAGGTGATAAGGGCAAATTCGGCGTTGACGATGTCAGTTGGATTGCTGGCGATGCTGGGATCGCAGAAGGTGGTGCATATTTCGATGTTGCTCGGTCGAGCCAAGATCAATCGCAATCGGCTTTGTTCGCGTGCTCCCCAAACAGATTTGACCGAAATGCCGCGCAACGACGCAGGCAGGTCATTCGCGCTTGATAACAGGTTACAAACACGGTTTTCTTGGTTCGGACCAAAGGACAAAGATGAACCAAATCCGCCGTGTGTTTGATCAATTGCTCTGCCGCTTCTTGCGCGCATGCGGAGTGCCGGATGATCAAGTCCCGATCCCGATCGTTAGTGATCCCGCAATGCCGCAAAGGATTTTGCCATCGCACGGGGCAACGCACGTGTCTGCCAGCGGATATGTGATGCGAAATGGGTGGCTTCTGCCTCTGGCCTTTCCCAGCACCACGGACGCAAGCTGGCGTGAAACGGTAGAGCGCGAGGTCACTACAGCACATGAGGGCGCCGCAATATGTGACAGTTCGTTCTGTTGCCGGATATGTATTGTAGGTGTGGATGCTGAACGGTTTCTGACTGCGACTTTCGCCACACCGATTGATGCGGCGAAGGTCGGACAGATTCTACACCTGACTGTTGCTGTTGATGGTGGGGGCGTCAATGATCGCATAACGATCATCAGGCTGGAAACGGACAGATTCCTGCTTCTCTCAGATACTGACTGGGAAGGGCGTATCTTGACCTATCTTGACGATTTTCAAACGCACGCCATGTCACGACCGGATGTCGCAGTGGTTGATCTGACGGAAAGCCATGCGCAGGTGACGCTTGTTGGGCCCAATCGCCGCATATTGGCAGAAGCGCTGTCGCTTCCAACATCACCTGAGCTAAGGGAAATTGAATTTGATGGTATGGCGCTGACGATCGTGTCAGGGGCTTTCCTTGGAATTGCTGCTGATCACATCCTTCTGTCATCGGGCGATGCTGACCTATTGATGATGGCGCTGATCAAATCGCTACCCGACGCAGGCGCGGCGCAAATCGGGCTCGAGGCACTGGACGTGCTCGCGCTGGAATCCGGCGTGTTGACAGGCGAAGAGATTTATCTTGAACCACCCTTCGAACCGGTCGGATTGCTGGCGGTTGGGCCGGTGAAGCAGATTTCGCAAGAGGCAGTGATTCACGCGGAGTCTGCCGAAATTTCGCGTGGGTTCATCAGCCGAGCAAAATTTTCGCCAACGCTACAAAGGTTTGTTGCTGTGGCCTGCATTCCAGATGGTTCTTTGTATCTGGGAACGCGGGTTTGGGCGATAGATCAGCGCAACGAGATCAAGACCTTGTGTGAAATCACTACGTTGGAGGGGCGGGAATGAGCGATCATGATACAAAATCTGCCGTCGATGCGCCCCATTCGGCGGGCGGTGTCATGATGGAAACCCTCGATATTCCGATTACCCGGATTGCCAGTATCAAAGGCAATGGAATGGCCTTGTCGCAAACGCTGCTGACAGCAACCGGGTTGCCTCTGCCAAAATCGGATCAATTTGTTGGCACGATGCCCGCCCTTGTCTGGGTGCAACCTGGACAATGGCTGGCAATTGGGATTGATCCCGGCGATCTGACACCAGTCAAAACCTGCGGATATCTGTTTCCGGAATCCTCGGCCTGGGTGGCCCTCCAACTGTCGGGTGAAGTGATGCCGTTACTGCAGATGCTGTTTGGCTTTCTGCCTGCGCCATCGCCAACTGTTGGGTTCCTGTCGCTGCGCGGTCTGCACGCGATTCTGCTGCCTGGTGAGCGCCACTCAATGCTGTTGCTTCCGCGATCGGGTGCGCGCTGGGCGATTGGGCAAATAGGCGATGCGATGGACAGTATCGCGGACAATGTCGATACGCGACAATAAAACCATGTCAGATTAGCGAATTTCCTTGACCAACCCTTTGACATGGCCGGGAAAGCCGCTAGGCTCGGCCCGCTGCGGTGATCAGGGAGACAAGTATGAAAATTGGTGCCCCAAAAGAAATTTTCGAAGGCGAGAATCGTGTTGCGCTGACTCCACAATCGGCTGTGCAATTGCAGAAACTGGGCTACGAAGTGGTTGTGGAATCCGGCGCTGGCAAAGCCGCGCGGTTCGAAGATAGCGACTATAAGGATGTCGGGGTGGAGGTCGTGAAAACGGCCGCGCAATTGTGGAAAACCGCAGATATTATTATCAAAGTCCGCCCGCCCGAAAAGCTGGAGGTTGGCCGCTTCCGCAAGGGGCAGATCCTGATCTCGTTTATTAACGCGGCAACGGACGAGGCGTTGTTAGAGGCGCTTAGGGCCAAAGGCGTGACCGCGATTGCCATGGAAATGGTCCCGCGGATCAGCCGGGCACAGAAGATGGACGCACTGTCCTCGATGGCGAATATCGCTGGCTACCGCGCGGTGATCGAGGCCGGGAACAATTTTGGCCGTTTCTTCACCGGGCAAATCACCGCCGCCGGCAAGGTGCCACCTGCCAAAGTGTTGGTTGTCGGCGCAGGCGTTGCCGGGTTGGCGGCGACCGGCGCGTCTGTGTCCTTGGGCGCGATTACCTATGCATTTGATGTGCGCCCCGAAGTGGCGGAGCAGATTGAATCGATGGGGGCAGAATTTGTTTACCTCGATTTCGAAGAATCCAGTCAAGACAGCGCCGCGACGGGCGGCTATGCGGCCCCGTCCAGCCCCGAATTCCGCGAGAAGCAGCTGGAAAAATTCCGCGAACTGGCGCCAGATGTCGACATCGTCATCACCACTGCTCTGATCCCGGGCCGCGATGCGCCGAAATTGTGGACCGAGGATATGGTCAAGGCGATGAAACCGGGTTCAGTTGTGGTTGATCTGGCCGCCGAGCGCGGCGGCAACTGTGACCTGACCGTTCCGGATGAAAAGATCGAGACGAAAAACGGCGTGACCATCATCGGCTATACGGATTTCCCAAGCCGCATGGCGACGCAGGCTTCGACCCTTTATGCGACCAACATCCGCCATATGATCGACGATTTGACGCCCGAGAAGGACGGCAAGCCGAATGTGAATATGGAGGATGACGTCATCCGCTCGGCCACCGTCACCCACGCAGGTGAAGTCACTTTCCCGCCGCCACCGTTGAAGGTGCAGGCGATTGCAGCGGCGAAACCGAAGAAAGTGGTCGAACTGACGGCCGACGAGAAACGCGCTAATGAAATCGCCGCGTTCAAGAAACAGACAATCAATCAGGTTAGCCTGATCGCTATTGGCGCGGCGCTGTTGCTGGGTGTCGGTCTGGTGGCCCCTGCCAGCTTCATGCAGCATTTTATCGTCTTTGTTCTGGCCGTTTTCGTGGGCTTTCAGGTGATCTGGAACGTCTCGCATTCTTTGCACACGCCTTTGATGGCGGTCACGAACGCGATTTCGTCGATTATCATTCTGGGCGCGCTGATGCAGATCGGTTCAGGGTCATTCCTTGTGATCCTGCTGGCGGCGCTAAGCGTCTTTATGGCGGGGATCAATATATTTGGTGGCTTTATGGTAACACGGCGGATGCTCGCCATGTTCCAGAAATCCTAAGGGGGCAGGGTCATGGAATTTGGTTTTACAACAGCAGCTTACGTCGTCGCGGCGGTTCTGTTTATCTTATCGCTGGGTGGCCTATCAGGACAAGAAAGCGCGAAACGCGCCGTCTGGTATGGTATCGTTGGTATGGCGCTGGCGGTGTTTGCGACCCTGATCGGGCCGGGTTCTGGCCTGTGGCTTTTGTCCGTTCTGCTGATCGCAGGGGGCGGGGTCATCGGCTATTACGTCGCGCAACGCGTCCAGATGACCGAGATGCCGCAGCTAGTGGCCGCCATGCACTCCTTGGTGGGTCTGGCAGCCGTTTTCGTCGGCTATAACGCGCATATCGAACTGGGCCGTGTGTTGGCCATGCCGTTCGCGGATCGCGCGGGGCTGGAGGGCTTCGCCGCCATCCTCGCCCATAAATCGGCGGTGGAGGTCAATATCCTCCGTGTCGAATTGTTCCTTGGGGTATTCATCGGGGCGGTGACTTTCACCGGCTCGGTCATTGCGTTCGGGAAATTGGCGGGCAAGGTGACCTCGAAGGCTGAAAAACTTCCGGGCGGGCATCTGTTGAACGCAGGCGCGGCGGCGCTCTCGCTGCTCTGCCTGATCTGGTATTTCAATACGGGCGGGTTCTTCCCGCTGTTCCTGATGACGCTGGCCGCGTTTTTCATCGGCTACCACCTGATCATGGGGATTGGCGGGGCAGATATGCCGGTCGTGGTGTCGATGCTGAATTCCTATTCCGGCTGGGCGGCGGCGGCGATCGGGTTCAGCCTTGGCAACGACCTGCTGATCGTCGTGGGCGCGCTGGTTGGCTCCTCGGGTGCGATTCTGTCTTACATTATGTGTAAGGCGATGAACCGGTCGTTCATCAGCGTAATCCTCGGCGGGTTCGGCAATACCACTGGCCCGGCGATGGAGGTCGAGGGTGAGCAGATCGCCATCGAAGCCGACGGCGTGGCTGCTGCACTGGATGAGGCCGACAGCGTCGTCATCGTCCCCGGCTATGGTATGGCCGTGGCGCAAGCGCAGCAGAATGTTGCAGAGCTGACACGGCGGTTACGGGCCAAGGGCAAAACTGTGCGTTTCGCCATCCACCCGGTCGCTGGCCGTCTGCCGGGCCACATGAACGTGCTGTTGGCGGAGGCGAAGGTGCCTTATGACATCGTGCTGGAGATGGACGAAATCAACGAGGATTTCCCCGACACCGACGTGGTGATCGTCATCGGATCGAACGACATCGTGAATCCGGCGGCGCAGGACGATCCGAACTCCCCCATCGCCGGGATGCCGGTGCTAGAAGTCTGGAAAGCCAAGCAGGTGTTCGTGTCCAAACGCGGGCAGGGGACGGGCTATTCCGGGATCGAGAACCCGCTGTTCTTCAAGGACAACACACGCATGTTTTACGGCGATGCGAAGGCGTCACTGGATACGCTGCTGACCAAAGTCGACTAAGAAAAGGGGCGGGACATCCCGCCCTTATTCCTCCGGCAACACCGCCAGCTTATACAAATGCCACGTCGCGTGTCCCAGCACGGGCAGCACGATCAGCAGGCCGAAGAAGGCCGGGATGATCGCCAGTGCCAACAGGACCGCGACCAGCACGCCCCAGCTGAGCATGACCTTCAGATTGTTCAGAACCGACGAGAAACTTGTGACCATCGCCGTTACCACATCCACCTCCCGATCCACCAGAAGCGGGATGCCGACGACGGTGATCGAGAACAGGATAAAGGACAGGATGCCCCCCACCAGCGTGCCGAGGATCAGCATTGTGATCCCCTCCTGCGTCAACAGGAAATCCAGCGAGGACAGCACATTTACCAGCGGTTTAAGCCCGAAGCTAAGGGCAAAGACCAGATGCGCCATATAGACCCAGATCAGGAAGATGAACACGACGACAAAGGCTATGGAGGGGATCTGGCGTTTGCGCTCCTCCCATATTGCCGCCAACACTGACCCCCAGGTGACCTTTTCGCCGCGTTCGATCAGGCGGCTGATTTCATACATACCGACGGCCACAAACGGGCCGACCAGCGGGAAACCTGCGGCAAGTGGCACAATCGAAATATCGGATTTCCAGTAAAATGTCTGCGCCAGCATCAACCATCCAAGCGCGGCAAATATCGCTCCGAATATGATGCCGATGAACGGCGCTTTCAGGAAATCTTTCCAGCCTTTTGACAAGGCCACTTTCAGATCGGAAAAATCGAGCTCCGCCACTTCGGGCGGTTGTTTAACGGCTACGTCTTCCATAGTCCCCCTCCGTTTTTTCGTGATCGTATGTCCGGGGACATCGCGAAATCAAGAAAAACGAAGGGGGTTGATCCGTTATGCCGCAGCCTGCATCTGGCCGCCCGATTTGTTGCGGTTGCGGTTGCGGCGACGCTTGTTGCTACCGGCTGAAGTGCCGGGTTTGCCCTGATATCCGCGTTTTTTTGCACCCTTGGAACCCCTGGATTCCGATCCGTCGCGTTCCACCAGCGACTGGCGGGTCAATTTTTCGACGGCGCGGAGCTTTTTCATCTCGTCGGGGGCGCATAGCGTGATCGCCGCCCCTTCAGCCCCATTCCGACCGGTGCGGCCAATGCGGTGAACATAATTCTCCGCCTCGTCCGGCAGGTCGAAATTGATGACATGGGTGATGCCCGGCACGTCGATGCCGCGCGCCACGATGTCGGTGGCGACCAGCACGCGGACATAGCCTTGGCGGAATTGGTTCAATGCGCGCTGGCGAGCGTTTTGAGATTTGTTGCCGTGGATGACCTCGGCCTCGATCCCGTCGGTCACGAGGTTTTTGGCCACCTTGTCCGCTCCGCGTTTGGTGCGGGCGAAGATGATGGCACGGTCAACGCCGTCCGTGTTCAGCAGTTCAACCAAACGCGGGCGTTTCAGGGGGCCGTCAATGACCTCCACCGACTGAGTGATTTTTTCGACCGTGGTCGCTTGCGGCGTAACCTCGACCCGCAACGGGTTGTTCAGGAAGCTTTCAGCCAGACCGCGCACTTCTTCGGGCATAGTGGCCGAGAATAGCGCCGATTGGCGGCGAGGGTGCAGGGCGCGTATGATGCGGCGCACC
Organism: Rhodobacteraceae bacterium NBU2976; assembly: GCA_023630215.1. Taxonomy (GTDB): domain Bacteria; phylum Pseudomonadota; class Alphaproteobacteria; order Rhodobacterales; family Rhodobacteraceae; genus NORP23. The sequence continues at coordinate 1,364,701 of JALPRQ010000001.1, forward strand.
GGTTCCACGAAGCCCATGTCGAGCATACGGTCAGCCTCGTCCAGCACGACAAACCGCACTTCATCAAGGCGGATTTGCTTTTCCTGCATCAGATCTTCCAGTCGCCCGGGCGTGGCGATAACCACGTCCACGCCACGGCTGATCTTGCGAATTTGTCCCGCTTTGGACACGCCGCCCAATACCAAACAGGTGGTCAGGCCAGCGCCGCCCATGAATTCGCGGAAATTGGCTTCGATCTGCACGGCAAGTTCGCGCGTAGGTGCCAGGATCAGCGCCCGGCAGGTTCCGCGCGACGGGCGGCCCTGCATTTGCAGGATATGGTGCAGGATTGGCAATCCGAACGCGGCGGTTTTGCCGGTACCGGTCTGGGCGACACCCAGAATATCGCGGCCTTCTATCTGTGCCGTGATGGATTGTTCTTGAATCGGAGTGGGCGTGTCAAAGCCCGATTTTTCGAGTGCTTTCAATAGCACGGGGTCCAGGCCGAAGCTCTGGAAAGTCGTATTCGTCAAATTTTATCCCTTCAGGGTAATGTCAATACCTCAGGGTGCAACATACACAAAGGGAACTGACGCCAAGCCCTGCATATGGACTCTTGCGTTTAAAATAGCAACCCCTAGCGATCACGGGTCGGCGGACCGGGACGTTCAGGTGGATTAAGAAGATTATTCGCATAAGTTGCGCGATCTTGCGCGCTCATCAGTTCAATCTGTTCGATGATGATTTCATGTCCAGAATTTGTCAGTCCTGACAGGACTTCACGTTGGCCTGCGAATATCTCTTCGACTGCGGACAGATCGAAGGGTTCGGCAATCAGCGCTGCGGCAAGGTCTGCACGCAGACTCGCCATCGCTTCGCGACTTGCGCGGACTTCGTCGAAACGATCCCGGATACGTTGTCGCACATTGCCCTGATACTCGCGCGGCATGGCACGTGTTACAGACAGCATGCCATCCGCCGACGGAAGATTGTCGCGATATTCACGACCTTTCCACACCATTCCACCGACCAAACCAACGACCAGAAGGTTAAGGGTCAACGAGATCGCCAAGACGATCTTTACCCACCGCGCGGTTCTTGTTTGACTCTCGGCCATCAACCTTCCTCCAGCAACATGTCAAAACTGTCGAGACCAAGCCCGAAATCCGTCAAGGACGTACCCGAAAGACCGGCAACATAGTCACCGACAACAGGCAGCGTGTCGGTGCCTGAATAGCCGACATAGATACCAATCACCATGGCGGCCAAGCCTCCGGCAAGAACCGGGACGCCGCCAAATGGTTCCATAATCCGCTGGATCCAACCTGTTCGCACTGGAACAGGGGCAGGGGGCACAATCTGTCGCCCAGACGCAACATGTGCTGCGTCAGCCAGTATATTTTCCATAAGGCGCATGGACATGTCCGGGGCCTGTTCGCGTTCCGCTGCGAACAGTGCGTCTAGATCCTTGTCTGTCAGTTTATTCGCCATCTTCTTCTCCTAACTCGTGAAGCCAAGGGCTTCACGATGTTTTTCCATTTCCGCGGCCAATGCGCGTCGCGCCCGCGCTAGCAGGCTTTCGACCGCGTCGACGCTGATATCCATAATGTCGGCGATCTCGGGGTTCCCAAGTTCCTCCAAATGCCGAAGGCTCAGCGCCAGACGTTGGCGTTCAGGCAGGGTCGCCATTGCGGCCCTAAGCGCGGTCCCGCGATCCGCCGTGATCAATTGCGCCTCGGCATCAGGAGTTTCATCCTGTATCTCTGGCGCTTCGTCCAAACCGACGCCGCGGCGTTTGCGCAGACGGTCAGTGCAAAGGTTTGACGCCACGCGATAAAGCCAAGTCGAAACCTTTGCTTCTCCGTTCCGCCAATCCGGCGCGATTTTCCAAAGTCGCAGCATCGCTTCCTGCGTAACGTCTTCGGCCTCTGATCCATCCCGAAGCAGACGTGTGGCAAGCGACAGAACCCTTGGCGCATGCCGCATCATCAATGCGCGTGCTGCGGACTGATCCCCATCTGCATATGCTTCCAGCAGATCCTCGTCAGTCCAGTCGGTCATTAGGTCAAAGGCCATCGTCATGCGACATGTATATTCGGTTTTGTCAGCTATGCAGCAAATTTACGAAGCAGGCCCTCATCAATGGCGGACCCGCCTCGCAAATAAGTCACGATTATCGGCCCTGATGCTGACCTTGGCGGTGCTGGGTCACCTCGTGCCATTCCATTTCGGATATCTTGCCGTCACCCGAAACATCAAACCGATCAAACATCAAACCCGGGCGCGCTGCCTGCATCTCGGCAAAAGACATCTCACCATCATCATCAATGTCAAAGCGATCCACCATCCGGTCAATCATTTCCTGACCACGTTCAGCAAACCGGTCTTGCATCCCTTCGCCAGCCATCGGACCATTGCCTTGCCCCGGCATCATCTGATCGCGCATTGCCGCGGCATGGGTCATCATTTCTTCAACACTCAGCGATCCGTTCCCGTCGGCATCGGCCTCATCAAAACGGGTCCGTGCGCGGGCGGTCAGTTCGTCTTCGGTGATAAATCCGTCGCTGTCAGCGTCCAGTTCAGCAAACATCGCCAGCCCCATGCCCGGGTTCATTCCCTGCTGCCAGCCCCCTTGCGGTCCATCATGTTGTTGCCCCCAATGGCCGCCGCCAAAGGGTTTTGCCGCGACGGCTGTTGCCCCTAATGCCAGGCTGAATGCTAATATGGAAAAGGCTTTTTTCATCGTTCTGCTCCGTTACAACAGGCGGCACCATGCCGACCTTCTGGACTTATTACGGGGCAGGCCGACAGTTCCGTCGGCAAAATTTGCGATATTCCGCCGCAGGACATTATTGCCCCTTATAATTGACGACAGGGGCTTTATGTTTGCGTGCATGGAAACAGCAACGACAGATCGGCCGGTCAAGCAGGCCTTGTGGTATGGATGGCACCGCCGTTGCCCGGCCTGTGGCTCCGGTCCGGCTATGTCCGGCTATCTTACCGTTCGTGACGCCTGCCCAGTGTGCGACGAAGAACTGCATCATCACCGCGCAGACGATGGGCCCGCTTGGGCAACCATTATTGTTACGGGACATCTGCTGGCACCGTTGATGTTGACGGTCTACGAACTGTTTCGGCCCGAGGGCTGGCAGATGGCGCTGGGATTTTCGACCGTGTTTCTTGTGTTGGCGCTTTATCTTTTACCGCGCTTCAAGGCGATGTTTGTCGCCGTTCAATGGGCCAAGCGTATGCATGGGTTTGGTGACACAAAAAGCGTCCGAGGCTCTTGACTCCTGTCAGCGTCAGTGTAGAAGGCACGTTCGAGATTTCGGGGTATTCCCCCATAGACGCGGATTGCCGCGAGGAGATGGACAGATGGCAAAGCCAACCACGATTAAAATCCGCCTGAATTCCACCGCGGATACGGGTCATTTCTATGTGACCAAGAAAAACTCGCGCACCATGACCGAGAAGATGGTCGTCAAGAAATACGACCCGGTGGTGCGCAAGCATGTTGAATATCGCGAAGGCAAGATCAAGTAAGTTTGCGGTTCAAAGTGAATTAAAAGACCCGGCCGATGTGCCGGGTTTTTTTGTTGCGGGCTTGAAGGGTCCGGGAAAACCGGTTGTCAGATCACGCAACGTATTTGTTGCAAAATATGTATAAGCCGCTCGGATATATTCATAATTCAGAAAATTGCCACGTGGCAATTGACGCGGAAATTCACCAATCGTTCCGCATAAAAAAACAGCGGCACGGAAGTGCCGCTGTTCTGTCTTTAAACCGGATGGACCGGATCAGTTTCTGTTGCCGAACAGGCGCAGCAGGAACAGCATCATGTTGATAAAGTCCAGATACAGGTTCAGTGCACCAAAGATCGCCATTTTGCCTGCAACCGCTTCGCCATTGGGTTGGGTGCGGACCGACAGGTAACCGTTCTTGATGTTTTGCGTGTCATAGGCGGTCAGACCGGCAAAGATCAGAACACCAAGGATCGACACGGCAAACATGATCGCTTCTGACTGAAGCCAGATATTCACGATCATCGCAACCAGAATGCCAACCAGTCCCATGATCAGGAAGCTGCCCATGCCCGAAAGATCACGTTTGGTCGTGTATCCCCAAAGGCTGAGGCTGGCAAATGCGATCGCCGTGATAAAGAACATCTGCGCAATCGATTCCCCGGTATAGACCACGAAAATCGACGCCAGCGACAGCCCCATCACCGCAGAGAAGGCGTAGAAGAACATCTGCGCACCGCTTTGGGACAGGCGATTAACGATCGGACCCATCAGGAATACCATGATCAGCGGTGCAAACATCACCACATACATGGCAGGGGACGCAAAGATCGCTTCGATCATACCATAAGTCAGAAGCATCGTTTCCTGACCGTTGAGGGCAGCCTTGAGGTCCATACCCACCACGTAAGATACGATACCAGTAATGACCATGGCCACGGACATCAGGCCATAGACCTTGTTCATATGTGCGCGCAGTCCCGCGTCAATCTCAGCAGTGCTGACACCGGCACCGGACCGGCGGACTGTTTCAAATTCGGCCATTAGGACCCTCCATAGTTGACCAAATGCAGCAACATAGCTGCGTTTCATGATCAAGATATTGGCATATTTCACGTCTTTTTCAAGGTTTAACACCCAGATGTGACCAATTTATTCGCGCGCGCGTAGGACCTGTGCAGGGCGGGCCGACAGGGGGCGCAAAGCGAACAGTAGGCCCGCGACGAGGCTGGCGAGTGCGCCACCCGTGATGATCAGGATGGCTGAGGGGAGGTTGAAGATAAAGTCGACCTCCATCACGAATGTCATGATCGCCCAGGCGGACAGGGCAGCGGCAAAGACAGCGACACTGCCGGCGGTGGCCCCAAGGATGGCGGAACGCAGGGCAAAGCTGGTCAGAATGCGGGCGCGAGCCGCGCCAAGGGTTTTGAGGAGTGCTGCCTCGTAAACCCGTGTGCGTTCGCCTGCGGCAGCGGCGCCGATCAGCACAACGAAACCGGTCAGCAGGGTGGCAAAAGCCCCCCAGCGTGTGGCGGCGCCCACACCGTTTAACAGTTCCGACACGCGGTCGATGGCGTCGCGAACGCTGATCGCGGTGATGTTGGGATAGTCCTGCGCCAGCGCACGGACGAGGCGGCCCTCGATTTCACGGCCCCCGTAGACCGTAGCGATATGGCTGTGCGGAGCGCCGGCCAGTGCGGCAGGGTTCAGGGCCATAACGAAATTGATCTCCATGTTTTCGAAATCAACGGTGCGGAAGTTGGTAATGGTGGCGGTCAGGTCACGGCCAAGGATGTTGACCGTCAGTTCGTCGCCAAGCTTCAGGCCCAGTTCTTCACCTTCCTCGGCCGAAAAACTCATGAGGTTGGGGCCGGTGTAATCGGCGGGCCACCATTCACCTGCGGTGATTTCGCCGTTTTCCGGGGGCGACGCGGCATATGTGACGCCACGATCCCCGCGCAGCACCCAGTGGTTGCCGAGTGCCTCGCGGGCGTTTTGGCCGTTCACCTGCGTGATGATGCCACGCAGCATCGGGGCAGTGTCGATATTTGTAACGCCGGGGTCAGCGTTAACCAGGTCGAGGAACCCTTCCAATTGGGCGTTCTGGATATCCACGAAGAAGAAGGCGGGGGCAATGTCCGGGATTTCCTCGGCCACTGCGCGGCGCATGTTGGTGTCGATCTGGCCAATAGTGGCCAGCACGGTCAGGCCAAGACCGAGGGAGAGAATAACGGCAGAGGCTTCTCCGCCGGGCCCCCCAACCGCGCCAAGCGCCATTCGCAAGGCCGGGCGTCCACGGGTCAGGCGGGATTTGGCGAGGCGTTTTGAGAGTGTGCGTATACCGATGGCGGCAAAATGGAGGGTGATCAGGGATCCGATCACGCCCGCAGCTGACCACAGCGCCAGCCGTTCAGTGCCGGAAAACCATGTGGCGAGGCCAACAAGCGTCGCGGTCAGGCCCACTACGATAGCAATGAAATACCAACGGGGGCGGGATTTCTGACTGTCGAACACGTTACGGAACAGCCCGGCGGCGCGGATGTCGATGGCTTTGGCAAGCGGCCAGATGGTAAATATCAGCGCGGTGAGGGTGCCGTAGATCGCTGCCTCTAGCAGCGGCATAGGATGAATTGTGAAACTGACGGGGATTGGCAGTTGGTCGGCAAAGGCGGGGCCGATGGCGATCGGTATAATCGCACCGATTGCCATTCCGATAGCAATTCCAAGTGCTGCAAGCAGGCCGATCTGGATCAGGTATGTGCCAAAGATTGTCGCGCTGGTTGCGCCGAGGGTTTTCAGGGTGGCGATTGTTTCGCGTTTTTTATCGAGATAGGAGCGGACGGCGGCAGAGACGCCGATGCCACCAACAGCGAGGCCTGCGATGCCAACGATCACCAAAAATGCCCCCATACGGTCGATGAAACGGCTAAGACCGCGCGCGCCTTCGCGACGATCCTGCCAACGCATCCCGGAATCTTCCATCTCGCGATTGGCGAGGGTTTTCATGTGGGCGACGTTGACCTCGGGCGGGAAGAGGACGCGGTAGTGGGAGTTGAAAAGCGTGCCAGTGGCCAGCAGGCCGCTATCCTGAAGCGCATCCAGACGGACGATTACGCGGGGTCCGAAGCTGAAGCCTGCGGTGGCGTTATCGGGTTCGCGTTCGATAATGCCGCGCAGTTCGAAATCCTTGGTGCCGAGGCGGAGGATATCGCCGACCTTTATCTGTAACCGGTCGATCAGGGCGGGGGCTACAACGATGCCAGGAAGGCCGTCGCGGATGGCGATGGCGTCGGAGAAGGCAATGTCGGACGTCAGGTCCACGCTGCCATATAGCGGATAGGCGTCATCGACCCCTTTGACCTGCACCAGCGCCCGGTCATTGCCTGCGCCGATCATCGAACGAAAGTCAACGATTTCAGAGGTTTGCGTTCCGTATTCGTCCATCCATGCCCGTTCTTCAGCGGTGGCGAAACGATAGGTAAATTCGAGGTTGGCGTCGCCCCCGAGTAGGGTTGCGGATTCGCGGGACAGGGCATCCTGAAAGGTAGAGCGAACGGAGCCGACGGCAGCGATGCCGCCCACACCAAGCGCGAGACACAGGAGGAATATCCAGAAGCCGGACAGGCCACCGCGCAGCTCGCGCATTGCTATTCGCCATGCGATCATATGTCGAGGACTCCATCGCGAAGCCGCAGCACCCGATCGCAGCGATTGGCGAGGTCATTGTCATGTGTCACCAATACCAAAGTCGCGCCGTGACGGTCGCGCAGGCCAAACAGCATGTCCATGATCGCCTGCCCATTCACGCCGTCGAGATTGCCGGTAGGTTCATCCGCCAGCAGGATTTCGGGGCGGGTTGCGGCGGCGCGGGCGAGAGCCACACGTTGCTGTTCACCCCCCGACATCTGGGCGGGGTAGTGATCCTTGCGATCTGACAGACCAACCGTGTCGAGCTCTGTCGCGGCCGTTACAAACGCGTCCTTGTCACCCGCGAGTTCCAGCGGTGTTGCGACATTTTCCAGGGCGGTCATCGTGGGGATCAGATGGAAGGACTGAAAGACAACCCCCATATGGTCGCGGCGGAAACGGGCGAGTTTATCCTCGTTCATGTGGGTTAGGTCTTGGTTGAGAACCCTAACCTCACCATCCGTGGCACGTTCCAGACCGCCCATCAGCATCAGGAGTGAGGATTTGCCCGACCCTGACGGTCCAACCAGCCCAAGGGTCTCGCCTTTTTGGACGTCCAGACTGATCCCTCGCAATATGTTGACGTCGCCGGCATTGCCTGCAAGCGTCAGACATGCGTTGTTAAGCGAAATCACCGGAGCGGACATATGCGAACCCTTTTAACCCTGATTACGACCCTATCTATGGTATGGATCACGGCTATGCCAGTCCATGCCGAAGGACCAGTCACAATCACGGCATTCGGGGATAGCCTGACGCAGGGCTATGGCTTGCCCGAAGGTGAGGGACTGGTGCCACAATTGCAGGCGTGGTTGGACGCGGCAGGGGCAGATGTGCGGCTGATCAATGCCGGGGTGTCGGGCGACACAACGGCGGGCGGCGCGGCGCGGATCGCGTGGACGCTGGGGGATAATCCGGATGCGATGATCGTGGCACTGGGGGGCAATGATTTGTTGCGCGGGCTGTCGCCCGAGGAAACGCGGGCCAATCTGGCGGCGATTTTGGAAGCAACAGAGGCCGCAGGTATACCGGTTCTGCTGGTCGGGTTTCATGCGCCGTTGAATTATGGCGCTGACTATAAGGCGGCGTTTGATGCGGCTTATCCGGAATTGGCGGCAGAATATGGAGTTCTGTTTTATCCTTATTTCTTTGACGGGTTGGGGGTCGGTGACGATACAGTTGCGATGATGGAATTCCTGCAAGGAGATGCAACCCACCCGTCAGCCGAAGGGGTGGCAATGATTGTGGATGCGATGGGCCCTGCGGTGCTGGAGTTGATCGCGCAGGCGACGGGTTCTTGAGCGGGATGCCTGCGGTGCAAGATTTTTGAGCACTTCGAGCGGTTCGCCACCTGCCAGTATATTTAAACAAAGTGGATCAGGCGAGGAGCGCCATGGCGGCGGCGTGGATGTCCTTGTTGGCGGCGGCTAGGATGCGTCCGCCTTTGTGGGCGGGGCCGCCGTCCCACGTGGTCACGATGCCGCCGGCTGCCTCGATCACGGCTTGCGGGCCCTGGATATCGTAAGGGTTGAGGCCGGCCTCTATCACCAGGTCGATCTGACCAAGCGCGACGAGCGCATAAGCGTAGCAGTCGAGGCCATAGCGGGTGAGGCGGACCTGATCGCGAACTTTTTCGAATGCTTTGCGATCATCCGGTGTTCCGATTTCGGGGAAGGTGGTGAACAGGATTGCGTCCGTTAGGGATTTGGTTTGGCGGGTGCGCAATGGTGTGGTTTTGGTTGCGCGGAGTTCGGCAAGCCCAAAACCACCAATAAAACGTTCCTGTGTGTAAGGCTGATCAACAATGCCGAGGATCGGACCGTCACCCGCATCGAGCCCAATCAGAACGCCCCAGCAAGGCACACCGCTGATAAAAGCACGAGTGCCGTCCACCGGGTCCAGCACCCAAGTGAGGCCGGATGTGCCGGGGGTTTGTCCGTATTCCTCACCGTAGATGCCGTCTTGGGGTCGGCGTTTTGCCAGCACTTCGCGCATAGCGCGCTCGGCGCCGCGGTCGGCTTCGGTGACCGGGTCAAAATCGGCGGGGCGTTTATTGTCGGCAACAAGATCCGCAGTGCGGAAATGTTGCAAGGTAACGGTGCGGGCGACATCGGCCAGCGCATTGGCCACGTCGATTAGGTCAGCTATTTCGGTATCAGACAGGTTCAAAACAAATCCCCGTGCGGCTATCGCTGCGCACGGGGATTTCATAAAGTCACCTGCGCGTCAATCGGCAGGTGGAAGATCTTTTCAAGCGGCGTCCGACAGGACCCGGGCCAGATCAAACAGACGGCGGCGTTGGGCCTCGGGGATGGCATAGTAAGAACGAACCAGTTCCAATGCTTCCTTGTCAGCAAGGAGGTCGCCCTGCAATTTGTCTTCGGAGGTCGCCTTGTGAACGGGATCGTCCCCAGCGGTTTCCAAACCTTCGAAGAAGAAGCTGATGGACACATCAAGAGCAGCCGCAATGTCCCATAGACGCGAAGCGCTGATACGGTTCATACCAGTTTCGTATTTTTGAATTTGCTGAAACTTAATACCGACAATTTCACCAAGCTGCTGCTGGGTCATTCCGACCATCCAGCGACGGTGACGAACGCGTTTGCCTACATGAACATCAACGGGATGCTTCATAATTTGTACTCCAAATCCTGTTTTCCACAACTATTGGTTTTATGTATACACATGAATTCTGGCGCCCATACCTGTCTTTTTGGTTAGGTTGGCAGATTACTTCCGCCATAGGTTGAGCGTTTTATTCGATAAGATATTGATATTAGTACACAAAAAAATTTTTACCAAAAGAAAAAAATTTTTGAATTCTCGAATTAATATGATTCAACTATTGATATTCGCAAATTGCAAATATTCCCGCATAAGGCGTTATTGCGTATTGAAAAGCGATTTGCAATTTCTGCTCGGAAATTAAGCAGATTCTGATTTTGCCTGTCGTTTACGCTCGTGTGGGTCGAGAAAGCGTTTGCGTAGACGAATATGCTTTGGTGTGACTTCAACCAGTTCGTCCGAATCGATATAGGCAATTGCTTCTTCTAGACTCATTCGCACGGGCGTTGTCAGCACAACTGCTTCGTCTTTACCGGATGCCCTGACATTGGTCAACTTTTTACCTTTGAGCGGGTTGACCTCCAGATCATTGCTTCGGGAATGTTCGCCTAGGATCATGCCCTGATAGACCTGCTCCTGCGCTCCGATGAAGAAGCGTCCGCGATCTTCAAGGTTGAATATTGCATAGGCGACCGAAACACCGGTTTCCATAGATATCAGAACACCTTCACGGCGGCCTTCGATCGCACCTTTATAAGGTGCCCAATCGTGGAACACGCGGTTCAGCACGCCGGTGCCCCGTGTATCCGTCAGGAACTGCCCGTGATATCCGATCAGGCCGCGTGACGGAGCATGGACGATAATGCGGGTTTTGCCGACACCGCCGGGGCGCATTTCGACCAGTTCCCCCTTGCGCTGTGTCAGCTTTTCAATGACCGCGCCGGAATATTCATCGTCAACATCTATGGTGACCTCTTCGATGGGTTCGTGGCGAACGCCATCAATATCGCGATACAGCACCTGAGGGCGCGAGATCGACAATTCAAACCCTTCGCGCCGCATATTTTCGATCAAGACACCCATCTGCAATTCGCCGCGTCCGGCAACTTCGTAGGCTTCACCGCCCGGCGTGTCCGAGACGCGGATCGCGACATTGGATTCGGCTTCTTTCATCAAGCGATCGCGAATGACGCGAGACTGCACCTTATCCCCATCGCGCCCCGCAAGCGGAGAGTCGTTAATCCCAAAGGTCACAGAGATTGTCGGGGGATCAATCGGCTGGGCCGGGATCGCGGTGTCGACGCTTAGGTCACACAAAGTATCTGCAACGGTTGCTTTGGCCATGCCAGCGATCGACACGATATCACCTGCCACCGCTTCTTCGATGGGCTGTTGTGTCAGTCCACGAAACGCCAGAATTTTGGTGGCGCGGAAGTTTTCGATTAGCTTGCCGTCGCGCGACAGGGCTTTGATCTGTTGTCCAGCTTTCAAGCGTCCGGATTCGACGCGTCCCGTCAGGATACGGCCAAGGAAAGGGTCGGCGGCCAGTGTTGTGGCCAGCATCCGGAAAGGTTCGCCAGCCTGACTTTGCTGCTTTGGTGAGGGGACATGGGCAACAATCAGGTTAAACAGGTCGTTCAGATTGCTCCGAGGACCATCAAGTTCGCTGTCTGCCCAACCCGAACGGCCAGATGCATATAAGACCGGGAAATCCAGCTGATCATCGTCGGCACCAAGATTGGCGAAAAGGTCAAAACACTCATCCAGTGCGCGATCCGGTTCGGCGTCGGGCTTGTCGACCTTGTTCAACACCACAATCGGGCGCAGTCCCAGCGCCAATGCTTTGGAGGTTACGAATTTGGTCTGTGGCATTGGTCCTTCGGCGGCGTCCACTAATAGAACCACGCCGTCAACCATCGACAGGATACGTTCGACCTCGCCCCCGAAATCAGCGTGGCCCGGCGTGTCAACGATGTTGATGCGCGTGCCTTTCCATTCGACCGAGGTTGCTTTCGCAAGGATCGTGATCCCACGCTCGCGCTCCAGATCGTTGCTGTCCATCGCGCGTTCGGTCAGTTTCTCGTTATCGCGAAACAGTCCGGACTGTTTCAGCATTTCGTCCACCAGTGTCGTTTTGCCGTGGTCAACGTGAGCGATGATGGCGATGTTGCGCAGTTCCATGTGCGGACCCTTCGAAATACATTCGGGGCGGCGATGGTCGCTGCCCCGGCTGGCGCGGACATATGCGACCAGCCTCCGATTGGCAAGGGGAGGGTGTCCACCAGCTTTCACGCGAACTAGGGTTATGCAAATTGCGTTGATTTTGCGCAATTAGACGATGGGATTGCGGACCGAGAGGCATGAATCATGTCTGGTGCTTGTGCGGCAAAAAGGTATGCGCACGCATATTGATCAATCTGGCCTGTGCCGCGTAGCGAAGAAGGTCAATGACCACCACGGGATCGTAACGACATTTCTAACTATTCCGCTGCGATGGCGGGGCGGCCATATGCGGCGCGTACAAATACCGCCAAACGATTTGCCAGATCCTGTTGGGGGCCACCGGCGATATACATGTTGATATTGAACATGGGCAGTTCCGGTAGATTACCGCTGTCGCCAATTACCTCCATATGCTGGTTCACCGTTCCTTCAAGCGCGGCGTGAACCGCAAGATCGGCCGAGACGGATGCCTCGACGGTGCGTATGGAATCGCTTTCAACGCCCATTTCCCACCGAATATCTGCCTCGTCGAGGGCGCGTTGGGCAAATGTTCGGAAAATGCAGTCATGGTTAAACGCAAGACGAATTGGCCGATTTTTCCAGGCCGATCCATTAGGCGCACCGACCCAAACCATTTTTGCGTTTTCCAGCACCTCGCCGCCTTGATCCAGGTCGAGTTCGGTCGTCAGGATCATATCGACTTCCCCGCGTGCCATTTGTCGTTTTAAGCGTGAGGTATAGGAAGAGATAAGGTTCACCTTTACCCGCGGATATTCGATCGAAAAGCGCCGCAGGATATCAGGAATATGTGGATAGACGATGTCGGCGGGTACGCCGAACGTGACCTCGCCTTCGAACGCCTGATCAGTCATGCGGGACCAAACTTCGTCATTCAAGGCCAGAATTCTTCGACCGTAACCCAACATTTGTTCGCCGTGAGCTGTCAGGGCAACACCGCGACCCGAGCGCTCCAGTAGCGGTTGGTTCAACATGTCTTCCAAGCGTTTGATCTGCATGGAAACAGCAGATTGTGTCAAATGGAGCTGTCCGGCGGCGCGCGTGACTCCACCCGTTTCGGCGACCGTGACAAAAGCGCGAAGGGCGGTCATATCGAGGTTACGTGGCATATCATGATCCGTGATGATAACATTCAGAAACATTCATTTTACTTATCGTTGATGATCTGTCAAATCATCATCGTTACCTATGAAAAACCACACACACATCACATTCTGTTATGGAGGGCATCATGAGCCAAATCGCTGTTAATTCGACCCTCGCACCGCGCGGGCTATCTTTCACGACTATCTGGGCCTGGGCGGTCGCACGGTTTGATGTGATCAAACAGCGCCGCGCGCTGCGCCATCTTGATGATGCTGCGCTTAGCGATATTGGCATAAGCTATCGCGAGGCCCTTCGCGAAGCCCGCAAACCTTTTTGGATGTAATACCTCACCATTCTTCTGGTGATCTTGCCCCGGCTTTGGTCGGGGCTTTTTTTATTCAAGATCGGATAAAAAAGCGTCTGTCAGCGACCAGACGCGTGACTGGATGCTGTCTGTTTCCATCCAGATTTCATGTTTCGCCCCGGCGATCGTCTCTAATCGGGCTGACGGAATCGTGGCAACGCGCTTGTCGATTGCCACAGGGTCGACGACCAATTCGTTTTCTGCCCGCAGCGCCAGAATCGGAATGTTCGGCACCGGAAGTTTACGCAGCTTCGCCAATTCTTTGGCGGCTTCGGATGCCCAATGCAATGTCGGTCCGCCAAGCCCCAATTCATTGTGCGCGTTCAAATGGTCCACCATCATCTGCCAATGCGTTTGATCGTTGGTGATGGTGTTGTTTTCGAAGGCTTCGACCTGCACATAAAATGTCGGTTTGGTGCCGGGGAACAGGGTTTTATGCTTGTTGAAGGGACGGGCCACCAAGGTCGCGGGGGCAAAGATCGGGCGCAACAAATCCGCATGCTTCAACCCCCACATTGGAGAGGAGAATACAGCCGCCTTGGCGTCAAGCCCCTGAGACAGGGCGCGCAGTCCAATGGTGCCGCCCATAGAATGGGCAAAGATCAGATAAGGGGTGGCCAGATCTTGTATCGCTGGCAAGGACAGGGCGGCGCCCAGATCAAGTTGGTAATCCGTGAAGCGATCGACATGTCCGATATCAAGTCGATTATCGGGACGGTCTGACAATCCTTGCCCCCGCCAATCCAGCGCAACCACATTGAGATTACGGGCGAGAAGTCGGTCGATCATCCGTCCGTATTTTTCGATATATTCTGTGCGACCCGGCAACAATAAGGCCGTGCCGCCAGACTTTTCGCCCCACCATCCGACACGAATCCGGGTCGCGTCTTCAGTTAACAAATAGGCTGCGTGTCCACCGTCCGGAATATGTCCAAGATCCGTTAGAAGCGGTGCGGGTTCCATTAGCCGAGAACTGTTCCAAGCCGCATAGCGGTGCCCATGTCACCGTCCAGTTTCAGTTTTCCCGTCATGAACGCCATTGTCGGATTGAGGTCACCTGACATCAGACCCTGAAACGTATCCACATCCGCAGTGATCGTGCAATCTGCGTCACCGTCGCTGATCGTCGCCCCAGATTGATCGACCAGAATGGTACCTTCGCCATTGATTTCAAACTTGATCGAACCATCGAATCCGCCGTCCAATCTGGCGTTGAGGGCTTCAACGGCTGCATTTAAAATATCACTCATTTCGGTCTCCGTTCTTGAGTTAACCCGAAGGTAAGCTGTGAGGGTTTAAAAATAAAGTATACCTTTACGTTTCGTTGCGGAAAGTTGCCCCTTTTTGATCAAGCAGGTTTTACTTCCGATTGTCGAAAAAATACAGTTAACTGGTCCCATGATTATGCCATTAAAGACCTTCTGTCGTGGACTGTTTGTGATTGTCGTGCTGTTGTGCGGTGCGCCGCTATACGCGCAATCCGATCCGAAACTTGACGAGTTGTTTGAACAGCTGCGCACGGTCGAAGAATGGCAGCCGGTGGAACGCGAAATTCTTGCCGCGTTTTCGCGGTCGGGTTCAGCGGCAATGGACCTGTTGCTGGAACGTGGATGGGCGGCCATTGATCAGGGGAACTTGAACAAGGCGGTTGAACATCTTTCTGCGCTGATTGATCATGACCCTGATTTTGCCGAGGCGTATAACGCTCGGGCAACGGCTTTTTACCTGTTGAACGAACCCGGCCTGTCGATCGCCGATATTCGCGAGGTTCTTGTTCGCAATCCTCGCCATTTCGGGGCTTTGACTGGACTTGGATTCATTTTCGAAGAAATGGGGAATCTGGAAGGTGCCTATGCCGCATTTCGGGAGGCGCAGGCGATTCACCCGCATCTGCCTGACGTAAATGCGGCTATCGAACGGCTGGCACCAAGCGTCGGTGATCTGGAGCTGTAAGCAAGGTTTGTAAGCGGATAACCGGGCAGTTTGACCTTGAGGTCGAAGCCGCAGCCCCTTAGATCATGCGCAGACAGTCTAAGGCTTTGTATGAAATCCTCCGTCACAGCTGTATTGGGGCCGACCAACACCGGTAAAACGCATTACGCTATCGAGCGGATGCTGGGCTATCGCTCGGGGGTGATCGGCCTGCCACTGCGTTTGTTGGCACGCGAGGTCTATGACCGGATCGTGGCGTTGCGCGGCCCATCCATCGTTGCGCTGGTAACGGGGGAGGAACGGATCGTCCCGCCTCGCACGCAATATTGGGTCTGTACGGTCGAAGCGATGCCTTTGGGGCTGGGGGCAGAGTTTCTGGCGGTTGACGAGATCCAGCTTTGTGCTGATCCGGAACGCGGTTACATTTTCACTGACCGATTGCTGCATGCGCGAGGCTTGTCCGAAACGCTGTTTCTGGGGGCGGACACGATTCGGGAGCGGATTGCCTCGCTTGTACCGGAGGCGCAGTTCATGCGGCGGGATCGTTTGTCGGATCTGAAATATACCGGCACAAAGAAAATCAGCCGGATGCCACCGCGCTCGGCCATTGTGTCATTCAGTGTCGATAGTGTTTATGCCATTGCTGAACTGTTGCGTCGCCAAAAAGGCGGGGCGGCGGTGGTCATGGGGGCGCTGAGCCCGCGGACGCGGAATGCGCAGGTGGAGCTGTATCAGAATGGCGACGTTGATTATCTGGTGGCGACAGACGCCATCGGGATGGGTCTCAACCTTGATATCAACCATGTTGCGCTGGCGGGCACGTCCAAATTTGACGGCAAACGCCATCGCGACCTGATGCCGAATGAATTGGCGCAGATCGCGGGTCGGGCGGGGCGGTTCACCACCGACGGGACTTTTGGCGTGACCGGCGAGGCACATCCGCTGGATGAAGACTGGGTCGATGCCATTGAAAATCACAAATTTGCCTCGATCAAGAAGCTGCAATGGCGCAATTCCGATCTTGAATTTGGAACGGGCGATGGGCTGATTGCCTCGCTTGAGGTTACTGCAAATCACCCCGAACTCATGCGTGCACGTGAAGCGGATGATCTGGCGACGCTGCGGGCGCTTTGGGCGTTGCCGGAGGTCCGCGACAAGGTGCGAGGCGGGCCAGATGTTCGACTGTTATGGGACGTTTGCCAAATCCCGGATTTTCGCAAGGTCTCTATGGCCGAACACGCTAATCTGTGTCTGCGTCTATTTGATTTCCTGCACGAAGGTAGCATGATCCCCGAAGATTACCTGTCCCGCCAGATCGCCCGTATCGACAAGACAGACGGAGAGATTGATACCCTGTCCAAACGGCTGGCTTTTATCCGCACTTGGACATATGTTGCGCAGCGTAAAGGCTGGGTGGACGATGCAACCACTTGGCGCGATGAAACCCGTGCGGTAGAAGACCGCCTGTCAGATGCCCTGCACACGGCACTGACACAACGATTTGTCGACCGGCGCACCAGTGTTCTGATGCGGCGGTTGAAACAGAAGGAGGCCCTTGTGGCAGACGTGAACGAAAGCGGCGAAGTAACGGTCGAGGGCCATGTCATTGGCAAACTGGCGGGGTTCCGCTTTCAGGTGGACAAGGCAGGGTCACCGGACGAGGCGAAAACCCTGCGCGCAACCGCTGTGGCAGCGCTGACGCCAGTTTATAATCTGCGGTCTGACAAATTCTACAACGCCCCGGATACAGAGATGGACATCACCGAACAGGGCGGGTTGATGTGGGGCGAATATGCCGTTGGCAAATTGGTGAAAGGCGCGGATGCGCTGTCGCCGCAGATCGAAGCCTTTGTTGATGAAGAAGCGGGTGCAGATGTTATCGAGAAGGTTCGCCGACGTTTATCGCATTTTGTTGATCGCCGGATTGCCGCGCATTTCGAACCGCTTCTGGCGCTAAAAATTGATGAAAGCCTGTCCGGACTGGCCAAAGGAGTGGCGTTTCAGATTGTCGAGGCCATGGGGGTAATCCCGCGCCAGAAAATCGCAAATGACATTAAACAGTTGGATCAGGATGGGCGCGGATCGTTACGCAAACATGGCGTCCGCTTTGGGCAGTTCACGATTTTCCAACATTTGATGCTAAAACCTGCACCGACACGTCTGCGGCTGGTGCTTTGGTCGCTGTTTGAAGATTTGCAGGAGTTTCCCGAAGCTCCGCCGCCAGGGTTGGTGACAGTCCCTGCTGTAACGGATGCGCCAGAGGGCTATTACGCTCATGCTGGCTATCGGCTGGCTGGCGAACGGGCAATCCGGATCGATATGTTAGAGCGTCTGGCAGATATGCTGCGCAGTCAGGATACGCGGGCTGGCTTCGAAGCCAATCCCGATATGCTGTCCATTACCGGGTTGACGTTGGATCAATTCGCCAACCTGATGGAAGGCTTGGGATATAAGTCGGAACGTGGAGAGCGCCCAAAAGTCAAAGCAGAGTCGTCTGAGGTTGTTTCACCCGTAACCGACAGCACTTCCGTAGAAGAGTCGCAAACAGAGAATGAACCACAGGAAGCGCCATTGGCAGACGCGATTGAGACAGATGCAGAGCCGTCGGTAGAAGACGAGGTATTTTATACCTTTACTTGGGCGCCGCGTCGCCGACCCGCTGATCAGGGGCAACGCAAGCCGCGTGGAAAACCGAATGCAAAACCCAAAGGCAAACCGCAAGGGCGGCAGCAGTTTTCTGCCAAACCTCCGAAACCGGAAAAAGCCATTGATCCTGACAATCCGTTTGCGGCACTTGCTGCGCTAAAGGATAAATGAGCGACAAGATACGGCTGGACAAATGGTTGTGGCAGGCACGGTTCTTCAAAACGCGCTCGCTTGCCAGCAAGATCGTTGGTGCCGGGCATGTCCGTGTTAACGAGGTTAAGGTTTCCAAGGCCGCACATTTCGTAAAAGTTGGTGACGGTTTGGTCTTTCCGCAGGCTAATCGGATCAGGATCGTGCGTATTGTTGCCCTTGGGGAGCGTCGGGGCCCCGCAAGCGAGGCGCAGGCGCTTTTTGAAGATCTGACACCAGCGCAGGAACGCATAGCACCTGTGGAAACAGAACGCGTTGGTGGGCGACCAACCAAAAAGGACCGTCGTCAACTGGACGCGTTGAAAGACCCCTAAAAAGAACCAGATTTTATGGTGCCCGCTTTCATCCTTTAACCGTTTGGGATTTGACCATGTTTACCGGAAGAATGCCTGCGTGGGGTCGGGGGAACAAAACGGGGCACAAAGCTGTGACCCGAGCTGGTACGCGATCGCTCTTGATCATCTTGGCACACCGCCCTAATAAGCGTTTCGAACAAATCGCGCCCGCGCGCCCTGATGTGTAATTTCCGAGGGTCCAGATGACTTATATCGTCAATGATGCCTGCATTGCCTGCAAATATACCGACTGTGTCGAAGTCTGCCCCGTAGATTGTTTCTACGAAGGCGAGAATATGCTGGTAATCCATCCCGACGAATGTATCGATTGCGGTGTCTGCGAGCCGGAATGTCCCGCCGATGCGATCCGCCCTGACACCGAGCCAGACGCAGAAAAATGGGTCGAATTCAACCGGAAATATTCGGAACTTTGGCCCGTCATTATATCGAAGAAAGACCCGCTGCCAGATGCTGAAAAACATGACGGTGAAGACGGCAAACTGGAAAAATATTTCAGCGAAGCACCGGGTGAAGGGGGGTAATCCCCAAACGGTCCGTTTGGCGTAAAATATTGCTGATGCGTTACCTCCCCTTGGAAAAGGGCTTTTTTTGTGTTATATTAAGGCCGTATATCGGACGGCTTACCCGATTTTGGGGAGGGGATAGCCGCAATAATCGACAAGGATCGCAGATTGCCTTCGGCAATATGTGGGTCCTTTGTCTCTCTAAAAGGAAGTAAGTATAGATGAGCAAAAGCACAAAGTTCCGCGCGAATGACTATGTCGTCTACCCGTCCCACGGTGTAGGCAAGGTTGTTTCCATCGAGGAACAGGAAGTCGCGGGCTTCAAGCTGGAGATGTTTGTCATCACCTTTGACAAGGACAAAATGACCCTACGCGTCCCGACTGATAAAGCGGAATCTGTGGGTATGCGACCGCTGTCGAGCCCGGATGTGGTGGCCAAAGCCATGACGACCTTGAAAGGTCGCGCCCGGGTCAAGCGCGCCATGTGGTCGCGCCGTGCGCAGGAATATGAACAAAAGATCAATTCTGGCGACCTGATCATGATTGCCGAAGTTGTGCGTGATTTGCACCGCAATGATGAACAGCGCGAACAGTCCTATTCCGAGCGTCAGCTATACGAGGCGGCTTTGGAGCGGCTGACCCGCGAAGTCGCGGCCGTCGACGGTCTAAACGAAGACGACGCACAGCGCAAAGTTGGCGATTTGCTGGACAAACGCGCAGCTGCTTAAGTTCACTGGTTTCGAAAAGAAACGCCCTGCAATTTGCGGGGCGTTTTTTGTTTAACCTTTGCGTCTGCTGTGATCTTGAAGGTCAACCCCAAGCTGCTTAACCTGTGGCCCAGTTATGCCAAACACAGACATCATGCTTACTGACATTTGTCATCTGACGTTAAAAGGCGGGCGGCGGCTGGCGTATTCTGAATGGGGGGACTCGGTCGGGTTTCCGGTATTTTATTTCCATGGCACCCCCAGTTGTCAATTCGAGGCAGCTTTCGCCGCCGAGGCCGCAAAGCACCACGGGTTTCGCCTTATCGCGACGGATCGACCGGGGTTTGGCCAGTCGGATTTCCAGAAAGGGCGGCGGTTTGCCGATTGGCCCGAGGATATTTTAGCCCTCGCCGATCATCTGGGGATTGGGCAATTTGGTGTGGCGGGACATTCTGGGGCAGGACCGCATCTTTTTGCGTGCGGCGTGTTCATCGCGCCCGAGCGGCTGCAATTCATCGGTGCGCTGGGCCCGTGGGGACCGGTGGCGACGCCGGAGATCGCGGCTAACCTCAACCGCCTTGATCGGGCATTTATGCGGCTCGCGCGGCGGTTTCCCTGGATTATGCAGGTTGGCTTTGCGCCGATGGGTTGGGCGGCGCGTTATTGGCCGCGATTATTTCTTGGTTTGATGAAACGCTCTGTTTCTGCACCAGACCAAAAAGTCTTGGCGAACTCAGTTGTTGCCAAGCAATTCGAGATCGTCGAGCGGGAGGCCTTTCGGCAAGGGAGTCGCGGTCCTGCGCATGAAGCGATGATCGCCTATACGGACTGGGGATTTGATATTGCGGATGTGCGCGTGCCGAGTTTCATCTGGCAGGGAACGGACGATATTTTTGTGACGAATGCAATGGGGCGATATATCGAGAAAGCCGTTCCGAATACCGCCTATTACTGGGTGGAAGGGGCAGGGCACCTGAATTTCCACAATTGGGATGATATTCTTGGGGCCTGTCGGGACAGGTTGGACGAGTCGGGTTAGCGCAGGTTACAACAGGGCAACCAGAACAGTAATTGTGGCAAGTTCTGCCACCTGCTGTGTCGCCCCCAAAATATCCCCTGTTTGCCCACCCAGCGCGCGCTTGGCATAGGCGGTGATCGGCAGGATTGCGACGAATGGCACAAGGAAAAGCGCTATCGCACCAAATCCGGCGGCAAGGATACACAGGATTAGCGCGATCGTTGCACCGATCAGGACCGTCCCCTCGCTTGGCTGGCCAGTGGTGGCGGATAGACCATCTTCAGTGGCGGGACGCAGGATAACCATCTGGAAGCTCATGGCGCTGCGGGACACGGCCCCAATGGCGGCGAGAGCAGGGATGGAAGTCGCAACTTCCTCTAGCCCTGACCAGCGGCCAAGCGTCACCAGCAATAGCGCCAACACGCCATAGGTGCCGATCTGGCTATCATGCATGATCGCCAGCTTACGATCCCGATTCATCGCGCCCAAGCCGTCCGCTGTGTCCGCCAGACCGTCCTCGTGCATGCCGCCTGACAGCAGGATCAGTGTACCAAGTGCCAGAATGGCTGTAATATCCGGCGACGTGCCAAAATTTGTAGCCATCGTGGCGATCAGCGCAGCAATCAGGCCATGCACAGCGCCGACGATGGGATAGGCCCAAGCGGCGCTTGCCCCACGCGATGCCGCCTTGCGGTGATCCACCGGCACGGGTAGGCGCGACAGCAGCGAAAACGCGACCCAAATATCGTGGGGAGCAAGGTCCAGATTCTCGCGAAAGTCGGTCATGTTGCGCCTTGGATCGTTTTCACTCTCAACATCCTCTAGCAAACCCGCTAGAGCGAGGAAAGATGTGGAGGGACATATGACATTTTCGACCCTAGAGGAATTTGCGAACCTCGTGCGGAGTTTTCCAGCACCCGATGAAACTGCGATTAGAGCCGCCACTGCGCGCAACTCTGTTCTTACGAAACCGCCGGGCGCACTGGGACGGCTGGAGGATCTGGCGATCTGGTATGCGGGTTGGCGGCGCGATGTGCAGCCCCGACTGGAAAATCCACAGGTGTTGGTTTTTGCCGGGAATCACGGAGTGACGGCGCAAGGGATTTCAGCCTTTCCACCCGAAGTCACGATACAGATGGTAGCGAATTTCGAGGCCGGTGGGGCGGCAATCAATCAGCTTTCAGATGCGTTCGGGGCGAAGATGTCGGTTCATGCAATTGATCTGGACCGCCCGACCGAAGATTTCACCGTGGGCCCCGCGATGGAGGACGAAGAATGCGTCGCGGCACTGCGCGTTGGATGGGATGCGGTTGATCCGGCGGCGGATTTGGTCGTTACAGGGGAAATGGGGATTGGCAACACAACGTCTGCCGCGGCCATTGCCTGTGCGCTGTTTGGTGGAACCGGGGCGGATTGGGTAGGCCGCGGGACGGGGGTAGATGATGACGGGCTGAATCGCAAAGCCGAAGTTGTTGACTGGGGCGTATCGCTTCATAAGGGCGCACCGCTTGAGGTGCTGGCACGATTGGGCGGTCGGGAACTGGCGGCGATGGTTGGGGCAATCGCCCGGGCACGAGTGGAACGCATTCCGGTTATTCTGGACGGGTTCATCTGCACGGCATCGGCGTCTGTGCTGCATGCGTTGTCGTCGACCGCACTGGATCATTGTGTGGCGGGGCATGTGTCTGCGGAACAGGCCCACGCGAACCTGTTGGCGAAACTTGGCAAAGCCCCTCTGCTGTCGCTAGGGATGCGTCTTGGCGAAGGATCCGGCGCGGCATTGGCGATTGGCGTCCTGAAAGGCGCAATCGCTTGCCATTCCGGCATGGCAACATTTGCCGAGGCGGGGGTATCAGAAGGGGGTTAACCCTCAGGACACCAGGTTTAAGGATTTCGCTGAAATCGAAACCTTTGCCGTCATGCCCCATTCGAACCGCAGGTAATCCTGTTCGATGCCATCAGCAAAGATCACGCCGCCATCATTCATGCGCGACGTCATGGACAGATTCGACCCGGCCCCGATCTGGGTCAATAGGTCCTGCGTCAGTCCAATGGAATATCCGACCGTGGCAACGAACATTCCAAAAACAACGAAGCTGACTGTCAGTCCCATCGCCAATGCCAGTGGCCCACGCCGATCCTGATCCAGTAACGATGCCAACACAATTGGCAGCACCGGAAGAACACAAGGGTTGATCAGGGTCAGCAGACACGCCGGGTATCGCAATATGCCCGAGGGGGAAATGCTGGAGGTTCAGACGCTGCTGGATGAAATCGTTCAGGATGCGCTGGGGAACTAACGCGCCGGCATCGCTCACCCGCTTTTGTATGGTCAGGAACGCGGTCTTCGATCACTGGTGCCACAAATTTTGGGGCGATGCGGGTTTAAGGTATCGGAACGACCCAGAACAGATTTAATGCGATGTACGAAAACGGGGATCTATTGGACGGCTTAAGGGTTTCTGGCCGCTTTTCCTTGATATTTAACAAGTAAGTCTTGGGTTACATCATTTTCATCATAGGTGCCCAAAAGAATACCGCGCGCCGTTGACCCCCTGCCATTTCTACGGTCCAGTATCGCTTTTTCTGAAATTGTCGTGCGTTGCGACATACGTCGTGACCAGGTGAACAGCTTGTCGTACATTTCGGCAATAATTGCCCCATGTTCCGCACTGTCACCAAGATCGTTGAACTCATCCGGATCATTCACGAGATCAAACAGCATCGGACGGAAGCCACCTTCGGCGTGGATCAATTTCCATTGATCCGTCGCGATCATGAAAAGTCGCGCGTCCCGCGGTGCGATGTTCATATTTTTGGCCATAGACGTAACAGAATAGTCATATTCGCTGATCACCTGATCCCGCCAGTTTGCGGGTGTTTCGCCAAATAACAGGGGCTGCAAAGAGTGGCCTTCGAGTATATGGTCAGGAATGTCTTGTCCTTTTGCGTCCAGAAAAGTTGGAATCAGGTCAATGGTTTCGACCAATGCCTCCGAAACTTGACCCCGCGTTGCGACAGCCTGCTTGCGTGGGTCGTAAATGATCAGCGGAACCTTCACCGAGGGGGCATGAAACAGATCTTTTTCCCCCAACCAGTGATCACCAAGGTAATCGCCATGGTCCGAGGTAATCACGATCATCGTGTCCTCCATGCGCCCCGTCTGTTCCAGATACCTCATCAAGCGTCCGATTTGATCATCACATTGTTTGATCAGCCCCATATAAGCCGGGATAACGGATTTGCGCACTTCGTCACGCTGAAACGCCTGACCAATCTGATTGTTCATGAACGCGGCATAAATCGGGTGCGGGTTCTGACGCTCCCGGGCGTGACGTTTCGGAGGGACGATATCATCTTCGCCGTACATTTCATGATATGGGGCGGGGACAATATACGGCCAGTGTGGCTTGATATAAGATAAATGACACAGCCAAGGCTTGTCGTCCGGTTGCGCGTCCAGAAATTCGATACAGCGGCTGGTTAGCCAAGGTGTTTCGGAATCCTCTTCGGCGATATTGGCTGGCAATCTGGCATTCTTCATCAGCCAACCGCTGGCAATATCCCCATCGTCGTCAACGCCCGCGTTGGCGTTATTGGCCCACGGGTTGGGGTTCGTATAACCGCGCGATTTCAGAAATTCGTTATACGGAGAGCGCTTGGAATCGTAGTACCCATCCGGTCCTTCCGCCCACAGACCGTCGTCACGAATATAAACATCAAATCCGCATTCGCTGACGCGCGCGCCGATAACACTGTCCTGACTTATCCCCAGACGATCCAGTCCTTCGGAGTCGACTTTCATGTGGGTTTTGCCAATCAAGGTGCTGTTGACCCCGATTTTGCGCATATGGTCGCCAAGGGTAAGCTCCCCCACTTTTAAGGGGTAATTGTTCCACGCAGCGCCATGGCTGGAGACATAGCGGCCTGTGTAAAAGCTCATCCGACTTGCCCCACATACCGGCGATTGCACATAGGCATTGCTGAACCGCAATGATTTGGCGGCCAAGGCGTCGATATGGGGTGTGGACAGGGTAGGGTGACCGGCACAGCTCAGATAATCGAACCTAAGCTGATCGAACATGATAAACAGTATATTTTTTACAGTTTGCGTCATACGTCTCGTGGTTTGATCCCGCCTTCGATTTGTGGGGCATAACCGAAGGCGGGTCTTCGTGAAACCTATTTCGAGGCTTCAGGAATATCCACTCCAATTTCCTCGTAATAACGAAGGGCTCCGGGGTGGAGTGCCATGCCGCCATCCTGAACGGCATATTCGAGCGTCACATCCTTTAGCCAAGGATTGGTTGTCATCGCGTCTTCGGCGGCTTCCCAATAGGCTTTGGTGATACGATAGACCAACTCGTCATCCATATCGGCGCGGGCCGTAACGCCAACCACAGCGCCAAGAGTATAGACGTCTTCGGTGTTTACAACGCCATCCCCATAGATGCCGGTGGGAATGATCCCAAGTTCTTCGCCCTGTACATTATAGACGAAATCCTGGGCTGCTGGGTTGGCCTCGAACTCTTCCTTGGACAGCCCCAAAAGCCGCAATTCAGACGTAAGTGCCAACTGTTCCAGCTGAGGGAATGGTGCGATACCGGATATCACATAGACATCAAACTGCCGGTCCTGAAAGCCTTGGAACGCTGACGACCAACTGGCTTTGACGTTTTCGTAATCCACATCGGGTTCGTATCCTGTCAGGATATTTACCCAAGTGTTGGCCGCAGCCCATGCCCCTCCACCCGGTGGGCCAAGAAAGACGCGTTTACCTGCGATATCAGCAGGGGTCATGATACCGGAATCGGCATAGGTAACGATGTGATACTGACCCAATGGGAACCAGTAGACCAAACGCAAGTTTTCAGCGAGTGCTGGCGCATTCTCCAACTGTGAATACATCGCCGTGCCGGATTTCATAAAGTTGTAAACCGTTGGTGATGTCATCGACATGTCGAGCTTGCCTTCCGCAACCTCGATCATGTGTTTTGTTGCAGCGCCGGTTGCATCAACCTGAATATTAACATCATCAAGCGCCTGATTGACCAATGTCGCCATGGTCGTCATCGCCAGATACGCAGATGTACCCGGCGCGATGGTGGCCATTTTCAAATTGGTTTCCTGTCCGGTTGCAGACGTCGCGACACCAAGTGCGACGATTGAAGCCGCCAGTGATCTCAGAAATGGTTTCATGTCATTTTCCTCCCATGTCCCTTCAAATATTCTGCGCAATGGGGCGGGACTTTACCCATTGTAAGCCGATAAGTGAGATAATGATGATGCCAGCAGGCAGGGCGATCCGCCCATCGACTGCCAAAACCAGAATGCCGCAGATCAAGCGGATCGCTCGCTGCCAGAGCTCCAGGTTCCTCCGCTCCCATCCGCCAACGGCAGTGACCAGCGCCCAGGTCGATATCACGAACGCCACGCAAGCCCAGATCAGCCCGAATAGGCTGACCTCGCCCGCCACAAGTAGAATATCGGGGTGGTAAACAAACACGAACGGTATGATGAAACCGGCAGCGGCAAGGCGCACAGCCGCAAATCCGGTTTCCATTGGTCCGGCACCAGCAATCGGCGCAGCGGCAAAAGCCGACAGGGCAACTGGAGGTGTTACCGAACTCAGTACTCCGAAATATAAGACAAATAAATGCGCGGCGATCGCTGGAACGCCCAGCCGTTCCAATGCCGGCCCCAAAACGATTGCAATAATAAGATAGGCTGCGCCGGTTGGCACGCCCATTCCCAGAACTAAACTTGCCAACATCACCATGATCAAAGACAGGGAAAGCGAGCTGCCAGAAAAGGCCAGGACATATTCCGCAAATTTGATGCCCACACCGGTCATGTTGACGACCCCGATGACAAACCCAATCGCGGCCACAACGATCATCAGCGTGGAGGCGGATCGCCCGGCATCAACCAAAGCGTCCCACCATTTTCGAGGATGGCGAAAATCCGGAAACATGATCAGACACATGACAAAAGCCGCTGCCAACGCATATGCCCCTGCATTTTGCGCGGTGCGCCCCGTCAAAAGGACAAAAACAATTACGCCAAGCGGAACCCAAAAGGCAAAAGACTTGACGAAATCTGCGCGTGTAAGACGAACCCGATCGTCAGGAGGGATCGCGCCGATACCGCTGCGTTTGGCTTCGACATAAACGATCGCAAACAGCGATCCGTAATACATTAGCGCCGGTATGAGGGCGGCTACGATGATTTGTAGATAGGGTATTCCCGTCACATCCGCCATCAGGAACGCAACCGCGCCCATGACTGGCGGCATGATCTGTCCACCTGTCGAGGCTGCAGCTTCGATCCCCCCGGCAAAGCGAGGCTTGAACCCGACCTTTTTGATCACGGGTATTGTGAAAACACCAGTCGACACGACGTTGGCAACCGCGGCCCCGGACATCGTGCCGAACAGTGCTGACCCGACAATTGATGCGTGCGCCGGCCCTCCGGCAAACCGCCCA
This sequence comes from Rhodobacteraceae bacterium NBU2976, assembly GCA_023630215.1. Taxonomy (GTDB): domain Bacteria; phylum Pseudomonadota; class Alphaproteobacteria; order Rhodobacterales; family Rhodobacteraceae; genus NORP23. Next base: position 1,392,002 of record JALPRQ010000001.1, read on the forward strand.
GTTGCAGCAAAGGCGATGCGTAGCAGCACCTCGCCCGCACCTGCAGTCTGAAGGACCGCACCCAGAACAACATAAACCAGAACGATCCGCCCGACGACCTCGACCGGGCGTCCAAACACTCCGTCCGAAGAATACCACAGGTTCTCGGCGACACGTGTCCAGTGCTCACCCCCGCCGATACCCGATGGGGCCAGAACATATACTCCGGCAAATACCACGACAGCCAGCATGGGCAGTCCAAAAAATCGCCAGGTCAAATAGGTGATCAATCCTATTGCCACCCATGCAGAAATGTCTTGCGCCTTGGTGATGTTGATGAAGAACACTTCTTGTTCAAACATCACCTTGCCCCATTGAAGGATCAGCAGGACCAGCAAGATCATCATGGTGCCATGCAGGATCAACCAGAGTGCGCTTGTGCCAGCATCCCCAGGTTTTCGCCATGCCAGAAAGCCAAAGATAACGGCAATCAAAACCGTTCCGCCGGACACGATTACGTTGTCGAAAACCCCGAACCCTGCCACATAAATGGCAGACAGTGACATACATGCCGCTGCGATTGCCGCCATGTGGTCAAATAGCCAGTGCAGCGATTTGACATTCATGATGATCTCTCTCCCTGCAAAAAATGCTGCCCGAGAGCCTTTGAGCACTCAACGCACTTGCAAAAACGTGCCGCTGTGCGGCACAGTTCGGCTATGAACTCAGATCTGCACCATAAATCTCTCGACCGGGGCATCACTATTATGGAGATTTTGGCGCGCGAAGGGTCCTGTAGCTTGGCAAATCTTCATGCCCAAAGCGGCATCCCCAAATCATCGATTCGACGATTGCTGGCAACGATGATTAACCGTCGGCTGGTGCGCCAATCGGTGGCGGATCGAAAATACCGTATCCTGGTCACGATGCCTTTGTCTTCCGAAGCGCCGCTTCCTACTGATCAGGCTTATATCGTAGATATCGCCATGCCGGTGATTTCGGCAATGACTCGGAAAATATCGTGGCCATCCGACATTCATCTGATCAGCGGCGCGCGAATGACCGTTCTGGATTCAACGCGTCCGCTCAGCCCTTTTCACCTTTATCGAGGCGTTTTAAATCGTCATATCAACATGTTTGTGTCAGCAACGGGCATGGCGTGTTTGGCAGAAATGGACGATGCGGGATATGAACGTATCGCCGCGCATTGCGAAGGCGACGAAGTTTGGGGGTTGGCGCGGTATAATATCTCGCGCACGAATTATCTTCGTCATTTGGAAAAAACACGTGCCCGCGGATATGGGGTGCGCATAGCACGGATGGCGGGACAGACCAATTTCGATGATGGGCTTGCCGCGATTGCGCGCCCTATCTATCGTGGCCAACAACTTCTTGGCGCGATATCTATCCTGTGGCCGACCCACTACCGCAGTCCTGAACAGTTTGCAGCAGATTACCTGACAGAGCTAAAGGCGGCGACAGATGCAATTTCTGAGGAATTGAACCAGTTCTCCCCACCAACTTAAACGCGTGGTGTTCCAATGATGTGGGCATCAAGAACTGATCATTAGGGAAACCATGGAGGCGAGTACCGGAATCGAACCGGTGTACACGGATTTGCAATCCGCTGCGTAACCACTCCGCCAACTCGCCGTCGTTTGTGGTGGCGCTGATATAGCGGCCTCAAAACGCAGGTGCAAGCGGCAAGTGTGGCGTTGCAGGGTAGGGTTGATTATGGCAAAAGGCGCTAACGATGACGCAGACAGGATTCCCACTATGATCGATTTCACGTTGGCGCGCAAACATATGGTCGATGGACAGATCCGTCCCTCGGACATAACGCTTTATCCGGTGATCAAGGCATTATTGGATACCCCGCGTGAGGCATTTGTTCCGCGCGACAAAAAGGCGATCGCTTATGCCGATCAAAATATCGATCTGGGAAATAACCGCACTTTGTTAGCGCCACGGACGATCGGGCGAATGCTGGAAGGGGCCAATATTCAGCCCACAGATATGGTGTTATGCATCGGCGCGAATCTGGGATATGTTCCCGCTGTGATTTCGCGACTTTCACAAGTGGTGATCTGTGTGGAGTCCGATGAATCCTTTGCTTCAGTCGCCGAACAGACCTTGTCGGAACAGGGGCAGGACAATTGTGTTGTTCATGTTGGTGATCTGGCAATGGGTGAAGGGGATCATGCCCCCTATGACGTTGTCCTGATCAACGGAGCCATTGAAATTCTGCCCGACATACTAATGTCGCAGGTCAAGGATCACGGCAAAATCATCGCGATCCGTAAACATGATGGTCGCTCGCAGATTTCTGTGGGGATCAAATCCGGAGATCGTATCGCGTGGGATGATCAGCACAACGCGTTCGCCCCCGTTCTTCCCGGATTCGAAGTCGTTCCGACATTCGTTTTTTGAGAAATTGATCTTGAACCTTTGACGTAAACCTCTAGGTTGGAGAGGCCTGACTGCTCAAAGGGAATAAAGAATGTTCCGTCATCTAAACGCAACTGCACTTTGTGCGGTTTTTGTACTGTTATTGCCACTTTCAGTTCATGCCACGACGTTGCAGGAAGCCTTGGCGCAAGCGTACCAGACGAATCCTTCTTTACTGGCGGTACGTGCTGGACTGCGTGCGCAGGATGAAACAGTCGCTCAAGCGATTGCGGCTATGCGACCGTCGGTTGGATTGTCCGCGAACCTTAGCAGTTCGGCTCCGATCACTGCTTTGGATCAGGATACTGACAGTTTTCGTGCCAGCTTGGATACCAGCTTGGTTGTGTATGACGGAGGGCGCAGTGCCGACGCATTGAAAGCTGCGGAATATGGCGTTCTGGCCGCACAGGCTAATCTTCGCTCGACTGAACAGACGCTGTTGCTGCAAGCTGCCATTGCCTATCTCGATGTGCGCCGGGACCAGCGATTTCTGGCGCTGGCAGTAAACAACGTCAATCTGATTGAACAGCAAGTACAAGCGACGCAGGACCGATTTGACGTCGGGTCCGTGACCTCGACGGACGTTGCGCTGGCGCGTGCACGGCTTGCAGCAGCGCAAACCAGCCTTGCTGCCAACAGCGGCGGTCTGTCGCTGTCGAAAGAGATTTATCGCGCCATTATCGGTTCTGAACCGACAAACCTGTCCGCTCCACCCGCGTTGCCAAATTTGCCCATGTCCTTGGCTGAGGCGGAGTCAATCGCCATGCGCGAACACCCTGCGATCCTGGCGGCCCGGTATGAGGAACGCGCGGCCGAACATGATCTGGTCCGCGCACGCAACGTCCGAATCCCAACGGTCAGTCTTGGTGCCTCGATTGACTACTCCATTACCTCAATCCCCGGCACCGAAAGCACATCTGCCTCGATCTTCCTGAATGGACAGATGCCGATCTATCAGGGCGGCGCTTTGTCTAGCGCCATGCGGTCGGCCATCCAGATTTTGGAATCGCGCAAAGCCACAACGCAGGAAACCATGCGCCAAGTGCGTCAGGCGACGGCGTCAGCTTGGGCAAATATCCGGGTTGCTCGGGCCTCGATCGAAGCTGCACGCCTGCAAATCGAGGCTAACGAGGTTGCCTATCGTGGCATCGAAGAAGAATTACGGCTTGGGGCGCGAACGACACTGGACCTTTTGGATGCCGAACAGGAACTGCTGACGGCAAAATCTAACCTGGCTTCAGCGCAACGTGATGAATATGTGGCGGCGCTCAATCTGCTTGCGGCGATGGGCCTGTTGACAGTCGAAAACCTCAATCTTGGCATCCCTGCATATGATCCTAATGTGAATTTTGACCGTGTCAAAACCGCACCAGTCAGCACGTTTAGTGGCGGACAAGTGCTGGATTCCATCGCTGACCGCTGGGAATAGTTTGATTTTTCTAGCTTCTGGCCTATAGTCACCAACAAACGACAAATAATAAACAATAGTTGTTGGGGGCAAGGCCGTGGCAGAGACAGCGAATTCCAGCGCTGAGAGCATAGACTCCGTGATGGGTGCCATCCGTCGGATGGTGCGTCGGGAAACCAAAGCGCGATTTTCTGATATTGACTCGACAGGGGCGGTTACACCGAGCCGCGCCACAGACCTGCTGGAAAGCAGACGTGTCGAACCGCAGGTAAGCAGTCGTCCGAAATATATTTATCGGGCGCCAAAAAATCCGGGCAACCTGCCAACAAAAATTCTGGTCCTTCAGCCGCATATGCGCGTTGATATTCCACGCGACAGTTATCACGGTTTCTACCAATCCAAGCGCCGCAACGATGCGGAAAAACTACGTGATGTTGGGGTAGAGCCTGAAATGTTACGAAATGTTGTTCGCGAAGTACTGGAAGAACAGCTTCGTGGAGAACTGGGGCGTCAGATCGTTTTGTCGGTCAAGAAGGATTTGGTAAAGCTGTTATCGTAGCTTGGGTGGGCGATCCGGGTCCATCCCCGGAGCGGTCGCCGTTAGCGAAACGGGTTGCGGCTTAACCTTGAATTCGATTCTCACGCCAATTTGTTGCAACTTTTGTTCGATCTCGGATCCCGCTTCAACCAACGCAATTGCAACCGCAGTTTTGGGATTGAAACGTGACATATCGGAGGCGGTCAGCAGCGCGGTCAATTGCGCCTCGGCGGCGCAATTGACAAGCGCCAGAGTCAACGCCTCATTGCCCTGATCATCTTGGATATTGCAAAGATAGGCGGCATCGACAAAGCCGCCAAGCTCATTAAAATTCCGTTGTATTATGTCCAAAACCTCATCCGAGGGATTTGCGCGCGCTACTGAAGAATTTGTGCTGACATGGATCTCTAGCGACTGGTCCGACATTTCCAGTGCCCATGAAACCTGTTCAGGTGTCAGGAAGGCGGCACCTTCGATCGCGTTCGCATTCACGATCACACCGATATTTTTGCCCGCCAACGCCTTCAACAGATCGCGCCCCGTTATACGGGAACATAAACGCGGTCTATCAACAAAGGCCGAGAAATTCTCGTCTGTATCAAATGCCAGAACGAATTTCCCGTCACTGATTGCAAACACCTCCATGTCTGGGTCTTTCGCGTCAGACTCTTCCAGCAAAACGCGTAATAACGTTTCCAGAAAAACCTGAAAATAGGCGTTGTATCCCGAGGTTTCCTGACTGTCTAACAGCCGCGGTTGCAACTGGTCCAGTGGAGAGAGGTTGTCTGTTTGACTCATACCTTTCCCTTAACAATTTTTGTCTTCGATACAATAACAAAGCTTTGCATTGCGTGCGGTTGCAGCCCGAACCCGCTTCGATTAGAACCGCATCAGACGATAATGGAGCGGGCATGTACAAGGTTTGGAATTTTCTGACGGAATATTCACTGTTTCTGGTTATCGGCGCGATTGTCGCGTTGATCTGGGCGAACGTGGACTATCAGTCGTATCATGCATTCGTAGAATTTAAACTTATCGACGATTTCATTATTGGCCATGCGCATATTGATGCCGAAGGTCATGTGCACCGCACGCTGACGTTGCACTATCTGATCAATGATGTCCTGATGGCGTTTTTCTTTGCCATCGCAGGCAAGGAGGTCTGGGAAGCCGTGATCCTTGAAGATGGTTCGCTTCGGGGAAAGAAAGCCGCGACACCTTTGATCGCGACCATTGGCGGAATGATCGGACCGATTTCCATTTATCTTGGTATGGCATGGCTATTCGGCTCGACGACATATGATGCGGTGGCGAATGGATGGGCCATACCCACGGCAACGGACATTGCGTTTTCCTATCTGGTTGGTCGTCTGGTGTTTGGGGCTGGACATCCGGCTGTTCGATTCCTGTTGCTTCTGGCCATTGCCGATGACGCCGCTGGGTTGATCATTCTGGCCATATTCTATCCGTCTGGTGAATTGGCCCCTGTTTGGTTGTTGTTGTCGGTTGCGGCTGCAATTGGGGTATTTGTGCTGGCAAACTGGTTGCCACGTCGGTTGGACCGGGGAAAGCAACACCGCCCAAATTCGACTTGGGTGCGCGAAAAGCTTAGTTTCTTCCCCTATCTGATCGCAGCCGCGCTTAGCTGGTATGGTTTTCAGGAAGCCGGCATACACCCTGCACTGGGTCTTTTGCCAATAATTCCAACCATTCCCCATGCTGACAGGGCCTTTGGTTTATTTGCCGATGCAGAACGTCACTTGACTGACCTGTTGAACGCAATCGAACACGGCCTGAAAACTCCGGTCGAGATCGTGTTGTTCTTCTTTGGATTGGCAAATGCTGGTGTGTTGTTCAGCGCAATCGGTGACGCAACCTGGTTGGTCCTTGCAGGGTTGATTATCGGCAAACCGGTCGGCATCTGGCTGTTTGGCACGTTTGCATCGAACGTGCTGAAACTGGGATTGCCCGAGGGCATGCGAAATGCCGATCTATTTGTGCTTGGTTGTGTCGCCGCTATTGGCTTCACGGTGTCTTTGTTCATCGCGTCGGTTGCGTTTGACGCTGGTCCGGTTCAGGATGCCGCAAAAATGGGAGCATTGTTCAGTTTCTTTGCAGCGGTGCTTGCGGTAGTGTGCGGGCGCTTGCTACGCGTTCAGAAAATCGACGGATAGCTGTTTGGAAATTCTAAACCATGTTACTGCTAAAGACGATCTGAACATGCATCTGATCAGGGCGGACGAATGTCGATAGAATTTCGCAACGTCAGCAAATCGTTTTGGACAGGAACGCACCGCAAGGTAATTCTTGACCAAGCCAGTTTTAAGATCGAGCTCGGACGCTCGATGGGTATTCTTGCGCCTAATGGAACGGGAAAAACCACGATTATCAATATGATGGCAGGGCTGGAAAAGCCGGACGAAGGCGAAGTGATCCGCAGATCTCGTGTCTCCTTCCCGTTGGGATTCAGCGGCGGGATCAGCGCTAAACACACAGCTGTGGAAAATTCACGCTATATCGCGCGGGTCTATGGTCTTGATCCCGACTATGTCGAAGCATTCTGTCGCTATTTGGCGGACGTAAAAGAATATTTCGAAATGCCGCTAAATACCTATTCGTCTGGGATGCGGTCACGGTTTACCTTTTCCCTGCTTCTGGCATTGGATTTCGACATTTACCTGATAGACGAAGGGATGCCGGGAACCACCGACGTTGAGTTTAATCGAAAGGCCGGTAATATTCTAACCGAACGGCTGAAGCGGTCGACCGTGGTGATCGTGTCGCACAACCCGTCGGTGATAGAGAAACATTGTTCATCCGCCGCGGTATTACGGGATGGGCGCCTTCATATTTTCAATAGCCTGCAAGCCGCAAAGAAGATGTATAATTATGACCATTGACGATCAATCCAACGCGACCGACGAGAATGCGGACGACGACCGTCCGAAAGCCTATTACCGCAAGGCTCGTCGTAAAGCGCGTCGCTTGGGGATCGAGGCTGAAACGGATCAAGATGCGGCTCGTATCCTCGAAGCACAGGGGATAGACGTGATGAATGACGATGTGTCGTTGATTGACGTACAACCCGAAATGCTGATGGAAACAGGCGGCGGGCAAACGATCAACGAAGCGCAGCGTCTGGCGGCCATTCACGAAATACAGCGCAATTTGGTTAAGCGGCGTCGATTTCGGCTTTTCCTGCTTGTTTTGCGACTTCTGTTCTTTGTTGCGTTGCCCACTGGAATGGTTGGATATTACTATTACAACGTCGCGACTGATATGTATGAAACCTACGCCGAATTCATCATTCAGAAGAACGAGGCCCAAGGTTCACTGGGGTTGGGCGGGTTGCTGGCGGGAACCGGTTTTGCCAAGTCCGAAGACTCGATTGTTGTGCAGGGCTATCTGACCTCGCGAGAGGCGATGGCGCGCCTTGATCAGGAACATGGGTATCGGGCGCATTTCCAGAGCGAAGAGATTGATGAATATCAACGCCTCCCTGCGAATGCCAGTCTGGAAGAGACCTTCGATTTTTATAGTAAGCATGTAAAGGTCAGCTATGACCCTTCCGAAGGTGTGATCCGACTGGAGGTGATCGCTGCCACACCCGAAGCCTCGCAAATCTTTGCCGAAGCCTTGATCGGATATGCTGAGGAGAGGGTCGATGAGCTGTCAGAACGGGTGCGCAACGATCAGATGCGCGGGACTCTGGATGCATATGAGAATGCTGAACTGGAAATGTATGCCGCTCAACAAGTGGTACTCGACCTTCAGGAACAGCGCGGCATCCTTAGCGCCGACGCCGAAGTGGCCTCTCAGATGTCGATCATCAACCAACTGGAATTGCAAATCGAAGAGAAGCGACAGTCACTCGGGGCATTGCTTGATAATGAAAGCCCAAATCCCATCCGTGTCGGTGTCTTGGAGAACGAGATCGAACGCATGGAACAACGTGTCACAGAATTGCGCGATCAACTGACCAAATCGACAGATAATGCCGTGTCACTTGCAAAAATCTCGGCCGAACTGCAGATTGCCGAAGCCAATTTGTTAACCCGCCAAACCATGTTGCAACAGGCCCTGCAACAGGTCGAATTTGCCCGTATTGAAGCCAACCGGCAGGTTCGATATCTAAGCCTAGGTGTGGCACCAATAGCACCCGATGTTCCCAGTTTCCCAAGGCGATTTGAAAATACCATGCTGGCATTCATTGTTTTTTTCCTGATCTACATCATGGCGTCGCTTACGGTGTCGATCCTTCGTGAACAGGTAAGTGTATGACACAACAAAAAACCGTTTCAGTTGGTGAACTTTCCATCGCCAATGACAGACCTTTCACGTTGATCGCAGGTCCATGTCAGTTGGAAAGCCTGGATCATGCGATTATGATCGCTGAAACGGTTGCTGCTGCATGTGCCGACGCGGGGATCGGGTATATTTTCAAGGCAAGCTATGACAAGGCCAATCGCACCTCGCTGGGTGGCAAGAGGGGGCTGGGCATAGAGGCTGGTCTTGATATCCTTTCCGAAGTTCGCGATCGTATCGGTTGCCCGGTGCTGACGGATGTCCATACACCCGATCAATGTGCCCGCGCAGCCAAGCAAGTCGATGTCCTTCAGATCCCTGCGTTTTTGTGCCGCCAAACCGATTTGCTGCTGGCCGCCGGGGAAACCGGCGCCGCCATCAATATCAAGAAGGGACAGTTTTTGGCCCCTTGGGATATGGCCAATGTCGCAGCGAAGGTCGCGTCGACGGGTAACGAAAACATCCTTTTGTGTGAACGCGGGACAAGCTTTGGTTACAACACGCTTGTGGCCGACATGCGGTCAATCCCGATTATGTCAACAACCGGATACCCCGTTGTCATGGACGCGACCCATTCCGTTCAGCAACCCGGCGGGCAAGGCGGGTCGTCGGGGGGGCAGCGCGAATTTGCCCCGGTGATGGCACGTGCTGCGGTCTCTCTCGGGGTGGGGGCCGTGTTCTTGGAAACGCACGAAGACCCTGACAAAGCGCCTTCAGACGGACCCAACATGATCCCGCTGCCTGCTATGCCGGAATTGATAAAAACCTTGGCGAAGTTTGATCAACTGGCCAAGCAAAACCCGTTTGTTGCTTTGTAGCATTGTCGAGCGAATTTGCACTTGCGATAGGCGAGGCCTACTACTATTAAACACCGCACACTGGGGTGTGGCCAAGTGGTAAGGCAACGGTTTTTGGTACCGTGTATCGTAGGTTCGAATCCTACCACCCCAGCCAACAGATTGCATTTCTGTAGTATCAAGATTTTCTATTTTTCCGTGAATTCCGGAGTATTTCAGTGCGTCCGGATACCCAGACCAAGAGCATGCCATTAATGGTGCGATTTTGCCAAAAGTCTGGAAACGACTTTTGCACATTTGACGGTTGGGCGTGTTTGAAGCTGCGGGGATCATACTGCACTGCTCCGATCAATACCCGTGCAGTTTACGGCGTACTGATCGTTACTTTCTAATGGGCGACGGATAGGGCTGGTCTGGTCAAACCCGTTATCGAAATATCATAGCTCGGGTTGCGTTTGCCCCATGAACAGGGGCAAGCGCGCGTCTCATTGAACAAGCAGGTTTGGCTTATTCCTGAACCCAAACCTGCATCGGGTTCGGTTCGCGATTGCACCATATATAATAGGGCACTGCGGTCAGGACCGTGTCGATTTCCGGAGCGCGTTTAGTTGCATAAAGATGGTTCGCCCATGCGTTCGCATCCTCGGCTTTTGCTGCGGCTTCGATCACTGTGATCCCACCCAGCAGGTCCGGTTTGGCTTTGGCGGTCAGTGCAGCGTTGCGTGGCAGGCGCAGGCGGTTTACGGGTTGGTCGTTGTCGTGTTGCTCGCAACAATAGACCAACGGGCCGCGACGCAGCGCCACGCGGCCAACGTCGTGGCGCACGTCGGGATGGGCGTATAGGCGTTCGGGCCTCATTGGCAGGTCGAGGTCAACTGTATCGCCAGCTGCCCAATCGCGGGTAATTTTCAGATAGCCGCGCTCGATCATCATATCGATGGCTTCGCCGTTTACCTTGGCGGTTGCACCTTCGCTCCATGACGGGATGCGCAGGGACAGGGTGAATGGTCCGGTTCCCTCGGGCGTCAGGTCGATACGGATTTTGCCGTCCCATGGGTAGTTTGACGTTTCGCTGAGCGTCACCTGCCCACCGGCGACCGGCAGGGTGGTTTCTGCGCCGCCGTACAGATGCACGGCGATTTCGCTGTCGGCAACGCCGTAGAAATATCCCGCCACGGATGCCACCAGTCGCGCGACGTTCATTGTGCAACAGGGGCAGAAATGCCAGGCCCAGCGGTGGTGCGAACCGTCGCTTTCCAGCTTGTTGTCATAGAAATAATGCTCGCCATCTTGGCTGAGCCCGGCCAACGAATTGTTGTAAAGCGCGAGTTCCAGAATGTCGGCATATTGACCATCTAGGTCGAGGTTCAGCATCCGCGCCGCCCAAAACACCATCGCGACAGAAGCGCAGGTTTCGGCATAAGACGTGTCGTTCGGTAGATCGAAATCCTTGGTGAAACCTTCGTTATGTTCGGATGGGCCAAAACCACCGGTTACATACATCCGGCGTTCGGTGACGTCGCGCCAGAGCGCCTCGCACGCGGCTTTCAGCGCGGCGTCGTTATGTTCGGCAGCAAGGTCCGCCATGGCGGCATACATATACATCGCGCGCACGGCGTGGCCGACGACTTTGGTTTGCTGGCGCACCGGCAAATGAGCCTGCGAATATTCGTGCCCGGCAAAACTATAGGCGGCGGGGTCCTGACCGCGCTCGCGCGCTTCGATGTCGAAATAATGCTCGACGCCGTCGGTATTGCCACGCTCGTCGATGAAATACGTCGCGAGGTCGAGGTATTTGCGTTTACCCGTCGCGTGCCATGCGCGCACCAGCGCCAGTTCGATTTCCTGATGGCCGGGATAGCCGCGTTTTTGTCCGGGATTGGGGCCGAAGGTTGCGGCAATATGGTCGCAAAAACGCTCCATAATCTTTAGGAATCTGTCCTTGCCGGTCGCCTGATAATAGGCCACTGCGCCCTCCAACAGGTGACCCGCATTATACATTTCGTGGTTGTCGCGAATGTTGGTCCAGCGGTTTTCCGGCTCGCGCTGTAAATACCAGCAGTTTAGATAGCCATCATCGGCCTGTGCTTTGGCCAGATCATCAACCATTGCGTCGATCTCGGCCTCGACATCCGGATCGCGGCGGTGGGAGAGGGCGTAGGACGCGGCCTCGATCCATTTGCCGATATCGCTGTCCCAGAAGACCTGTACCGTGAACCCGTTTGGCCGACGCGGTTGTGTCAAAGGGGGCACGGGTTTTGGCAGTTTGATCGAGCCACGAATATCCGATTTTTCCAGCATTTTCAGTTGGCTGGGGATGGTGCGCGTCAGAACGGTTTCCAGCCGTTCGTGCCAGAAGTCACCGGTGATTTTGACCCGTGAAAACGGGACGGAGGCATATATACGCATGGGAATTCTTTTCGCTTTAATCGCGTCAGATGGCGATGTCGGTTTTTCGATCAAACAGTTGGACGTTTTCAGGCGCGATCCGCAGGCGGGCGGTATCGCCTGTCCTGAACCGGTTGCGGCCTTGTTCGACCAGCATCAATTCGGGGTCGGTTCTGGTTGTATAATACGCCATAGAGCCCGTGCTTTCGACGGACCGGATCGCGACCTCGATCTGGCCGTCGTTGGCGTCCAGACTCAAATGTTCAGGGCGCATACCGACTGTGACGTTGCGGCCGGCTTCGGCTTTGCGTGACAGGGGAATGACGGGGGTGTTAGGCAGAGCGAGCGTGACGGAATGGCCATCTTCGCCGATCTTGCCGTCAACGAAATTCATCGCAGGGGATCCGATAAATCCGGCGACGAATTTATTCGCGGGCCTATCGTAAAGCTCCATCGGTGCCCCTTGTTGTTCGATAACGCCCTGACGCATGACCACAACATGATCAGCCATGGTCATCGCTTCGATCTGGTCATGGGTCACGTAGACCGACGTCGCGCCCAAACGGTCGTGAAGCGCGCGAACCTCGGTTCGCATATGGACACGCAGGGCAGCATCAAGGTTAGATAAGGGTTCGTCGAACAGGAACGCCTTCGGCTCGCGCACAATCGCACGGCCCATGGCGACGCGCTGGCGCTGACCACCCGACAGATCGCGCGGACGACGGTCGAGCAGGTCGGTGAGGCCAGTTACCTCGGCCACCTCGCGGGCGCGTTTCAACGCATCGGCTTTCGATACACCCTGAATGCGCAGCGAATAGGTCATATTCTCGGCCACACTCATATGCGGGTAAAGCGCGTAGGATTGGAATACCATTGCGACGTCACGCTTGCGCGGTGGCAGGTCATTGACGATTTCGCCTTCGATTTTCAGCGTGCCAGACGTGATGGTTTCAAGGCCCGCAATCGAGCGTAGCAAAGTCGACTTGCCACAGCCGGACGGACCGACCAGCGCCACAAACTGACCCTTGGGGATTTGCACGGTCACATCGCGGAGCGCATGATATGCCCCGTAATGTTTGTCGAGGTTAAGGATTTCAATTTGCATGGTCACTTGAGCGCCCCCGCAGTTAGTCCAGCGACGATACGACGTTGCAGGAGGATGAAAATGGCAAGGATCGGGGTCACATACATCGCCGAATAGGCCATGATGGCGTTCCAATCCTTGGAATTTGGGCCAAGGAAGGTTTTCAGTCCGACGCTGGCAGGGGCCAGTTTCTGATCCTGAATGATGGAGGCGGAATAGATATATTCGCCAAAGGCTTGCATGAAGATCAGCAGTGCACAGACCAGAATGGCGTTGCGCGCCATCGGTAGGACGATCCAGATAAATGCCCCAATGCGCGAATTTCCGTCGACCAATCCGGCCTCCTCTAACTCGCGCGGGATGGTCATGAAGGCGGCGCGCACCAGCACCACAAAGAAGGGCATAGATTTTGCCGCCACACCCAGCACCACGGCCGTGCGCGGCCAGCCAAGCAGGCCAATCTGGTTAAAGCCGACAAACAACGGAGTCACCATGACGGAGGCTGGCAGCACCTGAAGCATCAAGACAAGGAAGAGCCCGACATCGACCCAGATATTGCGATAGCGCGCCAACACATAGGCGCAGCCCGTGCCAAAGACGACGGTCAGGCCCGTCGCACCGAATGCGATGACCAGCGAGTTCCACATATAGCGGGGCACTTCGCGGGCTTCCCAGACGTCTGGATAGATTGAAAGATCAGGATCATTTGGCCAGAATGTCGGTGGCGAGGCGAAAATCTCGGACGGGCTTTTGATCGCGGTGATATACATCCAATAGAGCGGAAACAGATAAATCACTGAAAAGACGAACGCCGCAAGCAGCCACAGATAGGTGTGTTTGACCGGTCTCATCCGCGCACCTCGCCACGTGTGGAGCGCACATAAACAATGGCCGCCATAAAGACAAAGACCAGCATAAGCATCGAAATCGTTGCGCCGCGGGCAAAATCATATTGCTTGAAGCTCATCTGCCACGCCCAATATTGAGTCACACTGGATGTGTTCGCAGGTCCGCCCTCGGTCATCGCGGGGAACAGATCGAACTGTTGCAGGGTGCCGATCAAGCCAAGCGCCAGAACAGCCCCGATGGTGGATCGCATCATCGGCAAGGTGATCGTGCGGAACCGTTGCCATGCGGTCGCGCCGTCAAGTTCGGCGGCCTCGTACAGATCGCGGGGGATTGCGGCCAGACCGACAGACAGCAGCAGCATATTAAACGCCAAACCCAGCCAGATGTTGGCGATAATGACCGCCCAGATGGCAAGGTCGGGATCGGATTTCCAGAACACCGGTTCGTCGATGATGCCGAGACCTTCAAGAATGGCGTTCAAGACGCCGTAATCCCCGGCAAGAATAAAGCTCCAGATGCCGCCAACGACGAGGCCGGGCATCACCCAGGACACCAGAAACAGCCCTCGGATTGTAGAGGCACCCCAGAAATTTTGTTGAAAAAATATCGCAAGACCAAAGCCCAGAACGAACTGTCCCGCCATGGAGCAGAATACGAACAAAGCGGTGTTTTTCATCACCAGCCAGAATTCGGGCTGAGCGAAAATATAACGGTAGTTATCAAGACCGGCCCACGGCCGAATAAAGGAGCCAAGGGTGAACATGTCCACCTCTTGAAAGCTCATCAACACATTGTAGAGCAGCGGGATACCCGCAAGCGCGAGAAGGAAAAACATCGCCAAACCGACCAGCAGGATATCGAATCCTTTGCCGTCACTTATGCTGATGAATAGGCGTTTCACTCTTTCTGCCCTCCGCTGGTCAATCAGGCCAGTATAGACTGGCCTGATCGTTTTTAAGCGACTGTTTCTTAGTTCCCAAGAACAGCGTCGATTGAAGCCTGCGCTGTATCAAGCGCGTCTTGCGCGGATGCCTGACCGGTCATGGCGGATTGCATCGCATCATAGATCGCTTTCGAGATCTTGGCCCAATCGGGGTGAGGACCGCGTGGTTGCGCGTATTTCAACTGCTCAACAAATACGGCCAATGCTTCGTCTTTACGTGCGTCGCCGGTTGATGGCAGGGCAATGTCGCTGCGCGGTGGAATGTTCGCGAATTCCGGGAACAGGCGATCGCTCTGTGCCACGAAAAACTCGATAGCTTCGAACGCTTCCTCAGGGTGTTCGGTTGTGGCAAAGATACCCCAGTTGAAGTCACCCATAGCCGACGAACGCTGACCACCAGCAACTTCGGTTGGAAGCAATGTTACGCCCCAATCAAATGTTGCATCGGCTGCCATGCGGTTCAGTTCCCACGGACCCGAAATCGCCATTGCCGCGTTTCCGGCATTGAACGTCCCGGTGGAATCCCACTGACCCTGCGAAAGAACGTCCTGCGAGGCGAGTTTTTCATCCAGAATGGTTTTCCACAATTCCAGCGCTTTCACAGCGCCCGGTCCGTTGACTTCTTCGAAGCTACCACCAGACATCTGGATCCATGGCAGGAACTGGAATGTGCCTTCTTCGTTGCCTTTGGCTGACCATGTCAAACCATAGACATTGTTTTCCGGATCATTCAGCGCACGCGCGGCTTCCAGCAATTCGTCCCAAGTTTGCGGCGGTGTGACACCAGCAGCATCCAACAGGTCTTTGTTGTAGAACAGTGCGATTGTGTTGGTGGCTTTGGGCACACCATAAAGTTTCCCGTCCCACATTGCAGACGCGAGGGGTCCTTCGTAGTAAACGCTTGTGTCGATGATGTCTGAAGCTGCGACCATTTCAGTGATGTCGAGCATTGCCCCGCGCGATGAGAACATCGCGAAGTCAGGGTTGTCCAAACAGATGATGTCCGGCGCATTGCCAGTCGCGACGGCTTTCAGCGCCTCGGGCACCAATTCGTCGAACGCAATTGCGCGGAAATCGACGACGATGTCGTCATTGGCTGCGTCAAACTCGGCGGCGAGTGTGCCGATCAAGTTATTGTCGCCATCAAGACCCCAGATCGTCAGGGTTGTTTGTGCGTGCGCCATCAGCGCACCAAGCGAGACGCTAAGGCCCGCAACTGTTCCCAGTATCATATTGAGTTTCATTGTCTTCCTCCTAGTTGCTTTTGATATTAGGCGGGTGTTTCCCGCTCTTTATTGCAGCGACGGGTCTCCTCCCTCGTAATTCGCCGAAATATCAACAAAGTCGCCACCACGGGCGGCTTTCAGATGGGTGAGCGCCGCAATCTGGCCAGTCATTTCCAGTGCGTCGCGATAGACCGGATCATGCCAGCCTTCGATGTCGATGGACCCTTCGTATCCCGCAAGGCGCAGCTCGCTGATGATGTCGGTCCAGTTGCTGTCGCCAAAACCGGGTGTGCGCATGAAGACGAACTTTTCTTTGCCAAAAATGCCGTGCTCGCGGATCACGTCGTGGCGAACGGTCGCGTCCTTGCCGTGGACATGGAAAAACTTGTGCGCCCATTTGCGAATTTGCGGCAGGGGGTCGATTAGGTACACCAGCTGGTGGCAGGGTTCCCATTCGAGCCCGATATTGTCGTCGGGTGTTTCATTAAACATCAGTTCCCACGCGTCGGGGTTATGGGCGATGTTCCAGTCACCAGTCTGCCAATTGCCGTCCATCGCGCAGTTTTCAAACGCAATTTTCACGCCCTTGTCCGCCGCGCGTTTGGCCAGTTCAGACCAAACCTTTTTGTAGGCGGGTAGGCTGTCGGTCAGGGGTTTACCCCGCACGCGACCAGTGAAACCCGCAACGCAGGTCGCGCCAAAATGATGCGCGTTGTCGATGCAGTCTTTCCAGCCTTGCAGCGTCTCTTGGTCCATTGGATCGTTTTCCAACGGGTTGCCGAACATACCCAGCGTAGAGATCGTGATGTCACGGTCGCCAATTGCGTCCAGTGATCGCTTACCCATTTCGGCAAGGTCAGCGCCGTTTGTCGTTTGCCAGAAGAACGGCTCGAAGCTTTCAAAGCCCAGATCAGCGATTTCCGCGATGCGTTCGGCGGTCTCGCCGCCAGTGGCGTTGATCATTGTGCCGATGCGGATTGATTTTGCAGGATTAGTCACAAGAACTCCTAAGGATTTATCATTACGCGCTGTTTCTTGGCCGAACTTTCGATCGCGCCAAACACCATCGCGAGGCTTTTGATATTGTCCGTGCCTGCCGTTTCCGGTGCACGGTTTTGGTCCAGCGCGTCGAGGAATTCCCGGATCACGCTGGTATGATCTTCGGTCTGGCTGGCATCAGTTGGTTCGCAGATTGGAACGCTGCGTAACGGGCGGGAGAATCCTTCGTCACCATCGACGACATGGATGTCATAGCCGTCGAGCCCGTCCCAAAGGATCGTGCCCTTGGTGCCGATAATACGCCACGCAGCGTCCCAATTGGTGTCCGACCCTTCTGCACACCAAGAGCCGCGATACGAAAACTGAACACCGTTTGTGAATTCGAAGATTGCCGTCGCCGCAGCGCCGTGCGCGTACCAGGACGCTTTGGGGTTGGTCTCAAGGCAATAGACCGCCTTGGGCTCTTCGCCCGACATATACCGTGCCGCGTCAAACGTGTGGATCGCCATATCCAACAGCAGGACGTTTTCCATCACATCGCGAAACCCGCCGAAATGTGCACCGATGAAAAAGTCGGCATGAAGGGCCGTGATCTCGCCGATCACACCGCTTTCGATGGTGGCACGGACGCGGCGGACGCCGTCCTTGAACCGGCGGTTCTGGGTGACGGCATGGGTGCGCCCGGTTTCGGCGGCCAGCGCGTTAATCGTGCGTGCATCTGCAATTGAAACGGCCATCGGCTTTTCGGTCAGAACATCGCAACCCGCCTGAAGCGCTACGCGAATGATGTCGAGCCGTGCCGCCGGGACCGCGATATCCAGAACAAGGTCAGGTTTTTGGTTTGTCAGGACGGTCGCAAGATCAGGCGACAGCACTGCATCGTCCAACGCAAATTTGCTTTGCAAGGCGCGCGCCATGTCCAAATTCGGATCAACCAACGCACAAATGTCCACGCGATCGGATAGTCCTGTCCGTGTCAGACTCTTTACCCAACCGGCAGCCATCTGGCCGCAGCCGACGATAACGGCACGTCTTTTCAATTCGTAATCCTCCCTCGCTTCGGTCTGCCTTTTTCTGCGCATTTGGTCTGTTTTGACGATGTGCCCAGATAGATAGGGCGGGTCAGATCGAGACCGAAAGCGTTTACGACAGCTACCGTAAGCGTTTACGATGCTATACTTGGCCGTTCTTTTGTGTCAACAGGTTCGTTAATTCATGCTGGAGAAAGACATGCGTGGGATTGCTCGTCTTGCAAAAGAGTTAGGGATTTCAACGGGTACGGTGTCGCGTGCGCTGAACGGAAAACCCGATGTGAATGCGGATACGCGGCAGCGTGTTCTCGATGCGGCGCGCCGAATCGGCTATGCGCCAAATCAAGCTGCGCGGTCGTTGGCGCAGGGTCAAACCAGTGCAGTGGGGTTCATGGTCGACCTTGAGCGAGAGTCTGCCACCAGCAGCGACAACTTTTTTATGGGTGTGTTCGACGGCGTGCAAAGTGTGCTGACGGAATTCGGAATGGACCTGTTGGTGATGCCCTGTCCCAGCGGGCAGGATCATTATTCCTATCTCGAGCGGTTCGCGACACGCGGCGTGTTTGACGCCGTGATCCTTGCGAGTATGCAATATAATGACCGGCGTGTTGGCCTGCTTCAGGCAGCAAATATCCCTTTCGTCGCCCTTGGACGCAGTTCAATGCACAGCGATTACGCTTGGATCGATCTGGATTTCGTGACCTCGATGGTGACCGCGATGGAGCGTTTGGTCGGACTAGGGCATCGTCGTATTGCGATCACATGTCCCAAAGGGGATTTCAATTTCGGTCATATTTTTCTGGATACCTATAAGCAGGAGCTCGCGCGGTACAATATCAGCTATGACGAAAACCTCGTGTATTATGTCAGTCGTACCGAAGTTTCTGGTTATGACGTGGTGGACGACCTGTTGAAAAACGATGATCCGCCGACGGCAATCCTGCTGATCTACGAATTGGCCGCAATCGGAGTTTATCGCCGCCTACGCGAAGCAGGGTTGGAACCCGGCAAGGACATGGCGGTTATCGGTTTTCGTGATGACCCTGCGATTCAGTTTTTGGAGCCATCGCTTACCTGTTTCGAGTTGGAACTAGGCGGGCTTGGGCGAAAACTTGGAGAAGCGGTCCTGGCTCAGATCCCACGGTTTCAAAACCATTTCCCCGATAGCCACATCGAAATCATCCAACCGATGGAATTGAGGCCGGGCGACAGCGACGCCTTTCCGCCAGGCATTGATCAAAAGATTATAAGAAGTTCCTAAATTTGGTTCGCGACCGACGCAAGCGGTCCTCCCAATTTGACGTATATTTACCAAAACCTCGGTAAAAGGCGTCAAAGAAACGGGGCACAAACCAATTTACTCTTCTATTCCAATCTATCACGTGTTTGGTGCGTCACGATTGCATCGGATGGCAGTGATTAGTTTGGTTAGGCCCCCGGCGCTCAGAGCAGCTACCAGCACTCCAAAGCTCAAATCAAATATTCACGGCCACATGGCAGAACGTCCGCCTTGGACTGGGGCGAGTATTGGCAATATAGTGGACTTACATGAGGCCACAGTCGTATCACCGCTCGCCAGCATTCTTTCGCTATTACTGAACCAAATTTCCGCGTTAATGAGTTTAGGGATTTTTCGAGTATACCGTTGTTTTTTTACCGACTTACGGCGCTAAGCCCGAATTTCGGTAGATTAACGGTTATTCCCTGTATTCTCCCTGTTTCCATGGAAACTTAGGGAGCGACGGGTAAGATCGGGACTGGGTGCCCTGCCAAGCTCTTCCTAATGGGCGCGTTCTACCCTTGCCGCACAGAATTTGAATTCCGGGATCTTGCCAAATGGATCGAGCTGCGGATTCGTCAGGAAATTTGCCGGTGCTTCGGTAAAGCAGAAGGGGATGAAAATCAGCCCTTCTGGCAATTCCCAATCTTTGCGAACTTTCAATGAAATCTCACCTCGACGGGTCGACACATTCACCTGATCCCCGGGCTCTAACCCCATACGATCCATATCACGGGTGTTCATGGAAACGATCGGTTCTGGTTCTAACATGTCCAACACAGATGCCCGTCGGGTCATGGCGCCCGTATGCCAGTGTTCCAGAATGCGACCTGTCGTCAGCACCAACGGATATTGATCATCCGGCAATTCGTCAGGTGGAACCAGATCAGCAGGGACAATCCGACCGCGTCCATTTTCTCGCGGAAACCGCTCGCGAAACACGATTTCATTTCCTGGCAAATCTGGACCATCGCAAGGGTAGGTTACGCAATCCTCCGCTTCTAGCCGACTCCACGAGATGTTGGACAAGGACGGCATGATTTCAGCCATTTCTGCAAACACATCACTGACATGTTCATACGACCAGTTTGCGCCCAGCCGGTTGGCCAGATCAACGATGATCTCCCAATCCTGACGCGCCTCTCCCGGAGGTGTGACAGCAGGACGCCCCATCTGCACCTGACGGTTAGAATTGGTAAATGTTCCCGTCTTTTCAGCATGTGCTGACGCCGGCAGGATAACATCCGCATGCCACGCGGTTTCCGTCAGGAAAATGTCTTGGACAACCAGATGTTCAAGTTTGGCCAGCGCCTCGCGCGTATGGTTTTGATCAGGGTCGGACATAGCCGGATTTTCGCCCATAATGTAGCAGCTCTTGATCTGGTCTGCCAAAATCGCGTTGACGATTTCGACCACTGTCAGACCACGCTGATGATCCAGTTCGCGACCCCAGAACGACTCCATACGTGCGATCGTGTCGGGATCGTCGACGGGCCTGTAGTCTGGATAGAACATGGGGATCAGCCCGACATCTGACGCGCCCTGCACATTATTTTGTCCGCGCAGCGGATGCAGCCCGGTTCCTTCCCGACCAATATGTCCAGTGATAAGCGCCAACGCGATCAGGCAACGGGCATTGTCTGTCCCATGCGCATGTTGCGCAATGCCCATCCCCCAGAAAATGATCGCTCGCTCTGCCTTGGCATAAGCGCGGGCTGTTTCGCGCAATGTCTCGGCATCAATTCCACAGATGTCCGCCATTTTTTCGGGTGAATAGTCCTTGATCGATTCCTTAAGCGCTTCGAACCCTTCAGTCATCGACTGGATATACTGCACATCGTAGAGATTTTCTTCGATTATCGTGTGCAGCATGGCATTCAGCATGGCGACATCTCGCCCCGGTTTGAATTCCAAGTGTTTCCACGCGTGACGGGTCAAATCATTGCGGCGCGGGTCCATAAGGATAAGCTTCGCACCTTTTTTCGCCATCTGTTTGAAATAAGTGGCGGCAACCGGATGGTTGCTGGTTGGTCGAGCGCCTATGATCACGATACAATCGCTGTCCCTTGCGGCTGTGAATGGCGCTGACACTGCGCCAGAGCCCACGCCTTCCATCAGCGCCGCCACGGACGAGGCGTGGCACAACCGCGTGCAATGGTCTACATTGTTGGTTCCAAAAACTGACCGGATCATTTTTTGAACCAAATAAGCTTCCTCATTTGACCCTTTGGCCGAGCCAAATCCGCACATCGCGGCGGACCCATCGCGATCCATCACGGTCTGAAAACCCAGTGCGGCTTTTGTCATTGCCTCTTCCCATGTGGCGGGACGAAAATATTCGTTGATTGTGTCTTTGGTGATGTGAATCTTGGGATCTTTTTTTACGCCATCCTTACGGATCAGCGGTTGGGTCAGACGACCTTCGTTAGTGATATAGTCAAACCCGAACCGACCTTTGACACAAAGGCGAAAATCGTTTGCCGGTCCACCCAGACCGTCGACTGCCACAATCTTGTTGTCTTTGACGCGGATATCAATCTGACATCCGACACCACAATAAGGGCATACCGATTTCACCGAACGATCCGGCACAATCTGTTGTACGCCTTGGTCATCAACCAGCGATTTTTCGATCAGCGCACCCGTTGGACAGACCTGAACACATTCGCCACAGCCAACACAGGTCGACTCACCCATCGGGTCATTAAAATCGAACGTAACCTCGGCATTCGCACCACGAAAGGACATACCGATCACGTCGTTTACCTGCACTTCACGACAGGCGCGGACACACAGGTTACAATTAATACAGGCATCCATATTCACGTGGATCGCTGCATGGCTTACGTCATGCGTTTCCCGCGCGTCCGCCGGAAACCGACCGGTGTCGATGCCCATTGCATCCGCCCAAGTCCAGAAACTGGAAGACGGATCCGGATGTGCGTCACGGTTCGGTTGATCAGAGGCCAGAAGTTCAAACACGGTTTTTCGTGCCTTGGCAGCTTTGTCCGACTGAGTATTGACCACCATCCCCGGGGTTGGTTGTCGCACGCATGAGGCGGCCAAAACCCGCTCCCCTTCGATTTCAACCATGCAGGCGCGACAATTGCCGTCTGATCGATATCCCGGTTGGTTTGAATGGCACAAGTGTGGGATTTTTGTGTCATGCCGCGATGCAGCTTGCCAGATGCTCTCTCCCTCGATCGCCGAGATTTCGCGGCCATCCAGAATAAACTTCACCGTTTTCTCGGGTTTCATCTTAGCCTCCGATCTCTTCGGGGAAATGTGTCATAACGGAAATCATTGGGTTGGGGGCGGCTTGTCCCAAGCCACAAATCGATGCGCTTATCATGACATCAGCCAAATCGGTCAGCTTTTCGGTGTCCCATTTGTCTTCCGCCATCAGTTGAACGGCTTTTTCGGTTCCGTTGCGACAGGGGGTGCATTGACCACAACTTTCCTCGCGAAAAAACGTCATCAAGTTCAGCGCAACTTCTCGCATGTTGCGCGTGTCGTTGAAAACGACAATTGCCGCCGATCCAATAAAACAGCCATGCGGTTGCAACGTGTCGAAATCCAGCGGGACATCCGCCAAAGAAGCCGGCAGAATACCCCCGGATGCTCCGCCCGGCAGATAGGCCTTCAGGGCGCCGCCAGACATTCCGCCACAATATTCCTCGATCAGTTCGTTCAAGGATATTCCCGCAGGTGCAAATTTTACACCCGGGTCCTTCACGTCACCAGACACCGAGAAAGACCGCATCCCAACCCGGCCATTTCTGCCGTGATCAGTGAATATTTCTGGTCCTTTTTCCAGAATATCGCGGATCCAATAGACGGTTTCGACATTGTGAACCAGCGTTGGGCGACCAAACACGCCGTTCTGGGCGACATAAGGTGGCCGATGACGGGGTAGCCCCCGTTTTCCTTCGACCGATTCAATCAAAGCGGATTCTTCACCGCAAATATACGCGCCGGCGCCACGGCGGATTTCGACAAAACCTTTTTCGATAATTCCGTCAGCTTCCAAGGCCGCTACTTCGTGTCGCAACAGACTGACTAGCGCGGGATATTCATCGCGCATGTATACAAAAACGCGTTCCGCACTGATGATTTCAGCGCAGATCAGCGCACCTTCCAGCATGCGATGGGGGTCGTGTTCCAGATAATGACGATCCTTGAACGTTCCGGGTTCCCCTTCGTCACCATTGATACAAAGATACCGAGGCCCCGGTTCAGCCCGAACAAATTCCCACTTCTTCGCCGAAGGGAAACCAGCCCCGCCCAGTCCGCGCAATCCCGACTTGGCCACGGCCTGGCTGACATCCTCGAAGCTAATTTTGCCATCACGATAGGCGTTTAAAATCCGGTAGCCCTGATGTGAAACATAGTCGCGTAATCGGATATAGTCAGGCATCTTTGCGTGTGTGTCATCATCCTCGATCGCCGCAACAACCTTGTCGAAATCGGCGGCAACAACATGATTATGGCCCACTTCGACGACAGGCGCGTTGGCGCATCGCCCCATACAGGGAGCCTTTAAAACGCGCACATCTGGTGATAATTGGCAGAGTTTATCATAAAGGTCATCGGCCCCATTCAGACAACAGGTAATGCTGTCACATACCCGCAATGTAACTTCGGGCAGGTCGGCATCTGTGTCGTCAACAATGGTGAAATGCGCATAGAAGGTTGCGACTTCGAAAATCTCGGCCATGGACAATTTCATATGCTCGGCAAGCGCGCGCAAATGGCGTGTGTTCAACTGCCGATAAGTGTCCTGTAACTGATGAAGATACTCGATCAACAAATCGCGGCGCGGGGCATCACCAATCAGTGTGCGAACCTCATAAAATGCGGTTTCGTCAAGCTGTCGACCTTTGTTGAAGGCAAATTTTTTGCCCTGTCTGCGTGTCGTTGGTCGATTGGAGGTCGTCTGGGTCACAGGCATATCCATGTATACATAAGCTAAATCAAGTATGCGCCCTGTGTATAGACCGTGCAATTGCGGATTCGTATGATCAAGATCAAAACGCGACACATATTGTGGATTTCGTGTCAGAGGTTTCCGATAATGGTCAACCTTTGGTCGACTGGCGTACGATCAATTCCGGTTCGAACAGGGTCTCGGTTGGTGGGGGCAGCGGACCCTCGGCATCGATCAAGGCAACCAGATGACGCACCGCGTTGGTCGCTACACGCTCCACCGGATAAGCGACTGTCGTGATTGGGACCGATGCCATTTGCGCGAATTCGATATTGTCAAATCCGGCTATCGCCATATCCTGCGGTACCTTTAGCCCAGATTCATCACAAAACCGCAACACGCCGAGCGCAAGGGAATCGTTGGTCGCCAACACGGCCGTTGGTCGTTTGCCCTGTTCCCACAGGGTTTTGATGGCGTTATATCCTGCTTCGACGCCAGTCCCTTTGACGTCGACGTGCATATCTTCGCGAAACGGCACGCTTGCACTTTTCAGGGCAGCTTTACCGCCATCAAGTTTTTCAGTGTTCCCCAAATGCGAGGCGGCATCCAGAAATGCGATGTCTTTATGCCCGCACTCTGTCAAATGTTGCATCAGCTTCCTCGCGCCGACAAAATCGTTCACGCTTGCTGTATCTACGGATTTCTCGGGATCAGCCACCATGGAAACAACCGGAAAGCCACCTTCACGAAGCTCGCGCACATGTTTTGTATTCTGATGCTCCGAGGGGTAAATCAGAATGCCGTCAACTTGGCGTCCACGAAAACTTGCAATCACCTCGTCTTCGCGGCGTCGTGTGTTGTTGGAGGTTGCAAACAGCGTTGAATATCCCAGTTCCGCCAAGGCATCGGTCACACGCTGTGCCACCCGCGTCAAGGTCGGGTTCAAGATATCCGTGACCACAAGACCAACCGTCATACTTTTTCGACTGACAAGTGATTTGGCGATATGGTTCGGGGTATAATTCAGCTTGCGCGCGGCCTTTTTGATAATGTCACGTGTTTTGACGGGAATTCTTGGGCTTTCTCGCAACGCCAAAGAAACGGTGTTGGTTGAAAACCCCGTCTCCTCGGCGATGTCCTTCAACTTGACAGTCTTACGACCCATATTGCGTCATCCCCTGCGTGAATTGGCGGACTAGATGACAGAAATAGCGTTAATACTCAAGAAACTTCGCGCAATCGCTCAATTGCCAAATATTGCAGGCAGTCTGGTGCCATCTCCATCATTTCAATTCGGTTTCCGTCAGGGTCTTCCAACCAGGCTTGACGGTTGCCGTCAGCGCCCTTCTTGATATCTGACAGAAGCGGAACCCCTTTTGCCTTCAGCTCGGCGACACAAGCGTCCAGATCGTCGATAGTCCAGCACATATGGTTGGGGCCATTGGCGTTCCAACCCGGTGCCCGGTCATTTTCCGCGCCCGGAAAAATTTCCAGATATTGCTCATCCGTGATCCGCAAATAGACCAGCCAGACCGATCCGTCTTCATGGTGCAGACGCAGCATTTCCGGGAAACCCAGCTTGTTGATGTAATACTCAAGCGAGACATCAAGGTCTTTCACCTTGATCGCAATATGGCCGAGGCTTGTAACATGTTTCATGATTTTAATCCCAGTGAGGGCCCCAATCCGGAGCGATGTAGCGTTCATTTCTGTCAGTGGAGCGCATGGCCGCCAGATCGTCCGCGTCCAGTGCGATATCAAGAGCGCCGAAATTTTCGGCGATACGTTCCGCCTTTCCCGACGTCGGAATAACGACATAGCCAAGCTGCATCAGATAGGCGAGGGCGATCTGCGCCGCTGTTGCATCATGCTTTTCGGCCACCCGCTGTATGGCGCGGTCAGACGCGACGCGACCTTCGGCAATGGGGCGATAAGCGGTAATTGTGATCCCGGCTTCCTTACAATAGTGCGCCAACTTGCGGTTTTGCAGGAACGGGTGCAATTCGACCTGATTGGTCGCCAACGCCCCTTTGCCAAGGATCGCTTCGGCCTGTTTCAACAAGTCGATGGTGAAATTTGATACGCCGATACGTTGGGCCAGACCCTCGGTTTTCGCCTCGGCCAACTGTTCTAGATAGACGGGCAGGGGTGTTTCCCCGTGGGGAGAAGGCCAGTGAATCAGACACAGGTCCACGTAATCCATCTGCAAATTGTCGAGCGAGCGGTGCAGCGAGGGGATCAGTTTACCTGCGCCAAAATTTTCGGGTGTGATCTTGGTGGTCACAAACACGTCGCCCCGCGACAGTCCGAACGCTGCAATCGCGCGTCCGCATTCGCCTTCGGTATCGTAGGTCTGCGCCGTGTCAATGTGACGATAGCCGATTTCCAGCGCGGTCAGGATCGCGTCCTCACCGTCGGCTTTCCAGCGACCATAGGTGCCAAATCCCAGCGCCGGGATTCCTCCGAAACTTCTCATTTCCTCCCCCTGTGCCCTCGCGGGTCACACATTCTGTTGACACGATGTTATCGTTAATATTAGATTAACGGTAATACGGACCGCGAGTCAACAAGAATGGTCCGATTAGTGGGAGAGAGAAATGGCGATCCGTTGGAGCCGCTGGTCACCGCAAATTGCGTTAGCGCCTGCTGTCATTGTGACAGCGGTGGCGTTTATCGGCTCGATTGGCTGGACGATCTATATCTCTTTCACAGGTTCCCGCCGCTTTCCCGACTATGCCATCGACCCCGAACGCTGGTCGCGCCAATACGAACGTCTGGCGAAGGATCGGGCGTGGGGAATCTCGCTGGACAACCTGATCGTGTTTGGCATCGGCTCGCTGCTCGCTATTGTGTTTGGTTTCATCCTTGCCGCCATGATCGAACGCGAAAAGCGGGGCGAGGACGTGTTTCGCACAATCTTCCTTTACCCGCTGGCGATCAGCCTGATCGTGACCGGGATCGTCTGGCGCTGGATGTTCAACCCGTCGCTTGGGGTTGAAAATTTCCTGCATCAGCTGGGCTGGGAAAGCGCCTCGTTCGACTGGCTGTCCAGTGCGGAAACGGCGATGTATGGGATCATCCTCGCCAGCCTTTGGCAAAGCTCGGGCTTCTTCATGGCCTTGATGCTGTCGGGCCTAAAATCCATCAATTCCGAGATATGGAGCGCCGCGCGCCTCGACGGCGTCGGGGTGTTCCGGCTTTATATCGAAATTATCATTCCGATGATGAAATTCACCTTCCTCACCTGCGCGATCCTGCTATCGCTGGGGGTGGTAAAGGCCTATGACATCATCGTGGCGATGACCAATGGCGGACCCGGGCAATCAACCTGGATGCCCGCGCTGTTCACCATTAACGCTTACTCGGCGAAGTCGAATATTGCATACGCCTCCGCCGCAGCGGTCATGATGCTCGTGATCACACTCGCAATCTTCCTCCCCCTCCTCCTGCTGTTCATCTGGCAACAGAAACGCAGAAAGGCGGCGGTCGCATGAGCACCATGACCGACAATTTCGTTCCCCGCCGCAAGAAGCGGATCACTGGCCGGTCCATCGCGATCCTCGCGTTTCTGGCCATGTGCGCGGCGTTCTTCTGTATCCCACTTTACGTGGTCATCGTGACGTCGTTCAAAACCATGGACCAAATCCGGTTGGGCGAGATTTTCTCTCTGCCTGTCACATGGACGCTGGAACCGTGGCGTGAAGCCTGGTCCGAGGCATGTTCAGGGATAAAATGCGAGGGCGTAAGCGCGGGCTTCTTCGCCTCGCTCAAAATTCTGTTCCCCAGCCTGATCCTGTCACTGTCCGTGTCGTCGGTCACCGGATATGCGCTGGCGCTTTGGAATGTGCGCTGGGCAGGGACGTTCATGTTCATTCTGTTCATGTGCGCTTTCGTGCCCTTTCAGATCATCATGATCCCAATGATCATCCTGACCGGCAAGATTGGCGTTTACGGTACGATCTGGGGGGTGGCCGTGGTCCATGCCGTCTTGGCCTTGCCAATCCTGACGCTGATCTTTCGCAATTTCTACAAAGACATCCCGGGTGAGATTATGCAGGCCGCTATTATGGATAGCGGGTCCTTCTGGCGTATTTATCGCGAAATAATCCTGCCCATGTCCGCCAACATCTTCATCGTGGTGCTTATCCTGCAAATCACTTCGATCTGGAATGACTTCTTGATCGGGATCACATTTGGCGGGCTGAACAACAAACCTATGACGGTGATCCTTGCGAATACCGTGATCAGCGCGACGGGTGAATCCTCCTACAACGTGGACATGGCGGCGGCGCTGCTGACCGCCATTCCCCCGCTTCTGATCTATTTCGTCCTCGGCAAATTCTTTGTGCAGGGCATCACCGCTGGCGCCATCAAGGGGTAAACATGCCAACCATCGCTTTCGAACATATTTACAAGGATTACGGCAGCCTTCGGGTGCTCGCTGACCTGAACCTGTCGGTGGATGATGGCGAGTTTTTGGTGCTACTTGGTCCGTCAGGTTGCGGGAAAACCACGCTGCTGAACATGCTGGCCGGGTTACAGGATGTGACGGCTGGCACAATTCGCATTGGCGAGGAGGATAT
Source organism: Rhodobacteraceae bacterium NBU2976 (assembly GCA_023630215.1). GTDB lineage: Bacteria > Pseudomonadota > Alphaproteobacteria > Rhodobacterales > Rhodobacteraceae > NORP23. The sequence goes on from JALPRQ010000001.1 coordinate 1,420,786, forward strand.
CACCGAGCTGGACCCAAAAGACCGTGGTCTTGCGATGGTGTTCCAGTCCTACGCGCTTTATCCGACGAAATCGGTACGCGGGAACCTGAAATTTGGTCTCGCCGCGCAAAAGCTGGATCGGGCCGAGATTGACCGACGCGTCCAGTGGGCCGCCGAGCTGTTGCAAATCACCCCATTGATGGATCGCAAGCCGGCACATCTGTCAGGAGGTCAGCGCCAGCGTGTCGCCATAGGGCGGGCGCTGGTCAAGAATGTCGATGTTTTCCTATTTGACGAGCCGCTCTCTAACCTTGATGCAAAATTGCGGACCGAAATGCGGCTAGAGATCAAAACGCTGCATGAACAAACCAAATCCACAATCGTTTATGTGACGCACGATCAGATCGAGGCCATGACCATGGCCACCCGGATCGCTGTGATGGATGGCGGCGTTATCCAGCAATTCGGCACCCCGGACGAAGTTTACGAAACTCCTGCGAACCTGTTTGTCGCAGGATTTATCGGTGCGCCAGCGATGAACATTCTGGATGCAACCATCACCTCATCCGGTCCGCAGGCGTCCGCCACGCTGAGTGATGGAACGAAGATTGACCTCAGTCACTATGAGTTCACCGCCAATCCCAACGAAGGGCAAGCGGTGAAGGTGGGCCTTCGTCCGGAACATTTTGACACGTCGGGGAAGGGCGGCGTTGTCAGCCTGACCCTTCCGGTCGCCTCGCGCGAGCGGACCGGCTCCGACGCGACGATATTTCTGAAATTTGGTGATGACCTGATCGCTGTGCGTGCCGAGCCTGCCGAGGCCCGTGACGTCATGGTTGGGGACAATTTCGCCGTCAGCTTTCCCGCTGGGAAGCTCAACTTATTCGACGCCCAAACCGGGCAGAGGATGTAAGCAAGTCTAGGGAGGACATGATGAAACTTAACTATACAGTTGCCGCCGCTGCGCTGATGATGCCGCTAAGTGCATCCGCGGAGGAATTGGTCGGCTATCACGGCTGGTCGACGACATCGGAAATCAGCGCGCTCCGCGTCCTGATTGATGCGTTCGAGGCGCAAGGAAACACCTGGGTGGACTTGGCCATTCCGCATGAATCGGAATCAAACCTTGGCCTGATCAACCTGATCACGGGGGGGAATCCACCCAACATATTCGTGGAATCCAACCCCGGCGTCTATCGCGACCTGATGGCGATGGGCTATGGTCAGCCGGTGACCGACCTGTTCAACGACACGGGTGTAACCGAAAACCTGCCGGATGCGGTTCTACAATCCATCACCGTTGATGGCGAGATTATGAAAATCCCGACCGGTATCCATATCGACGGGATGATTTATTATAACCTCGATGTGGCCGAAGCTGCAGGTGTTGATCCGGCGGGCTGGACGTCCGTTGACGATATGCTGGCCGATTTCGACAAGGTGGCCGAGGCAGGCTATATGCCGATTGCCGTAGGTGGCCAGTCGTTCCAAGTCGGCTACCTGTTCCATGCTTTGGTCGCTGCCGTTGCGGGACCGGACATCTATTACCGTATGTATCAGGACCAGCCTGATCCGACCGTGTTCGATGAACCGGCGATCAAAGAGGTAATCGAACTGGTCCGTACCTTCAGTGAATTGGCGGACGAAGGGTCGATGAACCGGAGTTGGTCGGAAACGACGAACCTAGTCATCACCGGACAGGCGCTGATGCACCTGCACGGGGACTGGATGAAAGGCGAGTGGCGCGCAGCGGGCAAAGTTGCAGGCGAAGATTTCGGCTGCATCAACATCCCGGGCACCAAGGCGCTGTCGGTGACAGTCGATGCGTTTGGTATCCTTGGCGGCGTGGATGACGAAACGCTTGCTGCGGAACTGGCATGGGCCACCATCGTGGTCGATCCGGTCAACACAGCGGCATTCTCGGCCAACAAAGGGTCCTCGCCGATCCGGTTTGACGCGCCCGCTGATGCGCTCGACATCTGTAACACGGTGGTGCTGGACGCGCTTCAGGACCCGACCAAAGGGGTTCAGAACCCGTTCAATATTTCGGACGGCGACTGGCATAACTCGATCTGGGACGTGATGTTCAACTTCTGGTCGGACCCGACCATGACATCGGACGAAGCGATCGAGGAGCTTAAATACAGCTATGATGCAGTATTTGGGTGATTTCCTGGTACCCTGAACTTGGCGCTCCCTTGGGGGCGCCTTTTTTCTTGCGGCGCTAGCACCAGCGCCTATTCTGCTCGAAAATGGACGAGTCGACATGCGTGATACAATACTGAACAGCCTTGACCTAACCGCTCCACCAGACAGTTTGTCGGATGTTGGACAGGCATTATGGTGGTTGAAAAAAGGAGATTTCAAGCTGGGTCAATCTTGGGAAAACGCCCATGAAATCTGCCAATCCGCCGAAGGGACCAAATCCTATGATTGGGTTCATGCCCTCGCACACTGGATTGAGGGGGATATGGGGAACGCGGCCTATTGGTATCGTCGGGTCGGAGAGACGCGTCTCGATACAATTGCCGCAGAATGGGACAAACTTACACAGGAACTTGAATGAGCAACTACGCCACTTATCCAAGTCTGGTTGACCGCGTGGTGCTGCTGACCGGCGGTGCAAGCGGCATTGGCGAGGCAACTGTCCGCGCATTTGCAGCGCAGCGTGCAAAAGTCGGGTTCGTCGACATCAATCGCGAAGCCGGAATTGCGCTTGCAAACGAACTGGGACCAAAGGTTCATTTTGAACATTGCGACCTGAAAGACATTCCCGCCTTTGAAGCTGCCATCGAAAAAATCCGCCGCAAGCTTGGACCTCCGACTGTGCTTGTGAACAATGCCGCCCACGATGACCGTCACGATATGGCCGAGGTGACGCCGGAATATTTTGATGATCGTATCGCGGTCAATTTCCGCCACTATTATTTCGCCATAAAAGCGGTGCGGCCGGAAATGGCCAAGGCTGGAGGCGGTTCGATCATCAATTTCAGCTCCACCTCGTGGATAGAAGGCAGCGATACACTTTCCGTTTATGCGGCGGCAAAGGCCGCCTGCCACGGCCTGACCCGAACCTTGCGGCACTCGTTAGGGGCGCAAAATATCCGTGTAAACACCGTTGTTCCCGGTTGGGTAATGACGGAACGACAAAAAGCATTGTGGGTAAGCAAAGCCGGGATCAAGCATCGTCTGGAACTGCAATCACTTAAACAACTCATTCAACCGGATGATTTGGCGCGCACTGTCCTGTTTCTGGCTTCAGATGACAGCAGGATGTGTACGGGTCATATGTATCACGTCGAAGCAGGCTGTACCTAAACAGTTCTTGACCAACCGCCCTCGCCATATCTGCGCCGATCCCTTGCGCCCCTATTATCGTGGCTGCCGTCGCGTTCGCCCGATCCTCACTGCGCGCGGCGATCAGGATAGTGCACCCCTCCGCCGCCAACCCTTTGGCAACCACCAGACCGATTCAAACTGATCCGCCTGTGATTACCGCCGCTTGCCGGTCAGTTCCATATCCTTGGTTTATTCCATCACAATTTGCAGTTTCACATCAGTGGGCCGCGCCTCAACCGCACGATCAAATGCGGCGATGCTGTCCTTAAACGCAAATGACTCTGATACCAGCGGCTTCAAATCCACCTTGTCCGATGCAAACAGCGCAATCGCGCGTTCATATTGGTGGGCATAGCGGAACACCGTTTCGAACCGTAATTCCTTGACGCTCGCCAAGGACACATCAAACGGCACCGGTTCCACCGGCAGCCCGACTATCACCACACATCCACCGGGGCGGGGCAAGGTCATGACACTTTCAAACGCCTTCGCAGCACCCGAACATTCAAACACCACGTCAACTCCCCAACCGTGGGTGACAACGGCCACCGCATCCTCCAACGAATCCTTCGTGATATTCACCGTCGAAATCCCCGGATATTGCGCTGCAATCGCCAGTTTTTCGTCCACCAGATCAGCCACAATCACTGATGAACAACCTCCACCCAGCGCCGCCAGCGCCACCATCACGCCAATCGGTCCTGCGCCCAGCACCACGGCGACATCACCGGGCGTAATCCGCGCCTTGGTCGCGGCCTGCATACCAACCGCAAAGGGTTCGACCATCGCTCCCTCGGCAAACGACACATTATCCGGCAAGCGATATGTATAATCAGCAGGATGCACGACATGCGGCGTCAGGCACCCATGCACAGGCGGCGTGGCCCAGAACCGCACATCCGGATCAACATTGTACATCCCAAGGCGCGAGGCTTTCGAAGTCGGATCCGGTATTCCCGGCTCCATGCAAACCCGATCCCCAACCTTCAGGCGGGAAACTTCAGCGCCAACCTCAACAATAGTCCCAGACGCCTCGTGCCCCAGCACCATCGGCGCTTCGACCACAAATGGCCCAATCCGCCCATGCGTATAATAATGCACGTCTGACCCGCAAATCCCCACGGTATGCACCGCGATTTTCACATCTGCGGGTCCAACCTCCATCGGCAGTTCAATTGGACGGAGCGACAGCACATGCTGCCGCTCCAATACCAAGGCTTCAACAAGCGCCACGATTCTCCTTACTGGTCAGCCAACCACGACGCGAACTGCGCCAGACTTGCATTCCAGTTTATCGTGATCTCGTTGGTTGACCAGCTTTCTATGTGATCGACATAGCATTTCTGCGCCGCACATCCCTGATCACCAAACAACCCTTGCGCTACCGGATCCTGAATCGACGAATTCGGTCCGCCTGCCAGTGATCCGACCGGAGGGTGCGGTAAATCAGGATTGATCGACGCTGCAAACCAGCGCGAGTGTTGATTTTCCGCATAAACATCACCCCAGCCGGTGACATAGGACAGGTTCAGCGCATTGCGACCAAAGATGTAATCAACCGCTTCCAGCGCCCCGTCACGATATTTGCCCTGACCTGACAACTCATAAGCCGTGCCCAAAACGATCGCGTTTTGCAGATGCAGGTGGTTCGATCCCCAATCATAGAAATCCTTCACCTCGGGCGTATAAACCTGCCCGAACGCGTATGTTCCCTGCGCCGCCAGATAACCATCCGCAGCGTCAACGACTGTCTGACGCACGGTTTCCAGATCCTCGAACGACAGACCGTTCGGCACTGTCGCCAGATTCAACTGCGCCAGCGAGGCAACGAATTTCCAGTCGAACCCATTGGGTCGGAAAACCTCGCCACCCCAATGCGGCGAGGCTTTCAGGTCGTCCAGATACATCTGCTCACCCGTCGTCAGATAGAGCTCCGCCGCTGCCCAGTAAAACTCGTCCGACAGATCCGTATCATCATATGGCCCGCCACCCGAATTGCCGTCTGCCGCGGGGGCAAATACATCCGGCATGGCTTTTGCGGCCTCGTAAGCCTCCATCGCCGCCACGATCAGGGTAGAGGTGAACTCTTCGTCCGAATACAACCGCGCCCCCTGCGCCGCGACAGCTGCGACATTCAGCGTCGCCGAAGTGGATGGTCGATGCAATTCGCGCACCTTGTCATCCATATGCGGCATTAGGGGTAGGCCGGTCCATTGCGCATCATGCACCTTGTGATGATATAGCCCGGCATAGTCCCCCGACGGCGCCTTCATCTTCAGCATCCATTCCAACTCCCAACGCACCTCGTCCAAAATGTCCGGGACGCCATTGCCTGACTCTGGAATAGGCAGGGACCCATCGCCAAGCGCCGCAAGCGCGGTTCCATCGCGTAGCAACGCGCGTTCATAGGTGGACAAAAGTTGCGCCACCGAAATACCGCCGTTTACAACGTATTTACCGTGATCACCTGCGTCATACCAACCGCCGGTGACATCCAGCGTGTAGTCACAGGTCCAAGGCTCGCCATAAATCGGTTCGCTAACCTCGGCTGGTTGGCAACCAACTGCCGCGTCACCCGTGTTTGGTGCAACGGACAAATGCCCGGCAGGTCGCGCATACTCTTCGCCATAAATCGCCCCGTCAATCTCAATGCCTGATCTCACCGGATAGAAATATTCCAGCGCATCGGTGCGCAAATCGGAATAGATATCCCCGCGGATAGAGAACGGATGGCTGACCTCGTTCCCGACCACAATCGTGAACCCGTCACCTGTGACTTCGACGCTAGAAAAATCAATCAGCTGAACCACTTCACCAGCGGAGTTATCCTCGCCGTAATATTTCGTTGCCCCGTTCGCGACCTCGGCCCCTGATGCATCCAGCAACCGCCAGTCCGTCGGAATAACCGATCCTGCCACCCATGTTGCGCGTTTCGGGCCGTCGGGCAGATATCCCACCTGATTGACCCGCACGTCCGGTCCAGTGTCGGGCCCATACACCTCCAACACGACGTCCGAATTCAGTGCCACATCGTCCAGACAAAACGTCCACGGTTCCTTCGATCCGCCAATCTGAAACACAATCTGTGCATCCTCGCGATCCACGATAGATTTGAACCCTGTCGAGAATGCCGACATCTCGACGCCCGATTGTTCCTGAATGGTCGCATAGGCAAACCACGGGTCCACAGGTTCCTGCACCAGCGCACGAACCGGACCGCCGCCACCTGCGCTAAATGCAAACTCGTATTCCTCCAGCTTCACCAAGGGTAAATTGTCAGTGCCGACAATCACACTCCACGGGTTAAACGTTCCCCCGGGCACGTCCACACATAATTGTCCATCAACCAGTGTCATTGGGGCGTTTTCCGTCGACCACCAACCGTCGAGACCTGCTTCAAAATCATTGTTCGCAATCAAGTTTTCGGCGAAAACTATCCCGGCGCTTCCCATCGTCAGCGCCGCCGTCAACAATACCCTAGATTGAATCATCTTGTAGCTCCCCCCCTTAGACATGTGCTCCGCAGAATGCGGTATAGGGTCCTTTCAGTCAACGAAACGCTTTCCCGATTTTCTGCTTTACAGCGCGATCTTTTACCACAAAAGTGCGCCGACAATTTCACAGGCTTTCCTATGCGACCCATTCCTCAACAGCATCGCGTTTACATCGCGTTTTTCTTTTATTCGATGGTCTTGGGCGCTCTGTTTCCGCGACTTGGGGACCTCCAACTGAAAATGGGCGTATCCGAGGGGATGCTCGGCCTTGCCTTGATTGGAGCACCCGTCGGGACGCAGGTCTCGCTGATCCTGTCTGGGCCGCTCATCGAAAGATTGGGCCATAAATTCTCTCTGCTCATATTGATTCCGATGCTGGGGGTTGCGGCGACGCTGACCACAATGGCGCCCGGTCCGGGCTGGTTTTTTGTCTTCTGGTTCATTGGAGGGTTGGCCATCGGTGGCACCGAAATCATCGTAAATGTCGAAGCGGACCGGACCGAGCATATGATCAAACGCCGGATCATGAACCGCTCACATGCCTTCTGGAGCTTTGGTTTTGCAACCGCGGGTCTAATCGGTGGGCAAGCGGCTAAATGGGGCATCGATCCAACGCTAAACGTCGGCGCGATAACTGTTGTGTCGACAATCACCATGATCGTGTTGTTTCACGATTTTCAACCCGCCGCGTCCCGATCATCGACCGAGGGCAAAGCCCCTCGATTTGCCATTCCGACGCCCGGCATCCTGATCATTGTTGCCTGCACATTGTCAGCAATGCTGTTGGAAGGGGCAGGTATCGACTGGTCGGTAATTTTCATGCGCGACACATTCGGAACAGGTCCATTTATCAATGGCCTCGCGATTGCGTTTGGGGCCTATTCCCAAGGTATCGTGCGCTATTTCGCCGACCCGTTCGTTGATCGCTTGGGCCCCGTGAAATTCGCGACGATCCTGCTGATCCTTTTGGGTATAGGTACGTTAACCGTCACCTTTGCCTTTGATCCATATATGGCGCTGTTTGGCTTTGCGCTGATGGGGGTCGGCACTTCGGCAATCTTTCCACTGGCAATGTCCGCCGCTGCGCAACGCACCGACCGTCCGGCCGCCACCAACGTTGCGGCATTGGCGCAATTGTCGTTCGTGATGTTCCTGCTTGGACCCCCGCTTCTGGGGTTTGTGGCGGAACATTTCGGCATCCGCAGCGCCTATGGTGTCGGCATACCGCTGGTGATCCTGTCGCTTTTGACCGTGAAATCCCTGTCCCCGGATTATCAGCAAAAAAATTCCTGACTTTTTTCCAAGGATCACGCATTGTGCAGCGTCCAAGGATCAAATGCTGATGGAAACGAGCGACGAAACACTGGTGGAACTCGCCACCCAAGGGAACGGAGAGGCGTTTGGCGACCTTCTCCGCCGTCACTATGATTCCATCTATCGTATCGCCTTCCGGGTGATGGGTAGCCGCGAGGATGCGGAAGATCTGGCGCAGGAGGTCTGCGCAAGCCTGCCAAAGAAGCTCAAATCTTTTGCTGGTCGCGCAAAATTCACCACCTGGCTGCACCAGATCACGATCAATGCCTCCCGCGACCTGATCCGGCGCAAACAGGCCGCCCGACGCAAGGCGGATGGCTGGGGGGAGGTTGAAATCCTTCGCCGGGACGAGGCGGCGCAAACACAGGCAGAACTGGATTGGCTGACGACCGCCATGAACGCCATGTCCGACGACCTTCGCGAAACCGTCGCGCTGGTGTTGGGCGAAGAGATGACACATGCCGAGGCCGGCGAAATTCTGGGAATTTCCGAAGGCACGGTCAGCTGGCGCATGTCCGAGGTCAAAAAGACCCTGCGTGACATGGCTAGGAAAGAGGAGATGCTCAAATGAGCGACGAACTCGACAAGCTAAAACAGGCGATGCAAAACGCCACGCCGCCGCCATCGGATGATGCGCGCGACCGTGCTTTGCGTGTTGCTGCCGAAGAATTTGAAAAAACTTTCCAAGGATCGCCTGAAACCGTGCGTCCAACCTCTCAGAACGCCCCATCGGGGGGCTTTATGAGAGGAGCAGTATCCATGTTTAGACGCTTAACCACCCGCGAAGCCTTGTTGACGACCGCCAGTGTGGCAACAGTTGTCGTCGCTGTCGTGGTGACCCAGGATTTTAACAGTCTGCCCGAGGACAACCATGGTAAAATCATCGTTGGTGAATTTGCAGACACGAAAGTGGGCGCAACGCTGCAATCCCCACAAACATCCACCATCCGGCAGGATGCGACCAGCCAGATTGTAATTAATGAGACTGCGCCCGCTGCACAGCCACTGGATGATGGTTTCGCTACAGGGGCAGCAACATCGATCGCTGGGAACGAGGTGGTTCAACAGCAAGCCCCCGTGCTCGATGCATTGGATGTTACGGATCAAGCGTCTTCGTCGCCCAATACGCCGTTGGTTGATGGGCGTCTGCGAACGGAATCCGATGGCGATGACGAAATTGGAGTATTGTCATTTGTTGCCCCCGCCGCGCCAATTGTCATGTCCGAGGAATCCGAGGCTGTCACGACCGAACGGCGGGCAAACGTAACCGCTCCAACAACCTCTCAGGGGATCGTTGCCGATATGGCAGCAACGGCGGAAATAACCATCATCCAGCCTGCAGAACCGGTTCCTGCGATCGAAGCCAACACCGAACTATTCCCCGAAGCCGACATCAACCCCCTCAAGGTTGCGAGCGAAGAACCCGTCTCCACCTTCTCCATTGACGTGGATACGGCCAGCTATGGGATTGTCCGGTCGTCGCTTATGAATGGCCAGTTGCCCCCGCGCGACGCTGTTCGGACCGAAGAGCTGATCAACTATTTCCCTTATGACTATCCGCTCCCCGCCGAAGGCGAAGCACCGTTTTCGACCTCCGTTACCGTCATGGACACCCCGTGGAACGCGGACACGAAACTGCTGCATATCGGAATTCAGGGCTTTGATATCGCAGTCGAGGACCGCCCCCCCGTCAACCTCGTCTTCCTGATCGACACATCGGGCAGCATGAATGATGCCAACAAATTACCCTTACTGATCAACAGCTTCCGTCTTATGCTGGCGAACCTTCAGCCCGAGGATCAGGTGGCTATCGTGACATACGCGGGCAGCGCGGGCATGGCGCTGGAGCCGACACCGGCCTCGGACAGTGCGAAAATTCTGGCCAGTCTGCAAAACCTCTCGGCTGGTGGATCGACCGCCGGGCAGGCGGGGCTGCAACAGGCCTATGCACTGGCTGAACAGATGGCTGACGATGGTGACATTTCCCGCGTGATCCTTGCGACCGACGGCGATTTCAACGTCGGCATTTCCGACCCTGAAAAACTGCAATCCTTCGTCGAAGACAAACGCGACAGCGGCGTCTACCTGTCCGTCCTCGGTTTTGGGCGCGGCAATTATAACGACACGATCATGCAGACACTGGCCCAAAACGGGAATGGCACCGCGGCCTATATCGACACGCTGGCCGAGGCACAAAAGGTCCTCGTCGATCAAATCGGCGGCGCGCTGTTTACCATCGCGCAAGACGTCAAAATCCAGATCGAGTTCAACCCCGCTGAAATCGCCGAATACCGCCTGATCGGCTACGAAACCCGCGCGCTCAACCGCGAAGATTTCAACAATGACGCTGTTGATGCGGGTGAGATCGGGGCAGGGCATTCTGTCACCGCGATCTATGAAATCACTCCCGTTGGCAGTCCCGCCGTCAGCGTCGACGATCTGCGCTACACGCAGACTGACGCGCAACCAGCCAGCAGTGAAAATGGCGAATATGCCTTCCTGAAACTGCGCTACAAAAACCCGGGCGAGGATAGGTCTATCCTGTTAACAACTCCGGTTTTTGCCGACAGTGACGCGGGGCTGCAATCCGAAGCCAACTTCGCCGCCGCCGTCGCCGGGTTTGCCCAACTGTTGCGCGATGACGACCGTATCCGTGGCTGGGACATCGCGGATGCACAGGCGCTGGCGCAACAGAACATGGGTGCGGACCCGTTCGGCTATCGCGCTGAACTGATCACGCTCATGCGCTTGGCCGACAGCCTCAAATAAAGGTCGAGCAGCGTAACGAGTATCACCCGCCATGGTCCACGTGGCGGGTTTTGCGTGGGGAACCCCACAGAAGGAATCCTTGAATCCAAAGCATAAACCGGCACAATACCCGCAACCTGCTTGCTTTAGGAGTTCTCTATGTCTCGCATTATCGCGATCCTCGCCCTGATCCTCTCCACCATAACCGCAACCGCGCAGTCAAATGATGACAAAACGATCCTCGTTCTGGATGCGTCAAACTCGATGTGGGGACAGATTGATGGGGTGGCGAAAATCACCATCGCGCAGGAGGTGATTGGCGACTTGTTACAAAATCTGCCCGCCGATCAACAGTTGGGGCTGGTGGCTTATGGACATCGACGCGAAGGGGATTGCACTGACATCGAAACTTTGGTGGCACCCGGACTTGACACACGCGACGCGATCGCGGCGGCGGTAAACTCCATAAGTCCACGCGGTAAGACACCCTTGTCTGCTGCCGTTTTGGCCGCTGCCGAGGAACTGCGTTACGAAGATGTTCGCGCCACCGTGATCCTTGTGTCTGATGGCCGTGAAACATGTGACTTTGACCCTTGCCAACTGGGTGAGGAACTGGAGCGCGCAGGTGTTGATTTCACGGCGCATGTCGTGGGGTTTGACGTGGAAAATGACCCCGAAGCCAAGGCGCAGTTGCAATGTCTGTCGGAAAATACAGGCGGGCGCTTCCTGACGGCGGAAAACGCCGACGAGCTGACCGGCGCAATGGAAGAGGTCATGGCCCCGGTGGAGCCGGAATATTACGCCGTGCGGATAGATGCGCGGATCGAGGATAATGGCCCCTTTATCACCGAAGGTCTGGAATGGACGCTGCATAACCGCAATGACCTCGATATAAGTTTCACAAGCGATGGCGCAGATATTTCGGCGGACCTGCAACCCGGTGACTATCGGGTCCGGGTTTTGCGTGCTGCTGACGAAGCCAGCACCGCGATGGAATTTACCGTCACCAGTGGGGATCAGACCCATACACTGGAACTTCCCGCGATGCTGCCTGACGCGACGCTGAACGTGGCAGATACAGCAATTGCTGGCGACACGATCCCCGTGGAGTGGACCGGTCCGGATGGGCAGAGCGATTATATCTCTACCGCAGAAATCGGCGAACGCCCGAATACTTACGAGACATATACATACACCCGCGACGGCTCACCGCTGCAATTGCAGATGCCAGCGTTACCCGGTGAATATGAAATCCGTTACGTATGGAATGAAACAGACGACATTCTGGCAAGCCAAGTGATCACTGTGACCGAAGTTGATGCCGCGTTAGAGGCTGTCGGCACCGCCGCCGCGGGCGAAGATATCCGTGTCAGCTGGACGGGTCCGGATTATCAAAACGATTATATTTCGGTCGCTGAAATCGGGAAGCCCGGCAATAGCTATGTGAACTACACCTATACTCGCGAGGGCAGCGATCTGATCCTGCAAATGCCGTCGGAACCGGGCGAGTACGAGATCCGCTATATCATGAACCAGACCCACCGGATTCTGGCGACCCAACCCATAACGGTGGAGGCGGTGAACGCCACCATTACCGCGCCGGAAACGGCGGCGGCTGGGGATACGATCACCATTGAATGGGACGGCCCGGATTATCAGAACGACTATATATCGGTGGCCGAAATCGGGTCGCGCGGAAACCAGTATGAAAACTACACCTACACGCGCGAAGGCTCACCCCTAGGCCTGACGATGCCTGCTGAACCCGGCGAGTACGAGATCCGGTATATCCAGAATCAGGATGCTACCATTCTCGCCTCGGTCACGATTGTGGTGGAGGAGGTTGTCGCGACCCTCGAAGGCCCAACTACAGCAGCGGCTGGCGATACGGTTATGATCGACTGGACCGGACCGGATTACCAGAATGACTATATCTCGGTCGCCGAAGTGGGCGCACGTGGTAACCAGTATATCAATTATACCTACACCCGCGAAGGCTCACCGCTAGGCCTGACCATGCCGCCGGAACCGGGGACTTATGAAATCCGGTATATCCAAAATCAGGACAGCACGATCCTTGCCAGCTATACGGTCGAGGTCGAGGCGCTGGCAGTCACCGTCACGGCCCCCGAAACAGCGGCGGCAGGCGATGACATTGTCATTGAATGGGACGGCCCCGATTACCAGAATGATTATATAGCGGTGGCCGAGGTTGGTGCACGCGGCAATCAGTATATCAACTATACCTACACGCGCGATGGGTCTCCGTTGCGCCTGACAATGCCGACAGAACCCGGCACATACGAGGTCCGCTATATCCAGAACCAGGATGCGACGATCCTCGCCAGTGTCACGATTGAGGTGCAGGCGGTGACCGGGACCATCACCGCGCCGGACGTCGCAACGGCAGGTGACAGTATCGTCATCCAGTGGGAAGGCCCGGACTATCAGAATGATTATATCGCGGTTGCTGAAATGGGGGCGCGGGGCAATCAGTATGTGAATTACACCTACACCCGCGACGGTTCACCGCTGCGTCTGGAAATGCCGTCAGAGCCGGGAGATTACGAAATCCGTTACGTGATCAATCAGGATAGCACCGTGCTGATCAGCGTGCCCGTCACGATCGAAGCAGCCACTGCTACGCTGACCGTAAACGCAACGGCAGCGTCGGGTGGCAATCTGGTGGTGGAATGGGACGGTCCTGATTATCAGAACGATTATATCGCTCTGGCTGAACCGGGCGCCGCGCCAAATGACTATCTGACCTATGTCTATACGCGTGAGGGCAGCCCGCTGATCCTGAAACTGCCAGAATATGTGACCGGCGATTTCGAGGTCCGCTATATCATGAACCAGGACAATACGCTTCTGGCAAGCGAGCCACTGACGATCGAGTAAGCGGGCAGGGCGGGGCTCTCCCGCCCGTCGCGCTGGACATTTCGCGCCAATTGCTCCTGTTGGGCGTGGCCTCGGCCACGCCTCGGCACTGGACAATTGGACAAAGTGAAAATGGGATCAATGATCGGGCACTCGCTTGCCCATTCGCTTACTGTTTCGAAATGTCTCAAAATGGTTTGTGACCTCTCAGTGAGGTGACAGGGGAAAAGGTTTCGGCCCCCGGGGGCCGATGCCGAATTTGGGTCCATCTTTTGGAAGGTCGGGATTGCGCATAATTTCCCGATGCGCGCTCCCAAAAAAACGCCCACCGAACCGGCGGGCGTTTTCTTGTTATTTCAGTGCGATCAGTTCAGCGCCTGATCCGTGATCATGTGGGTCCAAGCGCCTTCGGGTGCGGCCGTGATAACCGGGTCAGACCCTTCGGACAGCAGGCTGTCGACTGTGCGCTGATAATCCGCTTCGTCCAACGCGCCATTAGAACCGGCCGTCAGTTTGGCAATCTCGCTCATCATGCGGGTCTGGTGTTCCTCGGTTTGGGCACCGGTCGCATCATATTCAAGAACGATCATCGCCGCGTCTTCGGGGTTCTCCTCGGCCCATTTCCAGCCTTTCATCGAGGCGCGTACGAACCGCACCATCTTGTCGACAAAGGCGGCATCGGAGAGGTTATCTTCCAGCACATAAAGACCGTCTTCCAGCGTCGCCACGCCCTGATCTTCGTACTTAAAGACAACCAGATCATCGGGGCTGAGACCCGCGTCAATCACCTGCCAATATTCATTGTAGGTCATCGTCGACACACAATCCGCCTGGCCTTGCAGCAGCGGGTCTACGTTAAAGCCTTGCTTCAGAACCGTCACACCATCATCGCCACCTTCGGTGGAAATGCCCAGCTGGCTCATCCAGCTCAGGAACGGGTATTCATTGCCAAAGAACCAAACACCCAGCGTCTTGCCTGGGAAGTCTTCGGGGCTGGTGATACCGCTATCGGCACGGCAGGTCAGCATCATGCCAGACGATTTGAACGGCTGGGCGATATTGACCAGTGGCAGTCCATTTTCGCGCGCCGCCAATGCCGAGGGCATCCAGTCCACAATCACGTCAGCGCCGCCACCGGCAATCACCTGCGCGGGGGCAATATCGGGGCCACCGGGCTTGATTTCGACATTCAGACCCTCTTCTTCGTAATAGCCGTTTTCCAGCGCCACATAGTAGCCCGCAAACTGCGCCTGCGTGACCCATTTTAGCTGAATGACCACGTCATCCTGCGCAACGGCGGCGGTGCCAAACGTCATCGCGCCCGCAACCATCCCTGTGAGTAGTTTGTTCATTTTGAACCTCTCCTTGTTAAGTTGTCCGCCCCTCATCCCCGTTGGGACGGATGCCAGAAGGTGGCCGCTCTCTCTAGAAGCGTTACCAGCCCATAAAACGCCGTGCCGGCTATTGCCGCCACAACAATTTCTGCCCACACCATGTCGAGGTTGAGGCGTCCCAGCTCCGTCTGGATCCGGAAGCCCATCCCCACAATGGGGGAGCCGAAATACTCCGCCACGATAGCGCCGATCAGCGCCAATGTCGTGGAAATTTTCAATCCGTTAAATATGAATGGTGCTGCCGCGGGCAGCCGCAGTTTCATCAGCCGCTGTGGATAGCTGGCCGCATAGGTGCGCATCAAATCGCGCTGCATCGGGTCGGTCGCCTTCATCCCCTGAACGGTATTCACCAGCATCGGGAAATAGACCATGATGACCACGACTGCGGCCTTGGATTGCCAGCCAAAGCCGAACCACATGACCATGATCGGGGCGATCCCGACGATGGGCAGTGCGGCGACGAAATTGCCAATCGGCAACAGCCCGCGTTGCAGGAATGGCGAGCGGTCGATGGCCACTGCCGTCAGGAACGCCGCACCGCAGCCGATAATGTATCCAGTCAGCGCCCCTTGTACGAAGGTTTGCAGGAAATCGGCCCAGAGCGTCGGGATGTTGCCAATAAACGCCGCGTAGATGGCCGAAGGCGCGGGCAGCAGGACGGGGTTGATGTCCCACCCCCAGACCAGCCATTCCCAAAGCGCGACAACGGTAATGCCAAAAATGATCGGCACGATAATCCGGATGGCGCGACTGCTGCCTCGATGCGCCAGCCACGCATTGACCGCCCACATGGCCAGCCAAAAGATAATCGCGCCAAGCAAGATCATCATCGCGCCATCCCCATTGCCTTCATCGTGATCCGCTCGGCCATCCCAACCGCCATCACCAGTAGCGCCGCCAGAAGCGAGGCCATGACCAGCGCCGACCAAATCTGAATCGTCTGCCCGTAATAGGACCCGCCCAGTAGCCGCGCGCCAAGGCCCGCAACAGCCCCCGTCGGCAGCTCGGCCACAATCGTGCCGACCAGTGATGCTGAAATGGCAATCTTCATCGACGGAAACAAAAACCGGACAGAGGACGGCCAGCGCAGCGACCAAAACGTCTGCCACTTATTCGCGCTCCATGTCCGCATCTGATCCAGTTCCATACGGTCCGGCGTGCGGAACCCTTTGACCATCCCGACAACAACGGGAAAGAAGCTCAGATACATCGCGATAATCGCCTTTGGTAGCAGTCCCGATATGCCAACAGCGTTCAGCACCACGATAATCATGGGCGCAATCGCCACAATCGGCACCGCTTGGCTGGCGATCACCCACGGCATCACTGACATATCCATTGTTCGGTCATGCACGATCCCAACCGCCAGCAGAATACCCAGCAGCGACCCCAGCGCGAACCCTGCAACGGTCGGCACCAGCGTCACCCAGCTATGATAAACAAGTGAGCGTTTGGAAGTGATCTTTTTGTCGATCACGGTGTCATAGAGTTCGACCAATATTTGGTGTGGCGCGGGCAAACGGGGTTTATCCTGCGCCCAGGTGTCCGCGACACGCTCGGTGAAACTCAGGCTCTCACCCGCGCGTTCCATCCGATCCAGCGTCCATGGCATGTTGAGGATCACCGCCAGCACATACCATCCAAGCAGTATCGCCGCGACGATCGTAAGAACAGGGCCAGCACTATGCCAGAAACGGCGCATCAATATTGCCCTCTCTGTTGAATGGCCCTTTGGTGCTGAGCATTAAATGCACGTATATCACTCATCGCCATGCCCCGCCCGCAGCCCTTCGCGCACCCGGTGGGCGATGTCGAGGAAGTCTTTGCTTTCGCGAATATCAAGCGGCCTGTCCTTCGGCAGTGGACTTTCAATGACGTCCGTCACCCGACCGGGCCGGGGGGACATGACCACAATCTTGGTGCTCAGATAGACCGCTTCGGGGATCGAGTGTGTCACAAAGCAAATTGTTTTTCCCGTGCGTTTCCAAAGGTCTAACAGCTGTTCGTTCAGGTGATCCCGCACGATCTCGTCCAAGGCCCCGAAAGGTTCGTCCATCAGCAGAAGGTCCGCATCAAACGCCAGTGCGCGGGCAATCGAGGCGCGTTGCTGCATACCACCGGACAGTTGCCAGGGGAATTTCTTCTCGAACCCGGTCAGTTCCACCAGTTCCAACGCTTGGGCGACACGCGTCACCATTTCGGCCTTGGAATAGCCCATGATCTCCAGCGGCAGGCGGACGTTCTTTTCAATCGTGCGCCACGGATACAACCCCGCCGCCTGAAAGACATAGCCATAGGCACGCGCTTTGCGCGCGGCTTCCGGGGTCATTCCATTCACCGAAATCGCCCCGCCCGTCGGCTGTTCCAGATCGGCCATGACCCGCAAGAAGGTCGTCTTGCCGCAGCCCGACGGGCCTATGAAGCTGACGAAATCGCCTTTGTTGATGGTCAAATTCACGTCCTTCAGGGCATGAACCGGTCCGTCATTGGTTTGGAATGTCAGGGACAGATTGTCCGCTTGGATTACCGCTTGCTCGCTCACACGCTGGCCTTTCTGATCAAATACCTGCCGGGATATTCAACGGATCACGCTTGATCATTTTGGGCGCATTCAGCTCCTTCCATTTGGAAAGCGCCGACATCGCCGACGGGAAGGCAGGGCGCGGCACAAAACGACCACGACCCGGCTGGGGTTGCGAATTCTGGCCGTAAGCCCAGATCACATCTCCGCGGCTGAGCGTATAGCGCGCCTGCGCCGTCACATTGAACCCCTCGAACACATTGTAATCCAGCACCGAATGGTGGTTGCTCGGCGAGATGGTTTTCGAAATCTTCGGGTCCCAAACGACGATATCCGCATCCGCCCCTTCGACGATCGCACCTTTTTTCGGATAGATATTCAGGATTTTCGCCACGTTGGTCGAGGTCGCAGCAACAAATTCATTTGGCGTCAAGCGGCCGGTTTCGACGCCCTCGGTCCACAGGACGGCCAGACGTTCCTCCAACCCATTTGATCCGTTCGGAATAATCCGGAAATCATCTTTACCAGCCCGTTTCTGCGCTGTGGTAAACGCTGCATGGTCCGTCGCAACCACCTGCAACGATCCGGATTGCAGACCGGCCCACAGCGAATCCTGATGGTCCTTTGACCGGAAGGGCGGGGACATGACCCGGCGTGCCGCATGGTCCCAATCCTTGTTGAAATACTCGCTTTCATCGAGTGTCAGGAACTGGATCAGCGGCTCGCCGTAAACCCGCATCCCCTTTTGACGCGCCCGGCGGATGGCTTCGTGCGCCTGCTCGCAAGACACATGCACGATATAAAGCGGCACGCCAGCGGCATCGGCAATCGTTATAGCACGGTTGGCGGCCTCGCCCTCTAATTCCGGCGGGCGGGAATAGGCGTGGCCCTCCGGTCCCGTGATCCCCTCGTCGAAATATTTCTGCTGAAGCTCGGCGACCAGATCGCCGTTTTCAGCGTGCACCATTGGCAATGCCCCCAGCTCGCGGCACCGCTTGAAGGAGGCGAACATCTCATCATCCTCAATCATCAGCGCACCCTTATAGGCCATGAAATGTTTGAACGAGTTCACGCCCATATCGACTGCGTCCTTCATCCCGGTAAAAACAGTCTCGTTCCAGCCGGTGATCGCCATGTGATAGCCGATGTCGGAACAAATCTGCGGGGCAGATTTCCGGTGCCATTCATTGATCGCGTTCTTGATCGAGCCATCCGCCCCCGGCAGGCAGAAATCGACCAGCATCGTCGTGCCGCCACAGGCCGCCGCCCAAGTGCCGCTTTCAAACGTCTCGGCCGCTGTCGTGCCCATAAACGGCATTTCCAGATGCGTGTGCGGATCGATGCCGCCCGGGATGACGTATGCGCCTTCGGCGTCGATATATTCGTCACCTTTCAGGTCCTCGCCGATCTGTTTGATCGTCTCGCCCTCGATCAGGACGTCAGCCTTCCAGGTGCGGTCGGCGGTGCAAACAGTGCCGTTTTTGATCACTTTGGTCATTGGGAATCCTCCTGTGGACAGGTGTTCAGTTGCCGCGTCAGATCGCGGTCTTTTTGGATGAAATGAAAATTCGCGGGTGCCCAGGCACAGGCGGCGGCGAAATCGACACCCGTGTCGGTATATTCGGCGGCATAGACCGGCTTTCCTGCACGCGCATAGTCCGCCACCTGATCACACCAGCCATCGGCAAAACAATCCTCTGTCACGACGAAGTCGAGCGTTTCGACCAGTTTCCCTGTCAGGGCGGCGACGTTCTTTTGCCCTATTTCTAAGCCCATTCCATGGGCGATATCAGTGAGGACACGGATATAGCGCAGGCTGTCCAGTTCCGTGATCGGGAATCCGCTTTCATTGATATGGACGTCCAGATTGTCCGGTTCGATCGCGTCAAACCCCATATTGGCGCAGCGTTGAAAACGCGCAGCCATAATCGGGATCAGCGCACCGATCTGGCGGATATCAAGGAAACGCTCGTCCGGCCAATCGTCGTAAGTGTTGCCCAGCACGGCGGCGGGGAAGCTTGTGTAATCGTCACGATAATTCTCTGCCGTGCCGACGCTGACGTAGCAGATCGTCGTGATCCCCCGCGCTTTGAGGGCTGCAATTTCGGCTGCCGAATGGTTGTCGGGATCAAGGTCCATCACCGCCACATCGCGGCTCAGGTCGAACGGCTCCGTCAGTTGCCAATCCCAGACCTGCGCAACGGCGCTGATCGGCGCAAGGCCGATCATCAGGGTCAGGACGGGGCGGGTCAGCAGCATGTTGGTCCTATTGATTGATCTCGGTGCTCAGAACCTGCCAGTCCGAGCAGTGGGGAACAGCGTTGCCATCCTCGTAAAACTCAAACGGGTTCACAAGCCGGGGTTGGTTGCCATCCAGCGGTTCGGGTTCGGGGCGCACGCATTTGGACACGGCCGAGCGGACAGAGTCAAAGATCCAAACGCCGCCAGTTGCATCCGGGATAACCTGAAAACGCTGTTCCTGCGCGGTGGCGGCGGTGGCGAGCAATAGACCTGCCGCCGCAAATTTCAGTGTTTTCATTCTAATCCCCTTCATTTCAACGTCCTACCCGGCGGCACCGCCGGGCAGTGCCCGCACCGCCCCCACGGGCGGACGCTTCTCGTCCACCCTCGGTCCGGGAGTTTCCCAAATCACTCCACAACCTCCGCCGTTTCCAGCACTGCGTGCATCAGCACATCGGCGCCAGCCGCGGCCCATTCCTGCGAGATATCCTCGGCCTCGTTATGCGACAGCCCGTCGACGCAAGGGCAGAAGATCATGGCCGTGGGCGCGACATCGTTGATCCAGCAGGCGTCGTGGCCCGCGCCCGATACGATATCCATGTGGCTATAGCCCAGCCGCTCAGCCGCATTCCGAACCGCTGCCACGCAATCAACGTCAAACGCGGGCGGTTCAAATTGGCCAACGACCTGAGACTCAAACCCAACGCCAATCGCTTCGCACACACCAGGTGCGCGCTCGTAAAACTCGGCGTCCATCGCGTGGAGCACGTCGGGCAGGTGAGAGCGGAAATCGACCGTGAAGACCACCTTCCCGGGGATCACATTGCGCGAGTTCGGGTAGACGTCGATATGCCCAATCGCCCCAACAGCACCGGGCTGGTTCTTCATCGCAATTTCATGCACCAGCTCGGTCAACAACGCCAGCCCGCGCCCGGCATTCTTGCGCATATGCATCGGCGTGGACCCTGTGTGGCTATCTTTCCCCGTCACCGTGCATTCAATCCAGCGCAAGCCCTGACCGTGGGTGACAACGCCGATATCTTTGCCCTCGGCTTCCAAAATCGGCCCTTGTTCGATGTGCAATTCGAACATCGCGTGCATTTTGCGATCACCGACCTTTTCGTCGCCTTTCCAGCCGATCCGCTCCAGTTCATCACCGAATTTCAATCCCTTGGCGTCCACCCGGTTATAGGCCCAGTCCAGTTCATGCCGCCCGGCAAACACACCGGAGGCCAACATGGCGGGGGCGAAACGCGTCCCTTCCTCGTTCGTCCAGTTCACCAGCACAATCGGGTGTTTCGTCTTGATGCCAAGGTCGTTCATGGTGCGGATTGCCTCCAACCCGCCAAGCACCCCCAGCACCCCGTCATATTTCCCGCCGGTCGGTTGGGTGTCCAGATGGCTGCCCATATAAACGGGCAGGGCGTCGGGATCTGTTCCCTCGCGATAGGCAAACATGTTGCCCATCTGGTCGAGGCCCATTGTGCATCCGGCTTCCTCGCACCAGCGTTTGAACAGGTGGCGGCCCTCGCCATCCTCGTCCGTCACGGTCTGCCGGTTATTGCCCCCCGCGACCCCCGGTCCGATTTTCGCCATCTCCATCAGACTGTCCCAAAGACGGTCGGAGTTGATTTTGAGGTTTTCGCCGGGGGCTGCCATGGGATTCTCCTTAATCTTCGTCTTTCAATACCTCGGCCAATGTGCCGATCAGTTGGTCGATCTGTTCCTTGTTGATGATCAGGGGCGGGGACATGGCGATGGTGTCGCCAGTCGTCCGCACAAAGATACCTTTTTCATAGGCTTTCAGGAACTTGCCAAAGGCGCGTTTCGTCGGCGCACCCTCAATTGGTTGCAATTCTACCCCGCCGATCAGGCCGGTGTTGCGGATGTCGATCACGTTGGGCAGACCTTTCAGGGAATGCAGCGCCTCCTCCCAATAGGGGGCCATCTCGGCGGCGTTCTCGAAAATCCCTTCTTCCTTATAGGTTTCCAGCGTCGCCAGACCGGCGGCCGACGCAATCGGGTTGCCCGAATAGGTGTAGCCGTGGAACAACTCGATCATATTGTCCGGGCCAGTCATGAACGCGTCGTAAATCTCGGCTGTCGTCAGGACCGCGCCCATCGGAATGACACCGTTGGTCAGGCCCTTGGCCGTGGTCATCATGTCGGGCTTCACGCCATAATAATCCGACGCAAATGGTGCGCCGAGGCGGCCGAAACCGGTGATAACCTCGTCGAAGATTAGCAGGATGCCGTGCTTTGTCGTGATTTCACGCAGCTTTTCCAGATAGCCTTTGGGCGGGATCAGAACCCCGGTGGACCCCGCGACGGGTTCCACAATCACTGCGGCAATGGTCGACGGATCATGCAACGCAACGATACGCTCCAACTCGTCGGCCAGATGGGCGCCATGTTCGGGCTGGCCTTTGGTATAGCTGTTAAGGTCAGGTAAATGCGTGTGGGGCAGGTGGTCGACGCCGCCCAGCATGGTCCCGAAATGTTTGCGGTTCGTGACGATGCCGCCAACGGAAATCCCGCCAAAATTCACGCCATGATAGCCGCGCTCGCGCCCGATCAGGCGGGTCCGCGTGCCTTCACCACGTGCGCGGTGATAAGCGATCGCGATCTTCAGCGCCGTATCCACCGACTCCGAGCCAGAGTTGGTGAAGAACGCATGTTCAATATGCTGCGGCGCCATGTCGACCAGACGGTTGGCCAGTTCGAACGCTTTCGGGTGCCCCATCTGGAAGGCGGGGGCGTAATCCAACTCCCCCACTTGTTGGCGGATCGCCTCGACGATGCGGGGCTGATTATGACCGGCATTCACGCACCACAGGCCCGCCACCCCGTCCAAAATCTGACGGCCATCGGTGGTGGTATAGTGCATCTTGTCCGCACTCGCCAACATACGCGGGGCGTTCTTGAACTGGCGATTGGCCGTGAATGGCATCCAGAATGCGCGCAGATCATTCGGCGCGGTGTTTGTCCGGTCAGACATATTACCCTCCATGTCGTGCCCCGTGTGCCCGGGGCTTAGTTTTGACCATTTGGTCAGAGATACGGTAACACAGCTAAAAATAGCGTCAAGAACCGTCAGAGTCTTTTGCCCAGCTTACGCGCTTTTGTCAGGAAAACGATACCGGAATGTGCAACATTTTGCACCAGTGAGTATGGTTTGGTCACGTTTCAGCGTTGCATCGGGATTAAACCCCTCGATCAGGGCGAAATCGCGGTTGCAGGACAGGGTTTGGCCCAGTTCCGGTATACCAAGCGCGTGATACATTTCCGCATAGCGACAGCGCGTGACGTTAAAATCCAGTTGCGTGTCGGTTGCCGCCAGCACGTCGATTTCCAGCGCGTCGTTCTGGGTCCAGTATTTCAGGCTATCCTGAAACGCGGCGACATCATCACCCAGTTGCTCTGCCAGATCAGCCCCTTGCTGATGGGCCAGTTCCACAATGGTTTTCGACACGATCTCGACCACCTTGTCGCGGCCAAATTCTGCGCCAAGCGCATCGATCAGGGGGGCCAGAATTCGCGCTTCGACCTCTCGGCGCAATAGAACGCCAATCGTTTGGGTAAGCGTATCTTTCATCAATCCCTCAACAACATAAGCAGCGCGATAACCGTCAGTCCAACGCCAGCAAAGACATAGGCGCTGGCCATGCCGTTGCCCATGGCCGCCTCCCACAGGATGACCCAAGCTGGGACCAGATAAGTATAGGCCATCACTTTGGCCGACGGCAGCCGCAGCGTTGCATATTGTAGCAGAAAAAACGTCGAAGCGCTGGCAAAAACCGCCGTATAAAGGATCGTGATCCAGACGATCAGGGGCAGCGCTGCCCAATCCGTTCCAACGATCGAGGGCGCACCATACGCGCTGATGATCACAAATCCGGCGATTAGCATGCCAAAGGTGAAAACCAGTGGCGGCTCTCCACGGTTCACTTTGCGCACAAACGGGGTGTAAAGCGCATGAGAGACGCAGCCGACGAAATAGATCGCCTCGCCTCGCCCAATGTCAAACGAAAGCAACGCGTTTAGATCACCCCGAAAGATCACCCACAGCGCCCCGATTGCTGCCATTACCAGCGCCAGCGCCATGCGCGGCGTGGTGATCTGGCGCAACAACAACCAACCAAATCCGGCGGACATCATTGGGGTCAGGGTGAAAACGGCGCTGGTCGACACGGGCGCAGCGGTTTTCAGCCCTTCGAACATCAACACGAAATAGACCGCAAACATCGCCCCCATCGCAATGTAACGCCACGGTGCGCGGAAATGTTCACGATGAAATCCGGGGCCGACCGCCACCAGCGCCCCGATAATGATCGCGGCGATCAAAAACCGGATGGAATTCAGGGCCGCCGGATCAATCAGCGGCGCGGCAATACTGCCCAAAGAAAACGATCCGGCCACCAACATCGAAAATGTCAGCATTGCCAGATGCCCGCGATGGGATTGGGATAGCATAGCTCCTCCGTTTCGCGCATTTGAGGGGAGGGGACGACGATTGTCCAGACTTCGAAATACTGTATGCTGGCCAAAAAACAGGAGCCTGTCATGACCGCCCCCCGTATCACGATCCGCTACTGCACCCGCTGCAACTGGCTTTTGCGCGCTGGGTGGTTGGCGCAGGAATTATTGTCATCCTTTGGCGAGGCGTTGGGCGAGGTTGCCCTGATCCCCGATGGCACGGGCGGGGTGTTCGAGATTTGGGTCGGAGACGACATGATTTGGGAACGCAAACGCGACGGCGGCTTTCCCGAAAGCAAGGTGCTGAAGCAGAGGGTGCGCGATATCGTCGATCCGGGGCGCGATATGGGGCATGTGGATGGGTGACATCAGGCGTTCGCCCTTACGATGGCGCGATACACTAACAGTCCTGCGACATAATTCACATTGAAACCCCTCGCGCGCCGTGAAAGACAATATACGACCAACCAAATGGACCTGTCGTGACCCGTTTCTGGACAATTTACGAGCGAACCTGCCAGTGGCTTTTGTTACTGCCGTTCCTGCTTGTCCAATTGATCGGCCCTGGCGCCATGCCACAAATCGGACCCGAAGGGTTCGAGTTGGTCCTGTGTTCGGACGATGCGCTGCGCACAGTCGTCATTTCGGCGGATGGCAAGGTGATCGAGGATGATCCGCTTGCCGAACATTTCTCGCCATGTGACTGGGCAATTGCCAACTGGCAACTGGTCGAATCCAGCCCTGTCATACTGCCGGTGCGAACAACATCACCGCTGGCGGCTGGTCATATTCTGCACGCGTTCAGTCTGCCGACCAGCGCTGTTACCGGAACTCCATCTGCCCGCGCACCACCACAAATTATCTGATCCCCCCTTTGCTTCTGGTGTCGTTCAACGCGGCACCGTTTCGAATTTTCGCCGGGAAACACCCGGACCAATGGAGTCAGATATGAAACTCAATACCCTTATTTCCGTTGCCACTGCGGCGTTGATATCGGCTGGCGCAGCCCTAGCCGACAGCCATATGTCAGGCGAAATGCACCATGACATGGCGGCGCTAACGCTTGGCGATCTTGTCCTCCACGACCCGTTTGCCTTTGCCACCTTGCCCAACCAACCCGTTGCGGGGGGCTTTATGCGGATCGAAAATATCGGTGAGGATGACCGCCTGATCGCCGTCACCACCCCCATTGCCGGGCAGGTGCAAATCCATGAAATGGCCATGGAAGGCGACGTGATGCGGATGCGCGAACTGCCCGACGGGCTGACACTTCCATCAGGCGAATTCACCGTGCTGGAGCCGGGCGGCTATCACATCATGTTCATGCAACTGACCGCCCCATTGGTCGAAGGTGAAACCATCCCGGTCACGCTGACTTTTGAAACCGCGGGCGACATCACCATCGACCTGCCGATCCTGTCCAAGATGGACGGGATGCCGATGCAACATTAGGATCAGATCATGGCTTCACCTACACACAAGAGAATCCGGGCAGCCCTTTACGGGCTGGCCGCGCTTGCCGTTCTGGCACAGGTCTACTTCGCCTTTGTCCATCCCCGCCTGTTTACCGATGCCGGCACCCGGATTGGTGAGGGGGATTACGCCCTTGTCGCCACCAATGGCGAGGCCTTCACCGAAGAGACGCTGAAAGGTCATCCCTCCATCGTTTATTTCGGCTTTACGCATTGCCCCGAGGTCTGCCCGACCACGATGGGCGATATTGCCACGTGGCAAGCGGAGCTTGGCGAGGTTGCCGAGGACGTGCAGGTCTATTTTATAACGGTTGATCCGGAACGGGATACGCTCGATCTGCTCGACGGGTATGTCGGCTGGCTGGATAACGGCATAGGCGTGACCGGAACGGTAGAGGAAGTGCGCAAGGCCGAAAAATCTTTCCGCATCTATTCCGCCAAAGTGCCGCTGAGCGATGGCGAATATACGATGGACCATTCCGCGCATATTCTGTTGTTCGATGCAAAGGGCCGGTTCTTCGAGCCGATCCAGTATCAGGAAGATATGGATGTGGTGTTAGAGAAGCTGCGGCGGATGCTGGGGGTTGATGGGGTGTAGTCGTTTGCGCGGAAACACGACACCAGCCGCCGGGCGAGCGCCTTTACATTGCAGTCCCGATGACCTGTAACAGCCCAGCGACCAGCGTGATATTCACAAGGTCCAGATAGATATGCAGCCCGCGATCCGCCTTTGGGAACATCAGCGGGTTGTGGTAGAGCGGCGTCGCGATCAGTAGGAAGAGGATCAGAAGGGCCGCGCCGTAACTTGTGCCAATATCCAACACCAGCGCCAGCCCGCCAACAACTTGCATCAGATAGCCCGCGACCAGTCCCCATGTCGGCATCGCCCAGCCGTAATTGGTGGGCGTGCCGATCCGGTCGCCGATGTTTTTGAAATTCCGAAACGCGGCAATCAGGAAAAACAGGCCAAAGGTGACCCGGCCAATGTCGAGGAGGAGGTCTGGGCTCACTCTGCCGGAACTTTCATTGGATTGTTCGGGTGGGTCGTCCAGTTAGCATAGTCTTTTTCGACCACCTTACCGGTCCTTTCATCGATCGCACCCGGCGACAGTTCCTCCATGGTAATGCAGCCCTCGACCGGGCAGACATTGACGCAAAGGTTGCAGGCGACGCATTCGTCATCTTTGACCTCGAACACCCGGTCCGGCGACATAGAAATAGCTTGGTGCGAAGTGTCTTCACACGCCGCATAGCAGCGACCGCATTTGATGCAGGCTTCCTGATCTATCCGGGCCTTGGTGATGTAGTTGAGGTTCAGGTCCTGCCAGTTTTTCACGTTCGGCACGGCGCGGCCAACAACCTCCTCAACCGAACTGTGCCCCGCCTTGTCCATCCAGTCGGACAGGCCCGAGATCATTTCCTGAACGATTTTGAAGCCATAGGTCATGGCGGCGGTGCAGACCTGCACGTTGCCCGCACCCAGTGCTAGGAATTCCGCCGCGTCACGCCATGTGTTGACGCCACCAATACCGGAAATGGGCAGACCGGCGGTTTCGGGGTCGCGGGCAATCTCGGCCACCATGTTCAGCGCGATGGGCTTTACGGCTGGACCGCAATAGCCGCCATGCGCCCCCCAGCCGTCAATCGTCGGTTCGGGGGCAAATGTATCCAGATTGACGCTGGTGATCGAGTTGATCGTGTTGATCAGACTGACCGCATCGGCGCCACCGCGTTTCGCTGCCTGTGCAGGCCCGCGAATGTCGGTAATGTTGGGGGTCAGTTTGACAATGACGGGCATGCGGGTGGTTTGTTTGCACCAACGTGTGATCGCCTCGATCAAGTCTGGGGCTTGGCCAACGGCCGAGCCCATGCCGCGCTCCGACATACCATGTGGGCAACCGCAGTTGAGCTCGATCCCGTCCGCGCCGGTTTCTTCGACGAGGGGAAGGATTTTCTTCCACGCTTCCTCGACGCACGGCACCATTAGGGACACCACAACCGCTCGGTCGGGGTAGTCGCGTTTGACCGCCTTGATCTCTTGCAAGTTCACCTCCAGCGGGCGGTCGGTGATGAGTTCAATATTGTTCAACCCCAGAAGCCGCCGGTCCGCGCCCCAGATCGCGCCGTAGCGAGGGCCATTGACGTTGACGACGGGAGGGCCGTCTTCGCCAAGGGTTTTCCACACCACGCCGCCCCATCCGGCCTCGAAGGCGCGGCGCACGTTATATTCCTTGTCCGTTGGCGGGGCCGAGGCCAGCCAAAACGGGTTCGGGGATTTGATGCCTACGAAAGTCGATGTCAGATTTGCCATTAGGATGCTCCGTTTTCGGTGTCGGATCGGATGAGGATGTCAAGTTGGACGTGTCTTTGTGTTTTGCGGCGTTCCGCGCGTGGGTCAGTCACCCAGAACTCGACGCGAGAGGCGAAAACGTCGCCTTCGGGGGTGATGTCGCGGTCAAAGGTCAGACCCTGTTCCGCCGTCCATTCGATCAACGCGCGGTTGGCGCGCACGGCGTGATCGCGGTAGGTCAGCGTCGCATATTCACCAGTTGGCAGGATACCCGGGCGGACCCTGTCGTCGCCTGGCAAGGCGTCGGGCACGACCAACCCGACTTCCATATCCATAGTCCCTTTCATATCGACGCAGTGCAGGCGCATGAACACGGGACCTGTGTCAGGTGTTCCGGTCGCGGTGAACCAATTGAAAAGCTTGGCTTCCAAACCGTCGCGAACGGACAGCATGCCGCGAAAGGGGGCGAATGTGCGGATACCCAGCGTGTGCCGTAAGGGGCGGGTTTCAACAGTCGGTCCGACGAAAATTTCCATACCCTAGACTTTCACCTTGCTTTGAATGATGTCAAAGCCACCGTAGATCGTCCGTTGCGTATCGAAGAGGTCGGGGGGAGGCTAGCCAGAACGGGTTCGGGGATTTGATGCCGATGAAATTGGAAGTCAGGTCAGCCATGGGCGTCTCCTTTCAAGGATTCCAGCAAAATCAGATTGCCTTCGGTGTCTTTCAACATGACCCAGCGGATGCCGGGTTGCCACGGGGCGTCGTCGGGGCCGCTATGGATTTCTGCGCCTTTGTCAGCCATCGCGGCGGCGTCAGCGTCCGCGTCGTCAGACACAAGGTAAAGGGCCGGGCCCCCGGTGACGGTCATTTCCGACGTTTTCGCGAAACGCAGGCGCGTTTTCTCGCCGGGAACGCCGAGCAAGATAAACCGCCAGTCGGGTTCGTACGGCGCATCGGCCAGAACTTCAAACCCCAGCACGTCGCGATAAAATGCCAGCGCGCGATCTTGATCGGCGACCGGAATTGACTGGAAGTTGATGCGTTGGATTGGCACGTCACCCCCCCATCAGCTGCGCGTGAATGTCCTCGGCGGCGTCGCGGCCTTCGGCCACGGCGGTAACGGTCAAATCCTCGCCACCTGTGGCGCAGTCACCACCTGCCCAAACATGGGGAAGTGAGGTGCGGCCCTGTTCATCGACCTTGATTTTTCCGCCTTCTATCGTCAGGCCGCTGTCCAGCACCAGCGTCTGACCAATCGCGGCCAGAACTTGATCGGCGGGAAGTGTGATCGTTTCCCCTGTGCCGGTCACGCGGCCGTCTTTGACGGTGGTATATTCCAGCGTAATCTTACCGTCCGCGGTGGCTTGCGGCATCATGTTGGTCAGGATACGCACCCCTTTGGCCGTCGCCAAGTCCTGCTCGAATTTACTGGCGCCCATCTGGTCCTGCCCCCGACGATAGGCGATGGTGACATTTTCTGCGCCCAGCAACTTTGCCTGCACAGCGGCGTCAATGGCGGTCATACCGCCGCCGATCACCACGACATTACGTCCGATAGGCAGTTTGGAAAGGTCCGCGGTCTGGCGCAGATTGGCAATGAAATCGACGGCGTCGGTCGTGTCCATGCCGGACAGGCTGTTCACGCCGCCAAGGCCGATGGACAAGAATACGGCGTCATGATCAGCGGTCAGGCTGTCCAATGTCAGAGCATTTCCGAGGGCCTTGCCATGTTCCACTGTGATCCCGCCGATCTTTAGCAGCCAATCGACTTCCGCCTGCGCGTAGCCGCCAACGGTTTTGTAGCTGGCGATGCCATATTCGTTCAGGCCGCCGGGTTTCGGCTTGGCTTCGTAGATCACTACGTCATGGCCACGCATGGCCAGACGGTGCGCAGCGGACAGGCCAGCGGGGCCAGCACCGACAACCGCAACGCATTTGCCGGTCGAGACCGCGCGGGTGAATGGGTGGGTGCCGGAAGACATCAGCGTATCGGTCGCAAACCGTTGCAGGCGTCCGATCTGAACCGGCTCGCCTTCGGCGGTTTCGCGCACGCAGGCTTCTTCGCACAAGGTTTCGGTAGGACAGACACGGGCACACATACCGCCAAGGATATTCTGCTCAAAGATGGTCTTTGCCGCAGCTTCGGGTGTGCCGGTGGCGATCTGGCGTATGAATAACGGAATGTCGATATCCGTCGGGCAGGCGGTCACGCAGGGCGCATCATAGCAGAAATAGCATCGATCTGCCGCCACAGCAGCTTCATGCGCGTCCAATGGTTCGTGTAAATCGCTGAAATTCCTGACGTAGTCTTCTGCGCTCAGGCGACCGGCCACAATGCCGGGCGTGTGGATATCAGCAGCCATTCATCCCTCCGAATACGGTTAACGCCTTTACTTTCGATGATGCTGCCACAGAAATCAAATTTTATCAAATGGTAAAATAACATCAGACATGTTGAATGTTTTGCGTGCAAATTGGAATGAAGCTTGACCTGTGATGAAGATTTATTAAGCAGAGATTAAAGAAACTTTTTGGGAACAGTCTTTATGTTAAAATATGTGGAAGAAGCGCTAGAAAGCACAATATTTATGAGCCGTTGGCTTCTGGCCCCGTTTTATCTGGGGCTGGTGATTTCTATTGCGCTGTTATTTGTTAAATTTGCTCAAGAATTGTGGTACATGTTCACCCATATCCTGACCTCGACAGAGGCGGACGCGATAATCGAGATTTTGGCGATGGTCGATATGGCGCTGGTTGGCAGCCTGCTGCTTATGATCATCTTCTCAGGTTACGAAATTTTCGTGTCGAAAATCGACATCACGGACCATGATGATCGTCCTGACTGGATGGGGAAGGTAGACTTTTCCGGATTGAAATTGAAAGTCATCGGCGCGATCGTGGCGATTTCGGCGATCGATTTGCTGAAAACTTTCATGAACATCCCGTCCGACATGACCGAAGCGGATACACTTAAGCTGTTCTGGAAGGTGACGATCCATATGGCGTTCGTTCTGTCGGGTGTGCTGTTTGCCCTGATGGACAAAATTGCTGGCGATACAAAGCGTCATTAGGCTAACATCCCTGAATGGCGTCGTCCTGTCTGCGACGGGGCGACGCATTACAATTCGATGCATACTTTTGCATACGTAGTCAAAATTCAGGGGGAGGATATATGCCGGATATTCTGGAAGAGCTGGAAGCGCGGCGCGATCACGCACGTGAAGGTGGCGGACAGAAACGTATCGACGCCCAGCACGCCAAAGGCAAGCTGACAGCCCGCGAACGGATCGAGGTGCTGCTGGACGAAGGCAGCTTTGAAGAGTTCGGCATGTTCGTCGCCCACCGATCCACCGATTTCGGTATGGAGAAACAGAAATATCCGGGCGATGGCGTAATCACTGGCTGGGGTACGATCAATGGCCGGATGGTTTATGTATTTAGCCAAGATTTTACTGTGCTGGGCGGGTCCCTGTCCGAAACCCATGCCGAAAAAATCTGTAAGGTCATGGATATGGCCATCAAGAATGGTGCGCCAATCATCGGGCTTAACGATTCCGGCGGCGCGCGCATTCAAGAAGGTGTTGCGGCGTTGGGCGGCTATGCCGAAGTATTCCAGCGCAATATCCTGGCATCTGGCGTGATCCCGCAGATCAGCGTGATCATGGGGCCATGCGCGGGCGGGGCCGTGTATTCCCCGGCGATTACGGATTTCATCTTTATGGTGAAGGACAGTTCCTACATGTTCGTGACCGGCCCGGATGTGGTGAAAACCGTGACCAATGAAATCGTCACAGCCGAGGAACTGGGCGGCGCAAGCACCCATACCTCCAAATCCTCGGTCGCGGATGGCGCGTTCGAAAATGACATGGAAGCGCTGATGGAAGTGCGGCGATTGGTCGATTTCCTGCCGCTTAACAACCGTAAGAAACCGCCTGTGCGTCCGCATTTCGATGACCCGGACCGGATCGAGGACAGCCTGGACACGCTGGTCCCGGAAAACCCCAACATGCCTTACGACATGGCGGAGCTGATCCACAAGTTGGCCGATGAAGGGGATTTTTATGAGATTCAGAAAGATTACGCGAAAAATATCCTGACCGGGTTCATCCGGTTAGAGGGCCGCCCCATCGGAGTCGTCGCCAACCAGCCGATGGTGTTGGCGGGATGTCTGGACATTGCTGCCAGCCGCAAGGCCGCGCGGTTCGTGCGCTTCTGCGATGCGTTTGAAATTCCGGTGCTAACGCTTGTGGATGTGCCGGGCTTCCTGCCCGGTACAGCACAGGAATATAACGGCATCATCAAACATGGCGCGAAGCTGTTGTTTGCCTATGGCGAGGCGACGGTACCCAAGGTGACGGTGATCACCCGCAAAGCCTATGGCGGGGCCTATGACGTGATGGCGTCCAAGCACCTGCGAGGTGATTTCAACTATGCTTGGCCAACGGCAGAGATTGCGGTCATGGGCGCGAAAGGCGCGGTAGAGATTATTCACCGTGCCGATTTGGGGGATGCGGACAAGATTGCCGCCCACACCAAGGATTACGAGGACCGCTTCGCCAACCCGTTTGTTGCGGCGGAACGCGGCTTCATTGACGAGGTCATCATGCCCCGTAACACCCGCAAACGCATCGCCCGGGCATTTGCCAGCCTGCGCAGCAAGGAATTGGCAAACCCGTGGAAGAAACACGACAATATACCTTTGTGAGGGGATATGCATAAACATCGTGGTTTCCCCTCTCGAATGCCGGGCACAGACTTTCAGTTTACGATCCGTCGCGAAGGGAAGGGTGGGGCGACCGAATTGAAAGCGCGCGAACGCTATCGCGACCGGCGCAACGCCGATACCGAAGCGGACACGATGTTCCTCGCCGCGCTTTACCATCATTTCGGCGAAGAACCGTTTGAACGCGGCAATCTGGATGCTGGGCGGCTAAGCTGGGTGTTTGGGCGCGAAGTTGTCCCTGCGGAAGACCCGTTTGACCCAAAATCTTATGACGCGCTGTTGCAGCTAAACATGACCGCCCTCGCGGCGAATTTCCCCCAAGC
Source organism: Rhodobacteraceae bacterium NBU2976 (assembly GCA_023630215.1). Lineage (GTDB taxonomy): Bacteria > Pseudomonadota > Alphaproteobacteria > Rhodobacterales > Rhodobacteraceae > NORP23. The sequence continues at coordinate 1,453,983 of JALPRQ010000001.1, forward strand.
GCTGGAGGTGGAATTCGAATGACTCAACATAGGTGGAAAATCGCCAATGTTAAATGTGTGATAGCGCACAGACTTACGTTAGGGTATTCTTCATCTGTTACAAAAGGGGACGAACCCCTGAGTTTGTATACAGGAGAGAGAAAATGCTCAAGAAACTTACGGCGTTGGCCTTTGGTGCCATCTTGCTTGCAGGGTGTGACACAATGGGTGAAAGCGTTGCGGCAGGTGCTGGTATTGGCGCCGGTGTTGCAGCGGCAACGGGTGGCGATCCGGTGGCCGGCGGGATCATCGGTGCTGCAGGTGGCTACTACTGCGGAACATCGTCAAACTGCTGAACGATCTCTAGTTAATAACACCAATGGGCGGCTTGAATTTAAGCTGCCCCAATTACTGTGCAGAGGAGAAAATACATGCTTAAGAAACTTACAGCACTGGCCTTTGGAGCGATCCTTCTGGCTGGATGCGACACGCTTGGCGAAAGTGTGGGTGCAGGCGCGGGTCTTGGTGCCGGTGTCGCACTGGCAACGGGCGGCGATCCTGTTACTGGTGCCGCAATTGGTGCCGTTGCAGGCGGTGTTTGCCATCAGACCAACAGCTGCTAATCCCAGCATTTCACGAATGATTTTCGAAGGGACGTCGCGTGCGCGGCGTCCTTTTTTGTTTCTTGGGGAGATAACATGATCAAAAAAATCCTGATCGCCAACCGGGGCGAAATCGCCTGCCGCGTCATCAAATCTGCCCGCAAAATGGGGATCGCGACGGTGGCGATCTATTCCGACGCTGACAAGGACGCGCTGCATGTGCAGATGGCGGACGAAGCCGTTCATATCGGCCCGCCGCCCGCCAACCAGTCTTATATCGTTATCGACAAGGTGATGGACGCGATCAAACAGACCGGGGCAGATGCCGTTCACCCCGGTTATGGCTTCCTGTCGGAAAACCCGAAATTCGCCGAGGCGCTGGAAAAAGCTGGCGTTGCGTTTATCGGCCCGCCCAAAGGCGCGATAGAGGCGATGGGGGATAAGATCACCTCAAAGAAGCTGGCGCAGGAGGCGGGGGTCTCGACCGTGCCGGGCTATATGGGCCTAATCGAAGATGCGGACGAGGCGGTTAAGATTTCCAATGAAATCGGCTATCCGGTGATGATCAAGGCGTCGGCTGGCGGTGGCGGCAAGGGTATGCGGATCGCGTGGAATGATGACGAAGCGCGCGAGGGGTTTCAGTCCTCGAAAAACGAAGCGGCCAGCAGTTTTGGTGATGACCGGATTTTCATCGAAAAATTCGTCACCCAGCCGCGCCATATCGAAATTCAGGTGTTGGGGGATAAGCACGGGAACGTCATTTACCTGAATGAACGCGAATGCTCGATCCAGCGGCGAAACCAAAAGGTGATCGAAGAAGCGCCCTCGCCATTTCTGACGGCGGAAACGCGCAAGGCGATGGGCGAACAGTCTGTCGCGCTGGCGCAGGCGGTGGAGTATTGTTCGGCAGGGACGGTAGAGTTCATCGTCGATGGCGAGCAGAATTTCTATTTCTTGGAAATGAACACGCGCTTGCAGGTTGAACATCCGGTGACGGAGCTGATCACCGGCATTGATCTGGTCGAACAGATGATCCGTGTGGCCGCTGGGGAAAAACTGTCGTTCAAACAATCCGATATCGGGATAAATGGTTGGGCTATCGAGAGCCGCCTCTATGCCGAGGATCCGTTCCGGAACTTCCTCCCCTCGATCGGGCGGCTGACCCGTTACCGTCCGCCTGCCGAGGTGGCCGAGGCGACGCGGGCCGTGCGCAATGACACTGGCGTTTACGAAGGCGGCGAGATATCGATGTATTATGACCCGATGATCGCCAAGCTGTGCAGCTGGGCGCCGGATCGGGCCGGGGCGATTGCGGAAATGCGCGCGGCGCTTGATGCGTTCGAGCTGGAGGGGATCGGGCACAATCTGCCATTCCTGTCCGCCGTGATGGACCATCCACGCTTTATCTCGGGCGATATTTCGACAGCCTTCATTGCCGAGGAATATCCCGATGGATTCCTTGGGGCTGAACTGCCTGCCGACGTTCTGAAAAAACTGGCGGCAGGTGCGTCGGCGATGCACCGCGTGTCGGAAATCCGAGCGGCGCGGCTGTCCGGGCGGCTAGATAACCACGAACGCGAGGTTGGCAAGGACTGGGTGATCTCGCTCGGTGGGCATGATTTCCGGGTGCATATTGATGCGGATCGCGAAGGCTCGACCGTGACATTCGCCGATGGCATCAGCCTGCGGGTCAAATCCCCGTGGCATCCGGGTGATCCGTTGGTTAGGCTGGATATCTCGGGCGAGGAGGTGATCGCCAAGGTCAAGCAGACAGCCAGTGGGTTCCGAATGCGCCATCGGGGCGCTGACCTGAACGTCATCATCCGCACGCCACGTCATTTTGAATTGTCAAAGCATATGCTGGAGAAAGTGCCGCCTGATACGTCGAAGCTGCTGCTCTGCCCGATGCCGGGGTTGGTTGTTTCGATGGCCGTGGCCGAAGGCGACGAGGTGCAGGAAGGGCAGGCGCTATGCACTGTCGAAGCCATGAAAATGGAAAACGTGCTGCGTGCTGAACGCAAAGGCACAGTTACCAAGATCAATGCGCAGGCCGGTGACAGTCTGGCGGTCGACGAAGTGATCATGGAGTTCGAATAGATGGGGTTTTCAATCGCCATCTCTGCCCCCGCGATCGAAGATGTTGACGACTTCTTCTTGGTCGCGGGAATAGAGGCGACGCAAATACCCGATCCACACAATGAAACGCGTCTGTCCGGCGCGCCGGGGAACAAACACTATCTGGTCTGGCGCAACTGGCGTAAAACCAGCGGAAAGGGCGATCCGGAATATGCAAATATGTCCCAAGGGGTTGGGTTCCTGCAACTTGATATCAATGAAACGGTTATGGTTGCGCAAGTTCGCCGGTTCGAAGGTGGGAAAATGGTCTGGGGCATCACGGGTGATGACTCGGGTCTTTCAATCGAAGGGGATTGCCCACTGACGAAGGCGCAAATCGTGCCGGAATATACAGCATATCTTCGTTCGTTGAATTTAGAGGACAGCGCGGGAGATGTTGAAAATGATGGGTTTGGGTTGGCCGCCGAGGCGTTCGTCATGCTAACCGGTTTTCGGTATGATAGCCTTCATGAACTGCCCTTTGTCGAGCTTTCCGGCGAAATGCCACGTCGCAAACCGAAATGGAAATTCTGGTAAGATGAACGCAATTTTATCAGACAGCCGAACCATTGCCGCCCTGATTGGTGCGGTCGTCGTGCTGGCAGGTTGGCTGTTTACCTCTTATCGCGAACGTCGACAGCGAGAAGGGTTGCGTGCCGAGCGTATTCGTGACGTGCAACGTGCGCTTTATGCGGAAATCCGTGCCTATGTGGCGCTGTTGCAGCGCGATGAACTGGATACTTACCGCGAGGATATGATCGAAAAGATGCGTGGCAAGGACGGGAAGGGACGAGATTTTATTCCACTGATCCCGCATGAACGCAACGACACAATTTTCAAGGCGATTGTGAATGAAATCCACATCTTGCCGCGTTCCAGCATTGATCCCGTGGCGCTCTATTATTCACAGCTTGCGGCCATTTCCACCATGATCGACGATCTGCGTAGCCCGGAATTCAAGGATATGGACCGAGGGCGGCGTATCCAGATGTATTCGGATTATATTGATATGAAGAAGGAAGCGCTGGCGCTGGGAGAGGAAGCAATGCTGATGATTGCGACCTATGCCAAAGGTGGACGAGAGGCGATTGCGTCCCTAAACGCGACGCGCGAAACGATTAGTACCCCGGACGCGGACCGGTCCGACCCGTAATCGGGCGAGGTTCGTTATTCTGGGCGGCCATAGGATGCTCCCTTTGTTGCCTGTGTCCTTAATATAGGGGTTGCGACAGAGTGTTGCAAGAAAAGGAAATGGGGCGACAGAGAGGCGAAACGTCGCTAGAGGAACCACAAGTGGAAACTGTAAAACAGGGGCCGAACCATGAGTAGCAAGATCGACTGGCAAAAACTGGCGGAAAAGGAACTGCGTGGGAAGCCGCTAGAGGACCTGACCTGGCAAACGCCAGAAGGGATCGCCGTAAAGCCGCTTTACACGGCTGAGGATCTGGAAGGGGTTGAGCATCTCGGCGGAATGCCGGGGGTCGCGCCCTACCTGCGCGGCCCCCGCGCCACCATGTATGCGGGCCGTCCCTGGACGATCCGCCAATATGCGGGCTTTTCGACGGCCGAGGAGTCAAACGCGTTCTACCGCAAGGCGCTGGCGGCGGGGCAGCAGGGCGTTTCGGTTGCGTTCGATCTGGCGACGCACCGGGGCTATGACAGCGATCATGACCGGGTTGTCGGCGATGTCGGCAAGGCCGGGGTGGCAATTGACTCTGTCGAGGACATGAAAATCCTGTTTGACGGGATTCCACTGGATCAAGTGTCAGTGTCGATGACTATGAACGGCGCGGTGATCCCGATTTTGGCGAATTTCATCGTAACAGGTGAGGAACAGGGCCATGACAAATCGGTCCTGTCCGGGACCATTCAAAACGATATTCTGAAAGAATTCATGGTGCGGAATACATATATTTATCCGCCCGAGCCTTCGATGCGGATTGTGTCGGATATTATCCGCTATACGTCCGAAGAAATGCCGAAATTCAACTCCATTTCTATCAGCGGTTACCACATGCAGGAGGCCGGCGCGACGCTGGTGCAGGAATTGGCCTATACGCTGGCGGACGGTAAGGAATACGTCAAAGCCGCGATTGCGGCAGGGATGGATGTGGATGCGTTTGCAGGACGGCTTAGCTTCTTCTTCGCCATCGGCATGAATTTCTTTATGGAGGCCGCAAAGCTGCGGGCTGCACGGCTGCTATGGGCGCGGATCATGGCGGAGTTTAACCCGCAGAAGCCGCAATCATCCATGCTGCGCACGCACTGCCAGACCTCGGGCGTCAGTTTGCAGGAGCGAGACCCCTACAACAATATCGTGCGCACGGCGTACGAGGCGATGTCGGCGGCGCTGGGCGGGACGCAGTCGCTGCACACGAACAGCTTTGACGAGGCGATTGCGCTGCCGACGGATTTTTCGGCGCGGATTGCGCGCAACACGCAGCTGATCCTGCAGAATGAAACAGGAGTGACGAAGGTGGTCGATCCGCTGGCCGGGTCCTATTATGTCGAAAGCCTGACGCAGGAGCTGGTTGATGCTGCGTGGAAGCTGATCGAAGAAGTGGATGAGATGGGCGGCATGACCAAGGCGGTGGCTAGCGGCATGCCGAAACTGCGGATCGAAGAGGCCGCCGCACGGCGTCAGGCGGCCATCGACCGCGGCGAAGAGGTTATTGTCGGCGTCAACAAGTTCCGCCCCGACCGCGAAGACCCCGTCGAGGTCCGCGACATTGACAACGCCAAGGTTCGAGGCAGCCAGCTTCAGCGTCTGGCCCGTGTCCGCGATCAGCGGGACACTGCGGCCTGTGAGAACGCCCTTAAGACGCTGGAACAGGGCGCACGTGAGGAGGGGAACCTGCTGGCGCTGGCCGTCGAGGCCGCACGGGCGCGGGCGACAGTTGGTGAGATTTCTGACGCCATGGAGCGCGCCTTTGGCCGCCATGTGGCCGAGGTAAAGACGTTGTCGGGCGTTTACGGTGCTGCGTATGAGGGTGATGCAGAATTTGCGGGCATCCAGAAAGACGTAAAAGCGTTCGAAACCAAACACGGTCGCCTGCCACGAATGCTGGTCGTCAAAATGGGTCAGGACGGCCATGACCGGGGGGCGAAGGTGATTGCGACGGCATTTGCCGACCTCGGCTTCGACGTGCATGTTGGCCCGTTGTTCCAGACACCCGAGGAAGCCGCCGAACTGGCAGTGGAGTTGGACGTCGATATTGTCGGCGTCTCCTCGCAAGCTGCGGGTCATAAAACGCTGGCACCGAAGCTGATCGAAAGCCTGTCCAGCAAAGGGGCAGACCACGTGACGGTGATTTGCGGCGGAGTGATTCCGCAACAGGATTACGACTTCCTGCTGAATGCTGGCGTCAAGGCGATCTTTGGCCCCGGGACAAACATCCCCGAGGCCGCAAAGAAAGTGCTGTCGATTATTCAGCCGCTGCCTTAGCGGCGTTCCGGGCGTCTATCATCTCGATCCGCGCGTCGCGGGCCGAACGGAGGACGAAATAACCAAGCAGCGCCGACAGGATCGACCCGGACAGAACACCCAGACGCACGCCCGCGGCAAGTGTCGGGTCGCTAAAGCTAAGCCCGCCGATGAACAGCGACATGGTAAAGCCGATCCCGGCAAGGCAGGACAGGCCGTAAATATGCTTCCAGGTGATTTCTTGCGGCAGTTTGGCGATGCCGAGTTTGACCGTCAGGAACGTAAAGCCGAACACGCCGATCTGCTTGCCGAAGAACAGACCCATCGCGATACCTAGCGGCACGGGGGCAAGCAGGGCGCTAAAGGACATTCCTGCCAGTGACACACCCGCATTTGCGAAAGCGAAAATCGGCAGGATCAGGAAGTTGACGTATGGCGTCAGCGCATGTTCCAGCGAATGGAGCGGCGAACGGCCGTATTTATCCTTTAGCGGGATGAACATCGCGGTCGTCACCCCGGCAATCGTCGCATGAACCCCTGATTTCAGGTCAAGGAACCACAGGATCGTGCCCAACAGGATCAAAGGCGCCACACGGTGCGCACCGCGCAGGTTCAGGAACAGCAACCCAGCAAGCGGAAGCAGGCTCCACAACAGGTAATTTACATTCAGGTTTTCAGTATAAAACAGCGCGATAATGATAATCGCACCCATATCGTCAAGGATGGCGAGTGTAAGCAGGAACAGTTTCAACCCCGGATGCACACGCGGCCCCAGCAGGGCCAGCACACCAAGGGCAAAGGCGATGTCCGTGGCCGCCGGGATCGCCCAGCCGGAGATCGCGACCGGGTTGTCCCAGTTGATGTAGGCGTAAATGATTGCGGGGATCACCATACCACCAACGGCAGCGATACCCGGCAGAATAATGTTGCTGGGCTGGCGGAGTTTCCCCTCTAATATCTCGCGCTTCAATTCCAGCCCGACGAGGAAAAAGAAGATCGCCATCAAGCCGTCATTGATCCAAAGGATCAGGGGTTTCTCGACACCCTCACCATTCAGGGTGATACGCAGGTAAGAATTCAGCGTTTCGTCATACCAACTGGACAGTGGCGAGTTGTAGATGATCAAAGCGGCGATCGCGGCCAGCATCAAAAGGACGCCGCCCGCTGCGTCATGCTTGAAAAACGCCTTTAAGAAACTCACCTGACACTCCCTATTTCTGAATCTGTTACGTTCGCAATCTGTTGTTGGATCATATAAGGTTGGTTGCGACAAATTGAAGGCTTTTAAAAGCGATTTCTGAAAGGTAGCGAGAGTATAAAACACGCGTTAAACTTGTGAAAATGACTCGGGGAGGAGATCATGAGCTACAAGGACACTTATGCCGCCTGGAAATCGGACCCCGAAGGGTTCTGGATGGAGGCGGCTGAAGCGATCAGCTGGGACAAGAAACCCTCGAAAGCTCTGGATGACAGCAATCCCCCATTCTACCGCTGGTTTGCGGATGGCGAGGCGAATACCTGCTACAATGCGCTGGATCGACATGTCGAAGCGGGGCGCGGCGATGATGTTGCCGTGATCTATGACAGTCCGGTCACAGACACGAAGCGCAAGCTGACATTTGCGGAAATGCGGGATCAAACCGCGATGCTGGCAGGTGCGTTGACGGCGCGAGGCGTTGAAAAAGGTGATCGGGTCATCATCTACATGCCCATGATCCCCGAGGCATTGTTCGCTATGCTGGCCTGTGCCCGGATCGGTGCAGTCCATTCGGTTGTGTTTGGCGGCTTTGCGGCGCACGAGCTTGCCGTGCGGATAGATGACGCCAAGCCCAAGGCGATATTGTCAGCCTCTTGCGGGATCGAACCGGGGAGAGTGGTGGAATATAAACCGCTGCTTGATGATGCGATTGCGCAGGCCAAGCATAAACCCGATTTTACCATTATTCTGCAACGGGATCAGGCCGTGGCGGCCATGAATGCGCGCGATGTAGATTGGCAAGAGGCTGTTTCTACCGCCGAACCAGCTTCATGTGTTCCGATTGGCGGCGCTGACCCAGTTTATATCCTCTATACCTCGGGCACGACGGGTCAGCCCAAAGGGGTCGTCCGCCCGAACGCCGGGCATATGGTGGCCTTGAACTGGACGATGAAGAATATCTACAACGTGAAACCCGGCGACGTTTACTGGGCCGCGTCTGACGTAGGTTGGGTCGTAGGGCATTCCTATATCTGCTATGCTCCATTGGTCTATGGCGCTACCACAGTTGTGTTCGAGGGCAAGCCGATTGGCACGCCTGATGCCGGTACCTTCTGGCGGATGATCGAAGATTATCAGATCAAGGTTCTATTCACCGCACCTACAGCCTTTCGCGCGATCAAGCGTGTCGATCCAAACGGGGACTTCCTTAAGAAATATGACACCAGCAGCCTTCAGGCGCTGTTTCTGGCGGGCGAGAGGGCGGATCCGGATACGATCCTCTGGGCGCAGGAAAAACTGGGTGTGCCGGTGATTGACCATTGGTGGCAGACGGAAACCGGATATGCGATCGCTGCAAACCCTGTTGGGTTGGAATCCCTGCCGGTGAAGATCGGGTCTCCAACCGTTGCGATGCCGGGGTTCGATGTGCGCATTCTTGGCGATGATGGGCACGAGGTTGCCGATGGGGAACTGGGCGCTATTGCGATCAAGCTTCCGTTGCCGCCGGGCACGCTTCCGACGCTCTGGAATGCGGATGATCGGTTTCGGAAATCCTATCTGACAACCTTCGAGGGCTATTACGAAACCGGCGATGCGGGCATGAAGGATGCGGACGGATATCTTTATATTATGGCCCGAACCGATGATGTGATCAACGTCGCAGGCCACCGTCTGTCGACCGGAGGGATGGAGGAGGTTCTGGCCTCTCATCCTGATGTTGCCGAATGTGCGGTCATTGGTGTCGCGGACGAGTTGAAGGGACAATTGCCAATGGGCTTTTTGTGTCTGACAAGCGGGGTGGATCGGGGTCATGACGAGATTGTCAAGGAATGCGTGAAGTTGGTTCGCGATCAGATAGGACCCGTTGCGGCATTCAAATTGGCGGTGGTTGTCGATCGGTTGCCTAAAACACGTTCCGGTAAGATTCTTCGTGCGACGATGGCCGCGATTGCCGATGGTCGTGACTGGAAAATGCCCGCAACAATTGATGACCCAGCAATTCTTGATGAAATCAGAGACGCACTAGAATCAGTTGGTTATGCCAAATAGTTAACGCTGGTCCGAGATATTGCCCAGTTTTTCGATATGCAAAGATATTTGCATATCGCGTCGCGAAATAGGCTGATAAATGGTGTTTTTTATACAAGCAGAGCGCGAATGCACTTTCTGCTAATCGCCATATGTGTTAACTAAGTAGGAGTAAATTTGTGCGTATCTAGCAGCGCTGAGATTACGAGGGCTAGACATGTTTCATATCCAAAAAGGTGTGGGAATTCTGCTGGCAGGCATGGTTCTTTTGCTTGCGTCTCCGTCAGTTTCGCAAACCGTTCTGACCATTACTAATACCACGCTCAATCAATCTGTCGAACTGACCGAAGAAGACTTGCTGGCGTTCGAACAGGTGGAAATCCGTACAGAAAATGAATTTGTGGACGGGATCGTCACGTTCCGTGGCCCTTATGCCCGCGATGTTCTGGCGTCCGTTTCGACGGTTCCCGAAGTCTACAAGATGGTGGCAATCAATGATTATGTCATCGAAATTCCGGCGGAAGATTTCGAAAAATACGATGTGATATTCGCCATGTTTCAGGATGACGAACGGTTTTCCCTCCGAACCAAGGGGCCGATTTGGGTGATTTATCCCATGTCGGATCACAAGGAATTGCAGGATCGCACCTATAATGACCGGCTGATCTGGCAATTGACCCGAGTAGAATTCGAGTGAAACGATCCAGACTTACTTTTTTCAGTTTCATAGCGGTGACATTTCTAGTCACCACGTTCGCAATCTACGGGATCATCGGGTTTCAGCGTGACTTGAGGACGCTCGACAACGCCAGTCGCGAAGATATCGCCTGGACGGCAGGGCAGCTGGAAATGGAGCTTACCCGGCTCATCACCTCACTTTTGTTGTTTCAGATCGAAGGTTCTGGTGTCACCCCCGAGGATGTCAACACGCGATTTGATATCCTTTGGAGTCGCGTCGCCATTTTCCGCGAGGGTGCGGTCGGGCGGCGATTGTCGGAATATGATCGCGATACGGCCAGCGTCGACGTGCTGATGGCGGCAATTCGCGCGGTTGATCCCCTTGTTGTTGGCTTGAAAGCCGGGGATAACGAAACTGCGCGGGAGATATTGTCCGAATTAAACCCCTTCTTGCCGATCCTTAACGACTTGGTGCGCGAAGTTACCCAAGGGGAGGAGGCACTAAATCGTTCTGTTCGGGAAACGATGATGGTGCGCACCAATCGTACGCTATTTGTCAGCCTGTTTGCGACGGTGTTTGCGCTATTATCCTTGGCGATTATCTATCGGCAGTCCCTGAATTTTGCGAAGCTGGCCGAAGTCAATCATCGTCTGGCTCAAACCGCCGAGAAAGCCAGTGCGACCAAATCCAAATTCCTTTCGATGATGAGTCACGAACTGCGAACCCCCATGAATGGCGTTATGGGGCTGCTGGCGCTCGCAAAGCAGAATTCCGTTTCACCAAGTCAGAAACGCCTGTTGGATCAGGCAGAGGTATCGGCGCAGTCGATGTTGAGCCTGCTTTCAGACATATTTGATTATAGCGCCCTGCAAGCGGATGACATCCAGCTTGACATCAAACCCTTCGATCCGGCCGCACTGAAATCTTCGTTGGACTCGCGCTTTGAACGATTTGCAAAACGCGCTGGGATCAAGATGCCGATAACATTGGCTGACAATCTGCCCACGCGGGTGCTTGGCGATTTTAAACGCATCCGCCAATCGATATCCCATATCGCTCAATATATCGCGGAAACGGCGGGAACGCGCGAGGCCTGCATCACGCTGGATCACACGGGTTCCAGTCTTCAAGTGCGTCTGGGTTTTACTTACAGCGTTTCTGGAGGTGAGTGGAATACCGACCTTCTGATGGGGGATGCCCAGCGTGATGGAGACAAGATCGCAACTGCTGCGCTTGGTCCGATGATCGCGCGAGGCTTGCTGGAGGCCATGACCGGACATGTAAAACTGGATATTGGTGCTGATGATCAGATCGTCGTGCTGATCGAAGTGCCCGCGCCGATTGTCGAGCTGAAATCCACGAAGTTGCGTATATTTGCCAAGTCCGGTGCTTTGATCGCGATTTGCAAAGCAGCGCTAAAAGGGGACGACATCCAGTTCCTTGATGACAGTTCAAACGAAATCGCCGACGTGGTTTTGATCGAATCGGGACATGACAAGGAGCATCAGTTTCTGACTCAGGCGCGCAACGTCGCGCCCGGCGCATTGTTCATTGCCTTGGGTACCCCGATCGAACCGGACAACTTTGATTTTTCGATCTCGCTACCGATGAATTTTCCAGAATTGCGTCGGGTTATCGCCGGGGACGGGACATCTGGATAAATTATTATATATTAGTTTACGGGCATGGTATAAAGTTAATACAACCTTAAGTAGTTCCAGTGCGGTAATAGACCGAAGAGAGTATGAATAAAGAAGCAGCCATAACACACAAAGAAGACAGTTTGAGCCATTCTGAACTTGCCGCTGTCATCAGCCACGATCTGATGTCGGCTTTGGCGGGTGTGACCTCGGGACTCGATCTTATCGACACTGAAGCGCTTGATGAAGAAAGCGCGGCACAAATTGCCCGTGTCCGCGGGTCCGCCAAGATGTTGCGCGAAATGGTCTATATTGCCTTTGGCAACACGGAGGAGCTTTCAAACGACAATATCGACATACCGGAAGAGCTGTTCATTATCGAAGATATCTGGGCCGTGCAGGCACGTGCCAAGGGCTTCAACCTGCGTCTGGACTGTCAGGAGAATCCTCCCCTGCTTCAGTCAACGGACAAAGTTTCATTCCATCGGATTATCAACAATCTGATCAACAATTCCTTTAAATATGGCAATGGCAGCGACATCACCGTTCGTGTCATTTGCGAGTCTGACGCCCAAATCCGAATTGACGTTACCGATCAAGGTCCGGGATTCAGTGAAAAATTTCTGACCCGCATATTCGAATATGGCAGCCGCAATCCAGAAGACGTGCGCTCTGGTTCCGGACTGGGGCTCTATATTGTCAAAACGCTTGTGACATCGATGGGCGGCCAGATTTCGGCCCATAATGCCGAACATGGCGGGGCAGTCGTCTCGATGACCTTCCCGGCCATCGAGCGTCGTTCCAATCCGTCGCGCGCGTCCAAAGGCAATGTCTTGCCGGATCTTCGCAACCTCAACATTTTGCTGGCCGAAGACAATGTGACCAACCAATTGGTTGTGACGCAAATGTTGCAGCGTCTGGGCGCACAATACACGATTGCCTCTGACGGGGTTGAAGCGCTGGAACTGCTGAAGAAAAACACGTTCGACATGGTGCTTCTGGATATTGAAATGCCACGAAAATCCGGTCTGGAAGTCCTAAGGGAAGTGCGGGCGTCATCTGAAGATTATGCAAATTTGCCAATAATCGCGCTGACAGCCTATGTTATGCTGGAGCATCGCAATCGCATATTCGACGCTGGTGCAGATGGGTTGATCGCCAAACCGATCGAAGGCATTGCCGCCTTGGGCAATGCGATTCTGGGTTATCTGAATGGTCGAACCGAAATGCCTGTGGTGGTCAGCGGCCCCAGTCACCCCGAACGTGACGTTGGGATGGTCGATTCCGAAATATTCAATGATCTGAAAAACGTGATGGGTCCAGATGCTGTCCAGTCACTTCTGGACAATGTATGCGCGGACCTGCGTAGGATCCAGACAGACCTGATTGACGCCGAAGTTGACAATGACCTGTCAAAAGTCCGAATGGCCAGCCACACTCTCGTGGCGGTTGCAGGGTCGGTTGGGGCCACGAATTTGCAGGCTTGCGCTCAAACGTTGAATAGCGCGGCAAAAAATGAAGATTTTTCAAAGAGACAGTCCCTGAGCATGCAATGCATTGACGGGATTAACTCCGTTCTGGAATATATATCCAGTGCGTAACGATTGAGTAGTGAATTATGACCCCAATACTTCTGGTTGAAGATACTGTTTCCCTTGCGATGGTCTATCGCGCGGTTCTGACGAAAGTTGATATTCAGGTTGTTGAAGCGCAGACCATGAAAGAGGCGCGACAGCAATTCGCGGCTCACAACCCCAAAATCATCCTACTGGACCTTCTGTTGCCTGACGGCAATGGCGGCGACATGATTGCAGAGTTCATCCGCAAAGACCCTGATGTGAAAATCATTGTGATCACCGCCAATGGGTCGATCAATCGCGCGGTCAGCGCGATGCGCGATGGCGCGTTCGATTTTTTGGTCAAACCCTTTGACGAGAACCGCCTGATCGGCGCCGTCAAGAATGCCGAGGAAACGCTGCGCAACAGCTCTACCCTGTCGATTGGCGAGCAGTCCGACCTCTTTGAACATGGTTTTATCGGCTCGTCTCAGGAAATGCGGGCCATCTATCGCATCATTCAACAGATTAGCCGCTCGACTGCGACGGTGTTCTTGACGGGCGAAAGTGGCACCGGCAAGGAAATTGCCGCGCAGGCTATTCACAATCTGTCCGGACGCGCAGAGGGCCCATTTGTGCCGCTGAATTGCGGCGCCATCCCACGCGACCATCTGGAAAGCGAAGTATTCGGACATCTCGAAGGGTCGTTTACCGGGGCGCTTAGCGACAAGATCGGCGCGGCCGAAGCGGCGCATGGGGGCACGCTGTTTCTGGATGAAATCTGCGAGATGGACCTGTCATTGCAAACCAAGATACTTCGGTTCTTGCAAACGTCGACGATCCAACCAGTTGGTGCAACAAAACCCAAAACGGTGGATGTCCGGATCGTGTGTGCCACCAACCGTGATCCGTTAGAGGAGGTTCGGGCAGGGCGCTTCCGCGAGGATTTATATTATCGCTTACATGTTGTGCCCATCCAGTTGCCACCGTTGCGCGACCGCGGTGAAGACATCGTCGAAATCGCCACCGCAATGTTGCAGCGCTATGCGACCGAGGAGGGGAAACCTGTCAATAGCTTCAGCGATGACGCTCTGGAGCATCTGCGCAGATTCCGCTGGCCGGGCAACGTTCGCCAATTGATGAATGTTATTCGTAACATCGTCGTCTTGGGGGACGGTCCGGTTGTGACATTTGATATGCTGCCCAAAGAACTGCGGGAAAAACCGTCTGCTTCGGGACCCTCGCGACCAGATCGGCTGGTCGCGAGGGATCGAAGTGAGGAGACCGGGAACCCATTAAACATTGCGGCCTTTATCGGAACACCTTTGTCACAATTGGAACGCGAGTTTATCGAAGCAACCATCGAATTTTGCGACGGCTCGATCCCGCAGGCGGCGCGGTTGCTGGATGTCTCGCCCTCGACGCTGTATCGGAAAAAGGAAACCTGGGATAAATCCTGATTTCCCATCATGGGATCGCTGGTGTAGCCTGAATGAAATCTGTTCAGGGGGATTCTATGTCAGAGCTGTTCACAGCGGCCAAAGCCGCCTTTGATCGGGCCTACGCCCCTTATTCCAAATTTCATGTCGGGGCCGCCATCCGGGCGAAATCGGGGCGCGTGTATTCCGGGTGCAATGTGGAAAATGTCGCCTATCCCGAAGGGACTTGCGCCGAAGCCGGGGCCATTGCGGCCATGGTGAATGGCGGGGACACGGAAATTGCGGAAATTTTGGTGATCGCTGATAGTGACCAGTGGATCACGCCTTGCGGTGGCTGCCGGCAGAAGATCTTGGAATTTTCCACACCAGACACGCCGGTGATCCTGGCGCGCCTTAATGGGGAAACGCACGAAACCTCCATCGGGAAAATCCTGCCCGGCGGGTTCGACAAATCCTATCTGGCGGAGGGGTAATGGCGCGCGCGATCCTGATTGTTCTTGATTCCGTCGGCTGCGGGGGCGCCCCGGACGCGGCGGCGTTTGGGGACGAAGGATCAAACACGGTGGGCCATATCGCCGATGCCTGCGCGACGGGTAAGGCAGAGGAAGGACGCTCCGGCCCGCTTCAGATTCCCAATCTAGACCGGATGGGTATGGGTGGCGCGGTCCGCACTGCCTCTGACCGTCCGGCTCCGGGGCTCGGGGACGGGGCAGGGGGCGTGTTTGCCGCCGCGACAGAACATTCAAATGGCAAGGACACCCCCTCGGGTCATTGGGAATTGGCGGGGCTGCCGGTGCCATTTGATTGGTACTATTTCCCGCATACCATCCCGGCCTTTCCCGACGACAAAATCGCGGAACTGTGTGAACGCGCTGGGTTGCCCGGTATCCTTGGTAACTGCCATGCCTCCGGCGTGCCGATCCTGCAGGAACATGGAGAGGAACATATCCAGACCGGCAAACCGATCTGCTATACATCTGCGGATAGCGTATTCCAGATTTGCGCGCACGAGGGGCACTTCGGACTAGAGCGGCTCTATGACGTTTGCAAAATCGCAGCAGAGATTTTCCACCCGATGCGCGTCGGTCGCGTCATCGCCCGCCCGTTTGTCGGCGAGCGCAGTGGTGAGTTTACCCGCACCAACAACCGCAAGGATCTGGCCATAACGCCACCTGACGAAACATTGTGCGATCGCGTCGTGGCCGCAGGTGGGCGGACGTTGGCGGTAGGTAAAATCGGTGACATTTTCGCCCATAAAGGCATATCCGAGGTTCGCAAGGGCAAACCCGATCTTCAACTGATCGACGATATGCTGGATTTCATGGACGAAGCCAAAGACGGCGATTTCATCTTTGTCAATCTGGTGGAGTTTGACACAAATTACGGCCACCCCCGCGATCCGACAGGCTATGCCCGACATCTGGAAGCGGTCGATAAACGCCTGCCTGAAATCTTTGCCAAACTGCGTCCCGACGACATGCTGATCATCACCGCTGATCACGGCAATGACCCAACCTGGACCGGCACGGATCACACGCGCGAGCGCGTCCCCGTGCTGATCCGCCGCGATGGATTGACGCCACAAAACCTTGGCATCATCAACATGGCCGATGTCGGGGAAACGCTGGCGGCGCATTTGGGGCTTTTGCCCGGCAAACATGGGAAGAACATCTTATGACATGGAAATCCGTTCCGAAAACCGAACTCCACCTGCATTTGGAAGGCGCCGCGCCGCCGGAATTCATTCGCATGATAGCCGCTGAAAAGGGGACGGACCTCAGCCGAATATTCCATGCTGATGGCAGCTACAAATGGAAGGATTTTGCTGAATTCCTGAAGATTTACGAAGCCGCCTGTTCCGTCCTGAAAACCCCCGATGATTATCGCCGTCTGTTGGAGGCAGTGCTGGAAGTCAGCGCGGATAATGGCGTTGTCTATACAGAGATTTTCCTCGCCCCGGATTTCTGCGGAGGTGGGGATTTGGACGCATGGAAAGACTATTTGGCCGCGTTCGAAATCGGTGCGGACAATGCCAAGGCCAAACACGGGATCGAAGCCCGGTTCATTTCCACCTGCGTGCGCCATTTCGGTCCAGAAAAAGCCATCCACACCGCCAACATCACCGCCAATGCACCTTCGCCTCGTATGGTCGGGTTCGGCATGGGGGGCGAGGAACGCGATTTTACTGCCCAGGATTTTGTCTCGGCATTCGCAGTGGCGGCCGAGGCAGGTTTGGGTATCACCAGCCACGCGGGCGAGATTTGTGGGGCAGACAGCGTGCGCGAAACGCTGGATCATCTGCCCGTCAGTCGCATCGGGCACGGTGTGCGGGCGGTCGAGGATCCAGAGCTGGTCAAACGCCTCGCGGAGGAGGAAATCCTGCTGGAGGTCAACCCCGGATCAAATGTCTGCATCGGTGTTTTCCCGTCATGGGAAAAACATCCGCTGGACCATTTGCGCCAGCAAGGAGTGCCGGTCTGCGTATCAACCGATGATCCGCCTTATTTCCACATCACCATGACCTCGGATTACGAGAACATCGCCAAAACATGGGGCTGGAGCGAAACCGACTTTGCAGATACCAACCGCACAGCCATGAAATACGCGTTCTGCGACGAAGAAACCCGCGCCGCCGTGCTGGCAAAATTCCAATAGAGAGGGACCGATGGAACATCTTAAAATCGTCAACCACCCGCTGGTGCAGCATAAACTCAGCCAAATGCGGCGAACAGATACGCCCAGCAACCTGTTCCGTCAGTTGCTCCACGAGATTTCCATGTTGCTTGCCTATGAGATCACCCGCGAACTGCCGATGACGACCGAGATGATCGAAACCCCGCTGACCAAAATGGAGGCGCCGGTGCTGGAAGGGCGCAAGCTGGCGCTGATCTCGATCCTTCGGGCGGGCAACGGGTTGCTGGATGGTGTGCTCGAACTGATCCCATCAGCTCGTGTGGGGTTTGTGGGGCTCTATCGGGACGAGGAAACGCTGAAACCCGTTCAGTATTATTACAAGGTCCCCTCCGATCTGGAGGATCGCGTGGTCATCGCCGTGGACCCGATGCTGGCAACAGGAAATAGTTCTGCCGCCGCGATTGATTTGTTGAAGGAGTCGGGTGCAACGAACATCCGCTTCCTGTGTTTGCTGGCCGCGCCCGAAGGGGTAAAAACCATGAAAGAACGCCATCCCGACGTCCCCATCGTGACCGCGGCCCTTGATGATCATCTGAATGAAAACGGCTACATTGTTCCGGGGCTCGGCGATGCGGGTGACCGGATGTACGGGACGAAATAGGAAAAACCACTCATGAAAAAGGGACTAAAGACGGCGCTTTTGGCGGTCGTTATTTTTGTGGTCGCCGCAGGGGCGGGACTGTGGGCATACGACTATACCAGCAAGGGGTTACACACGCGGCCCGATATGCCCGACAATGCATTCTGGTTGTCGAGCGGAAACGGTATGCGAGCGATCGTTGTGGATGTACCGGACGAGCGACCGGCGCATAAATACACCACCATGAGCATGCGCGTGCCTAGCGAATATATGGACGATTGGGTCTTCTGCTATCCCCCGACCGAGGAGGAGCGCGCCAGTATTCCCATCAGTCCGCTGGAACTTGTCGCCTATTTCAAGATCGAAATCGATGGACGCGAATTGTCGCGCGGTGTGGTCTATAAAATGTAGGCTCAGACGGCCATCGCCTCTAGCCTAAGGCGCGCGATCTGATGCACCTGATCCAACGCCTCGCGAAATTCCGTGTCGGGGTCATTGTCGACCCGGGCACGAAAATTTTCCAGTATCTCCTGACGCGTACGGCCGCGCACCGCAAGAATAAACGGGAACCCAAAACGGGATTTGTAGCGATCGTTCAACGCGGTGAATTCGGCAAATTCAGCGTCCGTACACTGATCCAGCCCGGCGCTTGCCTGTTCGGTCGTCGACTCGGCCGTCAACCCACCTGCTTTCGCCAATCGGCCAGCCAGATCAGGGTGGGCGCAGAGCAGGGAAAGCTGTGGTTCTCGCCCAGCGGCTTCGACGACTGACCGCAAAGTGTCGCACAGCGCAGAAACTTCGGCCCCTGTCAGCCCCTTGTCAAATGCCGCAGCGGCGATCCAAGGGGAATGTTCGTAAACGCCACCGATCGCGGCGACGAACGTATCCTTGTCCAGAGTTGTTGGGTCAAAAGGCAGATTCATTACGCCAGTCTAATTAAACCGCCCCTCGCTGGGAAGGGCGGTTTATCAGTTCACATATCCTTTGGCAGGACCTGATTTAGCACAATCGCGATGATGGCTGTTGGCAACAGACCTGAAATTAACAAGGTCTGCATAACCCCCGGGACGTGCTGCACGGCGGTCGGTACCAGGTTCAGACCCAGACCCACAGACAATGACACCGCAATGATCACCATATTGCGCCGGGTCATCGCAACCTCGGTCAACATGTTCAGACCAGCGGCAGCGACCATCCCGAACATCACGATCACACCACCCCCCAAAACGGGAAGCGGCATGGTCGAAATGAGCGCACCCACTTTCGGGATCAATCCACAGATGATCAGCACCAATGCCGAGATGGTGACCACGTGTCGGCTCATCACGCCGGTCATGGCAACGATCCCTGCATTTTGCGAGAAAGAGGTGTTTGGCAAGCCGCCAAAAATGCCAGCCACCGCCGAGCCCAAACCGTCAGCATAAGTTGCGCCCGCGATCTCGGTGTCAGTGGCCTCGCGTCCTGCGCCTCCTTTGGTCGTTGCGGATGTGTCCCCCACTGTTTCAATTGCGGATACCACGGCCACCAGCGTCACGGCGATCACGGCGCCAATGTCAAAGGCAAAGCCAAACGGCAACGGTGTAGGTAAAGCGACCCAAGCGGCCCCTCCCACCGGCGCAAAGTTGACCAGGCCGACCATCAGGGCGACCAGATACCCGGCCAGCAAACCGATCAGAATTGCCGAGGCGGACAGCATCCCCTTGGTGTAGAACTTGACCCCCAGTGACACGAGGATCACCGTCAGAGCAGGGGCCCAATGCTTAAGCGATCCGAAACTCTCGGCGGCCATCTGGAAATCCGCCGCCCCACCGGCTGCATATTTAACCCCTACTGGGATCAGGTACAGCCCGATTGTCAGGATCACCAAGCCCGTCACCAGTGGCGGGAACAGGAATCGGATTTTCCCAATCACGGCACCAAGGCTGAAATGGATCACACCAGCAATAATGATTGCCCCCATCAGGGCGGGCATACCCTGAGTTGCCGCGATTACGGTCATGACCGATACGAAGGCGAAGCTTGTGCCCTGCATAATCGGCAATCGCGCCCCAATCGGACCAAGTCCCACGGTTTGGAACAAGGTTGCGATACCGGCAAACAGCATCGCCATCTGGATCAGGTATACCTGTTCGGTTCCGCCAAATGCAAAACCTGCGGCCCCTGCGATGATGATGGCGGGTGTTACGTTGCTGGCGAACATGGCCAGTACATGCTGAAGCCCCAAGGGCACGGCTTGCGCTAACGGCGGCGTGACATTGGGATCGGAATATTGTCCGAGTTGCGTATCACTCATTGGTCTCTCCTGTACCTGTTGATGCACAGCGCTATTTTCGGACAGGCGCTGTTATCACAAGTGTGTGAGGAGTTGGTCCATCACGCAAGAAAAACCGTCAAAACCACAAGATTTGGCCATTTAATCGGGCATAAACCCAACTTATAGGTGTGTGATTGCCTAGAAATGTATCCCGAATCACATAGGTTGCATCTTTGGCAGCAACCGCATCAGGCCATAATATGTGCCGCATATGACTTCGGGCTGGGCGCATTTATCCGCAGCAAATTCTGCCATTGCTGCCCAATATGCCCCGCCTTTCCAACGCGAGAAATGATGTCCGATATTTATTGGTGCGCGCGACCCTTCGTAGTTATGCAAAAAATATGCGTTATAGGCGCGCAACATTGACCCCCGTGGGTCACCACCAAACCGGCTATGCATGTCATAGAAATTATAGTCCATTGACAGGACCGTCCCGCGTCCCATGGGCAGCGACACCAGCGGAAAATTCCAAAGCCCAGGCTCTAGAAATTCAGGCCAGTAGTCACGCTGGTTTGTGCGACTGGCATCATAACGATATCCCAGCTCCTTCAGAACGCGAAACATGTTTGGATTCGTTGCCAATAACGGGGCACGAAACCCATCAATCGACTCCAGAATGCGCCGCCATTCCCGTGCGTTCGTATTCTCTATCCCGTTGATTTCATGGGTATGTTCCATAATATCTTGGAACTGACGTATTTCGGAAAGCCATTCTTCATAGGTAAAACCGGACCCATCCCAGTGACCGTTGGCGTGCGACGCAATTTCGTGCCCTTCGCGAAAGGCGCGGCGCACAAAGGCGATACGTTGTGCGACTTCGTCGACCGAACCGCCAAACCCGATATCCGAGCGCCCCGGCGGACGACGTGGTGGATTGTAATACCCGCGATTTTCGTCCGCCAGAAAATAGACGCCTGACACAAAAAAGGTGAAGTAAATATTGTGTTCTTTGGCGAAATCCAACGTCTCCTGCCATACCCGCAAAGACTTCGAACCATCAAAGGACAGTGCAATATATTGTGGTGGACGTTGAGATTGTGCAAAACTGCATTGTCCAAAAGTCAGCACCAACACCAGCGCGAACGAGAAAAGTCTTGTCACCCTAACCACCTGTAAATTCTGCTCGTTTTCGCGAACGATACCTAATGATTTAGATGTTGAAAATATATTTATGTCGGTGGGTTTTATTACAGAAGCCAATTGACTAGGTTCGGCACGAACATATCAACAGGGGGCGGACATGACAGTAGATACCGAAATTATCGATGACGCTTATGCCCTGGATTCCGGTCTGATCGAACAGGTTCTTCTGGCTGTCGAACATCAATCGCAGCCTGAACTTCTGACCATATTCGCCGAGCTTCACGAGGCCGATATTGCCGACCTTCTGGAACAGCTCCATTCCGAAGATCGTCGCGCCGTCATTCAGTTGTGGGGGGATGAGCTTGACGCCGGCGTTCTGACCGAGCTGGAAGCCGGTGTGCGCGACGAAATCATGGCCGAGACCCCGCATCAGGTTTTGGCCGACGCAGTTCGCGAGCTGGAGACGGACGACGTTGTCTACCTTGTCGAGGATCTGGACGAAGCGCAGCAGGAAAAACTCCTCGACTCGCTTGATACGGCAGATCGTGTCGCCGTCGAGCAATCCCTCCAATATGACGAATACAGTGCTGGACGCCTTATGCAGCGCGAGATCGTTGTTGCGCCGCAGCACTGGACGGTTGGTGACATTATCGATTTCATGCGCTCGACCGAGGACCTGCCAGATGTGTTCTACGAGGTAATCATCACCGATGCCATGATGCACCCTGTTGGCACAGTGTCACTGTCCACGATCATGGGCGCTAAACGCGATGTCCGTCTGACGGATATCATGAAAGAGGATTTTCGCACGATTCCCGTGGATCAATCCCAAGAGGACGTCGCTTATGCTTTCAACCAGTATAACTTGGTGTCAGCGCCCGTGATTGATCATAACGGTCGATTGGTTGGGGTGATCACGATTGACGACGCCATGGAGGTTTTGGAAGACGAAGCCGAGGAGGATATGCGTCTTCTTGCCGGTCTTGGGGACGAGGAATTGTCCAGTCGCGTGTGGGAGACGGCCAAGCTTCGGTTCCCGTGGCTGGCGGTGAATCTGTTGACGGCGGTCATTGCCTCGATGGTAATTGCACTCTTTACCGACACGATCGAGGCGATCGTTGCCCTAGCCGTGCTGATGCCAATTGTTGCCTCGATGGGGGGGAATGCCGGAACTCAATCGCTGACCGTCGCGGTGCGCGCGATTGCCACACGTGACCTTACCCCGGCAAACGCCAAGCGTATTGTTTTACGTGAAACCCTGGTCGGGTTGGCAAACGGGATTGCTTTTGCCGTGATTATTGGTCTGGTTGGTTATGTCTGGTTTGGCAATGCCATGCTGGGGGTTGTTCTGGGGGCAGCCATGATCGTGAATTTGCTGGTGGCGGGGACGGCGGGTATTCTGATCCCTATCGGGCTTGACAAATTGGGGGCTGACCCGGCCTTGGCCTCGGGCACGTTCGTTACAACGGTTACGGATGTTGTCGGCTTCTTTGCGTTTCTGGGATTGGCGGGGGCGTTGTTGCTTTAACCGGGGACACGCAAGGTTTCTGTCCGACTGCCTTTTTGCACCCGGATCGAACTTTCGTCGATCCCGACCACACGCCATCCATCCCCAATGCTTTCGCCAATCGTTACCGTCAGATAACGCCCACCCGGCTGCCGGATCATGGCGCGGTAAGATCCCGGTTGACCAAAGACTCCGATCAGGTTGGTGGCCCGAAGATTGATCACCTCTTCCAACGTTGCCGCCGCCGCGACGCTGGCAGAGGTGGGCAAATTCACTTCGCGCGGGGTGTCGTCAAATCGCGGTTCGGTGACAATGGGCGCCTGTTCGAAACTGGCGATCATTGACTCGACCTTGGACGCAAAATCGGCCGATCGGAGGGCGGGGGCGGTCGATGTCACAACCGCAACCTCTGACAGCGTTGGATCGTTCAAACGGGCAATCTCGACAATAGATTCCGGACGGAACACCGGGCGATAGCGAGCGGCGTCTGTCTGATCGGGCAGAACGATTTCCGGCGCGACGGTTCCCGTGCCTTCACCCAGATCCAGATCCTCTCGCAATTGCGGAACGATGGTCGGACGCCCCTCTAGCACCAACGGGTCTTCGGCCTGTAAGGCGGCAATCCGCTCGGCTTCCTCGGCCGGGCTAAGGATCACCGTTTCGACGGGCTCGCCCGTGCGCAAGGTTGGCGTAATCTGTGGGCGTCCGGTTTCGACAATCGGTGCCAAGTTCTGCAACTCTGCCAAAGTCAGTTCGCGCGCTGGTTCGGTCGCTTCAACCGCATCGGGTGTTTCGCCATCTGTGATGTCTGTCTCGGTGGCGTCTGGTTCGGCCTCCGTCGCGGCGTTCGTATCCGGCGTGCTGCCATCAGAAGGTGGGGTCACCTCTCGCAAGGTGGGAATAATCTCGGGTGCGCCGCTGACAACATCTGGCGCCAAGTTCTGCAATTCTTCCAGCGTCAAGGGCACAACTGGATCGGCCGATGCCAACACGGCCTCATCCGAAGCAGCCTCCGGTTCGACGCGTGTAATCGGCACAATCGGCGGCAGCCCGGATATCACTTCGGGCTCCAATGCCTGTAGTTCGGCGATGGTCAGCGGGGCAGGTGGCGGAGCCGCCCCGATTTCTAATCCCTCTCGCAAGGTCGGGGTGATCGGCGGACGTCCATCTTCGACGATCGGGGGCAGGGTTTGCAACTCGGCAAGCGTCAGTTCCTGCTGAACAGGCGTATCATTTTCAGGCGTGATATCCAAATCTTCCGTTTCGGCATCCGCGACCGGTGTGTCTGGCACAGGTTCCGCCCCAATCTCGGCCCCTTCACGCAAGGTTGGCGTAATTTCCGGGCGACCGTCTTCGATCACCGGTGGTAAGGCTTGCAGCTCGGACAGCGTCAGATCAGGCTCGGCAACCGGGTCGGCCGTGACCACTTCGACAGGTTCTGCACCAATCTCCACTCCGCCCCGCAAGATCGGAGTGATCGGGGGGAGGCCTGCTTCGACAATGGGGGCTAACCGCTGCAATTCAAACAGACTTGGCGCGGTTGGGGCGACGACCAGTTCGACCTCTGGGACCTCGATTATCTCGCTGACATCTGCACCACTGCGCAGCGTTGGCAGAATCTCGGGGCGCCCTGTGGTGACGGTCGGGGTGACATTCTGGAAATCGAACAAACGCGCCAACCGTAATTGTTCCGCGTCATTGTCACGTACCTGAGTCAGGCCAAAATCTTCGTTCAGCTTCCGCTCTAGCGCGGCAAGCACCACGGTGCTTTCCTCGGCGGGCAGGCGATCGGGAAGGGCCAGATTCTGATCCAGCAACGTGATATTTGTTGCGCTTTGATACGGGGTGTCTGCCAGTTGCAGCGCAATATTTGGGGTCAGAATGACATCGTTTGCGCTGACAAGTACGGGCGAGGTGGTTTCGAACCCGGTTGTTTCCGGCGCTGGCAACGCATCGGGACGGGATTCTGAAGGTTGCAGTGGCGCTTCTTGCCAAAAGGTAATCGGCGCCATTCCGGTTGCGGGCGTTGCCGCTGGGATTTGCGTCAGTTCAGAGGTAAGGCTTGTCCCGCCCACCTGCACTGACAAAATGTCCAGCGAGCGGTCCAGATTGGCAAGCGGCGCGTTTTCGCTATCCAAAACCGCAAGCGGCGTCGCACCTCCAACAGTAACTGGGGTAATGGCGGTCGGTCGTATCGGTGCGCGCGGATCTTCGGACTCGCTGAACACACGTTCTTCGGTAGCTTCGATCACGGTTGCCGGATTGGGGCTGAACTCGATGGAATCGTAAAATACCCAACCGCCATATCCGACCCCGGCCAAAACTGCCGCCGCCGTGGCATAGAAGCCCAATCTCCGTAGCCCGACTGATATCGGTTTGGCGATGGAAAGACTGTCGAAATAGGGCTTGTCATGAAATCCGGCGACCTTGCCCGGCACCGTTATTCCATCAGTCCCAAAGCCATAGCCTGTGGCAAACCGGATCGCCTCGGCGACCACGGACTTGTCGACAATTGCGATGGGATAGCGCCCGTTGTGATGTTCGTCTCCGATCCGGATAATGTAATCCCCGGCAGGAATGGACGGGTCCGCCGTCACCAGGCGCATGGCTTCGGCCTGTTGTTTTTGCGGATCATCTTCGCTTAGCTGTAATTCGGTCAGGATCATCTGATCGCGTGGGAACCAGACCTCGTTCTTGAAATTTCGGCCCTGACTGGCCCGCGCGGTCGCCCGCATTGCGGACATTTTCTTGGGTAGCGACGGATCCGCCAGTCCGGCAGCCGCAGCCTGACGCCACTGTCCGTCATAGGACAGTTCGTGAAGGAAAATTCCTTCTGTGCTAAGCTCTAGTGCCAGAACCGGGCCCATTGCCGTGTCCGTATCCTTTTGTCCGGTGTCCCGACCGGAAAGTCCTCAAATAAGCCAGCGACTCTCTCTTGAAGTCTGTCTGTGCCACCCAAACCTACTTCTATAAGGTTTTTAAAGGATTGTTTAGGTGTTTTTGCTCGATATGCGTCAATCGGCGCGGATGGGCTTATAACGCGGCGATGCGCTGCGCAGCCTCCCAGACATATTCGTCGAAATGGGGACCAAAGTAATTGGTCGTAATCGCAATCACGCGATCCGTGTCGGGGGAAACCACCAACAGCGCATACCACAGCGTGTTGGATCCGTTATGCCAGAAATACGCCTCGCCGAAATGCGCGTCATTGCCGGTTACCAGTCCGGCACTGTACGCACGTCCTGGCTGAACAAACAGCGCGTCAAAGGTACCCTGCGTGACAATCCCGTCCGCCCCGCGGCTGAGGCGCAGCAATTCCTGACCATAGCGCAAGAAATCACGGATCGACATATGCACGGTACCCGCCGGGCCAATCAAGGGAGTGTTGTCTGCATCGGGTCGGGTCGGATCAACAGCGGATTTGAACATACCAAACACCGACGAATGGCCCCAAGGCTGTTCCCCCAAAGGTGCACCAAACCCCACTGACGTCAGTCCCAAAGGCGTAAACACCCGCGCAGAAATTAGCTCCTCCCAGGTCTTTTGCGTATGCTGTTCGGCAATATGTCCCAACAAGGTATACCCGACATTGGAATATGTGAATTCGGATGCCTCGGGAGGGTTTGCCAGTATCGCAGCAAGGGCGGTGGCGCGCGCCTTGGGGCGGTCTTCAAGCGCGATATCTATGTTGGCGGCCACAGACTTATCGAAATTGGCGGGAAATCCCCCGCGATGATCCAAGACATCACGCAGGGTCACCGCCGCATACCCATCATCAATGGTCATCTCGGGAAACAGGTTTGGCAACGTGCTGTCAAGCCGCAGTTCACCCCGGTCCACAAGGGTGCCCAGCAACAAAGCGGTCATGGATTTGGTGATCGACCCGACATGCCACAAATCGGAATCAGAAACGGGATCGGGCTGATCGATCCGGCGAAACCCGGCAGTGCTGACATCGATGATTGTGTCAGCATCCGCGTACCCCGCAGCGACGCCGATCAAGCCTTTTTCTGTATGAAGCCAGTCGGTTATGTCCTTCAAATCAGCAAGGGCCGCACCCGAGGATGCGGCCCAAAACATTAATATCAGCACCCGGATCATCGCCTAGGCGGTGGCTTTTGCCAATGCCTGATCCAGATCAGCAATGATGTCCGCCGGGTCTTCGGTGCCGATGGACACACGGACAACATTCGGGTCTGCCCCCGCGGCCGCGCGCTGTTCGTCCGACAATTGGCGGTGGGTGGTCGAAGCAGAATGGATGATAAGCGAGCGTGTATCCCCCAGATTGGCCACATGGCTGAACAGTTCCAGTTCGTTCACCAGTTTCACACAAGCGTCATAGCCGCCCTTCACCGCAAACGTGAACAAGGCACCAGCCCCCTTCGGACAGATTTTCGCAATTCGGTCGTAGTAGGGAGAGGACTTCAAGCCCGCATAGGTGACCTTCTCGATCCGCGGGTCTTTTTCCAGCCATTCCGCCACCTTGATGGCGTTGGCGACATGTTTTTCCATGCGCAGCGACAGCGTTTCAATCCCCATCAGCGTGTAATGCGCCGCTTGTGGGTTTAGCGTCATACCGAGATCACGCAAACCGACGGCAATGCCATGGAAGGTAAAGGCCATCGCCCCCAATGCCCCGTGGAAATTCAGGCCATGATAGGCCGGTTCCGGTTGGGACAGGGACGGGAATTTGTCATTCTGCGACCAGT
Source organism: Rhodobacteraceae bacterium NBU2976 (assembly GCA_023630215.1). Taxonomy (GTDB): domain Bacteria; phylum Pseudomonadota; class Alphaproteobacteria; order Rhodobacterales; family Rhodobacteraceae; genus NORP23. Next base: position 1,481,533 of record JALPRQ010000001.1, read on the forward strand.
CGAACTTGCCGCTATCAACCACGATGCCCCCAGTGACCGTGCCGTTTCCGGTCAGGTATTTGGTCAGCGAATGCACAACCAGCGTCGCGCCATGTTCGATGGGGCGGCACAGATATGGTGTGGCCGAGGTGTTATCGACGATCAGCGGAATGCCTGCCTCGTCCCCGATTTTCGCCAGCGCGTCGATATCGGTGATATAGCCGCCCGGGTTGGCGATGGTTTCGCAGAAAATCGCGCGGGTATCATCGTCGATGGCCGCTTTAACCGCGTCGAGATCGTCCGTGTCGACAAACTTCGCCGACCAGCCGAAACGTTTGATTGTATTGGACAATTGCGTAACCGTGCCGCCATAGAGCCGGGTCGAGGCCACAACATTTTTCCCCGGACCCATCAGCGGAAACAGCGCCATGATTTGTGCCGCATGACCCGAGGAACAAGCAACCGCCCCAGCCCCACCTTCCAGCGCAGCAACGCGGGACTGCAAGGCCGATACGGTCGGATTGGTCAGGCGGGAATAGATATATCCAACCTCTTGCAGGTTAAACAGCGCCGCCGCATGATCTGCATCGCGAAACACATAGGCCGTTGTCTGGTAAATCGGCGTCTGGCGTGCGCCGGTCGCCGGATCAGGCTCGGCGCCTGCGTGAATTTGAAGTGTGTCAAAACCCTGAGTCATAGTCTCCCCCAATTATCGCACCCCCTAGCGGGTGTTAATCGGGTTTAATCACATTCCGAAAGGCGGGAATAGATTTATTTACATATCTCGTCATCTTCCGGAATGCCAAATTCCGCTGGGGCGGCGCACATCTGGAACATCCCCGGGATCACCATGAAACCGCGTTTGACATAGCCCCCTTCGGCACAGGGTGTGGTGGGAACATTCAACCGCGCCTGATCCGCCGTGTCCCCGTCAGCAAGATACGCAAACCATAAATTAGGCGTCCATGGGGTCGTGTCATCGCTCATCAAGTTGGTATGCCAGATATTGACTGGAACCCCACATTTCTCCGACCATTCCACCGTCAGGCTATTCAACTGGTCCCGAAACGCCTGCGAGGCCGTGTCGACATCCGATTCCACGACCAATTCCGACGGGATCGCGCCGACAATGTAGAAATAGGCCTCGAACGCGTCTCCAGCGCGGACGGGAAACGAAATAATAAGCAATATCAATATGTAGCGAAACAATTTTAACCCCCTATTAGCCGTGGATATTCGATTGCGGGACAGCGGTCCATGACCACGTCCACCCCAGCGGCTCTGGCTTTGGCCGCAGCTTCCTCGTTGATAATGCCAAGCTGCATCCAAATGGTTTGAACCCTGTCCATTTGCAAAACCTGATCAACGATTGGCCCCACGTCTTCGGCCCGGCGGAAAATATCGACCATATCGACGCGCTCGTGAATGTCCGCCAAAGACGCCACAACTGTTTCTCCGAACAGTTCCTCGCCAGCTTGCCCCGGGTTAACCGGGATAACACGATAGCCTTTGGACACCAGAAACCTCCCAACACGGTTGGATGCTCGTTCAGGTTTAGGTGATGCCCCAACCATTGCGATGGTTTCTGTGCGATTGAGCACATTGCGCAAAAAAGAATCGGAATAATCTGTCATCTGACCAGCCTAGCTTTGAAAACATTCGCAATCTATAGTTTGGCAAAGGGGGACACTTATGCGCTATCTGATCGCCTTACTTTTCCTTTGTGTTCCAACGCTCCTATCGGCCTGCCCATCTGCCGAGGATCTGGCCATTGGCGGCGACGAGCCCGGTGCTTTGCTGGATCGCTGCCGTGAACTTGGGCGCTTTGAAATCCCAACCGGGCGCGGCAATGTCGAAGTTGTCATGTACGGTACGCGCACCGCGGACGAGGACAAGATTTTCCCCATATTGGAGTCGCTGACATTTGCGGGCGACGCGCTTGCGGATCTGGGCGCTCTAACGACCCATCCGATTGATGTGTTTATATCACCAACAGAATATGTACCGCTTGATCCCACAGATAATGCTGAAGCGACAGCGCGATTATCCGCAGATGATAGCCGATGCGTGATTTCGATGTTTCCCAATGTTGTCGACATCGAATTCAGCTTTGTCCTCGCGCACGAGTTCTTTCATTGCGTGCAATTTCGTGAATTCTCCAGTCGTCAGCTCGCCGATCGCGCCGACTGGTGGTACGAAGCTACATCAGAATGGTTCGCGAATTATGCCTATCAGGGGCAGTCTTATACTGACCGTTTTGTTGAAGCATTCGACTACGAATCCATGGATATCCCAATCACCAAAATGGAATACACCAACGTCGTGTTCTTTTTTTGGTATAGCGACACATATGGAGACAGCGCGATCATCGACCTGATCCGCGCTATGCCCGAAGGGGATGGCGCACAAGAAGATGCCCTTGCTGCAATCATTGATGACGACGCGTTCATGGATTTTGCCAAGGCCTATTTCTCGCGCGAGATTCATCAGCCAGGCGGGCGTGTGGTTCCAGTATTGCCTCACAATTTAAATTACTTTGAATGGGATGGCAGCGACACCCATGAACTGCGCGGGGAACGGTTCCAGCTGTACCGTGCACATCTAACATTTGGGTGTGGCGAATGGCACACTGAACAGTTGGATTTAATCGGAAAAACGGCAGTCAAACGACAGCCGGACGGCGAGTGGGAAGATCTACCCGAAGATATCTTTCCAGATGGCGAGGACGAAATCACCTATCGTTTCATTGGAGTGTCAACCTCGGCAGATGGGTTCTCGGTCGATATTAAAGCCGAAAAGGAACCCTGCACAATTTGCCCAGTTTATTATGCGGATGACAGTCCAGAAAGTTGTTTGGTTGGCGAGTGGAATCTCGTTTCAGGAGGACTTGGCGAGAAAATTGGTGAAATGCTGGAAATGACCCAGTTAGAGAATGTGGATTATCCAGATCTCGACAATATTCTGGTGTTTTATGCTGATGGAAATTTCGAGGTCATAACCGAAGATAGCGGCCATCTGGAATCCGTCAAACCCAGTGGCGAACGGCTTATCGGTGATGTCGATTTCAATTTCAGCTCGACCGGCACCTGGAGTGTCGATGGTAACAAGTTGAAACAATGCGAGCGCCGTCCAGACTTCAATATCAACTTGGACATGTTCGACACTGGAAACGGGACAACCGAGAATCTCAATGCCGACCGCTTTTTGGGGCCAACCACCGAAATCCATCGCACACGTTCGTTCGAATGCGATGGCAGCACATTGATCATCCGCGAGGGTGGGTTTTTCGCACCTCGTGTTGAATGGGTCTATTCCAAATAAAAAAGCGCCCGGGAAGACTCCTTACCGGGCGCAGGTCTGGAACGAGGGACAGTAAAAGAAACAGGTTAGTTCCAATAACCCTGCTTCGTTAGACGATGTAGGTGATATCTTCCAACAGTGAAGGGTTTATCGCCTTTTTGTGAACATCGGGTTACTGCAATATGTCAGGCCAATAGGATTCCGCTTTGGTGATATTGCCGGGAATATCTTCGGACCAAAGTTGGCGCGCTTGCAGATTGTAATTCAGGTAAAGCTTTCCATCGACAATGGTCCATGCCTCGGGAACGGTCGGGGCCAACTGACCCTTCGATAGGGCAAAGGCGCAATATCCGCCAAATTGCGGGGCATAGGCTTCCGGGTTTCCTTCGAAAAGCGCCATATGTTCAGGCGTCGAGAATAGCCAAACCGCATCGTTCCAATTTACGGCGTAATCCAGCAACCCTTCGACGGGTTGGCCCTGTTCGAAATAGGCGACCGGGTCATATCCATTGATCGCGATGTCGTCGGTGTTGAAAACCGCATCTTCGGCAAAGGTGGGCAGGGCAATTATCGCCCCGATCAGCGACAGGGCAAAACGTCTGGTAATCATGGGCGCTCCGTTTTCTTTTCTGATAGCGGAGTGCGGTGTGTGTGCCTAGTCACCTCACATCAGTTTGAACTGCTGTGTGACGTTTTCCAGCGGTTAACCGCATACATGCTGACCGCGGCAGCATTTGATACATTCAACGATCCAAACGCCCCGGCGAACGGGATTTTCGCCAATACATGACAGGTATCCTTCGTCAGTTGACGCAGCCCCGGACCTTCGGAACCCAATATGATTGCGACCGGCACGTCGGGCAGGGGAGACAGGGCATCTTCCAATGTTTGATCGGCTTCCCCATCCATTCCGATCAGGAAATAGCCCATTTCCTTCAGGCTGTTCATCGCATTCGCCAGATTGGGAATGCGCAGATATGGCTGCCGTTCCAACGCGCCCGAAGCGGTTTTTGCCAATGCCCCTGTTTCCGGGGCAGAATGACGATGTGGTGCGATGACCGCGCGTGCGCCAAACACTTCGGCAGATCGTAGGATCGCGCCGACATTATGCGGATCGCTGACACGGTCCAGCAAAACCACCATCGGCGCAGCTTTGCCCGGCGCACAGATTTCCGAGACCGAGCCCCAATCCAGCGGCTGCACCTCTAACACCGCTCCCTGATGAACCGATTGCGGATCAAGCGGCGCGGAAAATTTCCGTGCATCGACGATCTCGGGCTCGATGCCCGAGGCGGCGATGGCTCCCTCCAGCCGGTCCGCAGCGTTCTTGGTAACCCGCAGCGTCAGTTTTTCGCGGGCAGGATTTTCCAGTGCGTCGCGCACCGCATGGATGCCGAACATCCAGACAGTTTCACCGCCAGCCGCGGCGCGGGCGCGTTCCTTGTCAACGACCCAGGTTGGTTTCTTCTTCGATTTTGGTGCCATTCAGGGAATCATCACTCTGTTGCGATCAAACGTTCCGCCGTCGATCGAGCCATCATCATATGTGATCTTGATGGTCACGGTTTCAACCGAATTCAAGGGGAACTCGATATAGGGCAAATGATCCGTCAATTTCATCGCATTTGGTGTCGCTTCGCCTTCGTAACAGGGTTCCAGCTGATATTCCGTGTTGGCGACGTTCGAATTGATGCCATAAACCACTTTCGACATGCCGCAGCGCCAGCTCTCGATATGGGTGAAATAGACCAGATCTTTACCGTCCCATTCGCGCACCGCGATCCAATTGGCCCGTGTCATATCCATGATCGGACGCACTTCGGCGGCTGTCGTAAAGTTCTGTGCCGCAGCGATATTTGCCACAAACAGAAAGCCTAAAATTATCCGTTTCATCAAAACCTCCGTCAATGATGGTAGCATTGCCAGATTTTGCGATGATTGCACAGGCCAAAGGTGTATTCCCTGTTGACGGGGGCGGACGGTTTGCGTAATCACGCCCTCGCATCACCCGATGCGAAACGGGGGGGTGGCAGAGCGGTCAAATGCAACGGACTGTAACTCCGTCGGGGAAACCCTACACTGGTTCGAATCCAGTCCCCCCCACCATCAATCATCATACAGGTTAGGCTGGCTCACCCGGGGATCGGATGCGCCTGAATGCTGCCCCGCAAGCTCAGATCGCCGAAGGACATGCCAACAACATCCGTAATGCACAGTTGCGGCGCATGATGGTGATTCATATTGCGCCCTGTTGAAACTTGCACTGTTACCCGCCGAAACAGACAAACCTTGCGTTGAACAGGAGCCCGCCTCCTGATCCTATATGCGCACCGCGTCGATCAGTTCAGGCAGGAATTTTTCGCCCATGCCCTTGTCGTCGACAGCGGTGTTCAACAGGCCCAGCACGTCGTCTGACACGATTTGGTCCGCCCCCAGATCCTTTGCCATATTCTGATAATAGGTAATGTCCTTACGGCAGTTCGACAGACTGAATTTGTGGGCGTTGGGGTCGCCGTCGCAGACAAAGCTGGAAAAGGTCTCGAAATTCCCGCAATGCATACCCGACGCCCGAATTACTTCGCGGAAGGTTTTCGGATCAACGTCCAGCTTACCCAATGTCGTATAACATTCCGACCAAAGCGTCGCATACCCAATCGCCACCAGATTATTGACCAGTTTCACAGAATGCGCCGTGCCGGCCGTGCCGCCAACGGGGATTACAACGGCTGCCCATGTCTCTAATAACGGGCGGATGTCGGCGATATCGGTTTCTGTTCCACTGACAAAGGTCGTCAGTTCCCCATCCCAGGCATGTTTGGGGGTGCGGGACAGGGGCGCGTCGATAAACCTGCCACCCGCAGCCGCCATGCGCTCCGCCAGCTTGCGGGTCGAGTCCGGTTCCGCCGTCGAGGTGTCGATCACGATCATCCCTGGTCTCATATTGGCGATAATGATATCCAGGTTTGCTTCCACTTCGGGCGTGCCAGTGACGCATAACACGATGATATCCGCGTTCTCTGCCATGGTTGCGACATCGAGAACCTCTTGTGCGCCACGCGACTTCAAATCCTCCACAGCCTCGCGTTTGCGATGCGCCGTGACCAGCAGCGGAAAACCTTTTTCCACAGCGTTTTTAGCCATGCCATGGCCCATCAGGCCGACTCCTATGAATCCGACGGTTGGTTTGGTCATGATATCCTCCTCGTTTGGGCAAGTATTATCGTTACCATGAGTAAGCGCAACTGCTCTTGCGTCTGGCCAGTGGGAATCATAGGTTCAACCCAAAGGGGGAGTCATGCCGCAGCCACCACAGCTTATCGATCCATTTGCCAGAGCCATCACCTATTTGCGGGTTTCGGTGACCGATCGCTGCGATTTACGCTGTTTTTATTGCATGTCCGAGCATATGACCTTTCTCCCGAAGAAAGAACTTTTGACGCTGGAAGAGCTGGACCGCCTCTGCTCGGCCTTTGTCAGCATGGGGGTGCAGAAACTGCGTATCACCGGGGGTGAACCGCTGGTGCGCAAAGGGATCATGAATTTCTTTGATGCCATGTCCCGGCATCTGGCGACTGGCGCACTCAAGGAACTGACTCTGACCACCAACGCCACTCAGCTTGCCAAATTTGCGCAACCCTTGTGGGATAGCGGTGTCCGTCGTGTGAATGTGTCTCTGGATACGCTGGACGAGGCTAATTTCGCCGACATAACCCGCTGGGGCAAGTTTCAGCAGGTCATGGACGGGATCGATGCGGCCGACAAAGTCGGCATGAAGGTGAAAATTAATGCCGTCGCGCTAAAAGGCACAAATGATCACGAGGTGCACAATATGGTGCGCTGGTGTGGCGAACGAGGCTTTGATCTGACCTTTATCGAGGTCATGCCCATGGGCGATATGGGCGAGCTGGATCGGCTGGATCAATATTGGTCGCTGAAGGATGTCCGCAAAACATTGGAACAGGAATGGACCCTGTCAGACATTCCGCTGAACACCGGCGGCCCGGCGACCTATGTGCAGGTGGCAGAAACTGGTGGTCGGATCGGGTTTATCACGCCGCTGACGCATAATTTCTGCGAAAGCTGCAACCGCGTTCGGTTAACCTGCACCGGCCAACTCTATATGTGTTTGGGGCAAGAGGATGACGCCGATTTGCGACAGGTGTTGCGCACCAATCCGGATGATGACCGCCCGCTGTATCAGGCCATTGAAAACGCTATCGCCCGCAAGCCCAAAGGGCATGACTTCGATTATTCGCGCCAAACTGTGGTGGGGCAAGTGTCCCGGCATATGTCACATACCGGAGGTTGACGCCGGCCACCGGAAATCCGGTAGCCGGCCATGTCGGTGATATCAGAAGCTGAAATCGTATCCCGCATAGACGGAATAGATCGTGTCGCCACCGATAAAGTTATTCAGAATATTTGCGCCGACATACGCGTTGTCGAAAAACTGATATTCCACGCCCAAACGGCTGATATTGGAACCACCCTGAAACTGCAGATAGCCCGCATCGACCACCAGATCAGGTGTCACATTATATTTTGCTGTGACCCCAACCGTAGAAGAACCGGATGAGAACCGCGAGGCGTGCAGGGTTGCCTCCAGATCGCCAAACTCGGCTGTTGCGGACAGGGTGGTAAAGCTATCACCGTTTGTTCCTTCGTGACCCAGGGCGATTGTATAATTGTCAAACCTGTACTGGCCCGAGAGGGTATAAACGTAGTCGTCAACGAAGGTGAAGTAATGGATCGAAACGCCATAGGAGAAATTGTTAGACTGACCATCAAACCGCGCCCCATACATCTCACCCGGAGCATAACGGATAAGAAACGGCGTCGCCCCATACAGCACTTCGCCAAAGAATGAGTAGTCTAGGGTCGGGCTTATTTCGAAAACATCGACATAATCCTGAATGGTCGGCATTGGCGTTCCAAGACTGAAGCGCCCGAAAGACGTGTCGTAATACACGATCCCACCCAAAAAGTTGGCGTCGCCACCAAACGCATCCAGATCCACATATTCCAGATACAATTCCGCACCAATCGGAACGTTTCCACTGGGGGCAATCCCGATCGTTGCGTTTGCGTAGATAGCGTTCGCATCGTTGGTGCCGCCATCAAAGAGATATTCATAGATAACCGAACCTTCGACATAAACGTTGCCGGGCAGGGATTGTGCTGTTGCTGCCAGTGACATGCTGCACAATATGGCGGTGCCTGTAAGAAGTTGTTTCATTGAATCCTCTCGCTGTTTGATGTGCGTCGGTGAACCAGGACACAGGGAACACACACATAACCAACGCTTCCGAAATTATAATACCATCGTGGAATGATGTGACCAACCCCCCGACCGAAAGTACCGGCGAACAACCGCAGAGCCTACCCCAATCTGTTGCCTATTTATCGCATGCCTGACCCGTTTTGACGTGCCTGTGTGCGATTTCGACATAGTGACCCCAAAGAATCATTTGATATCTCTATCCTGTGGCTCCGACCGATGTCGTTGATCTGCAATAAAATCGGGCATCGCAGGGGGATCGCTGATGGTTACCTTTGGGAAACTGTTGCGTGTTTTCAACACTTTACCCCTTGCAAACAGGGTTATTGGGCAATTTCTCAGCAAAGACTCGCCTGTCACAATCTTGTGACGCCACGTGACTCTGCCATGTAATATGTTCAGATACGTTTTAGGGACCGAAATCTCAGGAAAGACTCACTATGAAAAAAGCACTACTTGGAACCACTTTCGCCATCGTTGCCGCGCTCGGCGCTGTTACGTTGAACGCCGCCGGGCATGACCCGGTCGAGCAGCGTATCGCCCTGATGAAGGCCAACGGCGCTGCCGCTGGTGTGCTGGGCAAAATGGTGCAAGGAGAAAACCCGTTTGACGCGGCTGCTGCATTGGCGGCGATCACCGAAATGCGCGATATCGCTGCCGGATTTGGTGATCTGTTCCCGGAAGGGTCGGAAACCGGTCCAAACTCCACAGCCAACAGCACTATCTGGTCGGACCGTGCAGGGTTTGACGCCGCGCTGGCGAAATACCTCGCAGACACACAGGCAGCTGTTGATACACCTCCGCAGTCACTCGAAGAATTGGGCGCGTCGTTTGGCGCTATTGCATCAAACTGCCGGGCATGCCATCAAACTTACCGTATTCCACGGTGATTCAGAGGGTTAATGACCGAGCTGTTATCAGCTAAGAAATTGTTATCCTTGGCGGCGCTTGTCGGCGTCGCCTTGGCTGTTTTCTGGGCATTAACGATGCCACGCTTCTTACCAAATCTGTCTATTTTTCAACAGGTTGGTAATCCGGTAAAGGGCGAGGACGTTTTTAACATCGCCGGATGCGCTTCGTGCCATTCCGCCGAAGGGGCCGAGGCCGAGGACAAATTGATCCTGTCAGGCGGGCGCGAGTTTCCCTCGCCTTTTGGAACTTTTTACGCACCGAATATCTCGCCAGACCCTGAATTCGGGATTGGTGGCTGGTCAACCTATGACCTGGCCAATGCCATGATGTATGGTGTATCGCCCGACAACAAACACTATTATCCGGCCTTTCCCTACAGCTCTTATGCGCGTATGAATCCGCAGGATATTGTCGACCTCAAGGCATTTCTGGACACGTTACCCCCCAGCAGCGAGCCCTCGCGCTCGCATGACCTGCCGTTTTATGCGCAATGGCGTCGTCCGGTCGGAATGTGGAAGCAGTTTTTCTATGATCCTGCCCCTGTTTATCCGAACTCGGCCGATGGTTTGATCGAGCGGGGGCGCTATCTGGTCGAAGGGCCGGGGCATTGCTCGGAATGCCATACCTCGCGTAATCCGCTGGGCGGCCCGATCATGAGCCTTTATCTCGCCGGTGCACCCTCCCTTGAGGGCGAAGGGTATATCCCCAATATCACACCCCACGAAGACGGCTTGGCCGGTTGGACCGAAACCGAAATCGCCAACTACCTCAATACCGGTTTCACTCCGGATTTTGACTCGGTGGGGGGACTGATGGTCGAAGTGGTCGAAAACACCGCCTTGCTTAGCGACGAAGACCGTCGCGCGATTGCGGCCTATCTAAAATCTATTCCGGGCAAGCCTGACGCGCCGCGCGAATAGGGGACATCCAGCCCAACGTGTCTTCGATCCTGTCGGACGCGGCAACAATATATTCCGCGCCGATATCCCCCTGATATCCAAGGGATTGCAAATGGGCGATAAACGCCTCAAAATTTAGCGCACCATGGTCTGGCGGCCCACGGTCATCAATGGCGGCAATCTGGACATGACCGATCATGTCACAAAGCTCTGTCGCGCGGGCGAACGGATCGCCATCAATCTCGTGAACATGGTAGCAGTCGAACATCAGCCGCAGACGATCAGAACCTATTTCTGATATAATATCAGCGGCTTGATAGGTAGAGTTAAGGTAATATCCCGGTGCAGCTTTGGGGCAAAGCGGCTCGATCAGCAGGGTCAGATCACGTTCACCAACACGATCCAGTGCATAGTGCAAATTCTCTATCAAGGTTGCGCGTGCAGCATCACCTTCGGCATTTCCCGACATGACATGCACCATTCGCGCGCCGGCCACCTGCGCATAGTCAAGTGCCTGATCAATCAGCGCGCGCGCCCTGACGTCTTGACCGGGCACTGCGGCCAACCCGCGCGCTCCCCCCAGATCAGTGTTCAGCGACAAAAGTGCCAGCCCGGTTTCTTCCAGCGCCAAGCGTACAGTATCCGCCGGGGTGGCATAGGGGTAATGCAATTCTACCGCGTCGAACCCTGCGCGGGCGGCGGCACGAATAGCATCGGGAAGCGCCAGACCGGTCCAAAGAAATCCTAGGTTGGCCGACAGGCGCACTAGGCCTGAACCACCTGCTTCTGCTGACCCAAACCTTCGACTTCAACAACCATTTCGTCACCGGGTTTCAGGAAGATGGGGGGAGTATGTCCCATTCCCACCCCTTCGGGTGTACCGGTCGCGATAATGTCGCCGGGCATCAGCGACATGAACTGCGATAGATGTGAAATCACCTGAGCGACGGTAAAGATCATGTCCGAGGTGTTAGAGTTCTGCTTCACCTCGCCATTAACCACAAGCTGCAAGCCCAGGTTCTGGGGGTCAGGTACTTCGTCAGCGGTCACCAGATAGGGGCCAGTTGGGCCAAAGGTGGGGGCGGATTTCCCCTTAATCCACTGCCCGCCACGATCCTTCTGGAAATGGCGCTCGGACACATCATTCACCACGCAATAGCCTGAAACATATTTTAGGGCATCCGCCTCGGAAACGTAACTTGCTTCCTTACCTATTACGACGCCCAACTCCACTTCCCAATCGGTCATGGTCGAGGTTTTGGGGATGATCACCGGATCAAACGGCCCATTTAGCGCCGAGGTATGTTTCGAAAAGATAATCGGTTCCTTGGGGATGTCTGCGCCGGTTTCAGCCGCATGTTTGGCATAGTTCAAACCGACACAAATGAAATTTGGCACCCAAGCAAGGCATGATCCGATACGATCCGTGTCATGCGCCAGCGGCAGTCCGGACAGGTCCAGGTTTTTCAGACGGGTCAGGTTCTCGATCGATACAGTCGATCCGGCAAAATCGCCAACCACACCTGACAGATCTCGGATATTGCCATCTTCGTCCAGGCATCCGGGTTTTTCCTGACCTTTTGGTCCGTATCGCAGAAATTTCATACGCTCCTCCATTGCTTGATCGCAGCTTGCCCATTCCGCGGCGACGTGCAACAGCTAATATCTAACAGGAGGAGAAAGAATGAAAGTTTTGATCACCGGGGGTGGGGGTTTTCTGGGGCAGAAACTTGCACGAAAATTGGGAGGCGAGCCGCTAATCGGTGACCGGGTTATCTCGGCCATGACGCTGGCAGATATCGTCGAGCCTGCGGACATCGCCGCACCGTTCCCGGTGCGTCGTATTGCTGGGGACATATCAGATCCGGCGGCAGTGGCGGATATGTTTGCGGATGTCCCGGATGTGATCTTTCATCTGGCGGCCATTGTGTCCGCCGATGCCGAGGAGAATTTTGACAAGGGAATGGCGGTCAACCTGTTTGGCACATACCATATTCTGGAAGCTGCACGGGCGCAAAAGACCACTCCGATTTTGGTCTATGCCTCTTCCTGTGCAGTGCATGGAGGCGAGGCACCCGAGCCGGTAACTGACGGCGTGGAGCTGAACCCGCAAACCTCTTATGGGACGCAGAAGGCGATTGGCGAGAAGCTGGTGCAGGACTATTCCCGCAAGGGGTTTGTGGATGGTCGCGGGTTGCGCTTGCCAACCGTATCGATCCGCCCCGGCAAGGCGAACAAGGCGGCCTCGTCTTTCATGTCGTCGATCTTTCGCGACACGTTGCAAGGGCAGGTGGCGAACTGCCCGGTGGGCCGGGACTATGCCGTGTGGCACACCGCGCCACGCACCGTTGTGCGCAATCTGGTCCATGCGGCGGAACTGGATGGGGCGACATTTGGCTTCAATCGCAATATTACCTTGTCAGGCCGCACCGACACAATTGGCGAGATGATTGACGCGATGACCCGTGTCGCTGGTCCCAAGGCCGAAGGGCGGATCACGTGGAACCACGATCCCGAAATTGAAACCATTGTCAAAGGGTGGCGGGGTCATTTTCGGGCTAAAAAGGCAGCGCGTCTGGGGTTTGTTTCGGACACCTCGTTCGAAGATTCCGTCCGCTGGTTTTTGGAAGATGATATCGTCACCTGATCTTTGTTCGTGCAATTGCCAACTGGCAATTCGCACCTGACGTCCGCGTTCCAGTCCCCGATTGCCATGTGGCAATTGGCAAGAGGGTATGCCTCGGCCAGCGCGTGAATTTCCATGTGGCAATTGCGAAAAACTCTGCAAAATCAGTTCAATAAGCGACCTCTTATCGGTCCTAGAAGATTGATAGACTGGCCAGAACCACAACCCCAATCATCGCCAGAGCCATCAGGATATTGATCTGAAACTGTCGACGCGGCGACAGGTCCAGCCGATGCAGATAGACCCCGGCTGCCAGCCACAAGAGGTGAATGGGAATCCAGATGCTGTTCAGGATGACAAATTTGGTGATCGTCTCCCAGATCAGGGCATCAGGGAAAAATGGGAATCCCGAGAACAAGGTGGTGTTGACCGCATAGGCCTTGGGATTGATGGCCTGCAACATTATCCCTGACAGAATTCCCGGCCCGCGTTTTGAGGTCATGAAAGCGATCTTGCTACCGGCAAAGGCGACGCGATAGGCAAGAAAGCATAGATATCCGGCTGACGCGATCAGGAAGATTGTGCGGATCACCGGATAGGCCAGAATGACGGCGGCAAGTCCGCTGACGACGGCGAGGGCGACAAGATTGGTGCCGATGAATAGCCCGGTCACATAGCGCAATCCTGCGCGATACCCATACGCGGATCCCATCCCGGCGGCCGACAGGACGCCGGGTCCGGGGGTGATCAGCAACAGGAAGACCGCAACAGCAAAGGCGATCATGATGGTTCGGGCAGTTGATCGGGACCTTGACCCAGACGATGACCGGGGTTCAGGGCTTCGAGCCAGCGCAGATAGGCGGCGTGATCATTGCGCGCGGTTTTGGGATCGTCTGCCAGATCGCGATAGGCTTGTTGTGCCTGCTCGGTCAGTGGGAGTTCTATTCCGACGTGACGCGCAACCTCTAGCGCATTGTTGAGGTCCTTGAGCTGCAAGTGCAATGGTCCACCGGGCACCCAGTTGCGATCAATCATGCGCTGACCGTGGAGGTCCAGAATGCGCGAGGTTGCAAACCCGCCCATTAGCGCTTCGCGCACAGCGGCAGGGTCGCAACCACCTTCCTGAGCCAACAAAAGGGCTTCGGAGACCGCGCCGATTGAAATGGCGACGATGACCTGATTGGCCAGCTTGGCGACCTGACCTGCGCCGTGAATTCCCACATGCGTGGCGCGTCCCATCGCGTCAAAGACGGGCTTGGCCGTTTGAAAATCGTCGTCATTGCCACCAGCCATAATCGCAAGATTGCCGTCAATTGCCCCCTTTTCGCCGCCTGAAACCGGGGCATCCAGATGGCGGCGACCGCGGTCTTCGATAGCGGTGGCCAGATCCCGGGTCACACTGGGTTGAATCGAGGACATGTCGATAAACAAGCAGTCAGGTTTTGACGCGCCGACGATTGCGTGATTGCCGAAATAGAGGTCGGTCACAACGGACCCGTTATCGACCATGGTGATCACGATGTCAGCCTGAGCGACGGCATCATCTGCCGTCGCATGGACGGTCGCCACATCGGACAGGACTTCGGCCTTCGACACAGTGCGGTTCCAGACATGCAAGGGAAATCCCGACTCGGCGATGTTGCGAGCCATGGGCGCACCCATGATCCCCGTTCCGATCAAGGCAACATTGGGTTTGGTCATTCGGTATCTCCGGCGTGAATGAGAAGGGATTGGATACGTAAGTCGAATTCGGGACTGTCGAACAGCCCGTCGTGACCCTTGCCTTGATAAATCTCGCGGGTGACGTCGCGACCAGTGTCGGACAAGGCCAGAGCGAGGGTTTCCGAGTGATGAACCGGGATAACCCTATCGTCGTCACCATGCAGGATATAGATCGGCGCGTCGACCGCGCTGAGTGCGATCATGTTGTCATAATCTTCGGTCAACATAGCGCGGGGCACTTTGTAACCCATCTCCACAGCAACATTATAAAGTGAATCAAAAGGCGCGAAGAGAATGATCTGATCCGCGTCGTAGGCTTGTGCGTAAAGTGATCCGACGGCTGAACCCAACGAATATCCAAATATCGTCACCGAGTCGTAATCCTGCGTCTCGACCCAAGCGTTGAACGTGGGGAGGGTGGCTTCTATCGTGGCTTTAGACGGGGAGCGATCATCGCCGCCATAGCCCGGATATTCAACGACGAGAGTGTCGTAACCGAGCTTCGCAAGATGATTTGCCCCCAGAAAACGCCAATTGCAGGCGGACCCGGCATTGCCATGAAAAAACACGACCAAATGATCACCTTTGGCAGGGGTGAAAAGCGCACGTTCGGTTCCGATGGTTAACAGATGCGTCGGTGACGGCAGCGTACAATCCGCCAGATCCCGGTCGTCCGGGAAATAGATCAGCCGTGTTTGAAACGCGAACAGACCGGTCAGACCTGATACGAGAATGGCAATAGCAAAGAATATGAAGGCGCGCGTTTTCATGGTGGTATCCGTGCCCGCAAAAATGGCGGTTTCAGAGGGGTGTTGCAACCGCTAAAAAGCGGTTCACAGGTTTACACCAGTGCAATCCAAACGATAACCTGCACCAAAAAGGAAACTTTATGGACACCGCACTTTTACTGGCAATTATCGGGGCACTTGGTGTGGGGTCGCAATGGCTGGCCTGGCGTCTGCAATTGCCAGCCATCGTTTTGATGCTTGTCGTGGGTCTGCTGGCCGGACCGGTTACCGGTTGGATCAACCCCGAGCGGGAGTTTGGTGATCTGTTCCGACCACTGGTTTCAGTTGCGGTGGCGCTGATCCTGTTTGAAGGGGGAATTACCCTGAATTTCAAAGCCTTACGGGATGCCGGTCCGGCGGTCAGTCGGCTTGTATTCCTTGGGGGGCCATTGGTGTGGATCGCGTCCTCACTGGTTGCCCATTATGCTGGTGGATTGTCACTGGAGACGGCTATCATTTTTGGCGGCGTGTTGGTGGTGACGGGACCAACCGTGGTGACGCCATTGTTGCGACAGGCGCGGTTAGATCGGCGCCCGTCGGAAATCTTGCGGTGGGAGGCAATCGTCAACGATCCACTTGGGGCACTTGCGGCTGTATTTGCCTTTGAGATTGCACTGTTCCTTCATGGAGAGGGGACGTTTGCCATCACCGCCGGGCATCTTGTGCTGGGAATCGTGTTGGCGACGATTGTTGGATATGTTGCAGGGCGCGGGCTGGTGTTTGCATTTAGCCGCGGTCATGTGCCCGAATATATGAAAGTGCCTGTGTTATTGGGGCTGGTGTTGATTGTCTATGCCACCACGGATCATGTTCTTCATGAAAGCGGGTTGCTGGCGGTCACGATCATGGGGGTTGTGATTGGCAATGCGCATCTGCCCTCGTTAGGAGAACTGCGCAGGTTCAAGGAACATGTAACGGTTTTGTTGGTGTCAGGTGTGTTTATCATGCTGGCCGCCTCGATGGAGCGGGACATGCTGTTATTGCTGAACTGGCAGACATTGGCGTTTGTGGTGTTGATCATGGTGGTTGCGCGGCCCGTGGCGGTGATGCTGGCCCTGGCATTTACGGACCTATCATGGAAGGAACGCATTATTGTCGCGTGGATTGGTCCCCGGGGGATTGTGGCGGTCGCCGTATCGGGCTTGTTTGGAACGCGGCTTGTTGATGCGGGGATCGAAGATGGTGCCTTGCTGGCGCCGTATGCCTTTGCGTTGGTGGCGGCAACAGTTGTCGCGCACGGATTTACAATTCGCCCCTTGGCGAAGCTTTTTGATCTGACATTGCAAGCGCCTCCCGGAGTTCTGCTGGCGGGGGGATCGGATTGGTCTGTTGCGTTGGCCAAGCTGTTGAAAGAGGCCAATGTCCCGGTTCTGGTGACTGATCGCAACTGGTTCCGTTTGCGTCGGGCGCGCCAAGAGGAAATTCCAACGTTTTATGGTGAGATATTGTCAGAAACGGCAGAGCATACGATTGATCATAACTATTACACCTATCTGCTGGCTGTGTCGGATAATGACGATTACAATGCCTTGATCTGCACGGATTATGCACCGGAATTCGGGCGTAACAACGTGCTTCAGTTAAGTCGCTATGTGGGGTCCGAAAAGCTGTCACTACCCGAAACCATCACCGGAAGGGTACTGGCCGAGGGGATGTCCTATGACGCGTTCAGTTCGCGTTATCGCGAGGGATGGGTGTTTCGCAAGACCGACCTAAGCGAAGAATTCACGTTGGATAATTTTCGCGAAACGCGCCCAGAGAGCATTATTCTGGCCGTTATCAAGCCGTCAGGAACGGTAAGGTTCCTGCACAAGGATCACGCGGTCAAGATCGAGAAGACCGATGCCCTCATAAGCTTTGGACCACCGGCAAAATCCTGATGCCATATCTGAGTGCGGACATAACGACCGGGCAGACCGCGACGCACCCACAGGCGATTGTCGGGATCATGCGGTTTTCGTTGGTGCTGCGGCGTGCCAACTACTTTCCGAATATCAAGGAGTTGGATTTTGAGGAACGGCTGGTGGAAATCTTTGACGAAGCGCGGTTGAAGAAACGGTTCGAGGTATTCGAGGCGATTTGCCTGCCAAGTCTGGTTGCGCAGAGCGATCAGGCGTTCAACATGATCCTGGTCACGTCAAAACTGTTACCCGCATGGGCCCAAATGCGGTTGCATGACTTGGTAAAGGACTTGCCAAATATTTATGTAAAACCCTTTCGCCCCAAGGCCGATATCAAACGGGTGTTCAAGCGGGCGGCGTTTGAAATGCTGGACCCTGAGGCCCAGATTATCGCGACATTTCAGCTGGATGATGATGACGCCTTGGCCCAAGATTATATTGCCAAATTGCGAGCCTATCTGCGGACCGAGAATGTTGATCACGTCGTTACCTTTCGTAACGGGTTCGAGCTGTCATTGGCGCGCGACAACATGCAGTTGCGCTTTGATGATCGGGCGAAAGCTTCGGCGGGGTTGGCGTCGGTTCATCGCGGTGGTGTAGAGGATGTGAATGATATCACCACCATCTATCAATATGGCGGGCACCGGAAGGTTGACCAGAAAGCGCCTTTGTTGGTCGACGAGAGTGCTGGAATGTATTTGCAGACAGCAAACGGGTTTAACGTGTCGGGGCGCACAGCGCAGACACGGAAATCAATTCCAATGTCAACAGAAGAGATCGTGCGGCAGCTTCACCCACACTATCCTTATTTGACCGAAAATGCGTTGCTGCGGGCAAGTTTTACCCAAGCTTCCTGAGGGCCTCACGTCGTGCGAAGGGTTTCATGGCCTCGCCATATTGGGCGATGAAGGCGCGGGTGCGATCGGGAGATTTCTCGGATAATGTGCGCAGCCACCAGCCGATCGCTTTTTGAATGAACCAATTGTGGTCTGTGGTGTATCCGGCCGCCCATCCCAGTATTCGTTCCTGGTTCTCGATATCGGCGGGCTTGGGATTGCGGATCTTGGCCCAGGGGAGCGTCATGACAAGGGCTGCGCGACGTGTCCACATGTGATCGGAGCGGGTCCAATCCTCGACCTGATCGAGACATCGGGGATCGGCCTGTAGACGTTTCTCGCCAGCTTTGGAGGCGTGGTCGGCGATGGCCCAACCATCAAAAGCCGGAACCCAGCCTTGGATTTCGGCCCATACTTCGGTGTCGTTTTGCATTCGTGCTTGGGTAAGGAGTTTTGCGGCGGCGATGCAGGCTTCGAATACCCGACTGCTCCACAAATCATGGGCGATTTGCAGCCGTAGTTCAGGGGTGGCGTCGGCTTTCCATCCTTTGACCAACTGATCTATATCGCCGTTCGAGACGCCGAGCACCGGTCGGGTCGTTTTGTGATAGGCGACCATTTCCCCAGCTTTTGCCCGGTTTTCAAGGGCCGCGATTTGTTGAAGCGGGGTCATTTTCCTTTAGCGGCGCGAAGCCGATCCATCACGCGCTTACCAAGGCCGGGTTTGTTAATTTGTCGGGCGCGGGCGATGGCCATATCCTCGGCCGGGACATTTTCGGTAATCACTGACCCGGTTGCGATAAAAGCATTGTCCCCGACGCTGACCGGTGCCACCAATGCCGAGTTGGAACCGATGAATACATTTTTGCCGATGTCGGTGAAATGCTTGTTCACGCCGTCATAATTGCAAAAAATTGTGCCCGCCCCGATATTTGTCCCTTCGCCGACACGGGCGTCGCCGACATAGGTAAAGTGGTTCACTTTGGCGTTCTCTTCAATCTGGGCCGCTTTGATTTCCACGAAATTGCCAATTTTCGCGCCATTCCCCAGCTCGGCCCCTGGGCGCAGGCGTGCATAGGGGCCAACCACACACCCTTTGGAGACGTGACAGGATTCCAGATGCGAAAAAGCGCGGATATGTGCCCCGGTTTCGATAGTGACGCCCGGACCAAAATAGATATTGGGTTCCAAAACAACGTCGCGCCCGATGACCGTATCAAATGCAAAACGCACACTGTCGGGGGCTTCGAGAGTTATGCCGTTATCAAGCGCAGATAAACGGGCACGGGATTGGAAGGCGGCTTCGGCAATCGCAAGGTCCTGACGGGAATTCACGCCGAGAGTTTCGGATTCCGCGCAACGGATCACCCGACAATCCAGCCCCCGGTTGCGCGCGATACCCACGATTGATGTCAGATAGAGTTCACCCGCAGCATTATCTGATGTGACGTCGGCCAGTAGGCTGAACAACACGGTCCCATCGACACACATGACCCCGGAATTGCATAATGTGACGCGTTTTTGATCTTCGGTCGCGTCTTTGGCTTCGACGATTTGTTGAAGCTGGTCGCCATTCACGATCAGGCGGCCATAGCCCCCGGGATTTTGGGCGTCGAATCCAAGAACAGTAACAGCCGCGCCGTTGTCATAGGCGGTGCGCATGTTTTGCAGGGTATCAGGCTGGAGGAGGGGGGTGTCGCCAAACAGTACAAATATCGGCCCGGTAAAGTCCGCGAGTGCATCTGCGGTTTGCAAGACAGCATGTCCGGTGCCGTTTTGCTGCGTCTGCCAGATAATTTCGACGTCAGGGTCGAAGGCTTTGGCCGAGGCGGCAACCTGATCTCCGCCATGCCCAACCACAACAAGGGTTTTTTTTGCGTCAATGTCGGTGGCGCGCGACATGGCATGCCAGACAAGGGGAGCGCCTGCCAGCTTGTGGAGGACCTTGGGCGTATCCGAATTCATGCGCGTGCCTTGCCCTGCAGCAAGGATGATGAGTGCTGTGCTCACGTTTCAGCCTCCGAACTTTTGGGTCTTGTATCAGCCACGGGGTAACCACAAAAGGTCAATATTCGCCACGATTTGTGACAGGCTGTAACGGAAGAGCTAGTCGAAATGGAATGCCGGCAGACTTTCAAGCGCAGCTTTGAGGGCTTCGCCCCAATTCTGCGATACAGTCGTATAATAAGGGTCGTCCGCTTCCATCCGCCATGATCTGCCCAGTCTATAACTGTCCTTTTCGATGATCTGAATGTCGAAGGGCGGGCTGACGGACAGGTTGGCCTTGACAGTAGAGTCAAAACTGACGGTCAACAATTTGATGGCATCTTCGACGCTCATGTCTGGATCATAGGCGCGTACCAGAATAGGGCGACCATATTTGGTTTCGCCGATTTGGAAGAATGGCGTGTCGTTTCCGGCCTCGATAAAATTGCCCTCGGGGTAGATCAGGAACAGGCGCGGTGCGCCGCCTTTGATCTGACCGCCGAGGATTATTGTCGCGTTAAAGGTGGAGTCCGCTTTTTGTCCAGTTTCGGCCTGACGCGCGATAACCTCGCGCAGGGTATCTGCGACGATTTGTGCAGCCTGAAAGGTCGACGGCGCCTGTAACAGATAGGGGATACGTTCATCCGCGGATTTGTTCCGCTCCTCAAGAAGTGAGATCACCGCCTGAGTTGTGGCAAGATTGCCCGCGGTTAGCAGCGTAATCACACGCTCTCCCGGAATTTCCCAGCTGTGCATTTTGCGAAATACAGAAATGTTGTCCAAACCGGCATTGGTGCGAGTATCGGACATGAAAATCAGCCCGTGCTTCAAGTTTAAACCGACGCAATATGTCATCGGAGACCTTTGTTACTGTTGTGCGACCATAATCTGGACAGACAGCGACTCGCCAGTTCCGCCCAATCTGGTTCCCGTTATAGGGGCTGCTTCGGGATAGTCCAATCCTGTCGCAACGCGAACATAACGAATATCTGGGGAAATGCCGTTCGATATGTCAAACCCGACCCAACCCAGATCGGGCACAAAGGCCTCGGCCCATGCGTGCGAGGCGTCCTGATCCACGCGGTCGTCAAGCATCAGGTAGCCAGATACATAGCGTGCAGGGATGCGCATCTCGCGTGCACAGGCGATGAAGACATGAGCGTGATCCTGGCAGACTCCGACGCCATGGGTCAGTACATCCTCGGCGGTCCAACCGGGGTGAGATGTACCGATTTCATATTTTGCCGCGTCAAGAATAGATGTCGAAAGCGCATGCAATCGGGCGAGCGGAGTCGCTTCATTGATATCCTTGATCAAGTTCTTGCAAAGTGGACCCGCGCGTGTCAGCGGGGTGGCACGCAGATAAAGCCAAAGCGGGGCAAAACCGCGATGGGGTCCGAGCACACCGTGCGTTTCGTGCACTTCCACAGTGCCATTGCTTTCGATTGTGACGTCAGTCGCGTCCCTGTCAAAGCTGACAAGTTCGACAACGTTGTTGTGGTGGTCATGATAACTGAGCTCTTTTTGCCCGCCGGTGATATGGGTTTCCCACGAGACGATCGTTTGCTGCTGTGTCGTTTTCGGCGTCTTGCGCAATTGTTGAAGCCCATAATAGACCGGGGCGTCGAACTGGTAGCGGCTTGTATGGCGGATGTTGAGGCGCATGATTATTCGTAAAACCGAAAATCGATTTCGATCTGCCGCGAAAGTTTTGCGATCTTGGCCAACGTGTCTTGGGTGAATTCGTGAAGTCCTTGATCAAAAATGTCATCGATGGGCCGCGATAACGGACCTGAGACCAAGTCTTCGGCCATGGTTATGGACGGTTTGTCCGAGCCGTGTGTGTTTTCAAGATAATGTAGGTTTTCACGCAATTTGTTGGCGCAAAAGGCCAGACTGCGCGGCATGCGACGATCAAGGATCAGGAATTGGGCGATGTCGCGCGGGCTGGTGGCGCTGCCATATTCCATGCGAAACCCACCATTTGCGGACAAGGAACGCAGGATTGTGTCCCACTGCACATTGTCAATGCTGGAACCAACGCTCATCATTGACGGGAGCAGGACATAATATTTTACGTCCAGAATACGTGCGGTATTGTCGGCACGTTCGATGAAGGTGCCAAGTCGGGCGAAGTCGTAAATGTCATTTCGCAGCATAGTCCCATGGGTAGCGCCGCGCACGAGTGCAGCACGCTGCCGGACAAGACCCAGCACATTGGGCAGGTCGCGTTCCGTGACTTTACGCGTGAGATGTTTGGTTGCCTCCATATAGCAGCCATTTGTTGCTTCCCAGACATCATGGGTCAGCGCGGTGCGCACAAGCCGGGCGTTTTGCCGCGCATTGCGGATCACGCTTTGAACAGAGGAGCTGTTATTGAGATCCCGCAGCAGCCAGTCAATGACCGTGTCACCGGCGTAACTGTCGTAATGTTGATCATACCCACTGATAACACCTGCTGTCTGAAGGATAGAACGCCATTCGTCGGATGTGTCTCCAAGTCGGGTCAGAGCAATACGTTGCCCGGTTTCCACAAGTCGCGAGGTATTTTCTGCACGTTCCAGCGAACGATACATCCAGAAAATGCCATTTGCGGTTTTGCCAAGCATTCTAGTCCTCCAGCACCCAAGTGTCCTTCGTGCCGCCTCCCTGCGAAGAGTTGACTACCAACGAGCCTTTCTTGAGAGCGACGCGGGTCAGGCCGCCAGGGGTGATGTTGACAGAATTCGGGCTGACAAGAACAAAGGGTCGCAAATCGACATGGCGCGGGGCAAGCCCTGCGCGGGTAAAGACCGGCACGGTGGATAGAGATAATGTTGGCTGTGCAATATAGTTGCCGGGACGCGCCTGAAGTTTCTTGCGGAAAAGGGCGATGTCTTTTTTGGTGGCGGTTGGACCGATCAACATGCCGTATCCGCCTGAACCATGCACCTCTTTGACGACCAGATCGTTTAGATTGTCGAGGACATACGCGAGCGAGTCCGAATCCGAGCAGCGCCAAGTCGGAACATTTTCCAGAATGGCTTTTTCACCCGTGTAGAATTCGACAATTTCTGGCATATAGCTGTAGATGGCTTTGTCATCCGCGATCCCGGTGCCGGGCGCGTTGGCAATGGTGATGCCCCCGGCGCGATAGACGTCCATAATTCCGGGCACACCAAGCGTGCTTTCCGGGTTGAAGTTCAAAGGATCGAGAAAATCATCATCGACACGACGATAAAGCACGTCAATGGGATGGTAACCGCGTGTGGTGCGCATGGCGACGCGTCCGTCAACGATACGAAGGTCGTGACCCTCGACAAGTTCCACGCCCATTTGATCGGCAAGGAAAGCATGTTCGAAATACGCGGAATTATAGATACCGGGCGTGAGAACCGCGACGGTTGGCGTTGCGTTGCTGACAGAAGGTGCAGACGCCGCGAGTGATCGCCACAGATCGCGAGGATAGTTCTGGACCGCTTGAACCCGATTGCGGGCAAACAGTTCCGGAAACATCTGTAACATCGTTTCGCGGTTTTCGAGCATATAGCTGACGCCAGAGGGTGTTCGTGCGTTATCTTCGAGGACGTAGAACTGATCCTCGCCCGTGCGGACGAGATCGATACCGACAATATGCGTATAAACGCCACCCGGAGGGTCAACACCGATCATGGCTGGCAGAAAGGCCGCGTTTTTGGAAATCATTTCCTTGGGAACGCGTCCGGAACGTATGATTTCCTGACGATGATAAATGTCATAGAGAAAGGCATTGATCGCGCGAACGCGCTGTTCAATTCCCCGCGACAGCTTTTGCCATTCCCGACCGGATAATATGCGAGGGACGATGTCGAATGGAATGATTTTTTCCTCGGCCTGGGCGCGGCCGTAGACATTGAATGTAATGCCTGTCAGGCGAAAGATATCTTCGGCTTCGCGCTGTTTGGCGCGTAAGCGGGACAGGTCTTCACCTTCGAACCAGGATTGAAAATCTTTGTAGGGTTGCCGAGCCGAGCCGTCGGCGTGCCACATTTCATTCAAAATATCCCCGTTTTCCATAGTATAATGTTATCCTGTGCGGGACGAAACTCAAATGGTTACTTTCGAGAAACCCGGAAATCCTAGAATTTCCGAGACTGAGCCGCACAAACTGCATAATTCGTGGGCATAGTGTGCAAAGCTTTTGCATTATTTTAAAAGGTGTCTGTGGGCGTGATCTGTCGAGAATGCGCGGTGTATTAAACGTGGGATGTTACACCAAGGACGTTAGGCTGATGTGACGACGTTCGACACGTATTGCCGCCGAGTGTCGCGCCAGCATGTCGGGTGATAACAGTTCATCGTTTTAGTGTTTTTCAACATGGTCGGTAGGAATTGCACAAACGCAGATTGGCTGCTTGACCATCCAACAGGTCTGAAATATTAAGCGCAAGCCCGAGCGGGCGTTGTGTAATGGTAAGACCTTAGCCTTCCAAGCTAAAGATACGGGTTCGATTCCCGTCGCCCGCTCCAATTCTTTCACATTGTTATATTGGTTGAAGATATGTCGCCTTTTGTTGAGGCGGATGTGGGTATCTGCTATGCACGTCATATGTGACAAACACCGAGGACAAAGATGACGCGAATTCTAGGTATTCTGGCGATGATCCTTGTGTTTGCAGCGCCGATTCAGGCGGGAAACTTGGTTTTTGAAGCGGATAATGATGAGGAAATTGTCTATGTCGAAGACGAGCCGATGGGGTCCTCGGGGGCACGGCTATCGCCAATGACTGCGCTTTCCGTGAATGCGACGGCCATCTCGAAACCTGAAGATCGTCGCAAATAAGATTTCTTATCTAGGCCGCAGATACATCTGACACGTTGCCATGATGGATCGCGATGTCGCACGTTGATCTGTTTGACGAGCGTGTGCGATTTCCCACTGTAATAGGGGTATCTGGCCTTGTCCGTCGGGGGTGCGATGCTGTAAAAGGCCCTGACATAAAAGATGAGGTGAAACATGCGGCGAGTGGTTGTCACTGGATTAGGTATGCTTAGTCCCCTGGCGTGTGGGGTCGAGGAGACGTGGGCGCGATTGCTGGCCGGGGAGTCCGGTGCCGGAACGATCTCGCGCTGGGACGCGGATCATCTGGCGACGAATTACGCTTGCGAAATTCCTTATGGCGACGGCAGCAACGGAACCTTCAATCCTGATGATTGGATGGAACCCAAAGAACAGCGCAAAGTTGACGACTTTATCCTGTATGCGATGGCTGCGGCCGATCAGGCCGTGAAAGATGCCGACTGGACACCTTCGGATGAGGAGTCTTTGCTTCGCACAGGAGTGATGATCGGTTCCGGCATTGGCGGGTTGCGTTCGATTGCGGAAACGTCGGTCCTGTTGAAAGAGCGTGGACCGCGTCGTGTCTCGCCATTCTTTATTCCGGGTGCCCTGATCAACCTATGTTCGGGGCAAGTCTCGATTCGTTATGGTTTCAAAGGACCAAACCATGCGGTGGTTACTGCGTGTTCCACGGGGGCACATGCGATTGGCGATGCGGCGCGGTTGATCATGCTGGACGATGCTGATGTCATGATCGCAGGTGGTGCGGAATCGCCGATTTGTGAAATTGGGGTTGCGGGCTTCAACGCCTGCAAGGCGCTGTCCACCAAACGACGGGATGATCCGCAGCACGCCTCGCGTCCTTATGATTCTGATCGCGATGGTTTCGTGATGGGAGAGGGTGCGGGTGTTGTCGTGTTGGAAGAATACGAGCATGCCAAAGCGCGCGGGGCCAAAATTTACGCCGAAATTCTGGGTTACGGCCTGTCGGGTGACGCCTATCACATTACGGCCCCGTCAGAAGACGGAGACGGCGGCTATCGTGCGATGCAGGCCGCGTTGAAGCGTGCTGGGCTTCAACCCTCGGATATTGATTATATCAATGCTCACGGAACATCGACGATGGCTGACACGATTGAGTTGGGTGCGGTGGAACGTTTGCTGGGAGATGCGGCACAAGGTGTTACCATGTCATCCACCAAATCTTCGATCGGGCATCTGCTGGGCGCAGCCGGCGCGGTCGAGGCGATCTTCAGTATTCTGGCAATTCGCGACCAGATTGCCCCGCCGACGATCAATCTTGAAAACCCGGCGGTATCGCCACGCTTGGATTTGGCTGCAAATAATGCTGTGAAGCGCGATATCTCTATCGCTTTGTCCAACAGTTTCGGCTTTGGCGGAACCAACGCCAGCCTGATCATGGGAAAAGTACAATAATGGGAAAAGCGCTGGCGGCGAACACGCTGAGCTTTCTGATCATTGCCCTTGTGGCAATCGCTGGAGTTGTGGCGTGGGGACAAAAACAGTTTCGGGCAGCTGGCCCGTTGAGTGAAGATGCTGTCATCACCATTGCACCCGGGGCTAATCTTCAGGACGCTACGGATGAGTTGATGGATGTTGGCGCGATCACCAGTGCTGAACTCTTCCGGATTGGAGCAAAATTATCGCAACGGGATGATCGTCTGAAATTCGGAGAATACCGCATTCCTGCAGCGTCTTCGATGGATGAGATTCTGAATATCATCACTTCCGGACGATCCATCGACTATAGGATTACTTTGCCCGAGGGGATGTATACGTCCGAAATCATCGAGCGCGTGAACGCGAACGAATTCCTGACGGGGGAAATAGAGACTGTTCCACCTGAAGGGTATATGGCGCCAAATACGTATAGTTTCCTGCGCGGGGATACGAAGCAGTCGATTATTGACGAGATGGTTGAGGAACAGCAGCGCATTTTGGACGACGCCTGGGAAAATCGTGATCCGAATATTCCGTTGAATAGCAAAGAGGAATTGCTGATCCTTGCGTCGATCGTGGAATCCGAAGCTGGTGGTGCTGGCGAATGGGGATTGGTGGCCTCGGTCTTTTATAACCGGATCAACGCCAACATGCGGTTGGAGGCAGATGCCACCATTCGCTATGGTCTGACCAATGGGCAGGAACGGTTGCGGCGGGGGTTACGAGAATCTGAGCTTGCGCGAGAGACACCCTATAACACTTATCAAATTCGTGGATTGCCACCGACACCGATTTCAAATCCCGGCGAACAAGCCATCCGTGCTACGGCCAATCCTGAAGAGTCCCCCTATTACTATTTCGTGTTGGACGGGTCAGGCGGACATGCCTTTGCAGAGAACTATAACGAACATCTGCAAAACGTCGCGAATTGGCGTCGGATCGAAGCTGAAATGCGTGCAGCAGAGGCAGCTGCAGCGGCGGCGGAATCAGGGGACTGATTCCCGCCACTTCGTGTAATATTCATTAGGTGACCCATGGGAAGCTTGCGGAGTAATACCGGATCCCATTCGATCATATCATGTTGTATTACAGGGAAAATCCATCTGTGTTAACTATTTATTAATGAAAAAATCAATAAAAACAACAGTTTAGCGTTGACATTGCGAGCGGCCTTCTGTATAACCCAAGGCAAGCTGGAAGAAGTGGGTAAGCGGCCCGGTCAATTGATCGAGGCCGTTTTTCTGTTTCTGCTCGTATCGGGCAACGAAGGCTTGTTTTAATGACAAAAGAAAATTCCTCGAATGAGGAAGACAACCTCCGTTTGTGGAAAAACTTACGGGAGGAAGTGGCGTATGCTGCTGAATTGCTGAAAGGCTCTGTCCTTCAAGCGATCGAAGGCAATGCGAGTGATAAAGATGTCACCCGAGAAGCTATCGAATTCAAAAACGGCATCGCCAAATTGCGAGAGATCGAGATACTCATTGCTAAACATTCAGACCAGTTCGGATCCGGCGAACGGGGTGCGACCTCTCTCGACCTGGACTCCGCGAGAGCAGAAGTTCTTGATCGACTTGTTAAAGTCGCTGCCTCACGAAGAGGTGGTGACATTTCTGGATAGCTTGAGCCCTAATGCGCTTTTGTCCCTGCCATGGCTTTTCGAGGTCTGGGCATTGCCCGGCCATCAGCTGACACCTGAAGGGAACTGGAAGACATGGGTGATACTCGGAGGTCGCGGCGCGGGGAAAACCCGCGCCGGGGCTGAGTGGGTGAGGGCGCAAGTCGAAGGGTCATTACCAAAAGATGCAGGGCGCTGTCGGCGTGTCGCACTGGTTGGCGAGACGATCGAGCAGGCGCGTGAGGTTATGGTGTTTGGGGAATCTGGGCTGTTGGCTTGTTCACCGCCGGACCGTCGCCCGGATTGGCAGGCGACACGCAAGCGGTTGGTCTGGCCCAATGGCGCGGTGGCCGAGATTTATTCGGCGCACAATCCCGAAAGTTTGCGCGGACCGCAATTTGATGCCGCTTGGGTTGACGAGCTTGCCAAGTGGAAACACGGGCAGGACGCATGGGACATGCTTCAGTTCGGTTTACGGTTGGGGGATAATCCGCAACAGGTGGTGACGACTACGCCGCGCCCCTCGCGATTGCTGGTTGATCTGTTGGCTGACCCGAGGACGGTGCGCACGTCAGCCGCGACAGAAGAAAATGCCGCCAATCTGGCGGAGAGTTTTCTGGCTTATGTGACCGAAAAATACGCGGGCTCACGTCTGGGGCGGCAGGAGCTGGAAGGTGAGCTGCTGACGGATATTGATGGGGCTTTATGGAATTTGACGATACTGGATCAGGGGCGCGCGCAGGTGCCGGACCTTGATCGTATCGTAGTGGCCGTGGACCCGCCAATTACCGGCGGGCCGGGGTCGGATGAATGCGGCATCATTATTGCCGGTGTGACAATGGAAGGCCCGCCCAAAGATTGGCGGGCTTTTGTTTTGGAGGACGCGTCGCTGAGCGGATCGCCGACAGTCTGGGCGGAACGTGCGGTGGCAAAATATCGTGAATATGGTGCGGACCGGTTGGTGGCGGAGGTAAATCAGGGCGGTGATCTGGTGGAGACGCTGGTGCGCCAGATTGACCCGCTGGTGCCCTATCGGGGGGTGCGGGCGTCGCGCGGCAAGGCGGCGCGGGCGGAACCGGTCGCGGCGCTTTACGAACAGGGACGCGTTGCACATTGCGGGACATTTACGGCGCTGGAGGACCAGCTTTGTGCGATGACGGTATCGGGATTCCGGGGCAAAGGCTCTCCCGACCGACTGGATGCGTTGGTGTGGGCAATTACGGATCTGATGATTGTCCCGGCGGCTGCCTATCAACGGCCCCGGGTGCGCGGGCTGTAACAATCAGTTTTCAAAGAAATTTTAGCAAGGGAGCATGACTTCATGGTTTTGCAACTATTCAAGGCTTCGCGCGAAGTTGAGGAAAAGAAAGCCTCGGCCGCGGCGGGTGTCATTGCGTTTCACGGGGCAGGGCGTGCGGCCTGGTCGGCACGTGACAGCGTAAGCCTGACGCGGACCGGGTTTACCGGCAATCCGGTTGGGTTTCGCTGCGTGAAAATGATTGCTGAGGCCGCAGCGGCGGTTCCCTACCTGTTGCAAGATGTGGAGCGGCGTTACGCGGAACATCCGTTGCTGGCGTTGATGGCACGGCCCAATGCCGGGCAGGGTGCGGCGGCGTTGCTGGAGGCGTTTTACGGGCAGCTGTTGCTGACCGGTGACGGGTACCTGGAGGTTGCCGGGTTGGAAGCCACAGGGCAGCCGCAGGAGCTGCATGTGCTTCGATCGGACCGGATGTCGGTGGTGCCGGGCACGGATGGCTGGCCGGTGGCGTATGAATACAAAGTCGGTGGGCGCAAGCATCGGTTCGATATGCGTCAGGAATTTGCCCCGGTCCTGCATGTAAAGACGTTTCACCCGCAGGATGACCATTACGGCCTGTCACCCATGCAGGCTGCAGGTTCGGCGTTGGATGTACATAACGCGGCATCGAAATGGTCCAAGGCGTTGCTGGATAATGCCGCACGGCCCTCGGGCGCAATTGTGTATAAAGGCGCGGATGGCATGGGGGCATTGGCGTCGGATCAGTATGACCGTTTGGTTGACGAGCTGGCCTCGCACCACCAGGGGGCGGTGAATGCCGGACGGCCGATGTTGCTGGAAGGTGGATTGGACTGGAAACCGATGGGGTTCAGCCCGTCGGATATGGAATTCCAGAAAACGAAGGAAAGCGCGGCGCGCGAAATCGCGCTGGCGTTCGGGGTCCCACCGATGTTGCTGGGGCTGCCGGGCGATAACACCTATGCGAATTATCAAGAGGCCAACCGGGCGTTTTATCGTCTGACGGTGCTGCCGCTGGTAGCCAAGACGATGGCGGCGATTTCTGGGTGGCTTGCGCCGCTTTATGACGGGGCCGAGTTGCGCCCGGATGCTGATGGCATTCCCGCCCTTGCTGCCGAGCGCGAGGCGCAGTGGCGACGGGTTGCGGATGCTGACTTCCTGACACAGGCAGAGAAACGCGAAATGCTGGGGCTTCCGAGACTACCGGAGGACGAATGACCAAACGGAGTGGCGGTTCACGGTATCTGTATGAGCCTTTCGATGCCGCCAGTGCGCGGATCGAAGCGAATGAACGGGTCATTGCTGAGCGCTGGCAGGGGTTGGAGCGGCGGTTGCAGACCATCGAAAGCACGTTGGAACGGCTGGAACGCCGACTTTGGTTGGCGGTCTATGGCGCGGCGGGAATGTTGGCGGCGGATGTGGCCTATGGCTTTTTGCAAGCTGGATCATAAGGGATTGAACATGAACATTTTTTCACAAGAAAAATCGCATTTGGAGACCAAGTTTTGCAGCTTCGACGGCGATATTGGCCTGAAGGACGGAACAGTAATTACCGGTTACGCTTCCTTGTTCGGGGCAACCGATAAGGGTGGTGATGCGGTACAAAAAGGGGCGTTCAAAGCGTGCCTGAATCGGATTGCCAAGAAAGGCACGAAGGTAAAGATGCTGTGGCAGCATGACCCGACCTGTCCCATAGGGGTCTGGGACGAAGTGGTCGAAGATGGCAAAGGTCTGCGGGTCAAGGGTCGGATTCTGACCGAAGTGCAGGCCGGGCGCGAGGCGCTGGCGCTGCTGGAAGCGGGCGCAATTGACGGACTGTCGATTGGCTATCGGACGCTCCGGTCCGAAAAATCCGCCAAGGGTGGCCGTTTGCTCCATGAAATTGAGCTTTGGGAAGTGTCATTGGTGA
This sequence comes from Rhodobacteraceae bacterium NBU2976, assembly GCA_023630215.1. GTDB lineage: Bacteria > Pseudomonadota > Alphaproteobacteria > Rhodobacterales > Rhodobacteraceae > NORP23. The sequence continues at coordinate 1,512,819 of JALPRQ010000001.1, forward strand.
CGTTCCCGATGTTGTCCGAAGCGCGGGTTTCGCGCACGGACGAAGAGGCGGCGCTGGCGGAGAGCCTGGCGGACACCTTTCGGCAGGCTAGAGAGATGCTGGCCTGAAACACTCATTAAACACAGGAAATTTTGATGCGTGACACTGAAAATCAGTCCCGTGGCGCTGGTGCTGCGGGCGAGATGCCTGTTGTCGAACTTAAGACAGCAATGCAAGGCTTTCTGAGCGATTTCAATGCGTTCCAAGCCGAAATTAAATCGAAACTCAAATCACAGGAAGATCGTTTGAACATGTATGATCGCAAATCCATTGCAGCTTCGCGTCCGGCGCTGTCTGCTTCTGCTGACACCGAAGTGCCGCACAAGAAGGCATTTTCGGCTTACCTCCGCACGGGCGACGATGATGCGCTTCGCGGTCTGGTTGTTGAAGAAAAATCTCTGTCCACGGCGGTTGCTGCGGACGGCGGCTACCTGGTAGATCCGCAAACCGCGGAACAGATTACCGGCGTTTTGCGTGGCGCACATTCGATCCGTGCAATTGCCAATGTCGTTCAGGTGGAATCGACCGCCTACGACGTGCTGGTTGACCATGCGGATATCGGTGCTGGCTGGGCGGATGAGGCGACCTCGACATCAGAGACCGGGACGCCGCAGATTGATCGGATTTCGATCCCGCTGCATGAACTGTCTGCCCTGCCCAAAGCATCCCAGCGTCTGCTTGACGATTCAGCGTTTGACATTGAAGGCTGGCTGGCGAGCCGTATTGCGGACAAATTTTCGCGTGCTGAGAGCGTTGCGTTTGTGTCCGGCGATGGTATCGACAAGCCGACTGGGTTTCTGACCTATCCCAACATTGACAATGACGTGTGGACTTGGGGAAATGTGGGATACGTGGCGACCGGGACAAGCGGTGATTTTGACGCCAACGAACCCGCTGACGCGATTGTGGACCTGGTTTACAGTCTGGGTGCCCGTTACCGTTCGAACGCCTCCTTTGTGATGAATTCGAAAACCGCCGGTGCGGTTCGCAAGATGAAAGACGCTGATGGCCGCTTCCTGTGGTCCGATGGTCTGGCTGCTGGAGAGCCGGCACGTCTGATGGGATACCCGGTTCTGATCGCCGAGGACATGCCCGACATCGCCGCTGATACAACCGCGATTGCGTTTGGGGATTTCAATGCAGGTTACACTGTGGCGGAACGCCCGGACCTGCGCATCCTACGCGACCCGTTCAGCGCGAAACCGCATGTTCTGTTCTATGCCACCAAGCGAATTGGCGGCGACGTGAGCGATTTTGCGGCAATCAAGCTTCTGAAATTCTCGCTGTCCTAAGGGACAGGGGATGGTCCGCCCGGAGTTTAGGGCGGGCCGCACCCTCGCATCCTCCAGTTTGCTTACTCCCTCCGTACGAGCGGTGCGGGGGTGCATTATTTATTTTATATCAGAGAGTTACCCGTATGAGCGGATATTTCCATAAGGCTCCGGATTCGGAGCTGACGTTATCTATTGAGTGGCAGAACGGTTATCTGGACCGGGATGAAGAGATTACGGACGATTTGGGTTGGACGATCCGACCCGTGGAAAATGATCCCGAAGATTTACGGGTGATTTATCAGGAAGTGACCGCCAAACAGTCCAAGGCGACGTTTGCCGGCGGAATTCCCACAAGAATTTACATGGTTTCCAGCAAGGTTCGCACGACCCGCGACCGCGAATTGGAACGATCCATTGTTTTTCGGGTCGCGGAAAGGACAACGCCATGATGCTTGAAGAACTGACGACACCGACGACGGCCGATCTTCCGATCAGGGAAATCGCGGACCACATTCGATTGGGAAGCGGATTTGCCGATGATGGCAGTGAAGACGCGGTGCTGGAAGTGTTTATCCGCTCCTCTTTGGCGGCGGTGGAGGCCCGTATTGGCAAGGCGCTTATCACGCGGAATTTCAGCTGGACACTGACGCGCTGGTTCGAGACGGACGGTCAGGCGCTGCCGATTTCGCCTGTGCGTGCAATTACATCTGTTACCATCACCAAAGCCGACGGGTCGAGCAATGTATTGGATCCGGAAAGTTATCGACTGCAGTCGGATATGCAGCGCTCCAAACTGCTGGCGGCAGGGAGTGCGTTGCCTTCCATCCCAACAGGTGGTCAGGCGGAAGTGGTTTTTGAGGCTGGTTTTGGGACCTGGGCGCTGGTGCCGGCAGACCTGAAGCAGGCGGTGATGTTGCTGGCGACGTCTTACTACGAAAACCGTGCCGGTGAGGGGCAGGTGAATGGCTTGCCGTTCGCGGTTTCGGCGCTCTTGGAAAAATACCGTCCCGCCCGGTTGGGAGGTGCGCGGTGAAGATTAATCTGACACGGAAACTGGTTCTGGAAGAGCGCTCCAACGTGCCCGATGGCAAAGGGGGTTTTGGCGTCAGCTGGATCCCACTGGGTGAAGTTTGGGCGGATGTAGATGCGCGTTCTGGGCGGGAGGCGTTCTTGGCTTCCCGCGATATAAGCAAGGTACGGCTTCGGATCATCGTCCGGGCAGCGCCGGTGGGATCGCCGTCACGCCCGAAACCCGATCAGCGGTTTCGCGAAGGCACACGGGTGTTTTCGATCCTGGCCGTTTCGGAGTTCGATCCGATGAGCCGTTACCTGGAATGCTGGACAGAGGAGGGCAAGGAATGAGTCTGGCATTATCCGGAGAATTGCAAGGTGCCATTTACACGGCGCTGGTGAATGACACGGCGCTGGTGGCGCTGGTCGGTGCCGAGATTTATGACGCGCCCTTGCCAAGTGGCGGCGCGTTGCCCGAGGGCGAACATGTGACGCTGGGCGAAGAGGCGGTGAAGCCATTTAACACGATGACCTCGCGCGGGTCGGTGCATGACGTGGATATTTTCGTGCACTCCACCGCAAGCGGCTTTTCCGCCGCCAAGGAGGTGATTAAAGCCATCGGCGACGCGCTTGACGATGCGACCCTGCCACTAGCCGGGGGGTATATGGTGCGGCTTCAGTTTCTGAAAGCCCGGGCGCGGCGAGGTGTGGCGCCGGAATTGCGGCGCGTGGAACTGCGGTTCCGGGCGGTTCTTGAAGAAAATTAAGCAAAGGATTTCAATATGGTTGCGCAAAAAGGCAAAGACCTTCTTATCAAGATTGACATGGACGGGTCAGGCACCTTCGAGACCGTCGCCGGGCTGCGTGCCACGCGCCTGACATTTAACGCTGACACGGTGGATGTGACGAACCTGGACAGCCAAGGCGGTTGGCGCGAGCTGTTGGGCGGAGCGGGTGTTCGGTCCGCTGGGATCAGCGGGTCGGGCGTATTTCGTGATGAATACACGGACGAACGTGCCCGTCAGATATTCTTTGACGGCACGATCCCGGCCTTTCAGGTGATTATCCCTGACTTTGGTACAATTGAGGGGCCGTTCCAAATTACCTCGCTGGAATATGCGGGGCAGCATGATGGTGAGGCGACGTATGAATTGTCGCTGGCCTCGGCCGGGGCGCTGAACTTCACGGCGCTCTAATGGCGAACCCGTTTCGCGGCGAGGTGGAAATCTCGCTGAATGGTGAGGTTTACCTAATGCGGCTTACGCTGGGGGTTCTGGCGGAGCTGGAAGCGAAATTGTCGAGCGACAGCCTGATGGCGCTAGTGGAACGGTTTGAGACGGGCGCTTTTTCGGCGCGCGATCTGATCGAACTGCTGAAGGCCGGACTGAAAGGCGGTGGAACTGATCCATTGCCGACACTCGACGTTGACGGTGGCCCGGTGGCGGCAGCGCAGGCAGCTGCGCGGTTGCTCCGGGTCACATTTGCGGTGCCGGATGAATAAGATCGCGTGGAGTGAGTTGATGCGGCTTGGTTTGGTCGAGCTTCGACTGTTACCCGATGATTTTTGGACACTAACACCTGCAGAGTTGATGCTGATGCTGGACGTCGAAACGACTTCGACACGTATGTCGCGTGGCACATTTTCTGATTTGGCAGCGCGATTTCCTGACAAAAACAAGGATTGAAAATGGCGGATTTGGAAACTGATCTGGAAAATCTGGACGAGTTGCTGGTGGATCTGGAGGGCACGATGGGGACAACCCAGGCGGCCACTATGGCATTTCAGAACGAATTGAACGGGATGAAGTTTGCCGTATCCTCGGCCGGGGCCGAAGCGCGAAGCCTAAGCCGCAATCTGAGCACAGGTTTACGATCAGCCTTGGGTGATCTGGTGATTGATGGGGCGAGATTGTCCGATGTTCTTGGCAATCTGGCGAACAGTATGGCCAACGCAGCTTTTAGTCGCGCCATCACGCCAGTCACGGATGCGGTTGGCGGAGCAATTGGTGGTGGGTTCACCAGTTTATTGTCTGGCTTGCTGCAATTTTCCCAAGGCGGTGTCTTTAGCAGTGGACGGGTCAGCGCATTTGCACGCGGCGGCATTGTCGATGGTCCGACCCAGTTTCCAATGCGAGGTGGCGTCGGTTTGATGGGGGAAGCAGGACCAGAAGCGATTATGCCGTTGGCACGTGGCGCGGATGGAAAGCTGGGCGTGCGCACCCAGGGCAGCCAGGTTGTCAATGTGACGATGAATATCTCTACCCCGGACGCAACGAGCTTCCAAAAATCGCGCACGCAGATTGCGGCATCGGTGACGCGTGCGATGCAACGTGGTCAACGCAACATTTGATGTTGAAGCAGGTTCACATAGCGAATGCTATCGGAGGATTAAATGAATTTTCACGAAGTCAGATTTCCCACCAGCCTGTCATTTGGTTCAGTTGGTGGTCCGGAACGGCGAACGGAAATTGTAACGCTGAACAATGGTTATGAGGAACGCAATACACCCTGGTCTCAATCGCGTCGCAAGTATGATGCCGGGATGGGGATGCGTTCGCTGGACGATTTGTCCCAAGTCATCGAGTTTTTTGAAGCACGTGCCGGGTCACTGTATGGATTTCGCTGGAAAGACTGGAGTGATTTCAAGTCCTGCCTTCCGTCGAAGGATGTTTCGGAGCTCGATCAAGAAATTGGTATCGGGGATGATACAACATCGGTGTTTCAACTGGTCAAAAACTATCGATCTGGAGATGCGATTTATCGTCGGACAATCACGAAGCCGATCACCGACACCGTAAAAATCGCGATTGACGGCGACCTTGTATTTGAAGGTCAGCACTACAGTGTTGATTTTGAGAATGGACAGGTTTCGTTTGTGTCGCCCCCATCAGAAGGGGCCGAAATTTCGGCCGGTTATGAATTTGATGTCCCGGTTCGCTTTGCGACAGACGAGATTTCCTGCTCTGTCGGGGCGTTTTCAGCCGGGGAAATACCCTCGATTCCGGTAATTGAGGTGCGGATCTGATGCTTACTTTGTCCGAAAATATTGGTGAGGCGCTGCAATCTGGCGCGTCGCATTTCTGTCGCTGTTGGCGTATCGACCTGTTGTCCGGGACTGTGTTGGGGTTTACCGATCACGATCGATCATTGCGTATCGAAGACATTGAATATGTTGCAAATAGCGGCATGAACGCTGCCGAACTGGAATCTGCTTTGGGGATGAGCGTAGACAATGGTTTGGCCATGGGCGCGATCTCGAGTGACCATATTCGTGACGCGGATATTGATGCTGGTCTTTTTGACAAGGCAAAAGTCACGATTTGGAAGGTGGACTGGCGTGACACCTCTATTCGGATTCAAATATTCGCGGGAACGTTGGGTGAGATCACCCGAAATGACCGCCATTTTGAAGTCGAGTTACGGGGGCTGTCCGAGCCACTGGGTCAGATGGTGGGCCGATCGTTTTTGCGAACATGTGATCGGTTGCTTGGTGATGATAAATGTCGTGTTGATATCAATCATCCCGATTTTTCTGTGGCGACACCAATTGTCGAGATTGAAGACCGCCGCCGCGTGCTGATACCCATGCATACAAATTATCCCGAGGGTTGGTTCGATGGCGGAACGATTGTATGGCCCAACGGTCTACAGACATTTGTGAAGTCGGATGTTTCCACATCGCAGGCGCGGTTGCTGGATCTGTGGGAAGAATTGCGGTTTGATACGGCGGATATCGAGCAGATAACGGTAATCGCTGGCTGCGATAAACGCCCGTCAACCTGCAAGACAAAATTTCAGAATTTCGTTAATTTTCGTGGGTTTCCACACATTCCAGGTGAGGACTTCGTAACGCGGTATCCCGACGGAACGCGGGTTTATGACGGTCGCAGTCTATTTGAGGGCGCGGATGGTGGGGATGCGTAATGAGATTGTTACGATCGCAAGACGATGGATTGGCACGCCTTATATTCATCAGGCGAGTTTTGAATCTGTTGGGACGGATTGCCTTGGCCTTATTCGCGGTATTTGGCGCGAAGCCATCGGAAAAGAGCCCTGGGACATCCCAGCCTACACCGATGATTGGCTCTCGACATCAAAAGATGAGCATCTGCTTGAAGCTTTGACAGAGCATTTCGTTCAAGTGGTCGCGGGATTGCCGGGAGATGTGGTGGTCTTTCGGATGCGCACTTCGAGCGCCGCGCGGCATCTGGCGATCTTGACTGAACGAAACGGGGTAGCGGGTTTCGTCCATGCCTATTCCCGCATTGGCGTTGTGGAATCGCAACTTTCACCACCCTGGCGACGTCGTGTTGCCGGGTTTTTCAGATTTCCGGATGGGAGCTAGACATGGCAACATTGGTATTATCTGCGGTAGGTGGAGCCGTCGGAGCGTCGATTGGTGGGGCGGCATTTGGATTGTCGTCGGTTGTTATTGGGAAGGCGATCGGCGCAACAATTGGCCGGTCAATCGACAGTCGTCTGCTTGGCGGTGGTTCCAGCCCGGTAGAGCGGGGTCGCACACAAGGGCTACGGGTGCTGGCTGCAAATGAAGGGGCGTCTATTCCCCGGGTTTATGGCGCGATGCGCGTCGCGGGTCAGGTTATCTGGGCTACACAGTTTCTGGAAACGGTGACCAAGTCTGGCGGCTCGAAATTTGGATCCCAACCAAAGATCAAGGACTATTCCTATTCGATCAGTTTTGCGATTGCATTATGTGAAGGCGAAATCAGCCACATTGGAAAAGTCTGGGCAGATGGCAGCCTGCTTAGCCTTCAGGACATAGAGCATCGCGTGTATTTGGGGACAGAAGACCAAATGCCCGACGCACTGATCTCGGCAATCGAAGGGAGTGCGAACGCGCCAGCGTATCGTGGTTTGGCGTACATTGTATTTGAAAATTTTGATTTGACTCGATTTGGCAATCGAATTCCACATCTGAATTTCGAGGTATTCCGCAACCCCTTGTCAAACGAATATATCAACAGTTCAACGGCTGAGCTGATCCCCGGTGTCGCGCTTATTCCCGGATCCGGCGAATATGCCTTGGCGACGGAACCGGTTAAATTTGTCCATGGAAAAGGAAAATCCACCTACGCCAATGTTCATGGAATAAATCTGGAAACAGATTTCATACGTTCCATGGATCGGCTGGAGGCGGAACTGCCCAATTGTGGTGCGGTGTCGCTTGTGGTCAGTTGGTTCGGTGATGATTTGCGATGCAGTGAATGCGAAATTGCGCCGGCAGTTGAGCAATCCTCGACAGACGCTGAAACGATGAATTGGCAAGTATCTGGGGTCCCCCGATCAAGCGCGAGAACTGTCAGCTTACAAGATGGACGACCAAATTTTGGCGGAACCCCAACCGATGAGTCGGTGATCCAAGCGATTCAGGATCTGAACGCAAGGGGTAAGGAGGTTATGTTCTATCCTTTCATCTTGATGGACATTCCCGAAGAAAATTCTCTGCCCAATCCATATGACGACACAGTGGGACAAGCTGCGTTTGCGTGGCGAGGGCGTATAACCAGTTCAAAAGCGCCTGGTGTTTCGGGGAGCGTGGATGGAACCGCAGCAATTGACATTGAAATTGATGCATTCTTTGGCACTGCAAATGTAAGTGATTTTGCAGTAACTGCAAGCGGGGTCACCTATTCTGGGCCGGCGGAATGGTCCTATCGACGGTTCATCTTGCATTATGCTCATCTGTGCCAAGTGGCCGGAGGCGTTGAGTCTTTCTGTATTGGTTCGGAGTTGAGGGGATTGACGCAGCTGCGCAATGGCCTCGACAGTTTCCCGGTGGTTGAGAAATTGAAAGAACTTGCTGCCGATGTGCGATCGATCTTGGGCAGTGCATGCAAGATTGGCTACGCGGCGGATTGGTCGGAGTATTTTGGTTATCACCCAGCAAATGGTGATGTGTTTTTTCATCTGGATGCGTTGTGGGCAGACCAAGAAATCGATTTTGTTGGTATAGACAATTACATGCCGCTTTCGGATTGGCGAGACAGCCCTAATCACGCAGATGAAGCCGCCGGGACGATATATAATCTGGACTATTTACAATCGAATATTGAGGGGGGCGAAGGGTATGATTGGTATTATCCTTACGAGGAATCCCGCGATGCGCAGAAGCGTTTTGAAATAACAGATGGTTCATATAATGAACCATGGGTGTATCGCTACAAGGACATTCGAAACTGGTGGTCCAAACAGCATTTCAATCGCTTGGGCGGGGTGCGGTCATCTGTTCCGACTGCCTGGCTTCCGGGGTCGAAACCGATCCGATTTACGGAAATCGGGTGCCCCTCGGTGGACAAAGGCACAAATCAACCGAATGTTTTTGTGGATCCGAAGTCGTCAGAGTCGGCGTATCCTTACTACTCAAACGGCAATCGCGATGACCTGATACAGCATCAATATTTACAAGCAATGCTCGGATACTGGGGAAGCGACGAAAATAATCCTGAAGCAACGCAATATGAAGGTCGAATGATTGATATCGACCATACCTATGCTTGGGCTTGGGATACTCGTCCCTACCCAGATTTTCCAGACAATCGCGAAGTGTGGTCTGACGGCGCACAATTTGCTTTCGGACATTGGATTTCTGGTAAAGTCTCGCAGGTGTCGCTTGGAAATGTTGTCCGCGAAATCTGTGGTCGCGGCGGTGTAGATAATGTCGACGTTTCGGAGCTTTATGGTCTGATTAAAGGATATTTGATTAGCGGGACCGAAACTGCCCGCCAAAGCCTGCAACCATTGATGCTTGCACATAGCTTTGATAGCCGCGACAGCGAGGACAAATTGTCGTTCAGGAATCGCGATGGACGTGCCATCGCGTTGTTAGATCTCGACAACCTAGTGTATGACGGAGACACAGTCGTTAGCCGGACCCGATCGCCAGACGCTGAAATGATTGGCCGACTTCGAGTAGGGTATGTGAATGCCGACGAGGACTATCAATCGGGTGCGATAGAGCATGTCCTACCTGATATTGCCGAACCACAGGTCGGGGAGACCGCGCTGGAAATGGCGTTAACGCCGGTGGAAGCAAAGTCGATTGCAGAGCGTATGTTAACGGAATCTCGGATTGCGCGTGATGAGATCGTATTCTCCGTCCCACCATCATATGCGCGGCTTTGCGTTGGCGATGTCGTCATTCTGAAATCTGTTGACCCAGAACTGCGCATCCGCATCGATCGGATTGAAGATGGTCTTTATCGAAAAATTTTTGGAACACGGATAGAAACAGGCGTTTATGCCGCACGCTATCGTGATGGTGAAACACTTCATCCAACGTCGACCCCTATATTTGGTCCGCCTTATGTACGCTTTCTCGATGTTCCAGAATTGTTGGAGGCGAGCAATGAATTGCGTGCTCGTGTGATTGCGACCGCTGATCCCTGGCCAGGACGAGTCGCCATTTTTGCTTCGCAAACGGGTCAGGATTTCGATCTGGAAACGATAATTCGACAGAATGCGACAATCGGAGAAATGTTGGAGCCATTGCAAGCTGCCACTCCGTCTGTATGGCAGAAAAGTGGGGGGGTGCGTATCGGCAATCTTACCGGTCAGTTGGCGTCCCGATCACAAGAGGATGTTTTGAACGGCGCCAATATTGCTGCAATTCGTAACGGAGAAACCGGGGATTGGGAAATCATCCAGTTTGCAGACGCTATTCTTGTTGGACCGGGCGAATATCGAATTTCTAACCTATTACGCGGGCAAGCGGGTACAGAACACCTGATCCCTGAGAATTGGCCAACCGGTAGTGAGTTTATTCTCCTCGACAGCGCCAGTGTCGCCATGTCCGTGCCGTCACATCTTCGCGGTGTGGAAAGACATTATCGCGTCGGACCTGCACAGTTTTCATATGACAGCGAGCAATATATTGACGAGCAATTCTCTGCAAACGGGGTAGGGCTTCGACCATATTCGCCAGTCCATCTTTCTGCAGAAAAACAGGGCAACGATATCGCGCTGTCTTGGGTCCGACGAACACGAGTTAACGGTGACAGTTGGCAAAGTTTTGACGTGCCGCTCGGTGAAGAAGCGGAGGTATATAATCTGCGTATCATTGATAATTCTGTGGTCCGAGAGGTTACGGTGTCCTCTCCTTCATTCATCTACACTGCCGCGATGCAGGCTCAGGATGGAATAACTGGAAGTTTTGAATTTGAAGTCGCTCAGATTTCTGAAGTGTTTGGACCTGGGCCATTTAGCAGGAGAAGTGTAGATGTCTGAGACAAGCAAATTGTCGATTTCTTTGTTAGAAGCAGCGCAATCGCAAAAACATATAACGGTAAATGAGGCGTTGATCCGCTTGGATGCAGCCTGTTCGTTATCCGTGGACGACTGGAATGTCATTTTGCCCCCGTCCTCGGCAACGGAGGGGCAGGCTTTTATCATCGGTACACTTCCGTCCGGAGAGTGGACAGGGCGAGATAACCAGGTGGCGATCTGGTCTAACGGGGGCTGGATTTATCTCGTTCCAAAAGCTGGCTGGAGCGCCTGGAACACGATGAGTGGCTTCGAACTCAAGTTTGATGGTGTTGTGTGGCAGGCAAACGCAACGACGATAAGTGAATCCGGGGCAACAACCCTCGGACGTGTTGTCAATTTGGATCACTCAATTTCTGCAGGTGCGACATCGGCGACAATTCCGGTAATTCCGCATCACGCAATGGTTTTGGGTGTAACTGCCAGAGTAACGACCGACATCACCGGGTCGGGGCTGACAAGTTGGTCGCTTGGCGTCGCTGCTGATGCAACACGCTATGCAACCGGACTGGGGTTGATGCAGAACGCATTTGCGAATGGTATTTCCGGAACTCCCATCACGTACTGGACAGACACCTCGTTGGTGCTGACGCCTGATGCTGGAACATTTTCATCTGGTGAAGTTCGGATCAGCGTACACTTGCTGGAATTGGTGCCGCCTCGTTCTGTTTAAGGACCGGTGGGCAGTTACGTCCAGCCAGTTTCAATCACATACTCCTTGTAATTATTTTGTGACATATCTCCTCTTGCATTTTGGTGTTATAGTTCCGAAGTTCTAGCCAAACTGCAACGAAGGAATCTCGTATGGCGAATGTGCAACCGAAAATGGCAACGATAGATCCGGTTTGGTCGAAAATTCGCGACGAAGCTTCGGACATTATCGCAGACGAACCAAGTCTGGCGAGTATGGTTCACTCGGCCGTTCTGTCACACAAATCCTTGAGTTGTGCACTGGCCTATCGTGGTGCACATAAATTGGCTTCGGGAGAGGTGACGGAATCCATCCTGCATGAAGCATTTGATGAGGCACATGCAGAAGATCCAGAACTGACGAACTCGGCAAGGTCGGATATTCTCGCAGTCTATGAACGCGATCCGGCCTGCCACCGCTATTTGCAGCCTTTATTGTTTTTCAAAGGGTTTCAGGCCGTACAAAGTTATCGACTTGCGCATTGGTTTTGGGTGAACGGTCGCAAAGATCTCGCCTACTATATTCAGATGCGCACATCTGAGATTTACGGTGTGGATATTCATCCTGCCGCCCGGATTGGTCGCGGAATCATGATCGACCATGCGCATTCGATTGTAATTGGCGAAACTGCAGTCGTCGGGGACAATGTATCCATGCTGCATTCAGTGACATTAGGGGGCACAGGTAAAGAGACCGACGATAGGCATCCTAAGATTCATGATGGCGTTCTGCTTGGGGCAGGTGCGATCGTGTTGGGTAACATAACAGTTGGCAGCAACAGTCGTGTTGCGGCAGGTTCTGTTGTCCTGCAAGATGTTCCATCCTGCAAGACCGTCGCAGGGGTTCCCGCACGTGTCGTTGGCGAAGCCGGGTGCGATCATCCTGCCTTGTTGATGGATCAAATTTTAGGTGTATAAACCATAGGTTGCCTTGTTAGCAAAATTTTAATCTTGGGTTGATTAAATACTAATATAAGCTTGGGCAGATACAGGATCTGTGCTTATCTGGGCATTGGTGCAGACAGAGACTTCCCCGCACGAATTGCGGGGAAGATATTTTCAGGCCACGGCCTTCAATGCCTTAACCTCATATGGTTTCAAGCATGCAGCTTTTGTCTCGGTTCCAGACATTTTAGCGATCTCGGGGAAAATAGACAAAAGCTCTTCATAAGCTTCTGTCGACAATGTTTTCAAAGATTGTTCGCCAACATAAAAGCTCTCACATTTCTGACCATTGGCGACCAGAACGTCATGATCATCCAACATGATGTGGTAATAGGTGATTTCTTCGACGGACGTGTCCAGAACAATCGAAGTCCCATTAACCAAAGCTTTTGCAGGGCAGAAAAAGTCGTTCAACCCGAACAACAGTTCCGAGCGCCAATCAGAGACCAGCACACGATGCTGTGGAGATAGGCTGAGATCGCGCGAAGGAGCATTTTCTCCAAGTGCGTTGGCCGCTAGCTTAATAGGGTAGAGCTTTGGATTCTCGCTCAATTCAACAGATGAAAATGTACGCTTCCCAATCCAGCGAATTTGTACGTCGCTCCCAGAAGCGGTACGCACAACACCACCAACTTCCAGATTTTCCACCGCTACTTCGCCATTTGGCGTATCAATCATTGTGCCATTAGCGAAACACAACACATCGTATGATACCGATTGGTTATCACTGTAGGAATTGTTGATGGTGAAAAACTGACCAGGCAATACTGCATCCGACGGAACAAAAATAATCCCGACGTTGGTTACTGTTTCGCCGGGGTCCTGACCATCAATCGAAATCATATAGTAGGTGAAGGATTGGCCAGTTGTTGTATTGGTTCCTGTTCCACCAAATTCCAGATCGACAAAATCGCCCGCTTCCCATGTTATACCGTCAAGGGTAATATCCGAGGTCAGCGTTGATCTTACGCCTGCCTCATTTCCGGCTGGGGCGGGAAACGAACCATCATCAAGAAACAGATCATCATCCGAAACATGAAAAGCAACGGAAGAGGAGGAGCCGCTAAGCTGATACGTTCCGTTGCCGTCGCCTGTTGTACTGTTTGTCGTATTCAGGTTAGATCCGCCTGACTGCGGAATTAACGTGTTCTGTTCGTACATCACCAAAACAGGCATGTTATGACCCTCGCTTTTCCCAGAGCCAATATATCAGACTCTGTGACATTTTAAACGGTTTTTTGCGTTATCCTTAATAAATCGGCCAAAAATTGACAGATTTATCGCAAATCTGGCGGCTGAGCCTCTCTGGTGAGATTGGCGACAACCGTTTCCAGTGGGAAGACGTCTGAATTCTGATTGCCCAGACGGCGCATTGAAACGGTGCGATCCTCGACCTCGTTCATACCGACCGCCAGAAGCACCGGAACTTTGGTCAGCGAATGTTCGCGAACTTTGTAATTGATTTTCTCGTTCCGCGTATCAGCTTCGGCGCGAATACCCGCGCTTTTCATTTTCGCGACGATCTCTTCAACATACTCATCCGCATCCGAGACGATCGAGGCAACAACAACCTGACGGGGCGCCAGCCAGAAGGGAAGTTTGCCAGCGTGCTCCTCGATCAAAATGCCTATAAACCGCTCGAACGACCCAAGCGTTGCGCGATGAAGCATGACCGGACGATGTTTTTCCCCATCCGAACCGATATAATTTGCATTAAGCCGCTCCGGCAGAACAAAGTCGACCTGCAACGTACCACATTGCCAATCTCGACCAATCGCGTCGGTCAGCACAAACTCCAGCTTAGGACCGTAAAACGCGCCCTCTCCCGGATTTAGTGTTGGCTCGTAACCGGCTGCCTTGGTAGCAGACAATAGCGCATATTCCGCCTTGTCCCATACCTCATCTGACCCAGCCCGTACGTCGGGTCTGTCCGAAAATTTGATCTTGAAACTGTCAAAGCCCAAGTCTTTGTAGATGCGTGTCAGGAAGGAAATGAATTCCGCGGTTTCGGATTCAATCTGGTCTTCCGAACAGAATATATGTCCGTCATCCTGTGTAAATCCACGCACGCGCATGATTCCGTGTAGCGCGCCAGAGGGTTCATACCTGTTACACGATCCGAATTCAGCCATTCTGAGCGGCAAATCCCTGTAGGATTTAAGCCCTTGATTGAATATCTGCACATGGCATGGGCAGTTCATGGGTTTTAAGGCGTTGATCGCTTTTTCTCGCGCATGTTCCTCGTCCACTTCGACGATGAACATATTCTCCTGATATTTCTCCCAATGTCCCGAGGCTTCCCACAACTTCCGATCAACGACTTGTGGAGTGTTCACCTCGACATAACCACCTGACCGCTGTTGTCGGCGCATATAATCCTGAAGAACGGTATAGACTGTCCATCCGTTGGGGTGCCAGAACACCTGACCAGGGGCTTCTTCCTGCATATGAAACAGGTTCATTTCGCGACCGAGTTTGCGGTGGTCGCGTTTCTCAGCTTCCTCCAAAAAGTGCAGATAATCTTTCAGATCGTCGCGATTCAGGAACCCGACGCCATAGATACGTTGCAGCATCTTATTTTTGCTGTCGCCCCGCCAATAGGCACCAGCAACTGACATCAGTTTGAACGCATCAGCTGGAACCTGTCCGGTATGTACCAAATGAGGTCCTCGGCACAGGTCCTGAAAATGACCATGCCAATACATGCGAATATCCTGACCGTCGGGGATGGCCTCGACCAGTTCAACCTTATAGGGTTCCTTGTTGGCTTTGTAGTATTTGATCGCGCGCTCACGATCCCAGATTTCCGTCGTTACGGGTTCGCGCTTGTTTATGATTTCGCGCATCTTTTTCTCGATTTTGTCGAGATCTTCAGGCGTAAACGGCGCATCCCGATCAAAATCATAATACCAACCATTTTCGATCACAGGTCCGATCGTCACCTTTGTGTGCGGCCAAAGCTCGCGCACTGCGCGCGCCATAATGTGGGCGGCGTCATGACGAACAAGTTCCAACGCAATAGCTTCGTCTTTGTTGGTATGAATTTCCAGCTCGACATCGTCTTCAAGCGGGATAGTCAGGTCGGACAGCTTGCCATTGATCGTGCACGCAATAGCGGCTTTTCCCAACGACTTTGAGATGTCATTGGCGATTTCCAATCCTGTGACGCCCGCGACATAGTTGCGTTCAGCACCATCCGGCAGCGTAACAGTGATTTCTTTCACAGGAACGGCTTCAGGTTCTTCATCTTCTTCAATGTCGACGATGTCGACCTGATTATCGTCGATTTTTGCGGCCTTTTCCGAAACCTCTGCGACGGGTTCACTTATCGGCTTTTCGGCCGGTACTGATGCGGCTTCTTCCGCTGCCGAAGTCTCGGCAGGGCGCGACTTGCGTTCCGGAGCGGGACCGGAAGGCGCAGTGATTGGGATATCGCGAACAACTTTTCCAGAAACAGTCACGCCAGTTTTACGGGCTTTGGACTGTATCTCTACAAAATCCATCTTTTCCAGATTGGATTTCTTGCGATCGTTCATATTGTCACTCATGACAATCTCCTTGAAGTTTGACGCCTACGAAACGCCCGGTTACAGAACTGGGGACTGTTTAGTCCTGAGCAGAAATTTGTCAATCTTACTTTGACGTCTCTCACGGGTGAAAACTATCAGATTAAGACTGGAACCTTTGAATGATTGCATATCTTCAGACAAAAACAACCCGTGTCGCGTATCACCGGCTGGAAGGCGCTGAGCCTGGTGTGGTGTTTCTTGGCGGCTTTCGTTCGGATATGGAGGGGAGCAAGGCCTTATTTCTGGAAGATTGGGCGCGCCAGAACAATCGGGCGTTTCTGCGATTTGATTACGGTGGACATGGTCAGTCAGACGGAGAATTTCTGAACGGATGCATCAGCGACTGGAGCGCAGATGCGCAAGATGCCATCACCAATCTTACAAATGGTCCGCAGATACTGGTTGGCAGTTCGATGGGGGGATGGATCAGCTGCATTCTGGCAACGTCAATCCCAGATCGGATCGCCGGGTTTATCGGGATCGCAGCGGCCCCCGATTTTACCGAAGATTCCATGTGGGAGGGATTTGACGAAGCCCAGCGTGTCGCCTTGATGACGAATGGTCAGGTCGAATTGCCTTCGGACTATTCCGATGATCCTTACGTGATCACTCGAAAGCTGATTGACGATGGACGTGACAATCTGGTTTTACGTCGCCCATTGCCAATGCCTTATCCCGTAAGATTATTGCAAGGCAACGCGGATACAGATGTCGATGTCAGCGTTGCAATGCGATTGTTTGAACATATTGACGGATCTGACGTTCGCCTGACCTTGGTGAAGGGCGCGGATCATCGGTTTAGTTCAGAGGAATGTCTTCGACTGATCGTTACATCAATCGAAGACATTGATTAATGGCTTATTGACTGCCGCCAAACGCGCCGGTCAAGAAATGTCCAGCGTTGTTCACGCGAATGGTGCCACCGATTTCTTCGGCATTCGGTCCATAGAAACCACCTTCGACAATCCCATCTGCGCCGGTTGGGAAGTCGCCGGGATCAGTCGTCCCCGAGGCTATAAACACGATACCTTCGAATTCGCCAGTTACGTTGTCGATGGACGCAGTGATTGTAATATCGCTGATCGTCTCGTTCGAACTGTTCTGAATGTTTTCGATAGACCCATTCAGATCGACCGTGTTGGTTCCGGTAAAGTCGGCAACAAGTGTTGCGTCACCCGTGACTCCCCCACGAACGTTACTGGAACCGATAAATGTCCCATTATAGGTGACAGTTCCCGTCGTTGGCAGATCACCTTCGGCAATTCCGGACCCGGCCACGTAGCCGCCATGCGCCAGACGATATTCGCCAGGAGGATTGATGCCGTTGGAAATCGTGAACAGTCCCGTCAGGGTATAGATCAGGTTTGCATTCACACGTGTGATGGTGAAGTGATACCCAAGGTCTGTTTCCCCAGCGACAACACCGCCTTCACCCGGCATCGTGAATAGGGCTTTACCGTAATCCTTGATCGATCCCGGATTGTTATTCCGGAATACCGCTACATAAACGTTTGGAGTGTCGGTTACATCAAAACGCTGCAATTTTGGTCCGTCCGCATTGATCGCTTCAAAGGTAGGTGAGCGATTGACCTGCCACCAACCCGTATGGTTGCCGCGAACATACAATTCCGTGCCATCGGTCAGATCAGCAATCGGTTCCGCGACATAAGGCGCAGGAGGAGCGGGCGTAACTCCGCCCGAAGATCCACATGCTGCAAGGGCTGATACTATTAACAAAGCCATAATCTTCTGAAACATTTCGCGTTCCCTGTTTGCTATTTCTTTGCGTTTGGAATATCGCAAACGCGCGTCCAACATAACGAATAAGTTAACGAACCGTTAATGCAGCCTTCGGGCAAAATAAAGGCATCTGTGATGAAAATTGTGTCACGCGTAGCGCTTTTTTCGATCATGCCTGTTTTTTGGTCGGTTTCGACATTCGCACAGGTCGAGCAATTGCGTTGCGATCTCTCTTTGGCCGAAATGTATCAACAGCAAAGCTTCTTGCAGACTTACCATTGTGCCGGTGAGCGGTTGGCGACGAACCCTGACGATCTGGACGCAATCATGTATTTTGCGCGTGCGGCATTGGTAATCAACCAACCGCAGGTCGCCGAAGTTTTTGCGGAAAAGGCACTGGCGTCACAGCTTTCACAAACTGATCGGTTGGATATGTTATATGTTACCGGCGTCGCGCGAACGCGGTTGGGCGATGAAATTGGGGCGATCACGGCGCTGCGCGCCGCCTCAAACTATGCCCAGACCGATGCGCAACTGACCACCATCCGTGGTGCTATGGCGCAGGCACGTCAAGCGTCCCCATGGGATCGTTCCGTATCAATCAGCGTTGATCCCTCTAACAATATCAACAATGGCTCACGCCATGATACCGAATTTATCTTCGGTCTGCCTTTCGAACTTTCAGACGAACTGGTTGCACAACCCGGCATCGCCTATCGGGTAAACGGGAACCTGTCTTACACGGATCAACTGTCAGAGTCTGTGGAATGGACGATCTTTGGCGCTGCGAATTTTGTGATTTACGATGGATTGGCGCGCAACGATTACAGCCTCAGGCTTGGTGGCAATATTGATTATCTGCTCGGCGGAGACACCCCAGAACTTGTGCGCATCAGTCTAGGCGCTTCTCAACGATATCTTGCCGATGTTGCCGGTGCACCAGCCTTTGATGACATGTCTCCATATTATTACGAGCTGACCTTTGGACTCGAATATTTCTGGAACCCACAACCCCAGCAGATTTGGTCGGCGGCTCTTGATTATGCCATGCGCATTTCCGACGTTTCAGACACAGATGACGCAGAGATTTTTCGCCTCTCGATCAAGTCTCGGCGGCAAGTAAAAGATGATTTGAACATACAATTTGGGGGCTTTGCCGAACTGACAGACAGCCAATCCGCCAACAGTGCGCGCATGTCTTATGGGTTCGATTTGGGACTGGATTGGCAACAGAATTCACTGCCGATTTTATGGGAAGCTGATCTTAGCTATCGCGCAGATGATTACCGCACCCGTCTGGCCTTTGACAGCGAGATACGGAGCGATGATATCCTAAGCCTGACCATTGGTGTGACCCCGACCAATTGGCAATGGTATGGTTTCCAGCCGACTTTTGGTATCGAGTTACAACGGCAGTTTTCCAATATCCGTCGATTTGATACGGAAAATTATACGCTGTTTACGCGCATCAATAGTGTTTTCTAGGGGCTAAAACACCAGCCCGATTACCATAACCATCAAACCGATGGTGGCGATCCCCAATGCGCCAAAATTCCAAGCGACCAGCTTCTGAAGCGTTTGTTTGGCTTTGACTTGATCGGCTTCTTTGCGGACACCCATGGCCATGCGCAGGCAATAGATGACGCCGCCAAAACCGATAACCGCCAGGAACAGCCCTGCAAAGATCAGATAATCCATGGTATGTCTCCGTTTGCGATCAGCTACGATAGATACGTTAAATGTGCAAGCTTGCCCTTGCCCGCAACTATCGGGAAGGGTAGGGTCCGCCGCGATATAACTGACAGGTATTTCCATGGACGTAACAGACGAACAAGCGCCAACATCCTATCGGGTCACGGCAGGGGAATTGCGTGCTTTCATCGAGCGCTATGAACGGTTGGATATCGAAAAGAAAGATATCGCTGACCAGCAAAAAGAGGTGATGGCCGAAGCCAAGGCACGCGGTTATGACACTAAGGTCATGCGCAAGATCGTTGCTCTTCGGAAAAAAGATCCGCAGGAAATTAGCGAAGAAGAAGCGGTGCTAGAGCTGTATAAAGAAGCGCTAGGTATGTAAGCCAAGGCAGAAGGGAGCAATGCGTTCGCATCGCTCCCCTGGCGTCGTGTATCGATCAACCCAAAAGACATCAGTTGTTCCAAAAACAGAGTTTCGGATATTTATCAAAAACGACTTCGCCCGATCAGTTTGATCGGGCGAAGAGAAACGTTTTATCTTATCGGTATTCGAACAGCCACAAACCCTAGTTTGGCACCGCTGTTACATTTCCATTGGAATCGGCCGTACCGACAACCGTTGTAGTCGTGTAATCGGTTTGAAGGACATCTCCGCCGTTTACGGGAACGTAGGTTCCGGTTTGGACACCTTGTGAATTCGTTCCGTAGTAGACTTCATACTCTGTCGGTTCCGTTGGCGCATCGGGAAATCCCCATACAGCAAGTGTCGTTTGCGCGTGTGTTCCATAGGTCGACTTGTCGACAAACCCGCTGCCCGTGTTTGCACTGGCGCCGGTGATTAAACCCGCAACACTTTCTGAACTTGCAATCTGTGTGTTTGAGGAATTCGCCGAAGTGTTGATTCCACCTGCAACCAAGGTCAGAACGGCGATGGCGATTCCAACGATTGCGGCCGTTAAAACGACCCAATCAACAGTCACTGCACCGGCTTCATTTGAATTGAAAGACTTTACCCACATGATTTGCTCACTCACTCGTTAAGATCGACAGATTATCCGCCGGACACTGGTCAAGATTGATATACGATTGTGTCGAATTATTGGCCCAAATATGAAAAAAATCACCCAACCGGTGGAAGGGTGACTTTGCGATGTCGTGTGTTGCGTGTGTCGCTACGCTTACGAAGAGGCAGGAGGAACAATATCCCCGTCACCGTTCACGCTTCCGACCAGCGTATTGCTATTGTCATAAAAATTCCCATCCGGCTCCAGCCGGTAACGGTCGTTTGTTTGCGCATCATAGTAATGCGTATGGCCATTATGACTTTCACCTTCGGTGAACCCGCTCAAATTGGAATATTGTGCAGCACCAATAAGGTTAGCAACGCTGCCAGAGGTGCTTAAATCCTGTTCGATATTGCCCGAGGCGGTGTTTAACCCCCCAGCGATTACCAGCAACACGGCAATCGCTATCCCCACCAGAGATGCCGTTAGCACAACCCAGTCAACGGTGATAGCACCGGACTCGTCATTTGCGAAAAGTTTCAACATTTCAATGTCCCCTAGCAGTCGGTATTTTCGTCTGAAATCGTTACCGGGGCACGGAATACTATACAGGCGGGAGTCAGCATATTTATGGATTACGTTTAAACTTTGACGGAGGTCGCCACATTTTCGACATGATTGGCGATTGGACCTTATCCCGCAGGTGGTGGGGAAATATTTCCATCTCCGTCAACACTGCCAATTACGGTTCCAGAGGCATTAATCCCTTCATAGAAGGTTCCGTTTTCCAAGTAAAAGTCGTTGCCACCTGAATCAACATAGTGCTGGTGCGATCCTTCATCCCAGGTCAGGCTATAGTCGCCAAGACTTCCGATGAAGCTCGATGAACCACTACCGCCAGTGTCGGTCGTAATCAATGACGCAACTGAATCCGCTGAATTCAGGCTGCCACTCACATTGTTCGAAGCTGTGTTTATCCCGCTTGCAATCACGATAAGAACAGCGATGGCAATACCAACTATCGCCGCTGTTAATACAACCCAGTCAACGGTGACAGCGCCGGAATCGTCCTTGATAAAGTTCTTGAGCATTTGAGCACCCAATGCAGTTAGATTGAATTTTCAACTGAAAACAAAGAACTTATTAAGGCACACACCCCACCGGTTGATAGATACGGACTCAAATGCGTCAGAAATAAGGCAAAACTTATATATTAGTGTTTTGTATTATAAATTTGCCAATAATCTTGCAGATTCTGCGTCTGGAGACGTCAAAGTCTCGCGATTCTCGCCGGGGTAGAATCGGGCGCGTAAGGCCGTCGGCATTGGGCTGGGCGCAAATATCTGGACAGTAATCCCCAGATTTTTCGTCTCTTCCCGAAAACTTTTTGCAATCTCTGTGCCTGCCGTTTTTGATGCGCCATAGGCAGAAAAGAACTGTGTGGTTCTGGTCGTGTCTTCAATAAAAACGGCATGGCCTTTGGCAAGCTTTAACAGCGGCTCGGCATATTCGATCACCTTTTTGACGGCGCGGGCATTGGTCAGCCAGCAACGATCAAAATCCTTGTCGCTAACATGATTGACGGGCGACAAGGGAGCAGCATGAGCGGCAGAATTGATCAGCAAATCAAGTTTCCCCCAGCGATCATAGATCGAGCGAAACAATTGCTGCAATTTGGCATCGTCCGTAATATCCATCGGTGCGAGCGTTACCTGACCTCCAACCGCGTCAATCTCGTCTGCAAGTTCTTCCAGCCCCCCAAGGGTGCGGGCCACTGCAATAACATGATACCCTTGTGCCGCCAGCCGCTTAGCAACGGCGTAACCCAAGCCGCGCGATGCCCCCAGGATCAATGCTGTTTTTGCCGTCATTGTCATAGTTTCTTGTGATAGGTTAGCGCCATCGTCAAAATATGCCCCAACGGCGTCCGTGGAAGGGGGGCAGATGTTTCGAAATATATCTCGCGATTGCCTTCAAACGAAAACTGATCGGCATAAAGATCCCGAAAGCGACTGATCAGATCGGTTGTGCAGATGAAGAATAAAGAGGCTCTCTCAGGCTTTTTACTGGACCAGCCCAATCGAATTGTGCTGCCGGTTCTGTTACGGGTTATATAGGCTGGCTGCCCCCATTTCAGCGTTTCGACGATTTCGCCCAGATTATTGCGCTCTGCGGTATCCAGAATCATTTGACGCAATTTCAATAAAGTTCCGCGTTGAGCTGCCTGGTAGGATTGAAAAACCTCAGCAACGTCTGCTGGCATATTGGTCATTCCGCAGCCTTCAGGACAAACCCGTCATTGATCCGGTCCATCGGGCGGACCGGGTAATCGCCCGAAAAGCACGCGTCACAATATTGCGGGCATTTTGTGTTGCGTTTGGCTTCGCCCGCTGCGCGATACAATCCGTCCAATGTGACAAACCGCAAACTGTCCACACCAAGATGCGCGCGCATCTGTTCTTCGGTCATATGAGACGCCAGCAATTTATCGCGATCCGGTGTGTCCACACCATAAAAACACGGCCAGCTTGTCGGCGGGGATGCGATGCGGAAATGCACTTCTTTGGCCCCGGCATCCAAGATCATTTCCTTGATCTTGCGACTGGTTGTGCCTCTGACAACCGAGTCATCAACAAGGATCACGCGCTTGTCCTGAATTAGCGCGCGATTGATATTCAACTTCAGCCGCACGCCCATATTTCGGATATGTTCAGACGGCTCGATAAAGGTTCGACCAACATATTGGTTGCGCACGATCCCCATGGCATAGGGAATGCCGCTTTCCTGGCTATACCCGATTGCAGCAGGGGTTCCGCTGTCTGGGACCGGGCACACGATGTCAGCGTCTACCGGTGCTTCCTTAGCCAGTTCCACACCGATCCGGCGCCGCGTTTCGTACACCGACTGCCCGCCGATAACGCTGTCAGGGCGCGAGAAATAGACATGTTCGAAAATGCAAAACTTCGGATCGGCTTTGTTAAATGGAAAGTAACTTTCAAGGCCGTCATTTGTTATTACCACCATTTCGCCGGGCATAACTTCACGCAAAAAATCCGCGCCGATAATGTCGAGCGCACACGTCTCGGATGACAAGACCCAGCCGTCGCCGATGCGCCCCAGCATAAGCGGGCGAACCCCATGCGGATCGCGAACACCGATCAGTTTCGTCCGTGTCATCGCGATGACAGAGAACGCGCCCTCGACCCGGCGCAACGCGTCCTTCAGCCGTTCGGGAATGTTTTTCTGGATCGAGCGGGCCATCAGGTGCACGATACATTCGCTATCCGACGAGGATTGGAAAATTGAACCGCGTTCGATCAACTCACGGCGTAGCGCCAAGGCATTTGTGATATTGCCATTGTGGGCGATTGCACATCCACCCATGGCAAATTCTGCGAACAACGGTTGCACGTCGCGGATCTGCGTCTGCCCCTTGGAACCGGCGGTGGAATAGCGGACATGACCGATCGACAAGTTGCCGGGCAGGGTGCGCATTACCGCTTCCGAGGTAAAATTATCGCGCACATATCCAAAACGTCTGGCGGAATTGAAGCCCTGATCCGGGTGATAGGTAACGATCCCCCCGGCCTCTTGCCCGCGATGTTGCAAGGCATGAAGACCCAGAGCAACGAAATTTGCTGCATCCTGAACGCCCCAGACGCCATAGATGCCGCATTCTTCATGCAGTTTGTCGTCATCAAAAGGAAGCGAAGGTAGATCGAACATGTCCGTGGTCATACAGGCGACTCGTCAGCTAATCGTGTTTGCGATCTTATAGAGTTCCCGCTGGGCGAAGTCACGGACCCCAGCGCAGTTTTTAAAGGAAAAGCCCCCTCGCGTGAACGAGGGGGCTTTTTCATTAGCTCGCGCCGCCTTCGACGGCAGTGGCTTCACTGGTGGGCAACAGCTCTGTGCCACATTCAGCAACCAGATTGTTAACCGGAGTTTTAATCCAATCCGGCAGTTCGGTCAGCGAGGTTGGGATCACATCAGCAAAACGCTGCTGCTGTTCAGCCAGCAGTTCAACCGTGTAGGAGTCGGAAATCTGCGCATACCCTTCGCCACCCGCAACGAAGAAATCGTAGACGATCAGAACGGCAACAACCAGAATGATCCCACGCAGCAAGCCAAACAAGAAGCCAAGTCCACTGTCGACCGGACTCAACGCGGATTTCTGGATTGCGCCAGAAATGAGCGGTGTAAACAGGGCGATTATGATCAGGGCAATTACAAATACCCCCGCAAAGGTGATCAGAACGCTAAGCTGGCAATTGTCACCGATGAAATCCGAAATCATCGGAATTTCGCCAACGAACGGCTCTGCCTGAGGCGTAAAATAGTAAGCGACAACGGCTGCACCGATCCAGCCGGCTATACTCATGACTTCGCGAGTCACCCCGCGTGAATAGGCCAAGATTGCGGAAATCAGTAGAATTACCGCAACTGCGCCATCAAATATCGTGAGATTTTCCATTTCTCAGCCCCGTGTTAACTTTCGATGCGACCAAAACAATTTTCTAAGAAGGTCGTCAAGTCCTCTGCCATGCGCACTTCTATGCCTGTTTGCGAGACAAGTTTCACGCGTGTTGAGGTATAAGCACTGGAAAACCCTAGTTTTTCAGCCTCTTTCAGCCGATTTTCCGCCTGAACTGTTGCACGAAGGGCACCGGAAAGACTTATTTCTCCGAAAAATACCGAATCGGCAGGCAGGGCAAAATCCTGTCGCGCTGAAACCAACGCCGCTGCAACCGCCAGATCGGCCGCCGGTTCACCGAGTTTTATGCCTCCAGCAACGTTCAAATAGACATCAAGCCCCCCAAATCCGATTCCTGCGCGTGATTCCAGCACGGCAAGAATCATCGCCAATCTGCCAGAATCCCAACCGACGACCGTGCGTCTGGGAGAGGCTAGGGGCGAGGGGGCAACCAAGGCTTGGATTTCCACCAGAATAGGGCGCGTTCCCTCGATCCCGGCAAAGACAACCGAGCCAGAGGCCGGTTTATCTCGTTCACCCAGAAACAGCTCCGACGGGTTGGCCACCTGACGCAAGCCGCCACCAGTCATTTCAAAAACGCCGATTTCGTCAGCGGGACCGAACCGATTTTTCACGGCGCGAAGAATCCGAAACTGGTGTCCCCGCTCCCCTTCGAAATACAGCACGGTATCGACCATATGTTCAACAACGCGGGGGCCTGCGATCTGCCCGTCCTTTGTCACATGTCCTACCAGAACCACAGATATGCCACGTCGCTTGGCAAAACTTGTTAGTTCGTGCGCAGCGGTGCGCACTTGCGATACCGTCCCCGGTGCGCTGTCAACATGATCGGCCCACATGGTTTGGATGGAATCGATTATCGCCAGGTCCGGATGCTCGGCATCCAGTGTCGTCAGAATATCGCGAAGATTGGTTTCCGCGGCCAATTTGACGGGCGCATCCGACAAATCCAACCGGGCTGCCCGCATCCGGATCTGGCTGGCGGCTTCTTCACCAGACACATAAACAACCTTGTGACCTGCCTTGGCGAAATCGCCGGCAGCCTGAAGCAGCAAAGTTGATTTCCCGATCCCCGGGTCTCCACCAACCAGAATGGCAGATGCGGGTACCAACCCACCGCCAAGTACACGATCCAGCTCCTCGATCCCGAAACGGCTGCGCTCTAACGGGGCATCAACCGAGGATAAATCGCTTAGCCCGATCTGTCGTCCCTTGGCCGAGCCCAGCGTTTTGCCTTTCGGCCCGGTGGATAGCGCAGCTTCTTCGTTGATCGAATTCCATTCGCCACAAGCATCACACCGACCAGCCCATTTCTTGTGGGACGCGCCGCAAGCGGAACAGACGAATGTGGTGGTGGTTTTGGCCATGCTTCTCAGTGCCTCAAACGAAATTAAAGGGCAAGCCCGTGATCAGAGCGAAGGCGAACAGTAACTGGAAAAGTGGCAGCAATCGATTCCACCGCACCTCCCACAGCATAGCCAGCAGCGCCGCGAGGGCCAGCACCCCGCCGATCACCATCGTTGTGGCTGGCATCAGCCACGTGATCGTGCCCATCCCGGCGAGTGTCAGACCCACCGTGGCGATATGTGCCCATTGCAACCGCCCGGACTGCACCACAGCCTGATAGATAGAGAACAGGGTCGCCGCGAAAATCGCGGCCCCGCCCAGTATGCCAATCAGAAGGTTGAAAATCATTCCGTTTTGCTGACGTCACGCTTGACCATCTCGCTGATGAAGATGGACGCGATCACGCAAGCCGTAAAAAGATAAAGACCCCACGCGGTTTCCAGCCGCCCAACACCAACTCCTTTGGCTGCAATAATATACATTGCCACCAAAAACACATCCGCCATCGCCAACCGTCCTAGGATCGAGATTGTCGGCAACAGTTTCACCGACAAGAGGTTAAACTGCACCAATGCTGTCCCGATGACCTTTACCATCGGGGCAAACATCGCAAGGAACGTCACCAGAACTGCCAGGAATACGTCCTTCTCCCATAGCGCCTGAAGCGCGGTGATCGTCGAAATTTCGTCCAGCGAGAAGAACGGTAGCAACCCGGCCCGCAGCAGCGGTGCAAACCAGGCGATTGGGAACAGGATCAGCAGGGCAAGGTTTGCGATTTTCAGGGGCATGGAACCTCCGTAGGGTGTGTGCTCCGCACGCACCATCTAGGTAGCGTTTGGCGATATGTCCACATCTCAGCCCCCCAAAGCTGCTGTCGCCAGAATTGCCATAGCGCCTTTCATCCCTAATCCAGGGATCATCATGCCAACTGTAAGCACAATAACAGTCGCAATCAGCAAATGGCGGTCAAGGTTTGGCAACTGGCAACCCGGCAGATTGCGCAATGCCGCGTGGAAATTCAGCGGTATGAACGCCATCAGGGTTAACAATCCAAACTGCCACCACCATCCCCATCCCGCATTCGGGATAAGCCACAAGATTAGCACTGATAACAGGGTCACCCCCAAGGCAATCAGTCCCCGGCGCCGAATGACTGTATCTCCCACAATCACCCGAAAGATGGTCAGGGGTATATAAAGGATCAGCATCACCAAGAACGACAAGGCGACGATATATTCAATGAACGCAAGGGCGGTAAGCAACATTATCGCACCGCCTCAATCGGCCCTTCGGCGCGGCCGTGCAGGAATTGGTCCATATAGGGGTCGCCTGACGTCTCAATAGCGCCAATCGGTCCCGTCCACTGCACCTTACCGTCATGGATCATCGCGACCTTGTCCGCGATCGCGCGGACCGACGACATATCGTGCGTGATCGTCATGGCCGTGGCCCCCATCTCAACGACAATCTCGCGGATCAGTTCGTTGATGACACCGGACATGATCGGGTCAAGGCCCGTTGTGGGTTCATCGAAAAAGATAATCTCCGGCTTTGCTGCAATCGCTCGGGCCAACCCTACACGTTTTTGCATCCCGCCAGACAGTTCAGCGGGGAAAAGGTCGGCGACCTCTGCCTTCAACCCGACGCGCCGCAGTTTTTCAATGGCAACTTCGCGCGCTTCGGCTTTGGATTTTCCCTCATGCAGCAACCGAAACGCCACATTGCGCCAGACGGGTAGGCTGTCAAACAAGGCGCCGCCCTGAAACAGCATCCCAAATCGGGCCAGAAACGCGTCGCGGTCCTTACCCGCAGGCATTCCGTCAATCAGAATTTCGCCCGCATCCGGTTTCATGATCCCAAGGATACATTTTAACAGCACCGATTTCCCGGTGCCCGATCCGCCGATAATCACCATGCTCTCGCCTGCTGGGATGTCCAGATCGACCCCTGCCAGCACATGTTTGCTGCCAAAAGATTTGTGCACACCACGCAAGGATATTTTGGGAATATCACTCATGCCGGAAACAACAGTTCAGTCAGAAGATAATTCGATGCCAGGATCAGGACCGATGCCGCCACAACCGCATTCGTCGTCGCCTGACCCACACCTTGTGCACCCCGACCTGAGTTATAGCCATTGTAACATCCCATCAGCGACAAGATGAATCCGAACACCGCCGCCTTGATCAGACCCGAGGTCACGTCGCCAGATTGCAAGAAATCGGCAGTGTTCTGCAGGTAAGTGGCCGAGTTAAAATCCAATCGCGCCACACCGACCAGATAGCCGCCCATGATCCCGATAATATCGCCGATCAAAACCAGAACGGGTAGGGCGATTGTGGCGGCGACCACCCGTGGCACGACCAGATATTTCATCGGGTTTGTCGACAATGTTGTCAGCGCATCAATCTGTTCTGTTACGCGCATCGTTCCGATCTCGGCAGCGATGGACGACGCCACACGCCCGGCAACCATCAGGCCGCCCAAGACCGGACCAAGCTCTCGGGTAATCCCAATTGCCACGATTTGCGGCACCACGCTTTCGGCGTTAAACCGTGATCCCCCCGCGAAAATCTGCAACGCAAGTGCGCCGCCAGTAAACAGTGCCGTCAGCCCGACCACCGGCAGCGAGAAATATCCGATACGCAGCAATTGCTGACCCAGTTCCTTTGCATAAAAAGGTGGGCGCACGATATGACCAACGGTCACACCTGCAAAGATCGCTACCCTCCCGATCGAGGCTAAAAGCTCGAGCGTCGAGCGCCCGATCGACGCAAGAAAAAACTGAATATGGGTCAATAGGATCATCTTACCCTCCGACATAGCGCCGATGATAGCGCGCGCCAAGGCTGGTGAGGATTTCATATCCGATGGTGCCTGCCGCCGCAGCCAGATCATCGATGGTTTGATATGCTGATAGGATATCCAGTTCATCTGGTGTTTCGCGCAAATCCGTCACATCGACAGTAATCAAATCCATCGACACGCGGCCAACAACCGGGCAGGGCACGTCGCCCGCGTAAAGCATTGCCCTGTTCCCCATCGCGCGGATCAACCCGTCGGCGTAACCTGCCGAGACAGTCGCAATAAAAGATGGCCGCTCCGCCACCCATGTCGCGCCATAGCCGACGGTTTCCCCGACCGCAACTTCGCGCTCCTGAATGACAGGAAGCGACAGGTGCACCACCGGCGTTGCGTCCGCAAACGGCAGGCCGCCATACAACCCGATCCCCGGACGCGTTATATCGAAATGATAATCCTGTCCCAGCATTATCCCCCCCGTCGCTGACAGGCTAAGCGGGGCGTTAAATTGCCGTGCGAAGCCAAACGCGGCCAGTTGCGACGCGTTTTGGGGATGCTCCGGAGTGTCAGCGCAGGCCAGATGGCTGATCACCAGTTCTGGCGACAAATCGCCAGCCTCTACCAGCTCTGCTATTTCCAGCCCCAGACGGTTCATTCCCGTGTCAATCTGCAACCCATAGGGACGTCCCGGCAACCGTTCCTTGAATCGCGCGATCTGATCGAGCGAGTTTAACAGCGGCACCAGATCCCCGGCCGAGATCATCACCCGATCCCCCAGCATATGTCCCGCGAAGACATAGATTTTGGCCTCTGGGCCAACATGACGGCGCAGCTCGATCCCTTCCTCGGCCAAGGCGACAAAAAACGTCCGCGCGCCGGCCTTCCACAGCGCCGGGGCCACCTGCGCTACGCCCAGACCATAGGCATCCGCCTTCACAACCGCGCCGGTCTCACAATTGGTCATGGCGTCAAGCGCGCGCCAATTGTCAGCAATTGCATCAAGATCAATGGTGAGTGTCGCCCGCATTCTACACCGGTATAAAAAACGCCCGGATAAACCGCGCAGCCCCGCCGGTAATTGATTGTTCCGGCATCACATCCACTACCACGCGGGGGCTATCGTTGGCCACCACCTCTATGTCCGAGAAATAGATATTTTTCAGCTTCAGATCAGAATTCACCAGAAAATCGGTCCCAAGATCAAACGCGATATGTTCGTTGGGGGCAGCACCCAGAATGAAACGCTCACCCTCTTGGCCGATATGGGGCTCACCATTTGTCCGGAGCAAGATCATCCCCGGTCCTTCGGCCGACGAAAACAGAACGCGTCCGAAAATGAAATGAGACAGACGGAACGACCACAGCGATCGCAGGATGATACTGTCTGAAAATGCTGCCAGATTGCCCAATTGAAAGATGATGCGCTGCCCTTTCGCCAATTGCCATTCGACAAACTCTCCCCCTTTGGTAGTTTTCACGAATTTCTCGCCGTGAGCGCGTGACCAATCTTCGCGATAAAGCGCAAACATCCGCGTTGCCAATCGCCGGAATATCATCCTGTTCCACTGCGGCCATGAAATATCCCGTTTGATATTTTTGTTCGACTGACCGCGCCGAACGAAAAACGTCCCCCAGCGGTCACGATCAAAAACATAGGTCTTTTCGCGAGGGACCGGGACACCGTCACCATGAGGGCGGGCAAGTTCCTCCCACATCGTTTGATTTCCATCATCGGCATGCAGATAGACACGGCTGGCGACGAACAAGAAGGATTTGATCAACACAAAGATCAGGAAGATGATAGAAAGGGTGGTCACCACATGATACCATAGAAACAGACCGGAAATTCCTTTGACGGTCCATTGGCTAGCCTCTTCTGTTGCCAGGGCAACTCTGGCGTTCAGGTCAGCAACACCACTGTTCACCGCGTCTTTCCCCTGTAACGACAATTCTGTCAATTCACTGTGCAGACGCGCCATCTGGCGCTCCCGGGCTTTGCGGTATGATCGGTTGATCGCGCGCCGGATTTCGTTTGCCAATGGGCAAAGAAGGTCTGGCGGTTCCAGACAATGATCGAAATCATTGGGGCCGAAAATGACTGGCGCGACGGCATTCTCAATGCTCGCCATCGTTTCCCTTACTGCCGTCGTGGAATCGCGATTGTAATTGTCACGAAAAGTAATGGCAGCAGACGAGGTTGCGCTGTTCAGATACTCATAATGATCGGCTGCGGCATTGCGCAGATCGGCCTCTAATCCCTCTCCGGATTTTTCGACATTGAATAGACGGTCTTCGGGAGCAAGTGATTGCGGGTAACCGATATTATAAACCTGTTCCGTCACCAGATTGGTAACTTTGCTCGACACGACAATCGTGCCTGCGAACAAGATCAGAAAAATTGACCATGGCACAAATGTCCGCCACAGGTTCGACAGGTTTTTGCGCCGCCCAAGCGTTTTCAGATACCCGGCATTGCTGCGCAGGAAGCCGACGCCAAAGATCAACAGGCAGATCAACAGGAAAACCTGTAACCCGGAAAACGCGGCCAGTGGTGTCCAATAACTCAGGCTATAGGCGGCGCTGATCAGCAATACCATGGTCGCCGACAACAACCGCATCGCCCCGATCATTCCAAATATCACCAGCGCCAGCAACGTGGCCAGCGACAATATAATCGACCAAACCTCAACCTCCGCCTCATTCAGCAAAGTGCGGATCAGGAAAATCGCGGGGACAGAACCCTGACCAGACGTCGTCGCCAACTGTTCGCTCACCCCTATGCGAAGTTCGCCAAGCCCGGTTGGCAAAAACGGGGCAAGCATGACATCCGGCGTTGCCATTGGCAGCGCGTCGATTTTCCGCAGCAAGTTCACACTGGGCAACGGATTTTCGCTGATGAACATTTTCATATCTGTCCAGACGTCGCGACCCGTAGCAACTTCGAGATGGCCAGATTGGACATAGTCAGCGAACAGATCACGCCCATAAATCATTTTCGCCATGTCGGGATCGTCAGCAAACTGATCCGGATAGACCGCCGCGATGATTGCGAAATTCTGATAAAAACTGACCGCCGCCTCGCCGGTTTCGGGGCGATGTAAACTCGCCAGATCGTCGATAAACGCGGTGCCGTCAGTGTTTGTCAGATTATCCCAACGTGCCTGCAAATAAATCTGATCACGCGGATGCGACAGATCAATGTCAATCTGATCGACCGGCATATACCACAATACCAACAGTGGAAGCGTGGCCAGCGCCCGAAGGGGCGAGCGCCGCAAAACCGCAAAGCCAAACGCCAACACAAACAGCCCCAACCAAACCACCCCACCCAACATCAAAGGATCAACGCTCGCCACCGTCCAGGGCAGGTACCAGTTCCACGGGATAACGCTGTTGGACAGGATCGCGGGCAGGGTGCCCAGAACGACAATCGCCCAGAATGCTGGCTCTCCCCAACGGCGCAATTTTTCCATATGTCCCCCACGGTTTCCGGGTAACATACAGGAAATTCAATCGCTTGGCGAAGGAATTTAGAAATCGCCTGCGGAGTTCTGATATTTCTTCACCAGATTGCCAAAGCGTGTGAACTGACCCTCGAAGGACAGATCAACAGTGCCAATCGGGCCATGGCGCTGCTTGCCGATGATGACTTCGGCCTTGCCGTGAATTTGCGACATCTCTTCCTGCCATTTCATCATGCCTTCGATATCATGATCACCTGGCTTTTCGCGTTCTTTGTAATATTCCTCCCGGAACACGAACATTACCACATCAGCGTCCTGCTCGATCGATCCGGATTCACGCAGGTCCGACAGTTGCGGGCGTTTATCATCGCGGCTTTCTACTTGGCGCGACAACTGGGACAGCGCAATCACCGGAATGTTCAATTCCTTGGCGATGGCCTTCAGGCCCTGCGTGATTTCTGATACTTCGTTGACGCGGCTGTCTTTGGCGGATGCCGGGCGGACAAGTTGCAAATAGTCGATAAACAACACATCCAACCCGTGCTGACGTTTCAACCGTCGTGCGCGTGCTGCAAGTGTTGAAATCGGCAATGCAGGGGTGTCGTCAATAAACAGCGGACAGGTTTCCAAGTCTTTGGCCGCTTCGACGAAGCGGCGGAACTCGTCTTCGGTCATCTCGCCGCGTCGAATCTGTTCTGATGGCACTTCGGCCGCTTCCGACAGGATTCGTGCGGCCAGCTGTTCCGAAGACATTTCCAGCGAGTAGAACCCGACCACCCCGCCATCAACCGCCCCTTCGGACCCATCCGGGCGGAGACCTTTTTTATAAGCTTTGGCAATCTTGAACGCCATGTTTGTCGCGAGTGAGGTTTTTCCCATCGATGGGCGACCGGCAAGGATCAACAGGTCCGAGGGATGCAAGCCACCCAGCTTCTTATCCATGTCGATGAAGCCGGTTGAAATCCCCGCCAGCCCGCCTTCGCGTTGGTATGCCGCATTGGCCACATCAACGGCCTGATGCAACGCGCGCAAAAAGGATTGGAAACCGGAATCCACATGACCCTGTTCGCCCAGCTGATACAGGCGCTGTTCGGCCTCGACGATCTGATCCTTTGGCTCACTTTCAACGGTTACGTCACCAGCTTTGGCGGCGATTTCCTGACCGATGGCAATAAGATCGCGTCGTATTGCCAGATCATAAATCAGCTGTGCGTAATCTTTGGCTGCAAACAACGAGATCGCGGCACCCGCCAAACGCACCAGATATTGCGGGCCGCCCAGTTCTTTCAGCCCCTCGTCATCCTCCATAAACGCCTTTAGCGTGACAGGTGACGCAAGCGCGTTCTTCTGTATCCGCTGTGCGGCCGTTTGAAATATGCGGGCATGCACGGGATCATAAAAATGCGTGTCGTTCAGAATGGACGCGACGCGGTCATAGACATCGTTATTGACCAGCAACGCGCCCAATAGCGCTTGCTCGGCCTCGATATTATGGGGGAGGGCTTGCGCCTCTACCTCCAGATTGCCTGTACCATCTGCCATATTTGCTCCCTCAGGAGACTATATCAGATTCGCGACTATCCCCGGCATGTGAATGATGGGGATAAGTGTGATTAAGCAGTTTTCTTCCGAACCAACGGTATATCAGTACCGTTCCAACAGTCCCAACAGTGGCCCCCATGATCACATCGGAAATGTAATGTGCCCCCAAAACGGCCCGGCTGATACCGGCAATCCCTGCGAACAGGAAAAACACAGGCCGATAGCGCGGGACAATGATCGCCAAGGCCGTTGCCATGGCAAATGCCGTGGTCGTATGCCCCGACGGCCAAGCGGCCCATTTGGCATCAAACGCGAATGGATCAAAGGCAAAGGGGCCGAACTCCTCGATCATCTGAGGACGTGCGCGACCGATCGAATATTTCGTCAGACTCGCAAATATTCCGGTGATCGCGACAGATGCAAACACGAAAACTGACATGCGATACCAAATCCGCCAACGCCACCAGTGCTTGAT
Organism: Rhodobacteraceae bacterium NBU2976; assembly: GCA_023630215.1. Classification (GTDB taxonomy): domain Bacteria; phylum Pseudomonadota; class Alphaproteobacteria; order Rhodobacterales; family Rhodobacteraceae; genus NORP23. The sequence goes on from JALPRQ010000001.1 coordinate 1,547,191, forward strand.
GCGGTTTTTCCTACGGAAGCGATACATGCCATAGGAAATGCTGCCCAAAACCAACGACCCGATCAGCATCCATTCCGAGTCACCCAAATAAGTGATATGTTTCCAGATAGCGCGAATATCGGGATCCTGAACGTAAAACAGGTTCAAGAACCAGACATCCAGAAACGCAAAACAAAAGGCAGACAACAAAAAGCCTTTCAGCGCGGTGTTGGCGACATCTAGATCTTTCATGGCCATCCCCAATGAAAAAGCCGCGCACAATTTGCACGCGGCTTTGTCTGTTTACACGCTGCGATTACGCGTCGTCGTCGGTGGCGTCAGCCGCCGGTTCGCCGCGCTCGATCAACTCGTCATCATCCGAAGCTGCCGCGCCAATATCGTCAAACAACTCGGCGATTTCAAACTCGGCTTCCGCATCCGCTTCCGCTGCCAGCTCGACAATCGATTTACCCGACGCTTGCAATTCGGCTTCCTCGGCGGAACGGGCGACGTTGACGGTAATCTTGACCTCGACTTCCGGGTGCAGAGTTACGGTCATGACATGCAGACCCAGTTCTTTGACCGGTTTGTCCAGAACAATCTGCTTGCGGTCGATGGTGAAACCGTCCGCAATTGCCGCATCGGCAACGTCACGGGCATTAACCGACCCGTAAAGCGATCCGGCATCCGATGCCGAACGAATCACGATAAAGGTTTGACCGTCCAGCTTCGCCGCAACGGCGTCCGCTTCTTTTTTGGTCTCCAGGTTCTGAGCTTCCAGATTGGCGCGTTGCGCTTCAAACTGGGCCAGGTTTTCCTTTGTCGCGCGCAATGCTTTGCCCTGCGGCAGCAGGAAGTTGCGGGCATATCCCTTTTTAACAGAGACAACTTCGCCCATCTGACCCAGCTTGGCGACACGTTCGAGAAGGACTACTTCCATGGTGGTCTCCTTACTTCACAGCATAGGGCAGAAGCGCGAGGAAACGGGCACGTTTGATGGCACGGGCCAACTCACGCTGTTTCTTTGCGGACACTGCGGTGATACGGGAAGGCACGATTTTACCACGCTCAGAAATGTAGCGCTGCAGCAGCTTCGTGTCTTTATAATCGATCTTCGGCGCGTTATCCCCCGAGAAAGGGCAAGATTTGCGACGGCGAAAAAATGGTTTATTAGCCATAACTTACAATCCTTTCTTAATCATCATTACGGCGGCGATCTTCGCGGCCTTTGGATTGCATTACGACGGACGGGCCTTCTTCATGCTCGTCCACTTTGATGGTCATCACACGCATCACGTCATCATGAAGACGCATCAGACGTTCCATCTCCTGCACGGCTGCTGACGGCGAGTCAGATTTGACCAGCGCATAGTGGCCCTTGCGGTTTTTGTTGATCTTGTAGGCCATTGTTTTAAGGCCCCAGTATTCCTTGTCGACAACTTTACCACCATTGTCGGTAAGGACTGCGCTGAAATGGTCGATAAGACCTTCAGCCTGCGCGTTGGACAAGTCCTGACGCGAGATAAATACGTGCTCGTAGAGCGCCATATCAGTCACCTATGTTCAGACGTGCTTCAAAATGCGGGTCACACACTCTCCAGCCCGCATACGAGAGGCCACGCGTTGATCTATCGTGGAGAGATGGGGCGTTATACTTGCACATCACAGGATTGCAAGTCGGGAAATAAGAAACCCGCCAGTTTGGCGGGTTTCCGTAACTTACTTTTTGTTCGGTCGTTGCAACAATTGCTCTGTCGAAGTCTGTCCGGTTGCGGACAGATAATCAAACAGGACACAGCTCGCCGATTGTCCGATTACCCAATCGGATTTCGCTTGGGCCGACTCGTTGCACAGATTGATCGCTTCGCGTTCAGCTTCAGCCTTGCTGCCGTAATCCCATGTGAATGCATAGGCACCGTTTGGCGAAATCGCATAGGCCTTCTGATCTCCAAAGCTCATGAATTCGTCGAACTCGACTTCGGCAGTCGCGCTTAGGCCGTGAATGAACCCCTCTGGTACTTCCGAAGGCACAAGATAAGCGGCGATCGTGCAGGGAATACCCTCGGGCGGGGAATCATCCTCGCACCAGGCAATCACAGCCGTACGCGCCGTTTCAATGTCATGGAACCCGGCATACCAATAGCTATAGCCATCCTTGGACATGGCCAAAGCGCCATAAAAATTCTGCGCCAGGAAGGCTTCGTAATTTTCTTCCTGCCCATTTTCGCGCAATTTTGTGTCGTTCCAGCCATTGTGGAACAATGCGATCGGTGAAATGGGTTCAAGATCCTGCGCCTGAACCGAGATTGCGCTAGCAGTCAGCATCGCTGCCGCGACTGTGCCGCCGACAAAGGTTTTTACAAGTGTGGTGATAATCTTCATCTAACTTTCCTGTTTGCTCGTCACCCGCGCGAATGTACGGAATAACGTTTCGATTTTATGTGACAAAACTCTCAGTCTGTCATTCGCCTATCAATTCCCCATTTCGATCCAACAGAACGCAGGCACTATTGATCGTCGTAGGGTTCGTTTCTTCTGCTGCAAACTCGTTGCAGGTTTCCAATGCTTCAAATGTGGCTTCAACCAGATTGGTATAGCCATAGGCATATCCCCAGGCCCCATTCGGCGAAATCGCGAAGGCTTTGACATTGTCTTCCAGAAGATAGTTTTCGTAGCCCAGATTACCGTCTGCGCTCAATTCTGCGATGATGTCGACAACACTATCATCGGGATAGATATCAGCGACGATTTCGCAGGGTTTTTCATTTGGCGGAATATCCATATTGCACCATTCCAGAACATGCGCTCGTGCCGCCTCGATGGAATGAAAATTGTCGGCCCACCAACCATACTCGATGCCAGAAGCCGCAATTGCACCATAGAAATACAGTTGCGCCGTCAATGGATCATTCTGCCAGCCCTGCATCTCGGGACTATTGGCGTCAAATCCGGGCATATAAACCAGCTTTGCCAACGGAATTGCGGGATCATAAGTTTCGTCCGGCATGGGTTCAGACTGTATATCGGCCGCCCCAATCTTGGGTTGTTTGTAGTCGAACACGAAGTTTTGCGCTGCTGCAAGTGATGCAAACATCGTACATATGCTTGCCGACAGTATTACTTTTGAAATTGTCATCCAGAGTCTCCTATTCGGGCAGATTTCCATGCTTACCAATGCATTGCAAATATTTTTTAACTAAGCATTTCCGCTTTCGTGCATTTTCATTAAACCTGTCCCAAGTTTAAGAATCGAGGGTCGCATGAGCAAAGCATTCATTTTTCCCGGTCAAGGGGCACAAGCTATCGGCATGGGCAAAGCCTTTGCCGATACCTATCCCGCCGCCCGCGCTGTTTTTGAACAGGTGGATGAAGCCCTTGGTCAGGACCTGTCTGGATTGATTTGGGAGGGGGACATCTCCGAACTGACCCTGACCGAAAATGCGCAGCCTGCTTTGATGGCGACTTCCATCGCAGCGATGGCCGCTCTAAAAGCCGAGGGGGTGAGCGTCGAAGCCGCGTCCTTTGTGGCTGGCCACTCGCTTGGTGAATATTCGGCATTATGTGCAGCGGGGGTCCTTTCGCTAGCGGATACCGCGCGGCTGTTGAAGGCCCGGGGGCAGGCCATGCAGCAGGCGGTGCCCGTTGGCGTTGGCGCTATGGCGGCTTTGCTGGGGCTGGATTTTGCCACCGCACAGGAAGTCGCAGAACAGGCGGCCGAGGGGCAGGTCTGTCAGGCGGCAAACGATAATGATCCCGGACAGGTTGTTGTGTCGGGTCACAAAGAAGCTGTCGAGCGTGCAGTTGAACTGGCCAAGGAAGCGGGCGCCAAGCGTGCCGTTCTCCTGCCTGTCAGCGCGCCGTTCCATTGCGCATTGATGGAGCCTGCGGCACAGGTAATGGCCGAAGCTCTGGACGGCGTTCAATTTTCTGCCCCCAAAGTTCCCGTGGTGGTCAACGTGCTGGCCAAGGCCTGTTCCGATCCGGCCAAACTGCGTACCCATTTGATAGAGCAGGTCACCGGTTCCGTTCGCTGGCGCGAGTCAGTTGAATACATGTCTGCACAGGGTGTCACCGACTATTGGGAAATCGGCGCCGGGAAGGCTTTGTCGGGCATGGTTCGCCGCATCGACCGCGAGGCAACATGCCTTGCTATAAATGATCCTGATGGGGCAAAGGCCGCCGCACAATCTTGAATTTCAGGCGATTACGCTTACGTCCCATCTGACGGCAATCAGTTGGGACAGGGCAATGTCTGACGAAAAAACCCTAGAAAAACAATTGCTTCCGCCGGAAGTTCTGGCGGAGCTGGGTGATATTGCGTCGCAGTACAAGTCAGCCGAAACGCTACTGATCAGATTGATCAACCATGGCGGCGAGAAAGCCGTAAGTGGCACCAAATGGCTGTCTGACGACTTTTTGGCAAAAATGTCGGATCTCGTCCGCTCTGGCCTGATCACCGCCTACGGCACCGCCAACTGGACCCGTTCGGCCCCAGCAGGAAGCCGACTAGAGACGGTGTTACAGCGTGTATCGGGTGAAAAGGCGCACCAGATCGCGGCGACATTGTCTGGGGCGGTGGGGGGCGTGGCTGGCCTTGCGTCTGCCACGGCAGAAATTCCGGTGACGGTGGCGCTGGTTTTACGTTCGGTTCAGAATATCGCCGCGGAATATGGCGAGGATGTCAACGCCGACGCCGTCCGACTGGAATGTATAAAGGTCTTCGGCAGTGGTGGTCCACTGGATACAGATGAAAACTTGGACGTTGGCTATATCGGTGCGCGGGTCGCGATATCCGGGCAGGCGGTCCAAAACGTCATTCAGATGGTTGCGCCGCGCTTTGCCGCGATCCTGTCCAAGAAACTCGCCACCCAAGCCGTGCCGATCCTTGGGGCGGTAACCGGGGCAGGGGTCAACTGGTCGTTTATGCAATATTACCAGAAAATGGCGCATGTCCGGTTCCGCTTGCGCAAGTTGGGCCGGGAACATGACGCCACCATGATTGCCGCCGCCTTCAAAGCAGCGGTTGACGCCAAGCGCTAGGTCGGCGAAACCTGTGCAAAACGCATAGGGGAGAGACCATGTTTGATCTGACAGGCAAAAACGCACTGGTGACCGGGGCTTCCGGAGGAATTGGCGGCGCCATCGCAAAGGCGCTTCATGGGGCGGGTGCAACCGTCGCATTATCGGGCACTCGGGTTGATCCGTTAAATGCCTTGGCGGCCGAGCTGAGCGATCGCACCCATATTTTACCTTGCAATCTGTCGGATGCGGAAGCTGTCGAAGCCCTACCCAAACAGGCGGTCGAGGCGATGGGGTCGTTGGATATTCTTGTGAACAATGCGGGCGTGACCAAAGACAACATCTTCATGCGTCTTTCGGACGAAGAATGGGACACGGTTCTGAACATCAACCTCACCTCCACCATGCGATTGATGCGGGCGTCAATTCGCGGGATGATGAAGTCGCGCTGGGGCCGGATCGTGAATATTTCCTCGATTGTTGGGGTCACGGGCAATCCGGGGCAGGCGAATTATGCGGCCTCAAAGGCGGGTGTGATCGGGATGTCGAAATCCGTCGCTTACGAAGTTGCCTCGCGCGGTATTACCGTGAATTGTGTAGCGCCCGGGTTCATCACCACGGCGATGACCGATGTTCTAACCGATGATCAGAAGTCCAAATTGCTGGCCGGTGTGCCAATGGGGCGGATGGGCACATCAGAGGAAATCGCAGCCGCAACGCTTTACCTCGCCTCTGACGAGGCAGCCTATACAACGGGTCAAACGTTACATGTGAATGGCGGAATGGCGATGATTTGACGCTGAATATTCGGTGTCAGGTCGCGCAACCCGCGCGATCAACGGAAATTGGCGTGTGTTGGTTGGGCTGGCGGATGCGGGAAATGTGGACCGTTGGCTTGCATCGGAGGGTTTAGTCGATGCTGGGTGGGGTGCGTTATTATTTATATTGACGCCACGACAATAGAGAGAATCCTTGCGGGGAAACCATCCTGTCCCCACATCACACAAACCATTTGCCAATCTGTACGAGTGTGCTATAGCGCCACCCGTGCAATTGCCGAGGGGTCCATCCTGTGGCAGTATTGCCGCTAGAGAATCCGAATGCTCCGCCATACAATGGGCGGTGAGAGGTTAAACCAGTCGGCCTTGAGCGGCCTTAAGAAACGAGGATGAAAACATGAGCGACATCGCAGATCGCGTAAAGAAAATTGTTGTCGAGCACCTGAGCGTTGACGAAGCCAAAGTCACTGAAAACGCTTCGTTTATCGACGACCTCGGCGCAGACAGCCTCGACACGGTCGAGCTGGTGATGGCATTCGAAGAAGAATTCGGCATCGAAATTCCTGACGATGCTGCCGAAAACATTCAGTCTTTCGGCGATGCAGTGAAATTCATCACTGAAAATTCCTGATATTTTTTCACACAGGTGATCGAAACGGCGTCCCATCGGGCGCCGTTTTGTTTATGATCAATCAACTTTGATCAGGAGATTCTTATGTTTCGTATTTTTGCCGCTGCCAGCATTGCCTTTTCGACTGCATTTCCAGCATGGGCCGATATTACACCCGATGACATTTGGAACCGGTTTGACAAACAATACGAAATGCAAGGAACAACACTGACATTCGAGGAAAAAGTCGTCGATGGGGACATCACGACCTATAAGACGATTCACGCTGTCAGTATCACGGACGAAACATACGGGGACATGTCCATCGACTGGATCGAGATGCGCCAAGTTGCTGCCGATCAGATCGAAATCCGCATCAGCCCCAAAATGTCCTATGAGGGGGAGCAAGTCCGATTAGATGGAACACCCGAGCAGTTCAATGCCGATGTGGTGATGAACAATTTTCTGGGGATCGCGACAGGAACACCAGAGAGCTTTACCCTCACTTTCGCCGCAGACTATCAAAAGTTGATCGTTAACGATTTGGTTGGCGATGGTGATACATTTGGATCCATGACATTCGTCGTCCGCGGGACATCAGGAACGGCCGTCTATACCGAGGATGGCGAATCCTTGATCGAGGATATTCAATCCCAATCGGAACGCTTTTCGTTCATATTTGATTTCAGTGAAGCTCATTATAGCGGTCGCGAAACCAACCTTCATGTTATGTTTGACGGAAATAATCTGACGGCAAACACCTTTATGGACATGACACATGGTTTTGACTCGATCAGTCGTCTTTCTGACATCCCCACGATAACCGCAGACTTTTCCATTGATGCAAGCAGTCTGCGCTTTGATATTGCGGAAACTAGTGACTACGGAGATCCGGAATCGTTTCACTCTGTGACGACGATTGGCGATATCGTGTCTGAACTTTCGCTAAGCCCCGATAATTTCTCAATCTCCTCTAGCGCCAACAGCATCGATTTGATCATTGAATTGGACTTGGTAGAAATTTCAGATGTTTTTGAAGCTTCCCTGGACTCGATCGGATACAGAATTGGCGGGACTTATGACGGAAATGCCGCTGGATATTTTGGCACCAACCTTACGAATCTCACCATCAGCAATAATCTTTGGGACATGTTTGATCCGGATCAGATCATCCCGCGCGACCCCATCGGTTACGAATTCAGTTCGACGATTGATGTTCTCTTGAATGCCATACCCGAAGATTTGCAGGATTTAGAGACGGTAATCGAAGATGTCACGAAGTCTTTGGTTATGACTGTTGAAAAGGCATTTTTCACCGGCGCTGGCATGACGATCGAGGCCACGGGGGACACGTCTATCGATTTTGAAACTCTCGACTCGATAACCGGAATGCCACTGATGAGTGCCGGCTACCATATTGATATGAAGGGTGTGACCGATTTCATAGGATCGCTTCTGGAACTGGACCTGATCGAGGCGGATATGGCGTTTGGGGCGCGTACGATCGTCGGAATGATCGGCATTCGCCAGCCCGAAGGGGATCATTTTGTCTCGGATGTAACGGTTAATTCGAACGGAGAAATCACCGTCAACGGCAAGCCGTTCGATTTCCCAAGGTAATGCCGGATTCGCGCCGAATTGAAACGGATCGCTTGATCCTTCGCGTGCCGGAGATGTCCGATTTCAACGGCTTCGCCGCGATGTGGGCGGACGAAGGCGTTAATCGCTATATCTCGGGCAAGACATTCTCGCGCAAGGAGAGCTGGCCGAAATTCGCCGCCAATGTCGGGCGCTGGCAGTTGTTGGGTTATGGCGAGTGGAGCGTGATTGATCGGGCGTCTGGCGCCTATCTAGGGCAAGTTGGATTTTTCGATGCAGACCGCGAAATTGGTGCAGATTTCGATAAGGATCACGAGGCGGGGTGGGTTCTGACGCCTGCGGCACACGGCAAAGGTGTCGCGACAGAGGCGATGTTGGCAGCGCATGCATGGTTGGATGCGTCGGCATTCGCGGGGCGTACGGTCTGTATGATGGACCCAACCTATGCAGCGACGCGGCGGGTGGCTGTGAAATGCGGGTATGTTGATCTGCGCCGCGTCACGAATGAAATGGGCGAGTTGCAGTTGATGGAGCGGGTGGTCTAGTCGTTCACCAGTTTCCGCGCCAATCGGGTTTGCGTGTCGATGGTGTGGCGCAAATTCAGACCAGTTAGATGGTTATCCTGAACCACGCGACGCCCCTCGACGATCAAGTCACGAACATTGTGCGGACCGGTCAGGATCAGCGCGGCGACCGGGTCCCATGATCCAGCGGCGGCCAGTCCAGACATATCCCAGATGGCAAGGTCAGCGCGTTTGCCCGGTACCAGCGACCCCAGATCGTCCCGCCCCAGCACCAGCGCCCCGCCCAGCGTCGCGATTTCCAGCGTTTCGCGCGCCGACATCGCATTGGCGCCGTTCGCCACACGTTGCAGCAGCAGGGCTTGGCGGGCTTCGCTGATCAAGTGGCCGCTATCGTTGCTGGCGGACCCATCGACCCCCAGCGCGACCTTCACGCCCGCATCCCGCATTTGCCTCACAGGCGCGATACCGGACCCAAGGCGACAGTTCGAACAAGGGCAATGGGCAACACCGGTGCGCGTTCGGGCGAACAGGTCGATTTCCGCAGCGTCCAGCTTCACACAATGCGCGTGCCAGACATCATCGCCCGTCCAGCCCAATTCCTCGGCATATTGGCCGGGGCGGCAGCCAAATTTTTCCAAGCTATAGGCGATGTCCTCGTCATTTTCCGCCAGATGCGTGTGCAGCATCACCCCTTTGTCCCGCGCCAACAGGGCGCTGTCCCGCATCAATTCGCGCGACACGGAAAACGGTGAACACGGGGCAAGGCCGACGCGGACCATCGCGCCGGGGTTCGGATCATGAAAGGCATTAATCACGCGGATCGAATCCGTCAGGATATCCGCCTCACGTTCCACCAGGCTATCAGGTGGCAGGCCGCCGTCGCTTTCGCCAATCGACATAGAGCCGCGGGTCGGGTGGAACCTGATGCCGACGGTTTTGGCCGCCTCGATCGTGTCATCCAGTCGCACGCCGTTGGGGTAAAGGTACAGGTGATCAGAAGACATTGTGCAACCGGATAGCGCCAGCTCTGCCAGACCGATTTGCGCGGAAACAAACATTTCCTCCGGCCCCATGCGCGCCCAGATCGGATAAAGGGTTTGCAGCCATCCAAACAGCAGTGCATCCTGACCGCCAGGGACCGCGCGGGTCAGGGTCTGATACAGGTGATGATGTGTATTGACCAAGCCCGGCGTCACGACACAGCCCTGTGCGTCAATGGTCTCATCCGCCGGGCCCGACAGGGCACCAATGGCCTCGATCACGCCGTCGCGCACGAAGATATTTCCAGCGATTTCGCGTCGTGCTGCATCCATCGTCACGATAACGTCCGCATTTTTAATCAATAGCGTGCTCATGGGGCCTCCGATCCATTTGAAACCACAAAAACGGGTTTACGCGGCAAGCGCAACGCTGCAATCTGTGAAAAACGGAGGGACGCATGAATGAATGGCCGATAATCTGGGAATGGCTGATGTTTGCGGCCCGTTGGCTGCATGTGATAACAGCGATTGCGTGGATCGGGTCATCCTTCTATTTCATCGCGCTGGACCTTGGTTTGTGGCGGGATCGCAACCTCAAATCCGGCGCCGATGGCGAGGAATGGCAGGTCCATGGCGGCGGCTTCTACCATATCCAGAAATATCTGGTCGCACCTGCGGAAATGCCCGAACATCTCGTCTGGTTCAAATGGGAAAGCTACGCGACGTGGCTGTCCGGCTTTGTGCTGCTGACGCTGGTCTATTACGGTGGCGCAGATCTGTATTTGATCGACGCCAACGTCTGGGACGCCGCGCCGTGGCAGGCGATTGGGGTGTCACTGATCGCGATTGTCGGCGGCTGGTTCGCCTATGATTTCATTTGCAAATCGCGACTTGGCGAAAACAACACCATTCTGATGATCCTGCTTTACGTGATCCTTGTCGCGCTGGCCTGGGGCTTCACGCAGATTTTCACAGGCCGTGCCGCGTTCCTGCATCTGGGCGCTATCACCGCAACGATTATGAGCGCGAACGTCTTCCTGATCATCATCCCCAATCAGAAAATCGTGGTGGCGGACCTGATCGCGGGGCGCAAGCCGGACCCGAAATATGGGAAAATTGCGAAGCAACGCTCGACCCACAATAACTACCTGACGCTCCCGGTCATCTTTCTGATGCTGTCGAACCACTATCCGCTGGCCTTTGCAACCGAATTCAACTGGATCATCGCGGCGCTGGTGTTCCTGATGGGGGTCACGATCCGGCATTATTTCAATTCCCGCCACGCGCGCACGGGCAACCCGACATGGACGTGGCTGGCGACGGCGATCCTGTTCATCCTGATCATGTGGCTGTCCACGGTGCCGAAGGTCCTGACCGGAGAGGCCACGCTGACCGCCCGCGAAACCCGTCTGGCAGAGGCCGAAGGTTTCGATCATGTCCGCGACATTGTGCTGGGCCGCTGTTCCATGTGCCATAATGTCGAACCGTTCTGGGACGGAATATATCATGCGCCCAAAGGGGTGTTGCTGGATAATGACAAGGATATTTTGGCGCATGCACGAGAGATTTACCTGCAAGCCGGACGATCCAACGCCATGCCGCCTGGGAATGTCAGTTGGATGGAGGAGGAAGAACGCGCCATCATCGTTGCCTGGTTCGAGAGCGTGAAATGAAAATCCTGCGCGGTCGGGTGCTGACCTTTGATCGCCGTCCTGAAACGGCAGACGACTACGGGGCGTATCGTTATTGGACGGACGGGGGCGTTGCCGTTGAAAACGGTTTGATCACCGCAATTGGGGATTTCGCCGATATGCCGGACGGTCAGGTTATCGACCACCACCCGCACCTGATCATGCCCGGTTTCATCGACACGCATAACCATTTCCCGCAAATGCAAGTTATCGGGTCTTATGGGGCGCAATTGCTGGATTGGCTGAACACCTACACATTCCCCGCCGAGATGCAGTTTGGCGACGAAGCACACGCCGCGCGGATTGCCACCGCCTATTTCGACGAAATGCTGCGCAACGGGACGACCACGCCGGTTGCGTATTGTTCTGTCCATCCCCAATCAGCCGAGGCGTATTTCGCTGAAGCCGAGCGTCGCAATATTCGTGCGCTTGGCGGCAAGGTTATGATGGATCGCAACGCGCCCGATGGGCTGCTGGACACGCCGCAGACGTCATACGACGACACCAAGGCGCTGATTTCAAAATGGCACGGGCGGGGCAGGGGGTCTTATGTGATCTCACCCCGGTTCGCGATTACCTCGACCCCCGAACAGTTGGAAATGGCCGGGGCACTCTGTGCCGAGCACCCGGATCTGCACATGCAAACGCACCTGTCGGAAAACCGGGACGAGATCGCCTTCACCATGTCGCTTTACCCCGACCATCCCGACTATCTGGGTATTTACGAACATTACGGCCTGCTGGGCCCCAAGGCGCTGCTGGGGCATTCCATCCACCTGTCAGACCGCGAACTGGGCGTGATGCGCGACACGCAATCCGTCGCGGTGTTCTGCCCGACATCTAACCTGTTCATCGGCTCGGGCTTGTTTAACGAGCTACGCACGCGAGACGCTGGGGTCCGTATTGCGGTCGCGACCGACATAGGCGGCGGCACCAGTGCATCTATGTTCAAAACATTGGACGAGGCCTACAAGGTCTGCCAGCTACAGGGCCAGAATCTACCGCCGTTATACGCGTTCTATCTGATGACTTTGGGGAACGCCGAAGCACTGGGAATGGCCGACAAGATCGGAACGCTGGATGTGGGGACGGAAGCCGACATCGTCATCCTAAACGCCGCCGCCACACCCCACGCCGCGCTGCGCATGGAAACCATCGAAACATTGCCCGAGGAACTGTTCGTCCTGCAAACACTGGGCGATGACCGGATGGTGGCGGAGGTCTATGTGGCGGGTGAAGCGGCCAAAGCCGTGTTGTGACGGTCGTTATTCGGTGTAACGAAGCACCAAATAGGGAGTATCCCGCAGCGCTTTTGCCAATACGTCCCTAGCGCTCGCATTATCCTGAGCCTGATACAGACGCAGGACATCGTTCGCCATGGCGCTCCGATCGCACGACTCGCCAATGATAAAGACAAGATAGGACGCGCCGATCGCAATCAGCGAACAGCCATGTGTTTCTTCGAAATATTTGGCGAGGGTATAGTTTTCAAACGGTGTGAAATCGCTGGTAAAATACCCGTTCGGGAAGGCGATGATCTTTTCGTAATGATGCTTGACGGGGGCCGCCAAAATCACAGCCTTCTTTTCCATCAAGGAAAGCGGAGCGGCGGTCGCCTCGGCAATGGTGATATCGCGATTGGCATCTTTCCAATCCAGTTTCCCGCACAAATCAGAAAACGAAATATCATGAATTCTGGCACGAAAGTTCGCGTCGCGAATACGGAATTCCGAGGGCGTGGATAAATATCCTATATGCTCGCCATTTTCATATGCAGCGGGATCAAGATTGGTCAGATCATGTCCATCCAATTCATCAAGATCATGTGTCAACGTCGCATGAAAATAGGTGTATCCCGCCTGACCCAGATCATCAAAGCTGGCCAGTGCCAGTGTTCCCGGATGCGTTTTTTCAACCGCCGCCATTTCGGATTGAATGGCTGTTAGGTTAAGGTCCCCATTTAACAGAACACCTGCGCAGAGAAAATTCGCGCCAGAAACGGCTTCACCCGGTTTTAAGGGCGTAACGTCATAGGTACGCTTCTGGCGTTTGAATAGGCCGAACATTTTGCTCCGAACCTGTTGGTTAAACGTGCTGATCCACCAGAATCATGTTGCCGTCCGGGTCGGTGATCGCGAAATGGGCCGGGCCGCTGTCGCCTTGTTCGATCTCTTTGTCGAACGGCACGCCTGCCTCTTTCAGGCGTTTGGCGATGTCTCGAATATCTTCAAAATCCTCCAAAGGTTTTGCCCCGCGTCCCCAACCGGGGTTGAAGGTCATCAGGTTATTTTCAAACATCCCTTGAAACAGGCCAATCGTGACCCCGCCATCCGTCATGATCAGCCACCCCTGATCCTGATTGCCGTCAAACTCGCGAAAGCCCAGATGCTCGTAGAACTCGCGTGATTTGGCGATATCTTTGACGGCAAGGCTAAGTGAAAAAACTCCGATAGACATGAAAAACTCCCAAGCTGTGATCCCCGTAGCTTAACGGCTTTCGCTGTAACAGGGATCACGCTTTTGTGAGCTATTTGTATGGGGCCAGAAACGCCGCGATGGTAGCGGTGATGTCGCCCGGGCGCCCGATATTGCGGTTGATCTGGGCGTGATTGTAATGTCGCCCGTCAAACAATGTCGTCCGCGCCCCGCTCGCTGTCAATGCGTTGGCGAAATTCACCGAAAACTCGCCTCGGCTATCGCCATCGCCTTGCCCGGAATACATCAGCAGGAAGGCGGGCTTGGGGCCGCGCTTGATGTGATATTGTGGCGAGAGCGCCTGCCACCGTGCGGGATCATCTCCGAACGCATTGGCAAACAGGCGCGGTAAACTGCCATTCCGCGTCGTTGCCGCCAGCCCCGGCACGTCATAGGCGCGCGTGTCGTTGCCAATCACAGTTTTCAAGGCCCCGCTATTGACCACGCGACGCGATTGCTGGCCGGGGTTGACCCCGATCATCGCAACCAGATGCGCGCCCGCCGAATGCCCCATCAGATGCAGGTTATTCGGATTGCCGCCATAGCGAGAGATATTATCGTAAACCCAGCGCAGCGCATGGTCGATATCGTCAATCTGATGTTCCACTGCAACATCCGGCACCAGCCGATAATCGACCGACACAAATACCCAACCCTGTGCGTTAAACCACTCGGCCTTATTGCCGACATTCGTCCGTGTGCCGGTTTGCCATGCGCCACCATGCACATAAATCATCACCGGCGCATTGCTTGCTTGTGCAGGCAAGTAAATATCCAGAACATTGTCGCGGGAACCGGTATCGCGGCGGTAAGTTTCGGTTGCACTCTGTGCCGAAACTACCGCCGGAAGAAAGATCATACCAACTACAATAAACCAGATTTTAAGAAACTGTCGCATCAATCTGCCCCTGTTAAAACGCCGCAAGCAGCGGCCAATACAGGTCTAACGCGACAGCGTCATAATTCCGTCGGAATGATTATGACTTCGGCTTTGTGGTTCGCTTGCGCGGGGTTTTTGGCTTGGGTTTCGTGTCGGTCTCGGGTTCAGGTTGCGCAACCGGTTCGTCGCTCAGCTCGACCTCTGTTTCGCCTTCACCTTCGGGCCAGCCTTTCCATGGAAAGGGTTTGTCCTCTGTCTTGTAGGACAGGAAAGCGGCAGTATCACGCATCCATTTCGACAGGCTGTCACCAAAGCGCAACAGGTTCTCGTTCGGCTCGTCATTGATTGCCACCCAGATGAACTGGATCGCCGCAACAAGGAACAGAACATGAAGCGCCAACCACAGGCTGATCGCCAGGATAATCATCGGGATTAGGCGCAGCCAGAACGACGCCTTTTCGACGGAAGCGGTTTCGGATGTCTCAGTCATTTCGCCCTCGTGAATTGCTGTTTCCCCTCATATAGGAAGATTCCCGAGAAATTTAAGAGGTCACTCTGTCCCGGGCCAGTTTGTCCAAGGGAAAGGGCGCTCGTCCGTATTGAACATCAGGAAACGCGCGACCTGATGCAGCCATGTCGCCAGACTGTTGGAAAAGCGCAGCAGGTTTTCGTTCGGCTCTTTGTCGATCAATGTCCAGATGAACTGTACAAACGCAATCAATCCCATCACGGATTGCCCGACCCCAAAGGCAATAGCCAAGATGATCATTGCCAGCAGACGCGTCCAAGGTGAGGGGCGGACGTAACGTTCCGCGCGTTCGGGTTCGTCGCTCATCGTGAGGACTCCGTCATACGGCGACGGACATATCCATCGACCAGTTCCATCAGCGCTTCCATTCCGGGATTATAAAAATGGTTCGCGCCCTCAATTACCTCGTGGGTGATGGTGATGCCCTTTTGCTGGTGAAGCTTGTCGACCAAATCAGCCACGGGGGCCGTGGGCACAACCTTGTCATCAGATCCATTCACGATCAGGCCAGACGAGGGGCAGGGGGCGAGGAAGCTGAAATCATACCAGTTGGCAGGGGGTGACACGCTGATAAATCCTGAAATCTCGGGACGGCGCATCAGAAGCTGCATGCCGATCCAAGCCCCAAACTGAAACCCGGCGACCCAGCAATGTTTCGCATTCGGGTTCATCGCCTGAAGATAATCGAGCGCAGATGCGGCGTCGGACAGCTCGCCCACACCCTGATCATACTCGCCCTGCGAACGACCCACGCCGCGGAAGTTGAACCGCAAACAGGTGAAGCCCATCTTGTGGAACGTGTAGTGCAGGTTGTGCACCACCTTGTTGTTCATCGTGCCGCCATGTTCCGGATGAGGGTGAAGGATAATCGCGATGGGCGCATCCTTTTCCTTTTGCGGGTGATAGCGACCTTCCAGACGACCATCAGGACCTGGAAAAATTACCTCGGGCATATATATGCGCTCCAACGCGTATGTTGCGGCTGGCCTATGCTTGACTTAAACTGTCAACCAACCTAGAAACGTTCTAAATTGCGGTTGCAAGCCCCCGCAAGTCCGTCATGTGAGTTAAGGGTTGCGCACGTCTGCGTCAAGTTTTTCCCAATGAGGATGCCATGAAGCTCAGCACCAAAGGCCGTTATGCGATGATTGCGCTGGTTGATCTGGCGAATGAGGGGGCAGAACGTCTGGTTTCCCTGTCCGAAATCAGCGAGCGGCAGGATATCTCGCTGGCCTATTTGGAGCAGCTTTTCGTGAAACTGCGTCGGGCCGAGATCGTCGAATCCGTGCGCGGGCCGGGCGGCGGCTATCGTCTGGCGCGGGTGCCCGAGAAAATCCGGATTTCCGAGATTCTGGGGGCGGTTGATGAAACCATGGACGCGCTGTCGCGCGGGGCCGGGGCAACCGGTGCGACAAAAGGTTCCGAAGCTGCGGAGCTGACCGAAAAACTGTGGGAACAGCTATCGGCGCATGTTTATGTATTCCTGCACCAGACCCGCCTATCCGACATCACCGGTGATGCCATGGCCCCATGCCCGGCGGTTCCGGCACTGTTGCAATTGGTGGACGAAGCATGAGCCGCGTTTACCTCGATTGGAACGCCACCGCCCCTTTGCGGCCCGAGGCACGTGCAGCGATGATCGCCGCGATGGATGTTTTGGGCAACCCGTCGTCCGTGCATACCGAAGGGCGGGCGGCAAAAGGGATCATCGAAAAGGCGCGCGCGCAGGTGGCTGAAGCCGCTGGCGCAGCCGGTGCCGATATGATTTTCACGTCTAGTGCGACCGAAGCGGCGGCTCTGGCACTGGCAGAACAGGGTTACCAGTGTGCGAATATCGAACATGACTGCATAAGCGCGTGGGCGACCCCGACGTTGGATTGTCAAGGGGGCAAGGTAGATGTCATGTCACCCGCTAACACGTCGCTTCAAATTGCAAACAGTGAAAGCGGTATCATTCAGGACCTTCCGAACGATCTGGCCATGACAGACGCCGTGCAGGCGTTTGGAAAAATCCCATTTGCGTTCAACTGGTGCGGGGCAACGCGCGCGATCCTGTCGGCACACAAGATTGGCGGCCCCAAAGGTATAGGTGCTTTGATTGTCAAACGCGGCACAGATGTTCCCGCTCAACTAAAAGGCGGGGGTCAGGAAATGGGCCGCCGATCGGGCACCGAGAACGTTATCGGGATCGCCGGTTTCGGCGCGGCTGCCCAAGCGGCTCAGCGCGACCTCGATGCCGGGGTCTGGGACGAGGTCCGTGCAAACCGCGATGCGTTCGAAGCCATGATCCAGGACGCCGCACCTGACGTAATCATTTTTGGCAAGGACGTGTCGCGCCTTCCCAACACCTCCAATTTCGCCATCCCCGGATGGAAGGGGGAAACGCAGGTGATGCAGATGGATTTGGCGGGGTTCGCCATCAGCGCGGGCTCGGCCTGCAGTTCGGGCAAGGTCAAGGCAAGTCGGGTGTTGAAGGCCATGGGCTATGACGATATCACCGCCGCCAGCGCGATCCGGGTCAGCATCGGCCCAACAACAACCAAGGCGGAACTGACCGCCTTTGCCGACACATGGATTGAACATTACCGCCGCTTTAAATCCAAGGCGGCCTAAGGGGACAAGATGGTAGAGCAAGTCAAAGAAGGTGTGGATCAGGAAACGGTGGACGCGGTCCGATCTGTTGGGGAACGATATAAATACGGGTTCTCCTCCGACATCGAAACCGAATACGCACCAAAAGGCCTCAACGAGGACATCGTCCGCCTGATTTCCGAGAAAAACAACGAACCGGAATGGCTGCTGGAATGGCGTCTAGAGGCCTATCGCCGCTGGGTTCAGCTTGAAGAACCTACATGGGCGATGGTCGATTATCCGAAGATTGATTTTCAGGATCAGTATTACTATGCCCGCCCCTCCAGCATGAAGGTCAAACCAAAATCTCTGGACGAGGTAGACCCCAAGCTTCTGGCAACATACGAAAAACTGGGCATCCCGCTGAAGGAACAGATGATCCTTGCCGGGGTTGAAGGGGCCGAGGATATGCCGGCCGAAGGCCGCAAAGTGGCCGTTGACGCAGTGTTTGACAGTGTGTCAGTGGGCACCACCTTCAAGGAAGAACTGAAAAAGGCCGGGGTGATCTTCTGTTCGATATCCGAAGCCGTGCAAGACCATCCAGAGCTGGTGAAAAAATACCTCGGCTCGGTTGTGCCCGTGTCGGACAATTATTACGCGACGCTCAACAGCGCCGTCTTTTCAGATGGTTCGTTCGTCTATATCCCCGAGGGTGTGAAATGCCCGATGGAATTGTCGACCTATTTCCGCATCAACGCCGAAAACACCGGACAGTTTGAACGCACATTGATCGTGGCCGAGAAGGGCTCGCAAGTGTCCTATCTCGAAGGCTGCACCGCCCCGAAACGCGACATCGCGCAATTGCATGCAGCCGTTGTCGAGATTGTGGTGCTGGAAGATGCCGACGTCAAATATTCCACCGTTCAAAACTGGTTCCCGGGGGACGAGAACGGCAAGGGTGGCATATATAACTTCGTGACCAAACGTGCAGATTGCCGTGGCGACCGCGCGAAAATCATGTGGACGCAGGTGGAAACCGGCTCTGCCGTGACATGGAAATACCCGTCCTGCATCCTGCGCGGTGACGATTGTCAGGGGGAGTTCTATTCGATCGCCATCGCCAACAATATGCAGCAGGCCGACACGGGCACCAAAATGGTCCATCTGGGCAAACGCGGTAAATCGCGGATCGTGTCCAAAGGGATTTCGGCAGGCAAGGCGCAAAATACCTATCGCGGGCTGGTGTCGATGCATCCCAAGGCAAAGAATTCCCGCAACTACACACAATGCGACAGCTTGCTGATCGGCGACAAATGCGGGGCGCATACTGTGCCCTATATCGAAGTGAAAAATAATTCTTCGCGCGTCGAACATGAAGCGACGACGTCCAAGGTTGACGACGACCAACTGTTCTATTGCCGCCAACGCGGCATGGACGAGGAAGAAGCCGTGGCGCTGGTTGTGAACGGATTCTGCAAAGAAGTCCTGCAGTCGCTGCCAATGGAATTCGCGATGGAAGCGCAAAAGCTGGTTGCGATTAGCCTTGAGGGGTCGGTGGGATAGTGACAAAAATAGCCTTGTTCAGTGCGATGAAAAACGAAGGTCCATTCGTGCTCGAATGGGTGGCTTATCATCGTGCAATCGGGTTCGACGAAATTCACATATGTGAAAACGATTCCACCGATGGAACAAAGGAGCTTCTCCTTGCACTTCATACTAATAATTACGTCACCTACCATGAGAATGTGATTCCGAAAGGCATGTCAGCACAAGGGCACGCGGGGAAAATTTGGAATGAAAAGAAAATCTTGGCAGACGGTGACTGGGGAATCCAGCTTGATGCCGACGAATTTCTAAATGTGCATATTGGCAACCGGGACGTTCGGTCCCTCGTTCAATATGTGCAAAAATTTGATGGAATACTTATCCCTTGGAGAGTTTTCGGCGATTCCGGCAACATTCGGTTCCCCGGAAGGTATATCAGCAATTATTTCCAGTACACGTCCACCCGTCGGGCCAGTGTCAACCAGGAAATTAAAACGTTATTTAAAAAATCGGAACGTGTCGTAGGCTTTGCGAACGAGGGTATACATCGCCCCCTGTTAAAACCAAGCTCCGAAACGGAAAGTGCGAAGTTTCTGAACGCTAAGGGAAACCCTATTGATGAATCAGATTCCGTCACTAAGGATTGGCTGGAGGGCAAAGACAGTTGGGAGAATAATTCTCTAAACCCCGGTGAACTCGCGTGGCACATAGCGCAAATCAACCACTATTCAGTAAGAACGCCCGAGCATTTTGCCTTAAAGCTTTCACGCGGCCGTGGATGGCGGACAAACAGAAAGAACAACCGGCACCGTCAGTACTTCTATCGGAAGAATAACCTTAATGATCGTCTCGATACGTCAATTCTGTTTCACGAAAAGGACGTTGATATCGGCATTGCGGAAATGCTTTCCAACGACACAATACGAGAAGCTTACAACATCGTTCTTGAGAAAACCAAATATGCGATTTCTGAAAACTCTGAATGGGTAGATACCATAACCCGTGAAGCGATTATGGTGCCGGTTGTGACCTTGCCAGACGCGGAACAAGAAACAGTCAAACGTGCGTATGCCAAGGATGCAGTAGTGTTCGAATATGGCAGTGGAGGGTCGACGAGGATAGCTCTAGAAAACGGCGTGTCCCGTATTGTCTCGATAGAATGTGCTCAACTTTGGGCCAAGAATATGGAAAATTATCGCGAATATTATTATCCGAATTCGGAAAATGCGGAAATAGTTTACGTGAATATTGGCCGAACAAAAAAATGGGCAAGGCCGATTAATGATGAACGCAAGGCAAACTACCCTGAGTACGCGAATGCGCCTTGGGTACAGTACAATGATGTGAATCCGGATGTAGTTCTGATCGACGGGCGATTTCGGAAGGCATGCTTTGCGGCGACAGCCATGAACATCAAACAAAGAACGAAGGTGCTATTTGACGACTATCTTGATCGATCAGACTATCATGAAGTGGAACAGATTGCATCGCCAAGTGAAATTGTCGGCCGGATGGCAATTTTTGAAATCGAACCTAACCTGATGACAGACGAGCTGAAAAAGCGGTCTGAAGGTTGGTTTTACGACCCAGAATAGCGGAGTAAACATGCTGAAAATCACCAACCTACACGCCTCGCTCGAGGAAGAAGATAAACAGATCCTGAAAGGGGTTAATCTGGAAGTTCCGACAGGCAAGGTCCATGCGATTATGGGGCCAAACGGGTCGGGGAAATCGACGCTGTCCTATATCCTGTCTGGTAAGGATGGGTACGAGGTCACAGACGGGTCGGCGAGCCTTGATGGCGTTGATTTGCTGGAATTGGAACCCGAAGAACGTGCCGCAGAAGGGCTGTTTCTGGCGTTCCAATACCCTGTGGAAATCCCGGGTGTTGGCAATATGACCTTTTTGCGCACAGCGCTCAATTCACAGCGCAAGGCGCGCGGCGAGGAAGAGCTAAACGCCGCCGACTTCCTGAAACTGGTGCGCGAGAAGGCCAAAGCACTTAAAATCGACGCCGATATGCTGAAACGTCCCGTCAATGTCGGGTTCTCGGGTGGCGAGAAGAAGCGCAACGAGATCCTGCAAATGGCAATGCTGGAACCGAAAATGTGCATTCTGGATGAAACGGATTCCGGGCTGGACGTTGACGCGATGAAACTGGTGGCCGAGGGGGTGAACGCGCTTCGCTCGCCAGATCGCGCATTTCTGGTAATTACCCATTACCAGCGCTTGTTGGACCATATTAAACCCGACGTGGTGCACATTATGGCAGATGGTAAAATTATCAAATCTGGCGGGCCAGAACTGGCGCTTCAGGTCGAAGACGAAGGCTATGCTGATCTGCTGGAAGGGGCGGCGTAATGACGCTTCCGGCACAGAAACAAAAAGCCACGGACGATTTGTTGGGGGCGTATGACGCTCCGACTTCTGCATCGCGCTGGGCGAACGAGGCACGCGAAGCCGCACTTGGCCGCTACCAGAACATGGGCGCACCGACACGGCGCGACGAATACTGGAAATACACCAACCCCGCAGCCCTGACCGCTGGCATCGCCACAGAAAATCCGGTTGCACCCACTGATGTCACCGCCTTTGATCAGGTGGATAGTTTGAAACTCGTTTTTGTGGACGGGCGGTTTGACGTTCATCGTTCTGACGCCATTCAGGGTGTGCAGATCAATCAGCTGGCGGATGTTCTGGCGGCTGACATCCATGCGTGCAAAGACCTGTTCGGCGAATTGGAAGCGCGCGGGCAAAAACCAGTACACCGCCCCTTGGCTGCGCTGAACACAGCCATGGCAAAAGAGGGAGTGGTCATTCACGTCAAGGGACAGCTGGATCGTCCCGTCGAAATCCAATATCTGCGCGAAGATCCCACGGCCGACATTCTGATCCACAATGTGATCAAGCTGGACAAAGACGCCAGTCTGACCCTGCTGGAATCCGGGGCGATTGGGGCGCGGTTCAACATTGTCAGCGAAATCGACGTGCCGGATAATGCCAGTTTCCACCATATCCGCTTACAGGGTCGCGAAACGCAACGGGCAGGCAGCAATCATATCTTCGCTCGTCTTGGCGCGGAATCGCTGTTCAAATCCTTCACACTTGCTGTCAACGGAACGCTGACCCGCAACGAAACCATCATTGAACTGACCGGGGACAATGCCAACGCTCATGTTGCTTGTGCTGCGGCGGGTGATGGGGACTTTCACCATGACGACACGGTGTTTGTTACACATGACGCGGTCAATTGCGAAAGCCGCCAAGTGTTCAAAAAGGTTTTACGTAACGGCGCAACCTCTTGTTTTCAGGGGAAAATACTGGTCAAGCCAGACGCACAGAAAACGGACGGTTACCAGATTTCACAGGGTCTATTGCTGGATGATGACAGCAACTTCCTTGCCAAGCCGGAACTGGAAATCTATGCCGATGATGTTGCCTGTTCGCATGGGTCGACCTGTGGTGGCGCTGATGAAACGGCACTGTTTTATCTGATGTCACGCGGTATCTCCCGGGATCAGGCGCAGGATATGCTGGTTCTGGCATTCCTCGACGAAGCCATTCAGGAAATCGCCGACGAAACGCTGGCCGACGCGATCCGGGGGCAGTTGCAGGCGTGGCTGCGCTGACATGAATCGTGGCTTTGTCGGCGAGCTGCTGTCGGCCTATCGCGGCTTTGGGACCTCGATGCAGCGCCAGCTCGTTTTCGCGCCGCGTGAGGCGACCATAACCGCCTATCTGGTTCTGGGCTGTTTCGCGATTTTCTTGGGATTCCTGCCGCGAATATTCGCAACCGACCTCTCGAACGCGCCGGATCAAAGCCTCGCGGCCGGGGTCATCATGTGGTTCTTTGTGGTGATGTTTTTCCTGCCGCTGGTCTTTTATGGTCTGTCCGCACTCGGCCATCTGATCGCGCGGCGCTTTGGCGGGCAGGGCAGCTTTTACGGTGCGCGTCTGACGATGGGCTGGGTTCTGGTCGTCAGCACACCACTGATCCTGATCAAATCCATCATTGGCTCGGCGCTTTTATATCGCGCGCCATCATTTCTTCCCTTTCTCAATCTGCTTTTAATCCTGGCAATTATTGCGATTTGGTCCATCTGTATCAGCACAACCGAAGGGTTTTCCAAACCGTTCCGCGTATTTACCACAGCCCTTCTTATCCTTGCGCTGCCAATTCTGGCGATATACTTTGCCGGACAGATCGCCAATACGGCGAATTAACGCGTGTTTTTGGGAAAAAACATTTGACCTAACTGCTTCTGATTATCATGCTGGTCGCCTAAAAAAGAACATTATTTAGCGATAGCCAGCCGAAGACCTACCATATAAGCGAGAGACAGACTATGAGCGATCCGACCGAAGGCAAACCGGAAAACGATCCGGAAACCCCGATCGAGACTCCTGCCGACGAACCTGTGACCTATGACGAACAGGCCTCCAAGGAATTGCTTCATGAAATTGAAGAACTGGTTCCCGATCTCGACATGGAGGAGGAGGACAAGTTTCACATCGGCGCGCATGTATTCCGCGAGGATCGCACCGGCTTGTTCGAACGTATCTGGGACGCTTGGCGCGACATGCGTGCCTCGACCCGCCGCATGATCGAAGAAGGCCCCTCCGAAGCACGGCTGTTGTTCTTCGTTCTGATCTCGGATCTGATCTTTTTCCTGTCCTGGGCGATTAAGATCGTCGTCGCACCAAATGCGGCTATTGTCGATATGATGCCCGAAGATTCCGCGATCTTCCTTGTGGGGGCATTGGTTCTGCGCACGGCGACCGTTTATCTGTTTGCGACTCTGGTTGCGCTGGGGCTCAAGGCGATTGGTGGCAAAGGATCGATCAAAGACACACGTGTCGGCATTTTCTGGGGGGCATTTGTGGCCTCTCCCTTTGGTCTACTGGCCGCGTTGATCACCTTCCTGATGGCGAAGGCTGAAGGTTTTGTGCCAATCTTTGGCAATGAAACCCTGTCGCTGATGCCGCTTTGGATTGGTCTTCTGCCCTATGTCTGGTTCGTGTCAGCCGGTGCTGCCGAAGCCCATAAATTCAAGAAGGTTTTCCCCTTGTTTGCCGGCCTCTCGATCATACTTATCGCTGGTATGCTGTTGACATTGATCCTGCGTGCCCGGGGTATTCTCGACTTCAGCTGATAGGAGCGGGGTATAAGCGACTCTCTCAAAGCCCTGTTTCGTGATGGTTTCACGAAACCCAGACGTGCGGCGGGGTCTCTTCTGCGCCGTAACCTGTCCCCATCCGTGGTGTTTCAGGGCGCTGTGCTTCTGGCTATCCTCAATACGCTTGCCTTCTATTTTCTGTTTGACCTTTTGACCAAACTGGCCCCCGAAGCCGGAGTCTATCGCACCCCATCGCTGATGATATCGGTGTTCGAACAATTGCTGTTCATCGGCATTTATAGTGGCGTCATTTCGGCGCTTTCGGGCAGTTTTGGACGGCAGGTGAATATCTTGCAGTCTGCAACCATTTTCATCTGGTTCAACATGCTGCAACTGATGGCCACCCTTGCAGCGATCTTCGTGCTGGTCCTGACGGGACCGTTTGGATTGCTGTTTTTATTCGCACCAATAATCTGGAGCGTGTGGGCGGTTGGGCAATATTTCGCCGAATTGGTCGATAATACTAGTAATATGAAGGGTTTAATACTGGCGGCAATTGCATTAGTGATTGGGACTACAGTCCTTGCATTAGTAATTTCGTTCCTCAACCTGCCAACAACCGAGGTGATCACTGATGTATGATGTCCAAAAAGTTCGCGAAGACTTTCCCATCCTGCATCGGCAGGTTCACGGCAAACCGCTTGTCTATCTGGATAATGGCGCGTCGGCCCAGAAACCCAAAGTGGTAATCGACGCGGTCGCCAACGCCTATCGCAATGAATATGCCAATGTTCATCGTGGTCTGCATTACCTGTCCAATCTGGCAACCGACAAATATGAAGAAGTCCGCGGCAAGCTGAAATGCTTTCTGGGCGCTAAACACGAGGACGAGATCATCTACACCACAGGTTCCACCATGGGGATGAACCTGATCTCCTATGGCTGGGGGGTGCCCAATCTGAAGGCTGGGGATGAAATTATCCTGTCTGTGATGGAGCATCACGCCAATATCGTGCCATGGCATTTCCTGCGCGAGCGGCAGGGAATTGTGCTGAAATGGGTGGATATTGAACCCGATGGCTCGCTGGATCCGCAAAAGGTGATTGATGCAATTGGACCGAAAACCCGGATGATCGCGATTACCCAGATGTCGAATGTGCTGGGAACCGTGGTTGATGTGAAATCCATTGCCAAAGCCGCGCACGAGCAAGGCGTGGTTGTATGTGTGGACGGGTCGCAATCGGCTGTGCATATGCCAGTGGATGTGGTGGATCTGGACGTCGATTTCTTTGCCATCACCGGGCACAAGCTTTACGGGCCATCCGGGTCCGGCGCAGTTTATATTCGCCGTGACCGTCTGGCCGAGATGCAGCCCTTCATGGGCGGTGGCGACATGATCGCCATGGTGACCAAGGATGCTGTCACCTATAACGATCCTCCACATAAATTTGAGGCCGGAACCCCAGGGATCGTTCAGATGATCGGGCTTGGTGTTGCGATTGATTACATGACCGAACTGGGCATGGAAAACATCCTCTCACACGAACATTCGTTGCGCGATTATGCGCAGCAGCGATTGCACGGGTTGAACTGGCTAAACATTCAGGGAAATGCGCCGGGCAAGGGCGCGATATTCTCGATGACGATGAATGGCGGGGCTCATGCTCATGACATTTCCACCATCGTCGACCAAAAAGGTGTGGCTGTTCGCGCCGGGCAGCATTGCACCCATCCGTTGATGGAATTTCTCGGCGTCACCTCGACCGTGCGCGCCTCGTTCGGGCTGTATAATACGGTGGAAGAGGTTGATAAGCTGGTTGAGGCGCTGGAACTTTGTCACGAACTGTTGGGCTAGGGCTTTTCGCGCAGCGATACACTGTTCTATGCTTATTTGACTTAAAAAGATCAGCCAAATGTCACATTCCTGCCCGGATTAAAAAATATCACTTTGCCATGTGAAGCCGCTGTATTTTGGGCTTGGCAGTAACCAGTTCCACCAGTTTGGTGGGTGTAACAAGGAAATGTGACATGGGTATCAAGTCTTTTGTGCGTAATGAATCCGGCGCCGTTACGGTGGATTGGGTGGTACTGACAGCGGCTATCGTGGGTATTGCCATTGCTGTATTGACCGTGATTGCTGGTGGTATAAATACATCGGCCAACACGACAACAACATCTTTGAATTCTGCAGATAGTGTCGCGTCTTTAATTGGCGGTGATAACTCCGCAGGGCCTGCTACATCAAGTTACAGTTCTTGGCAGGATTACCTTGATGCAAATGAAGGCAATTCGTTCTTCGCCTCATTGGCAGTTGACGATGACGCACCAGAAGGTAGCGTTTGGGGTGGGTCAATCGACAATGCAACAGGTGCACCAGTTTATTATACGTATGATGTTAATGAAAATCATACCGGATATAGTGTAGCCGGGGTTACCTATTCTACTGCAGACTATAATCCAATTCAATCATCTCAAAATATTAGTGACCTAGAGTGATTTCAATACCGAAACCTTTGTAAGTCCGGCTCAATCAGACTAGCGCAGAGAATTCTGCGCCAGTCTCGTTTACACCTGCATTTCCTTCGTCGCCGTCAGCTTCACATCTGGATAATCCCATTCCCCCCGATCAATGTCCCACTGTGGCCGGGTCAAGCTAACCGGATCGCCATCGTGATCCGCCGCCATATGCCCGTTGTTGGCGTTTACGAATTTCTCCACCGCCGCTTTGTCTCCCAACTCCCAATGGGCTGTTGTAAACTGGGACGCCTCAAACCGCATCGGCAGGCCCTATTCCAGCTCGAGTTTTTCGCGCAGCGATGCAATGTTCCATGCATATTTGACTTAAAAAGATCAACCTAAAGTCACAATCCTGCCCGGATTACAAAATATTATTTTCCCAACGTCAACCCGATCGCTTTTCTGGATTGGCAGTAACCAGTTCCACCAGTTTGGTGGGTGTAACAAGGAAATGTGACATGAGTATCAAGTCTTTTGTGCGTAATGAATCCGGCGCCGTTACCGTGGATTGGGTGGTACTGACAGCGGCCATCGTGGGTATTGCAATTGCAGTTCTGACTTTGATCGCAGGAGGCATAAATACGTCAGCCAATTCCACATCGTCAGAGTTGGACGAATCTCAGTTGGTCGCATCGTTAATTACCGGCGCGACCCCGACACTTGGACCGGCGGGCACTGTGCAAGAATATCTGGCTCGCAACAATGGCGATAAGGTCGCCGCGTATAATGACGTGTTGGCAAACGCGCCGGAAGGATTCGAAAATTTTTACTACTCGGTCGACAGTACAAACGATGCCCCGCTATACTTTAACGATGACAGCACGCTTGTATCGGTAAATGGTCAAATTAAAGATGCCTCTGCATATCCTGGTAGCGAAGAAGAAGCGACTAACTGGTATATTGTTGATTGGTATAACGACGTGAATGCTCAACAAGACTAGAGTTTACACACAAGGGCGCAAATTTTGCGCCCTTTTCTTTATACCTGCATCTCCTTAGTCGCCGTCAGCTTCACATCCGGATAATCCCGTTCCACCCGATCAATGTCCCATTGAAGCCGCGTCAGATATACCGGATCGCCGTCATGATCTGCCGCCATATGCCCTTTGTTCGCGTTCACGAATTTCTCTACCGCGACCTTGTCCCCGGACACCCAACGTGCCGACGTGAATTGTGACGCCTCAAACCGCACCGGCAGGCCGTATTCCAACTCGATCCGGCTCGCCAGAACCTCGAACTGCAACGCCCCCACAACGCCGACAATCGCCCCTGATCCGATTATAGGTTTGAAAATCTTGGCGGCCCCTTCCTCGGCAAACTGCAACAGCGCCTTGTCCAGATGTTTCGCTTTCATCGGATCACCCGCGCGCACCGTTTGCAGCAATTCGGGCGCGAATGACGGGATGCCGGTAAATTTGATATCCTCGCCTTCGGTCAGGCTATCACCAATCCGCAACTGCCCATGGTTCGGAATGCCGATGATGTCACCGGCCCACGCGTCCTCGGTCAATTCGCGGTCGTTTGCCAGAAACATCACGGGGTTCGAAATCGCCATCGGCTTACCCGATCGCACATGCTTTAGCTTCATCCCGCGTTTGAAATGCCCGGAACAAAGCCGCACAAACGCCACGCGGTCGCGGTGTTTCGGGTCCATGTTGGCCTGAACCTTGAACACAAACCCGGCGACGTTTTTTTCATCGGGCGAGACTTGCCGCGGCTCGCCGGGGCGCACTTGCGGGGCGGGGCCGTAATCTGCAATCCCGTCCATCAGCTCCTGAACACCAAATGAATTGATGGCGGACCCAAACCAAATTGGCGTCAGCGTCCCGTCCAGAAACGCTTGGCGCTCGAATGGGGGCAGCAATTCCCGGGCCATTTCAATATCTTCGCGCAGCTTTTTCAGCAAATCCGCGGGAACATGATCCGTAATTCTCGGATCGTCCAATCCGTCAATCTGCACGCTGCCGGCTTTTACATTCCGATCCGCGCGATCCATAATCAGCAACCTGTCATTCAACAGATCATAGGACCCGATAAAATCGCGCCCCATGCCAATCGGCCACGACGCAGGCGTGACGTCAATCGCAAGGTTTTCCTGAATCTCATCAATGATATCAAAGACATCACGGCTCTCGCGGTCCATCTTGTTACAGAAGGTCACGATAGGCAGGTCGCGCAGTCGACAGACTTCGAACAATTTCTGCGTCTGGCTTTCGACCCCCTTCGCCCCGTCAATCACCATTACTGCCGCATCCACGGCCGTCAGCGTGCGATAGGTATCCTCGGAAAAATCGCTGTGTCCCGGCGTGTCCACCAGATTGAACCAGAAATCCTTGAATTCGAACGACATAGCAGACGCAGATACCGAAATCCCGCGATCCTTTTCCATCTGCATGAAGTCAGAACGGGACCGCCGCGCCTCGCCCTTGGCGCGCACCTGACCTGCCATCTGAATCGCCCCGCCATACAGCAGGAACTTCTCCGTCAGCGTGGTTTTCCCTGCATCCGGGTGCGAAATAATCGCAAATGTCCGTCGCCGCTGAATCTCGGCAGGCAGGTCGGGGTTATTTGAAGATCGGTCTAACATGGCGGGCGATATAATTCAGGCAAAGCGCAAAGGGAATGGCCTATGGGAAATATTGTTTGACATAGCGGCCTAGCGGTTCGGTGAAATCAAACTGTCGAACATCCTGATACCGGGCCAGCCGTTTCAACCTGTCAGGCGAAAACACAAATAGATCACGGAATATCCGGTGTTTCATCGCCTCGTCTCCGCGCTCAAATGCGCCAGACAATTCAATCCGTCGACGATCGCGTGGTGTCGGGTTTACGATTTCAGCGTCGCGTCGTTGATTGCCCGGTCCGCGCAGGAACTTCCACACGCCTTTTCGCTGATAATGCTCATAGTCAAACACAAACATATGCAGCAACGTGAACGCATCGCCGTATTTGCTTTTCTTGATCGGGATAGGCGCGTCCAACGCAATCCGGTGCGACATCAGCTTCAATCCGGTTTGGCCCGCGCGTATGAACAGCTTGCCATTTGAATGCCCGCGCAATCCAAACATGAACTGATCAGGAAAGTCATAAATTTCCCCCAGCCAATCGGGATATCGCTCGGATGTTGGCATGCGATAAAAGTCCGATGCCCAATGCGTGTAACCGTCAGGTAACAACCGATCCGCGGCATAGATACGTATGGCAGGATGATCACGTGGTATCTGGTCCAACAAGGTATCGACGGGGCCGCTCGGAAACAAAAATTCATCAACGTCAATATGTATCGCCCAGTCCGAGGTCACCTCGTGATAGGCTAGCGTGCTAAGCGCGTTATGACGATCCTGTCGTCCGACTTCGGCTTTGTCGGTGGGTTTGGGCCAGTACGAAGGGGGAAAGGCACGCGCATCGACCTGCGGCAGGTGCGAAAACATGTCAACAATCCCGGGGTCGGGATTGTCCAGCATCAGATGAATCTTCTCCGCCCCCAAGCCCAGATGCCATGCGACAAAAGCCTTCAGATGTTCAGGCTCTTCATTTGCGAAACAGATAACCGACCAGCTTGCCATGGGCACTCCTTCACTGCACCCATATCAGTGAATCTTCCGCCACTTCCAGCCCCATCGCACAATCGGGGCTTGAGACCCGCCGATCCTCACGATAGCCTGCACGGACAATCGAATAAGGAGTTTCAGACATGACGTTTACGTTGAAAAGTGCAAAATTTGGATCAGTTCTGGCGATGACCCTCGCGCTTTCAGCCTGCGAGGATGGCTCGACCTATTTCGAAACCGTCAATCCGAACGCGACGGCGGCACAGGTGGCTTCGAACCGATGTGACGCCGGTGTTTTGCAGAACTTCATCGGACAGCCACAAAGTGCGGTTGAAAGCGCCAATCTTGGCCGACCCGTCCGGTTCATTGCACCAGGAGAGTTTGTGACCGAAAGCAACGATCCGACACGGGCGAATTTCTTCTTGAACGGGGACGATGTTGTAACCAACGTACGGTGTGGGTGATTTAATGGATCTGGGAATTCGCGGCAAAACCGCAATTGTCTGTGCAGCTTCCAAGGGATTGGGCCGTGGATGTGCCGAGGCCTTGGCAGAAGCGGGGGTTGATCTGGTGATTAACGCCCGCAACGCCCATGACTTGGAACGGGCAGCGGATGATATTTCCGCAAAATATAATGTCGGGGTAAATCCTGTCGCCGCCGATATCACCACCGAGGAGGGGAGGCGCCTTGTCCTCAACACCCTGCCGGATCCTGATATCCTGATCACCAATGCGGGCGGGCCTCCTCCGGGGATCTGGTCCGACTGGAAACGCGACGATTTTATCAAGGCGCTTGACGCCAACATGCTTTCGCCGATCGCCCTGATCAAGGCGGTCCTGCCCAGAATGATCGAAAAGAAATGGGGCCGGATCGTTAACATCACGTCGCAGTCGGTAAAAAGCCCGATACCGGTGTTGGGCCTGTCCAATTCCGCCCGTGCGGGACTGACGGGTTATGTTGCTGGCACCAGTCGTCAGGTGGCAGAGTTCGGGGTCAATATCAACAACCTGTTGCCCGGCATTCACGGCACTGACCGCGCTGTGGCGTTGGACAAGGGTGTGGCGGATTCGCAAGGCATCTCGATGGACGACGCCTATAAACAGCGTATCGCAACCATTCCGGCACGCCGCTATGGCCACCCGGATGAATTTGGCAAAATGTGCGCCTTTCTATGTTCAGAACACGCCGGCTTTATCGTCGGCCAAAACATCCTGCTGGATGGCGGACAGGTAAACACCACCCTATGAATGACGGCTCGGCGACACGGGGGTTTTCGCTGAAGGATCAGCTATTTAACGCTGAAAAAGTCCGCTACCTTGGCGGGCTTTTCGGGTTCGGGACTGATTTTGACGATGCCGTCATGGCACGCCTGACGGAACTGGAACTGAAACAGCGCATCACCTGGATTGCCAAGGTTTTGGGCGATTTCCTGCCAGACGATTATCCCGAAGCTGTTGCGATCATCCGCGCAGCATTGCCGCCACCTTTGGACCCGACGTTAAGTGACAATGATTTTGGCGATTTCATTTTGGCGCCCCTGTCGGAATATGTTGTCCAAAATGGCATGGCGCGCGAACATCTAAATCTTTCGCTCAGCCTGCTGCGACGTCTGACCAAACGGTTCAGCGTTGAATATGCCATCCGGCATTTCCTGAATGACTACCCGGATGAAACCATGGCAACGCTGGCAAAATGGGCGCGGTTCAAGAACTACCATGTCCGCCGTCTGGTCAGCGAGGGGACGCGCCCAAACCTGCCTTGGGGGGTGAAAATCAACCTCGACATCAGCGACCCGATCCTGTTTCTGGACCAGCTACATGCCGATACGACGCGGTTTGTTACCCGATCCGTCGCGAACCACATGAACGACATCGCCAAAAAGGACCCAGAGCTGGCGATCAAAACGCTGAAAAAATGGCGCAAGCAGGGGCGTCAAGACCCTACAGAAATGGAATGGATTATCAGACACGCGCTGCGCTCATTGGTGAAACAAGGGCATCCCAAGGCGATGAAGCTCTTGGGGTTCAATACCGAACCGGCCCTTACGGTAACCAACCTGACCGTTCCGAAATCCGCCAAAATCGGCGAGGTCATGCCCTTCCGCTTTGATCTCCACGCTCTGGCGAACGAGGGGGCGCTGATCGACTATGTCATCGATTTCGTAAAGGCAAACGGGACCACTGCGCCAAAGGTTTTTAAACTGAAAACCTTGCAGCTAAGCGCCGGTGAAACCGTGTCCATCGACAAAAAACACCGCTTTGTCAAAGGGGCCACCACTTTCACCCATTACCCCGGCGAACACCGTTTGACGATCCAGATCAACGGTAATGCGGTGGCGCATCGCAGCTTCACCCTGACATGACGCCACATCACGAAGCGGCGAGGGCGCGAAATACCGCTTCCCGATACCCACACCTTCGGCTACCACTTCGCGAAAACCCGAGGTCTCCATGAGCTTTTTCGCAAGTCCCGAAGCCCTGATCGCGCTCGTCGCGTTTATCGCCATCGGTTCCGTATTGATCAGCCCACGGGCAATGACAGTCGACAGCTTTTTCGCCGGGCAGGACAATCGCGGACACGCGCCTAGCCTGCTGACATTGACCTTTTCACTGGTGACCACGTGGATATTCTCGCGCTCGCTTCTGACCGCCGCGATTTTGGGGTATTACTACGGCATCGCCGGGGCGCTGGCCTACACGGCTTATTACCTCAGCTTTCTGACCGGGATGGTGATCATCAGCCACGTGCGCCGCAAGGGCGCGCGCAGTTTGCAGGACTGGCTTCGCGGGGAATATGGCCGCACCGGCACCATGACCTATAATTTCATCGTCGCCCTGCGCCTGATGTCCGAAGTATTTGCAAACCTGCTGGTCGTGGGCCTGATTTTCACCGCTGCTTACGGGTCTGATCGGGCAGGGGACATTTCGATGATCGCGCTGGCGTTGGTGACACTGGGTTATTCCGCGTTCGGCGGCCTTCGCGCATCGCTGCGCACCGATGTTGCACAAATGATGCTGTTTTTGGTGGTGTTTGTCATCGCCGTCATCGCGATGATCTTCAACGGTTTTTCCGTCTCTGCCGCCTTTACCGCCCCGGGAATTTCCGGTGGCTATAACGGCTGGGTCCTGTTCGCCGTCGCGCTGTTGCAAATCCCATCCTATCCGGCCCATGACCCGGTGATGATGGACCGGGGATTTCTTGCGGACGAAACCACCACCAAACGAGCCTTCCTCCATGCATTCTGGATATCCGCTGCCTGTATATTGGGCTTCGGACTGTTTGGCGTGCAGGCAAGCTTGGTCGGGGCAGAACTGGTCGGTGGCGAGCTGATCGGCACCTGGCTTACCATGTTCGGCCCTTTCGTTTATTTCCTGATCATCGCCTCGCTGGTTATTTCAGCGATGAGCACGTTGGACAGCGCGCTTTCCTCCGCGGCCCGTCTGGCGATTGACGAAATGCAGTTTGGTGCCCGTACCATCGCCAATGGCCGTATCGCGATGATGGTGTTTATGATCGGCGGTCTAGCGTTCCTTCTGGTCGAGACAGAGGACCTGTTTGCCGCCGTCGCCGTGTCGGGCACCGCATCCATGTTCCTCGCGCCTGTCCTGATCCTTGGCCTGATCTTTAATCAGCGCCTGCCGCTCTGGTCCTACCTGACGGCATTTGCCGCGGCGGTTGCTGGCGCGACTGCCTATTTTTATCAGTCGAGCGAACTGGTTCAAACCTTGTTTGGCCATGGCCATAAATATGAACGGCTATTGTTCATCTGCCTTGCGGTTCTTGTCATTGGCTTTGCCGCCGGATTAATCGGTGTAGCCATGCGACGGAGGCTTGCCCGCGCCTGACGCCTTTGATATTCCGAGTGAAATTATCGGAATAGGTCACGTGAACGTAGCTCCCCCGAAACTTGAACTTGACCAGATCACCCGTCATTTTGGCGGCCAGACTGTTGTCGATGGCCTGTCGCTACAACTCTATGCGGGCGAGGTGACCTGCCTTCTTGGCCCCTCGGGCTGTGGGAAGTCTACGACGCTTAGGATTGCGGCAGGGGTGGATCGACAGGATAGTGGACAGGTTTTGTTTGACGGGCGGGTAATCTCTAACGACGATACCCATGTGCCTCCTGAAAAGCGCTCCATTGGGTTGATGTTCCAGGATTTTGCTCTATTCCCGCATCTGACCGTTGTGAAAAACGTGGCATTCGGAATTGGCGGAGATACCAAAGCGGCACTTGAAATGCTGGGCCGCGTTGGACTGGCACGATATGCCGACAAATACCCTCATCAACTGTCAGGTGGCGAACAGCAACGCGTGGCGCTCGCCCGGGCGCTGGCCCCAAAACCCGACGTGATGTTGATGGATGAACCCTTCAGCGGACTTGATAACCGACTACGCGACGGGATCCGTGACGAAACGCTGGAAATCCTCAAGGAAGAGGGGACCGCCGTCCTTCTCGTCACGCACGAACCCGAAGAAGCGATGCGAATGGCCGATCAGATTGCGCTGATGCGCGACGGACGGATCGTGCAAATTGGCGCGCCCTATAATATCTATAACACACCCAAAGATCGCGATGCGGCGGCATTCTTCTCGGACATCAACGTGATCCGGGGAAGGGTGCAAAACGCCCAGACCGAAACCCCGTTCGGTCAGTTTCTGACGCCCGGCGTCCCCGAAGGCAGCGAGGTGGAAATCGTTATCCGTCCTCAACATCTTCGTATCGACTTTGATCGTGCGGTTGCGAACCCTACCGACAGCGATGGCATCCCCGCCCGCGGTCATGTCAGCCGGTCGCGGTTTCTGGGGTCGGAAAGCATTGTCGAACTCGTGATGGAATATGATGGTTCGCGCCTTACGACCACGGTGCCGGGGGTTTTCCTGCCCAAACCCGGGACGCCCTTGTTGTTGTCGATGCGCCGTGATCGGTGCTTTGTGTTCCCGGTCGCCGGGTAACCAGGCAATTTGACCACGCGTGAAATATAAATAGACTGCCCACACGACATATTGGCGGCGTTTATGAATATTCACACTATCGTTGTGCTTACCCGCCTGTTTGGAACATACGTTCAAGCCCAGTCTTTCGGACAAGGCGTCTTGATCGAACTTTAGTGATCCCGAATCCGCCAATTTTGCATTTTGGGGTTTGAAAACCCCCGCGATAGCCAATATCTATTGCTCGGGATGATGAACCGGGTAACCGGTAGAATGGGAGTTTACAATGTTAAACAATATTGGATTGCCGGGCCTGCTGTTGATAGCAGTTGTAGTGCTGGTTCTCTTTGGTCGTGGCAAAATCTCGTCGCTGATGGGCGAAGTGGGTAAGGGCATTACCTCGTTCAAACGTGGCGTTAACGAAGGCAAGGAAGAGCTGGAGAAAGCCGCTGCGGAAGAGGCGATGGACGTGACCCCGGCCGAAGAAAAAGACAAAGCCTAATACATGTTTGACATCGGCTTCATGGAGCTGCTGGTGATTGGCGTTGTCGCGCTGATCGTGGTGGGCCCGAAGGACCTGCCCGGAATGTTCCGGACGGTGGGTCGTTATGTCGGCAAAGCCAAAGCCATGGCCCGCGAGTTCCAGAAATCTATGGAAGAAGCCGCAGATGCCAGTGGTTTAACCGAGGCCACCAAGGGTTTGAAAGATATTAATAATCTTAAAAACTATAAACCCGACGCCGCCATCAAGAAGAAATTCACGGACATTGTTGATGCCCGCGATACCGGTGTTCCGCTCAAGGATGACACGGGCGAAGCGGATGATGACGCCGCGGCTATTCGCGACGGGCTGATGGACGACGCGCCCAAACCGGAACCCAAGGCGAAGTCAAAATCTGAAACCAAGCCGAAAACAGAGAAACCCAAGTCATGAGTGACGACGACATAGATGACAGCAGCGCCCCGCTGATCGAGCATCTGACCGAGCTTCGCTCGCGGATCATCAAATCGATGGTGGCGTTCTTGATCGGTATGGTCATTTGTTTCACCGTTTGGCGTCCCATTTTCAACTTCCTGTTGTCACCCCTGTGCGACGCTATGGATATCACCGGTCAGGAATGCTCGCTGATCTTCATCAAGCTGCAAGAAGGGTTCATGGTCGCGATCAATATCTCGCTGCTTGGTGGTCTGGCCTTATCCTTCCCGTTTATTGGTTACCAACTCTGGCGTTTTGTCGCGCCAGGCCTTTACCGAAACGAAAAAAACGCGTTCTTACCGTTCCTGATTGCCTCACCATTCATGTTCTTTTTGGGCGCCGCGTTCGCGTATTACGTGGTCACGCCGCTGGCTTTTGACTTCTTTCTGGGTTTTCAGCAGGGATCAGTTCCTGTTGAAGGCGAGGTGGTAAGCGAAACCGCCGGTATCAGCTTTCAGGGCTCTGCCGAGGCCTATCTGTCCCTGACCATGAAATTCCTGATTGCCTTTGGTTTATGTTTCCAGCTGCCGGTCCTACTGACCCTGATGGGCAAGGCGGGGCTGGTATCGGCGGCGGGACTTGGGGCTATGCGAAAATACGCGGTTGTGGCCATTCTGGTTCTGGCTGCGGTTGTGACTCCGCCTGATGTAATCACCCAGCTCATCCTGTTTACCGTCGTCTATGGCCTTTACGAGGTCTCGATCCTGCTGGTCGGGCGGGTCGAGAGGAAGCGTGAGGAACAGTTGCGCGCAGACGGCTATTACGATGACGAGGACGCCGAGGGCGCGGAATAATGGGACGCAAAGCAGAGACGTTAGAGCGCATCGCCGCCGCGCTCGATCGGATCAGCCCGCCGCCATTGAAGGCCCCGAAATTTACCGAAAGCGCCTATATCTGGCACACTCAGCCCGACCGTCTGGAAGCCGTACCCAAGGTGAACCGTGTGCCCTTGGACTTGCTGGTTGGGATTGACCGAGTTCGCGACATCCTGCTGGACAATACTCGGCAGTTCGCCGCCGGTCTGCCCGCGAATAACGTATTGCTGTGGGGTGCACGCGGGATGGGGAAATCTTCGGTCGTCAAGGCGGTTCATGCCAGGATCAATGCCGATGCCCCGTTGAAACTCGTCGAAATCCAGCGCGAGGATATCCCCTCGATCGGGCGGTTACTGAACCTGTTGCGTGGGCGGGCGGAACGGTTCCTGTTGTTTTGCGATGACCTTAGCTTTGATCATGATGACAGCCACTACAAATCGCTAAAAGCGGTGCTGGATGGCGGGATCGAGGGGCGACCTGACAATGTCCTGTTTTACGCAACGTCGAACCGACGCCACTTGATGCCCCGCGACATGATTGAAAACGAACGCTCCACCGCAATCAATCCGGCCGAGGCAGTCGAGGAGAAAGTTTCGCTCTCGGATCGGTTCGGGTTGTGGCTCGGGTTCCATCCCTGCTCGCAGGATGATTATCTGGCTATGATCCGCGGCTATTGTGATGCGTTTGGGGTTGATATCAGCGACGAAACCCTGCGTGCCGAGGCGATTGAATGGCAGCAAACCCGTGGTGCCCGGTCGGGTCGGGTGGCTTGGCAGTACTTTACTGATCTTGCGGGGCGGCGCGGGATAAAACTGGATTAACGCCTTGAAGATGGCTGAATTGCCACGTGGCAATTGTTTGTGACCCCCTGATTTTACTAGGTGTTTATCGCGGCTTTTCCGACTTTCCTTGTCCGGTATTCCAATGGAAAAGCCCCGAAAATTACTCGGGGCTTTGCAGAAATCTGCGACAATTGCCACATGGCAATTGCCATTTTGTGGGGGGAAACTGCGCTAGCGCAGATACGGGGCGGGATCGACCGGTTCGGTGCCTTTGCGCACTTCGAAATGCATCGAGGGGTTGGAACCATTTGCGACCACACCGATCACCTGCCCACGTGAAACACTGTCACCCTTGGCCACTGTGACATTGCTGACCCGGCCATAAACCGTGATCACGCCATCCGCATGACGGATCAGCACGATTGTGCCCAGATCACCGTTGGATTCCGACACCAACGCCACCGTTCCTGCCTGTGCAGCGCGCACGGGTGATCCGGCCGCGACTGAATAGTCGATACCATCGCTTTTGTTTCGACCGGTTTCAGGGTTGAAGGTCCGGATTACCGTGCCTTCGACTGGGGTCAGATAGCCACCCGAACTGGTCGTCGTCGTGACCGGCGTCGTTGTTGTCGTGGTGGTGGTATTGGTCGTTTGCGGCGTGCTTGTGGTGGTTGGAGTCGTCGGGGTTACGGTCATGCGCGATGTGTCGGGAACCGGGATCAGCAACATCTGATCCTCTCGCACGGTCAGGTCAGGACCCAAACCATTCCAACTGGCCAGCGCCGTCACCGAAACATTGTAAAGCCGCGCAATCGAATAGGCGGTTTCCCCTGACTGAACGCGATGCTGGATCGGCGAGTTTGGTGTTCCCACCGAAGGTTGTGATCCCCCAATTCCACCCGTCGAGGGCAGGGTGGCGGTGTTGATCGCGGTTGCTGCAATTTCGGGGCTCCAGCCGGTTGGGCCGGTGACCACAGTCCCGCCGACATTTTCCGGCAAGGCCAGAACCTCACCCGAGCGGAGCGCGTGATCGACGGACAATCCGTTGAAGCGCGCCAACTGATCAGGCGACAGGCCAACACGCGCGGCCATGCTGGGAATGGTATCCCCGGCGCGCGCCACCATCACCTGATAGGTCTCATAGGTGATGACCCCGCGGCTGTCGGGGGCAGGGCGGTCAATCGCGGGGGGGGCTGTGTCGCCCGGCCCGTTCGAACGCCATCCCAATGACGGCACATCATCGCAACCGGCAAGTATCGCTGCGCTCAGCATCAAACTGGTCAGTTTCGTGAAGTTTCGTTTCAGTGTCATATCTACGTGCCCTCAGACTGTGTCATGCCTCATGCTGCCGGATCCTTGGCGATGCCGCCCAACAAGGGGACAAACCGGACCTCTCCCAGCTCTTTATATTCAAAACGACCGTTCGTTTTTATCACTTTAATGAGATTTTGAACAGTGTCGGACTGTCCTACCGGCAAAACCATGATCCCGCCGTCTTTCAGCTGGTTCAGAAGCACCGCGGGCGGGTCTTCGGCAGCGGCTGTCATGATGATCCGGTCAAACGGTGCCTGCGCGGGTAAACCGTGGCTACCATCACCGGTAATCACGGTGATGTTGGTATAGCCCAGACCGGTCAGCAGTTTATCCGCTGCCTTTGCCAGTGCCGGGTGGCGTTCCACCGTATAGACCCGACGCACCAATGGCGCGAGGATTGCGGCCTGATAGCCCGAGCCGGTGCCGATCTCCAACACTTTGCAGCGTTTGTTGAGTTCAAGCGCCTCGGTCATGCGGGCGACGGTCGACGGCTGGCTGATCGTTTGCCCACAGGAAATCGGCAAGGGGCGGTCTTCGTAGGCGCGATCACGAAATATCCCTTCGAGGAACACATCACGCGGGGTGGTTTCCATCACCTTCATCACGTCACGATCGGTAATCCCGGCCTGTCGCAGATGAAATACGAACTGAAGCTGTTCTTCGGACAGGTTCATACAAACACCTCGGACAATCTGTTCACCAGATCATGCGCCGTCGCATCAGCCCGTAAGGGGGTAACAGTTGCATAGCCTTCGTGAATCTCACGCGCATCGGTGCCAGGCGAGGCGCTTTCATTTCCTGATCCATGCTGCAACCACAGGAACAGGCGGCCATTTGGGGCTGTTTGCGGTTCGACACCAAAAGTTGCGGCGGGGCGATGGCCTTGAACCGCGGTTTTTACGCCTTTGACATGATCGGCGGGGATTGGCGGAAAATTGACATTATAAAAGACTGGATAGGGTTGATCGAACCACGGCGCGTCGGCAAGCAGGCGGCGAATAATGTCAGGCGCAAACCTGCGGGCCGCTTCGAACATGTCAGAGAGACCAAGATTGCCCTGACCATAGGCTTGCGACATGGAAATGGCGCGAATACCGTGAATCGTCGCTTCGCGGGCCGCGCTAAGCGTGCCGGAATAGATTACATCCTCGGCGACATTATGCCCCCGGTTCACACCGGACAGGATCAAATCGGGTTTGGCTTCCTTCATCACATCATGCACGCCCGCCAGAACACAATCGGCGGGCGATCCCTCGACGGCAAAGCGTCGGTCGTCCAGTTTCTGGATAAGCATAGGGCGAACATAGGAAATACAGTGCGATACTGCCGATTGTTCAAAGGCAGGGGCAACGGTCCAGACCTCGCCATCCGGTCCGGCGATCTCAGAAGCAATCGCGTGCAGGGCTCTTAGCCCCGGCGCAGAAATGCCGTCATCATTGGTAATCAGAATTCTCATGACTGCTCATTTGTTTTCCTCCTTCTACGAAGGGCGGGATCGGGCGTCTAGTGCAGGTCAAGACCTTTGGTGTTTTTCCACGTAAGTGAGTCGGATTTGCATCACTTGTTGGTGGGGGCTTTGTGCGCCACGACCCACGTTACAAAGGGTTCTGCCGCGGCGTCGAGGGCGGCGACATGATCGCGGTGCCGTTGGATCAACTCTAGCCCCAGTGGCGTCAACACCGTTCCCCCTTGTGTTGCCCCGCCGCGTTCGCTTTCTGTTAGCGGGTCGGCAAAGCATTTCTGCAATGTTTCCAATAACATCCAGGCACGGCGATAGTTGACGCCCATTTCCTTGGCCGCGGCGTTCAACGAGCCATGTTCGTGGATCAGGGACAAAAGCCGCACTTTGCCGGAACCGATCACGTTCTCATCAACTGAAATCTTGGAATGCAATCGGGGCGAGCCGTCTTTTGAAAGGCGGTGTTTGCCCATATTTCCTCCGTTATGTCTTTTTAGTCTTGTCGGTCAACCCGTCATGTGATTATCGTTATGATAAATAGGTCATAACGAGGGGGTAACATGTTTCGTAAACTATGTATCGCATTCGCTTTGCTTGCAAGTTTTGCGTCTGCCGCGTTGGCACAAGATCGGTCGATCCTTGTGCAATCGACGACATCAACGCAGAATTCCGGGCTTTATGATTATCTGCTGCCGATCTTTACCGAAGAAACCGGGATCACTGTGAATGTGGTTGCTGTCGGCACCGGGCAGGCGCTGAAAAACGCGGAAAATGGCGATGCTGATGTGTTGCTGGTCCATGCCAAAGCGTCCGAAGAGGCGTTTGTAACAGCGGGGTATGGTGTCGAACGGTTTGACCTTATGTATAATGACTTTGTGATATTGGGTCCCGAAGCTGACCCGCTTGATCTTGGGTCTGCTGCCAACATCGAGGAAGTGCTCCGCCTTCTGAGCGGCGGGGAAGGCATTTTCGTCTCACGCGGTGATGACAGTGGAACGCACAAGAAAGAGCTGGCGCTTTGGGCCTCAATTGGCTTCACCCCGGATCCCTATTCGGGATGGTATCGCGAAACCGGG
This sequence comes from Rhodobacteraceae bacterium NBU2976, assembly GCA_023630215.1. Lineage (GTDB taxonomy): Bacteria > Pseudomonadota > Alphaproteobacteria > Rhodobacterales > Rhodobacteraceae > NORP23. The sequence goes on from JALPRQ010000001.1 coordinate 1,588,912, forward strand.
TCCGGCATGGGCGCCACGATCCGCGTGGCGGTCGAGATGGGAGCCTATACCATGACCGACCGCGCGACCTGGATTGCATATGAGAATAAGGCGGGCACCAAAATTGTCTTCGAAGGGGATCCCCCCTTGTTCAATCAGTATGGCATTATCTTGGTTAATCCTGAACGCCACCCCCATGTGAAGGTCGAGGAGGCGCAGATTTTCATCGACTGGATGCTAAGCGATCACGGACAAGCGCTGATCAATGGCTATATTGTGAATGGACAGCAATTGTTCTTTGCCAACGCCAACCCCATGTAAATTGCGTTAGTGGCGGATTATATCGATCCGCCACGCGACACGCGGCACTGGTAGCAGTTGTTTCGTGCAGACCGGACGTGGATATAGTCCACGCTTTGATCGTCGAATATCCGAGTGCAAGCGGCGATGATTTGGTCTGACGCAACAATCGCACCAGTGCCGTATTTTATGCGGTGATCCGCCGTGTAACCCTTGATCAAATAATCTGGTGCGCTGGTCAGGATATCGGGCAGCACCGGCCACGGGATGGGCGCGATGCAATGGTCACCACACAGGAAAATCGGTCCAACTTCGGCATAGGGTTGATCCGTGGGGAAGGGGCGGTAGGCCGCAATCAGCATGGAACGCCCAGCGGGAATGTGGCGCAAGCAGTGGCGACAGGGATTGCCATAGCCGTCAGAAACGGTGCGCTCGGCAGGTTGACCGTAAAAATCGGGGCCGCCATTTTGCAACGCGCGGGCCTGTTCGGTGGGGATCGGGTGAAATTTCATCGTCTGCTCCTGTGTTTGGAGCATGACTATCCCCGGGAAAGATATTGGACGACCCGATACTTGCGGTTTAAATCAGCACCAGAATTGCTGCCAGAATCGCAGGGACTGCCTGCACGAAAAATATCCGGCGGGATACGGTCGCCGCGCCGACCAGACCGGCGATAATCACGCACCCCAGAAAGAATAGCGAGATATTCGCCTGCCATTGCAGATCGCCGATGAACAGCGACCAGATCAACCCAGCCGCAAGAAACGCGTTATACAGACCCTGATTTTGCATCATGGTTTTGGTCGGCGTGAACATTTCTGGTGGGATATTGCGGAAAATGCCGGGGCCTTTGCTTTCCCAGAGAAATGCCTCCAGCACAAAAAACATCAGATGCAGGGCGGCAACGATGCCGACAAGGATCATCGCCGCGATCGACATCAGATCAATTCTCCGCTGACGCTAATGCGGGTTTTGCCGCCCAAGTAAGGGTGCAACGCGTCGGGCAGGTCAATCGACCCATCCTCTTGCTGGTAATTCTCGATCACAGCAATCAGCGCGCGCCCGACGGCGAGGCCCGAGCCATTCAGCGTATGCACAAAATCCAACGAACCGTCTTTGCGCCGCACCCGGGCATTCATACGGCGCGCCTGAAAATCGCCTGCGACGGACACCGAGCTGATCTCGCGATAGGTGTTCTGACCGGGAAGCCAGGCCTCGATATCATGGGTGCGCTTCATGCCGAACCCAATATCACCCGTGCACAAAACCACCGTGCGGTATGGGATGCCGAGCGCTTCCAATATTGCCTCTGCCCGCTTCGTCATCGCTTTATGTTCGGCGTCGCTGTCTTCGGGCAGGGTGATCGAGACCATTTCGACCTTTTCAAACTGGTGCTGGCGCAGGATGCCCGCCGTGTCGCGCCCCGCCGATCCAGCTTCGGAGCGGAAACATTGAGAATGGGCGGTCATGCGAAGCGGCAAGGAACCCTCGTCCACGATTTCCCCGGCAACGATATTGGTCAGCGAAACTTCGGAGGTTGGGATCAGCCACCAGCCTTCTTCGGTTTTATAGCTGTCTTCGGCAAATTTCGGCAGTTGGCCGGTGCCGATCATCGCGTCCTCGCGCACCAGCACGGGGGCCCACATTTCGGTCAGGCCGTGTTTATCGACATGGGTGTCGAGCATGAACTGCGCCAGCGCCCGATGCACGCGGGTCATCGCACCCTTTAGAACCATGAAACGCGAGCCGCTGATCTTTCCGGCGCTTTCGAAATCGAACCCAGCGGCAGCGCCGGCCACTTCAAAATGCTCCTTTGGGTCAAAGCTGAAATTGCGCGGGTTGCCGTGGCGGTGAATTTCGACATTGTCGTTTTCGTCCGCCCCGTCGGGGATGTCATCGCGCGGGATATTGGGCAGGCCCATCAGCAGGGCGGTCAGCTTGGCATCCTCAGCCTTCGCTTCCTCGTCCAGCTTGGCGATCTCGTCCTTCTTGGCCGCAACCAGCGCGCGCAGCCGTTCGAATTCAGCCTCGTCCCCCTTGGCCTTGGCAGCGCCAACCTCTTTCGAGGCCTTGTTACGTTCCGCCTGCGCTTCCTCGGCCGCATGAATCTTTGCGCGCCGCGCCGCATCAATCGCGAGGATTTCCGAGGACATCGCCGACACCCCACGCCGGGCAAGGCCCGCGTCAAAGGCTTCCGGGTTCTCTCGGATCACGCGAATATCGTGCATGGTAAGGCTCGTTCAGTTGGTTGATAGTGCAGGCGGTTATGCACTGGAATATTGGGTCGGTAAAGTAGAGACTTGGTCAGAAAAGCGAGACCTGTATCGAATACGCCACCGACTTTCCCGCATCTTTGTCGTTGCCCATCAGATAGACGCGGATGGCGTAGGTGCCGTCTTCGGGCAGGGTGATCTGGGCCTCGTTGCCATTCATGGAGCCGATATAGATGGCATAGCCGTCGCTGCCCGGCGGCAGGATGTTAAAAAACGCACTACCATGACCGTTGGTTTCGCCGGGTTCTAGGGTGACGTTTAGGGTTTGTCCTGCCTTTCCGGTAATCATGTGATCGAAATACTCATGCCCGGTTATGGTGGCTTCGGCGATTGTAACATGTTCGCCCGCGGCAAATGTCAGCGGTTGGGACATTTGCGCGGCGGCGGGTAGCGCGAACAGCGTGAGAAGTAGGGGTAGGAGAGGGCGGGGGTTCATCGGCAACTCCGTGTCATTGAACGGACAAATATAACGAATATTCCACCGTAGTACCCATATCCCGATCATCGCCGACCTGATGAACGCGAAGCGTGTAATCGCCTGTCGCAGGTAGGGGGATGGATTGGGTGGCGGTGGAGCTGTCGCCAGCCGCAATGACGGTGTCATTGTCACCTGACGGGAGCAGAAGAAAATACACCTCTCCCTCGGCGGCAGAGAGGGTCACGGATAGCTGCTGGTTGCCCTCACCATAAAGGATATAATCGACATATTCGTGGCCCTGGATAATGCCGCGAAGGCTGGCACTTGTGGTGCCCGGAGCAAAGCCGAACGGGATGATCGCCTGAGAGGCAACAAGGGTTGGCACCCCCATTACAAGCGCACAGGCAATCACTCTAACCCAAGTCCACATCACAACACCGCCTCCTGTCCCATCACGGGACGGGGCGTATTATAGGAATAATTCGATCTGAGGAAATGCCCTCTTCAGGAACTGCGCCGACCTTTGCCGACGGGTGTCCGAGGTTCCGTAACGTCAACCCCAGCTGCTCGCGCTGCGCGTGCCAGTTTCTGATCCATCGCTGACTCGGCCGGGGCTTTCGGTTTGATCTCCTCGGTCACGTTTTCACGGCGACTGGTTTCATATTCTTTGGTTGTCGCATGTCCGCATTTCGCACAGGTATAAGTGTCGGTGACAGAAAATGTCTCCTCGGTCCAGCTTGTGACTTTTACCTCACCATTCTCCTGTTCTTCTTCCTCTTGCTTGCTGGCCGTGCCGATCAGCGTTTCCGTGTGATCTGTCCGTGACACCGCAAATTTGGCGTTGCAGCTTTCGCAGACTGCAGCATCGGATTTTGCCCGGTACCGCCAGCGATAAATGACAAAGGCCACGATCAGACCGATCCCCGCTGCGCCACCAATCCAGACTGGTGTCGATTGTCCCTTTAGCGCCCACAGGGCGATCAGACCCGCCAGCAGTCCGACCACGATCCCGGTCGTCCGCGCACTTTTCTTTACATTTGCGTGAATCTGTTCTTGATCGACAGAAAGTTCCGTCATGCTAATCCCCCAAAATTATTGTCACCCCACATTAGGCAAAGATTATGGCAAAAAAGAAGCAACGGGAAGGGAAACTGTCAGCTGTCCTTGCTAAGACAACGTGCCAATGTCATGCGAAAATCGTGTAGCGCCATCAAAAGCGGTTCCGTCTGTGATTTGACCAATGCGCTATCCGCGTCGGATTGCAGCCATTGCGTGACCGCGTTCAGCTCGTCAATCAAGTCTTCCAGCCGATTGGCAGCCCGCTGGTCGCGGCGTTCCTTCTGGTCTTGATACCAGCGTTCCATCAGCGTGATCTGCTCATCACTTAGCGTGGATTTGCCTGTCGGCTTGATTTGCCCGTCCGGTTTCACCACCGCGATCTGTTGCATATCCAATCGTCCTTCGGGCGTGTCTGTCACGGCAAACACCAATGCCCCGTCGTCACGACGACGAAAATACAAGGGTGGGGGGGACGCTTTGATCACGACAGGCTCGCCGCGAAGCGTGCGATGCGGGTGCAGGCTTCGGTGAGTGTTGCATCATCAGTCGCATAGCTGATCCGAAAGTTCGGCGACAGGCCGAAGGCGGCGCCAAACACGACGGCCACGCCTTCATCCTCCAGCAGTTGGGTGGCAAAATCCTCGTCATTTTCGATGCGTTTACCCGATGGGGTTGTCTTGCCAATCAGATCGCGTATCGACGGATAGACATAAAACGCCCCCTCAGGGGTGGGGCAAACGATACCGGGGATAGCGTTCAGCGCGGCGACCACCAGATCACGCCGTCGCTGAAAGGCAGCGCGCGCCATCGCAATATAGTCCTGCGGACCATTCAGCGCTTCGACCGCCGCCCATTGTCCGATCGAAGACGGGTTGGTCGTGGATTGGCTTTGGATTTTCACCATCGCCTTAATAAGGGGTTCGGGACCCGCCGCATACCCGATCCGCCAGCCCGTCATCGCATAGGCTTTGGACACGCCATTACAGGTCAGCGTGCGATCATATAGGCCGGGTTCAACCTGCGCCGGGGTGGTAAATTCGAAATCGTCAAACACGATATGTTCGTACATATCATCCGTCATCACCCAGACCTGCGGGTGACGCATCAACACATCCGTCAGCGCCTTCAATTCTGCGCGCGTATACCCGGAACCTGTCGGGTTTGAGGGCGAATTGAAAATAAACCATTTTGTGCGCGGGGTGATCGCCGATTCCAACTGTGCCGGTGTGATTTTGAAAGCTGTATCGATTGAGGCTTCGACAATTACTGGGGTACCTCCACCCAGCAGGACCATATCGGGATAGCTGACCCAATAGGGCGCAGGGATAATCACTTCGTCGCCAGGGTTAAGCGTGGCAAGAAGCGCATTAAACAGAACCTGTTTTCCGCCGGTCGACACGATAACCTGATTGGGCGCATAACTCAGGTGATTTTCACGCTGAAACTTTGCGATGATAGCAGCCTTCAATTCGGGGATACCGTCGGGCGCGGTGTAGTTGGTTTCGCCGCGATGGATCGCATCAATGGCAGCCGCTTTGATATTATCCGGCGTGTCGAAGTCGGGTTCGCCTGCCCCCAGACCGATCACATCACGACCCGCTGCCTTCAGTTCCTTGGCTTTTGTGGATACAGCCACTGTCGGAGAGGGTCGAACGCGATCAAGGGATTTGGACAAGAAGGACATGGAATTCTCCGCATATGTTCAGCGTTGTGATACTTGGCAGACCGGGCGGGTTCAAGCTTGAACAATTTTTGGGAATGCGTAACAAGGCGCCATGCAGGAAACACCAGAAAACAGACTGAAACGTTTGCGGATGCGCAGTTGGCGGCGCGGCACCAAGGAAATGGATCTGATCCTTGGCGGGTTTGCGGATGCGAAACTCAGCAACCTTGATCCGGATATGCTGGATCGGTACGAGTCGCTTCTGGTCGAAAATGATCAGGACCTGTACCAATGGATGTCCGGTCAGCAGCCCTTTCCGCCAGAGCATGAAGACCTGGGCAGTTTGATTCAGAATTTCCATAAAATCTTACATAAATAGGGGTATTTTAACCTGTTGTTTTCCATTTGACGCCAAGTCTGACCAAAATTGAGTATGTTTTGGAGACGGAGTATGAATGTTCTAACCAGGCGCAGGGACATGATGGACCCTGCCTCGGACGTTGTAAGTGTTTATTTGGATACGCTGGGCCGACTGGAACGATTGCACCGGCTGTTGCTGGATGTAATCAAGGATGAATTCGAACGTCTGGGTCTGATCGACATCAATTCGGTGCAGGGATTGCTGCTGTTCAACATTGGCGAGCAGGAAGTGACCGCCGGGGAACTGAAATCCCGCGGCTATTATCAGGGCTCCAATGTTTCCTATAACCTCAAGAAATTGGTTGATAGCGGGTACATGTACCACGAGAAATGCAAGGTGGATCGCCGGTCAGTGCGCGTCAGCCTGACAGAAAAGGGCAAGGATATCCGCAAAGTGCTGGCAGAGCTGTTTGAACGGCATTCTTCGGGGATGTTGACCTCGACCGCGCTGGAAAAGCAGGACCTGCAAAGCATCAACGCCAACCTGCGTGTGATCGAACGCTATTGGACGGAGCAAATCCGATTCATTTACTAGAGTAATTCACGCGAATTTCATGACCTGAAAAGATTGAACATTCAAAAACCGTAATATAAGGTCCCCCTGCGTCGATTTGCGACATACGGGGGATTTTTTCTCCGGGTATTTAGAACCTATGTAATAAAAGGCAGCCGGAGTTAGCCCCCTAATGGATTACGAAGCAGGTTTGGACAAGGCCCTGAACGCACTTCATGACGAAGGGCGTTATCGTGTTTTCATGGACATATGTCGTGAAAAAGGGTCGTTTCCGCGCGCAACCTGGCACAGACCCGACGGAGAATCGCAAGAAATCACAGTCTGGTGTGGCAATGATTATCTGGGAATGGGGCAGAACCCGGTTGTGCTTCAAGCCATGCAAACGGCACTGATGACCGCAGGCGCAGGATCGGGCGGCACACGCAACATTTCGGGGACAACGATTTATCACAAGGCGCTCGAAGCGGAACTGGCTGATCTTCATCATAAGGAAGCCGCGTTGGTGTTCACCTCGGCCTATATCGCGAACGAAGCAACCTTGTCGGTTTTGCCGAAACTGTTTCCCGGGCTGATCATCTTTTCAGATGAGCTTAACCATGCTTCGATGATCGAAGGGGTGCGTCATGGCCGTTGCGAAAAGCAAATCTGGCGCCACAACGATCTGGATCACCTGCGCGAACTGCTCGAATCAGCCGATCCCGATGCGCCGAAACTGATCGCGTTTGAGTCGATTTATTCGATGGATGGCGATTTTGGTCCGATCAAAGAAGTCTGCGATTTGGCTGACGAGTTTGGTGCACTGACCTATATCGACGAGGTTCACGCGGTTGGCATGTATGGTCCACGCGGCGCTGGTGTCGCTGAACGCGATGGCCTGATGGACCGGATCGACATTATCAACGGCACCTTGGCCAAAGCCTATGGTGTCATGGGCGGCTATATCGCGACATCCGCCAAGATGGCGGATGCGGTGCGGTCCTATTCCCCGGGATTTATCTTTACCACGTCGCTCCCCCCGGCTGTTGCTGCCGGTGCTGCTGCGTCCGTGCGATATCTGAAAGAGCATCCGGAACTGCGTGAACAGCATCAAGAAGCCGCTAAAGCACTGAAAATGCGGTTAAAATCACTTGGAATGCCGGTGATGGACAACAATTCTCATATCGTTCCGGTCATGGTCGGCGACCCAGTCAAATGCAAAAAGCTGTCCGACTGGCTGCTGAAGGATTTCGGTATCTATGTCCAGCCGATCAATTTCCCGACGGTTCCGCGTGGCACCGAACGTCTGCGCTTTACCCCATCGCCTGTGCATGACGCGGGCATGACCGATCATTTGATCAATTCGCTGGATACATTGTGGAGACATTGCGAACTGGCGCGCGTCAAGAAAGCCGGTTAACCCATTTCGGGCGGTCGGTCGGCGAATATCTGCCGTTGACGTACACGGAAAATTTACCCCTGCACAAACCTTTGGAATCATGCTAAGAAACCCTACCGATATTGGGGCAGGGTCTGCGCTGATCGGTAAGAAAACGGGGCACAAAAACAATAAAGCAGACTGTATGGATCGTGAGATAGCAGAGCATTCCCTGGGCGGGTTCGACTCTTTCGAGACTCGGCTTGGAGATGAGTTGCGCGGGGAACGCGCAACGCTCGGGAAGAGTCTGCTCGACGTGCAGCGCGATATTCGGATCAAAGCGTCCTATATCTCGGCGATTGAAAACTGCGATCTGTCTGTTTTCCCAAATCCCAGTTTTGTGGCCGGCTATGTGCGCTCTTACGCGCGCTATCTGCATCTGGACCCTGAACAAACGTATCACCGTTTCTGTCTGGAAGCTGGCTATCAAAGCGCGAGCGCGGAATTGAACACACCGTCTGCGCAGGCTTCTGAGGTTGGATTGCGCGATGATCACCCGGCGTCTGGCTGGGTGCCGCGCATGCCCGGAATGGCCACACAGGCCAAAGCTTCGAACGCAGGCGCGACGCTGATGGCGGCGGGGCCCTTGTTGGCGTTGATGCTGGTGATCGGGGGGCTTGCCTATGGCGCATGGTTCCTGATCAACGATATTCAGCGGGTCGAATTTGCACCGATTGAAAATAACCCGATGGTCGCCTTTGAACCGCAAGGTTTGGGCGCGGGCACGACGGCCGATGGGTTTACACCATCCAGCATCGAATTGGCGGCTGACCCGTCGATCCTGTATAACCGCCGAGAGTTGGACGTTCCCGTTGTCGAACCGCGTGATGGGCCAATATTCGCAATTAATCCCGATGAAACCGGCGATACCGTAATCCCCGGCGAAAACGAGACCGAAGGAACATTGCTGGCCGAGGCCGAACTGCCCATCGTCAGCGAAACGCCCGAAATTCCGACCATCAGCGTTGTCGCGCAAGAAGAAGTATGGGTGCGTATTTACGAAGAAAACGGCACGATCATCTTTGAGAAAACTCTGGCAGCTGGCGAGCAATATCAGTTGCCCGAAGATGCACCCGCCGCCTATTTGCGTGCAGGTAATGCGACCGCGCTGTTCGTGATGGTGAATGATGCCGCTTATGGCCCAGTCAGCAACACCGATGCCGTGGTTCGCGACATCCCGCTTGCGCCCACCGAAGTGGCAAGCGCCATGGCGGTTGTCGACAATCCGTCGGTTGCCTTGCAGGTTGCTGCCGATGCGTGGCGCGAAATTCACACTGCCAGCAACGATTAGTCGCGGGTGACACAGCCCATTTCTCTCGTTACATATCCGTGCGATAACGACACGCACAGGCACATATCATGAGTCACAATCCCATTCGCCCTTGGCGTAATATTGACCGCCGCAAAAGTCGTCAGATTTTTGTTGGCAAGGTTCCGGTTGGTGGGGATGCACCGATTTCGGTGCAAACCATGACCAACACGGACACGTCGGATGTTCGCGCAACGGTGGATCAGATATTGCGATGTGCCGAGGCGGGGGCGGATATTGTCCGTGTATCTTGCCCGGACCAAGATTCGACCAAAGCGCTGAAAGACATTGTGCGTGAAAGTCCGGTGCCAATCGTTGCGGATATTCATTTTCACTATAAGCGCGCGATCGAAGCCGCTGACGCTGGCGCTGCCTGTCTGCGGATCAACCCGGGCAATATCGGTTCCCCGGAACGCGTCAGCGAGGTTGTGGCCGCCGCACGTGCAAATTCCTGTTCGATCCGGATCGGGGTGAATGCCGGGTCGCTGGAAAAGCATCTGTTAGAAAAATATGGCGAACCCTGTCCCGAGGCGATGATTGAAAGCGGCCTCGATCATATCCGGATTTTGGAGGATAACGGATTTCAGGAATATAAAATCTCGGTCAAAGCCTCGGATGTGTTTTTGGCGGCAGCGGCCTATCAGGGACTGGCCGAGGCAACAGACGCCCCGATCCATCTGGGGATTACCGAGGCGGGTGGGTTGATGTCTGGCACGATCAAGTCGGCAATCGGTTTGGGCAATCTGTTATGGATGGGAATCGGGGATACGATCCGTGTGTCCCTGTCAGCCGACCCGGTTGAAGAGGTTCGCGTCGGGTTCGAAATCCTGAAATCGCTGGGGTTACGCCACCGTGGCGTCAATATCATATCTTGCCCCAGCTGCGCCCGTCAGGGATTTGATGTGATTGCGACCGTGGCCGAACTGGAGAAACGTTTGGCCCATATTCACACACCAATCAGCCTGTCGATTATCGGCTGCGTCGTGAACGGTCCCGGCGAGGCGCTGATGACCGATATCGGGTTTACAGGCGGTGGTGCGGGACATGGAATGGTTTACCTTGCAGGGAAGCAGGATCATAGGTTAGATAACGCGCAAATGATTGACCATATTGTAAAAATGGTTGAGGATCGCGCGAGCGAAATCGAAGCTGAGCAGAGGACTGCGGACACCGCGGCAGAATAATAATGTTTAGAATGTTTCTGTTTCTGTTGTTTCTGAATGTGGTCGGCGCCGGCTTCATTTTTTACAAGGTAAGTTCCGTAGATCATGATCCCACCGTTTGGCATGTCGATCCGCTGGTCGAACCGCAGTCGGTGAAACCCCATTCCTATCGTGTCGCCCCTCCGGCGCTGACACAGGAATTTGTCGACTTTCCGGCTCCCGTTTATACGGCGAATCCGACCTTGATGGCCAAGGCATTTGACGATTTTGTTCTACGACAGCCCAAGACCATCCGCATTGCCGGTTCTGTCGAAGAAGGGTGGATGACCTATGTTCAACGCTCCGAGCGGTTGAACTTTCCCGACTATATCTCGGTCAAGTTCATTGATCTGAATGGTGGGCGTTCAACCGTCGCGATTTATTCGCGTTCGCGGTTTGGCTACAGCGACATGGGGGTCAATGCCGCACGGGTTAATGGCTGGCTCGCATCGTTGCGCTCGTTCGAGGACGAAACCGCGGTCATCACCGAAGAGCCCGAAATCATCGGCCAGGACCAGTAGTCTCGACATGATTGCGCAGGACAAGCTGCTGTCGATACAGCAACGGTTCGAGTATATCGAAGCCAAACTGTCACAAGGGGCGAGCCCTGACGAGCTGGCCAAGCTTGGCCGAGAATATGCTGACATCAAGCCGGTGATTGAACAGATCAACGCTTATCAGTCACTGCTATCGCGCCGGACCGAAGCACAACAACTGTTGAACGATCCTGAAATGAAGGCCTTGGCAACCGAGGAACTGGACGAGATCGAAGCCAGCTTGCCCGACGCGGAAAATGCTTTGATGCTGGCCCTGTTGCCCAAGGACGAGGCGGATTCCCGGTCCGCCATTCTGGAAATTCGCGCAGGCACAGGAGGCGACGAGGCGGCGCTGTTCGCCGGCGACCTGTTTCGCATGTATCAACGTTTTGCTGACGGCAAAGGCTGGAAAATCGAAATCGTTGACGAGGCGGAATCCGATGTTGGCGGATACAAGGAAGTGATCGCCAACGTGATCGGCGACAATGTCTTCTCGGCGTTGAAATTCGAATCCGGTGTTCACCGGGTCCAACGCGTTCCCGTCACGGAATCAGGGGGGAGAATTCATACGTCGGCCGCCACTGTTGCCGTTCTTCCCGAGGCCGAAGAGGTCGATATCGACATTCCCGATTCCGATATTCGTATTGATACGATGCGATCTTCGGGGGCGGGTGGTCAGCATGTGAATACCACTGATTCCGCCGTACGGATCACCCATTTGCCAACCGGGATTGTTGTGACCAGTTCTGAAAAATCCCAGCATACCAACCGCGCCAAGGCCATGCAGGTTTTGCGCACGCGACTTTATAACATGAAGCGTCAGGAAGCCGATGATGCGCGTGCCGCCGAGCGTAAAGGTCAGGTGGGGACGGGGGACCGCTCGGAACGCATCCGCACGTATAATTTCCCGCAAGGCCGGGTGACTGATCATCGGATCAACCTGACACTATACAAGTTGGATCAGGTGATGGAGGGTGACTTGGCCGAGATTATTGACGCGCTTCATGCAGCCGATCAGATGGACAAGCTGGCGCAGTTGAACGCATGACAACCCCGTCCGAGGTGATCCGAAACGCTGCTGCAACATTGCGTGACGCTGGGATAGATGCACCGGAACGCGACGCCAGACGTTTGCTGGCGCACGCGCTTGACTGTTCCACGGCGGAACTGATGGCACTGGATGAAATCGTGGTGCCCGTTTCCTTTGCTGGTATGATCGCCGCGCGATGCCGCTTTCAACCGGTCAGTCAGATAATCGGCTATCGCGAGTTCTGGGGCCGAAACTTTCGCGTGACGCCCGATGTTCTTGATCCTCGTCCGGAAACAGAAACGCTTGTGGATCTGGCGCTAAAGCGGCGATCAGAACGCATTCTGGACTTGGGAACCGGTAGCGGCGCGCTGGCCATTACCTTGGCGTTGGAATGCCCCGACGCAACGGTTCTGGCCACGGATATCAGCGATGCCGCCCTTGGGGTTGCCGGCGAAAATGCGGTCCGTCTGGCGGCACAGGTCGCGTTTCGTCAATCCGACTGGTGGCAGAATATCACCGGGCAGTTTGACCTGATCCTGTCAAATCCGCCGTATATCTCGGAGGTCGAGATGGCAGATCTGTCCCCAGACGTGCGGAATTGGGAACCACATCTGGCCTTGACCCCCGGCGGGGACGGGCTTGACGCTTATCGTATCCTTGCTGGATCACTGGCAGGTTTTCTGGCCGATGACGGGCTGGCGCTTTTTGAAATCGGTGCGACACAAGGTGCAGAGGTACGTCAGATTTTCCAAGACGCTGGATTTGCGCGGGTTCAGCTGCACCAAGATTTGGGGGGGCAGGATCGCGTTGTTGCGATTATAGGCTAAATATTTGCTTTATGCGGAAAAAACACGTTATTTTCCCTTGTTTTCCTGACCAAACGGCGTATAGACTTCCTCATCCGCTGGAGATTGAGCGTAGCTCTCTAATTGGCATAGCGGCAATGTTAACCTGAAATTCGGGAACATACGGTGGAATGAAGTCGCACGGGATGCGCCGCCACATTTAAGCTAACGATAGAAGACTGAGAGTAATGAGATCTTCCAACAAATCGCGTTCTAGAAACAAATCGAATGGCCGGCGCACAAATAATCCGGGCAATATCATCAATCGTGTTTATGACAGCGCCGGTCCTGAAGGTCGGGTGCGGGGTACGCCTCAGCAGATCATCGATAAATATCGCGGACTGGCACATGATGCCAACCTGGCTGATGACCGTGTCGGGGCTGAAAGCTTCCATCAACATGCTGAACATTACGCGCGTCTGCTTCTGGAAGCCCAGCGCGAGATTTCAGCCCGCCAGTCCGAGCATCAGGAACGTCAGCAAAACCGCCAGAACGTACAGGACGGGGACTCGGCGGATATGTCCGATGCTGTAATGCCTGATACGTCGGACGATGCAGGACTGGTGGAAACCCCCGAAGGCAAAGCAAAACCTGTTCGCAAACCGCGCAAACCGAAACCGGTCGACGTGGAAATTGTCGCTCAGGAAAACGGCTAATCGGCGAACATCACATTTGACAATGCGCAAAATTGGGCAAGGGTCAATTCTTCGGCCCGTGCGGTCGGGGGGATGTTGGCCTGTGCCAACCTGTCCTCGACATCCCGTGCCAACCCTTTCAAGCTAGAGCGCACCATCTTGCGGCGTTGATTAAACGCTGCCGCAACGGTTTTGTTCAGGTGAGCGGGATTAGCTGGATATCTTGGCTGCGGCAGTCGCGTCATATGCACAATGGCCGAGGACACCTTGGGTGTAGGTGTGAATGCCTCGGGCGGGAGCGACATGACGATCCGCGCATCGGTCAACCATTGCACCAGAATTGACAGACGACCATAGGCTTTGCTGCGCGGGCCAGCAACGATACGTTCAGCCACCTCGCGTTGGAACATCAGGGTCATGCTGTCCCAGATCGGCGGCCAGACAGGCGGGGTTAACCAGGAAATCAGCAGCTCAGTCCCAACATTATAGGGCAGGTTCGCCACAATGCGGACCGGTGACGTCAGATAGGAGGACGCGTCAAGCGTCAGCGCATCCCCCTCCAAAACCGTCAGGCGGTTCGGGTAATGGGCAGCAATCTCGGCCAGCGCGGGCAGGCAGCGTGCGTCACGTTCAATCGCGACCACATGCCGTGCGCCTTCGAACAATAGTCCCCGGGTCAAACCACCGGGTCCGGGGCCAATCTCCAGCACATCACACGCGCTCAAATCCCCGGCCTGTCGAGCAATCTTGGCTGTCAGGTTCAGGTCCAGCAAGAAGTTCTGGCCCAGCGATTTTTGAGCGGACAGGCCGTGCTTGGCGATGACTTCGCGCAGGGGGGGCAGGCCGTCGATCATGACAGGGATGCCGCCAGACGAATGGCTGCAATCAGCGAATTGGGGCTGGCGATCTGTTTACCAGCGATGTCAAATGCTGTCCCGTGATCCGGAGAGGTGCGGACAATCGGCAGCCCAAGGGTCAGATTGACGCCGCTGTCAAACGCCAGTGTCTTTACCGGGATCAGCGCCTGATCATGATACATACAAATAGCGGCGTCATAATTCGCGCGTGCCGCACTGTGGAACATGGTGTCGGCGGGTAAAGGGCCGATTAGATCCAGACCTTCGTTGCGCAACTGGTCCAAAAGGGGGGAGATCAAAGTGATCTCTTCTTGCCCCATTTTGCCCCCTTCGCCGGCATGCGGGTTAAGCCCGGCCACGGCCAGTCGCGGATTGGGTATGCCGAACCGATCGCGTAGACTCTGATGTGTAATCAAAAGGGTTTCACGCAGCAGATCCGCCGTCAGTTTGGTTGCCACTTTTGACAGCGGGATGTGGATTGTAACCGGCACGACGCGAAGATCACCCCCGACCAGCATCATGACCGGGGTTGCTGCGTTACATAAGGCGCCCAAAAACTCGGTATGTCCCGGATAGGCGAAGTTCGCACCATCCTGCAAAACCTGCTTATTGATCGGATTGGTGACAAGGGATGACCCCTGACCGTCACGAACCAATCGGACCGCGGCTTCAATCCAGCTGACAACGCTATCAGCGTTGCGCAAGTCCGGTTGACCCGCCGTAACCGGAAAGGGAAGCGGCGCGTTAATAACACATAGCTGATCCGCGACATGCTGATCAGGTGACGCAATTTCTCGTATCGTAACCCCGGCGGGACCTGCATAGTGGCGCAGCAACTCGGCATCCCCGATCATCACCATTGGGATGTCGCGATGACAGGACTGCCACGCTTGCACGCTAAGTTCAGGACCGATCCCGGCGGGTTCCCCCAGCGTTACGATCACCGGAAGGGGGATCATCGCCGCTCGATAATGGCGTTGCGGCGCAACTCCAGCAGATACCCTTCGGCCAATGAGGCCAGCTTGGACCCGAACACACTGTTGGTGAATTGCGCCTGCACGGCATCTTCCAGCGTGGTTTCCCGGCTGCACAATTGCACCAGCATGACCGAGTCTCCGTTGGCGACGATTTCGCTGCGCGAGGGGATCAAGCGGGCAACGGAAATCGCGATATCAGCGGGCACTTGGTCGATGCTTATTGGGCCGTAAATGCCGGAACCAGGCCCGAATTGGGCGGCCTGACTGTTAACCTCTGCGCATTCATCCAGCCCCGGTTGCATACGGCGGGCAAGGGCCAGTGCGTCGGGCTGTCCGGTCAGGTTCAGCACAGCATATTTGATCGCCACTTCTTTTTTCAGGGGGCTGGTCAGCGTGCGGGCTGACACAAGTTTGAACAGCAAGATACCGCTTTCCACGCGCACCGGGCCGGAAACCTGACCAACCCGCAAACGCGAGACCTCGGCGGCAATATTGGCCGGCAGACGCGATGGGTCCAGCCAACCAATCACCCCACCATTTGCGGCGGTTGGCGAGCGACTGAAATTCTGCACCGCTGTGGTAAAGTCAAAACCAGCATTGATATCGCGCGCCAAACGGGTGGCAAAGGCGATGGTGGCCTCTTCGCCACGTTCGGCAAAGGGCAGGGCGATTTCCGCCAACAGGACCGATTGCTGGGTCTGCGCCGCCGCAGTGGCAAAGGCATTGTCCAAATCGATCGATGTCGGATCAGCCGCCTGCCGGAAACGGGCCTGAACGATTTCGCGCCAGATCAGTTGAATTGCAAAATATTCCTCGAACGCCTCGCGAGAGATGCCGGCCCCACGGGCGCGGTTCCACAGACCTTCGGCGTCGGTTCCCATATTTTGGGCGACCGCGCCGATCCCGCGATTAAGGGCCTCGCCGGAAATTTCTGCGCCAAACTGGCGGGCTGCGATCAGCTTCAGCCGGTCGTCGATCAGTTCGTCAACAGCCGCTTGGCGAATGTCGCCGTCCTGAAAGCCCAGAAAGCGCAACATGCGCGTACGCTGGTCAATATCGTAATACGTGATGATCGAGTCATTAACCGCGTAGGCCGCAGAATAGGGGTTCTGCGCCATCATTGCCGTGCTGGTTCCGATCAGGAACATCAGCCCTGCCAGACATGTTAATACTACCCTACGCATATCCAACCCCATATTCATCAAAAGGCACAACGAGCTGTCGGCCAGCTTTCTTCGGACGTCCCGCCGAATCCTGCTAGTTTTACTATCAGATTAATGTCCGTAGATGGAGGCACAATATTATTGGTTGTAAACCGTCTGTTCACCTTCAATCCCACTTCGATACATTCATTCCCATAGGTCAGGCCAGCGCCTGCCTCGATATTGGTTGCATTAACGATATCGCGTGTCCAGTTCAAATCAAGCTGCCATGATGGCGTAACCCGATAGGCAAGGTTCAATGTGCCTTCACCGCGTTCCACTGGTGATCCAGCCAGCGGATCGGGGGACAGGTACACGAATGTGCCCCCGACATCCCATTTTTCCAGCGACAGATCGAATTCGATATCGGAACGTTTGACACGCAAATCCTCGTCAAACAGGAAGCGGCCTATTACGTCGAATGTGGGCGGGAATTCCAAACTGACCGCACCCAATATGTCCTGCGTAAACTGGGTATTGGTGTTAGAGCGTAGCACAACGCCGCCAGCAACACCGATCTGCCACCCGTCATAATCATAGATCGTATAGCTCGCCCCGATATTTGCCCGCCAGCCCAGTTCCGACGCATCCCGCCCGGGATAGCGGTTCAATTCAAATAGATTGGTCTCGTCAAATTCCGCCAGCAGGCTGTCTTCGTTCGGGACATCGTCGTTGAAGCCGATATTCGGGGTGTAAACCAGCATCAGAACCGGTTCCAACACATGGCGGGCTTGTCCCGTATCCTTGGCAAGGGGCCAGCGCAATTCCGCGCCGATCTGGGGATGAACCGAGAATAACAGCCGATCGGGGTAAGTGCCTGAATTCCAGACGCGATAGATATCCAGATCGGCCCGCGAAAATCCGGTCGCATGAATCCCGAATGGCAGGTCCAGAGGGACGGTCCAATCCACGCTTCCGCCCACGCGGAACATATCCTGACCCACCTGCCGGTTAAGTCCGATCGAATTGATCTCGTATCCGAATTTCCCGCCCCACAATGTGTCGGTAAAATAGCGACGATAGTATATTTCCGGAAAGACGACCGGAATGGTCGCATTATCCTCATCATCGCGCAGGCTAAGCAGGATCGCACCGGTGATCGACATAAAGGTGCGTTCAGACTGGCGCGAAACCTGCACGTAATTGACCAGACGATCCGTGTCATCATATCGGAATTGCCGCATGAATCCAAAATCCGAAATCGCCGTGCCGTCAAAGTCCAGTTGGAACCCATAGGGCAGATCGAAACGCCCCTGAAGGCTCAGGAAACCGCGGCTATTATCGCCATCCCCATCGTCAAAGGCATAGGCCCCGAAGATATCCAGCTCGCCATAGCTGAATCGCTGGCGGTATTCGACATCCACCAAGGCCCCGCCTTGCAGCGCCAAGGTCGGGGTGATTGTCATGTCAGCATGATCGCCGAGCACGACGTAATAGGGAATGCGCAGCCCGTTTCCGAACTGCTCCGAGGATAGGAAAGTCGGGACAAGAAACCCGGATGTGCGCGTCACCGATGGGTCAGGCACGCGCAGGAATGGCAACCATGCAATCGGTACACCAAGAACGTCCAGCGTCGCGCTTCGAAAGAAGATTTGTTTGCGCTCCTGATCGTGAATGACCTGACGCGCCCGGATTTGCCAAACCGGTGTCGGACGCTCCGCACAGACCTGACACGAACTGGCGATCACGTTCGACATGGTGTTGAAACGACCCGCGACGCGCCGGATTTCCGCGCTGGACATCTGTAACTGGTCATCCAGCAGCAATCGCGCGCCGCGGATCAGACCATTACGAAATTCGTCGGAAAGTTCAGCATATTCGGCGGTAAAGACATTGCCCTGACCGTCGGTGATGGTGATGTTCCCCTCGACTTGAATGCGATCCTCGCCGGGCAGATAGGTGATCCTGTCAGCGCTGACCAACTGATCGCGAAAAAACACCTTCACATTGCCCGATGCCACAAGCGCACCGTTGGATTGATTGACAAAAATGCTGTCTGCCAGCAGGCTGACGGGTGGCGCATATTGTGCAGATGCCGCGCCCGACAACAGGACCAGCCACACCCAAAGCGTCAGCAAAACTGGCAGAATTCGTGTCATCCGTCCTCCAGATGCAAGACCGCGGACAGACCCAGCAGCAGCATTGCCGAACTGGGCGCCCACGCCGCCAGATAGATGGATATCTGCTGTGCCTCACCCAGTGAGATGGCAACATTGGTGACCGTATAGGCCAAAAAACCCGACATGATCGCCATCAATACCATGATCCCGGTATTGCCAAATCGTGACGGACGCATCGCAAACACCGATCCCACCAGCACCATGGCGAATAGCAACAACGGCACCGCCAATTGCGATTGCAGATGGATACGGTGACGCAGCGCGGTGAACCCTGACGCTTCCAGCTGTCGGATGAAACTGGGAAGCTTCCAGACCGACATGTTTTCGGGGGCATCGAAGCTTTCCAGAATATCTTCTTCGGTCAACTCGGTCGGAACGGCAATCTGGTCAAAGGGGCGCACATCCGTTCCGCCATCTTCCTCGCGCGAATTGAACCGCCATTGCATCGCCTCGTAAAGCATCCATTGCCCGTCCAGCAAATGTGCCTTTTGCGCTTCGATTCTACGGGACAGTTGGTTGCCCTGATTAAATTCGTGGAAAGTCACGTTGAACAGAACAACCCCATCGCCGGACGAGGTGCGGGCATTGATAATCGTGCTGCCCCGATCATTTGTCTGACGCAACCAGATCCCCTCGGGCGAGACGGAAAAAGCGTTGCGACCTGTTTGGGTGAAACTTTGCTTGATTTCCTGATTTTTGCGAATGGTCGCTGCGACAATCGGATTGAAGATCGTCACCGCAAATACGCCCAGCAAAACGGCCGTAATTGCCGGAACCAACAACACCCGAAGGGCAGAAACACCCGAAGCACGGATCACCACCATCTCGCTGGATCGCGCGAGCCCGACAAAAGTGAACAAGCTGCCCAGCAACACAACCAGTGGAAGCGTCGTCAACATCAGTTTCGGCATACTTGTGCCCACAAGCCATAACGTTGTGCTTAGGTCGGCGTCGCGCCCTGTCAGGAAACGCATCTCCTCGGTCGCGTTGACCAGAAGGATCAGGAAGAAAACTGCCAGCTCCACTTTAAGCACGTTCATTAAAAACCGTCGTACGACATAAAACCAGAGGGTCATGACACCTCCGATATTTGTTTAGGTCGCCCACCTTTGATGGTTCCCAGAAACAGGATAATCACACCGGCAATCAGCACCAGAAGATTGGGGAGGTATGAAATCAGGTAAAGCTCGGGATTTTCGATAATCGTGGTTTTGGACAAAAGCGTGAATGTCAGTGTCAGCATTCCCACGATCGAAATGATGGTGATCCGTTTGCCAAAACCCGATCGACGGTATTTTGCGGTTAAAAGCAGGGCCGCGGCAATTAATGGCAAGGTGAATCCCAGGAACGGGAGCGCCAGCTTGTTATGCGCTTCGGCAAAATAGGTGTTGTAGCCCCGTCGACCGCCTTCATCCAGAATCTGCTGAGGGTTCAGCAATTGACTGACCGGATATTCAATCGGCAAGCGGTTGCGCCCCTTGTAGGTATTGATGATATCCGTCAGGTCCAGAATGAACGTTTCAAAGTCGACGATGTTCAGCGTGTTCGCCTCTGTGTCATAGCTTTGCATCACGCCGTTTGACAGGATGAACCGCAATTCGTCACCATCTTGCAACAACAAGGCTTCGTCAGCGGAATAGGTGATCGGGTGCAGCGGGTCGCGTCTGTCATGCATGAACAGGCCTAGCACCTCGCCAACATTGCTGGACTTTTCGATATATACCGTCAGCCCGTCAGCAGGATGCAAGAATTGCCGCTCTTTCAACAAGGCGGCGGTGGCGTCGCGTCGCAGTTGATCGGTCCGATCCCCCAACCGGGTTGTTGCCATGGGTTGCAGCGCCAGAATCAACACGAACATTGCCCCCATCACCACCGTGCCGAACACAATCGCTGCTTTGGCGATACGGCTTGGCGATAGGCCCGCCGACATAACGACAACCATTTCCGTTTCCGAATACATGCGATTGATGGCGTAGATGGTGGAGATAAAGGCGGCAATCGGCAGCACGATCACCAAAACATTGGGAAGGATCAGCACCGAAAATTCCAAGAAAATAAGGCCGGTTTTCCCGCTATCAATAATGATTTCTATCAATGGCAGGACTTGCGCCAGCCACAGAATCCCCGCCAATGCCAGCGCGAAAAAGCCAAACGGCCCCAGCAATTGCGTCAGAAGATATCTGTCCAGTCTGTTCACGTAACGATTCTACATTGTGCCCCGGGTTGTTTTACCCATTTTTGAACGGCTGCGTTACCCCAAACTGGTCAAATCCGTGGGCGCGGGCTACCAATATCGAAAAGGAATCGCCCAAAGGAATGCCAACCATGACCCAACCGTTCGAAATCACCCTTCAGGAAACCAATCTGGACGCGATCGACGCGATGGAGGGGCGGGTCTGTGTGTTTGTAACGCCGGACGGAAAGCTGGATCAGCTGGCGCGACGGGTGAACAAAAAATCCCGGGGCGCGATTGCGCGATTTGTCGAAAGCCCGGCCTTCGCGGATATGAAAATCGGCGGCGGCAAAGCGTTTGCTTTTCCCGCCGATTTAAAGGCCGAGGAAGTGGTTTTGATAAAACTCCCCAAACGCCCAACGCCGCTAGAGGCCCGCAAGGCAGGGGCTACGTGTAGTGGCTATAAAGGGGCAGTGGCGATCCTTGTCGGTGCAATTCGCCATCCCGAAGACATTGCCTTGGGATATGCACTGAAAAGCTATCAATTCGTGAAGCACAAATCAGACGGCAAATCGGAAACGGCCACAGCAGTGCTGATGGTTGACGCTGTGGCCGATGTCGCGTTGGAGGAGGCGCTGGCCGTCGCCGACGGTGTCTGGTTTACCCGTGATCTGGTCAATGAACCGTCAAACGTCCTGACCACCACCGAATTTGCCAACCGCTTGAAGGACATGGAACGCCTTGGCGTGAAGGTCGAAGTGCTGGAAGAGGCCGAGCTGGAAAAGCTGGGCATGCGCACCTTGTTGGCGGTCGGGCAGGGGTCGGTAAGCCCGTCCAAGGTTGTGGTGATGCAATGGAATGGCGCGGGGAAAGAAGCGCCCTTTGCGCTGGTCGGCAAGGGCGTTGTGTTTGACACAGGCGGCATTTCGATCAAACCGTCCGCCGGAATGGAAGATATGACCATGGATATGGGGGGTGCGGGCGTTGTGTCCGGTGTCATCCGCACGTTGGCGCTGCGCAAGGCGAAAAGCAACGTTGTCGGGGTTGTCGGGCTGGTGGAAAACATGCCCGATGGCAATGCGATGCGTCCGGGTGATGTGATCACCTCGATGAAAGGCGTTACGGTAGAGGTAAACAACACCGATGCCGAGGGGCGTTTGGTTCTGGCCGACATCCTTTGGTATACGCAGGACCGGTTTGCACCCAAAGGGATGATCAACCTCGCGACATTGACGGGGGCCATGATTGTCGCGCTGGGGCATGAAATGGCAGGCGCGTTTTCCAACAATGACGATCTGTGCAACGCCTTTCTGAAAGCCGCCAATACCGAAGGTGAGGGCGCTTGGCGCATGCCTATGTCGGACGATTATGATGCACTTCTGAAATCGCGGGTTGCGGATATCAGGAACTCGCCCGGACGTCCGGCCGGATCGATCACGGCAGCGCAATTCCTGAAACGCTTCGTCAAGGAGGAAACGCCATGGGTGCATTTGGACATTGCCGGGGTGGCGCTGTTGGCCAAAGATTTTGACCTTGGCCCCAAAGGGGCAACAGGGTGGGGCGTACGGGCGCTGGATCGGCTGATCCGCGATCGTTACGAAGCCTGATGGCAGAGGTTCTGTTCTATCACCTGACGCAGACGCCGCTGGAAAAAACCCTGCCGGATTTGCTGGAAAAGTCGCTGCAACGCGGTTGGCGGGTGGTGGTGCAGACCGGCGCAAAGGATCGGCTGAAATTTCTGGATGATATCCTGTGGTCCTATCGGGATGATGCGTTTCTGCCCCATGGAACGGGGGATGAGGACGCCGCCCACCAACCCATTCTATTGACCGACAAGGCAGAGGCGCAAAACGCAGCCGACGTGCTGATGCTGGTCGATGGCGCAGCGCTGGACGTGGCGCGGGCGGGGGATTTTGACCGCGTCTGCCTGTTGTTTGACGGCAATGATGCGGCTGCAACGGATGCCGCGCGCGCCGACTGGAAAGCGGTCACAACCGCCAACCTACCGGCCAAATACTGGGCGCAGGAAGGCGGTCGCTGGGTTCAGAAAGCCGCGTCCGGTTAGTGGGACAACAGCACCGGCACCGGTGTCTTGTTGACGATGGTGTTGGTGACACCGCCAAACAAATCCTCGGCCATTTTGGCGTGCTCATAGGCGCCCATCACAAGAATACCGGCTTTTTCTTCTTCGATCACATCAAGGATGATCTGCGCGACACTGTCCCGCCCGCGGGCCTTTAGCACTGGGTGGGCTGGGATTTCATGGCGATCCAGATGGTCCATGATCGGTTTCAACTTGCGCTCAAAATCATCCGCATGTCCGATGGTCAGCACAGCGACCTCGGTCTTAGATTCCAGAATCTGCATCGCATCTGCCATGGCCCGCGCCGCCGCACGACGCCCGTCCCACGCAAGCACGGCACGTTCGTTCAATGCCTCCGTCCGGTAGTCGGCGGGCACGACCAGCACCGGGCGACCGGAATTGCGGGCCACCACATCGGGGTGGACCTCCATATGCTGATAATCGCTGTCTTTTTCCGGGTTGCCCATGACGATCAGGTCATAGGTCCGCGCAACCTCCATCAGCTTGGCGTCAGCTTCGCCAAACACATCCAGATAATGGACCTTTTCGGCGGGCAGATCGACGGTGGCGGTTTCAAAATTCTTGCGCACTTCGCCGCGATGCTCGCGATCGGCATCTTCCAGTTGCTGCATCGCAACTTGTGGAAAATGACCGCCATAGGAATAAAGGATATTTGGCAAACCATGGGTCAACACCCCGGTCAGGTGCGCATCGTATTTCTTCGCCATCAAAATGGCGACATTCAGCGCACATTCGGCGGATTTCGTACCATTATAGGCCACAAGGATATTCTTGATCGACATGACAACCTCCGTCATCGGGCTTCGTTAACCCAAGGTAACAGAGGCAAGAGTCATCCACCTTGATTTAGATCAGTCGCGATATAGACGCAGAGATCCTTCGACGATTTCGATCCGGTCAAACCGTTTCAGATACTCCATCCCCAATAGCGAGATATCAAGCTCTCCACCATTGACCGAGGCCCGCACATCATAATCGAAGAATTCGCCAAATTCGAAACGGTCCAAGCGGATCGGGGCGGTTTTTACCAACCCGTTCGCGGTCATGGCTGACCCAAAATAGCGAAGCGCGTCCGTATCAATGCCCACCCGTTCGGCATCTGCCTGTGTCAGAACAATATCAGTAGCCCCGGTATCGACGAAAAATTCCACCCAAACATCGTTGACCTTGATATCGGCATAGTAATGACCATCCCGCGCAATCGGCAATGTGATCGCCGAGGCGGTCACATCATGCCCCTGACGCGGGAAAAACTGCTCGCTCAACACATCCTTGAAGCCATAGGCAATCACGATCCCCAGAAAGATCAACACCCAGATTGCGGCATGTTGCAAGCCCTGTCCCAACCGGTCGCGATATTGCATGAATACGTATGATCCAACCGCCAGCGCAAACAGGCCGTAATAAACGAAGTCAGCAATTTCCGGACCGTTCATCACGCCCCTCCCATCAAACCAAAGTCCCGTAGCCCGTCCAGCACAAACTGCACCGCCAGCGCCGCCAGGAACATGCCCAACAAGCGCGTGATGATGTTCGTGCCGGTATGGCCCAAGGCTTTTTCTATCGGGGCTGCCATCAGGAAAAAGATAAGCGTGATCGCGACAACTGCAAGCATGACCGCGTATACCATGACCTGACCGGTCACCTCACCGCTTTGCTGCCCCACCAACAGGATCATCGAGGTCATTGCCCCTGGACCGGCAATCAGCGGCATCCCCAGCGGAAACACAGACGGGTCGGGATGGGGGTCCGCCTCGGCTGATTGTTCACGGCGTTTGCTGCGCCGTTCAAACAGCATTTCCAGCGCCGTCAGGAACAATAATATCCCTCCGGAAATCCGAAAGGCAGGCATAGAAATGCCAACCTTGCTCAGCACAAATTCTCCGGCAAAGCCAAACACCGCCAACACGCCCGCCCCCACCAGACAAGCGCGTAATGCGATGACCCGGCGTTGCGCGGCACCCATGCCGCGGGTCAGGGCGACAAACATGGGCGCCAGTCCAATCGGGTCAATAATGACGAAAAGCGTCACAAATGCCGTTGTGGCTAAATCAAGCTCCACCCGCAGCCTCCAGTTTTTCCAACGCCTGTTCCCAAAGCGATTCCGCGCGTTTCAACCCTTCTAGCACCTCGGCATGTTTGATGTGCCATTTTTCCAGCTCGTCCTTGCTGGCCTTTTGGTAAAACTCAGGGTCGGCGAACCGCGTTTCCAGCTTTTGGCGCATGTCCTCCAACTTGCTGACACGTTCTTCGGCTTTGCCAACTTCGGACTGCAATGCTTGCTTGTTGACCTTGGGTTTCGGTTTTGCCTCTTCCTTTTTGCGAGGCGTCGCCATACCCCGTTCGGACAGCAAGAGCGTGCGATAAGCATCCAGATCATCGTGATAGGGCGTCACGCGCCCATCTTTAACCAGCCAAAGCCGGTCCGCCACCATTTCGATCAGATGCGGGTCATGACTGACAAGGATCACCGCCCCTTCATAGTTATTCAACGCTTGCACCAATGCCTCCCGGCTCTGGATATCCAGGTGGTTGGTCGGTTCGTCGAGAATAATAATCTGTGGCTTGTCAATCGTTGCGATCAGAAGCGAGAGCCGCGCCTTTTGCCCACCTGACAGCCGCCCGACTTCGGTATCTGCGATATCCGCGGTAATGCCGCCACTTGCCAAACGGGCACGGATTTTGCCGGGCAGTTCGTCAGGGCGAAGGCGGCGGATATGGTCTATGGGGGTTTCGTCCAGATGCAGTTCGTCGACCTGATGCTGGGCAAAATACCCGATGCGCAGCTTGTTGGCCGTGTGAACCGTGCCTTCCAGCGGGTCAAGACGGTTCGACAGCAGTTTCGACAGCGTCGATTTCCCCTGACCGTTAGCGCCGAGCAGCGCGATCCGGTCATCCGGGTCGATGCGTAAGTCAAGGTTACGCAACACCGGCTGGCCATTATACCCAACCGATACCCCATCCAAACGAATGATTGGGGGGGACAGTTCGCCATCACTTTCAAAACTGAACCCGGTCACATGATCTTCAAGGATCGGCCCCAACTGTTCCATCCGCTCTAACGCCTTGATGCGGGATTGAGCCTGCCGGGCCTTGGACGCCTTATACCGGAACCGATCGATATAGGATTGCATATGCGCCCGCGCGGCATCCTGTTTCTTTTTCGCCGCGACTAGTTGTTCCTGTTTCGCCGCGCGTTCGCGTTCAAACGTGTCGTAATTGCCGCCATAAAGCGTCAGCTTTTTTTGATCCAGATGCAGGATCGCGTTGACAGCCCGGTTCAAAAGACCGCGGTCGTGGCTGATGATCAGAACGGTGTGGGGGTATTTCTGAAGGTAACTCTCCAACCAGATCGACCCTTCAAGGTCCAGATAGTTGGTCGGTTCGTCCAGAAGCAGGAAATCTGGCGCGGAAAACAGAACAGCCGCCAGCGCTACCCGCATCCGCCACCCGCCGGAAAAATCTGCGCAGGGGCGGGCCTGCGCATCCGCATCAAATCCCAAACCATGGAGGATCGAGGCCGCGCGTGCCTCTGCCGTGTGGGCGTCGATATCGGCGAGGCGAAGGTGAATATCTGCGATGCGCATCGGGTCGGTGGCGGTCTCGGCCTCTTCCAACAGCGATGCGCGTTCGGTGTCGGCGGCCAGAACCGTGTCCAGCAGGCTTTCGGGGCCGGCGGGGACCTCTTGTGCGACGCCACCGATGCGCGCACCCTTGGGGATTTCGATTTCCCCTTCGTCCAGAACCCATTCGCCCCGGATCAGCCGAAACAGTGTGGTCTTGCCTGCGCCATTGCGTCCAACAATCCCCACCTTGTGCCCTGTGGGAATGATTGCACTTGCCCCCTCGATCAAGGGCTTGCCTTCGAGGCGAAAGGATATGTTTCGGATATTTAACATGGCCGAGGTGTGGCCGGATTTCCAAGAGCTGTCAATGGGGTGGGAATTGCCCCTTTTCCCCTGTCCCAAGGCATGTTACATGCGCGCCAAATCAACTTAGGGAACTCAAACCATGGCAATCCAACGCACCTTCTCTATTATCAAACCTGACGCGACCAAGCGGAACCTGACAGGTCAAATCGTCGCCAAATTCGAAGAAGCCGGCCTGCGTGTCGTGGCCTCCAAGCGTATCCAGTTGACGCTGGCACAGGCGCAGCAGTTTTACGGTGTTCACAAAGACCGTCCGTTCTTTGACGAACTGTGCGAATTCATGATCTCTGAACCCATCGTTGTGCAGGTTCTGGAAGGCGAAGACGCGATTGCGAAAAACCGCGAAGTCATGGGCGCCACCAACCCGGCAGACGCAGCTCCGGGCACGATCCGCAAAGAATATGCGCTGTCGATTGGCGAGAACTCTGTCCACGGGTCCGATGCCCCGGAAACCGCCGCCGAAGAAATCGCCTTCTTCTTCTCGGGTCTGGAACTGGTCGGCTAAACGCTTACCATTCGGAAATTGAAAGCCGCCTTTCGGGGCGGCTTTTATTTTGCCCGCTCAACCGCATCCCTAAAACATTGGGCCGCTGCCAGCCATTCCTCGCCATCAGGGTAGGCCAGAAGCGAGGGCAAAAGTTGTGCCGCGAAATCTTCCGAACTTTCGCGGGGCAAAAGGGACGGGAGGTTGTCGATTGCCGTCAGCTCTGTCTGACCAATCGTTAAAAACGGCGCTTCCCAACGTGTCGGGTGGTCATAGATAGGCAACGGGTTAAAATCGCTGAACGGATCACAGGACACGTCAGCGATCATGGTGATCCGGTTGTCGGGGTTCGCCAGATCATCGTCGCTCAGCAGCCGTAAACCCGGTCCCGTCATCAGAACACAATTCACCAGCAGATCATGATCCATCAGCGCCGCGCGGTCCAGATTGCGGGTTTCCGCGATATCCCATTCAGTGACGTTAAACCCGGCCAGCTTTAGCGCCTCGGTTGCGCCCGTGCCGGACCGGCCTTTGGCACCGATGACGATGGCGCGGGCGGCAGGCCCTTTTATGGCGGTGATAATCTCTTCAACCTCGTGTCGCGTTGAAAAACTTTTCACACCCGCTTCGGGACCGGTGATCCCTTTGTCGCGCGCCAGATAACGCCATGCCGCCAGCGCCGCACCCATCCAGCCCGCCCAATAGCCAAACGCCGCCGTCCGCCTGCCGCCTTTGGTCAGATATTCCAAATCATAAAGCCGTCCGCCGCCGCGCGTGAACCGGGCGATTTCGTCCCGCCAGCCGACCTGATCTTTATAAAGGTGGGCGAAATGGATGAAGGCATGCCGCAACGCAGCCGGGGCGTCAGGCAGCTCTTTTAGCCCAAGGATCGTGTGATCAGCAGGGGCATTGACCCATGATCCCGCGTCGACCCGCTCGCACCCGGCATGGACATAATCCGCGGTTGCGAAGATGCGCTTGGCGCTGTCCTCCACAATCACGCGATGCCCGTTGCGGACAAGCGTTTCAGCTCCGTCAGGCGTCAAGGGCGCGCGCCGTTCCGTGGCGCGCGCTTCGTCGCGAAGATGAAAAATCATATATCAGTCCCGAATATAGCCGTGGGCGTGCGATCACCCGTAACGAATTTTCGCAGCACGGCGGGATAAAGCTGATGCTCCACCCCCAGCACCCGCGCGGCCAGCGTGTCCGGCGTATCGCCCGCCAGCACGGGCACCACGGCTTGGCCAAGGATCGTGCCGCCGTCAAGCTCGGCGGAGACTTCATGGACCGAACAACCATGCACCATAACCCCGTCATCCAGTGCCCGCTGATGCGTGTGCAACCCTTTGTAAAGCGGCAGCAACGAGGGGTGGATATTCAGCATCTTGCCTTGCCAGCGCCGAATGAATCCTTCGGTCAATACCCGCATGAATCCGGCGAAGCAGATGATGTCGGGGTTGGCGGACGCTAACCGTTCCGTCAGCGCCGCTTCAAACGCTTCCCGATCACCCTTGTAAGGACGGCTTTCGATCAGCGCGGTTTCGACGCCCAGTTCGGCGGCTTTGGCCAAACCGCCCGCATCGGCGCGGTTCGCCAGCACCAGCACCGGATCTGCATAGCCGCCCGCCTGCATATCGCGAACCAACGTCACCATGTTCGACCCCCCACCAGAGATCAGGATGACAACGCGTGGTCTCATGCCAGCGTGCCGTGATAGCGGATGCCTGCGC
The DNA here is from genome assembly GCA_023630215.1 of Rhodobacteraceae bacterium NBU2976. Taxonomy (GTDB): domain Bacteria; phylum Pseudomonadota; class Alphaproteobacteria; order Rhodobacterales; family Rhodobacteraceae; genus NORP23. The sequence continues at coordinate 1,618,085 of JALPRQ010000001.1, forward strand.
CATTGGTGACGGTGCCAATTTTGGTCACCGTTTCCCCATTGTCGGCAAAAACCCCTTCCAGCGTATTGGCGTGATCTGCGTCGACAATGGCGATCATGCCGATGCCACTGTTGAAGGTTTTGAGCAGTTCTTTCTGGTCCATCCCGGACTGATCAACCAGCCAGCGGAAGACCGGGGGCAGGGACCAGGCGGAGAGGTCGATATCCGCGCCCAATCCGTCGGGTAATGCCCGCGGCAGGTTTTCGGTCAGGCCGCCACCGGTAATATGCGCCAGCGCATGAAGCCCACCCTGCCGAATTGCCGCCATGGCAGCGGGGACGTAGATTTTTGTGGGGGCGAGCAGGGCTTCCCCCAACGTGCCACGCCCAAACGGGCAGGGCGCATCCCAACCGAGGCCGGACAGTTCCACAACCTTTCGCACCAGCGAATAGCCGTTGGAATGCACGCCATTCGATGCAAGGCCCAACAGGACGTCTCCTTCCTTAACCCCAGCGGGCAAGTTCGCACCCCGTTCCATCGCACCGACACTGAACCCAGCCAGATCAAAATCCCCTGCCGCATACATGCCCGGCATTTCGGCCGTTTCGCCGCCCACCAGTGCCGAATTAGCCTGACGACAACCATCGGCAATGCCTTCGACAATGCGGGCGGCCTGATCGACGTCAAGTTTACCGGTCGCGAAATAATCCAGGAAAAACAAGGGCTCCGCGCCCTGGCAGACCAAGTCGTTCACGCACATTGCCACCAGATCAATACCAACCGTGTCGACATATCCAGTTTCGATGGCAATTTTCAGTTTTGTGCCAACGCCATCGGTCGCGGCAACAAGGATCGGGTCGGCATATCCTGCGGCTTTCAGGTCGAACAAGGCGCCAAATCCGCCGAGCCCATCCATGACGCCCGGGCGCTGTGTGCTGGCCGCAGCGGGTTTGATCCGGTCCACCAAACTGTTGCCGGCATCTATGTCCACGCCGGCATCAGCATATGTCAGCCCGTTTCTGCGCTCTGTCATGGACGACTCCCTTTGCACAAAATTCCTGCCCGCTATAGCGAACCGCTTGACATAAGGGAAGCCACTTGACCACCCCATGTCGAGTGACTATTCAGCGCCATGGCGGGCCTGTAGCTCAACGGTTAGAGCAGAGCGCTCATAACGCTTTGGTTGGGGGTTCAAATCCCTCCGGGCCTACCATCATTTGCGGGCGATGTGACCGCAGACGTTGGAATAGGTTAACGGAATGACCTCTCCCGTCGCAACACCCCCGCACGGAACCTGCCAAGTAGGTTATCTTTGATGGCGTTAAAAGCGTCGAATTAGACTTAGACGGGAATGGTTATCGAGGCGCGCAATCCCCCCAGTTCCTCGCTCTGCCGCAATTCCAACTGTCCGCCATGGGCGCGCACGATATCTGCCGTGATGGCCAGCCCCAGCCCAACCCCCGCACGTTCCTGATTGCGCGAAGGGTCAAGGCGCACAAAGGGTTGTAGCGCTTCCTCCCGCTTATCTTCTGGGATGCCCGGACCGTCATCATCAACTTGGATGATCAGTTTCAGATCCCGCAATTCGGCCCGGACGTGACAGTGATCGGCATATTTACTGGCGTTGGACAACAGGTTGCTGACCGCCCGTTTTATGGCCGTCGGACGCACCAAAATACTGCGCGAGCGGTCTGGCTCGGCGACAAATTCCAGTTCGACATTCTGCCCGGTTCGTGCAGCATTCCCCACCAGATCACGTAACAATTCTTCGATATTCACCTGTTCTGTGGCTTCGACACGATCCTGTCGTGCAAAGTCCAGAAACAGTTCCAGCATTTCTTCCATATCATTGATGTCGCGGCCAAGTTGCGTGACCTCTTCGCTCTCGTCCATCATGGCCAGCGAAAGTTTCATTCGGGTCAGTGGCGTTTTCAGATCGTGACTGACGCCCGACAGCATCTGTGTGCGTTGTTCGATCTGTCGCTCCAGCCGCGATCGCATGGTCAGGAAGGCATAGCCGGCGCGTCGGACCTCGATTGCACCTGCGGGCCGAAACTCCTCGGTGCGGCCCATCCCAAAGGCTTCCGAGACGCGGGCCAATTCGCGTATGGGTCGAATTTGATTGCGCAGAAACAGCACCGAGATGATGGTCAACAACATCGAGGCGAAAATCATCAGCACCAATAACTGATGTGGATTGGTGGCGCTGACCCGATCGCGGGTAAACGAAACACTCAGTACCCCTTTCGAGGTCTGGATATCCAGCAACACCCGCCGCCAATCACTGGTCAGGTCCACCGACAGATCATGGTCAATATTCTCGGTAAGGGCACTGATCATCTCTCGGCCGGACAGGTCATAGAAATAGCGCCGGATATAGGGTGAAAAAACACTGTCCTGATCCAACCGGAAGGTCATGCCAAAGGGTGTGGCATATTCGTCCAGAAGCGCTTGCGCCTGCTCCTGATCCGAGTCGTCCAGCCTGTCCAATCTCTCCAGAATATAATTCAGCTCGACTGCAACTGGGCGGGTCATCTGGGTGGTGACCTTTTCGAAATGGCGCTGAATGAACACCATGCCGACGATCAATTGCAGCAACACCACGGGGAACAGCAGAATCAGCAATGACCGGCCGAACAGGCTTCGGGGAAGCAGGGGTTTGATCCAGGCGAATATCATGCGCGCAACGCTATCCGCGCCCGCCCCACGTCACAAGTCCCGAGGACGCAGCGCATCGACAATCGCCTGCGCATTGCCTGTCTGTTTCGCAGGGTCAAATACCGGGTCCCAGTCAATTGCCACGTGGCAAGTCTCTTCCAGAATACTGCGGAGATGGCGATTTTCATTCATAACCTGATCGCAGGCCGCGCTGACCAGCGCCTTGGCTTCGGTGCGCGAAATATGCTGTGACAAGGCAAACGTCGCCGCTTCGGCAAACATCAGACCTTGCATCGCATTGATAGTCTCCATCATGCGGGTCGGATTGGCGGTCATGTTTGCGACCAGATTCTGGGTATGGGTGACAGCGACCAGCGACGCAATGCAGATTTGCGGCAGCGTCAGCCATTCCACCAGCCAAGCGGAACCGTCCCGTTCCTCCTGTGCCATTTGCGCCCCAAACATTGCGGGCATTTGGGCCGCAACATAGTCAGCCAGCGCCACCACGAGTTCGGCGATGACAGGATTTGATTTGTGCGGCATTGTTGACGAGCCACCGGTCGAGGCCAGCGATAATTCGCGCACCTCGGATTGCGTCATTTGCAGAATATCCTTGCCGATCTTGCCACAACTCATGGTGATATTCCCCAGACGTGCCGAATAATCGGTGATCCGGTCACGTGCAGTGTGCCATGGCATTGGGGCAGGGGTCAGGTTCAGCAGTTCTGCAACTTTGGTGGTCAGCGCTGCCGCGTAATCGCCAAACGCGGCGGCATTCCCCGACGCCCCGGCAAGCGAGACGCAGAACATGTCCTGTGACTGCGCCTTAAGCGCTTGATGGTTGCGTAAAAGTGGCGATTGCCAGTTGGCAATTCGTGCACCGAATGTGGTTGGTGTGGCAATCTGCCCCCGTGTTCGGGCCGCCATCACCACGTCGCGATTGGCAATGGCCTGTTCTGTCAGCCGGTCGATCAAGGCAGACAAACGCCCGTCGAGCAGCGTCGTAAACTGGCGCAGTCGCAGCATCAAAGCCGTGTCAACGATATCCTGAGAGGTCGCCCCGAAATGCACATAGCGGGCATGTTCAGGGGCATTCAATGCGGATTGAAAGGCCGCCACAAGGCCCGGGACGACAACGCCGGATTTGCCCAACCCAAGCGCAAGATCGGCCGGGTCTATTTGCACCTCCATCGCAGCGCGTTGGATATAGGCGGCCGAGTCGACCGGGATCAGTCCCAACTGCCCCTGCGCGTTGGCCAGCGCCCCTTCGACCAGCAGCATCGCGCGGATCTGGGCACTGTCCGTGAACAATGCGGCGACATCGGGATCGCCAAGTAACGATTTGAAAAGCGGGCTGTCGAATGGTGAGTAAGCCATTGATAATACTAATCTTTAAGGGGCAGGCCAAGGATGTCGCGCGCGGATTGCCACGTGGCAACTGGCCGTTCGTAACGCTCGCACAGCTCGACAACACGCTGCACCAAGGCTGCGTTCGACGGGGCCAGCCTGTCGCGATCCAATCGCACGTTATCTTCGAGCCCGGTTCGACAATGTCCGCCCTTTCGCACCGACCATTCATTGATCGTATATTGTCCCGCCCCGATACCTGCCGCGCACCAGGGCGAGTCAGGCAGCAGTCGCTTGACTGTCTGGATATAGAAATCGAAAACATTTTCATCGATGGGCATGGCGTTCTTGACGCCCATCACGAACTGCACATAGGGCGTGTCGGGGATCCGTCCATCGGCATGCATCGCCGCCCCTTGAAAAATATGTGACAGATCGAACGCCTCGATCTCGGGTTTGACGCCATAAGTGCGCATTTCAGATGCCAGCCAATCGACCAGATCGGGCGGATTTTCGTAAACGCGCGTCGGAAAATTGTTGGACCCGACAGACAAGGACGCCATGTCAGGTGACAATGGCAACATCCCGCCACGCGCCTGACCCGCACCGGAACGCCCGCCGGTCGACATCTGCATGATCATACCGGGACAATGTTTGCGAATACCTTCCTGCAAACGGGCGAATTTTTCGGGGTCAGAGGAGGGGGTTTCGTCATCATTGCGCACATGGGCATGCACGATGGTAGCGCCCGCTTCAAAGGCTTCGTGGGTGCTTTCGATCTGTTCGTTCACGGTTATCGGCACCGCAGGATTGTTCGCCTTGCGAGGTAGCGAGCCGGTGATGGCTACACAAATGATACAGGGGTTGCTCATGTGATGATCTCCTCGATCAGATCCACAAGTTTATCTGGACATACAAAGAAAGGCGAGTGTCCACAATCCAGCCGGTGGACCGCGTCAGTGGGCCAGTCGGCGGTCAGGCGTTCCTGCTCCTCGGGTGGGACGGTGTGGTCGTCGGTGCAGATGATATAGCTTTTCTGCACCGCGTTGTAATTCGCGCCCAGCTGCACCGGTTCCATTTGCGGGGCAATCGGTTGTGGGGACAGGCGGGGCAGGGCATATTCGACATCCGCCTGTGCACAGTCGTGATAAAACAGTTTTGGGGCTTCGGCAGGATCGAAGACATAGCTTTTGCGGTCTTCGGCCATCTGCACAGCATGAATGACCAGTTGCCGTTTTGCGCGCTTGCGCATTTCGGCCATGCTGTCGCCATCCTGCGGCGCATAGGCGGCCAGATAAATCAGGTGCTGGATGTGTTCGGGGTTGCGTTCGGCAACAGACGCAACAGTTACCCCCGCAGCCGAATGGCCGACCAGAATAACGGGCTGATCACTGGACAGGACTGCCATCTGTGTTGCGTGAATATAATCCTCCAAGGTCACCTTGTTAACCGGTGTCGGATCGTCCCCGTGCGAGGGGAGGTCAATCGCGACCGCGCGATGCCCCTTCTGTTCAAGAAGCGGCACCACCCGGGACCAGCACCACGCCCCATGGTTAGAGCCGTGGACAAGGACAATTACTGCCATCAGATATCTAAAAATACAGTTTCTTCATCGCCTTGCAGGACGATATTAAACTGATACGTCTGATCATCCAGCTTGTGCGCGATCAAGGTATGACGGCGATCTTCGGGCACCGATTGCAACAGTGGGTCCGTTGCGTTCGCGCTTTCATCCGGAAAATAGACGCGAGTTTGCAGCCCAATATTGATCCCGCGCGCGACGATCCACATGGTGATGTGCGGCGCCTGAGCGCGACCATCGCGCATTTTGGTTTGTCCGGGTTTGATCGTTTGAAACTGGTATATCCCGGTATCAAGATTGGTCGGGCAGCGGCCAAACCCGGTGAAATGCGGGTCAGCCGTCCCCGATGTGTCCGCCGCCGAAGGATAGACGCCATTTGCGTCGGCCTGCCAGATTTCCACCAGCCCATCAAGAACCAGCTTTCCGTCCCCATCGGTAATCGTTCCGGTCAGCGTGATCCGCTCGCCAGAGGTTTCCGGGTCGAGCATGTTGGACGCCAAGTCCTTGCCGCCATACATCTGGATACCAACAAAGTTGGGCGCACAGCCAATATGGACATAGGGTCCCGCTGTCTGCGAAGGGCTTTCATGCAAAATATTTGGTTTGGTCATCAATTCCCCTCCAGCTTGTTCTCGAACATGGTCGAGTTATTACCGCGCAGAATGATATCGAATTTATAGGCGATCAGGTCCATCGGGATGGTGGCGTCCATATCGAGCCGCGCAATCAACTGTTCGATGCCTTTTTTATCCGGAATGACCCCAACAATCGGGCAAAGCCAAATCAAGGGATCACCTTCGAAATACATTTGCGAGATCAGACGCTGTGCAAATCCGCTACCGAACAGCGAAAAATGGATATGGGCGGGGCGCCAGTCATTGCCGCCATTGGGCCACGGATACGGGCCGGGGCGGATTGTGCGGAAAGAAAAATAGCCATCAGCATTGGTGACCGTGCGTCCGCAACCGCCGAAATTCGGGTCTAGCGGGGCGAGGTAGGCGTCGTTCTTGTGACGATAACGACCGCCGGCATTCGCCTGCCAGAATTCCACCAGCACGCCAGGAACAGGGCGGGCGTTCTGATCCAGAATACGGCCATGGACCATGATCCGTTCGCCGATAGGTTCTTCGCCGGGTTTGGCAAAATTCAGGATCAGGTCATTGTCCAGCTCGCCAATAATGTCATGGCCAAATGTCGGCCCGGCGATTTCGGAAATCGTCTGATCAAACCGCAAGGGTTTGTGGTTTGGCGAGCGGAATGTCGTGGATCGGTATGCCGGGGTAAGCGCTGGCGGTTGCCAGTCGCGGTCCCGTTCTATGTATACATTCTCAGCCATTTTGTCCCTCCATCTCGGCAAGTGTCTGTTTGATCACTTTGATCGCATGATTGGCGCGAGGCACACCAGCATATACCGCTACGTGTAACATCGCTTCCAGTATCTCCTCTGCACTTGCGCCTGTATTCGCGGTTGCCCGTGTATGCATGGCAAGTTCCTCGACATTGCCAAGGGCGGCAAGAAGGGACAAGGTGACAATTGACCGCTCCCTGTCAGAGAGGGTTGGGCGGCTCCAGAGTTTGCCCCAAGCGGTTTCGGTGATGAAGCGCTGGAAATCGCTGTCGAAGGCAGTTTTGTTCGCTTCGGCGCGGTCAACATGAGCATCTCCCAGCACCGCGCGCCGTTTCTTCATTCCGCGCTCATAATCCGACATTCGCGTGCTCCTTCAGAAAATCAATTAGCAGGGTGACAAAAGTGTCCGGGCTTTCAATGGAGGGAAGATGTCCGGCCGTTGAGACGATTTCGAACCGTGATCCGGGGATTAGATTCGCGGTCTCGCGCACCATGTCCGGCGGGGTGGACCCGTCATGCGCACCGGCAATCGCCAGTGTGGGCAGACGCAATTGTGCGGTGCTTTCATAAAGGTCGGTGTTGGCGATGGCGTGGCAAGCCCCGATATATCCCTGTTGAGGGGTGCGGCACAGCATGTGACGCCATGCGGTCAGCTCGTCAGAATTTTCGTCGTGAAACCGGCGTGAAAACCATCGGGTCAGGATGGAGTCGGCCAACGCCTCTATTCCACCGGTTTGAATGGCGGCAATTCGCTCGTTCCACATATCTTCGGTTCCGATTTTCACGCCGGTATTGCTAAGAACGAGTGTTGAGATCAGGTCGGGGCGTTCCGCCGCCAGCCCTTGCGCAATCATTCCGCCAATCGAGAGGCCAACGAAAACAGCGTTTTTAACGCCAAGCGCATCCATCAGACCGGCAACATCCTGCACCAGATCCCCCATAAAATAGGGGCCATCCGGGGCATCCGACAGGCCGTGACCTCGCATGTCGTACCGCAATATCCGAAATCTGTCAGGCAGTAGGGGGATCAGTTTGTCCCAAGACCTGAAATCGGTGCCAAGCGAGTTGGAAAAAACCAAGGGAATGCCGTTTTCGGGCCCGTCCAGCTGATAGTGCAGGCTGATATCGCCAATTTTCCTGATATGCATGACAACCTCCGACCCCAGAAATTACACGTGGAAACTATCTTGTAAATTCGAAACTGACCGGAGGGGGCGATCCGAGAGGATTTTTCGACATTATCCCTCTGGACGGTCCGGATTCGCTTTGCTATACGCCCTCTGTCTAAACGACATGTTCCGGCGTAGCTCAGTGGTAGAGCAGTTGACTGTTAATCAATTGGTCGTAGGTTCGAACCCTACCGCCGGAGCCAAAATCCCCCGTCAGTGATGGTACGAAAACGCAAAACGCCACGCGATTCACGTGGCGTTTGTGTATTTCTGCATTGTGTCAGGCGACAACGATGGGTGAGCCGATCTCGACACGGTTATAAAGGTCGATAACGTCCTGATGCACCATACGCACGCAGCCCGAGGACACGGCGCGACCAATTGAGAACACTTCGGGCGAGGAATGCACGCGGTAGAGCGTGTCGACCCCATTCTGATAGATATAAAGCCCACGCGCCCCAAGCGGGTTGCCTGCGCCGGGCGGATGACCGCCGTTTTCAAAGCTCCAACGTTCAAGACGTGGGTCGCGGGCGATCATTTCCGCGGGGGGGTACCAGCGCGGCCATTCGCGTTTTGCACCGATATAGCCTTCGCCAGCCCAACCGAAACCGGCTTTGCCAAGCCCAACACCATATCTCATTGCGCGGCCCTCTGGCATAATATGATAGAGGTAAAACGTTGATGTGCTTACATAAATCGTTCCAGGGGCAAGATCGACGGGTGAAGCAACCTCGCGCCGGTAGAAGCCTGGATGGATTTCCTCTGGGGCGATCGCACGTACGGTATAGCGTTCCTCGGGCATCGCGCGGTATAGGATCGTGGGATCCGGGGCGCTGCTGCTTTGATAGGCCATGTCCTGGCAACCGGACACGGCCAGTGCGGACAGGCTGGCCCCGCCCATCAGGAATTTACGGCGATTAAGGTCGGACATCGTGAGCATGGCATTTCCCAAATGGTCAAAAACGAACAATAAGCGGAAGTTAGCCGATGATTCGCCTAGGGAAAAGTATTTTTTGTTATGGCGCAAAGGTTTACACGGTTCTGTTACATTAGGAACGCAACTGTGCCGTGGATTAGCGTGCGTGACGCGATTGCGAGGAGATGTTCAGGTAGTTGGCAAACATGATGATTGCAGCACCCAGCAGCACCGTCCAGAGGATGGGTTCATCATAAAACATCAGTCCTAGGATCGCCACAACAGGCAGGCGCATAAAGTCCATTGGCGCCACAAGGGTTGCCGAAGCGACAGACAGCGCGGAGGTGAGAGACAAATGTGCCGTCAGCCCACATACCGCAACAATAAAAACCCACATTAGGCCAAGCGAGGACGGGATGGGAATACCGCCGGGCAGGGCCAGAACCAGACCAAACAGAAACTGCATCAGGGTCATCCAGAACATGACGCTATAGACGGTTTCATGGCGGGCAATCTGTTTGGTGTAGATCGTGTTGAATGCAAAGAAAATTGCCGCACCCAACCCGGCGGCATGCCCCAGAGACAGCGGTTCATAGCCCGGTCGCGCGACAATGACGACGCCAACAAAGCCCAGCACAACCGCCGCGATACGTATTAGGGTCATCCGCTCATTCAGGAAAATCGGGGCAAGCAGGGCAACCCAGATCGGGTTGGTGAATTCCAATGCCACCAATTGGCTGAGAGGCAGAACGATAACACCGTAGAACCACAGATTCTGTCCTGCAAAATGAAAGGCATTACGTTGCAGATGCTTCCCAAGTCGGGCGGTCTTTATCTGTGAATAGCGCTGCCGCGAGGTCACGATCAGACCCTGAAGGAGGATAAACCCGATCAGCGAACGATACATCATCAGTTCGAACGTGTTTAGTTCATCAGAGACCTCGCGTCCGGCCACGGCCATCGCGCTGAAGGACAGGATTGCGCCCATCATCCAGAATGCAGCCTTTAGGGGGTGAGACTCATCTTCCATTGCGGGACTTTGCCTGACGGCCCGAATGCGTCAAGCGCTAAACGTGAAATGGCGTGTCATGTGGCTGGTTTTCTGCCCCCATTCCGAGGCTTTTCCCCGCGCGGCATGAGTGTCAAACGCGGCCCGATCCTGAAAGCTTTCGGAGAGACAGATATGGTTCGGGTTCTGCGGGTCCTGCCATAGGTCGAATTTCAGGCATCCCGGTTCTGCGCGTGACAATGCAATATGTGTTGGCATCAGTTCCAGAACCATCGGAAGGTCATCGTCGGGAACCAACAAATAACCAGAGACGTCAAAAGTCATAACGCACCTATTCCGTGGAGGGATCGCCAAGAAAACTGACAAAATCCGGTTGTTTCAACAATGACTCGCCAAACAGTTTTGCCCCTTTGGGTGACAGGTGCGTGGCGTCGATTACCAGCCAATCCCCCTCTTGGGCAACCGTGCAATCCGTTGTTTGACACATCAGCGCATAGGTGTCGATAATTTGCACGTTGTCGGGGATGTCTAGGTTGGCGATTAGGTCAAAGAATAGCTTGGAACTGTCGATATTGGGCGGATAGGTTGTTGTCCCACGCACCAGATATTCCCGCACCTGCACCTCGAACGATGGCATTGGGCTGAACAGGATAACCTGTTTGTAGCGTGGCGACCAATAATCCAGCAGCGCCTGCATTTTGTCGGGGGCAAGTTCGGTATAGCCGAATTGGTTCGAGAGAATGATCTTGTCAACATTTTCGATCTGATCGAGCAGAGTGAAAAGTATATTGCAGTAACTGCGATCGGACTCGATCTGGCTCGGCAATAGCGGGCAACCCGCCCCGCCGATCTGAATAACGTCAACGCCATTAAGACGAAGGGCCATGACCCGGTCCGCGCTGTGTGAATCGCCAAAGGCAATGGCGCGGGAATCCACCAGTCCTTCGTCGTCGGACCAACATTTCCAATCCCTGATAAAGGTGCGAATATCGGTGAGGCCGCTGGAATCATTGAACTGACAGAGATCCAGACGGATTTCGATATTGCGTGATTTGGCGGCGGCGAATTGTGCTAATGCGATCTGCTGCAATTCTGGGGACATGCGATAAATAAATCCATGGGTTCGCGTCCCGGTCACGCCCCCGATCACCAACACAAGCGCGACGATCGCTGCCCCTGACAAGAACCGTTCAACCGGTTGCACAAGGCCAAGGCGGAACGGATTTTCAACAAATCGCCACGAGAAATAAGCCAGAATGAATACAAATACGCATAAAGCGATCATGATATAGGTGGGAGGTTCGGCGATAAAATAATGTCGCGCAAAGGCCATGATCGGGAAATGCCACAAATAAGCGCTATAGCTGATCAAGCCGATCCCGCGCATGGGGGCAAGCGACAAAAGTCGTGCAGGCAGTGTTTTTCCGCTGGGGGCCAAAAGGATCAGGAAAGTTCCAAGAACCGGGGTCAGGGCATAATAGTCTGGCCATGGCGTGAAACCGTCATACATCACAAAGCTATAAATGATCAGTGCAAGGCCGGACCAAGTCGCCAATGTTTCCGTCAATCGGCTGGGCGTTTCGTTATGGCGAGTCTGTATGGCCGCCAACGCACCAGCCAATATCTGCCATGCGCGCATGGGCAAAAGATAGAAAGCCGTCGACGGATAGGTTTTCGTGTAGATCACGCTAAGGGCAAAACTGCCAAGGAACAGCCCAAAGATGACATAAAACAAGGCCGATCGCCGCCATTTGCAGATCGCCAGAAACAGGAGTGGAAACAGGATGTAGAATTGCTCTTCGACTGCGAGGCTCCAGGTATGCAGTAGCGGTTTCAGTTCCGAAGCGGATTCGAAATAGCCGCTTTCCCACCAGAACAGGAAATTGGAGCCAAAGAGAGTAACCGCCGTGACAGATCGTGAAAATTCCTCCATCGCAGGTGGAGGAAGCACGAACCAGGCAATGGGCAGGCAAGTCAGGATCACCACAAACAGAAGCGGAAATATCCGGCGTGCACGACGTTCGTAAAAGCTCAACAGGCTGAACGTGCCCTCCTGAAATTCGCGCAGGATAAGTCGGGTGATCAGATAACCACTGATCACAAAGAAAATGTCGACACCGATGAACCCGGCTTCAAAACCGCTGAACCCAGCGTGGAAAAACACGACCGGCAGAATAGCAAGCGCACGCAAGCCACTGATTTCAGGACGATAATTGACGGAAGTGTACGTATTCACGAGGGATGATCACAGTCGGGACTTCTCATGGTTTCATGCCTCCCCAGTCGTCTAAAAGAACTTGTCGCCATAGATAGCAAAATCCGGAATTTGTTAATACAGATTAAGATACCGGACAATAACACAATCAAGTGTGCGCGGTTTTTCCGCATCCTGCCTTAGGCGGTTGGGGGCAAATCGGGTTCGATTGTCAGATCAAACTTATCCAGAAGGCTGCGATATGTGTCCAACACCTGATCGCGCCGATCTTGCCATTCGTCCGCGGTCAGTCCCAGAAGCTGCACGCCGATCCGATTGCCATCGCGCAGGATCTGGGCACGGCGGAAGCCTTCGTCGATGAAACCGAATTTGGTGTGCAGCTTGATGACGGCGGCGTTGGTTTCCAGAACGGCACAGTTGAGTTTTTGCAGTTTTACCTGATCAAATGCGTGGTTCAGGAAATGATATTCCAGCGCCGCCCCCAACCCCCCGCGGGTTTGTTCATCCAAATAGAACGCCCAGTCCGAAGTGGCATGATGCCAGTCGATATCCGTCAGGCTAATCAGTCCTGAAAGCCGGTCGTCCACCAGAATACAATAGGGTTGCTGACGGGAATCGCGCACGATCCAGTCCAACCAGCCCTGATGTTCTTCCAGACCGATTTCATGGTCCGAATACATATTGTGTCGAATGGTTGGTTGATTTCGGATATCACGCACATGCATTTGCATCTCGCGGGGACATTGTGCCAGCGGGCGAAGGATGACATTGGACATGGGCGCTCCGTTTGTTGGAGACCCACTGTAGCGCCATGCCGGGGCAAATCAATTACGAAGAGGGGGCTGACAAAGCGATTTGGCTTGGAAGATGAGTAGTTTGATCCGTGCTTAGTGTTGGTGTCAGGTCAAAAATCGTGTACCGATATCGCGTCAGCTGATTTCCGTAGCACTCCCACTTTAAGGTCGGAAAAGCGACTGCCCCCTGTGCCTAGCCAAAAACGGAGATAAGTTTAGGTTCCCTGCCTTCGATGACACCATCGATAACCCTGTCAACAATGGCATCATTATAGGTTTCATAGATGAGGCGAAGATGTTCCGGGCGCCAATCTTTTCCCATAAAAACCTTTCCATAACCGACTTGAAACTTACCTTTTGGAAGGTTTGAAAAATTAAGAGTTTCAAGTTTTTCAGCCAATTTCTTGGCGAATACTTCGACATTTCGCGCGGCGAGACGATGCAAACTATCTCCGCGAACCATTGGTGCAGCTGTCTGGAAAATAATTTCACCGGCATCGAGGAAGTTTGTCGTCTCGTGAAGTGTCATTCCTGTCATTTGCGGTTCCAGAAAGTAGCTTGGCCAAAAGTGTGTTGTTACACCACGATACTCGGGAGATAATCCGCCATGCGTATTCCAAAAACGCCCACCTACGGTCTTTATGAAGTTTTCACTTAGCTTGTGGCATCCATAGCTTATCACGAGCTTAGCAGAAGATCGTTTTACAAATTGGATCGTCTCATCACTGTTTAGGTCTTTGACGTTCACATTATAGATTGGAATTTGAACGTCTTTTTCAGCGTCAAGTGATGCTCCAAATACCAAATTCTCAATTCTTTCGCGCTCGTTAAAGTGATGCGTAAATAGGGTTTTCAAATCCTCGGTTATGTTGTTTGGCGGTTGAGGCACAAACTCTTCACGCTCTTCAATGATCCAGGCGCAGACTTTTCCTGTTGAGATTAATGCCGAGGCGAAATGCCTGTGTCGCGGGTGGTTTCCTGTGATCAGGCAAATTTCAGTCATAACAGATAACACCTTTTGCAACCAATTCTTCAATCACAGGGACGAGTTTTTTGAACGGTTCATTCAACTTTTCAGCCATTTGGCTTAGTCGATGATTGCCATCCACCAGCGAGATTACGTTTAACATGAGGTTTAGCTGTTCGCGGCCGTCAAATGTTCCATCATCCGACATTTCACGGGTCAACGAAGAATTGACAGACGGATACAGATCCCGCTTGCCAAGCATCGGCTCTCCCCCTTTTATCGTTGACCGTAACGGACGATTTTCGAGCTCAAATATTTTCAAGAATAGAAAAACTTTTTCGACGGAGTCCAAAACAGAGCTAATTCGCATAAAGTCTTTATTATCAAGACTTGTATGATATTCATCATATTGCCCGTATATCGTTCGCGCGGCCTGAACCACGGGCAGATTGAAAGCCGGCGAACAAAATTGCCGCTCATCGCTGCCACCTGTCGGAGAGAAAATTCTGCGCTCGTACAGAGCATTGTCGTATGTACAGATTTTTTCAACAACGGCATCGATCAAACTCTCATCGCCAACCCAATGCCTGCGAGAATGTTTGAAGGAAACCGTATTTGAGTGGCCGCCCAGACAAGTCAACACCACCCCGGCAACGATCTTGGATAAGACTTGTGGTGAGCTTTTGGCCAAGAAACAAATTGAACCAATAGTTTCGGGAATGATGACAAAGCGGTAACTGAATTTTCGATTTTTTAGGCTCGCGAGTTTGATGTAAATCGCGGCTAGGGCTAATGGACCCGAAAGCTCGTTATTGGCCAGACTTGGATGGCAAAGATAGCTTGTGAGCAATATCGTTTCTTCGGTTTCCCCTTTTAGAAGATATTCTCCATATCTCAAACACCCGTCGAACTTTCTTGTCTTTATGTCGACCACATATTTAACATCCGATCTCAGGCTTTTTCGTTGCTTATCGGATAGGCAAAACCCCCATCTGGGTACGTAGTAGCTGGTAACGTATGGAACAGCTTCCGGGAATGCAGGATCGGAATAAAGGTGCTTTTCCAACTCCTCGTGGGTAACGACGCCCGAAAATGGTTCCGAGAAATTTAACACGTGTAAGTTGCTCGTATTGGTATCGAGAATTAGCTCACCGTCTTCTGTCTTTAACGTCGCCCTTTCGAGTTCCCATTCTTGCGGTACGGTCCAGTCAAAGACCTCGGTACCGGTAGGAATTTCCTTTATCTCTATTGGGATGTAATCCTGCATTATCTCTAATGATTGACTTATACCAGGACCGGTAATCGAACGACAAATTGGCCATAGGCGATCAAACAGCTCATCCAGTTTTTGATAATTCATTATTTTTTCGCCCCTCAGGCAATGCGCGTTGCAACATCTTAGCAGTAAAACCGTTCTCATTGCTTCATTCAATGCGTTCGCGTGTTCGATTTTTGTGGCTACAACCATCTGCTGGTGAATTGCTTCGATTTAGGCTTTCAACTTGTCATAAGAATTTAATCTCATACCTGCGTTGGTTGAGTGTCATTTTTGTATTTCAGATGAGTTTTCAGGACGAAAAGCCGGTTTCAAATGCGGCCGCTTCCCTGCGTAAAAGCGGGTTGTTCGAGCATACCGGTTTACTTTTGGCCGCCACGTACGAAACGGCCAATACTTGCCTCGCGTGTGATACATGCTTTGGCAAATATTGCGATTTCGTCTTCAGGGAAGTTTCCAGAAACTGAAAGAAATTAGACCAAGGAAATCATAGAATGATTTGCCCGTGGGATACGGGTGATCATGTCACTAATCCATTTAAATCAGTGGCTTATATGTAAAAAACTATTCCCACTCGATCGTGCCGGGCGGTTTCGAAGTAATGTCATAGGTCACGCGATTGATCCCCTTGACTTCGTTGATCAGGCGAGTTGCCGTTTCGCCGAGGAAGTCGTGGGTGAAAGGGTAATAATCCGCCGTCATCCCATCGACCGAAGTCACCGCGCGCAACGCGCAGGCGTAATCATATGTGCGTCCATCCCCCATGACACCAACCGTTCGCACCGGAAGGATCGCAACATAAGCTTGCCAAATCTCGTCATAAAGACCGTGCTTGCGTATCTGATCCAGATAGACGGCGTCGGCCTCGCGCAGGATATCCAGTTTCTGGCGAGTGATCTCCCCGGGGCAGCGGATGGCAAGACCCGGGCCGGGGAAGGGGTGGCGTCCGACAAAGCTGGGGGGCAGACCCAGCTCGCGCCCGAGCGCGCGGACCTCGTCCTTGAACAATTCACGAAGCGGTTCCACCAGCTTCAACCCCATTTTTTCAGGCAATCCGCCGACATTGTGGTGGCTTTTAATGGTCACAGAGGGACCGCCTGAAAAGCTGACGCTTTCGATGACGTCCGGGTATAATGTGCCCTGAGCCAAGAATTTCGCGCCGCCGACGGATTTCGCATGTTTTTCAAAGACATCTATGAACAACTTGCCGATGATCTTGCGTTTGGTTTCGGGGTCTGACTGACCGTCAAGTGCGCCCAGAAACAATTCGCTTTCGTCCGCATGAACCAGCGGGATGTTATAATTGTCGCGGAACATGGTGACCACCTCGTCCGCTTCGCCCTTGCGCAGCAGTCCGTGATCAACAAAGACACACGTGAGCTGATCGCCGATGGCTTCGTGAATAAGGACCGCGGCGACCGAGGAATCGACCCCGCCGGACAGGCCGCAGATCACCTTGGCGTCGCCGACCTGTTCGCGGATTTCGGCAATGGCCTGCTCGCGATAGGCTTTCATTGTCCAGTCACCGGTGAAGCCTGCCAGTTTGACAAAATTTCGGTAAAACTGTCCGCCGTTTGGTGTGTGGTGCACCTCGGGATGGAATTGCACCGCGTAAAAATTGCGCGATGTATCTGCCGTGATCGCAAATGGTGCGTTTGGCGAAGTGCCATAAACGTCAAACCCCGGAGCAATCCGCGACACGTGATCCCCGTGCGACATCCAAACCTGTTCTGGTCCGCCCGCAAACCAGCCTTCGAGCAAGGGAAGGGATTTGCCTGACGGTGTGATGAACGCGCGACCGAATTCCGCCGTGCCATGCCCGGTTTCCACCAACCCACCCAGTTGTGTCATCATCACCTGTTGGCCGTAGCATATCCCTAAGACCGGTATGCCCATATTGAACAGGGATTGTGGCGCGCGCGGGCTGCCCTCATCGATAACACTTGCAGGACCACCCGAGAGGATGACGGCCTGTGGGGCGAACTGGGAAAGAAAGGCGTCGGTAACATTCTGATAGGGGTGAATCTCGCAATAAACATTGAGCTCACGTAACCGGCGCGCGATCAATTGCGTGACCTGCGAGCCGAAATCGATAATCAGAAGCTTCTGGTGAGTATGTGTGTCCATGACGCCTATTAGTAAGCGGTAAAGATTCGCGCAAGATGATGTCGCGAATGTCGCATCAAGGGACGAAACTATCACAAGATATCCGGCCTTCCGCGGCTAGATTTGATGCAGATTCACATGGGTTAAGATGATGACAGACCAGACAGACAGAAAGCGACGTGTACGTGGGGGCGGTGGTGCCGCGCGGCGTGCAGAACGCACCACACCCGTTTACGAGGCAGCAGGTTTCATCGAGCGCAATATTCCGAATTTCGAAATCTTGACCGATGAGGCGCTTGAAACCATCGAGGAAAATGCCGACAGGCTTTTAGAAACGATCGGGGTGAAGTTTGTCGAAAATCCCGATGCTTTGGCCCGCTGGAAAGAGGCTGGCGCCGAGATTGACGAGGAACGGGTGCGTTTTCCGCGCGGACTTTTGCGTCAACTGATTGCCACGGCGCCGTCGCGATTTACCCAACATGCCCGCAATCCCGAGCGCAATGTTGACATTGGTGGCAAGAGCCTGGTTCTGGCCCCGGTCTATGGTCCGCCCTTCGTGCGGGATTTGGATAATGGCCGTCGATACGCAAAAATCGAAGATTTCCAGAAACTGGTCAAACTGGGTCATATGTCGAAATGGCTTCACCATTCCGGTGGCACAGTATGTGAACCGACAGATATCGCCGTCAACAAACGTCATTACGATATGTTGTTGGCGCACATGACGCTGACGGACAAACCGTTCATGGGATCGGTCACCGAACCCTCGCGTGCCGAAGATTCGGTGGAGATGTGCAAACTGCTGTTTGGCGCAGAGTTTGTGGATCAGAACGCGGTTATGACCAGCCTGATCAACATCAACTCGCCCCTGACGTTCGATCCGATCATGGTGGGCGCGCTAGAGGTTTACGCTGCCGCCAATCAGGCCTGCATCATCTCTCCATTCATTGTAGGTGGGGCAATGGCGCCGGTGACGGTGGCGGGGACGCTGACGCAGGTGCTGGCCGAAGCAATGGTTGGTCTGGCCTATTCACAGCTGATCCGTCCGGCGGCGCCCGTGATCTTTGGGGCGTTTGTGACGTCAATCGACATGAATTCGGGGGCGCCAACCTTTGGCACACCTGAAGCGTCGAAGATTCTTTATGGCGCGGGTCAACTGGCGCGGCGCCTTGGCTTGCCATTCCGGTCGGGCGGAGCATTATGTGGATCGAAACTGCCAGATGCTCAGGCGGCATATGAATCGGCCAATACTTTGAATGCTGCACTATTGGGTGGCGTGAACTTCATGCTCCATTCCTGCGGCTGGCTGGAGGGGGGATTGGTGACCTCTTTCGAGAAATATGTGATGGATGCCGATCAGTTGGGCATAATACATCATTTGGCCAAAGGCGTGGATATGTCCGAGGCGGCGCAGGCGATGGAGGCCTTTGCCGAAGTGGGTCCGGGCGGGCATTTTCTGGGATCAGCCCATACACGCGAACATTTTCAGTCGGCATTCTGGCGCACAAATGTTCTGGACTATCGCCCCTTTGAAGCCTGGTCGCAGGATAACAGCGCGGATACCGCGCAGCTGGCGAACGCACGCATGAAGACCATGCTGAACAATTATGAAAAGCCAGCGCTGGACCCAGCAATCGAAGATGCATTGAATGACTTCGTTGCGCAGAAAAAAGCGTCCATGCCAGATGCCTTTGCCTGATCAGGCGGCGGCCTTTACTTCGATCACCTGATGGTTGGCCAAGTGCGAGGTCTCCATCAGGAGGGCTGTTAAGATCAGGATATGCTTGCGAACATCATAGTCGATGTCATTGTCGACACGCTGTCGGTTTAGCGTGTCTTCGCGTGCGAATAGTTGCTCGACCAAGTTTTCTGTGGTGGTTCTGGCGGCCAGTGACGGGATCTGTTGAAACAGAATATCACGCCGATAAAAGGCCATTCCCGATTGCGCAGCGCGCACCAGGATTTTCGGTCTGTTAAGCATTTTTAAGGTGTCGCGGTAACTTTTCATTAGGATTCTCCCAAGCAATTATTCCTACTTGAGAGCACAACCTAAAGGGGTGTTGCGTAACAACGGTTTTCTGCGAACTGTAAGAGAGAACCAGAAGTATATGTAAAAAAACATTAATCTTATTAACGTAAATTTTAGAAAACAACTATAGCGAGTATTTTTCGATTTTTCTGAAAAAGCGAAGAAAAACTGTGACAAAGTTTAGCTATTTACGTTTTGGTAATCTTCCCTTCAGTTTTGACGCTCTACCTTTGGACCTGACCAATTATGTAGAACATGTCGTCCGCCGTCGTTCCATACGCGCCATTTCGCGCGACTTGGGGTGCAGCGCTTCGACGGTTCTTCGCCGTATCCGAAAAATCGAAAACCGCCGCGATGACAGACTTTATGATGAAGCTGTCGAAGCGCTGACCGAAATCTGCGCCCTTGCGAGGGTGCCAGCCCAGTTGGAGTTCGATTTTATGCCTAAACCTGCTGTTCAAAATCTTGAAACCGATGAAGATATTATCGCCAGCGAAGCCCGACGCATACTTCGCCGACTTTGCGAAAAAGAAGCATTTCTGGCGATGCATCCCGGGTATCAAAATGCCGCTGTCTTCAAGGAGCTTGTGCCCGGGAAAACCACAAGGATCGCAGTGGTCGCTGTTGCCGTGGCGCGAGCGTTTGTGTTGCGCGAATGGATCGAACCCAAAAATCAGGGGAAGCTATCCACCTATCAAATTACATCGGTCGGGCGGATCGCTTTGAAACGCCTGATCGCCGAGGAAAAAGCTACCCGGACCGAATCCTCAAATCCCTTTGCCGAACAGCATCAGGAATTCGGCAAACGTTCTGTGAAGCTCCCAGGGGAGGACAAGCCCACAACGGTGCGATACAACTTGGCCGAAAGCCCGCTGAGCCTGTTGGCCAAAAAAAAGGACAAATGGGGGCAGGAATATCTGAGTCCTGACTTGCTGGAAGCCGGTGAACGTCTGCGCGAAGATTTCGAGCGCGCCCATCTGGGCACACGTGTTGCGCAAAACTGGGAACGTTTTCTGTCAGGTGTCAGCACGCCGATTGGGACGGCAGAAACAGGGGGATCCGATGCCGCGCGCCAGCGTGTGTTGAAGGCGCTGGAAGTGTTGGGTCCGGGGCTTGGGGATGTGGTGTTGCGGGTATGTTGTTATCTGGAGGGGTTGGAGCGTGCGGAAAAACGACTGGGCTGGTCGGCGCGATCCGGTAAGGTTGTGCTGAAAATTGCGCTGACCCGGCTGGCCTATTTTTACGGCATTTCACAAGAGGGATATGAGCGCAAAGCCTGTTAACCTGCGGCTGTCACGATCCCTGCAAAGTCGGTGGCGTTAAGCGATGCCCCGCCCACCAATCCGCCATCCACATTGCTGATGGCAAAAATCTCGGCCGCGTTGGAGGGTTTTACCGATCCGCCATACAATATCCGAATATCTTCACCGGTCGCGTAAGTCTGAACCAGTTGGACGCGAATGAAATCATGAACTTCGGCGATTTGAGAGTAGGTCGGGATTTTGCCGGTGCCGATTGCCCAGACGGGTTCATAGGCAATTATCGTATTGGCTGCCGTTGCCCCGTCTGGGATCGAGCCGTCCAGCTGATCCTTGATGATCTGTAAGGTATCGCCGCTGTCACGCTGGGCCTCGGTTTCGCCGACGCAGATGATGGCGGACAGGTCTGCGCGCCAAGCGGCTTCGACCTTGGTGCGGATATAGTCGCTGGTTTCATGATGCAGGGAGCGGCGTTCGGAATGTCCCAAGATAACCGTCTTTGCCCCGACATCAGCCAGCATCGGCGCCGAAATTTCGCCGGTATAAGCGCCGGATTCGCTCCAATGACAATCCTGGCCGCCGATCACGATGCCGCTGTCGCCCGCGACATGGACCATTTCTTCGATCAATGTGGCCGGGGGACAGATGACGATCTCGCAGGTTGCGCCCTTGGTCAGGGTAATCAGTTCTTTCAGCTCGACGATCGAGGCCTTCAGGCCGTTCATCTTCCAATTGCCAGCGGCAATCTTACGCCTCATCGTTCGACCTCGAACTTGATGGATTCGCCACAACCGCAGGCTTCAACGACGTTGGGATTGCGGAATTTGAACCCGCTTTCCAGAAGTGAGGTCTCATAGTCGATTTCGGTCCCGAACAAGAACATCTGCGCCATCGGGGCGATCACAACGCGAGCGCCGTTATGTTCGATAACCTCGTCATTGGCGTCGACGGTATCGACATATTCCATTGTGTATTCCATCCCCGCACAGCCGCCTTTTTTCAGGCCGATCCGCAGCGCCTGTTTGTCATCATCCTGCATCAGCGCTGCGATGTGTTTCGCCGCTGCGTCGGTTATAGTGACGGGAGACTTTCCGGGTATGGCAAACATTATTCTGTTCCTTCCGCCGCCGTGAACTGTTCAAGACGCTCTACAGCACCGATCATCTTGTCGAGGATATCGTCAAAATCGGGGACCTCAGCAGGTTCAGGCGATTGGGCCAACTGGGCTTTTACAGCCTCGATTTCGGCCTTTAGGTCATCCACGGAAATATCAATCATCGCCATGGATTCCAGAATAGCGCGATCATCAAATGGTTCCGACATGGCGTCGACTTTCGCACTTAATGCGGCTGTTTCGGCGTCGATTTTTTCAAAAATGGCGTCGGCATCAGTCGCGATTTCATCCAAGATTTCCGTGTTCGCATCTTCCAACGCCGTAATCCGCGCGTTAAGCGCGGTCAACGCGTCCGCTAAACCGGATTGCGCCTCGGTGATGGTGTCCAGTTTTGCCGTCAGGTCGGACACGGATGTTCCAAGCGCGGTGGTTTCGTTCAACAATGTGCCGTTTACATTGCGCGACACGCTTTCGTTGGAGAACCAGACGATCCCACCGGCGACAATTGCGCCGACAACAGCCGAGACGCTGACACGGGCGATGAAATTCTTTACCATTCCTGACATTACATGAATCCTAGTTCCAGACGGGCCTCATCCGACATCATATCCATACCCCACTGCGGTTCCCAAACCAATTCGACATTGACAGTTTTCACGCCGGGTAATGGCTCGACGGCCTCAGCGACCCAACCGGGCATTTCGCCTGCCACCGGGCAACCGGGCGCGGTCAGCGACATGGCGATATTCACGTTCGCTTCGTCGTCAATATCGATGGTATAGATCAGCCCGAGATCAAAGATGTTCACCGGAATTTCCGGGTCGTAGACGGTCCGACAGGCCTCGGCGATGGCGTCATATAACGGATGGTCCGTGCTTGACGGTTTGATCAGCGGAGTCCCTTCCATCGGGGTGTCATTTTCTGCGTTCATAGTCACCTGCCTTATACCTGACCAAACATATAGGAAATAATTCACGGGGCGTCCAGCGGTGGGGCTTGTATAAATCTTCACAATCGTGGAAACGGAGCGGCATGGGAAAGAATATTCACTTTAATATCCACCAGACGGACGGCAAAGCGCGGACCGGGTTCTTGTCCATGCCACGCGGCGATATTCGCACGCCGGCCTTTATGCCAGTGGGCACCGCTGCAACGGTAAAGGCGATGATGCCCGAAAGCGTGGTAGCGACCGGGGCGGATATTCTGCTGGGGAATACCTATCATTTGATGCTGCGCCCCACGGCGGAGAGGGTGGCGGCGCTGGGTGGGCTGCACAAATTCATGAATTGGGACAAGCCGATCCTGACGGATTCCGGCGGTTATCAGGTGATGAGCCTGACAGGTTTGCGCAAGCTGACCGAGGAAGGCGTCAAGTTCAAATCCCATATCGACGGGTCATCCCACATGCTGACGCCGGAACGGTCGATGGAGATTCAGCGGCTGCTGGGCAGTGATATCGTCATGTGTTTTGACGAATGCACGCCATTTCCCGCGACCGAAGATGTTGCGCGGGCATCCATGGAGATGTCGATGAGGTGGGCAGAGCGGTCCAAAGATGCCTTTGGCGACCGCCCGGATCACGCGCTGTTTGGTATTCAACAAGGGTCAGTGTTCAAAGACCAACGCGCCGAGTCGGCAGAAAAATTGCAGGCGCTTGGATTTGATGGATACGCGATTGGCGGGTTGGCTGTGGGCGAGGGGCAGGAGCTGATGTTTGATGTTCTTGACTATGCGCCGGGGCAATTGCCCGATGATCGCCCGCGTTACCTGATGGGGGTTGGCAAGCCTGATGATATCGTCGGTGCCGTGCAGCGAGGGGTCGATATGTTCGATTGTGTTTTGCCGTCGCGATCCGGGCGCAACGGGCAGGCTTTGACGCGAATGGGGGCGATTAACCTGCGCAATGCGCGCCACGCGGATGACCCGCGGCCATTGGACCCGGAATGCCATTGTCCCTGCTGCCAGAACTATTCCCGTGCCTATCTGCATCATGTTGTCCGCGCAAAAGAGATCATCGCCTCTATGTTGGTGACTTGGCATAATCTGCATTATTATCAAGAGCTTATGCAGGGTCTTCGCGATGCGATTGCTGCCAAGAAACTTGACGAGTTTGTCCGGGACTTCCACATGAAACGTGAGATAGGGGATATGGAGCCGATCTGATGCGTGAAGTTCAACACCATGTAACGAATGGAGCGGTGGAGCTTGCCGGAACGCTGTCCGGCCCGTCGCATCCTTCGGATATGTTGGTGATTTGTCTGCATGGTTCGGGGCCGCTCGATCGGGACGAAAATTATAAAGCGCAGAGGTTAAATGTATTTCGGCCCATCGCAGACGCATTGGCCGAGGCAGGCATAGATTGTTACCGCTATGACAAACGGGGCTGCGGACAAAGCACGGGCAGTTTCAACAAGGCCGGATTTACCGAATTGCTGGAGGATGCGCTTGCCGTCCTAGGAGATTTTCGGGAAAGCGGTCAGTACAAAAACATTATTCTGCTGGGTCATAGCGAAGGCACCGCGATCGCTGCGCTTGCCGCCCAAGATACGATCGAGGGGATGATCCTTCTGTGCCCATTCATTACCCCGATGGATGAGATTTTGCGTCGGCAAGCAGCGGAAATGGAACGCGAGATCGGCGAAATGCAAGGATTTGCTGGGGTTTTGGTTCGCGGGCTGTTTCGCCTGATTGGCACCCCAACCGCGCAACAACGCAAGCTCATCACGCGTGTACGCGAGCGGGATGAAGACGGATTTCGCAAGAATTTTAAATATAAGAATGCCAAGTGGCTGCGCGAACTATTGAACCTTAATCTGAGCGAGGTTTACCCCCTGATTTATTGCCCGACCTTGATCGTCAAAGCGGGTAAGGATGTTCAATGCCCTCCCGAAGACTCGGACAATATTGCGCAGATGATTGGTCAACACGCGACACTCGCCGAGTTTCCCAATTTGACGCATTTGTTGCGTGACTCCGATGCAGCACCCGGATTTCAGGATTATCGCAACCAGTTGAAGAATGATATCTCGCCCACGGTCACATCGCGGATTTCAGAGTGGCTTGTCGACACCTATTTGCGTCAATCACAGACAGATGAAGGGGCTTGAAACTCGGTCTCGCACACTCCAAGTTGTTTTCAACAACAGAAGGGCCCAATGCTGCCGATTGCCGGGGCAGGGCGCCTTGCTAATCTGAGGATACGTATGACTGAATCGAGTAACACCAGCTTCCCCGTCCTGCCGTTGCGCGACATTGTCGTGTTTCCACATATGATCGTGCCGCTGTTTGTGGGGCGCGAAAAATCTGTGCGTGCGCTGGAAGAGGTAATGAAAGACGACAAGCAGATACTGCTGACGTCGCAAAAGGATGCTAACGAAGATGAACCGACCACCGACACGATCTATACGGTCGGGGTGATCGCCAATGTCTTGCAACTGCTGAAACTTCCTGATGGCACGGTGAAGGTGCTGGTCGAAGGGAAAACCCGCGCGAACATCACCAAATTTCTTCCCAATGACAGCTATTTTGAAGCTGAGGCTGAAGTGATCGCCGAAACCGAAGGCAATGCCGAAGCCGTTCAAGCTTTGACCCGCACCGTGGTCGAAGAATTCGAACGCTATGGGCGGATGAACAAGAATGTGCCCGAAGACGCGATGTCCGCTGTCAAGGATGCCACCGATCCCGCCAAACTGGCCGATACGGTTGCCGGGCATCTTGGGGTGACGCTTAATGAAAAGCAGGAATTGCTGGAAGAGCCGGAAATCGAAAAACGGCTGGAGCGTGTTTACGAACTGATGCAGGGCGAAATGTCCGTGCTGAAGGTCGAGAAGAAAATCAAATCCCGCGTCAAATCGCAGATGGAGCGCACGCAGCGCGAATATTATCTGAACGAACAGATGAAGGCGATCCAGAAAGAATTGGGTGATGGCGAGGATGGCCAGAATGAAATCACCGAACTGGAAGAGCGGATCGAGGAAACGAAGCTGTCCAAGGAGGCCAAGGAAAAGGCCGAGGCCGAGCTGAAGAAGCTGAAAAACATGTCGCCCATGTCGGCAGAAGCGACCGTCGTGCGGAACTATCTGGACTGGATGCTGTCGATCCCGTGGGGCACACGCAGCCGGGTGAAAAAAGATTTGAACCGGGCGCAGATGATCCTGGATCAGGATCATTACGGACTGGAAAAGGTCAAGGAACGGATCGTGGAATATCTGGCCGTGCAACAGCGTAGCCGGAAACTGCGTGGTCCGATCCTGTGTCTGGTTGGTCCGCCGGGTGTTGGCAAAACCTCACTTGGGAAATCTGTGGCGAAGGCGACGGGGCGGGAATTTATCCGCATCTCGCTTGGTGGTGTGCGCGATGAGTCCGAAATTCGCGGGCATCGCCGGACCTATATCGGGTCCATGCCGGGCAAAATCATTCAGTCGATGAAAAAAGCGAAAACCACGAATCCGTTGATCCTACTCGATGAAATTGACAAGATGGGGCAGGATTTCCGGGGTGATCCGGCATCCGCGATGTTAGAGGTGTTGGACCCCGAACAGAACGCTACCTTTGTCGATCATTATCTTGAGGTCGAATATGACCTGTCGAACGTGATGTTCCTGACAACGGCGAACAGCTATAACATGCCACGTCCGTTGCTGGATCGTATGGAGGTGATCTCGCTGGCTGGCTATACGGAGGTCGAGAAAGCCGAAATCGCCAAGCAACATCTGGTGCCTAAACAGATCAAGGGGCATGGGCTGAAGAAGAAAGAATTCGAACTTCAGGAAGATGCGTTGATCGACATCATCCGCTATTATACCCGCGAAGCCGGGGTGCGGAATTTGGAACGGGAAATCGCGAAGCTGTGCCGTAAAGCGGTGACGGAAATCGTGATGAAACGTTCGGAGAAGGTTGTCGTGACAGCGAAAAATCTTTCGGATTATCTGGGCGTACGGCGTTTCAAATTTGGTCTGGCCGAGGAAAAAGATCAGGTTGGTGTTGTTACCGGTCTGGCCTGGACCGAAGTTGGCGGTGATCTGTTGCAGATCGAAGCGCTGAAACTGCCCGGTAAAGGGCGGATGAAAACGACCGGTAAGCTGGGCGATGTGATGAAGGAATCCATCGAAGCAGCGTCGTCTTTCGTGCGATCAAAATCGACCACGCTTGGGATCAAACCGCCAGAGTTCGAAAAATTCGACATCCACGTCCACGTTCCCGAAGGCGCAACGCCCAAGGATGGACCAAGCGCGGGGATCGGCATGGTTACCTCGATCGTGTCGGTGGTGACGGGCATTCCGGTCCATCGCGACATTGCCATGACGGGCGAGGTGACGCTGCGCGGTAACGTGCTGCCGATTGGCGGGCTGAAGGAAAAACTGTTGGCTGCGCTGCGCGGCGGCATCAAAACCGTGCTGATCCCGGCCGACAATGAAAAGGACCTGAAAGAGATCCCGGACGTCGTCAAAGATGGCCTGAAAATCATTCCTGTTTCGGATGTGATGGATGTCCTGAAAATCGCGTTGGTGGATATGCCGGAACCGATTGAGTGGGACGAGGTGGAGGAGGCGGCAAAGGCCGCCGCCGCGGCTGCCAAATCCGACACACCGGGCACCGCAACTGCCCATTAGATGAAAAAGCCGCCAATGAGGCGGCTTTTTTTTTCGCATTTACGCCTTTCGATTTTTTGTCCCAGACCGTTTAATCAACGACATCACCGCCACGATTGCGATTATGGGGACAAATGAACATTAAAGATAAGCTTTCGACCATTCTGGCCATCCAAAGGGATTTAAAAAAGCTGCGCACGGATGGAACCGAGCCCGATTTCAGCCTGGGTTTGTTGGATGTTCAACAAAGTTCAGAGATAAAGGGACTTAACGACACAGTGATTGTCCGGCGTGGGAACAGGCAGTATCAATTGCTGCTTTCCAACTATGCGGGACATCCCGTTTGGAAATTTTTTGGACGTCTGTATTCACCAAGTGTCCTTTACTGGTTTTCGAAATGTGATCCGTCGGTTCAGTTTATCAAAGTTGATTTTGGCGAAGGCACAACTCCGTCCGAGGCACGCTTTACGTTTTCGTCAAATCGTCCCGACACGATTCCGCTTCCTGATCCGCATTTTTTTATGAAACGTGGCTTTCACGAACTGGACGCGCTGGCCGAGCAAGACAAGACAAGCTGGTTCGACCGGTCAGATGACATTGTCTGGCGAGGGTCAGCAACAGGGACGGGGCAGATGTATTTTGATGACCTGTTCGCGGACAATCCGTTAATACGGCAGCGAATCCGGCTTGCGTATCTGACGCGTGGAAGCGACGTGGATTTCAAATTTTCACCCAATCGCTTTTTCCAACATTTCGAATTTCGGATGCAACAGCAGGGAGTTACGGGAGAATCTTTGCCAGAAGAAAGCTGGGTGACGCGCAAATATGCCATCGACATAGACGGCAACGTGAATACGTGGAGCAATTTTCTGGTGCGTCTGAAACTGGGGTGTTGTGTGCTGAAGGTCGACTCGGAAATGCGATACCGGCAATGGTACTATGATCACATCAAACCCTGGGAGCATTATGTTCCCGTCAAAGCCGATCTGTCCGATTTCTTCGAACGTGTGGAGTGGGCTAGGGCGAATCCGAACGAAGCATTTGCGATTGCGCAAAACGGTCAAGAATTTGCGCGTCAGATGACGTTTGCAAAAGGACGCGAGGATGCCGTTGCCCTGATTGAAGGGGCCGCGACACGGGCAAGCGCGTGACACAACCGAACAAAACACACCGCAATGCCAGAATAAAAGACCGCAAGCACAGAAAGGTTATTAAAAGTAAGCGAATAGGTTTTTTTGGGGCTTGAAGCGTCAATCCTTTCGGTTTATCAGCCTCGACACCGGGTGATTAGCTCAGTTGGTAGAGCGCTTCGTTTACACCGAAGATGTCGGGAGTTCGAGTCTCTCATCACCCACCATTCTCCTGCTTATGATTGTCAAGTTTCCAAAGTTATTGACCGTGCGGGAGCGCACGGCGTAAAGCAGTGTTCAATAAGCAATTTCAGGACACTCGCGGGGCTGACACAGGTTATGCGGATACTTCCGAAACTGGCGCGTTATCGTCGTGAACTGCGTGGCAAATATATCGTCAACCGTCATGTGAGACAGGAATTCGCAAGCCTTAAATCCGATATGCCATCGGTTCAGGTTCCGCCGTTCAAACTGAAGACAATTCAGATGATAGGGCTTGGTGGGCCCAAGGATGTCGAACTTGCCCGCCGTGGGGATGTTGTCGAAATCACCTTCCATCCGAACATGGCCTCACAATCACGCTTGGTGATGTGGCGCACATTGATTTCCACCCTGTACTGGTATCTGCATTGCCCAACTGACGCCAAACCGATCACGGTCAACAATTCAGATGGTGACGTGGCGTCGCTTGCGAGGTTTTCACCCTCGTCATGCCTAAGCGATGTTATTCCCATTCCTGACTATTACTTTTTTTCCCACCGCGGATATCAGCGATTTGGCGAGTTGGCAGCAGAGCAGGGTCTGGATTGGAACGCGCGATCTGATGATATTGTCTGGCGGGGACGTCTCTATGGGTGCAGCTATTTCAATTACCACCCCGAGATGGCCCAAAATCCTGGCGTCTCGCAGCGCGTTCGCATGGCGCATCTGACAAAAGGAACCGAGGTTGATTTCAAATTTGTCACGGGGGCGTGGCATGATGAAGTGTTTAATGTCGTCGCTCATCACGGTCTTGCGGGTGGTTATATTGACGAATCCTCGTGGGTGAATCGAAAATACGCGATTGATATTGATGGCGTTACAAATGCTTGGAGCAATCTGTTCATTCGGATGAAGCTGGGCTGTTGCGTGTTTAAGGTCGAGTCGGATTTTGGGTATCGGCAATGGTATTATGACAAGTTGGTGCCGTTTGAACATTATATCCCAATACGCAAGAATTTGACGGACCTTTGGGAACGTATCGAGTGGGCGAAAACCCACCCCAAGGAAGCCCGCGATATTGCGATGAATGGTAAGGCATTGGCGGATTCGATGACGTGGGATGTTGTGCGTGATCAGGCTGTGGAGATCATGACAAACCATGTCTAAGAACCTTTATCCCGCACTCGATTTGGCCCGCTTTTATCAGGGAAAATCCGTCTTTGTTCCGGGTGGTGCGGGGTTTATCGGCTCGCATCTGGTGGAGCGGCTGTTGGCGTTGGGGGCGCGCGTTCAGGTGCTGGACAATTTTCAGACCGGGCGCCGCGAAAATCTGCCGCAGGAAGTGGAGATTGTCGAAGGGTGCATTACATCGGCAACGCTTCCCGCGGCCGATTTGATCTTCAACCTTGCTTGCCCAGCGTCGCCGGTTCACTATCAGCGCGACCCAATCGGGACATGGAAAAGTTCTGTGTTGGGGGCGTTGAATATACTGGAGACGGCGCGGCAGACGGGCGCACGGGTTATCCATAGTTCAACGAGCGAGGTCTATGGGGACCCGTTGGAACATCCGCAGGCGGAAACCTATTGGGGAAATGTCAATCCTGTCGGGAGGCGTGCCTGTTATGACGAGGGAAAGCGCGCTGCCGAAACGCTGATCATGGATTATGTGCGCGTGCATCATGTGGATGCGCGCATACCGCGTATTTTCAATACTTACGGGCCACGGATGGCCATTGACGACGGTCGCGTTGTTTCGAATTTCATCGTTCAAGCCCTGACGGGGCAAGCCTTGACGTTTTATGGCGATGGCACAACAACGCGCAGCTTCTGCTATGTCACAGATATGGTCGAGGCATTATTGCGTTTGGGGGCTGTTGACGGGCAGGCGGGTTGCATCGTCAATCTGGGGAATCCGGCGGAATTCAGCTTGACGGAATTGGCGCAGATGGTCAGGCGCATCACCGGGTGCGACGCGCCAAAATCTCAATCGGATCGGCCCGTTGATGACCCAAAAATGCGCAAGCCAGACATAAGCCTGGCGGGTGAAATACTGAATTGGGCGCCCCGGATTTCGCTGGACAAAGGTCTGGAAATGACGGTTCAGCATTTCAAAAGCCGACTTGTTGAAAGCGGCGTCAAACAGCCCGAATGAGGGTAAAATAAAATTTCTGCCGATTTCCCAAATAACGCATCCTAAACGCTTGACGATTTATGCATGCGGCCATAAAAGCGCCCTCACGCACGAGAGTGCCTGGTTTGGGCGGTTGTAGCTCAGTTGGTTAGAGTACCGGCCTGTCACGCCGGGGGTCGCGGGTTCGAGCCCCGTCAACCGCGCCACTTACCAGTCAATTCGTGAGACCTGCGCGGTTGTAGCTCAGTCGGTTAGAGTACCGGCCTGTCACGCCGGGGGTCGCGGGTTCGAGCCCCGTCAACCGCGCCATTTTTTGCAAGAAAATCATACACGAGTCGATTTTGCTCTGTTATGGTCACCAATGTATCGACCAAATGGAGGAAGTCCTTTATGATTCAAAAACTCTTTCTTGCTGGCGTTCTGGCAGCTTCGCCACTTCTTGCGAACGCGCAAACGCTGGTAACTGCCGAAGACCCAGAGGTTGTCGCCGCCCTTCTGGAAGATCTGGGATTTCCTGCATCGCTTGGCGTTGACAATGTCGGTGATCCGATGATCTCCTCGTCGGCGCACGGGTATGATTTTGACATTTTCTTCTATGACTGTCTGGACAATAGCAATTGTCAGGCGATCCAGTTCTCGACCGCATTTGATATGGTCGACGGTATGTCGCTGACCCGTGCACAGGATTTCAACCGCGATCGTCGCTGGGTAAAAGTGTATCTGGACGATGAAAGTGATCCGCGGATTGAAATGGACTACAACCTTCGTGGTGGTGTGTCGCTGGACAATTTCAACGACACGGTCGATTGGTGGCAATTGCTTATGGAAGAATTCATCAACTATATCGACTTTTAAGAAAGCGGAGCGTGGGGCATAGCCCCACGCACATCATTTCAGCTTGATCAGGCGATCAAGCGAGATTGGCCCTGCACCTTTGACGATCAGCACAAGCAGAATGAACAGCCACATCAGCCGCTGGTCCATAATCAGGTCATAGGGCAGGCGGTCGAACATGGCACCGATTGTCTTGGCGTCCAGTCCATGCCCGGTAATATCGACGATCGTCATCACCCCAATAAACCCGATCATGCCAAGGCTGGCGAGGCGGGTGAACAGGCCGATCACGATCAGAGTCGGCAGCAGAAATTCGGCATAGGTCCCCGCGTAGACAATCAAAGTGTCGAGGGTCGAGACCTGTGAAATATCATAGCCGAGCGCTTCCATCTTTTTTGGGAAAATCTGGGCATAAGAACCCAGTGACAGTGTGAATATCCCGTCGAGTTTGGTTTTCGCCGAGTTCCAGAAAAAGAACAAGAGGACCGAGGCAAAGGTAAATCGTGCCGCTGTGGGGACGAACCAAGGGTTCAGGACCCCGGAGATAGAGTCAAATATCCTGTCGTGAAGATCGAAAAGCTTGCGCATAGTCCTGTCCCTTATGTGATATCTATGATCAAACCGGAGCGGAGCATCTCGCCCAGGTTTGCGGTTAGATCGAAGTCTTGGTGTTTTGTACTTGTGGCCTCGACCGCGGCGCCCAGTGGCTGGGTTTGCAGGGCGTGCAGAAACATGGCGGCGCTTTCAGGTATTGTGCGCATCGACAGCTGACTTGCAGGCCGGGAAATCATAATTGTTTCAGGCTGTTGCGGGATCGGCGACCTGTCGTCCGTGCTGTTGAATCGCCAGATGGAAAAAATGGGATAGTTCGACCGCACGATACGCAACGAGGGATGTAAGTGCAGGTGACGTGTTTCGACCCCTTCGGCCTCTAGCAGCGCCAGTTTCGACGCGGGGCAAGGGGTGGCGTCAGCAGAATGGTAGCTTTCGCGACGGGCATATTCCAGCCGTGCCATGTCGGGCAGATAAGCCACTTGATGTGCGGGAGGAAATCCGGCCAGAAAATCGGCAAAGGCTTCGCCATAATATATCATCAATGGAGAGGTCGGCGGGTGCTGGCGAACGAAAACGCCAGCCATTGCTGTAAAGAATTCCTCGCCCACCAATGCTCGAACCACCGGGAAGGCAGCGGCCAGCGCTTCGGTCAGGCTGACCACGACGTTGTTGCGGTAAACGTTGTAGCGGCGACCTGCGGGTCGGCCATGTGGTCCGACCACTCCGTTGGGAACCGGCATTTCCGGGTCCAGCAAAGCTTTGCCAAATTCGACCTGCATTATGCGGCCTGTTTCGCGCGTTGCATGATATTGTCGGCGAGACGGGCCTCATTCGCCAGAACCGGCCATTCCGGGATGTCATTGTCCCATTCGATTAATGTCGGGATTGGGCCGGTGCGCCCGACCAAACGTTCATAGAGCGCCCAGACCGGATCAACGACCGGATTATTATGGCTGTCGATCAACAAAGGATCGCCATAATCATCTTCTTGTGCCTCGTGACCGCCCAAGTGAATTTCGCCGACATGCTCGACCGGGAATGCGTCGATATAGGCTTCGGGAGAGGTTTGTTGATTGGTCGAGGACACAAACACATTGTTCACGTCCAGCAGCAATCCACAGCCAGTGCGCGAAACGATTTCTTTCAAAAAATCAATTTCCGACATGGTGGTGTCTGTAAACGCGACATAGGTCGAGGGATTTTCCAGCAACATCTGACGGCCGACCGTGTCCTGCACCTCGTCAATATGGGCTACGACCTTTGCCAGCGAGTCTTCGTTGTAGGGAACCGGCAGCAAGTCGTTCATGTAGCCGGTTTCATGCGTCGACCAGGCCAGATGTTCGGAAAACATTGCCGGGTCCAGCCATCCGACCAGCTTTTTCAGTCGGGCGAGATGTTCCTTGTCCAGCGGTCCCTCGGAACCGATCGACAAGCCAACACCGTGACAGG
Organism: Rhodobacteraceae bacterium NBU2976; assembly: GCA_023630215.1. Classification (GTDB taxonomy): domain Bacteria; phylum Pseudomonadota; class Alphaproteobacteria; order Rhodobacterales; family Rhodobacteraceae; genus NORP23. Next base: position 1,651,744 of record JALPRQ010000001.1, read on the forward strand.
AAATGGGGAAACGTTCGCGCAAATATTTAAGTTGACCAATTTGCGGTCCGCCTTCGCCCATGTAGTTTTCGGCATGAACCTCTAACCAGCCAACCTGCTTTAGGTCTGCCAGAATGCCATCCAAATGCACCGACTTATATCCAACGCCGGCACGCGGGGGGAGGGTGGTCATATCGCTCATCTTATCGTCCATGCAGCAACAATACAGGAAATGGAGCCCGCGACCAACCCGCGAGCTCCAGATGTCGGCTTATGCCGGCAGATCGCGGTCCAGTGCTTCCAGCGAACCCATGCGCCCTTCGGGCAGGTCCATGGTTACGCAGGTGCCAGCCGGAACCATCGTCCAAGCGTTACCCTGATAATCAACAGTCGAGGTGCCTGCACAGGTCGTGCCCGGGCCAGCGGCGCAGTCATTTTCACCAGCAAGCGAAACACCGTAGCACTTTTCCTGAGCGCCAGCATGGCTGTCAGCGGAAGCAACGGTGGTGAAACCAGCGAGAGCAGCCGAAACAGCGCCAGCCAGAGCAACGGATTTCATAACAGTGTTAGACATGTGTCATATTCCCTTTTGAATTTTGTCCAAGTCAGTCTTTCGACTAACGGGGTGGTAACTTGGGGGTAACCACACACACCACTCACGAACGGGTGAGTTCACGCGGCGTTTACTTTAGGTCAGAAATAGAGGGGAAATTCGTGAGGATTCGGGGGGATTTCTGCAACATTGCTGGCATAGTCCCGCTGGTATTGTAACATTTGCTTACCCAACCAAAAGGCTCGGGATTGATCTTTGGAGATGTTCGGGATGAATCGTCTGAATCTGTAGGAATTCAAACGATTTGAAGGCTGAGTCAGTTGACCTCCCATATGGGCAGGGGTAAACCCGTTTCGACTCTTTTCAAGCCGCCCACAGGCGCCAGTATATAAGGAGACTGCAGCTTGGAAGCCTTCCTGATGGAATATCTCCCGATCCTTATCTTCCTGGGTTTAGCGATTGCCCTTGGACTGATCCTGATCCTTGCCGCCGTGATTGTGGCGGTAAAAAATCCTGATCCGGAAAAAGTGTCTGCCTATGAATGCGGATTCGATCCGTTTGACGATAGCCGGATGCGGTTTGATGTGCGCTATTATCTGGTCGCGATCCTGTTCATCATCTTTGACCTTGAAATTGCCTTCCTGTTTCCATGGGCGACGGCGTTCCAGGATATCGGGCTTCTGGGCTTCTGGTCGATGATCGTGTTCCTGGGCGTGCTGACTGTCGGATTTGCTTACGAGTGGAAGAAAGGGGCTCTTGAATGGGATTAGATACCAACGCCTATTCAGCGGGCGCTGATAAAGAGGCCGCAACGACTGCTCTCAATAACGAGCTGGCGGACAAAGGTTTCCTGCTGACCTCCACTGATGAGATTATCAACTGGGCCCGCACGGGTTCGCTGCATTGGATGACATTCGGTCTGGCTTGCTGCGCGGTAGAGATGATCCATACTTCCATGCCGCGCTATGATCTGGAACGGTTCGGGACGGCACCACGAGCCTCCCCGCGTCAGTCTGACCTGATGATTGTGGCCGGCACGCTCACCAACAAAATGGCCCCGGCGCTGCGCAAAGTTTATGACCAGATGCCGGAACCGCGCTATGTTCTGTCGATGGGGTCCTGTGCGAATGGTGGGGGCTATTACCACTATTCCTATTCCGTTGTGCGCGGCTGCGACCGCATCGTGCCCGTGGATATCTACGTACCGGGCTGCCCGCCATCAGCCGAGGCGCTGCTTTATGGTATTCTGCAATTGCAGCGGAAAATCCGCCGCACTGGCACCATTGTTCGTTAAGGGGACGTTATGACCGAAGCGCTACAGGATCTGGCCGGCGTTATCGAGGCCAAGCAAAGCGATGCACTTGTGTCGTCTGGGATCACGCATGACGAACTGACGGTTCAGGTCACGCCATCTGGTCTGATCGAGTTTGTGGAGTTCCTGAAATCCAACTCGGCCTGCCAGTTCACGACGCTGGTGGATATCACCGCCATTGATTACCCGTCGCGCGACAAGCGGTTTGACGTGGTTTACCACTTTCTATCGATGACGCTCAATCAGCGTATTCGGGTGAAGGTGACGATTGATGACGGCGAAATGGTCGAGACGATCACCGCCATCCACCCCTCGGCTGGGTGGTTCGAGCGCGAGGTGTTCGACATGTACGGCATCATGTTCGCCAACCACCCCGACCTGCGCCGCCTGTTGACGGATTATGGCTTTCAGGGCCATCCGCTGCGCAAGGATTTTCCAACGACGGGTTATGTGGAGCTGCGCTATGACGAGGTCGAAAAGCGTTGCGTCTACGAACCCGTCAAGCTGACCCAAGAATACCGCCAGTTCGATTTCATGTCCCCGTGGGAGGGCGCGGAATATATCCTGCCGGGTGATGAGAAGGGGGAGGGTAAGTGATGGACGGCTCTCACGATAAACGCACGGAAGTGCAGGAAATCCGCAATTTCTCGATCAATTTCGGGCCGCAGCACCCGGCAGCGCACGGTGTGTTGCGCATGGTGCTGGAGTTGGATGGCGAGATTGTCGAACGCGCTGACCCGCATATCGGCCTGCTGCATCGCGGCACCGAAAAGCTGATGGAAAGCCGCACTTATCTGCAAAACTTGCCCTATTTCGACCGCCTCGACTATGTGGCGCCGATGAATCAGGAACATGCCTGGTGTCTGGCGATTGAACGTCTGGCCGGCATCGATGTCCCGCGCCGCGCCAGCCTGATCCGCGTTCTGTTCTGCGAGATTGGCCGTGTCCTTAATCATCTAATGAACGTCTGTTCGCAGGCCATGGATGTGGGTGCGCTGACCCCGAACCTCTGGGGGTTCGAGGAGCGCGAGAAGCTGATGGTGTTTTATGAACGCGCCTGCGGTGCGCGCCTTCACGCCAACTATTTCCGCCCCGGTGGAGTCCATCAGGACCTGCCGCCGGAACTGCTGGCCGATATTGATCAGTGGGCGCAGGAATTTCCGCAGATGTTGGACGATATCGAAGGGCTGCTGACCGAAAACCGCATTTTCAAACAGCGCAACGTCGATATTGCGGTTGTGTCGAAACAGGAATGTCTCGACTGGGGCATGTCGGGCGTGATGGTTCGTGGATCCGGTATGGCATGGGATTTGCGCCGCGCGCAGCCCTATGAGTGCTATGATGAGTTTGACTTCCAGATCCCGGTTGGCACCAAAGGCGATTGCTATGATCGGTATCTGTGCCGCATTAAGGAAATGCACGAAAGCACGAAGATCATCCGGCAGGCGATCCAGAAACTGGATGAGTGCAAGGGTGAAGACGTGCTGTCGCGTGGCAAACACACACCACCGAAACGCAGCGATATGAAAACCTCGATGGAAGCGTTGATCCATCATTTCAAGCTTTACACCGAAGGCCTGCACGTGCCTGAAGGCGAGATATATGCCGCTGTCGAAGCCCCCAAAGGGGAATTTGGCGTCTATCTGATCGCAGACGGTTCCAATAAACCTTACAAGGTGAAAATCCGTGCGCCGGGATATCTGCATCTGCAATCGCTGAACCACATTCTTCAAGGGCACCAGTTGGCAGATGTTGCCGCAATCGTCGGCACGATCGACATCGTGTTCGGGGAGATTGACCGATGATCATCACGAGTTTCGGTTTGGTCTCTGCCGCGCTGTCGATGCCATTGCTTATTGCCGCCGGTCCGATCGCACTGTTCGCATATAATGCCGTCTCACTTACTAATTTCTTTGGGGGCAACTGATGCTTCGCCGTCTTTATTCCGAACAACCAGATAGTTTTGCCTTTACCCCTGCCAATCAGGCGTGGGCCGAGGAGCAACTGAAAAAATATCCCGAGGGGCGTCAGGCTTCGGCGATTATTCCGCTGTTGTGGCGCGCGCAGGAACAGGAAGGCTGGCTGTCCCGTCCCGCGATTGAACATATCGCCGATATGTTGGGGATGTCCTATATTCGAGCATTAGAGGTGGCGACATTCTACTTTATGTTCCAGCTGCAACCTGTTGGTTCTGTTGCGCATATTCAGGTTTGCGGCACAACCAGCTGCATGCTGTGTGGCGCTGAAGACCTGATCAGTATTTGTCAGCAGGAAATTTCGGCAAACCCTCACGATCTGTCGGCCGACGGCAAGTTCAGTTGGGAGGAGGTCGAATGTCTTGGTGCGTGCACGAATGCCCCGATGGCACAAATCGGAAAGGATTATTACGAGGATCTGACAGCCGACAGTTTCCGTGACCTGTTGACGCGTTTCGCCAAAGGTGACGTGCCGACGCCGGGGCCACAAAATGGACGGTTCTCGTCGGAACCTTTGGGTGGGGCGACGGTTCTGACCGATAAATCGGGCGAGACATATAACGGGTCCGTCGCACGGGCGGTTGCGCTTGGCGATACGATCAAACGGATCGACGGGACAGAGACCGCGCTGCGCAAGGTTTCAAGCACGCCCAAAGCGTCCAAGGCAAAGGCACCTGCGAAGGAACCAAAACCGGCGAAATCCACGACTGCCGACGAAACCGGGATAACCAAACAACAGGCCAAAGCCAAAAGCACAGGATCGCCCGTCGCTGGTGAGGGGGTTAAACCCGCCACACTGGCCGCGGCGCGCGACGGTGGCCCAGACGATCTGAAAATGATCAAAGGTGTCGGACCTAAACTGGAAAAATTGCTACATAAATTGGGCTTTTTCCATTTTGATCAGGTTGCAGGCTGGAGCCAAGATGAAGTGTCTTGGGTTGATCAGAACCTCGAAGGGTTTAAGGGGCGTGTCAGCCGTGACGGTTGGGTGGATCAAGCCAAGATTTTGGCCAAAGGGGGCACCACTGACTTTTCCAAAAAGGTCAAGAAAGGTGACGTCTATTAAGACGGGGGAGGATAAAAATGGACAATCAGATAGAACAAAGCGAATGCAGGACCTGCCGGGTGATCGGGATGATCATTGCCGCGATTATTACGGGTTTGGTCGCCTATAACTTGCTGAAAACGCAGGAATTATGGGTCGCAATCCTGATCCTGATCTGTGTGTTGCTGGTGGGTTTGTTCCTTGTAAACTGGTTCTGCTGTCGCAATATCGGACGTGTGCTGACGGCGGAAGCGAGCCCGACCACGCCGTCTGAAAGTTCGACGGACACTTCCACCATCCAAGATATCCCAGAAGTGATGGCAGAACCCAGTCTGGAACCGATCGAAGAAGAAACTTCTGAAGTCTCTGCTCCCGTTCCTCCGACGCCAGCTGTCAATGTCGAGGCAACTCAGGACAGTGAGGGTGATGATGATGAAGACGGCGATAATGCAGGACAGCAACCCGAAACGCTTGCCGGTCCACGTGATGGCAAGGCGGATGATCTGAAGAAGATCAAAGGCGTTGGACCAAAGCTGGAAAAGCTATTGAACAGTATGGGTTTCTATCATTTCGATCAGATAGCCAACTGGTCCGCCGATGAAGTTGCGTGGGTGGATGCAAATCTTGATGGGTTCAAGGGACGTGTCAGCCGTGACGATTGGGTGGATCAAGCCCAAACCCTTGCCGATGGAGGGGAGACGGCGTTCTCGCAAAAAGTCGACAAAGGTGATGTTTACTGACAATGGCCCATGATCAGGACACATATCTTCGCCGTCAAACACGGGTTGCATCAATCACGATATTGGTGACGATGCTGACGTGGATGGCGATCAGCTTCTTGGGGGGACGCTTGGGATTGCCGACGCGGTATGCCTTCTTGGCAGACTTTGCCGCAATCGCCGCATTCATTTGGGCGCTTTACGTATTGTTCAATGTCTGGCGTAAGCGGCAGGAGGCGAAGTGATGGCACGTAAAGTCGGATATTCCGAAACCCCAATGACACAGGAAGAGGCGCAAAAACATGTGTTCCATGCACTGATGAAATATTTGGCCTTCGATACGGTCGTTATCCTCGTGCTGGTTGGGGTGCTTATGTATCTCTATACGCCGATTTTTGGGGAACATTCCCTCGAACCTTCGCAAGTGACGATGTATACAATTGTTTCGATCGTCGTAATGGCGATATTGTCTATCGCCTTGTTTTTTCTAACTGTTTGGCCCGCTGCAAGAGAGGCTCGCAATGCTAAGTGACAAGGACCGCATTTTTACCAACATCTACGGGATGGCGGATCGCAGCCTGAAGGGCGCCCGCGCCCGTGGCCATTGGGACGGGACTGACAAGATCATCAAGAATGGTCGTGACTGGATCGTTGAACAGGTCAAAGCGTCGGGCCTGCGAGGTCGTGGTGGGGCGGGCTTCCCGACCGGACTGAAATGGTCATTTATGCCAAAAGAATCTGATGGTCGCCCGTCCTATTTGGTGGTCAACGCAGACGAATCCGAGCCCGGAACCTGCAAAGACCGCGAGATCATGCGCCACGACCCGCATACGCTGGTCGAAGGGTGCTTGATCGCCGGTTTTGGGATGGGCGCACATGCGGGTTACATCTATATCCGCGGCGAGTTCATCCGCGAACGCGAAGCCCTGCAAGCCGCGATTGACGAAGCATATGACGCTGGCCTGTTAGGGAAAAACGCGGCTGGATCGGGCTGGGATTTCGATCTTTACCTGCATCATGGGGCCGGTGCGTATATCTGTGGCGAGGAAACCGCGCTGTTGGAAAGCCTGGAAGGGCGTAAAGGTATGCCCCGTATGAAACCGCCATTCCCGGCGGGCGCGGGCCTTTATGGGTGTCCGACCACGGTGAATAACGTGGAATCTATCGCTGTTGTTCCGACGATCCTGCGCCGAGGCGCAGACTGGTTCACCAGCTTTGGCCGCCCAAATAATCACGGCACCAAGCTTTTCGGGATCTCGGGCCATGTCGAACACCCCTGTATCGTCGAAGAATCCATGTCGATTCCGTTGCAGGAGCTGCTGGAAAAACACTGCGGCGGTGTTCGTGGCGGTTGGAAGAACCTGAAGGCCGTGATCCCCGGGGGATCCTCTGTCCCGGTTCTGCCCGCCGATATATGCGGCGAGGCGATCATGGATTTCGACTGGCTGCGCGAACAACGCTCGGGCCTTGGGACAGCGGCGGTGATTGTGATGGATCAGTCAACGGACATTATCAAAGCGATCTGGCGCCTGTCGAAATTCTATAAACACGAAAGCTGCGGTCAGTGCACACCGTGCCGCGAAGGCACCGGCTGGATGATGCGCGTGATGGACCGTCTGGTGACAGGTGACGCCGAGCCCGAGGAAATCGACATGCTGCTGGACGTGACCAAACAGGTCGAAGGCCACACGATCTGCGCGCTGGGAGATGCCGCTGCGTGGCCGATCCAAGGCTTGATCCGCCATTTCCGCAACGAAATCGAAGACCGCATCAAATACAAGAAAACCGGCCGCGTCAGTGCGGTTGCGGCGGAGTAAGCATGCCGTTTGACGACATCATATCCGGCTTAGCCGAGATAGGAGGCCAAGGCAGAGGCTGGCGCTCGATCCCCGCCATCGTTGGGGCGGTTCTGGGTATTGCCATTGGTGGTTACTTGGGCTGGGAAATGGGCGAGCTTATGGGCGCTGTCAAAGGCGGGGCGGCGGGGCTGTTGTTCGGATGGCTGATCGGTGTTGTCTTGCGTGGTATTTGGTTCTTGTTGGTCATTTTTGTTGTGGTTTTTGGTGCTTACCTAGCGTGGGAATGGCTTGTCGGAGGTGGCGTATGACGCATCACCACCTCGCAGAATTCAACTTTGGCACGCTCCGCTATGGCTGGGAGGATCCGCGCACGGCAGATTTTGCCAATGCGCTGGATCAGGTGATTGCCATTGCTGAGCGCAGCGAAGGGTTCATCTGGAAACTGCCTGAAGAAGACATGCACGCCGCGCAGATTGATCCGAACGGGGTGTTTGGGGGGAATCCGAACACCGCCTCGATGCTGTCGGTCTGGCGGGATGTGGAAAGTCTAGAGCAATATGTCTGGAATACTGTCCATCGCCAGTTCTACCAGCGGAAAGACGAGTGGTATGACGCGCGGGGTAACGGCAACCTCATTCTTTGGTGGGTGCCGCAAGGGCATCGCCCAACAGTCGAGGAAGGGATGGAACGGTTCCGGCATCGCGAAACGCACGGTGATTCCGACTACGCCTTTGGCTGGGCACATCTGACGGCCGCACATTTGTGGCGGTCAAAAAATTGCGATGGGGCTGTAGCATGATACGCTTTGTTTTCATTTTATCCCTTGGTTTCCTTGCCGCCTGTGTCGAAATGCGGCAGACCCAGTCGACTTCTGTAAACGGGCGGCAGGTGATGCTGGTCGAACAGACAACGACTGTAGGCGTCGGGGTGGGTGGCTTCTGATGTTGCGTGCATTGATCATAACGATTTTTGCGTCGGTCATCCCGATCATGGCGTTTGCGCAAGAACGCCTGACGATGGGCGACAAGATTTGTCGTGAAGAGCATCTGGACAGCTTGAGCGCGCGCGAAATTTGTTATGATGACTGGTTGAGAAGCGCGCTTTTGGTCAATCGCTATGTGGAAACATATGTCGATAATGCATCCGTGTGGGACACGTTTATGTCGGCCCTGCTTGCGAACCCGTTCAAGCTTAATCGTCAGAACTTGTTTGGGAATTGCAGTGCCGGGCAGTTACTTTCCGGAAATCTCTGGGACAATGAAATTGACTTCCGCAAGGTCTGGGATTGTATCGCCAGACACGATAAAGAAGCCGCGAAATGGGACATGATTTGAGGGCCATATGAGTAACCTTAAGAAAATCATCATCGATGGAAACGAGATCGAAGTCGATGGCGCCATGACCATCCTGCAAGCGGCCGAGGTCGCAGGGATCGAAATCCCGCGTTTCTGCTATCATGAACGTCTGACCATCGCCGGCAATTGCCGCATGTGTCTGGTGGAGGTTGTGGGTGGCCCACCCAAACCGGCTGCGTCCTGTGCGATGCAGGTAAAGGATTTGCGACCAGGACCCGAGGGGCAGCCGCCCGTCGTTAAAACCAAGTCGCCCATGGTCAAAAAGGCCCGCGAAGGGGTGATGGAGTTTTTGCTTCTGAACCACCCGCTCGACTGCCCGATCTGTGATCAGGGGGGCGAGTGTGACCTTCAGGATCAGGCGATGGCCTATGGCGTCGATTTCTCCCGCTCGCGCGAGGCGAAACGGGCGGTAGAAGACCTTGACCTTGGTCCGCTGGTTGCCACCACCATGACCCGCTGCATTTCCTGCACCCGCTGCGTGCGTTTTACGACCGAGGTCGCAGGGCTGGACCAGATGGGTCAGACGGGGCGGGGCGAGGATGCTGAGATCACCTCTTATCTGAACCAAACGCTGAAATCGAACCTGCAGGGCAATATCATTGATCTGTGTCCGGTTGGGGCGCTGACCTCCAAACCTTATGCGTTTACAGCGCGACCGTGGGAGCTGAAGAAAACTGAAACCATCGACGTGATGGACGCGTTGGGGTCCAACATCCGCGTGGACACGAAGGGGCGTGAGGTAATGCGCGTGCTGCCCCGCAACCATGATGGCGTGAACGAGGAATGGATCAGCGACAAAACCCGCTTCATCTGGGACGGTCTGCGTCGCCAGCGGCTGGACCAGCCTTATATCCGCGAAAACGGCAAACTCCGCCCGGCCAGCTGGGCCGAGGCCTTTGCCGCTGCGACCCGTGCCATGCAGGGTAAGAAAGTTGCCGCGATTGCCGGTGATCTGGTCTCGACCGAGGCGATGTTTGCCCTGAAATCCCTGATCGGTGGGGCTGGTGGTAATGTCGAATGCCGCACGGACGGGGCTTATCTACCCATTGGTGATCGCTCTGGCTATGTCGGCACGGCGAGCATCGAAGACATTGACGATGCCGAGATGATCCAGCTAATCGGCACCAACCCGCGCGACGAAGCACCGGTCTTGAACGCCCGAATCCGCAAGGCGTGGTTGAACGGCGCAACCATCGGTCTGGTTGGCGAAGCGGTTGATTTGACTTACGATTATGTTCATGTCGGGACGGATCGTGCCGCCTTGCAAGAGCTGGTCGACAAGAAAATTGGCGCGGCTAAGGACAAGAAAACAATCGTTATCGTCGGGCAGGGCGCGTTGCACGGGCCGGATGGCGAGGCGGTGATCGAAGCGGTTAAAAAATTCACCGAAAATACCAACTCCAAGTTGCTGGTGCTTCACACCGCGGCGGCGCGCGTTGGCGGCATGGATATCGGTTTCACAACCGAGGGCGGCATGACATCGGCGCTGGATGGCGCGGACGTGATCTATAACCTTGGCGCAGATGAAATCGACATCGCAGCCGGACCGTTTGTGATTTATCAGGGCAGCCATGGGGACCGGGGGGCGCATCGTGCCGACCTGATCCTGCCGGGTGCGGCCTATACCGAAGAATCCGGGATATTCGTGAATACCGAGGGGCGCCCGCAGATGGCGCTTCGTGCAGGGTTCCCGCCGGGTGATGCGCGCGAAAATTGGGCGATCATTCGGGCGCTGTCTGCCGAACTTGGCGCAACGCTGCCCTTTGACAGCCTGAACCAGCTGCGCGATGCGATGTTTATCGCGCACCCGCATCTGGCGGCGATTGACAGCGTCCCGGAAAATGACTGGCTTGCCGCGAAGCCAAAGAAACTCGGCACGGGCGACTTCAAATATGCGATTTCGGACTTTTACCTGTCCAATCCTATTGCACGCGCCAGTCAGGTTATGGCAGAGCGGGCGCGGATGGAATCCGAGACCCAACCGATAGCGGCGGAGTAAGATATGCAGTTCATGATCGACACGTTCGGCCTCTATTTCGGAACATTCCTGTTCATCCTTGGACAGTGTCTGTTGTTGTTGGTTCTGGTCCTCGTGGCGCTGGCGTTTCTGATGTATGCTGACCGCAAAATCTGGGCCGCTGTACAGATGCGCAAAGGGCCAAACGTGGTGGGCGCGTTCGGATTGCTGCAATCCTTTGCCGATTTCATCAAATATATCGTGAAAGAGGTCATCGTTCCCGCCGGGTCCGACAAGGTGATCTTCTTCCTAGCACCGATGATTTCCTTTGTTCTTGCCTGTATCGTCTGGGCGGTGATGCCGTTCAACGAAGGCTGGGTGATTTCGGACATAAATGTCGGAATTCTTTATATTTTCGCCATTTCCTCGCTGGAGGTTTACGGCGTGATCATGGGGGGATGGGCGTCGAACTCGAAATACGCGTTCCTTGGCTCGCTGCGCTCGGCTGCGCAGATGATTTCTTATGAAGTTTCGATCGGTCTGATCATCGTTGGCGTTCTTATCTCTACCGGATCGCTGAATCTGACCGCCATCGTGATGGCACAGGACGGGAATTACGGCTTGCTGAGCTGGTACTGGCTGCCGCATCTGCCGATGGTGGTGCTGTTTTTCGTGTCGGCCCTTGCCGAAACCAACCGCCCGCCGTTCGATTTGCCCGAGGCTGAATCCGAACTGGTCGCAGGTTATCAGGTCGAATATTCCTCCACCCCATTCCTGCTGTTTATGATTGGCGAGCTGATGGCGGTTGTCTTCATGTGCGCCCTGATCACGGTCCTGTTCTTTGGCGGCTGGCTGTCGCCGATCCCGGGTCTGCCGGATGGCGTGTTCTGGATGGTCGCAAAGATCCTGTTCTTCTTCTTCCTGTTCGCCATGGTCAAAGCGCTGGTCCCGCGTTTCCGCTATGACCAACTGATGCGTCTGGGTTGGAAAGTCTTCCTGCCGATGAGCCTTGGCTGGGTTGTTCTGGTTGCTGCCTTCGCGCAATACGGTGTCCCGGGTTACGCCCGCTGGGCAGTGGGGGGCTGATTTTGACGCGCACACTCGACAGAATTCTGCAAGTGACGCAAAAGCGTCTGGGGCCGCTGAACAGCGAAACCCAAACGGCTGTCGTTGGGTTCGCCGCTGGTGGGCCAGTCGGGATCGTGGAGGCGCGCGACAAACTGTATTTCGTAACCAGCGAATTGTCTGAGACCGAAGGCGCTGTCAGAAGCAAAGAAGGTTTGCGCTACGAATTGGCGTTGAAAGCAGCCACCGGCCCAAGCTATGCGCAACAGGCGCTGACCTTCTTGGCGAGGCATTTCATGAATGTGCCAATCGGGGCAGGCGAAATGATCTCGCTTGGCAAAATTGACGATAAACCTGCGATCAAGGCTGACATTTCACTGATCAAAGTATGGGCCAGAAACTGCGGTTGCTACGTTATCACCCCTCGCAGACCGGAACTGATTGTGGAGGCTTTGGCATAGGATGCAGCGTTTCGCCGGCATATTCGCGATGACCGCCTTGGCATCCCCGGCATTGGCCGAGGATATTGATCCCGCGTTTCCGGTGCCGCGGGATTGTATCGACGCACCCATTGGCAGCGCGGATTGTCCGCTGGAGGCACTGATCGACGGATTGTCGGCGGTATCCCCCGGATACTTCAACCCCTATCGCGCCGCGAAGATGGAATCCTTTTATATGCAGTATGTCACAGGTTCGATGGCATCCGCACTGGAAAGCATCCGCGACGGCGCCCCCTGTGACGCCTATGAAACCGCCTATTTCTACGGCGATACCAGCTTTATCTATTTGCCGGATACCCTCCCCGAGGAGGTCGCCGACATTTACCCCGATTGGCTGTTCGTCATGGACAATGTCGTAAACTATATCGAAACATCAGCCGGAGGAGCCTGCTAATGGCCGCAATCGACTGGAACCGGGCTGTTGGGTATTTCCTGCTGAAGGATTTCCTTGGTGGCTTCCGCCTTGGGATGAAATATTTCTTCCGCCCCAAAGCCACCGTAAACTATCCGCACGAGAAGGGCCCGCTTAGCCCACGTTTCCGCGGTGAACATGCGCTCCGCCGCTATCCGAATGGCGAGGAACGCTGCATCGCCTGCAAACTGTGCGAGGCGATCTGCCCGGCCCAAGCGATCACCATCGACGCCGAACCGCGCGAGGATGGGTCACGTCGCACCACCCGTTATGACATCGACATGACCAAATGCATCTATTGCGGCTTCTGTCAGGAGGCCTGCCCGGTCGATGCGATTGTCGAAGGACCGAACTTTGAATATGCGACCGAAACCCGCGAAGAGCTGTTTTACAACAAGGAAAAACTCCTTGCTAACGGCGAGCGTTGGGAAGCGGAAATTGCACGGAATATTGAACTCGACGCGCCTTATCGCTAAGGCGTAACCGCCGCGAAAGCGGCAGATTAAGAAGGGACAGAACATGGTCATAACGACCCTTGCTTTCTACCTGTTCGCGCTGACGGCGGTGGCCTCGGCGATCCTTGTAATCGTGTCGCGCAACCCGGTCCATTCGGTGCTGTGGCTGATCCTGACATTCTTTATGTCGGCGGGGCTGTTCGTGCTGATGGGGGCCGAATTCCTCGCCATGCTGTTAATGATCGTCTATGTCGGCGCAGTGGCGGTTTTATTCCTGTTCGTGGTGATGATGCTGGACGTCGATTTTGCCACGCTGCGCGGCGGGATCGCGCAATATCTGCCGCTGGGGCTACTGATCGGGCTGATCCTGATCATGGAACTGGGTCTGGTCTTCGGCCACTGGATATTCTCGGAAAACGCGCCGGACCTGCGCGCCGCCGTGACGCCGATCCCGGAGGAGGTCGAAAACACCGCAGCTTTGGGACAGTTGATCTATACCGACTATATCTACCTGTTTCAGGCTGCCGGTCTGATCCTGTTCGTCGCCATGATCGGCGCCATCGTCCTGACCATGCGCCACCGTCCGAACGTGAAACGCCAGAACATTCTCGACCAGATTTACCGCGATCCGGGTGAGGCTGTTGAAATGAAAGATGTCAAACCGGGGCAGGGAATATGATCGGCCTTGAACATTACCTAACAGTCGCCGCGATCCTGTTTGTGATCGGGATTTTCGGGATATTCCTGAACCGCAAAAACGTCATCGTCATTCTGATGTCGATTGAACTGATGCTGCTGGCGGTGAATATCAATTTTGTCGCATTTTCGGCGCATCTGGGCGACATGGTCGGGCAGGTCTTTACGCTGTTCATCCTGACCGTCGCCGCTGCCGAGGCTGCGATTGGTCTTGCGATCCTTGTGATTTTCTACCGTAACCGTGGCGCGATTGACGTCGAAGATGTCAGCGTGATGAAGGGATAATAGTATGCCAACGATCATCCTCTTTGCTCCGCTGATCGGTGCGATTATTGCCGGGTTCTTCTGGCGCCTGATTGGCGAGAAGTCAGCGCAGATTGTTGCGACCTCGCTTCTGTTCCTGTCCTGCGCGCTGTCTTGGGTGCTATTCTTTGGGCATTACGAGCATTCGGAAACCCATACCATCATGCAATGGCTGGAAAGCGGGTCGCTGTCGGTTGACTGGGCGATCCGGCTGGATCGGCTGACGGCGGTGATGCTGATCGTGGTGACAACGGTATCGAGCCTCGTCCACCTCTATTCCTTTGGCTATATGGCCCATGACGATAACTGGAAAGAGGGCGAAAGCTACAAGCCCCGCTTCTTTGCTTACCTATCCTTCTTTACCTTCGCCATGCTGATGCTGGTGACGTCTGACAACCTGTTGCAGATGTTCTTTGGCTGGGAGGGAGTTGGCGTTGCCTCCTACTTGCTGATCGGGTTCTATTATCGCAAACCGTCGGCCAACGCAGCTGCGATGAAAGCATTCATCGTGAACCGTGTCGGTGATTTCGGCTTTGCGCTGGGGATATTCGGGATTTTTATGCTGACCGACAGCATAAACTTTTCGGACATCTTCACTGAAGGGCACCATCTGGCGGAGCTCACGTTCCCGTTCCTGTGGATGGAAGTGAACGCAATAGAGACCGTCACGCTACTTCTGTTCATCGGCGCGATGGGTAAATCTGCGCAACTGTTCCTGCACACCTGGCTGCCCGACGCGATGGAAGGGCCGACGCCTGTGTCCGCCCTGATCCATGCAGCAACGATGGTGACGGCAGGGGTATTCCTGGTCTGCCGCATGTCGCCATTGTTTGAATACGCGCCGGGCACGCTGCATTTCGTGACCATCATTGGAGCGCTGACCGCGTTTGTCGCCGCGACCATCGGTCTGGTGCAAAACGACATCAAGCGCGTCATCGCCTATTCCACAATGTCACAGCTGGGCTACATGTTCGTAGCGGCAGGCGTGGGCGTCTATTCCGTCGCCATGTTCCACCTGTTCACACACGCTTTTTTCAAGGCGATGCTGTTCCTTGGCGCGGGGTCCGTGATCCACGCGATGCACCACGAGCAGGACATGCGCAACTATGGCGGTCTGCGTAAAAAAATCCCCTATACCTTCTGGGCCATGATGATCGGTACGCTGGCGATCACCGGCGTCGGTATCCCGCTGACTCATATCGGGTTCGCCGGGTTCCTGTCCAAAGACGCGATCATTGAAAGCGCCTTTGTCGGCAATAGCTTCGCCTTTTGGGCGCTGGTCGTCGCGGCCTGCTTCACCAGCTTCTATAGCTGGCGTCTGATGTTCCTGACCTTCTTTGGAACCGAACGTGGCGATCATCACACGCACGAGCACGCCCATGACAGTCCGCTCGTCATGCTGATCCCGCTGGGAGTTCTGGCGTTGGGGGCCATTTTCGCCGGGATGTTGTGGTACGAGGATTTCTTTGGGCATCGTGTCGAAGAATGGTTCGGTACTGCGATTTACACGAACCACGAAACCAACCATACGCTGCATGATGCGCACGAAGTTGGCCCGTGGGTCAAAGCGTCGCCATTCATTGCCATGGTGTTGGGTTTCGCTGTTGCCTACTGGTTCTATATCTGGAACCCAGAGCGGCCAAAACAGTTGGCCGCGCGCAACCCGGGGGCTTACCAGTTCCTATTGAACAAATGGTATTTCGACGAGGTGTATGACTTCCTGTTCGTGCGACCTGCACAGCACATCGGACGTTTCCTATGGAAAGGTGTGGATGGGAAAACCATCGACGGCGCGATTAACGGGGTGGCCATGGGTATCATCCCGCGCCTGACACGGTTTGCGGGGCGTTTGCAATCGGGCTTCCTGTTCCACTATGCGTTCGCGATGATCCTTGGGGTTGTTGCCATCATTACCTGGTTCGCCATCACCGGAGGGGCGCACTAATATGGATAATTTGCTTTCCATCGTCACCTTTGCGCCGTTATTCGGTGCGGTCATTCTTCTGTTTTTCCTTAAGGGCGAAGACGAATTGGCGGCGCGCAACGCCAAATTGCTGGCGTTGTTTACGACGGGTGTGACATTTCTGGCCTCGCTGGTGATCCTAGCGCAATTCGACCCCAGTGATCCTGGTTTCCAAATGGTTGAAGAGGCCGAATGGCTTGGCGGTCTGACCTATAAGCTTGGCGTCGACGGGATTAGTGTGTTGTTTGTGATGCTGACAACATTTCTGATGCCGTTGGTAATCTTGTCGACGTGGACGGTTACCCATCGCATCAAGGAATATATGATCGCTTTCCTGCTCTTGGAAACGCTGATGATCGGTGTGTTCGTCGCGCTGGATCTGATCTTGTTCTACCTGTTCTTCGAGGCCGGGCTGATCCCGATGTTCCTGATCATCGGGATATGGGGCGGCAAGGATCGTATCTATGCCGCGTTCAAGTTCTTCCTCTACACGTTGCTTGGCTCTGTCCTGATGTTGGTTGCGATGATCGCCATGTGGTATGACGCAGGCACAACCGACATCGTTGCCCTGCTGCATCACGATTTCGCGTCGGAAACGATTTCGGTTCTGGGCTTTAACATCATTGGCGGGGCGCAGACCCTGATGTGGTTGGCCTTCTTTGCCAGCTTTGCGGTCAAAATGCCGATGTGGCCGGTCCACACATGGTTGCCGGATGCCCACGTGCAGGCCCCAACGGCGGGTTCCGTCGTGCTGGCGGCCATTCTGATCAAGATGGGTGGCTACGGCTTTCTACGCTTCAGCCTGCCGATGTTCCCGGTTGCAAGTGACCTGATGCAGAACTTCGTATTCTTCTTGTCGGTGGCGGCGATCATCCTGACTTCGCTGATTGCGTTGGCGCAGGAGGATATAAAGAAGCTGATCGCCTATAGCTCTGTCGCCCATATGGGCTTCGTGACGATGGGGATTTTCGCCTTCAACCAGCAAGGCGTTGACGGCGCGATCTTCCAGATGATCAGCCACGGCTTCATCTCTGGCGCACTGTTCCTGTCGGTTGGCGTGATCTATGACCGGATGCATACGCGCGACATCGACGCTTATGGTGGCTTGGTTGTGCGGATGCCGGTCTATGCGATGATCTTCATGCTATTCACCATGGCCAACGTTGGTTTGCCGGGCACGTCCGGGTTTATTGGCGAATTCCTGACGCTGGTTGGCGTGTTCAAGGTGAACACATGGGTGGCTGCGGGCGCAACGACAGGGGTGATCCTGTCTGCGGCCTATGCGCTTTACCTCTATCGTCGGGTCATCTTCGGTGATCTGATCAAAGAGAGCCTGAAGGGCATCAAAGACATGGACGCACGTGAAAAACTGATCATGGCGCCCTTGATCTTCTTCACAATCCTTTTGGGGATTTATCCGGTTCTGGTGCTCGACATCACCGGGCCGACGGTCGAGGCGCTTCTCGACTCCATAAGTAACGTCGTGGGTGTGGTGGAAACCGCAACCACCGCAACGCACTGATCGGGTGACGATATGCTGAGCAACGATATTTCCGTAATCCTCCCCGAGCTGCTGCTGGCGGTCTTTGCCATGGCCAGCCTGATGATCGGCGTCTGGTCCAAAAAGCAGGAGGCCGTGTCCAACCTGATCCTGTGGGCCACTGCCATCATCTTTGTTGTCTTTGGCGCATGGATCGGCCTCTCGCCCGAAGGGACCAGCACCGCGTTTAACGGCGCGTTCGTCAATGATGGGTTTGCCCGGTTCTCCAAGGTTGTGATGCTATGGGGTGGGGCGTCCATGATGGTTCTGTCGCGTGACTATCTGCTGAAAAATGACCTTCTGAAATATGAATATCCGGCGCTGATTACACTGGCGATGGTTGGGATGATGATGATGGTCTCCGCAGGCGACCTGATGGCGCTCTATATGGGGTTAGAATTGCAGTCCCTGTCGCTCTACGTGATTGCTGCATTCCGTCGCGACAGCCTTCGCTCGACCGAGGCCGGGCTGAAATATTTCGTTCTTGGCGCACTGTCATCAGGCCTGCTGCTTTATGGCGCGTCGTTGGTTTATGGCTATACGGGCACGACCAGTTTTACCGCGATATCCAGCGTTGTCACGCTGGAAGGGGTCTCGTTGGGTCTGCTGTTTGGCCTCGTGTTCCTGGCCACTGGCATGGCGTTCAAAGTCTCTGCTGCGCCGTTCCATATGTGGACGCCTGACGTTTACGAAGGGTCGCCCACACCGGTCACCGGATTCTTTGCCACTGCACCCAAAGTGGCCGCCGCCGCCATGTTTGCCCGCGTGCTGTTTGACGCGTTTGGCGAGGCGGTCAGCGATTGGCAACAAATCCTTGTCTTTCTGTCAATTGCTTCGATGTTCCTTGGCTCCATCGCTGCTATCGGACAGAAAAATATCAAACGTCTGATGGCCTATTCCTCCATCGCGCATATGGGTTTTGCATTGATGGGGCTGGCTGCTGGGACCGAGGAAGGGGCGCAATCGCTTCTGATCTACCTCGCCATCTATGTCACAATGAATGTCGGCGTGTTCGCCTTCATCCTGAATATGGAGCGTGATGGACGCCCGATCCTGTCGATTGACAGTCTGGGCATGTATTCCCGTGTTGCCCCCGGTCGCGCACTGGCGCTGGCGATCCTGATGTTCTCGCTTGCCGGAATTCCGCCGCTGGTTGGGTTCTTCGGGAAGTTTTATGTGCTCAGCGCCGCTGTCGATGCGGGTCTGATCTGGTTGGCGGTTGCTGGTGTGATCGCGTCTGTTATTGGGGCCTACTATTACCTGCGGATCATTTTCCTCATGTATTTTGGGGAACAGACCGAGGGACTGAACGGCACCATGCCCGCCGCTCATTGGGTGTTCCTAGGGGGTGCCGCTGCGGCGATGGTGCTTGGTGTTTATAACCTGTTCGGCGTTGAGAGCATCGCCGGAATTGCGGCCGCGACGCTAATCCATTGATCGCCATCTGGCCCGAGGGCGTGGGGCTGGAAACCCACGCCTCGCTCCCTTCCACGATGATTACCGCACGCGAACGCGCCGCAACGGGCGAGCGTGGGCCGCTTTGGATTCATGCCCAACGACAGACTGCCGGGACCGGGCGTCGTGGGCGTCCCTGGCGGGATATTCCGGGAAACTTTTCGGCAACGCTTTTGATGACGCCACCGGACCCGAACCAAGCGGCATTGCGATCTTTCATTGCCGCACTGGCGCTGCGCGATGCGTTTATCGAACAGACCGGTCGCACAGACCTGTTCACCCTGAAATGGCCCAATGATGTGTTGCTAAAGGGGCGCAAGGTGGCCGGGATATTGCTGGAAATGCAGGGGCAAACCTTGACCATCGGGATCGGTGTCAACCTTGCGGCAACGCCCGCCATGGATGCGCTGGAAACCAACGCCACACCGCCCATCAGCCTACGGGAAGCCACAGGTGTTACCGTCACCACGGACGAATTTCTTGCCTCGCTGGCGATGGCATTTCAGCGCTGGGAAACACAATTTTTGACCTACGGATTCGAACCAATCCGCACGGCTTGGCTTAATCACGCCGCACAACTTGGGGGTATCGTCACCGCACGCATGCCGAACCGAACGGAAAGCGGCACCTTTACCACTATCGACTCCACCGGCGCTATTGTTCTACAAACGGCCAAAGGCAAGCTGACCCTACCAGCCGCCGATATCTTCTTTGGACCGGAGGTCTGATGCTACTCACCATTGATGTGGGAAATACCAACGCCGTTTTTGCAATACATGATGGCGAAAAATTTATCGGCGAATGGCGGTGTTCTACCGACTATCGCCGCACCGCCGATCAATATTATGTCTGGTTGTCGACCTTGATCGAGGCGCGAAAGCTTGATGTGAAGATTGACGAGGTCGTGATTTCTTCGACCGCACCCCGCGTGGTTTTCAATCTACGCGTCCTGTGTGACCGCTATTTCAACACGCGCCCACTGGTTGTTGGGAAACCCGATTGTCTGCTGCCAACCCCACCAAGGGTTGATGCGGGTGTGGGTATCGGGCCCGACCGATTGGCCAACGCGGCTGGGGCGTTTGACCGGTATGGCGGTGATACGGTTGTCGTCGATTTTGGGACGGCCACCAATTTCGACGTCGTCGCCGAAGACGGCGCTTATGTCGGCGGCGTCATCGCACCCGGTGTAAATCTTTCGCTGGAAGCCTTGCATCAGGGCGCAGCCGCCTTACCTCATGTCGATATCACGATGCCCGAGCAGGTCATCGGAACCAATACCATCGCCTGCATACAGTCAGGCATTTACTGGGGCTATACGGGCCTCATCCAAGGCATTTCTGAACGGATCAAAGCAGAATATGGCCGACCGATGACAATTGTCGGGACCGGCGGCCTTGCGCCATTATTCGAACAAGGGGACGTCCATTTTGACCATGTCGACGCGGACCTGACCCTTCATGGCCTGACGGTCATACATAAAATTAATAAGGAAAACTCATGAGTAAGAACCGACTGATTTACCTGCCTCTCGGTGGGGCAGGGGAAATCGGGATGAATATGTACCTTTATGGCTATGGGCCAGAGGGGGCAGAGCGGTATATTCTGGTAGATGTTGGTGTGACCTTCCCAGATATGGACACAACGCCAGGTGTTGATCTGATCATGGCCGATGCCGATTACATCATCCAACGGGCGGACCGGCTGGAGGGGATCATCATCACCCACGCGCACGAAGATCATATCGGCGCGATTGGCTTGCTTTATCCGAAACTGCAAGCACCAATCTATTGTCGCCCCTTCACAGCGGCCATAGCGCAAAACAAGATGGAGCGTGACGGGAATGACCCGAAAAAGGTGCAGGAATGCGCCCCTTGGCCCGCGATGGTCGAGGTGGGGCCATTCCAAATCGGCTTCGTGCCGATTTCGCATTCCATTCCGGAGGCCTCGGCCCTAGTGATTGACAGTCCGGCCGGGCGGATATTTCACACTGGTGATTTCAAAACCGACCCCAGCCCACTGGTCGGCGAGGCATTTGACCCGGACCTGATTGCATCGGTTGCAAAGGGTGGGGTGAAAGCGCTGATGTGTGACAGCACCAACGTTTTCTCACCCAATCCAGGGCGATCCGAGGCATCGCTGAAAGAGGATATCGGCAAACTGATGGCCGAGGCAGAGGGAATGATTGTTGCCACAACATTTGCCTCCAATGTTGCCCGGTTGAAAACGCTGGCACAGGCGGCCAAGGATGCCGGGCGTTCTGTGATCGTGGCGGGTCGAGCCATGAACACAATGATCCAGACGGCGGTTAGCACGGGCGTTTTGACCGATTTCCCACCGGTTCTGGATGTAGAGGATTTCGGTGATGTGCCCCGACGCAATCTGTTGGTCTTGGCCACAGGTTCACAAGGCGAACGCCGCGCAGCGACAGCAGGGCTGGCCCGTGGCAAATATCGCGGGATAGAGCTGCAAAAAGGCGATACCTATCTGTTTTCTTCAAAAACCATTCCGGGAAACGAACGGTCAATTTCCCATATTTACAATCAATTGGCCGAACAGGGCGTGAATGTGATCGACGCTGATGATGGTCATTATCATGTCTCGGGCCATGCCAACCGACCGGATCTTGTGCAGATGCATGATCTGATCAACGCGGATGTGGTCATTCCGATGCATGGCGAATATCGCCACCTGCGCGAACATGCGGAATTGGTCGAGAGTAATGGCGGCACGGCGTTAATTGCCAAAAACGGCGTAATGGTGGACCTGACACACCAAGCAAAGGTGGTCGAGCAAATCGAGGTCGGGCGAACATATCTGGACGGAACGGTACTGATCGGGAATATGGACGGGATCGTGCGCGAACGTCTGCAAATGGCATTGCGCGGGCATATGGTTGTTTCCCTAGTGCTAGAAGAAGACGGAACCCCGATCGATGGCGCATGGATCGAGGCCGTCGGCATGCCCGATGAATCTCGTCATCAGAACGGATTGATCGAAAATTTGGAACGTGCTGTCGATGACACGATGGAGACCGCAACGCGCAAGATGTTGCGTAGTGACGAGGCCATCGAAGACGCTGTGTCCCGCGTCGTGCAAAAGGTCTGTTCCGATACAGTCGGCAAAAAACCCGTTGTGACCGTAATGATCAATCGACTGGTGACTGAGTAGGGGGGTTAGCCCTCCTCGGTCACCGGCTCTTCTGCCTTTGATTTGCGAGGCGCACGCTTGCGTTTAGGCTTCTCGGCAACGGGTTCCTGTGCGTCCGCTGACGCCACTTCGGTTGTGGAATCATCTGTTTTTGCAGCGGGTTTTTTGCGGCTACGCGTTGTTTTTTTCGGGGTATCTTTTGTTTCGTCGGACGCCGTACTATCCGATTTCTTCGCGCGAGAACGTGTCGATTTCGGCTTCTTATCGTCAGCTTTTATGTCGTCGCTTGTTTGATCCGCTTCAGTATTACCCGCAGTTGCTTGTTTTTGAACAGGTTTGGGGGCTGGAACATCATCTTTTCCAGCTGCCACAAGTGCTTTGGACAGATCGATCAGCATGAAAGCGGGAACGTGATCCCCCATACCCACCACCGAGTCACGGGTGTTCGATTTACGTTGACGTTGAGTATCGTCCGATGATCGCGGTGCCTGTGATTTGGCACGTGCCGGTTGCTGAGTTTCGGCCGCTGGTTTGCTGTTGCGGGTGCTATCTTTGCTGCTGGTGTCTTGACCTGTTTCGGCTTTTGGCGCTTGTGACTTAAGGGGGCTTTCGATGCGTGGAATTTCCTGTTTCACAAGGTCTTCGATTGCGGCAAGATATTTTTCGTCTGATGGCACAAATATCGAATAGGCTTTGCCGTCACGCCCGGCGCGTCCGGTTCGTCCAATCCGGTGAACGTAATCTTCGGCATGAGACGGAATATCGAAATTGAAGACGTGACTGACCGATGGGATGTCCAGACCACGCGCCGCCACGTCAGAGGCCACCAACAATTTCAACTTTCCATCGCGGAAGCTTTCCAGAATCCGTGTGCGCACGGATTGATCCAGGTCACCATGGATCGCGTCCGCATCAAAGCCATGGCTTTTCAAGGATTTGGCAACAACATCAACGTCCCGTTTGCGATTGCAAAAGATGATCGCGTTGGTCAGTTTCTCGCCTTCGCTGGTGATCAGCGAGCGTAGAATTTCCCGTTTGTCTTTGAACGCCATGTCCTTGCGCCGTGGTTTATGTATCACGATGCCTTGTTCAATGGTTTCCGACGTAGACGATTGCCGCGCGACTTCGACACGAACCGGGTTGGAAAGGAATTCGTTGGTCACGCGGGTGATCTCAGGAGCCATTGTGGCTGAGAAGAACAGGGTCTGACGCGTAAACGGTGTCAGTTTGAAGATACGTTCGATATCGGGAATAAATCCCATATCCAGCATTCGATCCGCTTCGTCGACCACCATGATCTGTACGCCGGTCAACATCAGTTTGCCGCGTTCGAAATGGTCCAACAGTCGGCCCGGCGTTGCGATCAGAACGTCGACCCCTCGGTCAATCAGCTTGTCCTGATCACCAAAGCTGACGCCGCCAATCAGCAGCGCCATCGACAGTTTCATATGCTTGGCATAGGCTTCGAAATTCTCGGCCACCTGGGCGGCCAGTTCGCGCGTCGGGCATAGAACCAAGGATCGTGGCATGCGGGCGCGGGCACGCCCCTTTGCCAGCATGGTGATCATCGGCAATGTAAAACTTGCGGTTTTTCCGGTTCCTGTCTGGGCGATGCCCAAAACGTCACGCCCTTCAAGAGCATGCGGGATGGCTTGCGCCTGTATCGGGGTGGGGGTTTCGTAGCCGGCTTCGACCACGGCTTGCAGGACCTTCGGGTCCAGCTTCAAATCAGAGAATGTCGTCATCTGTGTCCGTCTGTTGCGGCTTGTTACATGCCGCAATGTCAGCGCGGCGCGGGAAACCATATTGCCTCCCTTCGTGATAAGGGGTGCATATAGAGAAATCGTGGGGACGTCAATGTAACTTCCGGCGGCTATTTGCCAATTAGGGCTTTAATTGCCGCCACGTCGGGGCTATATGCCCGTCAATTGATCGAGGTTTTACATGCTGAAAGAACTCCCAAAAGCATATCGCGGTTTGGAACTGTTAAATGTCACGTCGGTGCGCCACTGGACGGACAAAACTTTTTCCTTCACCACACAACGTCCTGACAGTCTGCGCTTTCGCTCGGGCGAGTTTGCCATGATTGGTCTGGAAAATGGAGAGCGCCCCTTGTTGCGCGCCTATTCCATCGCGTCACCAAATTGGGCCGAGGAACTGGAGTTCTATTCGATCAAGGTGCCTGACGGTCCGCTGACATCGCGGCTTCAACATTTGAAAGTCGGGGACGAGATTCTAATCCGCCCCAAACCTGTCGGCACACTGGTGCATGACGCGCTTGTGCCCGGCAAACGGTTGATCCTGTTTTCAACAGGCACGGGGATTGCCCCGTTTGCCTCGACAATCCGGGATCCTGAAACCTATGAGAAGTTTGACGAGGTTATTCTGACCCAGACCTGTCGTGAACTGAAAGAGCTGGATTATGGCAAGCATCTGGTGGCTGAAATCGAAAGCGACGAGCTGTTATCCGAAGTGGTCGATGGTAAGCTGCGCTATATTGCGACCACAACGCGCGAGGAAAGCGAAAAGATGGGCCGCATGACCGACTGGCTTCGTGACGGTCGCTTCGAGGCGGAAACCGGCAAGGCGCTGGATCCGGAAACGGACCGGGTGATGATCTGCGGCTCAATGGAAATGCTGCAAGAGCATAAAGCGATTTGCGAAGAGGTCGGGATGATCGAAGGATCAAATTCCGAACCCGGGCAGTTCGTCATTGAAAAGGCGTTTGTGGACTAAGGGTCAAGGTCCATTGATTGCACCGCATCAAAGGAATCCCGCTAAACCAACAGACAGAACACGGCTGGGCTCTCCCGCCCAATGCGCCTGACGCTTCGTGTCATTTGTGTTCGTTGGGTGTGGCCTCGGCTTCGCCTCGGGGTGAGGAATTATCGAATATGGGGTTAGGCGGGATTTACCGCTGATTGACGCGTGAACCCGCGCAGATTCACGTGTCAGCCGTTTGCATTCATCAAGGGCAGAGTCCGGGTCGCAGAACCCTATTGTGGCAAGAGGGTGGTTATCCCCACAGCGCCGCCACGGGCGCGGTCGGGATCGAGTGACATTGGAATATATTCGCCCCGTCGCCAAAGTAGCGACAGATCATCATAATAGCGGGACAGAAAATGCCCCGACTGGCCGGTTGAGATGATCATGACCGAACTGTCCGGGTCGGCAAAATCGAATACGCCGCGAAATCCGCTGCCATGGACATTGGTGAAAGGGGCTTCTCCAGTGCCCCGGGTCAGCCCGCGTAGCAGGGTAAAGTCGCCCCCCGGTGTTTCCTGACGGATATTGGCGAACCATCCGAGGATCGGAATGCGACCTATGACAGCCGAGCTATGCACCGCCTGATGCGCCGCCCCCCAGCGCCAGCGGGTCGGGGTCAGGCCGTAATCTTCCTCGAGCATCAGAAGTGCTTCGTCGAGTGCCAGTTCCGACATATCCTTGCAGGTTTCCACAAGGGTGGTTTGCTGAATGTCACACCAAGCGGCCGCGCCGTCGATATTACGAAAGGCGCGTTCGATGAAATCAGGGTTGATGCGGGTAAATTCAGTGGAAAGGTTGCCGAGCTCGTCAACGATGATCCGCCGCTGTAATGCCTGCACCCAAGCCGCATAAACCAGCGGTTCTGGATCATGTTCGCCCATCTCTCCATTCCAGTTGGCCAACAGCTCTAGCACTTCTTGCTTGCGCCTTTCGCGCGTGTCGGTGGCGGCAGGTTGGCCGGTCCACCAAATATCGCGGGCCATTAGCGGCAGCAGGGTCCGCGCGGCGATGGACACCGGGTCCGTTTGTATTTCGATGAAGCTGGTCAGAGTGTGATACTGGCGCTGGTTCAACAGTGCAGTCGCACGTCGGATGCGCTGCGTATCGCCCCAGTCATAGCTGAAATGTTCGGGGAAGGGTGCGTCGACAATCTGGTTGTTGGTGTTGGCGACAATACCGCTGGTGGGATTTACGACCAGCGGGTTGCTTTCATAGGGGAAATACCCTTCCCATTCCACATCCGGGTCCCAGCCGGGCGCGGGCATCATGCCTTGCGTCGGGTGGTTCGGATGACGCAGGGGGATCTTGCCGCTGGCCACCATCGCGATATCTTGCCCATCCGCCAAGATCAGGTTCTGCGAGGGCGCGGTATAATTTCCAATCGCCGTCAAGGCCTCGGCCACGGAATGGGAGCGCATAAGGGTCAGCGCCGCCTCGATCGAGCGATCCTGTTCCTCCAGCGCTGTCCATTGCAAGGTGGCGACATGTCCCGGTGGCGTAACCGAGGCCAGATTATATCGGTGCAACGGGATGACAGGTCCATGACGCGACCAACGCAATTGACGGGCGACGGCGGTTTGGTCTTTGATCTCGATCAGGATGTCTTTGGTCTCGAATGGTTCAAACCCGTCTTCGGTCCGATACTCTAGCGGGTTCTGAGGATTTAACTGTTCGATCACAACGTCCTGATCGTCGAGATAGGCGGTCGTCAGGCCCCAACCCACGTCGGCATTGCGCCCGATCAGAATGCCGGGAATGCCGGGTATAGTGGCCCCGATCACCCCGCCATCAGAAAATTCCAACCTCGCCAACATAAACTGGCTTGGGGCGGTCAATGGCAAATGTGGGTCGGTTGCCAGCAACGTCCCGCCCGATGCTGACCGCAATCCCATCGCCGCCCATGCGTTCGATGCCCCAACCATATCGAATGCCGGAACCGGGTCCAGCGGGTGGCGGTCCGTGGTCAATGCTGCAAACTGGGTGGGCAGGTCCGGGAACAGGCTGGCAAATTCCGGCAAGGCCATCACCGGGTTGTGGGGTTCGGGATACAGGTCGTTTAACCGTTCTTCTGGAAGGACCAGTGACATGCGGGCGCGCTGCACCTCGCGGCTGGCCTGTCCCGTCAGTTGCAGCGCCATCAGCTTCACAAGCGCGATACTATCAGCAGGAAGCCACGGTGCTATCTGTTTGGAAGATATAAAAAATTCCGGCGCTCCGCGACCCAGCGCTTCGGTCCTCACCAGCTCGATATACGCGTTGACGCCGGCGGAATAGGCTTCTAGCGCCTCTATCGTTTCGGTGGTCTGATGGGTGACTGCACGTTGCGAGATTGTGTAGATATCAAGCGAGCGCATAAATTCGTCGATGGGCAGGGTGTCTGGGCCAAACAATTCTGACAGGCGGCCTTGAGCGGTGCGGCGCATCAGCACCATCTGCCACAGCCGATCCTGCGCGTGGACAAATCCCAGCCCATAAAGCGTATCCGCGTCGGTAGTCCCAAAAATATGCGGAATCGCGTTTGTATCGCGCACGATCTCAAGCTCGGCATCCAGCCCGCGCACACGATACGTGGCGTTGTAGTCCGGTAGCGAGCGGGAGGCGAGGTAATAGACAATCCCGGCTGCAATCAGTGCCAGCACAAGTGCCAGCGCCAGAAACCGTATTGACCAGCGGAAAAGTCGAAGCATTAGCCGGGTATCCTCCCTTGACCCCACCCCGATAGCAGGCCAGAAATTTGTCTACAACATATGATGGAGGGTGCGATGACAAAAGTGGCGTTTTTGGGCTTGGGTGTGATGGGCTATCCAATGGCAGGATATCTGGCCAAAGCCGGTCATGAGGTCACGGTGTATAATCGCACAGCGGCAAAGGCGGAAAAATGGGTTGGCGAATATGGTGGCGCGACGGCCGATACACCGGCAAGGGCGGCGAGCGAGGCAGAGGTCGTGTTCGCCTGTGTCGGCAATGACGATGACCTGCGACAGGTCGTGGTCGGGGAGAGCGGGGCGTTTGGCGCAATGGCGTCCGGCACTGTGTTTGTAGATCACACTACGGCGTCCGCTGAAGTGGCGCGCGAACTTTACGCCGCAGGGGCCGAGAAGGGGATTGATTTCATTGACGCGCCCGTGTCAGGCGGACAGGCAGGGGCCGAGAATGGTGTTTTGACCGTCATGTGTGGCGGTGATCAGGCCGTGTTTGACAGGGTCTTTCCGCTGATCGACTGCTTTTCCAAATCCTGTCTGCTTATGGGGCCGTCTGGGGCTGGGCAACTCACCAAGATGGTGAACCAGATTTGCATTGCCGGGCTGGTTCAGGGCCTGTCCGAAGGGTTGCATTTCGCACAGAAAGCGGGGCTGGACGGCAAGAAGGTCGTCGATGTGATCTCCAAAGGGGCGGCGGGTAGCTGGCAGATGGAGAACCGCGGTTACACGATGCTGGATGATCAGTTCGAATTCGGATTTGCCGTCGATTGGATGCGCAAGGATCTGGGCATCGTGCTGGACGAGGCGAATAACAATGGTGCCTCGCTACCCGTCACGGCTGTGGTCGATCAGTTCTACAAGGATGTACAGAAGCTGGGCGGCGGGCGATGGGATACGTCGTCTTTGATCCGGCGGTTGCGGAAGCTGGACAGTTAACGGAACATCAGTCCCACACCAAACGCCACCAACGCGCAGATGCCACCGATCAGGACGGTCTCGCCGACGCAGCGGAGCAGGGACTCGTTTGTCACCCGCCAGCGTAGCATTCCCAGCGCAACCAGCGCCGCAAAGGTCGCCGTGACCGAAAGGTAGAACGTTCTCTCCACCGGATCGAGCAGGAAATAGGGGAACAGGGGTACGGACCCCAAGACGATGAAGCTTAGAAATGTCATCAGGCCGTTCATACCCGCTGAACTGTCGGACGGATCGGCCATCTGCACCTCGTAATGCATTGAAAAGTCTGTCATAAATTCCGGGTTGCGTGATAGAAGTTCACTGAATTCAACGGCATCTGACGGCGAGACTCCACGAGCGCTCAGAACAGCGATCAAATCGGCCTTGGCCCCCGCCGGGTCGGTGTCAATTTGCGCGCGTTCCCGGGCGCGGGTTGCGTTAAAAACATCCTGTTGAGACCGCGCTGACAAAAACTCACCCAACCCCATCGCCGTTGCGTCGGACAGCAAATTGGCAATCCCGAACAGCAACACGGCAATGCCGCCAATTTGTGCCGCGCCGTCCGCGCCAGCGCCCGCAAATCCGGCGACAATGGCAAACGTCGTGACGATCCCGTCATTGCCGCCATAAATGATCTGTTTCAGATATTCCTGAAACGCCCCAACCTTGTGTGATCCTGCCATGCGCCTCTTTCAATCCGGCTATGTGTGCCCAGATTACATAAAGACAACCCGAAAGAAATCCGCTATTTACCGGGCAAAGAGGTGAAAATGTCGCGTGATCTGAAAGACAAAGCTCAGCGCCATCCGGAAAAGGCGCACAAGGCCGATACCCCGATTCTTCGCAAACCCAGCTGGATCCGGGTGAAGGCCCCGACCTCGCAGGGCTATCGCGACACGGCGAAAATCATGCGAGAGCATCAAATGACCACCGTTTGCGAGGAAGCGGGCTGCCCCAATGTCGGTGAATGCTGGTCACAAGGCCACGCGACGATGATGATCATGGGCGAGATTTGCACACGTGGCTGCACCTTCTGCAATATCGCCACAGGCCGCCCGGAAACACCGGGAGAGCTGGACGTGTTCGAACCGGGCCGGGTGGCGAATGCAGTGGAAAAGCTGGGGCTTAGCCATGTCGTGGTCACATCCGTTGACCGCGACGACGTAAAGGACGGCGGGGCAGAGCATTTTGCCCAGACGATCCGGGCGATCCGCCACCGCTCGCCGGATACCACGATTGAAATCCTAACGCCTGACTTCCTACACGCGACCCCCGGCTATCTGGAGGTGGTGGTCGAAGCGAAACCGGATGTGTTCAACCACAACCTCGAAACCGTGCCGGGGCTGTATCCGGAGGTTCGCCCGGGCGCCCGCTATTTCCATTCGCTGCGCCTGCTGGAGCGGGTGAAGGAGCTGGACCCCACGATCTTCACCAAATCCGGGATTATGGTGGGGCTGGGCGAGGATAAACAGGCCGTGCATCAGGTCATGGACGACATGCGCGCCGCCGACATCGATTTCCTGACGATTGGGCAGTATTTGCAGCCCTCGTCCAAGCACCACGCCGTGGATCGGTTCGTCACGCCGGAGGAGTTTGCCTCGTACGAGAAAGCCGCCTATGGCAAGGGGTTCCTGATGGTGTCCGCCACGCCGTTGACGCGGTCGTCCTACCACGCGGGCGAGGATTTCGCGCGGCTAAGAGCGGCGCGGTTGGCTAAGTTGGCTAAGTAACTCAAGCCTTTGCAGCTTTGCGAGGCAAATAACCGTAATGATCAAGCGCCCGTTGCACGTCAGTCCTAACCGTCTTATCCCAATATTGATATCATCGCGGATGGCAAATGGGTAATCTGTAATGGAAAGCACTCGAACCGATATAGGCATTTCATGGGCAACGACTGAGAAAAGCGACGCGCTAGTCCCGCTTCTCATGGCTCTATACAAACATGATGTGCCGCTGGCGGATGAGCCAACCATTGATGAGGTAAAGGCACATATTGCCCAGTTGGTTGATCCAGCGACTCCACACCGATTGGCGATTGCCTGGCATGGCGAAAACTGTGCTATTGGTTTAGCGGCGGTCGGGATATTTGTTTCAGTTAGTGATCCACGATTGAGTCAACGTAAGCAGGCGGAGTTGAAAGAACTTTTTGTTCTTCCTGACTTTAGAGGCCAAGGGATAGGAGCGGTTTTACTTGACTGGATCGAAGAATACTTGCGTTCCTCAGATATTTGCCGATTGGATTGGCATGTAAAGACTGACAATCACCGCGGAATATCCTTTTATGAGTCGTTTGGTGGAAATATTGTGGAAAATCGCATCAGTATGCGAAAATATTTCTGAACACCTCTCATAAATCAATCTTGGATGGACCTGCGGTTGACGAGGACAATTGATTTTACCGATGCCGAAACCAACAAGCGATTTTCTAAGCGAAGACATTGCCAAGCATTTGGATGAGAGAACGCTGACAATTCTGGCCGAAGCCGAGTCCTTTCAGGAATGGGATCGAGAGCAGCAATTGACTTTGGCGAAGGTCCAGCGTGACGATGCGGTCCGAATTCTTGCCTGGTTGAACGCAGTCTTTGCGGCAGGAAACGCCAAGTATGGCGATAGATGGTCGGCGGGTATTTCAATTATTCAAGCGCATAGCCACCTGAATAGTGATGACGAGTCTGCGGCTGCAGAAAAAATTCGAAGCCTACATGATACGTTCGATACCGTGACCCTCTCTGTCCGGAGCGCGGTAGCTGACGACGACAGTTTAGATCCCGTTTACGAGGCCGACTTGATGGCCGGTGTGCGGATCACAACGCGAGCTTTATTCGATAGTATTCGATCTCCGTCAAAATCCACCGACGAGATCGTTCAGGATGCGATAAAGGCCGTTAGGCAACAATTGCTTGGGTGAAATTTCATAGTTTCACGCGTGTTGTATGTAATCATTCTCTGCATCACACCTCCCCGCAGTTTCATCAGTCTATCGGAGGTCGGCTCGGTTCGTGTTTTATCTAGCCCGGCAGTCCATCGATGCTTTCAACGGTGTCTAAATCGGCATCCCAACTCGCACGGTCTGAAACGCAAATATGTGCTGTCGGGCGTATATCGACGCGGTCGTCCAGCGTGCCCGCAGGCACCACGACGACGTCTTCATTATGGGCAAAAGGTAGCGCTGAACCGCAGTTGATACAAAAACATTTTTGATGGCGGGAGTCGGGGAGTTGGAATATTTTCACACTATCCTTGCCGGTCAACCACGCGATTTTTGCGTTGGAGGAAAACAGGTTTGCTGCATGAGCGCTTCCCGTGTCCTTTTGACAGCGCGAGCAATGGCACAGGAAAAAGCTGTCGAACGCACCTGACACGCGGAAGGTCACACGACCACACAGACAACTTCCATTAAATGACGTAACCATGCGTCCTCCCGTGGTCTGCAATATCCGACTAGTTCGTTGCTGCCGCCGCCTTTATCTCCGCAATCACCTGTTCCCACAGTTCCGTCGGTTGCGCGCCTGACAGGGCATGTGCCCCCGCGATGATGAAACAGGGGACACCTTGCACACCCATTTCGCGGGCTTGGCGGTCTTCGGCTTGGACCTCTGCGAGGTCGGCATCGCTGGACAGCAGGCGGGCGACGGCGTCGGGGTCCATATCGGCTTGGCGCGCTACATCCACCAGAACGACGTGGTCAGAAATATCCTCGCCCAGCACAAAATTGCGGTTGAACAGATCGGTGACGACGGCGTTCTGTTTGCCTTCGACCCCGGCCCAGCGGATCAGACGGTGCGCGTCCAGCGTATTCGGCGTCCTCTGGATTTTGTCGTAGTTGATGGTGATACCTGCCGCGGCGGCGTGTTCCTCGACCACGGCATAGGCCTTCACCGCGCCTTCTTTGCCGAACTTCGCCTCCAGATATTCGCGCCGACCCATTCCTTCCCGCGGCATGTCGGGATTCAACTGGAACGGGCGCCATGTGATTTCGAACGGATGGTCGGGGTTCGCGGCCAGCGCCTTATCCAGACGCGCCTTACCGATATAGCACCACGGGCAAATCGGGTCGGAAATAATGTCCAATCTTGTCATTTCATGCGCTTTCTGCCAAATCACTACGCCTGACGTAACCTCGGGAAGCCGATCATGCAAGATGCCCCCTCTGTCCTGAAAATTGCCCGTGAGAGTGGCGAGGTCGAAAGTCAGGAGCCTTTGGACCTCGGCGAAAGGGTGCGGGCGCTGCGCAAGGCCAAGAATTGGACGCTGGAACAGGCGGCGCAAAAGGCGGGGCTGGCGCGGTCCACCTTGTCAAAAATCGAGAACGGGCAGATGTCGCCCACGTTTGACGCTGTGCGCAAGCTGGCGACGGGGTTGGATATCACGGTGCCGCAGCTGTTCACGCCGCCAAAATCGGACAAGGTGCTGGCGCGACGCGCGATTACCAAATCGGGCGAGGGGAAGGGGCTGATTACCGCGACCTATGAACATGAAATCCTCGCCGCCGATATGACGCAGAAGCGGATGATGCCCTATCGCGCCACAGTCCGGG
Source organism: Rhodobacteraceae bacterium NBU2976 (assembly GCA_023630215.1). Classification (GTDB taxonomy): domain Bacteria; phylum Pseudomonadota; class Alphaproteobacteria; order Rhodobacterales; family Rhodobacteraceae; genus NORP23. The sequence goes on from JALPRQ010000001.1 coordinate 1,684,934, forward strand.
CGCGAAAGTTCGAGGATTTTGATGGTTGGGTTCGCCATGATGGCGAGGAATTTCTGTATGTTCTAACCGGGATCATTCAGTTCTTTACGGAATTTTATGAACCGGTGGAACTGCGCCGGGGCGACAGCGCTTATTACGATGCCTCGATGGGGCATAATGTTGTGTCCACCTCGCAGGAGGACGCGGTTATTCTGTGGGTGACGTCGCTGGAGTAAAGACCACGCGGGCAACGGTCACGGCCAGCAGCGCACCGACGATCTGAGCAATGATGAATGGCACAACATTCGCAGGCGCGATCCCGGCGAATGTGTTGGACAGGCCACGCGCAATCGTGACGGCCGGGTTGGCAAAGCTGGTGGATGCGGTGAACCAGTAGGCGGCAGTGATATACAGACCGACGAGCATCGGTACGGTCTCTGGCTTGTGGCGGATGCCGCCGAAAATCACGAAAACAAGTCCGAAGGTCGCGACGATCTCTGCCCACCATTGCGCGGGGCCGGTGCGGAGCTTTTCGGAGAATTGAATGATCTCTGTCCCAAACATACCATGCGCCGCCCAAACACCAAGGATCCCACCAATGATTTGTGCGGCGATATATTGGGAGGCGAGGGGGGTGCTGATCTCGCGCCGTGTTAAAAACGCCAGCGTCACCGCAGGGTTAAAATGCGCGCCCGATACGGGACCGAAGATGGTGATCAGCACCACAAGGATCGCACCCGTTGGAATGGTGTTTCCCAAAAGGGCAATCGCAACATTCCCGCCTGCCAGAGTCTCGGCCATGATGCCGGACCCGACTACGGTGGCTAGCAGGAAGGCGGTCCCCAACCCCTCGGCAAGCAGTTTTTGCATTATTTCGTCCCTATCTCGGTCAACAGATGCTGAAGGTCACCAGCTGACATTTCCTCGAAATTTGTATCAAGCAGGGCTTTAGCGCGGATGAGCAATGCGTGATAGGCGAGATCAAACGCCTGCGGGCGGCTTTCGTCCGGGATATGCGGATCGGCGGGGTCGTCGACACCCCAATGCGCCCGCAGTGGTGCCCCCGGCCAGATCGGACAGGTTTCCCGCGCTGCATTGCCACAGACGGTGATCACCATATCCATTTCGGGGGCCAGCGCATATTCATCCCAGCTTTTGGAGCGCAAAAGACGGGTGTCATGCCCTTTCGCTTGCAACAATTGCAGCGCATAGGGGTTTACGTCGCCTGCAGGATGCGATCCGGCGGAATGGGCCAAAAGGCGGTCATGAGCATGGTGCCGGAAAATGCTCTCCAGCATGATGGACCGGGCCGAGTTGCCGGTACAAAGGATAAGGACGTTAAGCATAAGTCACCTCTCTTGTGGCGAGCTTTACGCAAGTTTTGTGACAGATTGGTGACTAGAGCGCCGTCCAGCCGCCGTCGATAGAGATTGTCGTACCGGTGATCTGTTTCGCGGCGTCGGAACATAGGAACACAGTTGTCTGGCCGATCTGCTCGGTTGTTGCAAACTGCTTCGACGGCTGACGTTCCAGCAGCACCTCGCGCACGACCGTTTCGCGGTCCATTTCGTATTTCGCCATCGTGTCGGGGATTTGCGCCTCGACCAGCGGGGTAAGGACATATCCGGGGCAAATAGCGTTACAAGTAATATCAACCTCGGCCGTTTCCAGCGCCGTGGTCTTGGTCAGGCCAACCACACCATGTTTTGCCGCAACATAGGCGGATTTGTACGGGGAAGCGGTCAGGCCATGCGCCGAAGCGATATTGATAATGCGCCCCCAACCCCGCGCATACATGCCGGGAAGGGCGGCAGCGGTCGTGTGGAAGGCGGAGGACAGGTTGATCGCGATAATGGCGTTCCATTTATCGGTCGGAAATTCTTCGATCGCGGCGACATGCTGAATCCCGGCATTGTTGACAAGGATATCGACATTCCCAGCCTCGGCCACCAGGGCGCGGCACTCGTCAGGGTTTTGCAAATCAGCTTTAAGATAGCGTGCGAACACATTGTATTCATTAGATATATCATGGGCGATTTGGTCATCTTCGGGGCGATCTGTGAAGCTGTTGATCACGATATCCGCGCCCTGGGCGGCCAATTCTCGGGCCACACCCAATCCGATCCCAGAATTTGATCCGGTCACCAACGCCAATTTTCCCGATAATGTGCCCATGCGATACTGCTAGCCCAAAAAAAACGCCCTCACAAGGAGGGCGTAAAGTTATTGAGGCAGGTTTCATACAGGCAAGAAACCTATCGAGCAGTGGTTTATATATAGGACGAGGACTCGTTTCTGCCAAGCTGAATCTGGGAAAAAGTCGTTTGAGATTCTGTGCTTAGCCCCGAAAAGCTGAATCATTTTGGAGTCTGTTGCAAGAATGTGACTCTGAAAGCATGGGGTTTGGTTGCACGAAACTTGTGAACAATCATACCGTCTGTAGTGTGTTGTAGCGGCTATATGGCACGGGAAAAATGGTGCCACAACATCTTGTTTCGCATTTTGATACATTCTTGCAAGAATCGGTAATATTCTTGCCAACAAAGCTACGCAAACTTCCGCCGAAAGGAATCAAGCGATTCTGCTCATGGATTAGGCGAAATTTGGCACACATGTGCGAATCGTTCGATTTTTTCCGATTCGTTTCAGCCGGTTAGAGGGTGCGGATCAACCCATAGGACAGATACAGCATCAACAAACCGATCAGAATATCCAGCACCTGCCATGTGCGTGGGGTTTTCATAATCGGGGCAAGAATTCGGGCCCCATACCCAAGAGAGAAGAAAAATACAAAAGACGATGTGACAGCTCCCGCCGCAAAGGCCAGTTTTAGCGACACCCCCTCGAATTGGGTCGATACCGCTCCGATCAAACCTAGCGTGTCCAGATAGACATGAGGATTTAACCAGGTCAGCGCCAAGCACGTCAGCAATGTCGGCCAAAGAGGGGCGGTTTGGCCGGAAATGCCCTGCGCATCCCCACCACGCCACGCCGCCCAGAACCGGGACAGCGCATAGAAGATAAGAAACGCCGCTCCCCCCATGGCCATCCAACGGGGAAGTGACGGATACATTTCGACGATCACCCCAAAGCCGGCGACCCCGGCCGAGATCAGTATCGCATCAGAAACTGCGCAAATCAGACAGACCCAGAATATGTGGCTGCGCATGATACCCTGCTTCAGCACAAACGCATTTTGCGCCCCGATCGCGAGGATCAGGGCAAACGCGGTCAGAAAACCGGTCGAGGCCGCGGGCCAAAACGTCATTTGCCGTTAGATTTTGGGGCAGGTTTACGCTGTGCGGCAATTTCTTCGGCAGTCGGGGGAACCACCAATCCAGCAGAAATAATCAACTTGGCCGCGTCTTCGACACTCATGTCCAGAATTACAACATCAGACTTCGGAACAAACAGCAGAAACCCCGAAGTAGGGTTAGGAGTTGTTGGCAAAAACACGGAAACCACTTCGTCCGAGGGGATATGCTCAAAGACTTCGCCTTTTGTATCGGTGGAAATAAAGGCAATCGCCCATATGCCGGGGCGCGGATATTGCACAAGGCAAGCTTGCTGAAACGACGCACCTGACTGGCTGAGGATCGTCTCGACGATCTGTTTCAATCCTTTATAGACCGAACGCACAACTGGTGTTCGCGAAATCAGGTTTTCCCAGAACCGGACCAACTGTCGCCCGAACAGTCCTTTTGTCAGGGCGCCGACGATGGCGGTGAAAATGATAAAAATGATCACACCAAAGCCGGGCACATCCACGCCAATATAGGTATTGGGGTTATAGATGGACGGGACCCAAGGCACGACTTTGGCGTCGATGAAGTTCACCACGGTCCAGATCAGGTAAATGGTAAGCACCACTGGGGCGACGATGACCAGACCCGTCAGGAAGTTCCCGCGAGTGCGTTGCCAGATGGTCTGTCTGGGTATTTTGTTACTGCGTCGCGCCATTTTCGCCCCTATTTTCGGCCAATGTAGGGATCGCAGGTGCCAAGGACAATCTCATTTTACTAAAGATTTTGCGATCTCGACCGCAATACGGGCATTGTTACGCACCAATTCGATATTCGACGCAAGCGACTGGCCGTTTGTCAGTTCAAAAATGCGTTGCAACAAAAAAGGTGTGACCGATTTGGCGGCGATACCTTGCGCTTCGGCTTCTGCCAACGCTTGTGCGATAACCGGGGCAAGGGTTTCAGTAGCGATTTCATGTTCAACCGGGATCGGGTTTGCAACCAGCATCCCGCCCGAAAGACCCAACTGTTGACGGGTACGGAAGGTTTTGGCGATGTCGTCGGCGCTGTCGGCACGAAGCGGTGAGGGCAGGCCGGAGCTGCGGGACCAGAAGGCGGGGAAATCATCCTGACCGAACGTCACCACGGGCACGCCTTGCGTTTCCAGATATTCCAGCGTTTTGGGCAGATCGAGGATCGCCTTCGCGCCTGCCGCCACGGTGATGACCGGCGTTTGGGCAAATTCTGGCAGATCGGCGGATATGTCAAAGCTGGTCTCTGCGCCCCGATGCACGCCGCCAATGCCACCGGTGGCGAATACTTCGATTCCCGCCAGATTCGCGCAGATCATGGTCGCCGCCACCGTGGTCGCCCCTGTGCGGCCGGTGGCCAGACCAAAGGGCAAATCGGCGCGGGATAGTTTCATGACATCCTTGGCTTGGGCCAGCGTTTCCAACTGCGCGTCTGTCAGGCCGACATGGATTGCGCCGTCCATGATCGCGATAGTGGCGGGGGTTGCCCCGGCCTTGCGGATGTCATCCTCGATCATCCGCGCGGTGTCGAGGTTTTGCGGGAAAGGCATCCCGTGAGTGATGATCGTCGATTCCAGTGCAACGATAGGGCGGGAGGTTTCGCGCACCTCGTCCGAGAGGATCAGGGGGAGGGTCATGTGACCTCCTTACATATATGATTAGCGGCGGCTTGGATTGCGGCGGCCAAGGTTTCGGTGGGGCTACCGCCTGCCAACTCAGCGGCAATGAATCCGGCAAGGAAGCTATCGCCTGCGCCGGTCAGGGACCGCGTTTCGACGGTCGGCGGTATTTCGACGATAACTCCCGTTGCATCCGCCAGTGCAGCCGGGGCTGGGCCGTCGGTGACGACAGCGCGGCTTGCACCCAGTTGTAGCATGGCACGGGCGGCGGTTTCAGCATCGGGAAACTCCTTGCGGCAAAGAATCTCTGCCTCCCCCCTATTCACGAACAACGTGCCATGAGAGGCACGAAGCGCTGCCCGCATTCGGCCCGCTTTACCGGGGGAGGCGGGGACGAAATGCAGGTCCGCCTGCGCCATGTCGCCATTATCGGCAATCGACTCCAGCACCGCCACTGGCAAATTGCCATCTATGACAACCGACCCCATCCAAGGCGCATCAGCCGATGCTAGCCGCCCATCGCGGAGCGGGTCCAGTACAGCCTCGCCCGCCTTTTCCAGCGAGGCACAATCGGCAATGGCGGCAAAGACCTCTCCATCCGGATTTTCGATAGCCAGATAGCTGTCGGTCGGATCATCCGTGCAGGTGACATAGGAACAGTCGATCCCGGCTGACTCCAGTTCTGCAATCAGCGCGTCACCCTGTGCCCCGCGTCCGATCACCGTCAGCAGCGCCACGCGGGTTCCACCTGCCGCCAGCGCCAGCGCGATATTGCCCGCAACCCCACCGGGGCGGCGACGGATTAGGCCGGGAACGTCATTCCCGATCTTCAGCCGAACGGACGAAGAGGCAATGATATCCCACAAGGCGGACCCGATACACAGGACAGGCAGATCAGCAGACATGACCCCGCTTTTAGCCCAATTTATAGGGCTTGCAATCCCGAAACGCTTCCCCTAGAAGCCGCTTCATTGAAATCCACAGGCGGGGTCGCGGCCCTTGGGGGAGACATCCCCAAGTGTCCACCGGTTGGGCGAAACGCTCTTCTCCCCGCTGAGGCAAAACCGGAAAGGTATATGACAATGGCTCTACCCGAGTTCACATTGCGCCAGCTATTGGAAGCCGGCGTTCACTTTGGCCACCAGACACATCGCTGGAATCCGCGCATGGAGCGTTACATCTACGGCTCCCGCAATGGCATTCATATTATGGACCTGACGCAGACAGTTCCGCTGCTGGATCAGGCCTTGCAGGCGGTATCCGCATGCACCGCAAAAGGTGGCCGCATCCTGTTTGTTGGCACCAAGCGTCAGGCCTCGAAAGCCGTTGCTGATGCTGCTGAGCGGTCCGCACAATATTATATGAACCACCGTTGGCTGGGTGGCACGCTAACCAACTGGAAAACCGTTTCCGCATCTATCAGCCGTTTGAAAAATATCGACGAGCAAATGGAAGCCGGTGCTGCTGGTCTGACCAAGAAAGAAGCGCTTCAGATGACGCGCGAGCAGGACAAGCTGCAAGCCTCGCTGGGCGGTATCCGCGAAATGGGCGGCACGCCGGACATGATGGTCGTCATCGACACCAACAAAGAAGCGCTGGCAATTGCCGAGGCGAAAAAGCTGGGCATTCCGGTCATTGCGGTTCTGGATACCAACTCGGATCCGACTGGCATTGATTACCCGATCCCGGGCAATGACGACGCCGCCCGCGCGATTGCGCTTTACTGCGACCTTATCGCGGGTGCCGCACTTGATGGGATGGCACAGCAGCTGGGCGCTGCCGGTGTCGATATTGGCGCTATGGAAGAAGCTCCGGCAGAAGAAACGCTGGCCGAAGTGGTTACCGAAGAAGAACCGAAGGTGAAGGTCGAGAAAAAACCGGCCAAGAAAGCCACTAAAGCCAAGCAAGACGACGTTCCGGCCGAAGAAAGCGCCGAATAAGCCTTGTCTTAAGCCTGTCGCATTGATCCGCTATGCGGCAGGCACCCCAAATGACTGATAAAGGAGAGTAGTGATGGCTATCACTGCAGCTATGGTTAAGGAACTGCGCGACAGCACTGGCGCAGGCATGATGGATGCAAAAAAAGCGTTGACGGAAACTGATGGCGACATGGAAGCCGCGGTTGACTGGTTGCGCACCAAAGGTCTGGCGAAGGCCGCCAAGAAATCCGGCCGCACCGCTGCCGAAGGTCTGGTTGCAGTTGCGGTTGACGGCGGCGTAGGCGTTGCGGTCGAAGTAAACTCGGAAACCGATTTCGTCGCGAAAAACGCGGATTTCCAGAAAATGGTTGGTTCGATTGCGAGCGTGGCTTTGGGTGTATCCGACATCGAGGCCTTGGTTGGTGCTGACATGGGCGGCAAATCGGTTGGTGACGTTGTGACCGACAAGATCGCCACGATTGGTGAAAACATGACCGTGCGCCGCATGGCACGTCTGGAAGGGGACAGCGTTGCTGCCTATGTGCATAATGCTGCCGCAGACGGAATGGGTCAGATCGGCGTGCTGGTTGCCGTCAAAGGGAACGACACGCAAGGCATCGCCAAGCAGATCGCTATGCATGTTGCTGCGACCAGCCCGGCGTCGTTGAATGAAAATGACCTGGACCCGGCATTGGTCGAGCGCGAGAAAAACGTTCTGACCGAACAGGCTCGTGAATCTGGCAAGCCCGAAAACATCATTGAAAACATGATCGTTGGTCGCATGAAGAAGTTTTTCTCCGAGGTCACGCTGGTCAACCAGCAGTTCGTGATTAACCCGGACATCACGGTGGCTCAGGCCGCAAAAGATGCTGGCGTCGAGGTCACGGGCTTTGTGCGTTTGGCCGTCGGTGAAGGCATTGAAAAAGAGGAAGAGGATTTCGCAGCCGAAGTCGCGAAAACCATGGGGGGTTAAACACCTCTGACTTCCATGTTAGCCAAAGGCGCGAGGTCATCACTCGCGCCTTTTTGCTTGGAGTAGGGATGGCGTATCTTTCGCTTGTGACAGTGCATCGTCACCGATTGGTATATGTGGCGGTGCCCAAGAATGCTTCTCGGAGCATGTATCAATTGATGGTGCATCTGGCAGGTGTGCCCAGCGATTACCCGGATCCGTTTGGTCGATTTCCCCGCGGGTTAAACCCGGAACTGTCCCGCTATGGTTTGACAGAGAAATTCATGGGGCGTGATGATGCCGTGCGCTATCAGGAAAGTCTGGGTGGTTACACTTGGTTTGCCGTGACGCGCGATCCTTACAGGCGCAGCGCTTCTGCCTATTTCGATAAGCTCAACCGGTATGCTCGCGTCTATGCACGTGGGCCGCATCTTTGGTCGAAATTTCGCACATTTGCCGGACCGATGCAAAACTGGGGGGATACCGCTCGGGCGAACGCATATTTGCGCCGCTCGCTCTCGTTCGAGGATTTTTTACAAGGCCTGCAAACGCACGGCACAGATATTGACCCGCATTTTGCCACCCAACATCATTTGCTGGGCGAGGGGGCCGTCCACATAGATCATATTTATCCCCTGTCAGAACTCTCTGAATTGATGAGCACCCTTGGTCATCTGGTCGGGCAGAGCGAACTGGAACGCTTTGCAGAGAAAAAAGTTAACGTTGGAAGAAATCCCGAAAAATACGCGAACTTAATGACGGATACAGCGTGTCAGCTTATCGACAGTCTTTACCAAGAAGACTTTACCCATTTGGGTTTTGCACGCCGAAAACCCGTATGATCCGAACAAATCTGCACAAAAAATCCCTGCTTTTGACGTTGAAACCGTTCGTCTTTTCCGACATGGTGCATCCAATTCGAAAAGGGGGATGATCAATGCCGGATGGAGACACACAAACCAAGCCGAAATACAAACGTGTGTTGTTGAAAATTTCCGGGGAAGCCCTGATGGGGGATACCCAGTTCGGCCTGCATCCGCCGACAGTTCAACGGGTTGCTGAAGAAATCAAGAAAGTGCACGAGCAGGGGGTGGAAATCGGTGTTGTCATCGGTGGGGGCAATATTTTCCGCGGTCTCCAAGGATCTGCACAGGGGATGGAACGCACAACCGCCGATTATATGGGCATGTTGGCGACGGTCATGAACGCGTTGGCCATGCAATCTGCCCTGGAAGGGATGGGCGTTTTCACCCGCGTGATTTCTGCAATTCCCATGGATCAGGTCTGTGAGCCCTATATCCGGCGTCGCGCCGTCCGCCATCTAGAGAAAAAACGCGTCTGTATATTTGCAGCGGGCACTGGCAATCCCTATTTTACGACGGATACGGCAGCAACGCTGCGCGCGTCGGAAATGGGCTGCGAAGCCCTGTTCAAGGGCACTCAGGTGGATGGAATTTATGACAGCGACCCGAAACTCAACCCGGATGCCAAACGGTATGAGCTGGTCAGCTATGACGAAGTATTGCAAAAGAATCTGAAGGTTATGGATGCCTCGGCCATTGCCCTGGCGCGCGACAACAAACTGCCGATTGTTGTATTTTCACTGAATGCGCCGGGCGGTTTCCTTAGCATTTTAAATGGCGAAGGCAATTTCACTGTAGTAGAACCTTCGTAAGAGGAGTTTTCACATGTCTGACGAAGAAATTGATCTGGACGATCTGGAAAAACGCATGCACGGCGCTTTGACAGCGTTGAAGCATGATTTTGCATCATTGCGGACGGGGCGTGCCTCGGCATCTATGCTGGATGCTGTGGTTGTGGATGCTTATGGGGCAGCCATGCCCATCAACCAGGTTGCGACCATCAACGTCCCAGAACCGCGTATGGTTTCGGTCAGTGTCTGGGACAAGGGATTGGTGAATGCCGTTGACAAGGCGATCCGCCAATCCGGACTGGGGCTGAACCCTGTTGTCGATGGCACCACTTTGCGTCTGCCCATCCCCGAACTGAACGAGGAGCGACGCATCGAATTGACTAAGCTGGCCGGTCAATATGCCGAACAATCCCGTATCGCGGTGCGCAACGTGCGCAAAGACGGAATGGATCAGGTCAAACGTGCCAAGGACAGCATGTCCGAAGATGATCAGAAGATGTGGTCTGACGAGATTCAGGAACTGACAGACAAGGCGATCAAGGATATCGACAAAGCACTGGACGTGAAACAAGCCGAGATCATGCAGGTATAAATCGGTGAGCGTTCCCCGACATGTCGCCATTGTAATGGACGGAAACGGTCGCTGGGCGACCCGTCGGGGATTGCCACGACTGGCCGGGCACAAGGCAGGAGCTGAACGTGTACGCGACGTGGTCGAGCTAACCCCCTCGTTAGGGGTTGAGTATCTTACGTTATTTGCCTTTTCGACAGAAAACTGGATGCGTTCACGCGGCGAAGTGAACGGCCTGATGATGTTGTTCAAACATTATATGAAATCCGAAGCGGCAACGTTGGTCAGAAATGGTGTCCGTGTGCGGTTCATTGGAGAACGCAGCCGACTGGAGCCTGACATTCAACGGCAAATGCAGGGGTTGGAGGAGCAGACCTCCAATAACAGCAAACTGCATCTGACGTTGGCGCTGAATTACGGCGGGCGCGACGAGATTACGCGTGCGATGAAGCGGATCGCAGCCAAGGTTAAAACTGGCGAGATAATGCCGGATGACATCACTCAGGACGTTGTGTCAGCCCATTTGGATACGGCAGGATTACCCGATCCCGACCTGATTATTCGCACCTCTGGGGAGTTGCGCACTTCGGGATTCCTACCTTGGCAATCCGCCTATGCTGAGTATGTGTTTCCCGAAACATTGTGGCCGGATTTCGTTCCGGGTGAATATGTAGACATCATCAACAGTTTTGGAACTCGGGAACGCCGTTTTGGCGCGGTGGCGGGATGAACGAAGGGTCCAAATATGCTGATCTGACACCGCGCATCGCCTCGGCCATTGTGCTGATCGGTATCGCGGCTGTGGGATTTGCAGCAGGCGGGATTTGGGCCGCGTTACTGATTGCGGTTGTGTCGATGATCATGTTGTGGGAATTCGCGCGATTGACCCGATTTAACGCCGGATATTTCATGCCGGTGATGGTCGCAACCGGGGCAATTTCCATTCTGATCACTTGGCAAACCTCGGCTTGGGTAGGGATGCTCATTCTTGTCGTCGGAATGTTGGCGCTTTATCGCGAAAATCGACGTGAGTGGGCGTTGTCAGCATTGGGGCTTGCCTATGTAGGCGGAGCGGCCTTGGCGATTTATACGATTTACGTCGGTGCGAACGGGATCTGGAACCTATTTTGGGTGATCCTTGTTGTGGTTCTGTCTGATATCGGCGGATATTTCGCTGGTCGCACCTTTGGTGGCCCGAAGCTTTGGCCAGCTATTAGCCCAAAGAAAACCTGGTCCGGAACGCTTGGCGGGTGGGGGCTGGCAGTTGTTGGGGGCATCATTATTGCGATCTTTACGCCCTATCAGCTGTTCTTCGCCATTCTCGTCTCGCTAGTTTTGTGCATCGCAGCACAAGCGGGGGATTTGTTGGAGAGCTGGGTGAAACGCAAACAGGGGGTAAAAGATGCCTCGAACCTCATTCCCGGCCACGGCGGTTTTTTGGATCGATTTGATGCATTGATGGCGGCGGCATTGATCTTTCTGGCTTTGCCGGGCGTTTGATCAATGCGAACTGTCAGCGTATTTGGTTCTACGGGTTCTATCGGGTGTAACACGCTTTCCCTGCTGGGGGCAGAACATCATGTCAAAGTTCTGACAGCCGCCAGAAATGCGGCGAAACTGGCAGATCAGGCCATTGCCCACAAGGCCGAGCTGGCCGTCATCGAAGACGAAACCCTGTTGCCTGAATTGACCTCACGACTATCAGGAACATCTGTTCGGGCCACGGCCGGACAGACGGCCTTGATCGAAGCGGCGCAGGAACCTGTGGATTGGGCCATGTCCGCGATTATCGGTTCGGCGGGTCTGGCCCCGACATTGGCATTGGCAGGGTCCGCCCGCACATTAGCGCTGGCAAACAAGGAAAGCATGGTCTGCGCGGGCGAGCTGGTAAACGCCAAATGCGCGGCGTCAGGGTGCCAACTGATCCCAGTGGACAGCGAACATAGCGCCATCTTTCAGGCATTGGCTGGTCAGGACAGCAAACAGGTGCGCCGTGTGCTCTTGACCTCTTCAGGCGGTCCGTTTCGCACTTGGAGCCTTGCCCAAATGAAGGAGGCAAGCCTGGCAGATACGTTGAACCATCCGAATTTTTCGATGGGACAGCGGATCACGATTGACAGCGCCACAATGTTTAACAAGGCGCTAGAGGTGATCGAAGCCCAGCAATTATTTGCGGTTACGTCAGAACAGATCGACGTGGTGGTCCATCCTCAGCAAATCGTGCATTCCATGGTCGAGTTTCAGGACATGACCATTTTGGCGCAGCTTGGCAGCCCGGATATGCGCGGCGCGATTGGATATGCCTTGCATTATCCCCAGCGAAAGCCATTGCCGATTGAACCGTTGGATTTTATGACACTGTCGCGCTTGGATTTTGAACCCCCGGATGAAACCCGCTTTCCGGCATTGCGACTGGCACGCGAAGTGCTGGTGCATGGTGGATTGACCGGAACCGTTTTCAACGCCGCAAAAGAGGTGGCACTCGATAAGTTTATCGCAGGGCATATCGGTTTTTTGGACATGGCTGATCTAATCGCTTATGTTTTGGACCGGTTGGTAGAAGAATCGGCGGTGCAGCACAGCACCGAAGGGCTCGACATTGTGATGGGTATGGATAAATCGGCCAGAGATATCGGCCAAACCTGGAGGCCCACCTGATGGAGCTGATCTCGCAAATTCCCTTGTTTGGCGGCGTAATTTCGACATTTGTATCATTTCTGGCCGTCATCGGGATCGTCGTGTTTGTCCATGAATATGGTCATTATATCGTGGGGCGCTGGTGTGGGATTTACGCCGAAACTTTCTCGATGGGGATGGGGCCAGTGATCTGGTCGCGCAAAGATCGACACGGCACCGTTTGGCAAGTTTCGGCGGTTCCCATTGGCGGCTATGTAAAATTTCTTGGCGATCGCAATGCAGCGAGCGCGCCCGAAGACGCGGAGGCGATCGCGCAGATGAGCGAGATCGATCAGGCGCGAAGTTTCCCGCGAGCGGCGGTTTACAAACGCGCGCTGACCGTGCTTGCCGGACCGATGGCCAATATGCTGCTGTCGATCGTCGTTTTTGCCGGACTTATCTTGTGGCAGGGCACCGCAACCGAGGTCCCCACCGTCGGGCAGGTCATGACGCTTCCCGATGGCAATGATAGCCTGCGCGAAGGCGATGAAATTCTGGCGGTGCAGGGGCAGAACGTCTCGTCCTTCAGCGAAATTTACGAAATTGCCCTGAATATGGAAGAGCCCGGCAATATGGGAATGCTGATCCGGCGTGACGGTCAGGAACTTCTGGTTTCGGTTCCCTATCTGTTGCCCGCCGCGATTTACGGCGTAGAACCTTTATCTGCTGCTGATAATGCCGGGTTGCGAACTGGGGATATCATACTGGAAGCCAACGGCGAACCGTTGGTGGCCTTTCACAATCTGCGCAAAATTGTCGAAGCGTCGGGGGATACGCCCATTCCCATTAAAGTCTGGCGCAACGAACAGGTGGTCGACTTGACGGTAACACCACAATTACGCGAATTTCCCGACGGGAATGGCGGGTTCGAAAAGCGGGTCATGATCGGTATAAGCGGGGCGTTTCTGATTGAACCGGCCACCGAAACTCCGGGCTTCCTGACGGCTCTATCGCTCGGGGCGAGGCAGGTTGTGCGGGTGCTGGACAGTTCCTTGAACGCCCTGAAACATATCATTCTTGGCAATCTAAGTCCAAGCAATCTGCAAGGACCATTAGGCATCGCGCAAATGTCTCAATCCACCGCCATGCAGGGATTGACGACATTTCTGTCATTTGTTGCGGTGGTCTCTATCGGGATCGGAATGTTGAACCTGTTCCCAGTACCGATGCTTGACGGCGGACATTTGGTCTTCTTCCTGATCGAGGCGGTACGCGGCAAGCCGCTTGGCGGAAAAACAATTCAGATTTCAGTATCAATTGGGCTAGCTATGGTCCTGTTACTAATGGTATTTGTCACGTATAACGATATCGGTCGACTTATCGCTCGGTTGGTCGGTTAGTGCTGCCTAATTCAGGAATCGGAGCTGCTCCCGATTCTTGTGAAACATATGGATGTTTGTTTTATGAAGCCTGCTCTGGTTGAGAAAGCCAACGTAAAGTCATGTATTGCCAGTATATTCTTTACGCTGCCGCTTGCCGCCCCATTTATTGTTTCCGCGATTGCACCAACTGCGGTTCATGCCACGGTGATCAATGCGATATCGGTTCAGGGCAATTCGCTGATTCCTGCCGAGACGATTCGTGACTTTACCGGCGTGCCCATCGGAACAGATGTCAGCCCGGGCGAAGTGAATGCCGTTGTGCGCCGTCTTTACGATTCCGGCATGTTCGAGAATGTCGAGATCAATATCTCGGGTTCGACCATGGTCGTGTCTGTCGTCGAAAACCCAACAATTTCCGTCATTGCGTTTGAAGGGAACCGCGCGATTGATGACGCGGCCTTGTCCGGACTGGTTACATCGACCTCGCGTCGCCCGTTCAACCGGCTGACCGCCGAAGCGGATGCTGCGGTGATCGCACAATATTATGCCCAGACAGGTCGGGTTGGGGCCGTGGTCCGCCCGGTCGTTATCCCGATTGGCGAAGGGCGCGTAAATCTGGTCTATGAGATCAGCGAAAGCCCAGTAGCGGGAATTGATCGGATCAGCTTTCTGGGGAACTCCGCCTATTCCGACCGTCGTTTGCGCGGGGTTATCGAAAGCGATGAAACCGGATTTCTGGATTTCCTTCTGGGTCGCCAGCCTGTGGATCCTGCAACCGTTGATCGCGACCGCCAGAAGCTGACTGAATTCTATACCAACCGCGGTTATATTGACTTCCAGCTTCTGTCCGCCGTGCCAGAATTGAACGCAGATCAAAGCGCGTATGTCTTGACCTATTCGATTAACGAAGGGTTCCAGTATCGCTTTGGTGGGGCGTCCGTCTCCTCTAATATTACGGGTGTTGACGCGGCCGAATTTGATCGTTTCGTGCGTATTCGAGAAGGTAAACTCTATAGCTCCGAAGACGTGCGCGACGTGATCGACGACATCGAGACCGAGGCGGTGCGACGTGGTCTGCCATTCCTGCGCGTTCAACCGCAATTCACGCGTGATCAGAATAATCGTGTCGTTGACGTGAATTTTGTTCTGGTGAACGGTCGTCCGGTATATGTCGAACGTATTGATATTGTTGGCAATACCAGCACACTGGAACGCGTCATTCGCCGCCAGTTCGATTTTGTCGAAGGTGATGCCTTTAACCCGCGCAAATTGGCCGAGGCTGCGGACAAACTCCGCGCGCTGGGAATTTTCGGCAATGCCAATGTTACGGTTCGCGAAGGGTCGACCCCTGATAAGGCGGTTGTGAATGTCGAAGTCGAGGAAATCCCGACCGGCAGTGTTGGTTTTGCCCTTGGCTATTCGTCTGAAGGTGGCTTTAACGGCACAATCAATTTCTCGGAACGCAACTTTCTGGGGCGTGGTCAGGCCTTCTCGTTTGATCTAAACATCTCCGAAAATTCGAATGTTCTGTCGTTCAGTTTCTTTGAACCCGCGCTATTCGGTCGTGATGTTGGTGCAGGTCTAAGCGCCTATTATCGCGATGTGAATCGAGTGGAATCATCGTTCCAGACCACGAATATCGGCATCGAACCCAGTCTGCGTTTTGCCTTGGGGGAAGATACAGATATCAACCTGCGCTATCGTCTGTCACTCGATGAAATCCGCGATTTCGAAGCGGGCGCTTCACCCTACCTGATGCTGGATGAAGGGGAACGTTTGACATCTGCCCTGTCGGTGACATTGACCTATGACCGTTTGAATTCGCCGATCGAACCGACCTCGGGCTATCGACTGAGTATCGAGAACGAATATGCAGGGCTGGGTGGTGACGTCAATTATAACAAGACCGTTGCCAAAGCACGCGCTTACACGTCGCTGTTCGATGAAAGTCTGATCTTGTCCGCTGAACTGGAAGCCGGGGCCATTATCTCACAAGATGGGCAAACACGGGTTATCGATAGATTTTTCCTTGGGGGAAATACGTTGCGCGGGTTTGCAACCGGTGGAATTGGTCCGCGCGATTCAGATGATGCGCTTGGCGGCAACTACTACTCGGTCTTGCGTCTGAAATCGAGCTTCCCGCTGGGCTTCCCTGATGATTACGGCATTTTCGGTGGTGCCTTTGTCGAAGCCGGATCGGTTTGGGGGCTGGATAACCCAGGCGCGATTGATGATGACATGTATATCCGTGCGTCTTATGGTGTCAGCCTGTTCTGGACCACACCAATCGGACCGTTGGAATTCAGCTATGCCATTCCATTCCAGTCCGAAGCGGATGATATCGAACAGAATTTCAGCGTCTCGGTTTCGACGCGTTTCTGATCAACAGGGGGGATTGGGTGCTTCGCTTACTGCTTGCCGCGTGGATAACGCTGTTCTTGACAGGTCCGCTGAACGCCCAATCCACCTTACAGACCTACTTTCCGACGGTTTTTCCCAAGCCTGTCCTGATCGTTGATCCCGATCAGCTTTTGCGCAATTCCCAACTTGGGATCGATCTTCTGGCCGATCTCGAGTCAAAGCGTCGGGATCGGGTCACCGAAAATCAGGAGATCGCGACAGAATTAGAGGCAGAGGAGGCCCGTCTGACCGACCTACGCCCCACGCTTGACCCCGCCGAGTTCAACACCCTGTCCGAAGCTTTTGACACCAAAGTGCAGCAAATTCGCGAAGAGCAAATCGCCAAGGACGTTGCCCTGCAACGCGAAGCTGATCAGATCCCGATCCGTTTCATCGAGATTGCCGCCCCAATTCTGAACAGTCTTTTACAAAAATATCAGGCGGGTGCGATTGTCGATCGGCGGGCAACGATTTTATATAATCTGAACATGGATGTTACGGTCGAAGCGATTGCACTGATCGACGAAGCCTATAAAAACAATCCCGACATCCTGACCGAGGAGGAGCCGTAAATGTCAGATGATCTGCTCAGCGCGGATATTGCAGAAATCAAGCGATCCATTCCCCACCGCTATCCCTTTTTGCTGATCGACAAGGTGCGCGACATCAAGGTGAATGAAAGCGCGGTTGGGATTAAAAATGTGACCGTCAACGAGCCGCATTTCAACGGGCATTTTCCGCAACAACCGGTGATGCCCGGTGTGCTGATTGTCGAAGCGATGGCGCAAACAGCCGCAATATTGGTAACCAAAACGCTGGACCTGATCGACAAGGGAATGATGGTTTACTTTATGACCATCGATGCCACGAAATTTCGTCAGGTGGTCGCGCCTGGCGACGTGCTGGAGCTTCATGTCAAGGTTTTGCGCGGACGTGGCAAAGTTTGGAAATTTTCTGGCGAAGGGATCGTTGACGGCAAAGTGGTTGCCGAGGCAGAATTTTCCGCCATGATTGCCCCTCCGGTGGACGCATGATCCACCCGTCATCCGTCATCGAGGAAGGGGCCAAAATTGGCGCTGATGTCAAAATCGGCCCGTTTTGCCATATCGGACCGCAGGTCACGCTGGGTGATGGGGTTGAACTGAAAAGCCATGTTGCCGTCGCTGGCCATACCACAATCGGCAAAGACACGCGGATTTGGCCTTTTGCATCCGTTGGGCATCAACCGCAGGACCTAAAATATGCCGGAGAAGAGACACGGCTGGAGATTGGCGAGCGTTGCATGATCCGGGAAAGCGTGTCGTTAAACCCCGGAACCAAAGGTGGCGGTGGTCTGACCCGGATCGGGGACGATTGCCTGTTCATGTTGGGTTCACATGTTGGTCATGACTGTATGATTGGTAACCGTGTCGTCGTCGCCAACAATGCGGCCATTGCCGGACATGTGGTGGTTGGCGATGACGTGGTGATTGGCGGACTTGCCGGGATTCATCAGTTTTGCAAAATCGGGCAGGGGGCCATGATTGGCGCGGTCTGCATGGTCACGGCTGACGTTATCCCCTTTGGCACCGTGATGGGAGAGCGCGCGGACCTGTCCGGCCTGAACCTGGTTGGTCTGCGACGTCGCGGGGCTCAAAAGTCCGACATAAACGGACTGCGCGCGGCCTTTGACGCCTTGTTTGGCGAAACTGGCACCTTGCAGGAGCGTATCTCGTCGGTGCGCGAAGATTTCGTAGATAACCCGTTGGTCGACGAAGTGATCAGCTTTTTGGAACAGCAATCCACCCGCAACATCTTGACCCCTCGCTCATGAGTGGTCTGGGGATCATAGCCGGGCAGGGTGACCTTCCACGACTGCTGGCCGAGAAAGCGGCCGCACATCTTTGGCGGTATCATGTCGTGACACTGGATAATGCGCCAATTGACTGGGCCAAACGGCATCCAACGATCCCCGCCCGCATCGAACGCATCAGCGCCTTGTGTGACGACCTGAAGAAGGCAGGGTGTGACGAACTGGTCTTTGCGGGCGCTATGACCAGACCACAAATAGATCCCAATGCGCTTGACCCGTTGGGGATGAAGCTGGCCGAAGCGGTGTTGGGGGCAACAAAAAAAGGGGACGATCAGACCCTGCGATTTGTCGTTGATCTGTTCGAAGCCGAGGGGTTTCGAATATTCGGTGCGTCGGACATCTTGCCAGAACTTGTTCCCGAAGCGGGCGTGTTGACCCAGCGCGAACCAACAGATCTCGACATATCGGATTCACAACGTGCCATGGAAATCGTTCAGGTCTTGGGCAGTCTGGACGTCGGACAAGGGGCGGTCGTTGCCGCGGGATTATGCTTGGGCATCGAAACAATCCAAGGCACTGACATAATGCTAAATTTTGTCGCACAAACCCGAACTGGGCAGGGGGGCATCTTGGTCAAGGCGCCAAAACCGGGTCAGGATATTCGAATTGATATGCCTGTGATTGGCCTAGGAACGATCCGGAATGCTGCCAAGGCCGGACTGAGTGGCATTGCACTTGGGGCGGACGGAGTAATGATCATTGACCGCGAAGCCGTGATTGCCGCCGCCGACGAGGCCGGCTTGTGCATCTGGGCACGCTAGCCGTGAGCCGTCAATTCTTCCTTATTGCGGGGGAACCATCAGGAGATGCCCTTGGCGCTGCGCTGATGGACGGTCTTATCTCGGAATGTAACGCCAATTTCGTTGGCGTCGGGGGACCGATGATGAGCGCTCGCGGCCTGTCCAGCATTTTCCCAATGGATGAACTGACAGTGATGGGTATTGCCGAGGTTTTGCCAAAGCTCTTTCATCTGCTACGCCGTGTGCGCGAAACCGCCGATGCAGTCCTGGCGTCTGACGCCGATGCCCTGATCACAATAGACAGTCCGGATTTCTGCTTACGCGTTGCCAAAGCGGTAAAATCTGTGCGCCCTGACTTTCCTGTGATCCATTATGTTGCACCGTCGGTATGGGCGTGGCGCCCCGAACGCGCGGCAAAGATGGCACGATATGTCGATCATGTCCTTGCGCTTTTGCCGTTCGAACCCCCGTATATGCGCGAAGCGGGGATGAGCTGCGATTTTGTCGGGCATCCGGTTGTGGCGCTTCCACAACCCAGCGCCGATGATGTCCAGACCTTTCGCGAGGAATTCAATATTTCAACCCGTCAGAAATTACTGGTGGTCCTCCCGGGGTCCCGCTCGGGCGAAGTGACGCGTCTTTCTCCCATTTTCCGCGAGGTGGCGGACCGGCTCTGCGACCATATCCCCAATCTGGCAGTTGTCGTTCCTGCCGTGCGCACGCAAATTGGGGCGTTGGAAAGGGCGTTCGAAGGCGCGAATTACACCATCATCGACCCCCGTGATTTTTCCGACGCCGAAGCGGATATGTATAAGCGATCAGCGTTTGTTGCGGCTGATGTCGCGCTGGCCGCGTCCGGCACCGTGTCGCTCGAATTGGCGGCGGCCGAGACTCCGATGGTTGTCGGGTACAAGATGAACTGGCTGACCTCGCAGATCATCAAGCGCAAGGTGAAGCTGGACACCGTGACGCTGGTCAATCTGGTAACCGATACGCTAACGGTGCCGGAATTCCTGTTGGATGCGTGTACCGCAGACAATATCTATCCCGAGGTCCATCGCCTGTTAACTGACCCCAACGCCGAAGACGAGCAGTTGGCAGCCGAGGCAAAAACAATGGAAATGTTGGGGCAGGGCGATGCCCCTCCCGGACTTCGCGCAGCAAAATCGATCTTGGCGTTTCTTAACAGGTGAAATCTGCCAGTTCGGCGTCCAGTGCGTTTAGCAGGATGCGGGGATTGATATCGAAATTGTGGTTAGGCGTTCCCGCCGCCGCCCAGATCACGTCAAAATCCAGAATATGCGGATCAACAAAAGTCTGGATTGGGGTCAGATGGCCCAGCGGACTGACACCCCCAATGGCAAAGCCCGTATGGCTGCGAATCGACGCCGCGTCGGCTTTCTCCAGCGGTTTCCCACAAACGGTGGCGGCCTTTGCCGGATCAACACGGTTATTTCCGGCGGTCAGGAACAGAATATGTTCATCGCTGTTGGCAACTTTGAAAATGATCGATTTGACGATCTGATCGACCAAAACCCCGGCCGCCCGCGCGGCATCTTCTGCCGTCAGGGTGCTTTGGCTGTGGTGCGTTATCTTGATGGAAAGGCCGCGGGCTTCAGCGTCCGCGACCACACGTTTCAGGCTTTTGCTCATTCAGCGTTTTTCAACGTCGACATAGTCGCGATGTTTTGCACCGGTATAAAGCTGACGCGGACGGCCGATTTTCTGTGTCGGGTCGGCGATCATCTCTTTCCACTGCGACACCCAACCAACGGTGCGTGCCAACGCAAAGATCGGCGTGAACATCGACGTCGGGAAACCCATCGCGTCCAGAATGATGCCGGAATAGAAATCCACGTTGGGGTAAAGTTTTTTCTCGACAAAATATTCGTCTTCCAGCGCGATCCGTTCCAGCTCTTTGGCAACCTGCAAGGTCGGATTATTGTCGATACCCAGCAGGCCCAAAACCTCGTCCGCGGACTGTTTCATAACTTTTGCGCGGGGGTCAAAATTCTTGTAAACCCGGTGACCAAATCCCATCAGGCGGAACGGGTCGTTTTTGTCCTTGGCGCGGGCGATGAATTCCGGAATACGGTCCACCGTGCCAATCTCACGCAGCATATTCAGGCAGGCTTCGTTCGCCCCACCGTGCGCGGGTCCCCATAGACACGCAATCCCCGCCGCAATACAGGCAAACGGGTTTGCGCCCGACGAACCGGCAAGGCGCACGGTCGAGGTCGACGCGTTCTGTTCGTGATCGGCGTGCAGTGTGAAAATACGGTCCATCGCGCGTGAAAGGATAGGATCGACGACATAATCCTCGGCCGGGACCGCAAAACACATATGCAGGAAGTTAGACGCATAATCCAAATCGTTGCGCGGATAGACGAACGGTTGACCGATGGAATATTTATAGGCCCAAGCCGCAATGGTTGGGATTTTTGCGATCATGCGGATGGCCGCGATCTCGCGTTGATCGGGGTCCGTGATATCGGTCGAATCATGATAAAACGCCGACATCGCGCCAACCACACCCACCATCGTGGCCATCGGGTGCGCATCTCGGCGGAAACCACGATAAAAATAGGTCATCTGATCTTGCAGCATCGTGTGACGGGTCACACGCGGCACAAAGTCGTCCAGCTGGGCCGCTGTTGGCAGCTCTCCGTAAAGCAGAAGATAGCAGACTTCCAGGAAATGTGATTTTTCGGCAAGCTGATCAATGGGATAGCCGCGATACAGCAGCTCCCCTTTGTCGCCGTCGATATAGGTAATTGCGGATTCGCATGACGCGGTCGACGTGAATCCTGGGTCGTAAGTAAACACATCACCCTGGGCATAGAGCTTCCGGATGTCGATCACATCAGGACCCAGGCTTGGGCTCATCATCGCGAAGTCGAGTTCCTTGTCGCCGAAAGTGACCTTTGCTGTCTTGTTGGAGTCCAAAGCCATTCCTCACCTCTTTAGTGCCCGATGGCGGGCGTTATACCGGACTGGCATTGCCAAATTGTGACGCACCCAAGGGCCGGGTCAGACACTGGCGTCTTCCAGTCGTGCGATGCTTTCGTCTTTGCCCAAAAGCACCATCATATCGAAAACACTGGGCGAAATGGTTCGCCCGGTCAGGGCAGCGCGAAGCGGCTGTGCCACCTTTCCCAGACCGATTTCCTCGGTCTCGGCAAACGCGCGAATTTCTGCCTCCAGAATATCGTGGGTCCAGCTAACACCACGCAGTCGCGAAGTCAATCTATTCAGCATACCACGGGATACCGTATCCAGAAGTTTCGCCGCTTTCTCGTCCGGAACAAAGGGGCGCGTACCCAGTATAAAGTGCGCCATTTCAAGTAGTTCAGGAAATGTCTTCGCGCGCTCTTTCATGCCATCCATTCCCGCAAACATGAGACGTTTTTGCGCATCTGTCAGGTCCGTTTGCCCGGTTGCGGACAGGAATTCCTCCAGTTTCGCCAACAGCGTTTCATTGTCAGCAGCCCGGATGTGCTGACCCGACAGATTTTCCAGTTTCTTGAAATCAAACCGTGCGGGCGATTTGACGACATCTTCCAGCCGAAACCAGTCGATGGCTTGTTTCATAGTGAAAAATTCATCATCACCATGGCTCCATCCCAAACGGGCCAGATAGTTCATGACAGCGTCAGGATAATATCCCATGGCCTGATATTCCTCGACCCCCATCGCGCCATGGCGCTTGGACAGTTTTTTGCCATCTGGACCATAGACCAGCGGAATATGGGCGAAAACCGGGATATCCCATCCCATGGCAGTATATATCTGGCTTTGGCGCGCCGCGTTGGTCAGGTGATCGTCACCCCTGATAATATGGGTGATCCCCATGTCATGATCGTCCACCACGACCGCCAGCATATAGGTCGGCGTCCCGTCCGAACGCAGCAGGATCATATCGTCTAGCGTTTCGTTTTTCCACGTCACGGTCCCTTGCACCACGTCATTTATCGTGGTTTCCCCGTCCCGCGGCGCCTTAAGGCGGATCACATATGGAAGGTCAGGCGTTTCAGCGCTGTCGCGCCATGGCGACAAGAATAGGGGCGGGCGACCTGCCTCGCGGGCGGCTTCGCGAAAGGCGTCGATTTCTTCTTTGGTCGCATAACATTTATAGGCAGTTCCATTCGCCAGCATCTGATGTGCGACGTCGGCATGACGATCGGCACGGGCGAATTGGCTAATGGCCTCACCATCCCAATCCATGCCCAGCCATTTCATGCCACGATATATAGCTTCCGTAGCTTCCGGCGTTGAGCGCGAACGGTCCGTATCCTCGATCCGCAGCAGAAACCTACCATTATGGTGACGTGCAAATAGCCAGTTGAACAACGCCGCACGGGCCGTTCCGATATGCATATATCCGGTGGGCGAGGGCGCAATACGGGTCACGATCTGGGACATTCATTTAACCTTTTGGAAACCAAGATTTGGCACTTTCGGCCTGCTTGTAGGCCATTCGGGCCAGGTATCACAAGGGCCGTAGCCATATCCACAATCATAGACAGTTTTGAAACCCAGCGCCACCGGCTATTCCTGTGGATCCCAGTTGCCTTTGGCATGGGCATAGGCCTTTATTTCGCCGTCGCAAGCGAGCCGACACATCTACAGATTTCCTTGGTATTTCTGGGCGCGATCCTGTCAGCCTTGGTCATTCGCCGTGATCAGATACTTCGGTATGTGCTGATGGGCGCACTGACTTTCGTCTTGTTCGGGTTTGGGTATGCCGCGCTCCAAACCCGCTGGGTTGCGGCCCCTGTGTTGACCTATCATTACTATGGCCCAATCGAAGGGCGGATCATCAACCTTGATCGATCCGCCAGCAATGCTCCGCGCGTTACGCTTGATCAGGTCTATCTGCCCGGAATACCCCGCAAGGACACTCCGACATATGTGCGTATATCATTGCAAGGGATGATCCCCGACGACACCATACGTGCTGGTGGGCGGATTACCCTGACGGGCAGCCTGTCGCCCCCCTCGCCACCTGTTGAACCCGGGGGCTTTGATTTCCGACGGATGGCGTGGTTTCTGCAACTGGGCGCGGTCGGATATACCCGTAACCCGGTTTTGCCGGTTGCCGAACAATCAGAGGGCATAGGGATATGGTTGTTCGCGACACGGTTGCGGATTGCGGATGCCATAAGGGTTCATTTACCGGGGCAATCCGGGGCATTTGCTGCCGCGATTGTCACCGGGGACCGATCCGAAATTGACCCGGAGACTATGGACAAGCTGCGTATTACGAACCTCGCGCATTTGCTGGCGATTTCCGGGCTTCATATGGGGCTTCTTTCTGGTTTTGTCTTTGCGGTGGTGCGATACGGATTGGCGCTTGTGCCCCGCCTCGCCATGCGATTTTCGGCCAAGAAAGTTGCCGCGATGATCGCGCTGATGGCGGGGGCGGCCTATCTGGCATTGTCGGGGGCGAATGTCGCGACCCAACGCGCCTTTATCATGACGGCCGTCGTGTTATTCGCCGTTATGCTCGATCGACCGGCTTTAACCCTTCGCGCGGTTGCGCTGGCAGCAATGATTATCCTTCTGATAAAACCTCACAGCCTTTTAGAGGCCGGGTTCCAGATGTCCTTTGCGGCAACCATAGCGCTGATCGCCACGTACGAAGGGTTAAGGGGAACGCAATTCTGGCGGGCGATGAACCGACCGCGCTGGCGCTTCGTTCGTCCGGTATTTGCGCTGGTGTTGACCTCCAGCGTGGCGGGCGCGGCCACGGCACCCATCTCGGCCTTCTACTTCAACCAACTGTCGCAATATGGCCTGTTTGCCAACCTTTTATCGGTTCCGGTCATGGGGTTGTTGGTGATGCCGGGGGCCGTAATTGCCGCGCTTCTGATCCCATTCGGGTTAGAGGGGATTGCTTTGGCAGTGATGGGGATTGGCATTGATTGGATCATCAGTGTCGCCCGATTTGTCGCCGGGCTAGAGGGGGCCGTCACCCCCATACGCTCGGGACCGCCGATAACCCTGACGCTTATCGCATTGGGGGGCATCGTGCTTGCCCTCTGGCAAGGGCGTGCGCGTTATTCCGGTCTTTTCCTGATGATGATTGCCTGTGTGATCTGGTGGGAATCAGAACGACCCATCCTGTTGATTTCTGATGATGGTCGTTTGTTGGGATTGATGACCGATGCGGGTCGTGCCCTGTCAAAACAGCGTGGGCATTCCTATGAATCGCGCATCTGGTTGGAAAATGATGGTGAAAGGATCTCGCAGGAGGTTGCCGCTGCCCGCATAGGTATCTTGGCCGAAGGTAGACTGGCCATGACCCAGTTGGAGGATTGGACCGTCTATAGCTATTGGGGGAAAGAGCCGACGGACATTGCGGACCTATGTTACGAAGGGGCTGTGCTTATCGTTTCGGAACTGCCGCCACCGTCGGGTGATTGCATGGCGATTAACAAAGGTGATCTTCGCCGACTTGGTGCATTGGCGATTTCTGTTGCCGAGGAACTGGAGATTATCGGAAGTCGAGATGCCGCGTCACTGCGCCCTTGGGGATATTAGCGCCAATTGCCACTTGGCAAGACAGTGTCAACGACAGCTATGATACCTATTCAGCGATCAAGGATGAAATTCCTAAGACATTGCTATATAACGATAAATATAAATTGCCACATGGCAATTGGTGTGGTTTCCTAACTCAATACGTACGGATAAGACCCACCAGCTTACCTTGGATTTTCACCTGATCGTCGCGATAGACTCGCGTCTCGTAAGCCGGGTTTGCCGCCTCCAGCGCGATAGAACTTCCGCGTTTGCGCAAACGTTTCAACGTAGCTTCCTGATCCTCGACAAGCGCTACGACGATATCGCCATTGTCGGCATCCGGTTGTTCCTTGATCACCACGATATCCCCGTTGTTGATCCCGGCATCGATCATCGAATCCCCTTTAACCTCCAACGCATAGTGACGCCCTTTGCCCGACAGCATTGCGCCGGGCACAGCGACATTATGGGACACATCCTGAATTGCTTCGATCGGTGTGCCGGCGGCGATCCGGCCCATCACGGGCAGTTCCAGCGCGTCAACCTCGACAGGCATGGCGGCGCGGGGTTGATCGACGCGTCCGCCTTGCACCACGGATGGCGTGAAGCCACCATCCATTCCGTCCGGCATCTTGATAATTTCAATCGCACGGGCCCGGTGTGCGAGGCGCCGAATAAAGCCACGTTCCTCTAGTGCCGTGATCAAACGGTGAATCCCGGATTTTGAACGCAAATCCAGCGCCTCCTTCATCTCGTCGAACGAGGGGGGCACGCCGTCTTTCTGCATACGTTTATTGATAAATTGCAGCAGATCGAGTTGCTTGCGGGTCAACATATCGGTATCCTCCGAACATCTTATGTCCACATATAGTCACGTTAAGTTCTACATGTGTTCCCGTTTTGTGTCAACTGTGGATAATTTTAGGAAATTCTAATGAATTCTGACGAACGAAAGACGTTGGCCATTATTTTAAGACCTAATACCGCATTTCTTTTGGCGACAGTTTTGTTTTCGATATTTTACGCCGTGGATGGACAACCCGATTTCGTAATGATGGGAGCTATCACCGGAGTTTTCTTTCCAATCCTTGCCATAACTCTCGGACTGTTTTTCGGGAATCGTTTGCAGTACGCCGCAGCCCTGATCGTTAACTTGTTTGTACAGATTATTATTTTCTCGGTGCTCTTGATGATGGGTTTTGCCGACAACCCGGCAAAAATAAGCTATTTGGGGGCGATTATTATGGTCAATGCGATGGGAGGTCTTTTCGGCATTTCGATACTGGTGTTGTATGGTTTAGCATCTGCACTGAGAGGTGCGCTAAGCAGGTTTACGAAGAAATCCGAATGAATTCAACTGGATCGCCCGCCTGACGTGCTGGTTCGTCCGGCCTGCGCACCATCAATACATTTGCCGCTGACAGCACCGATAGTAGTGAGCTGTCCTGCCGTTTGAACGGCACAATCTGCCAACCCTTTTCGGTCAGCGTCCCGACGGCCCGCAGATATTGCTCGCGCATGCCATTCGGTTCTATATCTTCGCCCAACACGCCAATTTCGCGTTGCAATGGTCGGGCGGGGAGGCCCAACATCACATCCAGCATTGGACGCAGGAAGACGTGGCCGCAGACGATGGAGGAGACCGGATTGCCCGGCAAGCCAACCATCGGAGTGTCGCCAAGTTTTCCGGCCATCAGCGGTTTGCCGGGTTGCATGGCGACCTTGTAGAAATCGACGCTTAGCCCGCGCTCAACCGCGACGTCCTGCACAATATCATAATCCCCGACTGACGCCCCACCCAGCGTCACGATCAGGTCAGCCCCCGTCGCCAGATCCAGCACCTGGCGCAGGCTTTCGGGCGTGTCTTTGGCAATCGGTAACATCCGGCATTCTGCACCATGGGCTTCCAGCAACGCCTTCAGCGCAAAACTGTTCGATGCAATAATCTGGTCGGGCGAGGGGGTCTCGCCCGGCATCACCAGTTCATTCCCAGTCGCAATCAGCGCCACAACGGGGCGGCGGGTGACGGGCATGTCGGGAATGTTCATCGAGGCCAGCAGCGACAGGTCCACAGGCGACAGACGGCGCGGCGCAGTCAGCGGGTCGCCCATGGCAAAATCCCCTCCAGCGGGGCGGATATAGGTGGCCGTGTCGCGGTTTTCGCGCACGGTAATTGTGTTGCCTTTGCGGTCGGCGTCCTCCTGTATCAGGATCGCGTCGGCACCGTCCGGGACAGGGGCACCGGTGAAGATGCGGACGGCTTCCCCCGTGCCAAGCGTGCCGGGAAACCGAGCGCCAGCAGCGGATTCACCGATGACTTTCAATGACATACCGGGTTGTGCGTCGACATTTCGAACGGCATATCCGTCCATGGCAGAGGACGCGAAGGGCGGTTGGGTCATGCGGGACAGGACATTCGCTGCCAGCACCCGACCAGCGCCGTTGGCCAACGGCACGGTTTCCGCTGGAAGCGGCGAAGCCAGCGCAAACAGGCGATCCAAGGCTTCGGCGACAGAGATCATTCTGCCGTATACCGCCCGGATTTTCCGCCGTCTTTCAGCACAAGGCGGATGTCGGAAATTACCATGCCTTTATCAACCGCCTTGACCATGTCATAGACGGTGAGGGCGGCGATATTGACAGCGGTCAGGGCCTCCATCTCCACCCCGGTCTGGCCGGTGGTTTTGACGGTGGCTTCAATTTCGATGCCATTTTCGACAGGGGTCAGTTCGACACTGACCTTCGACAACGCCAGAGGATGACAGAGCGGGATGAGATCGTGGGTTTTCTTTGCGCCCATGATGCCAGCCAGCCGCGCGACGCCCAGAACGTCGCCTTTTTGGGCCCGCCCCTCGGTGATCAGCGCCAAAGTGGCGGGCGACATCGTGATCGTGCCCCGCGCCACGGCAACGCGGGAGGTCACCGCCTTGTCCGACACATCCACCATATGCGCCGCCCCTTTGTCGTCAAAATGGGTTAGATCAGACATCATGCCGCCCTTGGGTTGGCCAGCAGCAAGCGCGTGGCGGTTTCGACATCTGCTTGGCGCATCAGGCTCTCGCCAATCAAGAAGCAACGCACACCTATTTCGGCCATGCTGGCGAGGTCGTCTGGCGTAAACAGGCCGGATTCCGACACGATGGTTTTGCCTGCCGGGGCCAGTTTCACCAGTTCGCGCGTGGTATTCAGCGAGGTCTCAAAGGTTTTCAGGTTGCGGTTATTGATCCCGAGCAAAGGGGAATTCAGGATGGTGGCGCGCTCGAGTTCCTCGGCATTATGGACCTCTACCAAGACATCCATGTTCCATGTCATCGCGGCGTCTTCGAGTTCCTGCGCCTGCGCATCGGACACTGACGCCATGATGATCAGGATACAATCTGCCCCCAACGCACGAGCTTCGGCGACCTGATAAGTGTCATACATGAAATCCTTGCGCAAAACGGGTAAGGTGGTTGCGGCACGGGCGGCGATCAGGAAGTCGTCAGCACCCTGGAACGATGGGGTGTCGGTCAGGACCGAAAGACAGGTCGCGCCGCCGGCTTCATACGCCTGTGCCAGCGCGGGTGGGTTGAAATCTGCGCGAATTAACCCTTTGGAAGGACTGGCTTTTTTAACCTCGGCAATCAGGCCATACCCCGTTGCCTTTTTCAATGCTGCGGCAAAGCCGCGAACAGGCGACGCCGCCTTCGCGGCCTCCGAGAGCTGATCAAGGCTGACACGCGACTTGCGGTCGGCAATTTCTTCAAGCTTATACGCTTTGATCTTTTCCAACACATCCATGTTAGGCACTCGTCACTTTTGCCAAGGTTTCAACCGCATTTCTGGCACGTCCGCTATCAATACTTTCTGATGCCATTTCAACACCTTCTGACAAAGTGTTAACCTTATCAGCGATCATAAGAGCCGCTGCCGCATTGAACAAAACCGCATCACGATAGGCGTTTTTGGCCCCGTTCAGCAAGGCGCGGAAAGCCTCGGCATTTTGGGCGGGGGTGCCGCCCCTGATTTCGTCAAACGGATGAACGGGCAGGCCTGCTTGTTCGGGGTGCAGCTCGTGGTCCTCGACCTTGCCGTTGACCAAGGCCGCAACCCAGGTGATGCCGGCGATCGAAATCTCGTCCGTGCCATCAGCGCCATGTACCAGCCATGCCTTTTCCGACCCCAACGCGCCCAGCGTTTCGGCCATGGGGCGGATCACCTCTCGGCTGAAGGCGCCGGTTAGCTGACGTTTAACGCCCGCAGGGTTTGTTAAGGGACCAAGAATGTTGAAAAGTGTCCGTGTGCCCAATTCCTGCCGCACTGGCATAACGAATTTTGTGGCGGGATGGTGCATTGGCGCCATCATGAAACCGATCCCGGCCTCGGCCAGACCACGTTCGACCACATCAGCCCCAACCATGACATTAATGCCCATTTCGGTGAGCACGTCCCCCGCACCGGACAGTGAGGACAGGTTCTTGTTGCCATGTTTGGCCACCGGCACACCGGCCCCGGCAACCACGAAGGCTGTCGCGGTAGAGATGTTCAGCGTTTTCATCCCGTCTCCACCTGTGCCAACGATGTCCATCGCGCCCTCGGGTGCCTTCACCGGCACACATTTGGCACGCATCGCAGCGGCGGCGGCAGCATATTCGTCGACGCTTTCGCCACGCGTCCGCATTGCCATCAGCAACCCACCGATTTGCGCGGGCGTGGCATCACCAGCCATAATGGCATCAAACACCTGTTGCGCGTCTTCACGGCTAAGAGGGCCCTCTACAGCTTTGTTAATAAAAGGTTTTAATGTGTCGCTCATTTTCCACCTCCCGCAATATCGAGAAAGTTTTTTAGCATCGCGTGCCCATGTTCCGACGCAATGGATTCGGGGTGAAACTGCACGCCATGGATCGGCAATTCGCGGTGTTGCAACCCCATGATCGTACCGTTTTCCAATTCGGCGGTGATTTCCAGACAGTCGGGCAATGTGTCGCGATCAACCACCAACGAATGGTAGCGCGTCCCCTGAAATGGCGTCGGCAAACCTGCGAACAGTCCCTTGCCGGTATGATGTATCGTGCCCATTTTGCCATGAACGATTTCGTCACATCGAACCACATTTCCGCCAAATGACTGCCCAATTGCCTGATGGCCAAGGCAGACCCCGATCAGAGGGGTTTTTGTCTCGGCTGCGGCTTCGACCAGGGCCAGACATATCCCGGCTTCGCTGGGGGTGCAGGGCCCCGGAGAAAGCATGATCGCGGACGGTTTCATCGCCATGGCTTCCTGCACATTGACTTGATCATTCCTTTTTACGGCCACATTTGCGCCCAATTCACTGACATAATGGACCAAGTTGTAAGTGAAGCTGTCGTAATTATCGATGAGTAGTAGCATTAAGTGGTCTTTCACGCAGAGAGGCTTACAACGGAAGCGTAATGCACGGTATCGCGCGTTTTTACAACACCGTAGTTGGCATGGTTGTCAGCGCCAATTGCCGAAGGGAAGATAGAAATGTCTTTGTTGAAGACCAAGGTTAAAGCCTCGCAAACCGTTTCTGGTGGTGGTTATTTTCGCGGATTTCTGGCGGCAACTGTCGTCAGCTCGGTGTCGTTTATCGCGATTTCGACAGCGTTTCCCAGCGGATCTACGCAATTCATAACACAGCCGACCAGCGCCCGACCCATGCAAACGGCAGCTATCGTCGAGCCTGCGGCAAATCGGCTGGTTCCGCTGGATGGGACAAACCAGACGGCAACGCTGGGCATTCAGCCACCGTCGTTTGGTGGACCAGCTACGGAAAGCAATTCCGGTTTGGGACCTGTTGCAACGAATATGTCGGCACCGACATTATCGTCCGGTCAACCCGCTGGTTTGAATGTCAGCACCGAAGGCACCGAGGTGGCCGTCGCCAATACCGAAGCGATGGAACGTCCGACCGCCGGGCTTGATGTTCAGACAGCCAGCATCGCGGTCCCCATCACGGAAAGCAGCACGGGCGCGGTTGTCGAACCCGCGGTTAATGTTGCGGCCGTTGCGACCACGGAACTGCCACCGATCCCAAAAGCCCTTGAGACGGGGATGTTTGCGCAAAACGCACAACAATTTACCGACTCGGGCACACGGCCGCTGATGTCGCTGATCCTGAAGGTTAACGATATTGAAGAGGTGAAAGCCGCGTTCGGCCTTGCTGCTTCGGTCACGATTGCCATTGATGCCGATAATCCAAATGCGTTGGAGCTGGCCGCCGCCTACCGGATGGTTGGTGGCGAGTCTGTCCTGCTATTGTCGGATGGCACCTTGGCGCTGGATGCCACCCCGGCGGTTGCAAAATCCGCGTTTGACGCATTGTTGCCTTCGGAACTTCAGGTCGTTGGCGTGCTGGATGTTAGTGGAACCGCCATCCCAGATTCAACATTGTCAGTTGACGCCGCGATGCGCACGCTCTCCCCGTTGGGAGCTGCCGTTATCACAGTGCCCGGGCATTCAGCGATAAATGTGGCGCAGTCCGCGAATATTCCGACGATTGACATTCTGGATGTCATCGAAGGGGCTGATACGGCAGCTGTGATTGCTGACATTAATAGGAATTTGCCGGTCATGACCGGGCGCGGTGCGTCTGTTTTATATGGCACGGCAGATAACGTAACGATTTCGGCGCTGTATAGCTGGTTAGCGAGTTCCAGCGCGACAAGTTTTATCATGGCACCAGTATCTGCTGCAATTGCGCGCTGATTGAGGTTTGTAAATGGTGAGCGAGGTAGAAGGCGGGCTTATTGCCCGCCTTTGAATTTTACAAAGGTCCCAGCCCCTTCGGCGGCTTTCATCAGTGCCTTGGCCTTATTGACGGTTTCCTGATATTCCGCTTCGGGATCACTGTCATAGACAACGCCACCACCTGCCTGCACATAGAGAGTGTCGTCCTTTAGGACGGCGGTGCGCAGCGCAATACAGATATCCATGTCTCCGTTTGACGAGAAATATCCGACACCACCGCCATAAACGCCGCGCTTTTCCTTTTCCAGCTCGTCGATAATTTCCATGGCGCGGACTTTTGGAGCCCCTGATACCGTGCCCGCAGGCAGACCCGCCAACAGGGCAGCAAGGGCATCGTAATCTTCGCGCAATTCACCATCGACGTTGGAAACAATATGCATCACATGGCTGTAACGCTCGATGATGAATTGTTCATTGGGATCCACCGTGCCGATTTTGGCAACACGGCCCACATCGTTGCGGCCAAGATCCAGCAGCATCAGATGTTCCGCCATTTCTTTCGGGTCGGACAACAGGTCGCGTTCCATTGCAATGTCTTCGTCGAGGGTGGCGCCGCGCGGGCGCGTGCCGGCGATCGGTCGAATCGTGACCTTATTATTCTGGACCCGCACCAGAATTTCCGGACTGGCCCCGACAATCTGAAACCCGCCCATGTTAAAAAAGAACATATACGGCGAGGGATTGGTACGTCGCAGGGACCGATAAAGTGCGAAGGGGGGAAGGTCGAATTGCTGTGACCAGCGCTGCGAGGGGACAACCTGAAATATATCCCCGGCGCGGATGTAAGATTTCGCCTTTTCGACAATGTCGAAATATTCGGCTTTGGTTGTGTTGGAAACCGGGTCGAGGATAAAGGATTCCCCATCAAGATCCCGTGTCTGGTCCGGAACATCACG
Source organism: Rhodobacteraceae bacterium NBU2976 (assembly GCA_023630215.1). GTDB lineage: Bacteria > Pseudomonadota > Alphaproteobacteria > Rhodobacterales > Rhodobacteraceae > NORP23. The sequence goes on from JALPRQ010000001.1 coordinate 1,718,066, forward strand.
ATCCAGATCGCGAACCGCTTCGGACACCCGTTCGGCGGCTTGGGCATAGGCAGCACGGGCATTCTGACCATCGTGTGCCCAGACTGGGCTGATGACTGTGACCTCGCCTTTGACACCATCCAGAACGGTGATGATGGTCGGACGCATCATGATGGCATCGGGAATGCCCAATATGTCGGGGTTGATATTTGGCAGATGTTCAACCAGCCGGACGGTGTCATACCCAAGATAGCCAAACAATCCGGCTGACATAGGGGGAAGATCGGCCGGTAGGTCGATCCGGCTTTCCTCGATCACCTGACGGAGCGAGGTCAGGGTGTCGTCTTTTTCGGCGCTAAATTCGTTTGAAAAACGGGCAGAGCGATTGATTTCAGCGGAATTGCCGTGGGCGCGCCAGATCAGATCCGGTTTCATCCCCAGGATAGAGTAACGACCACGCACCTCGCCGCCCGTGACGGATTCCAGCAGGAAACTGTCTTTGCCGGCACCCGACATTTTCATATAGAGCGAAACCGGCGTGTCGAGATCGGCAACCAGACGGGTCCAGACCACCTGGTTCATTCCGGCATTGTAACCGGTCTCGAACGCACTGAAATCAGGGAATATCTGCATTACTGAAGCTGAAGGTGTAGAGAGTCGATGCGGGCACGATTCACGACAGGGTCGGCCTGCTGAATCAACGCGCGCCCGAAATAGTTCAGCACGTCTTCGGCGACCTGTATATCACGCTCCTGTTGAAAACCTTCGATTTGCACCGCCAGTTCTGGGTCAGCGGGATCGAAGGGCGTGGTCGACCACAATTCGACAATTACAACCGATTTGCCATCGTCTAGGATCGCTGTCTCGCCGGTTTCAAGGGCGAAGACGGTATCGACGATGCCGGCGGGTAAATCCGCGAGGCTGGAGGTCCGCGCCACATCGCCAACAAAATCAAGGTCCAGCAGGTTGGCAAAGTCGGTGACAGAGCCACCCGATGCGTTCACAGCAGCGACGATCTGTTCGGCGCGTTCCCGGATTTTTGCCAACGTGTTCTGTTCCGTCAGGATAGTGATCATTTCGTCTTGCACATCACCATAGGGCTTCAGTTCTGGTTCGCGAATTTCATCTACGCGCAGGACCAGCAAGCCGCCATCGGGCAGTTCGATCAGGTCACGTTCTTCACCCACTTCGGCCGAGACGGCCTCGTCCCGGAATTCAGTATAGGCAGCGATCCCGTCAGTGTTCCCTTCGGGCCAGCTTATTGTGCCAAGGGTCATGGAGGTGGTTTCTGCCAATTCCTCGATTGTCGCTCCACCGGCCACAAGATCGACAATGCGGTCGATATCTTGTCCGATCTGAAAATTGGCAAGGTCTATCGCCAGTTCATAGGCAAGATCGTCATAGACTTCGTCGAGGGGCACAGATTGCGCTGCAATCGCAGCATTGACGCGATAAATCGACGGACCAAGATCATCCATCGCTGGGCCATAGATACCGGGGTCTTCAGTGGCAAACAGCAAATCTGCGGCCTCTTTCGACACGTCACCGCGGGTAATATCACCAAGATCCAGCAAGGAGAGGTCGAGACCGCGTTCCTCGGCAATGGTATTGAAACTTGTATCGCCGGACACGATCCGGGCAACGGCGTCATTGGCTTCGTCCAAAGACCCGAACACGATGCGTTCCACGAAACGACGTTCGGGTGTTTCATATTCATCGCTTCGCGCATCATAAAGCGCCTGCACCTCTTCTTCGGGCACCGAAAGCGTTTCAGCAAGTTCAGACGGCAGCAACGCGGCGTACGTGATTTTGCGTGTCACCGGGATTTCAAACTGCTGAGGATTATTGTCGTAATAGGCTTGCAGTTCATCAGCGGTCGGCGCAGGGACAGTGCCAATAATGTTGGCTTCGGTCAGACGGATATAGTTGAAGGCACGGTTCTCGCCCAGATATTCGAACAAGGGAAGCGTCGCCTGATCCGGCAAACTGATACCAGCAACAACAGAATCAATGACGATTTGCTGCGCCGCATCGTTACGCAGCAATTCTTCGTATTCGGCAGTTGATAAACCCGCACGGCGGATCGCATCGCGATACACTGTTTGATCAAACTGCCCGTCGATGCCCTGAAATCCCCGGGTCGACAACAAGACTTCACGCACCGTTTCATCCGAAACAGATACTCCCATCCGGTTGGTCTCGCCCCGGAACGCCGCCTCTTGCACCAGACGGGCAAGAACATTCTGATCCAACCCAAAGGCAATCGCCTGATCAATTGTCAGATTCGTGCCGAACTGTTGCGACATCTGGTTCAATTCATTTTGCAGGGCACGAAAATAATCATCAGCCGAGACATCTTCGTCACCCACGGTTGCCACACTTGCAGATTGCGATTGGGAAAATATCCCGGTGATACCGAAACCGCCCATCGCCAAGACGCAGATCAGCAGAATGGCGTAGAAGGCAAAACGTGATACCGGCGACTTTGATTTGGCCATGATTTCCCCGTGGTTCGCAAAGTATGTCGCAGGTTTTTAGGCTGTGTTGCGCAGGGTTACAAGTCCCGTTGACGGGGTGTCTTGACGCGCGTTGACGGAACAGAGATAGAGACGTCATGGCAAGCGCACCTATCCTAACATTAAACGATGTTTCGCTAAGTTTTGGCGGCAATCCCTTGTTGGATTCGGTTGATCTGTCGATTGCTGAAGGGGACCGTATCGGCCTGGTCGGGCGGAATGGATCAGGTAAGTCCACCCTGTTGAAGATCATGGCGGGTATCGCCGAGCCGGATCAGGGGGAAAGAATTCTGCATCCCGGTTTCCATATGGCACTGATGGAACAGGACCCTGATTTCAGCGGTTATGCGACATTGGGCGATTATGCCTCTGACGATCTGGACCCATCGGACCTTTACAAGGTGGAAATGGTGATGGAGGGCATCAAACTTAACCCTGCACAAACGCCCGCGCTGGCCTCGGGTGGGGAAAGGCGGCGAGCGGCCTTGGCCAAACTGTTGGCGTCGGATGCGGAACTTTTATTGTTGGACGAGCCGACCAACCATCTGGATATCGAGGCGATTACCTGGCTGGAAGAGTATCTGGCCTCGACGAAAAAGGCATTTGTGATCATTTCGCACGACCGCGCATTCCTACGCAGTCTGACCCGCAGCATTGTCTGGGTCGATCGGGGCATTGTGCGGCGACTGGATCAGGGATTTGCTCATTTCGAGGATTGGCGGGACAAGGTTTTTGAGGAAGAAGATATCGCCCGGCACAAGCTGAAGCGGCTTATCAAGGAAGAAAGTCGTTGGGCGGTAGAGGGTATTTCGGCCCGACGCAAGCGTAATATGGGCCGGGTCCGCCGCCTGCATCAATTGCGAGACGACCGGGATTCCCATATCGGCCGTGTCGATGCAGCCAAAATGGCGCTACAGGATGCTCCAAAATCCGGAAAATTGGTGATCGAGGCGGATTCCGTCTCAAAAGCGTTTGGGGACAAACACATTGCCAACGGCTTTTCGATACAAATTCAGCGCGGTGATCGCGTTGCCCTTGTCGGTCCGAACGGGGTCGGCAAAACCACGCTTTTGAACATTCTTATTGGCAAGATGGTCCCGGATTCCGGGCAGGTTAAATTGGGAACGAAGCTGTTGCCAATCCTGTTTGACCAGAACCGAGATGCGCTTGATCCCAATGCAACCCTGTGGGAGACGCTGACAGGTGATACGGAGCTGGGCGTGAGCGGGCGAAATGACCAGATATTGGTACGCGGCACGCCCAAACATGTTGTGGGTTATCTAAAGGAATATCTGTTTGATGAGACGCAGGCGCGCGGTCCCGTCTCGGCCCTGTCTGGCGGTGAAAAGGCGCGGTTGTTGCTGGCAAAGTTGATGGCGCATGAAAACAACCTGTTGATCCTGGACGAGCCGACCAATGATTTGGATGTCGAGACGCTCGATTTGTTGCAAGAACTGATCGACGATTATGCGGGCACAGTACTGTTGGTCAGCCATGACCGGGATTTCATCGATCGTGTGGCGACACAGACCATCGCGATGGAGGGAAGGGGGCGTATCACGGTATATCCAGGCGGATGGAGCGATTATCAGGCGCAAAAGCCAGCGATCAAACCTGAAACAAGCGTAAAACCGTCAAAGAAATCCTCTGAGGCGCCGGCGAGCGCCAAGCAAGCCGTCAAGGGTTTGACATTTACGCAGCAGCATCGACTGGATATTTTGCCAAAAGAGATCGACAAGGTCAGCGCAGAAATTGCCAAGCTGGAAGAATTTTTGTCGCAAAAGGATCTGTTTCAGCGGGAACCAATGAAATTTCGCAAAGCAAGCGATGGATTGGTCGAGCGTCAAACGCTGTTAAGTAAGCTTGAAGAAGAGTGGCTGGAGCTGGAAGAGCTGAAAGAAAGTCACTCGGTCTGATATCGGTATTGTGACAGGAAATGTCATCGCCCCAAATTTGGTGGGGGGAGGATGGGGCGATGACGACGATCGATATCAGGCGATCGTAAAGGAACCTTTCATATTGCGATGGAAGGCGCAGAAATAGTTACCGTCCATGCCGGCTGTTACCTGCAATTGCGCAGACTCTCCGCGATTGAGGCGACCTGTGTCCCATGAACCGTTATTGGCCGTTGCGGTATGCGGGGCCGAATCCATGTTGGTGAAAACGATCACGTCACCCGGGGCGACGGCGATGTTAGCTGGTGAAAATTTCATTCCCTGAATGGAAACCTGATGGGTTGCCGCCGAAGCCACCTTGGGGAGTGCCAGTGCTGCGCTGGTTACGATGGCGGTTTTGAAAAAGTCTCTACGGTTCATTTTTTGTCCCTTTTATCGAAGTTGATGGGGGCACAATATGGGAGGCCGCTGGGTCACGAATAGCCCCCTCAAGCTTGTGTGATTGGCTACGAAACATTCCTCACCTTTTTGTCAGCCCCGTTTCTGGATTATTTCAGATTTCACTGACAAACGCGTGAGGGGGCGTAATGTTGGCGGTTGGTTTGTAACAGTTCTCTCGCGAATTGTTACATATTCAGGGGTCAGCCATATGTGCAGAGCGCCCAGTCCCAGAATGAACCGGGAATCGGGGGCTGTTTCTGTCGCGCTTTCTTGTGGATATGGATGCCGATATGATGCGGATCATCCAAAAAATGCTGGAAACTGACAGGATCAAACAGCTGCTCAGCTTTGGACCCGGTCCAGTCATAGAAACTGGATTTCGCCAGGGCGTCACGATAACAGCCATGCCGTTTTGCCAGCCGCGAAAACCCGTCATTCCCGTAAATCGTGATCCCCAGATCAGGGGGAGAGAATTCTATCCCCATCATTTTCCAGACCAGAGGGCGCAGAGTGCCGCGTACAAACCCCAGCCAGTTCGGCATCAGGTCATCCTTCGCAATTAGCGCGTCATACTCGGCGATAATCGGGTGATCCGGGGGCAGATAAAATACTGGTGACCCGATCCTGCCTTTACCTTCGAACGCAAAAAACACTTTTTCCGTATCGTAGGTAAAGGGGCGGAACAGAAAAACGTCGGTATCGAGCCACAGACCCTTCCCGGCTTTCAGCTGATAGATGCGGAAAAAATCGCTAAAATTCACCAGCGGCTGCCAGGACCCGTGAGTAGCGGCCTTTTTTACCGGCGCCAGTCGGGACAAGAGGGAAGTGTCCAGAACTTCGTTCCCGTCGGCAAGCGCGATCCCGGCGGGCAGGTTGGGGATATCCCCATATGTGTAGACGGAAACATCCATCCCCTGGGCCACCATCGACGCCAGACTGACCCGCGCCACGTCATGGAGCGGACCGTCATACCACATCGTCGAGATTTTGTTGGAAAGTGCCATCGTTACCCCAACTTGCCCCCCTGTCCAAATCAAAGAATGTGATCTGGATCAATGATAATTTTTACGAACAGGATCAGTCTGAGCGCAACAGACAGGAGACCCGCCATGAGATTCTCGATTTTCGTTGCCAGTTTGCTGATTGCCGCCCCTGTGCTGGGGCAGGAAAGCGACGACCCGTTTGCGCCGGAAGGGAACGCAGTGGGGGAGGCGAGCTTCCTTGTCCATTGTGCGACGTGCCACGGGGAAGACGCCAAAGGAAACGGCCCGATGGCGGAACATCTGGTGACCAAACCGGCGGACCTGACGCGCCTTGCGGCCGAAAATGCCGGAATATTCCCGTTTGGTGATGTGATCCACGTCATAGATGGGCGCATTCCGTTGAAAGGTCATGGCGGGCCAATGCCGATCTTTGGGGCTTTGTTCGCCAAGGATTTTAATCCGGCCCTCGCCCCATTTATCGGCGAAGAGATCGTACGTGGGCGGATATTGGCACTGACCTACTATCTGGAATCGATTCAGCAGATTGACGGGTAGGGGCAATCAATCCGGCGGAGTAAGGAACCGTATTCCGCTGGGTTCCGAAGCCCCATTCGCATCCAAAATCGCGTTCAAATCTTTAAATTTTTGCGCAATGAACAGCACCAATGGAACAAGTATTGCGCACAGGATCAGCCACGTAATGACCCGTCGACGAAGCCGTCGGCGGCTGTTGGCCAACCTGTCATCATCCGCGTCGCTCACACGTCCAGTTCCTCGACAAATTTGGCGTTTTCCTGAATATATTGAAAGCGCATTTCAGGTTTCTTGCCCATAAGGCGTTCCACAAGATCCGCCGTTTCACCCGGGCTAAATTCGTCGATCGTGACGCGGATCAATTTGCGTGACTTGGGGTCCATTGTGGTTTCCTTGAGTTGTGAGGGGTTCATTTCCCCCAATCCCTTGAAGCGCGACACATCGATCTTGCCGCGTCCCCCCAATCCACTGGCTAACAATTTGTCACGCGCAACGATGTCTTCGGCATATGCAATCTTGTCCCCTTGTTTCAGCCGGAACAAGGGCGGCGAGGCCAGATAAAGATGCCCAGTGTCGATCAGGGCACGCATTTGGGTAAAAAAGAACGTCATCAGCAAGGCAGCAATATGTGCCCCATCCACGTCCGCATCAGTCATAATGATTATGCGATCATATCGGAGGTCTTCGACATTGAATTTCAAACCCGGCTGCACTCCCATCGCCTGACACAGATCCGCTAGTTCCTGATTTTGCATCATCTTGCCAGACGCCGCCCCCAGCACGTTCAAGATTTTACCGCGCAAAGGCAGAATAGCCTGTGTTTTGCGATCCCGGGCCTGTTTTGCCGAGCCGCCGGCCGAATCCCCTTCGACAAGGAATAGCTCGGTTCCATCGCGCGTAGCGCCGGAACAATCGGCAAGCTTTCCCGGCAGACGAAGTTTCTTGGTGGCGGACTTGCGCTGGGTTTCCTTTTCAGCGCGGCGACGAAGGCGCTCTTCGGCGCGCAACACCAGATAATCCAGAATGGCACCAGCGGATTTGGTGTCGGCAGCCAACCAATTGTCAAAATGATCGCGCACCGCATTTTCCACCAAGCGGGCGGCTTCAGTTGTCGCCAGTCGATCCTTCGTCTGGCCGACAAATTCGGGTTCCCGAATGAAAACCGAAATCATCGCACACCCTCCGGCCACGAGATCCTCACGAGTGATCTGGCTGGCTTTGCGATTGTTGGCCAATTCACCATAGCCGCGAATACTTTTCAGTATCGCTGCCCAAAAACCGGTCTCATGCGTGCCCCCTTCGGGGGTTGGGACGGTGTTACAGTAAGAATTGACGAAACCATCCCGGGCGGGTGTCCAATTGATCGCCCATTCGACCGATCCAACCGTATCGCCACCAAATCTTTCAGAAAAATCCACCCGTCCGGCAAAGGGTTTTTCCGCATATGTTGCGGACCCGGCAAGCGTTTCGTTTAAATAATCCGCCAGACCTCCTGGAAAATGGAACACCGCCTGTTCAGGTGTATCATCGTCCAGAACCTCGGCGGCACATTTCCAGCGGATTTCAACACCAGAAAACAGATAGGCTTTGGATCGGGCCATCCCCAGCAATCGCGCCGGTTTGAAATGTGCCTTGGGTCCAAAAATTTCGGCGTCCGGATGAAAGGTTACCGTGGTGCCACGTCGATTGGGGGCTGCGCCCAGCTTTTGGATGGGGCCCTGCGGGATACCGCGCGAGAAGCTTTGTGAATACAGTTCCTTGTTACGCGCGACCTCTACCGTCACTATATCCGACAGCGCATTCACGACCGAGACGCCAACCCCATGCAAACCGCCCGAGGTCTGGTAAGCTTTGCCACCGAACTTACCGCCGGCGTGAAGTGTGCACAAAATAACTTCGAGCGCCGATTTGTCAGGAAACTTCGGGTGGGGATCAACAGGCATCCCGCGACCATTGTCCCGAATGGTTATGGAATAATCTGCGTGAAGCTCGACCTCTATCCGATTGGCATGGCCAGCGACGGCTTCATCCATCGAATTGTCCAGAACCTCGGCAACCAAATGGTGCAAGGCGCGTTCATCCGTGCCCCCAATATACATACCGGGGCGTTTGCGAACGGGTTCGAGACCTTCGAGGACTTCGATGGAATCAGCGTTATACGATTTTGATGCGTCCTCGTTAAACAGGTCGCTGTCAGGAGTGGCCATTGTTTCTGGTCCGATTCTGTTCTGCTCTTTGCGCTACAATATGACAGATTGCGGACATGACATACAATATAAGGGGGCAAAAAGAAAAACGCCGCGACTGGCGCGGCGTTCATTCTAATAACTTTCAAACAGGCTTAGCGGCCGTCGTTATCAGAGCTAGACGTGGAAATCGCCAGAGCAATCAAACCAATTGCAATCAAAGGAATAATCCAAGCGCCCGAGGACCCCATTGGTTCGCTTGGTGCCATAACGTCAACCGGTGGTGCAACATAAGCAACGGTGCCTGCGATGGATGCAGAAGCTGCCAGAAGACCAGTAGTGGTGAAAGTGATAAGTTTTTTCATTAGATACTCCTCTGATTAATCATGCGAGATCATATTAACGCAAATTGAGAAGTCACCAAATAAACATATGTAACAAAAAAAACGCCGGGCAGTGTGTGCCCGGCGCCACATACCAATTAGCGGTAAAGCTTAGTCGGTGCTGCTGTCCTGCGAGATTGCCAGGGCGATAAGGCCGATAGCGATCAGCGGGATGATCCAAGCGCCCGAGGAACCCATCGGTGCGGATTCTTCGACGACGACCGGAGCGGCCGGTGCGACATAAGCAACAGCGCCAGCGATCGCAGAACCAGCTGCAAATACACCAGCAAGTGCCAGACGTACAGTTTTCAACATTGGAGTCTCCAATTTAGTTACAAATTTGTATTCGCGGTATAGTATGAACAACTTAGCGATGTCCAGACTTACGGAAGTGATATTATGATATGCGCGGCTATTTGCACACGAGAGCGCCCCGAAATGTTGCGAAGAATGTTTAATAGTTGCGCAAATGTCACAAAATCACACAAGATCGGCTTCAAAATCATACTGGTTGAAAACGGTGACGCTATCTATGGCCAGCAAATCGCTGCCGAATATTCAGATCGCTTGACGATAAACTATATCAATGAGCCGGAACTGGGTCTTGTCTGCGCACGAAATGCCGCGATCGAGGCATTTCTAAAAACGGATTGCGACTGGATGGCCTCGCTTGATGATGATGGGGCGGTTTTGGAGGGATGGCTGAACGCTTATTTGCACGCAATCGAGCTTTATCCCGATGCCAAAGCCTTTGCCGGCCCGACGCCACAGATTGAAATGGCCTCGGCGAGCCCATGGTTCCAACGCAAAAAGTCCCGCGATCACAAATTGGGTGGGGTGGAGTGGGATGCCTCGACGGCAAATGCGCTTTTTCACCGGAGTCTATTTGATGAGACCGGTCCGGGTTTGCGCTTTGATCCCAGATTCAATTTAAGCGGAGGCGAAGATACCCGGCTTTTCCGACAGCTCAAACATCTAGATATCCCGGTCCTTTGGGTTCCCGACGCCATTATTTTGGAAAAGACCGATGAAACACGCGGGAAGTTTGCCAATCGGTTTCGACGCGCGACTCAATTTTCGCAAAATCGAGGTAAAATCGCCATCTTGGAGCATGGGATTGTTTTGGGTTTGATTTTAAACCTTGGGACATCGTTATTGTCCCTGATTAACGCTGGATTGCAATTGCCCGCCGGATTGCTGACCGCGTTGGTGAAGCAAAATCTGGGTCAGCAAATATTCTCGAACGGCATGCGTATGTTTGCACAGGCGTTGGGACGCCTGAAGGCTGTGTTTCGTCCCTTGGGTGGGTATTACATGGAAACGGACGGCAAATGAGCGGGGACGCGATTTTACACACGCGTCTGCCACTGGATCCTGCTGCCTTGACGTCGTTGCACCGTTTGCCGGGCACATTTGTGTGTGCCCAAGCGGACTGGTTGATACGTGATGAGGTGTTTGCGCAGCAAATGTCCTATCGTGAGCGGCTGATTACCGAACATTCCGACAAGGTCATTGCCCATCCGTCAACAGAATCCGGCTGGTTATCTCCGCTAATAGACATGATCCTATCTGCACTTGATCCACATTATATTATAGGGCGCGATATTATTACCCGGCCAGACGGACATCAGGTGGCGCGCACCAACGATCTGAAAATGATCGGGCAATTGGTTCAAGAGGATATTTTGATTTTGGAGCGCGACGGGTCAGAACATCGCCTTGTGGGTGGCATATTGTGTTTTCCTGCAAGTTGGACCTTGTCACAAAAGGTCGGCGCGTCCCTGAACCGCATTCATGCGCCGGTGTCCGCATATTCCGACAGCATGAACGACCGCGTCGAACGTATGTTCCACAATCTGCCGATGGACAGGATATTGGCCCGATATAACTTTCTGGAATATGATAGCCCAGAGCTTTTTCATCCGCTTGGCGAATATGAAACCCGGCCACAGGGGACGCGAAACTATTTGCGGATGGAGCGACAGACCATTCGATGTATCCCGGGAAGCGAAGCGCGGGTGTTTGCCATTCATACTTATGTCGTCGACAAGCGAAAATTGCCCGTGGATCAGGTGCAGTTGGTAAACAAGATACGTGCAGATCGAAACCACTTGCGACAATCGCACGCATCCTGATCGCACAATTCCAAGCGCTGGACATCTTTAAAAATGGACGATCAGCGCTAGATCATTGGAAACGAACAGGAAAGGAACCGTTATGAGCATTCGTCTGGGAGATATCGCTCCGAATTTCACGATTGCCACCACTAAGGGTGACATTGATTTTCATGACTGGGCAGGGGAGTCGTGGGTGTTCTTCTTTAGCCACCCCGCAGATTTTACGCCTGTCTGCACCACCGAAATGGGGATGACATCGAAATTATCGGCGGAGTTTGCAGCGCGCAATGTCAAACCGCTGGGTCTGTCCACGGACACGGTCGAAGAACATCTGCGTTGGATCAATGACGTCAACGAAACGCAGGGCACAGACCTGCAATTCCCCATCGTTGCCGACAAGGATCGCAAGATCGCAACGCTTTACGACATGATCCATCCGAACACGGATGATACGGCTGCGGTGCGCAGTGTCTTTATTATCGACCCCAACAAAAAAGTCCGCCTGACACTGACCTATCCGATGAATGTCGGGCGCAATTTCGACGAGATTCTGCGCGTAATTGATGCGTTGCAGTTTGCTGATAAAAATACCGTCGCAACCCCAGCCAATTGGCGTCCGGGCGATAAGGTAATCATTCCCCTGTCGGTTTCGGATGAGCAGGCGGCAACAAAATATCCCAATGGATTTGAGACGATCAAACCTTACCTTCGGACCACAAAAATCTGATATAAAAGGGCCCCACATTCGGGGCCCTTTTTCTATTCCCTCGGCTAACGGACTGGTCTAGGACTGTTCGCGGGAGGAGTCCCCAATTGACAAATCATTCTGCTGGCCGCCCCGTTTACGGGGTTTTTCTTGTGGTGGTTGCCGTTCTGGCTTTTGCCATCACGGATGTATTGGTGAAATTCCTTGTCGAGCGCCATCCCGTCAGTGTGATTGTTGCGTTCCGATATACCGTAAGTCTGATCATGCTGACGGCGCTGATGTGGCCGCGCTATCGTGGTGCACTCTGGCGCACAGAGCGCACCAAAATGGTGGTGTTGCGGGGGATGGTCTTGTCGGTCGGATCACTGACCATGGGGCTGGCTTTGCAGCGGATTCCGGTCGCCGAGGCGGTGTCTATTCTTTATATCTCGCCATTTGCGGTCATGTTGCTAGCCGCGCCCCTGTTGGGAGAGCGGTTGACACCCATCATGTGGCTGGGGGCCGTGTTTGGTTTTGCCGGGGTCCTGCTGATATTGCGGCCGGGCGGGGGGCTTGACGGGGTTGGTGTGGCGCTTGCCTTGGCCAACGCGGTGTTGGCAACGGCCTATCACCTTCTGACTCGTTTCCTGACCCGAACGGAATCAACCAAGGCAATGCTGTTTCATGTAACTCTGGTGGGTGCGGTGTTCTTTAATATTCTCGCCATTGGGGCAATTGGCGATTTCCGTCCAACACTCGCAGAAATCGGCTTGATGCTGATGCTCGGCGTATTTGCGACACTGGGTCACTTTCTGTTTACGGCTGCCTATCGCGAGGCCCCGGCGTCCTTACTGGCTCCGATCAATTACATGCATATTGTCTGGGCGACTGGGCTTGGGTGGCTGGTGTTCGGGGATATTCCGGCAGTGCTGAGTGCGCTGGGAATGGGGATGATCATCGCATCGGGTGTCGTGACGACTTTGCTGGCCCGTCGCGCACGAAAAAGCCCGCCAAAACTGGCGGGCTTTACCTGAATTGTCGTGCTGATTAGCAGCTGTAATACATGCCGTATTCAACCGGGTGAGGTGTGTGTTCGTATTTGTACACTTCTTCCCACTTCAGTTCCATGTAGCCTTCGATCTGGTCTTTGGTGAACACGTCACCAGCCAGCAGGAAGTCCATGTCGGCTTCCAGTTCGTCCAGCGCTTCGCGCAAGCTCGCACAGACGGTTGGGATACCGGCCAGCTCTTCCGGCGGCAGATCATAAAGGTCTTTGTCCGACGGATCGCCTGGATCAATCTTGTTCTTGATCCCGTCAATGCCCGCCATCAAAAGGGCGGCAAAGCACAGATACGGGTTCGAAGACGGATCAGGGAAGCGCGCCTCGACACGTTTCGCTTTCGGCGATTCTGCCCAAGGAATACGGACACAACCCGAACGGTTACGAGCAGAATATGCACGCAGAACCGGGGCTTCGAAGCCCGGGATCAGACGCTTGTAGCTGTTGGTCGACGGGTTGGTGAAGGCATTGAGCGCTTTTGCGTGCTTCAGGATCCCACCAATGAACCACAGAGCTTCGGAGGACAGATCAGCATATTTGTCGCCAGCAAACAGCGGCTTGCCATCTTTCCAAACCGACATGTTCACGTGCATCCCAGTGCCGTTGTCACCAGCAATTGGTTTCGGCATGAAGGTAGCGGATTTGCCATAGGCCTGCGCCACATTGTGGATCACATATTTGTATTTCTGCAGCTCGTCCGCCTGTTTGGTCAGCGTGCCGAATATCAGACCCAGCTCGTGCTGACACGACGCCACTTCGTGGTGATGCTTGTCAACTTTCATGCCCATGCGCTTCATGGTGGACAGCATTTCGCCGCGAATGTCCTGCGCCGCATCTGTCGGTGGAACCGGGAAATACCCGCCCTTGACACCCGGACGGTGGCCGGAGTTGCCCATTTCATATTCGGTATCGGAGTTCCAGGCGGCATCAATCGCATCCACCTCGAACGACACTTTGTTCATCGTGTTGGCGAAACGCACATCGTCAAACAGGAAGAATTCTGCTTCCGGGCCGAAATACGCCGCATCACCGATACCCGAGGCTTTCAAGTAAGCTTCGGCTTTGGTTGCGGTCGAGCGTGGGTCGCGCGCATAGGCTTCGCCAGTGTCGGGTTCTACGATGGAACAATGAATACACAGGGTTTTTTCAGCGAAGAACGGATCGATATAGGCGGACTCGGGGTCCGGGATCAGTTTCATGTCGGATTCATTGATGGCTTTCCAGCCAGCGATGGAGGATCCGTCAAACATGAACCCGTCTTCGAGGAAATCCTCGTCTACCTGGTCTTCGCACAACGTAACGTGCTGCAATTTGCCACGCGGGTCGGTGAAACGAATATCGACATATTCGATCTCCTCGTCCTTGATGGTCTTCAGAATGGTTTTGATGTCACTCATGATGATTTCCTTTTATTGGAATTATAGGGCTTCTACGCCGTCTTCTTCGGTCCGGATGCGGATGGCTTGTTCGACGTTGGAAACAAAGATTTTCCCGTCGCCAATTTTGCCGGTTTTTGCTGCACCAATAATGGCGGCAATCGCACCCTCTACTTGATCATCGGCCAGAACGACCTCGATTTTCACCTTGGGTAGAAAATCCACGACATATTCTGCACCGCGATATAGTTCTGTGTGGCCTTTTTGTCGCCCGAACCCTTTGGCTTCGATGACGGACAGACCCTGGATGCCAACATCCTGCAGGGCCTCTTTCACTTCATCGAGCTTGAAGGGTTTGATAATGGCTTCAATTTTTTTCATGCCAATCTCCCTTATCTTGATATTCGGTCACAAAACATCTGTGCAGAGCCGTTTCAATTCGTTAGCTTTTTTAGGGATTGGGGCAGGTGAGGTTTCCCTTAGGTCTGCCTATATTTTGTGCAATTTGCTTAATTGCTGAACAGATTGAGAAGGCCATGACGGAACTGCTGACTGCCGCCCAGATGCGGGCCATCGAACAAGCTGCGATTGACAGCGGGGAAGTGACCGGGCTGGAGCTGATGGAACGGGCAGGGCGCGGTGTCGTCGAGGCAGTGCTGGAGGAATGGCCGGAAATGGCGATGGCACCGCAGCGGGCGGTGGTGCTATGCGGGCCTGGGAATAACGGCGGCGACGGGTTTGTCGTGGCGCGTTTGCTGAAAGACCGCGGCTGGGCGGTAGAGGTGTTTTTGTATGGGGAGGTTGCGAAGCTGCCGCCGGATGCGAAGGTGAATGCAGAGCGGTGGTTGGAGATTGGGGAAGTAAAGAGTCTCAACCTTGAATCAATGCAATTACTCGCTAATGAAATGGATGTAGAGACTGGGGTATTGGTTGATGCGATATTTGGTACAGGATTGAGCCGGCCAATCGATCAGGAATTGATACAATGCATCGATTTCGTTACTCGCCATAGACCATTTTTTTTCCTGCAGGTCGTTAGCATCGACATTCCCAGCGGGATGTGTGCCGATAGCGGTCGAATTCTTAGGGAAGCAAACAGTGACAATCCACTTCTTCGATCTGATCTGACAGTAAGTTTCCATACTGGCAAAACAGGACAGTATGCATCCGATGCTTTGAACACAATCGAGCGCATCCGCGTTGTAGATATTGGTCTAGATAACATCTCGATGGATGACATTCCGCAGCAGACGGAACTAATCGAGGGTGTCGGGTGGAACTTAAGCAAGGCTACTAAAGCTATTGGTTACAAATACTCCTACGGCCACGCCCTCATCCTCTCAGGCCCACATACCAAAACCGGGGCGGCACGCCTTGCCGCGCGTGGTGCGATGCGGATCGGGGCAGGACTGGTGACCGTTGGTTCCCCTTCAGACGCCCTTGCGGAACATGCTGCGCAGTTGAATGCGATTATGCTCGGGGAGATTGGAGACGCCGAAGCCTTGACGGAAGCTCTCAGTGATACGCGTATCAACGCGCTTTGTCTCGGGCCGGGATTAGGATTGGATGACCGCGCTAAAGGGTTGGTGGAAGCTGCCCTTGTCTTCAATGAAAATAGGATCGTGCCCGACGCTGAGGTGGGCGTATCGCGCCCTCCCCGGGGGGAGGGGCGGGCGCGATCCGGGGCTGACGCTCCGGGGACGGTATTGGATGCGGATGCTTTGACCATCCTGTCAAAAGAACCGGACTTGTTCGCACTACTACACGACAAATGCGTCCTCACCCCGCACGCAGGCGAGTTCGCGCGGCTATTCCCTGACATCGTCGAAAAACTAAACGCTATCCCAACCACCGGCCCTGCCTATTCCAAGGTTGATGCTACGCGCGAAGCCGCCAAGCGGGCAGGGTGCGTGGTGTTGTTCAAAGGGCCGGACACTGTCATCGCTGCGCCTGACGGCAGATGCTCCATCAACTCCGCCCACTATGAACGCGGCGCCCCGTGGCTTGCCACCGCCGGATCGGGGGATGTGCTTGCCGGGTTCATCACCGGATTGCTCGCCCGTGGCTTTCCGCCAATGCAAGCTGCAGAAACCGCGGCTTGGCTACATGTAGAATGTGCATTGACGTTCGGCCCGGGACTGATTGCCGAAGATATTCCCGAACAGCTTCCCGCGGTGTTTAAAGCGCTGAACCTCTAGCGGACAAAAAACGGCGGAATCGGGTCCGAGCTGAGGATCGTTTTCATCGCGGCAACCTCATCTTCAGCCATATATTGGAACAACGCTCGTGTCGAGAAATGACCGTAAATGGTGCCGTCAGCCACGATCGACCAGTCTTGAATCATCTCTTCGGTGAATTCCAATCGCTCGCCAATTTCGAATCCGTCCAACCATTCCGGAATATTGTCGAGAGCCGCTGAATAGTGGCCTTCTCCCAGTTGAAGAAGATCGGTTGTCCAGATGATTTCGTGAGCGTAACTGCCCTGATCCATGATGGGGAATCGCACCTTGACGGTAAAGTCGTCTTGGTTCGCACCGGGAGCATTAAACGCATCAAGAAACTGCCCCAGATACTGGCGCGAAAGGGCCTCGGCCTGATTCATGTTCAGATCGTCTGCGGCAGTGATGATCAGACTACCACCTTCAGAACCCCCCGAGGGGTTGACCGTCTTGGCGACAGACTTGCCGCCCGTTTCAGGTGTGTTGTCCGTGTTCAGGATGCTGGTTGCACGATCCCTGATCCCATCAATTCCCCCGATTCCGTCGAGAATGTGAGGATTGTCCTGATAGTATCCGTGTCCAATCGCGGCGATTATAACGCCTGCAATGATAACACCTCGCGCCATCGTGCTCCCTCCGGTTTCCGTCTATTCTATCCTTGCCTCGATGATTCCTGAACCCGGTTATTGGCTCAGAAAATCGTCGGGAACCGGGTTATCATGAAGCGTCGACATAATGCTATCAGCTTTTTCGGGTGACAGTTTCGGTAGCAGCACCCGGACTGTGAAATATCCAAAAACCTTGCCGTTTTCGTTTATGTACCAGTCAACGATCATGTCCTCGGCGAATCGAACGTTACTGCCCAGATGAAATCCCGGCATATAGTTTGGCTCGTTCGACAGGCGACCAACAAAACTGCCATCTTCCAGCCGATCAAAATAGGTTACCCAGATCACTTCGGCGGTTGTCGCTGCATTATCGACCGGAAATTCTACTTTGACGCCAAAATCTGCTGGTTCCCCCTTGTGGCGATCATAGCGATCCAGAAATTGTGGAAGATAGGTAATGGCAGTTTCGATTGCTGCCGACATGTCTGGATCGTTGGAGTCGGTTTCAATGACCAAATCACCCGCAATCCCCGGAAGGGCCATCAGCCATAAAATCACAAAGACAATCAGGTTTCGCATCATAAATTACGTTCCAGCGCCCACTTGCGCGCCAGACTATAGCGTCGCACCAACATTTGTCATCGCACAAGTCTGTGCTTTGCGCGAAAAATGTGATTTTCCCCTCGCCACCCCAATAATCCTCTGCTAGAGAGGCGCCGGAATTTCTGTCGCCTTGGCGGCGGCTATTGGTATGCGGGTGTGGCGAAATTGGTAGACGCACCAGATTTAGGTTCTGGCGCCGAGAGGCGTGGGGGTTCAAGTCCCTCCACCCGTACCACAGATATGAGGAATGGATATGCAGGTCACAGAGACCAAAAATGAAGGCCTTGAGCGCGGATATAACATCACCGTTTCGGCATCTGAACTGGAAACAAAAGTGAATGAAAAGCTGGAAGCTGCGCGGGCAGATTTTCAGATGAAAGGCTTTCGCAAAGGCCACGCGCCGCTGGCACTGATGAAGAAAATGTTTGGCAAATCCGTACTGGGGGAAGCCATGCAGGAAACCATCGACGCCGCAATGCAAGACCATTTCGAAAAGTCCGGCGACCGTCCTGCCGTTCAACCCGACGTCAAGATGACCAACGAAGACTGGAAAGAAGGCGATGACCTGGAGGTTTCGCTGGAATATGAGACGCTGCCAGAAGTGCCCGAAGCCGATTTTGGCAAGTTGAAGCTTGAAAAGCTGGTTGCCGAGGTTGACGACGCATCCGTCACCGAAGCGCTGGAAAATCTGGCGAAGTCGGCGAACAATTTCAGCAAACGTAAAAAAGGGTCCAAGGCAAAGGAAGGCGATCAGGTCGTGATCAATTTCCTTGGTAAAGTGGACGGCGTAGCTTTTGAAGGTGGCGCTGCGGATGATTATCCGCTGGTTCTTGGCTCTAACAGTTTTATTCCTGGTTTCGAAGCACAGCTGATCGGCGCAAAGGAAGGGGACGAGGTTGAAGTCAACGTTACCTTCCCGGAAAATTATGGGGCTGCCAATCTGGCCGGAAAAGACGCCGTTTTCACTTGTAATGTGAACGAAGTCAAAGAACCCAAGCCGGCTGAAATTGATGACGAACTGGCGAAGAAATTCGGGGCCGAGGATCTGGCCGCCCTGAAGGGTCAGATAGAGGAACGACTGGCGACGGAATATGAAAATGCGTCGCGCATCGTTATGAAGCGCGCGTTGATGGACGAACTGGACAAGATCGTGAAATTTGATCTGCCCCCTTCATTGGTGAAAGCTGAAGCCGAGCAGATTGCCCACCAGTTGTGGCACGAAGACCACCCGGATCACCACGGTCATGATCACGACAAGATTGAACCGACCAAGGAACAAAATGAACTGGCGGAGCGTCGCGTGCGCCTTGGTCTTTTGTTGGCAGAAGTCGGCAACACGCAGAAAATCGAAGTGACCGATCAGGAATTGCAGCAGGCCATGTTCCAGCAAGCCAGCCAATATCCGGGTCAGGAGCGTCAGTATTTCGAGTTCATCCAAAAGAACCCGCAGGCCCAGCAACAGCTGCGCGCACCGATATTTGAAGACAAGGTGGTGAACTATATTTTCGAACTGGCACAGGTGAAAGAGAAGAAGGTCACCAAAGCCCAGTTGGAAAAGGCAATTGAAGATTTGGATAACGAGTAATCTATTTTCCTTCGTTAACCTGGGGCAGGCATTTGCCTGCCCTTTCTTTTACGACAAATCTGTTGACTGACCCTTGCGGTCGCGAACCGCGATAATTAAACCTTTCAGAAAGGGTTTGCCGCTATCCCAGCCGCACCCAGCGGAGGCCACAAAATGCATGATCCGATCGATCAGTTCACCAGCTTCATCATTCCGACCGTAGAGGAAACGTCCGCGCGCGGATCCATGCGCTATGACATTTTCTCTCGTCTTCTGAAGGAACGTATCGTGTTTGTTGCCGGTCCGATCGAAGATCAGATGGCGACCGTCGTTGTGGCGCAACTTCTGTTTCTTGAAGCCGAGAACCCCAAGAAAGAGATTTCGATGTATATTAACTCGCCCGGTGGGGTCGTGACATCGGGCCTTTCGATCTATGACACGATGCAATTGGTGCGTCCCGAAGTCTCCACCGTGGTTGTTGGTCAGGCCGCGTCCATGGGGTCACTACTGCTGGCGGGCGGGACAAAGGGCAAGCGCTATGCTCTTCCCAACGCCAATATCATGGTCCACCAACCTTCGGGAGGGTATCAGGGACAGGCCACAGACATTCTGATCCATGCCGAACATACCAAACGCCTGAAACAACGTTTGAACGAAATTTACGTCAGCCATACTGGTCAGGATTACGCCGCAGTCGAAAATGCTTTGGAGCGGGACAATTTCATGACCGCACAGGAAGCCAAGGATTGGGGGCTTGTTGACGAAATTATTACCCGACATGATCGGGCGGACAGTGCAGACTAACCACACTGATGACACATTATTGCCAGTTCGGGCTTGTCATATTGCCAACTATCGTGCCCTAATAAAAAGTGACTCGGCGAATTGACCGAGTTCGGAGAATTTGATGAGCAAATCGGACGACAAAGAAAGCAAGAACACGCTTTACTGTTCTTTCTGTGGAAAGAGCCAACATGAAGTGCGCAAGCTGATTGCCGGACCGACCGTGTTTATATGCGACGAATGTGTTGAATTGTGCATGGACATCATCCGCGAGGAGACCAAAGGGAATTTGGTCAAATCCGGGGAAGGGGTCCCCTCGCCACGCGAAATCTGTGACGTGCTGGATGATTACGTGATCGGACAGCAGATGGCGAAAAAGGTGCTCTCGGTTGCTGTTCACAATCACTATAAGCGACTGGAACATTCAGACAAAAATCCGGATGTGGAACTCGCGAAATCCAACATCATGCTGGTTGGCCCAACCGGGTGCGGCAAGACACTGCTAGCCCAAACGCTGGCGCGTATAATTGATGTGCCGTTTACCATGGCCGATGCGACGACCCTGACCGAAGCGGGGTATGTGGGCGAGGATGTGGAAAATATCATCCTTAAACTGCTTCAATCGGCAGAATATAACGTGGAACGCGCGCAACGCGGCATCGTCTATATTGACGAGATCGACAAGATTTCCCGCAAATCCGACAACCCTTCGATCACACGTGATGTAAGCGGCGAAGGTGTGCAACAGGCACTGCTGAAGATAATGGAGGGGACGGTTGCCTCGGTCCCACCGCAGGGTGGGCGCAAACATCCGCAACAGGAATTCCTTCAGGTGGATACGTCGAACATCCTGTTCATCTGCGGCGGCGCGTTTGCGGGTCTCGATAAGATTATCGCGCAACGGTTCAAAGGCTCGGCCATCGGGTTTGGTGCGAATGTTCAGGACAATGACGACCGTAAAGTCGGCGAGCTTCTAAAGGATTTGGAGCCTGAAGATTTGCTCAAATTCGGACTGATACCGGAGTTTGTTGGTCGGTTGCCGGTTATCGCCACACTGACGGACCTGGATGCGGACGCATTGATTACAATTCTGACGGAACCCAAGAACGCACTGGTCAAACAATATCAGCGCCTGTTCGAGATCGAAGGCACTCAGCTGACCTTTACCGATGACGCCCTAAGTGCGATCGCAGCCCGCGCCATTGAGCGCAAAACTGGCGCTCGCGGATTGCGGTCCATTCTGGAAGATATCTTGCTGGAAACCATGTTCGAATTGCCCAGCCTTGATAATGTCGAAGAAGTGGTCGTCAATGCCGAAGCGGCACGACGCGAGACGGATCCGCTGATGATTTATGCCGATCGCAAGGAAGAACCGGCCTCGGCTTCGTAATCCGACTGGACCTTCCCCCTCGATTCATTGCATAACCAGATCGAAGTCTAGGAGTGGAGTCGACTATGAAATTCCTGTTGCAATTGCTGATCTGGTGGAAGGGCCAATCCCTGGGAACACGTCTTTTTACCTGGCGAAAAGGGGAGTTTGTCGGCGAGGATTCCGAAGGCAACAAGTTTTACCAGTCCAAATCGGGCAAACGCTGGGTAATTTTTGCAGACGAAATCGAAGCGTCCAAAATCTCGCCGGAATGGCACGGATGGCTGCACCACACATTTGACGAATGCCCGGCAACGACCCCTTTGCCCCGCAAAGCCTGGGAAAAACCGCATCATGAGAACCTGTCGGGAACCGCGATGGCCTATCATCCCCCCGGGAGCCTGATGTCTGCATCCCCCAAGCCGGTTCGTGATTACGAGGCATGGCAGCCGGAATAGAGGCGCAAAATGGCAAGCAACACAGCGGAAACCATTGTAGGTGCGGTTGTTTTGGCGGCCGCCGCGGGATTTATCTGGTTTGCGGCACAAGCCACGCAATATCGGTCCACAGGTGATCAATATCCGCTATATGCCCGTTTCCAGTCTATCTCTGGCGTTACCCCCGGCACCGACGTAAGATTGGCCGGGGTAAAGGTTGGCACGCTCTCTGCAATTGAACTTGATCCAGAGACCTATCAAGCTATCGCCATGGTATCGATCGACAGCGCTGTCCAAATCCCAGACGATGCTGATATCAAGGTAACCTCCGACGGATTGCTGGGAAATTCCTATTTGGAAATTACGGCGGGGGGATCCCCCTTTATGATGGAGCCAGGTGACGAGTTTTTCTTGACCCAAGGTTCGGTCAGTTTGATAAACCTTTTGATGAAGTTTGTGACGCAAGATAATGAAACTGCTGAATAAATTTCTTTTCATTCTGGTGCTTTCGACGCCGATTTCCGCGCAGTCGCTGCTAGAGGAATTGCCCTCGGACACCGATATCATCCTGAGGGACCTAGGGTCATCAACACCGATGCCAGCCTTTGTCGAAGAAACACCTCCGCCTTTGTCGGACAGTGCTGACGCTGCCGTGATCAAGGGGCTGGATCGGTTGAACGGAACTGTCGCTGAACTGACCATTCAGGTCGGTGAGACCGTGCGTTACGAACGGCTGGAAATCACCTTGGAACAATGCCGTTATCCGCAGGGCGATATAGACCGCGATGCCTTTGCCTTATTGACCATTCGTGATGTTCGCGAGATGGATCCGCGCTTCCATGGTTGGATGTTTGCATCAAGCCCAGCTTTGTCCGCGCTTGATCATCACCGTTATGACATTTGGGTGCTAAGCTGCCAAAGCTCCTGAGGGGACGGGTCCCCCTGTAACGCCCAGAAATCCGCTTTGATTTCCAAAGCTTGCGACAATCTCTGATGATACTTGTCGCGTGATATTTCAATACCACCCATCGTTTTCAGGTGATCCGAAAGGAATTGCGTATCCAGTAATGTAAATCCACCTGCATTCAGGCGCGCGACCAGTGAAATCAATGCCAGTTTGGAGCCGTCCGTACGGTTGGAAAACATGCTTTCGCCAAAAAACGCCCCCGCAATACATACCCCATACAATCCCCCAACCAGATCGTCCCCCTCCCAAACCTCTACAGAATGCGCAAATCCGATAGCGTTGAGATGCGTATAGAGTTGCAGGATTGTAGTATTTATCCAGGTCGTATCGCGGTCCGCACATGCCCGCATTATTCGTTCAAAACAGGTGTCCGCAGTGAATCGATATCGCCCCGTCAGCAAACGTTTTTTCAAACTGCGCGAAACGTGAAACTGATCAAGGGGCAATATCCCGCGCTGCTCTGGATCGACCCAGAATATCTCGGGATCGTTTGCCCCTTCGGACATCGGAAAAATCCCCGCGCAATAGGCGCGGATCAGCAAGTCTGGAGTTACGTTCTGGCTACTTATGGCTTTCCAACCAATGTTCCAACCAATGGATATCATAATCTCCGGTATGAATGTCCTTGGCGTCTAACAGCATATGGAACAGCGGGATTGTTGTATCGATACCGTCCAAGACCAGCTCGTCCAGCGCCCGACGCAATCGCGCCAAGGCGGCGTCGCGGTCCGGGGCTTCGACAATCAGTTTGGCAATCAGGCTGTCGTAATGGGGTGGAATCGAATAGCCGTCATACATATGGCTGTCCATACGCACACCCAGCCCACCCGGAGCGTGAAACTGTGTAATTTTCCCCGGTGAGGGCCGGAATTCGGGTACTTTCTCGGCATTGATCCGGCATTCAATAGCATGACCCTTGGGGATCATATCCTCCTGTCGGAAGGACAGTTCCATTCCGGCCGCCACGCGAATTTGTTCACGCACCAGATCGACACCATAAACAGCCTCGGTCACGGGATGTTCGACTTGAAGGCGGGTATTCATTTCGATGAAATAAAACTCGCCATTCTCATACAGAAACTCAATCGTGCCAGCGCCAGCATAGTTGATTGCGGCCACCGCATCGGCGCAGGTTTTGCCGATCCTGTCGCGCGTTTCCTGATCGATGGCGGGCGAGGGGGCTTCTTCGAACACTTTTTGGTGGCGACGCTGCAACGAGCAATCGCGCTCTCCCAGATGCACAGCTTTACCTTTGCCATCACCAAACACCTGAACTTCGATATGGCGCGGCAGGGTAAGGTATTTTTCGATATAGACTTCGTCATTCCCAAAGGCTGCCTTCGCCTCGGATCGCGCGGTGGAAAATGCCATTTCCAGTTCGGCAGCGGTTTTGGCCAGCTTCATGCCTCGCCCGCCGCCACCTGCGGTTGCCTTGACGATCACAGGATAACCCATTTCGTCGGCAACCTTGCGCGCGGCGGCCAGATTGGGCACACCACCATCTGAACCGGGCACGCAAGGTACGCCCAATTTCTTCATGGTGTCCTTGGCAGTGATTTTATCACCCATCATGTTGATGTGGTCTGCCGTCGGTCCGATGAAAGTCAGGCCATGATCTTGCACCACTTGCACAAAAGCGGCGTTTTCAGACAGGAACCCATATCCGGGGTGAATCGCTTCGGCTCCGGTGATTTCACAGGCAGAAATGATTGACGGAATATGGAGATAGCTTTTGGCGCTGGCGGGCGGGCCGATACAAACACTTTCATCTGCCATCCGCACATGCATAGCGTCCGAATCCGCGGTTGAATGGACGGCGACGGAACCGATCCCCATTTCCTTGCAGGCGCGTATAACCCGAAGGGCAATTTCACCGCGATTTGCGATCAGAATTTTGTTGAACATGGCGTCTGCCCCGCCTTATTCGACAATAACAAGTGGATCACCAAATTCGACCGGCGAGCCATCATCAACCAGGATACGAGTGACTTTTCCGGATTTCGGTGCCGGAATCTGGTTCATGGTCTTCATCGCTTCGACAATCAAAAGAGTCTGACCCTCGGACACCTTGTCGCCAACCGACACGAAATTGGCTGCGCCCGGTTCTGGGGCAAGATAGGCCGTTCCAACCATCGGCGACGTTACGGCGCCCGGATGTTGAGAGGGATCGCTGGCGGCATTGTCGCCAGATGCAGCCGCTGAAGGGGCTGGCGTGGCGGCCGCAACAGGCGCGGCAGCAGCAGGGGCGGCAATTTGTACAGGTGCAGACGCCGCGACCTGTAGCTGTCGGGCCACACGTACATTAAGGACATTGTCCTTGCCATATTCGCGCACCACTTCGATTTCCGTCAATTCGTTGGATTTCAACAGACTTGCCAGCGCTTCGATGAACGCAACGTCGGAATCGTAATTTTTATCGCCCATTATTCCCTCGGTGTTATCGGTTGACCCGGTCAGCTTATTCTTCTGGAATCGCTTATACTCGTTACAGCCGCATGAGGGAAGAAGTGACCTCGCTTAAAGTTCGTCGCGGATCTGATCCACCATTTGCTGCATCATTTCCAATGGGATATAGCCGCGAACCATTTCCGTTCCGATGACAAATGTCGGGGTTCCGGTGATTTGCATGGAGTTTCCCAGTTCCCGATTTCGCGAAAGCATCTGGCTTATCAGGTCATCGTTCATTTCTGCCAGCATCTGATCCGCGTCAGCCCCTGCATTGTTGGCCAGTTCCGCCAGAACGATTTCGTTGATCGGACCGTTATGTTCCATCAACAGATCGCTAAATGCTTTGTAGCTGTCGCGCTGATTGGCCAGAATGGCGCTGGCAGCACGAGATGCCAAAGTGGAATCCGGGCCCAGAATTGGAAATTCCTTGATGATCAGTCGGACATCGTCATTCGTTTCCAGAATGGCCTGAATCGCCGGATGCGAGCGTTTGCAATACCCGCAACGATAATCCAGAAACTCAACAATTGTGATCGCACCTTCGGGATTTCCCGCAACATACGAATAGCCGTCATTCTCAAGTTCATTCGCATAGGCACGAACCAGATTGTGATCATTTTCGATGGCCGCCATAGCCTGGCGCTCTTCGAGTACCTCGATGGCTTCAAGGATGACTTCGGGGTTTTCCAACAAATATGCACGCACCTCGGCGCGAAAGGCGTCACGCTCGGCTTCTGTCATATCTTCTATGCCTTGGGCCGTGGCTATACCTGCCGTCAGGCTAAAGAGTATCGGCAATAAATATTTCATGGTCCATTCCATATTGATCTTTAGGCTGAGGTATCTGACAAACCCCGCAACGTCCATGGTAGGAGATGTCACATGCGAGTTTCAATGCGAAGCGAAGTCGATCCCTTTATTGTGATGGACGTCATGGAAGCCGCCCGGCAAGAGGAAGCCAAAGGGCGCAGTATCATCCATATGGAGGTCGGCCAACCTGGAACCGGCGCTCCCACAGGCGCGACCGAGGCGGTAACCGCGGCAATGCGGGAAGATGCGCTCGGATATACGGTTGCGCTGGGACTGCCGGAGTTGCGGGAGCGAATCTCGAAACTCTATAAGGATTGGTATGATGTGGACGTGTCGCCATCGCGCATAGTTGTCACTGCGGGATCGTCTGCAGCGTTTCAATTGGCGTTCATCAGCCTGTTTGATGCAGGCGATAAGGTGGCGATAGGTGATCCCGGCTACCCGTCATATCGCAATATTCTAAAAGCGCTGGATCTGGTTCCCGCCAGCATCCCCACAGACGAGAGCGGGCGATTCCAACCGCGTGCAGGCGACTTGCCGGACGATGTGCAAGGTCTGTTGGTTGCAAGTCCAGCTAATCCCACTGGCACAATGCTGGATCACGAAGCGCTGAAAGCATTGATCGACCATTGTCAGGCCCATGACATTCGTTTCATTTCCGACGAGATTTATCACGGTATCGAATATGGAAAGAAAGCTGTCACTGCGCTTGAAATCAGTGATGATGTCTATGTGATCAATTCTTTTTCAAAATACTTTTCGATGACGGGATGGCGAATTGGCTGGATGGTTGTGCCGCAGGACCATGTCCGCCGCATCGAAAGATTGACCCAGAACCTTTTCATCTGTGCGCCGCACGCATCACAGATTGCGGCAACGGCGGCATTGGATTGTGAGGCGGAATTGCAGGAAAATTTGGCCGTTTATCGCAAGAACCGAGAAATTTTGTTGCAGGAACTGCCAAAAGCAGGGTTTCCCAAAATCGCGCCACCTGACGGAGCGTTTTATATTTACGCAGATGTTTCAGATTTGACAGATGACAGCGTTGCGCTTTGTCATGAGATATTGATTGACGCCGGGGTATCCGTCACCCCGGGTGTCGATTTTGATCCGATACGGGGGCATAAAACCCTTAGATTTTCCTATGCGCGATCGCATGAGGATATTCTTGAAGGGATCAGGCGTTTGAAAACCTGGTTTGCCGCGCGGTGATTATCTGAAACAAAATCCGCGCCACGAGGGCGGGGATATCGTTTTCTATCGTGACCACCAACCAGTACGCTTGGGTTTCTTTGGCTCGTCCGGGATTTGCTCGGCCGCCTGTGTAGGGGCGGCGGCTTCGGCCATCTCGGGAACGGGTTCAGGTTTAATCTCTTCGGCTTTCGGCGTCTCGGGCTTTGGAGCGTCCGCTGCCTCCTCCACCTTAGGGGCGTCAGGTTCTGAAACCGCGGCAGCCTCTTCTTCAACAGCTTTGGTCTTTGCCTTCGATGTGCGCGAACGGCTGCTTGTCGATTTTGGTTTGGACTTGGGTTTTTGCACCGACGTTTCAGGAACCTCTACCGGGGTGTTGTCTGTCTCGTCGAGATCAACAACTTCGCCAAGTGGAGAATCTTTGGCAGACTGAGGGTGCGCCGAGCTTTCGCCAGACTCGTCGTCCAGGTTATTCTGATTTTCCACATTATTATCAAAGGCTTGAGAACCGTTTCTGCCCTTGCCGCCCCGTTTGCGACGGCGCCGTTTTTTCTTGGGAGCGTCGTCCGACGATTGGGGCTCGTCCTCCTCGATGTTGCTATATTCGACTTCGACCAATGCGGCCGGTTCTACTTCGGGAATAATGCGTGTAGCGGTTTTCAAACGCTCCAAGCGATATTCGGGACTGATCAACGCGGCATCAGCTTCGATGCGTACGGATAATCCAAACCGCGTTTCGATCATCGTGACCCGTTCGCGTTTTTCATTCAGCATGTAGTTCGCAACGCCAATCGGGGCGCTGACAACAACTTCCTTGCAGCGATTGCGAACGCCTTCCTCTTCCAGCTCTCGCAGGATCGCAAGTGACATGGAATCAATAGAACGGGTAATTCCGGTGCCGTGACAATG
Source organism: Rhodobacteraceae bacterium NBU2976 (assembly GCA_023630215.1). GTDB lineage: Bacteria > Pseudomonadota > Alphaproteobacteria > Rhodobacterales > Rhodobacteraceae > NORP23. The sequence continues at coordinate 1,746,129 of JALPRQ010000001.1, forward strand.
CGGGCAGGGCTGTGTTGTTGCCTCCAACATGCCGGGACGCAGACGTTGGCGGGACATTTCCAACAACCCAAATCCGGATATGCGCCCAATCTGAATGCGGGCACGATCCGATTTCAGCTTTTCTTTCAGCTTTTTTTCGACCGCCAGATTGTTCTTGCGTTCGTCCATGTCGATAAAATCGATCACGATCAGACCCGCAAGATCGCGCAACCGCAATTGCCGGGCAATTTCCTCGGCTGCTTCCAGGTTGGTCTTGCGCGCGGTCTCTTCGATCGAGCTTTCTTTGGTCGCACGACCCGAGTTCACGTCGATTGCAACCAACGCCTCTGTGACACCAATGACGATATAGCCACCAGATTTCAGCTGAACAGTCGGATTGAACATGCCCGTCAGATAGCTTTCGACCTGATAGCGCGAGAACAATGGCAATACATCTTTATATTGCTTCACGTTTTTCGCGTGAGACGGCATTAGCATCTTCATATAATCTTTGGCTTCGCGATAACCGCGATCACCATCAATCATAATTTCTTCGATATCATTGTTATAAAGATCGCGGATGGATCGTTTGATCAGGCTGCCTTCTTCATAGATCAGCGCAGGCGCAATGGATTTTAGCGTGTTGTCGCGAATTTGTTCCCATTGACGCAATAGATATTCGTAATCGCGTTTGATTTCCGATTTGGTCCGCTGGGCTCCGGCTGTGCGGACAATCAGGCCCGCCCCATCCGGGACCTCGATGTCGGATGCGATTTCTTTCAGTTTCTTGCGATCCGCAGGATTGGTGATTTTGCGACTGATGCCACCACCACGCGCAGTGTTGGGCATCAATACACAGTAGCGCCCGGCAAGCGAAAGATAGGTGGTTAGGGCTGCGCCCTTGTTTCCACGTTCTTCTTTTTCGACTTGAACCAACAGGATCTGACGAACTTTGATCACTTCCTGAATCTTATATCGCCGCGGACGCGACCGACGTGGACGCACTTCTTCGATGATATCGTCGGATGCGCCAATCTCTTCTGCGACTTCAGGCGCAACACTATCCTGATCGTCTTCGTCAGTGTCAGCGTCGGCCATATCTACATTTCCGGGGGCGGAAGCCTCATCCGTGGGAACCGTATCGTCTTCGATCTCTTCAGCGACGACATCGTCATCGGTTGCGTCCTCAGCCCCAAGATCGGTTTTTGCTGCACGTACGATTTTCTTACCGGGTTTGGAGCGCCGGTTTTCAGCGGCCTCTTCCTCGGCACGAAGGCGTTCCGCTTCAGCCGCCTCCTCTTCCAGCAGGACCTTTCGATCCGCTGCGGGGATCTGGTAATAGTCTGGATGGATATTGTTAAATGCAAGGAAACCATGACGATTTCCGCCGTAATCCACAAAAGCGGCCTGAAGTGAGGGTTCAACCCGTGTCACTTTGGCCAGATATATGTTTCCGGTTAGTTGGCGTTTGCTGAAAGATTCGAAATCGAATTCATCAACACGGTTTCCTTCAACCACAACAACACGCGTTTCCTCGGTGTGTGTGGCGTCGATAAGCATTTTTCTGGACATTGAAACTTTCTGTCACGCACTTTGGCCGGGTGAAATGCCCGGTTAAAAAGTTGCGGTGTGTCTGTTTGGGGATGCGTACGCGCACGTAAAACGACGGCAAATTGAGTTTGCCGGTCAATCGTTACTGATGTGTCGTCGCGTTTCATCGCGGTTATTTCCTTAGCGCATCACTGCGCCTGATTTCATGTCGCCGATCTTGGCGAAATTTGCGGGTGGCGCGGTGCGCCTGTTCTTTTCCAAAGGGGCAAATCGCCCGACACTCTGGTTTTGAACGAAACTCTCTCACAGCGGCAGTTCGCCGATGTATTTCTGATATAGACATTTCTGATTGATGATTACAATCGAAATCAGGTTAAACTGTTGCGCATCAGGGAATACGGATCACTTTTCAAGGCATTCTGGTGCCACAGAATGGTGTTTTGACCTGACCGCACCTCTATCTTATAGGGGTGGGTAAGTTACGGATCGAGTCGACTATGCGCTTTTTGCTGAACTTTCTGGGTTTCATTTTTAGCTGGCTGACGCTTGGCGCGATTTCGGGTGCGTTTGCCTTCATGTTCGTAATCTGGACGTTCAGTGGTGATCTGCCCAATCATGAACAATTGGCCGTCTATGAACCGCCAACCCTGTCGCGTATTTATTCAGGTGACGGCGACCTGATGGACGAATTTGCCCGCGAACGTCGCTTGTTTACCCCCATCGACGAGATTCCCGATCTGGTCAAACAGGCCTTTATCAGCGCCGAGGACAAGAATTTCTATAACCATGCGGGGTATGACCCGGTGCAAATTCTGGCGGCGCTTTATGACGCGGCGCGCGGGGGGCGTTTGCGCGGGGCATCGACGATTACGCAGCAGGTAATGAAGAACTTCCTGTTGGATGGCAGTCGGCAGATCGAACGCAAGATCAAGGAAATTGTTCTGGCGGCAAGGATCGAAAACACCCTGACCAAGGACGAAATTCTGAGTCTTTATCTTAACGAGATTTTTTTGGGTCAGAATTCGTACGGGGTGACCGCCGCAGCGCAGACATATTTTAACAAATCCTTGGAAGAACTCACCATTGCCGAGGCGGCATTTCTGGCGATCCACCCAAAAGACCCCAACGAATATCATCCGGTTCGTAATCCCGAAGGGGCGATCACCCGACGCAATTTTGTTCTGAAAGAAATGTTCGAAAACGGTTACATCACGCGCGAACAGATGGAATCGGCGCAAGCGGAAGGGTTATCGACGGTTCAGGGCGGACAGATTTTGTCCTATCGCGATGAAATGCCCTATCGGAGTTATTTTACCAATGAAATCCGCCGACAATTGTCTTTCACGCTGGGGGAAGAGGAATTGTTCGCCGGCGGGCTTTCCATTCGTGCGACGATGGACCCCGAATTGCAAGAAGCCGCGGCAAAAGCCCTTCAAAAAGGGTTGGTGGCTTATGATCGTGGGCTCGAAGTCTATTATGGTCCGATTGCCGAGATTGACGGGGCCGAGGAGATGGACGAGAGCCAGTGGCGCAGCGCGCTATCCTCGCGTGTTTTGCCGCGTGATATTGATGGCTGGTATCCTGCGCTGGTCTTGAAAGTTGGCGAAACCTCGGTTCGTGTCGGGATCGACAGCATCCCAGAAGACGAAGACGGACATTATCTGTTTGTGCGCGACGCTCAGTGGGCGCGACCCTTGGATGAAAATAATCGTCCTGGCTCACGCCCTGATCAGGCTGCCGATATCTGGAAAGTTGGCGATGTTGTCATGGTCTCTCGGCAGGAAACAGATGATGAAGTCAAATGGGTGCTGGAACAAATCCCGGCTGTGCAGGGCGGTTTTGTGGCGATGGATACCCAGACAGGGCGCGTTCTGGCCATGCAAGGCGGGTTTTCATATCTGACAAGTGAATTCAACCGCGCCACACAGGCCAAACGTCAACCCGGGTCATCCTTTAAACCGTTTGTATATGCGGCGGCGCTCGACAACGGGTATACACCTGCAACGATTGTCGTAGACGCACCAGTTGAAGTGGAAACCGCCGAGGGGATTTGGCGCCCACAGAATGCGTCGTTGAAATTTTATGGACCGGCCCCAATGCGCACGGGTATTGAACAGTCCCGTAACTTGATGACCGTCCGAATTGCTCAATCTATCGGAATGGATGTTGTATCGGCCTATGCCGAACGGTTTGGCGTTTATGAAAACATGCCCCCGTTGCTGTCCTATTCGCTTGGGGCAGGGGAAACAACGCTTTACCAGATGGTGACTGCCTATGCGATGTTTGCCAATGGTGGTCTGCGGATCGAACCGACCCTGGTTGACCGCGTACAGGATCGGTATGGTGTAACAATATACCGGCATGATCAGCGCGATTGTACCGACTGTCAGGGGGATCAGATTCCGACCGATCAGGAGCCATGGGTGCGCACGAACGCAACACGGATCATGGATCAGATCACAGCCTATCAGCTAACCTCGATGATGCAGGGGGTGACGCAACGTGGCACGGCGGCCAAGACTGTAGGATCGGTGCTGGGCGTACCTATCGCTGGCAAAACCGGGACAACGAACGAGGCAAAAGACGCCTGGTTCATCGGCTTCACCCCGAAAATTGTAGCCGGGTGTTACATTGGATACGACACGCCCATTCCGATGGGGCGTGGAGCCTATGGAGGGGATCTGTGTGGTCCGATATTCTCGGATTTCATGAAGGTCGCATTGGAAATGTTCCCAACCACCCGGTTTGATCAACCTCCGGGGTCGGTGTTTGTGAAAATGGATCGTTTTTCTGGTGTGCGTCTTCCCGATGATGCCACCGGAGATTACGTGATCACCGAGTTGTTCCGCGAAGGTGAAGAGCCGTTGTACGGCGCTTACGGCGAATATATCGATGGCGGATTCACAATGGGGCGCGATTTGCTGTTCTTTGGACGTGGAGAGGAAGAAACCTACGACACGATACAATTGAATGGGGAAACCATTATCGTGCCCGCCAACACCACTTTTGGGTCAATTTCCACAGGTGGGCAATATTAACCCCTCTTTACCCTGACTTACTGGCTGGTTAGACAACCGTCAGATGAACATCCTTGCGGAGTAACGATGCGCGCCGAAATCGAAAATCTGGTTGAAGATATTCAGAAATCTTTGAAACTGCTGGCGCAGCGTATGGACTATGGCACCGCCAAGCACAGGATGGAAGAATTTGACGCAATGTCCGAAGACCCGACATTGTGGGATGATCCCGAGAAGGCGCAAAAACTGATGCGTGAACGCCAGGCCCTGACAGACGCAGTAGAACGCTATGAAAGCCTGTCGAGCGAATTGCAGGACAATATTGACCTGATCGAACTTGGCGAGATGGAAGACGATGCCGAGGTCGTCAAAGAAGCCGAGGCTGCAATCGTCGAATTGAAAACGCGCGCCGATGCGGCAGAGCTGGAAGCGTTGCTGAATGGTGAGGCGGATTCCAACGACACATTTGTCGAAATCAACGCCGGGGCAGGGGGAACCGAAAGCTGCGACTGGGCTTCCATGTTAGCGCGGATGTATGTTCGCTGGGCCGAGAAAAAGGGCTACAAGGTGGAAACCATGTCCTATACGGCAGGGGAAGAAGCCGGGATCAAATCGGTGACCTATAAGATCACAGGTCATAACGCCTATGGTTGGCTGAAGAGCGAAAGCGGCGTGCACCGCTTGGTCCGGATCAGCCCGTTTGATGCGGCAGCAAAACGACATACGTCATTTTCGTCAGTCTGGGTGTATCCCGTGATCGACGACACGATAGAGATCGATATCAACCCATCGGAAATTCGCGTCGATACTTTCCGCTCATCGGGCGCGGGTGGTCAGCACGTGAACACAACTGACTCGGCCGTTCGCATTACGCATATTCCGACCGGTATCGTGGTGACCTCATCCGAGAAATCGCAACACCAGAACCGGGCAAACTGTATGGCTGCCCTGAAATCGCGACTGTATGAGTTGGAAATGCGCAAACGCACTCAATCCATACAGGACGCACATGATAATAAGGGGGATGCAGGCTGGGGCAATCAGATCCGATCATATGTTCTGCAACCCTATCAAATGGTGAAAGACCTGCGCACGAACGAAGAAACGTCAGACACCAAAGGGGTGCTGGACGGCGATCTGGACAGGTTCATGGCGGCAACGCTGGCACAGGATGCTGTTGGTAAAACCCGGGGTGAAGCCCAAAGCGAGTAACGATGAAAACACTTACAACAACGGATGAATTGTCCAAATTCTGCGCGGAATGCGCAAACCACCCCTATGTCACGGTTGACACGGAATTCCTGCGCGAACGGACCTACTATTCGCAATTGTGCCTAATCCAGCTGGCATTTCCGGGTGAAGGGGATCAGAACGCCGCATTGATCGATCCGCTCGTCGAGGGATTGGACCTCGCACCTCTTTATGAACTTTTCCGCAACGAGACCGTGGTAAAAGTTTTTCATGCAGCGCGTCAGGATCTGGAGATTTTCTTCACCGAAGGCGATACGTTACCTAAACCTTTCTTTGACACGCAGATCGCTGCGATGGTGTGTGGGTTTGGTGAACAGGTCGGATACGAAACACTGGTGCGCCAGATCGCCAAGGCAAGTATCGACAAATCGTCGCGCTTTACGGATTGGAGCCGTCGCCCCTTGTCTGATAAGCAACAGGCTTACGCGCTAGCTGACGTGACTCATTTGCGGGTCATTTATGAATTTCTGGCCAAAGAACTTGCGCGAACAAACCGCACGGAATGGGTAGAAGAAGAAGTTGCCGTTCTTATGGATCCGGCGACCTATGTTGTCGAACCGACCGAAGCCTGGAAACGTTTGAAAACACGAACAAATTCACGGAAATTTCTGTCAATAGTCAAAGAGTTAGCAGAGTTTCGCGAGATTCTGGCCCGCGACCGCAACATCCCCAGGAACCGGATTTTTAAAGATGATGCGTTGATGGAATTGGCCGCAACGCGCCCCAAAAACCTTGGAGATTTGGGCAAATCGCGATTGCTGCTGCGTGACGCCCGCAAAGGTGAAATTGCTGATGGCATCCTTGCGGCAATTGCCCGAGGCGAAGCCTGCCCACCCGAAGATATGCCCATGGTGCCTGAACAGAAACAACGGCGAAATGGAACGGAATCCTTGTCGGATTTGTTGCGCGTATTGTTGAAAGCTAAAGCCGAGGAATATGGCGTTGCCCAAAAACTTATCGCAACCGCCAGCGACCTTGATGATCTTGCCAATGGCGACGATGACGGTGTGCAGGCTTTGCGTGGGTGGCGTCACAAAGTGTTTGGCGCTGACGCATTGAGATTACGCGAAGGCAAAATTGCCCTTTCGGCAACGCCCCAAGGGGTAAAACTGGTCACGTTGTGACACGGGCGGTTGCCATCATCGGTGGGTCGAAAGATGCAATCCTTTTGGCTGAAATTCTTGAGGGCAGCGGCGTTGATTATACCTTGTTTGAGACTGCCTCCTATTCCGCCAAGGGATTGAAAACACAAGTCTATACCCAAGATACCGACTGGAACGACGTGCTGGCGGCCTATGGATATATCATTGTGTCCCCGCATCCTTTTGCCTTTGACCCGCTGCGCAAGATTCAAGACATTCAACGCCCACAGGTCGCGCTGCGCCGTGCACCTTGGGAGGTTATTGACACTTGGATATCCGTTCCGACCGCTGAAGAGGCCGCCAAAACACTGCAAATGATGAACCCTGTGCACCCTTTGCTTGCCATTGGTCGTGACCGTTTGCCGCCCTTTTTCGCCCTTGATCTTCCGGAAGTGCTGGTGCGCTGCCGGACCAAACCTTTCGCTGAAATGGCGGGACCCTGTCGCCCGCTGGATCAACCCGGCCCATTTAGCGTTGCACAGGAAATCGCCTTCTTTCAGGAAGCAGGTATCGATTGTCTGGTGGCCCACAATTCAGGTGGAACTGGTGGATACCCCAAGCTTCAAGCCGCAAAAATGCTGGGTATCCCGGTTATTCTAATCGATATGCCGACCTGTCCATGGCGCAATATTTTGCCGACACCCGAGGATGCGCTTCTCTGGTTGCAGCAAGTTGGGCTAGACCTTGATCAGAACAACCACTAAGTCACGCAAGACATATGCAGGAGGCGAACATGGCCAGCGCAGCGTTTGAAGCCATTGTTGACGATTTTGATTTTCTGGAAGAGTGGGAAGATCGGTACCGGTATGTGATTGAAATGGGGAAAAAGGCCCCCGGTCTGGACGAGAATCAGAAAATCCCTGAAACGCGGGTTTTGGGGTGTGCCAGCCAAGTGTGGATTGTTCCAGAAATCACTGACAACAGCATTGATTTCAAGGGGGATTCCGATGCGATGATCGTCAAGGGGCTGATCGCGGTGGTCCACGCATTATTTGCAGGGAACACCGCTGCGCAGATTTTGGAGATTGACGCGATGGCGGAACTCGGTCGCCTGGGATTGGATCAGCATTTGTCATCGCAACGCTCAAATGGCTTGCGCGCCATGATTAAGCGTATTAGGCAGATAGCCGAAGCACTGGAAGAGGATTTGACGGGATGACCGACCTTCTAAGTACGCTTCTGGCCGAACGGGATTGGCTCTTGGGCGATGGTGCCACGGGAACAAACCTGTTTTCAATGGGGCTGGAAGCCGGGGAAGCGCCAGAGATCTGGAACGAAACCCACCCTGATCGCATTCGTCAATTGTATGACGGTGCAATCAACGCCGGTAGCGATATTTTTCTGACCAATTCGTTTGGTGGCAATGCGGCTCGGCTGAAACTACATGACCAACAGGACAATGTGCATACCCTTAACCGTATTGCTGCTGAAATAGGGCGTGATGCGGCGGATGCCTCTGGGCGCAAGGTCGTTGTTGCGGGATCAGTAGGACCAACGGGAGAAATTCTGGAACCCGTTGGCGCGTTGTCCTTCAGCGATGCGGTTGAAATTTTTGAAGAACAAGCCCAAGGGCTGATCGACGGTGGCGTTGATGTTTTGTGGGTCGAGACAATTTCGTCACCCGAAGAGTTCAAAGCAGCCTATCAAGCATTTGAAAACCTGAACTTCCCTTGGTGCGGCACGATGAGCTTTGACACAGCCGGGCGCACCATGATGGGGGTGACGGCGGTTGATATGGTCAATCTGATCGAAAGCCTGAACCACGCCCCGATTGCGTTTGGGGCCAATTGTGGGGTCGGCGCTGCGGATTTGTTGCGCACCTTGGTCGGGTTCCAGAAAGCCACTCCCCATTTGCCGGTCATTGCCAAGGGCAATGCAGGTATTCCCAAATATGTCGAGGGTCATATTCACTATGACGGGACGCCGGAACTTATGGCGCAATATGCGATCCTTGCGCGTAATGCTGGCGCGAGAATCATTGCTGGGTGCTGCGGAACCATGCCTGTTCATCTGACCGCAATGAAAGCCGCGCTGGAAAATCATGATCATGGGCAATTGCCAAGCGCGGACGAGATTCAAACCGCCCTTGGTCCATTTTCCTCACCTGACGATGGTTTAGGAGACCCGTCTGGTGCCCCTCGACGCGAACGCCGTCGGCGACGTGGATAGTCGGATACACGCTTACGTGTGTCGGAAATCGCTGCGACCATAGCGTAAAGATCACGCTATTTCTTTTTACTATCAATAGTTTTTCCGGGAAGAACCAATGTCGGATGAAGAAGACGAACTGATCCTGTCAGAGCTGGATGACGACGAGCTTGTCGAACAGATGATGGACGACCTTTACGATGGAATGAAAGAGGAAATCGAAGAGGGGGTCAATATCCTGCTGGAACGGGGTTGGGCACCGTATAAGGTCCTGACGGAGGCTCTTGTCGCAGGAATGAAGATCGTTGGAAATGACTTCCGCGATGGCATTCTGTTTGTTCCCGAAGTGTTGTTGGCCGCCAACGCTATGAAAGGCGGTATGGCCATTCTGAAGCCCTTGCTTGCGGAAACCGGCGCCCCAACCATCGGGCGGATGGTGATTGGCACTGTCAAAGGCGACATTCACGATATTGGTCAGAACCTGGTCACCATGATGATGGAAGGGGCAGGGTTCGAGGTGAAGAATATCGGCATCAACAATTCAGTCGAAGACTTTCTGGAGGCCATTGCCGAGTTCGATGCAGACATTCTGGGCATGTCGGCGCTGCTGACAACCACAATGCCCTACATGAAAGTCGTGATTGATCAGATGGTCGCAAACGGCATTCGCGATGATTACATCGTGCTTGTCGGTGGGGCACCGTTGAACGAGGAATTCGGCAAGGCAATTGGTGCAGACGCCTATTGTCGCGATGCAGCGGTGGCTGTCGATACGGCGAAGCAATTCATGACCAACCGACATAATGTCCGCGGCGGCTGATCCCCAGATTGTATTTCAGGGCTCCGCCCCGGCGCGCACCTTACTATTGGCATGCGGTGCTCTTGCGCGCGAGGTGCTGGCTCTTATCCGGCAAAACGACTGGCAGCATATGGACCTGCATTGCCTGCCCGCGAATCTTCATCTTTATCCCGAGCGCATTCCCGACGCGGTTGAGAAGGCGGTGATCCGTTATCGACCGGATTATAATGATATTTATGTTCTTTATGCCGATTGCGGGACGGGGGGACTGCTGGAGCAGAGGTGCACAAAACTGGGTGTTTCCATGTTAGCTGGTCCACATTGCTACAGCTTTTTTGATGGCAATGACGCCTTTGCCGAACGCGGAGAGACAACCGCCTTTTACCTGACAGATTTTCTGGTTCGGCAGTTTGACGCCTTTGTCTGGACACCGCTGGGTCTGGATCGACACCCCGAGTTGCGCGACACCTATTTCGGCAATTACGAACAGCTAATTTATCTGGCACAGACAGACGACCCAACCCTGACCCAAAAGGCCGAGGAGGCCGCGCACAAATTAAACCTTAGGTTTGAGCGACGGTTTACGGGTTATGGCGATCTGGCAACCGCGCTGGCTACACATAATCCGCGCGGCTAAGCCCGTATTTCGCCATTTTCTCGTTCAATGTACGCCGGGGAACCGACATTTCATCCATGACGGCGGCAACTGACCCCTTATTGCGCCGCAAAGCGTTTTCAATCAGCATCCGCTCAAACGCTTCAACATGTTCCTTTAAGGGTTTGTTACCACTTGGTATTCCTGCATCCTGAAGGCCTTCCTCTGCCAATAGTGCAGCGATATTGGACACCTCGCGCCGTGCTTGCATCACTGCCCGTTCGGCCAGATTTTGCAGCTGGCGAATATTGCCGGGCCAAGTCGCGTGCAGCAAACTGGCAGCATCGGATGCCGTAAGCTCGGGCGTGTCGCAGCCATAATCCTCGGCAAAGACCTGTAGGAAACGATTGAACAACAAAAGAATATCCTCGCCACGTTCGCGCAGGGTGGGGACCACCAGCTCCATGCCTGCCAACCGATAGAATAAATCATCACGCAGGACGTCGCGGGTTTCCTCGGCGGATTGACCGGATACGGACACGATCCGGATAGGATTCCCGTCGATATCTGAAAGATCTTCCAGCTTGGTCAAGAGCTTGGCTTGAATTACCTCGGTCAGCAGGTTGATGTTTTCCAGACATAACGTCATGGGCTCAGACGCGCTGAAGACCGGACGGTATTCTGCACTGACTGCGGGTCCAAACAGGCGCGCGGTCAACTCATCTTCATCCATCGCCGCGCAGTTCAGCGTAACAAACGGTTTGCCCTGCCGTGCGCCAGCTGCGTGAATCGCACGTGCCACCAGGCTTTTACCTGTGCCGGTTTCACCGGTAATCATGATGTTCCCATCAGCCTGTGCAAGATCCAGAATATCCTCGCGCAGCTTTTCAACCTGCGGACTTGACCCCATAAGTTTACGCATCAGAACTGAACCGTCCGACAATTCCCGGCGAAGCGCACGATTGTCCAGCACCAGCTTACGCGCATCAAGCGCATGACGAACGAGATCAGATAGGCGCTCGGGCTCGAACGGTTTTTCTACAAAATCATAGGCACCGATACGCATGGCCTCGACCGCCATTTGTACGTCGCCATGGCCAGTGATCATGATGACCGGCAAGCTGGAATCGATTGCATGAAGCTTTTTCAGCAGCTCCATCCCGTCGATTCCCGGCATACGAATATCGCTAAGGACAATCCCTGGGAAATTCGCACCGACAACCGCCAACGCCTTGGCCGCGCTATCAAAACATTCCGTTCGATAACCGCTTAGTTCCAACCATTGGCTGATAGAGGCACGCATATCCGCCTCGTCATCAACGATTGCAACCCTAAGTTTTTCAGCCATTTATGCGGCACCTTTCATACTGTGTCCGGCGAGAGGGAGCGTCATGGTAAAAATCGCGCCAACCGGCGTTGCATTTCTGCCGGTCAATTTTCCACCCATTTCGGTGACAAAACCTGCTGATATTGCCAATCCCAGCCCAACCCCTTCGCCCGGCTTTTTGGTGGTTGAAAACGGCTCGAACAATGTTTCGGGATCATCTATGCCCGTTCCATTATCCTGAATAGTCAGCCGTGCAACTTCACCCACTTCGACCGTTATGATTATCTTTTTGTCATCAACGGTTTTGACCGCATCCAACGCATTGCGAAGTAAATTAACTATGATTTGCTCGACTCGAACAGGGTCTGCGAACACATTGACCGGCCGATCGGCGATATTCCGCAAGATCGAGACCTGTGTCTGCCCCAGTTGGGGCGACATCATCTGTAACGCCGCGGCGACCGAGTCACGCAGATCGATCTCTTGCTTGGCGTTTTCGTCCTTGCGGGCATGGGATTTCAACTGGCGTGTGATCGCGCCCATGCGTTCAATCAGATCATCGATCCGTTGAAAACTGGACAAAGCTTCGGGCACACGGTTGCGTTGCATAAGGACTTTTGCACCCGCCAAATAGGTGCGCATCGCCGCCAACGGTTGATTCAATTCATGACTGACCGCTGCGGACATCTGGCCCAACGTTGCCAGCTTCGACGCCTGTTCCAAAGATTGTTCCGCGCTTTCCAGCTCTTTTTCCGCCCGTTGACGTTGTTCAATCTCGGCCGAAAGGCGGGCGTTCAGTCGGCGCAGCTCGCTGGATTCCCGGCGCACCTGAACCGATTCCCGCTGTGCACGGCGCGAGATCAGATAAAAGATACCGGCTGCCAACAGCGAAAGAACCATAAGCTCTAGCGCGATGATTGCGTTGACCCGCGCTTGAACGTTATCCATCGACGCGAAATAGCTTAATTTCCACCCTAAAAACCCAATCCGCACTTCGCTGACCAACAGCCGTTCACCGTCAATATACACAAATGCCTGTGGGCCATCGGCAGGATCTGTTCCAAACAGACGTTCTGCCGGTGTCGGTCGATAGTTTGATTCCAGAACCTGGGACAGGGTTTGGCGTCGCCAATCAATGTTTGTCGACAACAACACCTGACCGGCCGAGTCACTGAGGATTGCTTCGGCGGAGCCACTGCGCCAAAGTTGTTCAAGACGATGTAAGTCCACTTCGACAACAACCACACCAATGGATTGATTGCCCGACACCACCTTGCGCGCATAATAAAAACCTTCGGCCAGCCCCTCATCCAATTCGACGTGGAATATCGTGTCAGATTCGCGCAAAGCGCGGATGAAAAACTCGGGCCTTTGCGACTGGCTTCCCAATTCGCGGCGTTCACTGGCAGCAACAATACGTCCATCAATATCCATCAGAAAAATCGACGCGGCGGCCAAATCTTCCTGCAAAGAAATCAAACGCGCAGAGGTGTTGGCAAAATCGCGCGATTGTAGGTCCGATATGATCGACGGGTCGCGTGATAACAGAAGCGGAACATACGCGTTGCGTTGCAATGCTGACGACACCGAGTTCGCATAAAGCGTAGCCCTTTGCAGTGACTGATTGCGCTGATCATTGGTAAAACGATCTGTCAGGAAACTGTTGGAAAACCACAGAACAACCAGCGTTCCAATCAGCCCAAGCCACACGGCCACCTGCATTGGGCGGATCACTGAAAGCATTGGAAGTATGTCTAACGGTCGCTTCATCGTCATAGACATACGGTTTCGGTAACATTCCCTCAAGCTTCTTTGATTGGCCGGATCGTTCAATTCATCGTAGGGTAGGGGGTCAGTTCAGAGGTGTTTCATGCATTATCATCGTCGGCCCCGGTGGGCACTAAAAGAAAACTTGGTCACGAGTGAGGACGTTTTCCTTAGTCGCCGCGCCGTTTTAGCTGGCATGGGCGTAAGCGCCGGACTTCTTGCTAGTGGCCAATCTGCGCGCGCTGCCATGACACCCGAAGACGCCTTTTCCCCCACGCCAGCGCTTAATCCCGCCTTTGCAGATGGTGGGCGCGCGGTCACGGAAGAGGCGATCACCTCGCAATACAATAATTTTTATGAATTCGGTTCCTCGAAACGTATCGCACGGGAAGCGCAAAAGCTGACAACCGACGATTGGGTTATCGAGGTTGACGGGATGGTTTCGACCCCGTTTTCCATCGGTATCGAAGATCTGATCAAGCGAGTGAACATCGAAGAGCGTATTGTTCGTCACCGCTGTGTTGAGGCTTGGTCAATGGTCGTGCCTTGGATCGGCTTTCCGATGGCTGAACTGGTCGCACTTGCCAACCCAACGACGGACGCGAAATACATCCGCTTTGAAACCTTCATGGACACAGACATAAGCCGCGAACAACGCGCCAGCTGGTATCCTTGGCCCTATGTCGAAGGGTTCACGATGGCCGAGGCGACAAATGAGCTCGCCTTTATGGTGGTTGGGGCCTATGGCAAGGTATTGCACCGACAGTTTGGCGCACCCTTACGGGTTCACATGCCTTGGAAATACGGGTTCAAATCCATCAAATCCATTGTAAAAGTCAGCTTTACCGATCAACAACCGCTGGGCTTCTGGGAAGAATTGCAAGCCAAGGAATATGGGTTCTGGGCCAATGTAAACCCTGAAGTCGCCCACCCACGATGGTCACAGGCGACTGAACAGCCTTTGGCCGGTGGTGAGCGAATTCCAACGTTACCCTTTAACGGATATGCCGCCGAAGTTGCGCATCTGTATGACGGTATGGACGCACAATTTGGCGACCGATTGTATCGCTAGGCGCCGACCAGCGCTTCGCCCAGCGATTCAAACAAACGTGTCCCATCGGTGCCCCCAAGATGGCGGTCGTTCAACCGCTCGGGGTGGGGCATCATCCCCATAACGCGACGGTTCTCGGAAACGATCCCAGCAATATCCGCCGTCGATCCATTCGGATTATCAGCATAGGTAAAGGTGATCCGATCTTCATCTTTCAGTCGTTTGACCAGATCGGGATCGGCGACATAATTCCCGTCATGATGGGCAACTGGAATCGTGATCTCTTCGCCTTTGCGATAGTTGCTGGTGAAAGCCGTCCGCGACGTTGCCACTTTCAGTTCGACGTCTTTGCAGACAAATTTCAGTCCCGCATTGCGCATCAAAGCGCCCGGCAGAAGACCGCTTTCGATCAGCACCTGGAACCCGTTGCAAATACCCAGAACATGACCGCCATTGTTGGCGAATTCGACAACGGATCGCATGATTGGCGAGCGGGCGGCAATCGCACCGCAACGCAGATAATCCCCAAACGAAAAGCCACCCGGAACCGCAACGATATCCAGACCCGTTGGAAGCGTTGAATCTTTGTGCCATATCATGTCGGTCTTACGTCCTGACACCCGTTCGAACGCTACAGCCAGATCGCGGTCGCAATTTGACCCGGGAAATACGATGACCCCCGCCTTCATCACCCAATCTCCACCGAGTAGTTTTCGATCACCGTGTTGGCCAAAAGCTTTTCACACATTTCGGTCACATCTGCTTCGGCTTTGGCGACGTCGGTATGGGCCAGATCAATCTCGATCATCTTGCCCTGACGAACCGTGTTAACCCCGTCGAACCCCAAGGTTCCCAACGCATGCTTCACAGCTTCACCCTGAGGGTCCAGAACGCCGTTTTTCAAGGTCACAAATACACGGGCTTTCATTGGGGTCTCCTTATTTCACCAGTTTCGGACCGGTCCCTGTGGATGATTTGCGAGGCATCACACCCAATCGTGTTGCCAGTTCGGTATAAGCGTCGGTGAGACTGCCCAGATCACGTCGGAACACGTCCTTGTCGAGTTTTCGTCCGGTTTCGACATCCCACAGACGACAGCTATCTGGGCTAATTTCATCGGCCAGAACGATCCGGCTGAAATCGTTGTCAAAACGCCGCCCGAATTCGATTTTGAAATCGACCAACTTCACACCGATTCCGTGCATCACACCTGACAGAAAGTCGTTGACGCGCATCGATAGCTGAATGATTTCATCCAGTTCCTGCGGGCTTGCCCACTGAAAGGCAAAGATGTGTTCTTCGGACACAATCGGGTCGTGGAGTGCGTCGTCCTTGTAATAATATTCAATGATCGGACGGGGAAGGGGTGTTCCCTCCTCGACGCCAAGGCGTTTGGACATGGAACCGGCCGCAACATTCCGGATCACAACTTCCAACGGAATGATCTCGACCGCATAGACCAGTTGCTCGCGCATGTTCAGGCGCTTGATGAAATGTGTCGGAATTCCGATGCCGTTCAGGCCCGTCATGAAATGTTCTGACAGACGGTTGTTCAGAACGCCTTTGCCTTCGATAACTTCCTTTTTGGTCGCATCAAACGCGGTGGTGTCGTCTTTGAAATATTGAACGATTGTTCCGGGCTCTGGTCCTTCATAAAGGATTTTCGCCTTGCCTTCATATATCATTCTGCGTCGGGCCATCTGCGCCTCCGTCTCTCGGTTGCCGCCCGTATATGCGTTGCGTCGAAAAGGCACAAGGATTCGCGCGCTAAGCCTTGCCGCTTATGGCGCAAATGGTTACTTATGCAGCAAACATTTCCAACGGAGTTAGCCATGACAACCTTCAACGACCGCGAAAACGCCTTCGAAAACAAATATGCGCATGACGCTGAAACCCGCTTCAAAATCGAAGCGCGCGCCAACAAACTGTTGGGGTCATGGGTCGCAACCGAGATTCTGGGCAAATCGGGGGACGAGGTGACGGCCTATGCGATCGAGGTCGTGAAAGCTGATTTTGAAGAGCCCGGCATCGAAGATGTGGTGCGCAAGATTTCTGGAGATGTGGCGGGTAAAATCTCGGACGATGACATCCGCAACAAGCATGCGGAAATGCTGATCGAGGCGCAAAAGCAAATCGAAGCCGGCAATTAATATTCAATTTTTGAGATAGGTCAAAGACAGTCCGTATCTTCACGATAGCCTCCTGCCAGACACAGCAGGAGGCTATAATGTTACGACTGGCATCAATTCTTTATGCAATGGCAGGGACGGTTCTGGCCGGTTCCTGTGTGGTTGTTGCCCTGACAATGGGATATGACACGTTACCCTATATTGTCGGCGCGGCCGCTATTGGTGCGATTGTAGGAATCCCGGTTGCCTATCTGGTCGCCAAGGCGATTGAGAACAACAGCTAGCCAAACACGCGTGCAAAGATCGTATCGACATGCTTGGTGTGGTAACCAAGGTCGAATTTGTCTTCGATTTCCGCTTCGCTCAGCGCGGCAGTCACCTCTGGGTCAGATTTCAGCTCTTTCATAAAATCGGCACCTTGTTCCCAGACTTTCATCGCGTTGCGCTGCACAAGGCGATAGGCGTCTTCGCGGCTGACCCCTTTTTGTGTTAGGGCAAGCAAAACCCTTTGGGAATGCACCAAGCCTTTAAACTTGTTCATGTTTGCGATCATGTTGTCGGGATAGATCACCAGCTTGTCGATAACAGAGGTCAGACGCGATAACGCGAAGTCCAGTGTAATCGTCGCGTCCGGCGCAATCCCACGCTCCACCGACGAATGGCTGATATCGCGTTCGTGCCACAGCGCCACGTTTTCAAGGGCAGGGATTACAGACATCCGAACCAGCCGCGCCAACCCGGTCAGGTTTTCTGTCAGAACCGGGTTACGTTTATGTGGCATCGCGGACGAGCCTTTCTGCCCCTTGGAGAAAAATTCCTCGGCCTCCAGCACTTCGGTCCGCTGCATATGGCGGATTTCTATAGCGATATTTTCGATAGAGGACGCGATAACCCCAAGTGTCGCAAAAAACGCGGCGTGACGGTCACGGGGAATAACCTGCGTCGAAATTGGTTCAGGCGTCAGGCCCATTTCCTTGCAGACATGCGATTCAACCGCCGGATCGATATTGGCAAACGTGCCAACGGCGCCAGAGATCGCGCCAGTCGCGATTTCTTCGCGTGCGGTGCGCAGACGACGCAGGTTGCGGTCCATTTCCGCATAAAACCGGGCAAATGTCAGACCCATTGTGGTCGGTTCCGCGTGGATCCCGTGACTGCGCCCAATGCGGATCGTGTCTTTATGCTCCAAAGCACGTCGTTTCAGCGCGTCCAGCAATCCTTCCATATCCGTAATCAGAATGTCGGCGGCGCGGGTCAACTGCACATTCAACGTCGTATCCAGAACGTCCGACGAGGTCATACCCTGATGCACAAACCGTGCTTCTTCATTGCCAATAATCTCGGCCAGATGGGTCAGGAAGGCAATGACGTCATGCTTTGTAACGGCTTCGATTTCGTCGATACGGGCGACATCGAATTCGACATTCTTGGCGGTCCAGACTTTTGCTGCGCTTTCCT
Source organism: Rhodobacteraceae bacterium NBU2976 (assembly GCA_023630215.1). GTDB lineage: Bacteria > Pseudomonadota > Alphaproteobacteria > Rhodobacterales > Rhodobacteraceae > NORP23. Next base: position 1,764,343 of record JALPRQ010000001.1, read on the forward strand.
TCGGAATTACCCCCAGTTCAGCTTGCGCGTCACAGGCGTGCGCCTCGATTTCGAACCAGATGCGAAATTTGGTTTCCGGTGACCAGATGGCAACCATGTCGGGGCGGGAGTACCGAGGGATCATGCGCGTGTCCTTTCCTGCTGGCAGCGGTCAGCTACCAAGCAGGGCGGGATTCGGCAAGCTCAGATCGCTTGCCGCGTGTTGGGATTGGTTTTGGCGCGCAGTTTGGCCTCGCGACGGAAATCACGTGGGGATTTGCCAGTCGTCTGCGTGAAAACCCGGGTGAAATATGCCGGGGTCTGAAAGCCAAGGTCCTCGGAGATTTTTGATATCCGCTTGTCTGAATGGGCCAGTGCACGACGAGCCTCCAGCATTGTTCGATCCTGGATCAGTTTTGTTGCTGGTTTTCCGGTGGTTTCCCGACAAACACGCGTCAGATGGGTCGTCGTAACCGCTAGTGCACCGGCATAATCCTTTACGGTGTCTGGAGAGGAATAACGTGTTTCCAATCGTTCGATGAATTTACGCATCAATCTGCGTCGGGCGTTGTCACGCACAACGTCATGTTTCAGCGCTTCGGACGCCATACGCCGATACCGCACCGCTAGCAAACCGGCATGATATTTCAGCGCATCTTCGCGGTCCGGATTGTCGGAAACATATTCGGCATTCAACGCGGTGAATATCCCGGTCAGATGCGCTTGTTCGGTTGGGCGGGGAAGGGCGGACATGACCGGGCTATCTGGCAAGGTTATGTCAACGGCCGGAGTGATTGATACAACCCAACCGACCGTCGATGGCGTGAATTCGAAACCATGAACCGTCAGGTTAGGAATATAGATCGCCGTACTGGGTCCAAATCCATGGGTATGGCCATCAATACGAACACGCCCGCCGCCTCGGGTGATCCAGAAAAATTGATGAAGGTCATAGTGCCGATTCTCATCCAGCTTCCAGGCATGCTTCTGACTGCGCGCAGCAATGCTTTCGCAGTGAATGGATTCCGTCGGAATCCCAATCGGTCGCAATGCGCGGCGCATCTCGTTGGTTACGATATTCAATTGTCTGCCTCGATGTTCTTTTTATGCAATTACATACCGTATTCTTGTTTTTTTTCAACAGTTTTCGTGAGTTAAGCGATTCGCGATTCGTGAAAACTGATGCAGAAACATCACATGTCGGCGGGTGGTGCGAAAATTATTGAGTCTATTGAAAGGCTTAGGCGAGACGGCTCAAATCAGTGAAATCGCGGTTGGTCACGGCTTTCGCAATATAATCGGCAATAAGTTGTGCTGACGAGCTGTCCGTTACGGAAACCGGATGCCAATCCATCATCTTTGACCGGAACCAAGTGCGTTGCCGTTTGGCAAATTGCCGCGTGGCAATTGTTGCATCATTGATCGCGTTTTCTAACGTGACCTGATCACGCAGATAAGCGATTAGCTCTGGCGCCCCCAACGCTTGCGAGGAGGGCAAAGCCGGATCCCAACCGTCATTCAGATTATCCTGACATTCGCTAAGTGCGCCATTTTCGACCATGTGGTGAAAGCGCTGTTCAATTCGTGAATTCAACCAATTTTTGTCTGAATTCAGAACGATAGGACAAGTATCTTCAAGTTTGATCAGGGGGGCTGGTGTCTCCGCATGCCAATCCGCCAGACCGCGTCCCGTGCTGACCAGCACCTCCCAGGCGCGCTGCAAACGCATTGGGTTGTTTGTGTCGATATTTTCCAATGTGGCTTTGTCCAGCTCCGCCTTAAACGCTGCGATCCCACCTGTTAGGCGCATCTGGTCACCGCGCGTGCGCACTTCGTCAGGAATGGCTGGAATATCGACCAAACCTTTGGTCAAAGACGTAAAATACAATCCTGTTCCACCAACAATTATCAGTGGTTTTACAGTGGCTTGTCGCAAAGAGTTTATGTCGCGCAACCATTCGCCGACAGAATATCTCTGATGGCGTCCGATATGACCATATAGTCGGTGTTCAACAAGATTTTCGTCTTCGACAGACGGTCGCGCCGTCAGAACCCGCCAATTGTCATAGACCTGAAGGGCATCCGCATTCACAACAATCCCATCAACACGCTGAGCAAGTTCAAGCGCCACAGCGGATTTTCCCGAGGCCGTAGGTCCGCAGATCAGGATATCGGTAAGCGTGTTTGGCATTGTTTATCCTCGAAAACCACGCGCCTTTATCTCGCGCCACCAATTCGTCGGGATAACCGGTAAAGGCTTCGCTATCCGACAAAACGCCCGATTTACCAGAAACAGGCAGGCTTAATCATGTGTGGTTTTCTTTTTGATAGGCAATATACTTTGGTATCAAGACCTGATCGTAATATTTGTAAATATCGGCGCGATAACCGGTATATTCGTCTGACCTAAGGTAGGTAAGGTAGGGTTGTAGATGACAATATAACGTCCCATGTTCCTTCTCTAATGTCTTGTTGGGGTAATTATCTACCGTTACCAGCGTAAAAATCCGCTCCAATATTTCGTCCTGGTCAAGTTTTTCCATGCTTAACAATACGCCCAGAAACTCGAAGAAGTTTAGGATCGGTCGGATCTCGTTTTGCCAAACCTTGTCTTCCAAAAGTTTGCTGGCGTCGCGCCCATATTTATAGATGAGCTCTTCCATCTGGATTGGCGGTTTTGCCAGTAAACTGCACCGGTTCGCATATTGGTCTGACCACCTGTCCATCACTTCAAAGAAAATTCGGGAAGTTTCGCCCGCTTGTGCCAATTCAAACTGACGCCGAGCACGCTTGACCTGAACGGCAACATATCCCAGCTGAAGCACGACCAAAAGGATGCCAACTATTCCGGTAAATCCCGTTGCGATGGTCCAGAATTCATCGAAACTGTTCCACACAAAATACTCAAATACTGATGATTTTTCCATTAATTAATCCAAGATTCTTAATCTGTTACTTCATACTTTCTACACAGCCCGCCTGCTTGAACTCGGCCTTTCAGAGGCGTATGTAAAAAACGAGCTGATAAGGGATCAAAAATGGAACGGACTCAAGAGCTTTTTCACACGCTTCACCATTTGATCGAACAGCACGAAAATCGAGGCATCATCGCAGCATTGAACGCATCAGGACAACTTCCCCACACACTTGGCGACGCCGCCGCAAGTCTTATCGCCAGCAAGGGCGGGCACGTCGCCATTGTTACCGGATTCTTCATTCCCGAAGGTGACAAGCCAAGACCAGAGACCGATGGACCAGTCGGCGCGGCACAGCTTGCCCATTTCCTGGAACTGGGGGGGTGGGATGTCGAACTGATAACGGATGGCTATTGTGGCGCGGCAACGACGCGCTGCCGCGAGCTGGCTGGGGGCAGCTATCCAATCCAAATTCTGTCTGAAATCTCAGCGATTGAGGATCTGCGTTCCTCATGGATATCAAATCCCGCAGCCCCAACGCACGTGATTGCGATTGAGCGGGCAGGGCCAGCGGCCAGCGGCAAGATCACCAACATTGCAGGTGACGATATTACGGAATTCACACCGCCTTTGCATCGGCTGTTTGAGCGAGAAGGGGGATATCACCCGACGACGATCAGCTTGGCAGATGGGACAAATGAGATCGGTGCGGACAACATAAAAGACGCACTGATTGCCGCATCATTTGATGTTGATTTCGCAAGGCTTTGCGCGATTGAAGTTGACCATCTGGTTTTGGGATGCACGGCCAACACTTGTGCAACAGCATTTGCCGCTGCCATCGCCATTGAAGAACCTTCGCTAAATCCTTACCTAGCAAGCTGCTTTGACATCGAACTGAACAAGAATATGCTAAATCGCCTTGCGGCCGAACAGGTTGCCTTGGATGGTGTCTTGCGAAAATTCAGTGGCAATACGGTTGATGGGTTCGATCGTCGGCTTCTCGATCGGATCACAAGGGAAGTCATCGACACCGCGTTGACGCGTTCTGTAGGCCACAGCGTGGAGTAAGAAAAATTTCTTTTGAATTTACACAAACCCGCTTTGATAGGCGCAATCTGGACCTGAGCCTGACTTATAAAGGCCCAGATGGAGAAACCTTTTGTGAGGTCGTATCCTTTGCCGGTTTGCCCGATGTCGACCCAGCGGTAACAGAAAGCGTAAATTTTGCTAATGCCCTGAAAGTGCTGCATATTTTAGCAGGTGTCAGTTACTACAAATTATATTACGGATCCAAGGTAGATACAACTCTCTATGGAATTTCTGCGCTCGATGCTGAACTTTTCAATCAGGTTTATTCTGCCGGATTGTCCGAATTCATTTTTCGTAACGGTTTGTCATTTCAAGATAGTCCCCAATTCTTTGCGTCCAACGATCAGCAGGACAATTTGTCTGCTCTTAAAAAATCAAAAGGGGCATTGGTACCTTTGGGTGGCGGGAAGGACTCTCTCGTAACACTGGAAGCCATGAAAACCCTTGGACCGGTTTCTGCGTTTTTTGTGGGCAACAATCCTATCGTCGAAAATCTCGCAAGAATTGCGAATGTCGATCTGATTACGGTGACCCGGAAACTTGATCCGCGCTTATTTGAATTGAACGCTCAGGGACGCCTGAACGGGCATGTTCCGGTAACGGCAATCAACAGCGCGATCGCGGTCATCTCGGCGATGCTGATGGGCTTCTCTTCAGTCGTGTTTTCGAACGAACGGTCCGCCGATTTTGGGAACAATCTGGTTGATGACGACTTTGAGATAAATCATCAATGGAGCAAATCCAGCGCGTTCGAACGCGTTTTTGCTTCAGTTGTACGTGCGCATATTGATCCCGGTATCAAGTATTTTTCGGCTTTGCGCGACATGAACGAAATGCAAATATTGCAAACATTTAGGGGTCTTCCACAGTATTTCGACCATTTCACAAGCTGTAACCGGGCCTTTCGCATTCATGAAAAATCCTCTGGCGGGTGGTGTGGAGAATGCGACAAATGCGCCTTTGTCTTTCTGGCGGGAAGCGCGACGATTGGGTATGAACGGATGATCAAAATATTCGATAAGAACCTGTTTTTTGATGATGCGCTCATCCCGTCATTCCTGGGCCTTTGTGGTTTAGCCGGAGAGAGAAAACCCTTCGAATGTGTTGGCGAGACGAATGAATGTAGAGCCGCAGCCGCCGAGCTTTTGAAAACACCCGCGATTGCATCTTCGCCCGTCGGAAAAGTATTGAGCGAGGAACTTGAACGATTGGACGAACACATTCCGTTTCTTGCCGAGATTCTTAACCAAACTTATGAACCGTTGGGATTAGGGGCGCAAACCGTCAAAGATGCGCTTGCAAATATTGGCGATCTCCATGGCGCAGTCTAGGATTCTTCTTTGGGGCCTTGGTCGAGAGAACCGTGCCTACCTTCAGTATCTCGAAAGAACGGGTTGGGACGGGGAGGTTCTGCTCTATGATGAAAGCAGTCCATCGTCGGATAATGGCGAACCGCTACCGCAGTTTTCATTCAACATCCTGCCAGTCGAAGACGTTGGAAGGGCGTTGGCAACCGTCGAATTGCTTGTTAGATCACCGGGCGTTTCCCCTTACAAACCGGAAATACAGGCTTTTTTGAAGGGTAGGGGACGCGTTACCACGTCGACGTCACTGGCACTAAGCGCTCTGAAACTTCAGGGGGTGCGGGTGGTAGGTGTCACTGGCACAAACGGGAAAAGTTCAACCAGCACCATGCTTGGCTGTATCTTCGAGGCTTCGGACGAGAAATATCTGGTGGCCGGGAACATCGGAAAACCGCTGATTAATTATGTCAGCAATGGAGAGGACCTTCGCGACACGCTAATCATCGTGGAATTGTCCAGCTATCAGATATTTGATCTGGATGTCGCGCCGTCCTACGTGATCTTCCTGAACCTTTTTGTCGATCATGTGGAATGGCACAAGACGGTCCAGAATTACAAGAAAGACAAGCTGTCGATTTTGTATCGGCCAGGTATTGTTAGCGCGATCGTTCATCCGGACATTTATGCAAATCACGCATCTTCTCTGGACTATATTTCTGCTTTTCCAATCCCGACAGATTCAGAACGAAAAAACCAATGTCTGGAACTTGACGGTACAATGATCGATCTGACTGGAACTCAGGCAGCGGCAAGTGGCCATATGTTCACGAATGCCGCGGCGGCTGCGACAATGGCAAAGATATTGGGTTTGTCGACAAACACCATAGAAAAAGGTTTGCGACAGTTCCAAGGTCTTGCCCACAGGCTTCAAGTCATTGAAACGGCAGATGGCGTAAGTTTTGTTGACGACAGTATTTCTACGACACCAGAATCCGTCATCGCTGCGCTAAAGAGCTTTCAGGACCGACGCATCCATTTGATCTTGGGTGGGTATGATCGAGGATTGGATTATACATCAATGCTCGATGCTTTGTCTGACTTTGATATTGGATCCTTAATTTTAATTGGTGACGTCGGGACGCGATTAAGCAAACTGCTTAAAGGTGAATATTCTTCGGTCGCACCGACGACGATTCACCGAAGCACCGATCTTGTCGGATCATTGGATGATCTGGATTTACAAAGTGGCGACGTAGTTTTGTTGTCACCAGGGGCCGCAAGTTTTGACAGTTATCGCGATTACATTCATCGCGGCGAAGCGTTTGCCGATGAAGTGAAGGAACTTCTGGTGGCAAAAGATAAACATGGCAAACCTACCGATACAATTATTTAACATAATATATATTATACGTTTATTGCGCTAGCAAATATATGCGCCCTATCCTTGATCCATTCGCTTCAAAAGCTGATACGCTACAGTATAAATCAAAATGAATCCTGCCAGCGCGCTCACGGATGGCCAAAGTGTCAGATCGGTCAACGCAACCAGCACAAAGATTGTTGCCGGCCAAAACCACATCAACACCCCGGTCGTAGCGTTCGCCATATTATCCAGTCGCAACCATGTCACGAAACATGGTGCCAAGGTTCGATGTACAAAATGGTGGAGGTGAAAATTATCAGGATCACCAGCCGAGATTTTACGCCGCCAACGGCGCAGGATAGAGGCGATCGTTTCGGTTACCGGATAGCCAAGGATCAACAGGCTGACCCATGGCGAAACTTCGGGGTGGCGCGCTGGCAACATCACAACTAAGGTTGCCATAACGAAACCACAGAAATAAGCGCCAGCATCCCCAAGAAACAAATACCCATTCGGAAAGTTGATAAGCAGAAATCCGACGACGATCGCCAGCATTGTAAGCGAAAGCGAAAGCAGGGTCGGGTCCCCTACCCGCCAGGCCACATGTGAAATCGTTGCCAGAATGATCACCATCGTCCCAGCCGACAGGCCATGAAACCCATCGACAATATTGATCGCATTCGCTGCACCGCCGATGGCAAATGCGGTAAAGGCCAGACTGCCGACAGTGTAAGCCAACAACAGATCAAACCACGGGTTCTGGATGGATGTGATGGTGAAACCCGTTACCAGCGCAAAAGTCAGACCCGAGCCAATGGTCGCAAGCAAGCGCCATTTCACACGCACTTTTCGGGTGATATCCTCGGCCAGCCCAAATCCAAAGGCCAGAGTTCCCGACAGGCCAATAAAGATCCAGATGCGCTGCACCTCACTGTCAAGAAATAGTCCCGCCGCGACAAACCCCAGCGCGATCGCCACACCGCCAATTCTTGGGGTTGGCGCATCGTGCATTTTTTGCACACCATCTGTATCGTCAAGCGACAGCCGCCCATGTATGGATTTCGTAAACACCAAGAGTGCACTTCCCAGCAGCGTAACAACAAACCCCACAAGAAACGCCAGATATGTCTCCATGACTGTTGGTATCCTGTTTTGCCGCCCTCGGGGCGCTAGACGTCCAGATTTTCGAACTGGTTGCGGGTTTTCTCGCTCCAACGCAGATGTAGGTGATATCCCGAATCCGTTTGATCTTCGTTCAACACCGCATTGTGGGAATAAAGCCAAGCGCGGGCCTTGCCCTGATCAAAGCCCAGTTCAAGCTCTTCAGTGAACACAGGTTCCTGTAATGCTGCATCAATGGCAGAATAAAGCGCTTCCAGCCCCTCTCCGCTTAGCGCGGACACCGCAAATATTCGATCTTCGCGGTCGGCCGTTTTGGTCAATCCTGCGCGTTGTTCCTCGGATAGAAGGTCGATCTTGTTCCAGACCTCTATCATGCCTTCGCGCTGGGCATCGGAAATGCCGATCTCGTCCAGAATATCGTTGACGTCTGCCGACTGAGTGTGCGTTTCGGGATGCGCGATATCGCGGACATGCAGGATAAGGTCGGCATCCAGCACTTCTTCTAGCGTAGCACGAAATGCAGCGACCAATTGGGTCGGCAAATCGGAAATGAACCCAACCGTATCGGACAGGATAATCTTGCGCCCAGTCGGCAGTTCGATCCCGCGCATAGTCGGATCAAGTGTTGCAAACAACATATCCTTGGCCAACACATGTGCACCGGTTAACCGGTTGAATAGCGTAGATTTTCCGGCATTCGTATATCCCACCAACGCGACAATTGGATACGGCACCTTTTTGCGCGCGGCTCTGTGAAGGCTGCGGGTTTTGACGACTTTGCCGAGCTGCTTCTTGATACGCCCGATCTGTTCGTCCAACATACGGCGGTCGCTTTCGATCTGGGTTTCACCGGGGCCCCCGATGAACCCAAGCCCGCCGCGTTGGCGCTCAAGGTGGGTCCATGACCTGACAAGACGCGATTTTTGATAACTCAGATGTGCCAGATCGACCTGCAAGACACCTTCGCGCGTTGCCGCTCTGTCCGAGAAAATTTCAAGGATCAGCCCTGTGCGATCCAGAAGTTTTACGTTCCACCGCTTTTCCAGATTTCGCTGCTGAACGGGTGAGACACGACCGTCCACAATTACCAGATCAACGTCGAGATCACTGATACGTGTTTCAAATTCTGCCAACTTCCCTTCGCCAAACAGCATACCAGCATGTGGCTTTGTCACGCGGACAACAGCTTTGTCCACGACGTCCAGATCAAGCGCAAGAGCAAGGCTGACCGCTTCGTCAAGCGCCAGTTCCGGAGTGCGTCGCTGATCGGAATCTTTCAGGTCTGGATGAATCACCAGGCAGCGCGTCATGCTGCTAAGCGTCCTCCTCGCCGTCGTAAAGGTTGACGGGTTGAGATGGCATTATCGTAGAAATCGCATGTTTATAAACAAGTTGCGAGGCCCCATCACGGCGTAGCAGAACACAAAAATTGTCAAACCAGGTTATTACCCCTTGAAGCTTTACCCCATTGACCAAAAACACCGTAACCGGGTTCTTTGCCTTGCGAACATGGTTCAGAAAAGCATCTTGCAGGTTTTGTCTATCGGCAGCCATTTGTCTTAGCTTTCAGTTTTATGGATCGCGCCTAAGCACGTTCTTGTTGTTATTAAAGGTAAAACTAAAGCCATCACAGACATTTTTCCAGCCCCTAACATAAAATTCATCGCCTAAGGAATCGGACGTGTCAGCGCCGCCAATATGCGGGATTGAATAGCGCGATCAGCAGCAACACCTCGACACGCCCAAACACCATACCAGCAGACAGGAAAAGCAATGAACGGTCATCCAGTTCGCTAAAGAATATCTGTGTATCAAACAGATGCGCCGCAGGCCCGGTGTTCGATACACTCGCAATGGCAAAGGCAATGCTGTGTTCAAAGCTCGAACCATGAGCGGTCAGCAATATCATCAATACCGCCATACCCATCAGAAACAGCATCAGAAATACCCAAGCGATATAAGCACCTTCGCGACGAAACCGCCGGGCAGCCATCCCTGCCCCACCAACGCTTGATGGATGCACCAAGCGTTCCATTTCGCGAAGACCATGACGATATAAGGCATAGATCCGCAACAATTTGATCCCACCTGCCGTTGTTGCGATTCCGCCACCGGCAGCGGCCATTGCCAAAAGGATTATGCCGGGTGACTGCAACCCGGACCAAATCTGCGCCTGATTCCAATCGGCGCTGATAAAGCCGGTCGTTGTCAGAAAGGAAAAAGTTGTAAAAAAACTCCCCCATGCCGCACCAATCACTGCGTCAATATCGGTCGGACCATATTCCATCGAGGCGACAAAATGCCGGGTAAAAAATATCAGCGGGATCACAAGTATTATAATCAACGCCAGTTTGACTTCGACATCACGCCTAATCCATCCACGATACACATTACCCGTCAATGTCAGCATGAAACGATGGGACACGGCAAACATCAGGAACAGACAAATTATCGCCTCCCCCACCCTGCCCGATTGCGCAAATTCTGTCCCGCCTGAAGATGATATTCCACTGGTTGAAATGACCGACATGGCATGAATGGCCGCAACAAACGGGCGATCCCCTGCCAGCATCAACGCGAGGGCCAGAACAAAAGTGATCAGCGCATAGGCTGGACCCAAGACAAGGACATTGCGAATGATCCTTTCAGAGGGATCGGCCATGCCATATGTCGTGGTGCCAATATTGGTTCCCGACACCAGCGAGCGGATTTCAAACCCACCCAGATTCATCGGCTCCATGATGGAAAATGCAATGATCAGGATCATGAACCCGCCCATCCAACCGACCGTCGCGCGCCACAAATGCAATGGGGCAGCGATGCTTGACGGATCGTTGATCAGCGTTGCCCCTGTCGTGGTCAGGCTGGACATCATTTCAAAATATCCGCGAACAAAATCCGCCGAGGGAACCAGTTCAATATAGGGAAGCGCCAAAAATACCGGCAAAAGGGTATAAGACAGCAATACTGTTGTCAGATGCGACCTTGCTGTGTTTCTGGGACGCCGGTTCATCAGCGCTATGCCCAGCGTCACGCCCAGCATAAAGGTTAATAGCCCATAGGAAAAAAATGTCTGCATCACCGGTATATTGCCGATCTTTGCAGCATAGGCCGCAGGCACCAACATGGTGACAGCCCCGATCATCAGGATCAGCACAAACAATGGATATCTGAGCAAATGTCCCAGCATCAGAAAAAGTCGATACTGACCTGAAACAACTGTTCAATCACAGGCACATCGTGACTTAGCGCAAATACGACCAGCACGTCGCCCTCCTCTACCCGGGTATCGCCTTTTGGCAGAACCAGCTTGCCATTTTTCCAGATCGACCCGACGATTGACCCTTCGGGCCAGTCGATATCGCGCATCAGTTCCCCGGTAATCGGAGATGTTCCCATCACCTGAGCTTCGATCACTTCGGCCTCGGCATCTCCGACGGAATAGACTTTGCGCACGCTGCCATGACGAATATGGCGCAGAATGGATGACACCGTTGTCGCGCGCGGATTGATATAGGCATCAATTCCCAAAGGTTCCATCAACACGGACAGGCTGGGATCATTGATCAATGCGATTGCAAGCGGCGTTCCCGCGGTCTTGGCGCGCGAGCAGGCCAGCAAATTGGTCTTGTCATCGTCAGTCACAGCCAAAATTGCCCCGACATCGGATATATTTGCTTCCTCCAGGATTTCCGCTTCCAAACCGTCACCATGCAAAACCATTGTGCGGTTAAGGGAATCCGCCGCAATTTCTGCCCGCTTGCGGTCACGCTCGATGACCTTGACGCGCACCTTGCGGTCACCTTGTTCCAGCTTTTGTGCAACAAACAGCCCGACATTGCCCCCGCCAATGATAACCACTCGATCCGTGGTGAAATTCCGCTTGCCGAATATCTCGTACGTGCGGGCAATGTCTTTTTGCGCGACCGTCAGATACACCTGATCTCCGGCATAGAGCTGGTCGTTGGGGTGTGGTACAAACAGATGAGAGTCACGACGAACGCCGACCACAACTGCCGTTAACGTCGAGAAAAGCTCCGACAATTGTCGTAACGATGTGTTCAGAACCGCACATTCCTCGTCAAGTGTGATGCCAACCAGTTCCACCTCACCATTCAGAAAGCTTTCCGTGTCAAACGCAGCGGGTGCTTTCAGGCGCCGCAGAGCGGCCTCGGCGACTTCACGTTCCGGCGAAATAATCACATCGATGGGCAGATGCTCGCGCCGATACAGATCGGAATATTCGCTTTGAAGATAGTCTTGTGCCCGGATACGCGCAATTTTCCGAGGCACCTCAAAAACCGAATGTGCCACCTGACAGGTGACCATGTTCACCTCGTCTGAATAGGTGGCGGCGATGATCATGTCGGCATCGCGTGCCCCTGCCCGCTCCAGAATATTAGGATGCGAGGCAAAACCCGTTACCCCGCCAACATCCAGCGTATCGGTAATTCGACGAATAAGTGCGCCATCAACATCCACGACCGTAACACTGTTGTTTTCGGTCGAAAGATGCCGCGCCAATTGCCACCCAACCTGGCCTGCCCCGCAAATCACAATTTTCATGACGTCACCAAATTAACGTGGACCACTGTCATTCCAGACATCATTCGTCCCCTAACGACATCCCGGGATGTGTCGACACCCCAAGAGATTTCAATTTCCGATGAAGGGCAGACCGCTCCATCCCGACAAACGCCGCTGTGCGGGAAATGTTTCCGCCAAACCGTTCCACCTGTGACATCAGATATTCACGTTCAAATTGCTCGCGCGCTTCGCGCAAAGGCATCATAGCAAAGGCGGTTCCCAAACTAATACGCTCCTCGCCGGTTGCCTTTTCATCCATCGGCAATTCGTCTGCGGTTATATCGCCGCTGTCCGGCCCCATAATCAACATGCGCTCGACGGTGTTGCGCAATTGGCGGATATTGCCGGGCCAATCCATCACCTGCAAATTCGTTGCCAGCTCATCCGTAATTTTTCGGATAGGCAACCCTTGTGAACGGTTCAGTTCCTTGATGAAATACTCGCACAAGGGCACAATATCCTCGCGCCGCGTTTTTAGGCTGGGCACGGAAATGGGCACAACGTTCAGACGATGAAACAGCTCTTCGCGGAATCGTCCCTTTTCGATCTCTTCTTTCAGATTGCGGTTCGTGGCAGAGATCACCCGCACATCGACGCGCACGGTGTCCTTGCCGCCCACACGCACAAAGCTCTGATCAACCAACACCCGCAAAATTTTGGACTGTGTGCCAAGTGGCATGTCTGACACTTCGTCAAAAAACAGAATGCCGTCATGCGCCAGCTCGAATAATCCGGGTTCAACCCCCCCTTCTGGCGTTTCCCGACCAAACAGAACCTCCTCCATACGGTCTGGATCGACCGAGGCCGAATTGACCGTCACAAAGGGGCCGGCCGCACGTGATCCATTGCGATGAATGAAGCGCGCGGCCACTTCTTTGCCGCTGCCCGCCGGTCCCGTCAACATGACGCGGCTGTTGGCGTTTGCCACTTTCAACAGGTGGTTCTTCAGGGATTTGAATTCGACGCTTTCGCCCAACATTTCACTGTTGGCCGCTTCGCGACTGCGCATTGCGCTGTTTTCGCGACGCAGGCGTGAGGCTTCCAGCGCACGATTGATCACCACCATCAACTGATCGATGTTGAACGGCTTTTCAATAAAATCATACGCGCCCTGCTTCACCGCTGCGACGGCAATTTCGATATTGCCATGCCCTGAAATGATGACAATCGGGATATCGGGATTGTCGCGTTTAACATTTTTCAGAATGTCGATGCCATCCTGCTTGCTGTCTTTTAACCAGATATCCAGGATCACGAGGTCAGGGGACGCGTCGTTGATTTCCGCATATGCGGTGTCAGAATCCCACGCCATGCGGGTTGTGAATCCTTCGTCCTGCAAGATATCCGCAACCAGTTCGCGAATATCCTTCTCATCATCGACAATTAGTATATCACCCATTTTCCGTCTCTACCGTTTTTGGAAGTGAAATATAAATCTCGGCCCCGACGTGACTATCGCCATCAAATGCCGGGGCATCACGCAGATCAAGATAGCCGTCATGATCTTCGATAATCTTCTTGACGATCGGCAATCCCAACCCTGTGCCCTCGTCGCGATGTGTAACATATGGTTCAAACAAACGGGATCGTTTTTCGGGGAGCCCAATACCATTATCCTGAATGCGGATCACGATCTGCGTTCCCGTATCTTCGACATTGACCTTGATTTTGCCATTGATTGGATCGCTTTTCTGTCGTTCGGCGATCGCTTCGCGAGCATTTTTCACCAAGTTGGTCAAAGCCTGGCTCATAAGGCTTTCATCAATCACCATGGGGATCGCGCCAAGCTCCGTTTGGAATTCGATTTCCACACCATCGCCGGCTTCGCGTTGTAACAACACGACAGACTCGATCACCTTCAACAAATCCGCCGAGGTTTTCTGCGCTGCCGGCATTCGAGCAAATTTGGCAAACTCATCGACAATCCGGCGCAAATCATTGGTCTGGCGTATGATCACATCGGTATATTGCTCCAGCGAGTTCCGTTCTTCGTCGTTGACCAAGGGTCCCAGTTTGCGCCGCATCCGTTCCGCTGACAGGCGTATTGGCGTCAAAGGATTCTTGATTTCATGAGCAATCCGACGGGCCACATCACCCCAAGCTGCCATGCGCTGGGCCGAGACCAGATCGGTCACGTCGTCGAATGCGATCACATATCCTTCGGTTTCGCCATCTTCACCCTGACGCGAGGCCACACGTACCAACAGATTTTCATGAACTCCGGCCCGGATCAGCTCGATCTCGGCTTGGGTTTCTGCAGAGCCTCGATCCTGTGCCTTGGTGAACAGATCAGAGAATTCGGGAACGGTATCGACAAGCAAATGTCCCAGTATTTTATCTGTTGAAATGTTGAGCAGGCGTTGCGCGGCACTATTGACGAATTGCACATCTCCGTCGGGTCCCAACCCGATAACCCCCGCCGTGACCCCTGACAGCACGGAATCGAACAGTCGGCGACGGCGTTCGGTTTCTTCGTTCACCGATATCAGCGCGTCGCGTTGGGTTTTTACCTGTTGGGTCATACGGTTAAACGCCTTACCCAGGACCGCGATCTCGTCATCCGTGGTTTCTTCACGCACCCGAACGTCAAAATCCCCCTCGCCGACACGCTCAACGGCACTTGCCAAGCGACCGACCGGACGTGACAGCCGTTCGGCGAACCAGATCCCGAACCAAAGCGCGGCCAAAATAACGATCAGTGCAAATCCCAAGTAAATCAGGGCAAATTCGAACAGCAAAGTCCCCCGCGCCGTCTCTAGTTGGTTATAGAGCGCCACCGTCGCCTTTGTATCATCCAGAAGTGCCAGAATCTCGCCATCCACATCGCGCGTCACATAGAGTATCCGGTCGGCATATGCGGTCAGACTGATCAGCGCGCGAAACTCGGAATTCGGCCAATCTTCTATAATCACTACTTGCCCGGCCATGGCGCGATCCAACTCGCTATCGCTGGGTTTTTCAAAGTCGAACAGGTATGACCGCTCCCCTCTTGCCAGCAATTCCCCTGTTGAATCAATCACATAGGCTTCCGAAACCGCTCGTGTCAGCTGCAACTGTCCGCGGTTCAGATATTCGCGCAAATCCCCAATTGTCATCGTCGGAGAGCGGCGGCGCTGCGCATTAAGATAATTTGCCAGCAGGTTGGCATCAGCTTCGATACTGTCGCGATGTTCACGTTCATAGGCTTGTGCCGCCGTCAGCGAGTTATTCACCACATTTCTCACCCGTTCGGAAAACCAGCCCTCCAACCCAAAATTCAGCGTCACAGCCGCAAAAACAGCCACCAGAATTGTCGGGACCAGCGCCATGAAGGTGAAAACCGTCGTCAGACGCAAATGCAGCTTGGAACCCGCTGATCGACGTCGACGCGCAGCAATAACGCGGGCAACCTGCCGCATCACCAAGGCTGCGACCAGCAGCACATAAACCAGATCCATCAGAACCACTGCGCGCAAGGGTTCTGAATTGCCGTCGCGGGACTGATCAAAGAAAACCAGCGTTGTCACCACCAACACCGGTCCCATAAAGACCAATAGCAATGTCAACGCATTTCGAAGGCCACGACGACGCCGCAGCTGTTCAAGAAATGACATGCTGTTTCGTAACATGCTCTGTTGCACGATGGTGACAGACTCTGTTGCTTGGCCTCAAAACTGTGGCAACATTACATCATTTTCTTGCCACGTGTCACCTGAATGTCGAGATCCTTGATTTTTTTCCGCAAAGTATTCCGGTTGATCCCCAACAATTCTGCGGTCTTCAACTGATTGCCCCGTGTCGCGGCCAAAGATAGGGCAATCAGCGGCAATTCAACCTCCTGAATGATCCGGTTATATAATCCTGCGGGGGGCAAATTGTCGCCGTGAAGGTCAAAATATCGCCGCAGATGATCTTCGATAGATTTGCCCAACCGTTCATTTCGCGCCCCACCCGGCTCGACCGCTGAACTGGGCCTTGCTTCGATCTCTTTTTGCACCAATGTGGCACTGATCACGTCATCCGGGCACAAAACCGCGAGCCTCCGCATCAGGTTTTCCAACTCTCGGACGTTACCTGTCCAGGGCTGCCCCTTCAGAATTTCTATGGCTTCGGTTGCGATCGACTTTTTGGGCAAGCCTTCTTTCGCTGCTTGACGCAAAAAATGACGGGCAAGGTCCGGGATATCTTCGATCCTCTCCCTTAGGGGGGGCAAACGCACCGGCACGACATTCAACCGATAGAACAAATCCTCGCGGAAGCGGCCCTCGTTGATCTGAGAGCGAAGATCTTGATGTGTGGCCGCAATGATACGCACGTCCGAGCGCAGAATGCGATGCCCACCAACACGCGTAAACTCCCCTTCTTGCAAAACCCGCAACAATCTGGTCTGGGCTTCCATTGGCATGTCACCCACTTCGTCCAGGAACAGTGTACCACCGTCAGCCAGTTCAAATTTCCCGATGATCGGTTCGTTGCCATTGCCCTTTTCCACGCCGAACAATTCGGATTCGACCATCTCGCGCGGGATTGCCGCCAAATTGACGGCCACAAACGGTTTCCCCTTGCGCTGACCGAAATTGTGCAGAGCGCGTGCCACCAGCTCTTTGCCGGTTCCCGATGCGCCAGTAATCATTACCCCCAGATTGGCATTCATCAACCGCGCCATGATGCGGTACACTTCTTGCATCGCCGCCGAGCGGCCGATTATCGGCAGTTCTTCATCGCGACTGGCTTCTGCTTCGGCATTGGGTTTGGGCCGCTGTTCCAATGCCTTATTTACCAGCGACAACACCTCTTTCAGATCAAACGGCTTGGGCAGATATTCATAGGCCCCAACTTCTGCCGCCTTGATCGCTGTCATGACGGTGTTTTGTGCACTCATGACGATCACCGGCAATTCAGGGCGTTTTTTGCGGATCGCCGGCAGGATATCCAACGTATCCCCATCCGGCATCATCACGTCTGTCACCACGGCGTCGCCCTCGCCTTCTTCGATCCAACGCCACAAGGTTGACACCGTCCCGGTCGAACGCACGCGGCATCCCGCACGTGTAAGAGCTTGGCTAAGCACAGTACGGATCGTACGGTCGTCATCGGCAACTATAATGGTTCCGTCCATCAGGTTTCCTCGCTGGGTACGTCACGCCATATTGGCAGTAGAATTTCAAAGACGGTGCGCCCCGGCACCGAGTCACATTCAATAACCCCGCCATGATCGGCGATAATTTTCGAAACCAACGACAGACCCAATCCCGTTCCGGCAGATTTTGAGCTGACAAAAGGATCGAAAATGTCGTTTAGCAGGGTTTCGGGAACACCGGTGCCATTGTCAGTAATCAGGATTTGCAACGGCAGACTTTCGGATTGTTGGCCCGGGATCTGCAAGCGCACACCGGGCCGATAGGCGGTCTTGATCGTGATCACACCACCGACCTGTGGGATGGCCTCGGCCGCATTTTTGAACAGGTTTTGAAAGACCTGCAACAATTGATCGAAATCGCCCGCGACATCGGGCAAGGACGGGTCATAATCTTCCTTGAAGCGCGCATGTGCCGCAAAACCGGCCTGTGCCGAGCGTTTGGCCTTGTCCAGAACATCGTGAATATTGACTGGTTCGCGGGGGGTTGGTCGCAGATCCCCGAATTGTTCGACACGCTCGACCAGCTTGCCGATACGTTTGATTTCGTCCTGAATCAGTTGCGTAAGTTCCTGATCCTCGGTGCTGGCATTCATCGCCAGCAACTGGGCGGCACCATTGATACCTGCTAAAGGATTGCGGATTTCATGCGCCAGCATTGACGCCATTCCGGTCACGGAACGCGCCGCCGAACGATGAGTCAAGCTGCGATCCATTTTGTCCGCCAGACCGCGCGGGTGAAGCAGAAGCAGCACCTCGCCACCGGACATGTTAGAGGCGTGCAGATTGTTCAACCGAGGTGGGCGATCAACCCACGCCACCTCGACATCATGAAGCACCACAGACCCTTCTCCGCGCCGGGCCTGATTGACCACATCCTCGACGGCGCTTCCTTCACCCATAAAGGCTGGGAGGGGTTTGCCCAACATCTGCCTGACCGAGGTCGAGCCAAACGCCTCTCCGGCGCTGTTCACCGCAAGAATCGTGTTGCGACGATCGAACACAAACGCTGGATAAGGTATCGCCCCCCAGATGGCTTCGAAATCGACCTTGCTCATGCTGCCATGTCCATTATGTCCTGCCCAAATTCGGAAATGCGGGCGATCACCAGATCGGGATCAGGTTCACGTATGATTGCTGCGCGCAGCGAGGCGCCATCCGGCAATTGTTGGCAATAATTGTCCAAATGTTTGCGTGCGGATTTTCGTCCCAGCTCTGTCCCGTAAAATGTAAGCATGGCTTGATAATGCTCCACCATCAACAACGTGATATCGGCAGGTGTGGGCGTCTGATACGGCTTTCCCACCAATCCCGCGGCAATTTCGGCCAATAGCCAGGGCCGTCCCTGTGCCCCTCTTCCGACCATCACACCGTCGGCACCAGACAAATCCAGCGCACGTCGGGCACTTCTTACATCAACGATGTCCCCGTTTACGATAACAGGGATCGACACGTTGGCCTTGACCTCACCAACCGCCTGCCAATCCGCATGCCCTTTGTAAAACTGGCACCGTGTGCGACCGTGGACGGTGACCATTTTGATCCCAGCCTCTTCGGCACGCCGCGCAATCTGTGGTGCATTTTGGGTGTCATCGTCCCAACCAAGTCGCATTTTTAACGTGACCGGAATATCAACAGCCTTCACAACCGCTTCGATCAGTCGCAAAGCGTGATCCGGATCACGCATTAATGCTGAGCCGGAATAACCATTCGTCACTTTCTTGGCCGGACAGCCCATATTTATGTCAATCAGCTTGGCCCCCTGATCCGCACACAAGCGGGCACATTGCGCCATCCAGATTTCGTCGCGACCGGCAATCTGCACGGCCGTCCGCGCCTCACCCAATCCCAGCTCGGCTTTCTGACGCGTCGATGGACGAGCCTGCACCATTTCCTGGGACGCGATCATTTCGGATACAACTAAACCTGCCCCGAAGCGCTGTACGATTTCTCGCATTGGCAAATCGGTGATTCCGGCCATCGGCGCAAGAAAGACCGGCGGGTCAAAGCTTAAATTTCCGACACTAATCAAAATTTGCCTATTCCTTGTGCACGACCACCACTCTTTACCCCATGCACAAATGCTCGGCAATGCGATTTTAAACCCCCTGTTCAAAATTGTGAACATTCGCTATGCACTCGACCAAAGAGGTGATGATGAAAATAGCAGGCTTAATCGTCGCTGCCGGACAAGGGGTTCGGGCCGGGGGCGAGGTTCCAAAGCAATACCAGACATTAGCCGGAAGAAGCGTTCTGGGTCACGCAATTCTGGCATTGCACCCCTATGTGGATCAATTGCGCATCGTCATTGCCGCTGATCATCAGGCTTATTACGATCAGGCAACCGCCGGCTTGCGTCTTCTGCCGCCAGTCATTGGCGGCGAAACGCGGAACGCGTCGGTGTTGGCCGGGCTTCGCGCTTTGACCGATGACGCGCCCGATATCGTGCTGATCCACGATGCTGCCCGCCCCTTTGTCAGTTCACGTATTCTGATCGACCTGATCGAAGCAATGACCAAAGCCGAGGGCGCATATCCCGGAATCCCGGTTGTTGACGCTTTGTGGCGAGATGCACAGACCGTTGATCGCGAAGGGCTGATCCGTGCGCAGACCCCTCAGGCGTTTCGCTTTCCCGACATACTTGCCGCCCATCTTGGTCATTCTGGCCCGGCAAATGACGATGTCGAGGTCGCGGTCAAGGCCGGGTTGTCCGTCACCCGAATTGAGGGGTCCGAAGACAATTTCAAGCTGACCACATCGCAGGATTTTGTCCGCGCAGAGCGCCAGATCACGCGTCCCGACATTCGAACCGGTATCGGATATGATGTACACGCCTTTGGTGATGGGGATCATGTCATTCTGTGCGGTGTCTCGATCCCCCATGTTCGCGCCCTAAAGGGGCATTCAGATGCCGATGTCGCCATGCATGCGATCACGGACGCTATTTTCGGCGCTTTGGCCGAAGGAGATATCGGTCAATGGTTTCCGCCCAGCGATCTGCAATGGAAAGGGGCTGCATCCGACATTTTTCTTCGCAAAGCAGTTGAAAGATGTTCCACGCGTGGGTTTATGATCAACCATATCGATTGTACGATCATCTGCGAACGCCCAAAAATCGGTCCTTATGCCACGGCGATGCGGGCAAATATCGCGAAAATCACCAACGTCGCTGAAGATCGCATTTCCGTTAAGGCCACCACCTCGGAACAACTGGGATTTACCGGGCGCGAAGAAGGTATCGCTGCAACCGCAACCGCAACTTTGATAGAAATATGATACGACTGATCACTTCATTTTTCGGCGCAGGTTTGCTGCCCAAAGCCCCTGGCACATGGGGGTCGTTGGCTGCCATCCCAGCGGCCTGGATCATCCACGGGCTTGGCGGTCCAATTGCACTGGCGATTGCCGCGCTGCTGGCTTTTTTTCTAGGTTGGTGGGCAACCATGCGATTTACCGACGGCACGGAGGATCACGACCCCGGTGAAATCGTCATTGACGAGGTTGTGGGTATGTTCATCACATTATTTCCCTTGTCCGCAGGGATGTATGCGGTGGGCGCGGATCCATGGGTTTTCCCCTATCCGGGTTGGGTTCTCGGCTTTATCGCCTTTCGCGTCTTCGATATCTGGAAACCTTTCCCGGTCAGTTGGGCCGATAATCTACACACGCCGCTTGGCGTAATGCTAGACGATGTCTTCGCAGGGTTTATCGCTGGGGGGTGTGTCATCGCGATCGCGCTTGTCGCTCATATGGTGATCATGTGAACGGCGTTTTGTCTGCACAGGTGCTTGATGCCGCGAAGGCAAAAGGCTGGATGATCGCCACGGCTGAAAGCTGCACGGGGGGAATGATTTCAGCCGCCCTAACCGATATTCCCGGCTCCTCCGCTGTCGTGGACCGTGGGTTTGTGACCTATTCCTATCCGGCGAAAACCGCGATGCTGGACGTGCCAGAAGCGATGCTTCGCGACCATGGCGCGGTGTCAGAACCGGTCGCCCGCCAAATGGCCGAAGGGGCGCTGGCCCATTCCAACGCAAATATCACTATCGCCGTGACCGGTGTCGCTGGCCCGGGCGCCGATGGCACCAAACCCGAAGGCATGGTCTGGTTTGCGATTGCTACCGCCGATACCACGATATCGTGGGTTCAGGAGTTCGGCGCGATTGGTCGCCCACAGGTTCGTGACGCAACGGTCAAGGAAGCGTTAACACAGCTTCTTAGGATTATCACGGCGAACTGACGCGCCATTTGCACGCTTTTACAGCGTATTGCGCTTTTTTTGCACATAATTTACGCAGTATTTGGTATACCAGCAAAAATGACACCTTTATTCTTGCCCTGACACTCCTTCCCCTTAAAACCGCCGCCAATGCGCCAAAAGGCGCAAGCCATATAGAGGGAGAGAAAATATGGTTGGTGCGGATACCGCATGGATCATCGTCGCAACGGCGCTGGTCCTTTTCATGACACTTCCGGGACTGGCAATGTTTTACGGTGGGCTCGTGCGCTCGCGAAACGTGCTGTCGGTGTTTATGCAGACGATCTCTATCGCCTGCCTTATGTCTATTCTGTGGCTGGCCGTCGGCTATTCCATCGCCTTTGGGGCCGAGGGTGGAGTTTGGGGTGGCCTCGACAAGGCGTTCTTGTCGGGCATTGATGCGGATACCGTGTCGGGCACAATCCCCGAGGTCCTGTTCTTTGCCTTCCAAATGACCTTTGCGATCATCACCCCTGCCCTGATCGTCGGCGCCTATGTGGAGCGGATCAGCTATGGGTTCGTGTTGGTCTTCTCGGCGGTCTGGATGCTGCTGATCTATGCGCCTGTCGCACATTGGATTTGGGGTGGCGGTATTTTAGCTGATGGTGGCATTTTGGGCGAGGTTGGGGCCAAAGATTTCGCCGGCGGTATCGTCGTTCACGAAACCGCAGGTCTGGCGGCGCTGGTCATTGCGTTCTTCCTTGGTGGGCGCAAAGACAAATCCAAGCCACCGCATAATCCCGGCATGGTGATGATCGGCGCATCGATGCTGTGGGTTGGCTGGTTTGGCTTTAACGCCGGTTCGCAACTGGCCGCTGACGGAGGCGCTGCGATGGCGCTGGTTGTTACGCATATCTCCGCCGCAACCGCATCGCTAAGCTGGGCGCTATGGGAGCGGTTCCGCCATGGCAAAGCGTCGATGGTCGGGTTGGTGACCGGTACGATTGCTGGCCTTGCCTCCATCACCCCGGCCTCGGGGTTTGTTGGTCCGGTCGAAGCGCTTATCATCGGTGCCGTCGCGGGTGTTCTGACGCAGGAAGCCTGCCGCTTTGTCAAAGGGATGTTGAAAATTGACGACACGCTGGATGTGTTCGCGGTCCACGGTGTCGGCGGCATTTTCGGTACGATCATGATCGCCGTCTTTGGCGCGGGTGCCTGGGGTGCGCAGCTGGGCGCGCTGGTGATTGTGGGACTGTACACAATCGTCGGGACAGCGTTGATTGTTGTTATTCTGAAGGCACTTATGCCGATGCGCGTGGATCTTGAGAAAGAAACAACCGGTCTTGACCTGTCCGCCCATGGCGAGCGGGCTTACGACATCACGTCGTGATTATCCTGCCCGGCGGCCTTGGTCGCCGGGCTATCCGTAAAGGTCCTTGGCACGCGCTTCAAACGCCCGCACAATCCGCTCCATAGCTTCGGTAAACACCACGCCGATCAGCTTTTGCAGGACGAAGGACCGGAATTCGAAATCCACGAAGAAATCCACCTCGCAGGACTCCTCATCAACGGGCGTAAAGGTCCAATGGTTGTTGAGATATTTGAATGGCCCGTTCAGGTAGGCAACGTCGATCTGATGGACATCAGGACGCAATGTCACTCGGCTGCCGAATTTCTCGCGAAACACCTTGAAGGACACAACCAAGTCGGCGTCCACCACCTCTTGATCCGCTTCCACCTGCCGCCTCGTGATCCGCGCGGCCGCAATCCATGGGAGAAATTCCTCGTAGGCTTCAATATCTGCAATCAAATCATACATTTGGCCCGCACTGTAGGGCATCACACGTTTTTCACTATGCGTTGGCATACGGGGTGGCTTTCGTCCTGTTTTCTTGGCAACCTATAGGGCGACAGGAGTCGGAAGGGCAAGGGTATGGAGCACAATAATTACGTGATTGATCAGATGATCTCGGCCAAATCCATTGCGGCGCGGGTGGAGGCGCTGGCGCACGAGATATCCGACTATTTCAAAGGCACGGACAAATTGGTGGTGGTCGGGCTACTGCGCGGATCCTTTGTTTTTATCGCTGATCTGGCCCGCGAATTGGACCTGCCCGTCGAGATCGATTTCATGGAGACCTCGTCCTATGGTAATGCGATGGAAAGTAGCAAAGAAGTACGTATTTTGAAGGACATACGAGGTGAAATTGAAGGGCGCGACGTGTTGGTGGTCGAGGATATCGTGGATACGGGACACACACTGAAACACGTGATCGACATATTGAAAACGCGCCATCCCAAGCGGCTGAAAATCTGTGCGTTACTGGATAAACCCTCTCGCCGGGAGGTCGACATTACGGCCGATTGGATCGGGTTCGAAATCCCGGACAAGTTCGTCGTGGGCTATGGAATTGATTATGCACAGCGAAACCGGAATCTGGATCATATCGGGTCAGTACGGTTCGTGGAGGAGTAGGCGCAAAGGGCGTTAACCTTTCGCCGTTAACCCACAAAGTCCCTATGCAGAAACTATGCAGCTTTTATGCAGCAACCATACATATTTGAAATGTTAATTTTGAAAGGTTAACGGGCGTAATTTGTGGCGCCCGGACTTTTGACGGTGTTCATTACCCCTTGGCGAGCGCTGCCAGATCGGAGGCAATCGCATACGCGCCCTTCACCTTGTCCGATGTTTTCGCCCAATCGCGGCGCACGACGATCTTGTTGTCCTTCACCTTTGCCTGCCCGCGCTGGTTCTGGATGAACGTCACCAAGCCCGCCGGATTGGCGAATTTGTTGTTGTGGAATGTCAACGTCGCCCCTTTTGGACCGCCATCCAGTTTGGCAATTCCGGCAGTTTTGCAGGCCGCTTTGATGCGAACGATGTTGAGGAGCATGTTGACCTCTTTCGGCAATTTGCCAAAACGGTCGATCAGTTCGGCCGCAAAACCTTCGAGCTCCACCTTGCCCGAGAGCGCTGACAATCGACGGTAGAGGCCGAGGCGCACATCGAGATCGGAGACATAATCGTCCGGGATCAACACCGGCACGCCAAGGTTGATCTGTGGGGCCCAGGTTTCGTCAGCATCGGTAAGCCCCTCCAGCTCCCCGGCTTTCATCTTGGCAATCGCTTCTTCGAGCATGTGTTGGTAAAGCTCGTAGCCCACTTCGCGGACATGGCCGGATTGTTCTTCGCCCACCAGATTGCCCGCACCCCGGATATCGAGGTCCTGAGAGGCCAGCGAGAAGCCTGCGCCAAGACTGTCGAGGGAACTGAGCACCCGCAGGCGTTTTTCCGCCCCGTCTGTCAGCACCTTGCGTGGCTGGGTTGTCATATAGGCGTAAGCGCGGATTTTGGAGCGGCCCACCCGGCCCCGGATCTGGTAAAGCTGCGCAAGGCCAAACATGTCAGCGCGATGCACGATCAGGGTGTTGGCGGCAGGGATATCCAGACCGCTTTCGACAATGGTGGTCGCCAGCAGCACATCATATTGGCCGTCGTAGAAGGCGTTCATCTTGTCGTCGAGCTGCCCGGCGGGCATTTGGCCATGGGCGGTCACGAATGTCACTTCTGGCACTTGTTCGCGCAAAAACTCTTCGATTTCGGTGAGGTCACTAATGCGCGGGACGACATAGAAGGACTGACCGCCGCGATAATGTTCGCGCAACAGCGCCTCTCGGATGGTCACCGGGTCGAATTCGCTGACATAGGTGCGGATCGCGAGGCGGTCGACGGGCGGCGTGCCGATCAGGGACAGTTCGCGCACACCTGACAAGGCCAGTTGCAGCGTGCGCGGGATGGGCGTGGCGGTGAGGGTCAGGACATGGACGTCCGAGCGGAGTTCTTTGAGCCGTTCCTTGTGGGTGACGCCGAAATGCTGTTCCTCGTCAATCACCAAGAGGCCAAGATTGGCAAACCGGATGCCCTTCGCCAGAAGTGCGTGGGTGCCGATGACGATGTCAACCTCTCCCCTACCCAAGCCGTCGCGGGTCTTGTTCGCCTCGGCTGCGGGCACGAAGCGCGAGAGTTGCCGGACGGTGACGGGCAGGCCGCGGAAGCGGTCGGCGAAGGATTTGTAATGCTGGCGGGCGAGTAGCGTGGTGGGCGCGATGACGGCGACCTGCTGGCCGGACATGGCGGCGATGAAGGCGGCGCGCATGGCGACCTCGGTCTTGCCAAAACCGACATCGCCGCAAATCAGGCGGTCCATGGGGATGCCCGACGACAGGTCGGTTAACACATCCTCGATCGCGTTCAGCTGGTCGTCGGTTTCCGCATAGGGGAAGCGAGCGCAGAATTCGTCCCACATCCCTTCGGGCGGGGTCATGATGGTGCCGGAGCGGAGCGCGCGTTCGGCGGCGAGGCGGATCAGCTTGTCGGCAATGTCGCGGATGCGTTCCTTGAGCTTGGCCTTTTTGGCCTGCCACGCGCCGCCGCCGAGCTTGTCGAGCAACCCAACCTCATGCCCATAACGGGACAGGAGTTCGATGTTTTCGACGGGCAGATACAGGCGGTCGCCGCCCGCATATTCCAGCGCGATGCATTCGTGCGGCGCGCCGGCGGCGGTGATGGTTTCCAGCCCTGTATAGCGCCCTACCCCGTGGTCGACATGGACGATCAGGTCGCCGGGGGAAAGAGATTGCGCTTCCTTCAGGTAGTTTTCGGCGCGGCGTGTCTTGCGGCCTGTGCGGATCAAGCGGTCGCCTAAGATGTCCTGTTCCGCGATGACGGTGAGGTCGGGGGTTTCGAATCCGGTATCGACACCCCAAACGGTCAGGAACAAGCCGCCCTTGCCCTCGGGTATGTCGGCGAAGGTGGCGATTTCGCGAAAATCGGTGACGCCGCTGTCGTCCAACAAGGCTTCGAACCGCTCGCGCGAGCCTTCGGAATAACTGGCGAGGATCACGTGGGTGGATTTGCGGCGTGCGGCGATATGGTCAGCGAGCGCACCGAAGAGTGAGATTTCCTCTTGCTGTCTCTCGGACGCGAAGTTGCGGCCACGCCGTCCTCCGGCGTCGGTGCAGTTCGGGCCGGGTGGCTGAGGGAGCGGGGAGAATTGGCGGATCGGGCGGTTCGCGGTGGCAGATTCCCATGCGGCGTCGTCGAGATAGAGGAGGCCGGGGTCTATCGGCTTGTAGACGGTGGCGAGGTGCGATTTTTCCGACAGGGCTGCGGTGCGGTTCTGAAACTGGTCGTTGATCGAGTCCCACCGCGCCGCGCGGGCGGCGTCGACCTGATCGTCCAGCACAA
This sequence comes from Rhodobacteraceae bacterium NBU2976, assembly GCA_023630215.1. GTDB lineage: Bacteria > Pseudomonadota > Alphaproteobacteria > Rhodobacterales > Rhodobacteraceae > NORP23. Next base: position 1,791,270 of record JALPRQ010000001.1, read on the forward strand.
TGGGTGCGCCGGGGAGGTAATCGAAAAAGGTTTCGAGATGCTCGTGAAAGAAGGGCAGCCAATGCTCGGCGCCTTGGTGCTTGCGACCGTCTGAAATCGCCTCGTATAGCGGGTCGTCATTGCCGGCGGCGCCAAATGTGTGGCGGTATTCGCGGCGGAAACGCTGGATGGCATTGTCGTCGAGAATGACCTCGGACACGGGGGCCAGTTCGATGCGGGCGACTTTCGCCTTGGTCATCTGGGTTTCAATGTCGAAGGTCCGCGCACCGTCCAGAACGTCGCCGAACAGGTCGAGGCGCACCGGGTTGTCAGCCCCCGGCGGAAAAATGTCGATCAGACCGCCGCGGACGGAATAATCCCCCGGCTCCATCACCATTGGGGCAGCGTTGAACCCCATACGGATCAGGTAGGATTTGAGGGCGGATTCGTTGATCTGCTTGCCAACCTCGGCGGTGAAGCTGGAGGTGCGGACGGTTTTCCGGGCCGGGATGCGCTGTGTCACCGCGTTCACCGTGGTCAGGATCAGCGCCTTGCGGTCAAACCCGTCGGCCAGCGCCGCCAGTGTGGCCATGCGCGTTGCTGAAATGTCGGCATTTGGGGACACGCGGTCATAAGGGACGCAATCCCATGCGGGGAAGGTCAGGACCGGGAGTTTTGGGGCAAAGAAGGACAATCCCTGCTGAAAGGCCGCCATGCGGGTGTCATCGCGCAGCACCACGATGACGGGCCCATTCGCGCGCGCCACAAGCCCGGCGGCCAGATGGGTGTCAAACCCCTCTGGTGCGCCGCCCGTCAGATGCTTTGTATTGGTCAGCGGTTGGGCGTTCATGGCGCTCAGGTAGTGGGTTTTTCGGGCTTAGGCAAGCGCGCGTTCTTCGCTTTCGGCCTGCTGGCGCTGCCACATGGAGGCGTAACGACCATTCTTGGCTAACAGCGCGTCATGTGTCCCGCGTTCGACCACAACACCACGTTCCAGCACGATGATCTGGTCGGCGTGGACAACAGTAGACAGGCGGTGCGCGATGGTGATCACGCTGCGGCCCTTGCCCATGGCTTTCAACGCTTCCTGAATGCCCTGTTCAGTTTCGCTATCAAGCGCAGAGGTTGCTTCGTCCAGCAGAAGGATCGGCGGGTTCTTCAGCAATGTGCGGGCGATGCCGACGCGCTGTTTTTCACCACCCGAGAGTTTCAGGCCGCGTTCCCCCACCACGGTTTCATAGCCCTGTGGTAGGGATTGGATGAATTCGTGGATCTGGGCGGCCTTGGCGGCCTCTTCCACTTCGGCGCGGGAGGCATTGGGGCGGCCATAGGCGATGTTATAGCCAATCGTGTCGTTGAATAGGACCGTGTCTTGGGGCACGACGCCGATATGGGCACGCAGGCTTTCCTGTGTGATGTCGCGCACATCCTGCCCGTCGATTTTCAGGCTGCCCTGTTGCACATCGTAAAAGCGGAACAGAAGCCGCCCGATGGTCGATTTGCCCGACCCTGATGGGCCAACAACGGCCACAGTTTGCCCGGCGGGAACGGTCAGGTCCAGACCGTGTAGGATGGTGCGTTCCGGGTCATAGCCAAAGACAACGTCGGAAAATGCGATTTCACCGCCATCAACGCGCAAATCTGGCGCGTTGGGTTTGTCAGTAATTTCAGCAGGCTGTTCGAGAAGGTCAAACATCTCGCCCATATCAACGAGAGCCTGACGAATTTCGCGATAAACGGAGCCGAGGAAATTCAAAGGCATGGTGATCTGGATCATATAGGCATTGACCATAACAAAATCACCGACCGTCAGGGACCCGTCCTGCACTCCCATCGCAGCAAGGATCATGACGGCGAGGAGACCACCTGTGATCAGAACCGATTGCCCAAAGTTGAGGAAACCCAGCGTATAGTTGGTTTTGATCGCCAAACCTTCGTATGAAGCCATCGAGACGTCGTAGCGCGCGGCCTCGCGACGTTCAGCGCTGAAATATTTCACGGTTTCAAAATTCAGAAGACTGTCGATGGCTTTTTGGTTGGCCTCGGTATCCTGTTTGTTCATGTCCCGCCGGATTTTCACGCGCCATTCGGTGACCCGGAAGGTGAACCAGATGTAAAGCGCGATAGTGACAACAACGACACCCAGATAGCGCACGTCAAACACGACGAAAAAGATAATCGCGACCATCAAAAGTTCGAGGATCAGCGGGATGATGGAGAACAAAAGGAAGCGAAGCAGGAATTCGATCCCTTTGATCCCGCGCTCGATTATCCGGGACAGGCCACCGGTTTTGCGGGTGATGTGGTAGCGCATCGACAACGCGTGCATATGTTCAAAAGTTTCAAGCGCAAGACGACGCATGGCGCGTTGGCCAACACGCACGAAAATAGCGTCACGCAATTGGTTGAACCCCACCCCGGCAAGCCGCATAACGGCATAGGCAATGGTCAGCGCAACAGCCCCGGTGACAAACATGACGGTCGGTGCATCCTGTCCCGCGGTCAGGGTGTCCACGGCCCCCTTGAAGAAAAACGGCGTGATGACGGTGGCAATTTTGGCCACTACCAGCGCCAACATCGCAAGCACGACACGGGCCCGCATTGCGGGTTGTCCGGCGGGCCAAAGGTAGGGCGCAACTTTGCGAAGAACATTGAGGCTGGACTTACGTTCGGCCTTTGCGTCGGTGGCATCTGTCATCGATAGCTTCCTCATCTCCGGCAACACATAGGCCGCCGGGCCGGGAAGTGCCAGCCCCTAGAGGATTATTCGTTGTCCGGAATTACAAAAACCTGTCCCGGGTAAATCAGGTCGGGATTGCGAATCTGATCCTGGTTCGCCTGGAATATCTGATGATATTTCAGGCCATCACCATAGGTATTCGTCGCAATCAGCCACAGCGAATTGCCCGGTTGCACGATGTGGGTCGCCTTTTGATTGGATTGTGCAGCCTGCACATCTGCCGGATAGGCCCGCTGGAACGGGGTTTCCATGCGGCTAACCACCTGACCGTTTGCGTCAATCTCGTCGGCGCGCATCGTGTAGTTACCTGCGTCAATTGTCTTCAACTGGATGCGCCAGACGCCTGATGGTGCGATCATGGTGTTGGCGACCACCGTATTGTTTACATAAAGGAACACTTCGTGATTGGGGGTTCCGCGTCCGTTGATAATGACCTGATCCCCATCTGCGCCATAGCTGATGGAATCGATCACCACCTGATCAACAAGTGCCGGGCCGCCCGGCTGGACCACAACGACTTCTTCCGGGGTGGTCTTGACGATGATCGGTGCAGATTCTTCGGCGACGCTTTCGGCAGCGGAGCGCCCGATGCTGGGCAGGATCAGGATGGATTCATCCGAGAAGGCCAATTGTCCGTCCAGTTCGGATTCAAGTTCCAAATTTTGGGCTTCGCCCGTCTGTGTGGAGAGTATTGCGACAAATTCGCCCGAGGCGTTGGCGGTGGCTTCGCCGATCTTCTCGCCATCGGCCATGATGGACACGGTGGAGTTTGGTTCCGCGGTTCCGGCAACAACGGCATTGCCGGCTTGGTCTACGCGCACAACGTCAAATTCGGGCTTGTTGCCTTCGATTGTCAGGTTGGTGCCGGCAACGGTCGAAGCAGCAGCGGTTTTTTCTGTGGCGGGTGACGTGCCAGGTTCGGCGACACGCGGTTCAACGCTTGCCTGATCCCCGGCATCCTCTGTCGGCTCTGCGGGAGAGCCATCGCTTTGCGCATCCTCTGTGTCGGGTTCGACGGTGGTGTCAGCGTCCGTGGTATTTGTCTGGGTGTCGGTCAAGGAACCGAGGCTGCTGACGACGGTGTCGGTTGCGGTTTCCATCTGGTTCAAAGAATTGTCCAAGGGTGTACCCTCGGCGGAATTCACGATCTCGGCCGGGGGGGTAACCTCGTCATTGTCTGGTTCATCTGCGGTGGTCGTGTCTGCATCGGCAATCTGGGTGTCTTCGACAGATTCAGATGTTTGCGTCTGCGAGTCAGCGCTGTTGGCGACGGAGTCGGTTGCGGAGTCGACTTGGTCCGTAGAATTATCCAAGGATGTGCCGTCGGCCGAAGTCTCAATCTCGGTCGGGTTTGCGTCGTCACCCGGGGAAGTCGTGTCGGTTGCTGAGCCGAGATTGCTGGCAAGTGTATCAGCGGCGTCTTCGACCTGGTTCAGGGAATCGACCAGAGGTGTCTCTTCGGCGGAATTCGCGATCTCGGTCTGGGTGTCTTCGGTCGTGGCGGTTGGCACTGGTTCGGTGGGAGCGACGGATGTGGCGGCCAAATCCTCGCCTTCGACAGGTTCGGAGATGGGCGGCAGTTCCAACGGGATGATTTCCTGATCGGCATCTGCGGCGATCTGCTGGACCCCGGTCTCGGGCCCGCTTGAACGATCCACATAATACAGGGTCCCCGCAATCCCTCCGCCCAGAAGAACCGCGATCAGATAGAGGAACCAGTTATCCTTCATAGTCTCACCATGTCATTACCGTCCTGTCATCGATACACCACGATCTGGTCACTGGCAATTCATGGGAATAGGTTTTAGTGATGAGAGCACCAACATGGGGAATGATATGGCCAAAACGTCGTCAGCGGTATGTGTGTTTTGCGGATCGCGGTTTGGGAAAGACCCGGCCTATCGCGACAGTGCCGAAGCGCTGGGGCGAGGTCTTGCCGAGGCGGGGTTTCAGCTGGTTTACGGCGCGGGAGATGTCGGGATTATGGGGGCGGTCGCCAATGCGACGCAGGCTGCGGGTGGCGAAACCTTTGGGGTGATCCCCGTGCATTTGATGAAGCGGGAAGTTGGCAAACGTGACCTGACGGCGTTTGTTGTGACGGAAACCATGCATGAGCGCAAAAAGGTCATGTTCATGAATGCTGACGCCATTGTCACCCTGCCCGGCGGTGCCGGATCGCTGGACGAACTGTTCGAGGTCATGACGTGGCGCCAGCTTGGGCTGCACGAAAAGCCAATCTATCTGCTGAATATCAATGGCTATTGGGATAAGCTGATCGCGCTGATCGACCATATGGTTGCCGAAGGGTTTGCCGAACCCAGTTTCCGCGAATTCCTTCAGGTGATCGTGGATGTCCCGACATTGATGGCGCGTTTGCGCGCTGATCTGTCCTGACGCCAGCTTTCGACGCTGAAAATCGCAAGACCAACCCAGATCAGCGGGAAGGCAATGGCGTGCCATTTGGTAAAGGGTTCCAGAAACAGGAAGGTGGCAATCAGGAATTGCAGGGTTGGGTTCACATATTGGACCAGACCCAACGCCGCGAGAGAGATGCGTCGCGCGGCGTAGGACATCAGGATCAGCGGACCGCCGGTGATGATCCCCGAAAATGCCAGCATCAACGTATCATGCCAATTAGCCCCAAACGCCCCGCCAGAACCGGAAAAATCCGCCGCCAGCCAGATCAGGGCAATGGGGGCCAATAGCACGACTTCGATAAATACGGACTGGACCGGGCCAACATCCAGACGGTTCTTGATCAGACCATAGAAGGCAAAGGTAACCGCCAGAAACAGCGACACCCAAGGCGGGCTGCCAAGACCCAACCCCAACATCAGCACCGCCGCTCCTGCGATCCCGATTGCCCCCCATTTCGCCGGGCTTAGCCGTTCACGCAAAACGATAAATCCCAGTGCCGTCGCAACAAGCGGGAAGATGTAATAGCCAAAGCTCGATTCCATCGCCCAGCCAGACTGAATCGACAGGATATACATCCCCCAGTTCGACGAGATCAGCAGTGCCGACAGACCCAGCAGCCCCAGCGTATGCCGGTTTGACATATGCGCAAGGGTTGCCCCCACCCTGCCCTGACCGATCAGGACGAGGCCGAGGAAAACGAAGCTCCAGATCGTGCGATGAGCGAGGATTTCAGTCGCCGGGACATGATCCAGCGCCTTGTAATAAATCCCCGACAGACCCCATGTTATACTGGCGCCAAGCATGGCGAGGACACCCTTGATCGGATCAGTCATACGCGGAACTCCGGTTATATCCTACCAAGACGCTATTCCGGTGGCATTCCCGCAACAACCGATATGTGTCGTGACAGCGCAAACTGTGAGTTCTATTCTAGACGTCACATATCATCGGACTGTCTGAAGATATGATTGTTGGATGGATTCAGTTTCTAGCGAGCATAACGACGCGCGACATTTCCAACCCGCCACCAGACCATTTTAACGATCCCAGCATATTGGTCACGCCATCTTCAGCTGTTCTGGACCAAGCAATGAGCCGATAAACAAAGACAATATCTGTTCCCTCTTGCGACTTTGATGTTCCAGTCCCGATCAGACGCGGCAGATTTGCTATCGCGCAGCCGACGGTTTGTTCAAACTCGCTGCTACTAATGTTCAGATCAGCCTGCGGATCAAATACCCAATCGGGCTCGTTTTCATCAGCGAGTGCGAAAGCAATCGTCGTCCCGGACGATTCCATGGTTAGCTGACCATCTATTTCGAAGAATGTCGCGGCAAACGCATCATTGGCATTCAGCGGAACAATTGTCGCGCCATCCGTTAATACTGCGCTGCCGATCTGGACGGTGTAATTCCCGACGAAATCTTCTGCGTCCAGCTTTGCATTGCAGACGTCATTTGCGTTTTGCGCTGACGCGAGAGATCCCAGACACATAATTATTGCGCCCGAAATCGCTGCGCTCACAATTCTTGGTATCAACATGTGTATTCCCTCTCGGTCGGCATCCCACTGGTGAGTGGGATGCCAGATTTTATTACATCCGCGAGGCGACGTTTTCCCAATTGACCAGATTGTCGAGGAAGTTGGTCAGATACGCCGGACGCTTATTGCGGAAGTCGATGTAATAGGAATGCTCCCATACATCGCAGCCCAACAATGCGGTTTGCCCGAAGCAAAGCGGGTTCACGCCATTTTCCGTTTTGGTGACTTTCAGGCTGCCATCTTTGTCCTTGACCAGCCATGCCCAGCCGGACCCGAACTGCCCCGCGCCTGCGGCGGAGAACGCTTCCTTGAACTTGTCGACCGAGCCGAAGCTTTCGGTAAGTGCGCTTTCCAGTTCGGACGGCATGGCGCTGACATTCGGCCCCATCATTTCCCAGAACTGGTTGTGGTTCCACAATTGCGAGATGTTGTTGAAGATACCATTCTGTGCAACGGCACCTGAATCGTAGGTCCCGACGATAATTTCTTCGAGGGTTTTGCCCTCCCACTCGGTCCCGGCGATCAGCTTGTTGCCGTTATCGACATAGGCCTTGTGGTGCAGGTCATGGTGGTATTCCAACGTTTCGGCGGACATGCCCTTGGCTGCCAGCGCGTCATGTGCATATGGAAGGTCGGGTAGTTCAAAAGCCATATCATTCCCCTGATTATGTGATTGTCACGGCCCCCTGCCGCTTGGTTCAACTATAATGGTTCTAAATCCAGATGAAAGGGGCCGAGGCACAGTTTTTGGTTTTGCTTTTGGGAAATCGGGTGATATGGCAATGTCCAGACAACAGGACATCCCAAAAATGATCAGCCATTCCGAGAATATGCGCGGCGCGTTTTTCATGACGCTGTCGATGGCAGGATTTGTGTGTAACGACACGATGATCAAGATCGTTTCTGGCGAATTGGCCCTGTTTCAGGTGGTGCTGGTGCGGGGGATCATTGCCTCGGTTCTGATGTTTTGTGTGGCCTGGTATATGAAAGGGCTGTTCTATCGATTGCCACGCCGTGATGTGGGGGTGGTGATCTTGCGCACGATTGGCGAGGTCGGCGCGACCTATTGTTTCCTAACCGCCCTGTTCCACATGCCGATTGCCAACCTGACCGCGATCATGCAGGCACTGCCGCTGGCGGTCACGCTGGCAGCGTCGATATTTCTGGGGGCCGAGGTGGGTTGGCGGCGCTATGTGGCGATTGTGGTCGGGTTCATGGGGGTTCTGGTGATCCTGCGACCGGGCACGGATGCGTTCAATACCTATTCTTTGTGGGGGCTTGGCGCGGTGGTTTTTGTGGTGCTGCGAGACCTGTCGACGACGAAACTGTCGCGCGAAACGCCGTCCAGCTTCGTGGCACTGATCACGACGCTGGCGATGACGACATTTGCAGGCGGCATGACGCTGATCACGCAGGAATGGGAGCCGATGAGCGCGCGCGCGCTGATGTTTTTGGCGGGCGCTGCGGGGTTCTTGCTGATCGGGTATATCGCTTCGGTGACGTCGATGCGGGTTGGCGAGATCGCGTTCGTTTCGCCATTTCGGTATTCGGTGTTGATCTGGGCCCTATTGATCGGATGGTTCATCTTTCACGACCCGATTGACGTCGCGACGCTGGTGGGATCGGCGATCGTTGTGGGGATGGGGATATACACCTTCTATCGCGAGGGACAGGTGGCACGGCAGAAACAAAAACTGGCGGCAACCCGGTCGAGGATGCCGCCAAGATAGATCACGAGCCCAGCGGTTGGCAGAGTGTGGCGAAGGTCGAAGTCAATCAAATAGCGGCAGGCCGATAATCGCGGCGGCAGCGATTATCACGAATGCGACGGGGCGGAAGGTCGCCTCGCCCACGCGTTTAAAACCTTGACCACCAAGGATATTGCCCAGCAGATAGGGGAACATCAGGGTAAGGCCAAGTGTAAACCCCTGCCATGTCATCAGGCCACGAAGTGCGAAGTTGGTGACAGAGATAATTTCACCAAACAGGAAGAAGATCAGGATGTTGGCGCGGATCGTTTCAGGTCGCCCCTGCCCGCCCAGATAAAACAGGATCACTGGCGGACCGCCGATACCGCTAAAGCCCCCGAAGAAGCCGCTGACCCCGCCGACGGCGACGGGCAGCCGGGGACCGATTTCCCCGTGATAGCGCCAGCCGGACGCCAAGGTTATCAGGGCAACAATGACCAGCCCCGAAGCAACCCAGCGAAACACATACGGGTCCATTTTCGTCAACAACCATATGCCCAGCGTCACTCCGACCACGGAACCGGCGACCATGCGCATGACCTCGGCCTTGTTCCAACGTCGGAGGGCTTCGGGATATAGTGGCAACGGGCCAATGAAATCCATGACGATCAAGGTGAAAATCACCACCGTCGGCGGCAGAAAAATCGACGCAATCGGGACGTAGATCAGCGCGGTGCCAAAGCCGGTGAAACCGCGGACGATCCCAGCGACAAAGACCGTCAGAACCAGCCAAGGCACGCCTGGCTGAGCCCAAAGATCAAGGATCAGGTCAGGCATCCACGTTGGAGAACTGGGTCCCGGCTTCGCCTTCGGGTTTGTCCCAATCGCGCTTTACGCCCAGATACAGCACCAGAACCGAGGCGATGAAGATCGACGAATAGGTGCCCACAATAATCCCGAAGATCATGGCAAATGTGAACCCGCTGATTACCGTGCCACCTAGAAAATAGAGCGCCACCAACGCAATCAGCGTGGTAAAGGACGTCATGGTGGTGCGTGACAAGGTTTCGTTGATCGAAAGGTTCAGCAGCTCTTTCAAGTCCATTTGCTTGTATTTGCGCAGGTTCTCGCGCACCCGGTCAAAAACAACCACCGTGTCGTTCAGTGAATAGCCGACGATGGTCAGAATGGCGGCGATGATCGTCAGGTTGAATTCGATCTGGGTCAGGCAGAATATGCCAATAGTGATCAGCACGTCATGGACCAGTGCCGCCACCGCCCCGACCGAAAACTGCCATTCAAACCGCAGCCAGATATAGAACAACACGGCCGCAACCGCGAGCACGACTGCCAAAATGCCCGCTTGGATCAGTTCCCCCGACACCTTTGCGCCGACGCTATCAGTTTGCAGGTAAACGATGCCCGGATATTCGCGATCCAGTTCGGCTTTGACGCCGGTAATTGCGTCATTCTGCACTTCGGGATCATCGTCCTGCTGTTCGATACGGATCATCAGAAGATGTTCCTCGGTAACCAGTTCCGTTGCGGCGCTAACCTCGGTGACAGAGATATCGCCAAGATTTAGCGCATTCAGAAGAAGACGGGTCTGAGACATATCGACCGGTTCGGTGGTCTCTGCCATGATCAGCGTGCCGCCACGAAAGTCGATGCCGAAATTCAGCCCTTTGGTAAAAAACAGCCCAAAGGAGGCGACGATCAACAAGATAGAGAAGATGATCGCCAGTCGGGCGACGCCGAAGAAATCGAAGTTGGTATCGCTTTTGACAAGTTTCAGTCGCATGGTTTCACCTATACTTCGATGGTTTTGGGTTTGCGCCAATCAAGCCAGATGGCAATCATCATGCGGGTCACCCAAATGGCGGTGAAAACCGACGTGACGATCCCCAACCCCAAGGTTACAGCAAACCCTTTGACCGGGCCTGACCCGATTGCAAACAGGATACCGGCAGCAATCAAGGTCGTTATGTTGGCATCAACAATGGCAGAGATCGCCCGTTCATATCCAAGTTCGATGGCGCGCGCGGCTTTGCGACCGGCTTTCAGTTCCTCGCGGATACGTTCAAAGACCAGAACGTTGGCATCCACAGCCATACCAATGGTCAGCACGATCCCGGCAATCCCCGGCAAGGTTAGCGTTGCCCCGATCATCGACAAAAGCGAGAAGATCAACGCCACGTTCAGCAACAAAGCGATATTGGCGAAAATACCAAACAGACCATAGGCCAGCACCATGAAGATCAGCACCGCAACGAAGGCGACGATGGTTGCGGTTTTGCCTGCATCAATCGAATCCTGACCGAGTTCCGGTCCGACGGTGCGCTGTTCAAGGGGGGTAATCTCGGCGGGAAGTGCACCCGCGCGAAGCAGGATCGCCAGCTGTGTCGCCGATTCCACGGTGAAATTGCCGGTGATTATCCCGGCGCCGCCCGGAATGACCTGATTGATGCGCGGAGCCGAGATCACCTCGTTATCCAGCACGATAGCAAAGGGGTTGCCAACATTGGCGGCGGTATATTCCCCGAATTTACGCCCCCCTGCTGGATTGAAACGGAATTCCACAGCGGGTTGACCGTTCTGATCAAAGCCAAGCTTTGCATCATCGAGTTCATCTCCGCCAACAACGGCCCCCTCTTCAAGGACATAATAGACACCGGGTTCATCAAGGCTTGGCACCACGATATTGCCAACGCCGGGCCGGACATCCGGGTTGGAGGTCCGTTGCACAACATGCAGGAATTCCAGTTTGGCGGTGCGTCCGATCAAGTCCAGAAGTTCCTCGGCAGAGCCAATCCCGGGCACTTGCACCAGAATGCGTTCGGCCCCTTGACGTTGAATCGAAGGTTCGCGGGTTCCGGCCTCGTCGACGCGGCGACGAATGATTTCCAGCGATTGCTGCATGGTGCGATCATCAAGCGCAATACGTTCGGCTTCGGAAATGCGCACCACAAGTTGGCCGGATTCAATGCTTATATCAAAGTCTCGCGACCCGGCGCCGGTGATGGAAACAACCGGGCGGGTCAGACCCTGCGCCAGTTCCAAGGCGCGATCCAACGCCTCGGGATTGCCGATTTCGATCCGCAATTCGTCATCGGCGCTTTCGGCCTGCACGACGCTTCCAATCACATCACGTTCGGTGCGAAGCGTGTCGCGAATTTCGGGCCACAGGCTGTCGAGGCGATCCTTGTAGACATCCGCCACTGCCACTTCGACCAACACATGAGCACCGCCACGCAAATCCAGCCCTAAATTCACCACTTGCGTGGGTAACCAATTCGGCCAAGCATCAAAATCAGCCTGCTGCTCAACGGTTAGCGCATTACCTTGTTCCAATAATGCCTTGGCATCATTGTGTTTTTCGACTTTTCCGTAAAAGAAATTCGGCGCTGAAAAAATTACTCCCGCCACACAGACGGCGGTGATCAGGACCCGCTTAACCAGGGAAAATTGCAGCATTGCTACGCGACCTCATGGAAAAGCCGCCTGCGAAGGCGGCCTTTGAATTATTCTGTTGGCTCGGTTTTGTTGAGCACGTTCGAGAGGGTGTGTTTCATCACCTTGACTTTGACGTTCGGGGCGATTTCAACCTCGATCTCGCGCTCGTCAATGACCTTGGACACCTTGCCGATCACCCCGCCGGCGGTGACAACCTGATCGCCACGGCGTACGGCAGCAACCATGGCCTGATGTTCTTTGAGCTTTTTCTGCTGAGGACGGATCAGCAGGAAATACATAATCGCGAAGATCAGAATAAGCGGCAGGAAACTACCAAAAGCGGCGGCGGAACCGCCTGCGCCTGCGGCCTGTGCATAGGCTGGTGATGCAAACATTATTGACCTCTTATTTTATAGCGCATTCGCCTGTTCAAATTTGCGCGGACCCTAAAGTGCAAGGCAGAGCTTTGCAAGACACACTATGCGCGTCTTTCGCGTGCCCCTGATCTATGTCCAACTGGATGGCAAAACAAGGCGGGGCACAGATTTATTGGGCAGGCATTCCGCGTTCGATCAACCGCACCCAATAGGAGGACCCAAACGGGATCGCCTCGTCATTAAAGTCGTAGTCTGGGTGATGCAGCGTTGCGCTGTCGCCGTTACCGATCCAGATATAAGCGCCCGGTCGGGCCTCGAGCATATAGGAGAAATCTTCGGCCCCCATGGCAGGGAGGAGCTGGTCATTCACCTTGTCAGGACCGACAATCTCGCGCGCGACGTCGGCCGCAAAACTGGTCTGTTCCTCGTGATTGACGGTCGGAGGATAGCCGCGAGTGTAGGTGACGGTGGCTTTCGCGCCAAACGCCCGCGCCGTATTTTCGGCGACGAGTTTCACCTTTTCTTCGATCATGTCACGGGTTTCAGGTTTTAACGAGCGCGCGGTGCCACGCAGTTCCACCCCTTGCGGGATGATGTTAAACGCGGTGCTTGATGTTTTGAAACTGGTGATCGACACGACCGCGCTGTCAATTGGGTCAGTGTTGCGCGACACGATGCTTTGCAAGGCGACAACGATATGGCTGGCAACCAGCGTGGTATCGATATTGTCATGGGGAAAGGCTGCATGACCGCCCAGCCCCTCGACAGTGATTTCGATCGTATCGGTGGCAGCCATGATTGGACCGGAGCAAATGGCGAATTCCCCTATCGGAAGGCTGGGGCCGTTATGCATGCCGTAAACTTCCTGAATGCCGAATTTCTCCATCAGGCCGTCTTCGACCATCTCGCGGCCACCGCCGCCGCCTTCTTCGGCAGGCTGGAAGATCAGCACTGCCGTGCCGTCAAAGTTCCGCGTTTCTGCCAGATAGGCCCCTGCCCCCAGCAACATCGCTGTGTGCCCGTCATGCCCGCAGGCATGCATCGCGCCATCGGTTTTTGACTTATAGGGTTTGCCAGTGGTTTCGTGGATCGGCAGCGCGTCCATGTCGGCGCGCAGTCCAATCACGCGACCGCTTGTGTTGGTTTTGCCGTGGATTACGCCGACAACACCCGTGCGGCCCATCCCTGTAACCACCTCGTCACAACCGAAGCTTTTCAGTTTTTCTTCAACGACTTTCGAGGTGCGATGGGTTTCAAACAGAATTTCGGGATGTTCGTGTAAATCCCGTCGCCAGGCGGTGATGTCGTCGTGAAGGTCGGCGAAACGGTTGATGGTGGGCATGGGGTCCTCAGCAAAGATGTTCGATGATTTTTCGGATGAAAGCTTCGCCCGCGCGAAGCTGCGAGATTTCGATATATTCGTTGGGCTGATGCGCCTGTTCGATGGAACCGGGGCCGCAGACGACGGTGGAATACCCGCCCTCCTGAAACTGACCGCCCTCGGTCGCATAAGATACGACGTGGTCAGCATTGTCGCCGGTCAGGGTTCTGGCCAACGCCTCGGCCGCGCCGTTTTCCTCGGTGCCGAGTGGGGGCGTGATCGCGATGACGTTTATCTCGATTGACGTCTCGGGCTGAATGGCCTGCATTTCTTTTTCGACCTCGGCCACATAGGCACGATAACGATCCAGCCAATCTTGGATTTTTTCGGTCGGGATGGGGCGGATATCGGTCATAAACCGACACTCTGCGGCGGTGATATTATGGGCCGTCCCGCCATGGATCACACCGTTATGCAAGGTCGTATAGGGTGGGACATAACCGAGTTTTTCCATCACCGGATCAATATAAGCCCGATTGGCGACCATCTGATCCTGATGCCAAGTGATCAGTTTCGCCGCAAAGGTCACAGCCGACACACCGCTATGGACCAAACTGGAATGAACCGGATAGCCGGTGACAAGGGTTTCCAATTCGATGATCCCCTTGTGACCATTTACGACTTGCATCATCGAAGGTTCACCCACGATCACCGCCTTGGCGCGGGGAAGGTTTTTAGACATTTCTTCGATCATCGACGGAGCGCCGAGGCAGCCAGTTTCTTCGTCATAGGAAAAGGCAAGTTGAATAGGCGCTTTCAGGTCAGCGGCCAGCATATCGGGAACGGCGGCCAGCATCAGGGCCAGAAACCCTTTCATATCACATGTCCCACGCCCGAATAATTTCCCCTCCCGTTCCGTTAATGTAAACGGATCGCTGTCCCAATCCTGATCTTCGACCGGCACGCAATCCGTGTGGCCCGACAAGATAACGCCGCCCGCTACATCAGGGCCGATTTGCGCGTAAAGGTTGGCTTTCTCGCCGGATTCATCAAGTACACGATAGGTCGGAATACCAAAGCCGCTAAGATAATCTGCGATAAAACCAAGGATCGGAAAATTTGATTTGGAGGATGTCGTGTCTATCGCGACAAGTTCGGCCAGCATTTCTTCGGTACTGTATTTACGAGACATGAAACCTCCAATCCGGGGGTGATCCTGTGCCTGAGGTCACGCCTCGTCAAGTCAAATACGGGATTGTCGTGGGGGAAATCTTAGTGTTTACTCCACGCTAACTATCGGGAAAACCCGAAGAGCCCGCTTCAGAAGGGCGAGACACAGGGAGTCTGAATGCTGGACCAAAACGCTAACGTCCTTGACGTTGCGAACCTGAAAACTGTTTTCAATACACGTGATGGCATGGTGCATGCCGTTAACGGGGTGAGCTTCTCTCTCGCACCCGGTGAATTGCTGGGAATCGTTGGTGAAAGCGGGTCCGGTAAGTCAGTGACGATGATGTCGCTGCTGAAATTGCTGCCGATGCCACCGGCGGAAATTCAAGGCGGATCCATAACTTTCGACGGTCAGGATGTGCGCGCCATGTCCGAGGACCGTCTGCGTCGCCTGCGCGGTGGCGAGATCGGGTTTATCTTTCAGGATCCGATGACCTCTCTAAATCCGGTGTTTAATGTCGGGTTCCAGCTGATGGAGCCGCTGCGCGTCCATATGGGCATGTCCAAGGCCGCCGCGAGGGTGCGCGCCAAGGAGCTGTTGGAACTGGTTGGCATCCCGGACGCAGAGCGCCGGTTGAAGGATTTTCCACATCAGTTTTCCGGTGGTATGCGACAACGCGTAATGATCGCGATTGCATTGGCGTGTGACCCGAAAGTTCTGATCGCGGATGAACCAACAACGGCACTGGACGTCACGATTCAGGCGCAGATACTGGAGCTAATCAAAGACCTTCGCGAAAAACTCGGCATGGCGATTATCTGGATCACGCATGATCTGGGTGTGGTAGCCGAAATCGCCGACCGCGTTGCGGTGATGTATGCCGGGCAGATCGTTGAACATGCACCGGTGAAGGAATTGTTCCGCAACCCGCAACATCCTTACACGCGCGCGTTGCTGGAAACATTGCCCAAGGTCGAAGGCCCACGGAACGAACGATTGTTGTCCATAGAAGGACAGCCACCGTCATTGTCCGAAGCCCCTTCTACCTGCGAATTTGCCCCGCGCTGCAAATATGCGTTTGATAAATGTCGCACGGACAATCCTGCCCGTATCGAGGTGGGAAATAGCCATGACGTTGCCTGCTGGTGGGACCCCACAACCGGAGGGCCACGTGATGCTTGATGGGACAAAACCCCTCGTCCGGGTCGATGATCTGAAGATGCATTTCCCGATCTTCAAGGGCGTTCTGCGACGTCGCGTGGGTGAAGTGAAGGCGGTTGATGGGGTCAGCTTCGAAATTTACGAAGGCGAAACGCTGGGGCTGGTGGGAGAAAGCGGCTGCGGGAAATCGACGGTGGGCCGCGCGTTGTTGCGGCTTTACGATATCACAGACGGACATATCGAGATTGACGGCAGTGACATTTCCACCCTGTCCGGCGAAGCGCTGCGCGACATGCGCCCGCGGATGCAGATGATATTCCAGGACCCGCAAGCAAGCCTGAACCCGCGAATGACGGTGGGTTCGATCATCGCGGAACCTTTGGATGAACATACCAACCTGACCCGCAAGGAAAAACGGGAAAAAGTGGCGAAGTTGATGGATGCAGTCGGGTTGGCACGGCGTTTTGCCGACCGTTATCCGCACGAATTTTCCGGTGGCCAACGCCAACGGATCGGTATTGCGCGGGCGTTGGCGCTTAATCCGAAATTTATCGTATGTGACGAGCCGATTGCCGCGCTGGATGTGTCGATTCAGGCGCAGGTGGTCAATCTGCTGGAGGATTTGCAGCAGGAGTTTGGCTTGACCTACCTGTTCATCAGCCACGATCTGTCGATGGTGCGTCACCTCGCGACGCGCGTCGCCGTGATGTATTTGGGCAAGATCGCTGAACTCGCCCCGCGCGATGCGCTGTATGCAGACCCGAAACACCCCTATACGCAGGCGCTTTTGTCGGCAGTTCCCCACCCTGATCCGGCGGGCGATCGCCAGCATGAGCGGATCATTCTGAAGGGGGATGTCCCCTCACCCGCCAATCCGCCCAAGGGCTGCAATTTCTGCACACGCTGCCCGAAAGTGATGGAGATTTGTCGTTCCGAAACACCGGAATGGCGAGAAGTTGATGCCGGGCGCTTCGTCGCTTGTCATCTTTACAATTAACCAAAGAGGTGGGGATGAACCCTGCCCAGAAACCAACTAACGGAGAAGGACTTATGAAACTCTCGAAAATCGCAATGGCGACCGCTGGTGCGTCCATGCTCGCGACGTCGGCATTTGCCGCAGGTCACGAAATGCAGGGACGTGATGGGCATGTCGGCATCATATATTGGCAGGCCGCGTCAATCCTGAACCCCTACCTGTCGGGCGGGACCAAGGATATCGAAGCTGCCTCGCTGGTCATCGAACCGCTGGCCCGCTATGACCAAGACGGCAACATGGTGCCGTGGCTGGTTGACGAAATTCCGACCGTCGAAAATGGCGGCGTGGCGGAGGATCTGACCTCCATCACATGGAAACTGTCCGAAGGACTGGTTTGGTCCGACGGCACGCCGGTTACATCGGCTGACGTTGTGTTCACGGCGAATTACTGCATGGACCCGGAAGGCGGCTGCCAGCAATTGGCCAAATTCGGTGACGTCACCAGTGTCGAGGCATTGGATGACCTGACCATCAAGATCACGTTTGGTGTGCCAAAGCCGTTCCCTTATGGTCCGTTCGTTGGCGGTCAGACCCCGATCCTGCAAGCAGCACAGTTTGAAGGCTGCTCGGGTGCGGCTGCGCCGTCCTGTACGGATCAGAACTTTGGCCCGATTGGCACCGGCCCGTTTGTGGTGACAGAATTCCGCGCGAATGACACGATTTCCATGGAAGCCAACCCCAACTATCGCGATCCGTCCAAGCCGGCCTTCGCGACGCTGACCTTCAAAGGTGGCGGGGATGCAACGGCGGCTGCCCGTACGGTTCTGGAAACAGGCGAGTTTGACTATGCGTGGAACCTGCAGATTGCCCCCGAGGTTCTGGACGAGATGGAATCCGCGGGTAAAGGCACAATCGTGTCCGGTTTCGGCACGCTGGTTGAGCGTATCATGATCAACCTGACTGACCCGAACCCCGATCTTGGCGATGAACGCTCGACGGTTGCGCATCCGCACCCGTTCTTGTCGGATATCGCTGTGCGTCAGGCGCTGTCGATGGCGATTGACCGCGAACTGCTGACGGAAATCGGTTACGGTCAAGCGGGTCGTCCGACCTGTAACGTGCTGCCCGCCCCGGCGATCTATGCGTCGACCGCGAACGATGCCTGTCTGGTGCAGGATATCGCTGGCGCGAATGCGCTTCTGGACGAAGCTGGTTGGCTACCGGGTGCTGATGGTATCCGCGAGAAAGACGGCGTTCGCCTTTCGATCCTGTACCAAACCTCGACCAATGCTGTGCGTCAGGATTTCCAGGCGCTGATCAAACAGTGGTGGTCGGAAATTGGCGTTGAGACCGAGCTGAAGAACATCGATGCCGGTGTCTTCTTTGGTGGTGACCAGTCCAGCCCGGACACGTTCCAAAAGCTGTTTGCTGACGTTGAAATGTATGCGAACAACTTCGATGGGACCGACCCAGAAGCCTATATGGGCAACTGGAAATGTTCCGAAATCCCGAGCCCGGAAAATGCTTGGCTGGGTGGCAACATGCCGCGCTACTGCTCTGAAGCCTATGACGGTCTGCTGGCCGAAATGGCCGGGACTGCGGATATTGACGAGCGTGCCCGTCTGGCGAAAGCAATGAACGACATGCTGATGCAGGAATATGTCATCATCCCGTTGGTTGATCGTGGTCGTGTTTCTGCCCATGCCAACACGCTGGAAGGTGTTGTTCTGAACACTTGGGATTCCGAGTTGTGGAACGTGGCCGACTGGTCGCGTGCAGACTAAACCCATCGGGGCCGCGGGAAACCGCGGCCCTTTCCCCAAAAAGACTGATTAACCGAGACGTTGTATGCTGAATTACACCATCAGACGCCTGATCTTTGCGATCCCAACGCTTCTGTTCATCAGTTTTATCATTTTCATCATTCTGGACATGGCGCCGAATGATCCGACCGGCAACCTGCCGCTGACCATCCCACCCGAGGTTCGTCAGAAAATCCGCGAGTCCCTTGGTTTGGACGCACCCATGTATATTCGCTATCTGCTGTGGTGTAATCAGTTCTTTATCAACGAGCCGCTGAATATGCTGCATCAGTGGTTCGGCTGGTGCATTGGCGATTGCGAGGGGCGCTTGCGTGTTGAAAGCTGGATCACCCGCTCGCCGGTGGTGGATTCGATCGTGGAACGGATGCCACAGACCCTGTGGGTTGTTGGCATGTCCTATGTTGTCAGCATTCTGGTGGCGGTGCCAATTGGGGTTATTTCGGCCTATAAGCAATATAGCTGGTTCGATCAGGCTGGAACGCTGGTGTCGATGATCGGGTTCGCGGTGCCGACATTTTTTACCGGGCTTGTTTTGCAGATCGTGTTTTCGACGATGATCCCCAGTGATCACTGGGCGTGGCTGCCATCGAAATACAACACCTTGCACGAGGTCACTGACTGGCAGAGTTTTGTCTATCAGATGCGCCAGATGGCCATGCCGGTGACGGTGCTGGCACTCTATAACATGGCCCAGTTAAGCCGGTTTATGCGGGCCTCTATGCTGGATAACCTGTCACAGGATTACGTGCGCACGGCGCGGGCCAAAGGGTTGCGCGAACGGACCGTGGTGCTGGTCCATGTATTGCGCAATTCGCTGATCCCGGTTGTGACCGTTATTGCGCTGGGGGTTCCGACGATTTTCGGTGGAGCTATTATCACCGAACAGATATTCGGCGTGAACGGTCTGGGGGCATTGCTGATCATCGGCATTCAGGGCGCTGACATCCCGCTGGTCCAGACGCTGACCTTTATCTTTGCGGTGCTGATCGTCTTGTTCAACCTGATCGCCGATATCCTTTACGGCCTGCTAGACCCGAGGATCCGCTATGAGTGACGCGACGATTCAAGCCGAAGCCAAGAACCGATCCCTTTGGGGTGATGTCTGGGTGCAGTTCAAATCTCACAAGGGTGCGATGGTTGGCACGTTTGTGTTCGTGTTCATCCTGCTGGCGGTCGCCATTGGTCCCTATCTTTGGAACCTGGACCCGACATTTGCCAACATCCGCGAGCGTAATCAGGGCATGAGTTGGGCGCATCCGTTTGGCACGGATCAGTTGGGCCGCGATACACTGGCGCAACTGCTGCAAGGGGGGCGCGTGTCGATCGCGGTGGGGGTCACGGCGATGTTGATCTCGCTGATCGTGGGAACGGCGATTGGGGTGCTGGCCGGGTTCTTCAAGCGGATCGATGGGTTGCTGATGCGCACAACCGACCTGTTCCTTGCCCTTCCCCTGTTGCCGCTGTTGCTGGTTATCATCATGCTGTTCCGCGACACATTGCGAAAAGCATTCGGGCCGGAAACCGGGATATTCATCCTGATCGTGTTCATCATCGGGATCACCAGTTGGATGCAAACCGCCCGTATCGTGCGCGGCGACGTGCTGGCGCTGAAAGAACGGGAGTTTGTGCTGGCGGCAAGGTCCATCGGGACCCCTTCGCTGCGCCTGATCCTGCGCCATATCCTGCCAAATGTCCTGTCACCTATTATGGTGTCTGCGACGTTGGGGATTGCCAATGCGATCATCACCGAAAGCGCGCTGTCGTTCCTTGGCCTTGGATTCCCATCAGATTTCCCGACTTGGGGACGATTGCTGTATGACGGGGCGCAATATATCGACAATTACCCGTCCCGCGTGGTGTGGCCGGGATTGGCGATTACACTGACGGTTATCAGCGTGAATTTCATCGGTGATGGCCTGCGCGATGCGCTGGACCCGCGGATCCGGGGGCGTTAACCGCCCTTCATCAGCGGCATGATGACCACTTCGCTGTCGGGTTTGATTTCCGTGAACCAAGCGTTTTCGTAAACAAGGCCGTCGATGGCCACGGATACCCCGCCCTCGATAATATCGGTAAGGACGGGGTATTCGCGTTTGAGGGCGTTCAGCATCTGGATGGTGTTTGCGGCCTCGACCTCCACCATTTCCGCCCCGCCGATGGCGGAGCGCATGGAGCCCAGAAGCCGCACCGCAACCATCAGCTGATCGCTTTGAGGACCGTTGGCGGACTCATCGGCAGTTTGGTCATGCGTACACCGGTTGCCCGGCTGACCGCATTACCAATGGCGGCCAAGGGCGGCACGATCCCGGTTTCCCCAACACCACGCACGCCATAAGGGTGGCCCGGGTTCGGGATTTCCAAAATGACCGCGTCAATCATCGGCAGGTCAGAGGCGACCGGAATCCGGTAATCGAGGAAGCCATCATTTTGCAGCCGTCCATCGGCGCCGTAGATATATTCCTCGTTCAGCGCCCAACCGATACCCTGCACCGCGCCACCCTGCATCTGCCCTTCGACATAGTCGGGATGGATCGCCTTGCCGGCATCTTGGAAGGCAGTGTAACGCAGAACGGTGGTTTTACCGGTTTCGGGGTCGACCTCGACATCCGCGATATGGACGCCGAAACTGACGCCTGCGCCGTCTGCCGTGACCTCGTGATGGCCGGCAATCGGGCCACCTGTCTGCACCGCAACCTTGGCGATTTCGGCCAATGTCATTGGCGGGAAATCCCCGGCATTTGGACCAGAGGGCACAGCCGCCCCATCAACCCAATCCACGGCCTCTTCGTCGATACCCCAGATTTTCGCGGCACGGCCACACATGACCTTGATCGCGGCCTCTGCCGCCTTGATCGTGGCCAGACCCACCGCGAATGTCACGCGCGACCCGTTGGTTTCCTGATTGAATCCGATGGAGTTGGTATCGGCAACAATCGTGCGCACCTTCTCGAACGGTAGACCCAGCGTTTCTGCCGCCATCATCGAAATCGAAGCGCGCGATCCGCCGATGTCGGGATTGCCTTCGGTCACAGATGCGGTGCCGTCGGAATTGATCTGCAACGACACGGAGGTTGCTCCGCCAAAGTTGAACCAGAAACCACAGGACAGGCCGCGACCCTTGTTCGGCCCGTCAAGCGGGGCATTCCAATGTGGATGCGCCTTGGCGGCCTCTAGTGCAGTCAGCAGGCCCATATCGTCGAATGTCGGCCCGTAGGAGGATTTTGTCCCCTTCTTCGCCGCGTTCTTGATCCGCACCTCCATCGGGTCAAGGTTCAGTTCCTGACACAGCTCGTCCAGAACGCTTTCCACACCCCAAACACCCAGCGGCGCACCCGGCGCACGATACGCGGCCTCCTTGGGGCGGTTGGTGACGACGTTCCAGCCTTCGGATTTCACGTTCTCAAGATCATAGGCGGCAAAGGCCGCTTGGGTCGCCATATCGACCGTGCCGGACGGATAGGCCCCGCCTTGGGCGCGCATGCCCAGATAGCCAGCGGTAATAGTGCCGTCTTTCTTCATGCCGATTTTCACATCGATATGGCCCGAAATCGTTGGACCCGTGGCGCGCAACACCTCGGACCGGGTCATCGCCATTTTTACCGGACGCCCGGTTTTCTTCGACAAAGCGGCCGCAACCGGTTCGATGAAGATATGCGCCTTGCCACCAAAACCACCCCCAATTTCGGAAGGGGTCACGCGGACCTGCGAAATATTAAACCCGTTAAAAGCCGCGGTGAAGTCGCGGATCATGAACGGGCCTTGGGTGCAGACCCATGTCTCGCCCCGCCCATCCGTGTTGTAATTCGCCACACAGGCATGCGGTTCGATATAGCCCTGATGCACCCCTTCGGATTTGAAGGAGCGTTCGATCACCATATCTGCCTTGGCAAACCCGGCATCCAGATCGCCATGACCATAATCCTGATAATGGGTCACGTTCGGGCCAGAACCCGCTGGCGCACCTGTGTATTTGCGCCCCTCGTGCAACACGGGCGCATCGGCTTTCATGGCCTCGTCCACTTCGGTCACATGGGGGAGGATTTCATATTCCACCTTCACCAGTTTGGCCGCCTTGTTTGCCAAACGTTGGGAGGTTGCCGCCACCGCTGCCACCGCGTGGCCGTCATAAAGCGCCTTTTTCCCCGCCATGATATTGTCGAGGTTATCGGCAAAATTATCGCCCTTCTGCTCGACAAAATCCGCGCGGGTCACAACCGCTTCGACGCCATCAAGTTTCAGCGCCTCGCTGGCGTCAATCTTTAGGATTTTGGCATGGGCATGTGGGCTGCGGACAACCGCGCCCCACAACATGCCGGGCAGGATCAGGTCGGCGCCATATTGAGCCTTGCCAGTGACTTTGTCGATGCCATCGGGGCGCACAACGCGCTGACCGATAACTTTGAAATCGCGTTTGGTATCATCTAGGGCCATGGATCATGCTCCTCGCATTTCGGCGGCGGCGTTTTGCACCGCGCGGATGATTTTGTCATACCCTGTGCAGCGGCAAAGATTGCCGGCCAGGTGATATCTGATTTCAGTTTCCGTCGGATCGGGATTCTTGTCCAGTAACGCTTTTGCGGCGACCAAAAACCCGGGCGTGCAGATGCCACATTGTAATGCAGCGCCTTCCAGAAAATGTTTTTGCAGTGGGTGCAGCTTGTCGTGATCCGCCATCCCTTCGATGGTGTCGATCTCCTGCCCCTCGGCCTCGGCGGCGAGCATCAGGCATGAGCAGACGAGACGACCATTGACGGTCACCGAACACGCCCCGCAATCGCCAGTGGCGCAGCCTTCTTTAGCCCCGGTCAGGCCAAGCGTGTTGCGCAGCGCGTCCAGAAGCGTGTCTTCGGGTTCGCACAGGAATTCGCGGCTGTCGCCGTTGATCGTAGTGGTAACGTGAAGTTTGCTCATGATTTTCCTCCCGCACGGGCAAAGGCAATTTTCGCCGCCCGTTTCGCCAGCGTTCCGGCGGTTTTGGTGCGGAATTCAATGGTTCCGCGTTTGTCGGTGATGGGGTTACAGGCGGCCTCGCACGCTTTGGCCATGGCGTCAAGCGACGCATCATCCAGCGCGGTGCCGATGATCGCATCCGCAGCGGCGGGCACGGTAACAGCCGTGGGGGCGACAGCGCCGAGCACAATCTTCGCGGCAACCACTTTTCCCTCCTTCAGTGTCAGATTCACGGCGGCAGATGCAACCGCGATGTCCATTTCGGTGCGCGGAATGAAGCGCAGGTAAGCGTCGGACGCATTCGCCGGGCGTGCCGGTAGATGGAAGGAGGTGATAATCTCCCCTTTCTTCAGCGAGGTCTTGCCGGGGCCAATCGCAATGTCCGCCACGGGAACTTCGCGTGGGCCATCTGGTCCAGCGATTGTCGCAATCGCATCCGCTGCGATCATCGCCGGAACACTATCCGCCGCGGGGGACGCATTGCACAGGTTTCCGGTCAGCGTTGCGCGCCCCTGCACCTGTGTGGACCCGACCAGTTCCATCCCCTCGACCACGCCGGGATAGGCGGCGACCAGTTTGGCATGTTCGCCAAGTTCGGCACCGGAAACGGCAGCACCAATCGTGAAGCCACCATTTTCTTCGGTAATGTCGCGCATGCCGGGAATGGCTTTGATATCAACGACCAAATCGGGCTCTACCATGCCAAGGCGCAGTTGCACCAGAACATCGGTCCCCCCAGCCAGCACGCGCGTCAGCCCGTCAGCATCGGCCAGCAGACTGACCGCATCATTTACAGTTTTCGGTTGTTCGAACCGCATAACCGTCCTCCCATATTATCGGTAACTCAGGCTCAAGTTTACAGGTTGGAGTGGGATTGCCAACACCTATTTCCGGTATTTTTGCCAGTCTTCGGGTGTGTCGAGGTCGGTGAGCGCAGCGTTACCCCCCAGCTCCACATAACCTATAGCGTCACTATGACGTTTCAACACCTCTCGGGGGCCAATATCGCCGGAAATTTGCATCAATTCGCCGAAATAGCGGCGGTCGAACAGGACGGGATGGCCGGGGATGCCGTTGTAGGTGCCGCGCACAATCGGGTGGTCGGCATGGGCGGCGATCATCTGGTAGTGCTTGGCCGTTACGTCCGGCATATCGGCAAGGGCGATGATAACGGCGTCGGTCGAGAGGTCGCGCAAACCTGCCTGTAGCGATGATGCCATGTCTGGACCACCCTTCACGATATTTACATCGAGGTCAGCGATCAACCGGCGGCGGTCGTCCGTAGTGATTACGCGCACCGGCAAACCGCTATCGCAGGCGATCCGGGCGGCGCGGTGGAGCAGGCTTTCGCCATCAATCTTGCGGGATAGCTTATCCTCTCCTTGCATCCGCGACGATTTCCCGGCCGCCAGCAGCAGGATCGTCACGCTCACCGCCGGGTGTCCGGGCGGCGGAGGCGTTCAGTCACCTCGGCCATGATCGAAATGGCGATTTCAGCGGGGGAGATGGAGCCAATGTCTGCCCCAATGGGCGCGTGGATTTTACGCAGATCCTCGGTGCTTAGCCCGTCGGCCAACAGCCTTTCGATGCGTTTGCCGTGTGTTCGGCGCGACCCAAGGCAACCGAGGTAGAACGCATCCGACGCGAGGGCTGCCTTGATCGCCGGATCGTCGATTTTCGGGTCATGGGTCAATGTCACAACAGCGCAGCGGGCGTCCAGCTTCGCACCCGTCAACACATCATCTGGCCAGTCGTGGCTGATGGTTTCGCCGGGAAACCGGGTTTCGGAGCCGAAGGCCTCTCGCGGGTCGATCAGCATCGTGTCATATCCGGCGAGGCGCGCCATGGGTAGCAGGGCTTGGGCGATATGGACGGCACCGACGACAAACATCCGCAAGGGCGGGTTGTGAATGCCGATAAACCAGTCGCCCTCGAATCCTGATTTGTTGGTGCGATACAGCTCGGCCAATTCGGGTTCGTCCGTGCCGATCTTGCGGGTCCAGTCGGCGGTGTTGACGATATAAGCGGCGGGTTGACGGTTGGCGCGGCGTGTGACCAGTTCCTCCAGCAGCGCGACCTCTGGCCCCTGCCCGACACCCAGTGGTTCGACCAGAACGCGGATGGTTCCGCCGCAAGCAAGGCCGACCGAAAAGGCCTCTTCGTTCGTGATGCCATATTCCAGAATGCGGGGTTTGCCGTCGGCAAGCGCGTCAATGGCTTCGGTCACGACGGCCCCCTCAACACAGCCGCCCGAGACGGAGCCGACAAATTCGCTTTTGTCATTAATCGCCAACATGGACCCGACGGGGCGCGGCGCGGACCCCCATGTTTCGATCACGGTGGCAAGGGCGACGCCCTTGCCCGCGCGGTGCCACATCAGGGCCTGTTCAGGGATCTGGTCGAAATTTTCCATGACGAACAGATAGGCCGATCAGGTCGTGCGCGCAATATAGTCTGGGATGATGCCAGAGGTTTCGATGTAAGGCGCAACGTCGAAACCTTTGAACAGGCCGTGATCGGTGACCAGCACCGTTTTCACCCCTGCGGCGCGGCCACCCAGCACATCGGTGTGAAGCGTATCCCCTACCATGGCGATCCGCGCGCGAGGGATCGCGGGGTCGAGTTTTGCCAGCGCAATGTCATACACGTTGCCAAAGGGTTTCCCGTAGAAAGCGGGCTTTATGCCCGTCGCACGCGCCAGTTCATGGGCATACCAGCCGGGTTCCAGCGAAAACGCGGTTTCCTGTGGCGCGATGATGTCCGGGTTGCCGACAAGGATCGGGCGTGGCCGGCGTTCCAGCGCACGAAGAAGGCGGGATTGGCGGTCCGCGTTCCATTCTAGGATCGAGAGGAGCGCGAATCCGTCGGCCCAATCATAGACCGCGTCGTCATCCTGTAGCTGACGGCAAGTTTTGGGAAATGTGTCGAGTTCTGAAAACCCCGCCGCCATCACGCCCCAGTTCTCCTCTGCCCGTGTGGCGAGGCCGATCAGCATGGCATCGCGGCTAGAGACGACATTCTCGCGCGTGAAATCATAACCAAGGCGTTGATATTTTTCGACCGACAGGCGCGTTGGTGCCCCTGCCCCGTTGGTCAGCACAACCACATGCTTGCCCGCCGCCTGCAGCGCCGCAACCGTTTCGGGCGCACCCGGCACGGGGTTGCCGCCGACATTCAGAACGCCAAACGCATCCAGCAGGAATGCATCGAAGTCGTCTGCGATGTCCAACAGGCTGTTGATATGGTGCGGCCTGCCCGCGAATTCGGCGGCGGGCAGCGTATCGCGCACCCGTTCATATTGCCCAAAAGCCCAATCTGCGTTGATGGTCATATGCCCTCTCTTTCCGGGGCTCACATACGACACGGCCCGACCTATTTCCATAGGTCGGGCCGCTTTTTGTTTGGATTTCCCGCGTCTTAGAACGGGCTGTCCGGATAGTAGAATTTATCGGCATTTTCCGGTGTGATCAGCACGGAACCGATGATGAAGTCGCCCGAAACCGGCGCGGTGGACACGAAGTTCAGCGCGGTCAGTTCGATGGCGGTTGCAATCATCGACGGCGGATAGGTCACGTCAGCCGGGATCATGGTGTCACCGTCGCGAACACGGGCCACCATTTCTTTCATCCCGGCACCACCCAGAACGAACTGGATGTCATCGCGGCCTGCGGCCTCGATCGCAGCAAGAACACCGATGGCCATGTCGTCGTCAGACGCCCAAACCGCGTCGATCTGCGGATATTTGGACAGAAAGTCCTGCATCACGGTGAAGCTGTCGTCACGGTTCCAGTTGCCGTGCTCCATGGCGAGGATTTCGATACCCGAACCCTCGATGGCGGACTGGAAGCCCTCGACACGTTCATTGTCGATGGTGGTCGGGATACCGCGCAGAACGACGATATTACCCCCGTCTGGCATCTTCGACACCATGTATTCGCCCGATGTGACACCGAAGCCGGGGTTGTCACCGGCGACATACAGATCCTCGATCCCTTCTTCGGACAGACCACGGTCAACAACTGTGACCCACGCACCGCTGTCGGCGACACCTTTGACCGGGCCAGTCAGTGGCTCGGATTCAAACGGCAGAACGACAAGCGCGGAGATGTTGCGGGTGGCAACCATATCCTCGATATCGTTGACCTGCTTCGCCGGGTCAGATGCTGTTGCCAGCACGAAGTCCAGCTCGGGATAGGTGGCTTCCAGACGGTCAACCGCTTCCTGCGCGTGGAAGTTCATACCCCCTGCCCAGCCATGAGTTGCCGCCGGGATCGACACACCGATCACGGTTTGTGCAGCCGCTGGAACAGCCGCAATTGCTGCCAGCGTCACTGCGCCTAGTAGATGTTTCATACCCATTTGGGTTCTCCTCCCTTAAAATGGCCCTGTCGGACCGGTTACATGACTACCGCGATGCCCGTTTTTCACGTTGCAGCACGACGGCCAGAATGATGATGACGCCTTGGATAGCGCCGTTGAGATAGGGGCTGACATAGTCGGTCAGGTTCAGAAGGTTGCCGATCAGGCTAAGGATCAGAACCCCGATGACCGTCCCCCAGACACGGCCAAAGCCCCCCTGTAGTGTCGTGCCGCCGATGATCACGGCCGCAATGGCTTCCAGTTCCCACAGCACACCGGTGGAACTGGAGGCAGAGCCGAGGCGCGGCACATACATGATGGTCGCGACACCGACGAGCACACCTAAGATAACGTAGGTAGCCGTGCGCACACGATCAACATGCACGGCGGAATAGCGGGCCACTTGTTCGTTCGAGCCGATCGCAGCACAATGGCGACCATAGGCCGTGTAACGCATGGCGATCTCGCCAAGGATGGCCACGATGGCAAACACGATAATCGGCCAGGAAATGCCCAAAATGCCGTCGTAATAGACCGGGCGGTAGAAAGTGCGCATATCAAAATCGAGGCTGATGGTCCCCCCATCCGCCAGCCACGTCACGAGCGAGCGGAAAATGCCAAGACCGCCAAGGGTCACAATAAACGCCTCGATCCGCATTTTGGTGATCAACAGGCCATTCAAAAGCCCCGCCACAAACCCCAGTGCCAGCGCTGCGGCCATACCGATCAACACAACGCCGACCGTGACCCCCATCGACGGGATCAGGTAGTTCATGATCAGGATCATCACACCAGCGATAAACGCGGCCATGGACCCGACCGACAGGTCCAGTCCACCGGTGGTGATGACGAAGGTCATGCCGACCGCAATGATGCCGATAAAGGCTGAGCGCGACAGCACGTTGGTGATGTTGGCCGCACTTAAAAAATTCTCGTTCATGAAGGCACCGGCGACGCACAGTACGATCAGCGCGATGATGGGGCCCCAGACTTTCAGGTCAAACTTCATTATTCGTTCCGCTCGTTATACCCATTGCCAGTTTTACAATGGTGTCCTCGTTCACATCCTCACCGCTGACCTCGCCCGCAACACGGCCAAGGCGCATGACCATCACCCGATTGGCGAGGCCGATCACCTCGGCCATTTCGGACGAGATGACGATGATGCTTTTGCCCTCGCCCGCCAGACGGTGGATGAATTCGTAGATTTGTTGCTTGGTGCCGATGTCGATGCCGCGCGTGGGTTCGTCGATGATCACAATGTCGGGGTCCGCCAGCATGGTTTTCGCCAGCAGCAGCTTTTGCTGGTTGCCGCCGGACAGGTTGCCGACTTTCACGTCGCGATATGGCGCGCGGATGTCAAATTCGGTGATGGCCTTATCCAGCGCCGCTTCCTCGGCCTTGCCGTCAATCAGGACGTTGGAGAATTGCGACAGTGCAAGCAGTGTCAGGTTTTGGCGCATGCCTTGGTTCAACAATAAACCACGCGCCTTTCGGTCCTCGGTCAGGTAAACGATCCCGGCCTTGCGGGCGTCATCGACGTTGCGGATGCGCAGCGGTTCACCGTTCAGTGTGACGGTGCCGGTGGCCGCGCGCGCTCCGACCAACCCCTCCATCAATTCCGTTCTGCCCGATCCGATTAGTCCCGCGATGCCGAGGATTTCCCCCCGCCGCAGTGTGAAGCTGGCATTTTCAACGTAGCGAGGGACCGCCATATTGGCGACCTCCAGCACAACGTCGCCCGCCTCGGTGCGTTTTGGCGGAAACAGGTTCGACATCTCGCGCCCCACCATGGCAGTTGCCATGTCTTCCTCGGACAGGTCGCTTGCAGGGGCCGTCAGGACGTGGCGACCGTCGCGCAGGACCGTCACGCGGTCGGCGATGCGTTTGACCTCCTCTAACTTGTGGGAGGTATAGAGGATCGCAACCCCTTCGGCCCTTAGGCGGTCCACCTGTTTGAACAGAACTTCAGCCTCGGCACTGGTCAGGGCCGCGGTCGGCTCGTCCATGATCAGGACGCGGGCGTTGCGGGACAGCGCCTTGGAAATCTCTACCATTTGCATTTCTGGCACTGAAATCTCGGAAATACGCGCACGTGGCGAGACGTTTGTTTCCAACTGCGCCAGCAGATCGCGCGTGCGGTCACGCATGGTTTTCTGATCGAGCAGAAAGCCTTTCTTCAGCTCTCGCCCCAGAAAAACGTTTTCTTCGACGGTCAATTGTTCGGCAAGGTTGAATTCCTGGTGGATCAGTTCAACGCCTTCGTTTTCCGCATCCTCGGCTGAATGAAATACAACCGGTTTGCCGTCGAGGATGATCTCTCCCTCGCTGGCACCGATATAGCCCGTCATGATTTTCATGGTCGTCGATTTGCCCGCACCGTTCTCGCCAATAAGGGCGTGAACCTCGCCGGGGCGAAGGTCGAAATTCAGGTCGAACAATACCTGAACAGGACCAAAGAAACGGGACACGTTTCTTAATTCCAGAACAGGCGCACTTTCACCCTGCGTCACCATTTGCGCGTTCGCCTGCATCTCCCCCCAGACGTAATTTTTTACTAATTAAAATTATCTTACGGATCGAAAATATTACTGGCAAGAGATTTTCAAGATTTTCCTGATCTTGAACAATGCGCATCACAATCGCATAGAGGGGGAATGAGTCACAAGATTACCTCTTTATCAGTGCATGGTGACGGCATAGCCGATGGGCCGATTTATGCCCCCTTTACCTTGCCTGGTGAACGTATCGATGGATCGATAGCGGACAACCGGATTGATGCGCCGGTGATCCTTACGCCGTCCGGGGATCGCGTCAAAGCCCCCTGCTCGCATTTTCGGCGATGTGGTGGATGCGCGATGCAACATGCCTCGGACGGATTCCTTGCCCGATGGAAGGCTAATGTGGTTCGACAAGCACTGGTTGCACATGATATTTCGACGGATATTCGTGAAACGCTAACCTCACCGCCCATGTCTCGACGCCGCGCGGCCTTTTCCGGACGACGGACCAAAAACGGGGCGATTGTCGGATTTCACCTGCGTGCGTCGACAACGGTGATTCCCATTCCCAATTGTGTGCTGCTGACGCCGGGTTTGCTGGCCATCATCCCCTATTTGGAACAGATGACAATTTTGGGCGCTTCACGCAAAGCGGAACTTACGCTGGTTGTCACAGAAACCGAAAATGGTCCCGATGTGGTGGTCGAGGGGGCCAAGACAGCCGACATCACGCTGCTAGGACAGTTGGCAGAACTGGTCGAGGCGGCCCGAATCAGCCGATTGACATGGAATGGCGAAATTGTTGCACAGCGCGCGCCCCCCTTGATCATTCTTGGAGGTGTGCAGGTGCAGCTACCCGCCGGGGCATTCCTGCAAGCAACCGAACACGGGCAGTCCATGCTGATCGAACAGGTCCGCAAGATTGTCGGCACCGCCAATCCGGTGCTCGACCTGTTTGCCGGGTGCGGGACATTTTCTTTGCCTTTGGCGCAAACAACCTCTGTTCATGCCGTTGAAGGTGATGGCGAGATGATGAAGACGCTGGACCGGGCGCAACGTAACGCGACCGGGTTGAAACCTCTTACGACAGAAACGCGTGATTTGTTTCGAAACCCTGTTTTGCCAGAAGAATTGGAGCGGTTCGCTGCCGTGATCATTGATCCGCCACGCGCGGGCGCAGAAGCGCAAACCGAAATGCTGGCAAACAGCAGGGTTGAAACGATCGCCAGTGTTTCGTGCAATCCCATCACCTTTGCCCGCGATGCCAAACGTCTAGTGGAGGGGGGATATCACCTTGATTGGGTGCAGCCCGTTGATCAGTTCCGCTGGTCGGCACATGTCGAACTGGTCGCGCAATTCAAACGTGTTTGACTTTTTTGCGTTGGTCGCGCAGCGTATTGTAAAGCTATGGAGAAAAATGATGGCAACATATGAATGCAAGGTCTGCGGAATGTCGGTGAACGCCACCTGTGGCAAATGTGATGCGCCGCTGGAAAACGGAACCCTGAAAACCGATGATGGGCGCGAAGTTCAGATCTCGGAGTGCCCTAACGGCCATGGCAAGATAAAGTCGCCAATGTGCTGTGGACAGGATATGACCTGCTCGATCTAATTCCCGGTGTGCGCGGCGACACAGATCGCACGCGAGGCGTTGCGAAAATACCTTCCCGCTTTGGATATTGGGGCTGCAGTCTTCGCTGAATGAGTGGGGTAGGACTGGCGGTTGTTTTTCCGATATGACACGCCAAAATCCGAAAATACGAATGTCATTCAGACAGGATGTTGCCTGTTGTTTGTGTGACTTTATCGCTACATTTTCAGGGTCAAAAAAAATTCATGCGTGGGCAGCATTTTTCCTCTTGCGTCGACTCGAATTCGCCCCTAAATGCCCCGCCATAGACGCCAACGCACGCGCCTCTGGCCTTGGGACAAAGTCCACCGTGTTTACGTAGCGACGGTAACGTCTCCGTTTTGAACTGAGCGGTCATATATGGCCGGGTCTTATGGAGATGACCATGAACGCATACGTAACCGACTTTGTCGGCGGCGACCGTATCGCCACCCCTTCGACTGTTGAAAATTTTATTCGTTCGACCGTTTTTGACCGGCCAACGCTGGTTCTGGACACCAATCTGGTGGCCCAGCAATATCACGCGCTGAAAGCGGGTTTGGGGCAGGCTCATATCCATTATGCGGTCAAAGCGAACCCAACCCGCGAGATCATCGAAACGCTGGTCAATCTGGGATCTCACTTCGACGCAGCCTCGCGTGGGGAAATCGAGCTGTGCCTGTCGCTCGGCGCTGCGCCCGAGGACATTTCCTTTGGCAATACCGTGAAAAAAGTGGCCGACATCGCGTTTGCCCATCACGCGGGAATTGACCTGTTTGCCGCAGACGCTGAAGAAGAGCTGGACAAGATTGCCGAGCACGCGCCCGGCTCACAGGTTTATATCCGCCTGCTCGTCGAAAATTCCGAAGCTGACTGGCCGCTGTCGCGCAAATTCGGCTGTGCCCGCGATAAGGCGCTTTCGCTGCTCGGCTATGCTGAACGGGTGGGTCTTCGACCTGTTGGGTTCTCTTTCCATGTTGGCTCGCAAACGCGTCGCGCGGAAATGTGGCGTGGCACGCTGGATCAGGTTGCGGCTATCTGGGCAGACGCCAAAGCCGCTGGTTTCGCGCTGGATCTGTTGAATATTGGTGGTGGGTTCCCAGCATTCTATGGCGAAGAAATTCAGCACCCGTCGCGCTATGCCGCGGACGTGATGGCGCTGGTGCAGGAGCGTTTCGGAAATGTCGCCCGTGTTATGGCAGAACCGGGTCGCGGCCTCGTTGCCGAAGCCGGTATGATCGCTGCCGAAGTGCTGCTGGTCTCGAAAAAATCCGAGAATGATCTGCACCGTTGGGTTTACCTCGACATTGGCAAATTCTCGGGTCTGGCTGAAACCATGGACGAGGCAATCCGCTATCAGTTCACCACGGATCGCGACCACGAAGCGACCGGCCCGTGCATTCTGGCAGGTCCGTCCTGTGACAGCGCCGACGTTTTGTACGAAAAACGCCCGGTTCAGCTGCCGATTGGATTGAAAGCCGGCGACCGGATAATCATCCGCAACTGTGGCGCTTATACCTCCAGCTACAGCTCGATCGGTTTCAACGGCTTCCCGCCGCTGGACGTCGTCGTTATCTGAACTCTCAGCGCAAGCGCTGATACATGATCCGCTTTAGAAACGCGGGCGATAGACGTAATATCGCCCGCGTTATGCTGTTTAAAAGGCAGCGATGAAATGGCAGGAATCCAAGACGCCATAATGCGATATAAGACGCAACCTCGCCCTTAAAGAACCGCCATCCACGGCGTGCGTAGAAATCATCCTCGGTTCGCATCCAGACCAGAATTTCCGGCAAATTGGCAAACCGATAGCCCTGCGCCAGCAATCGCCCCCACAGCAAATAATCCTCGGGATAAAGATCGGGGTAACCGCCGACGGCCTCGACCGCATCCTTGCGGAAAAAGACGCTTGGATGGCTGACGGGTGAGCGTTTTTGCGCAAAGCGCAATATCGCGTCGTGTGTTTGTGGAGTTTTTCGGACCGCCAGCACCTCTGCCATGGCGGTGTCGCGTTCTTCGATCCACGTGCCCAATACATCAATATCGGGATGATCGCGGAGATAGTCCATTTGCCGCGCAAACCGCGTCGGCAGGCAGATATCATCCGCGTCCATACGGGCGACCCATTCGTGCGAAACCACCTTCAATCCCGCGTTAAGAGCAGCCGCCAAGCCTTTGTTTTCGTGTAATTTAACTGATTTTAATGGCAAACGCTCGCGAAAGTCCGCAATTATTTCGTCAAGCTTGGGTGTCAGGGGACCATCTTCGACCAACACCACCTCTGACGCCTTTAGGGTTTGCGTGGCCAGACTTTCAAGACTGGCAGCAAGTGCGTCCGCATCTGCTTTGCCATACACCGACATGAGAACAGAGAATGTCATTCAGCCCCCTCTGCCATCATGCGATAGAGGGATTGATACGCCGCGCTCATGCCCTTGGCAGAATAATGTGTCATCATATGCGAACGTATGGTTTGCGCCATCATCGAACGCTCTTTGGCGCGCAGCGTTGCCATCGCGGCGATACAGGCGCTTTTATTGCCAAGCGTAAACAGCTCTCCGAGGCCGTCAGTGTTCAGCAATTGGGCATGCGGGGCGATATCGCTTAGCACCGCAGGGCAACCGCAGGCCATGGCTTCCAAAATAGCGTTTGGAAGCCCTTCGGCTTGGGAGGCCGAGATGACATAGTCCGCCATCTGCATATATTGCTCGGGTGCGGTCACGGCCCCCACCATCCGAATGGTATCCGAGACAAAGGGGTGTAAGGCCGCGCGCTGTGGACCGTCACCCAGAAACACCAGGTGATCATCGGGAAAATTGCGTTGAAATTTTTGAAAGGCCTCGGCGACAAATCTAGGGTTCTTGCGACCAATCAAATCCCCGACCACCAGCCAAAGCTTGGCATCAGGGGGAATAGCAGCATCGTTGCGTAAGCGAAGTTTGGTGGCGTGATCAACTGGCGCAAACCGGTCGGTGTCCACACCATTTGCAATCGTCGACGATTGACGTGGCCGTGAGTAACGCAACATATTTTCGGTTACCTCGTCCGAGACCCCAACAACATGGTCCAGCTGAGACAAAGCCCAGAAATGTTGAGACGCCATCAACCGCCCCGCAATCGCGCCATAAAGATAGGGGTAATCCGATTGCGGCAAACAGCGCAGCGTGGCCATGCGTTTTGGCCCATCGGTCAGTCGCGCGACCAGCGTGTCCGCACGGACGCCTTGTGTATGAAGAATATCCACCGGATTATGGTCCAGAAATTTTCTAACCTGTGCGCGGGCCTTGAACAGGCCCTGCAAACGCGACAAGCCCAATGTTTGCACATCAATCCCTGCCGCAACAAAGCGGGGCCAGAAGCTGTCCTGGGGTTCGGGAGATAAGGTTAGAATACTGGGGGCAAAATCAGATGAAGGCAGATGCGACACAATATTCCACAACTGACTTACCGGACCTGTGCGGCGCAAATTCGAAACGATATACAGAATTTTGCGCGTCATCGCAGTTCGACCTTTGCCAATATTGTCACTTATATCAGATATTTCGTGTGATTATACCATCCGCTTAGCGCAAACAGTCGGATCAGCATTGCCGCGCTGTTTCGGCCGCTCCAGTTCTGGTGATTGATCTTGAGGAAAGTTGTGTTCAGATAGGCCTCGGCTTCCGTTCTGGACCATAGGTTGCAGGTTAAAACCTCGTCATAAATCTGGGATTTATACTGGCTGACCAGTTCGGCAACATCCAGCGCAAAGCCCCTCTTCCCAATGGCATCGCTGTCGAGTCCCAGACGTTGTTGAAGAAGGTCACGCAAGAACAGCTTGTTACGGGCGTTGGGGATATCGACGACGTCCACAAGTTCCAGCCCAAGAACATGTTCAATGACGTCCGCCTGCGCGAAAGGAAACAGCGCCCGCCCGCCGATCGCATCCGCGAAATTGCGGGTTTTGCGCAAGTGCATTTCAGCCGCGACAATTCCGGCGCGAAACTGTGTCAGACGATCCGTATCCGAGAGGTTCGCCATCGCCGCCCATTTGTCGATCCAGACCTGACGGGTGTCGAAATTCTGGCCGGTGAGGCGATAAAATTGGCGTTGGCTGATACCGCTGAACCCGGTCCATTCTGCCGGGCTTCTAAGCCATCGATCTAGCGATGCCCCAACAACACGTCCTCGCAACAATTGGGACAGCGGCCCAATTGCACGTGCACCACGCCATTTGCGATAATCCAGACGGGTTGGCGGGATCAGCATGTAACTGTCATTCCCTCCCCCATCCAGAAGGTTCAGCGGACCAGAAGGCAATTGCGGTCGGGTCAGGGGATAGATCAGCGAAACAACGTCATTTCCGGGCAGTGGCGCATTGTGAAAAAAAGTGTGCAATGCAGTTTTTGCTGGCGCGTCGGTCAAATGGGACATGTCGGTTCGCAAAATCTGGTGCGCGAACCCCATTTTCGATGCCAGATTTGCAGACAGGTCTGCTTCATTGTCGTCCCCGCGATGTTCCACGCAGACCAGCCGGACATTCGCGCCGTTTTCGGTCAAAGCAAGCGCCAGACTGTTGCTGTCCTTGCCAGCACTGTGAAACAGAACCGTTTCCATTGCCGGGTCCAATGCCTGCTGCGTAGCTTGTGACAGGCGGTTCAACAATTCGTCCAAAAACGCTGTGTCCGCGATATCTGTGCCACGAAAGTTTTGTGTGCCAAACGGGTAGTCATATCGAGGAGAAATCCGAAGAATGTCCCCGTCCCTCTCGATTTGGGCCTGCCAGCCGATATTTAAAACGAAGACGTCGCGATAGATTGTTTTGGGCGGCGGAACGCAGCCGCTTTGCATCGAAAAGGCCAAGCCTTCGGGATCAACCTGCAATGCGCCGAAGGTTCTTGCGCGAACCAGAATGTCAGGAAGATGAGTGTCGACGAGAACGGTTTTGCGATCCTCGCTGTGAAACAGGTAGACGGGCGTCATCGCCCCAATATCAGGACGAATGATCTGCGAAGACCATTTTAGATCAGTGGCGTCGAAACTGGCGATCATGCGTTCCCCAAATGGCGCTTAATCGCCTCGGCAATGTGCGTGATCGAGGTTTCCAACGGGATTTCGCCGGTTGCAACGGCTTTGTAATGTTCGGCATGAACCAGATGGTTTTGCAGCCGCTGGTGGTAACTTACAATCTCTGCCTCATCAGGAAGGGTCGAGTGATAAGCCCGTAAAACATCTTCTGAAGTTCTGACGCGCGTTACACCGGGCATATTGCTGTACCAAGCGCGACCAAAAATGATTGCACGCGTGCCACGCAAAACCGCCTCCCACCCTGTTGTTCCGGTAACGGTCGCTACCATCTGGGCCTTGTCGATCAGCGCGAACGGGTCGGCGTCGGTATCAACGAAATACAGTCGAGAAGAAAGCGATTTCAATTTTTCGTAGAAATTGGAATCGCGGCCGCTTGCCCCTTCGAGCGAATAATTGAATTGTGCTTTATGTTCCTTCACCACAATCGATATGTCGGGCGGAAGTGTTGCCTCGAGCAGTTTTACAATTTCGATCTGATCGTAATAGATACCCCCACTGGGACAGGTGGTTTCTTCGGGCTGATAGTGAAGCGCGATCAGAACATATCGTTCTGGGAGGCTCGAAACTGGGGTGACATAGCGTTGATAGGTGCGTCTGAGGCGTCGGAGTTTAAAAATACGTTGCGTCCACAGGTAATAGAATTTTATCCAGCCGGGACGTTGCCCATACGGGGGCACATCGCCTGTAACCCAATAGGTATTCGGTCGCGTTAGGAATTTACGCGGGGCACGAACCAGACTCTGGGCAGCGCGGGCAAAGAAGCTTTTTTGTGCCTTGGCATGATTTTGCATATAGATCGGCACAGCGCTGGCATAATCCCGTCGCACCCGTTCAATCGCCAACCTGATATGATCATCCAGTGGCCGAACAGGAAGCGAAGGGTCAGGGAAATTGTTTGCAAGCTCTTCAATGTCTTCGATCAAAAACGAATATTTTTGAAACCCCGACATTTGAAAGGCAACAAAGCGCACGCCACAAATCTTGGCCGCGACCCACAAAGCATAGTCAAAAACGCGATGGGGCACGGATGGAGACAAAATGAGTTTGATATCGTTGGCCTGTATAATCGAAATCCATTTTCCCAGAAGCGATAGGTAAAATTCCTGACGTTGGGTGAAGGGAAAGCGATCAACAAGAGGATCCAATCGATCCATCATCTTGATCGCGATCAGTTCGTCGGATGCGTAGCGTCGTCTGGTTTCCTGATCCAAGTTGACCGGGATCACGTCATCAGGAAACCCCAGCCCCAGCCACGCCTCCTCGACCGTTTGCAGATAGCAGCGCTTCGCGGCAAGTTGATCCATGGCGGACTGATCCTGACGCCAATGGATAAAATATCGCGGCTCGATCCCCATCTCGGCCTGAAGTTGGTTGGCAACAGCGATCCAGGGTTCCGCGATACAACAGAGATAGATGGCATTTATAGACATGGCGGGCGACCTGCTAGCTGGAGGCGGGTTTGACATGATCCCAGGTGACCGGGTGATTGCACTCGGCCGGGATCAGCAGGGTTTGACCAATAATGTCATCATAATGTTTTGGGGCGAGCCCATATCCGGGACGCACCGAGCGGACCGAGTCAGGGCTGATCACCGCACCCGCTGGCAAGGATTTAACGAAATACAGGGAGCGACGAAATTTGACATTGCCCAGTTCCGACGATTTCTGCCCATAATCGATAGCGCCCAAAGCCTCCCACGCCGTTGCGGAGTGTTGGCATAGTGCGCTGAATTCCGAAGGTTCCAGCGAAAAACTGTCGTCAGCCCCGCCCGCGCTACGATCCAGCGTGAAATGCTTCTCGATCAGACTTGCCCCCAAGGCGACAGAGGCAATTGCGGTTGTGTTGTCCAATGTATGGTCGGACAATCCGATGGGCATATCGAAACGTTCTGCCATATCCAGTATTGTCCGCAAGTTGTAATCCGCCGCCGGAGCCGGATAGCCGGAAACGCATAGCAGTAGGGCCAGTTGATCACATCCAGCGTCGCGCGCCGTTGTGACCGCGGTGCTGATTTCGTCCAGATCTGCCATCCCTGTTGAAATGATCATCGGTTTCCCCTGACGCGCAACATGACGGATCAGGGGAATATCGACCACTTCGAAAGAGGCAATCTTGTATGCTGGTGCGTCCAGTTCGGATAGAAGATCAACCGCACTGTGATCAAAGGGGGAGCTGAACAGGGTAATCCCGATTTGTTTGGCAAATTCAAACAGCGGGGCGTGCCATTCCCAGGGCATGTAGGCGGATTCGTAAAGGTCATAGAGCGTCTGACCTTTCCACAATCCTTCCGTGATCCGGAACTCGGGCGCGTCGCTTTTGAGCGTGATCGTATCGGGGCGATAGGTTTGCAGCTTGACCGCATCCGCACCTGCGGATTTGGCGGCCGTGATGATGTCCTTGGCGCGATCCAGCGAACCGTTATGGTTCGCAGACATTTCCGCGATAATATAGGGAGGATAAGACGTCCCGATCTTGCGTCCGTTTATTTCAATCCAACTCATGATCGCGCTCCAAGCTGAGGATCCGGGATGGCAGTCGCAAATGACTGATGTCGGTCAAGAATATCCAGCAAATGCCGGGCGACCCGTTCAGCCCCTTTGCCATCTACCAACGACAAGGCCCGTGCTGACATGGCATCGCGTGTTTCGGGATCAGACAGGAGGGCAAGCGCGCTGCTCAGCGAAAGCCCGTGCCCATCCTGCGATGGCACGGCGCATGTCATCGCCACCCCCAATCTGTCCAGATGTTGGGCGGTTTCGATCTGATTGTCCGCGACCGGCATGACAATCGACGGCAGCCCCAGACAACAGCGTTCCCACGAGGTGCTGCCAGCCGCACCGATCATGACATCGGCTTTGCTCATTTCCTCGGCGATTGTGGTGATCCCTTGTAGCACTGTACAGGGCGAGGATAACGAGGCCGCCTGCGCCATAACTTCGCGATACCATGGGGCTTTTGGGCCCAGGATCACACGTATATCCATCGCGGGATCAATGGGATTGTTGTGAAGCACCTCTAGCACGCTACCCGTGACATTGTCCTGATCGACCCCTCCCATAGAGACCAGAACATGTTTATACGATGGCGTGCGACGATAGGCACGGCTTGGCTCTCGCCAAGCGAGAAATTCGGGGCGCAGCATGGCGAAGTCCGACCCGATCAGTCGCTCCGCGCCTGCGGGCAGCAGTTGATCGTAATCCGCGGCCACGCGCCCGGCATTCTGATCCAAAAGAACGTCACAGGCATGTGTGCGATCCGCAAGGTCATCTATCACCATCAGCGTCGCAACCTTTGATCGCACCAGCTCCTCCCAAGTGCGGGAAATGGCGTAATGGTCCACAATTATCATATCGGCAGGCCGTGATCCGATCAGGGATAATGTTGCATCGGCATCTTCACGTTCCGAGAGTGGTAACCATGTGGACGGGTCACGGGATTCACGCACAGCGTAATCGTCCGCGACGGGAATAAGATGGCAGTCAAATCCCTGCCACCGAATTTGCGCCACCAGATTTCCCGGTGCATTTGAACAAATGAAGTGACAGTTACACCCGTGATCCGCCAAGGTGTTCGCCAAGGTCAGACAACGCATGACGTGCCCGGTTCCAATCCTTACCGAGGCATCGGTGCGAAACCAGATATGGGTCTTGGGTGCTGTCATATCCCCTCGCGATCAAGGGTAAAGAGACGTTCGGCCAGGTTCCAGTCTTCGTCGGTATCAATATCCTGCGCCAAATAGCGCGGGATCGGAATACCTTTTGATCCCGGGGCGAATACCGGTTCATCGGTTTGCCATTGCTTCGCATTGGCCCAATAGAATTGACCAACATCATGATAGGCGTCTTCCAAATCCTGAGAACGTTTTGAAAACTGGCTGGGGTCAAACATCGAGACTTCGCCGTCACTGGAAAGTTTCAGAGCGCGTTGAATCGGATAGTCAAAGGTTGCCACCGGAAATACATAGCGTGCCCCGCTTTCGCGCAGTTCCTTGAAGGCTGACACGAGGTCTTGCGTCCGCACAAACGGGGCGGTCGCATACAGGCAGCAGACATATTCCGCATGAAAGCCCGATTTTGCCAGTGCGCTGATGGCATGTGCAATCACTGGTCGGGTGGGTGTGATATCGTCGGAAAGTTCGGCCGGGCGCAAAAAGGGAACGTCGGCCCCTGCCCGGCTGGCGATCTCGGCAATGGTATTGTCATCAGTCGAGACAATGATACGATCAAACAGACCCGAGGATTTGGCCGCTTCGATCGACCAGACGATCATCGGTTTTCCACAGAATTCACGAACGTTCTTGTGCGGAATCCGCTTGCTGCCACCACGGGCCGGGATGATGGCAACGGTAGTCATCACACAAGGTCCGCAACGGCAGCGATCACGTGATCCTGCTGATCATGGGTCATGGTCGGAAACATGGGTATGGAAATGGCCCTACTGTAATAGGTTTCCGCGTTCGGAAAATCCCCCTTGGCAAACCCAAACTGCTGATAATATGGCTGCAAATGGATGGGGATGTAATGGAGGTTCACACCAATGCCCCGATCCCGGAGCCCCGTAAATATACGCAAATGCTGTTCGGGGTCGACCTGGATAACATAAAGATGGAATGCCGAAAGCGTGTTTTCGCTGCGCATTGCTGGGGTCAACGAGATGGCGGAAAAGGCCTGATCATATCGTTTGGCCAATTCGTTCCGCTTGGTGACATATTCCTGCACCCTCTTTATTTGCGAGAGCCCAAGTGCAGCCTGAATATCTGTCAGGCGATAGTTCCATCCCAGCTCTATCTGCTGGTAATACCACGGACCGTCTGGCGCATGGGTCATCAGATCTGCGTCGCGGGTGATCCCATGGCTGCGCAGACGCGCCATCTGCGCTGCAAGTTTATCGCTATTGGTGACGGCGACTCCGCCCTCGCCCGAGGTGACAATCTTGACGGGATGGAAGCTGAACACGGTGATATCGCTATAAGCCCCGTTTCCGACAGGTTGACCATAATAGGTCGCGCCAATCGCATGGGACGCATCTTCGATCACGCGGATATCATAGGTCTTGGCAAGCTCCCAAATCGGTTTCATGTCACATGGCAGACCTGTCAGATGCACAGGCACCAGGATTTTTGGCAAGTTACCCTCGTCTTCGGCCTTGGCCAGTTTCTGCGCCAAAGCCTTTGGACACAGGTTCCCCGTCAACGGATCAATATCGACAAAATCCACCCGAGCACCGCAATAAAGCGCGCAATTGGCAGAGGCGACAAAAGAAATCGGGCTGGTCCACAAGCTGTCGCCAGGTCCAAGACCCAACGCGGCACAGGCAACATGAAGGGCCGAGGTGGCGCTGTTCATGGCAACGGCGTAAGGGGCTTGCGCCACCTTCGCGACGGCCTGTTCAAACGCTGGGACAACAGGACCCTGAGTCAGGAAATCGGATGTCAGAACCTCGACCACGGCCGTAATATCGGCATCGGTAATGTCCTGTCTTCCATAGGGTATCATCAGATTGCCCCGATCTTGTCAGCATTCTGGTCCATCCACTTCTGCAATTCGGCAGGGGACATCCAGTCGGTATTTGCGTCACTGGTATAGCTGAAGTCTTCGGCGACTTTTGCCCCTTCGCCGATGCGACCGGGGTCAGCAGACCAATTGTTGATGGCGGGAAGAATCTTGAAATGTTCAGGATATTCATACGTATATGGTGCGTCTTCGATCCCGATCATCTGTTCATGCAACTTTTCACCGGGCCGAATACCCACCACCTCGTGCGTGGCGTCGGGCGCGACGACCCGGGCTATGTCCATGATATTCATTGACGGGATTTTCTTGACGTAAATCTCGCCGCCGACCATATCGCCAAAGGCATGTTCAACCAATCGCACCCCTTCGTCGAGCGAGATCATGAAACGGGTCATGCGCGGGTCGGTGATCGGCAATATGCCCGTCGATTTGATAGAGTGAAAAAATGGGATCACCGATCCCCTTGACCCCATCACATTCCCATATCGCACCACGGCAAAGCGCGTGTCATGCTCTCCCGCATAGGCATTTCCGGCAACGAACAGCTTGTCCGATGCCAGTTTAGAGGCGCCATAAAGATTTATCGGGCTGGACGCCTTGTCCGTGGACAGTGCCACGACGCGTTTTACCCCTTTGTCGATGCAGGCATCGATCAGGTTCATCGCACCATTCACATTGGTCTTGATACATTCAAACGGGTTGTATTCCGCGGTTGGAACGATTTTGGTCGCAGCGGCATGAACCACGTAATCCACGCCGTCCAACGCGCGATACAAGCGATCCCGATCCCGGACATCACCAATGAAAAACCGCATGCGCTTGTCATTGTTGAACCGGGTCGCCATGTTCCACTGCTTCATTTCATCGCGTGAAAAAATGATCAGTTTCCGAGGGTTATATTCACGAAGCGCGATCTCTGCGAACGCATGACCAAAGGAACCAGTTCCACCTGTCACGAGTATGGTTGAATTTTCCAGCATGGTCATTCAGTCCTGTGTAAGTCCATCGACGAATTTTTAGTGTCAGATACAGTATCGCGCGCAGCAACCAAAGTCTGAAATATCGGATTGGAGGTGGCGAGCTCTTGCCATGTTCCAGCGCCTGCAACCGATCCCTTGTCCAGCACGATAATCCGGTCACAGTCGCGCACAGTGCTAAGTCGGTGCGCAATAAGAATGATGGTTTTGTCGCCCGGCAGCGCCTTGATCGCCTGCATGACCTCAATTTCGGTTGCGGTATCGAGAGCGCTAGTCGCCTCATCAAAGACAAGAATATCTGCGTTGTAATAAAGGGCTCTTGCGATCCCGATCCGTTGTTTCTGACCACCTGACATGCGGACCCCTCGCTCGCCAACTGGGGCAAGATACCCCCCTGGAAGGTCGGTTTCGATAAAACTTGCGATCTGCGCAATTCTGCACGCGACCCGGACCCGATCCATGTCAATCTTGTCGAGTTCACAGCCCAAAGCAACGTTTTCGGCAACGCTCGCATCAACCAGAAAAACATCCTGTGGCACATATCCAACAGAGCGTTGCCAAGAATGAATATTCCCGGCGTCGATCGCCACCCCATCAACGTTGAAACTGCCGCTGGTTGGGGTCAGCAATCCCAGCAGAATATCGGCGAGTGTTGACTTGCCAGCACCACTTGTGCCGACGATCCCTATACGCTCACCTGCCGTGATCGTGATAGAGATATCAGAAAGGCCGGTCGCTTCTGCCTTGGGGTAAGTATAGCAAAGTGATGACAGTTTCAGATCCTTTTTCAAGCCCATCGGGGTCGCGACATTGCTCGGCCAACCAGTGTCTGTGTTCGCCCCGATCCACTCTTTATAAAGAGCTGACACAGCGGCCTTGCCGAATTGCAAT
Organism: Rhodobacteraceae bacterium NBU2976; assembly: GCA_023630215.1. Taxonomy (GTDB): domain Bacteria; phylum Pseudomonadota; class Alphaproteobacteria; order Rhodobacterales; family Rhodobacteraceae; genus NORP23. Next base: position 1,835,787 of record JALPRQ010000001.1, read on the forward strand.
TGTGTTACACCGACATAAAGACGCTGTAATTCCGGGATCAGTCGCTGACCCGCAAAGGCAAAAACCCCCAGAAGAGGTAAAATTTCGGAAAGAGCATTTCCGTCTTCGGTCCCTTCCGGGTTTAAAAGCAACAAGCAAAAGACAATCATTCCCCCAAATGCCAATCCTTGCAGGACATAGCTGGGAACTTCGCCCAACACCGCGGAAACGACCTGACTTTTGGCCATGTCACGGGACGGCTGTTCGAAACGGGCGTGATAGGCCTGTTCCTTGCCAATCAGTTTTATATCCTTGATACCGCTGATCGCTTCGTTCGCCAGCCTGAAGCGGGCAGTGTTCATTTCCACACGTTCGTCACCGCGTCGGGCCAGTTCGCGACGGCTAAGCACAAATATACCGCCATACAGAATTGCTAAGACTGAAAAGCTGATCACCGTCACCCAGACATTCACGAACAGCAACAAGATGGTGATGGCAATAACGGAAAATATCGACGCGATGACATTTGCCAAAGGTCGAAAGAAATAAATTACGATCTGCTGGCATTCCGACAAGACGAGTGTCGACATCTCGCCAGTATGTTTGTTGAGGAAATAGGCATAGGGTTGCCGCAAATACATGCCGAGCAACTTCACGCTAAGGCTGTGCACCCGCATCATGGAAAAGCGCGAAACCGCAAATGTGCGCAGGATTTGCATGCCGCTGGCAAGAAAGATGATTGAAAGCGAGAGCATCCCCAGCCCCACCAAAAACCCATAGGTGCTGTCGAAACCGCCATAGCGATAGAGGAGGCTCAAAATCGGATCAGATTGCACTTTGACGGGGTCTGCCAGAACCGACAAGAACGGCAGGATCGATGCAATCATTGCCGCCGACATAACGGCAGACAGCAAAATAATGAATAATACCCAAAAGGCTTCGCGACGCTCCTTGGGGTCCAGCAATTGCCATCCTTGTCGCCACCATGCGCCATTAAGCCCGCTATCAACCGTTTCCGACGGTGTGGCGCTGCTCACTTATTGCCCCCCGCTGGCTTGGGAGGTCCAAGATCGCCCACTTCCTCCTCCAAAAGCGCGATTTCCTGCTTCAGGTCTTCGAATTCCTGCATTTTTCGGCGCAGAAAGCGCACGGTTAATACCGTTTTTTCCTTAACGCCGCGCGGAGTCAGAATATACGCGTAGCGCCTTTTGTCAGGCGACGCCCTGAATCGCCCCAGCTTGACGAGACCTTTTTGCATCAGCGCGTTCAGACAGTAATAGGCGGAGCCGTTTGATATCCCCACGGCATCCGCGATATCACGAGTGCTCATTTCCGGATTATCGTTAAGCAGTCGAAGGACCCGATACACGACGTCTTCCTGCTGCTCTTCACGCCGACTGGCCATATGAAACTCTCCTGAATGTTCGGTGCAGTTTATGTATTTGCTCGAATTTGAGCAACTATATTGTCGCATCGTTAAAAGCGTTTCGGTCTTTAACGGTCTTATCTAGGCGTTTGTTATGTTTTAAGTTCTTGCGCCGTGCGTGTTGCTTGCCTATCGGTCTAAATCGATTTTCGCAAACAGATGAAGTTTCTACGCTCAATATTGAACGAAAATGTAATGGATTGGCAAATCGTTTCAACATATGAACCTTTCAAACAGGAGTTCAAAAGTGCCCCCCATCGATTTGATCATCTTTGATTGTGACGGCGTGCTGATCGATAGCGAGGTCATTTCTGCCAATATGCTGGTGGCGGAGCTTGCCGAACATGGTGTGAAAATTGATCTTTCCTATGTCGCGCGTAACTTTTTGGGCCGCTCCTATCCCACGGTCATCTCTCAAATCCGACAAGAATTTGGTCTGCAACTGTCCGACAATTTCGAAGCCGCTTACCGTCAGCGCCTTTTGGACGCTTTCGCGACCGATCTGAAAATCATTCCGGGTGTCGAGGACGTTCTCAACCGGCTGTGTGTTCCGTATTGTTTGGCGACGAGTTCAAGCCCCTCTCGTTTGAAAATGTCCTTGGAAATTGTGGGTTTGACCGAGGCGTTTGACGGGCGGACGACCACGGCGTCCGAAGTTGCAAATGGCAAACCCGCACCTGATCTGTTTTTGCTTGTCGCGCAAAAATCCGGTGTCGATCCGCGTCGCTGCCTGGTAATTGAAGATTCCTTTGCGGGGATCAAAGCCGCCAAAGCGGCCAACATGCAAACATGGCGGTTTCGCGGTGGCAGTCATTTGCAGGATATCGCGCATGACGAGGCGTCGGACCTAGCGGATCGAGAGTTTGCAAGTTACGCCGATTTCTTTCAAGGTGCGTCAGCGCTAATGAAAAGGCAGGCTCATGAGTGATGATTTTGATATTTCGCCCGAAGATCTGGCCGCCCGTGCAGCCTGGCTTTCCTTTGTTGGCGAGATGACTCAGGACCAGATTGCGCAGGAACTTGGTATTTCGCGTCAACGCGCGCAACGTCTTGTCGCCCGCGCCTATGCCGAGGGGCTGGTCAAGGTTCGGATAGAACATCCTGTCGCTCAGTGTCTGGAACTTGAACGCCAACTGCGGAACCGATTTGGTCTTTCGAAAGCTCGTGTCGCCCCCGGATTGGGCGAAAGGGGTGAGCCGTTGCGCGCCATTTCCCCCTATGCGGCGCACGAATTCGAACAGATATTTCAAGACCCAGCAGCAAAGATCATCGCTTTTGGCACCGGACGAACCTTGCGTGCAGTGATTGATCAGATGCAGTCGGTGGATGGTGGTCACCACAAGGTGGTTTCAGTGATCGGCAACGTGGCACCCGACGGATCGGCATCATTTTACGAAGTCATCATGCGAATTGCCGACAAAACCAACGCCCCGCACTATCCGATGGCGGTTCCGGTTCTGGCGCGAAATGACGAGGAGTTCGCGTTATATCGATCCCTGCCCCACGTGCAAAATACCATTGCTTTGGCAGATCAGGCTGACGTCGCGATCATGGGCATCGGTCAGATGAACGAAAACGCACCGCTATTGCTAGATGGGTTTATCACGCGCGATGAACTGGACGAGTTGCGAAAGGCAGGTGCCGTTGGCGAGATTGGCGGACATATCTTTGATCAAAATGGCCACTATCTGGACCATCGGATCAATGACCGTATGTTGGGGGTTCGTGTCCCGATCAACGAATCCCCCGTGCTGTGCGTTGGCGGCGGTGAGCAGAAAATCGCCCCGTTGAAATGCGCATTGAAGGGCAAGTTGATCACCTCGCTGATCACGGACGAGACCACAGCGATTGAAATCCTTCGTTAATATTCAGTGACTTAAATCGGTTTTTTTGGGTCCGCGGGAAATCACTTGACAAAATGACACACCTGTTTGAGCATATGCCCACTAAATGAGCATATGCTCATAATGGGAGGAGACCATGAAAACAACATTGCGCGCCCTGTTGGGCGCTACCGCTATCTGTGCCGTATCCGGCCCGGGCATCGCGGAAACCATCACCATCGCAACGGTAAACAATGGCGATATGATCCGTATGCAGGGTCTAACGGCAGATTTTACCGCCAAAACCGGCCACGAGGTCGAGTGGGTAACACTGGAAGAAAACGTTCTTCGTCAGCGTGTTACGACCGATATTTCAACCAATGGCGGTCAGTTCGATATCATGACCATCGGCATGTACGAGACCCCGATCTGGGGGGCGAATGGCTGGTTGGTTGCGCTTGACGATCTGTCGGACGACTATGACGTCGACGATATCCTGCCCGCAATGGCAGGCGGCCTTAGCTATGACGGCACACTGTATGCGGCCCCGTTCTACGGCGAAAGCTCTATGATCATGTATCGCACCGATCTGATGGAAGCCGCTGGATTGGAAATGCCAGAAGCACCCACCTGGGAGTTTATTCGTCAAGCAGCCGCGGCGATGACCGATCGAGATAACGAAATCAACGGTATCTGCCTGCGCGGCAAAGCTGGTTGGGGTGAAGGCGGTGCGTTTATAACAGCTATGTCCAACTCGTTCGGTGCGCGTTGGTTTGACATGGACTGGAACGCCCAGTTCGACACGCAACCGTGGAAAGATACGCTGGAATTCTTCGTCGGCATGATGAACGAATCCGGTCCCGCCGGTTACGCCACCAACGGCTTCAACGAAAACCTGTCGCTGTTCCAGCAGGGCAAGTGCGGCATGTGGATCGATGCAACGGTTGCCGCGTCGTTTGTGACCAACCCGAATGATTCCACTGTTGCTGACAGCGTTGGCTTTGCACTGGCACCGGATAACGGCTTGGGCAAACGCTCTAACTGGTTGTGGGCTTGGGCGCTGGCAATTCCTGCTGGCACACAAAAAGTCGACGCCGCGAAAGAGTTCATCGAATGGGCGACATCGAAGTCCTACATTGAACTGGTCGCTGAAAACGAAGGCTGGGCGAACGTACCGCCGGGTGCGCGCACCTCGCTTTACGAGAATCCCAACTACATGGAAGTTCCGTTCGCGCAGATGACACTGGATTCGATCCTGTCGGCGGATCCGAACAACTCCACCGTTGAACCGTCCCCCTATGTGGGTGTGCAGTTTGCGGCCATACCGGAGTTCGCCGGAATCGCGACCGAAGTCAGCCAAGAATTCTCGGCCGTTTATGCGGGTCAGCAGACGATCGACGAAGCCTTGGCGAAGGCGCAAGCCATCACCAATGACGCGATGGAAGCCGCAGGCTACCGTTAAGTCACCTCCCGACGCGGAGGGCGGGTTTCCCGCCCTCCGCCCCTTCTCGTAACAGTCGTTCCTTAAGTTCTTTCCCGGCGAACATCTCGCCTCAAAAGGAGACGTGAACCATGGCAACCCAGCATTCCCGAACCGCCGCCCGATTGATGATGGCCCCTGCGGTTGTTTTGCTTCTGGGCTGGATGCTCGTCCCGCTGACGATGACGCTGTATTTTTCGTTCCGCAATTACTTGCCTCTTCGCGGTGGCGATTTGGGGTGGGCCGGGTTTGAAAATTACGGGCGCTTCCTGACCTCCAGCGCGTTTTGGCCAAGTGTGTTCACGACCCTGATCATTGTGGGTGGTGTTTTGGTCATCACTATCGTCCTTGGCATCGTGCTTGCCATCCTGCTGGATCAACCCATGTGGGGACAAGGCGTTGTTCGCATACTGGTAATCGCCCCGTTTTTCGTGATGCCAACCGTATCTGCGCTGGTCTGGAAGAACCTGTTCATGGACCCGGTAAACGGCTTTCTGGCACATGTTTGGAAAGCGTTTGGCGCGACACCCGTGGAATGGCTTAGCCAAGAATCCCTGCAATCGATTATCATGATTGTCAGTTGGCAATGGTTGCCCTTTGCCACCCTGATCCTGCTTACAGCAATTCAATCCCTAGATAGCGAGCAGATTGAGGCCGCAGAGATGGATGGGGCGTCGTCCGCCTCGCGGTTTATCCATATTGTTCTGCCGCATCTCGCCCGGGCGATCACGATTGTTATCCTGATCCAGACAATCTTTCTTCTGTCGATCTTCGCCGAGATATTCGTGACCACCGGCGGGGCATTCGGCACCAAAACACTGACCTATTTGATCTATCAACGCGTTCTAGAAAGCCAGAATGTCGGTTTGGGGTCTGCGGGCGGTGTCTATGCCATCATCCTTGCCAATATTGTAGCGATCTTCCTGATGCGCATTGTCGGCAAAAATCTGGACGCGTGAGGAGACACAATCATGGCACGCGCAGTCACAACCCAACGTAAAACGATCAACACCGCCGTCGCTTGGGCGATTGGTTTGCTGATCTTCTTCCCGATCCTTTGGATAATCATCCTGTCATTCAAGGCCGAGGGCGACGCGATCAAAACCCCGATCGAGGTCCTGTCATCTGCGTGGACGCTAGAGAATTATGGCGTGGTTCAGGAACGGTCAGATTATGCCAAACACTTTATGAATTCGGTAATCTTCGCCTTTGGCTCTACCCTTCTGGGGCTTGCTATTGCCATCCCGGCGGCGTGGTCAATGGCGTTCGTCCCATCCAAACGGACCAAAGATATTCTGTTATGGATGCTGTCCACAAAAATGCTTCCGGCAGTTGGTGTGCTGTATCCCATTTACCTGCTGTTCATCAAACTTGGCTGGCTGGATTCCCGGATTGGTATGGTGATCGTGCTCATGCTGATCAACCTGCCGATTATTGTGTGGATGCTCTATACCTATTTTCGAGAGATCCCCGGTGAAATCCTGGAAGCCGCACGTATGGACGGCGCTAGCCTGCGCGAGGAAATTTTGTTCGTCCTGACGCCGATGGCCATTCCCGGGATCGCGTCAACGGTTCTGTTGAACGTTATTCTCGCCTGGAACGAGGCGTTCTGGACCCTCAATCTAACAGCCGCTAGTGCTGCACCATTAACGGCCTTTATTGCCAGCTATTCCAGCCCCGAAGGCCTATTTTACGCAAAACTCAGTGCGGCATCGACAATGGCGATTGCACCCATCTTGATCATGGGATGGTTCAGCCAAAAACAACTTGTCCGAGGGTTGACCTTCGGCGCGGTCAAATAAGGAAACGACATGGGACGTATCACGCTAGAAAAAGTGACCAAACGCTTCGGCGATGTCGAGGTGATCCCGCCGCTGGATCTGACAATCGAAGATGGCGAATTCGTTGTCTTTGTCGGCCCGTCGGGATGCGGAAAGTCAACGCTGCTTCGCCTGATTGCAGGGCTGGAAGATGTGTCCGGCGGAGAGATCCGCATCGACGGCACCGCGGCCACTTCCTTACCACCTGCCAAGCGCAGATTGGCGATGGTGTTTCAGTCATATGCGCTTTACCCGCATATGAGCGTGCGCAAAAATATCGCCTTTCCGCTACGCATGGCGAAGATGGATCAGGCCGAACAGGCGCGACGCGTCGAAGATGCGGCGCGGGTTTTAAACCTAACCGACTATCTGGATCGCCGTCCGGGGCAATTGTCCGGCGGTCAACGCCAGCGTGTTGCCATTGGCCGCGCCATCGTTCGAGAGCCCGCAGCCTTTTTGTTTGACGAACCCTTGTCCAACCTGGACGCCGCGTTGCGTGTCGGCATGCGGTTGGAAATATCCGAACTGCACAAACGTCTGCAAACGACGATGATCTATGTGACGCATGATCAGGTCGAGGCGATGACGATGGCCGACAAGATTGTCGTGTTACAGGCGGGCAAGATCGAACAAACCGGATCGCCGTTGGAGCTATATCGCAACCCCCAGAACAAGTTTGTGGCTGGATTCATCGGATCGCCCAAGATGAATTTCCTGACTGGTGACGTCGCGCAAGCCATGGATGCACATACGATCGGTATTCGCCCAGAGCATCTGTCCTTGTCGACAGACACAGGAATGTGGAAAGGGGTTGTAGGTGTTTCCGAACATCTGGGGTCAGACACATTTGTTCATGTTGATGTCGAAGGTCAGAGTGAACATCTGACCGTGCGCGCAAATGGAGAGCTGGACCTGAAATACAAACAAACCGTGTATCTGACACCAATGGAGGCGCATATTCATCGCTTCGATGGCGACGACCTTCGTATCGCCTAAAATATAACTCTTTGATCTGTGCCACGGAACCTGAAAATATGAAGCTGTCGCTGAGCAATCTACAGGCGTTACAAACCCATGCGGAAATCCCGCACTATAATCGTTCGAACCTGTCGGCGGGTATCCTTCATATTGGCGTGGGAAATTTTCATCGTGCCCATCAAGCCTGGTATCTTCATCGGTTGATGCAAGACGGGCGAGACCTCAACTGGGCCATCATAGGCGCGGGTGTGCGCGAGTCTGATGCCATCATGCGTGACAAGTTGATGCAACAGGATTACTTGACCACCCTGATCGAGCTGGACCCAAAGGGCACAAAGGCCGAAATCGTCGGGTCGATGATCAACTTTATTCCGGTGACCAACGGCCATGCCGATATGATCACGCAGATGTCCAACCCGGATATTCGGATCGTCTCGCTAACCGTTACCGAGGGCGGATATTATATCGATCCCGTGACAAAGGGTTTTGATCGCAATGACGCTGGAATTCAGCATGACATCGCGAATCCTGACAGGCCCAAAACGGTATTCGGCGCAATGGTCAACGCCCTGAAGATCAGACGGGCCAATGGTGCGGGACCGTTCACAGCGCAATCATGTGATAACCTTCAGGGGAACGGCAACATCCTGCGCCGGACTTTGGTGTCACTGGCCAATGAAACCGATGCCGACTTGGCAGACTGGATCGATCAGCAGTGTAGTTTCCCCAATTCAATGGTCGACTGCATCGTGCCGGCAACCGGCCCAGAAGAACGCGCGTTGGTCGCCGGGCTTGGGATCGAAGATGCCGTGCCAGTCACACATGAAAACTTCCGCCAATGGGTTATCGAGGACCGGTTTTGTCAGGGCCGCCCCGCTTGGGAACAGGTGGGGGTGACCTTTACCGACAATGTGCACACATATGAAGCGATGAAGATACGGATTCTGAATGGCGGACACCAGATCGTCGCAAATCCTGCCGAACTGCTGGGTCTGCACACCATTGCGGATGCGATGGCGCATTCTGGGATCCGCAGTCTGTTCCGCCGAATTGCCGAAACCGAGATAGCCCCCCACGTCGCCGCCGTCCCTGACATGACACCACAAGATTATGTTTCCTTGGTGGATCGTCGCTTTTCCAATCCGATGATCAAGGATACCGCCCGTCGTGTCGCGTTTGACGGGTCTTCGCGTCATCCGGGTTTTATAATCCCGTCTATTCAGAATGGCTTATCCTCTGGCACGCCGATTGCCGGGCTGGCGCTTACATCAGCGTTCTGGGCACGCTATTGCCTGGGTTATCGCGAAAATGGCGCACTGATAGAGGCCAACGACCCGCATTGGGACAGGTTGCAGGTGACCGCAAATCTGGCCAAGACGGATCCAACGCGATGGCTGACGGATAATCCGTTTTATGGAGAGATCGCCAAAAACGAGCGGTTCGCCACGGCATTTGTTTCCGCCTATCACACAATCGCTCAACATGGGGTCGAGGCAGCGATTTCTGCATATTTATCCGCGTAACTTTCCAGCGACCATCAGGCTATGGCACAATGAAATAGTCCGGATATTGCGCCATGATGTCATCCAGCCGGGAAATCGTCCCGGACAGGTGCAGGCGCATGGCTTCGGTTGCCGCAATACGATCACCCGACATAATCGCGTCCAGAACCTTCTCGTGCAGGGTCACAACAGACGCGAGCTTCCCTTCGCTTGGCAGGTCAAGTGTCCGCAACCTCGCGATTTGATTGGTGCCCTCTTTCACAATTTGATGCAGTGCCACCTGACCCGCCGCATCAAACAGTTCGCGATGAAAATCCTCGTCCAGCTTGCGGAACATCCCGATCTGATCCAAATCGTCGACCAGCACTTTTTGCATACGCAAAATGGCAGCAACTTTTTTCATCGCGCTTTTGTCGACGAGTTGCGCCAGCGTGTTCACCACTTCGCATTCCAACGCAGTGCGCAAGAAATGTTCCTGCTTCATCTGCCGCGGATCCATATGACTGACGACAGTTCGGGACTGGCGAAAGGTTTTAACAAGCCCGTCACGTTCCAAGCGTTGCAACGCTTCGCGCAAGGGCGAGGCGCTGACACCAAACAAATCGGCCAATTCGGGGCGCGACAGGCGTTCTCCCGGGGGAAGATCGAAGGTGATGATACGATGTCGCAGCGTTTCATAAATATGCGACGACGCAGGAAGATGAGGTGTTGTTTTTTCGAACCCAAGCCCGGAAATCTCTTCAACGATATTTTGCATCTGACGCATCCTTATCGCCCCTTCATCAATATATCGGGTAGCGTAGTTGTCAGGGCTGGGACAAGGGTTAATACGGTAAAATAGAGGGCAAACGCGACAAAGAACGGTATTGCCGCTTTGGCATACGCACCGGACTTGACGTTTAATATTCCGCAGACGGTAAACATGATCACACCAACCGGCGGGGTAAGTCCGCCCAAATTGATCAGAAGAACGATCAATATTCCCATATGAATCGGATCATACCCGGCGGCGATCAAAACCGGCATCACAATCGGTGTCACCAAAAGGATATTCGCCGCCCCTTCCAGAAACATGCCGGATACCACCAGAATAAGAACCACCAGAAACAGGATCATCGCAGGATTCTCTGTCAGCGAGGTCACCATCTGGGTGATTTCCTGTGGTGCCCTTTCGATTGTCATGGCATAGCCCAGCACGCCTGCCATCATGATCAGCAGCATGATCATACCCAGATCATGGATCGACTCGATCATCGCTTGGACCATGCGTTTGACCGACAGTTCGCGATAAACGAATACACCGATAAACAGCGCATAAAATACCAAGAAGGCGCCAGCTTCGGTTGCGGTAAAAATGCCAAACCGAAATCCGACAATCAGGATGATCGGGAACATCAACGCCCAGATGCTTTCCTGAAAACTGGCACGCAGTTCACGAAATGACGGTGGCGTTTGCAGGTCGGCAACATAATCATGTTTCTTGGCAACGAACCAGGCGGCCAGCATCAGGGTCAGTGTCAATAACGCGCCAGGAATTATCCCGGCAAGGAACAGGCGGCCAATGGACACTTCGTTAATGAACCCAAACAGGATCAAACCGATCGAGGGCGGAACCGTCGCCGTTATTATGGATCCAAAGGCCAGAACCGCTGCGATATTCGCGCGCGAATACCCTTGCTTCACCATCGAAGGACCAAGCAAACGGCTTTCCATCGAAGCATCCGCCACAGCCGATCCCGATATCCCCCCCATCATGAAGGACAGAACGATCGAGACTTGCGCCAACCCTCCCGCCATCCACCCGGTCAACAGGCGCGAGAATTTGATAAGCCGATCCGTGATCCCCGTGACATTCATCAAATTGCCCGCAAGGATAAAAAACGGCACGGCCAGCAACGGAAAGCTTTGCGTGGCGGCGACCATTTTCTGAATGGCAACCGTTGGGGGCATGGTATCCGTCAGGATGAATACCGGAATGGCAGACATGGCAAGGGCAAAGGCCACGGGTTGCCCAAGCACGAGAAAAAGTGCGAACAGCACAGCAATCAGGATAAGCATATCAGTTTAGGTCCGTGGTAAATACGCCCGCCGGAATGTGGCGAACGTTTGCATGATCATGGTGCGCAGCAGCAAGGCGAAACCAACCACCATAGAAGCGTGATAATAAGAGGCGCTCATTTGCGTCGCCCCGACCAGTCGCGGTCGCATAAGAATGGCGTTTTCCACCGCGTAGGTCAGCAAAAAGCCCAACAGAACGATCAAAACGAAGCGATTGAAAAGCTCCAACCAAACCTTTTGCACATCGCTTAATTTATCCGACAGCACGGACAGTCCAAAGTGCCGCTCGTGCTGCATAGCCAAATCGGCGGCCATAATGCACAACCAGACAAAACACAACTGCGACACTTCGATGGACCAGATAATCGGATGATTCAGCCCCCGAGAAAGGGACGCGATCGCCACCAAGATGACGATCGCGGAGAGAAGAAGAACGGCACAGACAGTTTCGACCTGACGAAATCTGACGCCAATTGTCCAAAACATACTGCGCCCCTCCTCTTACCTGTTATTCGGCCAAAACCGCGCGAACGATGTCAGCCTCTTCAACAAGATCGAGCATCTCGTAAACGCCGGCGACAGCGTCTTTGAACGGCGCCAGATCGACCTCGCTGATCGTCACACCTGATGCGGCAACATTCTGCAATGCTTCCTCACCCAGTTCGATGGTCAGAGCCGAGGCATAACGACCATTTTCAACGGCCAACTGGCGCACGATGGCTTTGTTCTCATCTGACAATTCGTTCCAGCTTTCTGCCGACACAACGAGCGCCGTCACCAGCTGAATATGACCGGTCAGTGTGACATGTTCGATCACCTCGTAAAGCTTTGCGCCCCAGATCGCGGTTGGCTGCGCCTCGGCGGCATCGATTGTGCCAAGTTGCAGAGCGGAATATACCTCACCCCAGGCAATGGGGGTTGGTTCGGCACCCATGGCGCGAATGGTTTCGATCCAGACAGGCGCTCCAATTGTGCGCATACGAATCCCGGCCAAGTCGGCGGGGCTGGAGACGGGCACCTGCGTCAGGGCATGGCGTGCGCCCTGATACCAATTCGATGCCAGCATGACCAAACCGGCTTCGGCTTCGAGCTGATCACCCCACGCAAGATATTGATCAGACCCGGCAAATTTGTCGGCCTGATCATAAGTATCAAACAGGAACGGTGCGGACATAATTGCCAAAGACGGAACGAACGACGACAGTCTTGCCACGTCCGTCACGGTGCCAACATTTGCCCCGGCACGCGCCTGGTCGATCATTTCGGTGGTGTCCCCCAATTGGCTGTTGTGAAATACTTCGACAACAACCTCTCCACCTGTGGCTTCGGCAACTTCTGCTGCAAATTTATCCAGCCCCTGCCCCATCGGGTCGTCAGGCGCCAGCACGGTTCCAATCCGCAACGTGGTTTCCGCGCTAAGCGGCGTGGTCAGCATAAGCCCTGCGGTAACAGCAGCAAGCAATGCTTTCGTGTTCAAGATGTTCATTATGTCCTCCCCATATGGCTGCAACCTCTTAAATTGATATATTAGTTGCACTACTCTATTAATTTTGCAACCTATACCCTGTCAACCCGAAAGACTATCAAGACAGGAATAACCGCCGTAGGGACGAGAGATGACAACAGTGACCTCAGATTCTCAAACCACCTTCAAACCGCTATCTCGTGTTCAGGCAAAGCTGGGCGAAAGCCCCGTTTGGTCCGCAACTCATCAGGCAATATGGTGGGTTGATATTCTGGGCCAGAAGCTGCTGGCGACACGCCTCGATGGCACCACCGATGTTTGGGGCACCCCGGAATTGCCCGGATTCGTTCACGTCGTAAAAGACGATATCTATGTTGGGATGTGCAGCGGAATCTTTCGCTTTGACCTGAAGAACGCCACTTTTGAGCGTCTCGCCACACAAGCTGATCCTTTGAAGCGGTTCAATGATGCGTGTCACTATGACGAACGCTACATTTTCGCGGGCACGATGGATTTGAAAAATGCCACTGACGACGGGTGTCTGTATCGGTTCGATTTGGTTACACATGAGCTGATCCCGGTAATGTCCGGATTTCACACAATCAATGGACTGGCGCGCCAACCCGAAAAGGACTGCCTGTTCTTGTCTGATTCTCATCCTTTGGTGCAAAAAGTCTGGACCTGCGATGTCGATCGTGACGGTAATTTGCATAACCGCCAAGAATTCGCCGATTTCACCCACCGCAAAGGACGGCCAGATGGCGCGTGTTTCGATCTCGACGGGCGCTATTGGATAGCCGGTGTTGGTGGCGGCGAGATTTATAGCTTCACCCCTGACGGATCAAACTGCGACACCTATCAAGTTCCGCTTGCATCCCCGACAAAACCTCTGATCCTTTCCGAAGATGGCAGATATGAGTTCGCCTTAACTTCAATTGCCGATAAACAGGATGGGGGCCGCTTGGCCCTTTGGTATCCCGACATCTAAGACAACTGTATTTGGACTTTACTTCATGAAAAAAACACCTGCCGAGCTTCGTTCCGCACGTTGGTTTGCCCCAGACGATCTGCGCAGTTTTGGTCACCGCTCACGAATGATGCAGCTTGGCTATGCCGAAGAGGAGTTTCGGGACAAGCCAATTATAGGTATTCTGAACACATGGTCTGAATTGAACACTTGCCACGCGCATTTTCGCGAGCGGGTACAGGACGTGAAACGCGGTGTCGCCCAAGCCGGCGGATTTGGCGTCGAGATGCCGTCGCTTTCTGTAGACGAGAGCTTCACCAAACCCACCTCTATGCTTTATCGCAACTTACTGGCGATGGAGACCGAGGAGATGATCCGCTCTCACCCATTGGATGGGGTCGTGTTGATGGGCGGTTGTGACAAGACCACGCCGGGTCTGGTGATGGGGGCGATATCGGCCGGGATCCCGATGATCTATCTTCCCGCGGGTCCCATGCTGCGCGGAAATTTCGCGGGAAAAATATTGGGCTCGGGCTCGGATGCCTGGAAATATTGGGACGAACGTCGCGCGGGCAACGTATCGGACGCCGAGTGGTTGGGGGTTCAAGGGGGGATCGCCCGTTCGGCGGGGACATGCATGACGATGGGCACCGCCTCGACAATGACGGCGATTACCGACGCAATGGGCCTGACCCTACCCGGCGCCTCATCCATTCCAGCGGTCGATTCTGAACATCAACGTATGTCATCCACTTGTGGTCGGCGCATCGTCGAAATGGTGTGGGAGGATATGACTCCCGACCGCATAATTACCGCCAATTCCTGTCAAAACGCGGCGATTGTTGCGATGGCGTTGGGATGTTCAACCAATGCCGTGGTGCATCTGATTGCCATCGCGCGTCGTGCCGGGATCAATTTGACGCTGGATGATCTGGATGCTTTGGGACGAACAACCCCCCTGCTCGCAAATGTGCGCCCGGTTGGCAATGATTATTTGATGGAGGATTTCTATTATGCTGGCGGTTTGCGCGCCTTGATGGCGCAACTTGTGGATCGACTTCATACCGATTGCCTTACTGTCACCGGACAGACACTTGGTGAAAACCTTTCCGGCGCAACTGTCTATAATGCCGACGTGATCCGCCCGCTGGAAAATCCCGTCTATCGCGAAGGGTCATTGGCTGTTTTGCGCGGCAATCTTTGCCCGGATGGCGCGGTTATCAAACCGGCGGCATGTGATCCCAAATTCCACCAGCATACCGGCCCTGCGCTGGTTTTTGACAGCTACCCGGAAATGAAGGCCGCCATCGATGATGAAGATCTGGACGTAACACCTGATCATGTGATGGTGCTGCGCAATGCGGGACCGCTGGGTGGACCGGGATTCCCGGAATGGGGCATGCTGCCAATGCCCAAAGCGCTAATCAAACAGGGGTATCGCGACATGCTGCGTATTTCTGATGCGCGCATGTCGGGAACATCTTACGGGGCTTGTGTGCTTCATGTCAGTCCCGAAAGTTATGTCGGTGGCCCCTTGGCCTTGTTGCGCACGGGGGACCTTGTGAAGCTGGATTTGGCCAATCGCACACTTGATATGCTTGTGACCGACGCCGTGCTAAGCAAACGTCGCGAAACCCTGCCCCCACCTGAACCGCGGTTCGAGCGTGGCTATGGATACATATTCTCGAAACATGTCACCCAGGCTGACAAAGGGTGTGATTTTGATTTTCTGGAAACCAGCTTTGGTCGCCCAATCGGCGAACCGGATATCTTTTGAGGGAACAAATGACAGACTATACGCTTTCCACCGAAACCCGCACGAAATTCAAAGCGATATCTACTGCGTCGATTGCGACGGCCTTGTTCAAACGCGGACTTCGTAACCAATATATTCAAAATGTCGCGCCGTGCGGACAGCTTTCTGAAAACATGGTTGGTCAGGCCTTTACCTTGCGCTATATCCCGGCACGCGAAGATCGAAACCAGATAACCGTATTTCGCAATCCCGACCATCCTCAACGTGCGGCGATCGAGCAATGTCCCGAAGGCTGGGTGTTGGTAATGGATAGCCGTCAGGATGCGCGCGCCGCAACGGCGGGATCAATCTTGGTGACACGTCTGGCCATGCGCGGCGGGGCGGGCATCGTGTCAGATGGTGGATTTCGCGATGTCGCCGGCATAGCCGCGCTAGACATGCCCGCCTATTGCGCAAAACCTTCGGCCCCGACAAATCTGACCTTGCATGAGGCCATCGATATTAATGTTCCCATTGCCTGCGGTGACGTCGCCGTCTTTCCCGGTGACCTGCTGGTTGGTGACAATGATGGTGTGATGGTCATTCCTGCCGAACTCGTCGAAGAAATCGCCGAAGAATGTGCCAGAATGGAAGATTATGAGGCGTTTGTCCTAGAACAAGTTCTGGCTGGCGAAACAATCATTGGGCTCTATCCTGCGACCAAAGACGAGAATCTAGAGAAGTACGAGCGCTGGCGCCAAGAACGTGGAAAGTGATCACCTTAGCCGTCACAAGGTCGGTATCCGCCGCCCGCCCCATATTGACGCGTGTTGTGCAAGTGAAAATCGATGACATCGCGTCCGCGAAACCACTGCATTTAAGATAATTGCCAACTGGCAACTGGTCACCGGCCCGGTTGTTAGCGCCACGACACAAGCCAAATGGCGCTTGATCACCAATCCCTTCGCGGCACCGACACAAGTCACAACTGTGGGGTGCGTTACCCGCCCGCGCGTACCGGTGCGCCTTGGTCCCAAACCTGCAAAGCCAGCCGCCCGTCGGGGGCTATGGCCGATGTGACAACCCGATAACGATCACCGGCACGCGTGATGGCGATGCTTGGAGTGCTGTCAATGCGCGGGGAATGTTCGGAAGATTGGTGACGCTCACGCGTGAATATCCGATCATAACGTGGTGGTTCGCCATTGTCATCTTCGGCCACGGGCGGCGACCAAAGGCTAAGATTGATGCCACCTGTTAACGCATGGCGCGATGCAGTGACGGCATAACGTGCCGACCCCAGCGCCAGCGTTTTGATATCGGGGCTATGAGACATGGATGGCCCATTGTCCCCGGTTTCTGCCAAACGGATGGGTCGGGTGGGATCCGACACGTCGAACGCTGTCAGCCGCAACCGATTGGTTTCAGCGTCACGCACTGCGGTTATGACAAGGGATCGGCTATCGCTGATCAAAGCAGTGATAGCGGGCCTGCCTTCCATCGCGACATCTTCCAAATCACCCAAGCGCCGCACCTGTCGGCCCACATAGTCAGCGCTCCACAGAATAAGGCTCATTTTGCCTTCGCGGGTTCGCATGGCGGTTGCAATCGTGACTTGTGCAGGGTGTGTCCGTGTCGGACCAGACATGTGATCAACCGGTGCAATCAGGCAAGCGACGCCATGATCGCTTATGGGGCCGTAAGTCTCTCCATCTCCCATGCGGGCAAAATCGTTTGTATCGCTAACCTGCACCAAAGCGACCTTCATTTTGCCAGACTTACCCTTCATCACGACAACCATCCGTCCGCCCCCAACCGCGATAAGATCGGGATGCGAATACACATCGCCAAACAGGTCGCCGCTGTCGCCAACACGCGCAATTTCCTCGGCATAGGTTTGATAGATGATCAGCTTCAGGCGTTTACTGCTTGTCCCACGCACGGCGGCGACAATACGCCCATCAGGCAGAGTGCACAGGCTAGGCGCAAAGCTTGTCGCGCCCGTTGCCGGTGATGATCCGCGCCGCCGCACAGAATTTGCATCGACCTCCATGATCGTGGGTATAATCCCCTCGCCATCGCGTGCGCGTAAAGCCGTGACCACCAAATCACCACGCCCCCCAGCAATGGCTGGTGTGGAAACCGGGCGATCCACCAAGGCGCCCGTGACGACTGTTGGTGCTTCGGCCAACAAGCGCCATGATCGATCGCGAAAATCAACATGACTGGGGGCATCGAGCCCGGAATCCGCCCAGACTTGCCACAAAAAATGTTGAAAGTTCGACGGATTTCGACGCGCACGCTTGGGGTCACGCCGCGCCAAATCCATTGCATCCGCACCACCATATACCGTACGACCATGCAGTGTCTGATCCGTCAGCCATTCGTGCAAAAGCTCGTGAATCAATACAACCGAGCGGTGCACCGCGTCCAACGAGCCATATAGCGGATAAAGGGCAAATTTTCGAGGCGACAAGAAATACCCCGAGTTGGAACCAACTCCTCCTTGTCCTTCGGGCGTGTTTTCCGGTGCCCGCATCTGCAGGGTAAGCACATCGTCACGTAAACGACGATGCGCTCGTTCCAAGCGACGATGCACTGCCTTCATATTGGCAATGCTTGATGTATTCCCGAAATAGGTCGGAGCCAGAGCATCCCGCCGCCATCTGTCGCGGATGCCATTTCTGGTGTTTGCCTCTAAAATTGCGCGCAAATGGCGCAAACCGGTCGCGGCCAAGCGTTGAGCGCGGGAAATATCGCCAATTATCAAAAACTCGATATTCGCTCGGGTAAGTGCGCCATAGTCGGCAAAGCTATTGCTTTCAAAAGACTCCTCAAACAAACGCGAACTTGTTTTCCAGTCAAATCTCGGATGTTTCATCGGTCTCCAATCGGTATCCGGAACGACACACTGGTGACACAGGAAACACTGAAAATGGCCGTGTTATGACACCTTATTAGGCCATAAGTTGGTGAAGAAAGTAAAGGCGGAGCGGACGATTAGCCTACCAGTATTCGTCTGGTGACGACATTCTGAAAATAGTCGAAACACAAACTGTTCTTCCGATGCTTCACAGAACCTGTTTCGCCGCAGCTGCTTGATCTGAAAACCACCACAGGAAACAGAAAATCAGGTACAAAAATCGGTGAAATTGTGGTGCCCGGGGGCGGATTTGAACCACCGACACGAGGATTTTCAATCCACTGCTCTACCCCTGAGCTACCCGGGCATGGGTTAGGCTAATCGCCTTGGGTTCGCGCGTTTTAGGGGAGTTGTCAAAGACTGTCCAGAGGGTTTTTTCGAGAAATCCCGGCATTTAATGGCTTGGACTGTCGGACGTAATAGTAATCCCGTTTCGTCACCTTAATGACGTGTATCGTCAGAGCCGATATCTGTGAATTCGGCGTCATCTGGAATGTCGTCCTCGGCGGCAGGAATGGCATAGGCACCCGTCATCCATTTGCCAAGATCAATATCGGCGCACCGCTTGGAGCAAAAGGGGCGGAAGCGGGTATCGGTTTTTTTCTGGCAGATGGGACAGTTCATTTCAGGCGGCTCAGGGGATAGCGATCTCGTTTACGTTGCAGCTCCAGATTACCCAAAGGTGTCCAACCTGCAATGATCGTTTCGACCCCATCGCGTTTCAAGGCTGATTTCAAGGTATTTTCGATCTGAACGCGGTCACGTTTGCTGGAGGGCGCGAAATCGATGATCACTTGCCCCCCCAATCCGCGAAGCTTCAATTGGCGCGAGATTTCATGAATCGCTGACAGGTTCGTTTTCAACGCCACAGCAGGAGACGTGTCACCACCCGTATTCACGTCAATCGCCACCAAGGCCGCCGTAGGTTCAATCGACAGACTGCCGCCATTTGCCAACTCAACATGCGCTTGGGTCAGTTTATCAATCTCGTCCAGAACTCCGAAATCGGCAAGCGCTCCGGCGTGCTCGACGATTTGATCAACGTCCTCCCACTCGCGCCAGGCGCGTTCCATGGCGCTTGGGGCATCCATTAGCAATTCGGGACCCTGCCCCGTTGCCTCGGTCATGACTTGTCGAGAGAGGTTAAGAACCTGTGTGATATCGGCGCGTATCTGATCCTCATCAACCCTGGATGCTGCAGACCGCAAAATCAGACCTTCGGGTCCGCCGTCCATGACATCATGTGCGATTTCCAGCAGGCGGTCATGCTCTGCCTCGTCGCGGATCGACCGGGCGACATTAATCCCCGGTGCGTCAGGCGTGATAATCGAAAATCTGTTCTTGAACAGGATTTTACGGGAAACCGGGCTGGCCTTGCGCCCATCAGCAAAAGTCGACACCTGCACCAAAATTTGGGATCCGGGGCTAAGCCCTTTTGGATCCTTCAAAAATCCGTTCTGACCATCGGTAAGTTTCACGATCGCGCCGCCCATCCCCTTGATAGGGCGATCGACAACTGCGCGGTAGATCGCTTCCGGTCGCGGGCTAAGATCGTCTTCGGGAGGGTCAAACATCAAGTCCATGATGCGCCCGTTCACCAGCAACGCCGCCATACCCTTGTCCAGAACCGCGACTTTACCTTTCATTTTTGCCCCCTTGGAACACGGGATAGCCAAGGCCGCTTAAAAGATTGGCGGTTTCAGCCAAGGGTAACCCGACAACATTGCTATACGAACCGTTGATCCACGGAATGAACGCTGCGGCCAAACCCTGAATGGCGTAACCGCCCGCTTTCCCCTGCCATTCTTTTGACGCCAGATAGGTTTCCATTTCCAGATCGGAAAGTCGTTTAAAACTAACTTGTGTTTCAACAAGCCGCGAGCGTTGCTGCTCGCCATAACGCACAGTGACACCGGTAATGACCCGGTGACGTCGCCCAGACAGCAACCTTAAAAAGGTTTCGGCTTCGGTGATGTTCGCGGGCTTTCCAAGAATGCGCCGCCCTGCCGCGACAACAGTATCAGCCGTCAACAGAATCTCGTCAGGTGCGCAGGCATGCGCATCCGATTTTTCTATAGACAAACGTTTTGCATAGACCCGCGGCAGCTCTCCCGCCAAGGGAGTCTCGTCGATATCCGCAGGTTTAATGTGATCCGGCGTTACGCCGATCTGCGCCAACAATTCGCGTCGGCGTGGGCTGGATGACCCAAGAATCAGCCGCACTTAACGGAAACGATAGTTGATACGCCCTTTGGTCAGGTCATAAGGCGTCATTTCGACCTGGACCTTGTCACCTGCCAGAACCCGGATACGGTTCTTGCGCAGCTTGCCTGCTGTATGGGCGATGATCGTATGACCATTTTCAAGCTCCACCCGAAATGTCGCATTCGGCAGAAGCTCGGTCACGACACCTGGGAATTCTAGAAGCTCTTCCTTAGCCATGTTTTCTCCGATCTTGTTACGTTCACGCATCAGACCTGCCAACGCGCGTCGCATAAATGGGGCCAAAAGCGCGGAAACACAAGGGCAAAGGCGAAAAGCTCAGGGGTTTTTGGTCGGCGTTCCAAAACGTGCGATGATCCGTTCCGAGATCTGATCACGTATGGCGCGATATGCCGCCAGCTTATCCTCGCGGGTTTCGCCTGTCGCCGATGGGTCTTCGGTTGGCCAGAACTCCACCTGAATATCAAACCCTTTGGTTTCTGATCGTGCAATATCATAACTGACCCGGGACATCGCGATGATCAGGTCATAACTGTCAATCGGATCACCCCAATCGCGCATGTCGTCAAACGATCTGGTCTTGTGTTTTTCCAGCGCCACACCGATCTCGTCACACACGGCTATTGCAAAACCGTCTATCTCTTGGTCGCGAATTGCCCCTGCGGATTGAACATAAATTTCCTTGCCGTAATAGTCCTTCATTATGCCTTCGGCCATCGGAGAGCGGACGGCATTGTGATCACAGGTAAACAGAACCGATTTAATCTTGCCCATGCTACCCCTTGAAGTGCAAAGCTGCGACCAGAGTGAACAGGCGGCGCGCCGTATCCATGTCGGTGGCGACTTTACCGCGCAATCGTTCCAGCAGGATGCGCGCCCCTTCGTTATGAATTCCCCGCCGCCCCATATCGATCGCTTCAATCTGTGCGGGCGGCAATGATTTTACCGCAGAATAATAGCTGTCACAAATCTGAAAATAATCTTTGATTACCTGTCGAAACGTGCTGAGCGACAAATGGAAAGCATGAACCGGATCCCCGGCTTCGTTATGAACGTCAAAGACAAGGCGGCCATCATGGATGGACAGGTTTAGCCTATAGGGACCGTGTGCTTCCTCGATACCAATAACACCAAACCGGTTGTCCTCGAGCAAATCGAAGATCGCAACGGCCCGTTCCTGCGCGATAATATCCGCAGATTTTGGCAATCCGGTATCGTCCAGTTTGATATCGATCAGGCGATCAGTGTTCATTGATCTGATCCAGCCGCGCACGCACAGACAGCCCATGTGCTTCCAAACGCTCGGCGATGGCCAGACGCTCGGCCGCGGGACCAATCGCCTTCAGGGCTGCTGGGGTCATTTTGGCCAAGGTTGTGCGTTTCATGAAGTCAAGAACCGACAATCCGCTTGAAAACCTTGCCGAGCGCGCCGTTGGCAGGACGTGATTTGGGCCACCAATATAATCGCCAATCGCTTCTGGCGTCCAAGCCCCCAGGAAAATCGCGCCGGCATGTCGGACGGTCTCGCTGATATGTTCGGGATCAGCAGTGCAAATTTCCAGATGTTCTGGCGCTATTTTATTTGTTAAATCAACAGCTTCCGAAAGGTTTCTGACCTTAATAACCGCGCCGAATTTATCCCAGCTTTTGCCAGCGATCTCGCGTCTTTCCAGCGTTTCTAACCGCTTGTCGACAGCAGCCGCGACCGCGCCACTAAGCGCTGCATCATCCGTAATCAGTATGGATTGCGCGGATTCGTCATGTTCGGCCTGACTAAGCAAATCAATGGCCAACCAGTCGGGATTGTTCTCCTTGTCGGCAATGATCAGGATTTCCGATGGACCAGCAATCATGTCGATCCCCACCTGACCAAAAACACGGCGCTTGGCGGCAGCAACATAGGCGTTACCCGGACCGGTGATTTTGTCGACCCGGGGAATGCTGGCGGTCCCATACGCCATCGCAGCGATTGCTTGCGCCCCCCCGATGCGGAAAATCCGGCGCACACCAGACAAACGCGCCGCCAGCAAGACCAAAGGGTTAACGACCCCATCGGGCGTCGGGACACAAATGATCAGGTCGCGCACTCCAGCAACCGCAGCCGGGATAGCATTCATTAGGACTGACGATGGATAGTTTGCCAAGCCACCCGGAACATAAAGCCCAGCAGCATCAACTGCCGTCCAGCGCCAACCAAGCATCGCACCATTTTCGTCCTGCCAAGATTTGTCATCTGGCAATTGTCGCACGTGATAGTCGCGAATACGCTGCGCGGCGAGCTCTATCGCTTCGCGTTCCGCCGATGACACCTTGGCAATCGCGTCGTCGATTTCTGCATCGGAAAATGCCAACGTTTCAGGCGTCAGCGTCAAACGATCAAACTGCGCGGTCATGTCAATAATAGCGTCATCACCACGTTTCTGCACATCCGCGATTATTGACGCGACCGTTTCGTCAACATCAACATCAGCCTCGCGCTTTGCCCCAAGAAATGACTGGAACAGGCGCTCGAAATCGTCGTCTTCTGTGTCAAGGAACTGGGGCATGACTTATTCGTCCGGATGTTGGGGGGCGTGACTTGCACGTGCGATATAGGGGCGCGAAACATCAGCCAGTTTAACCTCCAGACATTCCACTGACAGTGCGATCACACCATCCCCTGCAAGTGTCAACAACACTTGCCCCGCGCCATCTTTGCCCGGCGCAAACGAAAGAGACAACAATTCAAAAACCAGCTCTTTGTCTTTGGAATCAATCCCTTGTGACGTGACTTTCAGACAGTTTTCAACTGTCAGCATCGACTGCACGCGTTCAAAAGGGCGCGCGGCGCGATTGGCCGCCTCCGCGTCTTCCCACCGGAACCGATTCAAAAGCGCTGCAAATCGACGGTGGCGTGGCATCCACGATATTTCGGAATTCTGCCCGACCGCATCCTGCAAAAACGTTGAAATCACCTGAAGGTCTTCAGGGGATTCCGCCATCAGGCGAAGCGGTTTTTCGGCGCCATCTTCAAAGCTTGCGTCTGTCATTGGTTCTCCGGAACCCGTTCGATATTTGCCCCTACTCCGGAAAGCTTGCGCACAACATGTTCGTACCCACGATCCAGATGATATACGCGGCTTACCACGGTTTCCCCCTCGGCGGCCAGTCCCGCAAGGATAAGGCTGATTGACGCACGCAGATCGGTCGCCATAACCGGCGCCCCTTTCAGCTTTGATACGCCATGAACGGTTGCGGTTCCCCCGTGAACTTCGATGTTCGCGCCCATACGCTGCAGCTCGGGTGCGTGCATGAACCGGTTCTCGAATATCCGTTCTTCCAGCACCGATGTTCCATCCGCCAAAGTCAGCAATGCCATCATCTGCGCTTGCAAATCTGTGGGGAACCCGGGATGCACTTCTGTAACAACATCAACGGGTTGTATACGCTCGGAAACACGTTTCACGCGCAATCCCGTATCCGTCTGCGTAATTTCTGCCCCGGCCGCTTCCAGCTTCTGGCTAAAGGATTCCACAAGGTCGCGCCGTCCGCCCAACAGCTCGACCTCGCCATTGGTGATCATCGGCGCAATCATGTATGTGCCCAACTCAATCCGGTCCGTGACAACTTGATGCGTTGCACCATGCAGCTTGTCCACACCTTCGATGGTCAGGGTTTCGGTCCCCTCTCCCTCGATATTGGCCCCCATTGCGCGCAAACATTTTGCCAGATCGACGATTTCCGGCTCGCGCGCGACGTTTTTCAGCACGGTTGTGCCTTTGGCCAGCGTTGCCGCCATCAACAGATTCTCGGTTGCGCCTACGGATGCAAAGGGCATCGTATATACTGCCCCTTTCAACCCCCCGGTTGCCTTGGCATGAACATATCCGTCGCGCAAATCCAGCTCGGCACCCAGCGCTTCCAGTCCGGTCAAATGGATATCCACCGGACGCGCACCAATCGCGCACCCGCCGGGCAAGGACACAACCGCTTCGCCATCACGTGCCAGCATCGGTCCCAACACAAGGATGGACGCCCGCATCTTGCGTACAATGTCATAGTCCGCCTTGTGATTGGATATCCGTTCCGTCCCAATCGCCAGCACTCGTCCGCCTTGCAGACTGGCCACTTCACACCCAAGCGATTCCAGCAACTGCGTCATGGTGCGGATATCTGACAGGCTTGGCGCATTGGTTAGCGTCAGCGGTTCTTCGGACAATAATGCCGCCGGCATCAGTGTCAGACAGGCGTTCTTTGCCCCCGAAATCGGTATCTGCCCGTTCAGACCAGTTCCGCCTTTGACGATGATTTTATCCATGCCGCTGCCCTTTTAATCTTTCCCAGCCTTTTACGCAGGCTTCAACGATCGGTCTAGTCCGAGTTTGAGGAGTTTTTGGGCAGATTGTCCGAAGTTTTGCGCGCTTTGGCCTGCGACTTCCGGCGTTTCAGATTTGCACGCAGGTTTTCACGAAGGCGAGCAGCGCGCTCTTCCTGTTCTTTCGATCTTGATGTCGTCTGGTCGTTTCGTTTGGTCATGAACAGGGCTATATAATTAGATTTGATTTCCGTCCAGTTACCCCTTGCAATCGTCGGATTTTCCGATATCAAGCGCGCTGTCGCTGCCGTAGCTCAGGGGTAGAGCACTCCCTTGGTAAGGGAGAGGTCGAGAGTTCAAATCTCTCCGGCAGCACCATCACCAGCATGTTCTCCTTTTTCATCGCCTTGCCGCGATTGACTGGTTCAATCGCCAATTTGTCGGGCGGTTGATACAATCGGAAACGAAACGTTTTTCACTTCTGATCATCCCTTCTGCCAACGTTTCAAAATGACTCACGTGCGAACTTGGCATATCCAACAGGAGCGCGAGCTCAATTTATGCCAGCGCTCACATCACAATCGAAGGGAAGATCGGTCTGATCTCGCTTTTCCCTCAGGATTTGGCGATATCTTTACATTATGCGGCAATTGGATCGATCAGTTCACGATAATCGTTCCGAACATTTCCGACGTCCTTGCTGACCCGATGATATCTGATCCGCGAGGGCACGATCCGCTTTACATCCGAAAGCGTGGTGCCCCCTGTAACCCATTGATCATACGCAGATTCATCAAGGATCACAGGTGTGCGGTGATGAAGGCTGTTCAGTGGCGCGGTCGCAGGTTCGGTCAGAACAGTAAAGGTATATCCTTCAAAATCCGGCAGCGTGACATGCGAATAAAGACCCGCCAAGCAAAAGGCGGGCATGTTTGTATCAACGAAAATGCGATAAGGTTCCTTGTTGGACCATTCGTAATAGCCCTGAACGGGAACCAGGCAATGATGGGTTTTCAACGCGTCCCGGAAGACGGGCTTTTCATGTGCTTCTTCGGAGCGCGCGTTAAAGGTGGTGGCTTTCCATTCACCCAGCGGCTTCTTATACCAATGGGGCACCAATCCCCATCGCGCCAAAATGCCTGTTTTGCCCTGACCGTCATTGATGATGATCGGATGCAGCATGGTCGGCGCAACGTTGTAACTTGATCGTATCGGCGGCACCTGATCGTTCAGACTGTCCAGAAAGGTGCGCTGGGCGGCAAACAACTCCTCCCAGGTCATGTCACCTGCTATCGCGCGACCACACATTCGTCAGGCATTCTCCCACGGTGAAGAGAACCCTCCCAACACGGCTCCGATCTGCTCGTCCGACAGGTCCGCAGAGGCTTTGTTAACCAAGGCGACCAACCCCAATTTCTTGTCTTCATAGACTGACACAACATTTGCCTTCAGCCCGGCCTTGGCCAGAGTCTCGTCAAAGACACGTTTGATGGCCAGTTTGCGCAAATCGTTTTTCAGGATTTTTCCAACGGCGGTCTTTGGCAACATGTCGACAATCTCAACGTATTTTGGAATTGCACTGCGTTCCCCGATATGGCGCGAGGCGTAGTCCAACAATTCCTCTGGTGTTGCCGATGCCCCATCAACCAATTCCACATAGGCACAGGGCAGTTCGCCGGCATGAATGTCCGGTTGCCCGATCGCACCGACAACGGAAACCGCTGGATGTCCAGATAAGGCTTCTTCGATAATTGCGGGATCGATATTGTGGCCGCCACGGATAATCAAATCCTTGGCACGCCCTGTGATCCATAGATACCCGTCAGAGTCCAACCGTCCAAGGTCACCGGTGCGCAAATATTTCTGATCCGCAAACAGCCCGACATTGCGGTCAGGCTCGGCATAGGTTCCCCCTGCGATCACACCGGGATTGTTAACACAGATTTCGCCGATTTCATCAACGTCACAATCTTTGGTAACATTGCCATCGGCATCACAATGGAGGATTTTCACGTCGGTATAAGGAAACGGTATCCCAACCGAGCCGACTTTTCGCTCGCCTGCTGGCGGGTTGATTGCGACAAGACAAGTCGCTTCCGTCATTCCATAACCTTCCAGGATTTTTACCCCTGTCGCGGCCTCGAACTTGCGAAACAATTCCAATGGTAACGGCGCTGAACCACATACCGCATAGCGCAATGTTGACACGTCGGCATTCACCGGACGCTGCATTAACGCTGCGGCGGCGGTCGGCACCGTGATCAGGAACGTGACACGATAGCGTTCAATCAACTTCCAGAAATTGTCAAATACCCCTTCGCCGCGATATCCCTGCGGCGTTACCAGAACCATATGGGCGCCGGATGCCAAACACGAAGATAAGACCGGATAAGCGGCAAACACGTGGAAAAGCGGCAGCGGACATATCAGAACGTCGTTCTGCGTAAAAATATACGAATACCCGCACCATCCGTTATAAAGGATACCGGAATGCCGATGTTGGACCACTTTGGGCATGCCGGTTGTGCCGCCAGTGTGGAAATAGGCACAAATCCGGTCATCCAGATTTTCGGCAAATGATAATGCGTCGGACTTTTCCCCGTCCAAAGCACTGTTGAAATCCATGACTTTTGCCGAACCACCTTCGACCCGTTTGGGACGCACCAATGGGACAATCCAACTGGTTGGTGGGGACAGGTATCGTTTCAGGTCGACCTCCAGCACCGTTTCGACAGACGAGGCATTCGCAACAGCGCGTGTGACTTTTGCGTTAACATCGGATTTTGGAAAAGGCGCTAAGGTGACCACGACCTTGGCCTTGGTTTCGTCAAGGATGGCCGTTATCTGGTCTTCGTCCAACAGGGGGTTGATTGGATTGACAATTCCGGCGGTTGCGCCGCCCAGCAATGTAACCGCGGTTTCCAATGCATTCGGAAGGATATAAGCCACCACATCCGTTTCCCCGACCCCCAGTTTGCGAAACAGATTGGCGGCCTGTGTGACCCGGGCCTTTAACGCCGTCCAGTTCAGCGTAACGGATTTTTCTTTTGGGCCGGATTTTATCTGAAAGGATATGGCCGGGCGCTCACCAAATTCGCCTGCGGTCAAAGCCACCTGTTGATACAGGGTTTTGGCTTCGAACCGTGCCTCGACCGGCATTTCGTTTTCGATATCTATCTTGTCGGCCAGCGTTGCCACGGCCTTGAATCTTGGATTGTTCACTAAAGGCACCTCCCACAGCGCTTTTCGCGTATTTAGGAGGTATGTTGCGGTAACATTATCTATTTAGCAAGAATTTCCGTCGCGTCCTTTTGGGATTTGGCTTTTGACTTGCCATCAGTAAATTGCAGTTTGGCAAGTCGCGCGTAAAGCCCACCCTGGGCAACCAGGGTATCGTGATCCCCCTCCGAGACAATCTGACCTTCGTCAAGAACGACAATACGATCGGCCTTTTTCACGGTTGCCAAACGGTGTGCGATAATGATCGTTGTGCGGTCTTTAGCCAAACGTTCAACCGCTTGCTGCACCAGCAATTCGCTTTCCGCATCCAGTGACGAGGTGGCCTCGTCCAACAGCAGGATCGGCGAGTCCCTTAGGATCGCCCGTGCGATTGCCACACGTTGCTTTTGCCCGCCCGACAACATGATGCCCCGTTCACCGACATAGGACTGATATCCCTGCGGCAACCCCGAAATAAAATCATGCGCAGCGGCCGCTTTTGCGGCTTCGATAACCTCTTCGTCCGTCGCTGACGCACGACCGAACCGGATATTCTCCATCGCGGTGGTTGCGAAAATCACCGGATCTTGTGGGACCAAAGCAAAGGCACGACGGAAATCGTCGCGCTTCATCGTTTCGATACCGATATCGTCAATCTGAATCTGACCGGAATCCGGATCAAAAAAGCGCATCATCAACTGGAACATCGTCGATTTACCCGCGCCGCTTGGCCCCACCAAGGCAACCGTTTCCCCGGGTTTGATATGAAGATTCAATTCGTTGATGGCCCTGACTTCCGGTCGCGCGGGATAGGTGAACGTGACATCCACAAACTTCACGTCTCCGGTGGCGCGCTCGGGCGCTGGGACCGGGTTTTCCGGGTCTTTGATCACATCTTCGGCTTCGATCAATTCGATCAAGCGTTCGGTTGCCCCGGCGGCGCGTTGCAACTCTCCCCAGATTTCCGCAAGCGCGGCGACCGCGCCTGAAAGCATCACGGAATAGATCAGGAATTGGACCAATTCACCGGGTGTCATCAGGCCATTGATCACGTCCCGCGCCCCCATCCACAGGATGCCAACAACACCTGTAAAGACCAGAAAGATCACGGATACGGTTAAGATCGCACGGGTCACAATACGACGGCGTGCGGCATCAAACGCATCTTCGGTCAGACGGTTGAAACTGCCGCGTGTCTGCGCTTCGTTCGTGTAGGCTTGGACCGTCTGTGCGGCCAATAGCGCTTCGGAGGCTTCACCCGAACTGGCGGCAATTTTATCCTGACTTTCACGGCTTAGCGCACGCAGTTTGCGGCCCAGAAACAGGATCGGCATCACCACCAACGGGATCATGACCACCACCAGCCCTGTCATCCGCATTGACGTCAGAGCCATGAAGATAATCCCACCAAATAACAACAAAGCATTTCGCAGTGCGACAGAGATTGACGATGAAATCACCGACAGAATAAGCGTCGTGTCAGTCGTCAATCGGGACAACACCTCGCCGGTCAGAATTTTTTCATAGAACGCCGGGCTTAAGCCGATCACCTTGTTATAAACCGCCATACGTACATCTGCGATGACCCGTTCCCCCAGCCGGGTCACGAAATAGAAACGCAGACCGGTACCAAAGGCCAATGCGCCCGTGACCAATATCGTCAGCCCAAAATACAAGTCCATCTGAGCCAGCCGTTCCATGGTGAACCCATCCACCACCTCGCGGACCGCAATCGGAAGGATCAATGAAACAACTGCCGTGAATACCAGCGTCACAACCGCAGCGATCAACAGCCGGCGATAGGGCTTGATAAACGGATACAAGCCAAACAGCGGGCTAAGCGAGTCGGATTTGAATCGCTCTTCCTCTTCGGACAGGTCTTTGGGGGCCATGACTATTCCTTGAATTAGGGGTTCGCACAGAACTAGGGTCATTTGACTGTCCAGACAAGACACTATTGCTGCGACCTGGCTTGGATAGTAAACGATCCCAACATACGGGAGGACAAAATGATCGTGATCGGCGGCGAAAATCTTATCGATTTTATTCAGGTCGGGATTGATGACGGGATACCAACCTACAAGGCCATGCCCGGGGGATCGCCATTTAATATTGCCATGGCGATTGGCCGACAGAACGTGAATGTTGGGTATCTTACGCCGGTATCATCGGATCCTTTGGGAAATCTGCTGGCCGCACGGCTGATGGACTCGGACGTGACCTTGTTAAGCCCACGACGCACGGAACCAACGTCGCTGGCAGTGGTCGCGCTGGAACATGGCGTGGCCGCCTATCAGTTTTATCGCCAGCAGACGGCGGAACGGATGATAACCCCTGATGGGCTGGTCGCGGCGACGCCAGACTCTGTCAGTGCGATATGTCTGGGATCCTTGGCGATTACGGATGGAACTGACGCGGAAATCTGGGCAAAGCATTATTGCGATTTGAAAAATCAACAGGTGTTTACCGCACTTGATCCCAATATCCGCGCCGCCTTCATTCATGACCGCGCGGCTTACGAGAAACGTCTTGATCACATTTTGCATCACACCGACCTGTTGAAATGCAGCGATGAAGACCTGGCTTGGCTGATCCCGGACCTTCCGTTTGACCAAGCGGCGGAACAATTTGCCAAACGTTCCAGCGCAGCGCTGGTCGTGGTCACACGCGGTGGTGACGGCGCGATTGCCCTGTTCAATGGCGCACGGATAGAGGTTCCCGCAGCCCCCCTCGCCAATCTTGTTGATACGGTTGGTGCCGGGGACACATTTATGGCCACGCTTTTGGCAACGCTATCACATTGGGACGCCCTGTCCCGATCGGCGTTGATGGGCTTGGACGCTGATCAGATTCGACAGCTGATTGCGCGTGCCGCCAAAGCAGCGGCGATAAATTGCAGCCGAAGCGGGTGTAACCCCCCACATCTTTCCGAATTAGAGTAACCCGTAAATACCTGTTATCGTTATTATTTCCTTCTATATGACTTTTTGACGATTTTGGTCATTGTGTTTTTTCCGATTTCCCCATACCTCTCTTGGGGAAAGAAGGAACAGTACTGATGCCTAAACATTTTTCAGAGACCGAACGCCAAATACTCGTCGAACAACTTCTGAACGCCGGGTTTGAACATTTCACCAAATTCGGACTGCGCGCTGTGCGCGTCGAGGATCTGTGCCGCGCGGTCGGAATTGCAAAAGGGTCGTTTTACCTGTTCTTCCAGTCCAAAGAGGATTTGTTCATGGCCATCGCCGAGTCCCGCGACTCCGCCTATCGCGAGACAATGTCAGACATGGCGGATGCGCATAAAGGATCGTCGCGTGACTTTGTCGAAGCCCTTTATCTCTATATGATAGAGGCGTTGCGAACCGATCCGATCATGGATGTTGTCATCCGCCCGGGCGAATTCGAATACCTGTTGCGCAAACTCCCACCAGAAAGACTTGCGAAACATCAGGAAAAAGATTTGGCCTATTTTCAAAAAACTGGGCCGTCATGGATTGCCAAAGGTCTGATCCGCCAGGTCGACCCAAATCTGATCAACGAACTGTTGATCCCGGTTGTCTGCGTGATCACACGACGGGACACGCTCCCCACCGCACAATATGAAGCCGCGCTGAACCATCTGAAAACACTGTTTGTCAGCAGTCTGGCCCTGACGGAGGCATAAATGATCCATGTTGAAAACCTTAGCTATGTGTATCCAAACGCCAAGACACCAACCTTGTCCGGACTAAGCTTCTCCATCGCCAAAGGCGAGGTATTTGGTTTGCTTGGCCCGTCGGGCGCCGGAAAAAGCACAACACAGAAAATTCTGATGGGGCTGCTGCCCGGCTTTAGCGGAACGGCACAGGTGTTGGGGGCACCGGTTGGCACGTTGGGGCGATCCTTTTACGAAAAAATTGGCGTCAGCTTTGAATTGCCAACACTGTATCTGCGTCTGACAGCGGCCGAGAATCTGCGGCTGTTTGCATCGCTATTCGACCGCCCTACCCGCGATATCCACGAAATTCTGGCGCTGGTGGATTTGGATGTCGATGCCGACAAACGGGTCGAGGCGTTTTCCAAAGGGATGAAAATGCGCCTGAACCTGTGTCGCGCCTTGCTGCACGATCCCGACATTTTATTCCTTGATGAACCCACCACCGGGCAGGACCCGGCGCGCGCACGAACAACGCGGGAGTTGATCTTGCGTCTGAAATCCGAAGGAAAGACGATTTTCCTGACGACCCATAATATGGCCGAAGCCGACGAAATCTGTGATCGTGTGGCGTTTCTGGCAGCCGGCCATATCCCGGTATCGGGGGCCCCTGCTGATTTGAAACGCCAATATGGGCGGCGCGAATTGCTGGTGACAACAACGTCCGGACCCCATCATTTCGCAATGGAGGGGTTGGGGACAAATCGTGATTTCTTGCAATTGTTAACGTCGGATCAGATCGTCTCGCTTCATACACAGGAAGCCTCGCTCGATGATGTGTTTATCAAGGCAACCGCACATGTCTAGGCGTTTGACCACCCTCCTCCGCCATGATTTCCGGATGGAGAAATCTTACGGTATCTTCGCGGCTTACGGTTTTATTATCGCGATCTATGTGGCGATCTTATATCTGGCGGCGGACCGTATCCCAGCTTGGGTTGTTGCAGTGATCATCTATACTGACCCAACCGTTCTGGGTTTCTTTTTTCTCGGCGGCATGATGATGCTGGAGAAATCTGAAAATGTCCGGCAAGCGCTGGCAATGACGCCCGTGTCCGCCCGCGAATACATCCTATCGAAATTTTTGACGCTTACGCTTGTCGCGTTGATAGCTGTGGCGTTGCTGGGCTGGCTGTCGGGCAAGGCGAACATGGTGTTACTTCTGGTCAGTGTGATCCCGGCATCGTTGTTCTTTGTCAGCATCGGTGTGCTGGTGGCACGCCGGATGAAGACAGTGACGGGGTATCTGATCGGATCGATCCCGATCATCGTGCCACTGGTTGCGCCGATGTTTCTGGTTCTGATCGACCCATTTCCAATTGGGCTAAATCTGATCCCGACAACCGCACAATTTTGGCTGATGCTGGTGGCGATGGGCACGTTTACCGCCACATTGGCGCAGATTGGATTCGCCCTGATGATTAGCGTCCTGTCGGCGCTAACTGCCTTTTGGCTCGCCTGCCGAGACCTGGCACAGGAGTTTGGCACAAAATGACCATAGCCGGATTTCTGAAACCCTACCAGTTCGTGCGCCTTATTCGCGCAGATGCGCAGAATGTCAGCCGCGACCCGATCCTGATTATGATGATCGTCCTTGGCTTCGTCGCGCCGATCCTGCTGATTTTTTTTCGGGACAAATTGGATATCTGGGCAGAAAATACGCTGGGGATCAGCGTGTTGTCCCAATATGTTTCGATAATT
Organism: Rhodobacteraceae bacterium NBU2976; assembly: GCA_023630215.1. Lineage (GTDB taxonomy): Bacteria > Pseudomonadota > Alphaproteobacteria > Rhodobacterales > Rhodobacteraceae > NORP23. The sequence goes on from JALPRQ010000001.1 coordinate 1,869,077, forward strand.
GCCGCCGCCGCACCCAGCGTTCTGATTGGCTGGGTTGCGGGGTTTCTCTTGCTCGAAGATCGTGACGACGGGCCGTTGTTGGCAATGGAAACCACACCGATCGGAAAGATGGGATTTATCTATTACCGTCTAACGGTCGCCTTTGTGTTGACCTTCGCCATCTCATTGATCGCCGCCGAAATGCTGCTGCTGGTCGGCTGGGCTGTTCGCCTGCTATTCGCGCTACTTGTTGGGCTGGAAAGCGCGATCATCGCCCTGTTCCTGCTTGCACTCGCACGAAACAAGGTTGAAGGACTGGCCTTGTCAAAACTGATCAATGTCAGCCTGCTGATCCCGCTTTTGGCAATCATCCCTTCGTTTTTCCGCTACGCGGGTGGTATTTTCCCGACCTATTGGCTGGGCGAGATGTTTGTCTGGTCCGATGTTGCCCCTGCCGGGTTAACGCTGTCCCTGCTGTTCGCGGCAGTTGCGCATCTGGTCTGGCTGATTGGTATGACCCGTCTTACTGCCCGTCGCCTCGGCTGAGGGCTTGTGCGTACCAAACCCTCTCGCTAGTATGATCGCTAATACAAAGGGAGGATATCATGAAATTCGGCGCATCAATCTGGCCATTCCAATGGGATCCCCCTTATGACCCGGCGATCAAACGCATCGCGGCCAACGGGTTCAAGGCGTTCGAACTGATCGCGTGGAATCTGGAAACACTCAACAGCTATTATACCAAGGATACCATCAAGAACCTGCGCAGCGTGATCGATGGCGAGGGGCTGACGCTCTCGCAATTTGTGTCGACACCACAGGGGTTGTCGCATCCGGACGCCACGCAACGCCAATCATCCGTCGAACACTGGAAACGCGCGACCGAGGTGGGCGCAGAGCTGGGCTCGCCGATCATCAACATGGTGTCCTCGCACGGGTTTGGCTTCAAGGATGGGGCGGAGTTTCCCCGGATCACCACGAAACCGCTGGTGCAGCGCTATGGGGCGAATATCCCCGGTGGACTGGATTGGGATCAGAACTATCGCGATTATGTCGACGCCGTGCGCGACTGTGCCGCGATCTGCGGGGATGCGGGCGTGTCGATGACCATCGAACCTCACCCGGCCCGCTATGTCGCCAATACTGACGGCGCGCTTCGCCTGCTGGAACAGGTCAATCACCCCGCGCTTGGGGTGAATTTCGACCCCAGTCACACGTTTCCGGTCGGCGATTTCCCCAACCATTCAATTTATCGTCTGGGATCGCGGATCAAGCACTGCCATGTGTCGGACAATGATGCCGTGACCAACGTCCACTGGCGCCCCGGCATGGGGAAAATTGACTGGCGGACGATGTTGCAGGCGTTGAAGGATGTCGGCTTTGATGGCGTGATTTCCATCGAACTAGAGGATGTGCCGGGCGTGGCGCGCGGTCGGAATACGACCGTCGGACAACCCAACCCCACCGCGTCGGACGAATTTGTTGCGGAAACGGTCGCGGGGATGGAATATCTGAAAGACCTATGTGCCGATATCGGCATCTCGCTCGATTAGGGAGGGGAAGATGATACCAACCACCATCGCCGGCAGCTTGCCGAAACCGGACTGGCTGGCGGAACCGGAAAAGCTGTGGGCCGCATGGAAACATGAGGGGGCGGCCTTGGTCGAGGCGCAGCAGAAATCGGCGCGCGACTGGATCGAATATCAGGAAAGTGTTGGCATCGACATCGTCTCGGATGGCGAGCAATTCCGCAAGCATTTCGTCCACGGCTTTCTAGAGGATATCGAAGGCATCGACTGGAACCTGATGACCACGATGGGCATTCGGAACGACCGTTATGACGCACAGGTGCCAACGGTCACATCGAAAGTCCGGCGCAAAGGGTCGGTTCACGGCGATGCGGCGCGGTATTGTCGGTCTATCGCAATGGGGCAGTTAAAATTCACCCTGCCCGGCCCGATGACGATTTGCGATACGATTGCCAACGCCCATTACGACACCCGCCCCGACATGGCGATGGCCTTTGCCGAGATCCTGAATGACGAAGCGAAGGAGCTGGAAGCGATTGGCGTAGACGTTATCCAGTTCGACGAACCCGCCTTCAACGCCTTCACGACAGAGGCCGCGACCTGGGGCGTCGAGTGCCTGAACCGCGCTATCGAAGGGCTGGCCTGTAAAACCGCCGTCCACATCTGCTATGGCTATGGCATTCAGGAAAATATCGACTGGAAGGAGACGTTAGGTTCCGAATGGCGGCAATATGAGGACTTCTTCCCCGCCCTGAACGGGTCCAACATCCAACAGGTCTCGCTGGAATGTGCGAATTCAAAGGTGCCGATCTCTCTGATTGGACTGCTGAAGGACAAGGAGGTTCTGGTTGGGTCGATCGACGTCGCCAGTCGCACCATCGAAACACCCGAACAAGTGGCGGCCGTTCTGCGCGAGGCAATGAAACATCTGCCTGTGGAACAAATCGTCGCCTGCACCAATTGCGGCCTCGCCCCCCTGCCGATGGACGTGGCCCGTGGCAAACTGGCGGCACTTGGCGCGGGGGCACGGCTGTTGCGGGCCGAGCTAGGCTAACAGATTGACGAACATCGACAAAAATATTGCGCCAAACATCGCCAATGTCGCCAGGATCAGCAGATTTCGGCGCTTCCTGTCCGCATCGGATTTTGCGAAATACCAGAACTCCTTGAGAGAGGAGAATGGCCCCGGAAAAGTTTTACCTGTCTTTGCCTCCGCCCGTTTGCGCAGCAGGAATAGGGTCGAGAACATCAGATACGCCCAGCACACGAAGGCCAGACCCAACACAACAAACGCAGCGATATTGTAAATGGTCATGCAATCCCTTTCTGTCAGGAATCTAGGCTGGATAACCGAATGTCGCAAACAAACGATATTGTGCCGGTCAGAGCTGGAGGAAACCGATGAAAATCACCGCGCTTGAAACGCTGCATGCGGATGGTGGCTGGCGGCCGCTGTCCTTTGTCAAGGTCTCGACCGACGAAGGTATCATCGGCTGGTCAGAATATAGCGAGGCCGTCGGAAATATCGGCACAAGCGCAGCAATTGAGCGGCTGGGCACCCTGCTGATTGGGCAGGATCCGACACGGGTGGAATGGTGCATAGCGATTTGTGATCGGAAAACCATTCCCGTGCCCTCGGGTATCGCGGCCCATGCACGTGGCGCGGTGGCGAATGCGTTGTTGGATGTCGCCGCCAAAGCCGCCGGGGTTTCCGTTTCCGCCCTGTTCGGTGGCAAGGTCCGCGACACAGTTCCCGTCTATTGGACCCATTTCTGCGGCCCCCGCATCAACCACCCCGACGCCGTCGCCCTACCCCCGGTGCGGAGTTACGCCGACATTTCCGAACTGGCGTCGCGGGCAAAGGCCGAAGGCTACCCCGCCGTCAAAATGAATATCTTTCGCCAGACCGCAGACGGCTTCACCGGCTGGTCCCCGGGTCATGGCGTTGGCCCCGGCTATCCCGCACTCAACCCCAACAAGGACATGTTCAACGCCCTTGAACGCCAGATCGAGGCGATTAAAGCGGGTGCAGATATCGACGTCATGGTCGACCTCAATTTTAACTTCAAGCTGGAAGGGTTCACCCAGATCCTGCGCAGGTTGGAAAAATGGGACCTGTTCTGGGCAGAACTGGACATGTATGACCCGCACGCCATGGCGCGGCTAAAGGAACGGACCGTGACGCCGGTGGTTGGCGGAGAGAGTCTGTATCACCGCCGCGAATATCGTCCCTTCTTTGAAAATTACGCGATGGATGTGGCCGTGGTGGATGTCGTTTGGAACGGGTTTCTGGAAAGTTACAAAATCGCGCTGATGGCCGAAACTTACGAGCTAAACGTCGCGCCCCACAATTTCTATGGCTATCTTGGCGACCATATCAGCGGCCACTTTGCCGCCACCATCCCCAATCTGAAAATCATGGAGTTCGAGGTCGAGGACATCCCCTGGCGCGGTGACTTCTTCACCCATGCGCCGGACATAAAAAACGGCGAATTCACCATCCCGGACCGCCCCGGCTGGGGCTGCGATGTGGTCGAAGAGGCCGTTCGCGCCCGCCCGTGGCAGGGCTAAACCCCGATCCCGTAATAGCCAAGCGCATCGCCAATCTGCTCTTCCTCGTAACCGAAATGGGACAGTAGCACGCGATCAAGCGCGTCATAAACCTCGACCACTGCATCAAAACTTTCCTTCGACGTGTCGTCGAACAAGGCCACGATCCGTTCGATCAGCTTTTCCAACAATGCATGCACGATCTTGTGCTCGGCAATCAGACGTTCGGCCACCGCTTTCAGGCCGTTCGGCTTGTCCAGCAAATGCGGGAAAATCGCCTGATCCTCGATCATATGGTGCATTTCAATCGCGCGACAATGCTGCCCGCACAGGTTTCCAAAACGGCGGTAGTTTTCAAGGATCGGCAAAGCTTCGGCCATGTCTTTCAGTTTGGTCACCGATCCCTCACCTGCGCGGACCTGATCCAGATAAGCGCGCAGCTGATCCATGTTGCCTTTGTAATGGTTATGAATCATGCGCAAATGCCGCCCAGCCGCTTTTTGATGCGGCTGGACGTCCAGCTTCTCTGCGACAGGACGTGTTGCATCGTCAAGAAACTCGATACCTTCAATCATGAAACCCTCCGTTTCGCCCCTACATAAACACACCGTGAGCAAAGCGAAACCGGGCACTTTTGGGTAACCGCCTAGTGCAAATTGTTCGTCAAAAACATCTGCGCAACTTGGGTCCTAACGCCATCGATTTCCATTACCGGTCCTGCGGGTTCCGCATTCAGCCCAAGTCGACCAATCCAACGTGACCAGACTGCCGGCACCAGTCCCAGCACTCGGGTCGCTCCGAATTGGCGCGATGCCGATATCATTTCCCGCATCAGATCCGCTTGAACTTGCAGCCGCATTTCGGACTGAACATCCGCAGAAACAAACACCCGCGACGATTCCCAAACATTCGCCTCGACCGGCGCTTCAAAGTCCAGCAGGTTACTGGGAATGGACTCCAACAATCCCCGCTGTGCGTCACGGATCATATAGGAATAGATGCCACATTTTGCGGTGGTTGGCGTCAAACGGATTCCCGCCAGAACGCGGCCATGTTCATGAACCGCAATCCATCGACTGGCAGGTGTGTCATACTGATCATATTCCATCCCGTCGGCTTCGGGCAGGTCCCATTTGTTCCGAAGAATGAAGCTTTCGCGTCTAGCGCGTAGCAAGCTTATAAATAACTCGCCATGCGTGTGTAGATTGGTGAAAGAAAGGGTAGTGCTAACAGGCATATTAATGCTCCCGCTGGTTGGTTTGAAACTGTAAGGAACCCCGACGGGGAAACGCGATCAGATGATCTTGATGTCTTTGGCGCGTTGGATAGCTTCGGCGGTGGTACGCGCCATCAGTCGCGTCCGCGCCGAGCTGAGCCTGGCCTTCAATGCGCTTTCAGAAATACCAATCATCGCAGCCGCCGCAGCGTGGCGGTGACCGTCCGCGATCAAGCGAAGGGCTTCCTTCTGTGCATGCGTCAGATCGGTTGGAGGTTCCGATATCTGATGCAATTCTTTTATGATTGTTTCTATCGCCAACATCTCGTCGGTGTGAAACTCGCGATCATCACGTGCGCACCCGGCGATGGTTCGTGAATTCAACGGGCCACATGACACCGCCACGCCGAATTTCAGACCAAAATCTTTCGCCTGTTCCATGATTCCGAACGTATCGGGCACATTGATTTCGCTCCAGCGGATTGCGCCGTCGTCACCAAATCCCCACGCAATCATCGGGTCACGTAATGCATAGCCTTTTTCGGTATAGATATTCGTCCATTCCGGATCGTAGGTCTGAAACATGATCAAGGGTGACGCGAAGCGAATATGCAGTCCCACAAAGTATCCACTCGGCGCTAAAGGCGCTAATTTATCAAGCAGATCATCAATGCCATTTTGTAAATACATTCGAAATAGTAGAATAAATTGCGGGCCTACAATTTTATGGCGATTGAACCCAAAGTTCAATGCCACAGCCGCCCACGCCGCGCTTTACTTTGCGTTAGCAAGCGAAATGCCATGTGGGTAACAAAAAAAGCGGTTCCCCGCCGTATCTCTGCAAGTTTTAACCCACAATACCGCATAAAGCGGCGGTCTTGCGAAAAGGGGGAAATGGTGCGGCTGAGAAGACTCGAACTTCCACGGGAGTTACCCCACAGCGACCTCAACGCTGCGCGTCTACCAATTCCGCCACAGCCGCACGATCAGTGTCGCGCTCTATAGACGAGCAATTGGGGATTGTGAAGCCGAAAATACATCCCAACGCGATGGTTATTTAGGACATTGTCGCACCTGTTCGACTGTGCCACACTTCCCCAGAAATTTACGATACAAGAGATAGCACAGATGATCATTTTCGGCACCCGCGGGATTACCACCACCCCCAACACGGGAACATTCCATTGTCCAAACTGTCAGGGCGATCAGGATTTCCGTCAGCGACGCGTTCGGCGCTTTTTTCACCTTTATTTCATTCCCATCATTCCGCTGAACACGGTCGGCGAATATGTGGAATGTCGGGCCTGCAAAGACACGTATAATACGCGTGTCCTCAGCTATAATCCCGCAGCCGCAGCAGAACAGCTCGAAGCCGAATACAAAGCGGCAATCCGAAGCGTGATGATACATATCCTGCTGGCCGATGGTCATATCGATGACACCGAAGTCGACACCGTCATAGATATATACGAGCGGATCAGCCAACAGCGGCTTACCCAGCGCGAGGTTCACGAGAATATCGATACCATTCGCAGGTCAGGGATCAGCTTTACACGCCATCTTCAGGCGCTACAGGGACGGCTGAACGATACCGGCAAAGAAACCGTGTTGCGATCCGCCTTGATGGTGGCGTTGGCGGACGGCGAATTTCACGAAAGCGAACAGAAAATGCTGACCCAAGTCGGGCTTGACCTTGGTATGACACCTGCCCATGTCAAAGGTGTGATCCATGACACAATGTCCGAACCCTCGCAATCTGTTCACTGATACGGCCACGAATGCCCCACCCCCTTCCCGAACTCCGACATTCCGGTGTCATCGCCTATCCCGAGGCCCTTCACCAGATGGAGGAACGGGTCGCCGCGATGCACAAAGGCACCGCCCGCGAACTGTTGTGGTTTCTGGAACACCCGCCGCTTTACACATCCGGGACAAGCGCAAAAGCGCAAGACCTTCTGACCCCTAACAGCTTTCCCGTCTATGACGCCAAGCGAGGTGGCGAATATACCTATCACGGTCCCGGCCAGCGGGTCGTATATACGATGCTTGACCTCAATCGTCGTGGCAAGGACATCCGCGCCCTTGTCACAGCGCTAGAGGAATGGGTGATTGCCACGCTGGCCGAATTTAACGTGATCGGCGAACGTCGCCCTGATCGTGTCGGGGTCTGGGTGGTTCGCCCTGACAAACCCCGCCTTGCAACCGGTGACATGGCCGAGGATAAAATCGCCGCAATCGGTATACGGGTCCGGCGCTGGATCACGTTCCACGGCATTTCAATAAATGTCGAACCGGACCTGACACATTATGATGGTATTGTCCCATGCGGCATTGCCGATTACGGCGTGACCAGTCTGGTTGATCTTGGGTTGCCAGTCACGCTTGCTGATCTGGATAGCGCACTGATAAAAACCTTCCCAAAGGTTTTTACCGACAATTTCTAGTTCATAACCAGCCGGAACGGACCAATTTCTTCGACCTGCTCGTCAGGCAAATTGATCTGAATATAGCTTTCCATCGATCTCGGATCGAAGGTCCGCGCCACAAATTCTGCAGACGTTTCGGTCAATTGCGTGATTGAGACAACAGCTGTTGGACAATCAAACCCAATACAGGTCACGGTATGTGCGGGAATCTGCACATCTCCAAGGCGAGTGGTGATCGTATAGAACCCACGGTTCACGGCGACCAGATCCCCTGCGATATCCAGCGTTCCATCATGCGAGACCAATCTTACAGACCCGAATGTTTCAGCATGTCCTTTGTTAACGCCGACAACAGAAATCAACAAAATCAGCGCGACGAAAGCACCAGACGTAAAGCGATTATCAAACAATTTTTGTCTCCTGCACTCAGCAAAAAATACTTGCTGTAACAACCAGTTACTTTGTCTGAAGGACCAGAATTTCCTGAACCGGGCAACAAAAATTTTAGGCGATGTCCCTCACTTCAGCCGGTTTGAAATGGTGAACGAAACGCTAACGCCCTCAAACTACACGAAATTTTCCGCTGATTTTTTCAGAATAAATTATAACGCTAAAATAATTGGATAAAGTTAATTTTCCCGCTGTGGTTGTGCCGCTATTTTTGCAAAAATCCATAGATTTAAATTTGTTAATACTTTCGAATCAACGTCGCCCCAAACCGCGTTCCTGCTTTCCCGTATCAGCCTCAGCAGACGACGATTTCGTTCACAAAATCGGCCCGTCCGATCAGCATATGTATTTTGAACCCATAAAATCCGGGATTCGTGCCGCTAATTGCGGGTTGCGGCAATCAGGACAGTTGAGCATCCGGGCATGGCACGTTACACCCGTTCAAAACAAACGCGAATTCGTGGGGATTCGCGCAAGTGTCACAGGTGTCAGGAGATAACAATGGCAGATGTAGCCGCAAACACCACGCATGACGAACATGCCCGTCCGGGATTCTTTACACGGTGGTTCCTGTCCACCAATCACAAAGATATTGGCATATTGTACCTGTTTGTTGCAGGCGCATTGGGACTGATTTCTGTCATGATGACAGTCTATATGCGCATGGAGCTGATGAACCCCGGGGTTCAGTATATGTGCTTGGAAAACCTCGACGCGGGGGTTTTGTCTAACCTCACCGCCCGCGCAGCCGAAGACTGTACGCCAAACGGACACCTGTGGAACGTCATGATCACCTATCATGGTGTATTGATGATGTTCTTCGTGGTTATTCCGGCCCTGTTCGGGGGATTTGGAAACTATTTCATGCCGTTGATGATCGGCGCGCCGGACATGGCATTCCCGCGGATGAACAACCTGTCCTTCTGGATGTATGTCGCCGGTTCAAGCCTTGGTGTTGCTTCTCTGTTTGCGCCGGGCGGTAACAACCAGTTGGGGTCTGGTGTCGGCTGGGTGCTCTACGCGCCGCTCTCGACGAGCGAAGGTGGCATTTCGATGGATTTGGCAATCTTCGCGGTTCACGTTTCGGGGGCCTCGTCAATTCTGGGTGCGATCAACATGATCACCACCTTCCTGAACATGCGTGCACCGGGCATGACGCTTCACAAAACGCCGCTGTTCGCTTGGTCGATCTTGGTCACGGCCTTCTTGATCCTTTTGTCCCTGCCGGTCCTGGCAGGTGCGATCACGATGCTGTTGACGGACCGCAATTTTGGTACCTGTTTCTTTGATCCGTCTTGTGGCGGTGACCCGGTCCTTTACCAGCACCTCTTGTGGTTCTTTGGCCACCCCGAGGTGTATATGATCATCGTACCGGGCTTTGGTATCATCAGCCACGTCATCGCGACCTTCTCGCGCAAGCCAATCTTTGGTTATCTGCCGATGGTATATGCGATGATCGCAATTGGGGTTCTGGGCTTCGTTGTCTGGGCGCACCACATGTACACGGTTGGCATGTCCACCACACAGCAAAGCTACTTCATGCTGGCCACGATGGTTATCGCCGTGCCGACGGGCGTGAAAATCTTTAGCTGGATCGCAACCATGTGGGGCGGCTCGATCGAATTCAAAACCCCCATGCTCTGGGCGTTTGGCTTCCTGTTCCTGTTCACCGTTGGTGGTGTAACCGGCGTTGTGCTGTCACAAGCGCCGCTGGATCGCGCCTATCACGACACCTACTATGTTGTTGCGCACTTCCATTACGTGATGTCGCTGGGGGCTGTGTTCTGTATCTTTGCTGGTGTCTATTACTGGATCGGCAAAATGTCTGGCCGTCAGTATCCGGAATGGGCGGGTCAGCTGCACTTCTGGGCGATGTTCATCGGGGCAAATATCACCTTCTTCCCGCAACATTTCTTGGGCATGCAGGGTATGCCGCGTCGCTATATCGACTATAACGAGGCATTTGCGACCTGGAATTATGTCTCGTCAATTGGGGCGTTCATCACCTTCGCATCCTTTGTGTTCTTCATTGGGGTGGTGTTCTACACCTTGAAGTTCGGCAAACGCGTGACGTCCAACAATTACTGGAACGAGTATGCCGACACGCTGGAATGGACCCTGCCCTGCCCGCCGCCCGAACATACGTTCGAAACGTTGCCGACACCGGATATGTGGGACAAGCATCATCATTGATGTCGTCTGAAATCACTAAAAGGCCGGGGTTCGCTCCGGCCTTTTTTTCTTGCGCAGCTTTCGGGTGGCCCTCCCGCCCCCGCCAGATAAATTAGCCCCATGATTACACAAAAAGAAATGAGCACTCGCGCGTGGCTGGAACTGGTCTTCCTGGCCCTGATCTGGGGCGGCGTGTTTCTGGCAGTTGCAATAGCACTTCGCGAGATTCCAGTCTTTACCTTGGTTGCCATCCGGGTGACGGTCGCTGCGATCATCCTTTGGGCATATGTTTTGATGACTCGTCGCACCATCCCAGCGGGGCTAAAAGTCTGGGGGGCATTGCTGGTCATGGGTTGCCTCAACACCGCCATCCCCTTCACGCTTCTGACCTTTGGACAAACGCAGATCGAAAGTGGTCTAACTTCGATTTTCAATGCGTTCACAGCCGTCAGCGGCACCGTGGTAGCGGCGATTTTCCTAAAGGATGAACGCCTGACCCCCCGCAAGATCACCGGCGCGGTTTTTGGGGTGGCGGGCGTATCAATCACCGTTGGACTGGAGGCGCTGCGCGAGTTGGACCTGCGCTCCCTTGCGCAGCTGGCCTGTATCGGCGCGACATTGTCCTATGCTTTCGCCGGAGTTTGGGCGCGCAAAACACTGGTGGGGATCAGGCCGGATGTTGCCACCGCCGGAATGCTGTTGGGGGCAAGTGTTGTAATGATCCCGCTGGCCCTGATTGTCGAAGGCGTTCCACATCTGCGCCTGACCGCCCCAACATGGCTGGCATTGCTGTATTATATCCCGATTGCCACCGCCTTTGCCTATATTCTCTATTTTCGCATCGTCGCCATGGCTGGCTCGGCGAATACGTTGCTGGTGACATTGCTGGTTTCCCCCGTTGCTGTGGTGCTCGGGACTGTGTTTCTGGCGGAAATCCTGCCCATCCGCGCCTTCATCGGCTTTGGCCTGATCGCCATCGGCCTGATCATCATCGATGGGCGTGTCTGGCGGAGGATCAAACAGGGCTTTTCAAGCTAGGCTGGCTCGGCTATCCCTGTCCGAACTTACGGGAAGGGTTTTAAAATGCTCTATGACTCTGCCAAAGACTGGATCGACGCACCGCATAAACGGATTGCGTTGTTTGGCATGTCGGGGCTTGGCAAAACCTACCTTTCAGAGATGCTGCGCGGCACGGGCGACTGGTTCCATTACTCGGTCGATTTCCGTATTGGCACGCGCTACATGGGCGAGCATATCGTCGATAATTTCAAACGCGAGGCGATGCGCAATCCGTTTCTGTCAAAATTGTTGAAGTCAGACTCGATTTATATCGCGTCGAACATCAGCTTTAACAATCTGGACCCGCTGTCCACATATCTCGGCAAGCCCGGAAATCCGGACAAGGGCGGCATTCCGTTTGAAGAATATATCAAGCGTCAACGCCAGCACCACGCGGCAGAGGTGGCGGCGACGTTGGACAGCGACCTGTTTGTGACCAAGGCGTTCGACATCTATGGCTATGATCATTTTGTTGCTGATACGTCCGGATCAATTTGCGAGATTGTCGAACCTGACGCCCCCAACGACCCGGTTCTGCTGGCCCTGACCGACGCGGTCCTGCCGGTCTGGATCCGGGGGGATCAATCCCACCGGGATGAACTGGTGAAGCGGTTCTCCAAAGCGCCGAAACCGATGTATTACCGCGAGGAATTTCTGCGCGCCAAATGGGCCGAATATCTGGCCAGCCACGACGTTGCCGAACGTGACGTCGACCCCGACGATTTTATCCTCTGGGGTTATCAGGAACTGTTGGACCATCGAATGCCTCTCTATCGTTCGATGGCCGAGAACTGGGGTGTGACCATCGACGCTGATGAGGTTCGTGACATTCGCGACGAACAGGACCTGACCCAGCTGATTGCCACTGCCATAGACCGGAAAACCTGATGCCCATTCGAATTCCCGAAAACCTGCCCGCCAAAGACATCCTGCGCGCCGAGGGCGTGTCGGTCATGTCCGAGGAAACCGCCAACCGACAGGACGTCCGCCCGCTGGAAATCGCGCTGTTGAACCTGATGCCCAAGAAAATTCAGACCGAAACGCAATTCTCGCGTCTGATCGGCGCAACCCCGTTGCAGATCAATCTGACACTTGTGCGGATGACCGACCATGTGGCCAAGAATACCTCGGCCGAACATATGGAAAGTTTCTACCATTCCTTTCAGGACATCAAACATCGCAAGTTTGACGGCCTGATCATCACCGGTGCCCCGATCGAACATTTGCCGTTTGAAGAGGTAACCTATTGGGACGAAATGACCGAAGTGATGGACTGGACCCAAACCAACGTCCTGTCGACCTTTGGTGTGTGTTGGGGTGGCATGGCGATGGCCTATCATTTCCACGGCATCCCCAAACATATGCTGGATCACAAAGCGTTCGGCTGTTTCCGGCACAAGGTGCTGACACCCGCCTCGCCTTACTTGCGCGGGTTTTCGGACGATTTTGTTGTGCCGGTCAGCCGCTGGACGGAAATCCGCCGGGACGAGGCCGAGGCCGCCGGGCTGACCACCCTTCTGCAATCCGACGATGTCGGACCCTGCCTGATCGAAGATACCGATCACCGTGCGCTTTATGTGTTCAATCATTTTGAGTATGACAGCGGCACACTGAAGCAGGAATATGATCGCGACATTGAAAATGGCACGCCGATCAATGTGCCGATGAATTACTATCCGGATGATGATCCCAGCCGACCGCCGGAAAACCGCTGGCGCAGCCATGCGCATCTGCTTTACGGCAACTGGATCAACGAGATTTACCAGAACACACACATCGATCTGGACCGGATATTGGAGGGGGATTCCAAGCGATGAAACCGTTTGATGGTGCCATCACACATTTCTTTGAATCCAAAGCGCCAGAGGCAATACGCGCTGCGATTACGGGGCGCAAAAAGGGGCAGATCATCAACCCCGAATATCCCTATGACCACCAGATGAACGGCAAGGAATACGAAGAAATCCTCTATGGTTTGCAGATCGAGTTGGTCAAAATGCAATCATGGCTTTCCGAAACTGGGGCACGCGTGGCCGTCATCTTCGAAGGACGTGATGCGGCCGGCAAGGGTGGCACGATCAAGCGCTTTCGCGAAAACCTGAACCCGCGCAGCGCCAAAGTCGTCGCCCTGTCCAAACCGACGGAAACCGAGCGTGGCCAATGGTATTTCCAACGCTACATCCAAAACCTGCCTAATGCGGGCGAAATCTCGTTTTTTGACCGCTCTTGGTATAATCGTGCGGTGGTAGAACCGGTTTTTGGCTTTTGCACCCCTGAACAGACCGAACATTTCTTCACCCAAGTGCCCGAGTTCGAACAAATGCTGGTCGATGACGGCATCCAACTGGTCAAGATCTGGTTGACGGTTGGGCGGGCTGAACAGCTGCGCCGCTTCCTGGCGCGGGAATCCGACCCGCTGAAACAGTGGAAATTATCACCCATCGACGTCAAGGGCCTCAGCCTGTGGCAAGCCTATACGGATGCGATTACAACCATGTTCGAACGCACCCATACCGCGACGTCACCTTGGAATGTCATTCGCTCGGACGACAAGAAGCGTGCAAGGATCGCTGCGATCCGTCTCGTCCTGTCCCAATTGGACTATACCGGCAAAAACGCTAATATTGTTGCCCCGCCGGACAACAATATTTGCGGCGATCCCGCGGCCATGGGATTCGAGCTTGACTGACAATCGCTTGTTATGTGGACCTTGCATCGCTAGATTCAGAACATGAACGAGCAACTGCGCGAGAAAAAATCCTATCATCACGGCAACCTGAAGGAAGCTTTGATCTCCGCGACGCTTGACCTGATTCAGGAAAAGGGTCCAACAGGCTTCACGATGGCCGAGGCCGCGCGATCGGCCGGGGTCAGTGCGGCCGCGCCCTACCGGCATTTCAAAGGGCGCGAGGATCTGATCGAGGAAGTCGCGCTTCAGGGATATGTTCTGTTCGCCGAGAAGATGGAAAGCGCCTATGCCCGCGGCAAGCCGACCCCACTCAAAGCGTTTGAGGCGGTTGGCCATGCGTATCTCGATTTTGCTCGCACCAATCCCGGTCACTATATCGCTATGTTCGAATCCGGGGTTTCCGTTTCCCGTAGCCCGGACCTCAATATGGTCGTCAACCGTGCGATGGCGGTGCTGACACAGGCGGCGGAAAAGCTGTTTGAACATCTTCCCCCCAACAAACGCCCCCCCGCAACGATGGTCTCTCATCATGTCTGGGCGATGTCGCACGGCGTGGTCGAACTGTTCATGCGCGGACAGCCCGGCGGACGTGCGCCCTTCTCGGCGGAAGAGCTGTTGGAATCCGGGATTGGGATCTATCTTCGGGGTCTTGGGATCATTCCGAAATAAATTTCAAAAAAATTTTTCATCTCCCTCTTGTCTTCAGAAATTCGCCTCCCAAATATGTTAATGTTAATAACATTCACATCAAGGGAACCAAACATGGACACGCCTGCACACTATCTTGAACAAGCTCGGGATTGGCTTGACGGGCACGGAAAGAAAGCGTGGATCGCCGCAATGATCCTGGGATTCATCTTCTTCTGGCCAGTCGGTCTTGTCCTTCTCTTCTATATGATCGGAACCAATCGCATGGGAAATTGCAGCATGAAAAACAAATGGAAACATCATCGCGGCTTCGAAGGCACCGGGAACACCGTATTTGACAAATACCGCGAGGAAACCCTGAAACGTCTCGAAGACGAACAGAACGCCTTCCGTTCCTTCTTGGATGATCTGCGCAACGCCAAGGATCAGACCGAATTCGACAGCTTCATGGCCAAACGTCGCAACGATAACGGCAGCACGCCGGACGCACCGGCCTACTGATGCACCCTGCCCCCGTCACTGGCGGGGGCACATTCACATAGGGGGACATTGATGTCATTCCACGCGACTTCACATTTGGGTTTACCCGATCCGGATCTGGATCGGCAGTTCTATGAAAACGTGCCATCGCGGCGGCTGTTTGCTTGGGTGATTGACGGTGTCATTACCCTCTCTGTCAGCATCTTGGTCAGTGTGTTCACGCTGGGCATCGGGTTCTGGTTCTTTCCGATTTTGTGGCTGGTGATTGGCTTGATATATCGGACCGTAACCATCGGCGCAGACTCGGCCACCTGGGGCATGAGCATGGTCGGGATTGAATTTCGTGACCGCAATGGCCGTCGCTTTACGTCGGGACTGGGCCTGCTTCATACGGTTCTGTTCACGATTGCCAGCGGCACGTTCCTGGTTCAGTTCGTCAGCATTATCTTGATCCTGACCACACGATACCAACAAAGCCTGCCCGATATGCTGTTGGGCACCACGGCAATTAACCGACCAATCGATTAAAACTTGATCGATCGAATAGCACCTTGCTAGAGCAGAAAAATTCTAGCAAGGTTATTTCATGCGCCATACACTTCCAAAAGCACCACAGTTTTATGTGACCGCCCCTCAGCCTTGCCCCTATCTGGACGGCAAGGTTGAACGGAAACTGTTTACGGCACTGTTTGGTGACGATGCCAAAACCCTGAATGACAGCCTGTCACAGCAGGGGTTCCGCCGATCGCAAAATGTCTTGTATCGCCCGACATGTGCAGGCTGTGCCGCGTGCATGTCCGCGCGTATTCGGATCGCGGATTTCACGCCGTCTCGCTCGCAACGCAAGATTTTGAACCGCAACAAGGACCTGCGCCGCAGCATCAAAACCCCCTGGGCAACCGAGGAACATTTCGACCTGTTCCAAAGCTATCTGGGGTCGCGTCACGCGGACGGCGGTATGGCTGGGATGGATATCTTTGAGTTCGCTGCCATGATCGAGGAAACACCGGTTCACAGCCGCATTATCGAATATCACAACACAACGCTTGACGCCGAAAACAGTTTGATCGGCGCGTGTCTGACAGACATTCTCGATGACGGGCTATCACTGGTTTATTCTTTTTTTAACCCGGATCAGGATCGCCGCAGTTTGGGAAGCCATATCATCCTTGACCATATTCAAATGGCGCACGATGCGGGGCTTCCCTATGTCTATCTGGGCTTCTGGGTGCCCGGCAGCCGGAAGATGGACTATAAGGCGCGTTTCCAGCCGCTGGAATTGTACCGCGCCGGAACATGGGTCGATTTTGACACACAACGGCAATCCAACACCGACTTCCATCCGTTGGACACAGACCCTGTTGTCGAACAGGTCGCGGCCATTCACCTGCCCGACCTGTCCAAGCTTTAATGACCCGGCAATAGCGACGGAACAATCGTTACGACACCCGGGAACAGGAACAGCAACAGCAGTCCGACAACCTGAATGATCACGAACGGGATCACGCCGCGGTAGATATGGCCGGTCGTCACACTGGGTGGGGCAACCCCGCGCAGATAGAACAGCGCAAATCCAAAGGGTGGCGTCAAGAAGCTGGTCTGCAAGTTCACGGCAATCATGATCGTCACCCAGCTGGGATCCAGCGAGCCGCCATAAATTACCGGACCGACAATCGGAATAACGATGTAGATGATCTCCAGAAAGTCCAGCACAAAGCCCAGAATGAACAGCACAACCATGACAATCAGGAAGGCGGTGATCTCATTGTCGAACGAGCGCAGGAAGTTCTGGATATATGCCTCCCCCCCAAACGAGATGATCACAAGGTTCAGCATTTGCGAACCGATCAGGATAGCAAAGACCATCGACGTCACTTTTGCGGTTTCGCGCACAACCGGGGACAACACGGAACGCCGCCACAGAACCCAGCAGGCATACAAAAGGCCACCAACCGCGATATGGTAAAAGAACAGTGCCGCAATGATCGCAACCCAGTTTTGGAACCCGACATTTTCGATACCGGCACGCAGATCAAAATTGATGCCAATCAGAAGCATGATCACCATGGCAAAGGCGGATGTCAGAATTACGCGTCCTGTTCCCTCCTCGTCGCGCAATTTGCGATAGGCGGCCAGCATGATTGCCCCCCCTGCGCCCAATGCCGCGGCGGGCGTCGGGTTGGTAATCCCCCCCAGAATCGACCCCAGCACCGCGACAATCAGAACCAACGGTGGGAAGACCACCCGCAAAACCTCGGAATGGCTTAGATTTCGGATCGCCCCGCGCATCCCCCACAGGATCAGCGCGAACGGCACGGCATGCACCACAAATCGCATCCCGGGCGAGGTCAATGGATCAACCAACAACACATCCAACAGAAGCGACAGCGCGATCCCCGCCACACCGATCAATATCGTCGATCGGTTCGCTCCCGGCTCGACCCCAACGGCCAGCGCAAAGGTCAACGCGGCCATCGTCAATAGAACCAGCAACCCTGTCGAAACAGGTGCAGCGTCGGCGACGCGCGCGGCGACCAGGGTTTCAATTTCTTCGGCAGAGCGTTGCCGCTCTTCTTGCGTGGTCGTCCCGCCGGCCGCTTCAATCTGTTGACGGATGGCCACCGATTCATCCCATGCTTCCTGGCCATGAAGTTCTATCATGGACGCTTGGCACTGTTCCGAAACATTGGTGCGCAAGCCCGGTGCAAATTCCAGCTCGGCCATGGACGACACTGTCACATCCTGCGATCCGGCAAATTGAAATCCAACCGACGCAATTGCCATCGCAATGATCCCCGCCGGCACCGCCAGAAACCATGTCAGCTTGTGTGCCCGGGTCGAAAACGGTCCCCGGCTTCCGGCCAACGATTTGATCGGCGGGGCTTTGTGGGGATTTAACAGCGCATAAACAAATGCATAAATGCCATAGAGAACAGCCAGCAAGATGCCCGGCAAAATTGCCGCTTGGAACAAGGTGCCCACGGACAAGACCGCCGCCTCACCCAGATAGGTCAACGCATCCGTACATCCGGCAAGCTTCGCGCGCGCTTCCTGCGCCGCGGAATACAAATCACCCGTCAGCGTGCCCAGCAAGACGATCACAATTGACGGCGGAATAATCTGCCCCAGCGTACCCGACGCTGCGATCACACCGGTCGCCAGTTCGGGCGAATAATTGTTGCGCAACATTGTGGGCAATGTCAGCAACCCCATCGTCACCACGGTTGCGCCCACAATCCCGGTCGAAGCTGCCAGAAACGCCCCCACCACCACCACGGATACCGCCAGACCACCCGGCAACGGACCGAACACGCGGCCCATTGTGGTCAGCAGGTCCTCGGCGATGCGCGACCGCTCAAGCGTGATCCCCATCAGCACAAACATAGCCACCGCCAGCAGCGTCTCGATCGACTGCCCGGCAATGACACGTTCGTTCATTCGGTTGGCAATAAAGGAAATATTGCGATCCAGCGCCTGAACCCAGCCCCCCTCCAACAAGGGATGCAAGACCGTTGGAAGGTCGGGGTATCGGAATCGCGAAATACTTTCCGCAATCACCCCGGAATTCACCAAGTCCTGATAGGCTGCGGACGAAGTATCAATGGTTTCTTTCAGCACCCACCCGGCGCTGTCCAGCAACGCCACGATCCCAAATGACAGAACCGCAGCACCACCAATTGCAAAGGCGACCGGGAAACCGGACATAATGGCCCCAAACAGGCACAAAAATACGATGATCAGGCTAAGCTCGACGCCATCAAGACCAAACAACATGGCTTACTCCACCCCTGAATGTGCGGCATGGGCGGCTTCGGCGACATCATCACCCAGCACGTCCTTGTCCAGATATTTGTCGATACTGTCCTCGCCCTCGATATATTCCAGAAGCGAGCGCCAGAAATAGCATATCCCGTGGAAGAACATCAGCCCGGCAAAGGCAACCATCAGAATTTTGAACAGGATATAGGCGTCAAAGCCGTTGGGCGAAAATCCGATGGTCTCCACGTTCCAACGCAGCGCGCGGGCTTTTGGCAACAGTTTTTCCAACGTATCCGAAGCCGAGGGTTTGGGAACCACCAAATGCCGCCACATGAAGAACCAAGCATACATCCAGATCACGCTCATCAGCGGAAGGATGAAAAACAGGGATCCCAGCATATCAACGATCTTTTTACCGCGATGTTTCATCCCGGCGTAAAACAAGTCGACACGCACATGCCCGCCCTGAATGAACGTATACGAGACGCACAACGTGACCAACATGGCGTTATACAGCTTCAGCTCTTCGCCATACCAGCTAAGGTCTCGGGAAAAGGCGTATCCGAACGGGCTTATGGTGATTTCCGAAACCCGGAAAATACGTTGCAGGAATACGATCAGGATTTGCTGGATCACCATGATCAGCCCGGCCCACGCAAAAAACCGGCCAATCGTGTTGGATACCGCTTCCATCCCGCGCACCACGCCCCACAGGAATTTGCGAAAGAACAAACCAAAGATCGTGATGACAATGACGATATCGATCACCACAAACAGAAATTCGTGCGAGGCACCATAATACAAAAATTTGATGATCGCGGTCTTGTCCGACCAGTCCAACCATGTCCCGGGATGCGTTAACGCATAAAAGAGGTTCGCGAACCCCAGTCCGAGTTCGACAAAAAACTGCCAGATATAACTCATTGGTGCCAGTCCCCACAAAAAGACCCCACCCCGGTTGGGGATGGGGTCGTTTTACAGATTAACGGTTGGCCAGAACGCGGTCGCGCTGGTTCACATAGTAACCGTCCGACTTCGAAATCCATGCCGAGGACGAGGCCATCGAGGCTTCGAAGCTGCCGCGAATACGTGCGAACAATTCGTCATCCATATATTCGTCCATAACCTCGGCCGAGGCACGACCGAACGCATCCCAAACGTCATCCGGGAACTGCAATGTCTGAACGCCCTGCGCCTGCAGACGCGACAGTGCGGCACCGTTGTTGGCCAGCGTCAGTGACAGGTTGTGATGCGTCGTTGCCATTGCGGCATTCTCGACAATCGCCTGTTGCGACGGTGTCAGGCTTTCAAAGACGTCACGGTTGAACGCCGCCGTCAGGCCCGAACCCGGCTCGTGGAAACCTGCTGTATAGTAGACTTTGGCCACTTCCTGGAAACCGGCACGTTCGTCAGCCCAAGGACCAACCCACTCCAGCCCGTCCAGCGCACCCGAGGACAATGCCTGATACAGCTCGCCACCCGGAATATTCTGAACGGACGCGCCCAGACGACCCAGCGCCTGACCACCAATGCCCGGCATACGATATTTCAAGCCATTGAAATCTTCGGCCGATTTGATTTCGGAACGGAACCAGCCGCCCGACTGTGAACCCGAGTTACCCGCCAGGAACGATTTCAATCCGAAAATCTCGCCCAGCTCGTCATGGAACTCTTTGCCGCCATCATGCTGATACCAGTTGGTCAGCTCCTGCGCCGTGCCACCAAACGGCACTGCGGTGAAATAGGCATAGCCCGGATGCTGGCCGATATAGTAGTAATCAGCCGAGTGATAGATATCTGCCTGACCGGACGATACCGCATCAAAAACTTCCAGTGCACCAACCAGCTCACCCGGAGCTTTCTTGTCGATGGTCAGCTGTCCGTCGGTCATGGCCGTTACGGCCTCGGCAAAATAGACTGCCGCATCATCCAGAACCGCAAATCCGTGCGGCCAGGATGTCACCATGGTCAGGGTCCGATTGCCCTGCGCATACATAGGTGCCGCCAGCGTGGACGCGGCTGCTGCCGTTGCCCCACCGATTGCGGACTTTTTAAGGAAAGAACGACGATCCATAAATAACCTCCCAATAGTCGTTATTCGCCTGCCAAAACAGGTCTCGTAGAGCGACTACGTTAAAGCAGAGCTTTCGTTATGCAATGGTTTTTTCCCACTATTGTTGCGTCAACCCGCCGCGGAACGGAAAAAAATCAGTTTCACATCGCTTTTGATTGAATGGGGCGTAAAATATACCCCAAATACCGTATTTTATTTCATAGCTAAATTAACTCGCGTAATTTTCTTACGTTTTCTGGGGATGTTTTTGTAATTTAATTCACTTTCAATGGTTGACCTTCTTAGAATCGCCTTTTATGTAACTCAGCATGAAAACGAACAACGTCATCATCGTGGTGCTTATGCAGGCGCATTAACCGAACGGGAAACCGAACGGCGAATGCGCGACCCCCAATTTCGGGGGTTTTTTTATGGCAACACGACCAAATTGGAGAGAAGACAGATGGCCCGCAAAATGACCGGCGCACAAATGGTAGTTCAGGCACTGAAGGATCAGGGCGTGGACACGGTGTTTGGATATCCGGGCGGCGCTGTCCTACCGATTTACGACGAGATTTTTCAGCAAAACGAGATCAAGCATATTCTGGTCCGTCACGAACAGGGCGCAACACACGCTGCCGAAGGCTATGCGCGCTCCACCGGCAAGCCGGGCGTTGTTTTGGTGACCTCGGGCCCCGGGGCAACGAACGCAGTTACCGGTATGACCGATGCCCTGATGGATTCCATCCCGATGGTTGTTTTGTCCGGGCAGGTCCCGACCTTCTTGATTGGCAATGACGCGTTTCAGGAAGCCGACACGGTTGGCATCACCCGCCCCTGCACCAAACATAACTGGCTGGTCAAGGATACGGAAAAGCTGTCTGAAACCATCCATCAGGCCTTTCATGTCGCGACCTCGGGCCGCCCCGGTCCAGTTTTGGTGGACATTCCAAAGGATGTGCAGTTCGCCGATGGCACCTACAAAGGCAAGCCGGACACCAATACCAGCCATTATCAACCTCGCACCAAGGGTGATGCGGACGCGATCCTTGCCGCGGTTGAAGCGCTGGAAAAAGCCAAGCGGCCGATCATTTATTCCGGCGGCGGTGTCATTAATTCCGGCACCCATGCCAGCGCGGCCTTGCGCGCGCTGACTGATGGCACCGGCTTTCCGATCACCTCTACCCTGATGGGTCTCGGGGCCTATCCGGCATCCGGCAAATCCTGGCTGGGCATGTTGGGGATGCACGGAACGTACGAAGCCAACATGGCGATGCATGGCTGCGACTATATGCTATGCGTCGGCGCACGTTTCGACGACCGGATCACCGGCCGCGTCGATGCGTTCAGCCCGAACAGCTTCAAGGTGCATATCGATATTGACCCCTCCTCGATCAACAAGATCATTCATGTTGATGTTCCGATTGTCGGGGACACAGGGTCCGTACTCGAAGATATTCTGACCTTGTGGAAAGAGCGTGGCAGCAAAACCAATTCCGAAGGAATTGCCAAATGGTGGCAACAGATCGCGGAATGGAAAAAGGTTGATTGCCTGCGCTACAACGCCTCAAAGACGACCATCAAGCCGCAATATGCCCTGCAGCGTCTGGAAGCGCTGACCAAGAAATACGACCGCTACATCACGACCGAAGTCGGTCAGCATCAAATGTGGGCGGCGCAATTCCTGGGTTTCGAAGATCCGCATCGCTGGATGACGTCGGGCGGATTGGGGACCATGGGATATGGCTTCCCGGCCTCGATCGGGGTGCAGATCGCACATCCCGACAGTCTGGTCATCAACGTCGCGGGCGAAGCCTCGTGGCTGATGAACATGCAGGAAATGGGCACCGCCGTGCAATATAACCTGCCCGTGAAACAGTTCATCCTGAACAATGAACGCCTCGGCATGGTGCGCCAATGGCAGCAATTGCTGCATGGCGAGCGGTATTCCCACAGTTGGTCGGAATCCCTGCCTGATTTCGTCAAGCTGGCCGACGCGTTTGGCGCAAAGGGGATTTTGTGCACGGACCCGGCGGATCTTGATGATGCCATCATGGAGATGATCACCTATGACGGCCCTGTCATTTTCGATTGTCTGGTCGAAAAGCACGAAAACTGCTTCCCGATGATCCCGTCGGGTAAGGCCCATAATGACATGCTGTTGGGCGAAGCCTCAACAGACGGCGCGATTACGGGCGCTGGCGGCGCGCTGGTTTAAGGAAACCTGACAAGATCATGAAACCCCTCATCTATTTCAGTTACGGCATGACCAAATCGGCCAGCACATACGCTTACCGACTGCTTTGGCTGGCGCTGGAGGATGCGGGGTTTCCTCAACCCAAATTGCCAGCCGATCTGGTTGATCCGTCACATAGCGTGAATTTCATTGGCCATTTGACCCCGGATCAGATCGACAGACTCTGCGACATAGCACGCACTCGCGGCTACCCGCTTCTGGTCAAAACCCATTCCAGCCCCGATCCCGGCATGATCCCCCTGCTCCAACGCGGCGAAGCGGTCGGTTGTGCCATTTACCGCGATCCGCGCGATATCAGCCTTTCCATGCTGGATCACGGCGCGAAAGCCCGGCGCAAGGGGCACTGGGCCTTCAAGGAATATGAAACGATTGATGATACCTTGCCATCCCTTCGCGGGCAGCTAACTTGCCTTGAAAAATGGCTTAAGCTTCCAAACATCCGCCCGATCCGCTATCAGGATGTTGTCTTTGATACCGCGAATGTGCTTCACGGCATGGCCGCTCAACTTAACCTGAACCTCTCGCCCGATGCGGTGATCAAAAAGACCCAGAATCGCAAATATATCCAGTTCAACAAAGGTCTACATAACCGGTATCTTGAACAGATGCCGCTAGACAACAGTCGCGCTATTGCGACCGAATTTCAGCCGCTGCTGGACATGATCTATCATCTGCCCACGCAGTCCCCCGCTCTCGCCCCCGACGCGCAACTGCGCCAAACTTGAAGGTGTCACCATGAATGCATTGCATATCAAGAAAGGGTCCTCGCGCAAAAGCGCCTATGACCTCAAAAACCCCCTCGGCGATATCGTCGAAACGCACACCTTGGCCGTGATCGTCGATAACGAGGCCGGTGTACTGGCCCGCGTCATCGGGTTATTTTCGGGGCGTGGCTACAATATCGACAGCTTGACCGTCGCGGAAACGGATCACGAGGGGCATCGCTCCCGCATCACGATTGTTACAACTGGAACCCCTGCTGTCATCGAACAGATCAAGGCCCAGTTGGGTCGGCTTGTTCCGGTCCACGACGTGCATGACCTGACGGTCGAAGGCCGTGCCGTGGAACGTGAACTGGCCATGATCAAGGTTGCCGGGACCGGCGATAAACGGGTCGAAGCCATGCGCCTTGCCGATATCTTTCGCGCCAACGTTGTCGACAGCACATTGGAATCCTTTGTGTTTGAAATCACCGGCACGTCAGAAAAAGTTGATGCCTTCATCGACCTGATGCGCCCTCTCGGCTTGACGGATATCGCACGCACCGGCGTGGCAGCCATGGCGCGCGGCACCTAAAGGGATAGGAGAGCATGACGCAATCCGCCCCTTGGAACTTTATCATACAGTACCAATCCCGCGAGGGCAGCTCTGCAATTATCAATTTGCTCAGCAGGCAAAACGGGGTGCGCGTCCCGGTTTTTGAAGAACTCGATCCCTATTTGTATCAGACGCATCATGACAATTCTGCATTGCTCAGCATCTTGTCCGGCGTATTGAACACAGGCACATATCCGCATTCGTCGCGTCATCCAAACGCCATTGCCCCGATAGATGACTCGGACGTGTTTCAGTCTGTCGGGTTCAAATGGCGCTTGTTTGGGTCCCGGTTTCGCCTGGCACGATTGTTCAAGCGGTTTCGCGTGAAACTGTTTATTTTGACACGTCGCGACTTTGCTGAACATGTGGCATCAACCTATTTTCACCTCGTGGCTTCCAATATGGAAACTGACAAAAAAATCGGTTCCTTTCCACAATTTGCCACCCTGTCCGCGACGGACACCCACGACGAACTTCGACGCAAATCCTATTCCGACATCACCGTGCCTCTTGATCGGCGCAAACTGTTCGGTTCAGCCATACGACGTCTTCGCCTTAAATGGAGACAGGCGAATTCCAGTTTGATTTTCAAATTGTACAAGGTTCCCGTCCACCAAATCTATTACGAAGATTTTCGCGACAATCCGGTCCAGTTTCTCCAAGATTTTATGGCTGAAATTGGCGTCGAACCAACAGAATCCCTGGAAACAGAATCGGATTTCAAACGGGTATTTTCCAACAGGCATCAGGATAGGATCGAAAATTCCGCCGATGCATTCGGGGCTTGGTGGTTTCGCGCGCTTGACCGCTTTCATACGTTTTGTCGTTGGCGGATTGATCATTTCTAAAAGAAAAACGGGGGATGGAAAACCACCCCCCAGTTTCGCAAGTCAGGCTCATCATTATACCGCTCGGTTTATTGCCTGCGGCCTGATTGCAAGGAGGTCACCCAGCAGATAGGTCACCTCCCCCTGTCTGCATTCAGCTACACCCGGACGTACCGCCGCAGGTGTTGCATTTCATGCAGGTTCCGTTGCGCACCAGCGTGAAGTTGCCGCATTCGCCACAAGGATCGCCCTCGTAACCCTGCATCTTCGCTTTGGTACCGATATCAATAAAAAACTTCGTCTTAGTTGAACTCATAAGGTGACTCTCGGATGTTGTTTTTTGGGTGCATTTAGTCGCTTCTTAAACTCCGGCAATCGAACCATATTATAAGCCTTCTCTACATATGATCGTTCAGCATGCGCCATTTTCGCTAATCTTTGAGGCGTCAAACTGTCGTCCAATAGAGAAATTCCACATTGAAAAAACACCGCCGCATAGTTTGCTTCCAACTCCAATTCATTCTGCGGTAATATTGAATATCCACTCGGAAGCTTTTCCATTTTGAAGTTGAGTATTTTGGCGTGTTTCTCATGATGGCGCAGCATCAAGTGACCAATTTCATGGGCGATGATGGTATTGTATAACCCATTACCGGCATTGGCCTTATCCAGAAACCTTTGATCCATTGAAAAAACGATTGAGTCTTCAAACGCTAACACTCCAACTTTTTTTCTGAAGTCTAACTTTGGGTCAGTTTTGAAGGTTTTCACTCTAAATGGATACGGATCGTAGTCACCTAGGTCTTCTGACTGCTCCCGCAAGAAGTCACCCATTAGAAAGAACTCACCATCTTCATAACGGTATCGACGGACAGAAATCGCCTCCGAGAAAATCTCGACAGCTCTTTCGACACTGAGGATTGGAGGCTTTTTCTTTTTCATCTTCACGTTCTCAGCTACACCCGGACGTACCGCCGCAGGTGTTGCATTTCATGCAGGTTCCGTTGCGCACCAGCGTAAAGTTACCGCATTCGCCACAAGGATCCCCCTCGTAGCCCTGCATCTTCGCTTTGGTGCGTTCATCCATCATAACTGCCGTTGCCTCGACCGAACTTGTCTCGACACTGACAGATGCAGCGCTGATCACGGCCGGAGAGGCGGTGGCTTGCAATGTGGCCAACTCTCCCGGCATCCGCTTACGCAGATAACCGGTCGATGAAATCTGGCGGATCAGATCGATCGAGCTGTTTGCCACCTCGCCGTCGACATCGCTGAAATTGCTTGCGCCCTCTTCCAGCCCGCGCCCGATCTCGTCAAAGCTTTCGCCCGTCGGTTTCACATGGGCAAGGTCCGTGCGATCCAGATAGGACACGGCCAATTCGCGGAAGATATAGTCAAGGATCGAGGTCGCGTTTTTAATGCTGTCATTCCCCTGCACCATCCCTGCCGGTTCGAACCGGGTAAAGGTAAAGGCCTCGACAAATTCATCCAGCGGCACGCCATATTGCAGGCCAACCGAAACCGCGATCGCAAAATTGTTCATCATGGCGCGGAAGCCCGCACCTTCCTTGTGCATGTCGATGAAAATCTCGCCCAGATTGCCGTTTTCATATTCGCCGGTGCGCAGGTAAACCTTGTGCCCCCCGACAACCGCCTTCTGCGTATAACCCTTGCGGCGCAGCGGCAGCTTCTCGCGGCCTTTGGCGACCTCTTTGATCACGATTTTTTCCACGATCTTCTCGGCAAGGATCGTTGCCCGGTCCGCTGCCGGTGCTTCGATCAGCGCCTCTTCCAGATCTTCGTCATCCTCTTCAATCAAGGCAGACGACAGGGGCTGGGACAGCTTGGACCCATCACGATAAAGCGCATTCGCCTTGACGCCCAGCGACCAAGACAGCTCGTACGCTTCCTTGCACTCCTCGATCGTGGCGTCATTCGGCATATTGATGGTTTTTGAAATCGCGCCCGAAATAAAGCTCTGCGCCGCCGCCATCATATGAATATGGCTTTCAACAGACAGATAGCGCTTGCCGATGCGTCCACAGACGTTTGCACAATCGAACACGTTCAGATGCTCGTCCTTCAGGAACGGCGCACCTTCCAGCGTCATGGTTCCGCACACATGGTTGTTCGCGGCTTCAATCTGCTGACGGGTATAACCCAGATGACGCAGCAGGTCGAAGGACGGATCATTCAGCTTCTCATCCGGGATACCCAGCGTGCCTTTGCAGAAATCCGCGCCCAGCGTCCACTGGTTGAACACGAACTTGATGTCAAATGCGGTGGGAAGCGCCGCTTCGATCTTGTCAATCTCGACCGCGCTGAATCCATGCCCCAGCAGCGAGGTGTGGTTGATCCCCGGCGCATTTCCCAGCGTCCCGTGACCCACCGCGTAGGAGATCATTTCCTCGACCTGGCTTGACGAATAGCCAAGTTTTTCAAGTGCCGCCGGGACAGACCGGTTGATAATCTTGAAATAGCCACCGCCAGCCAGCTTCTTGAATTTTACCAGCGCAAAGTCGGGTTCAATTCCCGTCGTGTCGCAATCCATGACCAGACCGATCGTGCCGGTCGGCGCAATCACCGACACCTGCGCGTTGCGATAGCCATGCTGCTCACCCAGCTTCAGCGCCTCATCCCATGCTTTATGCGCAAGGTTGATCAGCTTCCCATCTGGGCAGTTGTCATGGTCCAATGCCACCGGCATGACCGCCAGACCTTCATACCCCGTCGTCTCGCCATAAGCGGCGCGACGGTGGTTGCGAATGACGCGCAACATATGGTCAGCGTTTTTCGCATAGCCCGGGAACGGTCCCAGCTCCTGCGCCATCTCGGCCGAGGTCGCATAAGACACGCCGGTCATGATCGCGGTCAACGCACCGGCAAGTGCCCGGCCCTCGTCGCTGTCATAGCCAAAGCCCATATTCATCAACAGGCCGCCAATATTGGCATAGCCCAGACCCAGCGTACGGAATTTATAGGACAGCTCAGCGATTTCCTTGGACGGGAACTGCGCCATCAGAACCGAGATTTCCAGCGTCATCGTCCACAAACGCGTCGCGTGGATATAGCTTTCCGCATCAAACTCGCCATCCTTCAGGAAGGTCAGCAGGTTCATCGACGCAAGGTTACACGCCGTGTCATCCAGGAACATATATTCCGAACAGGGGTTCGACCCACGGATCGGCCCGTCTTCGGGGCATGTATGCCACGCGTTAACCGTGTCATGGAACTGGATACCCGGATCAGCACACGCCCAAGCGGCATGTCCGATCTGTTCCCACAGGTCCCGCGCTTTCACGGTTTTCGCAACCGTCCCGTCGGTGCGTTTGATCAGCTCCCAATCGGCATCATCCTTGACGGCTTTCAAAAAAGCGTCCGTCACACGGACCGAGTTATTTGAATTCTGTCCCGACACGGTCAGATAGGCTTCGGAATCCCAGTCCGTGTCATATGTCGGGAAATGAATGGAGGCAAAACCTTGCTCGGCATATTGCAGCACGCGTTTCACGTAAGTTTCGGGAATAGCAGATTTTTTCGCCCCGCGAATGGCAGCTTTCAAGCCAGCATTCTTTGTCGGATCAAACGCGTCCGCTTCCGCACCGTCCCAGGCACGAATGGCGCTGAAAATTTCGTTCAACTGGCGCTCGTGCATCTTGGACCCGGCGACCAGCGCGGCCACCTTCTGTTCCTCGATGACTTTCCAGTTGATAAATTCCTCGATATCCGGGTGATCCATATCGCAGATCACCATCTTGGCAGCCCGGCGGGTGGTCCCGCCGGACTTGATCGCACCGGCAGCGCGGTCACCAATTTTCAGGAAACTCATTAACCCCGAGGATTTGCCCCCACCGGCAAGCCCTTCATTTGCGCCACGTAGCGAACTGAAATTCGTCCCCGTCCCGGACCCGTATTTGAACAGGCGCGCTTCGCGCGTCCACAGGTCCATGATCCCGCCTTCGTTCACCAGATCGTCGCTGACGGACTGGATGAAACACGCATGGGGTTGCGGATGCTCGTACGCACTGTCGGATTTCGTCAGTTTGCCTGACTGGTAATCTACATAATAATGCCCTTGCGAGGGACCATCGATCCCATAGGCCCAATGCAGACCCGTATTAAACCATTGTGGGGAATTCGGCGCCGCCATCTGGCGCGCCATCATATAGCGCATTTCATCGTAATAGGCTTTGGCGTCAGCTTCGGTCGAGAACATGCCACCCTTCCAGCCCCAATAGGTCCACGCGCCAACCAGACGGTCGTAAACCTGCTTGGCCGAAACCTCACCACCGGAACGCTGATCCGCTGGCAGCTTCTTCAGCGCCGCTTCATCCGGGACCGATGCCTGCAACCATTCCGGCACGCCCTTTTCTTTTTTCTTCTTAAGTGCCGCGGGCACGCCAGCCTTGCGGAAATATTTTTGTGCGATGACGTCGGCAGCGACCTGACTATAGCCCGCGGGCACTTCCAGCTCGTTCAACGCAAACACGACCGAACCGTCTGGATTGCGGATCTCGGAACTTGTCACCTTGAATTCGATATTTCCGTATGCGCCTGATTTTTCCGTTGTGAACTTCCGCTCGATTTTCATTCCTGTCCCCGTCTCAAATTGCCACGCCTTGAACGTATCGCCATGTCCGGATTCCACCGGCTTTTGGGCGAACCGCCCTTATTAAATGATTTGCAGCCCATACTGCTGTTTATTGCCCCCAGCCACTATATGTTGTGGCGTCGTGGGCTGCGGGCCCTAATTGATGCGATCCCCCCCATCTGGTCAACAGGTTTTTTTCGCAGAAATCATAATTTTTAGGTTGACGTGAGCTTCGTGGATTTTCCGCTCCCAAAGCATCAACAGGCAGGGTGTCATAAAAACGCCATGTTTCCAGTTGCCTCTCTCCGAATCTGTGGATAAGTGCCAAATTTGGAAAAGGACCAAATATCAGAACCTTTGCCCCGATGGTTGAGAATCTGGATCAATTTGTCACGGCAACCCGCCGAACCTGTCCGCGATGATTCGTTTGCCGGTTGGTCGTGTTTCCCGCGTCACAATCGGGAAATACCGGGCACGGGCATGTCCGCACAAGAATTAACCACAACACCACCAACAGGCGAGACATATGGATCGCGCTCGCCCGTGGTCGCCTTGCACGGCCACCTCAATTTCGACTTGCTTGGAAAACTGGTCGGGGCGAGAGGATTCGAACCTCCGACCTACGGTACCCAAAACCGCCGCGCTACCAGGCTGCGCCACGCCCCGACTCTGTCGTGCACCATCTAATGGCAGAGCGCCCGGTTGAAAAGCGAAAAATCACTCGCAAGGCCAGACAGCGATGTCCGATGCCAAGGCAGGATGGCGTATCTGGTCCCCCACCTGCAATTTCAGCATGTCCGCCATACCGCCATTGATCTCCAGCACATATTGCACCGGTTCACCCGACGGAATTGACGTTTCATCTAGCGGGATCGCGTTGGCGTGGATTTTGCGCACAATGCCCGAGGAATCGATAAACACCATATCCAACGGGATCAGCGTGTTTCGCATCCAGAATGCCACAGGGGCCTCGTTTGGATAGACAAACAGCATTCCCGCAAACCGTCCCAGCGATTCACGATGCATCAAACCACGTGCACGCCCTTCGGGTGTGTCCATCACTTCGACCGCAAACCGGACCGAGGCGCCCTCCCCCCGAATATCGACATAATCGGGATCGCACTCTGTCTGGCTCCAGCCAACTTGCGGCAGAACCAGACACAGACCTAGGATCGCAGCGCGAACCGCATTACCCGTGAATGACATGATCCCACGACTGAACTTCACCGGCCATTTTTCCGCGCGGACCATCTATCACCTTTACTGAAATCGCTTCACCTGGTTGCAGGTCAGACAGCCCGTAATGTCGCAGAATTTCCACATGCAGGAAAATATCCGCATCCGAGCCGAACACATTCGCAAACCCAAAACCTTTGGCCTTGTCGAACCATTTGACGCGTGCGGGTTGCAATGGAACCTCTGCCGCGACATCCGGAATATTGCGTTCTGGATCTTCGATCCCAAAACCGTTTTCGACTGGTGCGGTAATTTCATGGATTTCCGATGCCTGTCGTCCCCGATCGGTGACCTGAACGTCGATAACGATTCCTGACCCTTCGGCGACGGAACTGCGCCCGAAATTTCTCAACACATTTGCGTGCAGGAGGATATCTCCCCCATCATCATCACACACAACGAATCCGAAGCCCTTGGCGGCGTCGAACCACTTCACATGCCCCTTGATCATATTTTATTCGTCCACTTTCACTTCATTCCGCACAAGCAGCACTTGGCGAAATGTTAATTATCAGCCCCAACGATATTGATTATTAAACAAAATCCGGAACATCGCAAGAAATCTGATCGAAACAAAAATTTTAATTGGTAAAAAATTGCCGATACTTAAAAACACGCAAAAGCTGATCATTTGGTCATGGATTCAACCGTACGACTTGCCATGGATTTTCACCATCATGTGTCCATCGGAACCGATCATGCAATCTATGTTCCCCGTCAGCCCAGAATTCAATTTCGACCGGGGCAATCCGAAACCCGCCCCAGAATGGCGGACGCGGGGGATTGATCCCCTTCTGTGCCGTCACCTTCGCCACTTTCGCCATCAGTTCGGCGCGCGATCCCAGCGGTTGCGATTGCTGTGACGCCCATGCCCCTAACCGGCTGGGTAAGGATCGTGACTGGTAATAGGCGTCCGCTTTTGGTCCATCTTCCTTGCTGACATGACCTCGCACGCGAACCTGACGGCGCAAGGATTTCCAATGCATCACAAAAGCCGCAGTGCCCGACGCAAGAATCTCTTCGGCCTTTTTGCTGGTATAATTGGTATAGAAAACAAACGCATCGTCTTCGATATCCTTCAGCAATACCATGCGCACATTTGGCAGACCGGCATTGTCGACTGTGGCCAGCGCGATGGCATTTGCATCGTTAGGTTCAGAGGTTTCGGCCTCGGCAAGCCAATCCCTGACAATCTGAAAAGGATCGTCTCCGGCGAATATCCCGTTCCGCTTAACCATGCTCATCTCCGCAAACTCTTGATGCCGCAACGTCAATAGCTTAAACCGTGTCAACTCAATAACCACAAGGGGCAGTTGCATGAGTAATGGGATTATGGCCGGAAAACGCGGCGTCATCATGGGTGTTGCGAACGACAAATCCATTGCGTGGGGAATCGCTCAGGCTTGTCATGAACAAGGTGCCGAGATCGCCTTTACCTATCAGGGCGAGGCACTGGGCAAACGCGTGCTCCCTTTGGCGGAAAGCCTCGGATCGGATATGGTCATTGAATGCGATGTCTCTGATCCCGCATCAATTGACAGCGCTTTCGCCGCGATCGAGACGAAATGGGGCAAGATTGACTTTCTTGTCCATGCGATTGGTTTTTCTGATAAAAACGAGCTTCGCGGCCGCTATGTCGATACCAGCCCGGAAAATTTCCAGCTGACGATGAACATCTCGGTGTTCAGTTTTACGGCGGTCGCCCAGCGCGCCGAGAAGATGATGCCGGATGGCGGGTCCCTGCTGACCCTCACCTACTATGGGTCCGAAAAGGTCATGCCCCATTATAACGTCATGGGCGTTGCCAAGGCGGCGTTGGAAGCGTCGGTCCAATATATGGCCGAGGATCTTGGCAAGAAGGGTATTCGCGTAAATGCCATCTCTGCGGGCACAATTAAAACGCTGGCCGCAAGTGGTATCGGCGATTTCCGCTATATCCTGAAATGGAACGAACTGAACTCCCCCCTTCGCCGCAACGTGACGCAGGAAGAGGTCGGCAAATCCGCCGTCTATCTGTTGTCTGACCTGTCGTCCGGCGTTACAGGGGAAAATCTGCATGTGGATGCAGGTTATCATATCGTCGGCATGAAAGCCGAAGACGCACCGGATATCGGACTTGCCACAGGGAAAAGCGATGGCTGACAGATTACCTCATGAAAAAGGCTTCCATGTAAGCTGGGATCAAATCCATCGCGATTCTCGCGCCTTGGCGTGGCGTTTGGATGGCAAAGGTCCCGATAATGGCGATTGGAAAGCCGTGGTTGCGATTACGCGTGGCGGCATGGCCCCCGCCATGATTCTGGCGCGCGAACTGGATATCCGCACCGTCGACACGATCAGCGTCAAATCCTACGACCATCAGGATCAGTCCGAGGCCGTCGTGCTAAAAGCCCCCAATGCGGACATGATGGGCGATGGCACGGGCGTGCTGGTTATCGACGATCTTGTCGACAGCGGCAAAACGCTGGAACTGGTCCGCAAGCTGTTCCCAAAAGCCCATTTTGCCACCGTCTACGCCAAGCCAAAGGGCCGACCGATGGTCGATACCTATATCACCGAAGTGTCACAGGATACGTGGATATTCTTCCCTTGGGATATGGCGCTTCAATATGTTGAGCCTTACCGCGGAACCGATTGATTCCGCGGTAATTTTCTATTTCACGATAATCTCTGGTCCCATCAGGCTGGTCGGCAAATAGGTCGACAGCCAAGGGATGTACGTGACCATGATCAGGAACACGAACAGCACCACCAGGAATGGCAAGGCCGCCCTGACAACCGCCATCACCGACATGCCAGCGACACCGGATGTCACGAACAGGTTCAGCCCCACGGGCGGCGTAATCATCCCGATCTCCATATTCACGACCATGATGATCCCAAGGTGAATCGGATCAATCCCCAGATCAATCGCAATCGGGAACACCAGCGGCGCCACGATGATGATCAGGCCCGACGGCTCCATGAACTGCCCACCGATCAGCAGGATAACGTTCACGATGATCAGGAACATGATCTTGCCAAAGCCCGCATCGAGCATAGAGGACGCAATCTGCTGCGGGATTTGTTCATCCGTCAGCACATGTTTCAGGATCAGCGCATTGGCGATAATGAACATCAACGTGATCGTCAGCTTGCCGGCCTCAAACAAGGTGTCCTTGGTGTCGCGATGCACAAATCCCGTGATCAGGGTCCAGGGTTTTTTCAACAGGTTTGAACGGTCCTGCCCGTCGCGCGCCGCCAGCGGCCCCATATCACGATAGACAAAAATCGCGATGATAAACGCATAGACAGACGCAACCGCTGCCGCCTCGGTCGGGGTGAAGATCGCATTTGCCTTATGGAAACCCAGCTCGGACGACCACCACGGATAGCCATAGATACCGACCATGATAACAACGATCAGCAGCAGCCCCCAGACCGCATCGCGAAATGATGCACCGATTTCGCCCCAGCCCAGCCACTCACCTTTGGGCATGTTGCGCAGAACTGCGATCACGTAAATCGCGATCATCAGCATCAGCCCCGCCAGCATACCCGGGATCACACCCGCCAGAAACATGCGGCCCACCGACACATCGGTCGCCGCCGCATAAACCACCATCACGATGGACGGCGGGATCAGAATCCCCAGCGTCCCGGCGTTACAGATCACACCGGCCGCGAATTCCTTGGTATATCCGGCCTGCTTCATTGCCGCGATCACGATGGACCCAATGGCCACCACCGTTGCCGGCGACGACCCGGACAAAGCCGCGAACATCATACAGGCCAAAACACCGGCAATCGCCAACCCGCCCCGCAAATGCCCCACACAGGCAATCGCAAAACGGATAATGCGTTTCGCCACTCCGCCCGTCGACATAAACGACGAGGCCAGAATAAAGAACGGGATGGCCAGCAGCGTCGCGTGCCCTTCCATCGCCTGAAAATAGGTCTGCGCGATAGACGCCAGCGAGGTATCCGACATCGTCAGCAGAAAAATCGTCGAGCTTAACCCCAGCGCCACCGCAATCGGCACGCCAATTGCCAGAAACCCGATAATCATCAGGAACAGGATCAGGACTTCCATGTTATTCCTCCCATTCCAGTTTGGCTGCGGCTTCTTCCACCGCATCTTCGGCCTCATGGCTCACAATCAGGCTTTCGGCCTTGCCAATGGCAATCCGATAGGTCGCCTGAATGAACCGGAAAAGCGTCAGCGCGACGCCGAATGGCAGCATGGCATAAACGATAAACCGGGGCAGCTTGTCATATTCGTCCCCGTAATTCATCGCATCTTCCAGAAATTTCAAAAAGCCGGGCATCGGGATTTGCTCGGTCATGTAAAACGCCTGATCGCGCGAATTGGCAAACCCCGTCGGGAACCAGCGCCCCGACGTAGCATCAAGCCCAGCAAACGGCGCCCAGTAATCCCACGCGCCTTTCATCAGCAAAAAGGCAAACACAATACACACAGCCCCGGACAACAGCGCCAACACCTTGCGCGGACCCTTGGGAAGCATATTCGTGACAGCATCAACACCAAGATGAGAGGTCGTCTTGACCCCGTAACTCACCCCGAAAATTACCAGCCAGGCAAACAGGTAGCCCACAACCTCCAGCCCCCAAATCAGACTGGAATTGAAACCATAGCGTAGCACCACGTTGACGAACGTGATGACTGTCATCAGCGCCAAAATGATCGCGATAGCGGTCTCTTCAATTTCGTTGACGATACGGCCCAACCGTGTGGTGGGCTGATATGCGGAATGACTCATCTCTCCCCCCTGGATAGAAAGAGGGCCCCGTCACTCCGGGGCCCTCCATCAGATTAGTTGCGGGCGTTGATTTCCTGCGCCGCGGCAATATTTTCCGCGCCGACATCACCCTCGAACTGCTCCCAAACGGGCTTCATCGCATCCACCCATGCTTGGCGCTGTTCGGGTGTCAGCTCGCGGATTACGCCGCCAGCGTCCAGAACCGCCTGACGAGCATCAAGGTCAACCTGATTCACGGCTGCGTTCCGCTCCAAGGTGACTTCGTTCAGGATCGTCAGCAACTGATCACGAACCGCTGGGTCAAGGCTATCCAGCCAGTCGACCGAGGCCACAACCATATAGTCCAGAACCCCGTGGTTCGTTTCGGTTGTCCCGTCCTGAACCTCGAAGAATTTCTGACCATAGACGTTAGACCAAGTGTTTTCCTGTCCATCCACAACGCCTGTTTGAAGCGCGCCATACACCTCGGCAAAGGCCATTGGCTGTGCGGATGCGCCAAGCGCTTCCATCTGCGCCACCAGCACGTCGGACGGCTGCACGCGGAATTTCAGCCCAGCCGCATCTTCGGGCAGGACCAGCGGCACATTGGCCGAGAATTGCTTCAACCCGTTATGCCAGAACTCCAGCCCCTGCAAACCACGGCGGACCATGGAATCCTTCATCGCCTGACCGGTTTCCGACGTCTGGAACTCGTCCACAGCCTCAATGTTCTTGAACATGAAGGGCAGGTCGAAAATGCGGAACACTTTGGTAAAGGTTTCGAATTTCGACAAGGACGGCGCCGCAAACTGAACGTCACCATTCAGCATCGCTTCCAGAACCTGGTCATCATCATAAAGGGTGGAATTCGGATACACCTCCATACAGGCGACGCCATTCATTTCCGTGTTTACACGCTCAGCAAACAGGCTGGCCGCAATCCCTTTGGGGTGACGGTCAGCATTGGTCACGTGCGCGAACTTGATGACGATCTCGCCATCTTCGCAGCTTGCCATTGCTGTGTTTGCAGTAAATGCGGTCGCCGCAACCAGTGCGGCGGTCATCAATTTTTTCATAAAGGCCTCCCAGACTTTGGCTGCTTTATTGCAACCTTGCTTCCATTGAATGCGGAAAGCCCCTAAGCGTCAAATAGAATCTTGGCATTGATCAAGATCAAGGCCATGGTGCACACAGCAAGAGGGAACCATGCTGCCGACCATCACCCAGACGCCACGCGATCCAGATTTTATTCAGAACCCCTACCCCTTCTACCACCGCGTGCGGGATAAAGGCTCCTTCGTCATGTGGTCAGATTACGGCTGGCCGTGTTCCGCGACCTATGCGGTGGTCAATACCATCCTGCGCGACCGCCGATTTGGGCGCGAGGCCCCTGAAGGGTTCGTCCCAAACCGTGCGCCTCACACCAAACCGTTTTATGATTTCGAAGCCCTGTCCATTCTGGAACGTGAACCACCCTATCATACCCGCATCCGAAAACTGCTGGTCCGTGCCTTCACCAATCGTGAAATTGCCGCAATGGAACCCCAAATCGCGGCGCTGTCACACGAACTGATCGACGCGCTGCCCGCCGGTCAGGCCGATCTGTTGCCCGCATTTTGCGAAAAAATCCCCATCGTCATCATCTGCCGCTTGCTTGGCGTTCCCGAGGAAATGGCGGATCAGCTTTTGCGATGGTCTCACGACATGGTCGCCATGTATCAGGCCCGCCGCGACCGGGCTGTCGAAGATGCGGCAGTCAAGGCGACGCTCGACTTCTCCGCCTTCATCCGCACCTATATTGACCAGCGCCGCAGCACACCGCGCGAGGATCTGATCTCGCGCCTTATCGCCGCCGAGGAAGACGGCGACCACCTGTCCACTGACGAGCTGATCACCACCTGTATCCTGCTGCTGAATGCCGGGCATGAAGCCACCGTGCATTCCCTTGCCAACGCGGTAAAACTGCTTTTGGAAACCGGGACCAAACCCGCTGACGCCTTCGCCGACGACGACCAGACATTGCGCACTGTTGATGAAACCTTGCGCTTTGATCCACCCCTCCACATGTTCACCCGCTACGCGATGGAGGATGTGGAGCTGTTCGGGCACACCTTCAAGCAAGGCGATGTGATCGGCCTTCTGCTGGCCGGTGCGAACCGCGACCCGGCAAAATACCCCGACCCTGACCACTTCAATATCCATGGCAATCCTGCTGGCCACACCTCCTTCGGGGCGGGTCTACATTTCTGCATTGGTGCGCCATTGGCGCGTTTGGAAATGGCGGTCGCATTGCCCATCCTGTTCGACCGATTGCCCGCGCTTGCGCTTGCAGAAACACCGCACTATGCCGACCGTTACCATTTCCACGGGCTTGAACGCCTGCTATGCACCTATTGATATGACTGACATCCCGATCTCCGCTCGCCCTTTGCCCACCGATACGTCCGACACGCTGGTCCATGACCCTGACGGCGGCCTGCCGCGCCTGTTGGAAATCATGCGGCGCTTGCGCGACCCCAAAACCGGGTGCCCGTGGGACATCGAACAGGATTTTTCCACCATCGCCCCCTACACGATCGAGGAAGCCTATGAAGTCGCAGACGCCATCGACTCTGGCGATATGGACCATCTGCGCGACGAATTGGGCGATCTGCTGCTGCAAACCGTCTACCATTCCCAAATGGCGGAAGAGGCCGGGCATTTTGCCTTTCAGGACATCGTGAAAGCGATCTCGGACAAAATGGTTCATCGTCACCCACATGTTTTCGGTGATGAATCCCGCGATAAATCCGCCGAACAGCAGGTCGCCGACTGGGAAAAGGTCAAAGCGGCAGAACGAAAGGGCAAGGCAACCTCTGTTCTCGACGGCGTGACCCCCGGTTTGCCTGCCCTGACCCGCGCCGTCAAACTGCAGAATCGGGCCGCTCGCGTCGGCTTCGATTGGCCCGACGCCAGCCACGTCATCGCCAAAATCATCGAAGAATCACGCGAACTGGAACAGGCCCGCGACACAGAAACCCCGGAACGGATGGAGGAGGAGTTCGGCGACCTTCTGTTTGTCATCGCCAATCTGGCGCGCCATCTAAAGATCGATCCCGAAGCGGCGCTGCGCAAGGCCAATGCCAAATTTACACGCCGTTTCAATGGCGTAGAACGTGAACTTGAAGCTATCGACAAGACCCCATCCCAATCCAACCTCGCCGAAATGGACGCATTATGGGACAAAGTCAAAGCCTCGGAAAAATAATTCCGATTGTTTTAATCAGCTATTGACCTGATTGTTTTAGTCGGATTATCTCCGCCTCGTAACAAACGGAGGCAATCATGCTAAAACATACCGTCCTCGCCATGCTGCTGGCCACGCCTGCACTCGCCGACATCAATATCTATTCCACCCGCCAGCCCGACTTGATCGACCCAATCCTTCAGGCCTTCACCGAAGAAACTGGTATCGTAGTCAACACCGCCTTCATCGAAGGCGGCCTGATTGAGCGGCTAGAGGCCGAGGGCACCCGCTCTCCCGCTGATCTGGTCCTGACGGTGGACATCGCGAACCTCAGCGCAATTGCGAATGCCGGTCTGACCCAATCGCTGGAAAGCGAAACGGTCAACGCGAACATTCCAGCCGAATTCCGGGATACGAATGGCCTCTGGATCGGCCTGACATCCCGCGCCCGGATCGTTTATGCCTCCAAAGAGCGCGTGGACCCCTCCGAAGTGACCTCTTACGAGGATCTCGTCGACCCGAAATGGGAAGGCCGCATCTGTATCCGCTCGGGTCTGCACAATTACAACATCGCCCTCTTGTCTTCGATGATCGCCCATCACGGCGCGGAAGAGGCCGAAGCCTGGCTAACCGGTCTCAAGGCTAACCTCGCCCATAAACCGCAGGGGAATGACCGTGCACAGGTCAAATCGATCTGGGCGGGCGAATGTGACATCGCCATTGGAAACACCTATTACATGGGCCTGATGCTGTCCGATCCCGAACAGGCAGAATGGGCAAATAGCGTGAACGTTCTGTTCCCAATCATCGGTGGCGAGGGTGCCCACGTGAACCTGTCCGGGGTTGCGCTGACCGCCAACGCCCCGAACAAGGACGAAGCGATTCAATTGATCGAATATCTGACCTCCGATGCTGCGCAGTCGCTTTATGCCGAACTCAACTATGAATACCCGTTGAACCCTGCCGTCAGCCCGTCAGAACTGGTACAAAGCTGGGGCACATTCACCGCCGACAGCATGTCGCTCAGTGAAATCGCGAAACACCGCGCCGAGGCAATCCGCATCGTAGAACGCGTGAACTTCGACGAGTAAGAAACTCTAATTAAAAGGTAAAGGCCCGCATTACGCGGGCCTTTATTGCGTTTACGGGTACATAGCCGAAACACCGCGCGCAACATAATCGCTAAGGGTGGCATTTTCCGTCACCAACACGGAAATCGGCGTTGTTGTGGGTGAACTCGCCTGCGCTTGAAGCATCGGGACAACCGACATATCCGCCGCCGTCGGCGTATCCCCGAACAGAAACGGCTTGCCATCCAGCAGCGTTTCAATAGCGGCCAAATCCTTGGCCGCCCGATCTGCACGTTCCTGCACCGAATGCCGTCCCATCCCCTGCCCATTCACATTCGCGATCGCCTGTTTACGGATTTTACTGGTCACGAATTTGAACAGGGGTTTGGGGATCTGACCAAACAAGGCCCGCCGCGTCACCTCCCAGTTTTCATCATTCAGCCAGCGATTGCAGACCAAAATGAAATAGAGGTTTTCCTCAACCATTCGGATCACAGCGCGTGACACGGCGCGCTGCTGCGCCGTCAGCCCTTCGTCAAAATCGATGCCATAATGTGCTTCCAGATGATCGCGGATTTGATCACTGTCCGGGATCAACTTGTCCCCGTCACTAAGCACCGGCAGCTTTCGTTTTGGCGTGAATCGTGGGTCGCTGGAAACCTCCGGTTGCCACGCCAACCCGGACGCTTTCATCAGGCACATGGCCTTGACGCAGAACGGGCTTGCGGTTGGGGCGCCAAAGGCTGCGGGATATACAATTAGCGTCAGCATGATCTTCTCCTCTTTGCTGTCGCCATCTTTTGGCATAACCTGTTGCCAGTTTTTGTCATCAGGTTGCGCTAAGGTGAAATATGTCCCGCTCCGAACGCCTGCTTCAGCTTATGCAATTGCTGCGCACCCTGCCTGCCCCCGTGCTGGCGCGTGATCTGGCGGCGGAACTGGGCGTATCGCGCCGCTCCATCTATCGCGACATTGGCAGCCTTCGCGCCCAAGGTGCCGTGATTGATGGCGAGGCAGGCTATGGTTTCACCATTGTCGAGGACCCAGCCCTCCCCCCGATGATGTTTTCGCCTGATGAGATGGAGGCATTAATTCTGGGCCTGCGCGAGGTTGATGAAATCGGCGATCCGGTTCTGGCCTCTGCCGCCAGAAACGCGCTGTCAAAACTCCGTGCCTGTCTGCCCGATCGCATCCGCCAGCAGATGGAGCACAGCTTCCTTCACGCCAAACGCTTCGCCCCGCGCCCGGTGATCACCATCGACATGCCCGCCTTGCGCCAAGCGATGCGCGACGAAATCGCGGTCGACATCACCTATACCGACAAATTCAACGCCCCCAGCCAGCGCCGCATCCTGCCGCTCTCGATTATTTATATGGAAAGCGCCTTGGTCCTGACCGCCTGGTGCAAATCGCGTCAGGATTTTCGCGCCTTCCGTATCGACCGGATCAGCCAATGCACAAAAAGCGACGAGAGCTTTCGCCCTCGCCGCGTGCCGCTGATGCGGGAAAGTCAGAATTATTATCGCGCCAAGGGTCTTAAGTAACCCGAATGACCACATTCCCGACCTTGTGCCCTGTATCAACATGGGCATGTGCCTCGGCAATGTCTTCCAGCGGGTAGCTGCGATCTATCACAGCTTTGAATTTACCCGCCTCGATCAGATCGTTGAAGAATGCCAGATCATCGGCGGTTTCCTTCATCACGCCCGCGATGGCCCTTTTGTTAAGCACCGCCTTGATGGTGCCGCCAAGCCCGGCTGCAGCCAGTGCAAACCGCCCGTTTGGGGTCAGTGACGCGATGGCTTTGCCAAAATCCGCCTTACCCACTGTGTCGAGGATCACGTCATATCTGACGCCGCGGTTGGCGAAATCCTCGACCGTATAATCGATCACTTCGTCTGCCCCAAGGCTGCGCATCAGGTTAGCGTTTCGCCCGCTCGACACTGTTGTGACATGGGCGCCGAAATATTTGGCAATCTGCACCGCCGCTGTCCCAATCGCCCCCGAGCCGCCGTAAATCAGCACCCGCTGACCACTGGCAATCCCCGCCTGACGAAGGAAATACAGCGCCGTGTTGCCACCAAACGGCACGGCGGCGGCCTCTTCATGGCTGATCCCGGTGGGTTTCGGGGCAATCACACCATCCGCTGGCAGGACCAGATATTCCGCATGGGCCCCAAACCGCATGCCCGTCGTGCCATAGATTTCATCGCCGACCGCGAATTTTGTTACCCCTTCTCCAACCGCGCTAACAACGCCCGAGAATACAAACCCCTGGACTTGACTGCGCAGATGTTTCCATCCGAAGATCAACTTCATGATCCAAGGATCAGCACGGCGCATCCGGGCATCGCCCGACGAAACGGCGGTGGCGTGAACCTTGATTTGAATCTCGCCAGCCTTGGGCGAAGGGGTTGCAATTTCGCGCAGTTTAAGAAGGTCCGGTGCGCCATAACCTGTGTGAATAATCGCTTTCATTTCTCTCTCCATCACTTTGATTTAATGCCGAAAATGATCAGCCACAGGGCGAAGGAAACCTCACCAATCGTGACAATCGTCAGCAGGATTACCTCCAGCCAATCAAGGCCGGTAAAGGTGGGCGTCACCAGCCCGGTGACCGCGTCCAGCAGGTAACCGAAAGACCCAATCGCCATGGCCCAGCCCAATAGTGTCGGGGTGCGCGGGAAGCGGATGACCAGTGCGCCAAGGATCACGAGGTGCAGGAAGAAGAACAGCTCCCAGATCTTCACGCCGATATGGTGGGTTTCGGTCGCCAGTAACGTAAATGCATCCAATTGGTCTCGTGGCAGCGCGCTCAGATACCCCTCACCGCCCGCAAAACTCAGCGTCAGGAAGGTAAAAAACAGCATGGTCGACATAATCGCCACCATCATCAGGCGCGAGGCCGTGGCGATCCCCGCCAGCGTCGGGCTGACACCGCGAAACATGTGGAACAGCATGATCGACACGGCGACCTCGACCAGCAGGACGATCATCTCACCAATCTGACCCAGCGCGTATAGACCGCGATTATCCATGATGTTGGCAACAGTGGCCGCGGGGTCACCCGCCACGTCCACAACGCTTGGCACATAGGCGATTGCAAAGCCGCCCGCCACGGCTATGACGAAATAGCCGATCCCGGCCCAACGCCCATAAGTCTTTGTATAGTCTTGCATATCCCTCTCCTTTCAGCAGACAAGCCGGACCCGTTCCCAGAAGGCACCATTGCCGCCCGGGTGATTTCGATCCGTTCATTTCGGATATGCAGAAAGGTTTACCCGTGCCGGACATATAAATAAATTGACGAAATCTGTCTTTTTGATATGCAAAAACGCATGGATTGGAGATCGGTAAATTTCGACTGGAACCGCGCCCGCGCGTTCTTGGTAACGGCAGAGGAAGGGTCCCTGTCCGCCGCCGCCCGCGCGCTTGGTATGACGCAGCCGACTTTGGGCCGACAGGTCGACGCGTTGGAACAGGAACTCGGCCTCGTGCTGTTCGAACGCACCGGGCGCGGCCTCACCCTCACCCCCAGCGGCACCGAACTTCTCGATCATGTCCGCGCCATGGGCGAGGCGGCGAACCGCGTCAGCCTGTCCGCCACGGGGCAATCGCAGTCAGTTGTGGGGACCGTCAGCATCGCATGCAGCGACACCTATGGCGAGCACCTGCTTCCCCCCTTCCTCAAACGCATCCGTGCCGAACAGCCCGGCATCCGCATTCAAGTGGTGACATCAAATCAAGCCAGCGACTTGCGGCGGCGCGAGGCGGACATCGCCATCCGCAACTTTCGCCCCACCGAACCCGATCTGATCGCCAAGAAAATCCGCGACGTCGAAGCCCGGCTTTACGCCACGCCTGCCTATTTAGATGAAATCGGCACCCCCAAAACCCCTTACGACCTGCGCAAGGCGACCTTCATCGACATTGCGACAGATGACGGCTACCAGCAGGCGCTGAAAGCGTGGGGCTTTGATCTGGCAAAGGACAATTTCCCGCTCCAAACCAGCAGTTTCCCCACCATGTGGGCCATGGTGCGCGCGGGCCTTGGCATCGGTGTCATCGACAGCCTTGTCGGCGACAATGACCCGCTCACCACCCGCGTGCTGCCCGATCACCCGCCGCTCCCGTTCCCCACATGGCTGGTTGCCCATCGCGAGGTCACAACCTCCCGCCGTATCCGTTTGGTCTTTGATATATTGGGGGAAGAGATCGAAAAGGCCTATCGTTGACCCCCACCCCTTGACCCCTCCGGACAAAAAACCCCACGATCTTGCGGTTCTTGCCTTGGCAAAACATTCCGAATCCGCTATATCTCAAATCCCGTGATACTAGGGATCGCGGGCTTGCGTTCCATCCATAAAAACAACGAACTTCGAGGGCTGGAACAGGCATGGCGCGATTTATTTTCATTACGGGTGGTGTGGTTTCAAGCCTTGGCAAGGGTCTGGCGTCAGCGGCGCTGGGGTCGTTATTGCAGGCGCGGGGATATTCCGTCCGGTTGCGCAAGCTTGACCCCTATCTAAACGTTGACCCCGGCACGATGAGCCCGTTTGAACATGGCGAGGTGTTCGTGACCGACGACGGCGCGGAAACCGACCTCGACC
Source organism: Rhodobacteraceae bacterium NBU2976 (assembly GCA_023630215.1). Classification (GTDB taxonomy): domain Bacteria; phylum Pseudomonadota; class Alphaproteobacteria; order Rhodobacterales; family Rhodobacteraceae; genus NORP23. The sequence goes on from JALPRQ010000001.1 coordinate 1,913,960, forward strand.
TTGGCCACTACGAACGCTTCACCGGTGTTTCGGCGCGCAAGACGGACAGCGTGTCCTCGGGCCGGATTTATTCCACAGTTCTGGAAAAAGAACGTCGCGGCGATTACCTTGGCAAAACCATTCAGGTGATCCCGCATGTGACCAATGAAATAAAAGACTTCATCTCGATTGGCGAGGATGAGGTTGATTTCATGCTCTGCGAGATTGGCGGCACGGTCGGCGATATCGAGGGGCTCCCCTTCTTCGAAGCCATCCGTCAGTTCGCGCAGGACAAACCCCGCGGTCAATGCATTTTCATGCACCTGACGCTGCTGCCTTACATCACCGCCTCGGGCGAATTGAAAACCAAACCAACTCAGCACTCCGTCAAGGAACTGCGCTCGATCGGTATTGCGCCCGACATCCTCGTTTGCCGCTCCGAACATCCGATCCCCGATAAGGAACGCGAGAAGCTCGCGCTGTTCTGCAACGTCCGTCCTGACGCGGTCATCGCAGCCCCCGATCTCAAATCCATTTACGAGGCCCCGCTGGCCTATCACCGCGAAGGCATGGACCGCGCCGTTCTGGACGCGTTCGGACTTGAACAGAAAGCCCCCGACCTCGCGAAATGGGAGGATGTGGCCGACCGCATCTTCAACCCCGAGGGCGAGGTCAACGTCGCCATTGTGGGCAAATATGTGCAGTTAGAGGATGCCTATAAATCCATCGCCGAAGCCTTGACCCACGGTGGCATTCATAACCGCGTGAAGGTGAACGCTGAATGGATCGACTCCGAGATTTTCGAACGCGAGGACCCGACACCTTACTTGGAAAAATTCGACGCCATTCTGGTGCCCGGCGGGTTCGGTGAGCGGGGGACCGAGGGCAAGATCAAGGCCGTCAAATACGCCCGCGAACATAACATCCCGTATCTTGGCATATGCCTCGGCATGCAAATGGCGGTGATCGAGGCTGCGCGAAACCAGGCCGGGATCGCGGACGCGGGTTCCGAGGAATTCGATCACGAGGCCGGCCAACGCCGCTTCACCCCCGTCGTCTACCACCTCAAAGAATGGCTGGAGGGCAACCGCACCATTCAGCGCGAGGTCAGCGACGATAAAGGCGGCACGATGCGGCTAGGCGCTTATAACGCCGATCTGACCGCTGGGTCGAAGGTTGCCGGGATATACGGAGAGAGCGCAATCTCGGAACGCCACCGCCACCGTTACGAGGTCGATCTCGATTACAAATCCAAGCTCGAAGACAAGGGCCTGATCTTCTCGGGCATGTCCCCCGACGGCCGCCTGCCCGAAATCGTCGAACGCCCGGATCATCCTTGGTTCATCGGCGTCCAGTTTCACCCCGAACTGAAATCCAAACCGTTTGCACCCCATCCCCTGTTCGCCAGTTTCATCGGCGCCGCCGTCGATCAATCGCGACTGGTCTAGGAAGCGGACAGCAACCGGGCACAGGAGATAAGGGGCCGCCTAGAGGAGCCTGCCTAACCTATCCCTCTGTCCCTTTGATCCTGCATGGAAAGCCCAATTCGCGACCGAGGCATCGCCACCCTACGCGAAAGCGCCTGCCCGTTCCGCAAGAACAAATTTGTCACCACCCACCCTAAGCAGGAGGTTTGCTCCGCCCCCATCGCAGCGCCGGTTAACCTTTTCCCGTTAACCAGAAACTCTATGCATTAAAGCTGCATGATTGCTGCATTGTTTCTGCATAAGGGAATCGACGGTTAACACGCAAAGGTTAACGTCCGATCCTACAGTCGCGGCACGCAACTTTCCGCGATCCCGCTTGCGCTGGGTCACAGGCCCTCTATATTTCCGATATGTTTGAATCTTTGCTAGACCGATTGCTGGGAACAGCCACACCAGCCCCTCTACCCGACACTGACGCCAGACTGGCGCTTGCCGCGTTACTGGTCCGTGTGGCGCGGGTCGATAATGATTATGCCGTCGAGGAGATCGCGCTGATCGACAAGATGCTGGCAGACCGCTATCAACTCTCCGCGACCGAGGCGACAGAACTGCGCCAGCAGGCCGAAACGCTAGAGGCAAAGGCCCCCGACACCGTTCGTTTCACCCGCGCAATCAAAGACGCCGTTCCCTACGAGGATCGCACAGCCGTCGTGGAAAAGCTCTGGCGGGTTGTGCTGGCTGATGATGTCCGCGACCATCAGGAAGACGGCTTCCTGCGTCTGGTTGCCAACCTACTTGGCGTCAGTGACGTTGACAGTGCCCGCGCGCGCGCCCGCGCCCAGTCACGCTAAATCACGCCGCGCACGTCGCAAACTGCGTATTTGTTTGCGGATTTGCGGGCGGTTTTTTTCCAGAATTTTCGGATCCGGCACCGCTGTTTTCCCGGAATTGCCATGTGGCAATTTCGTGTTCGGGACCGGTTCATTCAGGAAAGCGCACAGTTCCGCCCAGCCGTCACCCTCCTCCCAGCATAGCTCCAAAAAGCAATTGGGCTTGTCGGCGAAAAAGGCGCGAACCTCGTCTAAATGCTGTTGATAAAACGCCATATGCTCGGTCTCGACACCATGAGGGAAAGGATACCCGAATATCCCCTGTCGCAGCATAACACCCGAGGTGCGTTCAGCATGTTTCTTAAGGCTTTCGACCCAAACCTCGGGTGATTGGCGTCGGGTTAAAATATAACGCGCGCTCGGACCGTAATGCTGCCACAGCTCGCGATACATAAGCGGCCAAGGCCAATCCTCGAACGAGTCATGCTTGTCGGCTTCGGCGAAGATGGGGGCAAACTCGCGCTTCATCCAGGCGCGCGCCAAGGTGGTCTGACGCCGGGAATGATCAAAACCAAGCTTGCGCAGCGCCAGTTTCAGCGTTGTGGTGCCCGTTTTGTTCAGACCAATGCCAAAGACTTTGTGCGGTTTTGCCATGCGCCAGCGCTAGCGTATCGCAGCTACATTTTCAACGGAATTGCGCCTTCCATCTGGACCTGACGCACAGTAAAACACCCAACGAATCCTTTTGCTGGAGATGCCAGAATGAGCGAACCGGAAATCACGCCAGAACTTGTGCGCGAACATGGCATCAATGCCGAAGAATATCAGCGAATTCTGGACCTGATCGGTCGCGTCCCAAGCTTTACCGAGCTTGGCATTTTTTCCGCCATGTGGAACGAGCATTGTTCCTATAAATCGTCGAAGAAATGGTTGCGCACTTTGCCGACCGAAGGCCCGCAGGTCATTTGTGGACCGGGCGAGAATGCCGGAGTGGTGGATATTGGCGACGGTCAAGCCGTTGTTTTCAAAATGGAAAGCCACAACCACCCCTCCTACATCGAACCTTATCAGGGTGCGGCGACCGGGGTTGGGGGCATTCTCCGTGACGTCTTCACGATGGGTGCGCGCCCGATTGCGGCGATGAACTCGCTGTCGTTTGGCGAGCCTTCTCATCCCAAAACCAAACAGCTGCTGAATGGTGTCGTCGAAGGGATCGGGGGCTACGGCAATTGCTTTGGCGTGCCGACTGTTGGCGGCGAAGTGCGCTTTCACAAAGCCTATAACGGCAACTGTCTGGTGAACGCGTTTGCCGCCGGGTTGGCGGATGCGGACAAGATTTTCTACTCCGCCGCGTCAGGTGTTGGGATGCCGGTGGTTTACCTTGGCGCCAAGACGGGGCGCGACGGGGTTGGCGGCGCGACAATGGCCTCGGCCGAGTTTGACGACACGATTGAGGATAAACGCCCCACCGTTCAGGTTGGCGATCCCTTCACCGAAAAACGCCTGATGGAGGCGACGCTGGAACTGATGCAGACCGGTGCGGTGATTTCAATTCAGGATATGGGGGCCGCTGGCCTCACCTGCTCTGCCGTCGAGATGGGCGACAAGGGGAATCTAGGCGTGGCACTGGATCTGGAAAAAGTTCCGGTCCGCGAAGAGAACATGACCGCCTATGAAATGATGCTGTCCGAAAGTCAGGAACGCATGCTGATGGTGCTGAAGCCCGAGAAAGAGGCCGAAGCAAAAGCCGTGTTCGACAAGTGGGACCTCGATTTCGCGATTGTTGGTGAAACGATTGCCGAGGATAGGTTCCTGATCCGCCATAATGGGGCGCTGATGGCGGATTTGCCACTAAAGGCCCTGTCGGGAACGGCCCCGGAATATGACCGCCCATGGCTAGAAACTCCCCCTGCCCCTGCGCTGGTGAATGTGCCAGAGGTGGATGTGAAAGCGGCATTGCTGACCCTCCTTGGCAGTCCGAACTATTCGTCGCGCGCTTGGGTCTGGCAACAGTACGACCACATGGTTGGCGCGGACACGGCGGTGCGGCCAGGCTCGGATGCAGGTGTTGTGCGCGTGCATGGCACCGACAAAGCGCTGGCCTTCACCTCCGACGTAACCCCCCGCTATTGCAAGGCAAATCCGTTTGAGGGTGGCAAGCAAGCGGTGGCGGAGGCGTATCGGAATCTGTGTGCAACCGGGGCAAAACCGCTGGCGACGACGGATAATCTTAACTTCGGCAACCCCGAAAAGCCCGAGATCATGGGCCAGTTTGTAGGCTGTATCAAAGGTATTGGCGAGGCGGTTGCCGCTCTCGATATGCCGATCGTATCCGGGAATGTCAGCCTGTATAACGAAACTGACGGCAAGGGTATTCTACCAACCCCGACAATTGGCGCGGTGGGTTTGTTGGAAGATCTGGATCAATTGATCACGAACCGACCAAACGAAGGGGACCAACTGTTCCTGTTGGGGGAAACAGTGGGGCATCTGGGACAATCAGCGTTGTTGGCGGAACTGTTCGACCGCGAGGATGGCGACGCACCACATGTCGATTTGTCCGCCGAAAAGGCGCATGGTGAATTCGTTCGTGCTGCCAAGGCCGAGGGCCTGATCAGTGCGGCGCATGATCTGGGAGATGGCGGTTTGGCGGTGGCGGCCGTGGAAATGGGGTTGGCATCCGGGCTTGGCGTATCCCTGATTTCGGGCGGGCCGAGTGATGCCGGCTGGTTCTACGGCGAAGATCAGGCGCGGTATCTGCTGGCCTGTACGCGCGACAATGCCGAAGCGCTGACAACGCTGGCACGTGAAGCCGGGGTGCCGTTGAAAAAGGTTGGCGGCTTTGGCGGCGAGACGATCACACTCGGAAAGGTCTCGTTACCTTTGGCGGATGCGCGGGATGCACATTCTGGCGGGTTGCTGAAAGTGGCGCTGTAGAGCCACTCTTGCAGGCCGGGCAATCCGCGCCTAAATTCAAGCTAACGGAGGTGCCCAATGGCGATGGAAGCACGCGAAATTGAAGCGTTGATTAAAGAAAGTTTCCCGAATGCCGAAGTCAAGATCGACGATTTGGCCGGGGACGGAAATCATTACGCTGCAACGGTGATTGCCGAAGAATTCCGCGGGCTGAACCGGGTGAAACAACACCAGATGGTTTATGCCGCGTTAAAGGGTAAAATGGATGGGGCACACGGGGAATTACATGCGCTGGCGCTGACGACAAAGGCGCCAGAGTGAACGGGTTGGATGTCACCCGGCAAATGGCTTAAACGGATGATGGTGGTGACAAACCATCTATAGGAGACACGAGAATGACCGCTCACGATACAATTAAAGCTGATATCGACGCCAATGACGTTGTGCTGTTCATGAAAGGCACCGCGACCATGCCGCAATGCGGGTTTTCCAGCCGTGTGGCCGGTGTTCTGAATTACATGGGCGTCCAGTTCAAGGACGTAAATGTGTTGGCGGACGACGAAATCCGTCAGGGGATCAAAGATTTTTCGGACTGGCCAACCATCCCGCAGCTTTACGTCAAAGGCGAATTTGTGGGGGGGTGTGACATCATCACCGAAATGACCCTGTCGGGCGAGCTGGATCAGCTGTTCACCGAAAATGGCATCGCCTTTGACAAGGAAGCCGCCAACAAAATCCGCGAGGCGAACGGTTAGTTCGCCTCTAGCCGGTTGGCAAGCGCTTCAAGCTGTTCAACAGCGCGCGAATAGGATTGCATCGTTTCAGCTTCGGGAAAGGCTTTGGGCTGCGCGGCGTTCAGCGCGGCAATTTTGGTTTCCGCTGCCCGCAACTGGCTCTCCAGTGAACGAATACGCTCGGACGCTGCGGATGCGCCCCACTCTTTCTCCTTGAACCGGTCCGCCAGCATCAGACCCGCCATCAGCAACATGCGCGATTCCGGCAATCGTCCGGATTGTGATTGCAGATGCGCCGCTTCGGTGTCCAGCAACTGCGCCGCCGCGTGCAGATGTGGTTCTTCGCCAGCTTCGCATTGCAACAGAAAATTGCGTCCGCCGATTTCGACACTTACCTCAGGCATCTTCATTCTCCGAAATGTTGGTGATCTGGGACATAATCTGATCGATCACTGCAAGGTCCTGTTTGCGTTCCTCGCGGAAGGCGATCAGTTGCTCGCGCAGTTCAGCATTTTCCGCCGCCAGATCGGATTCCGTATCGCCCGTCTGCGCCGGGGGTTGGGATGCCTTTAGTGCATCTTCTATCCGCTTTATTGCCGACACCAACCGCGTTTCGAGGCTTTTGATATCTGTCATGTCTGCTCCGTCCCTGTTCGCTAAGTCGCCTACGAATCGTTTTTTGGGTTCTAATCTGTCCATTCTAACCAATTTCACGAAATTTACTTCCCCTCAACCGCTTGACCCTCGGATTGGGCCTGCTAACAAGGCGTAGAAACATCTGCAGGTGAGGACAGATCATGAATATCGATGCGCTTCGCGCGACCCATCCCGATCATTGGAAAAAAGCAGCCGCGCTTCGCGTGCTGGCAATGGATGCCGTGCAGGCGGCCAATTCCGGGCATCCCGGGATGCCGATGGGGATGGCGGACGTGGCCACAGTGCTGTTTGAAAAGCATTTGAAGTTTGACGCGGCGCATCCGCATTGGCCCGACCGCGACCGGTTCGTCCTGTCGGCTGGGCATGGCTCAATGTTGCTCTATGGTCTGCTGCATCTGAGCGGATACAAGGACATGACGATCGACCAGATCAAGAATTTCCGCCAGTTGGGGTCAAAAACCGCAGGTCACCCGGAATATGGCCACGCAGATGGTATTGAAACAACAACCGGCCCTTTGGGTCAGGGTCTGGCAACAGCCGTGGGGATGGCCATGGCGGAACAATCCATGCAGGCGCGGTTTGGCCGCAAAATAGTTGATCACCACACCTATGTCATCGCCGGTGACGGCTGTCTGATGGAGGGGGTGAGCCACGAAGCCATCGGTTTGGCGGGTAAGCAGAAGCTGGGCAAGTTGATCGTGTTGTGGGACGATAACAATATCACCATCGACGGCAACGTGTCAGCATCCGACGTAACTGATCAATTGAACCGATTTGCCGCGTCCGGCTGGTCGGTTTTTGCCTGCGACGGACATGACCCCGACGCGATTAACACGGCGCTGAAACAAGCCAAGCAAAGCCCGCTACCATCCCTGATTGCCTGCAAAACGCATATTGGTTTTGGCGCACCAACCAAGCAGGACTCCAATAAGGCGCATGGTTCACCATTGGGCGCGGACGAGATCGAAGCGACGCGTAAGGTTTACGGATGGAAATCTGGACCGTTCAAGATCCCGGCAGATATACAATCCGCCTGGGCCGAGATCGGTCAGCGCGGCAGCGGCAAACGCGAAGCCTGGCAGGAGCGTCTTGGGTCGCTGTCCGAACGCAAACAGGCTGAATTCAGCCGTGTGATCAATGGCGAGGCTCCGAAACGTCTGGGCTCGGCCTTGCGCAAGCTGAAAAAGCAGATCAGCGAGGATGCACCAAAAGTCGCGACACGCAAATCGTCGGAACTGGCGCTGGCGGCCCTTAATCCGGTGATGCCGGAAACCTTTGGAGGGTCTGCGGATCTGACCGGGTCCAACAATACGCTTACCGAAGGGTTGGGCACCTTTGACGCGGACAATCGCAAAGGGCGCTATGTCTATTACGGTATTCGCGAGCATGGCATGGCGGCGGCCATGAATGGTCTCGCGCTACATGGCGGATGTGCGCCATATGGCGGGACATTCCTGGTGTTCACCGATTACGCCAAGGGCGCGATGCGCCTGTCTGCGCTGATGGGACAGCGCGTTGTCTATGTGATGACACACGATTCAATCGGATTGGGCGAAGACGGCCCCACCCATCAGCCGATCGAACAGTTGGCTTCGTTGCGGGCGACACCGAACATGTATGTGTTCCGTCCCGCGGACACGGTGGAAACTGCCGAGGCATGGGAATTGGCCCTGTCCGCACAGGGGACACCGTCCGTTTTGTCGCTGACGCGTCAGAATTTGCCGACCGTTCGGACCAAACATACCAACAAGAACCTGACGGCCATGGGGGGGTATGTTTTGGCTGATGCGGACGCGAAGCGGCAGGTGATCCTGATCGCAACCGGATCCGAAGTTGAAATCGCCATGGATGCCAAAGCCGCACTGGAAGCCAAGGGCATTGGCACGCGGGTCGTATCCATGCCATGTTGGGAGCTTTTCGAAGCGCAGGATGAAGCCTATCGCAAGCGCGTTCTGCCCGCGGGTTCAGTCCGCATCGGGATCGAAGCCGCGTCCGGGTTCGGCTGGGATAAATGGTTGACCGGCGAACGTGGCAATTCCAAAAAGGCGGCTTTTGTCGGGATGGAAGGGTTCGGGGCATCCGGCCCGATCGAAGACCTGTACAAACATTTCGGAATCACGGCAGAAGCGGTCGTCGCCAAGGCCGAAGCGCTGCTGTAGGTGATTTTGTTAACGCGATCGAAGGAATGCCCGGCGAAAGTCGGGTATTCGCGTTGAGTGATAGCGGCTGGTAGGCAGCAATGGTCTGATGGACAATAAAACGGCCCTTTTTCTGGTGATTGTGATTGTCGGTGTGGTTGTCGCCGATCTTTACTTTCTGGAATTTGATCTGCTGCAATTCCTGTTTCGCCGCCTGACACAATTCACTGATTGGCTTGCCTTCTGGCGCAAGATTTAACCCCGACAAAAAAAATTCCTCGCGAATCAGTTTAGGGATTCACAAGGCGAATCACTTGTGACATGATTCGGGTCAGAGGCGGCGAACGCCCGACTGACGAGGCAGATAAGTGGAACAGGTTAGCGCAAAATCCGGATTTTTCGGACTGATTGCATCAACATTGGTGATCGCCGGTGTTGGCCTGTTCGGTTATGCGGGATTGCAGGGCGAATATGGGATGTTCCGCCTGTTTCAGGTGGAGGCACAAGAAGCCCAGCTGCAAAAGACGCTGGACGAAGTGCAATCCCAACGGATCGAGCTGGAAAACCGTACGATGCGGCTGTCCAACGATTATCTGGATCTGGATCTGCTGGATGAACAAGCCCGCAAAGTCCTGGGGATGGCCCGGGGCGACGAGATTATCATCCGTTGACCTTTTCCCCAGCGTGAGGTTGGGTTCAGGATGGCAGACGAAATCCCCCTCTCTGGCGGTAACGTGAATACGGGCGTTGTGCGCGTGGGTGACACGGTGCGTCGTGCTGTTGGCCCCTATTCCGATAACGTGCATCACTTGTTGAAACATCTAAAGGAGAGCGGCTTCGGGTATTCCCCTCGGTTCCTTGGGATTGACGAGAACGGGCGCGAGATACTGTCTTTTATCGACGGTAGCGCGGAGTTTCCCAGTGACATGTGGACGAAGGATCGCGCCCTAGTGCGGGCGGCCAAGATGCTGCGCGCCTTTCATGACGCAACTTTGCCACTTCTGCACTTGCCAGTAGAAGGCTGGGCGTTTGCGCATCCCAAGCGCGAAGTCATCTGCCACAATGATTTCGCGCCCTACAACATGATCTTTCAGGAGGGTATGCCAGTTGGCATAGTTGACTTTGATCTTGCCGGCCCGGGTCCGCGGTTAAGGGATTTGGCATATCTAACCTATTGGATGGTGCCGCTGAGTTATGCGTATGTCGAATTGGAGGAGGCGCGTCGCGCGGCGGTCATTGAGCGCGTTCGGCTGATATGCCGGACATATGGGACGGTGGAGTACACGGCGTTGCTGGATATGGTGGCTGAGGTTCTGGCGCACATGGCCGACCCCAACGCCGCCGCGCAGATGATCGGGGGGGAAGCGGCTGGGCGTCTGGCGGACGGTGGACATTTTGACCATTGGGCGCAGCAGTCGAAAATGTTTGATCAGAACCGCGAACAGATTCTCCACAAGCTGACCGAGTAACAGCGATTTTTCTGACCCCTTAAAATAAAGGGAAAAAATCCGCGTGACCTTCCCTTTCCCATGGGTTACAATAATAGTTCAATATTAAACTTCTTGAAGGAGAGCCCATGGCTGCCAAGAAGCCGAATGTGTCGAAGGATGAGCTCCTCGAATATTATCGCGAAATGTTGTTGATCCGCCGGTTCGAAGAAAAAGCGGGGCAATTATACGGGATGGGTCAGATTGGGGGCTTCTGCCACCTCTATATCGGTCAGGAAGCCGTTGTGGTCGGACTGGAAGCCACAGCCAAAGATGGCGATCAACGTATCACGTCTTATCGCGATCACGGGCATATGCTGGCCTGCGGGATGGACCCCAAAGGTGTGATGGCCGAATTGACCGGACGCGAGGGTGGCTATTCCAAGGGCAAAGGTGGCTCTATGCACATGTTCTCTAAGGAGAAGGATTTTTACGGTGGCCACGGGATCGTCGCCGCGCAGGTTCCGCTTGGCACGGGGCTGGCCTTTGCGAACAAGTACAAAGGCAATGACAACGTGACCTTTACCTATTTCGGCGATGGCGCAGCCAACCAAGGTCAGATTTACGAAAGTTACAACATGGCGTCTTTGTGGAAGCTGCCTGTTGTCTATGTGATCGAAAACAACAAATACGCGATGGGAACCAGCCAGCAGCGCGCGTCATCTTCCCCCAAACTTTATACGCGTGGGGAAGCGTTCAGCATTCCCGGCGAGGAAGTTGACGGAATGGACGTGCTGGCAGTGAAAGCCGCTGGTGAGAAAGCGGTCGCGCACTGTCGTGCCGGCAAAGGTCCGTATATTCTAGAGATGAGCACGTATCGCTATCGCGGACATTCCATGTCCGATCCGGCAAAATACCGGACGCGTGAAGAGGTGCAGAAAATGCGCGAGGAGCATGATCCCATCGAACAGGTCCGTAAGATTCTGTTGACGGGTGATCACGCCTCTGAAGACGATCTGAAAGATATCGACAAAGATATCAAGAAAGTGGTGGCCGAAGCCGCCGACTTTGCCGTTGAAAGCCCCGAGCCGGATGTGTCCGAGCTTTGGACAGATATCTACGCCAAGGAAATCCCACAGGAGGCAGTGTAATGGCGACCAATATCCTGATGCCCGCGCTGTCCCCGACGATGGAAGAAGGCACGCTCGCCAAATGGCACGTGAAGGAAGGTGACACGGTCAGCTCCGGCGATGTCATTGCGGAAATTGAAACCGACAAGGCCACGATGGAATTCGAAGCCGTTGACGAGGGTGTCATTGGCAAGATCGTTGTCGCCGAAGGCACCGAAGGCGTAAAAGTTAACGACGTGATCGCTGTGCTGGTAGAAGATGGCGAAGAGGTTGGCGACGTGGAATCCCCTGCCCCGAAAGCCGAGACCAAAGCGGTCGAAGCGTCACCAACCGAACCAGACGAACCCGCCGTTGCCTCACCACAAGCGGAACCGGTTGCCGTACCGGACGAGCCGGAGCTGCCCGAAGGCACGACCTTCAAGCAAATGACGGTCCGCGAAGCATTGAACGCCGCCATGGCCGAAGAAATGCGCCGTGATCAAGACGTGTTCCTGATGGGCGAAGAAGTGGCGCAATATCAGGGCGCTTACAAGATTTCACAAGGGTTGCTGGATGAATTTGGCGACAAGCGTGTGATTGACACGCCGATCACTGAACATGGTTTTGCAGGTTTGGGTGTCGGGGCAGCTTTTGGTGGTCTGAAACCGATTGTCGAGTTCATGACCTTCAACTTCGCCATGCAGGCGATGGATCAGATTATCAACTCGGCGGCGAAGACGCTTTATATGTCGGGCGGCCAGATGGGATGTCCAATAGTGTTCCGCGGCCCGAACGGCGCTGCAGCCCGTGTAGGAGCGCAGCACAGTCAGGATTACGCTGCGTGGTACGCGCATATTCCGGGGCTGAAGGTTGTGATGCCCTATACGGCGGCGGACGCCAAAGGGCTTCTGAAATCGGCGATCCGTGACCCGAACCCGGTGATTTTCCTTGAAAACGAGATTCTTTATGGGCGCACGTTTGATGTGCCCGAAATCGATGATTACACCGTTCCCATTGGCAAGGCAAAAATCGCCCGCATAGGGGATGATGTGACCATCGTCAGCTTCGGGATCGGGATGCAATATGCCATGGAAGCGGCGGATAAGTTGGCTGCTGATGGCATATCTGCCGAGGTCGTAGACCTGCGTAGCTTGCGCCCGATGGACACGGAAACGGTGATAAACTCCGTCAAGAAAACCAACCGCTGTGTGACTGTTGAGGAAGGCTTTCCGGTGGGGTCCATCGGCAACCATATCTCGGCCGTTTTGATGGAGCAGGCGTTCGATTACCTGGATGCACCGGTCATCAATTGCACGGGCAAGGACGTTCCGATGCCCTATGCGGCAAACCTTGAAAAACTGGCGCTGGTTACCACTGACGAGGTTATCGAAGCCGTCAATAAAGTTACCTACCGCTAAGGAGAGCACGCAATGCCGATCAATATCCTGATGCCCGCGCTTTCCCCGACAATGGAGGAAGGGACTCTGGCAAAATGGCACGTCAAGGAAGGGGATGACGTATCCTCGGGTGACGTGATTGCCGAGATTGAAACCGACAAAGCGACGATGGAATTCGAAGCCGTTGACGAGGGCAAAGTTGGCAAAATCGTTGTGGCGGAAGGGACCGAAGGTGTGAAGGTCAATGACTTGATCGCAGTGTTGCTGGAAGATGGCGAAAGCACGGATGATATTTCTGACGCGCCAGCGCCGAAACCGGCAGCCAAGGCAGAAGAAGCCCCAAAGGAAGAACCGAAAGCCGACAAACCAACTGAACCCGCAAAATCCCCTGAAAGCACCGGTAAAGCCGCCCCTGCCCCAAAAACAGGAGGACGGATCTTTGCCTCACCATTGGCGCGGCGGATTGCGGCGGACAAAGGCATCGACCTGACGAAAGTTGATGGAACGGGCCCCAAAGGTCGAATTGTAAAGGCAGATATCGAAAGCTACCGGCCCGCAGCCAGCGGCGAAGAAACACATGCGTCTCCGCCACTTGCCAGCAGTGCCAGCAGCGACACTATCAAGAAAATGTATGCAGATCGCGAGTTTGAGGAAGTCACCCTCGACGGGATGCGCAAAACGATTGCGGCGCGCCTGACCGAGGCGAAACAGACAATTCCGCATTTCTATCTGCGTCGCGACATTAAACTGGATGCCTTGCTTGCCTTCCGCTCGCAACTGAACAAACAGTTGGAAAGCAAAGGCGTGAAATTGTCGGTGAATGATTTCATCATCAAGGCTGGTGCGTTGGCGCTTCAGGACAATCCCGATTGCAATGCCGTTTGGGCGGGCGATCGCGTGCTGAAACTTAAACCCTCTGACGTGGCGGTGGCCGTTGCGATTGAAGGCGGGCTATTCACTCCGGTTCTGCGGGACGCTGAAACGCGCACCCTGTCTGACCTGTCGGCACAGATGAAAGACCTTGCTGCGAGGGCACGTGACCGCAAACTCGCCCCCCATGAATATGTCGGGGGCAGCTTTGCAATTTCCAATCTTGGCATGATGGGTATCGATAATTTCGACGCAGTGATCAACCCACCGCAAGCCTCGATTCTGGCCGTGGGTGCAGGCGTGAAAAAACCGGTTGTGAATGCAGATGGCGCGCTGGCAACCGCCACGGTTATGTCGGTAACGCTTTCGGTTGATCACAGGGTTATTGATGGTGCGCTAGGGGCAACATTCCTGGCATCGATTGTCGATTATATCGAAAATCCGCTGACGATGCTGGTATGATTATTCCGAGAGCGTTGGGGGAGCAGAGACATCAGCGACCGGGGCGGATGGACCAAAATTCGTCCCAAAAGCTGCCCAAATGGCCAGCAGAATGATCGCTACCGAACATACGATTGCAAGCGTATTCTTCAAATCTGTACTCTCTGCACCCATTATGCGATCCCTAGCTTGTGTCCCTACATGCTATTCACCGCCCCAACACCTCGGCCCACTTACGTTAACAGTTCGTCAAGAATGTGGCAGACCAGCGGAAAATCGATTTTGGGAGATAAATTTTTGAAAAAGCAAGATTTCAAGGCTTTTTCCACCAATACTATTGACGAAAAACCTGTAATCTTACACTTATCGCGAGGACCGGGAGAATCCGGTCGTAATAGAAATAGTATGAAGGAGGCTTAACATAGCCCGTAGACCACACAATGCGCCGCCGACGCGCGATACCGGACCACGTATCAATGAACGTATCAGATCGGATGAAATTCGCCTGATTGGCGCTGACGGTGAGAATGTCGGCGTTGTCTCCCCCGCCAAGGGGTTGCAGATGGCCATCGATGCCGGGTTGGATCTGGTTGAAATCTCGCCGAACGCGACACCGCCTGTCTGTAAGATCATGGACTTTGGCAAATATAAATACGAACAGCAGAAACGTGAAAGCGAAGCGCGCAAAAAGCAGAAGATCATCGAGATCAAAGAGGTCAAATTCCGACCCAACACAGATACGCACGATTACGAAGTGAAAATGCGCAATGTTGTGCGGTTTCTGGAAAATGGGGACAAGGTCAAGGTCACCTTGCGGTTCCGCGGACGCGAGATGGCGCATCTTGAGCTGGGCCGAAAACTTCTGGAGCGCGTTGCCGACGATATCAGCGAAATTGGCAAGGTTGAATCCATCCCCAAAATGGAAGGCCGTCAGATGGTCATGATGATTAATCCTGGCAAATGATACGCCTTAAACCCTGTTTGAAAGCGGGCAACTTGCCCGCTTTTTCATTTTGTTACCGGAAAAATCGAAATAGATTCGGATCATGACGCGATCACAGAACATCTATTATGCTGTCGAATATGCACTCGTCCGGCTTTTGCTAGGCCTGCTGAGGGCTTTTCCGGTCAGGATACGCCTGTCACTTGGGGCACGCGCTTTAGGGCGGATATTGCAAAGCTCGCGTAATGCGCGCAGGAGGGTTTACCAGAACCTGCGCTATATCTATCCCGAATTGTCATCGCACGAACATGACGAAATCTTCCGGGAGGTCTGCCAGACCTTTAGCCATACTCTGATCGAAATTCTGAACAATGATGCGTATGGCCCGCTAACAGACAGGTTTCATGCCACCGGCCCGGGGTTGGAGGTTATCAATGCGCGGCCACCGAATGCGGGTTTCGTGCTGGTGTCGGGGCATTTTGGCCAATGGGATGCCGCACGACACTATCTGAAATCGCAAGGACGCGAAGTTGGGGCGGTTTATCGTCCGTCCAACAATCCCTATTTTGACAGGCTGTTCCTGAAACAGATCGGCCACGCCGGGAATCCGATTTTTGCCAAAGGACGGCGCGGAACGATGGAGATGGTGCGGCATGCCAAATCTGGCGGCGCTGTTGCGATATTGCTGGATCAGAAGTTTGGCGGCGGCGAGAAGTTGGATTTTCTGGGCAAACCGGCGACTACGTCTCTGGCAGCGGCTGAAATCGCCTTGAAATTCGATTTACCCCTAATTCCTGTTTATGGCGTACGCCGACCGGATAGCCCCGATATAGATATTATTTTTGAGGCACCGATCCCACCAACAAATGCGCGCGAAATGACACAGGCGTGCAATGACAGTTTGTCCAACATGGTGTCGCGACATCCGGGCCAATGGTATTGGTTCCATCGCCGATGGCACACCAAAAAAGGGATGCCTGTGACGTGACCTAACTAGGTTCATGATATGGTCAGGCCATGTGATGGGATGATTGTGCCCAAAAGCGTTTTTGGCAAGATATTCGAACAGCGGGAGCATGGGGTGGAGAGTGCCGCAGGTTCGTAGAAGCGCTTGCAGACGGCAAAGCCGGTAAGTGGTCGATGTAAGGGTCATTTGAGCGGCCCTGTCGAACCGCAATCGCGTTGCGATTAATACGGTCGCCGTAAGCGCACGAAAGCATTTTTTCGCGCACGCCCAAGATCAGTCTGTTCCCTCAAGAGGAAATCCGGTATGACACATCAACATCAGGAACGGAGGTCATCATGCAGTCAATTTGGGGGTCTATCGTCATTGTCGCCCTGTCCGCAGGCGCAGCCTTTTCGCAAGCCGGCGATCCACAACAAATGATCGTGCCGATGGTGCAATCCTTTGGTTATCCCTGTGGCAAGGCGCTTTATACCGTTCCCCACAATTCGACAAACCAGACTTTTGACCTCGTCTGTTCCGAGAATGCCAACGGGTCAGGTGCTGAACATACCTATGTTATCGACCTTTCGACGGGCACGCTGACAGTTACACCAAAATAACCTCAGAACGACACGACCAGATCGTCAATCACCAACTGCCAGAAATGTTCTGTGCTAATCGCGACCCTGTCCACATCGGCGATATTGGGTTGGTATATGATCGGCGAGAAGGCGGACAACCCGATTTCATCCCGCAGGACCAGCTCGTCACCTCGATAGAATTCGAAAATCGCGATCTCGCCCTCGGCATTAGACCAGCCTAACGATAATATGGCTTGATGAAATGTGAATCCCCCATCGCGGGACAGTTCCCCGGGATGACCCGAGCTTGAATAGACAATATTCTCGCCACTAACCGCGCCATTCGTGTACCCCTGAACGTCGCCGGAATAGATTGCCTCTAGAGCGTTGAGGTTGAACCAGTTTAAACCGCCATAGCCATTTGGCACTTTTTGCAATCCCGCCGCTGCCAGATCTTCGAAATGGAGCACTTGCTTTTCAGCATCCTGCGCTTTCCGGGGACCAACCGTTCCAACATCCACCGGGAAGGTTTCGACCTCCACAGGAATGACGATTTCCCCAACCGAAAGATCCCACGTGCCCTCGGCGACCCCAACGATAAACTGACCATCTTCTTGTGTTTGGGTGCGTCCCATTTCTGTGCCGTTCTGGCTGATCACAACAGTATCCCCCAGATGGGCAGGAACTGTCCCACGAATGAAAGTATATTGCGCCAGTCCTACAGGTCGCATCATGCTGGTCAAAACCAGTCCACTGATTGATCCTGGCAATTCGACCATTTCAACACTCTGCTCGGCGTTTTCGGTTGTTACATACCAACCTGGTGGTGGAACCACGACGAAATCATACGTCCCCGGGCTGGAAAGCGGTGAATCTTCGGTGATTGCCGATGACAGGAAATTGGCAAACCCAACCGTATTGGTGCGTGCGGCGTCAACCGGTGCGCCATCCTTGCCCAGCGCAACAAATATCCCGGCAAAGGCGCGATCATCAATGTCATAGATTCCATTTCGATTGCGATCTTGGAATACAAACGAGGAGAGATTGATCCCCGATTCCGAACTGCTCCAATCCGTGCGCTGTGGATAGGACATTAGCGATAGGTCTGATTGCGCGACCGCACTTTTCGTGATCACGGCAAGTAAGAGTGCTGTAAGAAACCGAGACATGGTTATGTAATCCAATAAAAAAAGGCCACGTTCAATACGTGGCCTGTTTGTAGGTTATCAGACGATCAGTCCAAACGTGAAATTATTGTTCATTCATAACTTCAACCAAACCGTTTGCAACCATACCGCTTTCGTTGTCTTGGCTGATCGCCAGTGCAATCAAACCAATCGCGATCAGCGGAATAATCCAAGCGCCCGAAGAACCCATCGGAGCTGCTTCTTCGACCATCATCGGTGCCGCCGGTTCAACATAAGTCAGGCTACCCGCGGACGCGGTCGATGCAAAAGCCGTCAACGAGATCATTGTTGCTGCAATCAGTGTTTTCATCTTTTTCCCTCAAGATTTGTTTCTGTCTAATCGTAACGTAAAATTGCGAAGATTCAAAGTTGTTAGAATCTTCGCATTTTTAGTCGTTGTGTTCGATACGAATGGGGAAGCATCCTTAGAGAGCGGCTGCTATCCCCAACCTCATAAACTGACGAGAGGTTAGTTAGACAATTCTTCGATAGCCTGGCCCTGTTGCGGAAGCTGCGGACCATTGTCATCATCCTGGCTGATCGCCAGTGCAATCAGGCCAATCGCGATCAGCGGAATGATCCAAGCACCCGAAGAGCCCATCGGAGCCTCTTCTTCAACCATCATCGGTGCTGCCGGTTCAACATAGGTCAGGCTGCCCGCCTGAGCGGTGGATGCGGCGATCAAGCTTGCAAGAGCCAGAGAAGTCGCGAGTTTTTTCATAATATCCTCTTGGTTTTGAGTTATATGTTTTCATATCGTTAACGCCGCCTCAAAGAAATAGTTGGTCATGCGTATTGCGTCGCAATCGGCGAAAATCCACTGTATAGTTGTGAAAATGCAACAATTTATGTGGTACCCGAGGCCGGACTCGAACCGGCACACCTTGCGGCGGCGGATTTTGAATCCGCTGCGTCTACCAATTCCGCCACTCGGGCACATGCTGGATCGGCGGTAGGGTCACGATCCGTGCGAGGCATCTGCTATCAAAAGCCGATCTCCGCGTAAAGAGACATTCGCGCATCTTGCGGGCTTGACCTGACCGCAACGGCATGGTGCATAGCGTCGATGTTACGCGGGCTTTATAACTGGACAATGTCCCTTGCCGAAAGCCGCCATGCCCTATGGGTTTTGGCGGTTGTCAGCTTTTTTGAAGCCTCGGTGTTCCCGATTCCCCCGGATGCGTTGGTGATTCCGATGGTGTTGGCGGCCCCCAAACGTGCTTGGTTGATCGCGGGAATCACCACGATATTTTCAGTTCTGGGCGGGGCGCTGGGATATGTGTTCGGTGCTTTCCTTTATGAAGAATTCGGGATCCGTATTCTGGAGGCCTATGGCAAAACCGACGCGTTCAACGATTTCGCCGGATATTACAATGAATATGGTGCAGCAATCCTGTTGATATCCGGGATCACACCTGTACCGTTCAAGGCAACCACAATCCTTTCGGGCGCTACCGGTCTCAACTTTGTGACCTTTATGCTGTTTAATCTGATTGCGCGTGGAATCCGGTTCTATATCGTTGCGGCTCTATTGTGGAAGTTTGGCCCGCCCATGCGCGATTTTATTGAACGCCGGCTTGGTCTTGTCTTCCTGATTGGGGTAATCTTGTTGATCGGAGGCTTCTACGTCTTATGGCTGGCTTGAGCATATTTCAAAAACGGGCAGTTCTGGCCGCCGGGGGTTCGGCGGCGCTGCTTCTCGGCGCTTTGGGATTTCAATACCTTGGCGGATATGCGCCCTGTAAAATGTGCTACTGGCAGCGCTGGCCGCACGGGGCGGCGATTCTGATCGGCCTTCTGATCATTGTCCTGCCCAAACGCAGTTTTGCCCTACTCGGGGCACTGGCGGCGGCCATCACGTCGGGACTTGGCGTCTATCACGCTGGCGTCGAACAGAAATGGTGGGAGGGGCCGACCAGCTGCACCGGAAGCGGATTAACAACCTCCGACAACCTGTTGGATTTTAACGCTCCTGTCAATTTGGTCCTATGTGACGAAATCGTTTGGGACCTATTCGGGATCACGATGGCCGGTTATAATGCGTTGGCGTCGGCCGCTCTGGTTGGGGTCTGGCTGTGGGCTTATGCCTCCAGTTCGGCGTCCCAGTATAAATAATCCATCCAACTTTCATGCAGGAAGTTAGGCGGGAACTTCCGCCCCTTGTTCTGTAACTGCATCGGATCGGGCCGCACGGGCGTACGCGAAAGGCGCATCCCCGCCTGCTTCAGTGATTTCGATCCTTTGCGCAGATTACATGGCCCACAGGATGCCACCACATTTTCCCAAGTCGTCCGTCCGCCGCGCGCCCGTGGGATCACGTGGTCAAAGGTCATGTCGCCCTTGGCCCCACAATATTGACACTGGAATTCATCCCGCAGGAACAGGTTGAACCGGGTGAATGCCGCGACCCGCGCGGGTTTTACATATTCCTTCAGCACAACAACTGACGGGATACGCATCTCCATCGAGGGGGAATGCACGACCTCGTCATATTCCGCGACGACCGATACGCGGTCCAGGAATGTGGCTTTGATCGCCTCCTGCCATGGCCACAAGGAAAGCGGCATATACGACAAAGGCCGAAAGTCCGCATTCAGAACCAGCGCCGGGTGATGTTTGGTAAATCCCGGCTGGCGGACAAAATTATTGATATGGACATTCATGGCGACTCGACATCCCGTCCTGATTTGCGCATTCGCACCAAGACGGGACACCCCGTCCCAGTTACAGGCGACTATATCTTGCTAAACGCACCTGACAAGCCCCTATATGAAGGGGTTTTGTGACAGGCGTTTGACAGTGTGTAAGATTTACAACTTGCCCAGTTGCTTCAGGATAAATTGCAACGCAAGTGTAAGACCATCCTGCGCGATTCCGTGTGCCGTCCCCTCGGAGATATGCGTATAGACCTCCATCCCCGCTTTGCTAAGCGCGCTCGCCGCCAGCGGCAGGTTTTCGGGTGGAACCACCTGATCCTGATCGCCATGGATTAACAGGATCGGCGGTTTGGTTTTCAACTCGGCGTCCAGCAGTTCCGGGTCGAGCAATCGCCCGGAAAAACCGACGATCCCCGCCAACTGATCATCGCGGCGCGGACCAACATGAAGCGACATCATCGTGCCCTGCGAAAACCCGATAAGGAACGTTTTGTCTGCCGCTACCCCTTCTTTTTCCATCGCTTCAGTCAGGAATTCGTTAAGCAGATCCACGGACGCAGCTTGCGATTGCCGTGCCATTTCTTGGCTGCTGCCATCCATGTGCGGAATGGGAAACCACTGATACCCCATTGGATTGTTGACGCATTTTTCGGGCGCATTCGGAGCAATAAAAACCGTGTCTGGCAGATATTCCGCCAATAGGTCACCCAAACCGATCAGATCGCCACCATCCGCCCCATAACCATGAAGGAAAATGACAAGACTTTCTGTATTACCCGACTTGGCTTCGCGTCGTGGTCCAATAAGGTTCATCTGATCCCTTCCCTCTCCTTGGCCACACGGTAATAGGCCCAAAGCAGACGGGCTGCAACCGATCGCCAAGGCGACCAGGCTGTGGCCATGTCCCTAAATGTCTTGTCCTTTGGTCTTTCGGGAAGCTCAAAGAGGATGCGCGCTGATTCCTGTAGCGCAAGATCGCCGGGCGCGAACACGTCGGCGCGCCCCAGACTGAACATCGCATAGATTTCAGCGGTCCACGGACCGATGCCGCGCACGGCGACCAGCTGAGCAATCACGTCGTCTGTCGGGGTCGTGCGCAGCGCGTCATAGTCGATCCCCGCCCCCGCCAGATCCCGCGCATAAAGAATTTTCTGGCGCGAAAACCCACAGGCCCGCAGATCATCGTCATGCGCAGCAAGGATCGCCTCTGGTTCCGTCATCCCTGCCGCCTCCATCCGCGCCCATATGGCGTCAGCCGATGCAACGGAAAGCTGTTGCGAGGTAATCGCGTTCAACAATTCAGCAAATCCATCCTTTCGACGACGAAGCGGTAAGTCTGGACACGCATCTGCGGCAGATTTGAACCGCGGCTCAGCGCGGCATAACCATTCTAAGCCTTCGGCGATATCTGCCTGTGAATCGATGATCCGTCCGACCATATCCCTCTCCTGTCCGCGCGTTCAGGCTAGACAAAATATCGCGCAGGGAAAACCCATTTCCTGCTGGTATTCCCCAGTTTCCAACCGTAGAAATGCGCGCATGAATACCCCGAATGACACACTCGCCAAACGCAATGTAAAGGTGCTGGTTGCCGCCCAAGCAATTTTGGGCAGCCAGATGCCAGTCTATTTCGTTTTGGGTGGGCTGGCGGGGCAGTATCTGGCAAGCAACCCGTGTTTTGCGACATTACCGATCTCGCTGATCGTGCTGGGCTCGATGTTAAGTGCGCCAGTCATGTCGTCGATTATGCAGGCACGTGGGCGCCGTTTTGGGTTTTTGATGGGCACACTTGCCGGTGTGGTGGGTTCGGCCGTCGCCGCATATGGGTTGTGGATCAACAGTTTTGCGGTGTTCCTTTTGGGCTCGTTCATCTCGGGCTTTTACATGAGCGCGCAAGGTTTTTATCGCTTTGCTGCTACCGATATGGCGACTCCGGAATTTCTACCCAAGGCGGTCAGCTGGGTCATGGCAGGCGGGCTGATTTCCGCAATCCTTGGCCCACAGCTGGTCAATTATACGTCTGATATGTTTTTACCGGTGGAGTTTGTTGGCTCGTATCTTGCTGTTGTTGTTCTCAACATTGTCGGGGCGGCATTATTTTTGTTTCTGGATATCCCGACACCTGCCAAACCCAGTGCGGACAGCCCACGCGGCCGCACACGGCGCGAGCTGTTAAAAGACCCCGGGATCGTCGTGCCGATGATCGCCGCGATGGTCAGCTATTCATTGATGAATTTGGTGATGACCTCGACCCCACTGGCGGTCATCGGCTGCGGATTCGAGCAGGAGGATGCCTCCAATATTGTTTCCGCCCATGTGCTAGCGATGTTTGTGCCAAGCTTCTTCACCGGTCACCTTATTCGCCGTTTCGGTGTCGAAGTGATTATCGCCATTGGTCTGGTGATACTTGCAGGGGCGGGAACCGTTGCCCTTGCAGGTGTTGCACTAGAGAATTTCTATATTGCGCTGGTGCTGTTGGGCATCGGTTGGAATTTTGGCTTTATCGGTGGCACAACCATGCTGGCCCGGGCGCACACGCCCGAAGAACGCGGACGTGTTCAGGGTATGAACGATTTTGCGGTCTTCGGTATGGTGACAGTCGCCTCGCTCAGCTCGGGTGGCTTGATGAACTGTTCAGGCGGCGATGCACAGACCGGATGGGCCGCCGTTAACTACGCGATGATCCCGTTTCTGATGTTGGCCGGTGGGGCGTTGTTGTGGTTTGTGATTGGTGGGAGGCGCAAGAGATATGTTCAATAGAACACTCGTCAGCGATGATATAGCCGAGTGGATTCTGGATCAATTCCCGGATCGAATTGAATCCTGCGGGCTGACAGAAGCTTTCAAAAACGCCCGATTGGTTCTGCCAACTGAAAAGTATTTTCGACCGATAACGGGAACCGATCATCAGGCCGCATTATCCTTGTTCGAAGATGTCAAATTGCTGATGGGACTGGAACATCGAAACATTCATTTACATCGGTTATATGACACAACCGAAGGTGTCGAAACGATTCAATATGGCGTCCTATCCGAGATAGCCGGCACCTATATGTATGACAAAGTCCAGCCTGTGATTTCTTATGCACCTGCCACACAACGTCTAAGTACGCTTAACTTCATCGCAACACTTGCACACGAATTGGCACATGACTGGATGTATAATGTGGGTTTTGATGAAGAGGATATGACTCATGAACTCCAAACAGACCTGATCCCGATAATAGTTGGGTTTGGGTTGATCATACCACTTGGTGCGCGTGAAATCGGTTGGTCTGGGTATCTGTCGAACGAAGCACGGATTTTCGCCCTTGCGACCTTCATGGCTATTAAAGACCTTCCAATCGAGGTCATTCGTCCTTTTCTGGACGGAAACCTTAAGAAGAAACTGACAATGGCGCAAAAGCAGTTGACCACATACTCGGACGACATTGCCGAATTGCGCGCTTCCCTGCTGGGATAGGCCTATAATCGCCCCGTTATCACTGACCAGAGCAGAGCGCGGGATTTGCGGAAATCAGATAGACTTGGCGGGATGGCTAAAAGGGTTTCCGGGGATGTCCTCACCTGGCGCAGCAGCGCACGCGCCTGAAAGGCTGGCAAGATCGCGGGGCGGAGCGCCTTGGGCAGCGACTTCGCTACATTTAACCGTGCCAATCCTTCGGCCGCGATTTCCGATACAGCCTGCGCTAGATTGGCGGGCACTTCGCACCCGATCACAGCATTTCGATCAAGTGGACCTTCAACAGGTACTGGGTCTTTGTGGGCACTATAAAGTGCAGGTAATGCGCGAAGCATATTCGCCACCCCATTTGCATAGCCGACGTCACGAATTGATATAGGTGCGTCGGAGTCTAACGTCCGTGCGGCCATTTCCATCAGATTGCTCGAAGTAGCCTCGATATAATCATCAAACGCCGCCCGATCATCATGCGGGTCCCGATAAATATCAAACCGCCGCGCCACGATCAGCCCGTCGAACAGGTCGCGCGGCAGGTTGTGTTCGTTGATGATATGCGCCAGCGGGATGACCACCTCGTGCTGGCGGATCGGTTTGCCGTCGTAAATCTCGCCAATTGCATCGGCCCACCATTGCAGGCGCATTTCGGCGATCATTTCTTCCTGCGTAACCCACGGCGCCCGCGCGATTTCAAGGTTAAAGGCGTAAAGCACCAGAAGCCGTGCGCGCACCTCGCGCGGCGAGGCGAGGACTGTACGAAACCGGTCCGGGTCCCCTGCCCTGACGATCTCGGCGCAGGCGTCAACGCTCATACAGGCTTGGCCCCGTCATGGATCAGCTTCCATGTGATCGCATCTACCAGCGCTTGGAAGGACGCATCCACAATATTCGCCGACACACCGACGGTCGACCATCGGTGGCCGTCATCATCCTCGCTATCAATGATGACACGGGTCACGGCCTCGGTCCCACCATTGGTGATGCGCACACGGAAATCGACCAGACGCATGTCGTCGATATAACCTTGATACGGGCCGAGATCCTTGCCCAACGCACGGGACAGCGCGTTCACCGGCCCCTGATCGGCGTCATCATCTGGCGAGTGGCTTTCGGAGACGGACATAACGCGCTCACCCGCGATGACGGCAACGACGACGGCTTCCGATACGGTTATCATCTTTTTCAGCGCGTTTTGGCGGCGCTCAACGGTGACGCGATAGCGCTCGATATCGAAGAATTTCGGCTTTTGTCCCAGTATGTCCCGCGCCAGCAGTTCGAACGAGGCCTGCGCACTGTCATAGGCATAGCCCTGATCCTCGCGGCTTTTGACGGCGTCTAGAATCGCCTGCAACGCCGGATCACCCTTTTCAACGCGCAGGCCAGCATCCGCCAGACGTTCACGCAGGTTCGACTGCCCGGCCTGATTGGACATGGGCACCTTGCGCTCGTTCCCCACAGTTTCGGGTGGGATATGCTCATAGGTCGTTGGGTTTTTCAGGATCGCGCTGGCATGGAGACCCGATTTGTGCACAAACGCCGACGCGCCAACATAGGCCGCGTGCGAATTGGGGACGCGGTTCAGGATTTCATCCACCATGCGTGACACGCGGGTAAGCGTTTTCAGGCTGTCCTTTGTCACGCTCAGTTCAAACTGGCTGGCATAGGGTTCCTTCAGCAGCAGTGTCGGGATCAGCGTGATCAGGTTGGCATTGCCGCAGCGCTCGCCCAGCCCGTTGAGCGTACCCTGCACCTGTCGCGCCCCGGCCTCGATCGCGGCCAGCGAGTTGGCGACAGCCTGTTCGGTGTCATTATGCGTATGGATGGCGATATGATCGCCGGGGATGCCAGCGTTGATCGCGGCCGCCACGCCGGCACGGATGTCATGCGGCATCGCGCCGCCGTTGGTGTCACACAGCACGACCCAGCGCGCGCCGTTGTCATAGGCGGCCTTGATGCAGGACAAGGCATAATCCGGGTTCGCTTTGAACCCGTCAAAGAAATGCTCCGCGTCGAACAGCGGTTCCTGTTTGCGATCAGCGATCAGCTTGATCGAAGCCGCGATGTTCTCGACATTTTCGTCAAGACTGGTTTGCAGCGCCTCTGTCACATGAAAATCATGCGTTTTGCCCACAAGGCAGACGGCAGGTGTGCCCGCGTTTACAACGGCGGACAGCACGTCGTCATTTTCCGCCGAGCGGCCCGAGCGTTTGGTCATGCCGAACGCGGTGAAGATCGCGTTTTTCAGTTTGGGTGGCGTGCCGAAGAACTCGCTGTCCGTCGGGTTCGCCCCGGGCCAACCACCCTCGACATAGTCGACGCCAAGTTCATCAAGCGCAGCCGCAATCCGCCGCTTGTCATCCGCCGAGAAATCCACCCCATGCGTCTGCTGCCCATCGCGGAGCGTGGTGTCGAACAAGTAAAGGCGTTCTTTAGTCATGTGTATGCTCCACGTCCCGGCCCTTGAGCCGAGACCTCGCGTCCAAGAGGTCCCGGCTCAAGCCCGGGACGGGGTCATTTGATTGGTTACGGTTTCGCGAACCCCACAAGGCCCGCCCGGCGGCACCGCCGGGCAGCGCCCGATCCGCCCCCACGGGCGGGCGCTTCTCGCCCCCCCTCGGATCGGGCGATGCCCTCAGTTCTGTGTTGGGATGGGTCATTTCAGGTCCTCAATTCTTTTAGGATCAAAACCAGCAGTAGGTATTAATTCTACTGCATCTTTAGAAATCTGAACATTTACACCTGCTTCGACCAAAGCGTTCTTAAGGAAATCCACTCGAGAAAAATCACGTGAAGACCGTGCTATTTGGTATTCCGAGTTGAGTATCTCAGACAACTTCTGGAGCCCTTCGCTTGCAGCCTTATCGAATTGTTCGAATTTAAGAAAGTCGAGCCCAAGGAGATGCCCAATCGACCAGATTTTACGATGCGCATCGTCGATCTCGTCATCCGACAACTCGACCCTGTTCAGGCCTTCAAGTTGCGTTGAAATATCCTGTAAGATCGTAATCGCAAGTGATGTGTTCAGATCATCTGACAGTGCATCCAAAACCTCTTTCGGGAGGTAAGTACGAGAGAATTCGCCCGGTGATGCGAGATACTCTTTTGTTATCCAAGATCGAGAAACCAACTCAGAAGATATAATTGCCAGTTTTCGATATGCCGAGTCCGCCTTTCCGGAAGAATAGTTCATCGGCTTTGAATAATGCGTCTGCAGGAACACAAACCGGATCACCTCGCCCGGAACGCCTTGATCCAGCAAGTCGCGCACGGTGAAGAAATTGCCCAAAGACTTGGACATTTTCTTCCCCTCGACTTGCAACATCTCGTTATGGACCCAGTAGCGGGCAAAGCCGCCCTCGGGGTGGGCGCAGGCGGATTGGGCGATCTCATTCTCATGATGCGGGAATTGCAAATCAATCCCACCGCCGTGGATGTCAAAACTTTCGCCCAGCAGCTCATACGCCATGGCCGAGCATTCGATATGCCAGCCGGGACGCCCCCGGCCCCACGGGCTATCCCAGCCCGGGATGTCGTCGGTGGAGGGCTTCCACAGCACAAAATCCATCGGGTCTTCCTTGAATGGCGCAACCTCGACGCGGGCACCCGCGATCATGTCATCAACCGAACGGCCCGACAGCGCGCCGTAGTCCTGATAGGACCGCACGCGGAACAGGACGTGCCCCTCGGCCTCGTAAGCGTGACCCTTTGCGATCAGGTCGGAGATCATCGTGATCATCGGTTCGATATAGGCCGTGGCCCGCGGCATATGCGTGGGCTCTAACGCCCCCAACGCGCCCATATCGTCCAGATACCATTGCGACGTTTCGGCCGTGATCTCGCCAATCGAGCGCCCACTCTCCGCCGCCCGCGCGTTGATCTTGTCATCCACGTCGGTAAAGTTCCGAACATAGGTCACGTGATCCGCGCCATAGACATGCCGTAGCAGTCGGAACAAAACGTCGAACACCACAACGGGCCGGGCATTCCCCAGATGTGCGCGATCATAAACCGTCGGCCCACAGACATACATGCGCACGTTCTTGGGATCGAGGGGTTCAAACGCCTCGACCTGACGGGTTTTTGTGTTTCTCAACCGGATGCTCATAGCCCAATTTCCCATACGCAGTGCGCCTGCGGCGGGCCTAGCATTTTGATCTTTTAAAGGAAATACAAGAACGCGCCGCGGACGATATGTCAGCAGATAATGCAAATCTCACAAATGCAGATCGACGTTCTCATGTGGGTGCTTATGTCAGTCCAAAGATTGAAAATCAAGCATTTTGACGTTTGAAAAGCCGCCCGATCTTCTTGGTGCGAGGTAACCACCAGACAATCAAACCGGAAATGGCAAAGATCATCAATGCAAACGCAATGACGTCGGCAATGAAGGTCCCGAAAGTGCTGGTCAACCAGCCCCGCGTGTGCAACGTCTTGAACGCGGACCCCCAATAGACCTTGTTGTGCAACAATGTCCCGTCCGGGGCAAAAGTTTTGCGCGTGAACCCTTCTTTGACGAAATAATGTCCTGTGGGTTGGCTTAGGATGACTTGCCCGTCACCCACTGTGATCAAGATGGCCTGCCGGCCGTGATAGCTATCAAAGTCGATCCGATCCAGTCGCTGGTCCGGCCAAAGCTGTTGGGCCAGCGCGCGCGCCATGGCTTCGTCAGCGCCAATATCCGGCCAATCGGCAAACTGGCTTTCGTCGTAAGATGGCCCCTCGAACCAGGATAGGACCATGCGCGAATGGTTCAGATAGAAACCGGTAAAGCCGATGATCAAAATCCAGGGGAAGATAATAATCCCCATCCAGCCATGAATGGTGCGCAATGACTTCAATAGTCTGGCTTTGGTTGCCTGCTTCATAAGCGAACCCTTTTATTTCACGTAACGCGAATCGTTATTTAACAGAATATTCCTGTCAAATTCCTGACAAAAAAAGCCCTACGCATGCTTGACGAAAGCAAGTGCTTTGCGTAGATGGTGGCCTCTCGATTGGGGAATAGGTTAACGGTAGACCCGCAGACTCTGACTCTGTTAGTCCTGGTTCGAATCCAGGTTCCCCAGCCAGATCCCACACATTTTGCTCGCACCTTTGGCTTGGGTTGGGTATTCAACCCCAAGACAACGGGAGTTTGGTATGACCACAGAACCAACCAAAGGCGTTATTCTGATTTCATCGGGCGAGCGGCACGCTTGGGCCGCCTATTACTGCGCCCGTTCAATACGCCGCAGCAACCCCGATTTGCCAATCACCTTATTCACTGACCACAAGATGCCCGAGGATGGCACGTTTACCGAGCAGGTCGCCATCGACGACGGGCACCGCCGTTCAAAAATCGACAAGATGCCGCTTAGCCCCTACGACTATTCGCTCTATCTGGACTCCGACATCCGCGTCATCCGTCCACTGGATGATATGTTCAGAATTCTCGAAAAATTCGACCTCGCAATAGCGCATGCCCATGCTCGAAACCGGGAAGCAACGACGGTGACGTGGCGGGAAGACATTCCCAAAGCATTTCCACAATTGAATGGTGGGGTGATCTTGTATCGAACAAACCCCGCCGTCACTAAAATGATTGCCGACTGGCAGCACGGTTATCAAACAGCGGGATTTAAAAAGGACCAGGTATCCCTCCGCGAGCTGCTCTGGATGACGGAAAAAATACGCTGGACAGTACTACCTCCCGAATTCAACATACGATATCGAAAATACCTTCGTGTATGGCATGGTGAGGAAGCTGATCCCGCAATCCTCCATTTTGGTAAATACGGCAAACGCTACACGCTTTTATGGAACAGTTGGATGCGCAAGCGCGGCTGGTTTCGGTTCCTTATCTGAACCACGCGTACAGCTTTACCTTCAGACGATCCTTTGTTGAAAGTGCCGAAAGAAGTGAGCGTATTTGCGTCCCCGACAGCCCCTGCGCGGTGCTGATAAATCGCATGACATGACGTGAAAAAGCGTGGGCATATTCTGTTTGAGCCATCAAGGGTTGAAGCGCGCAAAGCTGGGATAAAACCGTCTCCTCGGTGATGTCATTCATGTCGACCTGTGGCGCATTCACCTGTTGTCCCAAATGGCTGGCGATGGCCGCAACACTATACAAAGTCTGCCGGGACCGGTTTGCGGAATCCGACGTGCGCGTATTGTGTTTGCGGTATTGCAGTAAAACATCTGGCAGATTGGCAATATCGCCGACACTCAGCAACCGAAGCCAAAGATCATAATCCTGCGAGGTCAGAAAATTCTCGCGGTAACCGCTGATCTGGCGCAAGGCGCTCCGGCGGATCATCGCGCTTGGGTGGCAGACGCAATTGCGCATAAGTAGCCTGTCGCGGATATCGGCCGGGTTTGAGGGATATTTTCGAATTCGTAACGGATTGTCGTCAGCATCAATCGTTTGCACCGCTGTCCCCAAGGCCACACATTCCGGATGCGCGGTCATCCAGTCACGCTGTATGGCGAAGCGTTCAGGTAAAGAAATGTCATCGGCATCCATACGTGCAATCAGGTCTGCGTTTGTCTTTTCCAACGCCAGATTAAGCGCAGCGGCCAATCCACGCCCCTCCCCCTGAAGCAATGTAATACGGGGGTCTTGTGCAGCATATCGCGCTAAAACCTCAGCGGTTTCGTCCGTCGATTTGTCATCCATGATCAGAAACTGAAAATCCCGGAAAGTCTGTGTCAGAATACTGTCGATAGCCGGGGGCAGATACGCGCCACCATTGCGAACGCTCATCACGACACACAGATCGGGTTTTGCCGGCGACACGGTTAAATCTGTCCATCGCTGTAGAACAGGTCGTAATCTTCCTCATACATTTTCTGGATCAGTTTGCGTTCGTAATCGCCTACATATTCTGCAACCTTACTGGAAGCGCCGGTCTGTTCCACCTGTTTGCTGTCGATCTGTAATTTCTGGCCAAAAATCTCGCCAACAATCATTTCCAGATCAGCATTCAGATTTTCAAACTTGGCCAGACAACTATACCCCTTTCCCTTAAAGGGCAGGATTTGTGCCTGTGGTGACCAATGCGGATTTTTCATCAGCAGATCACGATCCAGCAATTCCAGAAACGATCGAAACGAGATCAACTCGTTATCCGTTCCGGGTTCGGTAAATTCAAATTTCCCCTGAAATGATGGATTGCGAGTTTTGTCCATCCAGGCAGACAGCACACGCGACGCAGGTTCACGGGTGAACGCAAAGCTGAAACTTTCATGAAATTGTTCCAATCGCGGAAGGTCGCGCAGTTCGCGTTTGGATTTGCTGCCGGTAGGGTCATCTTCGAACTGCCGTTTTTCGGGCATATAGTTCAGCAATGTCTTGCAAATCGTCGAATTGGCAACTTTGGGGATGCGAACATAGGTAAAATTGTGTGGACGCGAATAGCATATCCGGCGCATCACATTGTTTTGCAGCCCGGGATAGATATCCTTGATCAGCGGATGTCTGGACTTTCCCCCATATTGCCAAATGGCTTTGGCTTTCACAAAAATATAACGCATCCCCTACCCTTTTTCGTTTGCCAATTGCGGCGACGCCAGATCATAACCATAACGCTCAAAGTCCTGACGATAAAACTGCATGATCCTTGCCCGATCCTTGTCCGTGACGCGGACCTTGATGCGCTGACCTTCGTTTTTCTTATCCAGACTTGCCTGCCCTCCAAAAAGGGCGTTCAGGCGGCTGGCAACCTTGTCCAATCCGTCTTCATAGCGAAACACCTCGCAGCCGGGGACTTCGAACGCTGTTTGTGGCCGCATATGGCCGTCATGGAAGCCGGGATCGCGCTTTGCGCGCCACAAGGCATACCGCAACCATAGCGAAAAGGATGGCGTGAACTGGGATCTGCCGGGTCGGATTTTCACCCTGTAGCGATATTCGCTGACCATACGGTCGACAGGATGACGCACAACCATGAAAGTATAGTCAAAGAAATTTGCGGGAAACAGCCCTTCAATCGTGGCGGCATGCATATGCGTCGGGAAAAAGTCGCGCGAATGGGTGGGCACGCGTTTGTCCCCAGTCACGTCGCCAAAATTGCGCAAAAAGGCCGTAATCGCATTGCCGCCCGTCTTGGGTATATGCACGAACAGCACGGACATTCCGTTGACGCGAATGATCGGCATCAGAGCTCTTCTCCGATCCAAAGATCGCGCAGCCATGACGCTGGACGTGTATGGCGCAGCACCCCACCTTTATAGCCTTCGACCGCTTCCTCCATCTTGGGAGACCCGTGAAAACACATGACCCGTGCGTTCTGTGGCAAACGGGGCTCCATCAGGTAATTGAGCGGCGGCACGCGCATCGCGTCACGTTTGAAGCTGGCAATCCAATCATCTGGGAAATACGCAAACTCGCCATGTTCCTGCGCAATCATCGAGGTGTATTTCTGTTCGGAGACATTGGCCTTTTGCATCCAGTTCACCGGGTCTTTGACAAATTCCGTATAGAGGAATCCGTGACGCGACGGATCAAACCGAAAGACCGAACCATGCCCATCCGGACGCCCGCGTCGTTTCGCAAGCCAATCGTGTCGCATGCAGATTTTGCCGGGCGAGACGGTAAAGAGATCACTTAGATCGCCCGTAATCACGACATCAAGATCGAAGCCCAAAATCGGACCGGACTGTGCGACAGCCCCGGGCTTAAACAGGCTGACCTTGCGCAGCGCACCCTTTCGCGCACTGGTCTTAAGGGTTTCGGTGACCGCTTCATCAAACGGCTCAACCGGGATCGGAATGGCGCGAATATCCGGGTGCAGACCCGATGGATCATCGGTCATGCAGGTAAATGCGATATCCCCGTCCAAATGACGGCGCACGCCATCAAATAGCCGATTGACATATTCGGGGGAATATTTGTTTCCCCACTTGATACAGGCTATCTGGTACAAAGAACCTCGAAAGTGCTTGTTTTCGGTTTTGGATACTGACGACTGCTCATGCGCCCTCCGCGTCAACGAATTGCATGAAACCTATAAAAAAGTCTAGTCGACAGAAGATAATTGATAGGCCACCCCATCTCCAACGGACAGAAACCAAATGCTGCCATCCGGGGCTTCGCGGATATCGCGTATGCGGATAAAGTCATCCCGAAACAGCTGTTCGGCTTCGCGCATACCCTCGCCCGTTTGTTCAAGACGAGAGATATAGCTGAATTTCAGAGATCCGACAAAAATATCCCCCGCCCAGTCAGGAAACATCTTACCCGAATAGATCATCATGCCCGATGGTGCGATCGACGGATCCCAATAAAAAACCGGCTGTTCCAATCCGTCTGCTTCTGTGCCAATCCCGATTGTGCTGCCGTTATAGTCCCACCCATAGGTAATCGTTGGCCAGCCATAGTTCAAACCCTTGCCGGGTTTGTTGATTTCATCGCCCCCTTGTGCCCCATGTTCAACCGTCCAGAGTTCCCCAGCAGGCGAGAGCGCCGCCCCTTGCGGGTTTCGATGTCCGTAAGACCAGATTTCGGGTAATGCCCCACTTTCGGCAAACGGATTGTCTGCGGGAATGCTGCCGTCGCGTGCGATCCGCACGATCGCGCCATTGTGCGTCATTGGATTCTGCGCCTGACCCCGGTCCCCCCTGTCCCCTAATGTCACCCACAAGGTTCCGTCAGGTGCCTCGACGATGCGCGAGCCAAAATGCTGTCCACGGCCCGTCGGGCGGTTCATCACAAATATGTCGCGCAGGTTTTCCAAACGCGCCGGATCCTTGCGAAATGTTGCAACCGCAACGGCGGTCGCCGCGCCTCCGTCAACAGGCTTGGCATAGCTCAGGAAAATCTCGCCCGTTTCGGCGAAATCGCGGGCAACGACCACATCCAGCAATCCACCCTGTCCCGATGCCCACACGCCCGGTGCTCCAGTGACATTGGTCAGCTGTCCATCATCGTTGAAAAGCAACAAACGGCCATCCCGTTCGGTTATCAATCCGCCCGAATCTGGAAAGAAAGCGATTGCCCAAGGTTCATCAAGACCCGTCAGTTCAGCGGTAACCGACACCGGCCCGATCGATGTCGTGAATATGTCGGCCGTTGTGCTTGTCGCAATCGTGACCGGTGCGACCAGCAGCAAAAGCCTTGTCCACCTGACTGTCCGCACTAAAGGTGCTAGGGCAGGTCCAGTTTGCTTGGGTTTAATCCAACCGAACATTCGACGAGGCCGTTCGCTCGGCTGTTGACCATCCAGAATTTTCCAAAATGGCTTCGGCCAGAAAGGCGATGGTGAATGCCCCAATCGTGGCCAATACGATCATACGCATATCAGCTTCTCCCTATTCGGCCGGCGTGGTCGAAGAATTGGCCTTCTCGACCTCTTCGAACCAAAGGCTGTGATGCTCTTTTGCCCACTGTTTCTCGACCTGTCCTGACCCCATCGCGGCATAAGCGCCTTCCATGCCGACGGACCCGATATAGATATGCGCCAGGATAATGGCGATCAGGACAAAGGACACGATCGAATGCCACAAGACCGCCAACTGCATTTCCTCATGCGGCAGCAGCTCGGTTGGGAGATCAAACCCAAAGTTGTTCAACACCGAGAATGTGTGGGAAAACAGATGGAATTCAAACGGAAACAATAGTGACAGTCCGGAAACCGAAATCGATCCGCCCAGAATAATGACCGACCAGAAGATCAGTTTTTGCCCGGCGTTAAACTTCTTTGCTGGCGGATGTGAATGTTTGGAGAACAGGCCGCCACCTTTTAGTAACCAGCCAATATCATGTCGCGACGGCAGATTGTGAAGCACCCAGAACAGGAAGACCCAGATCAGTGCCAACATAAAGGCCCATGAAATATTGTTATGCACCCATTTCCCGATCCAGGCATAGGCTGAAAATGCTTCCTTCCCGAACAAGGGGATCAAGGCGACACGCCCAAACAGCGACGCAAGTCCTGTCACCGCAAGAATGATAAAGGAAATCGCCAGCAACCAATGCCCAAATCGTTCCAACGGTTTGAAACGTTCGATAGTCGTCCCGGTTTTTTCGCCTTCAATCCGAATTTTGCCGCGTAGAATATAGAATAACAGCAGAACACCCAACATACCCAACAACAGATAGCCACCATAGGTGCGCAGCGGTCCGGCACGGAAGTTTAGCCATTTCATGCCAGAATCTTGCATGACCACATCGGCGGCAGCCGTTCGTGATGACACCGAAAGGTCCGTCTCGCCCCAGCGATAGGCGCGCCAAATGTCGGCATCAGACGCCCCGCCAAGAACCCCCAAATCGGCCGAGGATGGTGCGGCGCTTTCGGGATCGCCCAATTGTTCAAGCTGATAGGTCGTGTCGATCGTCTGACCCGCCTGGCGTGCCAGGATATCTTCCAATGTTTGCGCACCACCGGTAGCGGACCGGTCAACCTCCTGAGCCGACAGGCTCAACGGGAACAGGAACGCAAGAATGAACAGGAATATCCGAATTCCATTGGTGACAGGTTTTCGCATGGACTGCGCACTCCCCCAGTTGCTGCAATACGGCTATGTACGGAAATGCTGCGGGCCGCAAGGGGCGGCCCGCAGGAATTACATCCGATTAATTACCGGCTTTGGTGTCGTAAGCAGTGCCCCAACCCCAAGCGCCCGAACCGAACCCGCGCGCAACAACGCGTTCGCGATAGATCGCGGACACATCATCGCCGTCACCGGCCAGAAGGGCTTTGGTGGAACACATTTCTGCACAGATCGGCAGTTTGCCTTCGGCCAGACGGTTGCGACCATATTTCTGGAATTCGGCTTCGGAGTGATCTTCCTCCGGGCCACCATTACAGAAGGTGCATTTGTCCATCTTGCCGCGGGAACCATAGTTACCAGCCTGCGGGAACTGCGGAGCGCCAAACGGACATGCGTAGAAGCAGTATCCGCAACCGATACACAGGTCCTTGGAGTGCAGTACAACCCCGTCGGCCGTCTGATAGAAACAGTCGGTCGGGCAGACGGCCATACAAGGCGCATCCGAGCAGTGCATACAGGCCATAGAAATCGAGCGCTCTCCCGGTGAGCCATCATTGATCGTCACCACGCGGCGACGGTTGATGCCCCAGGGGACTTCGTGCTCGTTCTTACAGGCGGTGACGCAGGCGTTGCACTCGATGCAACGTTCGGCGTCGCAGAGAAATTTTACTCGTGCCATTTTCGTTGCTCCTTATGCTACTGAAACTTTGCAGAGCGTCACTTTGGACTCCTGCATCTGTGTCACTGAGTCGTATCCATAGGTGAATGCCGTGTTTGCGGCCTCGCCCAGAACATAGGGGTCTGCACCTTCAGGATATTTGTGCCTGAGGTCCTCGCCCTGCAAATGTCCACCAAAGTGGAAGGGCATGAACACAACACCCGGCGCAACGCGTTCGGTGATCATGGCCATAACCTTGACTTTCGCACCTTCAGCGCCTTCAACCCAGACATCCGCCCCATCACGAACACCAAGGTTATTGGCGTCGCGTGGGTTGATCTCGACAAACATGTCCTGTTGCAGTTCGGCCAACCACGGGTTGGAGCGGCTTTCGTCGCCACCACCCTCATACTCGACAAGACGACCCGAAGTTAGAATAATCGGATATTCCTGCGAGAAATCGTTCTTTTGGATCGATTCGTACATGGTTGGAACACGCCAGAACTTCTTGTCGGCATAGGTT
Source organism: Rhodobacteraceae bacterium NBU2976 (assembly GCA_023630215.1). GTDB lineage: Bacteria > Pseudomonadota > Alphaproteobacteria > Rhodobacterales > Rhodobacteraceae > NORP23. Next base: position 1,950,312 of record JALPRQ010000001.1, read on the forward strand.
GGATATTTGGCAACCAGATCACGACGCGGCGTATAAAGCGGCTCGCGATGTAGCGGCACCGGATCCGGGAAGGTCCACACAACAGCGCGGGCCTTGGCGTTGCCGAACGGGGCACATTCATGCAGGATCGCAACACGCTGGATACCGCCGGAAAGGTCCGTTTTCCAGTTGACGGAACCGATATTGTCGCCGCCCACAGCTTCAATGGACGCGCGTTCGTCAGCCGTCAAATCGCTGTCCCAGCCAAGGTCCATCAGCATCTGCATCGTGAATTCGGGATAGCCATCCTGAATTTCCGAACCAACAGAATAGACCCCTTCGGCCAGCAGGTTCACACCGTCACGTTCCACACCGAAACGGGCGCGGAATGTCAGACCGCCCTGAGACACCGGTAGCGACATATCATACAGATTTGCCGTGCCCGGATGGTTCATCTCGGGGGTGCCCCAACAGGGCCAGGGCATTCCATAGAAATCCCCGTCAGCGGGTCCGCCAATTGCCCGCAGGCTGGTTTTGTCGAACGTATGCTGGTTAGCCATATGTAGCTTCAACCGCTCGGGTGACTGACCGGTATAGCCGATGGTCCACATACCGCGGTTGATCTCGCGGGTGATATCCTCGACGTTTGGCTCGTCTTCGGCATCCATCGCGATATTGCGGAAAATGCGATCGGCAAAGCCGAATTTTTTCGCAAATTTGGCGATGATGATGTGATCCGGAAGAGATTCAAACACAGGCTCGACCACCTTGTCCCGCCATTGGATCGACCGGTTCGACGCCGTTGCCGAGCCACGCGTTTCGAACTGAGTCGAAGCGGGCAACAGGTATACACCATCGGTGCGATCATGCAGAACGGCCGAAACGGTCGGATACGGATCGATCACAACCAGCAAATCGAGCTTTTCCATCGCCGTTTTCATTTCGACCTGACGGGTCTGCGAGTTGGGAGCATGGCCCCAGAACACCATCGCACGGGTATTGTCAGGCTGGTCGATGTTTTCCGCATCTTCCAGAACACCGTCGATCCAGCGCGACACCGGAATACCGGTTTCGTTCATCATCAGGCGGTCGGCACCGTCGGCCCCTGCCCCTTCCATGACCGAGAACCGGCTCTTCAGCCAATCCAGATCCTCGCCCCAGACACGGGCGAAATGGGCCCATGATCCGGGTGCCAGACCGTAATAACCCGGCAATGTATCTGCCAGAACACCAAGGTCCGTCGCGCCCTGCACGTTGTCATGGCCACGATAGATGTTCGTGCCGCCACCAGCCGTGCCCATGTTGCCAAGGGCAAGCTGCAGGATGCAGTAAGCGCGGGTATTGTTGTTACCGTTGGTATGCTGGGTTCCGCCCATACACCAGATTACGGTGCCAGGACGATTGTTCGCCAAGGTCCGTGCAACACGTTCCAACTGGCTGCCCGGCACACCCGTCACGTCTTCAACAACGTCCGGCGTCCACTGGTTGACCTCGTTCTGGATTTCTTCCATGCCGTAAACACGGGTCCGAATAAATTCCTTGTCTTCCCAGCCATTTTCGAAAATGTGCCACAAAATGCCCCAGACCAGTGCAACATCTGTTCCCGGACGGAAGCGCACATATTCATCTGCATGGGCCGCCGTGCGCGTGAAACGTGGATCGCACACGATCAACGGAGCGTTGTTTTCTTCCTTAGCTTTCAGCATATGAAGCAGGGACACGGGGTGTGCCTCGGCCGGGTTGCCACCGATCAGGAAGATCGCTTTGGAATTGTGAATGTCATTGTAACTGTTGGTCATGGCGCCGTAGCCCCATGTATTCGCCACGCCAGCCACTGTCGTCGAGTGACAGATACGCGCCTGGTGGTCGATATTGTTCGTCCCCCAATAGGCGGCGAACTTGCGCAACAGATAGGCTTGTTCGTTGGAATGCTTGGCCGATCCCAGCCAGTACACCGAATCCGGACCGCTTTCCTCGCGGATTTCCATCATCTTGTCGCCGATCTCGTTGATCGCCTGTTCCCAGCTGACGCGTTTCCACTCGCCACCTTCCATTTTCATGGGGTATTTCAGGCGACGCTCTCCATGAGCATGTTCGCGCACCGCAGCCCCTTTGGCGCAATGTGCACCCAGGTTGAACGGGCTGTCCCAGCCAGGTTCCTGTCCGACCCAAACGCCATTGTCGACTTCGGCAATAACCGTACAGCCGACTGAACAGTGCGTGCAGACCGATTTGATCGTTTCCACTGACCCCATCGCGGTTTGTGCAGATGCCTGCTGAACGGTTCCGCCCAACGCCCCAACGGTTGCCAGACCACCAATGGTCAGACCCGAAGAGCGCAGGAATGACCGGCGATCAACTGACGTTTCTGAAATTCGCGACAGGATAGAATCTGATTTAGAGCGCTGAGCCACTCCGCTCGTCTTTTTCCTGAGCATTTCTCGTTCTCCCTTGCTGGACCCTCTGGCCTAGCTTGATGATGTTTTTCCGGGTGTCGGCCTCACGTTGCCTTGTCCGGGATTACATACTCGTTACATACCGAGGACCGGCTCAGAACCGGGCGCTCTCCAAATATTTTTTGACATGGTCGGTCATTTGCAGCCCGCCATGATTGATCGGAGCCTCTTGTGCAGCGGCCTGTGTCCCCACAACGGCCGTCGCAGCCGCCGTAGGAGCGGCTACCGCTGCAAGCTTCAGAAAGTCACGGCGACTTGTGTCGGCGTCCTTCTTGTTCTCTGGCATTTCATACTCCCTTGGTTAGTGGCCTTGCGGCCGATTAGTGTGCGCTGTCGCCCGTCATGCGAAACGCTTCTTTTTCGATCGCCATAAAGGCCCGTCCAACGGTCCCCAACGGCGCGTACAAAACCGAATGCTTGGCCTTTTCCAAATCAGCAAAGAAATGCCCCGCCCAGGAGCCAAGATGCCGATTGAAAAAGTCCCGCTGCTTATCCAATGAAATTGGCGCTGCAAAACGCCCACGGATCATTGCCCCCATCATTTCGCAAAGCGACGCGATATTGTCTTCGGGTTCGAACACATTGTCCGCGCGTTCCAGTCCAAGGCTGATCATATCCTTGCGCAGCGCCGCCAACGGCTTTTCATGCAGGAACCCGGTCAAGTAATAGCTGGCATAGGGAAGCAGCTCGCCCCGAGTCATCCCGATGAACAGGGCATTATATTCACGCTCGGCGGCTTTGGTGTTCGTGGCACGTGCTACTTTGGATAGCGCGGCTATGGCTTCGCCAATCTCTGAACTGTCACCCGTCAAGTCGGCCGTTTTTTTGAGGAGGTCCGCGCTTGGGGGATGAGACAACATTGCGCCAAGGAAATCGTAAAGATCCGCGCGCAGCAAATCTTCCTCTGCAATGTCATACACTCTCGCGGTACTCGTCAAAAGTCGCCCCCAATAGCTTTTGTCTCCTTAAGGTTAATAGAAGGAATTGCATCTCGCAAAGTAAAAAATTTAAATTTGGTCAGAAAAATTTTCCAATTTTCTCTATTTTATACCAAGTGTTTTTATCGGGAAATCACTCAAAACTGAATGTCATGCGTTTTCGCGTCGCTATTACTGGTTCATCCAGTGGTTGAGCCGCGTGTTCGTCATCATCCAACTTCGCAAGTTCATCGGACTCCGCAACCTCCGAAGATGCTTCCAAAATTTCGTCTGGCGCGGTTTCTGCACCATCCACATCCGATATTACCGGATTTTCTGCCGAATCAACCGTGGATCGTTCCAGCTCCTGCTCGGCTTCGCGCAACAGCTTTGCGGCATATCCCTTGCCAACTTCGTAAGCGGTCTTCATTGGCGCAGACGACAGGGCAGCGTCAGTGAAATCCCCGTCATAATCATTCAACCCGTCGACATTTGCCAAGACCGGATTGCTGCTCCACAGCTTGCGCAATGCGCGGCGGCGAATGCGTTCGGGAATATTGATTTTCATGAATACGGAAAAATCATCACCTTGTTGCATGTCTTCGGGGTCTTTCAGACCCAGTTCGGCAAGAATGTCCGCATCCTCCCGCACATCTTCGATCTCGGGAATTTCGGTGGATTCAACCTCGCCCTCTTGCTCAAGCTCGATCTCCTCGGCCTGCACTTTGCGTTTGCGTTCCGCCCAGCGGCTGGCAAAAGACTTTTCGGTCATTCTTTTCTCTCTCTGCGGCTTTGCGGGGTGCGATAGACATCTGCCACCTGACGAATTCTGGCATCACCAATCCCGTCTTGTTCGTCTTTCACCAAATGTGGACGACGTTTGCGTTTTACAAATTCTTCCTCGGTGTGGTGCCGATCCACAAAATCCCAGATAAATTGATGCAGAAAATCAGGGAGCGCCACCTGTTCGACCAGATCTTCCGCAGCGTCGCTAAAATCCTGCGCCTCGTATGCTGACGCGGTCACCGTATGCAGATCATAATCACGCCCGGGCAATTGCGAGCGTCGCAAAACCACATATGCGCTGGGCGGGTTGGTTGACAGTCCGACCAGATAGCCTTCGGTATCAGTCCGATATAACGTAAGCGGCACAGTGCCCGCGTAAAAATCTGTCGCCTCGCCATCGACACGTGTTGCGGTCCAGGCAGCCATCTCCACGGCGGGCGCAATCGCAATCGGTTTATAGGCCCATTTGGCCCAACGGGTGATACCGAGGGTCCGCCTGACCATCACGCCTACATTTATGGATTTGCTTTTTTCCACCTTGTCCAATCCCAAAAGCCGATTGCATTCAACTATGAGATCGTTAGCAATGGTTTTCAAGGCCAGTAACGCGCCACCTAGGGAGGAGCCAGGTATGTCAGCGACACTTCTGCTGTGCAGCTGCGAGAAAACGCAGACTGTCGACAGGGACACAATCTCTCGGATCACGGGATTGTCGTGTGGGCGTGTGCACGAGTCGCTGTGTGATCGCGAACTGGATGTCACCGCCGAGGCTTTGCGCAATGGCGAAACCATCATCGCGTGTGGTCAGCAACGCAGTTTCTTTCAGGATCTTGCGGCCGAGCTAGAGGTCAGCGCACCCCTATGCGTGGACATCCGCGACCGCGCTGGCTGGTCCAAGGACGCCAAGAACAGCGCAGCAAAAATGGCAGCGCTGATTGCCGAGGGGTTGTTGCCAACGCCAAACACAAAGACATTTGATATACAATCGGACGGCGTTTGTCTGATCCTTGGGCGCGACGAATCTGCGTTGCAGGTTGCCAAGATGCTCTCGCAGCAATTGAGCGTAACGGTGTTATTACCAGAACCTGTCGATCTGGCCCCGTCGGACATCGTGGATTTTGATCTGATCATCGGCGAAATGCGAAATGCGTCCGGATCGCTGGGACATTTCGCGGTTACGATTGACGGATTGCGGTCCCCTCGTCCCAGCGGACGCGGGTCGATGGAATACACGTCGCCCAAGGATAAAGGCAGTTCACAATGCGACATTATACTTGATCTGCGTGGTGGCGCCCCCTTGTTCAGCGCGGACGCGAAGCGCGACGGCTATTTGCGCGCCGATCCGCGTGATCAGATCGCTGTCAGCGCCGCCGCCATCAGCGCCAGCAATCTGATGGGGACATTTGAGAAATCATTATATGTTACGTTTGCCGAGGAGCTTTGTGCTCATGAACGTGCTGGCCAATCGGGTTGTTCACGCTGCCTGAATGTTTGCCCAACCGGGGCGATATTACCGGGGACCGATCATATCAGCATCGATCCCAATATTTGCGCTGGTTGCGGATCTTGTGCTGCGGTCTGCCCGTCAGGCGCGGTCAGTTTTGACGATCCGGCTGACAGTTTTGTCCATCGGCGCATTCAGACACTTTTGGACACCTATCGTGACGCCGGGGGGAAAATTCCCAGCCTGCTGATCCACGACACAGAATTCGGCCGACCACTTTTAGAATATGCCGCCCGCTATGGGGATGGATTGCCCGCACATGTTTTGCCGCTCGAGGTCAGCAATCTTGCAGGGATCGACCATTCGCTGTGCCTTGCGGCCCTGACCTATGGCGCCCAGTCAATCACCATTCTGGTTGGCCCCAAAACCGAACGTGATGCGTTGGACATTCAACTTCCGCTGATCCGCGCCTTCCTGTCCGGGCTGAATCTTCCCGAAGATGTGGTCACGATTCTGGACACGCAGGATCCCGATATCCTTTCAAAAACACTATTCGAGGCGTCCCTGCCCCCGCGCCCGGCCCCTCAGCCAGTACTTGCCCTCGGAGCACATCGTGATATCACGCGCCTTGCGGTGAAGTCTCTGGCCTCTGCCATGCCCACCGCGCCAGTCATCGCGCTTCCAGACGGCGCGCCTTATGGTGCCGTCATCGTCAATTCTGACGCCTGCACGCTGTGCCTGTCCTGCGTCAGCCTTTGTCCCACCGGCGCATTGATCGACAACGAGGACAAACCGCAATTGTCCTTTAAGGAAGATGCCTGTTTGCAATGTGGCATTTGTCGATCTGCCTGCCCTGAATCTGCGATCACGCTGGACCCGCGTTTTGATGCGTCTGACGCCGCCCTCGGTTCGCGCATCCTCCACGAGGAAGAGCCTTATCCCTGCATCGAGTGTGGCAAATTGTTTGGGGTGAAATCCACGATCGAACGGATTGTTACCAAGCTCGAAGGCAACCATTCCATGTTCACCAACAGCGATAATACACGGCTGATCCGCATGTGTGACGATTGCCGGGTCAAGGCGCAGTTTCGCAGTGACCAACCCTTGGCGGAGGGGGATCGTCCACGGGTGCGCACAACAGATGATTACCTGAAGGATCGCAAACCGAACTAACGCATTTCCAGTGGCGCACCCAGATCAGCAGGTTCCACCTGTGACAGGTAAGCGCCGATATGATCCAATTCGTCCAACGTCAGCATGACGGGTATGATGGCGGGGGGAAATGCTGGATCAAATTCGGGGGTGACCCCTTCGACCTGAACAAAAGACGGGTGCGGGTTAAGTGTCCAGAACACTTCATATTTTTCGAACCAGTCTTCGAATGTCCGAAGCGCCATGAAACTGGGCGTCGAACTGATGCCGCGAAACCGATTGGCCTCGTCCACCACATGACAGCGCCCGCAATGGGTTTGTGCAAGCTGATGTCCCAACTCCGGGTCACCCGGAAAGTCGTGCACCTCTTCGGTTTCTGTCTTTTCAACCAGCCCCGAATAGAGCGGGGTGCCATCGGGGGAAAAGCTTACAATCGTTCGAATGCCGATATCGGACAATAGCCACGCGTAAAACGCTTGTGCACTTTCGCCGTCTGATAAAAGGCTAAGATAGTATGTTTGGCCACTCATATCCTCGAAAAGCGCACGCTCACCTGAAAGCGAGACCTGCACCTCGCCACCCTCTGCCACCAGCGTCACGGGTTGCGCATGTTTCAGGCTGAATCGCGGCAAAACGAAGGTCCAAAGACCGCTATCCACCAGTGTCGGGTCAGACTGCAATCGCACAGGAACCGACTGCGCCAGCGCCGAGCTGGCAAACAAAATTCCACACAGAAGCGTTGAAAGTCTCACGCGTGATCCTTTTCTTTTGTTCGGCCCCTTGCCTTAGTTCGCTGAATGCGCATGGTAAGGACAACTAACCAATCTGACAATGTGGGTGGGAAATGAACGACGATCATTACAACATGTCCTTGCGAAAATTCCTGAAACAGGTGGGGGTTACCTCTCAGCAAGCGATCGAATCTGCTGTGCGCGACTCGGGCAAAACCTCGGGCAGCTTGAATGTGCGCGTGGTGCTGACCTCGCCCGACCTTGACCTCGAACATGTCGTTGATGGGCAGATCGAACTGGGTGGCGAATCGTGAGCCTGTCGCGCGATCAGGTTCTGGCGGCCCTGCGCAACATCGCCAATCCTTTCGGCAATAGCGACATCGTCAGCGACGATGTTGTCCGTGCGCTAACAATCGAAGGCGGAAACGTCCGTTTTGTGATGGAGGTAGCCCCCGAACATGGGGTTGCGATGGAGGCGGTTCGCCTTGAAGCGGTGACCGCCCTCGAAGCGCTCGATGGTGTGGACAAGGTGTCGGCGTTGGTGACGGCTCATTCCACGCCCAAACCGCCCCCTGACCTTGGCACCCGCTCCAACAAGCCGACCGGGCCGCAGAAAATCCCGGGTGTTGCGAAAATCATCGCAATCGCGTCAGGCAAAGGTGGCGTTGGGAAATCTACGGTCACATCGAATCTGGCGGTCGCATTGGCGGCCGAAGGCAAACGGGTTGGTCTGCTGGATGCCGATGTCTATGGACCTTCGCAACCCCGGATGCTGGGTATCTCGGGCCGTCCCGCCTCACCCGATGGAAAAACCATTCTTCCGCTTCGCAATCATGGCGTGACATTGATGTCGGTTGGTCTGATGACCAAAGAAGACGAAGCGGTTGTTTGGCGTGGTCCAATGTTGATGGGCGCACTACAACAGATGCTAAGCCAAGTGCAGTGGGGACAATTGGATGTGCTGTTGGTTGACCTACCACCGGGCACGGGTGACGTGCAATTGACGCTGGCGCAAAAGGCTGAACTGGACGGTGCGATCGTGGTATCCACCCCGCAGGACATCGCATTACTTGATGCCCGTAAAGCCCTGAACATGTTCGAAAAAATGGGAACCCGTGTGTTCGGCATTATCGAGAATATGTCAACCTATATCTGCCCGAACTGTGGTCACGAGGCCCATGTGTTTGGCCATGGTGGCGCCAAGGCCGATGCCGAACGGCTGGGCTTGCCTTTTCTGGGAGAGATTCCCCTGGATCTTGATATTCGCCTGGCAGGAGATGGTGGCGCACCGGTGGTTGCCGCGAAACCCAACAGTCCACAGGCGGGTGCGTTTCGCGCCATCGCCAAACAGTTGGTTGCTGACGGGATCGTCTAATGAGTTTGCCAGAGGCTGGAGAACCGCAATTTCCCCCATTGCTGCGCGGTCAGGATAGCGGGCGTGAACCGCCATGGGCCGTCGCCAAGGCACAAGCTTTGGACGGTGCAGACCCGGGCTTGCTGTGTTATCGCCTGACGCCAGAGCGCCTTCAGGCAAGCCTGTTGCTGGCCCCGGAAATGCGGCTTGAAGCGGCACTGGGCACACAATGTGTCGCCGCCATCGGTTTTGCCGATGCGCTGGGGGCGCTTGGCCCACCCGAGGTGGGCGTGTATTTCCAATGGCCGGGCACCATTTTGATCAATGGGGCGCGTGCTGGGAATGTTCGCACTCACGCTCCAATTATTGACCCGGACCTGGAACCGGATTGGCTGCTTGTCTCGCTTGATCTGCGGATTTATCCAACACAATCCCCGCTCGAACCCGGTGACACCCCCAACGAAACCAGCCTGATCGAAGAAGGCTGCGGCGAGGTCGCCCCCACCCAATTGCTGGAAAGCTGGTCGCGCCACACGCTGGTCTGGCTACATCGCTTCATGGAAGAGGGCTTTAAACCCGTTCATGCCGACTGGATGGGCCGCGCTCATGGCGTTGGAGAGCCCTACACCATTAACGATCAGACCGGCACATTTGTTGGACTGGATGAACGCGGGGGATTACTGTTGCAAACAGCAGAAAAAACCGTCTTGATACCCCTTAGCCAGTGTCTGGAAAGCTGATATGAAACTCGCCCGCACCATCCATTTCGACGAGTCCGACTTCAACGTCTTTGCCCGCCCCGCGCAGACAGGGGAATGGGCCATTTCCGGCGGGTTTGAATTTTCGAATTGGGGAGAGGCTGATTTGGTCGGCAAGCCCAGACAGGCGTTTGCCAATGGCTGGTTAGGGCTGGAGAGCTTTGGTCGTGCAACCTTTGTCGCCGTCACCCATATTGAACCTGCCGAGTTTGAAGCGCTGGTCGCACAGCTGGCTGGACATTTTCAGACCATTTATGGCGCACCAACCGCCGAGATCGCCGAACAAGCCGCACGTCAGGAACTGGAGTTCATGTGTGAATTGGCCGAAGATCAGGAGGTCAACGCCATTCTTGTTGTGACCCGCGAATTGACCGAAGCGGGCGTGAAGGAAAGCTTCCGCGGGATCAAGGCACAGGATGCACAGCTGGATCAAATCGGCGTACATGTTTCGGACGACTGACCGGATAAACCCCTAGAAGTTGTATTTTTGTCGCAAAATGCATATTGTGGCTGAATTAATTCATTTTCCCATCGAGTTTCCGTTCGGTCAGTATTGACCCAAAAAAATCTCAAATATTAGCATATTTCCAATTATAAAAGGGAGATAAAGTAATGACTTCATTGTTGCGGACAACTTCCGCGATTCTTTTGGTGGCCTCGACAACCGCATATGCAGGTGGCATCAGCCGAACGGATCAAAGTATCGAACTCCTGTTCGAAGAGGGCAACGTCGCCGAATTCAGCCTTGGCTATGTCATGCCGAATATAAGCGATGATGCGACCGGACTAGAGATGGCCGATGATTATCTGCTGACATCCGGCGGGATCAAAATGGATTATGGCAGCATCTCGGCTGCCCTGATTTTCGATCAGCCATTTGGTGCGCTTGTCGCCTATCCGATTGGACACCCCTATAACCCGGTCGAAGCCGATCTTAGGGTAAGTAACATTACCGCGCTGGTCTCCTATAACGTGACCGAGAACATAGAGGTCTTTGGTGGTATCGCGGCACAGACAACGTCTGCAAATGCAATCCTGAGCCCGCTTGGCGTTGTCGATGTCAGCCAAGGAACCGGGTTTGGATATGTCCTTGGCGCGGCCTATCAGATACCGGAATATGCACTTCGCGTTTCTTTGACCTATCGGTCCGAGGTGACCAGCACGCATTCGACACAGATCAATCTCGCGGCCTCGCCTGACACTGAATTTACCACACCGCAATCCATCAATCTGGAAGCCCAAACCGGTATCAACCCAAAAACCCTTATATTCGGTTCGGTGCGCTGGACCAATTATGATGCCATCGACATCACGATCAGTGGCTTTGCAACTATCATTGATTATACACGGGACGTTTACAGCTATGAACTGGGTGTCGGACGCAAACTGACCGACTCGCTTTCGGCAGCCGTATCGGTTGGCTATGAAGCCCCAGATGGGGACGAGGCAAGCCCGTTGGCCCCAACTGATGGACGCACAAGCCTTGGCGCTGCGTTGATCTATACCATGGACAACATGGAAATCACCGGTGGCGTGCGCTATGTCTGGTTGGGCGATACCTTCACCACACCGGGTCCGCTGACCTTTAGCGGTAACAATGCATTGGCCGTTGGCCTTAGCATGAAATACAGCTTCTAAGCGGCGATAATATCGAAACCTGCCCCGTCAATCGGCGGGGCTAGTTTCTTTTACATCAAGCGTTTCTTGATTAAGGTCCCGGCTTTGGAAAAATCCATCCGTCCGGTAAATTCCGCCTTCAGATGGGCCATAACCTTGCCCATATCGCGGATCGACTCTGCCTGCGTGGCGCTGATCGCGCTTTCGATGGCCTGCTCAGCTTCGGCCTCGCTAAGCTGACGAGGAAGAAAATCTTCGATCACTTTGATCTCGGCCCGCTCGGCCTCGCCCAGTTCGACACGCCCGGCTTCTTCATACATGCGCGCGCTTTCCTGACGTTGTTTGATCATCTTGCCTAGGATACCCAATATCTCCTCGTCACTGACGCCGTCGGGATTATCCTCGCTGCGGGCTTCGATATCCTTGTCCTTGATGGCTGCTTGAATCAGGCGGATGGTCGACAGGCGCGGTGCGTCCTTGTCCAGCATTGCTTGTTTCTGAGCATCCGACAATTTTTTACGCATCACAGGTGACTCCAAATCCATTGGGAACACAAGATCGTCAACATAACCGCTCATGATACGGATAACAACAAATGATTAAAAACCTAAGATATTGTTATAATTATATTTATTTCTTTTTCTTTTCCTTGACGGCCCGTAAGCCACGCCCTATTTTCCGCAAAATTCCAAAAGGATACTGCGCATGACGCACTCTTACCGTTCCGAGTTGGCAGAAGCCTCCGCGCCTGATATCCATGCGCACCCGACAGCAGCGATCGTGTTGGCGGATGGTCAGGTTTTTTACGGTAAAGGGTTTGGTGCCGAAGGGATCGCCACCGCCGAACTGTGTTTCAACACCGCGATGACCGGCTATCAGGAAATCATGACTGATCCTTCCTATGCCGGGCAGGTCGTCACCTTCACCTTCCCCCATATTGGAAATGTCGGCGTCAATCCCGAAGATGACGAAACCGGCGATCCTGTGGCCGAAGGGATCGTGGTGAAATGGGACCCGACGGAGCCTTCGAACTATCGCGCGACCGCAACCCTTGGCGAATGGATGCAACGCCGCGGACGGGTTGGGGTTGGTGGAATCGACACCCGTCGCCTGACCCGCACCATACGGATGCAGGGCGCGCCCCACGTTGCAATTCAACATGCAAAGGATGGTCAATTTGATATCGACGCCCTGCTGGCTGCCGCGCGCAGTTTTCCGGGGTTGGAGGGTCTTGACCTCGCCAAGCAGGTCAGCTGTCGTCAGGCCTATAAATGGGACGAAATGCGGTGGAGCTGGCCAGACGGATACACAAAACGCACGACCCCCGGCAAACGGATCGTAGCGATTGATTACGGGGCGAAACGAAATATTCTACGGTGTCTTGCCTCGGCTGGGTGCGATGTAACGGTTCTGCCCGCAACCGCCACCAGCGACGACATCCTCGCGCACGATCCGCAAGGGATATTCCTGTCAAACGGCCCCGGCGATCCCGCGGCAACGGGCGAATATGCCGTTCCGATGATCCAGGATATGCTGGCACGCGAGATGCCGATCTTTGGGATATGCCTTGGCCATCAGATGCTGGCGCTTGCGCTTGGTGGACGGACGCTGAAAATGAACCACGGGCATCACGGCGCCAATCACCCGGTAAAGGAACATGCGACAGGCAAGGTGGAAATCACCTCGATGAACCATGGGTTTGCGGTGGACACGGCCTCGTTACCCAGCGGGGTCGAAGAAACCCATGTCTCCTTGTTTGACGGTTCAAACTGCGGCATTCGCCTATCGGGCAAACCGGTCTTTTCGGTGCAACACCACCCCGAAGCCAGCCCCGGCCCCAAGGACAGTTACTACCTGTTTGACCGGTTCGTCGACCTGATCGATTAACGTCGCATTAACCCTGTTCCGCCACAGTCGCCCTGCCCATCATGGCCATTGTCGCGAGTTGAACGTGTATCTGCGATCGGTTTCTCCTTTCCCGTTTCAACGGGTAAAACGTGCGTGTGTTGTGCCTGACCTGGCTTTGCCGGAAACGGCGCGTCAGGCCATCGCGCAGGAACAGCTTGCCCGTGCCCATGATCTCTGCCCTGCGCAATATTCTTGCCGCACAATCGGTCATATTCTGAAATCAACGCCCGTTCGGTTGTCCATCATGGCATTGATAGCCGTGGTTGTCGTCTTTCCGTTTCATGCGCTGGCATTCTGGCTGGCATGGATCGCCGCCATTACGCTTGCGACAACGGTGTTGCGATTGTCGGCTCTGACCGCGTCGCTGCGCACCGTCGCGATCCCGAATTTCGTGCAAGCCCCCAGAGTCACCCACCTGCCCAGCATCTCGCTGCTTGTTCCGCTGTTTCGCGAAGCGAAAGTGGTTTCCTCATTGCTCGATCACCTCCAAAGGCTGGACTATCCAACCTCGAAGCTGGAAATCCTCCTATTGCTAGAGGAGACGGACACCCTGACACATGCGCGCCTCGCGGACGTTACCCTCCCCAGCAACGTCTCCGTGATCGAGGTGCCCAAAGACTGGCTGCAAACCAAACCCAAGGCGATGAACTATGCGCTGACCTTCGTGACGGGTGACATCGTGGGAATATATGATGCCGAAGATCGACCCGAAGCGGATCAACTGCAAAAGGTCGCCGCCCATTTTGCATTTGCGCCAGCCAATGTCGCCTGCCTTCAGGCGCGTCTAGATTTCTATAATAGCCGTGACAACTGGATCGCGCGGTGTTTCACCATCGATTACACCAGTTGGTTTCAGTTGATATTGCGCGGCATGCAAACGCTTGGCGTGCCCATTCCGTTGGGCGGAACCAGCGTGTTCTTCCGCCGCACCATTTTATGGGAATTGGGGGGATGGGACGCTTTCAATGTGACCGAAGATGCCGATTTGGGGGTGCGTCTGGCCCGTTTCGGGTATCGCTGCGAAATGCTCGACAGCACAACATGGGAGGAAGCCAATTGCCGCGCCCTGCCTTGGATACGCCAGCGTTCTCGCTGGTTGAAAGGATATGGCCTGACGTGGCTTAGCCATATGCGCCGGCCCGGCGGAACCTTGCGCGATCTGGGGTGGAAGGGATTTCTGGGGGTCAACACGATCCTGCTGTCGGGGCTGACGTCGCATCTGGCGATGCCGCTATTCCTGATTTTCTGGGCGCTGAGCTTTGGGCTCGACACACCGCTGTTCCATTCCCTACCCACCACGGCTTGGTGGGGATTTGTCACCATCATGATGCTAAGCGAGATCGCCGTATACCTGATTGCAATCGTTGCGGTTTCCAGCGAGGAAAAGCGGCATTTGCTGCCCTATATCCTGACACTGCCCTTCTATTGGATGATGGGTAGCCTTGCGGCCTATAAAGCGGTGTTAGAAATGTTGACGGCGCCATTTTACTGGGACAAGACCGAACATGGTCACGCCCGTCAGGACGTCTGACGATTGGCATCCAGTTGCAAGCGGGTTTCATAGGCTTTGGAAATATGTGCCCGCAGCGCCTGATCCGCCTTTTGCGGATCACGGTTTTCGATCGCCTCGACAATTGCCATATGTTCATCAAGCGCGGTTCGATCCCGCCCCGTCACGGCAAATGTTGTCGTTGCCATCAGCGCCATTGACCGATGCAATGTTTCCAACTGTTGGATCAGATAGCGGTTATGACTGGCCAGATGGATCTGGCGATGAAACCTCCGGTTGGCCCGCGCCAGCTTCTCGGGCTGACCCAGCAGGTCAAAATCCTTCTCGGCCATAGAGCGCAGGACACGCACTTCTTCAGGGGCAGCATGTTGGGCTGCAAGTTGTCCGGCCAGCCCTTCCAGTTCGGCACGTACCACATACAATTCGCCCAACTGGTCGTGATCAAGCGACGACACCACCATCGAGCGCCCGTCGCGCACCAGAACCGCCTGCGTTTCCAAGCGCTGCAACGCTTCGCGGATGGGGGTGCGCGAAACGCCGAACCGTTCCGCCAGTTCGGATTCCACCAATCGGTCACCGGGCGAATACATGCCCTGATCAATGGCTTCAAGCACCAGCGAATAGGCGTCTTTTGTTGTGGTTGCTTGGCTCATGTCACTCCCTCTTCGCAGAAGCTATCGCGAGATTATTAATACGTCGAGACATTAATGCCCATTGTCGCGCCCTAATCCCAGCGGTATCGTCATCACATGCCATATGATGCTTTTTCCCATGTCGATTATTGGGTCTTTGACCTTGATAATACGCTGTATCCGCGGTCTGCCCGTCTGTTTGATCAGATCGAGGTGCATATGGCCAGATTTGTCATGGAGAGACTGGGCGTCGATCATACTGAAGCGCACCGACTGCGCCGATATTATTGGGAGACCCACGGGACAACTTTGGCGGGGTTGATGCATGAGCATAACGTGGAACCTGACGAGTTCTTAAATGTCGTCCATGACATCAATCTTGATCATCTGGTCCCGGACCACAATCTTCGTGAACAGATCTTGGCCCTGCCGGGGCGCAAGATCATTTACACAAACGGTTCGCGCGACCATGGGCACAAGGTCAGCACCGCATGTGGACTGGAGGGGGTGTTTGACGCGATTTACGGTATCGAGGATGCAAACTATGTTCCCAAACCTCAAAAAGCCGCCTTTGACCGCATATTTGCCGCTGAAAACATAAACACCCGTCGCGCCGCGATGTTCGAAGACGACCATCGGAACCTAGCTGTTCCGCACCAAATGGGAATGAAAACCGTTCTTGTCGGCGCAGAGGGAGACGGTGATCATATCCATCACCGGACGGAAGACCTTCCAGGTTTTCTTTCAGAACTGGTGCGCAGATGACGCGGATAGCAACGGATATTCTGGTCGCAGGTGGCGGAATTGCCGGGATGACCGCGGCACTTGGCATGGCATCGATGGGGCATCGGGTTATCTGTATTGATCCTGCGCCGCCTGAAATACCTAAACCCGATCTGCGCAGCACGGCCTTTTTCATGCCCTCGGTCCGTTTGTTGCAACGTATCGGCTTGTGGGACGCGCTCGCAGATCATGCCACCCCGTTACGGATTATGCGTATCGCCGATGCCGGGGGCGAAGCCTATAAGATCCGCGAGCTGGCGGATTTTGATGCGACCGAAATTGGTCAGGACGCGTTTGGCTATAATATCGCAAACCACCGCATCCGTCAGGTGTTGCTGGACAGCATTGCCGCACATCCCAATGCCGATCTGATCGCCCCGGATTCGGTGCAGACCCTGCTGCCCCGGACCCATGAAAGCCTGATCTCGCTGACCTCGGGCGCGCAAATCAGCGCTTCGCTTGTGATTGCAGCGGATGGGCGCAACAGCCGTGTTAGAGAGGCCCTAAATATTCCAATTGCCACGTGGCAATTTGGACAAAAAGCGCTGGTTTTCAACGTGGTAACAGAAATTGCACACGACAATATTTCAACCGAAATTCACCGCACAGGTGGGCCGTTCACGCTGGTGCCCCTACCCGATGCGGACGGTCAGAACATGTGCGCAATTGTCTGGATGGCCACAGGACCCGAGATTGAACGGCTCCATAAATTGGAAGACGACGCCTTTGCCCAAGAGGTCAATTTGCGTTCGTGTCAGATATTGGGTCAGTTGCGCCCTGTTGGTCCTCGTGTTGTCTGGCCGATCATCGCCCAACGGGCCGAACGCCTGTCGGGGCCACGCACTGTTCTGATTGCGGAAGCCGCCCATGTTATCCCGCCAATTGGGGCGCAAGGGCTGAATATGAGCCTGTCTGATCTGTCAACGCTGATGGACCTGATCGAGGGCGCTGAGGATATCGGTGCGCCCGAGATCACGGATCGCTATCACCGCCGTCGCTGGACCGAGATGGCCGTACGCGTGCAGGGGGTTATCACGCTGAACCGTGCCGCGATGGCCAAATCGCAAACGCTGCGCGATTTGCGGGTGGCAGCACTCCGTTCACTCTATGGGATCGCACCCGTCCGGCGACGTGTCATGAAGGCCGGTATGGGGGTCTAGATCGGAACGCTGGTCAGTTTCTCGTCACTAAGCAACACATTGGATTCCACATCCCCTACTCCGGGCAATGTCATGATCCGGCGGCGCAGGATACGTTCGAAATCCGCAAGGTCCCGGGCAACTACCTTTAGCCTGTAATCGTAAACCCCCAGCACATGCTGGACCAACTGCACCTCGGGGATTGCGGCAACGGCGCGTTCGAAATCCTCTAGCGATACTCGTCCGCGGGTTGCGAGTTTCACCCCCAGATAGACCACCACCTCGAATCCCAGCTTCGACCGATCCAGCAACACAGAACGCCCCCGGATCACCTTGGCTTCCTCTAGCCGTTTAATGCGTCGCCAAGTGGCGGGCTGGGACAGGCCGATAGCTTCACCCACCTCTTTGGCGTTCAGACCACCATCCTTTTGCAAGGCGCGAAGGATGGCGCGGTCGGTATCATCAATATCAATCATAGCGGCAAGCTTTCGGTATTCTTGACCTCGGACACCAGCATCAACGCCTCTAGGTCCAACATATGTGGCAGTCGCAAAATTCGCGTGCGATAGATTTCCTGATAATGGGTCAGATCACGGGCGCGAACATCCATGCGAATATCGACACGGCCCAAAAGTGTCTGAATGGTTTCGACTTCTGGGATATTTCGGGCTTCGCGGACGAATTCATCCATGGCGTTAGCATGGGTTTTGTCGAGCGTGATGCGCAGGAAAACCAGAACGGTGAAGCCCAGCGCGCTATAGTCGATATCGACCTTGCGCCCGATGATAATCCCTGCCGCCTCTAACTTTTCCAAGCGACGCCAGCAGGGCGCGGTCGACATACCCGCCTTGGCGGCCAATTCGGACACGGACTGGCTGGCGTCATCCTGCAACAGGCGAAGTAATCTGCGGTCGGTGGCATCAATTTGCATATTTTTTGCTTCTTTATACCGATAAGCGAATTCATATTCGGAATTACCTCAATATCAGGCAAAATCAGAAAAGCAATCTGGCAAATCCTGTATAGTCTGCGCGCATCACCAACCAAGGGAGACAATAATGCGTGTTTATTATGACCGCGACTGCGACATCAACCTGATCAAGGATATGAAGGTCGCCATTCTGGGCTATGGCTCGCAAGGCCATGCCCATGCGCTGAACCTGCGCGACAGCGGCGCAAAGAACGTTGTTGTTGCATTGCGCGAAGGCTCGCCCTCCGCCAAGAAAGCTGAAGGCGAAGGGCTGAAGGTTATGGGCATTGCCGAGGCCGCTGCCTGGTGCGATCTGATCATGTTCACCATGCCAGATGAATTGCAGGCCGAAACCTACAAGAAATACGTTCACGACAATCTGCGCGAAGGCGCGGCGATTGCGTTTGCGCATGGTTTGAACGTCCATTTCAACCTGATCGAACCGAAAGCCGGCACCGACGTCATCATGATGGCCCCCAAAGGTCCGGGCCACACGGTCCGTGGCGAATTCGTCAAAGGCGGCGGCGTGCCCTGTCTGGTCGCGGTGCATCAGGACGCAACCGGCAAGGCGCTGGAAATCGGCCTGTCCTATTGTTCTGCCATTGGTGGCGGACGTTCGGGCATTATCGAAACCAACTTCCGTCAGGAATGCGAAACCGACTTGTTCGGTGAACAAGCCGTTCTGTGCGGTGGTTTGGTTGAACTGATCCGCATGGGTTTCGAAACGCTGGTCGAGGCGGGCTACGAACCCGAAATGGCCTATTTCGAATGTCTGCACGAGGTGAAGCTGATCGTGGACCTGATCTACGAAGGCGGTATCGCAAACATGAACTACTCCATCTCCAATACCGCGGAGTATGGCGAGTATGTCAGCGGCCCACGCATCCTGCCTTACGCGGAAACCAAAGCCCGCATGAAAGCCGTGCTGGAGGATATCCAAACCGGTAAGTTCGTACGTGACTTCATGCAGGAAAATCAGGTCGGTCAGCCGTTCTTCAAGGCGACACGCCGGATCAACGACGAACACCAGATCGAACAGGTCGGCGAGAAACTGCGCGCGATGATGCCGTGGATTTCCAAAGGCAAGATGGTCGATAAAGCGAAAAACTGATCGCTTTCGGGTTTTAAAAATATTGTCCGGCGGCTATGCTCGCCGGGCAATATTTTTTTGGAGAGAATTTAATGCGCATTTTTTTCGCCACCCTGATTTCCACCCTTTTGTGCGTGACATCCGCGTTTGCGCAAAATCTGGAGTGCAATATCACAAAATTTGGCGGGCCGGTTAATTTTGCCGGTGCCTATCAACATCAGGTTGACCTGATGCGAAGCTGGATGCCGCCACAGCGGTTTTACATCTATATCAATCCTGATCAGGTCATCCTGCATCACAGCGACGGTGCTGACGGTCAAACTCCGGCGAGTGAAGTCAATCAGAACGGCAATGATATGGCCTATATGTTCATTGATTATCCGATTGCCTCGAACAATATGTCGCGAATCCGTCGCACACGTATCACCCTCAATCAAAGTGATCTGAGCTTCTCGATCTTTTTGCGGATGGGGTCCGGCCCGCAGACACGACGCTCGGGTGGCAGCGCCTGGGGACAGTGCAAACAGATCTAGCCTGTCAGATCAAACCGTGCGCAATGCGCCGATTGAAATCAGGAAGTATATAACGGCCACCATCGTGGTCAGAATGATCGCAACCATTCCGATCACCTGATTGAAAAGCCGTCGCCAACGCAGGCGGCGGCGCAATTCCTCGCCTGTCCATCCCAGTCGTCTGGCCTTGTAGGCAAAACGCACCGTGAATACCATGACAAGGGTCAGCGGAGCGACCAGCATGAACAGGGCTGCAAACAATTCAGAACCCATATAAAAGCCCAATGTCCCCAAGGCCGCCAGCATGAAAGCTGCGAATCCGCTGAAGAACACCCCACCTTTGTCGAAATAATAAATCAAACGGTCGATGTTGATTTGGATAAGAATCTCGCACCGTTCCGCAAAATCTTCGCCTTTGCGCTCAGCCAGTATGATCATGTCAAACGGCACACCCAGTGTCCAATGAGACGTCATCGACCAGGTGACAATGGTCAGGAGCCAATACCAGATGCTCCAGAAGCTTTTCAGATCAAGGAATTCAAAAGGATTCACAGACACCTCCGTCGGATGGGCAATCTAGCGAGCGGATGTCCGAATGCAAAGAACGAAATCACTTGAGACGAGGATGGCTTCCATGGCATTGCGATATCAAAGAAAGGAACGTTATGCCACCGATCACTGCCCCCTTTCCCGCCTCGCGTTCACGCCGGTTGCGGCGCACCCCATGGATGCGTTCCCTAGTGCAGGAAACGCGTCTTGACGTTTCGGATCTGATCTGGCCGCTTTTTATCCGTGAAGGGAGCGCGATCGAGGAACCGGTCCCATCGTTGCCGGGTGTCAATCGTCTGAGCATTGATATGGCGGTCAAGGCGGCGGAACGCGCGGCAAATCTGGGCATTCCGGTCATTGCGTTGTTTCCCTATACCGACACCGACAAGAAAACCGCGGACGGCGCCGAAGCCTGGAACCCGGACAATCTGGTTAACCGGGCAACACGGGCGATCAAGGCAGAGGTGCCGGATATCGGTATCATGCTGGATGTGGCGCTTGACCCTTATAACTCGGCGGGACATGACGGGATTGTTCGTGACGGGATTGTCCTGAATGACGAAACCTTGCTGGCGCTGGAAAAACAAGCCCTGTCCCATGCCGAAGCCGGGGCCGACATTCTGGGGCCGTCGGATATGATGGACGGGCGTGTCGGGGTGATCCGACGTGCGTTGGAAAATCACGATTTCCCTGATGTGGCGATCATGTCTTATTCGGCGAAATATGCGAGCGCATTCTATGGCCCGTTTCGTGACGCTGTTGGCGCTAGCGGGGCGCTGAAAGGCGACAAGAAAACCTATCAGATGGATTATCACAATTCCGATGAAGCGCTGCGTGATACCGCCAAGGATATCGCCGAGGGCGCGGATATGGTGATGGTCAAACCGGGTATGCCTTATCTGGACATATGCCAACGCGTGAAGGCTGAATTGGGTGTGCCGACCTTTGCCTATCAGGTCAGCGGGGAATACGCGATGATCATGGCCGCTGGGCAGAATGGGTGGATTGATCAGGATAAGGCGATGATCGAAAGTCTGGCAGCCTTTAAGCGGGCGGGTTGCGACGGGGTCCTTACCTACTTTGCCGAACGCGTTGCGCAGATGTTGGTCAACGGGTCAGCGTAGCGTCGCATAGACAGCGTGAATTTGCTCAACCTCGTTTCGAATGGAATGATTGGCAAGGATATCTTTGCGTCCCGCCTGCCCCATGACAGCCAGCTTCTGCGGGTCCGACAGCATTTCGCGCAGTTTTGCCGCGAGGTCACTGCTGTTGCCTGTTTCGAACAGTTTTCCCGTCTGAGACCGAACCAGTTCTGGCCAGATGCCTGCATGCGAGGTCAACACCGGCACACCACATGCCATCGCCTCCATCGGAGTTAATCCGAACCCTTCGACGCGCGAAGCCGCCACATACAGATCACACGCCTGATAATAGGTAAGTATGTCGCCATTTGACACATGTCCGACAAATCGCACACGATCCGTCAGCCCCTTTTGTGCCAGACAGTCCATTTGATCCTTTAGGTAATTCGAATGCTTGGGCAGCGCATCACCGGTGATCACGCAGACCCATTCCGGAAAATCGGGAAGAACCTCACACAAGGCCTGAACCAGACAATCGGTTCCCTTGGAATGACGAATGCGCCCGAACTTTCCGATGACACGATAGCCATCAAGCCCCAAGGTGCGCTTGGCATCTTCCCGGTCAGCGGGCATATAAATATCGGTATCAATCCCATGTCCGACAATCGCCGTGTGCCAATCCAGAAACTGCGCCGAACGTTTCGAGGTGGCGATAATGGCATCGACGCGGTTCATCAGAACCCGCAACACTCGGCTGTGGCGCTTGGGCGCCGCCGAAGTGAAGACAAGTTTCCAGCGTTGAAACAGGACATATTTCAGGAACAGACCCAACAGGATATCGATGTCCCGACGGGCGTGAAATATGCGATATCGCCCGGTGTTTGGCTGCGTCCAACCATATCGCAATATCGTCCAGATCGACACCTGTCCAGGCAGACCCAATTGTCCCTTGTCCAGAACGGCCACAGGTTCAATTTCCTGCTGCAACGGCACCAGATCGCGTACAGTTTTGGATACACCCGTAAATCGTCGATGCAAATTGGCAACGACAATGTCGGGCAGGTTGAATTTCGACATTTACTCTCCCAAGCTAGGAGCAAATACCAAATATTAATCTTTTATCATAGGCACATTTTCGCGACTACGCGATAACATGCTGGCCCCACATTCTATGGTGTGATAGCTTGAACCATCCGGCGAAAAGACCGGTAGAGCAGTTATACAGGAGTTTCCCATGACCGTATGGACCCGCCGTGGCTTTATCATTGCTGGAGGCGCCACCGTTGCCGCCTGTTCCAATTCCACGATCAACCAACCCGCAAGTGAGCTGAATGCTCGCGTGGATCAGGCACGGGCCGAAATGTTTCGCACGATCCCGGGGGCCGAACAACTGGCGGCACAGGCTGCCGGTGTTTTGATCGTCCCCGATGTTACGCAGGCCGGGCTTATGGTTGGCGGATCATATGGCGAAGGCGCCCTGTTGATCGGCGAGGCGAAGGTCGCTTATTTCTCGTATGCGGCGGCGTCGTTCGGTCCCCAGATTGGGGTATCGCGATTCAATCATGCGCTGTTCTTCATGACACAGGAAGTGCTGACGCGTTTTCGCTATTCCGATGGCTGGCAATTGGGTCTTGATGCGGAATATACCACCCCGGAGGAAGCCGGATCGCTGGGCGTGACCACAACCACGATCAACCTGCCCGTCTATGCGCTGGTCTATGGCCAGCAAGGGCTGATCCTTGGCGCGACGCTAGAGGGCGGAAAATATACCCCGATCAACCGTTAAAGATGGATCATCCGTCCATAGGCATCTAGCACCGATTCATGCATCATTTCTGACAGGGTCGGATGTGGGAAAACGGTGTCGATCAGTTCGGCCTCGGTCGTTTCAAGCGTTCGGCCAATGACGTAGCCTTGGATTAGCTCGGTCACTTCTGGGCCAACCATATGTGCGCCCAGCAGCTCACCTGTTTTCGCATCAAAGATTGTTTTGATCAGACCCTCGGGTTCGCCCAACGCAATGGCCTTGCCGTTACCGATATTGCTGAAACGGCCAACTTTGATCTCGTATCCCAGTTCTTTTGCCTTGGCTTCGGTGTAACCGACGGACGCCACTTGCGGATGGCAATAGGTGCAGCCCGCGATGCTTTCCGGGCGGATGGCGTGAACCTTCTTCCCGGCGATTTTTTCGGCCACCATCACCCCTTCATGTGAAGCCTTGTGCGCCAACCAGGGCGCGCCCGCAATGTCACCAATCGCATAGACACCATCAACCCCTGTTCCGCAATACTGATCCACCACCACATGGGTGCGGTCGATCTTGATACCCAGTTCTTCAAGGCCCAGATTTTCGACATTGCCGACAATGCCCACGGCCGAAATCACCGTATCAAATTCATGCTTTTCGATTTTTCCACCAGATTCGATATGCGCTGTGACCTTGCCTTTGGCACGATCCAGCTGTTTGACCATGGATTTCTCCATGATCTTGATGCCCTGTTTTTCGAATTGCTTCTTGGCGAATTTTGAAATTTCTTCGTCCTCGACCGGCAGAACGCGGTCCAGCACCTCGACGACGGTCGTATCTGCGCCAAGCGTGTTGAAGAAACTTGCAAATTCGATCCCGATGGCACCCGATCCGATCACCAGCAGCTTTTTGGGCATCCGTGGCGGGTTAAGCGCATGTTTATAGGTCCAGACCAGATCGCCATCGGCCTCCAACCCAGGCAACTCGCGCGCCCGCGCACCGGTGGCGAGGATGATATTTTTGCCTTCCAGCGTCTCGGTTCCCTTTTCGGTCTTGACCGTCACCTTGCCTTTCGCAGCAATTTTCGCTTCGCCCATCACGACGTCGATCTTGTTTTTCTTCATCAGGAATCCGACGCCACTGGCCAGCTGGTTCGCCACCTTGCGGGATCGTTTCACAACCGCGTCCAGATCATAACCGAATTTGTCCGCGCTCAGGCCAAATTCCTTGGCCCGTTCCATCAGGTGATACACCTCGGCGGATCGCAACAAAGCCTTGGTCGGGATACACCCCCAGTTCAGGCAAATACCCCCCAGATGCTCACGCTCGACCACAACAGTTTTCAGACCAAGCTGGGCGGCACGAATGGCGGCAACATAGCCGCCGGGACCAGCGCCAATTACGATCACATCATAGGAAGCCATCTGGGTTCTCCTGATTATAGTTTAGTCTTAAACCACAATCAGGATACCGGAAAATCCCGGAAGGTGCCAGAGGGGTTATGCCCTTACGCGGCAAGGTTTTGCAGCGTGTATCGATACCCACCTGCCGCCAGATAATCCCTCTCTTGCGCCGAAGATTCCCGCCCCAAAACTTCGTTGCGATACGGAAATCGGCCGAAACTGCGGATCACGGCGCGATGAGCGCGGGCGTGTTTCAGGTTCTCCTCATTGGGCATACGGGTCAAAAATGCCCGGACAGCCGCGTCCTGATCCCCAACGGATTCCGAATGCATCAGCGGCAGAAAGAAGAACTGGCGGATCCCGCCTTCGATCTGTTCGTCCAACCGCATCGCAATGGCGCGTTTTGACAGGCAGACGGCTGTCTGATCCGTGGCAAAGGACCGGGCATCGCCGCGAAACATGTTGCGCGGAAACTGATCCAACAAAATGATAAGGGCCAACGCAGATTGCGCATTGGTCATCCAATCCCGAAACGCACCCGCCCGCGCCTGTTCCCACAGACCCAGAAACCTGTCGCGTATGGTTTGGTCCAATTGATCCGAAACTTCGTACCAACCCTTCGGACCAATCGACTCCCAGAACTCCAAAATCTCTTGCGCACGCCTGTCCATACTGCTCACCTTGCTCTTTTTTTAGGCAGTTTTGCGCAATTTCCAGAAAATTCAAGAATTTTCTGACGCTGCGTTACCTTCGGCCATTTCCTGCGCCACTTCTTGCGCAACCTCGACCGCAACCGCTGATGCCTGAGGCAAAACGGTTGCATAGCTGGCGGTTTCCGAGACTGGCGTCGCCTCGCGCCGTGTGGACCGGTAAAGACCGTACCCAGCAATCAACAAAAAGATCACCGCCAAAAAGGCGAAATAAGCGTCCGCCCCGAACATCGTCATCAGCCAGCCGATCATCACCGGGGCCCCCACGGCCCCAACCCCGTTTAGAAACAGTAACCCGCCCGAAGCCGACGCCATGTCCTGTTGGTCCAAATAATCATTGGTATAGGCAATAAGCAGGGAATACATCGGGTTGGCAACGCCCCCAACGATAAAAGCCAGCGCGAAGAGAACAAACCGCTGATCCGCGAAACTGGTCCCAAGCCCCAACGAAAGACCAGCAAAACCTGTGCAGATAATAATCAGCAAGCGTCGATCCATCCGATCTGACAACCAGCCGATCGGCACCAGCATGACCAATCCCCCAAAATAGATGACTGCGACAAATACCGAAATATCGCGAACACTTAACCCTGCCTCGGTCCCATAGACAGCAGGCATACCAAAAATTGCGGCAAAGACCGCACCCAGCAAGAACGTGCCAACGCACCCGGTTGGCGAGGTGCGGAACAGCTGGATCAGACCCATGCGTTTGGTCGCATGAAAGACCGGGGCCGGGCTGATAGACAACAGAATGGGCAGAAAAGACAATGACACCAGAACCGACATTACAACGAACAAGGTATATTCGCGCGCGTCGGCAAAGTTGACCAGAAATTGCGCCCCGATGATGCCGATCATTTGAATGATCATATACGCAGACAGCGCCTTGCCGCGGGTTTCGTTAGTTGCGGCGTCATTCAGCCAGCTTTCCGCCGTCACATAAACGCCTGCGAAACTGAACCCGACAAGAACACGCATAAGCGTCCAGACAATCGGGTTTGGGATTGCCGCATAGAGGATAAATGCCGCTGAAATCAGCGAGGCGAGAGCCGCAAACACCCGCACATGCCCTACGCGACGGATCATCACCGGGGCAAGATAAGACCCGCCAAGGAATCCGGCGAAATAGCCGCTCATCACATAGGACATGGCAGCAGGGGAAAACTCCTCTGCCGCACCACGGATACCCAAAAGCGTCCCCTGAAGACCGTTTCCGGCCATCAGCAGCAACATACCCAACAGCAGCGCCCAGGAATTTTTAAGAACGGTGATCACGCGAGACTCCTTCGTCGCCTCTCTACGCCTGTCGGGTCAAAGTTCCGAGTCTATTTGCGACGGATTTTTAAAAAGCAGCGAACTGTCGCCATAAGAAAAGAACCGATAGTGCTGGGAAATGGCGTGGGCATAGATTTCCTTCATCTTGTCCATCCCCACAAGCGCAGCCACCAACATCAACAGGGTGGATTTGGGCAGATGGAAATTGGTCATCAGCGCATCGGTAACCTTGAACTGATATCCGGGTCGAATGAAAATATCCGTATCCCCGACCCAAGGCAAAATATGGCCCACTCGGTCCGCCGCCGTTTCGATCAATCGCAAAGCCGTGGTGCCAACCGGGATTACCCGCCCGCCACTGGCGATCGTGGCATTTATTGTGTCGGCGGCAGTTTCGGTCACCTCGCCCCATTCGGCGTGCATTTTGTGGTCTTCAATCTTGTCGACCTTTACCGGCAGGAACGTCCCGGCCCCAACGTGAAGCGTGACTTCGGTCGATTGCACGCCAATCTCTGCAAGCGTTGCCAGCAATGTTTCGTCAAAATGAAGCGAGGCTGTTGGCGCAGCAACAGCGCCCATGCGGCGGGCAAAGACTGTTTGATAATCTTCAATATCGGCTGCATCCGCGGCACGTTTCGAAGCGATATACGGGGGTAATGGCATTTCGCCGATGGCGACCACGGCTTGATCCAGCGCCTCCCCGGATTGTGAAAACCGTAAGGTAACCTCACCGCCGTCTTTTGCGGTCACTTCGGCAGACAGGTCGTCGGTAAACCGGATTATATCACCCAAGGCCAACCGTTTCGCAGGCCGCGCAAGCGACGCCCAGACATCTGGTCCCAAGCGCTCAATCAATGTCGCTTCAATTTGCGCTTCACCCGACCCGCTGGAGGTGTTTCGTCTTCGTATTCCGCGCAATCGGGCCGGAATGACCCGGGTATTGTTGAACACCAACAAATCACCAGCCGCAAGAAATGACGGCAAATTATGCACATGCGCATCACGAATGGTTCCATCAGACACAAGCAGTCGCGAGGCTGGACGGGGTTTGACCGGGCGTAGGGCGATCAGTGCCTCGGGCAGATCAAAGTCGAAATCATCAAGGGTCAGCACGTCATTTTCCTTTTGCGGCCTTCCCATAACGCCGAACGTGATGAAAGAACAGAATAAACCAGTTTTACTTCGCGTGCGTATCGCTATTCTAGACTGCATTTCCAAGGGGGACCCAGATGCAAGAAAATGACAAGATGCCCGATTTCACCTTGCCGCGCGATGGTGGCGAAATGGTTTCGCTTTCGGATTATGCCGGAAAAAAACTGGTGATGTTCCTTTATCCCAAGGATGACACACCCGACTGCACGCTGGAATCGATTGAATTCACGGCGAAACAGCCCCTGTTCGAAGCGGTCGGCGCTGCAGTGGTAGGTCTTTCAAAAGACAGCGTGAAAAGCCATGACAAGTTCTGTGCAAAGCATGATTTGAAAGTCCCGCTATTGTCGGACGAAGACAGTGATCTGGTTGAAAAGCTGGGATCATGGGTCGAAAAGAACATGTATGGCAAAACCTATATGGGCATTGATCGCTCTACCTTCCTGATCGACGGCGACGGGGTCGTGCGCAAGATCTGGCGAAAGGTTAAGGTTGACGGCCATGTTGACGAGGTGTTGGCGGCTGTGAAAGCCCTTTAGGCAAGGGATCGCTTACCATATGGCAACCGCGAGCCTTTACGGTTGCCATTTACCTGTCATTTCCGTAAGCACTTACGCGCAGGTAAACCGTGCGTGGAGCGAGAGTAAATGACGGGTAAACCCGAACCTAGCGGGGCAATTTTTCGGATAAATCGATCCCTGTCCCGTTTCGTCCCCGAACAAACGATCATCATTCGCAACCGTGCGGGTGAATCGGAACTGGTTTTGTCACCCCTACAACGTATGGCCATGTTTGCATCGGCGGCGCTGATGATCGGGTGGCTGGTGGTCGCGACATCCGCGACCGTTTCTGGGTTCCTGGATTCCGATTCCGCCGAAGCACAATATGACATTCTACAATCCGCCTATGAAACCCGCTTGGCCGAGTTGGCGGCCGAACGTGACTCGTTTGCGTTAGATGCGCAGGAGACACAGGCCAAGTTTGAACTGGCACTGGAACAGATCGCGGTGCAACAGGACGAACTGATTGCCGCAATGACAGTTCAGAACGAGCAGCAGATCACGATGTTCGCGCTGCAACGTAAATTGAACCGCGCCATTACCGAACGCAACGCTGCCCAAGAGAATCTGGACGATCTGCAAGCAGAATTCGCCGCTATTGCCGAAGGTACCGGTCCACGGGAAAGCAGCGAAACCGAGCTGATCAATACCTTAACCCGGCTGAATCTTGCGCTATCGGAAACCGTTGAACAACGTGATGTCGCGATGATGGAGATTGCGTCACTCGAAGAGCAGATCGACCTGACACAACAGCAAATCCGACTGGATGCGCAGCGGCGCGACCGGATGATCTCGCAAGTCGAAGACGCTGTGCAACTATCGCTTGGTCCGCTCGAAAACAGCCTCAATCGCACGGGGTTGGATGTTGATAGCCTGTTGGCCACGATACGACGGAACTATTCCGGGGCAGGTGGCGCAAATTTTACGACGCTAGATAGCCCCTCGCTGGAGGGGTTGGATCCGGTCGATCGCCGGTTGCAACTGTTGATGCAGAAACTGGACGAGGTGCAGCTATACACCATCGCCGTGTCCAAACTGCCCATTGCCATGCCTGTGCGCAGCGCTTTTCGCTTTACCAGCCCGTTCGGGATGCGCGATGGCCGCCCCCATAATGGCATGGATATGGCGGGACCGGTCGGGACGCCGATTTACGCCACCGCGGACGGTTATGTTACCTTTGCCGGGTGGCAAAGCGGATACGGGAACCTGATCATCATTCAGCATGAATTCGGCTTCACCACCCGATACGCGCATCTTAGCGCAATCCAGGTGGAAAAGGGCGAAAGAGTCTCGCGCGGGGATCGAATCGGTGATATGGGAAATACCGGTAGAAGTACTGGCAGTCATCTTCACTACGAAGTGCACCTTAACGGAACGCCCGTTAACCCAAGTCAATATATAAAGGCAGGACAAGATGTTTACTAAGAAAGACGAACCCAAACCCGAATCCAAAGACCTGACAAAAGCCCCGGGCGCACCGACAAGCTCTGTCCCGGCACCGTCGCTGTCGAACAAACCGAAACCGTCACCGTCGATCATTTCGTCGGATCTGACGATCAAGGGAAACATCAACACCACCGGTGATGTGCAGGTCGAAGGCACGGTCGAAGGGGATATCCGCGCCCATATGCTGACCATTGGCGAAGGCGCGACGATCAAGGGCGAAGTCATGGCAGATGACGTTGTCGTTCATGGTCGCGTTGTCGGTCGTTTGCGCGGCCTGAAGGTGCGTCTAACCGCCACCGCACGTGTCGAAGGCGATATCGTTCACAAGACCATTGCGATTGAAAGCGGCGCACATTTCGAAGGGTCTGTGCAACGTCAGGATGATCCTTTGTCCTCGACCAGCAGCAAGCCTGCCGCCTGATCGGCCCGACATGTTGAACGCTAAAGGCTTCGGAACCCTCTGAAGCCTTTTTTCTTTGCCCTTGTTGCGCGTTATTCATTGCAGTTCCCGTGGATTTCCCTGTATAGTAAAAAACACAAGATATTGATGTTTTCTAGCTAAAGAACCTGCATGAACGACGATATAGAGACACCGGAAGACGATAACGAACGCCCGGAACGTCCCGCCTATGACGGACCGACAATCGATATCGAGACGGAGATGAAAAACTCCTACCTCGATTACGCGATGAGCGTGATTGTCAGCCGTGCGATCCCCGATCTGCGTGATGGGTTGAAGCCGGTGCATCGTCGCATTCTCTATGCCATGCACGAAGTGGGAAACACCCACGACAAGCCGTATCGGAAATCCTCGCGTCCGGTTGCTGACACGATGGGTAAATACCACCCGCACGGTGACAGCGCGATTTACGACGCATTGGTGCGTATGGCGCAGAATTTTTCCATGTCACTGCCATTGCTGGATGGTCAGGGTAACTTTGGCTCGATGGATGGCGATGCGCCCGCGGCGTTTCGGTATACCGAGGTCCGCATGGACAAGCCCGCGGCCTATCTGTTGGCCGATATCGACAAAGACACAGTCGATATGCAGGACAACTATGACGGCAAGGATCGCGAACCGACCGTCCTCCCTGCCCGCTTTCCGAATATGTTGGTCAATGGCGCGGGCGGTATTGCCGTCGGTATGGCCACCAACATCCCGCCCCACAATCTGGGCGAGGTGATCGATGCCACACAGGCGCTGATCGAAAACCCCGACCTCGATTCGATTGACTTGATGCAATATGTCCCGGCCCCCGATTTCCCGACGGGTGGCGTTATTCTGGGACAGGGTGGTGCGAAAAAAGCCTATACCGAGGGGCGTGGTTCGGTGATTGTGCGGGCGAAATCGACGGTCGAAGAAATCCGCAAGGATCGCTGGGCAATTGTCGTGACCGAGATTCCCTATCAGGTGAACAAGGCTACGATGATCGAGAAGATTGCTGAGATGGCCCGCGACAAGAAGATCGACGGGATCGCGCATGTGCAGGACGAATCCGACCGGTTCGGTGTGCGCGTGGTGATCGAGTTGAAACGCGATGCCACGGCCGAGGTGGTTCTAAACCAACTGTATCGCTTCACGCCGCTGCAAACCCATTTTGGCTGCAACATGCTGGCCTTGAATGGTGGTCGCCCGGAAACGCTGACATTGCGCAGTTTCTTGACGAACTTCATCGCGTTCCGCGAAGAAGTTGTGGCACGTCGCACCGCTTACGAGTTGCGAAAGGCGCGTGAACGCAGTCATATTCTGTGTGGTCTGGCCGTTGCTGTGTCCAACGTAGATGAAATTGTCGCGACCATCCGCGCCTCTGCCGACCCTGCCGAAGCCCGCGAGAAGTTGATGACACGCCGCTGGCCGGCGCATGACATTGTTGACTACATCAAGCTGATCGACGATCCCAGCCACACGGTGAATGACGATGGCACCTATAACCTGTCTGAAACGCAGGCCCGCGCCATTCTGGAATTGCGCCTGCAACGCCTGACGGCGATGGGTGTGCGCGAGGTCACGGACGAGCTGCAGGAGTTGGCGGCAAAAATCAAAGATTACCTCGATATTCTGCGCTCGCGCGAGCGGATCATGCAGATCATTTCGGACGAATTGGCCGAAGTGAAAGAGCTGTTCGCCGTCCCGCGTCGTTCCCAGATTGTCGAATTCTCGGGCGATATGGATGACGAGGACCTGATCGAGAAAGAGGACATGGTCGTCACTGTCACCAACTCTGGTTACATCAAACGGACCGCTATTGATGAATTCCGCTCGCAACGCCGTGGTGGCAAGGGATTGCAAGGGATGAACACCAAGGACGAGGATTTCGTCACCACCCTGTTCGTTGCCAATACCCATACGCCGTTGCTGGTCTTTACCACTGACGGGATCGTCTTTAAGCTTAAAACATGGCGTTTGCCGCAAGGTGGGCGTACGGCCAAAGGGAAGGCAATCATCAACTTGCTGCCGATCCCGCAAGACGCCACCGTTGCCGCCATTATGCCGGTCGACGTCCCCGAGGAAGAGTGGGACAACTTGCAAATCGTCTTTGCGACCTCGACTGGCGATGTGCGTCGCAACGCGCTTTCGGATTTTACGAACGTCATGCGTAACGGCAAAATCGCGATGAAACTGCCCGAAGGCACGCGCCTGATCAATGCGCGTATCTGCAGCGAACAAAATGACTTCCTGCTGACAACCCTACAGGGTAAAGCGATCCGCTTCCCGGTTACAGATGTGCGCGTCTTTAAGGGGCGCGATTCCACCGGTGTCCGGGGGATCAAGCTGGCCAAGGGAGACGAAGTTGTGTCCATGTCCATTCTGCGGCATGTCGATGCGACATCGGATGAACGCAACGCCTATTTCAAGATGCGCCGCGCAGTGACGGGTGAGGATGGCGCTGATATCGAAGATACGGGCGCATCCATTTCACCAGAACGTTATGCTGAACTTTCAGCCCTGGAAGAATGGATTCTGACCATCACGGCAGCCGGGTTTGGCAAACGGTCCTCCTCGCATGAATATCGCGTATCTGGACGGGGTGGACAGGGTATCACCGCAGCAAACCTGACGCGTCGCGATGATTCAATTGTCGCCACTTTCCCGGTCGAGGATGAAGATCAGATCATGCTCGCTACAAATACGGGCCAATCTATCCGCTGCCCGGTCGAAGGAATTTCGCGTCAAGGTAGAGCATCTTCGGGTGTTCGGGTGTTTAATACCTCTAAAGGCGAGGAAGTCGTATCCGTTGCCTGGATTGCAGAAAAGAATGACGAGGAAGAAACGCAAAGCGATTGATTGTTTTACGGTAAATAAGTAAGCAATGCTTCAGTACTTGCGTATAAGCGCCACCGTAACCATTGCTTAAATGTCGAAATTCGGAGGGAAAAAATGTTCACAAGGTTTTTCCTTTGTAGCATAGGACTTGCCATCGCGGCCGGCGCTGCCCAAGCCGATCTGTATCGACTCGAAAGTCGTCTTGGACTTGGCCTGTCCCTTGCAACCGATTTACCGGGTGGCGACGATTTCGGTTATGGTCTTCATGGCGATTACACGGTTGGCCTATATAGCTGGTCAACGCAGATTTATGCGCAAACCGACTATTCGGTGGATATTTTTCATACCAACACGCGTGGGCTGAACTGGTCGCTGATCGTGACCAAGGATTTCGGAGCCGTCAAAGCTGGCGGCTTTGTTGGGGCGTTGATGCTGGAAGATCAGAATATTCAATTCTCCGCCGGGGCAACCGCTATGGCACAGTTTGGAAACGGCGTCACAGCGCAGGCTGAAATTGGCGCGCTCACAGACGGTGAGGATGGCGCCTTCTTTGCCGATAACGCCTATTTCGGGCAAATTCGCTTGGATTACGCGATCAACGATACCTTTGGCGTCTATGCCAAATATGGTGCGATTTCCTATGAGGGTCTGGAACAGGCGCGCGGATTGGTCGGGGTGACCTATGATGATGCCAGCAGCCCGTGGGAAATGACCGGGGGTGTCGGCGTATTTAACAATGACGGCTCCTATAGTCCGTTAATCTCGACCGAATTGCGATATGTCTTTGGCGGTGATCCCCTTCCGCAAACGCCGACCTCGTTGGTGGCCACGCCGTTTGACAAGTTCGAATTCTTCGACTTCAACATTCAGTAATGATCAGGGGCTTCGTGGCCACTTTTCTTTTGCCTGACACTGCCGTAATTCCAGCGGCATGACGAAACCTATTCATATTATCGGCGGCGGCATGGCCGGATCCGAAGCGGCATGGCAGATCGCAAGCGCGGGCGTGCCCGTGATCCTGCATGAAATGCGACCCGTCGTCGGCACGTTCGCGCATCAGACAGATGGTTTGGCCGAGCTGGTTTGCTCCAACTCCTTCCGCTCGGACGACCATGAAAATAACGCCGTTGGGCTTTTGCATTGGGAAATGCGCCAAGCTGGCGGTCTGATCATGGAAATGGGAGACAAACACTCCCTACCCGCTGGGGGCGCATTGGCCGTGGACCGCGTGGCCTTTTCCGATGCGGTGACGGAACGCTTGCTGTCCCATCCGCTGGTGACGCTTGAGCGCGGCGAGGTTCAGGGTATCCCCCCTGCCGATTGGGACAGTGTCATCGTGGCCACGGGGCCGCTCACGTCAATTAAACTGGCCGAAGCAATTGTGGATCACACGGATCAAACTTCGCTGGCCTTTTTCGATGCCATCGCGCCGATTGTCTATGCCGACAGCATCAATATGGATGTCGCGTGGAAACAGTCCCGCTATGACAAGGGCGAGACCGAGGAACAGCGCACTGCCTATATCAACTGCCCCATGACTGAGGAGCAGTATAACGCCTTTATCGACGCACTGCTGGCGGCCGATAAGACCGAATTCAAAGACTGGGAAAAAGACACACCGTATTTTGACGGTTGCCTGCCAATCGAAGTGATGGCGGAGCGCGGACGCGAGACGTTGCGTTATGGCCCGATGAAACCTGTTGGCCTGACCAACCCGCATCAGCCGGATGTTAAAGCTCATGCAGTGGTTCAGCTTAGGCAGGATAACGCCTTGGGAACGCTGTATAATATCGTTGGCTTCCAGACCAAGATGAAATACGGCGCCCAAACAGAAGTTTTCAAAATGATCCCGGGGTTAGAGGATGCGAATTTCGCCCGTTTGGGAGGCATTCACCGAAATACGTTCCTGAACTCACCGCGCCTTTTGGATGATCAGATGCGCCTGAAAAACGACCCGCGCCTGCGGTTCGCGGGGCAAATCACCGGGGTGGAAGGCTATGTCGAAAGCGCCGCCATGGGACTGTTGGCCGGTCGGATGGCCGCAGCGGAACGGCTGGGCCGGACCCTACCGACCCCACCCAACACCACCGCGATTGGCGCACTGGTCACGCATATCACCGGCGGCGCGGCGGCAAAAACCTTCCAACCGATGAATGTCAATTTCGGTCTCTTCCCGCCGCTCGATGACATCGTGCGCGGCGGTCGCAAAGGGCGCAAGGAGCGTTACAAGGGCTATACCGACCGCGCCAAAGCGGACTGGCAGTCATGGTTAAACACATAGAACGCTTCGCGCCGTCCCCGACAGGACCGCTTCATCTGGGCCACGCGTTTTCAGCACTGACCGCATGGGACCGCGCCATGGCCGAGGGTGGAGATTTCCTCCTCCGTATCGAAGATATCGATCAATCCCGCGCGCGACCCGAATGGGAACAGCAAATTTACGAAGATCTGGAATGGCTGGGCCTGCACTGGCCCATCCCGGTTATACGCCAATCCGACCGCATGCCCGCTTATCGTGCGGCGTTGCAAAATCTGTGGGATCGCGGGCTTCTATACCCCTGCACCTGCAATCGGCGAGACATTGAACAGGCGATGGCAGCGCCACAGGAGGGCGTTTTGCCAATCGGTCCGGATGGGTTGATTTACCCCGGAACGTGCCGGGCTCCGGCGTCCGGACCTCTGCCCGATGGCCCTGTTTCGCTACGTCTCGACATGGCGAAAGCGGCTGAGATAGTTGGCATGATTTCCTATGAAGAGACCGGAGAGGACGCTCGCCACCCAATCGTGCCGCCTGAAACCCTTATCACCAACATAGGCGATGTTGTTGTTTCGCGGCGTGATTTTGGAACCTCTTACCACCTGTCGGTTGTCGTGGATGACGCGTTTCAAGGGGTTACGCACGTGACACGCGGTGCCGATCTGGCGGAGGCAACGGCCATTCACGTTGTCCTGCAACGTCTCCTCGGCCTCCCGACCCCAACCTACCACCATCATCGCCTGATCCGCGATGAAAACGGAAAGCGTCTCGCCAAACGCGATGACGCTCGGGCGATCCGAAAATATCGCGAGGATGGGGTAGCACCCGAAGATATTCGCAAAATGGTCGGCCTATAGGGGCTGCATCAGCTCTGTCTCAGCGCCATCCCGCACCGCCGTGTAAAAACAACTGCGGCGGTTGGTGTGGCAGGCCGGCCCCTTCTGGCGCACCACCACCAGCAGGCAATCGCGGTCACAATCGACCCGGAAATCCACCAGTTCCTGCACATGGCCCGAGGTCGCGCCCTTGCGCCACAGCTCTGCACGGGACCGCGACCAGTATGTCACCTGCCCCGTTTCCAGCGTTTCACGCACGGCGTCAGCGTTCATCCAGGCCATCATCAGCACCTCGCCATCTTCAGCCTGTGCAATAGCCGGGATCAGCCCCGCCTCGTTAAATGTCAGGGATGTGATGTCAAATTCCGCCATTTTCCTATTCCCAACCGCCGGTTTGACCCCTAATTAGATTAGACACCCCCGAATGCAAGGGAAATGCTCGTGACCAGTCCGGATCTGATTAAACTCTATTCACAAAAAATCCTCGCCCTCGCGGCTGACATACCGCGCATCGGACGACTGGAACATCCGGACGCAACGGTGCAGAAACGCTCGCCCATTTGCGGATCGACAGTGAAAATTGACATGACGGTCGAACATGGGAAGGTCAGCGATTATGCACAGGACGTCAAAGCCTGTGCGTTGGGTCAAGCGGCGGCATCCGTTGTTGGCAGCGCGATTATTGGGCGCACTGCAGAGGAAATTCAAACCGCGCGCGATCAGCTTCTTGCCATGCTAAAAGACGATGGCCCCGCGCCCACTGCTCCGTTTGATGGGTTCGAGGTTTTGCTGCCCGCCAAGGATTATAAAAACCGCCATGCGTCGATCATGCTGGCAATCGAGGCGTCGCTGGAAGCGATCCGCGACACAGAAAAAAACGCCGCAACCCGGTAAGGGTGCGGCGCAAGGTAAGGCGAAACAGGGTGGAAGAGCCGGCAGGTCCGAGGCTAAACGAAGTGCCGAATCCCAGATTTCGCAGGCGATTACATGAACGAGGGCAGGCTGAGACCAGCTAGGATGATCACGAAAATCGCCGCCAATCCAATCGCATCCTCTAGAAACTCGCGAGAGTTCAGGTTCGAAGCTTTCTGAATAAGGTCGGCCATGGTTGTGATTCCCTGGATGATTTCGTTAATGTTCCCCTAATGTTCCATATGATTAACCATTCGTCAAGAACAAAAATAGAACATTAGCCGACTTTCAGCAATTTAATCGCCCGATCCTGTTCCATCAGATACAGCAGCGTGCGCACTGCCTCGCCCCGTTTTGTCTTTAATTCCGGGTCGTTAGACAGAAAAAGCCGTGCATCATCCTGCGCGATTTTCATCAAATCTGCTTGGGATTCCAGATCGGCAATTCGAAACCTTGGCAGGCCGGATTGGGCTACCCCTAGCAGGTCCCCGGCCCCGCGCAGTTCCAGATCCCGTTCCGAAATGCGGAAACCATCGTTTGTTTCGCGCATAATGGTTAACCGCGCCATCGCCGTTTCGCCAAGCGGCGGGTCATACATCAGTAAGCAGGTTGAGGCCTCGGCCCCACGACCCACGCGCCCGCGCAACTGATGCAACTGCGCCAGTCCAAAATGCTCCGCCTGTTCGATCACCATAATCGTGGCGTTGGGGACATCGACGCCCACCTCGATCACCGTCGTTGCCACCAGCACCTTTGTCCGTCCGGCAACAAAATCCGCCATCGCAGTGTCTTTTTCCACCGGTGGCATCTGGCCATGGACCAGCCCGACGACTCCCTCGCCCAGCGCGGCACGCAGATGCTTGAACCGATCCTCGGCGGCGGCCATCTCGACCAATTCGGATTCATCGACGAGCGGACAAACCCAATAGGCTTGCCGCCCCTTCGCAATGGCACCGCGCAGATGCTGCACCACCTCGTCCATCCTCCCCGAGGACACCATCACCGTCTCGATCGGTTTGCGCCCGGGCGGTTTTTCATCAAGGATCGAGATATCCATATCACCGTAATGTGTCAGTGCCAGCGAGCGCGGGATCGGTGTCGCCGTCATCACCAGAATATCCACCGCCCTGCCCTTGGCCCCCAGCGCCATACGCTGTTCGACGCCAAACCGGTGCTGCTCGTCAATGACAGCCAGCCGCAGGTCGGTGAAATCGACATCCTCGGAAAACAGCGCGTGGGTGCCAACCATCACCTTGATCTCGCCAGTGGCGAGTGCCGACAGTTTGGCACGCCGCTCGGCCCCTTTGTCACGACCGGTCAGCAATTCCAGCCGAACGCCAGCCGCTTCGGCCAAGGGACGCAACGCCGATAAATGCTGCCGTGCCAGAATTTCGGTGGGGGCCATCATCGCAGCTTGCCCGCCCGCCTCGACCGCGGCCAGCATTGCCAGAAACGCGACCAGCGTTTTTCCTGCGCCAACATCGCCCTGCAACAGACGGTTCATGCGCAAATCGCCCGCCATATCGGCGTGGATCTCGGTGACAGCCCGGTCCTGCGCCCCGGTCGGCGCAAAGGGCAGTGACTCCAAAACCTGTTTTTGCAACAGCCCGGTGCCTTTCGTCGCAATTCCCTTGGCGCGTCGGACCGAAGCCCGCGCAATCGCCAGCGTCACCTGATGGGCGAACAGCTCGTCATAAGCCAATCGCTCGCGCTCGGCGGCAGTCGACATTACATCCTGCACCCCTTTCGGCGCATGGGCTGCCATCAGCGCGTGCTGCCAATTGGGCCAACGCTGCTTGGCTTTCAGCGAGGGATCAATCCATTCCGGCAGGTCCGGCGCCAGCGCCAGCGCCCCCCGGGCAGCTTTATATATCCCACGCTGAGTGACCCCGGCGGTCAGCGGATAAACCGGTTCATAAGGGGGAAGATCGCCCGCCTGATCGGGGCGCAGAACATGGTCCGGATGCACCATCTGCGCCATCCCATCGAACAGCTCCACCTTACCTGAAACAATCCGCCGTTGCCCGGATGGCAGGGCTTTCTGAACCCAATCGTCACGCGCATGAAAGAAAACCAGCTGGAAATCCATCTGCCCATCGCTGACCAACACGTGATAGGGCCGTCCCTTCTGGCGTGGTGGGCGATGGACGCCGATCGTGACCTCAACCGTGACAATCGCGGGGAAGTTCAGACCGCTGATCGTCGGTCGTAATCGACGGTCAATGCAGTTGTTCGGCAGTGTGAACAGCAGGTCACGTGGGCGCGTGATGTTCAAAGCATCGTAGGCGCGCGCGGTTTTGTCGCCGATACCGGGCAGCGTCGAAAGGGACGCAAACAAAGGGAACAGGATTTCGGGGCGCGAGCTCATGTGGCCATATCACGCGACAATCGCGCGGGGATCAACCGATAAGCGCAAGCCAGGCATCCTCGTCCATGACATCGACACCCAGTTCCTCGGCCTTTTTCAACTTCGAACCCGCACCCGGCCCGGCCACAACAATGTCGGTTTTCGCGGACACCGATCCGGACACTTTCGCGCCCAAGGCTTCTGCACGCGCCTTTGCCTCGGCCCGAGTCATTTTTTCAAGCGTGCCGGTAAAAACAACTGTTTTGCCGACCACCGGGCTGCCGTCGGTCGCGGGCGCGGCCACGTCGGTGACGTCCAGTTCCGAAACCAGTCTTTCGAGTGCAGCGCGCGCCTGTGCTTCATGAAAATAGTCCACCAGCGAGGCCGCCATCACCTCCCCAACGCCATCGATATCGTTCAGCGCCTCCCAGTCGGGCCCCCGATGATCCCGCGCCGCTTCCATGTTTGCATGGAAGGTTTCCCAGCTGTTATAGCGCCGCGCCAACAGCATCGCCGCCGTTTCGCCGACATGGCGGATACCCAGCGCAAAGATCAGGCGGTTGAGGGGGATTGTGCGCCTCTCTTCAATCGCTGCGAACAGGTTGGTGACAGATTTTTCGCCCCAGCCTTCGCGAGTTTTCAGCTCATCGCCATGATTTTTCGCCAGCGTGAAAATGTCGGCGGGTTCTTTCACCCACCCTTCGGTATAAAACGCCTCCACCTGTTTTGCCCCCAGCCCTTCGATATCAAACGCACTGCGGGATACAAAATGCTTCAGCTTTTCAACGGCTTGCGCGGGGCAGATTAAGCCGCCCGTGCAGCGGGCGACCGCCTCTCCGGGTTCGCGGATCGCGTCTGAGCCGCAGATCGGGCATTGCGTCGGGAAGCTATAAGGTTTCGCATCCGCCGGGCGACGCGACAGGTCCACATCCTTGATCTTCGGGATCACGTCACCGGCGCGATACACGCTGACCCAGTCGCCGATGCGGATGTCGCGCCCGTCCCGGATCGGCGTGCCGTTGCTGTCCCGCCCGGCAATATAATCCTCGTTATGGAGGGTCGCATTTGATACGACCACGCCCCCTACGGTCACCGGTTTCAGGCGGGCCACCGGAGACAGTGCCCCGGTGCGACCAACCTGAATTTCGATATCTTCCAACTGTGTCGTGGCGATTTCGGCGGGGAACTTGTGCGCCGTCGCCCATCGTGGATTGTTGGAGCGGAACCCCAGTCGGCCTTGCAGGGTCAGGTCGTTCACCTTGTAAACGACCCCGTCAATGTCATAGCCAAGTGTCGCGCGCTGCCTTTCAATACTGGTGTAATGCGCAATCATATCCGCTGGACCGTCGCAAAGACGGGTCAGAGGGTTGGTCTGAAACCCCAAGGATGCAAGCCGCGCAATCGCACCGAATTGTGTGTCCGCCAAGGGCTCGGACACCTCCCCCCAGGCGTAGGCAAAGAACCGAAGCGGGCGGGTTTTGGTGATCGTCGCATCCAATTGGCGCAACGATCCCGCCGCTGCGTTGCGCGGGTTGGCGAAGGTTTTCCCTCCCGATGCGGACTGTCGTTCATTAAGCGCGGCAAAGTCGTCATGGGACATATACACCTCGCCCCGCACTTCCAGCACACTAGGTGCGCCGCCAATTTCCGCCGGGATGTCACCGATCGTCAGCGCGTTTGCCGTGACATTTTCACCGACCTCGCCGTCCCCACGTGTTGCCGCCTGCACCAAACGCCCATTTTCATAGCGCAGCGAAAGGGACAAGCCGTCGATCTTGGGCTCGGCCGTATAAGCCACCTGCCCCGTGATCCCCAAAAATTTCCGCACCCGTTCGTCAAAATCGTAAACATCCTCATCGCTGAACGCGTTTGACAGCGAGAGCATAGCCACAGCGTGGGTAACCTTGCCAAATCCGCTTGCAACCGGCGCGCCGACCTTTTCCGAAGGGCTGTCAGGCAGTTTTAGGTCTGGAAATTTCGCTTCGATCGCCGCGTTCCGGCGTTTCAGTGCGTCATATTCCGCATCTGAAATCTCTGGCGCATCCTTCTGGTGATAGGCGATATCCGCCGCCGCCAGAATCGACGCGAGGCGCTGGAGCTCTTGACTCGCTTGCGCCTCAGTCAGCTGTTCAACGGGTATATCCTGCATCCGCGCCCTCCGTCCCGACAGGGATAAGGCGCGGTTGCGATTCCGTCCAGATCAGACGGCGATTTTTTGCGGTTCTGCCATAGGATCGCGTAAGACGTATCCGCGGCCCCAGACGGTTTCAATATAGTTCTCGCCATCCATCCCTTTGGACAGTTTCTTGCGCAGTTTGCAGATGAACACGTCGATAATCTTCAGTTCCGGTTCATCCATGCCGCCATAAAGATGGTTAAGGAACATTTCTTTTGTCAGCGTGGTGCCTTTGCGCAGCGAGAGCAGTTCCAGCATTTGGTATTCCTTGCCGGTCAGATGCACCGGTTTGCCGTCCACCTCTACCGTCTTGTCGTCCAGGTTCACAGCGATGCGACCCGTATGAATGATTGACTGGGCATGGCCTTTGGAGCGTCGCACAATCGCATGAATGCGCGCCACCAGTTCATCGCGGTTAAATGGCTTGGTCATGTAATCGTCAGCGCCAAAACCAAACCCCTTGATCTTGTTGTCCGTGTCATCAAGACCGGAAAGGATCAGGATTGGCGTATCGATTTTCGCGACGCGCAAACGGCGCAGCACTTCGTGACCTGTCATGTCCGGCAGGTTAATATCCAGCAGGACAATGTCGTAATCATATAATTTTGCCAGATCCACACCTTCTTCGCCAAGATCGGTCGAGTATACGTTGAGATTGGCACTGGCCAGCATCATCTCGATGGATTTCGACGTGGTGGGATCATCTTCAATCAACAAAACACGCATTCACAATTCCTTTGGTCGCAAGGGTTACTCTTCACATTCATGAATATTTGGTAAAAAGGTTAATATCGGGTTACCAACTTAAAGTTGTTTAACCATACTACCTATGGTTGTCTATATTTTTTGAGATGTGTGACCCGAAGCCCCCGCGAACCATAGGCGAGCATTTGCGATTCCCAGCTGCCGAATTCCTCCATAGATATGTTGTAGCGTTTCATGGCTTCATCGAGGGTGATCAACCCTGCATGTACGGCCAGCACCACCACCGCTTTGCGTTTGGCAACCCATCGGGTCGTGTCCCGCGAGGGGAGATCGCTGCGGTTAAGAACTGACCCGTCTGGCAATGTTACGCTTACGATTGGTGTGTTCTGTCTGGCGTACATGGTTTTACCCCTTGATTTCCGTCGCTGTGACAATTTCCGCGCAACTCGTTAAACAAGGGTGAAAGCGTCACTTGCGAGTACCTAAACTTTTACTATATTGCGACCTTTCCGGACGGAGCACATATGACCGCGGTCACCACAAAACTGAACAGCCTAGGTTTTGCCAAACCTGAACACGAGACGCGCGTCGTCGTCGCGATGTCGGGTGGCGTGGATTCTTCGGTCGTGGCGGCGAAGTTGAAACAGGAAGGCTATGACGTGGTTGGGGTTACGCTTCAGCTTTACGATCATGGCGCTGCGCTTGCGAAAAAAGGGGCGTGCTGTGCTGGTATAGATATTCACGATGCGCGCCGCGTTGCCGAGGAAATGAATTTCCCACATTATGTCCTTGATTATGAAAACAAATTCAAGGAAAGCGTGATCGACGAATTTGCGGATGCTTATCTGGCTGGGGCAACACCGGTTCCCTGTATTCGCTGCAATGAACGGGTCAAATTTCGCGATTTGCTGGAAACCGCCAAAGATCTGAACGCCGACTGCATGGCGACGGGACATTACATTCAGCGGACAGAAGGCATCAAAAAAGCCGAGCTACATCAGGCGGCTGATCCGGACCGCGACCAGTCCTATTTTCTGTTCTCGACCACGCAGGAACAGCTGGATTTCCTGCGTTTTCCCTTGGGACATTTGGCATCCAAAGACGAGACCCGGGCGCTTGCCCGTGAATTTGGCTTGGTGGTTGCAGACAAACCCGATAGTCAGGATATCTGCTTTGTGCCCAACGGCTCCTATGCTGATGTGATTGAAAAGCTGCGTCCCGGATCTGCGGAACCGGGTGAGATTGTGCATCTGGATGGCACCGTTCTGGGGACACATAACGGGGTCATTCATTATACAATTGGACAGCGT
This sequence comes from Rhodobacteraceae bacterium NBU2976, assembly GCA_023630215.1. Taxonomy (GTDB): domain Bacteria; phylum Pseudomonadota; class Alphaproteobacteria; order Rhodobacterales; family Rhodobacteraceae; genus NORP23. The sequence goes on from JALPRQ010000001.1 coordinate 1,993,779, forward strand.
AAAGGGTTGGGCATCGGTGGACGTGATCCCCTGTATGTCGTGAAACTTGATCCCGATACGCGACAGGTCATTGTTGGCCCGCGCGAGGCATTGGCCATGCGCCGTATCCCGGTCAAGGAAATCAATTGGCTTGGCGATGCCCCATTTGAATCCCATGACCGGATCGAGGTTCGGGTTCGCATCCGCTCGACCCGCCCCCCACGTGATGCGGTGATCATTCCCACGGGTCCACAAACGGCCGAGGTCGAATTGGCGGTTGCTGAAGAAGGGGTCTCACCCGGGCAGGCTTGCGTTTTCTATGCCCCAGAGTCCACACGTGTGTTGGGCGGCGGCTGGATCGCGAAGCGGTAATGCCTTGGGTCGATTACACGCTGCGCTACACGCTCTGGACCCTTGCGCTATGGGCCGGTTTCGCGGCGCTTGTCCCGATCTTGGGGGTGATCGGTGAGATTGCGCTGCTGCCCTATCTGTTGATCCTGTTCCGGTTTGCACCCTTCTTCGCGATGTTGATTCTGGCCAACCATTTCGCTCGCACGCAAGAAGATCCGCCGGGATTCTCCGACACGATAACCTTGGCCTTTGTTGGGGCAATTGCGGTGGCGGGCATATCGGCACTTGGGTATGCCTGTTTTAACCTTGGCACCTGGCTGGCGCTTCGCATTATGGACGGAGCCGCACCGGACGCGCCAGCACTGGTGCTGGCCTATGACCGGACTTTGCTACAGCATTCGGCAATCATTGCCTTCCTGTCGATCGGGATTCTGTTCCAGATGCGCACCCGTCGTCTGATCGCGATCCGCAAATCATTTGGCTAGTCCAAACCAGTAATTGCCATTTGGCAATTTCTGAAACCACAATCTTATCAGCAGCTTATACCAAAACAGTATCCGCCGAATTTATCGAGCCATTGTTGCGCAACGTGTCATGCAGCACTGCAATCTGATCTGCTGTCATGCGGGCTGGAGCGTCGCTGCGCCCCATGATTGTCCCCTCCTGACTGTCTTTTTCAAATGCCGCCATGGCTGCGTCGAGCGGTATCTGGGGCACGCCAAGGATACGAAACATCTCGGCAATCGCCGTTTCAGACTGACTTAGCAATTCGTTATAGCGCAATGGAGTGATGGTAACACCCTTGGCCCGCGCGTCACTGAACGCTTGCAGATGCTTTTGCCACAAAAGTGCAAAGACCGTCCCCGGTTCGACAGCATTACCATGGAACTCCGGATGCCGAGCAATAGCCTCGGACACGGGTTCGCGCACCATCAGTTCCCACATGAAACCAATGATGGCGGGATCATAGGGGGCTTTTGCGCCCAGCTTGTCGGCGAACGCATAAAAGGAATTCCCCCAACCGACTGCATCGCGGTACATGAACAGGTTATGAGCGTTGGGGAATGCAGCGTTAATCTCGTTCAAATGAAACAGGCTTTGGCTGCGATATTTAATGCCCAGAATAGTCGCATCGGGTTTAGAACGGATGGCAAAGTGAAACCGGGCCAGCGCCCGGAGGGTCACGGCGTCGCCACCAAATTTTGGCACCTGATCGAACGTGTCTGCCTCGGACAGGCACCAGACATCAGGCGAAGCATTCAGAACATGATTTGCCAGCGTCGTTCCGCACCGCCCGATCGAATAGATCATCGCCATTTGCGGAATTGGCAGAGGATCAGTCAGTGAGATGAGTTCGACCGGCGACAATCTGGCGACAGCGTCGGCTTGTTCGAACTGGGTCATGAATACAAACGGAACCGCCGCCAGATCAACATCCGTAACCCGCACGAACCAAACATGTGTCCCATCGTAACAATATGGGCTCCAACCCGGTTCGCTTAGCAATCGTTCGGGATCCCCTGAGCCGTCTGTGGCCAAGGTAAAATCCTGTGGTGTTGGTGCTGCCACGGGCAGTTCTTTGTCGCGTGCGGTAATCGTATAAAAGTCGGCCATGTCCCCTCCTGTTTACTATGTCTTAACGTAACTTTCACGGTCGGGGAATGGACATCCGCTGCATGATTGATAGGCTTTCTCAAAACGGAGGTATACCATGAGTCTCGACACCATTATTGCCAAAGCTGATGCTAATCTGGAGGACTCGGTCGAACGCCTGTTTGAGTTGCTTCGCATCGAAAGCATATCGACCGATCCCGCTTACAAGGATGCCTGTGTCGAGGCTGCCGACTGGCTGGTCGCAGAACTGCAAGCCCTTGGATTCGATGCCTCGCGCCGTGACACGCCGGGGCATCCGATGGTCGTTGGGCATTCCGCGGGCGAAGGGCAGAAGAAATTGTTTTACGGCCATTATGACGTGCAGCCGGTTGATCCGCTGGACCTGTGGTCCCATCCGCCGTTTGATCCGATTCTGGAAGACCGTGAAGGCGGCAAAGTCATCCGTGCCCGTGGCGCATCAGACGACAAGGGGCAGCTGATGACCTTTGTCGAAGCGTGCCGCGCTTGGAAAGAGGTGAATGGCACCTTGCCCCCAAATCTGGTCATCCTGTTCGAAGGTGAAGAGGAATCCGGCTCGCCATCGCTGGTTCCATTTCTGAAGGAGAATGCTGACGAACTGCGTGCGGAAATCGGGTTGGTGTGTGATACCGGATTGTGGGATCGCGACACACCGGCGATTTCCACGATGCTGCGCGGATTGGTAAGTGCGGATTTTACCATCAAGGCCTCGGACATGGATTTGCATTCTGGAATGTATGGCGGGGCGGCAATCAATCCGATCCGGGTGCTGACAAAAATTCTGGGCGGTCTACATGACGATCAAGGGCGCGTAACCCTTCCTGGTTTTTACGACGGCGTTCTGCCGCTTTCGAACGAGATCAAGGACCAGTGGGAATCGTTGAATTTTGATGGGGAGGCGTTTTTAGGTGCGGTCGGTTTGTCCGAACCCGCGGGCGAAAAAGCCTTTTCCACGTTGGAACAGCTCTGGTCCCGTCCGACCTGCGATATCAATGGAATATCAGGGGGGTACACCGGCAAAGGGTTCAAAACCGTATTGCCGTCCGAAGCCCACGCCAAGGTCAGTTTCCGACTTGTCGGCGAACAAGACCCCAAAGCCATCGGTGCGTCATTCAAGGCATATATCGAAGAGAATTTGCCCCCCGATTGCGAGGTCATTTATCATGGTGGCGAAGGTGCTCCCGCGACGTCCCTTAACACCGAACAGCCAGAACTTGTAAAATCCCGTGAAGCCCTTTCAGCAGAATGGCCGAACGAGGCGATATTCGGAGGCTGTGGCGGATCGATTCCGATTGTCGGGCTATTTCAGGATATACTGGGTATGGATTCGATCCTGATCGGGTTTGGGTTGGAAAGCGACCTGATCCATTCACCAAACGAGAAATACGATTTGCGCAGCTTCCACAAGGGGATACGCAGCTGGATTCGCGTCCTGGACGCGCTGTCGTGACGTGATGTTGATGGGCCGTCTTCGCGGACGGCCCAGCAGATATCAGCCCAACGGGGGCAGAATACCCAGAACTTGCTGACCAATCTTGACAACGCCTTGGTCAAATTCGATTGGCAAGGTCAGCGCGTCGCCAGTGGTCAGAACAGAAAGCAGAATTTCAATCCCTGTGGCCTGTGGTCCAACAAGACTTTCCAGTTTCATCGATGAATTCCACGACGTGAATGTCAAACGGATCGTTCCGTTGATCTGACCAGCGCCATTAACTTCTAGCTCGCCATCGCCGTAAAAGGAGATACCGCCCCAGACCAGCGCGATATTTTGCACCTGAAGGGACTGCACTGCCAAATTGCCATCAATCAGATCACCTGGCTCCCATTTCTGTTCCGTAAGCAGGGTCATATCCAGTTCGATGTAATTCAGCGTGCCAAAGATCGCTGGATTTAACTCTAGACTGGTTACCATCTGATTTGGGACGGGAACATTTTCCCCTGACATATTGATTTCATAACGCGGTGTCAGTCCGACCTCGCGAATCGAGAAATCCGCAGATTGCATGATCTGGATCGTCGGGTCGCCGTTCATCGCCACGTAAACTTCGTCTTCGAGACTGGCAAACCGTGAATTCGAGGGCTGATCCGGTAAGGGTTGCTGTGTCACGACTTCGGGTAATGGCGTTTGCGACACGGTGGGCAAGGTCGTTGTGGTCGGCGTCGTTGTTCCCGCACCACTTCCCAGCAAAGGTCGATCTGGTGGTTTCAGGAAGATGATACCACTTGAAGGTGGCGCTTGTTCCTCGGTCGGCGCGGCATCCTGTGCGCTTGCCACCGTTGCGAATGATACTGTGCACGAAACAATACCGGATATCAGATATGTCGATATCTTCATCGGGTGCGTCCCCTTCTTCTGTTCGGTCGCGCAGACATGTTCAGACCCTCGTCCAGCAGCAGTGTCATCGGATGATTGGGATAAGTCTCGCCATAATGTGATCGCATCCGCAACATGACGTCGGGTAGGTCATTTGTCTGGTCCAAACCCATAATCCAATCCAGAAACACAGACCGGCACTCTGCCTTGCCGATCGTTGACATGGCATAGGCGTCCTTGATCAACCCGCGTGGATCAAGGTCAGATATCCGATCGTGCGACATCATGCTCCTGCTCGTTTCTAAGCAATGTGTACACATGGTTAGTCTCTTACCACCTATTAACACCTAAATATAGTACCAAAACTGCACACACAGCTTCAGCCGTTCTGAAATTTATTATTCACAATTTGGGTCAAGATTATGGCGACATTGGACAATTCGTTCTCAAGTGCCTCCACGTCATCAAAGCCGGTGGTCTGCACAAGCAAAGCCTCGAACCGTCGCGAGAAGGCGGCGCGATCCGCGCGCCCCGCTACGGCCAACCGTTCCAGATGCTGAATCGTGGTGAAAAGTTGATGGCCGCGAGCGAGTTGATCTGCGTCGATCTGGCTTAGCCAGCCACTGGTCACCAGCGCCGGTAACAGGTCGATCGGGCGATGCGTTTCAAAATGGCCATGGATCAATCCACCGCATTGGCAAAGCAGTTCAATATCGGTCAATCGTCCAGCGCCGTCCTTGACCTCCCACGGGTCGGAATTGGCTTTCGCGGCGATCAGACGGCTGCGCATATCTTTGACATCCACGATGATTTCGTCAGCCGTGCGCGGATGGCTAAGGGCTTCTGCAATGGCCTGTTCCACGTCCGCGACCAGACTGCCCTCGCCCGCCAGCACGCGTGCACGCATCAACGCCAGATGTTCCCAGGTCCACGCTTCGTCCTGTTGATATGTCCGAAACGCCGCGAGTGATGTGGCAACCGGACCTTGTCGACCCGATGGACGCAAGCGCATGTCAACTTCATACAATGCGCCCTCGGCGGTGGGCACGGTCACGGCCGACAGGACCGCCTGTGTAAGACGGGCGAAATAGGTGGTGATGGCCAGAGGTTTGGGCCCTGACGACATTTGCTCGCCGTCCGCGTCATATATCATGATCAGGTCAAGGTCAGAGGTCGCGGTCATCTCGCGCGAGCCAAGCTTGCCCATGGCCACCACCGCCATTCCCCGCCCCGGAGGGGGCCCATAGCGGCGTGCAAAATTGCGGCAGATGACCGGAAACAGCGCGGTTAGTGCCGCCTCGGCCAAGTTCGAATAATCGATCGCTGCTTCACGTGGGTTGGAAATTCGGCGCAGCATGTGAACGCCAATCTGGAATTTCTTTTCCTTTACCCAACGGCGGACGATGTCCAGATTGGCTTCAAAATCATCCTGATCCAATTGTGCTTGCAGGTCTTCTAATAGCCGGTCACGCGTGGCAAGGCGTTCAAAGAAATCGAGACTGACAAACGCGTCCATAATGCCGGTATTCTGACCCAGATAATCCGCGAGCGCTGGCGCGGTCGCACAAATGTCGAGCAAGAGATCAAGCAATTGCGGATTGGCTTCGAACAGGGAAAAAATCTGCACACCTGCCGGTAGCCCGGACAGGAAACGATCAAAGCTGAGCAAAGCGACGTTAGACTCGGAATCTGTTAGTTGCGCCAAAATGTCGGGGCGCAATCGGGCAAATATCTGTTGCGCCCGATCCGATCGCAAAGCGGGCAGGTTGTCCCATTTTTCGACAATCGCGGCAGCGCTGTCGGAAAGCACAATTTCGGTTGAGGGCTGTGGGCTTTCGGTCGAATAGAGATTCTCGACAATCGCTTTCACCCGTTCCAGACGCGTATGGATATCAGATTCCAGTTGGAACGGATCGTCATAGCCGCACAGATTGGCAATACGAGAGCGTTTATCCGGGTCTGTGGGATAGGTATGCGTTTGAGCGTCGTCCAACATCTGAATGCGATGTTCGATGGTACGAAAAAAAATGTAATTGTCCGTCAGTTCCGCTGCAACGTTCGCTTCAATCCAGCCATGATCGGCCAATGCCTGCAATGCTGGCAAGGTCTGGGATTGCCGTATCTGCGTATCGCGCCCGCCACAAATGATCTGTCGGGTTTGGGTGAAGAATTCGATCTCGCGGATCCCGCCTTGCCCCAATTTCATATCATGACCAGGCACCGAAATTGCGCCGTGCAGGCCTTTGTGCTCGCGGATGCGCAGACGCATGTCATGGGCATCTTGGATCGCAGCAAAATCCAGGTATTTGCGCCAGATAAAGGGGGTAAGTCGGGCCAGAAACGCCTCTCCGGCCGCAATATCTCCAGCGCAGGGGCGCGCTTTGATATAGGCGGCGCGCTCCCATGTGCGACCAAAGCTTTCGTAATAATGTTCCGCTGGCTCCATCGCCATGCACACCGGTGTTACCGATGCGTCCGGGCGCAATCGCAGATCGGTTCGAAACACATATCCTTCACCGGTATTCTCAGATAAAAGCTTTACCATGCGCTGCGTAATCCGAATGAAACTGGCGCGGACATCTGCATAATCTTCAGGCGCGTGCCGGGTCTCGTCAAACAGCATGATCAGATCAATATCTGACGAGTAATTCAATTCGTGCGCACCCATCTTGCCCATGGCAATGACCACCAAGCCGGCACAATCCTTGATGTCCTCCTCGGTGCAATTGGGCAATTTCCCTTTGCTGATATCCTCGGCGACCAAAAAGTGCAGTGCCGCTTGAACCGCACGGTCTGCAAGTTTAGTCAAGGCGCCGGTCACTTCCATCAAAGACCACAGCCCGCCAATGTCAGCAAGGGCAGCCAACAGGGCGATGCGTCGCTTGGCTTGTCGCATGGCCACGCCCAATTCGGTAAAGCCATCGCCCTGAATAGCGGACAGCTCTTCCTCAAGAACATCAGTTATGTCTTTGTCTTTGTTTTGTTTTAACCATTCATGTTCACGAGTGATCACCCCACAGAGATACGGGCTGCACGCGCCAACGGCGGTGACAAGCATCAAAAGAGGTTGGGGAAGCCCCTTGCATAATTGGGTCAACTCAGCGGCGCGATCCTGATCATGGGGAAGTGCGATGGGCTGAACTTGTGCAAGGGAGGGCATGGTTTATCCTTATCGGCGCGGCTTAGTGCCCCTTATAGTCCGGCGAACGCTTTTCTAAAAAGGCCGAAACGCCTTCCGCAAAATCATGGGTTTTGCCAGCCTGGCCTTGCAAAATGGCCTCGTGATGTAATTGCTGATCCAGTGTGTGATCCAGACTGACACGCATCGCCTGTTTGATCAGACCATAGGTACGCGTCGGACCTTTGGCGAGGTGTCGCGCACGTTCAGCGACATGGGCGGCAAAATCATCGTCGTCGATACATTCCCAGATCATGCCCCAATCCGCCGCCTGCTGGGCGGTAATCTTGTCGGTAAACAGCGCCGCCCCCATCGCGCGCGCAAATCCGATCTGGCGGGGCAGGAAATAGGTTCCCCCAGCATCAGGAATAAGTCCGATACGCGCAAAGGCCTGAATGAAATAGGCAGATCGCGTCGCAATCACAACATCCGTGGCGAGTGCGAGATTTGCCCCCGCCCCGGCCGCTGCACCATTCACCGCCGCGATGGTCGGAATCGGGCAAGTGTATATCGCCTTTAGCATGGGTTCGTATTCGTCGTGCAAGGTCCGTTGCAAATCCACCTGTGTGATGGACTTGGCGTCGCCCAGATCCTGTCCGGAACAAAACCCACGCCCTGCCCCGGTCAGGACCAGTACCCGCGCGTCATGAGCTGCCTTGTGAACGGCGTCGGTGATTTCCCGACGCATCACGGTATTCAACCCGTTCATGACATCTGGTCGGTTCATCGTGATTGTCGCGATGTCGTTGCGCAAATCATAGGTGATAGCTTGATATGTCACGGCTGTTCTCCCTTTTGGCAAACAGCGTAGGGTCCCACCAAAGATTTGGAAAGACAAACGTCGCGTTACTCGTCCAGGAGCTGCTTTAGTCGCGCTTCCTCGTCGGCGCTTAGCCCGTCAGGGGTCGCGCCAGCGCGCCCGCGCACGAACAACACAGCCAATATACCGCCAAGTATCAGCAAAAACGGTCCAGTCAGCCACAGGATAAGGTTTTTGGCGCTGAGGGTTGGCCGCAAGAGGACATATTCGCCATAGCGATGAACGACATAAGCGACGACCTGTTCGTCACTGTCACCTTCGGTCAAGCGTTCGCGGACAAGTAAACGCAAGTCGCGGGCCAATTCCGCATTGCTGTCGTCGATATTCTCGTTCTGGCAGACGAGGCATCGCAGTTCCTGCGAGATTTCACGCGCACGCGCTTCAAGTATGGGGTCCTCTAGCATTTCGTCCGGTTCGACGGCAAAGGCGGCAGTGGCAAAGGCCAGCGCTATCAACATCAAACGGATCATTCTGCGGGCACCGCATTAAGGGGTTTGTGCCCCGGTGCCGCGACGCGGAATCGACGGTCCGTCAGGCTGACTACACCCCCCAGACCCATGATGATCGTCCCGATCCAGATCCAGTTGGCGAAGGGTTTGATATAGCTGCGCACCGCCCAGCCGCCATCATCCTGCTGATCGCCCAGCACTACATAAACGTCACGTGTCAGGCTTTGGTTGATGGCCGCTTCGGTGGTGGGCATGGCCTCGACCGGATAAATGCGTTTTTCGGGATGGAGGGTGGCGATTTCCCGTCCGTCAGTGATCAGCGTAAAGGTCCCTTGCTGAGCGACGTAATTGGGGCCCCGCACCTGGTCTACCCCGTCGAAGCGGATGTCATATTGGCGCAACGTTACGCTGTCGCCAACCTGCATGGTGCGTATGTCTTCCAGTTCCCAAGCGGTAATAGTGGCGATGCCAAAAATCGTCAGCCCAAACCCGACATGCGCAATCATCTTGCCCCAGTCGCCACCGGGCAGGTTGCGTGCCCGACGTGCGCTTTCGGCTGCGGGGGCTCTGAACAGCTTTACCCGCTGGCCAAAATCCGCCAGCGCACCAGCAACAACCCAAGTCGCAAGTGCGACCCCGATCGGTGCCATGACACGACCACCCGTTTGCACGGCCCAAACGACCGCCCCTAGTGTCACCGATAAGGCAACTGCCCCCCACAGAGGTTGGGCGGCGCGGGTCAGATTCCCGCGTTTCCACGGGAGCATAGCCCCGATTGGAAGGATGACAGCGAGCGCGATCACAAAGGGGGTGAAAGCCAGATTGAAGAACGGTGCCCCGACAGAGATTTTCGCTCCTGTCGTCATTTCGGCCACCAGTGGCCAAATAGTGCCGACAAAGACCACTGCTGCGGACACGGTCAACAACAGGTTATTCATCACCAGCGCACTCTCGCGGCTGACCATACCAAAAACAGCTGTGGTTTTCAGCATCGGAGCACGCAGCGTGTAAAGCGTCAGTGCCCCCCCGATCGCCACCGCGAGGATAATCAGGATAAACACGCCTCGTTCCGGATCATTCGCAAAGGCATGGACCGATGTGATAACGCCGGAACGCACGATAAATGTCCCAATCAGACTGAAGCTGAACGCTAGGATTGCCAACAGGATCGTCCAGCTTTTCAAGGCATCCCGTTTTTCAACCACAATTGCCGAATGTAGCAATGCCGCTGCCACCAGCCACGGCATGAAGGAGGCATTTTCCACCGGGTCCCAGAACCACCAACCGCCCCAGCCGAGCTCGTAATAGGCCCACCAACTGCCCAGCCCAATCCCGATGGTCAGGAAAAGCCACGCTGCCAGCGTCCAGGGTCGTACCCAGCGGGCCCATGCGGCGTCAACGCGCCCCTCGATCAGCGCGGCCACCGCGAAACTGAACGCCATCGAAAGACCAACGTACCCAAGATATAAAAACGGTGGATGGAAGGCCAAGCCGGGGTCTTGCAAAAGCGGGTTTAGCCCTTCGCCGTCCATCGGTGGCCGTGCCAGCCGCATAAAGGGGTTCGATGTAAACAGAATAAACGCATAGAAGGCTGCCCCAATCATCGCCTGCACTGACAACACTCGAGCCTTCAGGCTGGGCGGCAGGTTTCCGCCCCAAACAGCCACCATCGCCCCAAACAGGGCCAGAATGGAGACCCAAAGCAACATCGAGCCCTCGTGGTTGCCCCAAACACCCGTGATTTTATAGAGCATCGGTTTCGTGGAATGGGAGTTATTCGCGACCAGCCACAGCGAGAAATCCGAGGTCACAAAGGCGACCGTCAGCATCGCAAACGAAATCCCCACCAGCACAAACTGCACCTGTGCTGCAGGACCGGCGATCCGCATCCAGTCGGACCAGCCTTTATGTGCACCGATCAAGGGAACGATGGATTGTGCCAGCGCGATAATGAAGGCGAGGATAAGGGTGAAGTGGCCTAGTTCGGCGGTCATATTCGAATCCCTGATTGCGTTGGGCCATCATAGGGACCGAAATCAGGGATTCAAATTTCATTTCTGTGATACAGCGCCGCAGTCGACACCGATCATCAGTTTCGCTGCGCGAGCCATGCCTGAAGGGCGGCATTGTCGCTGGCATCATCGGTTGGCGCGATTTCCACGACGTCGGCTGATCTGGTCGACAATTGCGGCTGTTCAGGTGCCGTTGGAATATGGATTACCGGTGGCTTCCCTTCGCGTGCATAATGGAGCTCCCTTGCCCCGAAATAGAAGGAAACAACCGCCCCCAGCAACCACCAAAGGGGGTCGGGCACATAGGCCAGCCCCTGCATGCGGCCGGCAAAGCTGATCGGATCGACCATCGCAAAAACAAACAACCCGATGGTGCCCAATGCCAGAATGGGTCGTGGCAGACGGTTGATCCCATTGATGAACCGGTCAAAGGGCGAGGTGCTGGCGTTCTGAAACTCGGCCCCATATTGTTGCAGCGAGGCCATCGCCTGCGCCCGGTGGGCCAATTCGGCCTTGGTCTTGTTGACGGTAAAGACTTCGGCCACCGTTTCGACAGCGCCCCCGACATCCTGTGCCGCCTGTCCAAATCCCAGCAAACGCCCTAGCCACCCCATGCCGCGATCCTTTCCTGATGTTCAGCCTCTGTCAGGTGGTATTGGGGGGAAATGAACTCCTCCGCCCGGCGTATCCAGCCGCCTTTACCGCCATCAAGACGCCGCGCATATTTGCGTGAGGCTGGACGCCGATCTGCCAGCGCATAATAAAAATTGCGCCGTGCAATCCCGTAAGCATCCACAAAATGATCCGGTGCGTTCTCGAACGCGGCAATCGTCGCTGCGGTGGTCTGCGGTCCCAGCATGCCATCCACGCTGACCGCATATCCGAACCGGTTCACCAATTTCTGCAGGATGGTAATCGCCCCGCTACCCGCATTCACATACATGTCGAATACGCTGGCTTGGAGTGGGTCCGGCAGACCGGCAATACCGGGACGGATATAATAATGCTCTTTGTAAATCTCTGCCGCCTTTTCGCGGCTTATCTGTCGGACGTCGTTGATATCAACGTCATTGTCGCCATCCACATCGACACCCAAGCGTCGCATTGTGTGGATTGTGACCCCGTAGTTCGTCGCCCCGCCCGGGTCATCGGGGTCATTCACAAATCCCCCTTCACGGCGCAAAATATCGCCAATTATGTCATCTACCGATGGCATAGCACTCTCCTAATAATTTTCTATGAAATGTGGCGGAGAGTGCCAGAAACCTGTTTAGATCACGTTAACTATCAGGCGCTTCATAAAGCCCCTGTTCCTTTAGGCTGTCGATAACCTCTTTGGGCATATAGGATTCATCGTGTTTGGCGAGGATTTCAGTTGCGTAAAAGGTGCCCTCTCGCAGATGACCGAGCGCAATCACTCCCTGACCTTCGTCAAACAGATCAGGCAAGATGCCCGTATAGCTGACCGGAACGGTTTTTGCGTTATCTGTCACGATAAAAGTGATTGTTTCGCCGGAACCTTCGATCAGTGATCCCACCTCGACGAGCCCGCCGATACGAAACAGTTCGTCGGGTCCCGGCGGGGACTCGACCACTTCGGAGGGAGAGCGAAAAAACTGGATCCCCTGTCGGAATCCAAATCCGATCAGCGCCGATGCTGCCGCCAGCAGCACCATGCCCACCACAATCAACTGAACCCGACGTTTTTTCTTTTGTCCGATCATAGGTGGTTCCTATCACATGCCTTGCGGCGCGTCGCTGCGGTCCTCAGCCGCATTCAACACAGCATTGACCTCTGCCCCATAGATAATGGTGAGACCTGTTAAATAAAAGAAGAGAAGCGTCACAATCACACCAGCAAGTGCACCGTACGTGATCGCATATGACGGCGCGAAGGACAGGTAGAGCGAAAACCCCATGGCGACCACAATCCACATACCCACCGAAATCAACACTCCTGGCCAGGTCCGTTTACCCCGGTTCCCCCCGGCTGGCAGGATATTATGCATGATCAGCAAAAAGATGATGAAGGTCAGCAGACCCAAACCAAAGGTCACGGCAACCGCAATTCCGGGGATGGTCAGGTTGGTCCATGTGCTGGCATAACTTAGCCAGATCGGCAGGAAAACCACCGATATTCCCAATATCGCGGCGACCAGCGCACCCAAAAAGACAAAGCCAATGGAAATACCGCGCCTGACCACAAAATTCCGTTTGTCTTCAACGTTATAAGCGCGATCAAACGCGACGCGAAAGGCTTCGAAAATGTTCGACGCGACCCAAATCGTGATCAGGATCGAAAAGGTCAGAAACCCCTGCCCGCGTTCTTTCAGCACCTCCAGCAGCACCGGTTCCAACGTTTGCGCGACATGAGGTGGGGCGTACAGAAACAAGGTGTCTATGGCTTCCTGTGATCTTTCTGGGCCGACCACCACACCTGTCAGTCCAACCGCAAATATCAGGAACGGAAAAATGGCGAGCAAGCCCGAAAAGGCAATATAGCCCGCCATGGCAATGCCATCATCTTTTTCGAATTCGCGATAGGCGTCTCTTAAAACGCGATATGCGGCGAGGATCAGGGTCACGGGAAGATCGGGGCCAACATCAACCCCTGTTCCTCCGGGAAATCCAGCATCAGATTGGCGTTCTGCAGCGCCTGCCCGGACGAACCCTTGCACAGGTTATCCAGCGTCGACACGACAATCGCCCGGCCTGAAGTGCGTTCAGCCACGACCCCAAGATGACAGAAGTTCGATCCCTGAATATCCGACATGGCGGGCAAGTTGCCCAGTGGCAATACCTCGATAAACGGTTCATCCTTGTAGGCTTTGGTCAAAGCCTGATGGATCGCATCGGCATCGCCTTTCAGGTGGCAGGTGGCGTAAATACCGCGGTTCACCGGTACCAGATTTGGTGTGAAGACGATTTCCACCTTCCGCCCGGCCAACAAGCTGAACTCCTGATCAAACTCACCCAGATGCCGGTGCTTGCCGCCGTAAGAATAGCCCGTCACATCTTCGGAACGTTCTGCAAACAGCATGTTTTCCTTAAGCGAGCGACCCGCCCCGGAAATCCCGTTTTTCAGATCACAAATGATGTTGTCCAGATCGATCACATTCGCCGAAATCAACGGCCGAAGGGCAAACTGGACGGTTGCGGCATTGCACCCTGTCCCCGCCACCAGCCGGGCGTCGCGAATGTCTTCACGATAAAATTCGGTCAGGCCATAAACCGCCTCGGGCTGAATTTCCGGCGCGTCATGCGGGCGGTTATACCAGAATTCATACGCCTTTGGGTCCCGAAGCCGGAAATCTGCACCCAGATCAACGATTTTCACATTCTTCGGCAGTTCTTTCACAATCGCCTGGCTCAAACCGTGTGGCAGCGCGCAGAAAACCAAATCGATCCGGGAAAAGTCAATTTCCTCAATCGTTTGCAAGGTTGGCAGGGTCAGGTGACGCAGATGTGGGAACACCTCGGCCATCTGCTGACCGGCCTTGCGGTCGGCAGACAGGGCCGCGATATGCATGCCGCCATGGGTGGCAATCAGGCGCACCAGCTCGGCACCGGTATAGCCACTGGCGCCAAGGATCGCGATGTTCGGTTTTTCAGTCATGTCGTCACCTCTTTCAGGCGATTTAGGGGATAAACAGGGCTTATGCAATCAGGCGGCGCGAAATGGCAATTGTCGGCCGAAAAATAGCTCAGTCCGTCGCCCGGTTTCGACCGGATCACCGGAGGCCAGATAAAGCACCTCCCCTTCGCCTGCAAATTGCGGACGGCGTTTCAGGTAATCTGCCAGACTTTCGGCAACGATTTCCGGTTGCGACAACACCCGCGTTGACGCGGGTAGCGCGGCGCGAAAGCGATCTTCAACCAGCGGGAAATGTGTGCATCCCAGCACCGCCGCTTGCGGTTCAGGCAAACGTTCCAGCAAACTCGCGACATGGCTGTCGACCAAAGCGTTTGCCCCTTCCATATCCCCGGCTTCGATTGCGGGAACAAGGCCGACGCAGGCTTCGGCAACCACCTCGACATCGCGGGCGCGAAACTTCAACTCTCGTTCGAAAGCACCACTGGTGACGGTCGCTGGAGAGGCGAACAGCGCAACATTGCGTAAACCCGTATGAGTCGGCGGTCCATTGTCCCCCCAGTCGCGGCGAGTCAGCTCCTCGATCATGGGAACAAACACACCCAGCACACGGCGATGTCCTGTCAGCCAGTTCACCTGCAGATCGTGCAACGCCACGGCCGAGGCCGTGTTGCACGCCAGAATAACCAGATCACAGCCCGCATCAAAAAGACGGGTCACGCCGTTGACCGTGATGTCGTAAATCTCATCCGCGCTTTTGCCACCAATGGGCGCGTTGGCAGTGTCGCCAAAATACACAAACCCCTGCCCCGGTAACCGTTTTATGGCGGCGTCAAGTATCGTCAGCCCGGTCAGGCCGGAATCAAATATTCCTACTGGCATAGCCCTTTCCGCCTCCTCAAATCACCATTCGCCAATTCTATACCCGAACCTTTCGAAGTCCAATTATTATAGTGCACGGCGTCATCGAGTTTACCCAATAAAAAAAGGGCCGGTGATGCCACCAGCCCTTTCTTGACCATTGCGTCCAGCGATTAACGCTTGGAGAACTGGAAAGACCGGCGGGCTTTGCGCTTACCGTATTTCTTACGCTCAACAACGCGGCTGTCGCGGGTCAGGAAGCCAGCGGCTTTCAACGGCGCGCGTAGCGTCGGCTCGTAAAGCTGCAAAGCTTTGGAGATACCGTGCTTGACCGCACCGGCCTGACCGGACAGGCCACCACCTTTGACGGTTGCCTGCACGTCGAATTCACCTTCAACGCCGGCAACTTCGAACGGCTGACGCAGAACCATCTGCAACACCGGACGGGCAAAATATTTGTCCATCTCTTTGCCATTAACGGTCACTTTACCGGAACCCGGTTTGATCCAGACACGGGCAACAGCGTCTTTACGCTTACCCGTGGCATAGGAGCGGCCAAGTTCGTCGCGAACGGCTTCGCGAACCGGTGCTTCGTCAACAACCGGTGCGTCGGCGACAGCGTCTTTCAGCTCGTCGAGGGATTTGATGTCATCAGCCATGATCATGCACTCCGCGTGTTTTTCGGGTTCATGGCTTTCACGTCCAGAACCTCGGGGTTTTGAGCTTCATGCGGATGCTCGGCACCGGCATAAACGCGCAGATTGGTCATCTGCTTTTTCGACAAAGGACCGCCGGGCAGCATACGCTGAACCGCTTTGGTCACGACACGCTCGGGGAATTTGCCTTCCAGCAGCTCGCCAGCGGTGCGGGATTTGATGCCGCCCGGGTGGCCTGTGTGCCAGTAGTAATTCTTGTCAGCGCGCTTGTTGCCGGTCAGCTGAACCTTCTCTGCATTGATGATGATGACATTGTCACCCATATCCATATGCGGTGTGAAGGTCGCCTTGTGCTTGCCGCGCAGGCGGTTGGCGACAATCGTGGCAAGACGGCCCAGCACCACGCCCTCGGCGTCGATGATGATCCATTTCTTGTCGATGTCAGCCGGTTTGGCAGAATAGGTTTTCATGTTCCGATCCATTTCGACAGGTTAAAGGCGGGTTTTGCGGCCCGCCGGAATTCGATGTGCGGGTTTTAGCGATTTATTTGGGCGCGTCAACGGGGGGTTGTGGGAAATATTTAAGCATAATCAATGGTTTACAAAATAGGTATTATTTTACCCCATAGTTTTCCCAAGAAATGAGAGCGCCTGACCCTGGGTGGGTGCGGAACGCGCCCTCCCGTGGGGAGGGTCGGGCGCGGGCCAAGTCGTACCGACTTGACCAATTACCCCCGCGCAATCCGCTGTTCTGCCGGATAAGCCGCCTCGAACCGTGCGCGCAGTGTCAGCACCATCAGCACCACCGCCCCCAACTGGTGCGTGATCGCCGCATGCAACGGCGCGGCATAAATCGCTGTCACAATCCCCAGCACCATCTGCAACAGCAGCATCACGGTCGCCACGGCAAACGCCCCGCGCACGCCAGCCAGCGCACTCCCCCGGCTTCGCCACCAGACAAACAGCCCAAATACCAGCGCCAGATACCCAAGCATCCGGTGGTTAAACTGCACCAGCGCAGGGTTTTCGAAGAAGTTGGTCCAAAGCGGCGTGTATCCAAAACTTTCCGAGGGAAGGAACTCCCCGTTCATCGACGGCCATGTCGGAAAGGACCGCCCCGCGTCAATGCCCGCGACAAGCGCGCCCAGCAGGATTTGCAGAAACAGCACGACCAGCATCACCGTCGACAGCCGCATCAGCGCCATGTCGCGTCGCCGCCGCGCCTGCAGCAGTGCGGCCCCTGACAGCCGCAGTTCCATCATGAACCAGGCAATCAATCCAAGGATAAGGAACGCCAACCCCAGATGGATCGCCAAACGATAGGACGCAACGTCAACCATCCGCCCCGTCAGGCCCGACGACACCATCCACCAGCCAATCGCGCCCTGAAGCCCGCCAAGCAACCCCAGCGCCAGCAGGCGCAAGGTCCAGCCCATCGGTATCGCCTTGCGTACCAGAAACCAGACGAAGCCCACAAACCAGACCAACCCGACGATCCGGCCAAGGAACCTGTGACCCCACTCCCACCAGTAAATCGTCTTGAACTCATCAAGCGTCATCGCATGGTTCACCAGCGCAAATTCTGGTGTTGCCTGATATTTGTCAAACTCTGCCAGCCAGTCGGTCGCCGACAGTGGAGGGATTGCCCCAGTGATCGGGGCCCATTCGGTGATTGACAAGCCGCTATCGGTCAAACGTGTCAAACCACCAACAACAATCATCGCGACCACCAGCACGAACAGAATGCCCAACCAGATGACCAAACCCTTACGCGATCTATTGCCTGTACGAGAGGTAATCGGGGGTTCAGGTTTTTTTTGGTCTACCTCTTCGAATATGCTGCGGTTATTGCTCATCAATATCCTCGGTGTGGTTTCATCTGATTTCGATTGCATTCGATATAGGGATCATCATCTAAGGTCCAACGCCATTTTGGAAAGGAACATGTATATGGGACGATTTTTCACAGGTCTTGCAATGGGACTACTGACGATCTGTCAGCCTGCATTCGCGCAAAAAGTCACGCTATCAAGCCTGTCTGCGGCATTCTTCGAAGCCAGCACAATGGAAGATCGTGCCGCAGTCGAAGCGCAAATTGCAGCCTTGGCTGAAAATGACAATGGGGCGCGGTTCCTGATGGGGCTGACCGAAATGGCCAAAACGCTGGAATTCGCGGGACAATCCATGACGCGACACGGATATGGACCTGATGACCCTGATATTATGTTCATTCTGCCGCCTATGATGTTGATGACCGGGGAACAAAACGCATCTCCCGAACCATTGGATTATGAAACCTTTCGGGCAATCCTGGTAGAGTTGGACAACCGACTGGCAGGGGTCATCGCAATCCTTCGTGCGGTCGAGCCTGACGACGAGTTTGGTGTTTTGTTATCCCTTGATAACGCCAAACTGAATTTTTCAGGGGATGGCAACTTTGAAAATAAATGGCCTTTGTTGCGCGTATTGGGCTTGTTAGGTGCAAATGATCCGAGCGATAGAAAATCGCCCAAATTTGCGTTTCGTCTGGATAACGCAGATGCCATCTGGTTGGAGGGCTATGCGCATCTGATGCGGGCAGGACTGAATTTCTGGCTGGCCCACAATTTTGAAACCACGTTTAACGTCAGCTTCCACGCGCTTTTTCCGCGCGCAGGTCTGCCGATGCAGGGCGTACTGACCCCAGAAGGCGATGAGCGCCCCGTTCAATGGGCAAGTGTTGCGGACGGGATATCGTTGGTCCATACGATCAATTGGCCGGTGGTTGAGCCTGAACGTCGGCAGGCAGTCCTGACCGAACTGATGACAGTCACCCGTCTGTCGCGTGAAAACTGGGCCGCGATCCTTGCGGAAACCGACAATGATCGTGAATGGCTACCGGGACCACACCAACCCGGCCTCAATCCCCTGACAGGCGGCGAGGTGAATCAACAGGTTCTGGACGGCTGGTTTCAATTCCTGGACATGAGCGATGCGCTTTTGTCGGGGGATTTGTTGCTGGCGCATTGGCGATTGCCGGGGCGCGGGGTAAATCTTAACCGCTTCTTCACAGAACCAACCGACTTTGACCTTGTATTGTCACTGACCGGCCCGGGAATTGCCCCCTATCTTGAAGAAGGGCCAGCGGTCGATCAAACGCAGATGCGGGCATTCAATAACGCCATGGGACGTGGTGGCCTTGGGTTTTTCGCTTTCTGGTTCAACTAGGATTTGAGGCGCTTCTCACCAAGCGCCTTCAATATCCCGTGAAAGGTACGAACATCGGCGTCTGTTAACGGCAGACGGCTGAACATGTTACGCAGGTTCGCCTGCATCGAATCACGTTTCTCGTCGGGCCAGAAGAATCCCACATCATCAAGTCGGCCTTCCAGATGTTCCAACAACTTCTGGATTTCGATATTCTGCGCAAACCGGGCTTTGCCCATTTCTGTCACCTCGGCGGGGACCTCCGTCCCCTGCCGCCGCCATTCATAGGCGGTCAGAAGTACACATTGCGCAAGGTTCAACGAGGCAAAAGCCGGGTTCACCGGGACCGAAATGATTGCATTCGCCCGGACAATATCGTCATTAGCCAGTCCCGCGCGTTCCGGACCAAACAGAACCCCGACCTTCTGCCCCTGCCCGATCAATTCGCGGGCATGGGCCATCGCGCGTTCTGGCGTCATTACAGTTTTTGTCAGGTCGCGATCCCGCGCCGTTGTGGCAAACACATAGTTCATATCCACCAGCGCCTCGGCGGTAGTGTCCACCACCTGCACCTGATCCAGCACCCGCGCCGCACCTGACGCCATCGCCTGTGCCTTGGGGTTCGGCCAGCCGTCACGGGGGTTTACGATCCGCATCCGGTCCAGACCGAAATTCCACATGGCCCGCGCCGCTGCGCCGATATTCTCACCCATCTGGGGTTCGACCAGCACGAATGCGGGGGTTGGACCTTGCCAGTCTTCTGCCAGTGAATGATCTGTTCCTGCCACGAAATGCTCCTTCAAATCTCGTGGTTGCTTTAACGCGGGTAGACCCGCCCTGCAATCAGAAGTCAGCAGCGTTGGGATAGGGACAACGATATTGGTTGCCATCAGCGACGCAGGGGAAGGATTTGCTGATCGGTTCAGCACCTTCGTTCGTCAGAATGCATTCCATTCGTGGAGCATCTCCCTGGTTAACCCGGGTACAATTGATCTGCTTGGTCACTTGCTGCGTTGCCTGAACCGTTTCAGTTTGCTTGACACCTACAGTCACCTGTTGTGTTGTTGTGACATCTGGTGCAGGCCGATAAAATGTTCCCCCCTGATCCTGCATGATTAGGCGGAACAGCACCACGCCGATTATCCCAATCGTCGCAAGCAAAATGACACGCCGCCCGCGTTGTGTCTGGTTAATCCGGTCCAGGGCGCGGTCCAGCAGGAATACAAACACGATCCCCACCAGCCAAACAGCACCAGCGATCATCAGGACATTGGTAAAATACCCCGTCGGCGCAACAGTCCCTGGCACAGCCATGAAAACCCCGAAGCCAACAAATCCTGTCCAGTAAAATAACAGCTTCCACGGAATACGGACTTCTGTCCTTTCTTCACGCCGAACCGTTCCACTCTGCCGATTTCTGTCGACCATTTGCGCGCCGCCCCCCTTTGTGTAGACTGACCCTAATCAGACAGCAAGGATATTCCAATGGCTTACGACGAAGGACATGCCGCGATCCTGCGGGATCTGACCGCCGGACTGAACGGTATCACCGAAAAGAAAATGTTCGGCGGCCTGTGCTTCCTGCAAAACGGCAATATGCTGTGCGGTGTTCATAAAGACGGTGGCATGTTCCGCGTTGGCAAGGAAAACGAGGCGGCAGCCCTCGCCATCCCCGGTGTTGATCCTATGAGCTTCACTGGCCGCAAGATGGGAGGGCTTGTCGACGTCAACGAGGACGCGTTTGGTAACGAAGACGCGCTCAATCGCCTGCTGGAACTTTCGCAGACCTTCGTCGGGAAAATGCCACCTAAATAGGTATACAGACGTATACCCACTTCCCCTTTTGCGAAAACTTGGCTACATAGCCCTCAAATTCGCAGCCATACGCAGAATGAAGGGAAGTTCATGTCTAAAATCAAAGTAGAAAATCCGGTTGTCGAGCTCGACGGCGACGAGATGACCCGCATCATCTGGCAGTTCATCAAAGACAAGCTGATCCTGCCCTATCTCGATATCGATCTAAAATACTATGACCTTGGGATCGAGGCCCGCGACGAAACCGACGACCAGATCACGGTAGATGCAGCCGAAGCGATCAAGAAATACGGCGTTGGCGTTAAATGTGCGACCATCACCCCGGACGAGGCACGGGTAGAGGAATTCGGGCTGAAGCGCATGTATCGTTCGCCGAACGGCACGATCCGCAACATTCTGGGCGGCGTGATCTTCCGCCAGCCGATCATCTGCAAAAACGTCCCGCGATTGGTTCCGGGTTGGACCAAGCCGATCGTGGTTGGCCGTCACGCTTACGGCGACCAGTATCGCGCGACCGACTTCTTGTTCCCGGGCGCGGGCAAGCTAACCATGAAATTCGAAGGTGAAGACGGCACCGTTATTGAACGCGATGTGTTCGACGCCCCTTCCGCCGGGATTTATATGGGGATGTATAACCTTGACGAGTCGATCTATGACTTCGCTCGTGCGTCACTGAACTATGGCTTGAACCTTGGCTGGCCGGTTTACCTGTCCACCAAAAACACCATCCTCAAAGCCTATGACGGGCGCTTCAAGGACATTTTTCAGAAGGTTTATGAAGAAGAGTTCGAAGACGAATTCAAGAAAAAGAACATTTGGTACGAGCACCGTCTGATCGACGACATGGTCGCGGCCTCGCTAAAATGGTCGGGCGGTTATGTCTGGGCCTGTAAGAACTATGATGGTGACGTGCAGTCGGACACGGTTGCTCAGGGCTTTGGCTCTCTGGGTCTGATGACCTCGCAGTTGATGACGCCGGACGGCAAGATTGTCGAAGCCGAGGCCGCCCACGGCACCGTTACCCGCCACTATCGCCAGCACCAGAAGGGCGAGGCAACCTCGACCAACTCCATCGCGTCGATCTATGCTTGGACCGGAGGTCTGAAGCACCGTGCGAAATTGGATGGCAACGATAAGCTGCGCGAATTCGCTGAAACGCTGGAAAAAGTCATCATCGACACCGTCGAAAGCGGCTTCATGACCAAGGATTTGGCGCTGCTGGTCGGTCCAGATCAGAAATGGCTGACGACCGAAGGGTTCCTCGAAAAAATTGACGAGAACCTAAACAAAGCCCTTGCAGGCTGATCATAGAAGGGCCGCCATGTGCGGCCCTTTTTTGTGCGATTAGTCACGGACATACGCATCCAACCTCTCTCTACTCCCTCCATTCATACAAAAAGAGGGATAGAAATGGCTTGGAACAAAATCCGGAACACCGAATATCTTGCTGAAAGCGGCGGGCAGCGGCTCGCCAAATCTGCGTTGACCCCGGCATTGGCTGTGGATCCGCAGGGCGATTTACACATGATTTTTGCTGACCGTGACGATGGCGGCTACCTGCGCCACATCACGCGCCGCCCCTCCGATCCGGTCTGGCGCGAGGTGTGGGGCCTGTCGCGCCAAAAACTGCGCGGCACCCCCGCCGCCTGCTTCGTTGGCAACACGCTGCATGTCGTCACCACCGACAAAACCCGCAAATTGCTGCACGTGGAAAAAAAGGGCGATCAGCTTTTCTCGCAGGCCGCAACCGTACCCGGCGCATGGACAAAGGAACCTGTCTCGCTTGCCGCGCATGGCGACACGCTTCACATGGTGCATCACGATCAGGCCAATAGCCGCGTCTGGTATTCGACCTTTCGCGGCCGCTGGTCCTCGCACGTCAACGTTCGTGGCCTGCAATCCCGCTATCCGGCGATCATCACGCAAGGGGGCAGTGGTGTGCAAATCTGGACGGTTGCCAATAACGGGGCCGTGCGACTGTCCACGATGGACCCGAACCGGGGCGGCGCGTTTGGGCCGCTGATCCCGCTGGAACACCCGCGCCGGATTGACCGCCCGCTTGCCGTTTACGGCGTGCCGCGGGTGAACACGTTCATGATCGCCTCTGCCCGCCCCGTTGCGGGTCAGTTCGGACAGGACACCAGCTGCAGCTGGGGGTTCTGCCGGGCGCAGGATGATGGCCGCGCCACCGGACGCGCCATCATCCCGGCCTATACCGAGGATGCGGCCCCCGCCCTCGTTGTCAGTGGAAAGCGCACTGTAATGGCCCGCGCGACCACAAATTTCATCCTGCAGGAGATCGAGAACCACGACAGCGCCGTTGGCCGCGTGGGGGTCGGGATCAAGATACTGGAACCCGTCGCCGAGACGTTCCGGCGCGGGGAAAAGGACCTCGCCACCCGCGCCCGCAAAATGGTGGGCGAGATGAACAAAATCTACGCGCCGCTCGGCATTACCTTCTTCCAGCGCACCGGCCCCGAGGTTCTGGACCTGCCACACCATTTCCTGCAAATGAATGCGGGTCAGTGCAAACTGCAAAATTTATCCTCCGAACAGCGCGCGCTGTTTTCCAACCGGAACGGGCTGCAACAGGACGATATCGGGATTTTCGTCGTCGATCAGATTTTCAAACATGACGAGACTCCGCTTGGCGGTTGCGGCTCGCCCAAAGCGCGGGCCTGTATGATGACCGCCACCTCCGGTGGCAAGCTGATGGCGCACGAGGTCGGTCACGCCCTTGGTCTGACACACACGCCGCAAGGGACAAATATCATGTCCCCTACCATCACGAACGAAACGACAGGGCTGGCCCACGGTCAGGCCGATGCCGCGTTGCGTTCCCCCTCGGCGATTATCTGACGCTGATTGACACCGCCCGGGACTGGCGATAGCCCGGGCGGTATGTCGACAAACGAACCCCACAAAGTCCTGCGCCACTCCTTGTTAGAGGATGTTCAAGCCTTCCTGCTGGGCACCGCGCTGTGTGCGTTGTCCGTGCAGATGTTGACCCATCTTGGGCTAATCACCGGGCAGACCGCCGGGCTTGGCGTCTTGATCAGCTATCTGGGGGACTGGCCGTTTGGCGTGGTGTTTTTCCTGATTAACCTGCCCTTCTACGCGCTGGCATGGCTGCGGATGGGACCGGTTTTCACGGTGAAGAGCTTCATCGCGGTTGGTCTCGTCTCGGCCATGACGGCCCTGTTCCCATCCCTGATCAGTTTCGAGGCGATCAATCCGCTGTTTGGTGCGGCCATGGCCGGGGCGATGGCCGGGCTGGGGCTGATCGTCCTGTTCCGCCACGGCGCATCTTTGGGGGGCGTCGGCGTGTTGGGGCTATTCCTGCAGGATCGGATCGGTATTCAGGCGGGATGGGTGCAGTTAGGGTTTGACGCGGTGCTGTTTTCCATCGCGTTTTTCGTGATGCCGTGGCAGATGGTCGGGGCCTCGTTGCTGGGCGCTGTGATCGTCAACATCATCGTCGCCAGCAACCACCGCAAGGACCGCTACATCGCGCGTTAAGCGCCTTCGACAATCACCAGATCACGGTTGGAATTGGCCAGCGCGATCGGCAAAATCTTCTGATATTCCGGAGAGTTATAGAATTTCCGCGCCGTCGCCCGGTCTGGCATTTCAATGACCACATGGCGGGACGGCCCATCGCCTTCGACTTGTTCATACTCGCCCGCTTTCACCAGAAACCGCCCGCCAAAACTCTCGGCGATGGCCACTGTCTGCTTGGCATATTCCAGATAGGCATCCAGATCCGTCACGTCGATCCGCGCGATAATATAAGCCGACATCAGACCCCCTCCACAAACGTATACTCGCGCGTGGCGGCGGGCAGGCCGTAGCTTAGCGCCTCCTGATAGTCCGGAGAGTGATAGAATTTTTCAGCCGTTTCCATATCCGGGAAACGGATGATCACATTACGTGCCCGGCCCTTGCCCTCCTTATGCACGCACGCGCCGCCCCGGGCCAGAAACTCGCCGCCGAATTTTTCGACCGCTGGCCCAGCCAGCGCCGCATATTTTGCGTATTCGTCAGCGTCATGCACGTCGATATGCACCATTGCGTAAACCGCCATTTACCCCTCCATCAGTTTTTCGACCGCCGTGATGGCCGCGTCGGCATTCTTTGCACTTGCACCGCCACCCTGCGCCATGTCCGGGCGGCCACCACCACCTTTGCCACCCAGTGCCTCGGCAGCTGCGCGTACCATTTCGACGGCGCTGATCGTGTTGGTCAGGTCATCTGTGACGCCAGCCGCCACCGCCGCCCGATCACCCGTGTCGGCGATCAGCAGGATGGCCCCCGATTTCATTTGCGCCTTATGCTCGTCAATTAACCCGCGCAAATCTTTGCCAGACACACCCGTCAGCACCTGCGCAAGGAATGGCACACCATTCACGTCCTTTGCCTTGGCCTCCGCCTTGCCGCCACCTGACATAGCCAACTGACGACGCAATTCTGCGACTTCGTTTTGCAATGATTTGCGTTCGTCCATAAGGGATTTCACCCGGTCAACCACCTGATCGGGCGAGGCTTTCAGCGCCGCCGCCGCCGCTGTCAGTTGCGCGTCCGCTTGTGCGATATAGGCCAACGCCCCCTCCCCGGTCAGCGCCTCGATCCGGCGAATCCCGGCGGCAGAGGCACTCTCGCTCACCAGCTTGAAGATACCGATCTCGCCCAACCGCTTCACATGCGTGCCCCCGCACAGCTCCAGCGAATAGGTATTCTGATCAATCCCTTTACCCGACCCGGGCTGGGACCCCATCGACACCACGCGCACCTCGTCGCCATATTTTTCGCCAAACAGCGCCTGCGCGCCAAGCTCGCGCGCGTTATCCGGCGTCATGATCCGCGTTTCCACCGGCCCGTTCTGGCGGACATAAGCGTTCACCTCCGCCTCCACCCGTGACAGTTCCTCGGGTGTCATCGCCTTCTGATGGCTGAAATCAAAGCGCAAACGGTTTTCGGCATTGAGCGAGCCGCGCTGCGCCACATGATCACCCAGCACATTGCGCAAAGCCTCGTTCAAAAGATGCGTGGCCGAATGGTTCGCGCGGATCGCCGAACGGCGCGCGTGATCAACCGACAGCGCCACCGCGTCACCTTTTGTCAGCGTCCCCGCCGTGATTTTGCCGATATGCACGAACACGCCGGCCTTCTTCTTGGTGTCCGTCACCTCAACTGTTGCACCGTCCGTTGTGATCAGGCCGCTATCGCCCACCTGACCACCGGATTCCGCATAAAACGGCGTCTGGTTGACGGCAATCTGCACCTCGTCCCCGGTTGCAGCGGAATTCACTGTTGCCCCGTCTTTGACGACGGCCAACACCTGCCCCTCCGCCGTTTCGGTGTCGTAGCCGAGGAACTCTGTCGTGCCGTGCTTTTCGGCAATATCGAACCAAACCGACTCATCCGCCGCCTCGCCCGTGCCGGACCATGCTGCGCGCGCCTTTGCCTTTTGCTCGGCCATAGCGGCATCAAAACCGTCCGTGTCCACGCTGCGCCCCTTTTCGCGCAGCGCATCCTGCGTCAGGTCCAGCGGAAAGCCATAGGTATCATACAGTTTGAACGCCGTATCGCCGGGCAAATCTGACCCGTCCGGCAGATCGTCCAGCGCTTCATCGAGCAGTTTCAGCCCGCGATCCAGTGTTGTTTTGAACCGGGTTTCTTCCAGCAGCAGCGTTTCTTCGATCATCGCCTGACCGCGAGACAATTCCGGATAAGCCTGCCCCATTTGCCGCACCAGTGCGGGCACCAGACGGTGCATGACCGGGTCCTTGGCGCCAAGCAAATGCGCGTGCCGCATGGCGCGGCGCATGATCCGGCGCAGCACGTATCCGCGCCCTTCGTTCGAGGGCAGCACCCCTTCGGCAATCAGGAAGGAGGTGGAGCGCAAATGATCCGCAATCACGCGGTGATGGGTCACATGCGCATCGCCTATGTCGGTCGAGGTCGCGTGCGCCGACGCCTCAACCAGCGCTTTCATCAGGTCGGTTTCATAGACATTGTTTGTCCCCTGCATCAGCGAGGAAAACCGCTCCAGCCCCATGCCCGTATCAATTGACTGCATGTCGAGCGCCTTCATGGAGCCGTCTTCGAACTGCTCATTCTGCATGAAAACAAGGTTCCAGATTTCAATGAATCGATCTCCGTCCTCCTCGGGCGAGCCCGGCGGGCCACCCCAGAATTTTTCGCCGTGATCATAGAAAATTTCGGTGCAGGGGCCGCATGGACCCGTTGGACCCATCTTCCAGAAATTGTCGTCCGTTGCGATCCGAATAATCTTGTGATCCGGCACGCCGACTTTCTTCCATATGTCTGCGGCCTCGTCATCGGTGTGGTAAACCGTGACCAGCAGTTTTTCCGTGTCGATCCCGAAATCCTTCGTCAGCAGTTCCCATGCAAAGGGGATCGCGTCGGATTTGAAATAGTCGCCGAAACTGAAATTCCCGAGCATTTCGAAAAACGTCAGGTGCCGCGCCGTGTAGCCTACATTGTCCAGATCGTTATGCTTGCCGCCTGCCCGCACACATTTCTGGCTGGTCGTTGCGCGCACATAATCCCGCTTCTCCACCCCTGTGAACAGGTTCTTGAACTGCACCATGCCAGAGTTGGTGAACATCAGCGTCGGATCATTGCGCGGCACCAGTGGAGAGCTGTCCACGACCGTGTGGCCATTCTTTTCAAAATAGCCGAGGAAAGTGCTGCGGATATCGTTCAGGCTTACCATTTTCGTCATTCCCGTAGTCCCCGCGCGGGGGCGTATTCATAAATCAGAAAGGGTGTATCCTGCCCGCTGTCGGCTGTCCACATCAACCAAACGAAAAAGGGCCGCAACTTCGTGCGGCCCGTTTCATCAAATTGTGGCGTTTATTAATCCTCCAGAACCTCGTCTGAAGCATCAAAATCATCGGAACCGTCAAAGTCCAACCCGTGCGCCGCACGGATTTTGTCTTCGATCTCATGCGCCATATCCGGATTGTCTTTCAGATATTGCTTTGCGTTCTCACGTCCCTGTCCGATCCGTTCATCCCCATAGGAAAACCACGAACCCGATTTTTCCACCAAGCCGGCTTTAACGCCAAGATCCAGAATCTCCCCGGTTTTGGAGATACCTTCGCCATACATGATGTCGAATTCGACCTGTTTGAACGGCGGGGCGACCTTGTTTTTCACGACTTTGACGCGTGTCGCGTTGCCGACAACTTCGTCACGATCCTTGAGCGCACCTATGCGGCGGATGTCCAGCCGAACAGAGGCATAGAACTTCAACGCATTGCCACCTGTCGTGGTTTCCGGCGAGCCAAACATGACCCCGATCTTCATACGAATTTGGTTTATGAAGATCACCATACATTTGGAACGGCTGATCGCTGCTGTCAGTTTGCGCATGGCCTGGCTCATCAGACGCGCTTGTGCCCCCACCTGCGCGTCCCCCATATCGCCTTCCAGTTCGGATTTGGGGGTCAGCGCGGCAACCGAATCCACGACAACCACCGACACAGCACCCGAGCGCACCAGCGTTTCCGTGATTTCCAACGCCTGCTCACCCGCGTCAGGTTGTGAAATCAGCAGATCATCCAGATTAACGCCCAATTTTCTGGCATATTGCGGGTCGAGCGCATGTTCCGCGTCAACAAAGGCACAGATACCGCCTTTTTTCTGCTCCTCGGCAATCACGTGCAGCGCGAGTGTTGTTTTCCCCGAACTTTCCGGACCGTAAACTTCGATAATCCGTCCTTTCGGTAGACCACCAATGCCAAGGGCGATATCCAGTCCAATCGACCCGGTCGACGTTGATTCGATATCCTGAACAGGATTGTCCTGCCCCAGCTTCATGATCGAGCCTTTGCCAAAATTTCGCTCGATCTGCGATAGCGCTGATTCCAGCGCCTTTTGCTTATCCATGTTGCGTCTTTCGTCCAGATCCAGAAGTGTACTCGCCATTGTTGTGTTTCCTTATTTCATAACTTGCAAGGTCCGGCAATCACTGCTCATGTTCGCCTCTTGTTCTTCTGGCGGACATTAGATCAAAACGAGAACATTGCAACATAAATTTTCTGTAAATGCATCTTTCCGCTGTTATGGTTACAGAATAGTAAAGCGAAACACGAATTCTGCAGGATTAAGGGCTATGCTGGTATCGATCGAGAAAAATCTGGCGTTCTTGGCGATGACAAAGGCCGCGTCCACCAGCATACATCAGGCGCTAGAGCCGCATTGTGATATCGTTTTTACGCATAATTCGCGGATCAAGCATATGTCAGCGCGCAAGTTCAGGCGGTTCATGCGCCCCTATTTCTCTAGCCTGGGATATGACACGATAGAGACATGTTGCCTGTTGCGGGATCCGATCGACTGGTTGTTTAGCTGGTACAAATATCGGTCACGTCCAGAAGTGTCGGACTCTCCCAACAGTACGGCCAACCAGACATTCCAGGAATTCTGCCTACGATATATTGAATTGCCTGAACGCGCCAAAGGGATTGGACGACCGCTGAATTTCATGACTGAACGTTCTGGCGCAGTGATTGTCGATCATGTGTTTCGCTATGATGCGCTTCCAGTGTTCATCGCCTTCTTGGAAGACCGATTTCAAACCCGACTGGATATTCCGCACCTGAATGCCAGTCCAAGCGCCGATTTCAACCTTCATCCGGAAGCCATTGCCAAGCTGACCGACTATTTTGCGCCAGAATACGAAATCTATGCCGCGGCCCGTCACTAGGCTTCCAACAGGTCTTTCACCTTTTGGGTCAAATCCGTTAACGAGAATGGTTTCGGCAAGAAAGCAGCGCCATCAAAGTCGGATTCACCATCCTCGAATGCGTCTTCGGCATAGCCAGAAACAAAAATTACCTTGATCCCGGGATATTTGGCTAATGCCTGACGCACCCAACCGGGTCCATTGATACCCGGCATGATGACGTCAGAAACGAAGATGTCGAATTCCCCCACATGTTCTTCCAGTTGCTCTAACGCCTCCTCGCCCGATGCCGCTTCGGTGACGGTATACCCCCGCATTGCCAGCGCGCGCGCCGCAAACGAACGAACTGCCGCTTCATCTTCGACCAGCAACACCCGCCCCTGCCCTGTAAGATCGGTTTGATTGGGAATTGGCGCACCGGGGTCTTCGAGGGGTTTTTCCTCTGCAACCGGTAAGAAGATGGTGAAGCAGGTGCCGACGTCCTGTTCACTGTCAACAAACACAAACCCGCCCGTCTGCTTGATAATGCCATACACGGTCGACAGGCCCAGTCCGGTACCCTTTCCCAACTTTTTGGTGGTAAAGAAGGGTTCGAAAATCTTGGTCAATTGGTCGGGCGGGATTCCGCAACCGCTGTCTTTTACCTGAACCATGACATAGTCACCCGGAAGCACGGTCGCGCGATCCCGCTTCAATTCTTCGGTGAAGGTCACGTTGCTGGTCAGAATCTGCACGACACCACCATCAGGCATCGCATCACGTGCATTTACGACCAAATTCATGATCACCTGTTCAAACTGACGTTCATCAACGCGAACTGGTTTCAAGTTTGCACCATGTTCGGTCTCAAGCACCACTTTCTCGCCCAGCAACCGATTGAGAAGGTGAGACAGTTCCGACAGGCTTTCATCCAACCTCAACGAGGTTGGGCGCAATGTCTGCTTGCGAGAAAAAGCCAGCAGCTGTCGCACAAGTGCGGCCGCGCGATTGGCATTCTGCTTGATTTGCACCAGATCTTCGTAATCAGCGCTACTGGAATCCTGTCGCTGTAGTAACAGATCAGCGTGCCCCATCATGGCCGTCAGGATATTGTTGAAATCATGTGCAACACCACCCGCCAATTGCCCAACCGCCTGCATTTTCTGGCTTTGAACAAATTGCGCCTCTAGCGTTTTTAATTCGGTTGCGTCACTTAGGATTGCCAGAACAGAATCCGCATTGTTGCGATGCATTTTTGACATGGTTATCTGAACAAACACTTCCTCACCCTGGCGGAAGCATCTGGCCATTTCAGGTTTGCCAAGCGAATGTCCTTTTAACGTATCATTGATACGATCCCGAATAGAGCGGCCCAGCCCTTCAAATATGTTTGAAAATGCCTCGCCCGTCACTTCGTTGCGCGCCATCAACCGAAGCGCAGCGCGGTTGGCCTGTGTGATCTTTCCATCACCTAAAAGTTCGATCATTGGAACCGGCAGATCATCGAACATCTCGCAATCGCTGGCGATGACACTTTTTTCTTTCGTCCGCAACGCGTTTTCCACCCTGATCTTGCGCGAACTATCGAGCAGGAAAAACAATACAAATCCCAAAATTACCGGGACCGAATAATAACCAAAGTAAAAGTGATAACGAAGCGACAGGGCCAGCAAAACCAACAAAACCGCAACCAACATCAGCAGCGAAACAAACCGTCGCATCAGCGGCGAGCTGTCCCGAAAACTGGTCAAAATGTCAGACATGACTCCCCGCGCAATCGTTACAGGCCTAGTATACTGCGTAGGGTTAACAATACGTATACAACCAAAGATTGTAAACGCTATTCGCGGATCACCTTGGCGCCGTAAAAGCCGTCACCGCCTGATATTGGGGACAGGTGGATTTCGTCCTGGATTTTCCAACCATTTCGCTGACAAAAAGCGGAAATCTGATCCTGATTTTCAGAAGCAAGCACCGAACAAGTGGCATAAACCATTGTCCCGCCCGGTTTTACAAATATCGCTGCCTTGTCCAGAATCTCGGCCTGAACCGCGATGATATTATCCAGAAATTTCTGATCCAAACGCCATTTTGCGTCCGGGTTGCGACGCCATGCGCCAGTCCCGGAACAGGGGGCATCGACCAGAACCAGATCACATTTCATCGCCTGCTTGCGCAGCATATCTCCGGTTAGCAACTGAACATCCGCCCCCGCACGTCGGGCACGTTCAGGTAGGTTCTTCATCCGATGAGGGTTAACGTCATGCGCGATCAGAATACCTTTACCCATCATGTCCGCGGCAAGAGCCAGTGTTTTTCCACCGCCACCCGCACAATAGTCGAGCACTTTCATACCCGGTTCAGCGTTGCAAAAGGCCGCGATCTTTTGACTCGACACGTCCTGCAACTCGACCAGCCCATAAGAATAGGCCAGGCTAGCCGCCAACTTGCGGGGATTTTGAATGATGCGTAGCGCCGTTGGCAAAATCTCCAGACGTTCCGTAAAAATCAGATCGCGCGCCAACATGCGCTCCGCCTCGTCGACGGTGGCTTTCAGTCGGTTCACCCGCAGATCAACCGGCGCACGATCCTGCATTGCCCCCATAATTGTCGGCAGATCATCCCCCAAAGATCGCAACAATTCAGGAAGTAGAAAATCCGGGAAGTCATAGGCTTCGGGCAAGGTGGCATCGCGTTCTGGATGGCCAAGTCGCGCCATTTCTTCTTCCGATATTGGTAAGGGCGCAAAATTCTCTCCGGTGAAAAGCTCGTCGAGCGATTCACCTGCTGTAAACTGCTGTGCCAGAACCAGGGCTCTTCCTGTATCTGCGCCGGCTTGCCAAGCCAAGGACCTGCGCTGACGCAAACAATCAAACACCACATCGCGCACGGCGGCACGATCTTTGGACCCCGCAAAGCGGCTTTGTCGCGCCCAACGGGTCAGGGCGCGTTCGGCGGGTTCTCCGTCCAGTATCTGGTCCAGCAGCGTGATCGCCGCGGAAAGGCGGGCAGCAGGTGTCATGGCGTCATGACATCGCAAAAGGGCGAAGGATTAACAAGGGGTTTCGTAGGAGGTCCCGGATCAGGTCCCGGACGGGAATGGAGTGTTGTATGTCCCGGGCAAGGATAGGTCATGACTTCCCAAGGATGGGTGCACTACACCCATCACCCGTCAGACAATCCCCAGTAAGCCAATTCCCAGCGACGCCCAGCCGATCATCAGAAATATGAACCCCAGAAAGAAAACCTTGAACCGACGACCAACATGATTGCTACCAGTGTGTATGACATAGTGAACGATACGCATGGCGACATATCCGACTGAGGCCAGCGCAACGCCCCAGTTCAACGCATTAACCGCAGCGCCAAGGGTTATCAGCACATAAAACAGGATCGGTGTTTCCATCTGATTGCGGAAATTGTTCTGCAACTTCTGAACATGCAGCGGATATGCTGCGCTATCCAAAGCAATATCGGCGATTGTAACGTCCTTTGCTCTGACGCTTTTAATCCGGGCAGTCCCCATCCGGAACATCACGGTGAAGGTCAGCAAAACCTGAACAAAAACGCAGATTAGACAAACGGTTAGCGCTGTCATTATCCCATCCTGTAATTCGGGCTTTCGCGCGTGATCTGCACGTCATGGACATGGCTTTCCTTCAGCCCGGCGCCGGTGATTTTCACAAATTGACAGCCCGTGCGCATTTTTTCCACCGTGCCACAGCCAGTATAGCCCATCGCCGCCCGCAAACCACCAACCAATTGATGCAGCGTTGCACTGACCGCCCCTTTATAGGGCACTTGTCCCTCGATCCCCTCGGGGACCAACTTGTCGCCACTGACCTCTTTCTGGAAATAACGGTCGGCTGATCCGCGCGCCATTGCGCCAACCGAGCCCATTCCGCGATACGCCTTGAACGAGCGCCCCTGATAGAGGATCACCTCGCCGGGGGCTTCATCCGTGCCAGCCAGCATCGACCCAATCATCGCACAGCTAGCGCCTGCCGCAATCGCCTTGGCAAAATCGCCGCTGAACTTGATCCCGCCATCTGCGATCACGTGGTCGCCGGTTTTCGCCGCCTCCGCCGCGCAATCCATGATCGCAGTCAGTTGCGGCACACCCACACCCGCCACCATGCGCGTGGTGCAGATCGAGCCAGGCCCGATCCCCACCTTTACCGCGTCAGCACCGGCGTCCAGCAACGCCCGCGTTCCCGCCGCCGTTGCGACGTTTCCGGCCATTATCTGCACTTTGCTGTTATATTTCTTCAGCCGCTCTACGGCCTGCCCAACCCCTTCGGAATGACCGTGGGCCGTGTCCACCACAACCAGATCGACCCCGGCATCAATCAACGCACATGACCGTTCAAACCCGGCATCACCAACGGTCGAGGCCGCAGCGGCGCGTAGCCGCCCCATCTCGTCCTTGCAAGCTGATGGGTTCAGCACCGCCTGTTCGATATCTTTCAGCGTCAGCAAACCAACCAGTTTGCGGTCCTTGTCCACCACCAGCAGCTTTTCAATCCGCCGCGCCTCCATCAGGCTTTTCGCTTCACCCAAATCCACCGGCTGTTGCAACATTGCCAGATTGTCCGCCGTCATCATGACCTTGACCGGGGTGGCAGCGTCGGACGCAAACCGCATGTCGCGGTTGGTTACGATTCCAACCACATGTCCCTTGTCATTGACCACCGGAAAACCCGTGATGTTATACCGCTCGCGCAACGCATTCGCGTCGGCCAGCGTTTGATCCGGTGACAGCGTTACCGGGTTTTCAACAAGCCCCGATTCAAATCGTTTCACGGCACGAACTTGCGCGGCCTGTTCCTCGATATCCAGATTGCGGTGAATAACCCCAAGCCCCCCAGCCTGTGCCATCGCAATCGCCATTTTTGATTCCGTCACCGTGTCCATCGCCGAACTGATCAGCGGGATATTCATGGAGATGCTTTTAGTGATGCGCGTGCGCGTATCCGCCGTTGTTGGCAGCACGTTGGACGCGGCTGGAACCAGTAATACGTCGTCGAAGGTAAGGGCCTCACGAATATCCATGTCTCTCTCCGGATTGGGATTCGGTGTTGGCACGTCCCTATCTCACGAAGTCACGGATTTGGAAACCCCTAAGCCGTCGCCGCCCCGGACTTTTTCGCCAGTTCACCCGTGATCCAGTTAAAGCTGTGCTTGTAAAGGATGAACAGAATAACAGGTGTCGCGATGGCCAGGCCAAGGAACAGGGCGACCTCGGCAATCGGGCTAAGCCCCCTCGCCGTGGCCAAAGCTTGCATGTTGCAAAATGCCGCCGCGGGAAACACGAAACTGCCCCAGATCGGCGTCCAGCCACCCTTGGTCAGCCATTTCACCAGCAAAAGCAGAGCAATCGCAGCAATCGTCGCCGCCCAGTAGAATATCTGAAACGCCCAAATCACGTCCCCCCGTGCAAATGCCATGGCAAACAGGCTGAGCGGCGCAAGGATGATGGCCGTGGAGGCGCGCAGTGGCACAGGCGGACGAACCCGCGCCAGCTTTAACAACCACCCGGCGGAGATCACCAGAAACAACACCAGCGAACCCAACACCATCGGCCAGAATAGCGCCGGAAAGCTGGGCAAGCCCACCGCCCCACCTAGGATCAGGCCAACGAAGGACAAATACTGAAAGGGGGTGAATCCCCGTGCCTCTACCGGATCTCGCAGTAGCGAGCGCAGCGTCAATGTAGCGAACCCCAGATAGAGCACCACACCCACCCAGAACACACTCCCCACCGCCACACCGAACGAGGCCAGCGCCACAGAGAGGAGGATAAAGCCCATTGCAAACGCCCCCATCGCAGCGCGTGCTGGGGGTGAGCCCATATCTTCAACCAAAACCGCCGGGCGCAGCGCTAGCTTCACCGCATAAAACACCGCGAAAAACAGGAAAAAGAACACCGCCGCCCCGGTCAAGATATCCCCGACCCATGCAGGCATCCCCAGCACACCAACCGCCCCTTTCCAAGCCAATCCCAACCCCATGAAACCCAGCGCAACGGGGAAAATCGCAGGTGGGGTTTGGCGATAAAGCGGTGCGCGCATCGCGGCCTCCTTCATATTCAATTTTCGGGATGTTTAGCGCCCTTTGAACCCGGTCGCCACCAGAAACTTCTCGGAACTGTCCTTGCGGCTGCTGGGCGGTTTCACATGGATCGTTTTTTCGAAATGCTGTTTCAGCAGGGTCAGCAGCTCTTGCTCCGCCCCGCCTGCCAGAACCTTGGCCACGAAGGTCCCCCCCTCTTCCAACACATCGAGCGCCAGATAAGCCGCCGCCTCCACCAGCGCAACAATTCGCAAATGGTCGGTTTGTTTATGACCCGACGACGCCGCCGCCATATCCGACATCACGACATCTGCCGGGCCACCCAGCCAATCTTTCACCTTGTCATCCGCACCCTCGTCTAGGAAGTCGAGTTGGTAGATCTCTGCCCCTGCGATCGGTTCCACTTCTTGCAAATCAACGCCTAGAACCTTGCCAACTTTCTTGCCGCCTTTACCAAGCGCATTCACCCGATCCACCGCGATCTGACACCAGCCCCCCGGCGCACAGCCGAGGTCGACAACCCGTGCACCCGGCACCAAGAAACGAAACCGATCATCCAATTCCTTGATTTTAAAGGCCGCGCGCCCACGAAACCCGTCGCGCTTGGCTGCTTGCACATAGGGATCGTTCAGCTGTCGTTCCAACCAGCGGGTCGATGACAGCTTGCGTCCCTTCGCGGTTTTTACCCGCACTTTCAAATCCCGCTGACCGCGGCCCGATGTGTTCTTAGTCATCCCAAACCCCGTCAGCTTCCATCATCGAAAACAACATCCCTTCGCGCAGCCCCCGGTCCGCAACGCGGATGAAGTCTGTTGGCCAAACCCTTAATAATGTTTGCAAAATCGCCGAACCGGACATAATCAATTCCGCCCGATCCCGTCCGATCCCCGGTTCATTCTTGCGCCCATCCGGTCCCAATTCCAGAAACCGGTCAATCACGGCATTCACGTCGCCAGTGCGCATTTTCAACCCGTCAACCTTTGACCGGTCATAACGTCGCAACCCCAAATGCATCGCCCCTAGCGTCGTGACCGTGCCCGACGTTCCGATGATCTGCAATCCTTCCAACGTCGCCGCATCCACCATGTCCTGATAGGGCGAGAAATCTTCGAGCATTTCTTCGAAATAACACGACATCAGGGCAAATTTCGCGCCATCTTCCTGCACATCGGAATAGCGTTGCATCAGCGTCGCCACGCCAAGTGGCACAGATATCCAGTCAATGATCCGCGCGCCGGGCAATGTCGTGACAGCCCCGGGCCGCAACCCGATCATGGCCTTGCGTCGCTGATCTGGGGGAACTTCCGACAAGTCGATCCAAACCAGCTCGGTTGATCCCCCACCAATATCGACAACCAAGACTTGCTCTGACTCTTCCTCCAGAAGCGGTGAGCAGGAGATCACCGCCAGCCGTGCCTCCTCGTCAGGCGCAATCACCTCTAGCTTCAGGCCGGTTTCGCTGCGAATTCGGTTCAGGAATTTCTCGCCATTTGTCGCACGGCGGCAGGCTTCGGTCGCCACCAGACGCGTGTTTTCCACGCCAAGACGTCGCAATTTATGGGAGCATACGTGCAAAGCCTGCAGGGTTCGGTTGATCCCCGCAGTGGACAAAGCTCCTGTCCGTTCCAGATCCAATCCCAGCCGCACCGACTTGGAAAACGCATCGACTATACGAAAATGCGTTCCGTCCGGCTCTGCGATCAGCATCCGGCAGCTATTCGTGCCGAGGTCCAGCGCTGCATATAGCGGTCTCTTTTCCGGGTATTGTCCTTGCTTTGACCGCACACGCGCTGGATGCCCCCCAGCTTGGGAATGACGTTTCGTCATTAGCGTACCAATCTCTGCCGCGCCCCAGCGGCGCGACGTTTGAGATCACGCTATACGGACATTAACGATTGCGCAAGCTATGCGACAGACGCCGACGCGAGGGCAACGGTGCCAAAGCCCAGCGCCCGACAGATATTATAGGTCAGGTCCGGATTGTTCAGCGTATAGAAATGCAGATGATCAACCCCTTCGCGGATCAGATCGTCACATTGTTCCGTTGCAATCGCAGTGGCCAATGTGTCCGCTTCGTCACCTGCATTGCGAAACGCATCATGCATCCAGTCAGGCACATGCGCCTGGCATCGCGCCGCGAAATTCACCATCTTGGCGAAATTTTCGATTGGCAGGATACCAGGGGTGATCGGCACAAGAATTCCAGCAGCCGCACAGGCGTCGCGGAACCGCAGAAACGTTTCATTTTCAAAGAAAAACTGAGTAATCGCGCTGGTCGCACCCGCATCAATCTTACGTTTCAGGTTTTCGATATCCGCGTTCAGGTCTGGTGCTTCGGGATGCCCTTCGGGATAGGCCGCAACGGCAATATCAAAATTGCCAACCTCGCGCAGACCCGCGACCAGTTCGGCCGCGTTACCGTACCCGTCCGGGTGTGGTACGAACCGATCCGCGCCTTTGGGGGCATCGCCCCGTAGCGCCACGATCCGCCGCACACCCAGACGGGCATAGGTCCGCGCCACCTCCTGCGTCTCCTCCCGGCTTGCGCCAACGCAGGTCAGGTGTCCGGCCACATTCAGCCGCGCACGGTCCTTAATAGTTTTGATTGCCGATACGGTGCGTTCACGCGTCGTTCCGCCAGCGCCGTACGTCACGGACACATAGTCCGGCCCCAAAGGCGCAAGTCGTTCAACAGAACGCCAAAGGCGTAGCGTTGCATCGGTATCATGTGGTGGAAAAAATTCGAAAGACAGACTCGGGGTCTGTTTGGGATTCTGTGTCATGCGTCGGTCCTAACCGTCAATGAGTTTTGCAGTGCCGCAATAATTGCCGTAAACACCACGCAGAATCAATCAAAAAGGTGCTGTATGGCAGACGTCACCATCGTTTATTGGCGCGATATCCCGGCGCAAGTGATCGTGGGCAAGGGACGCCGAGGGAAAAAGGTCCAATTGTCCGAACGTTTCGAGCAGGCAATTGACCGTGCAGCGATGAAAATAGGCGCACGTGATTCTGATGCTTATCTTGCCGAATGGCGCAAAGCAGCGCCCTATCAGGTCGAAGGTGACGACGAAACTGTCGCAAATGCCGAGGCCGCACGGCTTGAAGCTACCTACGATGCAGCGACGCTGAAAGCGCTTGTTGAAAATGACGGGCGCAACGCCTGAAACCGGGGAAAATTATGACACAGACCGTACTCGAATCCGCCACAAAAACCGCGATCATCGGCTTTGACCAGCCCTTCTGCGTCATTGGGGAGCGGATTAATCCCACGGGCCGCAAAAAGTTGGCCGCCGAGTTGGAGGCTGGCGATTTTTCCACCGTCGAATCCGACGCGCTGGCACAGGTCGCGGCAGGGGCGACGGTTCTGGATGTGAACGCAGGTGTTGTCTACAACTCCAACCCCAACCCCAACGAGACCGAACCGCCGCTTATGCGCAAGATGATCGAGCTAGTGCAGGGTTTGGTTGACGTGCCGCTGGTCATCGACAGCTCTGTCGCGCCCGCGCTCGAAGCCGGGTTGTCGGTTTGCAAGGGCCGCCCGATGGTGAACTCCGTCACGGGCGAAGAGGAGAAGCTGGAATATATCCTGCCGCTCGTCAAAAAATACAACGTCCCCGTGGTGGCCATTTCCAACGACGATACCGGCATTTCCGAGGATCCCGAAGTCCGCTTTGCCGTCGCCAAGAAAATCGTTGAACGCGCCGCCGACTTCGGTATCCCCTCCCACGACATCGTTGTCGACCCGCTGGTCATGCCCATCGGCGCAATGGCGGGTGCGGGCCGTCAGGTCTTCGAACTGGTCCGG
Organism: Rhodobacteraceae bacterium NBU2976; assembly: GCA_023630215.1. GTDB lineage: Bacteria > Pseudomonadota > Alphaproteobacteria > Rhodobacterales > Rhodobacteraceae > NORP23. The sequence continues at coordinate 2,033,198 of JALPRQ010000001.1, forward strand.
CGTTTGCGCGAGGAGCTAAAGGTCAATACGACCTGCGGGGCCTCCAACATCAGCTTTGCGATGCCCAACCGCTCCGGCATCAACTCCATCTTCATCCCGATGGCCGCCGCTTGCGGCATGACATCGGCCATCATGAACCCGCTGCACGAAGCCGAAATGATGGCCATCCGTGCCGCGAACCTGCTGAACAATAATGATCCACACGGCGCGGACTGGATTCGCGCAAACAAGGTCGAGGGGGAAAGCCCGGCCGGCGCGCGTGGTGGACGTGAGGGCCGTCGGCGCCGTCGGGGATGATTAAGGGCAGGTGGTGACTTCGGCAATCGACATGAAGTGATCGGTCAGGAAGTCATAATCCGCCTTCAACAAGGTTCGCACTTCGTGGAAGCGGTTCACGATCTCGCGTTGGCGGGTAATTGTATATTCAGTCACCCCTGCCGTCTTCAGCTTCACGTAAACGTTCTGACCGCTGTAGTTGCGGCGCGGCTCTGCCCCCTCCCACACCTGCGCGACCAGTTGAATCAGTTCCTCGGGGATGGCGACGATGCATTCATTTCCCAAAGGTTCAATAATGCGATAGCCATTGGGCACAAAATATCCGTGCGACGAGCGCGCATAGGTACGAAGCACAAGAGGATTGTTCAGGGTCGGCCATTCCTGTTCGGTCACATGCCATAGATTCGTGTAATGCATCGTGGATTCCGCCGACGACATCTGCGGCGCACTGCCAACCAAACCAATAAAGGCTAACAAGGTGATGATTTTGCGCATGGCGATCTCCAAAGCCGATATTCTTGTTATCAACCTAGAAACTAGGTAATTGGTTAACTCGGGCGCACCGCCCTGCCCGCTCCTTACGGAACGCGCATTATTCACCAACCCCACCATGTCGCGAAAATTGCGATAACAAGCCTAACTCAGAAATTGCACATCGCAAATAAATAAAAGGTTACCACTGGTTGCGAAATCTTGCCGATCTGACTGTCGTCGTTCCATGTTTCAATGAACGCCCAAACGTTTTACCTATGATAGACAAGCTTTCAAAGGCACTCGAAGGTATTGATTGGGAAGTGGTTTTTGTCGATGACAACTCTCCTGACGGAACCGCAGATGCTGTGCGCGAGGCGGCGTCACACAACCCACGCGTGCGCCTGATACATCGAATTGGTCGGCGGGGATTGGCCGGCGCTTGTATCGAGGGCATCCTATCCTCGACCGCTCCGCTGGCTGCTGTGATCGACGGCGACCTCCAACATGACGAATCAAAACTGCGCGAAATGTACATTGCGATGCAATCCGGAGCCGACCTTGCCATCGGGAGTCGCAATGTCGAAGGCGGCTCCTCGGGTACGGGGCTATCTGCGATCCGCCAAAAGGGTAGCGATATGGCGAATGGTTTGGCCAAACGGCTGCTGAAGATCGACGCAACAGACCCGATGAGCGGCTTTTTCATGGTGCGCAGAACCCGGTTCAATGCCATCGTGACCGACCTGCAAACCCAAGGTTTCAAAATCCTCGCCGATATGTTGGCAGCCTCGAAAGGCACATGGAATGTCGTTGAGGTCCCTTACACCTTCCGTGAACGCCAGCATGGCGAAAGCAAGATGGACAGTGCTGTCACGCTGGAATTCCTTGGCCTTTTGGCATCACGCCTAACCGGCGGCCTGATGCCCATTCGGTTCGTGCTGTTTATCATGGTCGGCCTGTCGGGCGTGTTCGTGCAACTCGCCGCCGTCTGGCTGGCGCTGCTGATCATCCCAAGCTTCGCCATCGCGCAGACATTTGGCGTGTTTATCGCGATGACCTCCAACTTTCTACTGAATAACGCGCTTACCTATCGCGACCGCAAACTGACGGGTCGTGCGATGCTGCGCGGAGTGTTGTCCTTCTACGCCGTCTGTTCTGTCGGGGCCATCGCCAATGTCGGCGTGGCCGAGCTAATCTTTCGACTGTTCCCCTACTGGGCATTCGCCAGCATAATCGGGGCGATTGTTGGGGCATTCTGGAATTTCCTTGCCAGCTCGCTGGTGACTTGGCGCACAAGATGACATTGCGGCACATCCTTCTGATCGGATTGGCGGTGCGACTTGCCTTCGCTGCGTTCTTGCCGCTGGGTGTTGACGAAAATTATGCTATTGCGGTTGCCCGCGAATTTTCATGGTCCTTTTTTGACCACCCACCATTGGGGTTCTGGTCAGGTGTCATTGTCCCGTCCCTAACTGGGTGGGAGCATCCCTTGTCCTATCGCCTGCCTTTTCTGATTATGGGCACAGTCACTATATACCTGATGTACCTGATCGGCCGGGAACTTCGGGACGAGCGCACCGGCCTTTGGACCGCGCTTCTTTACAGCATTGCTCCGTTCTTTGCCCTGTCTGGCAGCGTATTTGTCGTGCCCGACGGGCCGCTTAACCTTGCGGGGGCCTTTATCCTCTACCACCTGATCCGCATCACGAAACAGAACGATGCACCTTTGTCTGCATGGATTTGGGTGGGTCTGGGACTGGCCGTCGCCATGATGTCGAAATATCAGGCCGGTCTAATCCCGATTGCGATGGTGATCTATGCCCTGATTTGGCAGCGCCGCTGGTTTCTGCAACCTGGACCTTACGTAGCATCATTCATCGGTCTGGTCGGGTTGGCACCGGTCGTCATTTGGAACATCCAAAATGACTGGATTTCCTTTGCATTCCAATCGGGGCGGAGCGGTGGAGGCTTTACGCCCGTCAACTTCCTGCGGATGCTGCTCGGGCAGATGATATACCTGCTACCACCAATTTTGATCGCTGCGATCATCGGACTGTGGAAACGTCCAGGGCTGGTTATGAGTTTGGCGCTGGCCCCCCTTTTGATGTTCAATGTGATTTATTTGATATCGTCGGGCACGTTGCCTCATTGGACCATGCCCGGCTGGCAATTCGCCCTGCCGCTGGCAGCATTCTGGATCACCAGCACCGAACATCGACCGCGCCGGTTCGTCCGCTGGCTGACCGGGTTCGCCGTGCCAGTTTGGGGAGTGCTGGCGGCGATCCTGCTCCACGCGAATACCGGTATCCTGTCAGGGCGCACGCATATGCCACCTGCCTGGGATAACACGCTTGAGTTTTTCGACTATTCCAGTCTTCCCAACGCGTTCGAAACGGCCAACCTCGCTCCATCTCTTATCCTTACCGCCAACTGGATCACCGCCGGTCAAATCTCCACCGCGCTTGGCGGCACAATCCCTGTCAGACCACTCTCTGATCCGCACCATTTCCAATTCATGACCAGCGCCAACCTACAGGGCGAAGCGTTCTTCATTGCGCCTTCATTGTTGTCCGACAGTGGAAAGACAAGCGAACGACTTCTCGCGCTTGGGCAGACACTAGACCCGGACGCCGAACTTCTACGTCCCGGCATACTTGATCGCGGCGGCATACCCTATGTCGCCATTTCTATCGTGCGCCTGACGCTTCCCTAATCCGCGATGCCGCTAACAGCATTGCCCACCCGCCAAATCCCCCCTAAACACCCCACATGACCAAGCAGAATCCCCTTGTGATATTCACCCCTTCTGGCAAGCGTGGCCGCTTCCCGGTGGGCACCCCTGTGTTGCAGGCTGCGCGTGAATTGGGGGTCGACTTGGACAGTGTCTGCGGTGGTCGCGGCATCTGTTCCAAATGCCAGATCACACCGTCATATGGCGAGTTTTCCAAACATGGCGTGACCGCGCGCGAAGGTGCTTTGTCCGACTGGAACGCCGTCGAAGAACGCTACGACACGATCCGCGGCCTGCCAAAGGGGCGCCGCCTTGGGTGTCAGGCGAAGGTGCAGGGCGACATCGTCATCGACGTCCCCCCTGAAAGTCAGGTCCATAAACAGGTCGTGCGCAAACGGGCTGAGGTTCGCGACATCACGCTGGAACCCGCCACACGGTTGTATTTTGTCGAGGTCGCCGAGCCAAACATGGACGAACCCACCGGCGATCTGGAACGGCTGAAAACCGCCCTCGCTGAACAGTGGGAGATTGACGGCGTCGCCTTCGACCCTTCCATCCTCCCCACCCTGCAAAAGACGCTTCGTGATGGCAACTGGCAAGTTACGGTCGCGATCCACAACACCGGGACCCCCACGATCCTGAATGTCTGGCCGGGCTTTTACGAGGGCGGCATTTTCGGCCTCGCCATCGACCTTGGCTCTACCACCATCGCCGCGCATCTATGTAACCTGCAAACGGGCGAGGTTGTAGCGTCCTCCGGCCTCATGAACCCGCAAATCCGGTTTGGCGAGGATCTGATGTCCCGCGTCTCTTATGTAATGATGAATCCTGGTGGGGACGCAGAAATGACGCGTGTCGTCCGCGAGGCAATCAACGCCCTGATCACCAACATCACGATTGAGGCGGAGCTGACAAGCGATCAGATTTTCGAAACTGTGCTGGTCGCCAATCCGATCATGCACCATCTGTTTCTGGGAATTGACCCGACCGAGCTGGGCCAGGCTCCGTTCGCCCTGACCGTGTCGGACGCGCTCAACCTGCGCGCCAGCGATGTGAACATGAACCTCCACCCCGCTGCGCGACTTTACCTGCTGCCCTGTATCGCGGGACATGTTGGCGCGGACGCTGCGGCGGTGGCCCTGTCCGAAACGCCCTACAAATCCGATGAACTGACGCTGATTGTCGATGTCGGCACCAACGCCGAGATTCAGTTGGGGAACAAGGATCGGCTGCTCGCCTGTTCCTCGCCCACCGGTCCGGCCTTCGAAGGGGCGCAAATCTCCGCCGGTCAACGCGCCGCCCCCGGCGCAATCGAGGCCGTGCGCATCGACCCCGTCACCAAGGAACCGAAATTTCGCGTCATCGGCTGCGACCTCTGGTCGGACGAGGACGGTTTTACCGAAGGCACGCTATCGTCCGGCATCACCGGTATCTGCGGATCGGGCATTATCGAGGCCATCGCTGAAATGCGCATGGCCGGGATCGTGGACGCGGGCGGGTTGATCGGGTCCGCTGCGCAAACCGGAACGGATCGCTGCATGGCCGAAGGGCGCACAAACGCCTACGTCCTGCATGATGGCCGCGAAAAAGGTGGGCCGCTGATCACTGTCACCAACGCCGATATCCGTGCCATCCAACTGGCCAAGGCGGCGCTCTATGCTGGTGCGCGGCTGTTGATGGATGAAATGGGTGTGGACCATGTGGATCGTGTGACGCTCGCAGGCGCGTTCGGGGCGCATATCTCACCAATGCACGCGATGGTGTTGGGGATGATCCCCGATTGCCCGCTCGACAAAGTGACCTCCGCCGGGAATGCCGCCGGGACGGGTGCGCGGATTGCGTTGTTGAACACGGCCGCTCGGACGGAGATCGAACAGACCGTAAAAAACATCACCAAGATCGAAACCGCCATCGAACCGCGCTTTCAGGAGCATTTCGTGGCGGCTTCGAACATCCCGCACGCAACCGACACCTTCCCGAACCTGTCTGGTCACGTCACCCTGCCCACCGTCAGCTTCAACCAGAAACAATCCGAGCGCCGCCGTCGCCGCTGATTGAAATCCGCCCAATTCATGCCAATATATCCCTGTAAAAGGACAGGCATGATACGCGCAGCTTCGTACAATATCCGCAAATCTGTCGGACTGGACCGCCAGCGCCGACCGGAACGTATTGTCGAAATCCTGAACGAGATCAACGCCGACATCGTCGCCTTGCAGGAGGTTGATCGCCGCACCGGTGCCCGCCCCACCACGATCCCACGCAACATGATCGAGGCCGAGACCGACCTTAAAATCATCGACCTCGCCATCCGTCCCGACAGCATCGGCTGGCACGGCAACGCGCTGTTGGTGCGCAAGGACGCCGATATTCACCACGCCCGCCGCCACGATATCCCGCGTCTTGAACCGCGCGGGGCGGTCAGCGCGGATATCACGCTGCACGGCGAAACCCTCCGCATCGTCGGCACCCATCTGGGATTGGTGAAACGCGTGCGTCAGCAACAGATCCGTGCCATTACCGAACAGCTCGACACCCTGCCCGCATTGCCGACGCTGATCATGGGCGACCTCAACGAGTGGCGTCCCGGTGGCAGCCTCGACCAGTTTGGCGAGACATATGCCATCGCCACTCCCGGCCCCAGCTTCCATTCGTCGCGCCCCGTGGCGTCACTGGATCGGATCATCCTGTGCAACCGCCTTGATCTGTTGGAAGGCGCGGTGCATCAGTCAGAGCTTGCGAAAATCGCCTCCGACCATTTGCCAATCTATGCAGATATCCGCCCCGCCTAATCCTTGTTCTTGGAAAAGAGGCGGCGGTTGTTTTTGACGAACTCGTCAATCATACCCGCCAGTCCGCCGAACCATTTCTGCTTCAGGTAAAAGAACCCCGCAGCCGATCCAAGTAGCGCCCCAACCGCGTCGATCATCAGATCACCCATCGTATCCACCAGCCCGGATTTCTGCATGTTGAGGCCGAAAATCTGATCCATTGCGAACTCGAAAATCTCCCACACGGCACCGATGGTCATGGCAAAACAAAAGGCGAAAAACGCCATCGCTATGGGCGGGGCGGCATAGCGGTCGCCCTTGAACAGCAGGAAGATAAAGATAAACCCGATCAGCCCGAATCCGATCGCGCTGCCCCCATGGAGCACAATATCCCACCACCAATAGCGATTATAGAAATCGCTCACCTCTCCCAGCACCAACGTGGCATAGGTGAAGATGATAATGCCCGACGTAAAAGCCAGCGGCAGTTTGATCTGGTAGGAGCGTTCGATAATATCCGGCAGAAAGGTCAGCCCCAGCGTGATGATCAGGATCGCCAGCGAAATCCACGAATATTCGTAAATCGCGAAACCCATCCCGCCAACCAGCAGAATGCGGACCCCCGTTTCCACGATCGTATCACCCAAGAACCAGCGCATAACCCCTCCTGCCAATAATCTGGGCAGTGTGCATTCAAACCGCAAGTCATTCCTCTTCCCTTTCCTGCCCCACGCGGTATAACGCGCTGCACGAAAATCCAAGGAACGGACCAATGACCTACAAGCCCAAAAGCGAATTTCTGCAGGTGATGCAGACCCGCGGCTTTCTGTCTGACTGCACAGACATGGAAGGCCTTGATGAAGCTTTTCTTAGCGGCATTGTTCCGGGCTATATCGGATTTGATGCCACCGCGGATTCTATGCATATCGGCAATATGCTGCAACTGATGCTGCTACGCTGGCTTCAGAAAACCGGGCATAAGCCGATTTTCCTGATCGGCGGTGGGACCACAAAAATTGGCGACCCGTCGGGCAAGGATGAAAGCCGCCAGCTATTAACGGCCGAGATGATCAACAAGAATATCGAAGGCTACCGCAAGGCAGCGGATAAATATGTGAAATTCGGTGACGGTCCTACCGACGCAATAGTCGCAAACAACGCGGACTGGTTGGACGCTCTGAACTATGTCGAGTTCCTCCGCGATTACGGACGCCATTTCACCATCAACCGGATGCTGACATTTGACAGTGTGAAGCTGCGGTTGGAACGGGAACAGCCACTCACCTTTCTGGAATTCAACTACATGCTGTTGCAGGCATACGATTTCATGGAACTGAATCGTCGTTTCGGTTGCAGGCTGCAAATGGGCGGCTCGGACCAATGGGGGAATATCGTCAACGGGATAGACCTGACACGGCGTGTCAACGGGGCCGAGGTTTTTGGCATGACCTCCCCTCTGATCACCCGCGCCGACGGGTCAAAGATGGGCAAGTCCGTCTCTGGTGCGATCTGGCTGAACGAGGATAAGCTGTCAGCCTATGAATTCTGGCAATACTGGCGCAACACCCTGGACGCCGATGTGGGTCGGTTCATGAAATTGTTTACCGAACTGCCTATCGAAGAATGTGACCGCTACGGGGCATTGGTAGGGGCCGAGATTAACGAAGCGAAGATCATCCTCGCCAACGAAGTCACCACCTTGTTGCATGGTGCCGAGGCGGCAAAGACCGCCGAAGCCACCGCCCGTGAAGTCTTCGAAAAAGGCGGTATCGGGGATGATTTGCCCACCGTGACCCTGTCCGCCGCCGACGCGGGTGAAGCTGTGTCCATTGTCCAGCTGTTCGTCATGGCGGGGCTGGCCGCTTCCGGCAAGGAGGCAAAGCGTCTAATCGCGGAAAATGGGGCCCGCGTGAATGACGAACTGATCACCGATGCTGGCCAGATGATCCCGTCGGCGGCGATTGCCGACACGCTAAAATTGTCTGCAGGCAAAAAACGGCACGCATTGATTAAACTCGGATAAATCAGGAAATATCGGATTTTCTTTGAAATAGGGCAATTATGCCCTATTTTCTGCCAATTATCATCAGATTTGGCGACAATATTGATACCTGTAAAGTGCAATCGTAACCCAGCAGGTATCGCAAATGTTGTTGGCTCCCGTTTCCTACATCTCCATGATGGGCATTGTAATCGGTATGTTCTTGCTGGCCATTCCCACCTTTGCCGATCCTCAGACGACAACCGTTCATCATGAATGTGCCCAAACCACGGAATGCGGCCAGATCGATCATTGAAGGCAATCTTCGCTCTGCTTTAGACGCGGCCTAGTCCCCTAACATCCACTCGCCATCGGGGGTAAAGGCGTGAAAGGCAAAGGCAAACGTGACCTCGTGGATCACATCTTCGCCAGTTTCTGCATCATAGACCCGGATCGATCCGATATCCCGTGAATCTGCGATACGGCGAACATCCAGCGCGGAAACCATGCCCGCTTTCCAGACGATACGCACCCCAGCCTCCTCCAGTTCCTCTATCGCTTGCAGGCGTTCCAATGGCCAAGCCCGATCGCCAACACGTATCACGCGGGCCAGCGGTTCGATCCCATGCGGAGGGTCCTCGCCATTGTATAGGAACGGGCGGCCGCTATCATATTTCGTATAGGGATTGGCACCATAGGATCTGCTGAACCCCTGTGGTTCCGCCATAACCAAACCATCGGGGTTACGGGCGATAAAATCTGACAAGGGTTCCATCCAATTCACAATCGAAGTCAGCTTTGTGCCCGTCAGGTCGCCAACAATTGCCTCGCCGGTGAATTGCTGCCACCAACTCTCGGTCTGGCGGTCGAACATGATCATGTCCGAATTGCGCAGCTTGCCGGTCACACCAAATGTCAGCAGTCCCCCGCTTACGCGCCGATCAAAGACCAGCGCCGAATTGCATAAGGGGCAGAAGGTGACCGCGACCGGGATATCCCCGATCACATCATTGGCAATCTCGTGCCAGGTCAGATACCTGATCGGATAAGCGCGTGGGGTTTCCCCGTCGATTTCCACCGTAATAACGGGTTCGACGCCCGGAATGTCCACGTCAGCGGCAGGAAGGAATTCCACCCGATCAAGTGCAGGGATCCCGTCACGCGGGGGACCGCCCGAGATGATCTCGATCCATTCCACTGACGATTTTGAAAAATCTGTGTTCGGCCATTCTTCTTCCCAGAATGGCGCTTGCGCCAGCGCAGCGGTTGTCAAAAACCAGAATGCCACAAACAGTCGGTACATCATAACAGGCCTCCCATGGCACGAGTTTGCCCGCTGTTTGTTGCAAAGGCTATCCGTGGTCACGCCAATTTGACCCCGCCGGATTACAGGTCTGCTTTCACCCGTACCGACGCCATGTAATCCGGAGCGTCAAATACCATACCATTGTTTTGGGCATCACCTCGCTTGATCTGATGCACAAACTCCATGCCGCTGACGACCCGACCAATTACAGTGTATTGGCCGTTAAGCGAGCTTTGCGGTCCGAACATGATGAAGAATTGCGAATTCGCGGAATTCGGATCGGCCGAACGCGCCATTCCGACAATTCCTTCCACAAACTGCTCATCCGAAACTTCGATCGGCAGGTTGGGAAGATCTGATCCGCCGCGGCCCGCCAACCTTATGTCATATTCCGCGAAATTGGCAAATTTGACGTCGCCTGTTTGCGCCATAAACCCGTCAATCACCCGATGAAAGGCGATACCGTCATAGGCACCGCTTTTTGCCAGTTCACGAAGACGCTCGGTGTGCAAGGGGGCGATATCATTAAACAATTCGATCTCCACAGTGCCGGATACCGAACCAGCCAATTCAATCACCAGAACATATTCGTCATCGGATACGATCATGGCCGCCGGATCGGGACGCGTAATTTCCGTCAGTTGCGGTTGCTCGGCTTCGCCGGTGACAATCGCAGCGCCGCCGGCAAAATTGTACCAATAATAACCACCACCTGCGGCTGCCAATACCAGGACAACAAGCGCGAACAATACGGGTTTCGTCATGATTTCAATCCCTTGGGAGTATGAGGGCGACTCAACTTTAGTGCGGAATTACCAAAGGCTCAATATATCTCGATACGTGCTTCCCGAATATAATCCGGATCAGCCAGCAAAATACCGTTGTTGCCACGCCCACCGGGCTTGATGGAATTGACCAAATTCATCCCCGAAACGACCCGACCGATCACGGTATATTGGCCATTCAGATTTAGGTAATCACCCGTCAGGATAAAGAATTGTGAATTGGCGGAATCCGGAGCGTTGCCCCGTGACATAGCGACAACACCCGCCAAGAAATCGATGTCCGAAAATTCGGGATCCAGATTGAACTTGTCCGACCCACCTTTGCCGACATACCGCGCATCATACCCTTCGACCGCCCCGTTTCTGACGTCACCAGTCTGGGCCATGAATCCTTCGATCACCCGGTGAAAGGCGATTCCATCATATTCGCCCGCATTCGCAAGATCGATCACCCTCTGCACATTATTGGGGGCAACGCCGGGATAGAGTTCGATATAAATCGTGCCTTCGACGGATCCCGCAACATCAAGCACCAGCACGTATTCACTTGCTGAATAGTCTATGGGCGGCGCTTCGACCGGGGCTTTACGGCTGGAAATCGACAGCCCCAAAACGCCAACCGCCAGCGCGAAAAACAGAAACGCCGCCCCGCGTTTTATCTGTCCACTATGCATCCGCTGCCACTTTTACCGACAGCATTTTGTCGGGATTCGCAGGGGGTTCGCCGCGTGTGATGGCATCAACATGCTCCATCCCGCTGATAACCCGACCGTAAACAGTATATTGTCCGTTCAGGAAATGTCCGTCCTTGAACATGATGAAGAATTGCGAATTGGCGGAATCCGGATTCTGGCTGCGCGCCGCACCCAATACTCCACGATCAAATGGCAGTCGCGAAAATTCAGCCGGAACATTCGGAAGGTCCGATCCCCCCATGCCTGCCATACGGGGATTGTAGTCCTTTTCGGTATTGCCGTTTGCCACATCACCTGTTTGCGCCATGAACCCGTCGATCACGCGGTGAAAGACGACATTGTCATAGGCTCCACTACGTGCCAGTTCTTTCATGCGTGCAACATGCTGCGGGGCGACATCGGGCAGCAATTCGATTGTTACTGTTCCGTCTTTCAGTTCGATCAGGATCGTGTTTTCCGGGTCCTTGATTTCTGCCATCTTATTGTTCTCCAGTTTATGTCGCCAGTTTGGCTTTATGTTCAGGCTTTGCCGATTTTCGCCAGAAGCGCTTCTTTGACTTCTGGCGATACAAAAGAGGAAATATCTCCGCCAAGCAAGGCGATTTCCTTGACGAGGCGCGACGCAATTGGCTGATATTTTGCATCCGCCATCAGAAATACCGTTTCGACTGACGGATCCATCGCCCGGTTCATCCCAACCATCTGAAATTCATATTCAAAATCTGCAACCGCGCGCAGACCTCGAACAATGACCGTCGCGCCGACATCATGGGCGCAGTCAATCAATAGGTTTCGAAATGGATGGACCACGATTTCGGTTCCACCGTTGATTGACCGGCTTTCTTGTTCGATCATGTTAACGCGTTCATCAAGGGAAAACAGAGGACCTTTCCCCGAGTTCACTGCGACCCCGATGACCAGCCGATCGACCAGTTTACAGGCGCGACGAATGATATCCGTATGCCCAAGAGTTACGGGATCAAAAGTGCCGGGATAAAGTCCGATACGCATGTGCTTCCCCTTCTAGCCGGGTGAAAGAACACCAGCTGTCGGACAAGGTCAAGGGCCGATCAGAACGTGCCGGTTATCATCTCCAGCATCACATCATTCTCGCGCTCAACCTCTTGGATACGCGCGGCAACCATATCTCCGATCGACACAACGCCAATCAGCACCCCGTCAGACATGACCGGCAGGTGACGGAAGCGGTTCTTTGTCATCGTCTCCATGACTTGTTGGACATTGTCATCGGGTGAACAGAATATCACCTTTTCAGTCATCAGATCGGCAACCGTGTCGCTTAGACAGCTGTGACCGCGTTTGCCAAGTTCGCGAACAATGTCACGCTCGGACAAAATACCATCAACTGGGCCGGTCCCATCGCGCACGATTACCGCTCCGATACGGTAGCTGGATAGCTTTTTAGCGGCATCGGAAACACTATCGGACTTGGATACGGAATAAATCTCTGCCGAGGCTTTCCCAGCAAGAATATCTTTGACGAACATTTTCGTTCCTCCCTGCTAGCAATATGTAAGCCTGCACCCAAGGGGTAAGTTCTGTCAAGCCAGCGGTGACAGGTCAGACAGGCGCGATTTCAGATAGGCGGCGATCACATCCGCTGATTTTGATATTCGGGCGATGCGATCGTCATCCTGATGGCGGACCAGATAAAATGTACGGGTCAACTGGGTATCGTCTGGCAGGATCGGGGTCAGACTGTCATATTCCCGCGCCACAAAATCCGGCAGGATGCAGATCCCCTGCCCTGCAAGACACCAGCGTAATTGAACAATTAGACTGTTCGAGGCAAAGCGCGCCTGCCGATCCTGTCCAATAGTTGACAGGTAATCCAGCTCCTTGTCGAAAATCATGTCCGAGATATAGCCAATCAACGGCAACTCTTTCAGTTGCTTGCGGCTGCTAATGGAACCAATCCGGTCCAGAAAGGATTTCGCGGCATAGACATGAAGATGATAGTCGGCGATTTTTCGGATTTTTAACCGACCGGCGGTTGGCGGGGAAACGGTCAGGGTCAGATCCGCCTCGCGTTGTGACAGGCTGAACACACGCGGAAGCGCGACAATCTGGATGTTGAGATCAGGGTTTTCTTCGACCAGCCGCGCGGTGGCGCCGGTCAACAGATAATTTGACACACCATCGGGCGCACCGATACGCACCACCCCGGACAATCTGTCTGACTGTCCGCCGATATCTTCCTGCACAATTCCGGCCAGGCTTTCGATTTGCTGCGCATGATCCACCAGTCGCCGCCCGGCATCGGTCAGTTCATATCCGGTCGGTGAACGATCAAACAGCTTTGCACCCAACGCATCTTCCAGCGCGGTCACACGCCGACCCACCGTCGCCGGGTCCATCCCCAGCGCCTTGCCAGCGACCACCAACCGCTCTAGCCGCGCGACTTGCAGGAATACCCGCAAGTCATCCCACTTCATCTGACTCGTTTTCATAAGGTCATACTATCACAGGTTGTAGAAATGCAAAAATGCAAAATGATCCTGTAATTTTACCCCTGCATCCTGCAAATTTACACGCTAAACTGCCCGAAATTTTCAGGAGACATCGATGAGAGAGATACACCATTTTATTAATGGCGAACATGTTGCGGGCACGTCCGGACGTTTCGCTGACGTCTTTAACCCCGCAACAGGCGAGGTTCAGGCGAAGGTGCCGCTGGCCAATGCGGCCGAGTTGCGAAAGGCCGTCGAGATCGCGCAAGCCGCCCAACCCGCATGGGCCGCCGTAAATCCGCAGCGGCGCGCGCGGGTTATGATGAAGATGGTGGAATTGCTGCATCGCGATATGGACAAGCTGGCGACCATGCTGTCCTCGGAACACGGCAAAACCTTCCCGGACGCCAAGGGCGATGTCATTCGTGGGCTGGAGGTTGTCGAATATTGCATCGGCGCTCCGCAATTGCTGAAGGGGGAATATACCGATGGCGCTGGACCCGGTATCGACATGTATTCGATGAAACAGGCGCTGGGGGTGACCGCCGGGATTACTCCCTTCAACTTCCCCGCCATGATCCCGATGTGGATGTTTGCTCCCGCCATTGCCTGCGGCAACGCCTTCATCCTGAAACCGTCCGAACGTGATCCCTCGGTTCCCGTCATGCTGGCCGAATTGATGGAGGAAGCCGGGCTACCCAAGGGCATCCTGCAAGTCGTTCATGGCGATAAAGAAGCCGTTGACGCCATCATCGCGGACCCGGTGATCCAGTCGATTGGCTTCGTCGGATCGACCCCGATCGCCGAATATATCTATGGCAATGGCTGCGCGGCCGGCAAACGTGTGCAGTGTTTTGGCGGCGCGAAAAACCACATGATCATCATGCCGGATGCCGACATGGATCAAGCCGTCGATGCGCTGATTGGCGCAGGTTATGGTGCAGCGGGTGAACGCTGTATGGCAATCTCGGTCGCCGTGCCGGTAGGCGAGGAAACCGCCGACCGCCTGATCGAGAAGCTGATCCCCCGGGTCGAAAGCCTGAAGATCGGCCCCTACACGGCAGGCGATGACGTTGATTTCGGTCCCGTGGTCACGGCGCAGGCCAAGAAGAACATCCTCGGTCTGGTGCAGTCCGGTATCGACCAAGGCGCAAAGCTGGTCGTTGATGGTCGCGATTTCAGCCTGCAAGGATATGAGGATGGGTTCTTTGTCGGCGCACATCTGTTCGATCACGTCACCCCCGACATGGACATCTACAAGAAGGAAATCTTCGGACCGGTCCTGTCAACGGTGCGCGCGAAAAGCTACGAGGAAGCCATCGGCCTTGCCATGGACCACGAATACGGGAACGGTACGGCGATCTTCACCCGTGACGGCGACACGGCGCGCGACTTTGCTAATCGGATCAATATCGGCATGGTCGGTGTGAACGTCCCGATCCCGGTGCCGCTTGCCTATCACACGTTTGGTGGTTGGAAGAAATCCATGTTCGGTGATTTGAACCAGCATGGACCAGACGCGTTCAAATTCTATACGCGCACCAAAACCGTTACGTCGCGCTGGCCGTCTGGTACAAAGGAAGGTGCAAGCTTCTCCATCCCAACGATGGAATAATATATCCGCCCCGCCCATGCTGGCGGGGCGTTTTAACGAGGGGCTCTTATGAAAATCGGATTTATCGGACTGGGGAATATGGGGGCACCCATGGCCCGAAACCTGATCGCGGCCGGGCACGAGGTAACCGGTTTTGACATTGCAGGCATTGCACTGGACGGCGCTAATATGGCCGCCACAGCGGCCGAGGCGGCCATGGATCAAGATGTAATCATCACCATGCTGCCCAACGGTGACATCCTGCGCGCGGTTGCGGCTGAAATCACCCCCGTTATGCCCTTTGCCGCCTTGTTCATCGACTGTTCCACCGTTGATGTCGACAGCGCCCGTGCGGTTGCGGAACCCGTCCCCTATGCGCTTGATGCGCCGGTTTCCGGGGGGATCAGCGGTGCGGCAGCCGGAACGCTTACCTTCATGGTAGGTGGCAGCAAGGATGCCTTTGACAAAGCCAAACCCCTTTTCGATATCATGGGGCAAAAAGCTGTCCACTGCGGACCATCAGGCGCAGGTCAGGCCGCGAAAATCTGTAACAACATGATCCTTGGTATTACCATGATCGGCACGTGCGAAGCCTTTGCGCTCGCCGACAAACTGGGGCTTGATCGACAAAAACTTTATGATGTTGCCTCGACCTCTTCGGGGCAAAGCTGGTCGCTAACCTCCTATTGCCCCGCTCCGGGGATCGGTCCGCAAAGCCCGGCGGATAACGATTATCGACCCGGCTTTGCCGCCGCCTTGATGCTCAAGGATCTTAGCCTGTCACAGGCAGCGGCGGGAAATCTGACACCGCTCGGCGCCCATGCGCGGGACATTTATGCTGATATGGTTGCCGATGGTGACGGGGCACGCGATTTTTCGGCGATATTGCAGCGTCTGTCAAAATAGCGACTGGGCCTAACGCAACATCCGCATTCAACCGCGTATAACCGCCGCTAACGCCGACTTGGCCTGTTCAACAGCCCTCTCGCCCTCTTCAATCGCTTCTTTCGCACGCAGAAATTCCAGGATGGTAAATTCGCCCAGCTCCACCTCCAACAACAGATCGGGCGGGTCTTTTTCCAACCGATAGCGACGGATCTGATCAATCATTTGATCGATCGCCATCGCCACTACGTCGAAATAATTCGGTGCGCGTGGGGTATCCTTTGGCGTTTTGGCATTAAAAGCAGCCAACACTGTTTTCATGGGTAAGGACAGCGTCTCTTTTACCTTTGCCCAAGTCTCGTTCCCCTTGGGCTCTTCCCACATGATATGGTTTTCTTTGCCCTCGGGGTTGACGGCAATCACGACATCCGCCCCCATCGCACGACAAACCGAAACCGGAACCGGGTTCGTCATCCCACCGTCAACCAGCCAGCGCCCATCCTTAAGAAAGGGACTGACCACCCCCGGAAGCGCGATCGAGGCCCGCATCGCCTCGATAATCGGTCCATCCAGAATATCCACCTCACGTCCTGTGCGCATATCCGTTGCGACAGCTGCAAATTTGATCGGTTGATTTTCGATCAATTGCGGCATCTCCAGACTATTGAACCATTTGACAACATTTTTGGCATCAACCATCCCCCCGCTCAGAAGGTTCAGATCAACCAGCAGTGCTGCCTTGGCTGGGTTCAGGGATGTGGCCCATTTTTCAAGCTGTGAAAGATTTCCGCTGACATAGGCCGCGCCAACCAGCGCCCCCATCGAGGTTCCCGCAACGCAAAATGGCTTTATCCCCTGGGCTTCCAAGGCCTTCAGAACACCGATATGGCTCCACCCGCGGGCGCCACCTGATCCCAGCGCAATACCGATTTTCAATTCTGTCATCCCCGCCCCGCAAACTTTGCCGCCACATCAGGTGGCGTAATATGTCCTATACCTGTCAATAAATGCTGCATTTTCCAAGTGTGACCGGATACGTATTACTTCGGTATCGGTCGAAAACCGCGCAATTCTTTGTTCGATTTCCGCTTCAATCATTGCGCCCCGTGACGCCATTATCCGGCGATAAGTGCGAAGACGAAACGGGCTCTCTTGCCGGTTGGTCGCAGAATTCGGATTAAATACCTGACTCCAGACACGTTTCAGCAGGTTCTTTTTGCGCTGGCGATCCTCTATTTGAAGATACACATATACATCACTTCGTTGGATGGCCTCGTCGCGATACTCAAGCGGGCACCCATCCAGTATCCACCCCTCTGATTTCAGAATTGTCTCGAACTCGTCACGTTTTTCTGGACTCACTTTCATAGACCCACGCGGCGTAATAAGGTCCACATGAACCACTCTGTTGCCACTGATCTCGGCCAATTTTCGGGCAAGTGTCGATTTGCCTGAACCCGAAAGTCCTACGATATAAATTTTTTTCATATCCCTCGGTCATTTGCCTCTGTCAGTTGGGCAAAACCTAGCGCACCATCCGTAAATCTCCAAGTTACAATCCAATCATGTGTCTGGACGCGAGATCCGCAAGGGATGTGCACGAACTAGGCCAGATTTCATTTCGCAGACATGCAAAGATCTTGCGAACCCAGCGCCTCAAGACGCGCTATTTTCTTCGCGAATGCGCGCACATCGCGACGAGAGTTCAGTTGGATGCATGTTACATGTTCAGGGGCGTCGCGCATCGCTTGCACCGCAAATTTTCGATATCTTCGGTCATATCTCAGAACCAGTTTCAGAAATTTCAGGCTAAGGTTCTCGGGACATCCGTCTGCCATATCCGGCCTGACCCGTCCGAAATAGCGTAGCGCCCGGCATACGACCCGCCACAGCCGCAGCCATGTCGGACAGTCTATAAAAATCAGATGATCGGCGCGGGCCAAACGATCCGCAAAGGAGTCAGGATTGTTTCCCTCGATAATCCAGCTTTCCGTCATAGCGGCCGTTCGCACGAGGGCTTGAGTTTCTTCGCGCGGACGCAGTTTCCAGCCGGGATGAAAGTAGAATTTATCGACATGGATCAGTGGCAAACCAGTGACTTCTGCCAATCGCGCAGCCAACCAGCTTTTACCAGCGCCTGATCCGCCGATAATCATGACGCGCTTCATCGCGTCCTCCGATCAAAAACGTCTGGCGCGCGTTCATTGGTCCACAATCGATACTGCAAATAGCCCAAACCTTTGGCACCCTCACTCTGCCGCGACGGCGCCTTTGTTCAGGATTTCGCTCAGATAAGCGCCGGTGTAACTGCCTTTCACCCCAGCAACACTCTCGGGTGTGCCTTCGGCGACAATCATGCCGCCACCATCGCCACCTTCTGGCCCGATATCAATAATATGGTCTGCTGTTTTGATCACATCCAGATTATGTTCGATCACCACGACAGAATTCCCCTGATCGACCAGTTCGTGCAGCACTTCCAACAGCTTATTCACATCTTCGAAATGCAGACCCGTTGTGGGTTCGTCGAGAATATAGAGCGTGCGCCCTGTCGAGCGTTTCGACAATTCCTTCGACAGCTTCACCCGCTGCGCCTCGCCACCCGACAAGGTCGTCGCCGATTGTCCAACCTGAATGTAGCCAAGTCCGACCCGCATCAGTGTGGTCATTTTCTCGCGGATGGAGGGGACCGCTTTGAAGAATTCCTCGGCATCCTCAACCGTCATATCCAGCACGTCGGAAATGCTTTTCCCCTTGAATTTGATCTCCAGCGTTTCGCGGTTATACCGCTTGCCGCCACAGCTTTCGCAGGTCACGTAAACGTCGGGCAAGAAGTGCATTTCGATCTTGATCAGCCCGTCGCCCTTGCAGGCTTCGCACCGTCCACCCTTCACGTTGAAGCTGAACCGCCCGGGCTGGTAGCCGCGCGCCTTGGCTTCGGGCAGGCCAGCGAACCAGTCACGGATAGGGGTGAAGGCGCCGGTATAGGTGGCGGGGTTGGACCGCGGCGTGCGCCCAATCGGCGACTGGTCGATGTCAATCACCTTGTCCAGATGCTGCAAGCCCTTGATGCTCTCACACGGCGCCGGAACCTGTCGCGCCCCATTCAGGCGCATCGAGGCCGTCTTGAACAGCGTCTCAATCGTCAGCGTTGATTTCCCGCCACCCGACACACCTGTAACACAGGTGAATGTCCCCAGCGGAAACGCCGCCGTCACACCACGCAGATTGTTTCCGGTCGCGTTTTCCACGACCACCTGTTTGCCGTTCCCCATGCGCCGGGTCGCGGGGATTTTGATTTCCTTCTCGCCGCGCAGATATTGCCCCGTAATCGAATTCTTTACCTTAGCCACCTGCGCGGGCGTGCCGGACGCAACCACCTCGCCCCCATGCACCCCAGCTTTGGGGCCGATATCGAGGACATAATCCGCCTCGCGAATGGCTTCCTCGTCATGTTCGACGACCAGCACCGTGTTACCCTGATCGCGCAGGTTTTTGAGCGTCGTCAGCAGTCGCCCATTATCGCGCTGGTGCAATCCGATGGAGGGTTCATCCAGCACATAAAGCACCCCGGTCAGGCCGGAGCCAATTTGCGAGGCCAACCGGATCCGCTGGCTTTCCCCGCCGGACAAGGTGCCGGAATTTCGCGCCAGCGTCAGGTAATCCAGCCCCACATTTACCAAGAACCCCAGCCGTTCCCGAATTTCCTTTAGAATAGCGCGGGCGATTTCGTTGTTCTGGGCGGTCAGCGCGTCGGGGACGCTTTCGATCCAGGCCAAAGCCTCCTTGATCGACATCTGCACCACCTGCCCGACATGCAGCAGCTGGTCCTTTTTCTTCGCTGGCCCGATCTTTACCGCCAGCGCCTCCGCCTTCAGGCGGTAGCCGTCGCAGGTGCCGCAATGGCGGTTGTTCTGATACCGCTCGAATTCCTCGCGCACCCAGTTGCTGTCGGTTTCGCGATAGCGGCGTTCCATGTTGGGGATGACCCCCTCGAAGGGTCGCGAGATTTCATAGACCCGCCCGCCCTCGTCATAGCGGAACTTGATCTCCTCGCCGTCCGAGCCATAGAGCATCACCTGCTTTGCCTTCTCGGGCAGGTCCTTCCACGGCACGCTCGCCTTGAATTTGTAATGCTTGCCCAACGCCTCCAGCGTCTGGCGGTAATAGGGCGATTTGCCCTTGGCCCACGGCGCCAGTGCGCCGCCGTTCAGCGACAGGCTTTCATCCGGCACAACCAGCCGTTCATCGAAATAGAGCTCCACCCCCAACCCGTCACAATCCGGGCACGCGCCAAACGGCGCGTTGAACGAAAACAGCCGGGGTTCGATTTCTGGGATAGTAAAACCGCTGACCGGACAGGCGAAGTTTTCGCTAAAAGTCGTGCGCTCCGCCTCGCCTTCCTTCGGCGCGGTTTCCAAAACCGCGATCCCGTCAGCCAAATTCAGCGCCGTGCGGAACGAATCCGCCAGCCGGGTCTCCAACCCCTCCTTCACCACGATCCGGTCAACCACCACGTCGATATTGTGGCGAAATTTCTTGTCGAGCGTGGGCGGCGCGTCCAGTTCGTAAAACTCCCCATTCACCTTCACCCGCTGGAACCCTTGCTTGCGCAGTTCGGCAAATTCCTTGCGATATTCGCCTTTGCGGTCGCGGACGATCGGGGCCAGCAGATAGGCGCGCGTCCCCTCCTCCATCGCCATAACGCGATCCACCATGTCAGAGACTTGCTGCGCCTCGATCGGTAGCCCTGTCGCAGGCGAATACGGCGTCCCGACCCTTGCGAACAGCAGGCGCATATAGTCGTAAATCTCGGTCACCGTGCCGACGGTGGACCGAGGGTTCTTCGAGGTCGTCTTCTGTTCAATCGAAATTGCGGGCGACAAGCCGGAAATGTGATCCACATCCGGCTTTTGCATCATGTCCAGAAACTGGCGGGCATAGGCCGACAGGCTTTCGACATAGCGCCGCTGCCCCTCGGCATAGATCGTATCAAACGCCAGCGACGACTTCCCCGACCCCGACAGCCCGGTAATCACCGTCAGTTCGTTCCGGGGAATATCCACGTCGATATTCTTCAGATTATGTTCGCGCGCCCCGCGGACTTCGATATTTTTCAGTTCGGCCATAAAGCCCCCGTGACGGCAGAGAATCGTAGAAATGTTTGGTTAACAAGAATGGGAACAAAACGTGACCATTGCAAGAGGTGATTCCCGTTCGGCGGGTCACAATAATTTTCGTAACCCCTGACCCAACGGTTCCTTCTGATCTTTGTCAAATTTATTGCTTACTGCGCTGTGCCGACGACGATCAATCGGCAAGAACAGGACCGCAATCACGCAAATGCAACGCTTTTTCAGCGGGTGCTTGTCGTTAAAAAATACTCCGCACTTGGCAAGAACCGCGCGAGTTTACCCGCAACGGCCCATTCGGCCTCTTGAGGGCGCGTACCAACCATGATTACCGCCCCGCCCGGGAGCTTAGCCGGATCAAGCACCGACCGGATTGCCGCCTTTGCGTCCGCCCAACTGGCCGATGTCGCGGGTTCTGCCCCAGTATGAGCAAAGGGCACCCCTGCAACCTCGGAAAGTTCGACTCGAAACTCTGTCGGATTCTCGCCTGATGGGGCAAAGCTCAACAAATCAGCCTTGGTCAGACCCTGCAATTTGTCCCGTACGCGCCCGGGCATTTCCAACTCGCGCCGCAAGCGCAACTGCAAGCCGTCCACCGTAAACAAAAACGCCGTGATGTCCCGCCCTGTCCCCATCAGGACCGAGGCATATTGCGGATAGCTCAACCCAAGCTCGGCCGCGCGACGGACCCGCATCCTGACAATCTGCAACGGAACCTTGTTCCCCAGCAATTCGGATCGGGCGTTTGCCCAGGCCACCTTGCGAAACCCGTGCCCGCTAACCGGTCCCTTGTTATGGCCAATTAAAGAAGTCATCGCCGATCCCTTTTTTGTTAAAGTGATGACAAATTTCACGGGGGTTCAAGAAAAAAACCTATTTACCTCTAGACATATTCGCCATCATGAATATGTTAGGCGCAAACCAACCAATTCAAGAGACCACACATGCAATCTTCACCCCTCACCCCAGCGGGCATCACCGAAATGGTCAAGGCAAATCAGGCCTTTCTGATTGACGTCCGCGATATCTCCGAAGTTCAGCAAACCGGCGTGGCAGACGGTGCGATTCATATCCCACTGATGATGATCAACACCAAGGCCAATCCTCAGCACCCGGAATTTGACACGCGTCTGGACACGTCAAAACCAGTATATCTCTATTGCGCATCCGGCGGACGCTCGGGCATGGCCACGCAGGCGATGCAGCAGTTCGGGTTCACGCAGGCCGTCAATATCGGTGGATTGGGCAACTGGGTTCAGGCAGGCGGTGAACGCGTGCCCTACGCGGCCTGATTGACCTATCTCAAAGACGGACAAGCGGAAAACTGGTGATGCTTCCCTTGGGGGGCATCACCATGACGCGTTTTGAACGTACCGCAACCTTCATCTTTTTGGCGTTCCTGTTTTCATGGGGCTACTGGATCACCCTGATCTTTATGGGGCTTCGGGTCACGCCAACGTCGGCGGTCACGCACTTGCCGGGTTTGTTCGGACCAGCGCTTGCGGCAATCCTCACAACCTGGATATTCGGCAATAGGTCCGATCTAAGGGATTTGTGGCAGCGCTGTCACAGATTGCCGTCAGACTGGGGGTTTGCCATGTTGATCATCTTGGCACCGCTGCTGACCGCTGGTCTCTATTTCCTGACGCGATATTTGCTTGGACATCCGCTGCCACCAATATCTGATTTCTGGGATTATCCCGGGGTTCCCGCCGCGGGCGGCACGGCCAGCTTTGTGCTATTCGCAATCCTGTTGAATGGATATGGCGAGGAAATGGGCTGGCGCGGGTATCTGTTGCATACCCTCCACCCCCACTGGGGCAAAATCCGGGCCACCTTGTTTGTGTCAGCGATCTGGCTGGTCTGGCACGCCCCCCTGTTCATTCTTAACCAGTCCATGTCAGACCTGATTGGACCAATGCTGGTGGGCTGGATTATCGGATTGATTTTGGGGGCGTTCGTCCTGTCTTGGATTTACCTGACCTTTGACAATTCGATCCTTGTCGTCGCGGTTTGGCATATCGGGTATAATCTGTCGGTTGCCACACCCGCGACCAGCGGATTGCCTGCCGCAATATCAACCACAGGCGTCATGATGGCCGGTGTCTGGATAATCTGGACGTGGTCGCGACGCTAGAACGCGCGCTCTGGCAATGCCGAGATATCCAGCGCCGATTCCAGTGCATCCTCGTCAAATTCCTGAAGGATTTTCGTCACATATTCCTGCGTTTCGGCATAGGGTGGGATCCCCCCATATTTACGCACCGCGCCGGGTCCGGCATTATAGGCGGCTAACGCCAGATCCCAGCTGCCAAACGCTTGATATTGCTGGCTAAGATAGCGTGCGCCACCTTCCAGATTTTCATAAGCATCCCATGGATCCACCCCAAGCTCCGCCGCGGTACCCGGCATCAACTGGGTCAACCCAATTGCCCCCCTGTGCGAGGTAATCATCGCGTCCCAATTGGATTCTGCTGTCACCAGATTGAAGAAAAGCTGCGCAGGAATTCCATACCGATTGGCCATCTGGATTGCGATTTCAAAATGACTGCCCGAGGTAATTTCCTGTGGGATCGGGAACGGATCGGCCAGAATTCGATGCCGCAACTGCCGCAACTGATCCGCCATCGAACCCGGCTCCACCTCGCGGTTGTGATATTTTTCGATCAGGGAATTCACAGCCTGCACATCATTGACATCAACCAGTGGCGCGGGCGCATCCTCGGTCGAATAAGACGTAATCTGTACGGATTGCGCCTGCCCCATAGACGCACAAACGCCTAACACCAAGGCGATCGAATACCGGTTCATTTGATTTGCCTGTATAACTGCTTTTATCGTTGTTCCCGAGTCTAGCAGGGATTTTTAACAATGCGAGATATTTACGTCTTATTATCACTCGCTGTGGTTTATCTGCACCAAGTATGGTTAATGTGACGCCAAAGATTCGACGAGGAGAATGAGATGTCCGGCAGCGTGAACAAGGTTATTCTAATTGGAAATCTGGGGGCTGACCCCGAGGTTCGCACCTTTCAAAATGGTGGCAAAGTCTGCAACCTGCGGGTCGCCACCAGCGAACGCTGGCGTGATCGCAACAGTGGCGAGCAGAAGGAACGGACCGAATGGCATACTGTAGCCATCTTCTCCGAAGGGTTAGTGCGGGTGTGCGAGCAATATTTACGCAAAGGCTCAACTGTTTACCTCGAAGGCAAACTTCAAACCCGCAAATGGCAGGACCAATCCGGTGCCGACCGCTATTCGACCGAAGTCGTATTGCAAGGTTTTGACGCCAAGCTGGTCATGTTGGGCGGCCGCGGAGAGTCAGCGGGCAGCAGCAGCTCTTATGGCGATGATTACGGCGCACAAAATCGTGCGCCCTCCTCGCCCAGCACAATGAATGATCTGGACGACGAAATCCCGTTCTAAGCCGATCAATGTTTCGGGCATTCCAATATTAAATCGCATTACCAAAGGCGTGCCACTTGGCGCGCCTTAGGGTTTTACAAGTCCGCCGTGATAGTCCAACCGATAGACTATTTCCGCGTCAAGGCTGATGGTCTCCAGCCCATGGAAATGCGCAACATCTCCTGTGTTGCCATCGGCATATACAAAAACACCGACCGGAAGTTCAAATCCCCTCAGGAACCGCCCCTCGCGATACATCGCCGTCAAGGCGGTTTTGATCACATGCCCCGCTTTCGCGACATCAATCAGATCAGGACGCAAAATATAGCCATAGTAATTCATGGCCCATACTGGCGCGTCATCCAACAAAACGCATTCTTGTCCCAAAAAATCCGTGCCACCAAAATAGCTGTCGCGATATCTCCAGCGCCCGTCATGAAACTCCAGATCATGCGCGCCCGTGCGGGAAGGTGCGGCACTTGCCCCGTCCCCCACGTAACAGGCCGACTTGGCCTCCACAATAAACTGCTCTAATTCTGACAGGTCCACTGTCATTTCGTAAACTCTTGGATCAAGCCATCAACGACCGCAACGCAAGCTTCATGGTCATCGGCCCCGCCTGCGCGCGCATCCACATATCTGCGGCGCTGACGATCCGCCGATGACCCCTCGCGCGCAATGGTGCGAATATGCTCCAGTTCTTGCCGGCATCCCAACGCTTCGGCATCTTCGCTTACCAATAAGATGATTTCCTCTACCAGGTCCTGCATGGGGCTCATTGCATGTTTGCCATGGTCGATCAGCTTGCCCATTGCCCCGTGACGCTGAGCCTGCCAACGGTTTTCTGCGATCAAGGTTGTCGGATATACTCGCCAGCGCTGGTTCATACTTCGCAACCGAAATAGGAACGCGACCAGCGACTGAAACGTCGCCGCGATCGCCGCAGCATCATCCGCCAGCGAGCAGATATCCGTCACCCGTTGTTCGATTGTAGGAAATTTCGACGAGGGTCGAATGTCCCACCAGATTTTCGAACTGTCCTCGATCACGCCTGCGACCACCAACTGTTCAACCAAGCGCCGGAATTCCCCGAACGAACCCAACTGATCCGGTAACCCGGTGCGCGGTAACGCATCAAACACTGTCAGACGATACGAGGATAGACCCGTATCTTCCCCCTCCCAGAACGGCGAGGAGCAGGACAAGGCCAACAAATGGGGCAGGAAATAGCTGACCTGATTCATCAGGTCGATGCGCATATCCTCATCCTCGATCCCTATGTGACAATGCATACCGCAAATCAGAAGCCGACGCACCGCATGACCCAGATCTGACCGTAGCGCATCATACCGTTCCTTGCGCGTGTGGGTCTGCTCTCGCCATTTCGCAAAAGGATGGGTCGATGCCGCAATCGCCGCATAGTCGAATGACTCTGCCGCACGCGCCACACCGGCACGAAGTGTTTTCAGCTCTGCCGCCGCATCCCCAACACGCCGGTGTGGTTTTGTTCCGATTTCGACCTGACATTGCAAATATTCACCCGTAACCTGCTCTCCCAGTGCTTCTGAACAGGCGGCATGAAAATCGGCCGAAGGTTCACGCACCAGATCACGGGTCTTGCGATCCACAATCAGATATTCCTCTTCGATCCCCAATGTCAGACTTGGAACATCCACCATTTTCCCTCCGTGAGTAACACGCGTTACGTCAAGAATGGAACGCAACCGCCGGTGGCACAAGAAAAATTCGTCCAACGGCGCAAATGTGCCAATTTGAAACAAGTCATTGCCGTGATTTTGACAGAATCTTACTTAACCTAGCGGCACGAGTAATCATCATTTTCATAAGGGGTATGATATGAAAAAATTCGCCGCCGCACTCTTTTGCACAACACTCCTTGCAGGATGTGTTGAAGAAGGTGCCTCCACCTATTACACCGCCAGCTCGAATGACGGATATAACAGGGTCATGGATATCACCAACCGGACCGGTGTGACCATGACACATTTCTATGCGTCCAGTTCATACAGCAACAATTGGGGCCCGGATCAGCTTGGTTCGACAGTTTTGTCATCCGGCACCTATATGAGCATCGATTTCGATGATGGCACTGGTTCCTGTCTTTATGATTTCCGTGCGGTTTTTGCCGACGGTGATGTCCTGATCGCCAATCAGGTTAATGTCTGCCGCGAAACCGGCTGGATATATTCCTGATCCAAATTTTCCCTAACCAACAGGCTCTGTGAGAAACCTCGCAGAGCCTTTGATCAGACTTGGTTAACGCTTCTTCCACCGGAACAGGCTTCTGGTATTCTTCGAAGGAGCTTAACATGAAACTGAAACTTATACTTGCCAGTGCAATTCTGACCCTGTCGAGCACCATGGTCTCGGCCCAGAACTGGGCAGGTTTCTATGCTGGTGGCTTTGCCACATCAAGTGAACATACCATGTCCAATTCCCTAACGGTTTTTAGCGATGGCGCTATCGGCGGCGGGGTTTTTGGTGGATACAACTATTACGTTTCGCCAAACATCGTCCTTGGCGGCGAGGTTTATTATGACGCAACCCGATATACCACCTTCCCATTTTTCTCTACGGACCTCGAAGGCCAGTACGGCATTCGCGGCCGGGTTGGTTGGGACATGGGAAACACCCTGCTTTACGGCGCTCTTGGCGCGGATTTCGGTATGTTTGATGTGGTTGGCTCACCTCCCGGATTTGCCAGCACACTCTCTGGGTATTCCGCCGCTATTGGCTTGGAGCATATGATCGCGACCAACCTGTCTGTTCGGGCGGAATATTCATATACGCAGTATAACGAGTACCTTCCGTTCTTTTCCGGCTACACGCCGTCAGTTCGGGCCATTCGTCTGGGTGTTGCCTACCACTTCTAAAAGTGTTCGCGGCGCAAGCTTGGATATTTGAAAAATGTCAAAACCAGCGCTATCAGGCTGGTTTTGACAAAAGCTGCAAACCAATTTTGGTTTTCTCTAGAGCTGAGACATGATCTCGTCAGAGATTTCGAAATTGGCGGTAACCGTCTGCACGTCATCGTCATCTTCCAACGCTTCGATCAGACGCATCAGCTTTTCTGCGCCTTCAAGATCCAGTTCAGTCGTCGTGTTGGGTTTCCAGATCAGTTTGGAACTTTCGGATTCCCCCAACGCCGCTTCCAGCGCGTTCGAGACATCATTAAGATCCGTGTCGGCGCAATAAATCTCGTGCCCTTCCTCGGAACTCTCAACATCCTCGGCACCCGCTTCAATCGCGGCCATCATGACCGTGTCCGCGTCACCAACCGAGGCCGGATAGCTCACCAAACCTTTGCGTTCAAACATGAACGACACCGCCCCGGTTTCCGCCAGATTCCCACCGGATTTGGAAAAGATGGAACGCACGTTAGACGCGGTCCGGTTGCGATTGTCGGTCATCGCTTCGACAATCACAGCAACGCCTGCTGGCCCATACCCTTCATAACGGATTTCATCATAGGTCTCGGCATCACCGCCTTGGGACTTTTTAATCGCCCGTTCGATCACATCTTTGGGCACGGACTGGCCTCGCGCTTCTTTCACCGCCAGTCGTAACCTGGGGTTCTTGTCCGGGTCAGGATCGCCCATTTTTGCAGCGACGGTAATTTCCTTCGCCAGCTTGGAAAACAGCTTCGAACGCGCCGCGTCCTGTCGCCCCTTGCGATGTTGAATATTTGCCCATTTGGAATGGCCGGCCATGATAGTCCTCTTGGATGTTCGAAAAATCTGCGCCTGTATATGTCAGGCACGGGGCGGGGTTCAAGTCACAGCGGCCAGAAGTAGGGGATCAGGAAGCTGGCCAACAGCCCCACTGTCAAGTTCAATGGAATGCCCAACCGCATGAAGTCGGTAAATCTGTACCCGCCCGGACCGTAAACCAGCGTGTTCGTCTGATAGCCGATTGGCGTCGCAAACGCGGCCGATGCAGCAATCATCACCGCAACCACCATGGGGCGCGGATCAACACCCAGCGCGGCAGCCAACGAAATCGCTATCGGCGTCATCACAACAGCCACGGCGTTGTTCGATACCATTTCTGTCAGGACCGACGTAAGCAGATAAATCATCCAGATGAGCAAGGGCGCCGGCAATCCCGCGATCAGCGGTGACACTGCATCCGCAATCATTTGGACGGCCCCGGTATGTTCCAGCGCCGCACCAATCGCCAGCATCGCAAAGATCAGCGCCAACAGATGACCATCGATCAGTTCAAACGCCTCATCCGCGTCAATCGCGCGGGTGAACAACACCACCGCCACACCGATCGTGGCCAGCGCAAAGATTGGCGCAATATCAAATGCCGACAGCACCACCACCCCGGTCAACACCGCCAGCACAATGGGCGCATGACGGCGACGATAGGCGCGCTCGGTTGGTTCGGCAATATTGACCAACCCCTCTTCGCTCGCCAACCGCTGGATATCCTCGGGTGCTCCCTCTAACAGCAGCGTATCACCCACGCGGATCACGAACTGATCCAGCTTTTGCCCGATATTCTGATTTCGCCGATGCAGCGCAATCGGGTAAACCCCGTAGCGCCGCCGCAAGCGTAACGACCCAAGTGACCGCCCCACCAGGTTACATCCCGGCGTGATCAGCGCCTCGACCGTTGTCGTCGAACGCGAGGACAACTGATCCACCATATCAACGGCTCGGGATTCCTTTAGCCCCAACAATTCATCAACGCCTGTCCGGATAACCACGCGGTCCCCGGCTTCCAGCGTCACGTCCGGGAACTGGCGTCGCAGCGATTCATCGCCCCTCAACACGTCAATCACGCGCATGCCCTCGCGTTTGAACAGGTCCACGTCACCGACCAGCGAGCCGATCACGCGCGATCCTTCGGGCACTGCAACTTCGGTGAAAAACTTCATCTGTTTGCGATTGCCCAACATATCGGCCATCGACGAGCGATCCGGCAGCGCTTTGCCTGCAAACAGGAAGATGAACAGCAGACCATATACAACCAAAATGATCGCCAGCGGGGTCAGTTCAAATAGCGTGAACGGCTCCAACCCCCATGACCGCGCCACGCCGTCGACCAACAGGTTTGTTGATGTTCCGATCAGGGTCAGCATACCACCAAGGATCGCCAAATAAGACAGCGGGATAAGCAGTTTTGAAGACGACACTCCCATCACCCCGGCAAGCCGGACCACAATCGGCAACATCAGCACCACAACCGGAGTGTTGTTAATAAATGCCGACAGGATCAGCACAAACAGGGCCATGATCAGCAGAACCAGCCGAGGTTGCCCCTTGGCATTGCGCGATACCATCGCCGAAATCGCGTTCAGCGCTCCGGTGCGCACCAGTCCGCCCGAAATCACAAACATCGCTGCGATGGTCCAGGGTGCAGGGTTGGCAAACACGGCCTGCATTTTCTCTAACGGCAAAATGCCCAACATCAGCAGCAAGGCCACGCCACCAATGGCGACCACCTCCACCGGATAAGATTCCCGAACAAACAGGATCAGCATCAGGAACAGCACTGCCAGTGTGATAAAGGCCGGCATTTGGCCGGTGTGCAAAAACGCGAGCAGATTCGCCTCCTAGGTCCCTTTGCGCTTGGAATCGCGCGGTTGAACCAATGATATCCCAACCATCATCAACACAAAAGCCATCCAGACCCAAAGCGAATATCTTTCCGCAAGGATCAGCATCGACCAGACAACCCCGAACCCAGTAACCAGATAAGCTACCTGCGAGGCAAAAACCGGTCCCGCTTGCCCGATTAGCCAGATATAGCTGACATAGGTGCCCCAGCTGATGATCGCGGAAAACACGATGATGTAATGCTCCACCCCCCAAGGCTGGAAGGGCGAGATCATCTGCCCCGACAGCAGCGCGTTCGGAATGGCAATACAGAGCCCAAGCAACGACGCGCCGAACAGCATCTGCATAGAGTCGAGCCCACGATTACCATACCATGTCAGGAAATTGCCTTCGCCCCCGTAACAAATCGCAGCGATCAGGACGAGGATCACAAACCCCGCTTTGCTGGGATCCGGCAGGCTGGCGTCAGGTCCAACAATCATCAGAATGGCCACGGCGCCGATCACGATGCCCAGAAACCGCATCGGCTTGAACCGCTCGAACCCAAGCGCCAAGGCAATGGGCATGGCAAACATGGGCACCAGCGTAAGGCCAATGGCTACGATCCCGGCGGGAAGCTCGCCAACCGCGGTATAGGTCATCCAGTGGGGAATAACCTCTCCCAGCAGCGTGATGCCCAGATATAACCCGAAAACCTCGCGTG
Organism: Rhodobacteraceae bacterium NBU2976; assembly: GCA_023630215.1. Lineage (GTDB taxonomy): Bacteria > Pseudomonadota > Alphaproteobacteria > Rhodobacterales > Rhodobacteraceae > NORP23. Next base: position 2,063,992 of record JALPRQ010000001.1, read on the forward strand.
TCAGAGGCAGGCGTTTGCCGCGCGCGAAAGTGACAAGACCGGACAGAACCGTGGCGATCACCAGCGTCCAGACAAGTATGCCAAAGGGTCTGTGCCCCGCCTCCATAATGATTTTGCCAAAAGTGGGCGTGATCCCCCAGATGGCCCCCATCATGATCAACGCCAGATAATGCAGCGCCGTGGGCTTCACAGCCCCGGCCCCTGCTGGCGGAGTTTGCCGCCGATACGAACCGGCAGAACCTGCGTGGCGCGGCCTTTGGGATCGGTCTCGACATAAACACCGGACAGGGTTGCTTCTTCCAATGCCGGTTCAAACCGGCCTTTGGTCATGCCGGTCAGGAAGCGGTGTAGCGGTTCGGTTTTTTCCATCCCGATCACCGAATGATAGTCGCCGCACATCCCGGCGTCGGTCTGATAAGCGGCGCCTTTGGGCAGGATCATTGTGTCGGATGTGGGCACATGTGTGTGCGTTCCCACCACCAGCGAGGCTCGCCCATCCAGATAATGCCCCATCGCCATTTTCTCGGACGTGGCCTCTGCATGGAAATCGACGATCACCGCGTCCGCCAGCCCGCCGAGGGTGGCTTTCTTGAGGCTCTCGTCAAAGGCAGAAAACGGGTCAGCAAAAGCCCGTTTCATGAACACCTGACCCAGCGCCTGCGTGACATAAACCTTCTTGCCGCGCTCCGTCGTGAACATCCGCGCCCCCAAGCCGGGCGCCGTGGTGCCATAGTTCAACGGGCGTAGGATGCGCGGCTCCTTTTCAATATATTGCAGCATGTCCTTCTGATCGAAGGCATGATCCCCCAGCGTCAGACAATCCGCCCCGGCTTCCAACAGAATTTCGGCATGTGCCCCCGACAGTCCCATGCCGCCGGTTGCATTCTCGCCATTCACGACGACGAAATCCAGTTTCCAGTCCTTACGGATCGCAGGCAGACGCTCTGCCACGGCCTTCCGGCCCGCGCGGCCCACGACGTCACCAAGAAATAGCAATCTCATGGGCAAATCTGTAAGGCGGGGTTACGGCGAGGGCAAGGTTTTCAGATGCTCATTATGCGACTAGTATATAGTTTAACAGAAAATCTAAGTTAATTCTGAAGTTGTTAGGTATCACAATGATAGATTTAAGTAATGGTAGTTCACTAGACGGGTATGGAAAGATTAATGTCGTTCTCGGTAAAAACGGTTCTGGAAAAAGCACACTACTTCGCAACATAGATACAAAATTGTCCCGTGGTGACGGGTATATCAGGTATATCACGCCTGAGAGGGGCGGCGAGCTTAAATATGATGGAAATATGGAGACTAACCGTTCAAACAATCCAGATTTCTTTTCAAATTCGCGCCGTAAAAACAGATGGGAGCAATTCAGGCAATCGAGCGTGGCGGAGTTTCGTAACCTGGAAACCCTGGTTCTCCGAACAATCGAAGGCGACGATGAGGTTAGAAATTCTGACTATAGGTTCGAACAGGAAATCGATAAGATAAATACTGTTTTGGAAAGAATAAATCTTCTCAGGTCAGACTCCGCTGGATTTGATGTTGCAAACAAAGGCACGGGCGACGCGGTGCCCGTCGCAGATCTAAGTAGTGGTGAATCAGAGCTAATTAGCCTCGCTGTAGAAATCCTAAACTTCGCATATTTGTCCAATTTGGAAAGATACAAGGATAAACAAAACTGGCTATTACTTGACGAACCAGACGTCCATTTGCATCCGGATTTACAGTACAAACTCATGCAGTTTCTCGTGAATGCCATGGAAAAAGGCAACGGGAAGGTCCTAATCGCAACACATAGCACCTCCATTCTCTCAGCACTTTGTAAGCTCAGCAATGACGTTAATGTAGGCTTCAAACAATTTGACCAAGGAGCGCTGAAATTTCAAAAAGCTGATGATGCGATGAAAGAATTACTTCCTATGTTTGGAGCACATCCGCTATCAAATGTCTTTAATGAGAAACCGCCTTTAATAGTAGAAGGCGAGGACGATGAACGCATCTGGCAAACTGCAGTTCGGCAGTCAGAAGGAAGGATTAAGGTCTTCCCTTGTGTTGCCTCAGACATTCAGTCGATGTACCAGTACGAAATCGCCGCGAAGGAACTAATTGTCAGCGTCTACGATGACGCCAAAGCATATTCTCTTAGAGATCGGGATGATGAGCCTTACGAAATTTTAGATATATCGCCAGTGGTTCGAATGCGATTGAACTGTCGAAATGCCGAAAACCTAATTGTTTCAGATGATGTGCTTGCAGAGCTTGGCACCGATTGGGATCGGCTTCGTGAAGCCTTAGAAAAGTGGATAAACGATAACCCCGAGCACTCAAGATTTAATGATGCGGTGGCGTTTAGGGATAGTGGTTGGGACAGACGAAATTTCCAACTAAAGAACCTGCGAATGTTACTCGTTGGATTGACCGGTTCTAACAAACCTTGGGAAGTCGCGGTTGGTCGAGCAATCACTCGAATTTGCGACGGTCAATATGAAGGCGAAAACTCATTGAAAGACTTCCTCGGTTTGAAGTTGGTTGCTGAGCTAGGCCTAATAAACAAGTAACCTAGATTGCCATTGGATCATAGCGGATATCTCGAAGAATCGCACTGTAAAGTCAGGCAGTCGACTACCTTAGCGTTCCATCGCCCCCTTCCCGTCGATGATTTTGGGGCGGAATTTGGCGATGCGATTGCGGCGGGTCTCCGCCTGTTTCGCGCCGTTCAGGTTGATCGCATAGCTGCGCTGGCGACCGGGGGTCAGGGCGTCAAACGCTTCCGCCAATTCGGGGTCGTCGTCCAGCGCTTCGATCAGTTCGTCGGGCAGCGCAATCTCGCGTTCGATTTTGGGCGGTTTGACACCGCGCTCTGCATAATCCATTAGCTCCGCAAGATAGGCGCGGATCGTGGGTTCATATTTCGCCACATCCGCCGTGTCGGTCAGATACAGCACGTTGCTGACGGCAGAGTTCGGCCCGGCAGGTTTCAGAATCCCCTCCGGGTCTTTCAGCAATTGGCCGTTCATGAAGGTGAAACGGAAATCGTTCCGCAATGCGCCCATGAGGGCGATATTCCGATCGGCGTGCATATAGACCGGGTGCGCCCATTTCACATGCTCCGTCAGCCCCATATCCAGACAGATTCGGCGCAAGTCATTCAGCCCGTCGATCCAGCGGCGGGTGGAGCAATCCGGTGTCGCAAACCGCTCACACCGTCCGCAGCCCTTAGTGAAGAAATCGTCGGGGTCTGTGATCATGTCGGGCATCAGATGGCATCCTTTTCGTGGCACTCAGAAACGGGAAAGGGTGGCAACCAATCCTCGCGTCGACAGGTCCAAAGCTCGTAATCCGGGATGAACTGGTTGGGTTGGTCAAGCGTACCCAAATGAACCTCCACATCCCCGTCGCTTTCAGCATAAACCGACGAGCCGCAGATGGGACAGAAATGGCGGCCCTGAAATTGCGCGGTCTGGCCGGTGATCGTGACAGCCGCGGGCTTATACATCGCGGCGGCGTAAAACACCGCGCCATAATGTTTACGACAATCAAGGCAGTGGCAGATACCCACCCGATCCGGCGTGCCCGTCGCGACCAACCGCACCGCCCCACACATACATCCGCCTGTCACGTCCATCGCGCTCTCCTTCGCCCACACGATAGCACCCGCCGCCCCACCCCGCCAGCGAGTTCCGCTTGACGGGTCGCAGGCGCGGGCATAGATAGACGCCATCGCGGGTGTAGCTCAGTTGGTAGAGCACCAGCTTCCCAAGCTGGTTGTCGCGGGTTCGAACCCCGTCGCCCGCTCCAAAATCTTCATCCCATCAATTGAAATGCCAAACGCAATGGCCGGGTTGTGCCACGCGGTTCACCGCCCCAATTGGCTGAACTCGCGCCGGGCATCTTCGCCGACCCCCAACCATCCGGCTGTCACGGCAGCGATATGCGCAACAATCCGCGCCTTTTCGCTTCCGCCTTGCGCTTGCAAAGCCGCCAATTGTCCCCCGACATAGGCCTCTAACGGGGCATCAATATGGATGGGGGCGGTCAGTTCCTGACCATTGCGATTGTCAAACACCCGGATCGTGTAGCGGATGTTGTGCACCGCCGAGGGCGCGATCCGTTGCGCCCGGGGCGAGGTTCCGTGAAACTGTTCCAGTATGACGATCAGATTGACGGGCACACCACCGCGTAATCCGCTGGCGCCGCGCGCAACTCCGGCCTCGACGATTTCCGCAACCTGAACCCGCCGGTCCCCGTCCGGTTCACCCCACCAAACGATGTCCGCTTCCGGCGCCAGTGAATCCACAGTCGAGACGCTAAGGGTTTCCGGCACCACCACATCAACCGACGCCACCCGCCACTGGCGAGAGATATTAGGATCAATGGCTTGCGAATAATCGACCTCCCATTGCTGTCCACAGGCTGCCAATATGGCCATCCCACCACAGGCCATTGCCGCTATAAATACCCGACGAAACACGATCGCACCCCATATGCTTATTTAACCGCCTCGTTATGACGAGGTCGGGCTTCTTAAGCAAACGAATGTGACGACGGTATGACGAATCTCCAGTCAAATCATAGATTTGCCTAGTATTTCGGCAGTGCCGTCTTCGGGAATGGGCTACCGAACAACACCTTGCAACCTATGCCGCACGCATGTCCAGTAGCCCTGTATTCGTGTTCACGCCAGGGTAAAATACCCGGCATAAATCGTGCGGTCCGTATTGTTGGCGACATAAATCCGATGGCGCATTATCCATGGTTCCGGATCCCACGGTGTATCAGGATGATGGATCGTTCCCGGATCACCCAAGATACCACCGGGCAGCCAGACCTGTGGCGACTGGGACTCATCCGTGACGTAGTTATAGGCAACGGCCTGCATCCCTTCATTCCCTGCAAACGGGATCGCGACCGGGGCCGAGCCGACACCTTCACATTCCGCAACGACATCACCAAACAGATTGATGACCATCAGCTTATGTTCGTTTTTCTTGATTGCCAGCCAGCTCCACGGGGACCAGCTGATCCCTGTGATACCGTCACTGAAATTACGCGTGCCCAGCAGCGTGCCGTTCATGGACCGAAGCTCCACCGTCAGGCCACCGGCACGTGTATAGATAAAACCGTTTGTGCCAAACCCTTCTGCCCCATATGGCAGGGCATCGTCGGCGCTAAGGTCTTGGTTTACCACCTCCAGCCCCGTGTCCGGGTCAAAGGACACGACCTGATTTGCATTGTTGGTAACGCTACCACACCAGATTTTACGGGTAAGCGGATTATATCCCATCCCGCTGATCACATCCCAACCGGCAGGCGTATCGTGGCGATGCACCTCCCGATCCTCGCCAAGCGACAGGTAAACGACCTCATCCTCGTCCGTGGTTTGGGTCAGAAAGGCAAGTGCCGGATCGCCCATGCGTTTACAGACGGTCATCGCGGTGTGGCCCAGTGGATCGCGCGGTTCGTGCGGTGGATAGGCGTAGGTGTGTGTGGTTACGAATTCAAGATCGGTAATCGGCATGTTGGTCCCCTTTTGTTATGCAGGTTTTCTAGAATGCAATGACCGAAATTATCTGTGTGTAATCACACATTTGTGGTTGTGCGTCAGGGAATGTCGCTTGACCCAACTATGCGAAAGCCGCACTTTGCGCCAACGTGACGAGGACAGCATATGAACGATCAGACTCCGCCGAATTTTGGCAAGTTTCAGCACCCCGACCTGACCGCCAAGGGCGAGCAGCGGGCCGAGGTCGCGCTGACCAACCCCAAAACGCTGTGGTTTAATACGGGAACGCTGTGCAACATCACTTGCGTGAATTGCTATATTGAAAGCTCTCCGGATAATGACCGGCTGGTTTATATGACCACTGCAGAGGTAGAGGATTATCTGGATCAGTTGGAAGACCGCCGTTGGCCGGTGACCGAAATTGGCTTCACCGGCGGTGAACCTTTCATGAACCGCGATATAATTGGAATGATCGAGGCTTCGTTGTCACGGGGCTACGACGTGCTGGTCCTGACCAACGCCATGCGCCCGATGATGCGTCCAACCATGCAGCGGGGGCTGGAACGATTGAACGCCGCCTACCCCGGGAAGCTGACCTTGCGCATCTCGCTTGATCATCACGATCCGCGTTTTCACGAGGAAGAACGTGGGCCGGGATCATATAACAAAACGCTGGAGGGGATGCGCTGGTTGCGCGATGCGGGCGTGCGCATGACTGTCGCAGGTCGCACCAGGTGGTCTGAAACCGACGCCATGAGCCGCGCGGGTTATGCGACACTCTTCGCACGTGAGGGGTTCGAAATCGACGCGAACGACCCGGGCGCAACCGTATTGTTCCCCGAAATGGATATGTCGGTCGAGGTGCCCGAAATAACAACGGCCTGCTGGGGCATCCTGAACAAGGACCCGGCAGAGGTCATGTGTTCCTCGTCCCGCATGGTCGTGAAGCGCAAAGGGGCCCAGCGGCCCGCAGTGCTGGCCTGCACCTTGCTAGCCTATGATGCCGAATTCGAACTGGGCGAGACCTTGGCCGAGGCCGAACGTCCCGTGAAACTCAACCATCCCCATTGCGCGAAATTCTGCGTTCTGGGCGGGGCAAGTTGCAGTGCCTGACGTTGATTGATCCGCATCAAGGTCTTTCGACGTCACTGATGCTACCAAGTCCACATGGGACAGTATTCGATGTTACACAGAGTCATTGCGATTTTTGGCATAGCCTTTGCCTTGGCTGGGATTACGCATGGCGTTTTCGAAATTCTGCAGGTGGGGACCCTCAAGCCCGGTCTGTATATAGACTCTATTGGCCCACTTCATCGCAATTGGCCCGAAGGCAATGACCCTGCGATATCGGTGCTTCCCGGTTTTCTGATCAGTGGCGTGGTTACGGTCGGTCTTGGTCTGGTGCTGATCTGGCTTTGTCTTATGCGACTGAACCGACCAATTGCCACGTGGCAATTCCTGGGATTGTTCGTTGCGCAGACCCTGTCCGGCGGGGGAATTGGCTATATCCCGTTTTATCTGACGGCGTGGGCCTATCTGGTTATTCCGACCGGTGCGCGCCCTGCTGGGGCTGTGGCGCGAGCGCTCGGGCAAACCGCCATTTTGATTGCAATCGTTGGCGCGATCCTGTGGATGCTGGCGCTTGGCGTTTCAGTGCTGGGAATCTTTCCGGGATTGGACACAGCGGGCGCAAAGCTTACTTTGATCTGGTCCAGCCTATTGGGAAGTTTCATCGCGCTGAACCTGTCAGCACTGGGAGGACGCTGGCGAAGCGGACATCCCTAATCCATTGATAATACTGTATATTAATGGAATTGCCACGTGGCAATTCAGGCTATTTCTGCGCTAGCCGATCCTGTAGCAGGCTGCGCACCACGGCCATATCCACATCGCGTGAGACAAAGGCTTCGCCGATCCCTTTGGTCAAGATAAAGGCGATCTGACCATCACGCACTTTCTTATCCTGTCCCATCAACGCAATCAGCCCATCGGCATCGGGCAAAGACCCCGGTATGTCCGATAAATCGGTTTTCATCCCCATCGCGGCCAGATGCGCCCGCACACGACTGGGCGCTTCCTGTGCACATAATCCCAACCGTTGCGACAATTCAAACGCAAGCGCACAGCCAATTGCCACCCCTTCACCATGCAGCAGGCGGTCCGAATAGCCGGTGGCGGATTCCAGCGCGTGGCCGAACGTGTGACCCAGGTTCAACAACGCCCGGTCGCCATGCTCCTTTTCGTCACGCGCGACAATCTCGGCCTTCATCTCGCACGAGCGGCGGATGGCGTGGATGCGCGCGCCTTGATCACCGCCTGCCATTGCTGCCCCGTTGCCTTCCAGCCAATCAAAAAACTTCGCATCCCCCAACAGGCCGTATTTCACAACCTCGCCATAACCTGACGCAAATTCGCGCGGACTAAGCGTTGTCAGAACATCCGTATCAGCCAGCACAAGTTTGGGCTGATGAAAGGCCCCAACCAGATTTTTGCCTTGTGGCGAGTTGATCCCGGTCTTTCCCCCAACCGAGCTGTCCACTTGCGCCAGCAAGGTTGTCGGGATTTGCACGAAATCCACACCCCGGCGCAGGATTGCGGCGGCAAACCCGGCAAGGTCCCCGATCACCCCACCACCAAAGGCAATGACGATGTCATCGCGTTCCACCTTTTGCGCGATCAACCATTCCACAGCGCGTTCCAACCCAGCGTAGCTTTTGGTTTTCTCGCCAGCCGGCAAGGCCAATGCGGAGACGGTGATCCCCCCTGCCTCTAACCCTGCGGTCAACCGGTCCAGATGCAGGTTGGCGACATTTTCATCGGTCAGAATTGCCACCCGGGGGCGCTTCAGGAACGGGCGCAGATGGGTGCCGGCACGTTCCAGAAGTCCGGGGCCAATCACGATGTCATATTGCCGTCCCGGCAAATCCACATTCAGGGTTTGCGATGTCATGACTGTCCTTCGTTCTGTGTCAAAACGCCGTTTTCTAGTAGCGCTGCAATGATAGATTTGACAACTTTTTCATGGGGTTGGCCGTGATGGCTGTCCACTGTGATATCTGCCAGCGCATAAACGGGATAGCGTTTGGCAACAAGATCCGCAAGCACCTGCTGTGCATCATCACGCTGCAATAACGGTCGCCCGGGTTTGCCCTGCACCCGTTCCCACAGGGTCTCGAGATCCGCATTGATCCAGACCGAGACGCCATGCGCCGCAATAGCCGCCCGGTTAGCCTCTGCCATGAATGCCCCGCCCCCCGTTGCCAGCACCGCAGGCGCGCCGTCCAACAGACGCGAGATCACACGGTTTTCCCCGTCGCGAAAATACTGTTCGCCAAACGTGTCGAATATTTCAGGAATGCTCATGCCAGCGGCCGCTTCGATTTCGTCATCTGAATCGATGAATCCTGTCCCGATCGCTTCGGCAAGGCGGCGTCCAACAGTCGACTTTCCCGCCCCCATCAACCCGACGAGCACGACCGTTCTGTCCAATTTGTACGACCGGGTCGAGTCACTCACAGGCATATACCCCGAAGACGATTGATGAATTTCCCCCAACAGGTTAGTTTCCCCGCGCACGAGATAAAAGAGGGATTTCACCCCAAGGAGCAGGTTAATATGTTTCGTCTGATAAAATTGCTGTTCTGGATCGCGGTTATTTGCGGGATTGGCTTGGTAGGCTATGCCCTATTTTTTGAGTTACCCGCGCCAACAACTGAGGTAACATTACCCGTCGAACCCAATCTGGATTAAACATGTTCTGGCGGTTGGCCATTGTTGGTGTGTGGTGTTTCGTGGCAAGTCCTGTTGCCGCGCAGGCACCATTGAGCGCGATTGACTGGTTGACCGAAAGCTTGGAAAACCCGCCCGAAAGCAGCACACAGCCGATTTCCGCCCCGATGATCCCGCAACCTATTCAGGAAGTGTTTATCACCGACGGTGTGTCAACCGGTTCACCTGACTCGTTGGGATTGCTCTCACCGACGGTTACCGGGTTCTCGGCAAATCTTTGGGGGGGGACTTCGTCTCGGGATATTGCGCTCGCGATCCGAAACTTTCCGACGACCGGCTATCCCGAAGCCATCAATGTTTTTCGCCGGATTCTGTTGGCGCAGGCCAATCCGCCCTTTGATGTGACCGCACAGGGGCAGGTGTTGCAGGCGCGTTTGGCAAAGCTTTATGAAATTGGCGCGCTGGATGCGGCCGAGGCGATCTATCTTCAGATTGAAAACGTGACCCCTCAGCTGTTCGAGCAATCCTTCCGTGTTGCGATCCTGACCGATCGAACCACCGAAATCTGCAACCTGTTGGCAGACTACCCTGCCCTGTCGAACGACTTGTCGACACGCACCTATTGCTTGGCAAGATCGGGCGACTGGAACGCCGCCGCCATGACCGTGTCATTGGGGGCGAGTATTGGCGCGATCAATCCTACACGTGAAGAGATGTTGATCCGGTTTCTGGACCCGGAACTGTTCGAGGGCGAAGAAGACCCAGACCCGCCCGTTCCGATGACGGCGATGGATTTCGTGTTGCGTGAGGCGCTGTTGATGGCGCGTCCCCCCGGTCAACTGCATCTGGCATATCTGTATCGTGACATCGGACTGCGCGCGCCGTTGCGGACGCGGATCGAAGCGTCCGAAAGACTGGTTCGAGCAGGCGCATTGCCCGGCAGCCTTTTATTCAATGCCTATCGCACGGGGGCACCAGCATCGTCAGGTGGGGTGTGGGAACGTGCAGCGGCAATCCAGCAGCTGGATGCAGCGCTGGAATCGGGTGAAGACAATCTGATATCTGAAGCGATCGCATATGCGGTAAGCGAGATGGCGAAAATCGGATTGCTGGTGGCGTTTGCCGAGGAATATGCTGACAGTTTCAGTGAACTTGATTATGGCCCAGCCTATGCCGAGACGGCGGGAATAATCTGGGATATGTTGCATCTGGCCGATGTCGCGGTTTACGGATGGGAACAGGCGGACAATCTGACCGAACGGCAAAGTCTGGCCCATAGGATCGTTGCCCGCGAGGCAATCATCCTCGAAGAACAACCCGATGACCTAATCTTGGCGGCCGTAATCGACGGTTTGTCGGACGAGCCACCCACGTCGTTGGCGGCGCGTGATCTGATCAAAATGTTGGAAGGGGGCAATCAGGGATTGGCCATTCTGGGAGCGTTGCGGTTACTGGCCAACGCAGCGGACACACCGCCCGACGACATTCGCACGGCCCTATTTGTTTTGCGCGCTGCCGGGCAGGAAAGTGCTGCGCGACGGATCGCTGTACAAATCCTGTTGTTACCGGACGAGGCAGTCTGATGTCCCATCACTGGTTGCCTGTCTTTCTAGAGGCAATGCAAGCGGAACAGGATGCAGCCGACAACACTTTGCAGGCCTATGCCCGAGATTTGCGGGGGTTTCTGGATCATCTGGATCGCAAGGGCATAACACCCGAGGATGCCACACGCGGCGATATCGAAACCTATCTGATCGCGCTGGAAGCAGAGGGTTTGGCGCAATCCACCCGTGCCCGGAGACTGTCGGCAATACGGCAACTTTATCGGTTTGCCTTTCTGGAAGGCTGGCGAATGGATGATCCGGCGGGACTGATTTCGGGGCCCAAAAAGCGGCGATCCTTGCCCAAAACCCTGTCCGAGGAGGATGTGGACGCGCTGCTGGACACCGCGCGGCATTTTGGAAAGTCCGAGGCAGATCGGGTGCGCAACACCTGCCTGATGGAAATGCTATATGCCACCGGATTGCGGGTGTCGGAACTGGTCGGTTTGCCAGTTTCCGCGACACGCGGTGATCCGCGGATGATTTTGGTGCGCGGCAAAGGTGGCAAGGAACGCATGGTGCCTCTGTCGGGGGACGCGCGCGAAGCGTTGGCGAATTGGCTGACGGTGCGCGATGCGGCAGAGGCCGAGGCGAAGGTGAAATCGCCGTTTCTGTTTCCGTCCCGCGGGAAGAAAGGACATTTGACGCGTGAGGCGTTTTTCCTGCTGGTGAAAGAATTGGCGGTGGCTGCCGGGCTGGACCCCAAAGGGATATCACCACACGTCCTGCGCCATGCCTTTGCCACGCATCTGCTGGCCCATGGGGCGGATTTGCGCTCTATCCAGGCGCTGCTGGGTCATGCGGATGTGGCCACGACGGAAATTTACACCCATGTGCTGGAGGAGCGGCTGAAGGAGCTGGTGTTCGAAAAGCACCCGCTGGCGCGTTAGCGGCGCAGGGTTTCGGGGAGGATATCCTCAGACGGCCAATAACCGGTTTCAAGCGCTGTGTCGTATCCTTGGGTCAGACCCGCGTCGCGCATGGCGGATTGGGCGGATTGCCAGTCATATGTCAGATGATGAATTTCCGGCTGTTTGTCGATCAGAACGAAACGAGTGCGCGTGTCGCCATCATGCGGCGGCATACCAATAGCGCCAGCATTGATCCACAATTTGCCAAGGACAGGGCGGACAAATGGCATGCCGGAATGTCCGGCGATGATCGCATCGACCGGTCCGATTGCCGCTTCGATGGCTTTGATTTCTTCGGTAAAAACCTGTTCAGGAGATACCGACCAGATAAACCGACTGATGTCGGTAAACCCGCCATGGATCATCGCATAGCGCAAACGCTGATGGGTGAACGTGATTATGTCCGGCAACCTCGCCATCCAGTTGCGGCTGTCTGGGCTGATTTGGCCCAGCGCATAGGGATACCAGCCGCGCGACAGGATCGAACATTGAGACCCCTCTTCAAACCCGCACCCGCAATCGTCAGCGCCTTCTGCGAGCTGTTTTTCGCAGTTCCCGGCAATCGTGGGATAGCCTTGACCCGCCACGAACCGGGTGGTGGGGTCTGCATCGGCGCAATAAGCCACAACGTCACCCGTGCAGATCATGTTGGTGGTTGGAATATCCAGCGCCTTGGCTTGGTCTGACAGGGCCTGCAATGCCTGAAGATTGGAATACGGACCGCCAAAGGCCAGAACCGGTCCATTTAACCGCCCTAAATCCCGATGCTTCATCCCTGCCCCGCTTGCGGAAACCCTATTGAATCCCCATAAAGAGGCTCACATCATTGCATTGCAAGGAGCAAATCTGCATGGACGGCGCAACTGGCGAAATCGTGAGTTGGGATTGGGCATTCTGGGGGTCGGTTGGTGCGATTATCGTGCTGCTGCTTTTGTCGGCATTTTTCTCGGGGTCGGAAACAGCTTTGACGGCGGCGAGCCGGGCGAAGCTGCACGGATTGGCCGAAGGTGGGTCCAATGGGGCCAAGCGCGCGTTGAAACTGACCGAAGATAGTGAACGGCTGATCGGGGCGGTGTTGCTTGGCAACAATATGGTGAATATTCTCGCGACCTCGTTGGCGACATCGCTGCTGACCCTGTTGTTTGGGTCATCTGGCGTGGCGTTGGCGACATTGGTGATGACCACACTGGTGCTGATATTTTCCGAAGTGATGCCAAAGACTTATGCGATCACCAATCCGGAAACAGCCGCGACGCGCGTCTCTGCGCCAATCAGTCTGGTCGTTTGGCTGTTGTCGCCGATTGTTTCTGTTGTGCGTTTTTTGGTACGGGGTTTGTTATGGGTATTTGGCGTGAAAACCGATCCCAATACAAATGTGTTGGCGCATCAGGAAATCGCCGAAGCGATCGCGCTACACCATTCCGAAGGAGGCGTACAGAAGGACGACCGCGACCGCTTGCTGGGTGCACTGGACCTACGCCATCGCGAGGTTGAGGAAATCATGCTTCACCGTTCGAACATCGAAATGGTGGATGCGGATTCGCGTCCTGATGCGATTATCGCGCAATGTATTGCCTCACCCTACACGCGAATTCCGGTTTTCAAGGATCAGCCCGAAAATATCATTGGCGTAATCCATTCCAAGGACCTGTTGCGCCGCGTGAATGCCATTCTGCGCGAGGAAGGCGGGACACTGGAAGATTTCGACGTTACCGAAGTGGCGATGGAGCCATATTTTGTGCCCGAGACCACCTCGCTTGACGATCAGATGCGGCAGTTTCTACGTCGCAAAGCGCATTTCGCGCTTGTTGTGGATGAATACGGATCGCTTCAGGGGCTGATTACGCTGGAAGATATTCTGGAAGAAATCGTTGGCGAAATTTCGGACGAACATGATGTGACCGAGGACGAAATCTCGCGCAATAAGGATGGGTCAATTGTAGTGGATGGCACAACCACGATCCGAGATGTGAACAGATCCTGCGACTGGAATCTGCCCGACGACGAAGCAAACACGATTGCCGGGCTGATCATCCATGAAAGCCAGTCCATCCCCAACGCCGGGCAAGTGTTCAATTTCCACGGCTATCGGTTCGAAGTGCTGGAACGTGAACGCAACCGGTTGGCGAAGGTGCGGATCCGCAGGCTTTAGGGGGGTTATTTCCCCTTAAAGATCGAGCCGAAGATACCGCGGATGATGCGGCGGCCTGTGGTGCCTTTCAATTCCTTGATTACCGCACCAGTCAGAGCCTCGCCGAATCCTTCTTCTTTCTTCGTGCGTTTGGCTGGTTTCGCGTCGGGGTCGTAGCGGCGGGCGGATTTGAACTCGCGCTCTTCTGTTTCGGTCTTCTCAGCCTCCGCTGCTGCGCTTTCTGCGCGTTTTAGCAGGATTTCATAGGCAGATTCGCGGTCTTGCGGGGTGTCATACAAACCCGTCACTGGGGACGCGGCCATGATCTGTTTGCGTTCATCCATGTCGATGGGACCAAGGCGGCTGGAGGGCGGGCGGATCAGGGTGCGTTGCACAACGGACGGTGCGCCCTTGGCTTCCAGTAGGGACACAACCGCCTCGCCCACACCGACCTCCATAATCGCGGTTTCGGTGTCGAAATCTGGGTTGGGGCGGAAGGTTTCGGCCGCTGCCCGCAAGGCTTTCTGATCGCGCGGTGTAAAGGCGCGAAGCGCGTGCTGGATGCGGTTACCAAGCTGGCCGAGGATGTCCCCCGGCACATCGTCGGGGTTTTGCGTGATGAAGAACACGCCAACGCCTTTGGAGCGGATCAGTCGGGCAACCTGTTCAACCTTGTCGACCAGCGCCTTCGGGGCGTCGTCGAACAGCAAATGCGCCTCGTCAAAGAAGAACACGAATTTGGGTTTGTCTGGGTCACCGACTTCGGGCAGGTTTTCAAACAATTCGGACAGCATCCATAACAGGAAGGTCGCGTAAAGGCGGGGTGACTGCATCAGACGGTCCGCGGCGAGGATGTTGATCCGTCCCTCCCCGCTTGGACTTGTCGCGATCATGTCATCAAGGTTCAGCGCCGGTTCTCCAAAAAATCCGCTCGCACCCTGATTTTCCAAGACCAATAGCCGCCGTTGAATGGCACCAACAGAGGCGGACGAGACATTGCCATAGCGAAGCGTCAATTCGTCGGCGTTTTCACCGATCCAGACCAACAGGGATTGCAGATCCTTTAGGTCCAGAAGCAACAGCCCCTGTTCGTCCGCCAGACGGAAGGCGATGTTAAGGATCCCCTCCTGCGCCTCGGTCAGCTCCAGCAGTCGCGATAGCAGCAGCGGGCCCATTTCGGACACGGTGGCGCGGATGGGATGACCCTTTTCACCGAACATGTCCCAAAAGACGACGGGGAAGCTGTCATAGCCAAAATCGGTAAAACCGATGGTTTGGGCGCGGGAAATCAGTTTTTCGTGCAGCTTGTGTTCTGGGGAGCCAGCCACCGACAGACCCGAAAGGTCACCCTTCACGTCCGACAGAAACACCGGCACCCCTTGTTTGGAAAAGCTTTCCGCCAGAATTTGCAGGGTCACGGTTTTGCCGGTTCCGGTCGCCCCCGCGATTAGCCCGTGGCGGTTGGCGTATTTCAACAAAAGGTTCTGAGCCTCGGCGTAATCCTTGCCGCCACCGCCAATAAATATGCGATCTGTTTCCATGAATTCATCTCCAATTCCCCGTTATCGAGACCCTATCGGATTCACGTTCGAATGCCAGCGTAAAGTCGCTGGCAGATGTTGCATAAGGTTGACTTCACGAGAGCTTCCTGACACCAGTAGGACCGAGTGAAATCGAGGTATAAAAGGGGCATATCCTATCATGCGTATTTTACATGTTCTTGCCATTCTGGCTTCATTGGGAGCGCCGGTTGTGGCGCAAGAGACGACCGAAGGCACAACCGATCCCGTTGCGGCGGCAAACGAAGCCTTTCCAGTCAATGGATTGCAGGAACAACCACAGGAAGTTATCCGGGCGTCGCATGGCGATTGGGAAATCCGCTGTGCCGGGGAAACCGACAATTGCTTCATGTACCAGCTGTTGCTGAATGGTGAAGGCACACCGGTTGCAGAATTGTCGCTGATCAAACTGCCGATTGGCAGTGAAGCGGTGGCCGGGGCGACGGTGGTTGCGCCACTGGGCACAGTGTTGACCCGTGGCCTGACCTTCATCATTGATGACGGCGAGGCAACGACCTATCCGTTCAGCTGGTGCACACGTCCGGGATGTTTTGCTCGATTTGGCCTGACAGACCTTGTGATTCAGACCATGCAGAATGGGACTGAACTGAAACTGGTTGTGTTTTCTGTCCAGAATGCACAGGCCCCGATCGAAGTGACCGCGTCACTGAACGGGTTTACGGCTGCATTTGAAGAATTGCCCAACCAGGCTAATTGAATTTTCTGAGCGCGAGAACCGCGTTCAATCCCCCAAAAGCAAATGCATTAGAGAGCGCGACGTCAACCTTGGCGTCGCGCGCTTCGTTTGGAACAACGTCAAGGTCGCAATCGGGATCTGGTTCCTCGTACCCAATCGTTGGAGCAATGATCCCATCGCGCAGCGCCATGATGCAGGCCAGCAATTCGACAGCTCCGGTGCCCCCGATCAAGTGACCGTGCATGGATTTTGTCGAGGAAATCATCAGGCGATCTGCATGGGCACCAAACACCTGCCGCACGGCGGCGCATTCGGTTTTGTCATTCGCCGTGGTGCCAGTGCCATGCGCATTGATATAGCCCACCTGTTCCCTGTCGATCGCGGCATCCGCCAGGGCCCCAGCGATGGCACGCGCTGCACCATCCTGATTTGGCGTGACGATGTCGGAGGCGTCCGAGGTCATGGCAAACCCGATCACTTCAGCCAGGATTTCTGCCCCGCGGGTTTTGGCGTGCTCCAGTTCTTCGAACACAAAAATTGCGGCACCTTCACCCTGCACCATTCCGTTCCGAGTCTTGGAGAAAGGTCGACAGGCATCTTTGGACATCACGCGCAGACCTTCCCATGCCTTGATGCCCCCAAAAACCAACATGCTTTCGGACCCGCCCGTCAGCATCACATCGGTCATGCCAGTGCGGATCATCTGGAAAGCCTGCCCCATCGCGTGGTTGGACGAGGCACAGGCAGTGGCAACAGTAAAGGTCGGTCCCTGCAAGTTGTAGGTCATCGAGACATTGCTGGCGGCTGAATTGGCCATCAGGCGGGGAACAACAAAAGGATGAACGCGGTTTTTCTGTTCTTCGTAGACCGCACGATAATTGCTATCGAGCGTTTCCAGACCGGCCCCACCGGTCCCCAGCACCGCACCAGCGCGCGTGGCGAGCGCATCGGTGATCTCTAGCCCGCTTTGGTCAAATGCTTCTTGGGCGGCGATTAAGGCGAATTGGGTGAATTTATCATACAGCGTCAGTTCTTGGCGGGTGAACAGGGATTCAGGATCGTAGTTCTTGACCTGACCACCAATCTGAACCGACAGGCGATCCACATCGCGTAGATCTAGCGGGCCAATCCCACAGACCCCATTTTGCATCGCATTCAGGGTTTCACCCACTGACCGTCCAAGTGCGTTGATGGCCCCTTGGCCGGTGATGACAACCCGACGCATCAAGCTTTAGCCTTTCGCGGCAACAAGGCCTTCGACTGCCGTCACCATTGAAGATACATTGGTAATGTCAAAGTCGGAATCTGCCGGATCATTGGCGTTAAAGGGCACCTGCACATCAAATGTTTCTTCGATGGCAAAGACGGCCTCGACCAACCCCAGCGAGTCGATACCCAGATCTTCCAAGGTCGCATCCATGGCAACTTCGGATGGCTCTAACACTGCCTGTTCGGCGATAATGGCAATCACCTTGTCCTTCACGGAATCGGACATTCCAGTTCCCTCCAAACCTATCGGGTTACCCTCTACTCTGTCGTGGCCTTTATTGAAACCAATTTTTGCAGATTGTCGACTTTCTGGAACAATCGCGGCAAGCGCCGGATCGCCTTGTAATTTTCGACATTGGTTTCCATTTTCACCGCCGGAGTGCCCATCATCGTCCGGTTCGAGGGCACATTTGACAAAACTGCTGATGCGGCGGCAACCACCACGTTGTTGCCAATGGTAATGTGATCTGCGACCCCCACCTGTCCGGCAAGGATCACACCATCCCCCATCATGACGGACCCTGCCAACCCCACCTGACCGCACAGCAGACAATTTTTGCCGATTCGGCAATTGTGGCCAATCTGCACAAGGTTATCGATCTTGGTTCCATCACCAATCACGGTATCGCTGATGGTGCCCCGGTCGATGGTGGTATTGGCCCCCACTTCGACCCGATCCCCGATGATGACGGTGCCAAGTGAATTGATCCGAGTGAATTCGGCGGGGTTATCCTGTGCCGTGACCTGGGTCATTTGCCGCGCTTCTTCGATCGCGCCGGGTTGAGGGGTAACAAAGGAGAATCCGTCCGAGCCAATATCGGCGTTCGGTTGCGAAATGAAATCATTTCCGATGCGAACCCGTGCCCCGATCCGCGTACCACTGTGCAGCAACGAATTGTCGCCAATCAGGGCATGTTCGGATATCGAACAGTGCGAAAGAATACGAGCGTTTGCACCGATCTTTACGCCATGCCCAATATAGACAAAGGGGCCAATTGCGGCATTTGGGCCAATCTCGGCATCCGCTTCGATAACGGACGAGGGATGGATACCCGCCACCATTGGAGGGGTATCAAATATCCGGTTGATCCCGGCGAGAGCATATCGCGGACGCGGGACGAAAATCGCAGCTTCCAACCCCAAGGCCTGCCAATCCGCGCCATCCCACAAGACCGCAGCCTTTGCCTGACCGGCGGTCAACGCGTCCGCATATTTAGGGTCCATGGCCAGTGCCAGTTGATCAGCGGTTGCATCCTGAGGTTCTGCCGGTGCAATGATCTGCAACGACAAAGCGCCGACGGCTTTGGCCGCCAGCGCTTTGGCAATCTCTTCGACAGTGTGGGTCATTTGGGCCTCGTGCTGTTGGGTATACCCGTCAACAGCTATTTAGCCCTCAACCCCCGCCAATGTAACCCCTGCGTTCATCAAGGCGTTCATGACCAGATCGTCGCGGCCATAAACATCATGGCGGAACTGGTCTGCGCCGAATTCATCGACAAAGACAGTGCGATAAACGATATGAACCGGAATTGGCGTTTCCAGATCAATCTGCGTTTCGCGTCCGGTATTCAGCACGGACTGGAACGCCCCTTCGGGATCAACTTCCTGCGGAGCCAGCAGCGCATAGGCCAGTTCCATTGGCGTCTGCACACGGATACAGCCGTGGCTATAGGCACGCGCGTCACGCTCAAACAGGCTTTTGGCCGGTGTGTCGTGCAGATAGATGTTGAACTTGTTCGGGAACATGAACTTCACTTTACCCAATGCGTTGCCACTGCCCGGACGCTGTTGCAGCACAAACGGGAAGTTGGATGCCGAATATTGGCTGTAGTCGACCATGGTCGAGTCAATGACCTGACCGGTGCCACGATACAGCATCCGAATATTGGAGCGGGCCAACACCGTCGGATCGCTGAGCAGTTTTGGATAATATTCATTTGCTGCAATCGACTGCGGCACGTGCCATGTCGGGTTAGCAACCATATGGGTCATCGTGTCCGAGAATTCGGCGGTCTGGTGACGGTTCTGTCCCACCACAACGCGGAAGGAAAGCGTCGATTGGCCGTTATCCATCAGCGACGCCATGAAGTCAGGGATATTCACATAGATGTGGCGAGACCCCAGATCATAATTCATCCAACGGGCACGTTCGAGATTAACTATAACCTGCTCCAGGCGGCTGTTTGGCTGCGTGTTGATCGCCGAAATCGTTTGCGGACCGGCCAATCCATCCTGATTAAGACCAAAATCTCCCTGAAACTGTTTTACGATCTCGACAAGAGCGTCGTCATAAACACTGGAGCCCATATCATGCACTTCGTATCCACGATTGTGAAGACGAACGCGCAACACAGGAATGCGGCTGTCGGTGACACCAGGACGCAATGTGCGCCCATCTGGCACCAATGGCCCCCACCCTTCGGAGGACACGAGGCGTTCCAGTTCTGCCTTCATTTCAAGAAGACGGGCATATTCCGCCGTTTGTGGGTACAAGCTGTTGTAATAGGCACGTAAATCCGGTGCCGCGGCCGCATCATTCAAGAGATCGTCGATTTCCGACACATAGCGAGTGGCGTTCATTTCCTTGTCAATAGCGCGCGGATCGAGCATCCCGGAATTCACGTCACGGGCATAAGTCACAAAGGTGGTTGCAGCGGCCAGTTCCAGCCGGGCCATATCCTCGGGCAGTTCTGCCGACGCCCACAAGGCTTCAAGTGTCGGAAGGTCATAGCGATCCACCGACAGGCCGTGGTCACCCGCCTTTTCAAGCGTTGCGACAAGGTCGTACATTTTTTGATTGGTGCCATCAGCCCAAATCGGCGCGAAATCACGCGCGGCATAAGCGGAAGCAAAAATCGCACCATCTTCGCCAAGCGCGTCAAAGCCTGCTTGAAGCGTCTGGGCGAAAATTTCCTGTGGAGTGAGGGCAACCAATGGGGTGTTTGATACAGCCTCGTTTGCGGTTTCCGCGTTATCCAACACGAACTGCGCACCCGTGTCCTGTGTTGTCTGTTGCGCCCATACGGTTGTACCGCTCAGCAAAACTGCTGACGAAATCAACGCTACGAGCGAAACGGCGTTTAACCGATCCTTTGAATAAAACATTTTACCTCCGATTGCCGGACCCAATCTGAATTTCGTCTACACTCCACGTGAAATCGTTTCGAGATAGAATGCAGCCTCTCGCAACAATATTAGCGCAACTGTGGTTTTTGTGATACATATCAAACAAAAAAGCAGGGGCAAACTGGACAGGCTTCACGGTTTTGTGTGCGATTCGGCGGAATTCCACCTATTGTGAATAAAAAGTGAATCGACCGCTTGGCTCACGAATCATTTCATAATATAACACTGCCAGGTGAAAATAGGTTCCAACAAAGCTGATAAAAATCGGCGCGATGGTGACGAGGCAGACAATGAAAAACGATGAAGTGAATACTTCTCGCAGGCAGATTTTGGGCGTTTTCGCCGCTACGACAATACTTTCAGCCGCACCCGTTTACGCGAAAGCCGCAGGCTTCTTGCGTGGGGCTGGTGACGTGCGTCGTATTGCGATGAGAAATCCACGAACCGGCGAGACTTTGGATACCGTCTATTGGATCGAGGGTGAATATATCCGTCCCGCCCTTCAGGAAATAAGCTATTTCATGCGTGACTGGCGCCAGAACGAGGTCATCACTTATGACCGTCGTAACATCGACATTCTGGCTGCCGCACATAATCTGATGGAAACATCAGAACCTTTCCAGTTGCTGTCTGGCTATCGTAGCCCAGCAACCAACGCGATGCTGCGTTCGCGCAATAGCGGTGTGGCGTCGAATTCGTTCCATATTCAGGGTATGGCTGCCGATGTTCGCCTGCGCTCGCGCACCGTGGCACAGATGGCAAGCGCGGGTCTGGCCTGTGGCGCTGGGGGTGTGGGCAAATATTTCGGGTCGAACTTCGTGCACATGGATTGCGGTCCGGTTCGCGAGTGGCGCGGTTAACCCTTACATCATCTTGAAAATTAGCCCGCTATTTGCGGGCTTTTTTTATGGGCGGGTCGCGCCCTTCCCTTCGACCAGATATTTGAAGCTGGTCAGCTGTTCAGCGCCCACAGGTCCGCGCGCGTGCATTTTGCCGGTGGCGATGCCGATCTCTGCGCCCATGCCAAATTCTCCTCCGTCCGCGAACTGGGTAGAGGCGTTGTGCATCAGGATTGCGCTGTCCAGCCGCTCGAAGAAATGGTTCGCTGCTTGCTGATCATCGGCAATGATCGCGTCTGTATGGTTGGACCCATACTTGCGGATATGGTCGATCGCCGCATCAACTCCATCAACCAGCTTTGCCGCGCAAATCATATCGAGGAATTCTTTCCCGTAATCATCCGGTTGCGCAGACACAACGCCGGGCAGCTTGGCCAATGTCTGGTCGCCACGCACTTCAACGCCGGCGGTTTGCAACGCTTCGATCAGTAATCCGCCATGCTCAGAATAAAATTTCTGGTCGATCAGCAGACATTCCATCGCCCCACAAATCCCGGTGCGACGGGTTTTCGCGTTCAAGACAATTTCCACGGCCATGGCAGGATCGGCGGTCGCGTCAACATAAATGTGGCAGATCCCTTCAAGATGGGCAAAGACGGGCACCCGCGCCTCGCGCTGCACCAGGCCGACCAATCCCTTACCGCCACGGGGCACGATCACGTCGATATATTCGACCATCGTCAGCATCTCGCTCACTGCCTCGCGGTCGCGAGTGGGAACAAGCTGGATGGCATCTTCGGGCAGTCCGGCCGCGTTCAACCCTTCGACCAGGCAAGCGTGGATCGCGGTGGAGGAGTGGTATGATTCAGATCCGCCACGCAAAATCGCGGCGTTTCCGGATTTCAAACACAACGCCCCAGCGTCTGCGGTGACGTTCGGACGGCTTTCGTAGATGACGCCAATCACGCCAAGCGGAGTGCGCACGCGGCGGATATGCAAGCCCGAGGGCATGTCCCATTCGGCAATCACCTCCCCCACGGGGTCTTTTTGTTCTGCCACGGTGCGCAACCCGTCAACGATGGAACGTATACGGGTTTCGTCCAGCATCAGGCGGTCCATCATCGCAGGGCTTAGACCCTTTTCGCGGCCATAGTCTAAATCTTTGGCATTCGCTGCGATAATGTCGTCCCGGCGTTTCCAGACCGCATCGGCAGCGGAAATCAGGGCGGCATATTTACGCTCAGCACTGGCAAAGGCCAGATCGGCGGCGGCGGCCTTTGCGCGTGCGCCGATGTCCTGCATGGTCTGTTTGACGTCTAAATCTTTCATTGTCCCCTCACATCGCCATATCGTCATGATGCACCATCACGGCGCGACCGGGCTGGCCAAGTATAGTTTCAATCTCGTTAGATTGGCATCCCGCAATCTTGGCGGCCTGTTCAGCGCCATATCCAGCAATCGCGCGGGTAATGGCGGTTCCGTCGGGCGTCACGATATCAACCGCTTCGCCACGCTGGAAATTGCCTTCGACGGATTTCACGCCCGCGGGCAGAAGAGAGTTGCCGCGTCGAAGCGCAATGGCCGCCCCTTGATCCACGATGATTTTGCCCTTTGGTTTCATGCCGGATATCCAGCGTTTGCGGGCAATACCGGGAGCGCCAGAGGGCGTGAACCACGTGCATTTTGCGCCATCTCTCAGCGCCTGAATCGGGCGCAGAATGTCGCCTTTGGCGATGGTCATGGCGCACCCCGCATGCATTGCAGCCTTGGCGGCCATAATTTTTGTACGCATCCCCCCGCGTGAGAAAGTGGACCCGGCGTCGCCTGCCATAGCCTCTACCTCTGGTGTGATTTCTGTTACATTTTCAAGGTGTTGTGCGTCATTATTAACGCGCGGATTGGCGGTATAGAGCCCGTCAACATCCGATAGGAGCACCAACACATCCGCATTTGCCATCGAGGCGACCTGCGCCCCCAGACGGTCATTATCGCCAAAGCGGATTTCATCCGTCGCGACCGTGTCATTTTCATTCACGATGGGAACAACACCCAGTTCCAGTAGCGTGCCAATGGTCGCGCGTGAATTAAGATATCGGCGGCGGTTTTCGCTATCTTCTAGCGTCACCAGAATTTGCGCAGTTTCAATCGAATGGGGTGACAGAACTTCCTGATAGGCGCGAGCGAGCCGGATTTGGCCTACAGCCGCTGCGGCTTGCGCCTGTTCCAGGCTAAGCGCGCCGGCAGGCAGTTTCAGCACCGCGCGGCCCAGCGCGATGGAACCTGACGACACGATGATCACGTCTTTGCCTGTCGCTTTCAGATCCGCCACGTCGGTGGCCAACGCAACCAACCAATCATCGCGCAATTTGCTGCTGGCACTGTCAACCAACAGCGCCGAGCCGATCTTGATCACAACGCGCTTTGCCTGATCCAGAATTTGGGCAGAGGTCAGGGTTGCCATGACCCGTCCTCCTCCTCCACCGTTTCAGTTTCGGCTGCGCGGTTGGCGGCGATAACTCGCCAAAGCGCGCGAAGCACATCTTCGACCCCTTCCCCGGACACGCCGGACATAAGCAACACATTGCCGCCGCAAGCGTCTTCAAGTTCCGACTTGAAGGCCGCGCGCAGTTCTGCATCAAGCGCATCAATCTTGTTGAGCACGGTCACACGGGGTTTGTCGGCCAAATCGTGGTAGTTTTCGATCTCGGAAATGATCGTGTGATAGTCAGCGACAAAATCTTCGGCCGTTGCATCGACCAGATGCAAGAGAACGGCGCAGCGTTCAACATGGCCCAGAAACCGGTCACCGATCCCCTTCCCTTCATGCGCCCCTTCGATCAGGCCGGGAATGTCGGCGACGACAAATTCGCGTCCATCAACAGCCACCACCCCAAGATTGGGGTGCAGCGTTGTAAACGGATAGTCGGCGATTTTGGGCCGTGCGTTAGACGTTGCCGCCAGAAAGGTCGATTTCCCGGCGTTGGGAAGGCCCAGCAAACCCACGTCGGCAATCAGCTTCAGGCGCAGCCATAGCGTGCGTTCCACCCCGGGATGGCCAGGGTTCGCGGTGCGGGGGGCCTGGTTGGTGGCGGATTTGAACCGTAGGTTCCCCCAGCCGCCATTGCCACCCTCGGCCAAACGCACACGCTGGCCAACGTCGGTCAGGTCGGCGATCACTGTTTCCTGATCCTCATCCAGGATTTCGGTGCCGACGGGAACGCGCAGAACAATGTCATCGCCCGACGCGCCCGTCATTTGCCGTCCAGCTCCGCCGCGCCCGTTTTTGGCGAAATAATGCTGCTGATAGCGGAAGTCGATCAGGGTATTCAGGCCTTGCACCGCCTCGGCCCAAACATCACCGCCGCGCCCGCCATCGCCGCCGTCAGGACCGCCGAATTCGACATATTTCTCGCGTCGGAAGCTGGCCGCCCCGTTGCCCCCGTCACCGGAGCGAATATAGACTTTGGTTAGGTCAAGAAATTTCATGATGTTTCCGCATGTTGCGGGTGAAGCGATACAGGTAAAGTGTCTCGGGCTCAAGCCGGGTCGAGGTTTTGTGCGTGCGCTCCCCTACCTGCTTGAAGCCCAGCTTGGACAACACGGCTTGCGAGGCGAAATTGTCCGCAAAAGCGCCTGCCGTGATGTCGCTTAGCCCGAAGCGTTGGCAGCATTCGGTGATGAAAGCGTGTGCGGCTTCGGTTGCGTACCCCTGGCCTTTGAAAGCCTCGCCAATGGCATAGGCAACATAGATGGGCTGGTCATGCAAATAGACAAACCCGATCAAGGTTCCATCTTTTCGCGAAATTTTCAGCGCAAAGCCCGGGGTGGCCGCGTAAATCCGCCCGGCAATCCATGTTTCGGCTGCGGCTTTGTCGAAGGGCGCGGGGATCGTTGCCATGACGTTGGTGACATAACCTGTATCCATCTGAGCGGAAAACGCCTTTGCATCCGGTTTCGCAAATGGTTCCAGCACCAGCCGGTCAGTGACAATGCGCATGGGCTGTGTGTTGATCCAGTCCTGCCGGGTCAGGCGGTGCATCGCGCAATTCTGCTGCGCGCCAAGTGCGCGGCAATCGTGAAGTTTATCGCAGGTCCGATTGAATCCGTGTTTTTGCAAAACCCGTTGAGAGGCGGGGTTGTTGGTAAAAGCGCCTGCTTCTACCCAATCCAGATCAGACGCACGATATTCCGCATCCAGCTTCTGACGAACCGCTTCGGTGGCAATCCCTTGCCCCCAATAGGCACGCCCCAGCATGTAGCCAAGTTGCCGATTGGCAAGACCGATGGAGCCCGCGAACTGACCATCAACCTCAATGGCATTGATCAGCCCGGCCTGCGCCTCGGGCGTATTCAACCGCATTCGGGTGAATTCCGGGTCGGCAGGAGACGGCCAACTGGCGGTGTTTTTCACAACATCGAAATCGGACACAATCGCGTGGAATGCGTCAAAGTCACCGTCACGAAAACGGCGAAGGATGATGCCCTCAGGCCGTTGCATGCTCGAAATCCAGTCGGTATTTCCACGACCGGACATTGCCGTTACGGGCGACCGAATGGCTGTCGATATCGCCGCAATATTCGAAACCTTCCTTGATCAGAACGCGGGCCGAGCCGGGATTGTCCTGATGGACGTTGGCGTCCAGACCAACCAACCCCATGGAGCGGGCGAACTTGACAACAGCCTCCAGCGCTTCGGGCGTATAGCCAGCGCCCCACAGCTGCGGGGCCAGCCAATAGCCGATATTACCGCGTGCCCCTTTGGTGGGAGTGATAGAGATCACACCGATCAGTTCGTTATCCAGTTCAACTGCCCAAGTTACGTCATCGCTATCACCGCACAAAGAGCGTTCGATAAACGCTTCGGCCGCGCCGGGCGGATAAGGGTGCGGCACAACCGCCAGATGCTGAGCGATGCGGATATCGCCCGCGTAAAGCGCAATCAGTCCGGCATCGCTGTCCCGCAAGGGGCGCAGCGTCAAACGGCGTGTGGTTAATACAGGCGGTGTGATCGGTTCTAATTTCATCGCCATTCCTCCAAAAGAAAAAGGGCCCGGTTTTTCAACCGAGCCCAACAAACTTTATACCTTAGGGTTCGGTTACTCCGCGGCCTCCGCGACTGGGAGAACGGAAATAAAGGTGCGGCCTTTGAAGCCCTTGCGGAAATTCACTTGGCCTTCTTCGGTTGCAAAAATGGTGTGGTCGCGGCCCATACCGACGCCCGCGCCCGGATACCATTTGGTTCCGCGCTGACGGCAGATGATGTTGCCCGGGATCACAGCTTCGCCACCAAATTTCTTGATGCCAAGGCGCTTACCAGCGGAGTCGCGACCGTTACGGGTAGAACCGCCTGCTTTTTTATGTGCCATGTCGTTGTCTCCTTACTTGCTGTCAGCGGCGAATTCCGTCGCCTGTTTGATCCAATCGTCACGTTCGATACGGCCTTTGAACGACAGGCTGTCATCGACATATGCGATATCGTCTTTGGTCCATTCTGCAATCTGCCAGAAATGGAAGACGCCCAGATCATTGAGTTTCTTTTCCAGAGCCGGCCCAACGCCCGAGATCTTTTTCAGATCATCTGCGTCACCTTTTGCCGATTTCAAGAGGTTCGCGGGTGCTGCGCCTGCTTCTACCGCTTTGGCTTCGGCTTTCGGGGCGGATTTTGGCTTGGCGGCGGCTTTGGGTTTTGCAGCGGCGGCAACAGCTGCCACGGATACACCAGCACCCCCAACGGCGGCTTTCACGCCCGACTTGTCGGCACCTTTGGCCAAAATGTCCGTGATTTTGATCAGCGTCAGCTGCTGACGATGACCTTTTTTGCGCTGCGAGGAATGCTTCCGGCGACGCTTCACAAAGTGAATGGTTTTCGCACTACGGGTCTGTTCCAGCACTTCGGCCTGAACACCAGCATCCGCAATCAGCGGCGAGCCGACAGTAACCTTGTCACCGCCCAGCATAAGGACTTCGTTGAACTGCACGGTCTCGCCTGCATCGGCGGCCAGCTTTTCAACGGTGAAAATCTGATCTTTGGCTACTTTATACTGTTTGCCACCAGTCTTAATCACCGCGAACATGCGCGTCTTCCCTTTTTGGTTTCCGCGTCCTGTGGTCCCGTTTCCGGTGTTTTTGCGGATTTGACCGCACCTCGAACAGCGCGCCCTATGGGCGTAATTGAATACGGGTCGCGGGAATCCTCCGGCGACCGAGCGCGCTATATCGGGGAGAATAGGTTTATTGTCAATACGAAAAGGGCGGGTTTTGCCCCGCCCTATCCTTAGGCCATGTACGACCGATCGATTGTCCGCAAGCGTTGCAATTCCAACGATGCGCTTTGCGAGAGTGGCAGGTTTGCGGCCCACTCCACGTTCGCACGAGTGACACCCAGATCATCCAGCATGTGATCGTCAAGTGTCAGAACATGCTGAAAGGCATCGCGCGCTTCTTTCTGTGCGCGTCGGGTGCGGCGACGCTCCCGCCAATTGTCATAGCGGCGGACCAGAAAATTGCGGACCGATGTGAAGATGACGAGACGGGTGTCAAGTGCGCCATGTGTTATCGAAATATTGGTCATGTCTGTCTCCTTGTTTGATGGGTGGACATTCGCATTCCGATATGTTTCAATCAAACGAATAGTTCGAACAACACCTATCAGATAAATTGAAAGCCAGATATGAACGCCCCTTTTCAACCGCAGACACCTTTGCTGGACTTGGACCTGCTGAAAACGCTGGTCGCCATTCACGAGACGGGGAATTTTTCGGCGGCTGCCGCTGCCGTGTTTCGTACACCATCGGCGATATCCATGCAGGTTAAAAAGATGGAAGAAATGCTGGGACGCCCCGTGTTCAAGCGGGACTCGCGTTCGGTGGAACTGACGCAAGACGGGTTTATCCTGTTGGCCCATGCCCGCCGGGTGCTGGCCCTCAATCAACAGGTGATGTCGCGGTTTATTGAACCCGAGGTTGCGGGCACTGTGCGGTTGGGATCGCTGGACACTGCTGTCGAACAGTTTGTGCCGCGGGTACTGAAACGGTTCGCCGAGACGCACCCCCATGTCAGCGTTGATGTGTTTGTCGATAATACGCGCGAACTGGTTGCGATGGTGCAAAAAGGTGATCTGGACATGGCAATCATTTCGACCCCATCCGAGGGGCCAAACTTCGCCGGGGCAGAGGAGATATTTTCCGAACCCCTTGTCTGGGCCGGATTGCGCGGGGGGATCGCGATGGAACAGAACCCGGTGCCCATCTCGGTCTGGGAAGAAGGCTGCGTTTGGCGCAAAGCGGGGTTGGAAGCGCTGGAACGCCAGGGCATTAACTACCGGATCAGTTTCATGAGCGCCCATGTATCGGGTCAGAAAGCCGGGATCCTTGCGGATATGGTGATTGCCCCCCTGCCTGTCTCATGCCTCGACGATCAGATCGTGGCGATCGACGATTTGCCCAAATTGCCGCATTACGGCCTGAGCATGCTTCTACGCGAAACGCCAGCCGCCCCGGTGAAAGCGGTGGCGGATCACCTGCGGGCAAGTTTTGCTGATATCTACTGAGGATGCGCCGCGATGCGTATCTTGATGAGGCTATTTCCTCTCATCGAAACAGGTCTTGTTAGGATTACAGACAGATGAAGCTTCCAGAATCGCCATTCACAGTAACTGATTGGTCTAATGTTCCACCAATCCAGCATCCCGGAGAGACCGGAATAGCCACGTGGCGCACCATCATGCTTGGCGACATCCGCATTCGGCTGGTGGAATATTCGGCAAATTACCTTGCCGATCATTGGTGTGATCGTGGACATATATTCTATGTTGTTAAAGGCAGCTTGATATCCGAGCTGCGTGACGGCCGAACGCGTGAACTATCTGCCGGGATGAGCTATCACGTGTCGGATTTTGGTGATCTGGCACATCGCTCTTATTCCAAAGGCGGCGCAACAGTTTTTATCGTCGATTGAGGTGTCTGACTGGGTGAACTCAATGCATCAGCCCCCATTTCGGACATCGCCCCCAACGCCAGCGAATTTCCCCCTTGCATGGATCGCATCACGCGACTAGGTTCCGCGCCACTGAACGACCATCAGTATCGCGGAGAGGTGCCGGAGTGGTCGAACGGGGCGGTCTCGAAAACCGTTGTGGGGGCAACCCCACCCAGGGTTCGAATCCCTGTCTCTCCGCCATTTCACCCCGACCAGAAAAATCGCAGTTGGATTGTCGACCTCGCTGTGATTTATGAGGGAAGAAATAACAAAAAAGGGATTCAGAATGTCGGCAACGGTTGCATCACTTTGGATCAACGGCCCACTAAGCTATCTGGAAGCTTTGTGTCTGCAATCCTTTGAAAAAGTTGGGCAGAAACTGGTCCTTTATACCTATGGAGATATTCCCAACTGCCCCCCCAATATAGAGCTGCGTGACGCGCGCGAGATCGATCCAGACGACAGTTTTCAGGTGCATGGACGTGCACAAAGTCCAGCACTGAAATCCGATGCGTTCCGGTACATGATGTTGCAAAAGACCGACTATATCTGGGTGGATGCGGATCAATTGGCCTTGGCCCCGTTTGACTATGAGACGGATGTAGTTTTTTGCGAGATGTGGGGACTGGTGAATAATGCGGTGCTGAGGCTGCCTGCGGAATCAGAGATCGTTGCGGATTTGATCGAAATGAGCCGCGAAGAATATCCTGTACCCTTTTGGCTTTCAGAGGAAGAGAAGACCGATTTGCAGGCCAAGAAGGATGCCGGCATTGGGGTTCCCGCGATTGAAATGGAATTTGGTATTTATGGCCCCAAACTTCTGGGGCATTTATTGATCAAGCACGACCTGATAAAATATGCATTACCTTCCGAAAGCTTCAATCCCATCCCACCGCGTTATGTCAAAAACCTGTGGAAGGTTCCCTATGACGAACCGATCGAAAAATTTGTACGGCCTTGGACGCGCGGCATTCATTTCTGGGGCCATATGTACAAGAAACAATATGCCGGACGCGGTGCACCGCCGCCCAACAGTTTCATGGGCACCATATTGACACGTCACGGCATCAATCCCGACGAATACCCGATGCCCGCCCCCGACGCATAATCACCCGTTGATCGGTAACGCGGTGGTGTATTTGATTTCTTCCATCGACAGCAAAGCGGTGACGTTGAATATCTTCACCTCGGCGATCAGCGACTGATAGAATTCGTCATACGCCCGGGCATTTGAGACGCGAACTTTCAAGATGTAATCAATGTCACCGGCCAGTCGATGCGCCTCCATCACTTCGGGGCGTTGGCGCAGCGTGGCGAGGAACTTTGCTTGCCAGTCGGCCTCGTGCTCCGAGGTCCGAATAAGCACGAAGAAGCAGGCCTCTAGCCCCAGCGCGTCTGGGTTCAGCACCGCGACCTCGTGCCGGATCACCCCAGCCTCGCGCAGCTTGCGAATCCGGTTCCACACCGGTGTCTTGGAGGACCCGACCCGTTTCGCGATTTCCTCCAGCGGCAAGGTCGTATCGCGTTGCAACTCCGCAAGGATTTTCCGGTCGATCTGGTCCAGTTGGCCTTTCATTTCGTGCATCTTCCCTTTTTCACGAATATTTTCCGCCTGATGGCATATGGCGGAACGTATTCCTTAAATCGCCAAGTGTGAAGCCTATTTATCGGGAAATTATTCCATTTCTGACATTATCCGCTACATTATTCCGCAGCGAGACACAAAGGGGACGATTCCATGCCGCAGGTTGTGACAGCCAATCACCTACTCGAAGGGGACGTGATCTATCTGACCA
Organism: Rhodobacteraceae bacterium NBU2976; assembly: GCA_023630215.1. Taxonomy (GTDB): domain Bacteria; phylum Pseudomonadota; class Alphaproteobacteria; order Rhodobacterales; family Rhodobacteraceae; genus NORP23. Next base: position 2,095,133 of record JALPRQ010000001.1, read on the forward strand.
CTGACCGCACATGGACGCGTCATTTGACCGAGGCCGCACCGGTTACGGGGGACGACGCCGACGCGCTTCTGGCATTTGCCGAGGCGCAGGCAGGCAGTGTGGTCGGGGCATATCTTGCGGAGGTGGAGCTGGTGGACGGCAAACCCGCCCCCACCCATTTCCGCGAGGCCTTCCGCACCCGCGGCCCGTCCAACTATTTCCACGGCAAACAGGCGGAGAGCGCCGATGTATAAGTATAACGACTTTGACGAAAAGTTTGTGCGTTCCCGCGTCCGCGAATTTCGCGGTCAGGTCGAACGCCGGATCAGCGGTGCGCTGACCGAAGATGAATTCCGCCCACTGCGCCTGATGAACGGCCTTTACCTGCAATTGCACGCCTACATGCTGCGCGTGGCGGTGCCCTATGGCACGCTGAATTCCACCCAGATGCGCCAATTCGCCTATATCGCGGACCGCTGGGACAAAGGGTATGGTCATTTCACTACGCGCCAGAACATCCAGTTCAACTGGCCGAAGCTAAAGGATGTGCCTGATATACTTGACGCGCTGGCCGATGTGGAAATGCACGCGATCCAGACCTCCGGCAACTGCATCCGCAACGTCACCGCCGACCATTTCGCCGGCGCCGCTGCCGACGAGATCGAAGACCCCCGCCCAACGGCCGAGTTGCTGCGCCAATGGTCCTCCGACCACCCGGAATTCGCCTTCCTGCCGCGCAAATTCAAAATCGCCGTTAGTGGTGCCGCGCAGGACCGCGCCGTGGTTCGCGCCCACGACATCGGCATCTATATCCGCCGCAACGAGGCGGGTGAGCATGGTTACGAGATCGTCATCGGCGGCGGTCTGGGCCGCACGCCCATGGTTGGCAAAACCGTTCGCGAATTCCTGCCCAAGGACGATCTGCTGCCCTATCTGGAGGCAATCCTGCAGGTCTATAACCTGTCCGGCCGTCGCGATAACAAATACAAAGCCCGTATTAAAATTCTGGTCCACGAAACGGGGCTGGATGAGCTGAAAGAGCGTATTGAATCCACGTTTGTCGAAAAGAAAGCCGCGTTCAAAGGTGTGCCGCAGCGGATCATCGACGATATCACAGCGGCATTCCGTCCTGCGGATTTCGACAATACCCGCTCGGTTGCTGCCGAGGATAAGATAGACGCTGATCCGGTCCTGCGGTCTTGGGTCGATACAAACGTCGCGGAACATAAGAATCCCGCATATGCCATTGTCAGCATTTCGCTGAAACCTGTCGGCGGAACACCCGGCGATGCGACGTCAGAGCAAATGCGAGTAATGGCGGATCTGGCCGAACAATACGGCCATGACGAACTGCGCGTCAGTCACGAGCAGAACATCATCCTGCCCCATGTCCGCCGCGCCGATTTGCCTGCGATCCATGCGCAACTAAAGGCCGCGGGACTGGCCACCGCCAATATTGGCCTGATCTCTGACATTATCGCCTGTCCGGGGATGGATTACTGCGCGCTGGCAACGGCCCGATCGATCCCCATCGCGCAGGAGATCGCCCAGCGCTTTGACGAGTTGAAGCTGGAACATGAGATCGGCCCTATGAAGATCAAAATCTCGGGCTGTATCAACGCCTGTGGGCATCACCATGTTGGGCATATCGGTATTCTCGGCCTCGATAAGGCAGGCGTTGAGAATTACCAGATCACGCTGGGCGGTGACGGCACGGAAACCACCACCATCGCCGAACGCGTTGGTCCGGGCTTCTCGGCCGAGGAATTGCTGCCCGCTCTGGAACGCCTGATCGAAGCATATCTGGAAAAACGCCTGTGGGCGCAGGAGACATTCCTGCAATGCTACCGCCGCCTTGGCCCCGATCCGTTCAAGGCCGCACTTTACCCCGAAGGGAGGCAGAAACATGCCGCTTGATGCCAATTACCTGAACCTCGACTGGCGCGAGGAAGCCGCGCTGAATGTTCTGACACAATCGCTCAACGACGAGGATTTTGGTCGTGTTGCGATGGTGTCCTCGTTCGGGGCCGAAAGCGCCGTATTGCTGCATTTGGTCAGCCGCGTGAACCCTGACCTGCCAGTGATCTTCATCGACACGCAGATGTTGTTTCAGGAAACGCTGGATTATCAACTGACGCTCGCCGAGCAATTCGGCCTGACCAACATCCAGCGCATCCGCCCGGAGGTAGAGGACATTCGCCGCAACGACCCGTTCGGCAACCTGCACCGCGCGGATACCGACAAATGCTGTGACTTCCGCAAAGTCCAACCGCTGGCCAAGGCGCTGGCAGGCTATGACAGCTGGATCAGCGGACGCAAGCGCCACCAAACAGCGAAACGCGCCGAGATGGATATTTACGAGGAAAGCGAAGGCAAGTTGAAGATCAACCCGCTCGCCTTCTGGCGGCCCGAGGATATTCGCGGCTACATTGACCGCTACGACCTGCCCCGCCACCCGCTGGTGGACAAGGGTTTCTTGTCCATTGGCTGTGCGCCGTGCACCTCGGCCATCGCGGATGGCGAGGATCCGCGCGCGGGCCGTTGGCGTGGCCTTGATAAGGAAGAATGCGGCATCCATTTCGAAAACGGCAAGGTGGTCCGCCGCCCGTCGGTGGAGGCAGCATGAGCGTCATTGTCACCGACAAAGGTTTCGCCGCAGACGACCTCGGCCCCTTCACCCCGCTGGAGGACCGCGCCGACGAGCGCCTGATCCTGCTTCCCAACGACAGCGACGTGGCCGATGTGAGGCCGATCTTCAACCAGATCGACGCCATCGCCATCCCGTTCCCCAGCTTCAGCGATGGTCGCGGATTTTCCCTTGCCCACCGTCTGCGTGTTGCTGGCTTCACCGGGAGGCTACGGGCGGTCGGGCACCTGATCTCGGACCAATATTACCACGCCCGCCGTGCCGGGTTTGACGAGGTAGAGATCAGCGACGACCTCGCCGCCCGCCAGCCCGAAGCCGACTGGAAAGCCGAAACCGACTGGAATCGCGAAACCTATCAGGACCGTTTGTTCGCCCGCGCCTAAAGCAAAAGATTGGGCAGAAACAGAACGATGGATGGGAAGGCGATGAGGCCCGCAATTGTTAGCGCATCGGCAACAAAGAACGGGGCGACGCCACGAAAAACATCCTGAACGGAAATGTCTGGTCGGACCCCCGCAACCACAAAGCAATTCAGCCCGATGGGCGGGGTGATCAGGCATAGTTCTGCCATTTTGACGACGATGATCCCGAACCAAATGGCACATCCGGTCGATGTCATCCCAAAGGCGCTGTCGGCAGCTTCGATCCCTACCCCGCCGTTAAGCGCGATCACCGCAGGATAGACGACGGGTAGCGTCAGAAGCAGCATCCCAATCGCATCCATGAACATGCCCAGCACAGCATAGGCGCACAAGATCAGGATCAGCGTCAGAAGCGGGGATTGGTCGAGTGACGTTATCCAGTCCGAAAACGCCCCCGGCAAGTCAGCAAACCCCAGGAATCGGACATAAATCAACACGCCCCAGATAATCGTGAAAATCATCACGGTCAGCTTAGCGGTTTCCAAAAGCGCGTCTTTGAGTTGCGGCCACCGCATACCTTTGTAAAGCGCGATCAGAAACACAACAAACGCCCCCAAAGCGCCCCCTTCGGTTGGGGTGCCCCATGCGTCACCGCCAAAGGGGTTGTAGATGAAGAAGATGATGATCGCGACAACGAAGAATATCGGGAACGCGCCCGGAAGGGCTGCGAAGCGCTCTGTCCAGGTGAACCCGCTGACAGGCGGTCCCAAGGATTTCCAGACCAGCGCCATCCCGACAACCAGCCCTCCGTAAATAACGGCCGAAAATGCCCCGGGCAGAAAGCCTGCCAGAAGCAGTCGGCCAACATCCTGCTCGACGATGATGGCATAAATCACCAGAATTGCGGACGGCGGAATAAGGGAAGCGAGTGTCCCTGCCGCCGCAACCACGCCCGCCGCAAAGCGACGATCATACCCTTCGGCCAGCATCTCTGGGATCGCGATACGCGCGAATACGGCAGATGTGGCCACCGACGCGCCCGAGACAGCAGCAAATCCTGCAGTGGCAAAAACTGTCGAAACCGCAAGCCCCCCGGGCAGCCAGCCAACCCAGCGTTTTGCGGCCTCGAAAAGGGCTTTTGTCAGTCCTGCGTAATAGGCAAGATACCCAATCAGGATAAAGGTTGGGATAAGGGACAAGGCCTGACTGGCAATTTTGGAATGCGGGACCTGACCGGCGGTTTTTACGGCGACTTCCAACGCCCAACCAAATTCATCAGGCGCATAGCCTTTGCGCGCCCAAAACACCCAGATCAATCCGACAACCCCCGCAAGTGCGGCGGCAAAGGCAACGCGCACGCCAATCAGGACAAGCAAAAGCAGAAACCCCGACACCCACAGACCGATTTCCAGATTATCCATCGGCCTGCTCCAATCCCGAAACGGATTCCGCCTCGGCGGCGGCTACGGTTGCGGCATCTTCGATCAAGGGAACCGCGACGGGTGTTTGGGTGCCGGTTCGGATCGCACGACCGTATCCCCATAATTGCAGGCACAAGCGCAAGGATAACACCGCAAAGGCAACCGGAACGATCAGTTTGGCGGGCCAGATAGGCAATCCGATGTCAACGCTCGAATCCCGGCTCCAGTTTGGCATGGAAAAATCGAAACTGCGTTGAAAATGTGCCCAGCTCCCCCAAACCAGCAGAACCATCACGATCAGGATGCACAGGGTCGAAAGAAATTCGACGCTCCACAGAACACGCCCGCGCAGACGTCCCAGCAAGATGTCCATGCGAATATGGCCACCTTGGCGCTGCGTATAGGATATGCCAGCAAACGCGATCAGCGGCATGATCAGTTGAATCCAATCAACATATCCACGCAAGGGTTGGTTAAAGATATTGCGGCCGCCGACCGAAACAACCGCGAAAATCATCAGCGAAAATGCCGCCAATCCGCTGATCAGTGCCATTACGGTTTCCAAACGGAATACGGCCCTATCCAGTCGACTTAACCAACTGTCGTCGGACATTACGGATGCGTAACCTGCCATATCGCCCCCAAAAATAAGACCCCCTGCCCGAACAGGCAGGGGATCATGTGTCACTCGGCGAGTGTCGACAGAACAAGATCGTAAAGTTCCTGCGCAGGAAGGCCACGCGCAGTGTTATCCGCGATCCAGGCAGCAGCGGCAGGGCCCGCAGCGGCAGCTTTGAACGCATCGAGTTCGGCATCACCGAAGCTAATCTGTTCGATTCCGCGTTCCTCCAATGCTGGCCACCAGGCGCTCATGGTTTCGGAATTGTAGAAGTCGACATAATAAGCCAGAGCTTCGTCAACAGACCCCAATAGAGCCTCGCGTTCGCTGTCAGTCAGGGCGTTCAACGCATCGGTGTTTACCACCACCGGGCAGTTGACAGTTCCCGGGTTAAGGTTGGTTGTCCACCAGTCCGCCCCTTCGATTGTTCCAAAGGACATATGCGCATGCGGTGCGAAACTGACAGCCGTCACAACGCCGCTGTCCATTGCCTGGCGCACCTCGGTGGCAGACATGGATGTCGGCACCGCCCCAACTGTTTCCATCGCAGCACCGATCCCCCCGGTCGCACGAACCGCCAGACCGGCAAAGTCTGTTAAACTTGTCGGGGCATCCCCTTTCCCAACAAAATTATACTGCGGCAGCGGCGAGGGCATCAGCAGCGTGGCATTCCAACGCGCAAGGTCGGCGATGGTCGCCGGATGCTGATAAATCGCCATTGAAACGGCAATTTCCTGTTCCAGCGATGTTACCCCCAGAAACGGCAGTTCCAGAACCGTGATGGAAGGATTCTTGTCGGGGTGATACCCGGCGCAGAATTGCGCCATTTCGAACGCACCGATCGATATCCCGTCCAGATTCTCGGTATTTGCACTAAGTCCCCCATAAGAGATATTCATGGTGAACTCGCCATTGGTCTTCTCGGACACCAGTTCGGCCAGCTTCTCGATATGTTCCGTGAACGCCCGTCGCGCACCCCAAACCGATACATTCCATTCGGTTGCGGCAACCTCGGTCACAGCGAATGCGCTTATTATAGATGTCGTGATTAAGAGTTTTGTTGTCATTGTGTCCTCCCTGTGTTTTGCAAAACGATAACCGTGTCGGGGAATTTATGTCTACCCACTAATCCCTTTGGGTGGGTCTTCATGCCCTAGCCTCTCATACAGGTTGTCGCTGAGAATCGTGCATAGATTCGCGCAGAGTGCCGTGGCGACCTAGGGTAAGGTCCCGTATAATTTACCTTTTGAAAAAAATTTTTGAAAAACTTCGGGAGATTGGTGCTTTTATTTTACGTTATATTTCTGACACTTAACCGCCAGTCTAGCGCGGACTCTACTTTGGGTTTAGCCCAATTGCGTTTTTCACACCCTTTGCCCCATTTCTGCCCCATTTGGTTGGTTAGTTGTGTCCCGGAAGGTTTAGGACATGCCTTTGTCAGATCAATGGTTGTAGTTGGATCAGAATTCTGACATCAGAATATGTTTAGCCCTTCCGGGCGTTGAGTACGGGCTCGATTTCGGGCCAAGCTTTTTAAAACTAGGATCCTTGGAAAGGGAATCGAAATGAAACTGTTCGCAAACTTTGCAAAAAATGAATCCGGTGCTGTTACGGTTGACTGGGTTGTTCTGACCGCAGCTATCGTTGGTATCGCGATTGCAGTTCTGACCGTCATCGCAGGCGGCATCAACACTGCATCCAACAACATCAACAACGACCTGACCGCTGACTCTTCGGGTCCGGCAGCTCTGATCACTTCTTCGGGTTCGGGCTCCTAATAGCCTAACCTAAGGGTTACAATGAAAAGCCGGGAGATCGCTCCCGGCTTTTTGCTTTTGAGGCGGCGGAAAACGGACCAATTGTTCACATTCAATCATATGATTGAAATTGACAGGTTGTCAGACTATTACATGACAGAGTAAAAGAGCGTTCGCGTTTAACGTCACAGGGACCCCCATGCGTATAGTTTTCTTTCTGATTCTTCTTGTTGGCCTGGGCCTTGCCGGAACCGGGGCATACATGGTTATGCAGATGGTGAATGATTACGAGGCGCAACTCGCCGCGGAAAAACGCAATCGCGTGGTGCCAATTGAAATGACCGAAGTCATCGTCGCAAAAGCACGCCTGCCATTTGGCAAATCACTTGTTGCCGCAGATATCGAAATCATTCCTTGGCCCGCTGATTATGTCCCCTTTGGCGCGTTTTCAGATGTTGATGCACTTTTGGGCAATGATCCCGACAAACCCCGCGCGATTCGTGCAATCATCGAGCGGCACGAGCCCATTCTGATGGCAAAAGTCACAGATTTTGGCGAAGATATCGGTCTGCGCGGCCGAATTTCCGACGGCATGCGCGCCTTTACACTTAAAGTTGACGTGACATCCGGCGTGTCCGGGTTTTTGCAGCCAAACGACCGGGTCGATATATTCTGGACCGGGAATGATGGTGAAGGGCAAACCATAACACAGTTGATCCTGGAAGCCGTGCGCCTGATCGCTATCGACCAGACCGACACCGAAGATCCCCTTGCGCCACGTATTGCAAAGACCGTTACCGTTGAGGTGTCGCCAGAGGTTGTCGCCAAACTGACACAGGCGCAACAAACAGGTCGGATTACCCTGTCTTTGCGTAGCGCAGGTGATGAATCTTCTATCGAGGACCAGATCCGTGTCGATACGCGTGATGTGACCGGAAACGAGGTTCAACAGGTCGAAAGAGCACGTGTTTGCACCATTCGGACACGCCGTGGCACCGAAATAATAGAGATGCAAACCGCCTGCCCCGAAGGCGAGTAGTGCAAAAAAGTCACAAAAGACATTGAATTTCCTAGATAATAGAGTCTGAAACCCGGCTTTTCGGAAAATCTTTGTTGAAATGACGATCTGATTCGCGCAATGTCCGCCTCATAGACACAGTAAATGTGCAATTAACAACCACGAGTGGTTTTGAGAGGCAGGATCACATGATTATAAGAACCCTAATCAGGGCGAGTCTTTGTGCACTCGCATTTTCGGTTCCTCTTGCATTTCAAGCGAACGCTCAGAACGTTCTCTCTGTTATGCGTGGGGCAACCTCCAGCAATATCTCTGTTGCTGTAAACCGCGCGATCGTTGTTCAAAGCGATCGTCCGTTTTCCGAAGTATCCGTAGCAAACCCGGCCATCGCCGATATCGCTACCCTTTCGGAAAGCACACTATATGTACTCGGCAAAGTTCCGGGACGCACCACTTTGACCATTTTCGGCGCTGACGGTAGTCTGGTTGCCAACGTAGATGTTCGCGTCGTTCCCGATATTGCTGAATTTAAAGAGCGTCTGGCAGAAATCCTGCCGGGTGAACCCATTGAAGTGCGGACCGCCAATGATGGCATCGTGCTGAGCGGTCGCGTTTCTGGCGCACGCAAAGTTGCCCGCGCTCTTGAACTGGCAAATATGTACGCACCTGGTCGTGTAACCAACCTGATGATGGTTGGCGGTACGCAGCAGGTGATGTTGCAGGTTCGTTTTGCAGAAATGTCCCGTTCGATTTCAAAAAATCTGGGCAGCTCTGTTACGGATGGTGCCGCTGGTGGCGTCAACATTCTGTCCGGCGCAGACACAGGTAGCGCTGTCGCATTCAGCTTTGGCGGAGGCGGTCTGGCCGTCAACGTTCTGCTGGAAGCCCTTGAAAATAAGGGTATGGTACGCACTTTGGCCGAGCCAAACATCGTTGCCGTTTCCGGTCAGCAGGCTGAATTCTTTGCCGGTGGCGAGTATCCAGTTGTAACCCGTACGGACAGCGGTAATGAAGTTACGTATAAACGCTTCGGTGTTGCGTTGAACTTCATCCCAACCGTTATCGACGGTAATCTGATCAAGCTCGATCTGGATACCGAAGTCAGCGCACTTGACCGTGCTGTCGTAGGTGCTGGTGAAGTGTTTGGTTTCAAAACCCGCAGCGCAAAAACGGTTGTGGAAATGCGTGATGGACAAAGCTTCGCGATTGCAGGTCTTCTGCAGGACGACTTTGACGATACTGTAGGTCAGGTTCCGTGGCTCGGTGATGTTCCGATCCTAGGTGCGCTGTTCCGCAGCACCGATTTCCAGCGCCGTCAGACGGAACTGGTGATCATCATCACGCCGCATCTGGTTGTTCCGACGACCTCTGATGCGCTGAGCATGGCAACCAACCACATGCGTATCCCGACCGAAGAGGAGCTGTTCCTGCTTGGGACGACTGAAGGTTCACCGTTTGGTGGCACTCAGGACATCCAGGGCTCGTACGGCTACGTAATGGAGTAAGGCAATGAAAAATATACTAAAATTGACCGTCGCCGCTTCAGTTCTGGTTACCGCAGGGTGTCTGCAGACCGCAGGAACCATGCAGAACGAGGATAGTTTCGCCGAAGCCGCCGCTGCCAACCAATTTGCGCAGACGGCCTACCTCAACCCAGGCGAAGCGCTGGAAGCGTTGGAACAACGTTTCCGCCGCGCGGTGCCAACCATGATCAACTTCGAGTTTAACCGCTCGGAGCTGGACGAAGAAGCCAAAGCGATCCTGCGCCGTCAGGCAGTCTGGATCAAACGTTACCCGATGGTACGTTTCAAAGTCTTTGGTCACACGGACAAGGTTGGCTCCAACGCCTATAACTACAATCTGGGTCTGCGCCGTGCGCAGGCGGCCGTTAACTACCTGATTTCTCAGGGCGTTCCCCGCCGCAGCCTGATTGCAACTGTATCTCGTGGTGAGACTGAGCCGCTGATCAACACCGAAGATCGCGAGCGTCTGAACCGCCGGACTGTCACAATGGTAGCAGGCTATGTCGCTGGCTACATTGGTGACGATTTCGACGGCAAGGTCGCGAACCGTATCTACCGCAACTATGTCGGAGGCGACGCAGCTGATGCTGGTGGAACCTCGGAAGCATCTGCTGGCGGCAACTGATCAAAAGCCCAAACGACTTGAAGAGGCCCCTTCGGGGGCCTTTTTTTATGGGATTCACCCGGGATGATTCTTGTTGGAATTTACTTGTTTATCAATTACTATCCGTTCGGTGTTGATGTATATTGAGGTTTCCCCCAACTTCATCTGGGTGCAAATTCACCAGAAAATGAATTTGCGCTTAACGCGTAAAGAGTTAACAACGAAAATGTTAAAACCTATGCCCCCGAGGTTTGTATGGCACTGATAAAACTCAAGGAACGCGTCATTGAAGCGTTCGCAGCAACGCGTGACATCAAGAAGTTTCCGCAGTTAAGCGCGGAACTCTCGAATCAATTCGCCAAAAACTGGGCGGTAGGTTCGTTTCGTGAGGCGATGGAATCGCTGAAGCGCGGATCACTTGATGTCATTGATATTGTTGTGATTTGTGTCGACAAGTCCGACGAAGCGGACATGGAGCCAATTCTGGAATTCCTAAAAGGGGTGAAGGAGCGCGGGGCCAAGACGATCCTGATCGCAAGCGATGTTGGGCCGGCGGCGTTGCATCAGTTGATGCGACAAGGGGCGGATGATTTCATCCCCTACCCTTTCCCTGAAGGGGCTTTCAACGACTCTCTGACGCGCCTGCGCGAAGCTGAAATAGCTGGTCCGCCTGCAAATCAACCGGTCGAACCAACACGTCGCCGTGGTATGGTGTTGCCGGTTTATGGGATGGCGGGTGGTGTCGGGGCATCCACATTCGCCGTGAACCTGGCCTGGGAACTGGCCAACCATGACCGAAAATCGAATACGCGTGTCATTATTCTGGATTTCAATTTCCAGTCGGGATCCGTCGCAACCTATCTGGATCTGCCACGACGCGATGCGGTTGCCGAGCTGCTGACCGATATCGAAAACCTGAATGCGGACACGTTTGCGCAGTCGCTGACATCGTTCAAATCCCGCTTGGCGGTCTTTACTGCCCCACCGGAAACAATGCCGCTGGATATCATTGACGGCAACTCGATTCACAACCTGATTACGCTGGCGCGTGAAAAATATGACTTTGTTATCATTGACTTACCGCCAATTCTGGTTGGCTGGACATCGGATGTTGTTCAGGCGGCTGATACGTTCTTCTCGTTGATTTCGCTGGACATGCGGTCGGCGCAGAACTTGATGCGGTTCATTCGCACGCTGAAGGCCGAGGACCTGCCGGAAGAGAAACTGGAATTTGTGCTGAACTTCGCGCCTTCTTTCACCGATATCAACGGCAAGGCGCGCACAAAACGGTTCTGTGACAATCTGGGTGTTGATATTAACATCATGCTGCCCGATGGTGGGAAGGCAGTGCTGAATTCCTGTGATCAGGGCAACCCGCTGGCTGAAACGGCCGCGAAAAACGCCCTGCGCAAGGAAATCAAGAAACTGGCTGGTTCCTTGGTCGAGCTATCGCAAGAAATCAAGGCCGCCATCGTTTAGGAGATAGGGAATGTTCAAACGGTTTAACAAGGACGAACCCATTCGCGCACCGTCACTGGTACCCGATCCGGCCGCTGCGGCCGCAAAAGCTGCGGCAGCACGTGCGCCATCCGGCCCGGCGAAGATCAAGCGCAAGGAAAAGGTCGCGCCCATCGTAGACCTAGAGGCGGAATCCAAGGAAGCGAAGCGGCGTCAGAAGCTTCTGGATATCCGGATGGACCTGCACAAACGTCTGCTGGAAACCTTGAACCTGTCCGCCCTCGACAAAGCGTCGAATGATGATCTGAAGCGAGAAGTTCTGGCCATTACCCGCGAAGGATTGCGGGAAATGGGCGTTGTGCTGAACAATGCGGATCAGGAAGAGCTGACCGCTGACCTGATGCACGAGGTCACCGGCCTTGGCCCGTTGGAACCCTTGCTGCGCGATCCAACGATCAACGATATTCTGGTCAATGGCAGCCAACAGATTTTCGTCGAGCGCGGCGGGAAACTGGAATTGACGCAGGTGAAGTTCAAGGATGAGCGTCACCTATTACGCGTTATCGACAAAATTGTTTCGGCTGTGGGTCGTCGTGTTGACGAAAGCCAGCCTTATGTGGACGCCCGTCTGGCCGACGGTTCGCGTTTCAACGCGATGGTCCCGCCCTGCGCCGTGGACGGGTCACTGGTATCCATTCGTAAATTCACCAAGGACAAGCTGTCGATTGACGAACTGATCAATTTCGGTGCGTTTAACGAGGCGATGGCAACCTATCTTCAGGCGGCTGTGGCAACACGACTGAACATCATCGTTTCTGGCGGTACGGGTTCCGGGAAAACGACAACGCTTAATGCACTGTCCGGCTTTATCGACAATACCGAGCGTATCGTGACGATCGAGGATACGGCAGAACTTCAGCTGCAACAGATTCACGTGGGCCGCATGGAAAGCCGTCCGCCGAACGTCGAAGGCAAAGGCGAGGTTTCCCAGCGTGATTTGCTACGAAACGCTCTGCGTATGCGTCCTGACCGCATTATCGTGGGTGAGACACGCGGTAACGAGGTTATTGACATGTTGCAGGCCATGAACACGGGCCACGACGGGTCGATGACCACGATCCACGCCAACTCGGCCCGTGACGCGGTTGCGCGTCTTGAAAACATGATCGCTATGTCCGGTGTGGAAATGCCGATCAAGGCCAGCCGCTCGCAGATCGCGTCTGCTGTGAACCTGATCGTACAGGTTTCACGTCTTCAGGACGGATCGCGTCGTATGGTTTCCATTACCGAAGTGACGGGGATGGAAGGGGACATCATCCAGATGCAGGAAATCTTCAAGTTCCAGCGTCGCGGCATTGATGAGAACAACAAGATTGTAGGTAGCTTTGTATCTTGCGGCTTGCGCTCAGCCTATACGGAGCGGTTCGAGCAATGGGGCTTCCATTTGCCGACAGAAATCTACGCGGGTGGGGATCTGTAAGGGAGAACAGACAAAATGAGTATCGCACCACTGATTTACGCGCTCATTTTTGTGGGCGTATTCTTTCTGGTCGAAGGCATTTATCTGGCCTTTTTCGGAAAATCCGTACGGCTGGAATCCAAAGTAAACAGACGCCTGCAATTGCTTCAATCCGGCGAGACCTCGCAGGAGGTGCTGGAAACGCTTCGTAAGGAGCGTGAGCAGCATCAAGGGGGATCAGGCATACCGCTGCTGGCACCGCTATCGGCCAAAGCAGCACAAGCAAATATCGCGTTTTCACCTTTGGCATTGATCGCCGTGATGATTGTCGTGGCACTTGTCGCCTTTCTGGCGCTGACCCTGTTCACGGGAACCGGCCTCCAGTTGAAAATCGGCATTTCCATCGCGATGGGATATGGTGCCGTCTACACTTGGCTGCGCGGGAAAGCCAAGAAACGCATCTCTCTGTTCGAAGAGCAGTTGCCTGACGCCGTGGAACTGATTGTGCGCTCTTTGCGCGTTGGACACCCGTTTTCCAGCGCTGTGAATTCGGTCGCGTCGGAAATGCCGGACCCGCTGGGTAGCGAATTCGGCATGTTGGCGGATGAATCGGCCTATGGCATGGATATCAATGAATCCTTGGAAAAAATGGCGGATCGGATCAACGTTCAGGACCTTCGGTTCTTGGCGGTGGCCGTGAAAATCCAAAGCCAGTCGGGTGGTAACCTTGCGGAAATTCTGGAAGGTCTGTCCAAGGTTATTCGCGCCCGGTTCAAACTGTTCCGTCGCGTGCGCGCAATCACGGCCGAGGCCAAATGGTCCGGTTGGTTCCTTTCGATCTTTCCGTTGTTGTGTCTGGTCGGGATTAACGTCATGCAGCCTGGCTATTATGACGATGTCCAGGGTACCCCGGTATTCGTGCCTGCTGCCATTATCGTCGCCATTATGTTGACCATCAACGTTATCTTCATGAAGATAATGGTTAACATCAAGGTATGAGGTGACACATGGAGAGTTTGCTCAACAGCTGGACATTCCTTAACGCGGCGATCGGTCCGCTGGCCCCGTTTGTCATCGTCGGGACCTTGGGTATCTATATGATGCTGTTGGCCCTGCCGGTGGTTCTAAAAAAGGAAGAAGACCCATTTTCCAAGCTTCGCACCGGTGGCGTGCGCCTGTCATCCGGCAAGGATGTCGGTGGCCCGGCACAGATCAAGCTGCGCTATGACAGCGGCTCTGCTGTCAGTCTGGACAAGATCGCCAAATATCTGGAGCCCGAGGACGAGAAAGAGCTATCTGAAAGCCGGTTGAAATTGATTCAGGCCGGATATCGGTCAAAAACCGCAGTGCGCACGTTCAACTTCGCCAAATTGGTGATGGGGTTGGGTTTCCTGTTTATCGGGCTACTGTATATCCTGATCCAGCCCGGTGAACTGAAAATGATGAGCGTTATTCTTGCCATCGTTATCCCCGGGGGTATCGGGTATTTTCTTCCCATTTACTGGGTGGAGCGCCGTCGCCAGCAACGTCAAGAAGATGTCACCAACGGTTTCCCGGATGCGCTGGACTTGATGCTGGTATGTGTCGAAGCCGGCCAGTCCCTTGATCAGGCGATTTTGCGCGTTGCGACCGAAATCAAACACTCCTACCCGACGCTGTCGGAAGAATTCGAGATTGTGTCCAACGAAATGCGCGCTGGTAAGGATCGTGTGTCGGTGTTGCGTGATATGTCGGAACGCTGCGGCGTGACGGATGTCAGTTCGTTTGTAACCGTGTTGGTTCAGTCGGCCAAATTTGGTACCTCGATTGCAGACGCGCTGCGTGTTTATGCGTCTGAAATGCGTGACAAGCGCGTGTTGCGCGCCGAGGAGAAGGCAAACGTTCTGCCAACCAAGCTGACGATTGGTACGATGATGTTTACCGTTCCTCCGCTGTTGATCATTCTGGTGGGCCCATCCATCTATGACATCTATGTGAACCTGCTATCATGAAACATACGATTACCGCGGCGATCGCCGCGGTTTCGCTTCTTTTGACGCTGAGCGGCTGCGGTGATGGCGCCTATACCCTAAGCGAGGGTGAACGGGTCGGACCACCACCCCCGATCGGCACCCCCCGTGTTGAAGCGGTAGATGGCATGACGGTCGGTGACCGTCTGATGGAAGCTGGCGAGTTTGAACTGGCATTGGCGTCGTATCGTCGTGCCGCGGCCGAGGAAGGTATCACAGCCGAAACGCTAAGCGCCATGGGGTCAGCGAACCTGAAACTTGGACGATTGCATCAGGCCAAGACATTGCTGGATCGTGCGCTGGAACTGGACGATAAATCTGTCTCGGCTTGGAACAATCTTGGAGTGATCCTGATGAACCTCAACGAGGCGCAACAAGCGCGTTCCGCGTTTCGGGTTGCATTCGGTTTGGTCAATGGCGATAGCGATCTGATCCGTGACAATCTTATCCTTGCCGAGGAACTGGTGCGCACGCAGCGGGCAGAAACCGCCGATCTATCCGACTTTCGTCTAGTTCGATATGGAAATGGATCCTATTATCTGGTAGGCAACTGAAAAAACAGGGGTCGAGCAGATGAACCTACTATCTACCAAAACAGCCATCAGTGCTATTGCGCTTGCTGTCTTGCTCTCTGGGTGTGATGAGATGACCCAGGAAGAGAAAGAAGCGGACTTGGGTCCGTTGAACGTGATGGAACAGGACGGCATGGACGATATCATGCTGAATCTGGCCGATCCTCAGGAAGCTGTGCGGTTCTTTCGCAACAAACTGAACGAAGATCCCACCAACATCCAGACGCTACGCAATCTGGCACAGGCATTGGTGCGCGCGCGCGAATTCACCGAAGCCACGCTGGTTTATGAACAGTTGATTGCAACCGGTCAGGCCACCAGTGAAGATCGTCTGGCTTATGCAGATACATTGGTGCGCAACGGCGCATGGGAAGATGCGCGCACCCAGTTGAACCAGGTACCTCCGACGCTGGAAAGCTTTGACCGCTATTTTCTGGAAGCACTGGTTGCCGACAATTTCCGCGAGTGGGAAAAAGCCGACAGTTTCTATGACATTGCTCGTGGTCTGACGACGCGTCCCGGTATCGTTTTGAACAACTGGGGACAATCCAAAGCGAAACGTGGTCAGTTGTCCGAGGCCGAAACCCTGTTCAAACAGGCGATAACCGCGGATCCGAACCTGTTTGCGGCCAAGAACAATCTGGTGATCTCGCGCGCAAAACGGCGCATTTACGAGCTTCCGGTGATCCCCTCGACCGACACAGAACGTGCCGTATTGCTGTATAATATGGCGCGAGAGGCGATCAATAACGGCGACAAGGATATCGCCGCAGGACTTCTGGACACCGCTATTGATACGCATCCACAATATTTCGAACCTGCCGTTTCCTTGAGAGCAACGCTCTGATGGAATGGATGCCGGAATACGCCCCTTGGGCATTTTTTCTGATTGCCCTGCCCTTCGGGTTGATCGCCACCTATACCGATTTGCGTTATATGAAAATCTTGAACACGACCGTGATCGGGCTGACCATCGCGTTCGTGATCACAGGCGTGATTTTCTTACCATTCACGGAATATCTTTTGCGGCTTCTTGCCGGCTTTCTGGTGTTGGTGGCCACGTTCCTGCTGTTTCAGATCGGGGCAATTGGAGGCGGAGACGCCAAATTCGCCGCCGCCATGGCCATGTTCGTGCAGCGGCACGAGGTTTTATCCTTCTTGCTGATCTTAAGCATCATCACGTTGTTGGTCGTGTCTATCCATTGGTTAGTTGGCAAATTATCATTCGCCAAGCCATTGACCGACAAATGGGATTCCTGGAGCGACGACCGGAAATTTCCCATGGGTTTTGGGTTTGGCCTGTCACTGATCTATTATCTGGCTGTGCCACTATTTGGGTTACCTGCTTGATCACTGAACGGTTGCCAACTTCGCGTGGAAAGCGCTACAATCGCAGCAAGATACACCTCGTTATCGCAAAATAGGCAAGTTTCGTCATGGATGGACAAATTCAGGACAGCATCAAACCGCCAGTGCCAAGCTCGATTGACGAGCTGGGGCTGGAGTTTACTCTGATCCGGGACATTACGCTCAAGACCATTTTCCGGCGGAGCCTGTCCAATATCATCGATATCGCCGAAGCCTTGTGCGTCTCGGTACCCATTGCACAGTTGGTGATCGACAATTGTAAGGAACAGGGGCTAATCGAAACTCTTGGTGCTCGTGGCGCCTCGCCCACTGCCACTTTGCGGTATCAGCTGACCGATGGCGGTAAAGCACGTGCGCTCGACTCGCTGTCGCAGTCAGAATATTACGGCGCCCTTCCCGTCCCCTTGTCAGATTTCTGGAAACAGACCGCACGCCAGGGAATTGCCAACGTCAACATCACCCAGGAAACTCTGGAGGCGAGCCTCTCTCATCTGGTATTGCCAGATGGTATGTTGGACCAGCTGGGACCGGCTGTGAACTCGGGACGTTCGGTTTTGCTTTATGGTCCACCGGGTAATGGTAAATCCTCCATTTCGAACGGGATCCGTGACGCCCTTGGGGATAACATCTTCTTGCCACGCTTCCTTGAATATTCCGGTCAGGTGATCTCGCTCTACGATCCGATCGTGCATTCCTTGGCCAAACCCGAGGAGTTTGACCCCAACGCTTTGCGCCGCCTTGGCCCGACCTTTGATCAGCGCTACGTCTTGTGTCGCCGTCCTTCGGTCATGACCGGTGGTGAATTGACATTGGACATGCTGGATTTGAACTATAACCCGGTCTCGCGCACTTATCAGGCCCCGTTGCAGCTTAAAGCCACAGGCGGCGTATTCATCGTGGACGACCTTGGACGTCAGCAGGAGCCGCCACAGGCCCTGATCAACCGCTGGATTGTTCCTATGGAACAGCATTTCGACATTCTGACCCTGCAATCGGGACAGAAATTCATGGTGCCGTTTGACACGCTGGTGATTTTCTCGACCAACTTCACGCCCTCGGAAATGTTCGACGGTGCGGCGCTGCGTCGTATCTATTACAAGATCAAGGTGGATAATCCGAACCAGGAGGATTTCATCAAGGTCTTTGTGAAGACCTGTCGGCATTATCGTCTGACACCGGACGAGAATGTTTTGATGCACCTGCTGAAAAACAAGTATCCCGAGGTCAACAACCAGTTCGCCTCCTATCACGCGCCCTTCTTGATCGACCAGAGCTTGTCGATCTGCGATTACGAAGGCCGCGACCGGGCGCTGACAACGGATTTGGTCGATCGGGCTTGGGAAAACCTGTTCCTTAGCGAATGATGCTGAATCACGACACGATCATTGGTGTCGCCGGATGTGGGCGCATGGGGCTACCCATGGCGCGTGCCATAGCTGACGCGGGCTATACCGTTCGGGGATTCGACGTGCGTCCGGTTGAGGAGTTCGGTAGCTTTGCCCCTCATATGACCAACGACGCCACGCAGTTTGCGCATGGATTGAATATCCTGTTCACAATTGTGCGCGATCAAGCACAAACCGAAGATGTTCTGTTTGGCAAACAGGGATTCGTGACCCTCGCGAAATCGCTCCAGACAATTGTCATCAGCTCCACCCTGTCGCCTAAATATGTGAAATCACTTCGCAATCGTATTCCGGCACATATCGACTTGATCGATGCGCCAATGTCCGGCGCAAAGATCGCGGCGGAGGAGAAACGCCTATCCTTCATGCTGGGGGGCAACGACGCACAGCTGGACCGTCTTCAGCCATTGTTCGACGCAATGGGGGCGCATTTCCATCGGATGGGGGATTTTGGATCGGGAATGGTGGGCAAGGTGTTGAACAATCTTGTTCTGGCAGGATCGATGATCAGCACCAGACTGGTGCTGGATTGGGCCCCAGAAATGGGGATTGACGGCGGCGACCTGTTGGCATTGATGCATACCAGTTCGGGACAGAATTGGCTCGCCAGCAATTTTGATGATATCGAATTTGCCGCGCACGGCTATGAGCTGGACAACAGCCTTGGCATTCTGAAAAAGGACATTGAGAGCGCGATTGACGGGGCGCCCGAACGCGCGGATCTGGAACTGGCGGAAATGCTGGTGCGCAAGGTATTTGCGCTGAAACCGCTCTAGTCTTCTTCTACCGCGTATTTGTTGAACAGCCCCATCTGGCTGAAAATGAACACGATCGTTGCGACCGGTAGCGCGAAGGTTTTAAAATTCACCCACATGTCGGTCCCGAAACCCCGCCAGATGACCTCGTTTAGGACGGCCAGCGCAAGGAAGAACATCGCAAAACGTTTGGTGAATATCATCCACCCTTCCTGCTTTAGCGGCATTGCGTTTTCCATCACGTATTGCAGATAGCTTTGCCCCCGCATCAGACCAAACCCAAGGATGCCTGCGAACAGGGTATAAAGGATCGTGGGTTTCATCTTGATGAAAGTGTCGTTGCGTAGCCAAAGGGTCAGTCCCCCCATTACCACCACCAAAATCGCGGTGATAAGCGCCATTTTTGGCAAGGTCCGCGTCATGACCCAGCTGATCGCCAAGGATAACAGGATTGTCGGGATAAAGACTTTGGTGGCGAACAGAATCTGAATCAACTGCCGCTCTTCTTCGGTCGCGCCGTCGGGCACATTTGCCCAGCGGTAGGCAACAAAAAAGATAACGATGGGGCCTAGCTCCAACACCAGTTTCAACATCGGATTCATCGGTTTTGTCGCCATGTGTTCCTCCCTATGCGCCGAATTCCACTATCACAGCTCCTGCGGCGATAACAGCCATCAATAGCGCCCTAACCGGCCCGACATGTTCCTTCAGGAACACCCACCCGATAACGGCGGCAAATACGGGTGACGTCTCGCGCAGCACCGCGGCTTCGCCGACCTTATCCAGTCGCGTTGCCACCATTACCGACCCAAAACTGACAAAGGCGATCAGCGCGCCGATAAATCCGCGTTTCAACAACGGGCCAAGGTCAGGCGTGACCGCCATCCGTTGCCATTTTACATAGGCAATAATCGGAAAGGTCCAACCGTCGATCACGAAAAACCAGAACAGAAACGTAAACGGGTCAGGTGTCGCCCGCATGCCATAGGCATCATAGGTGGTATAGATCGCCACCGTGATCCCAGTTAAAAACGCAATGCCAAGCGCCGCCACAAGCGTTTCGCGCCCCACCGTCAACTTGCGCAGGTTCCACAATGCCAACGCAAATATGCCACCTGACAACAGCATGACGCCCAACCATTGGGTGATCGTGAATATTTCTCCGAATACAAGGCCAGCAAAGATTACGGTAACCAAAGGACCTGTTCCGCGTACCACCGGATAGACCACTGTATATGCGCCACGCGTATAGGCCATGGCCATCAACAACTTGTAGACCGTGTGTATCACCCAAGCGCCTGCCAACAGCAGCCAGATATCCGCCGTGGGCATTGGAAACGCAAACAGCGCGATTGGCAAAGCGATCAAGGCATAGAAGATATCAATCGCCCCGCGCGTTAGCCACGGATCATGCCGTCCTTTTTGTAACGCGCCGAACACCGCATGCGCAAAGGCAGAGGTCAGCGCCAACAGCAGCGCCAACACGCGCCCTTCCGGGGTGCCGGCAATTGTGATAAGCCATTCTCCCATCAGCGATAATCGCGTGTGTCACTAACAGGAAAAATATGGGCGAGCTGTTTCAATCCGATTTCATCCAACCATTTGCGAATGTGCCCTGGCAGACAGCCATGCTAAGGTTGATCTGCGCGTGCATACTTGGCGGTCTTATCGGGTTCGAACGGGAAATGCACTATCGGACTGCGGGATTGCGCACACATATGTTGATTTCGTTGGCGGCATGTCTGTTCACATTAATTGCATTCGATTTGCTACAACTGTCAGTCATTGACGACAACATCCAAAGCTCGGACCCACTCAGACTGATCGACTCCATCACCTCGGGCGTCGCGTTTCTGGTGGCCGGATCGATCATCGTTAACAAGGATCGCGTGCAAGGCCTGACAACCGGGGCCGGCATGTGGTTGGCTGGGGCGATCGGACTGGCCTGTGGGGTTGGAAACCTGGCGTTGGCCGGGATGGCCACGGGACTTGCCTTGATTGTTTTGTGGCTGTTGGGAGCACTATCTTCGCACGTGAACCCGGACAAAGACCCCGAGGACGGGCCCGAGCAGACAGACTTGGATTAGCCAAGCCCGATCAGGGCATTCGCAAAATCTTCTGGGTCAAACGGTTGCAAGTCATCAATGCTCTCGCCAACCCCGATGGCGTGGATCGGCAGACCGAATGTGTCCGCCAGTGCCACCAGCACGCCACCCTTGGCGGTGCCGTCGAGTTTAGTCATGACCAACCCGGTAACGTCGGCAATCTCAGTAAACACCTTCACTTGGTTAAGTGCGTTCTGCCCCGTGGTCGCATCCAGAACCAACAACGTGTTGTGCGGGGCTTCGGGGTCTTTTTTGCGTATCACGCGCACGATTTTAGCAAGTTCCTCCATCAGGTCCGCACGGTTTTGCAAACGCCCTGCGGTGTCGATCATCAGCAGGTCAGCGCCATCCGCCTCAGCTTTGGTCATCGCATCGAATGCGAGGCTGGCAGGGTCCGACCCTTCGGGCGCGGTCATCACCGGCACCCCTGCCCGTTCGCCCCAGACCTGCAATTGTTCAACGGCCGCCGCGCGGAACGTGTCACCCGCTGCGATCACCACGGATTTCCCCGCGGCTTTGAACTGGCTGGCGAGTTTGCCGATGGTGGTGGTCTTGCCCGACCCGTTGACGCCGACCACAAGCACGACCTGCGGTTTCTTGGGATAAAGCGGCATAGGCTTCGCGACGGGGTCAAGGATGCCTTTGACCTCGGTCGCCAGCAGTTCTTTGATCTCATCGACCCCAAGTTTGCGACCAAAACGCCCTTCTGCCATGTTGGCCGCTACCTTTAGCGAAGTTTCGACACCCATATCGGACTGGATCAGCAATTCTTCGAGACTTTCCAGCATCGCATCGTCCAGCACCCGCTTGGGAACAGAAATGCGGCCTCGACTGAACAGACGGCCAACCAGGCCGGGTTTGGGGTCGGGCACTTCAATTGGGGTCGGGTCCGGGATTTCGACGATCGGCTCGACTGGTATTTCAGGCTCAGGCTCAGGCTCAGGCTCAGGCTCAGGCTCAGGCTCAGGCTCAGGCTCAGGCTCAGGCTCAGGCTCAGGCTCAGGCTCAGGCTCAGGAGAAATCGTTTCCGCTACAGGTTCGTCAAGCACTTCTGGCTCAACTTCCTCATCGTCATCGGCGACATCTTCTTCGATCAATGCCTGCAAACCCTCGTCCAGTTTGGACGAAGATCGCGTCAGCCGCTGTTTGAGTTTTGAGAAAAACGACATGAAATCTCCGCTATCTGTGCGCTTTATCACCTAATATGTGCCAGCCGTCGAGGGAAGGCCATTTCCGATGACAAAACGATAGATTTTCACCTCTGAACCTCGTATTTTCTCAGGAATGACATATATGTAAGCCACATTGACATAAAAGTGAGGAAATCATGGCTGATTTTGACGCGCAAATTCGGAAATCACAGGAGGAAGTCGCTGCTGCGCAGTCGAAAATCGCCGAACTTTCCAGCAAGATCGAAGAAGCACAATCCAAAATGTCTTCGGGACAGGATATCGCCGTCGATATCGAAAACGCTACGCTCGACGACGTGCACCAGCATACCGAGATGATGAACGCCAATATTGCCGAGCTGATTATGGGCCTCGACGACGTCACGGCGGCATTTTCGAAAGATTTTGACGAAATGCGCAATAAAACCGGGTGGGAGACATTTATCGGCGTGTTCAACAAGAACCGGTCCGAAAGCCTGCGCCAGGAACGTATCCGCACGGCCTCGATCGACGACAAATTGCAGGATCTGATCTCCAAATCCGACATCATCGTGAATTTGCTGCAAACGCAGTTAAACACGTTAAACGAGCATAAAGCGAAGGTGGGTGACAACCTGACCGAAACGCTGAACGAGCGCGAGGCGACCGTTGGCACACTGGAAAGCATCACGGCCGAGCTTAAAGCGATGGACCCGAAAATCATCGAACTGGAGAATAAAATCTCGGTCGAACAGGATGCGGCGGCGCGGACCAAGCTGGAAACCGAACTGGCAGCGCTGAACGCGCAATATAACGAACTGGCCCAACAGGAGCAGGTGCAGCTTGCAAAATCCCAAACGCTGGAACGCTATATCGAAAAGGGCAAGTCGTGGGTGGACAGTTTGCAGAACCAGGCGGCGACACAGATGGTGCTGATCAACAAGCTGCAGACAGACACGAAGCAGCGTGTGGTTCTGTATGACGCCCTGACCAAATCGTTGAAAACTGCGCAGCAGCAGGATGTCGCCCACAAGATCAATGAGATCGGCGTGGCAACGGATCAGGAAGCGCAATCCGCGATGGCAGCGATTGGATCGGCCACGAACCAGCGCATGGCCGAGATGATGGAAGCGCACGAGGATCACATGGTCTTCGCCCGCAAGGTTCTGGAAGAAAAGGCGAAATCGGACGAACGCTTCATGCGCCGCTTCGAGAAGATCGTCGAAAAACACGACAAGAACCTGTACGGGGCCTAAGTGGACCGGAAGGCACTTGCAAAGAACCTGACGGTCGCGCTGCTGGCCCTTTGGAGTGTTGTTGTGGTTGTTGGACTTTTGTTCTTCGCCATTTCAGGGCGATGGGAATGGGTGTATCTTCTCTATGCGCTCCTCGGATTTCCGGCGGTCATTGTTGGGACGTATCTCACGTCATATTACTTTATCGGGGTTGCGTGGATATTCAGGCAGCTTGGTGATTTTTATATCGCAATTTTTCCCGGCCTCCGTGTGCTGACGCGCGAGTGTAAAGAAGAACAGCGCCAACGGAGAAGTGAGACGAGATGAGCGACGTCAACCTCACACTCGATCACCAAGCGCTTGACGGTGCAGCGGCGACGCGGCGGTATTTCAACAAATTCGAACGCATCATCGGTCATCTGGAACAGGTGGCCGAGATGTCCGCCACCGAAGGCGAGATTGATCGCTCGGAGGCCGAGATCGTGGTCGGCTACCTGCGCTCTCTGGCAGGGACATTCACGGCGCTATCAAACAAATATCTGATGGCGGGGCGGGTGTCTAACCACCTGCCCGGCAGCCTCACGATTGACAAACACGAAAGCGGCTTCCCGATTTTTCAGGAAGTGCTGCAAATGGCGAATGACGCTTTGCAGGTCGAATCTCACCTAAAAAACCTGCCAACGCAAACCAAGCTGAAGCAGGAAATGGTCAGCCATATCCTCAACGAACATACGATCCCGACAGGGTTGCAATATGCCATGTCGCAGCGGCTCTACTATGAATATCTGGCCTCTGGCCCAATGTTCTGGGCGCGCACCGACCCGCAGGCGCTGTGGATCGGTGACAAAGACGGACGGCGGCGCTACCTGCTGCATTGGGCGGCCTATGACAGCCAACTGAACCTGCCGACGATCTATGTCATGATGGTCGAAGACACCGGCAAACGCGCCCTACCCCGTGACGAGCGCCGTTGGCCCCGTGCGCAGGATCATCTGATGGCGCAGTCCGTGGCCTCGTTAAAGCTTGTCACAATCGCGCAGGGGTTTGACGAGGATTTTGACGACCTGCACCCGAAATTCCTCCGCCGTTTTCATGTCGGACCAATGTATAGCCACAGCTTCACGCAACAGTCCGGCCCGCTGCGCGAGGTGCTGGCCGAAGCGGGCGGCGGCCCCGGCGAGGACTGGGCGTTGGCTTGGACAGTGGAAACCCTCGTCTCCGGCTCCGTCCGCACGGAAAAATCCGGCTTCTTCGGCAGCGTGGAACGGCAGGTATTTACGCTGGACCATTTCGGCGTGCAGGAAAATGAAACCGGGGCCACGCAAACCCGCCGTGCGCTGATCCTGCCCGCCAAACCCCACCAGGTGCTGGAGGAGCGCAAACCTGCGGGCCTTTCCAAAATCCGAAAATATGTCGTTGGCCCAAGAGGCAAAATGATAAGCTACCGCTAAAGGAAATTCTGATGAGCAACCCGCAAGATCTGATGGAATTGAACGAAAAGCTGATCCGCGAGAAATACAAAGACGCGGAGGCGATGCTGACCGGGTTTGACCACACGCCGCGGGTGGCCTCCAGCAAGGAACCGGAGCAGGAGGAACGTTCGCACGGGATCGGAATCCGCCGCCGGTTTCGCCCCACCAATCCA
The DNA here is from genome assembly GCA_023630215.1 of Rhodobacteraceae bacterium NBU2976. Lineage (GTDB taxonomy): Bacteria > Pseudomonadota > Alphaproteobacteria > Rhodobacterales > Rhodobacteraceae > NORP23. The sequence goes on from JALPRQ010000001.1 coordinate 2,120,223, forward strand.
GCGCTGGTCACCCAATCAACCGCCCGGCCTGACGGGGTGCATATCATCAAGCGTGTGAATTGGGCGGATGATGACGACCCTATCACCAGCCCAACGCAGGCGGCTGTGCTGCACTCCTTGCGTCGTGCACTGGCGGTGGCCGAGGTTGTGGCCGAACAATATGGGCAGCAGACTGGCCTTAATGAAATGATGCGCGACAATTTCGCGGGTGTGCTGTCGGATGCGAAGAAAACTGAATTTAATGAACTGCTGGCGGCGGCCTCGCTGATCTCGTTACATGTGTTCGCGAACATGACCTCGTTCCTGCTGTCAAACCACGAAACACTCGCGACCATCGAAATTGGCGAGGTGGAAGAAGTCCTGACCGACAACCCGCCCATGGCCCTTCGCGGGGCGCTGTGGGAGCTGGATCAGGACATGTCCTTCTTTGCCGAGGATGACGACAAGCTGATCGCCGTCACCATGGCATTTTGCGAAAAACTGATGGAGAAGGTTGCGCTGCGCGCGAACGGTGCGCCCCGTCTGCAAGCTTTCCTGAATGTCAGCTACCGGGTGGAGGCTGACGATTTCAACATCACCGGTTTCACCCCCGCGCATCACGCGAAATCCACAACCCTGACCATGACGTTCAAAAAACCGAACGAGGTTGTGGGCAACCACATCGCCAAATATCAGGCGATGAAGCTCAGCAAAATGATCATGGCCTATGATTTCGAACGCAAGCTGAACCCGTTTGCGGAGCTTGGCGGGTTCATCTTTACCTTCATGGGCGACGGGAAGCCGGGCACGGGGAAAACCACGTTGATCCAGATGATGGCGGGGATGATTAACGATTATTGTCAGGTCGCGGGCTATCCGTTTCGCTATCAGAACCTGTCGACGGACAGTATCGACAGCTATCAGGGCAAGTCGGCGCAGAATGCCAAGGCGTTTATCAACAATGTGATTGACCCCAACGTGATCGGGTTCGGGACCATCGACGATATTGATCAATTGGCGGGGAAACGCGGGGATCGTCAATCCTCGGCCGGGCAGCTGGAGATTACCGCCGTCCTGATGGAAAGCTTCGCGGGGGCGAATACGGTTGTGCGGGGCAACTGCACCTTCGGGATGTTCTCCAACTACCCCGAAAATGTCGACGACGCGCTGCGTCAACGGGCCGGCGCGCGGTTTCTGGTCGATGGGCCCCAAACGCGCGAGGATTATATCGACATCCTGCATCTGCTGATGGGCAAGAACCACAAAATCCCGACGGGCGACCACGAACTGTTCGCCGCGCAGCAGATCAAAAAAGCCGTCGCCGCGTCCTACGAAAGCCATTCGAAACCGCACGAGGACGGGCTACTGCGAGTCTATGACAAGGTCAGCAAGGATATCGGCAAGCTCGACACGATTGCCAAGCTCGGCACCTATCTGAAGGGTATTCAGGAGGCGGACGAGCGTTTCACCGGTCGCGCCATCAAGAACATCACCGACGCGGTCAAAGTCCGCGCGATGGATTTCGAATTGCCCGACGAGTGGATGGAAAACCCGGAGTTGTTCCTGCGCAAGGATTACGACACCAAGCGGGATATGATTGCCGAGCTGGCTCAGCCGATCACGGTCGAAATGGTCATCCAGGAAATCAACCGCTACGCGGATTCCGAGTTCCGCTATGCCGACAAGTCGGACGAGGTGGCGATTGAGAATGCAGTGCGCGAAATGGGCCGGATGGAAGAGGCTAAGCGGCGGTATTTGGAGGGGAAAGGGTGAGCCTTATCAGCGACCGCTCTCTGCTCCGTCACCCTCTAACTTGGGGTTGGATTGGCACAATAGTAATTTTCGCCGCAATAATGCTCACAATGCGGTCAGTTGATTGTGTGATGACTATTTCGGCTGGGGTGGAGGTCGAGAACTGTGTTACAAAATGGGATCAGTTAAAGGGTTCAACCCCTAACGAGATTGGGGACACACTAGCAGGATTTGCTGGCTCGCTTGCCTTTCTCTGGATTGTTGTAACCGTATTGCTTCAATCACAAGAGCTTAGAGCGCAAAGACTGGAACTAGAACAGACCCGACAAGAAATGAAAGAGCAACGGCAGGCGACGCAAGATTTGGCGCGCTCGACTGCAGCCACTGCAAGAATTTTTGAAGATGAACAAAAAGATCGATTGGAAAGTAGAAACCTACAAGAGTTTATTGAATTGGTGTCTGGTAGGACATCTGTATTTTCAAATGATGGTAGTCACTGTAGGTGGCGCTACAACCACAAGAATCACCAGTCAGGTAATGAAATCCGATTATTTGCCAGTACATTGGATTTGAGTGACTATTTTGAATTGCCTGGAGAACAGTGGGGTTGGCATTTCTCGACCAATTACCCCACACTTATTAAACAGATAGCGACTTTAAAAAGCTTATTCAAAGATGGAGGAGAATTGATAAGACAGAACGATCCGTCATATCCAGAAATGTTTATTTTGGACCGTCCAGTGGACTCTGGATGGTTTCAGGAAAAACTGGCTAGACTAGAAAGCGCATGTGGCTTGGTTGCGAACTTATCGAAAGTCGACAAACTAAAGTTTGAAAATTCCAAAATTGTAGAGACAATCGAAATACTTAAAGACCTTATCTCTCATAAGGAATTCTTTGGTAAACCGCTTAATTTTGGAGAGCGTCCATGATGCGCCTCGTCACACGCGGTCTTATGTTCGGGAACCTTTACGAGGTTACCTCGCCCGCGCTTGTGACCCGCTATAACCGTGCGCTCAAACATCTGACCGGGAAACAGACCAAACTCAGCGAATTCCACGTCGATATCTCCGGTTACTCGCCCGAGATCGGGGATGAGTTCGGGGACCTCCTCTACCTCAACCCCAATGGCTGCAACCGGCAGTTTATCCTCCTGTCCCCACAGCAGAAAACCGCGCCGTTGTTAGAGGCAAAATTCTCCACCAGCCGATCCATCCTGCATCAATGGATCGAGGCGAATGAAGAACAGCTTTTTGCGCTGACCACCCGCGACGCGGTGATGGGAGAGCTGGATAATTCGGTTTATACCGTGGACGAGCCGGAAAAACTCTTCCGCATCCGCAAGATCGTGGTAGAGGCTGATACGACCGAAAAACACGTCCAGTCGGGCGACGATCTGGCGGCCAAGGTCGACCGTTTCCTGCACGAGGAAGACGCCTGGTGGGATGATGTCCTGACCGCCGAGATGATCGAACTGGCCAAGAAGACCGGCGATATCACCCGCTTTCCGCTGAAGCTGGAGCGGCAGGAATATACGCAGGACAATTTCTATACCGAACATTTTGGCGGTCTGTATATTTTCCGCGACGCTCAAGTCCCGGCGGCAATTGCCGTTGGCTCGAAACAGGAAATCGGCCCCCTGCCGATCACCAACTTCCTCGACCTGTCCGACCGGAACGAGATTGCGGCATTCCTTGACCTCAATGGCCTGACCGAACCGATCGTAAAAGCCCGGGACGATGTGGCCAAAGCGATCATCCGCCAGCGCATGGATTTCATTCTGGTCGACGTGGCAGCGGACGCGGGCGAGGACCTGACCGGCATCGACCGTCGCGCGTTGCGTGGCATCGCGCGGCGCTACACTAACCAACTGCCGGATGAGTTCCATGGTTTGAACGAGCTTCACCAATGGCTGGAAAACCACGCGAAATGGCCACAGATCAATTCGCAACACCCCGCCTATTTCTATTCCATCCGCGCCGCCCAGCATCCCGACCGCGATCTGGTGAACATGCTGCTGGCGCAACTGACGCCCCGCGATGTGCGCCAGCTGTTCATCTGTCACAAGGAGGCATTCTATCGCGCCTATCGCACCTGGGGTGATGCCAAACGCGAATATGTGGCCGATTTTCTGGCGAATGAATACTTGATCGACGCGGCAGGTGCACGGCATGATCTGTTTGGTCCCGAGCCTACGACAGAGCCTGATGATGAAAACGAATACGAGCGCATCCTGCCCGATACCGGGCCATGGGGCGCGGTAAGGAGGGGTTAGATGTTCGCTGCAATACGCCTGTTTGTCCTGTCTTTCATCGTGCTCTCGGTGATTTTTGTTTACCTGCTCTTCACGCAACGCTGGAAGGAACGGCGGCGGCTAAAGGAAGAATATATCGAAAATGGTGAAACCGGGGATCTGGATACCTATATAGACAAAGGGATGGCGGAGTATGAGGGATCATTACGCTACAAGCTGATCTTCGGCGTCTATGTCGTCCCATACGCGCTGATCGCGCTGCTGATCTATGTGACGAATTTCCTGTGAGGGGGACGGAATGCGATATGTAAAATGGGGTTTCTGGGTCACACTGATCGTCCTTGTGGCGGGGTTCCTGCATTACAACCTGCCCCAGCATGATGTTGTCCGGATAACGGAAACCTACGAAAAACGTGTGGATTTCGGCGAGAATTTTTTCTTCTGGGGGTCACCCGACGCGGGGAATGCATCTGAACAGAACCGGGATGTATTCTTCATTCAGGCGTTTTACGAAAACGAAAAACCGATGGTCTATCGGAATGAAGATACCAGCTGGGGTTGGCCACCCTATTTCAAGTTCGATACGTCCAATTTGCAGGCTGAAGCCTCGGACCTCAAATCCACCAAGGCTAACCCGCAATGGGTCGTGATCCGGCATTATGGCTGGCGGAACGAGTTCCTGTCGATCTATCCCAACGCGATTTCAGTGCGCGCGGTAGATGGGCCGAATCCGACGATCATTCCCTGGATCAACATTATCATTCTGTCCGTCCTGACTTTCGTAACCCTGTCGGTCTATTTCCGTATTCGCCGCTTTCGCAAGAACCGGATTGACCCCGCCATGGCATCGATTGATGATCGCCTGGACGCAGTTGGCACCAGCGCCTCTGAAGCCTGGGATGACGTCGAGGAAGCCGCTTCGTCAGCGCGCGAACGCTCGACCAGCTGGTTTCGTCGTTGGTTTGGGTCCGCCAAAGGTTAGCCGGGTTCTTCCAGTGTGCAGGTCAACTCCGGCCCGCCCATATCGCTAAAGCGTGCAGCGCCTTGATGCGTCCAGAAGACAGTGTCCATGCCGTCATACTGGCGAACATATCGAACGCCGCTAGCAGATGGCCCGCCTTCCAGAACCCTGTATTGGTCACTCCATTCCAGATACACGTAGCTTTCGCCCGTATTAACGAATGTTACACCGATCCCGTACCCGGTATTGCAGTCGCTGGCAAAGGGTCCAAGGCTAATCCCGTTTTCATCTTCCTCACGCGAATCCGAATAGCCGGTACGGATTTCATGAATGCGGATCATGTAGCTATCAACTACGCATTCGCGCAGCTCTACCGCCTTCCAGCAGTCATCCCTACCCTTGATCCACCCACGTTGGATCGCTTGCAATTCACGCAGACGCGCGGGCGTCATGTGCGGTCCGTCGACGGCAAGGTCATAAAGCCGCGAAATCTCTCGATCTAATGCCTGTAATGTCTCGTCAACGCAGATAAGCGCCTCGGCACTTGACTCGGCTTTGGCGCAATCAAAGCTCGGTTGTGCGGCGACAGGCACCGCGATCCCGATCACTGCCAACAGCGCTATCATTCCCGCTAGATTTTGCATTATTCAAATCCTTTAACGCCAAATATTCCCCGAACCGAACCTGCAACCGTTCAATAATGATGAGCAAATATATCACATAAATGAACGACGCCTCAATCGTTCTGATATTGATCATCCGATAAACACCTGATCTTATCGCAACCGACTCAGCGGCCCTGACCGCCAAATTGGAAGTCTCATGTCACATACATACGCCGTGCCCCGCGCCTTATCGCGGACTGAATTTATTGCGCTAATGGCGAGCCTGATGGCCCTGAACGCGCTTGCCATTGACGTTATGTTACCTGCCCTGCCCTATATGGGCGAGGCGCTTGGCGTCACTGCCGAAAATGACCGGCAATTGGTTCTGTCGTTCTATATGTTCGGGTTCGGGGCAACACAGTTGCTGTTTGGTCCCTTGTCCGACAGGTTTGGAAGACGCATTCCATTGCTGATTGGCCTTGTGTTTTATGTGTTGGCGGCATTTCTGGCCATATTCGCACCCAGTTTTGGCGTCTTGCTGTTTTTACGTTTCGTGCAGGGGGCTGGTGCGGCCGGAACGCGGGTGATCGCGCAATCAGTTGTGCGTGACCTTTATGCCGGACGAGCCATGGCCGAGATCATGTCGCTGGTTTTCATGGTTTTTATGATCATGCCAATCATTGCTCCGGGGATCGGACAGCTTTTGCTTTTGACTGGTCCTTGGTGGACAATCTTCCTGTTCATGGGTGGGCTGGCCGTCGTAATTGTAACATGGGTGTTCTTGCGACTTCCGGAAACATTAGCGGTCGAAAACCGCCGCCCGCTGACCTTCACCGCGATTTCGCAAGGGTTCATCATTGTGTTCTCGAACAAAGTCGCGATTTCTTATGCACTGGCCGGCACGTTCATGTTTGGGGGATTGTTCGGGTTCATCAATACCGCACAACAGATATATGTAGGCCTGTACGGTCTGGGTGTGTGGTTTCCGCTCGCCTTTGCGTTCATGGCCGGGTTCATGTCGCTATCCTCTTACCTCAATTCGCGGATGGTGCAGCGGGTTGGGATGCGGCGATTGTCACATGGCGCTTTGTTGGTTTTTACCGGATTCAGTCTGATCTGGTGGTTGCTGACCCTTGCGGGACCCGTGCCGTTTGCGGTGTTTTACGGATTGCTGTCGCTGATCATGCTGGGATTTGGCTGGGCGGCCTCTAACATGAACTCGCTATCAATGGAGCCGCTGGGCGCAGTTGCGGGCACGGCATCGGCTGTATTTGGCTTTATCCAGACCGTAGGTGGGGCGGCATTGGGACTGTTTATCGGTCGCATGTATGACGGCACCCTTCAACCCGTTGCAGCGGGATATCTTAGCATGGGGGCGTTGGCTGTATTCTGTGTCCTCTATGCAGAAAAAGGTCGCTTGTTTGGTGAGGGATCATAGGCGCTGCCCGGTTTCCGTATCAAAATAGACAAGATGAGCCGTATCGACGGCCAAACGTACATCTCCTGACAAATCGGTGCGCCCTGACAGGCGCGCAATGAGCGCTTCATCACCAACGGTAAAGTTCAGGTAGATATCAGACCCGGTATGTTCCGACATCACGTTATGGGCCACTATCCCTTCACCGCGCGAAAAATCTTCGGGTCGAATACCCACCTTTACCTGCTTGCGAGTCGCGACGCTTTCGGGAAGGTTCACCCCACTCAATCTCTGCCCGTCGGCCAGAACCAGCGCATTGGCGCTGGTATCTACCGAGGCCGATACCAGGTTCATCGGTGGCGACCCCATGAAATCAGCGACAAACAGATTGTCGGGTTTATTATAGATGTCGTCAGGCGTGCCAACCTGCATCACCTTGCCATCTTTCAGGACCACAATCTTTGTCGCCATGGTCATTGCCTCGACCTGATCGTGCGTCACGTAAACGATCGAGGTTCCGGTCGTCTGGTGCAGTCGCTTGATCTCGGCCCGCATTTCCACGCGCAATTTGGCATCTAGGTTGGACAAGGGTTCGTCAAACAGAAACAAACTGGGATCACGCACCAACGCACGCCCCATCGCAACGCGCTGACGTTGTCCCCCCGACAATTGGCTTGGCTTGCGATCCAACAGGTGGTCAATCTTCAGCAATCCGGCAACCTGTTGAGTTTTCGTTGATATTTCCGAACTTGGTTGCCGTCGGATCTTCATACCAAACCCAATATTATCCGCCACCGACATGGTCGGATAGAGCGCATAGGACTGAAACACCATGGCGATATCGCGATCTTTTGGCGGAACATTGGTTACATCTTTACCCGCGATCCAGACGGACCCGTCGGACACATGCTCTAATCCGGCAATACAGTTCAGCAGGGTTGATTTCCCGCAGCCTGATGGTCCCACCAGAACCAGAAAATCCCCCGGCGCCATCGTGACGCAAATATCCGACAGCACTTCGACCTGGCCGAAACGTTTATACAGATTACGTATTTCCAGCGCGTGATCGGCCATCATCCTCCCTCCGGGGTTTCCCCTTGCAGTTGAAAACTGCAACCGCAAAAAAGCAACCAATTTCTTTCAGGACGATTGTCCGACGCCGCGTCACCCAAAGAATCTTATCGACGATGCGAAAGAATTGGGTTTATCCTTTCACCCAAAAGTAGATTACGCGTACGGCCCGGGAAGCCTCGCGCGTAATTTCCACAACAAATCATTGGGAGGAACTATCATGAAAACACTAAAACAATTGTCCGCTTTGGCGGTTTTGATGACAACAGCCAGCGGTGCCTATGCGCTGGAAGAAGGGGTTATCACAATCTGGGTGCAAGACCGCAATCCTGAACTTCTGGCCGAAGTTACCGCACAATTTACCGAAGACCTTGGCATCGAAGTTGTCATCGAAAATGTTGACGAACTGACCGACAAATTCCAGCAGGCCGCTGCCACAGGTGACGGCCCGGACATCGTTTTGTGGGCCCATGATCGCTTTGGCGAATGGGCGAGTGGTGGGTTGATCTCGGCCGTTTCGCCCAGCAATGACATCACCGAAGGAATCATCGACAGCGCCTGGGACGCTGTTTCCTTTAACGGGCGCGTCTGGGGATATCCGGTCGCGGTCGAAGCGGTCGCGCTGATTTATAACACGGACCTTGTCGACACCCCCCCTGTCTCGTTCGAGGAAATCGGGGCAATGACCATTCCGGATGGTGTGACGCGGATCATGTGGGACTACAACAATACCTACTTTACCTTCCCGCTAATGATGGCAAACGGTGGGTTCGCCTTTCAGAAGGTCGATGGCGTCTATGATGGCACATCGACGGGCGTAAACAACGAAGGCGCGATGAAAGGTGGCATGTTGTTGCGCAGCCTGATTGATGAAGGGATCATGCCAGGCGGTGTGGATTACGGGGTCATGGACGGGGCTATGGCAAATGGTGACGTTGCCATGATTATTAACGGTCCCTGGTCGTGGGGCGCATACGAAGATGCGGGCATCAATATTGCAGTTGCCCCCCTGCCCACAATTGACGGCGCACCGGGTAAACCGTTTCTTGGGGTGCAGGCCTTTGCGGTAAACGCGGCTTCGCCCAACAAGGATCTGGTTGTGGAACTGCTAGAAGCCTATATCCTGTCTGATGAGGGTCTGGCGACCTGGAACGCGCAGGGGGCGCTGGGGGTTTTGGCGGACAGCTCGGCCGGATCAAATCAGGAAGACCCGAAGATTCAGGCAACGCTTGCGGCAGCCCAGCTTGGCGTGCCAATGCCGTCGAACCCTGAAATGGGGGCGTTCTGGTCTGCGATGGAACCTGCGCTCGGCAATATCACCACGGGTGCAGCGACTGTCGAGGATGCGCTTAACGACGCGGCTGCACGTATCCTAGGGGAATAATCCGGTTGGGCGGTCTTTGGACCGCCCTTAACCTTGGGGGCCGCAATCATGGCTGATCATTCACCGGACGCAGGCGATGTTCAATCCGTTGGAAATGGCCTGTTCTGGCTGGGCAAAGCTGTCGTTGGGCTGATCACACTTGGCCTTCTTTATATTGCTTGGCTGGTTTATGTCACTGGGCAACCACTGTTTGGCATGTGTCTGTTGATTACCGCGCTGGGTTTCTTCATGGCGTATGGCTTCCGGCGCTATTATTACGCAAGATTTATTTTCCCCGGTGCCGCAGCCGTGTTGCTGTTTATCGCCTTTCCGGTGATCTACACGATCTATCTTGGCTTCACCAATTACTCCTCGTTCAATCTGCTAACCTTCGAGCGTGCGCAGAATGTACTGCTTTCCAGCCGCATCGTAGACGAGGACACAAAGCGTCCGTTCGCTGTAGTGCGCGACGCTGACAGCTATCGAATATACTTCCCCGATGACTCAGGCGGCTTTCTGTCGGACCCGGTTGTCCTTGATGGGTCCGAGGCGAACCTCTCAGCCGATCCCGTCAGCGACGAACCCGCCAATCAACTGGATCGACGCGAGGCGGTGCAATTGCGAACCGGGCTTCAGGCGGTGTCGGTCACCCTTCCTGACGGCGCTATTTTGCGGTCCGCAGGCTTACGCGAATTTGCAAATGTTACCGACGAATACACGTTGCTCGACAATGACCAGCTTCGCAACAATCTGACTGGCGCGATCCTGACGGCGGATCATTCTCAGGGGTTTTATGTCAGTGACACGGGCGAAACCGTGCCACCGGGTTGGCGCGTTAATATCGGGTTTGCCAACTTCGAACGCATCTTTACCTCGGCTGGCATTCGCGCGCCAATGGTGGAGATCTTTATCTGGACAATCGTCTTTGCGGTCAGCTCGGTTGTGGCGACGTTTGGATTGGGATTGCTGCTGGCAACGATCCTGCAATGGGAACATATGCGCTTTCGGGCATTATACCGTATCTTGCTTATCCTGCCCTATGCGGTTCCCGGTTTCATATCTATTTTGGTGTTTCGCGGTCTGTTCAATCAGAATTTCGGCGAGATCAACTTGATCCTTGACGCCCTGTTCGGGATACGCCCCGCCTGGTTCACCGACGCAACATTGGCACGGACGATGATCCTGATTGTGAATGTCTGGCTTGGCTATCCTTATATGATGCTTCTGGCGATGGGCTTTCTTCAGTCGGTCCCACAAGAACAGAAAAAAGCCGCCATCCTCGAAGGAGCGGGACCGTTTCGCGTATTCTTTACGATTACACTTCCCCAGATTCTACCGCCATTCCTGCCACTTTTGCTCAGCTCGTTTGCGTTTAATTTCAACAATATCGTCCTGATCCTGCTGCTGACTGGCGGGGGGCCGGACATTCCGCGTACGATCATACCGGCGGGCGAAACCGACATTTTGGGGTCATTCACCTATCGAATGTCATTCCAGGATTCCGGCCAACAATTCGGTCTGGCCGGGGCGATCACGCTGATCATTTTCCTGATCGTAACCTGCATTGCCTATGCCAATTTTGTGGCCATGCGAAAAGCTGTGAACAAGGGGGGCAATATATGATCGTCGAAGACCGAAAATCTCTGCGGATAAAAAAAATCCTCGCCCATGCCTTTTTGCTCCTGTTCATTGCAATCATCATGTTTCCGTTCCTGATGATCGTATCAATTTCCTTTCGCGAGGGGAATTTTTCCATCGGCTCACTGATCCCGGAAAACCCCACCCTAGAACATTGGTTTCTTGCGTTAGGGCTGGAATATGTTCGCCCGGATGGTCGGGTAATCGCGCCCCCGTATCCCGTTCTTCTGTGGATGGTGAATTCGATCAAAATCGCCCTGTTCGCTGCGGCCGGCGCGTTGGCGATTGCCACCATTTCAGCTTATGCACTAAGCCGTATCCGGTTTAGGGGTCGGGTCGCTTTTCTGGATTCCTTGTTCATTATCCAGATGTTCCCGACAACATTGGCGCTTGTCGCGCTCTATGCTATTTTTGACACGATGGGGGACATTTCGACAACCATCGGGATCGACAGCCATCTGTCGCTGGTGATCGTGTATCTTTCAGGCGTGACCCTGCATATCTGGACCATAAAGGGCTATTTCGACAGTATCGATCCTGCCATGGACAAGGCGGCAGCCATCGATGGCGCAACGCCTTGGCAAACCTTCCGCTACATATTTTTACCGCTCGCTGTGCCGATCATGGCGGTTGTGTTTGTTCTGGTCTTTATCGGGGTCATCAATGACTATCCGATCGCGTCGATCCTGCTAAGAAGCGAAGAAAATCTTACCCTCGCCACCGGGTCACGTCTTTATCTGAACGAGTTCGAATATCTGTGGGGGGATTTTGCCGCAGCCGCCATTCTTTCCGGGGTGCCAATCACAATTGTATTCCTGATTGCGCAGCGGTATCTGGTCTTGGGCCTTAGCGAGGGATCAGTAAAAGGTTAAGAGGCGTCGCAATATAAACCGTGCAAAACGCCAAGAATGGCAATCGCCTCCTCACCTTTCAGACCATAAAATATCATCTGCCCTTCGCGGCGCGTATCGACCAACCCTGCCTCCTTCAACTTCTTCAGATGATGGGACATGGCAGGTTGTGACAGGCCCAGCCGGTTCGCCAGCTTTACGACACTTTGCTCCCCTTCCGACAGGATGCACAGGATCTCCAGCCGGTGGGGCGCGGACATCATGGACATCAGGTTGGCCGCACGGTCAATATTTGGTTCTAGATCACCTATCTGCATTTTTTATATTCTCATACTTGAATATTAATTTTTGTTTATATATATCCGACTCAACGAAATTGCAACCAGCGGAGATTCCCATGAGCAACTACCCCGTTGATATGGACACCACCCCCGACGTCGAAGCCTTCTTCGATCCAGCCACCAACACGATCAGCTATGTCGTCAAAGACCCGGCCAGCAATGCCTGTGCGGTGATCGACAGCGTGATGGACATTGACTATGCCGCCGGGCGGATCACCTATGATCATGCGGATGCGATAATAAAATATATTCAGGATAATGACCTGAAACTGGAATGGATCATCGAAACCCATGTCCATGCCGACCACCTGTCTGCTGCGCCATATATCCAGCAAAAGCTAGGCGGCAAGATTGGTATTGGCGAGAATATTCTGATCGTGCAGGACACGTTTGGCAAAGTCTTCAACGAAGGGACCGAGTTTCAGCGTGACGGATCGCAGTTCGACCAACTGTTCAAGGATGGCGATACCTACAAGGTCGGCAATATGGACGCGCTGGCAATCTTCACGCCCGGTCACACTCCAGCCTGTATGGCGCATGTGATGGGCAACGCGACCTTTGTCGGCGATACGCTGTTTATGCCAGATGGCGGCTCGGCCCGCGCGGATTTCCCGGGCGGTGATGCGGCGACGCTTTATGACAGCATGCAGAAACTGCTGGCCCTGCCTGATGATATGCGCCTGTTCATGTGCCACGATTATGGCCCCAATGGCCGTGATATCGAATGGGAAACCTCGGTCGGCGAGGAAAAGGAACACAATATCCATGTCGGCAAGGGCACCAGCAAGGAGGAGTTCATCCGCATGCGCGAGGAACGTGACGCCACGCTGGGTATGCCGACCCTGATCATCCCGTCCTTGCAGGTGAACATGCGTGCAGGCGCCGTACCGAAAGACAAAGACGGCAACCCGATGCTCAAAGTTCCCGTCAACGCACTGTAAGGATTTATCATGAACGCTCGTAAATTGTCGGACCAGCTGTCCGTTGGTCCGGCCATAACCATCAAGGACGTCAAAACCCTTGCCGGGAATGGCTTTAAACATATCATCTGCAACCTGCCTGATGGCGAAATTGCTAATCAGGCAATCTTTTCGCAAATCAAAAAGGCGGCCAAGAAGGAAGGGATAGAGGCTTACTACATCCCCGTTCGCCATGGTCCAATGAATGCAGACAATGTGGCCAAGATGAAGGAATATCTGGATACGCTCGAAGGTCCGATCTTCGCCTATTGCCGCTCGGGCAACCGCTCCACCATGCTTTACAAGGCCGCCAATCGCGGCGAGGGTGGCGGCTTCTTCAAACGGCTGTTCGGATAATCCATGCGCCTCGCTCGCCTCTTTCCGGTTCTGGACTGGGGGCGTCAGTATAATCGCGACACATTCACCAGCGATCTGATCGCGGCGGTGATTGTCACGATCATGCTGATCCCCCAATCGCTTGCCTACGCCCTTTTGGCAGGGTTACCGGCAGAGGTCGGAATCTACGCGTCCATCGCACCGATCATCCTTTATGCGATCTTCGGCACCAGCCGCGCACTTGCTGTTGGGCCGGTGGCGGTGGTGTCACTGATGACGGCAGCTGCCGTGGGGGAGATTGCCGGACAAGGCACGGCCGATTACCTGACCGCTGCGCTGACGTTGGCATTCATGAGCGGGGCCTTTCTGGTACTGTTAGGCATTTTCCGGTTGGGATTTCTGGCGAATTTTCTATCCCACCCGGTGATTGCCGGGTTCATCACCGCCAGCGGCGTCATCATCGCGACCAGCCAGTTGAAACATATCCTCGGCATCCCTGCGGAGGGGCACAACCTGTGGGAACTGGTCGCATCACTGGTCGCCCATTTGGGTCAGGTGAACTGGACAACGGTTGCTATCGGCGCGCCTGCCATCGCCTTCCTGTTCTGGGTCCGCAAGGGCATGAAAAAGGCGCTGACACGACTGGGGATAAAACCCCGTCTGGCTGATATCCTGACCAAAGCTGGCCCGGTTCTGGCCGTGGCGGTTACAACGCTGGTCACATGGGCGCTTAGCCTCACGGACAAAGGTGTGTCCGTAGTCGGTGAAGTCCCACAAGGCCTACCGCCCCTCACAACGCCTTCATGGAACCCGGCGCTGTGGCAAGAATTGCTGGTCCCAGCCATCCTGATCTCCATCATCGGCTTTGTGGAATCGATTTCCGTCGCGCAAACCCTCGCTGCCAAAAAGCGCCAGCGCATCACGCCAGATCAGGAGCTGATCGGACTGGGTGCCGCCAATATCGGCGCCGCCTTTACTGGCGGCTATCCGGTAACCGGTGGCTTCGCCCGTTCGGTTGTGAATTTCGACGCGGGCGCGGAAACCCCCGCCGCAGGTGCATTCACCGCCATCGGATTGCTGCTTGCCTCTCTGCTGCTAACCCCGCTGATCTTCTTTCTACCCAAGGCAACGCTGGCGGCCACCATTATCGTTGCGGTCCTGTCGCTGGTCGATTTTTCGATCCTGAAGAAAACGTGGGAATACAGCCGCGCGGATTTCATCGCTGTGCTGGCGACGATCCTGGTCACGCTGGGCTTTGGGGTGGAACTCGGAGTGACCTCCGGCGTCGCCCTGTCGATCCTGATCCACCTTTACAAAACCTCTCGTCCGCATATGGCCATCGTCGGACAGGTGCCCGATACGCACCATTACCGCAACGTGCTTCGCCATGACGTGATCACCTACAAATCCATCTTGACACTGCGGGTCGATGAAAGCCTCTATTTCGCCAATGCCCGCTTTCTTGAGGATAAGCTGCAAGCAGAG
Source organism: Rhodobacteraceae bacterium NBU2976 (assembly GCA_023630215.1). Classification (GTDB taxonomy): domain Bacteria; phylum Pseudomonadota; class Alphaproteobacteria; order Rhodobacterales; family Rhodobacteraceae; genus NORP23. The sequence continues at coordinate 2,135,235 of JALPRQ010000001.1, forward strand.
GTTGCGGCCAACCCCGATATCCGCCACGTCATCTTGATGTGCCCGGCTATCAATGAAATCGACATGTCCGCGCTGGAGTCGTTGGAGGCCATCAACGAACATCTGCGTGACATGGACGTCACCTTGAACCTGTCCGAGGTCAAAGGCCCGGTCATGGACCGCCTGAAACGGTCCCATTTCCTTGACGAACTTACGGGGCGAGTATTCCTGCATCAGCATAACGCCGTGCAGGAATTGCTTAAACCGCCTCAAACAATGCCTACCTACGATATCTGATCGGGCTTTGGCACCTTGTTAACAGCAGCCTGCAGTCTGGAAAGGGGCACTGTTTGAGGTTTTCCCCGTGGCGGGCGTTTCTTGAACAGCGTCTTGATCCAACGCGTCACCAAAATACAATAGGCGGCGAAAGACCCCAGAAAAATCGATCCAAACGGCACCTTCAGTGACTTCTCGATATCGAGCGGTCTTGCAAGGTTCGGATAGGTCCATCGCATGATCACGGTATCGGTGACGATGCGTTGATAGATGCGGAACCGACGGCGATTGAATGCCTCCATGTCGAACCGATGGGCGACATAGTCCAATTTGCCAATCAATTCAGCAGCCAACAAGAAATCCGCACATTTCTGACAGGTGCCACAATTGATGCGATAATCCCGTTTAACCACCGCTCGCGTGCACATGTCGATCTCGTGCACGAATGGCGAACGGTCAATAATTTCCAGAACCTTGTTATGGCGCCCCTCATTCGCACAGGCCGAGAACATTTCAAGCCCATCATGTGACAAAAGCGGCAGCAGGATCGGATCCACCGCTTCCATCGCGGTTGGGGCACGCTTGTCAGCCCCTATCACATTCCAGGGATAAGTCGACGAAACCAGATACGTATCTGTGATATCTGTCAGACACATCGCGGCGGCCACATTTCGAACCGTGCAGCTTTTCGCGAATTCTTGCGAATAATATTGCTGCATCTGTGCACTGACACCGATCGCCTGACACCCACTACGTTCCGCCACGCTTTTCGCGCGATCCAATGCAGGATGAAACTGCAACTCGGAATCATGAAATGCGCCAACGTCAAAGACACTCAGCCATTTCAAGCGGTACTTGTCGGGCACGTTTTCGCCATCTGGACCATAAACCATCAAGGTGCGCAGCGAATCCACACCACAGCTCATCCCTGTCATTGCCCCAAGATTTATGCTTGAGGCTTTAACGTGATGTGTGCCAGCGGCATGCACGTCAATTTTCTTAAAGGCCGAATTCTTACTGGCCAACATGCTGATCGCATAGGTTTGCAGTCGGTGCAAAAACGCATGATCCAACGACGCATCGACGAAAATATCTTCGCCACGCTCCATCGCTGGAATAAGAAATGCCAGAACAAAGGCTGCTGGCTGTGGGCTAATCCGCGCCAGCACCGATGACTCGGCAAATATTCGAAAGGCAAATTCTTCTGAACGATTGTCGATCTCGACGTTACAGAATAACTCTAATGCGCCAGGAATTTCCCGTCGCCCGAATCGTGACAGCGATACCATCTGAACACTCTAATTTTCCAACACCCAAGTGGATGATACCACATTTGTCCTTGGAAAACCAGCTTCGTTAAACATGGGTTAACTTACGACCTGTTCAGCCTTTCGATATTGCCTCTCCGTCATCACCCGAAACAGACGCAAGTGCCCGCGCGTTGCGTCGCGCATCCCGGTAACGCGAGACTTGTGTATCTGCGATTACCCCCAGCAGGATCACACTGCCCATAACCGCAAATTTGAACGAGGACGGGATGCCCAGAAGATTAACAAGGTTCTCCAATTCCTGAAGCAGGATAACGCCCAGCACCACCCCGATGATGGAACCTTCTCCGCCCCGCAGCGAAAATCCACCAAGGACGGCCGCCGCAATAGCATATAATTCATAAAAGTTGCCGTGTGATCCGGGGTGAATTGACCGCGTGTACATCGCGAAATAGATCGCCGATAGGCTGGTCAGCACTGCACAGATGACGTAGGCCAGAATGATCACCCGCGTCGAATTGATCCCGGTGAATTTCGCGGCCTCCTCATTCTTGCCAACTGCAAACAGGTGGCGACCAAACACTGTCCGGTGAAGTACAAACCACGCGATGATCGCCACGATCACAAACGCAATAAACGAATGCGGTACGCCCCCTGTGCGCCCTGATGTCAGCCACTCCAACGTCGGGAAACTGTCCCCAAACGAAAACCCGGCCGTTCCGTCTTCGGTGTAAACGCGCGCAATTCCGCGATAGATCAGAAGACCGCACAACGTCACCACAAAAGGCTGCAATTTAAGCTTTGTGATAAGCAGCCCATGAATCACACCGAACACCGAACCGATCAGCAGAACCAGAACGGCGGCAATTGGCCAGGGAATATCCTGAACAACAATCATATCGACAAACAACACCCCGATCAGGGCAATCACTGATCCCACCGAAAGTTCGATCCCGGCGGTCACGATCACAAATGCCTCGGCAATAGAGAACAGTCCAAAAAGTCCGATGAGGTTTGCCGTATTCGACAGATTGATCGGGGAAAGGAATCGTGGGTTGATGATCGCAACCACTGCGCCCACCAACAGCACCAATACGGCAAGTCCGATATCTTTTTTCTGCATTGTTCGCTCCCCTGTCGCGGTTTACCCGACCGCCAGCCGCAAAATATTTTCTTCTGTGATCTCGTCACCCGAAACCGTCCCGGTGACGTTACCCTTGTGCATCACGGCCACCCTGTCCGAGACGCCGATAATCTCTTCCATATCGCTGGAAATCATCAGAATGCCGACCCCCTTGGCAGCCAACGCCTGCATCAGATGATAGACTTCGGACTTTGCGCCGACATCGATTCCGCGGGTCGGTTCGTCCAGAATGACCACACGCGGGTTCATGGCCAGCCACTTTGCCAGCACGACCTTCTGCTGATTGCCCCCGGAAAGTTCCGCAACCGGGTTGGCCAATGTTGCGGTTTTTATCGCCAGTTCAGAACGGGATTTGCTGGCCAATTCCTGTTCCGCCTTGCGATACACAACCCCTCGCTTGGACAATGTCCCAAGGTTAGGCAGCGAGATGTTTTCGTAAATCGCAAAATCCAGAAACAACCCGTGCTCCTTGCGGTTTTCGGGAACAAGGCACAATCCGTTTGCGATGGCTGTGCTTACGGTCAATTCCGAAAGTTTTTCGCCATGAAGAAAGACTTCGCCATGTTTGACCGGCTCGATGCCGAAAATGGCATGGGCCATTTCGGATCTCCCTGCCCCAACCAGTCCGGCCAGCCCCAGTATTTCACCTGCTTTAAGCTGCAGATTGGCGCGCGCGTCGGGAAAGGTTTGGGTCGCGAGGTCACGCACTTCCAAAACACAATCGCCTTCACTATGGTCGATCTTGGCAAAAAATTGTTCGACATTTCGCCCGACCATCATGCGGATCATCACATCCTTGTTGATGTCAGATACGCCCAGCTCACCAGCGTTTTTACCGTCGCGTAGCACGACCACGCGATCGGCAATCTCCTCAATCTCAGATAAGCGGTGGCTGATAAACAACACCGCGACACCCTCTGCACGCAAATCCTTGATGACGTCCAGCAAGCGATGGGTTTCGGACAATGTCAGGCTAGAAGTCGGTTCATCAAAAATGACCAACCGCGCATTCATGGACAGCGCTCGGGCGATTTCCAGCAATTGCTGTTCAGCCAGCGACAGGTCGGCAACGGAATCGCGTGGACCAAAATGCGCACCCAGTCTTTCTAGAATTGGGGCAACCACCGCGTTCATCGCGGATTGATCAATGAATTTGAACGGGCCACGTCGCAGTTCGCGCCCTAAAAGAACATTTGCCGCCACATCCAGATTTGTAAACGGATTCAATTCCTGATGAACAAAGGCAATACCTTTGTCCAATGCTTGTTGCGAACTCAGCCCCTCCAGCGTTTCGCCATCGATCACGATCTCGCCGCCATTTGGGGCAATCACGCCGCCCAGAACTTTCATCAGCGTCGACTTGCCAGCGCCATTTTCGCCGATCAGCCCGACAACTTCGCCCCCCTTTATCGACAGGGATACCGAGTCAAGCGCCACCACACCCGGATATACTTTGGTGATTTGCCTCAGCTCCAGCGCGATACGGTCATGTTCCTGCAAGGTCATTGGGGGATACTCTTCAGTCTCTCTTGCAACACACGGGGACGTTTTGCCCCCGTGTGTCAAGTTCAGATTGGGAAAACCACTTACTTAGCCGCCGATACGCGCTTTCAGTTCAGCTTCGAACGCGTCGACGTTGCTCTGGTCGATGACTTTCGTCGGAACGATAATCAGTCCATCGGCCGGAACGCCCGAGGTATCTCCTTCCAGATAGTCAGCCATCAGGTGCATACCCTGATAACCCCACTGATAAGGATCCTGGACCACGGTACCCGCAAACGAACCTTCACGAACCGCACCCAGCGTGATCGGGTCTTCGTCAAAGGCGATGACCGTAATCTCGCCAAGCTTGCCAGCGGCTTGCAGGGCTTCGTAGATCTTTGGCGGGTTGTAGGAATAGAAACCAACCATGCAGTTCACGTCGGGGTTGGCCACCAGCACGTCGTCAACATTCGAACGCGCGCGGGCAAAATCCACGTCGTCGCCGCGAACGTCAATCAGTTCGATGCCGGACCCTTCGACAGCCTGACGGAACCCGGCAATGCGTTCGATCGCATTATCCGCCCCGAGGAAGCCGACAAACCCCATGCACACAGCACCATCGGGCAATGCGGCTAGGGCAATTTCACCTGCCTGGACACCTGCGAGAGTGTTTGACGAGCCAAGATAGGCGATACGGTCGCTGTTCGGCGCGTCCGAGTCGGTCGTGAACAGCGGAACCTGTGCCGCAATGCGGTTGAACGCATCGGTCGAGGTTTTTGGATCAACCGACGAAATCATGATCGCGTCAGTGCCTGCCGCCACCAAGTCATCCATCAGGGCGTTCTGCAACGCCGCCGTTCCTTGCGACGGATACCGGAACTGAAGCTCGTACTCGGGCAATTCCGCCTGTGCGGCTTTCACACCCGCTTCTGCCAGTTTCCAGAAATCCGATGCGGCATTCACAACAAATGCCAGTTTTGGTTTTTCCTGAGCCATCGCACTGCCGGCTGCCAGCATCGCAGCCACAACGATGGATATCGTAGTTTTCTGTTTCATTTTCACTCCTCCCATTGATCGATATCGATCATCTTTGCATGGCACCTCCATGCCACCTAATAATATTATCTATGTTTATTAACTATGCAATTACTAATTTATTCGTTTCGTAAATAAAACCGGGCCGCCAAGGCGGCCCGGTCGTTTTCCTGACCTCCTGGGGAGGACTTAATTGTCAGCGCAGAAGCCAGGATCAGATTGGTTGCAGATGTCCAGACCGGTGAACAACGGATCATCTACGGATTCACCGTTAATCAACTGGATCATGACGTCCGGCGCACGATAACCCATCTCGAACGGACGCTGACCAACCTGTGCATGGCTACGGCCATCACGGAAGGCTTGGGTCTGCGGAGGCAGCGTGTCACCAGCGATGATGATCAACTCACCCGACTGCAGTTTGTCCATAACCTGATCGGTGACCTGAGCATAAGCCTGCGGGGCAAACTGTGCCCAACCACCAACCAGAATAAACGCGTCCAGATCCGGGTTCGCAATGAACACGTCGGACATCTGCTGGTTTGCAAGGTCAGCCTGGTCATTGGTGAAGACCGGGCAGCTGTCGATTTCGGTCCAGCCATTCTGACCGGTTAGACGGTCGATACCATCTTCCCCACCTGCCGTGTCGCGGAAACCCTGCGCACGTGCGTTGATGTTGTCAGCGGCAACGTTACCCAACTGCAAGCAAACCGTTCCACCATCGGGTTTCAGCGCCATGGCCTGTTCAGCCATGTAAACACCCATCAGGTAGTTGTCGGTGCCCAGATAGGTCGCACGCAGATCACGATCTTCTTCCAGGAAGTCCGCGTCGATGGTCATAACCGGAACGTCGGGCGCAATCGCGCGAATACGGTTGGCCATACCCGGAGCGTTCGACGGCGAGATAGCGATAGCCGCCACACCGCGTGTCAACAGGTCGTCAACAATCTGGATTTCGCCAGCTTCGTCAGCCGACGACGCCGGACCGGTATAGAAGCACTCGTATTCGCTGTCCGCGTTTTCGGCCATCCACTGTTGGCAGCCAAGGTTGATCTGTTCAAAGAATGGATTATCCAGACCTTTGACAACGATCGCCAGAACTTGCTTGTCCTGTGCGGACGCAAATGTTGCCGTCATAGAAACGGTCATCGCGCCAATTAATAGATTTGTTAGTTTCACAGTAGTTCTCCCTAATTTATTAGCAGCCGAGGTCATCCCGGATACCAGACTTTGCGGGGGTCTTTAACGTCCCTCTTATATTGCCACGCTCGCTCGATTAGTGCCTCAAGTTCAACGGCCGGTGCCCAACCCAGACGCAATCGCGCCTTGGTGTTATCCAGCCAGTTACTGAAATACGGGGTCGAAATTTCAACGATTTCATATCCGTAAAGTTGCTTTGCATAGGCGGCCATCTGCGCATAATTCACTGGCTCGTTCATGCAAATATTATAGGTCTCGCCATAAGAGACCGGATTGCCCAATGCCTTCAGGATCGCGCCGACCAGGTCGTCAACATGTATGAAATTGCGCCGCAGCGGGTCGCCATTCACGTCCTTCATCAAAGGAATGTATTTTCCAGCGGCATAGGTCTTCCGATCCGCTTTTGACATCAGATCGTCCCAATTCGGACCGCCGAATTGATCCTCGCCAAAGCTCATCGCATAGCGGAAATCATCTTTCTCCATAATCCATGGCGCACGCAATATCGTCCCATTCAGGCCATACTGGAAATGATATTGCTCCAGCATCACCTCCTCCAGAACCTTGGTCAGGGCGTAGCATCCGGGATAGGCTTTGCGCGGTGATTCTTCTGTGATGGGGGACGGGTAATCATGGAAGATATGACCTACCGAACAATCCCCCCCGATCAATAAAAACTGCTCGGCAGTTGGCGACTGGCGGAAGGTCTCCAGCATCAGGAACATGCCCTTGATGGCGACATCAATCACCAGATCAGGCGATTCCTTCACCGCCGCCATATGCACAACATGGGTCACACCATCCATCGCTTGCGTCACCGAATCAGCATCCGCAAGCGACCCTCGAATCACGCGAACGCGATCCGATTCGGCAATGGTGCGGTTGTTGCATAGCGCGACCACTTCAGCGTTTTTATACGCTGTACGGGACAGAAACTCCGTCAAAAAGTTCTGGCCGACCTTTCCGGTAGCGCCGGTAATAAGCAGCTTCAAGATTTCCTCCCCAGTTGCTTAAATAATATTTACTAATAATCTTCGGTCAAGTATTACTCGACATCACTCACGGGACCGTAACAATGTGCAGGTTCGCAAAGGCAACTGCATGACTTAATAATATTTGCCGTGAGCCATGGAGGGAGAACATGTCGCGTTTAAAGCTAACGGGTATTGCCAAGGAATTCGGCGCAATACACGCTCTGGACGATGTATCGCTAGATATAAAACCGGGCGAAGTGTTGGGGTTGATGGGGGACAATGGTGCGGGCAAGTCGACGCTTGTCAAAATTGTTGCCGGAAATTTTGCCCCAACCCGGGGCGAGATTCGAATCGACGACGAGCCGGTACACTTTCACAATCCGCGTGATGCACAGCTTGCCGGAATCGAGGTCGTCTATCAGGATCTGGCCTTATGCGATAACATGACTGCCGCCTCGAATGTCTATCTAGGCCGAGAACCGCGCCGTCGCGTTCTGGGGGTCAATGTGATTGATTACGCACAAATGCGTGCCCGATCCTCCGAGCTGTTTGCACAGTTGAAATCCGAAACGCGCCCCCGCGATCTGGTCCGCCGCATGTCAGGTGGTCAACGTCAAGCGGTTGCGATCGCACGAACGTTGCTGTCAAAACCCAAAATTGTGCTGATGGATGAACCCACCGCAGCGATTTCCGTGCGACAAGTCGCCGAAGTTTTGGACCTGATCCGCCGCTTGCGGGACCAAGGCATCAGTGTCGTTCTGATCAGCCACCGTATGCCCGATGTCTTTTCGGTGTGCGATCGAATTGCAGTCTTGCGACGCGGAACTCTCGTCGCCTCCAAAAACACCCATGCAAGCTCTCCCGAAGAGGTTACCGGTCTGATCACCGGAGCCATCGAAGCAGCCTAATAGTGATAGGAAAGTAAAATGTCGTCTTCCATCGAATCTATCATCGATCAAAGCGAGCATCGCAACATTCTGTCACGCATCATGAATGTGCAGATTTTCTGGGTGTTCCTAGCTGCCGTTCTGGCCTGTGTGGCCCTGTCGCTTTACACAGATACTTTTGCGACCGATCGAAACCTGTTCAACGTTGCCCGTAACTTTGCCTTTGTCGGCATTATGGCAATTGGTATGACCGCCGTGATTGCGTCTGGCGGCATTGACCTGTCGGTTGGTTCGATTGTGGTGCTGACCGCCGTTGTTGTCAGTACTTTCATGGCGGATGGCTATTCCTTTTGGCTCTCTGCAATCATAGGTCTTGGCGCGGCCATGTTGGTCGGCGCATTCAACGGAATACTTATTGCCTATGCGGGTATGCCAGCCTTTGTTGTTACGCTTGGCAGTCTGTCGATTGCCCGATCACTGGCGTTGGTGGTGTCGGACAACAAGATGATCTGGGAATTTGGGCCAGACAATGATCTGTTCCTGTGGATCGGCGGCGGCTCGACTTTTGGGTTACCGCACCCGCTTTATGCGCTGACCGTGATCGCCATTATCGCCGCGCTAATGTCACGCTGGTCGCGCTGGGGGCAATATACCTTTGCCATCGGCGGTAACGAACATGCCGCTGTTCTGACCGGTATCCCGGTCAAGCGCCTGAAGGTGGGCATTTACATGTTCTCGGCTCTGACGGCGGGGATCGCTGGCATTCTGATGGCTGGATGGCTGGGCAGTGTCACAACCAACTTGGGTCAATCAATGGAACTGACAGTGATCGCAGCCGCGGTTATCGGTGGCGCAAACCTTGCCGGGGGCGAGGGAAATGCGCTTGGTGCCGTCGTCGGTGCGCTGCTGATAGAGGTCATCCGCAACTCGCTTGTGCTGTTGCATATCGATCCGTTCTGGCAAAACACGTTTGTTGGCAGTGCGATCATTATTGCTGTCGCCTTTGACCGATTCCGGCGGATGCGGACGTCATCATGATCAAAGAACCGGAATACATCGCAATCTCTGATAAAAATCGGTTGCATCGCCGCGCGTCCCGCACTAGCCAGCCCTTGCTACGAATTCACGATTGAGAATGCTTTGAGTCATAACGGCAGCAAATCTCCAACCGACCGCCCAGCGCGCAAACTGCGTCCCACCATGATGGACGTGGCGTCGCGCGCAGGTGTATCGCAGGCGACCGTGTCGTTGGTGCTGAATGGCTCCCCGGGGGCCAAACTCAGCGAGACAACGCGCCAACGCGTGCAATCCGCCGCGCGCGAGCTTGGATATTCACTGCCGCGTCGATCCAGTCGTGCAGCACCGGGGGGGCAGTCGGTCATTGGGTTCATCGTCGATGAACTTGCCAGCGATCCCTGGATGGCGATTGCTTTCGAAGGGGCACGTGAAAAAGCACTGGAATATGGTCTAAGCATTTATCTGGCCGTATCAAATGGGGATCCGGACAACGAAGCTGCGATTGTCGAAAACTTGGAAAACCAGCCGCTAGTCGGGGTAATTTATGGAACCATCCTGACCCGACAGGTAAATCTGGTCCCTGCCCTGAAACGGCACAATCTAGTTCTGCTCAATTGCTACGATGCCAAGCGCAAACGACATTCGGTCATCCCGGGGGATCGGCTAGGCGGACAAATGGCCACCCAGCGTCTAATTGATGCCGGACGCAAGCGGATCGGCTTTATCAATGGTCAGGAAGGCGTTGATGCGGCGCGTGATCGTCTGAATGGGTATCGTCAGGCCTTGTCGAGCAATGATATCGTGTTTGATCCTGATCTGGTGCGCAGTGGTAACTGGGAACCTTCGGCAGGTTACGAACATACCAAGTCCCTTTTGGCATTGCCCGAACCGCCGGACGCGATTTTCTGTGGCAACGACCTAATGGCGCTTGGTTGTATTGATGCTTTGCGCGAAGCGGGCTTGCGCATTCCAGAGGATATTTCGGTCATCGGGTTTGATGATCGCGAAATTTCGCAACATACCCACCCGCCCCTGACGACTCTGGTTCTGCCCCATTTCGAAATGGGCACAATCGCGGCCGAAAACCTTATAGAAATGGCAGGTGGGCACATTTCGTCACCCGTGCAGATCAAAGTGGAATGCCCGTTGGTGGAACGCGAATCCGTCTAGCCACCTATAGAAATTCTACCGCACCAAACGCACAAGATCGCTCGATCTCGGGTATGGGTGATATTTCAGGCAATCATGTCATTGAAATCACAGTGGTGCCCCCAGAGAGACTCGAACTCCCGACCCACTGATTACAAATCAGTTGCTCTACCAGCTGAGCTATAGGGGCACGGGCGCGTGCATAGCGTTGACCGCCTCCTCGTGCAAGCGGAATTTTCGGACGCTTCTATTTGGATCGACCGGAACGCTCCGCAGTTTCAATTTGGCTTGTCGCGACAAAGAAATCATCGCGATCAAATTCCAGTCCCGGACGCTCGTCGACTTCGATGGCCTTCACATTATGGGTGAAGGTGTTCAGCAGGATCTCGGTAACATTCTCGCCATTTTGAACGCCATAGGCCAACACATAGGTGTTGCATCCCGCTGTGCCGCAAAAATAACTGGACACAAACTGAACGACCATCGTGTCCAGCTCGTAATCAAGGGCGACGGGTGCGACGTGCACACAGCGATCAATCGACGCCATTCCCGTCAGATTGGCGGTGTAATCCATACATTCACCAATCGGACCGCGAATATCGCTGGCCATCAGCCATTGTTCAATCGCGCGTGACGGCGGCTGGAAATCCAAGGGACCTTCGATGGGCAGTGGCGAAAGGTTTGCCTGTTCCAATGCTCCGTCGCAGCGACGATAGGTGTAGGTGATCGATTGATCGAAGCGCACAACCAGATTCGGTCCATCCAGGCTTAGCTCGCGCATAGAGGCGAAGACCTCGCCTTCACCCTCGCAAACCAGATTCGCGCTGAATTCAGTCTCATCCCCGCGCAACGCCGTCGGGAAATGGCAAACGCTTTCATAGCCCCACATCTCATTTGCGGTGATGCGCATGGGTGCCGTTTCGCAGTTCAGTTCGGTCGGCTGATCCATGGTTTCATATTCGCCGATCAGCGAAAACCCAACCGACGAACTGGACAGGTTCGGGTGCGACAGATCCGCCAGTTCGGTATTGGTCACCCGCGCCAGCAGAAGTTCTGTGGCAACGGGGGGTCCGTCATACCCATTATCCTGTTTGTAAGCGGCAATCGCCTGCCGCGTATTGTTGCCTAACAAGCCATCGGCCGTGCCCGCATCATATCCTTGATCGTTCAGACTGGCCTGAAGCACGCGCACATCATCCTGTGCCAGCGTATCGCCGAACTCCAACGCGAACATTCGGTCGTCATTCGCGGGCACATCCCGATAATTCTGCGATTGGCGCATCAGATCCGTAATCTGCGACGCAGTAAGATATCCGGTTTCCGGTGCGCCCATGGATTTCTGATAGGCAACAATTGCCTTGCGAGAGGCCGGGCCAATCGCACCATCAATGGCCCCGTCATAATACCCGGCATAGGCCAGACCTTCCTGCACCATCATGCGTTGTTCGCGATCCAGCGCCACCGCATCACCGTTGCGCGGGGCCTGCTGATTTCCGTTCGTGCAGTTCCCGGTTATCCCGCAATAAAGGATTGCCCCAACGACCACACCACCCAGAAGGTTCCCTCCATCTGCGCGCGCCGGAAGCGCGGTCACATTCAAGGAAATCGCCGCCGTTGCGGCCAAAAGACTATGTTTCAAAATAGGCATATCAAGGCTCTCGAACATTGGAGCCGCAACTTTAGCGCGATCCCGGATTCGGGGCAACTCTGCTAGGTTCGACCGCTGCGCGCCAAAATCAGCACCGGCAAAAGCCCGACCAGCGTCACCAGAATGGCTGCAGGGGCGGCGCGTTCCAGATGCTCCAGCGAGGCCTCGTGATATACCCTAACTGCCAACGTATCGAAATTGAACGGGCGCAGAATTAGCGTCGCGGGCAATTCCTTTACCCCATCAACAAAGATCAACATGGCCGCCACGACGACAGAACCTCGGATCAGCGGCACATGTACCTCGCGCAGCGTCTGCCCCAATGTCCGCCCCAAGGATCGCGAGGCCATGTCCATTGACGGCGTCACCCGACCCATGGCGCTCTCGACAGCCCCCAACCCAATCGCAAAGAACCGCACAGAATAGGCGATCACCACCGCCGCGACTGTCCCGGTCAGCAAAAGACCGGGGTCATATCCGGTGGTCGCTTCGATGAAATCGGCAACCGCTGTATCAAACGCCGCCAGCGGGAACAGGATGCCAATCGCCAAAACCGCGCCGGGCGCAGCATATCCGATGGAGGTGACAGGAATGAGCGCCCGCAAGAGTTTGCCGCGTGACTGGCGCGCGCCATACACCAGAAATAATGCGCCAAGTATGGTCAGGATTGCGGCCGATCCAGCCAGCGTTACCGTGTTGAAAATCGCACGCCAAAGCTTGGGTTCCAACCATTCAGACCATTCGTCCATCGCGTGTCCGGCAATAATCGCAAACGGAATGACAAAGCCGAACAGGATCGGAAGCAGGCACGCCGCTGTCGCTAGCCATGCCTTCAAACCGATCAGTTGTGTCGGGCTGACGGGGACGGCACGGCTCGACAAACTGTGGAAGCGTTTTTTGCGGCGGTTGTATTTTTCCAGCCCCGCCAACAGCAGCACCATCGACAGGATCACACAGGCGATCTGCGCAGCCCCTCCTGCGTTATAGCCTTGCAGCCATGTGGTGAAGATTCCCGTCGTCAGAGTCTGGACGGCGAAATAGTCGACGGTGCCAAAATCATTCAGAACCTCCATCATCACAATCGCCGTGCCCGCCGCAATGGCCGGCCGGGCGAGCGGCATCGCAACGCGCCAAAACAGCGCCCAAGGTCCGCAGCCAAGGGCACGGGCAACCTCCAGCATATTGGCGGATTGCTCGCGGAAGGCGGCGCGGGTCAGCAGATAAGTGTAGGGATACATGGCGAGCGACAAGACAAAGATCGCCGCCCACATGGACCGGGGTTCGGGGAACCAGTAGTCGCGGGCCGATTGCCAGCCAAACAGACCGCGCAGCCAAGTTTGCAGCGGTCCGGCATATTCCCAGAAATCGACCAATGCATAGGCCGCGATATAGGCAGGCAATGCGAGCGGCAGCAGCAACGCGATCTCCAACACCCGCCGACCGGGGAACCGGGTCATCACAACCAGCCACGCCGCGCCAGCGCCGATGGCCGCGCTCAATAGCCCGGTCGCCAGCATCAGGATGACGGAATTGCGCAAATAACGTGGCAATGTTGTCTGGATCAGATGGCCCCAGATATTTTCTGTGGGATGGAAGGCGATCCAAATAACGGACAGGATCGGCAACAGCACAAGCGCCGCGATCAGGAACGCGCCAAACGTCCATCTGTCGGGCAGACGAACGGCACGGCGGCTAATCTGAGCAGTTTGGTCAACCATTCCGCCAGCTTTAGGATTTTGTGAAAGCCCTGTCCAGCGTCAAAGAGAGGCGCTTGGGTCAAAGGCGAACGCCAGCCCGGCGGGGCGGGGAAACTAAAGCCGAGGTCGCGCACAAGGGCGTGATCCTCACGCCTTACTCCCCATAAGGGGTCCAGACATTCTTCACCTCAGACGCTTGACGCAGGAACTCGCGTCCTTCGCCCTGCTCCGCATCATACCAGTCCCGTACCAGCCCATTCGCCACCCAAGTACGTTTGAGATTGGCGGCAGAGGCCTCTTCGACCATTTTCGCACCTTCTGCGGATCCAAAATGCCAAATCGCGTCGATCTCGTAGTGGTCCGCCAGTGTTTTGGCCAAGCTGTCCGCGTCGCCCGTCACGATATTGACCACCCCGCCGGGCACGTCAGACGTTTCCAGCACCTGATAGAAATCGGTAGCCGACAGCGGATGTTGGGCAGAAGGCACAACCACCATCCGGTTGCCCATCGCCAAAGCAGGTGCCACCAGCGAGACAAACCCCAGCAACGGTGCCTCGGTCGGGCAGATGATGCCCATCAGGCCAACAGGTTCCTTCATCGCCATCGCGACACCGCGGATCGGCACGGAATGCACCTGCCCGTCATATTTGTCGGCCCAAGCGCCATAGGTGAACAGGCGCTGGATGGAGGCCTCAACCTCCGCCACCGCTTTCCCTTTGTTGACCCCGGTCTGCGCCGCTATCCGGTCCGCAAATTCGTTGGCGCGCGCCGAAAGGTTTTCAGCGATATAATAGATCACCTGCGCGCGGTTATGCCCTGATGCGCTCGCCCAACCCTTGGCGGCTGACGCCGCCTCAACGGCGTTACGGATATCCTTGCGATTACCCTCGCCAACATGGCCGATCAGCTCTCCCTTTGGCGACAGAATATGACGGGCATAGCCGCCATCAGGTCGCGCCTGCTTGCCACCGATATACATTTTGGCCGTGCGGTCGATGTCGTCCAGCTTCACAACGCCAGACGGATCCGCCGCCTTTGGCTCAAAGGCTTTTTTCAGTTTCTTCGCAAAGGCCGGTTTCAGATACTCAAACAGCCCCTCGCGTCCGCCTTCTCGACCAAAACCGCTTTCGCGGTAGCCGCCAAAGCCCGCCGCCGCGTCAAACTGGTTCGTGCAGTTGATCCACACAACCCCGGCCTTCACCTTCGGCGCGATTTCGTAAGCCAGATTGATGTTTTCGGTCCAGATACTCGCCGCCAGACCATAACGCGTGTTGTTCGCCAGTTCCAACGCCTCTGCCGGTGTGCGGAAGGTCGTTGACACCATCACAGGGCCAAAAATCTCCTCCTGCATGACGGTATCCGCCGGATCGCAGTTGGTCAGCAACGTTGGCGGATAGAAACACCCTTCGGGCAGGTTGGACGAGGGTGGCAGCTCCGCCACCTCGGAATCCGCATGGGCCACCATCGTTTGCACGGCGTTCAACTGCACCGGATATTGCGCGTCGGTCGCCGCATCCTCATTCCCGGGCTGGATCAGCGTCGCGCCTTCGGCCACCCCTTTGACGACCATTTCGCGTATCGTGTTTAGCTGCGCGATATCCACAATCGCACCCATATCCATGGTTTTGTCGAGCGGATCACCCATGCGCAGTTTTTTCATCCGCGCGGTGAGCTTTTCGATCATCTTGTCGGCAATCGGTTCGTGCAACAACAGGCGCGAGCCTGCGCAACAGACCTGCCCCTGATTGAACCAGATCGCGTCGACAACCCCTTCGACCGCACTGTCGATATCCGCGTCATCGAATACGATGAAGGGCGACTTCCCACCCAGTTCCAACGTCAGCTTCTTGCCCTGCCCCGCGGTCGCCTTGCGAATAATCCGCCCGACCTCGGTCGAGCCGGTGAAGGCCACCTTGTCGACATCGGGATGGGTGGACAGGGCAGCACCTGTATCCCCCTCGCCCGTGACAATATTGATCACGCCCTTGGGCACACCCGCCTCGCCGCAGATTTCCGCGAACAGCAGCGCCGTCAGCGACGTATATTCAGCAGGCTTCAACACCACCGTATTGCCCATCGCAATGGCTGGCGCAATTTTCCAAGCCAGCATCAGCAGCGGGAAATTCCACGGGATGATCTGACCCGCCACGCCAATCGGTTCATATCCGGGTACTTCGCTATCGCGCAACTGCGCCCAACCTGCATGGTGATAGAAATGGCGGATCACAAGCGGGATATCGATATCGCGCGTCTCGCGGATGGTTTTGCCGTTGTCCATGCTTTCCAGCACCGCAAACAGGCGGGCATGTTTGTTGATCAGCCGCGCCAGCGCATATAGCACCTTCGCCCGTTCATGTCCCGACAGCTTCGCCCAACCGGGCTGCGCCTTGCGGGCGGCGGCGACGGCGGCATCCACATCGGCCTTCGACCCGTGCGCAATCTTCGCCAGATGGGTGCCATCGGCAGGGTTCACACTGTTGAAATGTTTCTTACCCGCAACAAACTCGCCACCGATAAACTGGCCAAATTTGCGACCATGCGCATCCAGCCATGCATTGGCTTCCTTGGCGCTTTCCGGTGCAGGTCCATATTCCATGGTTTCAAAAATCTCTTTCACATTCATAGCCTTATCCCATCGCGTGGCGGAAGCTGGCAGAGTAGCGTCCGGTGACATGGTGTTCCAATTGCCGCTCAATATCGCCCAACAGCGACGATGCACCAAAGCGGAACAATTCCGGTTCCAGCCATTCGCGGCCCAGTTCCTCTTTCATTAGCATCAGGTAGTTGAGGGCATCTTTCGCCTTGCTTACCCCGCCCGCAGGTTTATAGCCGATCTGATACCCTGTTCGCTCGCCATATTCCCGCAGCGCCCGGATCATCACCAGACTGACGGGCAGCGTGGCGTTCACGCTCTCCTTCCCCGTCGAAGTCTTGATGAAATCCGCCCCTGCCATCATTGTCACCAGCGAGGCCCGTGCGACATTGCGCAGCGTGCCCAGTTCTCCGGTCGCGAGGATCGCTTTCACATGTGCATCGCCACAGGCTGCACGCATTTCCTTCATTTCATCATAGAGCGCCTGCCAATTGCCCTCCAGCACGTGGCGGCGCGAAATCACGATGTCGATTTCCTTGGCGCCCGCCTTCACCGACTCCTCAATCTCGGCAATCCGCAGATGGAATGGCGACAGACCCGCCGGGAAACCCGTAGACACAGCGGCGACCGGAATGCCGGACCCGTCCAGTGCCTCCACCGCCGTTTCGACCATATCGTGGTAAACGCAAACCGCGCCCGTCGTCAGCCCCATATCACCAACGCCCAGCGCATCCAGAATCCCCTGATTAACAGGCTGGCGCGCTTTGGCGCATAGCCGCCGCACACGGTTTTTCGTGTCATCGCCCGCCAGCGTTGTCAGGTCGATACAGGCCACAGCTTTCAGCAACCACGCCGCCTGCCAGTCCTTTTTGACCGTGCGGCGCGTGCCGATGGTGGCGGCGCGACGCTCAATCGCGGATCTGTTTGCGCGGACGGACATGACCCAGTCTAGGTCCAGCTCCATTCCCGGATTTCGTTCGATAGTCATGCGCCCTCCGCGCCCAGATGTTCCAAAATCAGCGGCGTATCCTTTGGCGGATTATCACCGATACGCATCGCCGCTTGCAAGTTTTGCGCCGCCTTGTCCGCCGCGTCGTCGCTCAAGGCATGGACAATCGCCAGCGGTTCTTCGGCATTCACCATCCGCCCCAGCCCGGCGATTTCGCTAAACCCGACCGAATAATCGATCTTGTCCGCCGCAACGCGCCGCCCCCCACCCAGTTCAATCACCGCAAGGCCCACGCCCCGTGTCTCAATCGCCTGCACGAATCCGTCCTTGGCCGCGAAAACCTCCCGCACCACAGGGGCGGCGGGCAGATATGTCAGCATGTTTTCAACAAAATCCGTTGGCCCACCAAGGGCGGCAACCATCTGACCGAACCGCTCCGCTGCCGCGCCTGACGTCAGCGCGCTTTCCATCCGGTCCCGTCCCTGCCCGGGGTTCACCGCTGCGCCCGACAGCGCCAGCAATTCGCCACCCAGCGCCACGACCACATCCCACAGCCGATTATCGACATGCGCGCCGGTCAGGAAATCAACCGCGTTTCGCATCTCCACCGCATTTCCAGCGGCACTCGCCAAGGGTTCATTCATATCCGTCATGATGGCAGAGGTCTTGCACCCCGCCCCGTTCGCCACATTCACCAAGCTTTGCGCCAGTTCGCGGGCATCATCCGGCGTTGCCATGAACGCGCCATTCCCGCATTTCACATCCAGCACCAGCGCATCAAGCCCCGCCGCCAGCTTTTTTGACAGGATTGAGGCCGTGATCAAATCCACCGACTCCACCGTCGCGGTCACGTCGCGGATGCCGTATAAAATTTTGTCCGCCGGGGCGATATCCGCCGTCTGGCCGATAATCGCACAGCCAACCTCGCGCGTGACCTTGCGCAGCAGGTCCACGTCGGGGTTGGTGTTATAGCCGGGGATCGAGTCAAACTTGTCCAGCGTCCCGCCCGTATGCCCCAAGCCCCGGCCCGAGATCATCGGGACGTAAACCCCGCAGGCCGCCAGCGCCGGTGCCAGCATCAGGGACACGTTATCGCCAACCCCACCTGTTGAGTGTTTATCGACCACCGGTCCCGGCAAGTCCCACGTCAGCGTCTCGCCGCTATCGCGCATGGCTTCGGTCAGCGCGACGCGTTCCGCCACCGACATCTTCTGAAAGAACGTGGCCATGGCAAAGGCCGCCGCCTGCCCTTCGGAAACCGAGCCATCGACCAGCCCGTCTATAAGTTGGGACAGCTCCGCCTTTGACAGCTCACCACCATCGCGCTTTTTGCGAATGATCTCGGCGGCAAGCATCAGGCCAGCGCCTCGGCAAAGCCGGCGAACAGGTTTTTAAACCGCTCCGCCGCCTTGGCGGATTCCCGTTTGGTCTGGTCGTGGCTTAATGCCTCGGCCTGCATACCCGCCGCCAGATTGGTTATCACCGACACCGCTGCAACTCGCATCCCGGCATGCCGTGCGAGGATCGTCTCCGGCACCGTCGACATGCCCACAGCATCGGCCCCTAGCATCGTGATCGCACGAATTTCGGCAGGGGTTTCAAAGGACGGGCCAGAGAACCATGCGTAAACCCCTTCGTTCAGCTTCGTCCCCTGCGCTTGCGCCACCGAATGTAGCTTTGCCCGCAAATCCGGATCGTAAGCATTCGACATATCAATGAAACGCGAGTCATCCGGATATCCGATCAATGGGTCCTGCCCGCGAAAATTGATGTGATCATTCAGTGCCATCAGCGACCCCGGCCCCATATGCCGCTGTGTCGATCCGGCGGCGTTCGACAGGGCCAACACCTCGATCCCCAGCGAGGCGAGGGTCCGCACCGGCACCGCCATCGCGCTCGCGTCCCCGCGTTCATAATAGTGAGAGCGCCCCGCCAACAGAGCGACCCGTGCCCCGCGTAACGTCCCGATCATGATCGACCCGGCATGGCCCGACACGGTCGACACGGGGAACCCCGGCAAATCGCTGAACGGAATGGTGATGGGGTCCACGACATCCTCGGCCAGCGTGCCCAGACCCGAGCCCAGAACAATTCCCGCCACCGGCATCTCGGCCCCAGCTTTGTCCTTTAGAACCTTTGCGGCATCATCCCAAACAGCCATCATCTCCCCCTTTTACCTTTTGGTCAAAATATCACCATGCGCGGAAAAAGAAAGCGTGAACCTGTTGCAACCTCAGGTCAAGGGACGGCTTAGTGAATCTTGCGCTTCTTCGCCTTGGCGGCAAAGGGGTTTTTGCCCGCGCGGAAGAATATTCGTATCGGCGTGCCCGGCATATCAAAGCTGCTCCGAAGCCCGTTGACCAAGAACCTGCGATAGCTCTCGGGAAGTTTGTCCGGAAGCGAGCAGAAAATCACAAATGTCGGTGGTCGTGTTTTCACTTGCGTCATGTAACGCAGCTTGATGCGACGCCCCGACGGCGCGGGCGGCGGATGAGAGGTCACCTGATCATCCAGCCAGCGGTTCAACCGCCCCGTGGATATCCGGGTATTCCACACCGCATATGCGCTTAGAATCGCCTTGTGCAGCCGATCCAATCCCTTGCCGGTTTTGGCTGATACCGTCACCATCGGCGCGCCGCGCAATTGCGGAAGAAGACGTTCAAATGCCTCGCGCAATTCGTTCAGCTTCTGGCTCTTGTCGTCCTCGGTATCCCATTTGTTGACCGCGACGACCACCGCTCGCCCCTCGCGTTCGGCCAGATCGGCGATCCGCAAATCCTGCTGTTCAAACGGAATGGCAACATCCAGCAACACCACGACAACTTCGGCAAATTTCACGGCGCGCAGGCCATCAGAGACGGACAGCTTTTCCAGCTTCTCTTGCACCTTCGCCTTTTTGCGCATGCCTGCCGTGTCAAATATCCGGAACTTGCGACCATCCCAATCGGCATTCACCGAAATCGCGTCCCGGGTGATCCCGGCCTCGGGTCCGGTCAGCAAACGCTCTTCACCGATGATCTTGTTGATCAGGGTGGATTTCCCGGCATTTGGGCGCCCGACGACAGCGATCTGGATCGGACGATCATCGGGTATGATTGCGGCTTCGCCGTCCTCATCCACTTCGTCGCTGATATCAACATCCGTTTCCGGTTCAAAATTTTCATGGGCAAATTCTTGGGCCAATGGGCGCAGAACATGATAGAGTTCGTCCATCCCCTCACCATGTTCACCCGACAGGCGTAACGGTTCACCCAGACCCAGCTTGTAGGCCTCGAAAAACCCTTCTTCGCCCGCCTGCCCTTCGGCCTTATTGGCCGCAAGGATCACATGTCCGGACTTGCGGCGCAGAATTTGCGCCAGTTCGATATCCGTCGCCGTTACTCCGGTGCGGGCGTCAATCATGAACAGGCAGATATCTGCCATTTCCACCGCGCGTTCGGTCAATGCGCGCATCCGGCCCTGAAGGCTTTCGTCTTTGGCATCTTCCAGTCCCGCCGTGTCTATGGCGGTAAACCGCAGATCTCCCAGTCGCGCCGCGCCTTCGCGCAAATCCCGCGTCACCCCCGGTTGGTCGTCAACAAGCGCCAGCTTTTTCCCAACCAAGCGGTTGAAAAGCGTGGATTTTCCGACATTGGGGCGGCCAACGATGGCCAGCGTGAAGGACATGAAGTCACCTGAAACAGAAACGGCGGGAAGTCCCCGCCGCGCTGCACATATAATGTTTTGACCTTATTGGAAAGCGTGCAATTGCCCATCCAGCGTCAGGACATACATAACCCCACCAACCACAATTGGCGCCGCCGCTGCCCCTGCTGGCAGCGTGATATCATTGATCAATGCGCCGCTATCCGGCGCAAAGGCCCGCAAATGCCCATCGCGCCCCGATACCCACAACGCTCCCCCGGCCAGAACCGGACCATAGTAACGATAAAGATCGTCGCGATCTTCGGGGTCAGCAAATTCCGGCAGCGCAGCAACCCAGATCACCTCGCCATTGCTTGAACTTGCGCGAACCAGTTCGCCCCGTCCAGTCATCAAAAAGACCGAATTGCCAACCGGTACAACGGGATCAACCGCGCTGACCGCCAAGGTCCAGATCGGCTCTCCATTTGTCAGGTTCAGCTTGACTGTCTGACCGGAAATGTTCGCTGCATAAACGGCATTGCCGTCAATCACCGGATCACCGGAAACGTCACCAAAACGGCCTAGCGATGTCGAGGGATAGGCGTCTGCAATTGCTTCACGCCATCTTGGCTGACCGGTCCCCGGTTCCACTGTAATCATATCACCTGATGAAAACGGCAGCACCGCAAACCCGTTCACCGCCGCCGCGCTCGCCGCATTATCATATCCGCCCGAGGTGGCAACATGCCCTCGCTGTGTCCAGACCGTGTGCCCGTCCTCAGCCGCCAGACCATAGGCCGTGTCAGCCCGCGTGACCACGATAACGCGATCCCCGATAACGGTGGGGGCGGCTTGGAACGGCGCTTCAAAGCTTCGCCGCCAGGTGATCGCACCTGTGGCCGCATCCATCAGCAATACTTCGCCAAATCCGGTGGCGACGAACAGCCGTCCGTTGGCAAAGGACACGGCGCCACCAGCGCCATCGTCCCCTTGCTCGCCCGGGGGCGTGGTATCGACCTGCCAGGCCAAGGCGCCATCCGGCGTCACAGCGCTTAATTGTCCACGCCCGTCAAAGGTATAGACCAACCCACCTCCGGCAACCGGACCGTTGGACAGGCGGGCGTCACGGCTGTCGCCTGTCCCGATATCCAGCGACCAGCGCAATTCTGGAGTGGTGGTAAAGGCGGCATGTCGGGCCAGATGCGTTGCGGCCCCATTTGGCTGTCCCCATTCTGCCAGATTACCGGCCGAAGGCAGCGAAATTGGCGCAGCGCGATTTTCAACCGCCGTCGCTTCGGCTGCACGAATGGAAAACCGCTCACCCGGAAGGGGGGGGCCTTCACCAGAACATGCCGCAAGTCCGATCATTGCCAGCGCGATCAGACCCACATTCCAACCGTTCTTGCCCGACTGTCTCAATTCACCCATACTCGCTCTTTCCACCCCTGTTATTAACCGTCAGAGGTTTCTTCGCCACCAAAGGCAGCTTCCAGATCGCCGCCCAGGGCTATGGTTAACTCTTGCGCCCGATTACGCAAGCCTTGTGTTGATTCCGGTGCTCTGATGATGGTGATCAAATCTGCCAGTGCAGACTCGCGGTCACCCACCCGTAAATAGGCAATGGCGCGCTGTTCAATGGCCAGCATCTTGAACGGCGCACCCGGTTGCGCCAGTCGGTCCAGAATATCCAGCAATTCTGTCTGTTCGACATTCTGCCCGTCAATCATGATCGCCTTTAGCAGCGCCAGATCCTGATACAAACGCGGCGTCTGCGGATCGAGCGCGATGCCATTCAGAATATCCGCTGCCGCTGACCCCTGCCCTTCGGACGCAAGCGCGGCAGCTTGATTGAACCTTGCCAGCAATGCCGACGGCGCAGACCCTTCGGCCAGTGGGGCAAATGCGGCAGCGGTTGCTTCCTCCTGTGCGCTTAACAGGGCTTCGCCTGCTGTCTGTTTGACGGCTGCAATCTGGGCCTTGTTATATTCATTATATGCTGTGCCACCGACGATTCCGACTACGACCAATGCGAACACCCATGACCATTTGCGGAAAAACGCAAACAATTTGTCACGACGCACTTCTTCGCTGACTTCATGGATGAAGGAATCTGACTCGCTCACCATACTCTCCTATATTTGCTGCGCGGACACTACCCGCAACCTGACGGCAAGCCAAGGGGTAATAGCCCTTGTTTTCAACCGCGAAGCAGATTAGGTGAGCCTCGGAAATAGCAATCGACAAGCCGAGGACGTTTCGTTAGAAGAGGCCGGTTCTTTCAACAAGACGTCACACCAGAACAAAGAGACGCCCGACATGGAAAATGTAGTTCTTGCCATCCATTTGATTATCGCCCTGTGCTTGATTGGCGTTGTGCTTCTGCAGCGGTCCGAGGGCGGTGGTCTGGGCATGGGTGGCGGCGGCGGGGCTATGACCGGGCGGTCCGCGGCCAACGCGTTGACCAAGCTGACATGGATTCTGGCGATTGCATTCATCGTTACGTCTTTGACCCTGACGGTGCTGGCCGCACGTAACGCTGGCGGAGATTCGGTGCTTGAACGTCTGGGCATTGATGCCCCGATCGCCGATGGTTCGGGATCATTGGTGCCTGATCTTGGTGATGCGGTTCTGACACCGCCATCCAGCACCGACGCCCCAGCTACACCACCGGCTGAAGACACACCGGCAGCCCCACCAGCCAGCGAATAAGCGCAGCCGCTTGCCCGCAACTGGGCAATTGCCACGTGGCAATTGCCTTGGATTCCGGGTGCTGACGCTGCTTGCGACCATCGCGCAATCGCATATTCCGGTAGGAACGGGCCTATGGGAGTTGCCAGATGGCAATTGCCGATTACCTCTTGATATCAATGGGTTTCGGATATTCCCACACAATGCCCACCGATCCCAAGTTGGGTGACAGCATGCAATCCTTTTCTTTTTAGGTAACCGTGCTATCACTCGGCAAACTGGCGGAGTTCACTGATGACCTATTTGCAGATTGCCTCGCTTCTGATTGTTCTGGCTGGTGCGTTCGGCGCGATCAATTATTTTTTCCTCCGCCTCCCTTCGGCCATTGGTATTCTGGTGGTCGCACTGGTGGCGTCGTTGGTGATGATGGGGGTCGATCTGATCTGGCCACATCTGCTGCTGGCCCAGACCATTCGCGCTTTGGTCTCCGAGGTCGAATTCTCGGACGCCCTGCTGGAGGGGATGCTGGGGCTGCTGTTGTTTGCAGGGGCACTTCATGTTCGGCTTCAGGACCTTCGGGAACAAGCCTGGACAGTGGCGTTGATGGCAACGTTGGGGGTTGCCATATCGACCGCGATTGCGGGTTTCGGGTTCAGTTGGATCACCGGCGCACCAATCCTGATTGCGCTGGTCTTTGGCGCACTTATCTCGCCCACCGACCCGGTTGCTGTTCTGGGCGTGCTGCGCGAGGCGAATCTGCGAAAATCCTTGGAAACCCAAATTGCCGGGGAAAGCCTGTTTAACGACGGGGTCGGTTATGTGGTGTTCCTGTTGCTGATCGGGCTTGCCTTTCCAATCGCCGGTCATCAAGACGAGGGTCTGACCGCCGCGCTTATCCTGTTCGCCCAAGAAGCCATCGGCGGCGTGCTGCTGGGCGCGGTTCTGGGCTGGGTCGTGTTCGAAATAATGCGGCGGATTGATGATTACCCGCTGGAGGTGCTTCTGTCCCTTGGTCTCGCCTTTGGGGGCTATGAACTGGCAGTTTATCTGCATGTCTCTGGTCCCATCATGGCGGTGGTTGCAGGCTTGTTGATCGGCGATGTCGGATCGAAATACGCAATGAGCGCAACAACGCGCGATTATCTGGACAAATTCTGGGAAATCATTGACGAGATATTAAACGCCGTCCTGTTCCTGATGATCGGGTTCGAGGTGTTTGCCGTCGCCTTCTCGGCCGATGCGTTGACCGCTGGTGTTGCCGCCATCGGACTGGCGTTGATGGCGCGGTTGGCGGCAGTTTCGATCCCGGTCCTGATGCTGTCGCGCTGGCGCAAGTTCAGCCGCGATGTCATTCCGATTATGACATGGGGCGGATTAAAGGGAGGGATATCGGTTGCCCTTGCGCTATCCCTGCCCGACAGCGAATGGAAGCCGATTATCCTGACAGCAACATATATCGTGGTCCTGTTTAGCATCATCGTTCAGGGGCTGACGATTGCCCCGTTGGCCAAACGCCTTAATCGAGAGCAAGAGCTATTATAAATCGGATTGCATATCCGGGTGATTTGTGGCGTAGAGTTCATCAATAAACTTAAAGTTGAGGGACTTATGACTATTTACAAAGCCACGGGCCTCTATATCGGCCTTTCGATTGCTGTATCTTTGCTCTTACTAGGAATTGTCGCGCTCGCGGCACTGTCGGGCAGTTTGTCATTGATTGAATACTCACTGATTTTTGTCACTGCCGGCCCGCTATTCGCGACAATCTTGTTGTCAAAATATTACTTTGAAAGTGGCGCACCCACTCCGACATGGCCGCAGATATTGACGCTAACAGCGATATCCCTGCCAATCCTCGTGGGATTGTCGATCGTTATTTTCAATTTCGCCGGATATATCATGGGTTCGCTTGCCTTTGCGGACTCGCTTCCCGGACTTTCGCTATCTGACGTGGACTATTTCAAACCGCAAATGCGCCCGTTAATGAACACCACCATCGGCTTGTTGATAGGCACGCTTTTCATCTTTCCAAAACAGGTTGAAGCTCGCGGGAAGAAGGCGGGTAACACGTAATCAAACCTGTTAATCGAGGCCTAGCCGCCTGCACCGGGTCACTCCCCATCGACACCGATGACCACTTGTTTGGTGTGAACCTGAAGACCGGCGGCTAGCATCAGACGATATCGGCAATGTGCGGGAATGACAGACGCACCGTGGGCAATCGGGTTGACGCCCCCCTTTATTCGGGAAATTTTTGCTAACTGCCCGGTTGTGGTGACGAATTTCCCGTTTCCCCCCGCCCCATTCTGCGCTATGAGGCGGGCAACGAAGGGGGTCTGATGGGCACAGACACGATCATCGAACGATGCGAGGCCGCCGGCCTCAGGATGACCGAACAGCGCCGCGTGATTGCACAGGTGCTGGAGGAATCCCACGATCATCCCGATGTCGAAGAGCTCTATGCGCGGGCCAACCGGATTGATCCGCGAATTTCGCTGGCGACGCTGTACCGGACCGTAAAACTGTTTGACGAGACCGGCATTCTGGAAAAGGTCGAATTCGGTGACGGGCGTGCGCGTTATGAAGATGCGGAACGCGACCATCACGACCATCTGATCGATATGAACACGGGCAAAGTGATCGAATTTGTCGATCCCGAGATCGAAGCCCTTCAAGAAAAAATTGCGCAAAAGCTGGGATATGAGCTGCGCGGACATAAACTGGAACTCTATGGGGTTCCACTTAGCACAAAGGACAAGACATGAGCGCCATTTTCGACATCACCGCCCGCGAGGTTCTGGACAGCCGCGGCAATCCGACGGTGGAGGTAGACGTCATTTTAGAAGATGGCGCAATGGGCCGGGCCATGGTGCCTTCGGGTGCGTCTACTGGCGCGTACGAGGCCGTGGAACTGCGCGATGGCGATAAATCGCGTTATCTGGGCAAAGGTGTGTTGAAGGCCGTCGAAGCCGTCAATGGCGAGATTTTCGAAGCGCTCGTTGGTGTGGACGCAACCGAACAGGTGGCAATTGATCAGATCATGATCGATCTGGACGGGACCAAGAATAAGGGGCGTTTGGGCGCGAACGCCATTCTGGGGGTTTCGTTAGCGGTGGCCCATGCGGCTGCTGACAGTGTCGGTCAGTCCTTGTATCGCTATGTTGGCGGCACACAGGCGCGGGTTCTGCCCGTCCCGATGATGAACATTATCAATGGCGGCGAGCATGCCGACAATCCGATTGATATTCAGGAATTCATGATCATGCCGGTCGCAGCAGAATCGATCCGTGATGCGGTCCGCATGGGCTCCGAAGTGTTCCATACGCTGAAGAAAGAACTGTCCTCGGCGGGTCACAATACCGGGATCGGTGATGAAGGTGGCTTTGCCCCGAACCTGAATTCGACCACTGATGCGTTGGATTTCATCATGAAATCCATTGAAAAGGCCGGATACAAGCCGGGCGAGGATATCTATCTGGCGCTCGACTGTGCCTCGACAGAATATTTCAAGGACGGCATTTACGACATGAAGGGCGAGGGGAAAAAGCTGACCTCGGCTGAAAATGCAGCCTATCTGGCGGCGCTGGTCGATGCCTATCCGATTATCTCGATTGAAGACGGCATGGCCGAGGATGATTGGGACGGCTGGAAGCTGCTGACCGACATGATTGGTGATCGTTGCCAATTGGTTGGCGACGACCTGTTCGTCACCAACCCGGAACGTCTGGCGATGGGGATTGAGCGGGGTGTCGCGAATTCCATTCTGGTGAAAGTGAACCAGATCGGATCCCTGACCGAAACGCTGACCGCTGTCGATATGGCGCATCGCGCGCACATGACCAACGTGATGTCCCACCGTTCGGGCGAGACCGAGGATGCCACGATTGCTGATCTGGCTGTCGCCACGAACTGCGGGCAGATCAAAACCGGCTCGCTGTCGCGTTCAGACCGGCTGGCGAAATACAACCAGTTGATTCGGATCGAGGAAGAGTTGGGCGTAACCGCGATCTATGCTGGACGCTCTATACTGAAGCGCTAAGCAATCCGGTTCGGGTCATCATGCGTAGTCCCATAAAGAGATGACGAGATGACCCGAGACAGATTTTCTAGATATATGGCGTGGGTCGGGCTGCTGTTGGGCGGCGCGACCATTGCCATACAATTTTGCGATACCATCATAGCGCGGATGGCCAACGGCTATAGCTTTGGCGAGGCGGTAATCTATTTCGTCAGTTTCCTGACGATCCTGACCAACACCGGTGTGGTTTTGACCTATGCATCGGCAGTCTTTGAAACACCGCGTCTCGACTGGTTTCGGCACTCGGCGACCCGTGCAATGTTCGCGGTGCTGATCCTTGTCGTGATGGTGGTTTATCATCTGTTGCTATCGGATCGCGTCATTCCAGATTTATTGTCCGTGGTGCTCGACAAAATTCTGCATTACGCCGCGCCGATCCTGTACCTGATCTGGTGGGTAATCCATCCACGACGTGGTGACGCCGCGTCCTATCGCCAGATACCCAACATGCTGATCCCGCCCGCGATCTATCTGGTCTGGGTATTTTTGCGTGGCGCCGTGGTGGCCGAATACCCCTATCCGTTTCTGGACCTGACGCAGAAAACCGTGGGGACCGTCGTCACAAACTTGTCGGTAATCATCGCTGGAAGCTGCCTGTTTTTTGCCCTTGCCGTCTTTATTGACAAACGTCTATCACGCTGAATTTAGGCTGTATTCCCGGCAAATATGGTCTATAGCCTGTGAAGCTGATGGAAACGGGTTACTTATGTCAGAGCACGCGCAAATATACCTTGCTACCCCAGCGACGTTCGAACTGTCAGAATTTAACGCGCACCTGGCGGAAATATTGGACGAATATCCCATCGTTTGCCTTCGGATTGCCCTGAAATCGGATGACCCGATCGAACTCGGCAAAGCTGCTGATCTGTTGCGCGAAACCTGCCACGCCCGCGATGTGGCCATTGTTATCGACGATCATTACCGCATGGTGAAACGGCATGGGCTGGACGGGGTGCACCTGACGGATGGCGCGAAACATGTGCGCGATGCACGCAAAGAACTGGGTGAGGACGCGATTGTCGGAGCGTTTTGTGGCACGTCAAAGCATGCCGGGATGACGGCGGCTGAAATCGGGACGGATTACATTTCCTTTGGGCCACTTGGCGACGATGGCACGCTGGGCGACGGCGCTGTTGCGGATGTCGAACTGTTCCAGTGGTGGTCCGATATGATCGAGGTGCCAGTGATTGCCGAAGGTGGGGTAACCCGGGATCGGTTGGTTCCGATCAAGGACTATATTGATTTCCTGACATTGGGTTCGGAAGTTTGGTCCGATCCAGACGGGCCAATCATGGCGATGGAGCGATTTCGCCAGTGGCTTCGCTAGACTGCAAGCCAAGATCCGCCATCAGCCCTTGCCTGACCACCTCGCCGCAATAACGGGCTAGCGCCTTGCGGCTATCAAAGTTCGATGCGGCGACCGGTTCATGAAAGGTTACCCGCACCACCCCACCCCGCGACAGGCCCAGTACCGCGCGCAGACTGGTGCCAAATGACATATCCCCACCCCAGCCGTAAAATATCCGATCCTGCCCGGGAGGCGCAAAATAAGTCAGCGTCACGGGCTGCACCCAGGCATGTTCCAACAGCTCTTCCGAGTGAAAAACACTGAATAGGGTGGATTTGAATGGCAGCACCCGCCGCCCATCGGTCGAGGTGCCCTCGGGAAAGAAGCACAGACGATCCCCCCGATCCAAACGGGCCAGCAACGCGTCATGGTGACGCTTGGCGTGGCTTTGACGCCGTTCAATATATTCTGTGCCTGTGGCCGTCGCCAGCAATCCGATCAGCGGCCATTTACGGACCTCGGCCTTGGCAACAAAATAGATGCGCGCACGCGAATGCAGGGCAAAGATATCCAGCCAACTGATATGGTTCGACACGATGGCGCCGCCATGCTTCATCGCGGTGCCCACCTGTTCCACCCGCAACCCGGTAAAGAACAACCCGCATTTGCCCCAAACTTTTGGTGTTCTGGCGGCAATTTTCAACGGGATGAGTTTTTCGATTCCGTTTAGGATCAGAAAGACCAACAGCAGGATCGTTGATACAAGGGCAAATCCAAGCAATCGGACAACAAAGCGCAGCCACTGCCAAAGCGTAAGGTCCGGATAGACAGGATCGTCGCCGTAATGTTCAGCCACGGGTACGACCATAGAATTCGCGGTATTTGTCGGTCATCAATGCAGTATCCATGATCAGGCAAACATCCACTGTATTGAAGTCATGGTCAATCCATGCCCCGTCCCCAACAAAGCCCCCCAACCGCAGATAAGCCTTGATCAGGGGTGGGATTTTGCGCAGTGCGCGCAGTTTGTCGATCTGATCCCGAGGGACACGATCCATTGATACCGATTGCGCCTGCCGAGCTGTGACCCGCAGTTCGTCAGGGGCCAGATAATGGTGATGAAGGAAGGACAGGGCCTCGGCGATTGGTTCTGGGTCAGCGCCCGGGAAACTGGCCACGCCAAACAGGATTTCCACATTATGTTCGACAACATACGCCCCCAGCCCATCCCACAAGGCATGGACGCCAAAGCCTCCGCGATAGTCCTTGTGAATACAGGATCGTCCCAATTCCAGCGTTTCCCGGTCAAGCTGTTCAAGCTTGCGAAGGTCATATTCCGACGCCCCGTAAAATCCGATCCCGTCACGCGCAACAGAACCGCGCATCAATCGGTAAACGCCCACGACTTGATCCATCGGATCGCCCTTGCGTTCCAAATCGATCAACAGGAGATGTTCAAAATACGGATCATAACCATCCTGTTCCAGACGCGCTTCATGTTCGGCTGGGCTGACTGCGGCGCCCAATTCCTCGACGAAAACCTTGTAGCGAAGGCGCTGCGCCGCCGCGACATCTGCGTCATTGGCGGCAAGCCGCACCGCAAATCGCGTGGTGTCAGGTTTCATGGGTTGGCGCGCCTCCAAGCAGGTCCCGGGCTGCGACCGGGGATATGGGCCTTTCCTAGTTAGTTCTTGGGTCGGGTGCAACAATGATAGAATTGTAGCAATCCAAATCCCACTACCTTAGGATGTGGCTCGCTAAGTTTACTATACCTTAACCATATTAAGTTTTGAGAATGCTTGAAAGAAAACCCTATGAGCAAATCCCATTTAATCCCCTCTCTCGTCGCATCGCGTATCTGCCATGATCTGATCAGCCCGGTCGGGGCAATCGGTAACGGGGTGGAGCTGTTAGAAGCGATGACCGCCCGCACCCCGGAACTGGCGTTGATTTCCGACAGTGTCGATAACGCCAAGGCGAAGCTACAGTTTTTTCGGGTTTGTTTTGGCCACGCCTCGGCAGGCGCCTTAATCAGTCGGAACGAGGTCGAGAAGACAGCGCGCGGAATCCTGCATTCGGGAAGGATCAACCTGACGCTTGCGATTGGCAAGGACAGTTATGAACGTGGCACCATCCGTATGGTCTTTCTGATGCTGTTGTGCGTGGAATCCGCCCTGCCGCTGGGAGGGGACATCACGGTCAGCGACAAAGCCGAAGGATGGCGAATTGATGTGGAAGCGCCGCGCCTGAACCGCTTGGACGTCTGGGAAATGTTGCAGGCGGGATCCCCCGTGTGGGAGGTGACCCCGGCCCAAGTACAGTTCCCGATGCTGGCAGAGCTAATCACCGCCGAAGGGAAGATGCTGTCCGTTAATTTCAACGACACACATTTGACGCTTATCCTGTCGGTGTAAGACCAGCACGAAAGCGGCGCATATTCACTTGATAGTGCTGTGCCGAGCGACGCAGGTTTTCAATGGCAGCGTCGTCAAGCGTGCGGATCACTTTGCCGGGGGATCCGACGACGAGGGAATTGTCGGGAATCTCCTTTCCCTCGGTAACCAACGCCCCGGCCCCGATCAGACAATTTCGGCCGATCCTGGCCCCGTTAAGGATGGTCGCGCTCATACCGATCAGACTGTTCTCGCCGATTGTGCAGCCATGGATCATGGCCTTGTGCCCGATGGTACAGCCTTTGCCGATCACAACCGGAAAGCCCGGGTCGGTATGAAAGACACAGTTTTCCTGCACATTTGATCCCGCGCCGATGGTGATGGGTTCATTGTCACCGCGCAACACCGCGCCAAACCAGATGCCAACAGCGGATTCGATATGCACGTCCCCGATCACCACCGCCGTGGGCGCAATCCAGAAATCGCCATCAGCTGGAAGGGTCGGCGACACGCCGTCAAGATCATAGATCATGTTTGGCGCTCCTCGAATTCCTTGTTCAACGCTGTGACAAACGGCACCAATTCGGGACGGCGATCCCGTCGTAAGCGTTCCGCGGCAAGGATCGATTTCAGCTTGGCTTCAGCGACGTCAACATCATCATTGATCAGCACGTAATCATATTCCGCCCAGTGGCTGATTTCGGACTTTGACTGGCTCATCCGGCGCGCGATCACTTCCTCGCTATCCTGTGCCCGATTGCGCAGCCGGGATTCCAGCTCGGCGATTGAAGGAGGCAGGATAAAGATCGACACGACGCTTTCCTTCAGGCGGGAGTTGCGGATCTGTTGCCCGCCCTGCCAATCAACGTCAAATAAGACATCCTTGCCGTTTGTGATCGCGGCCTCGACCGGTTCCAGCGGCGAGCCATAAAGATTCCCGAAAACCTCGGCATGTTCCAGCATTCCCCCGCTATCCACGAGCGCCATGAAGTCTTCGCGGGATTTGAAATAATAATGCTGGCCGTCAATCTCACCGGGGCGTGGTGGGCGCGTTGTCGCTGAGATCGAGAAACTGACATCCGGATCATCTTCGAGTACACGCCGCGACAGGGTGGATTTTCCTGCCCCCGATGGCGAAGACAGAATGATCAGAATACCACGGCGTTTCATCGGCTACTCCAGATTTTGAACTTGCTCCCGCATTTGATCGATAACGACCTTGAGTTCAAGCCCGATGGAGGTCAAGGTGGCATCGCCAGCTTTCGAACAGAGGGTATTGGCCTCGCGGTTGAACTCCTGCATGAGGAAATCGAACTTGCGTCCAGTTGGCCCTTTGGTCTGCAACAGGTCACGCGCGGCGGCGATATGGGTATCGAGACGATCCAGTTCTTCGGTCACGTCGGATTTAACTGCAAGTGTCGCCAGTTCCTGAGCCAGACGAGCCTCGTCGGCGATATCCGCAATGTCCAGCAAGGCTTTGACTTTCTCGCGCAGGGTCGTGCCTGCGTGGGCGTTACGCGCAGCAGCGGTTTGGCGCGCTGACAGTGCCAGGGATTCAAGCTTGGCGACCTGATCTGTCAGAACGTCTGTTATTGCAGCCCCTTCGAGACAGCGGGCGTCGATAAAGGCGGAAACGGCCATCGGAAACTGCTTGCCGGCCGCGTCTTGCCAAGCGGTATTGACGGTTTGGCCGCCGTCCCACACCCATTTATGCGACAAAAGATCGCCAACGCGGGTGGGCGCTAGGTCCAGACCCTCGGCTTGTGCAATCGCTTCGGCTTGACGGGCCGAACGAATGACCGAGGTCAAGTTCTCGACGATCAGCTGCGGGGCCACGCTGTCGGACTTCCCCATCAGCTTCAGCGTGACCGAAACATTCCCGCGTGAAACTCGTTTGGCCAACTCGGCGCGCACCATGGTTTCCAGGGCTTCTGCCCCTTCGGGAAGCCGCACACGCACATCAAGACCGCGACCGTTGACGGAACGCACCTCCCAGGTCCAGCTAAGCCCGTCCTTGTCGCCCGTCACCGAACCGAAACCGGTCATGGATTGCCGTGTCATCTTGCTGTCCTCGTTAACCTTTTGATTTTTATTAACCTATTAGCGAATTGTTAACCATGGCGCATCTATTTTCGAGCAAATTCTCTAAAATGCGATATGTTTACATTTCAGTAACCAATTTGGATCGCAGATCCGCGTATCGATACCACAGGACGAAAATGACCAATAGCACGCTGAAAACCCTACGCACACATTGGGATGATATTTGTGATGGTTCGAACGCGCCCTATCGATCCGATGTCACACCTGGTCTGATCCCCGAAGTGCTGGACACATTGTTCATTCTAGAACAATTGTCGCCAAGCGATATGCGCGTGCGCATCGCCGGTCTGAAAATCTGTGAGATGATGGGTATGGAAGTGCGCGGGCAATCCCCGATGACATTTTTTCAGGATTCGGCCCGACGTCGGTTTGACAGCGTTTTGAACGAAGTCCTGACACAACCCAAAATCGCCTATCTAGGGTTGGACACAAAGGACAGGATGGGAAACCCCGGTCAGGTGGAGATGATTTTGCTGCCGCTGCGCAGCGATTTTGGTGACGTAAATCGGATTATTGGCTGCGTAACCGTACCGGATAACGGGTTTACCGCCCCGCTCCGCTATCACATCACCAGCGTGAACATGGTCAACCCGTTTCGTCACACCCTGTCCAAGGTTGCGGGTTTTGCCGAACCCGAAGCCAATTTCAGCCATCAAGACGCACCGGTTCTGCGATCTGTTGACGGCAATACCAGCGCCAAGACGCCGAAACGCCCCTCGACGCCAAGCTATCTGAAGCTGGTTGATTAACGCTCAGATTGTCGCAAATTTGGACTCGGGGATCCCCTGAAGGGATAAAAGCGCCGTCAGATCGGAATGATAAAGCTGCGCAGTCGCGACTGCCGCCAGCGCGGGTTTGGCGTGATAAGCAACCCCCAATCCAGCCACTTCGACCATCGCACGGTCATTCGCGCCATCACCCACAGCCAGCACATCCGCCGGGCCATATCCCCCGTTGGTGCACAATTGATGTAGGGCGTCCAGTTTAGCCTGCTGCCCCAGCACAGGTTTTTGAACCTGTCCGGTCAGCTTCCCTGCATCAATCAGCAGATGGTTCGCCTGATTGACTTGGAACCCGGCGTCGGTACCAACGCGCGACGTGAAAAAATCGAAGCCGCCCGAGACCAAGGCGGTCATCGCGCCCAGCGCGTTCATCGTGCGCACCAGCACCGCGGCGCCAGGGTTGAGCGTAATCCGTTCGTCATAGCACCGTTGCAATACATCTTCGGACAGACCTGCCAACAGGCCAACGCGTTCGTCGATGGCAGCTTCGAAATCCAGCTCGCCCCGCATGGCGCGTTCGGTAATGTCGGCGACACGCTCCTTGACCCCTGCAAAATCGGCGAGTTCATCGATGCATTCGACCGGAATCATCGTGCTGTCCATGTCGGCGATCAGCAGCTTCTTGCGGCGGTTTTGGGTGGGCACAATATTGATATCAACCTGCGGCAAGTCGACGGTCGGGTTTTCCCCGTCAAAGGCGAATTCGACGGCAACATCAGACAGGCGTTTCGGGGTGGTGCTATCGGGCACCTGCCCTGCCACTTCACGAACCATGGTGTCGCTGACCCCCATCGCAGAGGTCAGCACGCAGATTTTGCTCATTACCCGTTCGCGCCCGCTGTCGCCAGTTCGCGGTCGCGGCCCTGAATCTCTTCGGCCACCAGGAACGCCAATTCCAGCGATTGCGAAGCGTTAAGGCGCGGATCACAGGCCGTGTGGTAACGATCCGACAGATCTTCGTCCGAAACGGCGCGCAAGCCGCCGGTGCATTCTGTCACGTCCTTGCCAGTCATTTCGAAATGCACACCACCGGCATAGGTGCCCTCGGATTTGTGGATGGCGAAGAACTCGCGGACTTCCTGCAACACACGTTCGAACGGGCGGGTTTTGTAGCCGCTCTCGGATTTGATCGTGTTGCCGTGCATCGGATCACAAGACCAGACGACATTTTTACCCTCGCGTTCGATCACTTTGATCAGGGCGGGCAGATGATCGCCAACCTTGCCCGCGCCGAAGCGGTTGATCAGTGTCAGGCGCCCGGGTTCGTTTTCCGGGTTGAGCAAATCGCACAGACGGATCAGTTCTTCGGGATCAAGCGAAGGCCCACATTTCAGGCCAATCGGATTGATTACGCCACGGCAGAACTCGACATGTGCACCGTCAGGCTGACGGGTGCGGTCACCGATCCAGATCATGTGACCCGATCCGGCGATTTGCTGACCCGTTGTGCTGTCAACGCGGGCGAGCGCCTCCTCATATTCCAGCAGGAGCGCTTCGTGGCTGGTGTAATAGTCCACGGTTGCCAGTTCCGAATTGGTTTCCGCCGTCAAGCCAGCCGCGGCCATGAAATCCAGCGTGTCCTGAATGCGGTTGGCCATGTCACGGTATTTCTCGGCCTCGTCACTGTCGGTGAAGCCCAGCGTCCAAGAATGCACGCGGTGAATATCAGCAAAGCCACCCTTGGAAAAGGCGCGCAACAGGTTCAACGTCGCCGCCGCTTGGGTATAGGCTTGCAGCATCCGGGTCGGGTCGGGAATACGGGCTTCGGGTGTGAAATCAAACCCGTTGATAATGTCCCCACGGTAGCTTGGCAGTTCCACTCCGCCCATCGTTTCTGTTGGGGCCGAACGCGGTTTGGCAAACTGGCCTGCCATCCGGCCAACCTTCACCACGGGCAGTTTGGCACCATAGGTCAAGACCATCGCCATTTGCAGCATAACCTTGAACGTGTCGCGGATTGTATCCGCACCAAATTCGGCAAAACTTTCGGCGCAATCACCACCCTGCAACAGGAAGGCTCGTCCTTGCGCTACTTCACCCAGTTCCGCTTTCAGACGGCGCGCCTCGCCCCCAAAAACCAGCGGCGGATAGGAAGCAAGTTTCGACTCCACGGCCTTCAGCGCCTCGAGGTCGGTATACTCGGGCATCTGAATCCGCTCTTTCTTGCGCCAATCAGACTTGTTCCAAGTTGCGGGCATTTTCCTTGCTCCCTGAATCATGAAAATGGACCGCCCTTATAGGCGAAGTGAATTTCATTGACCATACCTTGAAAATCGACAAAATGCTGCTTTGCGACCCACATATTGTCGCATTTGTTCCGATTTTCTGGAGGGTATACGAGGTGCATAAGCCTGGCGAAATGACCAGTCGGTTTGTGTTTGTGCTGCTGCAGAATTTTTCGCTTATGGCATTTACCAGCGCGATTGAACCCCTCCGAATTGCGAATCGGATGGCCGAGAAACCCCTTTACGCTTGGCGATTGGCATCGCGCAACGGAGTGTCTGAAACCTGTTCCGGAGGGGTGACGGTTAATGTGGATATGGGTTTGATTGACCTAGACCGCAACGACACAATCATTTTCTGCGGCGGTATGGATATCGAAAAGGCTGCAACAACCGAGATGCTGAACTGGGCACGCCGACAGGCGCGCAAAGGCATGCCGATTGGTGGGCTGTGCACCGCCCCACACCTTCTGGCAAAAGCGGGCTTGGTGGATGACCGACGCGTGACCATTCATTGGGAGAACCGGGAATCCTTCATCGAACAATTCCCTGACATTGATCTGGTGGGATCAATCTATGCGATTGATCGTAACCGTTATACATCAGCTGGCGGCACCGCAGCGGCCGATTTGATGCTGCGGTTAATTGCCAATGACCATGGGCGCGATCTGGCGAATGCGGTTGCGGATCAGATGATCTATACCACTGTTCGAACGGACCGTGACGAACAGCGTCTGTCGATCCCGACACGGATCGGTGTGCGTCATCCCAAATTATCCGCCGTGATCAAAACCATGGAAGCCAATCTGGAGGAACCGATTTCTCCAGCGCAATTGGCGGAAGATGTTGGAATTTCAACCCGTCAGCTGGAACGTCTGTTCCGACGGTATCTGGCGCGATCCCCTAAACGCTATTACATGGAAATGCGTCTGCAAAAAGCGCGGCATCTGTTGTTGCAAACGGATATGAGCGTGATCAATGTCGCCTTGGCCTGTGGATTTACCTCACCCTCGCATTTTTCCAAATGTTACCGGACGCATTTTTCGACAACCCCCTATCGCGAACGGGGCACACAGGAGAATCCTAGCTGATTTTCAGGGTTTCGCGTTCGGTTACCACGTAATCCAGACGTTGATCGGTTTCGTCGCGCGGCACAGCAAGGCATTCCTGCACACTATAGGCGAAGCCGATGGTGGTGATGTATGAAAGGTTGGCGATTGTGCGGTCGTAAAACCCGCCACCATAGCCCAGCCGGTATCCGTCGCGATCAAAGGCCAAGAGTGGCACAATCAGTATCCGCGGGGTCATTGGGATGATTGGGTCGGGTATATTTACATTGAAATCTGCGGGTACCAATCGTGTTTCGGGTGACCAAAGCGCAAAGGTTAAGGGGCGTTCGGGGGCGGAAATGATCGGCACGCCAATTTGCCGGTCCGTGCCAAGGCGCGCCATTGTCGGCAGGGGGTCAAGCTCGGTCCGGATGGGCAGATACCCCGATACGCTGCCCGACATTTCCGATATCAGCCGGAACAACCTATTATTTGCTTCGGCGACAGCCGCGATATCGGGATGCGCCGCCTTGCGACGTGATGCTGCGCGGGTTCGTTCGTTACGTTTGTCTTCGAAAATCAAGTGACGGGACCAGCATAAAGGTTAAGGATTATGATCCTTGAGAGCCTGCATATACAGGTGGGCGCCAGGTGCGATAGGCCACGACCAGTCACAGAGCCAGCTCCCTTTCAAGAATTTATGGCCACCAGGATGTTGCCTCTCACGCAGAAGCCAGACCCCGTCCCCACCAATATAGGCGTTAGATATCAGAAATCAAAGGTGTGATTTCCCGAATTCACAATGTATGAAACGGAAGACACAGGCTTCGGGGTCAAGGTGCTGCACCACGCCAAACAAATTGCCATTCTGGGGCATTTCCCATCCAATCCGGGGGATCATGCGATTTTGGCAACAAAGCTGGCGGCATGGGCAAATGCCAGATCCGTGGCGGTAGAAACCTATTCCGAACCGTTGCAAAGCTATGCCCGTAACGCGGTCGAATATCGATCACGTCGGATATATCAGCAAAGTCTATCCGCGCTTCCACACAATGTTGACGCGGCGGTGATTTTTTCCAGCGCAATCAGGGTCGAAAATATCTCCAAATCGAAAAAACGCCATCGCGCCAAGGAGTTGTGGCGCCGGTTGCATTTCCCGTTTTGCATTGGGCGGACGGCGGATCAGGTGATCCTTGTATGTGACCGTTCCCTGTTCAGTTGGGGGGGAATTCTGTCACGCTTGGCCGGTATTGGACTGGCGATCCTGCGTCCGGGACGGGTGCGATTGTGCAGTGTTAACGGCTTTCTTCGGACCTTTCCCGAGGTCGGCGAGATCAGAACGGACACAGCGTTGGAGGCCAATTTTACCCTCACCTATCCCAATCAAACCACGTCAGAAGAGCGATTGAATCCCGTAACATTCGGACGCTGGTTGCGGTCTGTTGGGTCTGATGGTCATCTTGATCCCACGGTCCAAAAAAACCTGCAAGAGGTGCAAGAGCTTGCCAGACATTGTTGGCAAACCCGTTCGAACTTCTTGCGTCACACAAGAGGGAAAGTTCGCAAGCTTACACCAGTTTTCGCTGCGTCCGATGCCGAGATTGACGCGTTTTTAATTTATTTTCAGTCGTTTACGGAAGCTTTGTCACTGGATCAACCTAACCGGGGCTCGGGGCAAGTAGGATTTGAAAGATGGTATGCGACGTCTGATTATTGTCAGCGCTCGCAACCGCCACTGCCGCTGCCTGACATAATGCTGCCCACCCCGCACACCCGAGACGACGCCGCGCAGCACGTGTTGACGCTGGCACCGAGGGTCCGTGGGCTGGATTGGATGGGTGAGCATCTGAACTGGTTTACCCAACCGATCATCCCGGGGGGCATCAGCAAGGGCGAGCTGTTCCTTGCATTGTGTGCAAATGCCAATATTCCGGTGCGGGATCTGCACCAATCGCCATGGAGCTCGGATTTTGTGCGGCAATTGGTGCGGGACCAGATTTGCGCATATGCCCCGTCGTTACGTGCGCTTGTCCCGCCCATCCCGGTGATGCCGACGCCGCCACGAGTCGCGATTGCAGGTATCGTCAAGGGCGAAAGCGGGTTGGCGCGAAATGCCATCATGAACGCCCGGGCCTTTCAGCATTTGGGAGTGCCGTCAGAGTTGCGCGACATTACAAGTCTGCACCAGATTACACGCACATTCGCCACGGGATCCGAAGCGCATCTGCGCCGGTCCGTTAATCTTTATAATATCAATGCAGACCGCATCCCTCGCATCGCCATTTCGGCACATTTGCGA
The DNA here is from genome assembly GCA_023630215.1 of Rhodobacteraceae bacterium NBU2976. Classification (GTDB taxonomy): domain Bacteria; phylum Pseudomonadota; class Alphaproteobacteria; order Rhodobacterales; family Rhodobacteraceae; genus NORP23. Next base: position 2,175,059 of record JALPRQ010000001.1, read on the forward strand.
CAGAACCCCCCGCCTTTCCGGGTTGGATATTGCTTGTGGGAAAGCGACAAGTTTCCCGACTTTCATCGTTTCGCCGATGAATATCTTGATGAAATATGGGTGCCGTCTGAATTCGTGCGCGATGTGTTTCGATCACAATTCGAAACGCCCGCTATCAATGTCGGAAAGGCGCTATATCTTCCGCCAAAACCCAATGTCGAGCGCACAGATTTATTTATGTTCATGTCGATCTTTGACCGACAATCTGGTGTTGAACGCAAAAACCCTTTGGCCGTCGCAAAGGCGTTTCAGCGCGCCTTCCCTGACGATCCGGGCGTTCGGTTAGTGATTAAGGGCACGCCGGCGGGGAAGGCACCATGGGAAGACCCAAATCGGCAATTGGATCAGATACAGAAGATGACGATCAGCGATCCCCGCATCGCGCTGGACTTGACCTTGCGCCCTTTCCCCGAGTTTCTGCGACTGTTAGCGCGCGCCGATTGCATTGTGTCGGCACATCGCGCTGAAGGGTTTGGGTATATCCCGGCCTTTGCCTTAAAATATGCAATACCGGTGATCGCGACTGACTATTCCGGCACCAAGGATTTCTGCACGCCATCAACCTCTTTTCCGGTGGCCTATCAGATGACGCAGATTCCCGACGGGCATACGATCGCAAATATTCCCAATGCCACTTGGGCCGAAGTTGATCAGGATGATCTGGTGCACCAGATGATCGTCGTCCGCCAGACTCCCGATGACGCACAGGCGCGGGCTTTGGCTGGGCAGAAGCTTGTGGGTGAGAGATATGGTGAAGCCGCCTATGCGGCCCGTATCGCAGCGCGGTTGCGAGCGCAGGGCGTTCTGGATTGACATGATGTTCATCTTTTGTTCATATTTGACCCTATGGAAAATTTACAACCCGGACAATTGCTGGCCCGTGGCGTGTGCCGTCACCTGATCACGCATGGCTTTGCCGTCATCGAAGAGTTTTCACCCGAGCGCGGTCGACGTGTGGACGTAGCCGCCATCGCGCGGGATGGGGAAATATGGGTCGTAGAGTGTAAATCCAGCCGTGCGGATTTTATGGCGGACAGCAAATGGCAGGATTACCTGCAATGGTGCGACCGATTTTTCTGGGCTGTAGACGCCGATTTCCCTTTGGATATTCTTCCTGTCGAGGACGGGTTGATTATCGCGGATGCCCATGACGCAGAAATTCAGCGTATGGCACCAGAGCGGAAACTGAATGCGGCACGGCGCAAAACTGTGACCAAAAACTTCGCCCGAACAGCAGCAGATCGGTTGCGGATGTACACGGATCCCTCCCCCTCGCGCCGGATGTTTGGCTGATGCCCAATGCGCTGGTGCCGGAGTTCGCGGTTTCTGACTGGTCGGTCTCTCGTCGGTTTTATTGCGACTTTTTAGGGTTTGGTGTGGTCTATGAACGGCCAGAAGAGGGTTTTTCTTATCTGCGTTTGGGGGACGCGGGGTATCCGCTTTATCTGCCGCTTGAAGAAAAGTGGTATCGAAAAGGGGAAACGGAGGTTGGCAATCGACAATTTGTCGTGGCCGATCCAGATGGATATCTTTTACGATTTTATGAGGATTTGGGAACGCGAGCCTAGGGTTTTCGGGCCACGAGGATCAGGTTATTCGCTGGCATCCGAAGGGGGTCTTCCGGGATCAACCCAGCCGCGCGCTGCCATTCCTGCACCTGTTCGACAGACTTATAGCCGATCTCCGGGTCTTGCGAGATCAGGCTTTCATTGAAGCGCCGGTCACTGTCGCTTGCAAAACCCTCCCCGCGTCGGAACGGGCCATAGCTGAGGCTTACCCCTCCCGCGGTCAACGCCGTGGCGGTTTCTGTGATTACGGTCCGGGCTTCCCCACCGCTGATCAGGTGGAGGAGGTTCGACAAAAACACCACATCATAGGCCGCCCCCTCTCCCCAACCTGCGAGCGTCGCATCCAACACACGCGGGGGGATAATATTTGGCAATCCAGCCTCCTTTACCCAGGCGGTAATGCTGGCGATGCGATCTGTGTCAATGTCCGTTGGCTGCCAGATCAGCCCGGCCTGAACAGCCGCCAGACGCACGATGTGCTGACCTGTTCCACTGGCGATTTCCAGCGCTTTTCCGGTAACGGGGAGATATGGCGTGACCGCATTTACAATCGCCGCACCATTGCGTTCAGCAGATGGCGCATTCAGCTTCGCCCCCTGCCCGTGCCGCGCGAGGCTGGCCGTATCGGGCAGGTTCAGGCGTTTGGGGGACATGCGTTACTTCTTGCCTTGCATCGCGCGTGCCCGCTGAGCGGCAGCGCGGATTTCCTCGGCGATTTCTTCGGCCTCTTCTGGGTCGAAATCCATGGGGAGCTCGAAATCTCCGCCTTCGATAAACAGCCGCACCATCCCCTGATCTGTTGGTCCGATCTGAAGGTTAGCGGCGACGTCGCTTTGTTTGTTGATGCCCATGTTGGCCTCCGTTTCCGCCCTTCAGTTAAAACGCGTTGACTTTCGCTGCAAGGGCGGAGTGATATTTGCAAGCAGATTGAGGGAGCGCGGAGATGGCAAAGTTTGTTTATGGAATGAATATGTCGCTGGACGGGTATATTGATCACGAGCTGTTCGCACCAGATGACACGTTATACCAACATTGGATCGACCATGCGGGTGAAGTGGCAGGCAGTATTTACGGGCGCAAGCTTTATGAACTGATGACCTATTGGGACGAGGATCAGCCGGATTGGCGGGATTCCGATCGCGCATTTGCGGCAGCTTGGCGCAAGTCACCGAAATGGGTCGTGTCCACAACACTGACCGATGTCGGCCCAAACGCCACGCTGATTTCCGACAATATCGAATCCACCATCCGCCAATTGAAAGCAGACAACGAGGGCGAATTCGAAGTTGGCGGGACGGACCTTGCCCAACACCTGACCAACTGGGGACTGATTGACGAATATAGGCTTTACATGCACCCCGTCGTTCTGGGCAAAGGCACCCCCCTGTTCAGCGGTCCGCGCCCGCGGTTGCGCCTGACGGGCAGTCAGCAGATTGGCGATGACGTGATGCGGCTGACCTATGTTCCGGCAGAATAATTGCGGAAATCGCCCCTGAAACCCCGATTTTCTCGGTTGACCGTTCGCGCAAGAGAGATTAGGTGACACGCCAGTGCCGACGTAGCTCAGTAGGTTAGAGCACTAGATTGTGGATCTAGGGGTCCCCCGTTCGAGCCGGGGCGTCGGTACCATCACTTTCCCAGACATTCGCGCCACGTCGCCAGCACCGGTTTTGGGGTGCCGTCATAGGCTTCCAGTCCCGTGAAAACCCAAGCCTTGGCGAGGTCGCGAAAGGCGGTTGGCAAACTGGCCAATGTGCCCTCGTAATCGACGGTGACCCAATTGATCAGGAACGGAAAGTCGTGATCGTTTGCGGATTGCAGCAACATGGTGACGAACTCTGATTGTGTCTGAGTATTTGATGGCAAGGGGACCATTCCCATCAAGATACTGTCCGACTGCGCACCGCTTTCTGCGATGGCAACAGGTTTGCCATAGGAAAGCGCAAGGTCGAAATAGTTGTCGCTTGGGGGATTGGGGTGAAAATACCCATAACGATAAGTCGATAGCGCCAAAATATCGGAATATTCCATCAGGGCCGCAACGCCGGACTGCTGCAGGAACGCATAGTGTTTGGACCCTTCCTCGATCCCTCTCAGATGTTCGTATTGTATGGTGGAGAATACCGGCAGATTGGGGTGGACCTGCTTCACCGCGTTATAGACGGTGGCGTTGAGTTGCAGATATTCGACCCATTTCTGTGGGGCTTTGGAAATAAGGATGTTCGATTCAATGCCAATCGCCAGAAATGCAGGATCGAAATAGGCAATCGCAGCAAGCGTATAGGCGACAAAAGCATCTATTACATCGGGATCGTTAAAGGGTTTGTCCTGCCATTCATCGGGAAGGGGTTGGCCTTCGCCACTTTTGGTCCAGGCGAGTGCGAGGTTGGATCGTGTCATGTCGAGCGGAGTAAGCGCCAGCAGGATTGGCATATCAGGTGGTGTTCGCTCGCGCCGGGACGTCCATTCACGCATCAAATGATCAGGAAATGGCTGGTTGGCGAGGGCTTCGACCCAGGGAACGCCATTATCGAAATGATGAAGGATAATATTTCCGTTTTCGGCAATGAAATCATAAGCGCGATCAAGACCGTCTAGCGACAGATCAGGGGGCCAAGGCGAAAAGCCAAGCCGCGTAGAAAATTCGTCCGGGTCACATATCTCGGCGGCGGCCAGATTGGCGATCAGGCAGACAGTAAAAGTAAGTATCCTCATCCGGCAAGCATAGTGACATGTTTCCCTCGTGCAACGCTGCAAATCGACACAAGTTTCGTCGGAAATGGACTGGCATATCGACCCGCACCGACCTAGTCTTCTGGCAAATATCAAAGGTGTATCATGACGAAACTGACCAATCATCCATCAACCGCTGACATGCAGGCCTCGGACGCCCGGCATCACCTTCATCCGTTCACCGATAACCCGGTGATCAATGCGCGGGGCGCGCGGGTAATCACGCGGGCCGAAGGAGTTTATGTTTATGACAGCGAGGGCAACCGGATGCTGGATGGCATGGCGGGATTGTGGTGTTGCAACATCGGTTATGGACGCACAGAACTGGCCGAGGTTGCGTATCGCCAGATGCAGGAATTGCCGTTTTACAACACCTTCTTCATGACCAGCCACCCGCCGGTGATTGCGCTGGCGGAAAAACTGGCCGAACTGATGCCCGGTGACCTAAACCGCGTATTTTTCAGTAGCGGCGGGTCGGATGCGAATGACACGAATATCCGGTTGGTGCGGCATTACTGGGCCTCGCAGGGGAAGCCAGAGAAGTCGATCATAATTTCGCGTTGGAATGGGTATCATGGGTCTACGATGGGGGGCGGCTCGCTTGGTGGGATGAAGGGGATTCATGCGCAGGGCGGTTTGCCAATTCCTGACATCGTGCATATCGACCAGCCCTATTGGTACGCCGAAGGCGGCGACATGACGCCCGAAGAATTTGGTCTGGCCCGCGCGCGCCTGCTGGAGGAAACGATTGATCGGGTGGGCGAGGACCGCGTCGCAGCCTTTATCGCGGAACCTGTGCAAGGTGCGGGTGGTGTGATCATTCCGCCCGACACATATTGGCCAGAAATCCAGCGGATATGTGATGAGCGCAACATTCTGTTGATCGCTGACGAGGTGATCACGGCATTCGGGCGGACTGGCAACTGGTTTGGCTCGGACACCTACAATATCCGCCCCGACATCATGACCATCGCCAAAGGATTGTCGTCGGGCTACCAACCGATTGGCGGCTCGGTCGTCAGCGAGAAAGTGTGCGAGGTGCTGGACGCGGGCGGAGAGTTCGCCCATGGCTACACCTATTCCGGTCATCCGGTCGCAGCGGCAGTGGCGCTGGAAAACCTGCGGATCATGCAGGAGGAAAAGATCGTCGACACAGTGCGGGACGACACACAGCATTACATGGCCAAAAAATGGGCGACGCTTGCGGATCATCCGCTGGTCGGCGAGGCCCGGATCAAAGGGATGATGGGTGCGATAGAATTGACCCCCGACGCCAGCGCCCGCGCGCCGTTTGCCGCCGACGCCGGGACCGTCGGCTATATCTGCCGCGAACATTGTTTCGCCAACGGTCTGGTGATGCGGCATGTGTATGATCGTATGATCATCTCGCCTCCCTTGGTGATTTCGCATGGTGAGATTGACGAGCTGGTCGAAAAAGCGTGGATGTGTCTGGACCTGACTCTGAAGGATGTGAAAGCGCAGGGCCTGATGGTCGCTGGACAGCGCTGATGTCTACGGGGTTCTTCTGGGACGAGCGCTGTTTTTGGCATTCCGGCGGAAATTACGCCCTGACGGTGCCGGTTGGCGGGCTGGTTCAGCCGCTCGCCGCGGGTGGTTTGCCGGAGAACCCCGAGACGAAGCGACGGTTCAAGAACCTGCTGGATGTGACCGGGCTGGCGGGTGATCTGGATTGCCGCTCGGCTGAACCGGCGACTTATGCGGACCTGAACCGTGTACATCCCGACAGTTATCTGTCTGAATTTAAACATCTGTCGGATGCGAAGGGTGGCGAGATGGGCTTGCGCACCCCATTCGGCCCGGGTGGCTATGACATCGCGGCGTTGTCGGCGGGGTTGGTCAAACATGCGCTGCTGTCGGTGCTGAAGGGCCAGCTCCAAAATGCCTATGCCCTGTCGCGACCACCGGGGCATCACGCCCTGCCCGACTGGTCAAATGGCTTTTGCTTGTTCAACAATATCGCCGTCGCGATCGAGGCGGCAAAGGCCGAAGGTTTGGCTGCCCGCGTCGCCGTCGTCGATTGGGACGTCCATCACGGCAACGGCACGGAGGCGATATTTTACGACCGCGACGATGTGTTGACGATTTCTATTCATCAGGATCGGAATTATCCGCTGGACACTGGCCAGCCAGAGGCCCGCGGCAACGGCGTGGGCGAAGGGTTCAATATCAATATCCCCCTACCACCGGGAGCAGGGCACACCACCTACCTTGACGCAATGCGCCGTATTGTGCGCCCTGCGCTGGCGGATTATGCGCCGGAAGTGATTATCGTGGCCTGCGGTTTCGATGCGTCGGGCGTTGACCCGTTGTCGCGGATGCTGTGCCACGCCGAAACCTTCCGCGAAATGACGCGAGAGGTCATGGACGCCGCCAAAAATTGTAACGGACGATTGGTGATGGCGCATGAGGGGGGCTATTCCGAACTCCACGTCCCCTTCTGTGGCCATGCGGTGCTGGAAGAAATGTCCGGCAGCAAAATCACCGCGCCTGACCCATTGCTACCCCGGATCAGCGGCCAACAGCCCAGTGCGGAAATGGAGGCAGTATTCGCCGGTCAGATCACTGCGCTGGCCCGCCATTTCAGATTTTGACGCAGATCATTCCCCGTTAACCAATCTTACGATAGGGTGACAGCAGGAGGGCTGATCATGGGCTATGTCATTGCATTCGTTCAACAAAAGGGCAGTTCCGGGAAAACCACAATCCTTAGCCATCTAGCGCATAGCTGGGCGCATCACGGGAGATCGGTGGAATTGATCGATCTGGACCCGAAACAAACGCTGGCCCATTGGGGGGTCAAGAATCGCGAGGTTGATATGAACCTCAAGCAATCCAAGCAGTGGCATGCCGCCACTGATATCCGCGAAAGTCGCGAGAACCACGACATCACGCTGGTTGATTGCCCCTCTAACCCCGGCACATTGCTGCACTCTGTGGTACGCGAAGCGGATCTGATCCTCGCCCCCTGTTCCCCAACAGATTTCGGCGTATGGGGGATCAGCACTGTGATGCAGACCTGCAAGGACGAGGGCAAAATCTGCCGGGTGATCATGAACTCTGCTGGCCATCATACGGACAAAGACAAATCCGAAACCGAAAAAATGCTGGAGACACGCGGCGCTGATGTTCTGGACAGCCACCTGTCGCACCGCGCCGAATTTGCCACAGGGTTTCTGGCGGATTATGCCCAACCCACCCGTCAAACCAAATCGACCGCCTATTCAGAAATCGAAAATCTTAGGATGGAAATCGATGCGCTTTTGGCCAATATGGGGTGAATGAAACTGATAACAGACAGGCTGGTGCTGAGGCATTTCCGGGCAGATGATGCTGCGGCATTTGCGGCGCTGAATGCTGACCCGACGGTCATGCGCTATTTTCCGAGCACCCTGACGCGGGAGGTTTCGGACGGTTTCCTTGCCAAGATTATCGACTATTACAAGGACCACCCAGACGGTTGGTTGGCTGCCGAAGCCGAGGGAGCGTTCATCGGTTTTATCGGTACATCGGAAATCGGCTATGAAACACCCTTTACTCCCGCGACCGAGGTTGGTTGGCGTCTGATCCCGTCGGTTTGGGGTAAAGGTTATGCGACAGAGGGCGCGCGGGCCTGTCTGGACGCGGCGTTTGCACACGGCCTTGATCAGGTCGTCGCGATGACAACGGTCCAGAACACGCCGTCACAGCGGGTGATGCAGCGGCTGGGGATGCGGTATGATCCGATGGATGATTTCGATCATCCAAGTCTGCCCCCCGAAAGCCCATTGCTGCGCCATGTATTATACCGGATTAATCGCGAAGAATGGCTTGCGTCCGGGACGGGCTGATTTATTATCCATGGAAAATATTCGTGGGAGGGTTCACGTGAAGAAAGTTTATGAAAACGCTGCCGCGGCGCTCGACGGTGTGCTGTTTGACGGCATGCTGATCGCCGCGGGCGGGTTTGGCCTGTGCGGCATCCCCGAACTGCTGATCGACGGGATCCGGCAGGCGGGGACCAAGGACCTGACATTTGCGTCCAACAATGCCGGGGTGGATGATTTCGGCCTAGGTCTGTTATTGCAAACCAAGCAGGTGAAAAAGATGATCTCGTCCTATGTGGGCGAGAATGATGAATTCATGCGCCAGTACCTGTCGGGCGAGCTGGAGCTGGAGTTTAATCCACAGGGCACATTGGCTGAACGGATGCGCGCCGGTGGTGCGGGTATCCCCGGATTCTACACCAAAACCGGCGTTGGCACCGTGATTGCCGAAGGCAAAGAGCATAAGGAATTCAACGGTGAAACCTACATCATGGAGGAAGGCATCTTTGCTGACCTGTCCATCGTGAAGGCGTGGAAAGGCGACGCGCAAGGGAACCTTGTTTACCGTAAAACCGCGCGAAACTTTAACCCACCGGCCGCAACCTGCGGCAAGATTTGTATCGCCGAGGTCGAAGAAATCGTGCCAGTTGGTTCGCTGGACCCGGATTGCATCCACACTCCCGGCATTTTTGTGCACCGGATCATTCAAGGCGAGCACGAGAAGCGCATCGAACAACGCACTGTGAGGGAGAAATGATAATGGAACAGAAAATTACAGCTACACCAGAACAACTGGTCAGTGATGGCGAATATACAGCCAGTTCGGCTCTTGCACGAGCAAAAGTAAAAATTGATGAGCAATTCGGTGAAGGGTACGCTAAGAGCCACCCAGAACTCGTTGGGCACTTTATTTGCGCCGCTGTATCCAGCAATTGTGCTTTAGTTACTGCACAAATTTCTGAAAGGGCTGCAATTAGTCAAACTGATGCATTGAACCGGATAGCAGAAGCAATCGAAGAACATAATCGGGGGAATAAGTATGCCCTGGGATCGTAACCAAATGGCCGCCCGGGCGGCGCAGGAACTTGAAGATGGCACCTATGTGAACCTTGGCATCGGCATTCCGACGTTGGTGTCGAACTATATCCCCGACGGGATCGACGTGACCTTGCAGTCGGAAAACGGGATGCTGGGCATGGGCCCCTTCCCGACCGAGGCTGAAATCGACGCGGACCTGATCAATGCTGGCAAGCAGACGATCACGGAACTGGATCGGACCAGCTATTTTTCGTCATCCGACAGTTTCGGGATGATCCGGGGTGGCAAGATCGCGATGGCGATCCTTGGCGCGATGGAAGTGGCTGAAAACGGGGACCTCGCCAACTGGATGATCCCGGGCAAGCTGGTGAAGGGCATGGGTGGGGCTATGGACCTTGTGGCCGGGGTGCAGCGTGTGGTTGTGATCATGGATCACACGAATAAACATGGTGAGAGCAAGCTGTTGAAGACCTGCACCCTGCCGCTGACCGGAACGCAGGTGGTGGATCGGATTATCACCAACCTCGGCGTGTTTGACGTGGTCGAGGGCGGTTTGAAGATCGTCGAAATGGCGGACGGTGTCACCCGTGCTGACATCGAAGCCGCGACCGAGGCTGCGCTGGTTTAGAATAGCGAGCCCTGCGGATCATCCGATTTGGGTTTTTTGGGGGGCGTCACTTTAGGCGCCCCTTTTTGTTGACTGACAGGCAGTTTACCGTCGGCAAATTCAATCTGCATCTCTGCCGTCGCGTTAGCCTTGCGCGTGATCACGCCGTCCGGCCCGTGTATCACGGCATAGCCCCGTTCCAGCGTACTACGATAGCTGAGCGTGTCGAGCGTGCGGGCCAGCGCGGTTAGCTGCCGTTGTGGCTCGGCCATTCGCCGGGACAGCGCAGGTGTCAGTCGGGTAACCCAACCGGACAGCTCGCGCCGCCGGTTCTGCACGTCGCGCAACAAGGTCTGTGGACGCAAACGATCCGCGCCGCGTTGCGACAGCTGTGCGCGCTTGCGGTGCGTCAGGTTGGACAAAGCCATCGGGAGACGCATCACCAGACCGTCCAGCCTCTGCGCCTTTTCACCCATGATTGCATCAGGGCGGGGCAAAGCACGGCCCAGATCGCGCAATCGCTGGCGGCGTTGATCCAACATCCGCGCCACGGCGCGACGGCGGCGTTCTTCCAGCGTTGCCACATGCGCAGACAGGTCCGCGCGCACCGGGACAGCCATTTCCGCCGCAGCGGTTGGTGTCGGTGCGCGCCTGTCAGACGCAAAATCAATCAATGTTGTATCGGTTTCATGTCCGACGGCCGAGATCAGGGGGATGTCACTTGCCGCAGCAGCACGGACCACGATTTCCTCGTTAAAGCCCCACAGATCCTCCAGCGAGCCCCCGCCCCGCGCCACGATCAGAACGTCGGGGCGTGGCAACTCGCCATCCGGCGTTAGCGCGTTGAAACCCCGAATTGCGGCAGCGACTTCCACCGCGCATTTTTCGCCTTGAACCGCGACGGGCCAGAGCAGAACTTTGCGCGGGAATCGATCCCGCAGGCGGTGCAAAATATCGCGGATCACCGCACCGGACGGTGATGTGACCACACCGATCACTTCGGGCAAGTAGGGCAGCGGGCGTTTGCGTCCCTCGTCAAACAGCCCCTCCGCCGCCAATGCCTTGCGGCGTTTATCGAGCATCGCCATCAACGCCCCAACCCCGGCGGGCGCGATATCCTCGATCACCAGCTGATAGCGGCTTTGGCCGGGGAAGGTCGTGAGGCGCCCGGTCGCGACAACCTCCATCCCTTCCTCCGGCTGGGTGCGAAGGCCCGCCGCGACACCTTTCCAGATGACACTGGCCAACACGGCGCGATCATCCTTCAGGTCCAGATAGAGATGCCCGGATTTGGGGTGGGAAACGCGGCCAACCTCACCCCGGATACGGACGTGGCTGAACTCTCCCTCGATCATGCGTTTCACCGCGCCGGAAATTTCCGAAACCGAAAACTCGGGCGCGTTTTGACCGGGGGTCGGGTCGTCAATCAGGTCGGACATCATCTTCCTTGCAACTAACTCTTCGCAACCTTAGAACGACCCGCAACAAAACCCAAGAGACGGAGTGCGCCATGAACATCCTAATTCTCGGATCCGGAGGGCGCGAACATGCGCTGGCATGGGCGATTGCGCAAAATCCGAAATGTGATCAACTGTTCTGCGCCCCCGGAAATGCCGGGATCGCGCAAGTGGCCGAATGTGTCGCGATTGATCCGACAGATGGCGACGCTGTTGTCGAATTCTGCGATGCCGAAAGCATCGGTTTTGTGGTGATCGGGCCCGAAGCGCCACTGGCCGCAGGCGTGGCCGACCGCTTGCGCGGCGCGGGTATTCTGACGTTCGGCCCCTCGCAAGCGGCGGCCCAGTTGGAGGCATCCAAAGCCTTCACCAAAGAAATCTGTGACGCCTGTAGTGCCCCCACCGCGGGATATGCGCGCTTCACCGATCTGGCGGCAGCGAAGGCGTATGTGCAGGAACAGGGTGCTCCCATTGTGATCAAAGCCGACGGTCTGGCCGCCGGCAAAGGCGTGACGGTGGCGATGGACCTGCCGACGGCCCTCGCCGCCCTTGACGATTGTTTCGATGGCGCGTTTGGGGATGCCGGTGCAGAAGTGGTGATCGAAGAATTTATGGAGGGTGAGGAAGCCTCGTTTTTCATCTTGTCGGACGGCAAAAACATCCTGCCCATCGGGACTGCGCAGGACCATAAGCGGGCATTTGACGGGGACGAAGGGCCGAACACTGGGGGCATGGGTGCTTACTCCCCGGCCCCGATTATGGATAGGTCAGTGACGCAAAAGGCGCTCGATGAGATCGTGAAACCCACCATTGCCGAGATGGCGCGGCGTGGGACGCCTTATCAGGGTGTCCTCTATGCCGGGTTTATGATCAAGGACGGGCAGCCGCGACTGGTGGAGTATAACGTCCGCTTTGGCGATCCGGAATGCCAGGTGCTGATGTTACGACTCGGGGCGCAAGCGCTGGACACCCTGCTGGCCTGTGCCGAAGAACGGCTGGCCGACACGCAGATCAACTGGGCGGATGATCACGCTATGACCGTCGTGATGGCCGCAAACGGTTATCCCGGAGACTATACCAAGGGCGAGGTTATCGGCGGCCTCGACAGTGCCGACGGTAACCCGATGGTGCAGATTTTCCATGCAGGGACTAAGTCCGACAATGGACAGGTCGTATCCAACGGCGGGCGTGTTTTGAATATCACGGCGCGTGGGTCCAATCTGCAAGAGGCCCGGGATCGCGCCTATGCCGCGCTAGATGGGATCAACTGGCCCGGCGGGTTCTATCGCAAAGATATCGGCTGGCGGGCGTTGTAAGCCCGTCACGTATTTGCCACCCCAAATCGCTACGTAAGGGCAAGTGCCAACCCAGCGGCTGTTCCTTGAATCCGCGCGGGATAAAACACCGCATTCAAGCGTAGAATACCAAATTTACTGACATTTTAGCGCCGCCTCGAAACTTTCCGGTCCTGTAAACGGACCCAGCGTGTCGAAGGTCAACCCGCCTTCCGTCATGCGGGTCGCCACGACGTAGCGCCAGTCTCCACTTGCCGTGATCATTTCCGGATATCCCCGACAGGTGCGCACACCGCCCGAGATAAAATCCTCGCCAATCCTGTGATTGGTCAAGCCCGAGGCCTCGGCAACGAGCCGCAATTCCCTACCATCAAACGACCAGATTTTCAGGATTTTGGTCAGGTGTGGCTTTTCGATATAGGCAATGTCCATCAGCCCGTCGCGATTGAAATCCGCCACCCCAATCGGGGCGAGCCAGCGATGCGGCTGGCCCAGAAACGGGGACTCGGCGATTTTACCCTCCACACCATATACCGCCAATTGAGCGCCCAGACGCAGGTCGGTTTCGACCACAATCACCTCGTTAAACCCGTCCTTATCCAGATCGGCAATCCGGGGCTCCAAGTCCTCGAACACACGGTTCAGGGGCAAGGTGATCACAACCGAGTCATGGGTCAGCAACGCGCATTCGGGACATTTGTCCAGCGCCAGATAGAGCGAACCATATTCAATCGCATCACCCAAAATTCCGTGATCATAGCGGTCCGTCGGATCGCCAAAACTCGCATCCAGAATATTGGGGCGGGACTGTGCCGACCCCATCGTTGCCAGCACCAAAAATGCCAGCAAGAGCCGGATCAAATCTGTTTCTCCGGCATCCGCACGACCAACCCATCCAGCGCGTCGGATACCTTCAACTGACAGGTCAGACGAGATTTTTCCGGGTCCGGTTGAAAGGCGAAATCCAGCATGTCTGCTTCCATCTCGTCCTTGGCGGGCAGTTTCGACACCCACACATCATCAACATAGACATGGCAGGTCGAACAGGCGCAGGCCCCGCCGCAATCCGCTTCGATCCCGGGGATGTTATTGTCACGAGCGCCTTCCATCACTGTCAGGCCATTTGGAACCTCTACCACATGTTCGGTGCCATTGAACTCGATATAGGTGATTTTCGCCATCACAGACCCTTCTTCATTCCAGTCGGCAACTATCTAGCTTGGCAAAACCCAAACGACCAGCCCCTATCACTGCCTCGTCAGATGTTCTCTTTATGTTCATTAACCAAACGTAAACAGATGTTTTGAATTTTATCTAAAATTGTGTGAGTTTCTTAAGAGTTTATTAAGTATCTCGGGATTAGTGCCATGGAAACCATCAAAATCGTCGCAGACAATGCCGGTTTTTTTATACCGTCCTCTCTCGGACAAGGTTTGGCCCCGAACGTGTTCTTGCGCAATAACGTCAACAGGGACGGAACCATCGTTCTGTTGGATGATGACTGGCAAAGCCGCGAGTCTGCGAATTATCCCAACCATGGTATACGCATCATCAGCGAAACCCTCTTGCCCGACATGGCCCAGCTGGGCAGTACGGCGGAAATAGAGGTTACCCGCATCGAATATTTCCGTGTCGAGAATGGTCAAGAAGTGCAAATCGGCTATTTGGAATTTCCGGAACCCCAAATGCTAACGGCAACATTCGACACCATCCTACCTGGTCAGGACGGTTGGAAAGCCGATTTGGGCTTTGCGCTGGAAAAGCTGATCATCACGAGCGGGTATGAATTTATCGGGGGCGATGGCGATGACATCTTTCAACCCGATGCAACGATCCTGCCGATCATGCGTGGCGTCGCGGTTGACGGAGGTGCTGGGAACGACTGGCTGTCGGGCAGTGTCGCCGATGACATCATTCGCGGTGGCACTGGCAACGACCGGATCGACGACATGTCTGGGGCAAATATGCTGATCGGAAATGATGGTGATGATCAGATCACCATTGGTAACAATTCCACAGGGTCAACGGCCAAAGGCGGGGTTGGAGATGATATCCTGACGTCGGGCCGTGGCGATGATTTTCTGTTTGGCAACGCGGGTCACGATCGGCTTCTCGGTGGCAGCGGTGCGGATTATCTGGATGGGGGTTCAGGCAGTGATTTCCTATCAGGGGGAAGTGGAATGGACCAATTGGTCGGCGGTCTAAGCGATGACATCCTGACAGGTGGCGAAGATGCGGATCAGTTCATTTTTGCCCAATATAATAATGGTGGGGACACGATTACCGATTTCGAAACAGGGGTTGATCTGTTGGTGATGTATGGCGGCTATAGCTTTGATCAGATCGAAATTCTGTCGGATACCGAGCATACCACAATCTCGTGGAGCGGCGGGGAGATATATCTGTTGTCGGTGTCGCCAGACATGATCACTGCCGACGACTTCCTGTTCCTGTAACGCAAAAGGGCGACCAGTTGGCCGCCCTTTTCGTTGGTTTCAACTGGATCAGTTCAACGGGATCGCAACAAACCGTTTGTCACCTTCGCGCGTGATCAGAAGCAGGATCGACGTGCGGCCGGCTTCGACTGCCGTCCCGATCCGGTCCACGATATCCTGTGGGTCCGAAACCGCTTCCTGTCCGATCTCCAGAATGACATCGCCGGCACGTAGCCCTTTGTCATAGGCATCCGAGGCCTGATCAACATCCAGTATCAAAACACCTTCGATACCGGTTTCCAGCCCAAGCTGACCGCGTGTTTCTTCATTCAGGTAGGTCAGGGTCATACCATAAATCTGGATGTCTTCTTCCATCGGCATTGGATCTTGGGTCGGGGCACCACTGGCAAGAATGGCTTCCTCGAGGCGACCGAGCGTAACGTCCAAGGTCACTTCCTGTCCTTCGCGCAGCACGATCACGTCCACGGTTTTTCCAACGTCGGTTTCGGCCACGAGGCTAACAAGTTCACGTGTGGATTCGATTTTTTCACCGTCAAAAACCAGGATAACATCACCGGGTTCAATACCCGCATCCAAAGCCGGGCCTGCCGGAACATCTGTTACCAAAGCTCCATCTGTCGACGCAAGTTCCAGCGCATCCGCAACATCTTCGCTGATATCCTGAATGCGGACGCCAAGCCAACCGCGGCTGGTTTCCCCATATTCAATCAGCTGTGCCACAACGCGTTCGACCACCGCCGAGGACATCGAAAACCCGATGCCGATAGAGCCGCCGTTGGGCGAAAGAATTGCCGTATTCACACCGATCACTTCGCCGTTCATATTGAACAAGGGACCACCAGAGTTACCGCGGTTAATCGCGGCGTCGGTCTGGATAAAGTCATCATATGATCCGGACAAGGAACGGTTTCGCGCCGAGATAATACCAGTAGAGACGGAAAAACCCTGTCCCAACGGGTTACCAATTGCGATCACCCAATCCCCCACACGGGCGACATCTGAATCCCCCCATGGCACATAGGGCAATGGCTGATCCGATTCCACTTTAAGCACGGCGATATCGGTGCGCTCGTCTGTTCCGACCAATTCGGCGCGCATTTTCGTACCATCAAAACGTTCGATTTCGATTTCGTCCGCCCCCGCAATCACGTGGTTATTGGTGACGATATAGCCATCCGGAGAGATGATGAAACCCGAGCCGATTGCCTCGCCTCTAAAGCGCGGGGATTCATCTTGCTGTTGGCGATCCAAAAAGTCGCGGAACAGGTCCTCTAGCGGGGACCCCTCGGGCACCATTGGTGTTGGGCCTTCGCGATCTGCGACCGCCACACTGGTCACGATGTTCACAACGGCGGGGCTGATAGTATCGACAAGATCGGCAAAGCTTTCACCAATCTGCTGGGATTTCCCCATCTGCGGCGTCGCGATTGCGATTGCCAACACCATTAAAAACGAAAGTAACGAGGCAGTTGCAAGGCGTGTGTCACGCGCCATGGCCTTTGCTTTGATCATGATTTCCTCCTGCTCAATCTTGATCCCGCGAGTCGGGAACCTTTTTCCGGGCATACGTATACAGTGTGATCGCGCAGAAAATTTTCAAGTAAACTGACTGTGCATCGTCTCACATTAGTGTGAGAGTTTACCCGCGTGCAAGCCAAACCACAAATACGCCAAACGCCATAACACATACGCCCAACACGCGTAGCCGCTCGGGTCCGATCTCGCGCAGCATGGTGACGATATCCTCCAAACGATTGGGGGCCAGTGCAAGCACCAGCCCCTCTATCACGGCGACACATCCGATACCCAGAAGGATTTCATCGATCATTCACCAAACCCGTCTGATTTAAGGAATTCAAAGAATTCGCTATCGGGTGAGATAACCAAAGTCGAATTTTCACCCAACAAAGATTGTTCATAGGCGCGTAGCGAGCGATAGAACGCGAAGAAATCGGGGTCGCGTCCAAACGCTTCTGCAAAGATCGCGTTGCGTTCGGCATCTGCTTCACCGCGGATGATTTCTGCATCACGCTGTGCCTCGGACACCAGTTCCACCGCTGATCGATCAGCCTGTGCCCGCACGATTTGCGCAGCCTCGTTACCGCGGGCGCGCTCGTCGGCCGCTTCACGTTCACGCTCGGCCTGCATACGGGCAAAGGTGGCCGCCAGGTTTTGTTCGGGCAGATCGGCACGTTTGATACGTACGTCGATGATCTCGACCCCCAAGCCTTGCGCTTCGATCCGAGCTCCGTCACGGATTCTTGTCATCAGGACGATACGCTCTTCGGAAAGTATCTGATCCGAACTTGCGGAACCCAGAACCTCACGCAATGACGCGTTCAGAATGCGTTCCAAGCGCACTTTGGCCGATTCAATTCCCCCTGTGCCGACAGCACGCCGGAATTGTTCCACGTCAACGATACGGTAGCGTGCAAACGCGTCCACCACCAGTCGTCGATCATCAAGCGGCGTGACTTCCAGTGGCTCGGTATCCAGCGACAGTGTTCGGTCGTCATATTTAACGACCTCCTGAATGAACGGGATTTTGAAGGACAAGCCAGGTTGTTCAACAACCCGTTTGACCTGACCAAATTGGAGAACCAACGCCCGTTCCCGTTCATCCACGATGAACAGTGATGAGGCACCGACGATCCCGACAATCAGGATAAGAAAAGCAAAGAATGCAGAGCGTCCCATCAGTTGTTGCTCCCCCGGAGTTCGTTCAGCGGCAGATAGGGGACAACGCCACCTTCTCCGCCAACACTATCGTCGATGATGATTTTGTCGACACCAGCAAGCACCCGTTCAAGCGTTTCCAAGTACAGACGTTTGCGGGTCACACCTTCGGCTTTCGTATATTCGTCATAGACTGCGATGAAACGTGCCGCTTCACCCAACGCTTCGTTGATGATCTGGGCACGATAGGCTTCGGCTTCCTGAAGCAGCTGCGCCGCTTCACCACGTGCGGCTGCCAGACGCTGGTTCGCGTAAGCATCTGCACGTTTTTCCAATGTGTCACGCTCCTGTTCCGCAGCCTGCACGTCGCGGAAGGCGTCGATCACTTCACGCGGCGGGTCAGCTTTGTCGAAGTTCAGACGCACAATGTTCACCCCGGCATCATAGCTATCAAGCGTTGTCTGGATCAGTTCCCGCACTTCAAGTGAGATCGCTGCACGATCCCGGTTCAGGATTGGGGAAAGCTGCGAACGGCCGATCACCTCGCGCATGGCGGATTCCGCAACGGCACGAATTGTGTTCTGGGGTTCGGCCAAATTGAACAGATATTGCGCCGGATCGGTGATGTTCCAGACAACCTGAAAGTCGATATCAACGATGTTTTCATCACCCGTCAGCATCAAGCCCTCTTCAAGGCGCGAGCCACGGCCGCCGACACCAATATCTTCGGTGTTTTCGCGCGTCACCGCCAGGATTTCCTTGCTAACCAATGGCCAAGGAGCAAAGTTCAGTCCGGGTTCGCCCACCTGATGAAATTCCCCCAAGAAAAGCTCTACCGATTTTTCCTCGGGTTTTACCGAATAGAAAGACGCGAACAGCCACAACGCAGCAAGCACAAACAGGCCAAGCAGGATCGGCCCGCGGCCAATACCGCCACCGGACCCTGAACCGCCTGATCCGCCACGACCGCCGCCCATGATCACACGAACCTGCTCCTGAACCTTATTCAGGATGTCGTCGATTTCGGGCACCTGAGGCGGTTTTTGTCCGCCATTTCCGTTGTTGCCATTAGAATTTTCAGGGCGGTTTCCACCCCCTCCCCAAGGGCCTTTGCCCTTGTCATCACCTCCGCCGCCACCCCAGGGGCCGCCGGAATTGTTGGAACCTGCCATAGGCTTCGTCTTCCCTTTGTTTACAGTTACCTTTTACCTGATCATTCAGGCTGAAATTTCAAGTCTTTTACACGGGTTCTTTCATTGTGACCAGTTCTTCCGCCGCCGTCGGATGAACCGCCACAGTGCGGTCGAAATCTTCCTTGGTTGCGCCCATTTTTACGGCCACCCCGGCCAACTGGATCATCTCTCCCGCGGCGGGACCGACAATATGGCAACCCAGCACCTTGCGCGTGGCCTTATCAACGATCAGCTTCATCAACATGCGTTCTTCGCGTCCCGCAAGCACCACCTGCATCGGACGGAAGGCAGCACGGTAGACGTCGACATCATATTTATCGCGAGCCTCTTCTTCGGTCATGCCCACTGTACCGATCTCGGGTTGGGTGAACACCGCTGTGGGGATCAGCTCGTGGTCGGGGCTGGTCGGATTGTTCTTGAACACGGTTTCCACAAAGGCCACCCCTTCACGGATCGCGACTGGGGTCAGCTGCACGCGGTCGGTCACATCACCTACGGCATAGATCGAGGGCACCGACGTCTGACCGTAAGTGTCAACTTTCACTTCACCTTTGCGACCGGTTTCAACACCAACTTCATCCAATCCCAAATTTTCAGTATTTGCCACGCGGCCGGTCGCATATAGCACCTGATCCACCACGCAGATCGACCCGTTGGTGCAATGGACATGCAACCCGTCATCCTGTTTTTCGATCCGCGTGACATCGGTGCCCAGATGCAAATTGATCCCCTTGGCGATCATTTCGTCCGAGACATGGCCCCGCACCTCGCCATCGAACCCCCTCAGGATTTGGGCGCCGCGGTAATACTGGTGCACCTCTACCCCCATGCCATTGAGGATACAGGCAAATTCGCAGGCAATATAACCGCCACCAACGACCAGAATGCGTTTGGGCAATTCGTCCAGCAGGAAAATCTCGTTAGAGGTAATCACATGCTCCGCTCCGGGAACATCGGGAATAAAGGGACGGCCACCAGTGGCGATCAGGATGGTTTCGGCGCTTTTGGTGGTGCCATCCGCCAACTGCACCTCGTGCGGGCCAGTAATGGTTGCGCGCTGGTTAAACGTATCTGCCCCGTTTGACGTCAGACCCTTTTCGTAAAGCCCCTCTAGCCGGTTCAATTCGGCGTCAATATTGCCGCGCAGTGTCGGCCAGTCGAAAGAGGTGTTCCCAACCGTCCAACCAAACCCTTTAGCATCCGTAAATTGCTGCGCGAATGCCGAGGCATACACCATCAGCTTTTTGGGCACGCAACCCCGGATCACGCAGGTGCCGCCATAGCGATATTCCTCGGCCAAAGCGACCTTTTTGCCCAGTTGCGCGGTCACCCTTCCGGCGCGAACACCGCCGGAACCGCCGCCAATTACAAAAAGGTCGTAGTCATACATATCTTATCCAATCACCTTGGTTGTGCCGTTTTCGTAGCCCACAATAACAGTGTCCGCGATTTTGATGAACAGGCCGGTTTCCACCACACCAACGATCTGTTTGAGTTGCCGCGCCAGCTTTGCCGGGTCTTCGATCACATCCAATTGTAGATCAAGAAGGTAATGCCCCTCGTCTGTCACATAAGGTTTTTTGCCATCCAAACGCCGGGTGATTGTCTTGCCTTCCAGACCAACCCGTTTCAGTTGACGCTCAACCCTCTTTAGCGTGCCTTCCCAGCCGAACTGTACAACCTCCACCGGCAGAGTAAACTTGCCAAGTTGTTGAACCTCTTTGCTCTCATCCGAGATCACGATCATCTTTTTTGCGGCCATCGCCACAAGCTTTTCCTGCAACAACGCGCCACCTGCGCCTTTGATAAGGTTCATGTCAGGATCAAACTCATCCGCGCCATCCACCACCAGATCCAGCCGCTTGGCTTTATCGAGGGTGATCAACGGGATGTTCAGCGACTTCGCCTGTTCTGCCGTGCGAGAAGATGTTGGGACACATTTGAAATTGTCGCCAGCCGCGACCCTCTCACCCATCAGGTTCACAAAGTGAAAGGCCGTCGACCCAGTGCCAAGGCCGATTTTCATCCCCGGCTCCACATAGTCCATCGCCTTCAGCGCGGCGGCATATTTGGCTTTTTCGGGTCCGGAAGTGGGGGCGGTCATTTGAGGCTCCATTGCTGGTTATGTGGGCCTTATAGGCAGATTCGTCCACCACCGCGAGGGGGCACTTTGTCGTGATAACCGCCTTTTGCGGGTGAAGGGTCGGATTCCGTCTGTGCAGGGGGCTGGCGAGGGCGTAGCTTGAGGATATGTTTCTGTCTGTTTTCGATATCTTCAAAGTTGGCATCGGCCCGTCCTCGTCCCACACGATGGGGCCAATGGTGGCGGCTGCGCGGTTTCTGGACCTGATCCGATCAGGCGCAGGGCGCGTCCCGGGGTCGGGCGATGTGGCGCGGTTTGGCTGCCGATTGCATGGCTCGCTGGCGTTTACAGGCAAAGGTCACGCGACGGACCGGGCGGTGCTGCTGGGGCTGGCGGGGTTTACGCCCGATGCATTTGATCCGGATGCCGCGGATGCGGTTTTTACTGGGGTGACCACCAGCGGACGGATCAATCCGCCGGGTCTACCGGAACTGGCCTTTGATCCGGATGCAGACCTGATTTTTGACTATGGCCCGCCGCTAGAGGGTCACACAAATGGTTTGGTCCTGTCCGCTTATGACGCAGATGGGAACCTTCATGCACGAGAAACCTATTATTCTGTTGGTGGCGGGTTCGTGTTGACGGAAAGGGAACGAGCCGCGCAGGACCCCACCGATATCCCGAAGGATGTCCCCTACCCGTTCCGCAAGGCGGTGGACATGGTGACGATGGCGGAAAAAGCCGGAAAATCCATTGCCGACATCAAACGCGCGAATGAGCTGACACATATGTCGGCAAGCGACCTGTCAACGGGATTGACCAAGATTTGGTCGGTTATGAATGGCTGTATCGACCGGGGTCTTGACACTGGCGGCACACTGCCGGGCGGGTTGAATATGCGGCGACGGGCGAAAGGTATTCATCAAGCGCTGCTGGCCGAACGGGGTCAGAACCTGTCCGCACCCCATACGATCAACGACTGGATATCCGTCTATGCGATTGCCGTGAATGAGGAAAACGCCGCTGGAGGACAAGTGGTGACCGCCCCGACCAACGGGGCCGCCGGGGTGCTGCCTGCGACGTTGCGCTATTATCTGGATCATGTGCCAGGGGCTTCGGTTAGTCGGGTGGAGGATTTCCTGCTGACCGCCGCGGCAGTGGGTGGGATCATCAAGATGAATGCCTCGATTTCCGGGGCTGAGGTCGGTTGTCAGGGAGAGGTTGGTTCAGCCTCTGCGATGGCCGCCGCCGGGCTGTGCGCGGTGCTGGGTGGGTCGCCCGCTCAGGTGGAAAACGCGGCCGAGATTGCATTGGAACACCATCTGGGCATGACCTGCGATCCGATCAAAGGGCTTGTGCAAGCGCCTTGTATCGAACGGAACGGACTGGGCGCGATCAAGGCGGTGTCGGCAGCGTCGCTCGCGCTGCGCGGTGATGGGAAGCATCTGGTTAGCCTTGACGCTTGTGTTGAAACCATGCGCCAGACCGGGGTGGATATGAGCGCGAAGTATAAAGAAACCTCGCTGGGTGGATTGGCGGTGAATGTACCGGATTGTTAGCTATCACAAGACGAGTAATCACCTGCCGGAGCTAATGTAGGATCGCATCTTCAATCCAGATGTTCGTTTTTGTCATCGTGGTCATCGTGATGCTTTTTAACTTGGTGAAGAACATGGTGAAGGCACGAGGACACAGCCCATTGCCATTGTGGATCGTGTCCGTTTTCACCTCTCCCATCTTTGCGATGATTACCTTATGGCTCGCCTTCCCAAAGGCTTGACCAGAAGGCGGGCTTGCCACTCAAACCGCTTGGAAAGCGACAACACCTGTTGCGACTCCCGGTGAAATTTGAAACGAATCGGGATCCATGTTATTTTTTGGTGTGATCGAATGGTGTGGTCGATCACTGTGAAATGTAAAAATTAAATGGGACCGTAACGATGAAGCGATTTGCTGCAATCTTCCTTCTACCGCAATTATTCCTTCTGCCGTTCTTACTTTTGCCTGCCAAAGTAAGCGCACAGGGGCAATGTGTTCATTACTATATGAACTATGACACCATGTACTGGCAGAACCTCTGCAACGTGCCGATTATTATCGAATGGAACACCGCAATGGGCGCGTGTTCAGGCTCGGGTTGTGGAACTGGGTATTTCGGACCTGGCGAACACATGGCGACTGCATCGCGCCGAGGTGATGGCAGTTTCAATTGGATTGTTTGCTATTATCAGGATTGGGCCGACGGCTTGTGCACGCTGAACTAGCGTTGCCCAAATAGCTGCAAAATGACCGCGTCTAAATTCTCGCGCGGCAGGATAATCAGCGCGTTGCGTTGATTAAGGGTAATCCGTACTTCTGTCGCCGAGGATTCATTTGACACGCTGTTCTTGCCATGTGGGCCAAGATCCAACCCCTCCAGCGGCCAGCGCAAGCCGGCGGAATTGGCTTGAACCGGCGCCAACGGGTATAGCGATACGCGACTGCCTATGGGCAAGATCAGACGCAAATCCAACGGGGCAAGAAAGATCAGGTCTGTCTCAGCGAGAACCAGAACTGGTTTATTCGCCCGTGTCAGCAGTGCCTGAAACGTGGCAAGCGTGTGATCCATACGTCGCCCGGTAAACCCGATAGCGAGGAAAAAAGGCGCGTCGACATAGTCGAGACATTTCTCGAAATCAGTCGTGTCTTGATCCGGCAGATGATGCAGCGTGGCCCCCGGCACAGCTGCGCCGCTATCCATGTCCCCAATTACATGCGTGACCTGATATCCCAGCGCCGCTGCATGTCCGCCACCCCTATCCGCACCGATCAGGGTCGGGGCGTAGCCTACTGCTTGTTCCAGAATTTCCGGCTCAAAAGGTGCGCCGCCAACCAGCGTAACGGGCGTGTCGCTGTAGACCAGCGGCGTCATGCGTCCGGGTCTTCCTTGCCAATACCGGTGAACACGAATTTGAACGGCAGCGCCCATGCGATGCCAAGGATCGCATAGATGGGAATGGCGATCCATTTGTTGAGCGTGCCAATATAGCCAAGTACCGTGATCGCAATCACGATATAGACCGGCAGCCAGACGACCAGCAGGAACAGCGACCAGCGCTTGCGGGCTTTGTAGGAAAGCGTCATCAGTCGGC
This sequence comes from Rhodobacteraceae bacterium NBU2976, assembly GCA_023630215.1. GTDB lineage: Bacteria > Pseudomonadota > Alphaproteobacteria > Rhodobacterales > Rhodobacteraceae > NORP23. The sequence continues at coordinate 2,199,159 of JALPRQ010000001.1, forward strand.
GAACGGATCAGTGACGAGGATCGTGTCGTCACGTTCCGGGCTCGTGGACAGAAGTGCCACGGGACAGTCGATCAGTTCCTCGATCCGGCGGACATATTTGATTGCGGCGGCCGGAAGCTCGGACCAGCTGCGCGCGCCTTCGGTCGATTCTGACCAGCCTTCGATTTCTTCGTATATCGGAGTGCAGCGAGCCTGTTGGTCCGCCGCCGTCGGCAGGTAATCCAAGCGCGTGCCATCCAGATCATAGCCCACGCAGATTTTCAGCGTTTCGAACCCGTCCAGAACGTCCAGTTTAGTCAACGAAATGCCGTTCACGCCCGAGGTCGCGCAGGTCTGGCGCACAAGACAGGCATCAAACCAGCCGCAGCGCCGTTTGCGCCCAGTGGTGGTGCCAAATTCATGGCCGCGCTCGCCCAGCCGCTGGCCGTCAGCGTCATGAAGTTCGGTTGGAAACGGCCCCTCGCCCACGCGGGTGGTATAGGCTTTGACGATGCCGAGCACAAAATCTATGGAGCCCGGCCCAATCCCCGTCCCGGTTGCGGCCTGCCCGGCGATGACGTTGGACGACGTTACATAAGGATAGGTCCCGAAATCAATGTCCAGCAGCGCCCCTTGCGCCCCTTCGAACAGGATGCGTTTGCCCGCCTTACGCTGTTCGTTCATCACCTTCCAGACGGGGCCTGCGAATTGCAGTATCTCAGGTGCAATCTCCTTCAGCTGGGCAATCAGCCCATCGCGGTCAATCGGGTCCAGCCCCAGACCATTGCGCAGCGCATTGTGATGCACAAGTGCCCGGTCAACGCGCAGTTCCAGCGTCGCATCATCGGCAAGGTCCGCAACGCGGATCACCCGACGCCCCACCTTATCCTCGTAAGCTGGGCCGATCCCGCGGCCCGTCGTTCCGATCTTCGCAACGGAATTCTGTCCCTCACGTGCGCGATCCAGTTCACCATGGAACGGCAGGATCAACGGCGTGTTTTCAGCAATCATCAGCGTGTCGGGCGTGATTTCCACGCCCTGTGCCCGGATGGTTTTGATTTCATTCAGCAACGCCCAGGGGTCCAGCACGACGCCGTTCCCGATAACCGACAATTTGCCGCCACGCACAACACCCGAGGGCAGCGCGTGGAGCTTATAAACCTCGCCATCAATCACCAACGTGTGGCCGGCATTATGGCCACCCTGAAAGCGTGCGATGATGTCGGCGCGCTCCGACAGCCAGTCAACGATCTTGCCTTTGCCCTCGTCACCCCACTGGGCCCCGACAACCACTACATTTGCCATGAATCACGCCTCTTTGGTTGGTCCGGGGTGCTTATAGAGCGGCTGACGGGCGAGGTGAACCGGAATCTCAATACATCGAGGTGCGATACGCCTCCTCTAACCCGGCATCCTTTTCGGCCATATCGGCGTCATCGTCGGGCGCGCCGGTTGTCTGATCCAGTAGCATTTTCATCAAGGACGGCATGGCCTTGCGATCTTGACGTGAGGCGGGGTCCCACAGCAGAGAGCGGCGAAACGCCTTGGCACAATGCAGATAAGACTCGGCAACTGTAACGACGATCGCCAGTCCGGGGACGCGGTCATTCACCGCCATGCTTTTCAGCAAATCGGGGTCAGTGACCAGCTTGGCCGTCCCATTGATACGCAGGGTTTCGTCAAAACCGGGCACCATGATCAGCAGGCCAACAGAGGGGTTATTGGTGATATTTGCCAGCGTATCCAAACGGTTATTCCCCGGACGGTCTGGAATTGCCAGCGTCCTTTCGTCCAGAACCCGGATAAACCCGACCGGATCACCGCGTGGGCTGACATCCGCACGGCCATCGCGATCCTGAGTTCCGATACACAGGAATGGGCTTCGTTCGATGAAGGCGCGGGCATGTTCGTCGATGTGATCGAGGCTTTTGATCGCGGCAATATCGTGAACAGGGGGATATAGCGCGCGAAGCGCCTCCTCATCCGAAATAACGTGATCTTTTGACGCTTTGTAGGTCATGTGTATCCTCCCTTCATGTGAGAAATCATCCTAGCGCTCATTTAATTCGGTTGTCAAATTAAATCAGCGCATCGGAGGGAGGAAACGTTAGGAACGCCGATTTCGGCGGCCCTTCTTTTAGAAAGACAGCGCTTTGGCCTGCGTCACCTGCGCCAGACCGCCGATCTTTTTGAGCGCGGCGGCGTCAACTTCGGCGTCAACGCCCAGCAGGGCGATTGCCTCGCCCGCCTTTTCGGATCGGCCCAGCGCGAAGGTCGCGATGTTGATGCCCAACTCGCCCAGCATCGTGCCCAGCGCACCGATATAGCCCGGCGTGTCATTGTTGGTGGTGTAGAGCATGAACGGTGTCGGCTCCGCCTCCAGGTTGATACCCTTGATCTGGATAAAGCGCGGCTTGCCGTCGGAATAGATTGTCCCCGCGACCGAGCGTGTTTGCTGCTCCGTCTTCACGATCAGCCGCATGTAGGAACCAAACGCGCCCTGCGCATCCTTGCGGGTTTCGGTGATATGGATGCCACGATCCCGCGCCACCACGGGGGCGGAAACCATGTTCACCCCCCCCTCGCCCACCAGCGGCTTCAGCAGCGCGGCAGTGAGGGCAGAGATAATCGGCTTCTGGTTCAGCTGACCAACCGCACCGACGCATTCAATCTCGATCTCCTTGATCGGGCTTTCGGTGACCTGACCGGCAAATCCGCCCAGCAATTCGGCCAGTTCGATCCACGGTTTCAGGATCGGGGCTTCTTCGGCCGTGACGCTTGGCGCGTTGAGGGCGTTGGAAATAGCGCCTTTCATCAGGTAGTCCGACATCTGTTCCGCGACCTGCAATGCGACGTTTTCCTGCGCCTCGGTGGTCGAAGCGCCCAGATGTGGGGTGCAGACGATGTTTGGGGCATCGAACAGGACGTTATCGGTTGCCGGCTCCTCGGCGAACACGTCAAATGCCGCCCCTGCTAGCTGACCGGATTTCAGCGCCTCCGCGACAGCGGCTTCGTCCACCAGACCGCCGCGCGCACAGTTGATCAGGCGGGCACCGGGTTTGATCTTGGCGATCTTGTCGGCGCTAAGGATATTGGCCGTTTTCTCGGTTTTGGGAAGGTGCAGCGTGATGAAGTCGGCCTTGCCGAGCAGCTCATCCAGATCGTCAATCTTGGTCACGCCCATGCTCTCGGCTTTTTCCGAGGACAGGAACGGATCAAATGCGATCACTTTCATCTTCAGACCAATCGCACGGGACGCCACGACGGAACCGATATTGCCCGCCCCGATCAGACCCAGCGTTTTGCCGGTAATTTCCGACCCCATGAAGGCCGACTTTTCCCACTTGCCCGCACGGGTCGAGGCATCCGCCGCTGGAATCATGCGCGCACAGGCAAACATCATCGCAATGGCATGTTCCGCCGTGGTGATCGAGTTGCCGAACGGCGTGTTCATCACCACGATCCCCTTGGCCGATGCGGCAGCGATATCGACATTGTCCACTCCGATACCAGCGCGACCAACAACCTTCAGATTATCGGCCTTGGCAATCAGGTCAGCGGTAACCTTGGTCGCCGAGCGAATGGCGAGGCCGTCATAATTGCCGATAATCTCGGCCAGTTTCGCCGGATCTTTTCCGAGCGAAGGCTGGAAATCAACCTCTACCCCGTTATCTTTGAAAATTTGAACGGCGGCGTCCGACAGTTTGTCGGAAATTAGAACTTTGGGCATTTTATGCTCCTTAATCAGAGATTGGCTTTGGCGGTTGCAAAGGCCCAGTCGAGCCAGGGCAACAGCGCCTGAATGTCGGACGTATCGACCGTTGCCCCGCACCAGATGCGCAATCCGGCGGGGGCGTCGCGATAGCCGTTGATGTCATAAGCGGCGGCTTCACCTTCCAGCAGTTTCACCATGGACTTGGTGAAGGCTTTCTGGTCGTCATCGATCAGGGCCGCGATCTGCGGGTCGGTAATTTTCAGGCAGACGGAGGTGTTGGAACGATGTTCCGCCACCGGCACCAGATTTTCGATCCAGTCGGTTGCATCGACCCAATCCTGCAACGCGGCGAAATTCGCATCCGCGCGGGCGCAGGTGGCGGACAACCCGCCCAGCCCGTCGATCCAGTCCAGCGAATCCTCGGCATCCGCGACGGCCAGCATCGACGGGGTGTTTATGGTCTCGCCCTTAAAGATCCCCTCAATCAGCTTGCCACCTTTGGTCAGGCGGAAGATTTTCGGTAAGGGGCGGTCCGGGGTGAAGGATTCCAGCCGTTCCACCGCGCGGGGCGACAGGATCAGGACGCCGTGCGCCCCCTCCCCCCCCATGGCTTTTTGCCAACTAAAGGTCACGACATCCAGCTTCGGCCAGTCGAGTTTCTGGGCAAACGCGGCAGAGGTCGCGTCACAAATCGTCAGACCGGTGCGGTCCGCGGCAATCCAGTCCGCGTTCGGCACGCGCGCGCCGGAGGTGGTGCCGTTCCACGTGAAGATCACGTCCGCATCAGGGCGGACGGCGTCCAGATTGGGCAAATCGCCGTAGGGTGCATCCAAAACGCGGACATCGTCCAGCTTTAGCTGTTTGGTGACATCGGTTGCCCAACCTGCGCCAAAACTTTCCCAGGACAGAACATCAACGGGGTTCGGGCCCAGCATCGACCACAGCGCCATTTCAACAGCACCGGTATCGGACGCGGGCACAATGCCCACACGATAATCGGCGGGAACTTCCAGTAGCGCGGCAGTCATGTCGATGACGCGTTTCAACTGCGCTTTGGGTTCAGCGGCGCGGTGCGAACGGCCCAGAAACGCCTTTGCGACAAGCGCTTCCAGCGAATAGCCGGGACGTTTCGGACAGGGACCAGAGGAAAACTCGGGGCGCGCAGGCTTGACCTGCGGCATAGCGGGGAGGCTCATAGATGGCTCCGTCATCAGGGCGAAATTCCTGAGCCTGCCACCGCTCGCCCATAACCCGGCGACCTGCCCGCCGCCGATTTAGGGCTGCGCCCAGATTCCGGCAAGAGAGAAAATGCGGCCCTTCCCCCGATTTTCGAAAATTTTCGTTCGGCGCGTTTCCAAAAGGAAAACCGCGCCCTGCATCAACAAAGCGCGGTTGGGTTAGAGGTGATTGGACGGGAACAGATGAACGGACCTCCGGTCATAACGTACCGTGTTGATCCCGATATCCTTCGCCAGATGATCCGACAGGTCGTGAGACCGAAGTCGTAGACGATGGGACTGTTCCGCCCGTTGAGTGAACCAGTACGCCACTTCGATCAGGAATTTCGAGATCATCGGTAACGCCCGGCGTTCGGACAAGTATGCGCTGTGCGCAACATGTCGTGGCAATGTGGACTGCATATTACGCTCCATTTTTTTGTGTTGATACAATTTGCGAAGTGTGCCAATTCAATTGACACGCGCCTGATACAATCGGGAATCATCGAATACTAGGAAAATATTGTAATGGATACAAATTGGCTGCCTGATCTGTTGCAAGAAGGTGTTCCCAAATATCGCGCCTTGCTAAATGCGATCCGCGATGCGGTGGATACCGACGCACTTCCCGAAGGCGAAAAGCTACCACCCGTGCGGGAAATGGCCTGGCAATTGCAAATCACACCGGGCACGGTTGCACGCGCGTACCAGCTGGGAATCGACGAAGGGTTTCTGGAGGCCCAGGTCGGCCGCGGAACCTTTGTCAAAAAGAAGGAAACCACGCTACGCCTGCCACGCGAAAGCTTTGGTGAAACCCACGTAGAAACCGGAGTGGTCGATCTGCGCAATGCCGCGATCCCGTATGTCGGACAGGACGAGGTTATCGCCGACCTGTCCGCACGGCTGGAATTTTCCGGCAACCATTCGATGGTCCGCTATGCCGAGGATTGGGAAATGCCGATCCGCAAGGCGATGATCGAATGGATGGACCTTGGCACAATTCGCGCCGAACCGAACGATCTTGTGCTGACTTATGGCTCGCAAAACGCAACGCTGGCGGCGTTTCTGGCGATTTTGCACGGGTCCAACCCCACGATCGCAACCGAGACGCTGATCCTGCCCGGCACCCGTCAGGCGGCGGCGTTGGCACGGGCCCGAATTGTCGGGCTGGCAACCGACCGTTATGGTCTTATCCCGCGCGCTTTAGAGGAGCTTTGTCGCCGTGATCGTCCGCAGGTTCTGCATCTTTCGGCCAATATTTCCTCCCCCACCGCGACATTGATGCCGCCGAACCGGATGGCAGAGATTGCCGACATTGCCCGTCACTACGATTTACAGATCATCGAAGATGACGGGCACGGCAAATTCTTTGCCGAGCGCCCACCCAGCTTCCTGCATTTCTGCCCTGAACGGGTTTGGCACGTGACATCGCTGTCCCGTTATCTGGCAGCGGGATTGCGGACCGGGTTCTTGCTGTGTCCGCCGGGTCAGGGGGATGTGGGGGCATCGGTGATGCAGGGTCTTGGGCACAGCTTCTCGCCGATGATCGGTCAACTGACACAGGAATTGGTACAATCTGGAGAGGCCGACCGCCTGTTGAACGCGATCCGTGCGCATCGTCAGGAACGTGTGCGTTTGGCGGTGAATCAATTGGGCCGCTGGAAAATCACTTGGCACGAGGCGGCGAGTTTTGTCTGGCTGGACCTGCCAACGGGGTGGTCGGCATCGGCGTTCTCGATGGCTGCGGAACGTGCGGGTATCCAAGTTGCGCCGGCGGATATGTTCTTGCCGACCGATGGCGTCGCCCCGAATGCCGTTCGCATTTCACTGGGCGGAAAGCATAAAACCGATATCTACAGCGGCGCGCTGGAAAGGCTGGAACAACTTCTGGACAATCCACCACGAGAACTTCTGGCATAAGGACGGATCCATGCAAAACCGAGGTGTCCTTGTCTGGACCCTGTTGATTCTTCTTGGGATGATCTGGGGTGGTTCTTTTTTGGCGGTCGAACTTGCCTTGCCCGGCTTTGGCCCCGTAACCATCGCGGCAATCCGAATTGCATTGGGGGCGATTCTGGTAACCGTGATCAGCTTTGCCATCGGACATGGCCTGCCGGATTGGCGCGTGGCGACAGGGCGGCGGACCTATGGGTTTGCGCTGGGTATGGCGATGTTTTCCAACGCTATCCCGTTCTCGCTGCTTAGCTGGGGACAACAACATGTAACGTCCGGTTATGCCGGGATTACGATGGCTGTCGTGCCGTTGCTGGTCCTGCCGCTGGCGCATTTCTTTGTGCCCGGTGAACGGTTAAGCATCATGAAAACCGTTGGATTCATCATCGGGTTTATCGGCGTTGTCATCCTGATTGGTCCGCGCTCTATTCTGGAAAGCGGGGGAAGTGATGTCGAAGATCTTGCCAGAATGGCGTGTATCGGGGCCAGTTTTTGCTACGCGTTCGGATCACTATTCACCCGACTGTCACCACAAGGACCCTTACTTGCCTTCAGCTCTGCCGCGCTGATATTCGCGACGCTGTTCATGATCCCCTTTGCCCTGATCACCGAAGGGGTCCCCAATGCTGCTGGCATATTGCCTTGGTTGGCTGTCATGTATCTGGGCGTTTTCCCCACAGCAATTGCCACCGCGATGCTGGTTTTTGTGGTCAAGACGGCGGGTCCGTCCTTTCTGAGCCTGGTCAACTACATGGTGCCGGTCTGGGCGGTCATTTTCGGGCTTGTGTTCCTGTCCGAAGAATTGCCAAGTCAGTTTATCGGTGCGCTGGGTCTGATCCTACTGGGTCTGGCTGTAAGCCAGATCCGGCGGAGGAAACATGCGGTTTGACTGGATAGCTTATGGCGCACTGGCGATGCTGGTGCTGATCTGGGGTGGGACGTTTGCGTCCATACGCCTTGCGCTCGAAGGGTTCAGCCCCATGGCTGTGGTCGTTGGTCGAATGGCGTTGGCGATGATCATTGTGGTCAGTGTCACCTTTGCCACCGGACAACGCCTTCCCAATTCACGCACTGAATGGGCTTGGACCGCCTTTTTGGGGCTAATTAATTTCGCCATTCCGTTTTCGCTTATGTCTTGGGGGCAGCTAAGCGTGCCCAGTTCCATCACCGCGACCTATATCTCGGCAATCCCGCTTTTCGTGCTGCTGTTCAGTTGGATAATTCTTGGCGAGAAGATTTCTCTGCGCAAATGGGTGGGTTTCACGGTGGGTTTTGCCGGTCTGGTCTATCTTGCGCACCCATGGCAGGTGCTTGCCGAAGGCGGTAGCCTGCTGCCACATCTGGCGATTATTCTTGCCACGATCGGTATGGCGCTTGGCAGTATTGTGATCCGCAAGATGCCGAACCTGCATCCGCTGACTGCAATGTCCGGGGCGTTTATTGTTTCAACACTCGCGAGCCTGCCCTTTGGGATAGTGCCGCTATTGGGCGCCGAGATCAGCATGCGTCCGTTGGTTGGTTTGCTGGTTTTGGGGATCGCCAGCACCGGAATCGCACAGGTTTTGCGGTTTTTCACGGTCAAACGCACCAGCGCCGTTTTTGTTTCTGTTGTCGGATATCTGATCCCGATTTGGGCAGGTGTTCTGGGTGTTTGGATATTTGACGAGGTGATCACCCGTGCCGCGATTCTAGCCTATGCCCTGATCATTGTCGGCCTGCTGATTGCACGCGACCGCAAGCGCCCGGCCTAGGCGGCGCTTTCCACTGCGGCGACGATGCTATCTATCACTCTTTCCAGTAGCGTTTCATCTTCGGCCTCGCCCATCACACGGATCAGGGGTTCGGTGCCGGATTTGCGGATCAACAGGCGACCGGTGTTGGCCAGTTGTGCTTCGCCATCCTGTATCGCCGCCTTAACGCTGGCGGCGTCGAGCGGGGTTTTCCCAGCCTCGTAACGCACATTTTTCAACATCTGTGGGACGGTTTCGAACACACTCGCCAGTTCGCTGGCCGGTTTGCCGGTTTCAACCATCGCGGCAAGGAATTGGAGGGCCGAAATCAGACCGTCACCCGTCGTCACATGGTCAGACATCACGATATGCCCGGACTGTTCCCCGCCGAGGTTATACCCCCCCTCGCGCATCGCCTCCACCACGTAGCGATCACCCACCGCGGTGCGCAGCAGCGTCAGCCCCTGCCCCGACAGATGCCGTTCCAGCCCTAGGTTGGACATGACCGTTGCCACCAGCGTACCGTGGGCCAGCTTACCTTCGGCCGCCCAGCGCCCGGCGATCAGCGCCATGATCTGGTCGCCGTCAGCCACTTGCCCCTTTTCGTCGATAATCATTACCCGGTCGGCGTCACCATCAAGACAAATGCCCAGATCAGCGCCTTCGGCGACCACTTGCCGAGCGGCAAGGTCCGTATGGGTCGACCCACACCCGTCATTGATGTTAAACCCGTTCGGGGTGACGCCAAGCGGGATCACCTCTGCCCCCAGTTCCCACAGGACGGATGGCGCAACCTTATAGGCCGCCCCATGCGCGCAATCGACAACGATCTTCAGGCCATCGAGCGATGCACGGCGAGGAAACGTGGTTTTGGCAAATTCCTGATAGCGCCCGCCCGCTTCGACGATGCGGTGTGCACGACCGATATTTTCGGGCTGCGCCAGCGCGAGGTCGCTATCGAGCATCACCTCGATCTCCGCCTCGGCCTCATCCGACAGTTTGAATCCGTCAGGACCGAAGAATTTGATGCCATTGTCATAATGTGGATTGTGCGAGGCCGAAATCATCACCCCAAGATCCGCTCGCATAGATCGCGTCAGCATCCCCACCGCCGGGGTGGGCACCGGACCCAACAGATAGACATCCATTCCTACGGACGTAAACCCGGCGGTCAATGCATTTTCCAGCATATAGCCGGATCGACGCGTATCCTTGCCGATCACAACACGGGGCACGTGATCCCCTTTGCGGAAATAACGCCCGGCGGCAATGCCCAGTTTCAGGGCCAGTTCCGCCGTCATCGGATGCGTATTCGCCTTGCCGCGAATGCCGTCCGTGCCAAAATATTTGCGTGTCATTGCTGCCTCGGGTGTAACGCGGACCACAGGTCCACGGCCTGTTTTGTTTCTTTTACATCATGCACCCGAAGTATCTGCACCCCATGGTTAAGCGCGTCAAGCGCCACCGCGACCGAGCCGCCGACACGTTTTGTTGCATCTGTTTCATTGCCAATGGTCCCTATGAAGCGCTTGCGGGAAGCCCCCAGTAGAACCGGACAGCCCAGCGTGTGAAACAACGACAGATTGCGTAACAGGCGCAGGTTATGGTCCAGCGTCTTGCCAAAACCGATACCCGGATCAACAATTAACCGGCTCCGATCCAGCCCGGCGGCCTCACAGGCGTTGATCCGCGTTTCCAGGAAATCATATACATCCAACAGAACATCGTCATATTGCGGATTGTCCTGCATCGTCTTGGGGTCGCCCAACGCGTGCATCAGACAGATCGGCACGCTGGTCTGTTTTGCGATATCAAGGGATTGATCATCGAATGTCAGCGCCGAAACATCATTGAACAGATCGGCTCCGGCGTCAAATGCCGCCAAAGCGACATTCGCCTTTCGCGTATCAATCGAAATCATCGCGCTGACACCAGCCTGCCGCAATCCTGTGATCACCGGTATGGTGCGGGCAATCTCGTCAGCTTCGGACACGTAATCTGCGCCGGGCCGCGTGGATTCTCCGCCGATGTCGATAATGTCTGCTCCATCTTCAACCATCTGCAACGCCACCTTGATCGCCTTCGCGGTCTCGTTGTGATGGCCCCCATCCGAAAAGCTGTCTGGCGTGACATTCAGAATGCCCATCACGAGAGGTCGATCATCATAAAGCTTTGTGAACCCCATCAGGGGCTCTGACAGAGCCTGCACCAATTCAGGTTTTGCCCGTCCAACCGAAATTGTGTGCGAACCGTCACGCGTGATCCGTTCTATTCGGTCATACCACAAACGACCGCCACGCAGGAACTTTGCCTCGACCGGACGTACAAAACCGGACTGCAATATCGGACGGTCATAGCTTCTCATGTATTCAAAAGATCCGGATTATCGAGGGGAAGCGAGATGACAGGCACTTCTTCAGATGTCATCTGCGCATCGCTGCCGATCAACACGAAGCGTGCCGCTTGGAACATTTCGGCAAACCATAATGCCAAACGCTCGGGGTGTTCGGCATCGACTTTGGGCTTCTCTATCGCATCCAAAACGATTTTCGATGGCGCCCAGACGGACATCTGTTCGTGTTTGACTGCCCAATCCAGTTCGGTCCGACTGTCCACAACAACACAGCGATCATCCTGCCCCGCCAGAACCCAGGCATTCTGTTCGATCGACAACAATCCGATCCGCCGATCCGCAAGTTTGTGTGCGGCGTGCGGAGCGCTTACCTCTGCTTTGCCAACACAAATAATCGCCGGTTCCGGTTGCGCCTCCAGCACATCCAGCCATGCCTTTAGATTTGGACCATGCAGAACCGTATTCGAGATAAAGGCAACAAGCGGGTGCGGAGAGGCATCCTGAGGTTTGGGTTTTTCCACCTGTCGCAGGGATTGCGCTGCGCCCTTCTGAGAGCGAACAATTTCAACACCTAACGTGCCGGGAATTCGGTCCAGCTTCTCTATCCGCACAAAGGCCCGGATCACGCGGACATCTTCGAGGCAACGCTCGGCAATCCGTTCCGCCAATGTTTCCAGCAGATTGATCCGTTCGGTCGACAGTTGAAGGTCGATCGCTTCCGTGATGGAATCATAGCTGATCACCTTATCGACATCGTCATCCTGTGCCGCCGTGGTGCGCGAGACTTCCAGCACAACATTGAAACGCACGCGTTGCTTTACACCTCGCTCGGCTTGAAATGCCCCGATTTCAATATCGCACACATAATCACGGACTGAAATCCGGTCCAGCGGGTCCGCACCACTGGTTGCGGCGGCGCGCACCGCGGGATGTTCAAAAGCGATAGCGGTTTCATCCATGCCTGCTGTTTTCCTCGTCCAGTTGCAGAGTTCTGGTGTCTGGCCAAAATGCGCCTATTCACAGAAAAGTAAGCGATTTCATACAGAATCCTCCTTATAGTCATAATGAGGCCCGAATTCATCCCTCATTTCGACCTCAGTGGACAATCAGAGGACAACATCTATGCGACGTCTTTTTTTCGCAATGTTTGTGACATTTTTCGCGTCAATCGGAACCATGAGTCTGGCGAATTGCCAGGGATCACTTCCCGCCGGCGCAAACAGTGCGGTGAATGCCGGTAATCCCAATATGGCCCTGTTCAGCGCGGCAGTGCGCTATTATACCAACGTCGAACGTTGCCGTCGTGGACTGGCGCCGTTGGCAGGTGACGCCAACCTGTTGCGCGCGGCCATGGCGCATTCAAACAACATGGCGCGCTCGAACAATATGAGCCATACGCTGAATATCGCCGGGCAGCGCACGATGGTGGATAGGATGCGTTCCTTTGGCGTGTCTTACCGCACTGCTGCTGAAAATATCGCGCAGGAATTCCTGCTGTTGATGAATGGGCGCCCGTTCATTCCTTCCAGCAATTCCTGTCAACTGGTCTATGCGGACACGCGTCAGCCGATCCCACAGCATTCCTATAATTCGCTAGCGCAATCTGTTGTTGCCAGATGGATGGCATCATCGGGCCACCGGAACAACATTTTGAACAGCCGCATGACCCGGATGGAAGCTTCAGCAAATTTTGTGCGTACCCGCGACACATGCGGATTGTTCTTTATCACGCAAAATTTCGCTGGTTAGTTGCGATAGAACACGTGATCCCCAATAACGGTCGTCTGCTCGAAAGCTGCTGACCAACTGGGGGTCACGGTGTCAGCATGATAATAGGTGGCACCACCGGTCAAAATTCGCGCGGTGCCCTCAAGCATCATCTGTGCCAGTTTCCCCGCCCGTGCAAACGCCACCGGCTCGGTGAAATGCTCCGCTTTGCCATCACAATTGTACGAGAACTGACAGGCATGCAACCGATGTGCGCCTTGCTGGACAACGGCACAAATCGAGTTGGGGAACCGATCTGAATCGACACGGTTCAAGATCACTTCGCCCACCGCCAGTTGCCCGGCAATAGTTTCACTGCGCGCTTCAAAATAAAGTGCTTCGGCCAGGCACCGCCATTCGGGATCGTTGGAGGTCACCTCCGGCATCGCGTCCAGAATATCACGGTTAAATTTCACCGGCGAGAATTGCGCCCCCGCAAAATTATAGCTATCGACCATGGCTTCGGCGCGACGATCTTCGGAATCCCGTCCGCCAAAGGCAATACCCAGCAGTGAAAATGTGCTAACAGTCGCGTCTTCGGCAATATGGTTGCGCACGGTAAGGCCGCTCATCTCGGCAAGACGATCATTGTTAAGCGCCAACAACGCCGCCTGCTCCTGCGACATCATCGCCACGATTTGCTGCATCGCCTGCTGGCTTGGATCTTCGGAGAATTCCGATGGGTGAAGCTCGGCATTCTCGACGCTGAAGGCAAAGACCATTGCAACGCAAAAAACAGCCGCACCAACGACTGTCCGTGGAGTCCAAACGGTAATCCCATTACGGGTTAATGCAGACATCTTCTCCCCAAATACGCGGCTCATCAGGGTAATTAGGCAGTCCTGATGTTGGGCGTTTGTACCAAAAAACTAGTCAAAACTTGGGCAAAGTCTACAAATTTCACCCTGAAGCCTCGACATGAATGACCCCGTCCTTTTGGCGAGCTTCCGCTTACGCATTGAAATTTCATGGCTTTTCTAAACGGTAAGTCCTAATCATTAATCGGTATGCAATTTATGCAATGCCGCCATGACCCGCGGTTTCAACCCCGTCTCGTCGCAAATCATCGCCGATTCGGTTATTTTTGGGCGTGACGGATGCTGGCTTGAGCGGCGGCCAAACGCGCAATCGGCACACGAAAAGGCGAGCAGGACACATAGTCAAATTCCGCTTGTTTACAGAATTCGATCGAGGCCGGATCACCACCATGCTCACCACAGATGCCAAGGATCAGATCAGCGTTGCTTGCCCGGCCGCGTTCAGCGGCCAGTAGCATCAATTCGCCAACACCTTGGGTGTCCAGCGTATGGAACGGGTCTTCGGGATAGACTCCCTGATTGACATAATCACGCATGAAACGCCCCGCATCATCACGCGACAGACCATAGGTCATTTGCGTCAAGTCGTTGGTCCCAAAGCTTAGGAACGCGCTAGAGTTGGCCAGATCGCCCGCACGTAGTGCGGCGCGCGGTGTCTCAACCATCGCCCCCAGTCGATAGTCCGTCAGCGCCCCCAGTTCAGCGGCAACGTCTTGCGCAATGCGGTCCACGCGCTCCTTGATCAGCTCGACCTCGCGGTTTGCAGATACCAGCGGGATCATGATTTCGGGCACAACGGGTTGTTCGGCCTTGCGGTTGACGATGATCGCGGCTTCGAAAATAGCGCGCGCCTGCATCTCATAGATTTCCGGCATCGTAACCCCCATCCGGACCCCCCGCTTTCCCAGCATGGGGTTGAATTCGGTCAGTTCCTCCGCCCGGTTGATTACCTGGCTGACCGGGATGTCCATTGCCTCCGCCAGATCTTGCATCTCGTCACGGGAATGCGGAAGAAATTCGTGCAATGGCGGATCAAGCAGGCGGATCGTGACCGGTAAACCGTGCATAATCTCGAACAGCTCCACGAAATCGGATCGTTGCATGGGCAGCAGCCGGTCCAGCGCCGCGCGCCGGTCTTTTTCCCCGTTTGCAAGGATCATTTCTCGCATCACCGTGATACGATCCTCCTCGAAAAACATGTGCTCGGTTCGGCACAACCCGATCCCGTCCACGTTGAACTTGCGCGCCACACGCGCATCCATCGGCGTGTCGGCATTCGCGCGAACTCCGATTGTCCGTGCTGCGTCTGCCCAGTCCATCAGCGTGGTGAAGGACCCACCCAACTCGGGCTGAATCATCGGGGGCGCACCGACAATCGCCTGCCCACGTGTGCCGTCGACCGTGATGATATCGCCTTCGCGAAATTCTTGTCCGTTAAGCGCCGTCAGGGTTCGCGTCTTGGCGTTAAGCCGCACGTCACCAGCACCAACAACACAGGGTAAGCCCAGCCCACGTGCAATCACCGCAGCATGGCTGGTCATCCCCCCGCGCACCGTCAACACACCCTTTGCGGCGTGCATTCCGCGGATATCTTCCGGCGAAGTTTCGACGCGCACCAGAATGCAGGGCTCCTCGGCGGCCTCTGCCGACATCGCAGCCTCCGCCGAAAACACAATCTTGCCCGTTGCCGCCCCGGGCGAGGCGGGCAGGCCCGTCCCGAACACCTCGCGCTTGGCATGTGGGTCGATCTGGGGGTGCAGATGTTCAACCAGCGAACGTGGTTCAATCCGCAGCAACGCCTGATCGCGGGTGATTGCCCCGCTCTCGGCCATATCGACCGCAATCCGAACCGATGCTCGCGCAGAGCGCCGCGCCGCGCTGGCATCCAGCAGCCAGACCTTGCCATCTTCGATGGTGAATTCCACCTGCACCGCATCTTTCAATGCATCCGCCGCTTTCGCGCCCAGCTGTTCAAGCTCCGCAAATGCTTTGGGGTTCATCTTCTCTAATGATTGCGCGGACTGCCCGGCGGCTTCGCGTTCTGCTTCCGAGATCATATGAGGGGTGCGCAGCCCCATCAGCGCGTCCTGACCCTGCGAATTTGGCAGGAACCGTCCTGTTACAACCGGGCGTCCTGTCATTTCATTCACGAATTGCACAAATCCTGACCCGCCATCGGCCCGTAGCCCGACCGCCATTTTCTGCACAATCAAACCCAAACCTGCATCGTCGGGGGCACCTTTCGCCAGTCGCAACATCCGGGTCGAGGTCCGGCTCCACCCCTCGGCCAGTGCTTGCAACGCACCTGTCAATTGCGCTTTGGGATCCTGCGGGAAATGGTCGCCGGTTTCGTCTTCGTAGGCCGCCTTGAATCCCGCCAGCATGCCCAACAAGTCCGCATCCGGCAGTTGCTCCACCCTCTCCACGTCGGCCAGTTTCAGCGTGTCGTAATAGATGTTTTCGAACAGTTCGGGGTCCAGCGCATCGACCCCCACCGCATAATTCTGGATCAGACGGCGATACATGCCAACAGCCCAGCGGGCATTGTCAGCCTTGGCGACAAACGCGTCATTAACCCCGATATTCAGGATTGCGGGCGAACCACCCCAAGCTTCGTCCCCCGGACTGGAGCGCACCGCAACGGGGCGCGCTAGCAGATCGTCGGGCAGGTCAGGCATTTTTCCATCCGCCAGTGCCGCCACCACATCAAACGGCAGCGCCACGCCATCAGGCACGGGAATACCGGCGCGGGCCATCAGCGACAGACGCGTAGCGCGGGTGCCGAACTGGTCGGCATCCACGTGTTTATCCGTCAGGTTCAAGATGTTTGTCATTCGCGTCCTACCCCGGTTTGTCGTCAGAATAGCGCGGGCGGGCAGGAAAACAATCTTAGCCTTCGATGGCCGAGAAGATCGCGACCTTTTGCATCACCTCGCGAATGCGGTTGAGCAGGCACAAACGGTTGCGACGCACGATCTGGTTGTCGGCATTCACTTGCACGGTTTCAAAGAACTGGTCGATCGGTGCGCGCAACGCTGCCATGGCTTGCATGGCCGCCGCGAAATCCTCAGCTTTGAGCGCCGCAGAGATCGCGGGCTCGGCGGAATCCAGCGCCGTGAACAGGTCTTTTTCTGCGTCTTCTTCAGCAAACTTCACGTCTGGCGTGCCCTCATAGGCGACGCCGTCCTTCTTCTCCTCGGCGGCGAGGATATTGTTCGCCCGTTTATATCCCTGCAACAGGTTGGTGCCGTCGTCGGTTTTCAAAAACGCCGTCAGGGCCTCGGCCCGCATCACCACCAGCGCAATATCGTCGCGGTTTGGCATCGCCAGAACCGCATCAATCACGTCATGTGAAATTCCTTCATCGCGCAGATAAACCTTCAGTCGATCATGGAAGAACGCCACCAGATCATCGCTGATCTCGCCCACGCCACTGCTGAATGCCGCATCTTTCCAATGCTGACCTTCGGCACCTGCGGCGGCAATCTGGGTTTCCATTTCGGTGTGGAATCCGTGCGTGGCGAGTGTCGCCAGAAGTTTGCCCTTCACCCCGTCACCACCAAGTTTGATCCGTAATATTTGGCTATCAAAAAGCCGATCCATATGCAGGCGGAGTTTATTGTTCAGAACCAACCGAATAACCCCAAGCGCTGCCCGCCGCAGCGCGAACGGGTCTTTCGATCCCGTCGGCTTCTCGTCAATCGCCCAGAATCCGGTGAGCGCGTCGATTTTGTCGGCCAAAGCTACCGCGACCGACACCGGGGCCGACGGCACATCATCCGACGGCCCTAGCGGCGAGTAATGTTCCGCACAGGCCTCCGGCACACCATCGTCATGCCCGGCATGGGCCGCATAATAGCGCCCCATCGTTCCCTGCAATTCCGGGAACTCATAGACCATTTCTGACGCGAGGTCCGCCTTCGCTACCCGCGCAGCCTCGGCCGCCAGATCAGGTTTCGCGCCAACCAGCGGCGCAATCTCGCGTGCCAGCGCTTCGATCCGCGCAATGCGTTCGGCCTGTGTGCCCAGCTTGTTATGGAAGGTCACATTTGCCAGCGGTGCGGCCATGCCTTCCAGCCCCTCACGCTCCACCGTGCGCAAATCATTTTCCCAGAAGAATTTCGCGTCCGACAGCCGCGCGAACAGTACCTTCTGGTTGCCCGCAAGGATCGTCTTGCCATTATCCGCCGTCTCGCGGTTCGCCACCGTGATAAATTTCACGATCTTGCCCGACTTCGGATCACGGACCGAGAAAAACTTCTGATGTTCCTTCATCGACGTCTGCAACACCTCCGGCGGCAGCCCGATGAAATCTTCGGCAATATCGCCCATCAGCACGACGGGCCATTCGACCAGCCCGGCGACCTCGGCCAGCAGGCCGCGATCCTCGACAACCTCCAGCCCTTGGGCGAAGGCCAAATTCTTGGCGTCTTCCCAGATGTGATCGGCCCGCTCCGCCGGGTCCAGAACCACCTTGGCGGCTTTCAGCTTGGCTTCGTAATCATCAAACGAGGTGACCGCAAACCGGCCCGAGGACATGAAGCGATGCCCCTCGGTCGTGTTCCCAGCCTCGATCCCGTCGACGGCAAACGGCACAACCTCCGCCCCCTCCTCATCCGTCAGGATACACAAGATTGAATGCAACGGCCGCACCCAACGCAAGCTACCCGCACCCCAGCGCATCGATTTCGGCCAGGGGAAATTGCGGATCGTCGCCTCGACCACCTCGGCGATTAGACCGATTGAAGGAACAGATGGTTCAGTTTTGCTTAGGTGGTAATATTGGCCTTTGGAATCCTCACGAATTTCCAGTTCAGATTCCTCAGCACCTTGGTTTCTTAGAAAGCCCTGAAGTGCTGCTTCCGGCGCTCCAACGCGAGGTCCCTTTGCCTCGGTTTCGATTGAATAGGTTTGTTTCGCGACATCAGATACTGTCAAAGTTAAACGCCGCGGAGTGGAGAAGGCTTTTGAGCCAGCGTGGTAGATACCAGCCTTGGTCAAACCTTCCTCGATAAGTCTACTCAGATCCTCACCCGCGCGCGCTTGCATCCGCGCCGGGATTTCTTCGGAGAATAGCTCTAACAGCAAATCGGGCATGGTTAACTCTCTGGTTGGGGCGGGCAGCCCTCGGGCAGCGGATCACCGGCAAACGCGGCTTCCCCACAGGCATTAATCTGGCGCCACATATAGGCGCGGCCGTCCTCGTATTGCACGATGAACCGGTCAAACCCATAGGTGGTATTTTCATCCGCAAGGATCGCGGTCGCTGCCCCGCTTTGCAGATCAGCCGTGATTTTGGCAGCGTCGAAACAATCAAACCAACCCGGCGCGACCAGTGGGGTTGCGACATCCTTGAACTCGTCCGACGGCCAGTAATCCCAGTCCACCGTAAAGCAGGCGCGCATCTTTAGTGGCGACGTATATGCATCTATCCCGCGATAGTCGCTGACGGGAAACGCGTCGCCATAGGCAGTGACCTCGGTCACATCCGTGACCTCGTAATAATAGGCGCGTGTCTGAAAGTACCAAAGCGCCACGCCAAATATCAGCGTGAATCCAACCAGCCCAGACATAAGGATTTTGCCGTTCATGCGCCACCCGCAGGGGTTTGGATAAACGCATCAGCACACATCTTGGTCAGCGCCCGCACGCGGCCGATATAGGCCTGCCGTTCGGTCACCGAAATAACGCCGCGGGCATCCAGCAGGTTAAACACATGGCTGGCCTTGATCGCCTGATCATAGGCAGGGTGCGCCATGATGATCCGCTTGCCGGTTTTAGGGTCCTCCGCCGGGGCGTCCAGAATGCGCTGGCACTCGGCCTCGGCATCTTCAAAATGTTTCAGCAATGTGTCCGTGTCCGCCACATCGAAATTCCAGCGGGAATATTCCTGCTCCGTCTGGCGGAAAATGTCGCCATAGGTCAATGGAATCGGCGTTTGTGGATCGTTGAACGGCATATCCATGACGTGATCAACGCCCAGCACATACATCGCCAGACGTTCCAAACCATAGGTCAATTCGCCTGAAACCGGGTGGCAATCATGCCCGCCAACCTGCTGGAAATAAGTGAACTGACTGACTTCCATCCCGTCGCACCACACCTCCCAGCCCAAGCCCCAAGCGCCCAAGGTCGGGCTCTCCCAGTCATCTTCGACGAAGCGGATGTCGTGCAGCTCCATATCAATCCCGATCGCTCGCAGTGATCCAAGATACAGCTCTTGCAAATCGGGTGGCGAGGGTTTGATGATCACCTGATACTGATAATAATGCTGCAACCGGTTCGGGTTTTCCCCATAACGCCCGTCTGTCGGACGGCGCGACGGCTGCACATAGGCCGCCGCCCAAGGTTGCGTTCCCAGTGAGCGCAAGGTGGTTGCCGGGTGGAACGTTCCAGCCCCAACCTCCATATCATAGGGCTGTAAAATCGCGCAGCCTTTGCCAGACCAATAGGTCTGCAAGCGAAGAAGGATTTCCTGAAAACTGCGCGGTGCGTTGTTACCCATTGTGAACCCGTCGTTTAACGTCGCCATTCCATACGCATGGGCGTCGAAACCGTCAACCTAATGCCGCCAGAAGGCTGCCGTGAACAACACATAAACCGCCAACAACTCCAACCGACCAATCAGCATGGTAATCGCCAGCACCCATTTCGCCGGATCGGACAAGCTGAAGAAGTTGCCAGACGGACCGATGATATCACCCAGACCGGGTCCAACATTGGCAAGCGCGGTTGCCGCCCCGGAAATCGCCGTGATCGGATCCAACCCCAGAAGGCTAAGCAGCATCGCAACCGTTGCCAAGGTCATCATGAACGCAACAAAGAACGACATGACGGAGCTGAAAACATCTTCGCCCACCGGTCGCCCCTCGTAGCGGGGCGAGAAGATGCCATGCGGGCTATAGATTTTCATGATCTGACTTTTGATGGCCGCAAACAGCAACTGGTATCGAAAGATCTTCACCGAACAACAGGTTGATCCCGCGCATCCCCCGATCAAACCGATCAGGAAGAATACCGTCATCGAAAAGGGCGCCCAAAGTTGATAATCCACGCTGGCGTAACCGGTTCCCGACATGATCGAGGTTACGTTGAATAACGCCTCACGAAATACAAGTTCGTAATGGTGGTCTTCGTATATCACCCGATAGAGCGCGAGAATAGCGACCACTCCAAATATCGTAAGCAGGAAAATGTGAACCTGTGTGTCGCGCAATATTGGCTTTGCTGTTCCTGACAATAATTGCACATAGCGCACGAAGGGAATCGACGCCAAAACCATGAACGCCGAGGCGACATATTCCGGTATGCCCTGAAATTGACCGAACGAGGCGTCATAGGTCGAAAATCCCCCCGTGGACATTGTCGTCAAAGCGTGTGCAACCGCGTCAAAGGGGCTCATTCCAACCAAGAGATAAGACAGGGCGCACGCCAATGTCAGAAAGAAATATATTGATGCAATGGAAGACGCGATTTCCACCGCACGTGGCAGCACCTTACCCATTGTGTCGAATGCCTCGGATCGGAATATCTGCATGCCGCCAACCTTCAGTGCCGGCAAGAAGGCCATTGCGACAACGATAATCCCAACACCGCCAAACCATTGTAGCATCGCGCGCCAAAGCAACGTTCCTTTTGGCAGGGATTCCAATTCCCGAAAGACGGTAGATCCCGTTGTTGTCAGTCCTGACATCGATTCAAAGAACGCGTCAGTAAAGGCGACATGAGGTGCGCCAAGCCAGAAGGGAAGCGCACCAAATATCGGCAGGACAAGCCAAGCAAGCGTGGTAATCAAAAAGATCTGTTGAACACGCAAACGATCAAGCTTGGCATTGGCACTGGCCAACGCCATCGTTCCGCCGACAACAACCGCGATCATCCCGCTGACGGCGAAATTTCCTGCCTCGGTTCCGTCTGTTGCGACTTCCAACAGAAAGGGAATAGCCATGGTCGCGCCAAACGCAACGGACAGCAGACCGATAACATATCCGACGGGACGAAAATCTATCATGTGGCAAGCCATTGCGCTTTGCCAAGGCACTGTCAAGCAGCGCGTGGGGAATTTGGCGGGGTCTGTCCCCGCCAATCCGCAATTAGGATCCGCGGTTTGTGGGGTTGCCGATCATGTCCATGAACTCCTTGCGAAGCTCGCGATCAGTCAGGAAATCCCCCAACATCGAGGAGGTCACCATAGTCACACCAGGCTTGTGAACACCACGGGTAGACATGCAGTGATGCTCCCCTTCCAGAACGACGGCGACACCACGGGGTTTCAACACATCATACAGAACCTGTGCAATCTGCTGATTCATCTTTTCCTGAACCTGCAACCGCTTGGCAAAGGTATTTACAACACGCGCCAGTTTGGAAATTCCGACAACGCGTTCGGTGGGAATATAGGCAACATGAGCCACACCAATGATCGGTGCCATGTGATGTTCGCAATAGGATTCAAAACGAATGTCGCGAAGAAGAACCATCCCCGAATAGCCTTCGACCTCGCCAAACGTGCGTTGCAGCATGTCTACGGGGTCTTCGTCATAGCCACGGAACCAATCGCGATACGCTTTGGTGACGCGTTTGGGCGTATCCAGCAACCCTTCGCGGTCAGGATCATCACCTGCCCAACGCAGCAGCGTCCGAACCGCTTCTTCTGCCTCTTCCTTCGAGGGGCGTTTGACCAATGCCTCGGTGTCCTTATCTGTTGCCAGGTCCCTATTGTGAACGTTCACGTGTATTTCTCCTATTCGACAGGCGCAAGCAAATCCTCCGGTCGACCCGGCTTGGAAGCACTTGGTTACAATATCGTTACCATTCCAGCGAAATGGTTAACAATTCGTTACCTATAGTTGTTAACGTTAACGTGTGCTAAACTATTTGTTGATCACCTGGTCGAGCGCGTCAAGGATATCCTGTTGAAGGTCTTCAGGGTCCTCTAACCCGATTGATATTCGCACCAGCCCGTCAGTAATCCCCAATTCCTGTCGCTGTTCTGCCGATAAACGTTGATGTGTCGTCGTTGCCGGGTGAGTCACCAGGCTTTTCGCGTCACCAAGATTATTCGAGATGAGAACAATTTTCAGATTGTTCAGGAACGTAAACGCCGCGTCTTTTCCCCCTTTGATGTCAAGCGAGATTACCGTTCCCCCGCCTGTCATCTGTTTACGGGCCAATTCGGCGTTTGGATGACTTTTTAGAAACGGGTAAATTACACGTTCCAGTTTCGGATGCCCTTCCAGAGCACTTGCGATTTTCAGCGCTGTTTCCCCTTGGGCGTTGACGCGAAGCTCTAGTGTTTCCATTGCCTTTAGCATCACCCAGGCGCTGAACGGGCTTAATGCGCCACCGGTATGCTTCATATAGGGTTCGAAGGTTTTGCGGATATATTCTTTGGTGCCCAGCACCACGCCGCCCAGACAGCGCCCCTGCCCGTCGATATGTTTGGTCGCGGAATAGACGATGACATCCGCGCCCAGATCCAGCGAGCGTTGGAAAATTGGCGTTGCAAAGACATTGTCGACAACCAGTTTCGCACCGACCGAGTGAATTATGTCAGCCACCGCGCGAATGTCGATGACTTCTAACGTCGGGTTAGACAAGGCTTCAACAAATGCCAGTTTGGTATCCGGGCGCACCGCCGATTTCCATTCGTCAATATTACCACCATCGACAAAGGTGACCTCCACCCCAAAACGCGGCAACAGAGTTTCAATGATATAAAGACAGGATCCAAACAGCGCCTTGGCGCTGACCACGTGATCCCCGGCCTTCAACTGTGAAAACAGCGCCCCGTTGACCGCCGCCATGCCCGATGCGGTGGCAAACGCATCCTCCGCCCCTTCCAGCGCGGCGATACGTTCTTCGAACATGCGCACAGTAGGGTTGCCATAACGAGCATAGATATACTCATCCGGGCCAGTTTCGATAAACCGCGCTTCCGCTTGTTCTGGACTGTCATAGACAAAACCTTGGGTCAGGAAGATCGCTTCCGACACCTCGTTATATTGCGAACGGCGCGAGCCCTCATGCACAAGTTTTGTGCGGGTTTTCCAACTATCACTCATCTTTTCTCACCGGTAATCCATCCGGCCCTTTCATAACAAAGCCCCAATCGGGCAAACGATCGGGGCCAAGGGCCGCGACCTCTTTAGCGGAATATTTACCGTGGCCCGCAATCCAGTCTCACAAATCGCCACAAGGGGTTTTTTAGAACAGCGCTGGCAGAGGGTCAATGCGTTTGTCGTCTTGCATCCTTTCGGCGATAGCCTTCTAATATAAACAAAGGGGAGCTGCATATGACCACACCAATCGAACTGTTCTACTGGCCAACACCGAATGGCTGGAAAATCTCTATCGCGCTCGAAGAATTCGGTCTGCCATATAACGTCAATTACGTGAATATCGGTGCGGGCGATCAATTCAAACCCGATTTTCTGAAAATCGCACCCAACAACCGGATGCCCGCAATCATTGACCCGGAGGGACCGGATGGTGAACCGATATCCATCTTTGAATCCGGGGCGATCCTACAATATCTGGCCCGCAAAACCGGCAAATTCGGCGGCCCGACGGAACGTGACCGGATCGCCGTTGATCAATGGCTGATGTGGCAGATGGGGGGGCTTGGTCCGATGGCCGGTCAGGCGCACCATTTCCTGAAATATGCCCCGGCAATGGACCCACCCAACGACCTGCCTTACGCAAAAGATCGGTATCGCAATGAAACCGGGCGGCTCTACGGTGTGCTGGATCGCCAGCTTGCCAATAATGAATATGTCGCGGGGGATTTCTACTCTATCGCCGATATGGCCATTTGGGGTTGGGCGTCGCTCTGGGAAGGTCAGGAGCAAGATATCGCTGATTTCCCGCATATGGAGCGCTGGTTGAAACTGGTGGGTGAGCGTCCGGCGGTGATCAAGGGGCGTGCCTTAGGTGCAGATATGCGATCTAATCTGCAGGATGACAAAAAGGCGCAGCAAGTTCTCTTTGGTCAGAAAAATAAATGAAGCGCCGCGCGTTCCTCCTTGGTTCCACAGCAATGCTGGCGGGGTGCGCACCACCGGTTCTGCTGACCACTTTCCCGGGTCCCGCCCCGGGCGAGGTTGAGGAGGTTCTTGTCGCCACGTCCCGCGCGCCAACCGACGATCCGGGAATGATGTTTGACGGGGTGCGCTCCGACACGCTTCATTATTACCATCTGAATATCTCGGTCCCACCGAACCGCACACCGGGGCGGTTGGCTTATCCCGGCACAACACCAGACCCACAACGCGAGTTCATGGCGCTGGAACAACGCGAAATTGCGGACGAAACCGCCTTTTCCGCCGCAGTCAGCCGCACCCGTAACAACGCCCCGGCCAATGAACGCACAACGCTGGTGTTTGTCCACGGCTACAATATGACCTATCCGGAGGCCGTGTTCCGCGCCGCACAACTACGTGCCGATTTGGATGTCGACGGACCAACGGTTCTCTACAGCTGGCCCTCGGCAGGTAGGATCGGCCTTTACGCTTATGACCGCGACAGCGCGCTCTTCGGGCGCGAAGGGCTTGCCGACCTGCTGGTCACGCTTAGCAAAACCGGCAAGGTCGCGATTCTTGCGCATTCCATGGGCACGTCCATCACGATGGAGGCGATCCGCACCCTGCGCCTGCAAGGCCGAAATGATGTTCTGAACCAACTGGAAGGTGTATTGCTGGCCGAAGCCGACATAGATATCGACGTCTTTCGCCGCCAGATCGAGGATCTCGACACCACCCGCTTGCCAATCATCGTCACCGCCTCGGATCGTGACCGGGCGCTGATGGTATCCAGCATCATCACCGGCGGTCACCCCCGCGTCGGCAATGCCGAAAACATCGACGCGCTGAATGATCTGGGCGTCTTCGTCGTCGACATCAGCGCGATCGAAGATCAGGCAGAGGACAGCGTTCTGGGTCACAACGCATTCGCTACGTCGCCAACCATGCTGTCGCTGCTCGGCTCTGGCGATCTGATTGCCGCACTACAGCAAGGCGATCCAGACGGCGTGGTTCTTCTGCGCGGCGTTGCGAACGCATCCTTTGCGATTGCCTATCTACCGACGCTGATCCTCGGCTGATCTTGCGCTTGGCGACCGCTCTGCTATAGCGAAACCATGGACAGTTTGACGATCACCCGCCCCGACGATTGGCACCTGCATTTGCGGGATGGCGACATGCTTCGGGCGGTTCTGCCAGAAACGGCACGGCATTTTGGGCGCGCGATCATCATGCCCAATCTGGTGCCGCCGGTGGTAACGGCGGCGGATGCGGCGGCCTATCGCGAGCGGATCATGATCGCCTTGCCCGAGGGCAGCGATTTTACCCCCCTGATGACGCTTTACCTGACCGAAGGAACGGACCCTGACGATCTGGCGGCGGCTTACGAAAGCGGGCTGATCACAGCGGTGAAGCTGTATCCCGCCGGGGCCACGACCAATTCCGATTCAGGTGTGCGCAATTTCGAAAACGCCATGCCAGTGCTGGAGAGGATGGCGGCGATTGGCTGTCCGCTCTGTGTGCACGGCGAAGTCACCGATCCATCGGTCGATATTTTCGACCGCGAGGCTGTGTTCATCGACAAAATCCTCGACCCGCTCCGCACCCGCCTTCCGGACCTCAAAATCACGATGGAGCATGTGACGACCAAAGACGGCATCGATTATATCGCCAGCGGCAAAAACATCGCGGGCACCATCACCACGCATCACCTGATCATCAACCGCAACCATATTTTGGTTGGCGGGATCAAACCGCACTATTACTGCCTGCCCGTCGCAAAACGCGAAACCCATCGTTTGGCGCTGCGCACGGCAGCAACGTCCGGCGATCCGCGCTATTTCCTTGGCACCGACAGTGCTCCGCATATCGACCCGCTGAAAGAAAACGCCTGCGGCTGTGCGGGGTGCTTTACCGCGACCAATACAATGTCCTGTCTGGCGCATGTCTTCGAAGAAGACGGCGCGCTCGACAAGCTGGAGGGGTTTGCCTCGCTGCACGGCTCAGCTTGGTACGGGGTGGCTCCGAATGCGGGCAAAATCACCCTGACCAAACAGTCCGACCCTGTGCGCTACCCCGCCAAGATATCGACGGCGGACGGCGATGTAACCGTCTTTGACCCCGGCTTCCCGCTATATTGGTCCGTAACCTAGAAAGGCCTGCCCATGTTCCAGAACTCCTTCCCCGACCGCGCAGAAATGGCCCGCCTGACGGCAAGGATGTTGCTGGAAATCAAGGCCGTGAATTTCGAGGTTGAAAACCCCTACAAGCTGGCATCGGGATTGGTGTCCCCCAGCTATATCGATTGCCGCGAGCTGATCAGCTTCCCGCGCATCCGCTCTGCCCTCATCGATTTTCTGGTGGCGACGGTTTACCGCGACGTCGGGTTTGAATCGATCGACAGCGTCGCGGGGGGCGAGACCGGCGGCATCCCCTACGGCGCCTGGATGGCCGACCGAATGGGCCTGCCGATGCAATATGTCCGCAAGAAACCAAAGGGTTACGGCAAAAATTCACAGGTCGAGGGAGTCTTGCATGAAGGCCAGCGCGTCCTGCTGGCCGAGGATATGACCACCGACGGCGGCTCCAAAATCAAATTTGTCGAGGCGATCCGGGCGGCAGGGGGTGTGTGCAACCACACCGCGTTGGTGTTTTTCTATGACATCTTTCCAAACACCCGCGAAAATCTGGCCGCTCACGATATTTCGTTGCACTACCTCGCCACATGGCACGACGTTCTGGCCGAGGCGAAAACAGGCAATTATTTTGACGTGAAAACGCTCGACGAAGTCGAAAAGTTCTTCGCCGACCCGCTGGGTTGGTCCGTGTCGCGTGGAGGGATTGGCGAGGTTAGTAAGTAATTATATGTGAATACTTCTTAAGTTGATATTTACCAGATTCAGACATACATTACTCATATCCAGCTTAAGGTGACTTATGTCGATTGGACATGGTGTAAAAAAACTACCTAAAAAAAATAGCGAAGCACGGCAGATTCGTCGTGAAGCTTCGACAGGTAGGGTTGTGTCCGCTGGAAAGAATATGGCTCCTGCTTCCAACTCGAAGATTAAAGATATCATTGACCGTAATGTAGATCGGTACAGTGATGCGTTGATCCGGCTGGCCGATAGGTAAACGTCACTACAGAGTGTCCCTTAACGATGTGCTTTCTGCGCATTCGTCAGCTTTGACAAAAGGCGGGGGTCGGCCCGGCATTTCAAACTTGAATAGTATAAATGGTGCTCTAGGGCGACCATATCATGGATATCACCGAAGAATTGAACGCAAAGCAGCAGCTCTACTCCATGGTTTGGCAACCAGCCACGGCTTTACTGATGGAAACAAGCGTACTGCATGGGTTGCGACGACAATTCTAATCGAGGCAAGCGGGTATCTGCTTGCCACTCAACCTGATGAACGCGTTGATGACGTCGTTGTTGATGTCGTAGAAGGCACCATGTCCGAAGAACAACTGGTCGGATGGTTTCGTGAGAGGATCGTAAGGGCCTAACCCCTAACCCGCCGTCGCCCTCAGCAACCGCTTTCTGCTTTCCGGGATCCCTTTGATCTGTAACCCCGTGAAAACGTGCAGCGTGTTCAGGTCATTATCCACCACTGCGTGGTCGCTCACCCAACCGCCCATCACCAGATAGGTGCGCAGCAGCGGTGGCATGCGGCGTTGTGCCAGTTTCAGGTTGGGTTTTTTCAGTTTCAGCTTGGACGCGAACCGGAAAACCCGTGGCGCTTTAACCCGTGGCAGCCAGCGTTTTGGGGCCAGATGCCGCTCTTTCAATAAGGCAAAGGCGTCCTCGTACTCCTCCTCGACGGTGCCGTGAAAGGACGAACAGCCGAACAACAGTTCCACGTCATTATCATCCACATAGGTCGTCATCGCCCCCCACGCGATGCGCAGGATGTCGGGGTCCTTATAGGCCGGGTCGATGCAGAATCGGCCCATCTCGACAATCATGCCTTCGATGTCATGCAGGCGGGACAGTTCATAGAATTGCGCAGAATAGGATTTGTCGATTTCCTTTCCGCTTTCCA
The DNA here is from genome assembly GCA_023630215.1 of Rhodobacteraceae bacterium NBU2976. Taxonomy (GTDB): domain Bacteria; phylum Pseudomonadota; class Alphaproteobacteria; order Rhodobacterales; family Rhodobacteraceae; genus NORP23. The sequence continues at coordinate 2,227,756 of JALPRQ010000001.1, forward strand.
GTGGCAGCATTCTGAATGTACAGACCAGATTGCCGGTTTTCACTTCCTCCACCAAGACATGTTCGCAGATCTCGTCGAACCGGTCGGCATCAAGCCCATCACCGCCCCCGCGAAAAGTTTTGAAGCGCAAGCGCTGTGCGGCTTCGATATCCTTGGCGCCGTCAGCAAAACGAACCGAGTAGCGTTTCTTCAAAAGACCGACCATGAAATACCCCGCGGAAAAGTGAAATCGCGTGCCTTGTTGTGCGGAATCGTGCCGCATATATTTCGTGTTGTCAAAAACATCCTTCAGCATATGGGGATTTTCCCAAAGGAGTGTGAACATGTCGGCAAAAATCCGCAAAACGGATGCAGAATGGCGCGAACAATTGTCGGAACTGGCGTTTAAAGTGACGCGACAGCACGGAACAGAACGCGCGGGCACACATGATAATTTCCCCAAACAACCCGGAACGTTTCGTTGCGTATGCTGCGATACGCCGCTTTTTGATCAAAAGGCCAAGTTCGAAAGCGGGACAGGATGGCCCAGTTTCTTTCAACCGATCAGCGAAGACGCAGTCGAGGAAAAAGACGATCGTAGCTGGTTTATGCGGCGCACAGAAATCCTGTGCGCCACTTGCGACGCCCATCTGGGGCACGTCTTTTCGGACGGACCACAGCCCACTGGGTTGCGGTATTGCATGAATGGGGTCGCGCTGAAGTTCGATCCAGCCTAAAGGAAGCTCTCGGCCGAGAAATTGCCGATATTTCCAAGGAATTGCTGCAGGAAGGTCAATCGCCGACCGCCCGTGACGGTTTCGCGGGTGTTGAGATCAACCACGACACCATTTTCCAGACCGTAGCGATCAATCGCTGTCACCTTGCCCGACGCGCTGAATGTGACGGCCAGAATCTCGCGTTCGGTTACTTGTGGGGCCAGGAACGCAATCCGCCGTTCCGTGTAGGAAACGTAATACCAGGCATTATCGCCCTGCACCCCTTTGCTGGTGGGTTCCCCCAGCCGTTGCAGCACGCTGTCCTTGGTGTCTTGGCCGACCGCAATCGCATTCACTTCGGCGGAAACGGGAATATAGCCGTGCTGGCGCTCGATCGGAGTGCAGCCTGACAAGGCCAAGCCCGAACTTAGAAGTGTGACTATTACCGCGCTACGCACCACATTGGCAGACATTGGACCCTCGTTCCCTTCGGATAGCTCTTGCTCACCTACCCTGTGCATGGTCTAAATTCAAGAATCTTGGCAAGCAGAACGGACTTTCTCTATTTCAGGACCGGATGACAATGGTTGAAACACCACATGACCAGGTTTTTTCACACCCTTACCGGGTCAGCGGTTTGTCGGAAACCGCCCCGACGCGATTTGACCTGCGGCCTGACGCGGACACGCTTGATGCAATTGCCCGCGACCTGAATATCGTTTCCCTACGGAAACTGCACTTTGTCGGTGCGATTGAATGGCGCGATGGGGATTGGCATCTGGATGCACAACTTGGCGCAACCGTGACGCAGGAATGTGTGGTCAGCTTTGATCCCGTCCGAACCCGGGTCGATATCGACGTGCATCGCCGTTTTACCAAGGCAATGCCACAGCCCACCGAATCCGAAGTCGAAATCCCCGAAGATGACGATCTGGAACCACTTGGCAGCCATATTGATCCTGCTGCCGTCGCGCTTGAAGCTTTGGCGTTGGAAATCCCGGCATTTCCCCGCGCCAAAGGCGTGGCCGAGGAGCCCCAGACCTTTGCGCCGCCCGGCACCGCACCGCTGACAGATGACGACGTCAAACCCTTTGCGGGACTTGCGGCATTGAAAGCGAAACTGGAAAAGGGCGAATAAACCCAAAAACCCTCTTGCGGTTTGAATTAATATGAGTATGTTCCGCGCTTCATTTCCTGTTCGGGTCGAAGCCTCGTCGCGCCAGTCTTGCGCCAGCCTTGATGCCGGATGAAAGGGCCCCGGCCCCGCACAGAATCAGAGGTCTAAGATGGCTGTACCTAAAAGTAAAATCACCCGCTCCAAGCGTGGCATGCGCCGTTCACATCACGCGCTTAGCGGTGCGAACCCGAACGAATGTTCCAACTGCGGCGAGCTGACCCGTCCGCATCACGTTTGCCCTGCATGTGGGCACTATGCAGACCGCGAAGTCGTTGCTATGGTAGACGAAATCGACTTCGACGACGAAGACGCTGCATAAACTGAAACTCGTGAGGTTGGTCCGGTAATGGCCACTAACGAAAACCGGACCAGTCCAGGCACAGAGCGAAAAACTGTGCTATCCATCGATGGGATGGGTGGCGACGCAGGCCCTGAGGCCATTGTCGGCGGAATGGAAATTTCCGCCAAGATAAATCCCGACATTCATTTCCTGTTGCATGGTGATTCGAACGTTTTCACCCCACTGCTTGGCAAACACCCGATTCTGGCAAGCCGCGTGGAATTGCGCGATGCGGACAAAGTTGTCTCCATGCATGATAAACCCTCGGCCGTTGTGCGAAACGGCAAGGGCACAAGCATGTGGAACGCGCTTCAAAGTGTGAAGGACGGCGAAGCCACTGTCGCGGTATCATGCGGCAACACGGGGGCGTTGATGGCGCTGTCGATGCTGGTTTTGCGCAAACTGCCGGGAGTGAACCGTCCTGCCATCGCGGTGCTCTGGCCCAAGACCACTCAAGGGCACAATGTCCTGTTGGACCTTGGCGCCGACATCAAGGCAGATGCTGATGATCTGATGAAATACGCGATAATGGGCGCCAGCTATGCCCGCAATGGGCTTGGCGTCCAGCGCCCACGTATTGGCGTCCTTAACATCGGAACCGAGGATCACAAGGGACGCCCCGAATTGGCTGAAGCGGGCGAGATGATCCAATCCGTTCAGGACCTCGCCGATCTGGAATATATCGGCTTTGTCGAAGGTAGCGATATGTCGAACCCGGATGTCGACGTGATCGTAACCGATGGATTTACCGGCAACGTCGCCCTAAAAGCGGGCGAAGGCACCGCCAAACTGATCCGGGGCTTTCTAAAAGATGCATTCACCCATACCCCACTTGCCAAACTGGCGGCGATATTCGCGCGGGCATCGCTACGCCGCCTGTCTCACCGGATCGATCCACGGCGGCAAAATGGCGGGGTGTTTCTGGGTCTAAATGGCACCGTCGTAAAATCCCACGGTGGTGCGGATGCTACTGGAGTCTCGGCTGCGATCAAACTGGCATTCAAACTGGCCCAAAGCGGGTTCTCCGAGAAACTTGCAGCAAGGGTTGCGATTGGCGCGTCGACACTCCAAACTGCCGAGCAAGAGTCGAGCAAGGCATAAAACAATGAGTGTTATTCGTGCAGTCCCAATTGGTTGCGGGCACTATCTACCCCAACGGGTCGTCGAAAATTCCGAATTTGCAGAAACCCTGGATACGTCGGACGAATGGATTCGTACGCGAACGGGCATCGAACGTCGCCATTTTGCGGCGCCGGACGAAAAAACCTCGGACCTTGCGATCAAAGCGGCAAATATGGCGCTGGAATCAGCGGGTTTGACGGGTCGCGATATCAACGCCATCGTGCTTGCCACCGCGACACCGGATCAGACTTTCCCCTCGACCGCGACGCGGGTTCAGGCCGCGATTGGGATGGATGGGGGCTTCGCCTTCGACATACAAGCCGTATGTGCCGGGTTCATTTATGCGATTGCAAATGCCAATGCCCTGATCACCTCTGGGCAGGCAAAAACCGTTCTGGTCATTGGTGCGGAAACCTTTTCGCGCATACTGGACTTCACCGATCGCAGCACTTGCGTTCTGTTTGGGGACGGCGCCGGCGCGGTAATCCTCCAAGCTCAAGAGGGCACCGGAACCGCGAGCGACCGCGGTATTCTGTCGACTGACCTCAACTCCGATGGCCGCTTCAACGACCTTTTGTATGTTGATGGTGGGGTTTCCACCACACAGAAAGCAGGCGTCCTGAAAATGGCCGGGCGTGAAGTGTTCAAACATGCGGTTGAAAAGCTCGCTGCCTCGGGCGAAGCGGCGCTAAGCAAGGCAGGCGTAACCTCTGCGGACGTGGACTGGATCGTTCCCCATCAAGCCAACCTGCGGATCATCATCAGCACCGCCAAGAAGATGGAAGTTCCGATGGAGCGCGTTGTCGTGACCGTGCAGGATCATGGCAACACTTCTGCCGCTTCGATCCCGCTGGCGCTGTCGGTTGCGCACCAGAATGGACAGATCAAACCCGGTGATCTGTTGCTGCTCGAAGGGATTGGTGGCGGTCTGGCTTGGGGGGCCGCTGCAATCCGCTGGTAACCGCCTCAATTTCTGGTGCTAAGCCATTGTTATTGACTCTGTTTCCTGAATCCCAATATCCTGACCTAAATATGCAAAGGTATTGGTATGAGCGAATCTACATTGACGCGCATGGACCTCAGCGAAGCCGTCTTTCGCGAGGTCGGTCTCTCCAGAAATGAATCCGCGGAATTGGTCGAGTCGGTCCTGGACCATATATCAGATGCCCTCGTCAGTGGTGAGAGCGTAAAGATCAGTTCCTTCGGAACATTTTCCATTCGCGACAAGAACGAACGCGTTGGCCGCAACCCCAAGACCGGTGAAGAGGTGCCAATCGCACCACGCCGCGTCCTAACCTTTCGACCGTCCCACCTCATGAAAGAACGTGTGGACGTCGGCAACAAGAAATAATGCAGAAATCTGCGGCGGCATTTCGAACCATCAGCGAGGTTGGTGACGCGCTGGAAGTCCCAGCGCATGTGTTGCGATTCTGGGAAAGCAAATTTTCACAGATCAAACCGGTGAAGCGCGGCGGCGGTCGCCGCTATTATCGCCCCGAGGACGTCAGCTTGATCCGCGGCATTCAGCATCTGTTGTACGAAGAAGGTATGACGATCAAAGGCGCACAGAAAATTCTGAACGAGCGCGGGATCAAGTCCGTTACAAAAATGGGTTCGGAATTATTGTCGAACGGCAGTATCGCAGAAAAACCTGTATCGCATGCCGCAGATGCAGATCACGCCGAACTGGCCGTGACCACGTCAACGCCCAAGCGTCCTGACTTGTCCGCTGTCCCGCCCGATTTTGACGTGCAAGGAACGTTCAAACAGCTTCGCAAAATGCGCCGTCGTATCCGGCGGCAAATCAAATCGATCACCTGACCCGTGCCTTTCCGTCTTGCCAACCTTCGCCGGTCCGCTATAAACACGCCCAGTCGGGCTATAGCGCAGCTTGGTAGCGCGTTCGTCTGGGGGACGAAAGGTCGTGGGTTCGAATCCCGCTAGCCCGACCAGCACCCAGGAGGGTATGATATGAGCCCCAAGGGCGTTCTTCCCAGCCAGACACTCCGCCAGATGCTGGCCAACGGATTGATCACGGCAACACAACCTGTGCCTGACGCCCAGATTCAGCCCGCCAGCCTCGATCTGCGCTTGGGACGCAAGGCGTGGCGGGTCCGCGCCTCGTTCCTTCCCGGTAAGGGGCGCAAGGTCGCTGACCGCCTGAAAGATTTCGCCATGCATGAAATCGATCTGATGGGCGGTGCTGTTCTGGAAAAGGGCTGTGTCTATGTTGTTCCGCTGATGGAATCGCTGGCGCTGCCAGCGCATCTGAATGCCGTGGCAAATGCCAAAAGTTCCACTGGGCGGCTCGACCTTTTTACCCGCCTGATCACAGATTCTGGGGTCGAGTTTGATCGGGTCGAAGCGGGCTACACGGGACCCCTTTATGCCGAAATCTCACCGCGGAGTTTCAGCGTTCTGGCGCGTCCCGGCATGCGGCTTAACCAGATCCGCTTTCGACAGGGTCAGGTTGTTCTGGCCGATGACGAACTGCGCAAAATGAATGCCGAACAGCACCTGGTCGACGGCGAGGCACATATCGACAACGGCCTTGGTTTTTCGGTTGATCTGACCTCGGCCAAGGATGGGATCGTCGGATATCGCGCCAAACCGCATACCGGTCTGATCGATCTTGACCTGATCAACCATTACGATCCAAACGATTTCTGGGAACCGGTCCGCGCCGAAAATGGGTCCGTCGTTCTGGATCCTGGTGCGTTCTATATCCTTGTCAGCCGCGAAGCAGTGCATATCCCACCAAACTGTGCGGCTGAAATGGCCCCCTATCTGGCAATGGTTGGTGAATTTCGCGTCCATTACGCCGGATTTTTCGATCCCGGATTCGGCCATGCCGCCGCTGGGGGGCTGGGATCAAAAGGGGTGCTCGAAGTGCGCTGCCACGAAGCGCCCTTTGCCCTCGAACATGGTCAGATCGTCGGCCGGTTGGTCTATGAACGTATGACTGAAATCCCCGATGTGCTTTATGGCAAAGATATGGGCTCGAACTATCAAGGGCAGGGTCTGAAACTCGCCAAGCATTTCAAAACCTGATCACGGGCTTTCTGTCACCGCATCCGGTTGATCCGCCGCGCCATACGCATCGCCTTCTTGGCCTGACGCGCTGTATGCTTCGAGGCTTTTTGCTGTTCAGGAGTCGCGGGTTCAGTCCCGTTGCGATGCATGGCATCTGCGCCTTTTTGGATACCGGCATTAATGCCTTTTCGCATGAACATGCGGATCAGCATTCGAAAGGCTCGCTCGGCGTTCATCGCTTTTATCTCCAGTTGGATCAGTCGAACATATCTTCCTGATCGCTATCCTCGTCGTCAAGGTCTTCATCCTTGTTCATCATGCCCGGTGGCGGACGATTGTCCAGCAACCCGGCCGAGCGCAATTCCTTGATGCCTGGCAAGTCTTTGGGGCTTTCCAGTCCGAAATGATCCAGAAAATCCTGCGTTACGATAAACGTCACCGGCCGTCCCGGCGTCATTTTCCGACGCCCCAGCTTGATCCATCCCAGTTCCAGCAACAGATCCAGTGTTCCGCGTGATACAGACACGCCACGGATTTCTTCAATCTCGGCACGCGTTACCGGTTGATGATAGGCGATGATCGCCAAGGTTTCGATCGCAGCCCGCGACAGTTTGCGGGTTTCGACGCTTTCTTTTTGCATCAGAAATCCCAAGTCGGGCGCCGTGCGAAACGCCCAAGCGTCACCCACTTTCACCAAACTCACACCCCTGCCCTCATAGCGCTTTTGCAGATGAGTTAGTGCCTCCTTCACGTCTGCACCATGCGGCAGGCGATCCTCTAGCGCTTTGACGGTCTGGGGTTCGGCAGTTGCGAACAGAATAGCCTCTAGCATACGTTCCTGCTCTGCCATCGGCGGCGCATCAAACAACGAGTCGATCGAGTCGTTTTCCCGGTTCTCAGCCAAGTTTCTTCCTCAGCATAATTGGGGCAAATGCGTCATCCTGACGGATTTCTGCTTTGCCTTCTTTTACCATTTCTAGGCTGGCCGCAAATGTCGCTGCCGTGGCCGAGCGACGCTTTTTCGGGTCCAGCCGCCAGGCTTCTGGCAGATAGGTGGACAGGTCCGCCCATTCCATTGCGTAACCGATCAAGCCTTTCAGCCGCTCCAACGCCTGTTCCATCGTATAGACGGCCCTGCGCTTCATGTGCAGCGGTTCGAAATCATCCCGGGTCTTTACCCGCGCATAGGCCTGCATCAGGTCCAAGATTGTCGCCGAATATTTTACCGTTTTGCGCCGTGTCACATCCTCGGTCTGACCGCGGGCAAAGAAATCTCGCCCCAACTGGTCGCGCGCCATCAAGCGTGCTGCCGAACGGCGCATCGCCTCCAACCGTTCCAACTGGAACGCCAGATGCGCGGCCAATTCCTCACCCGAGGGTCCTTCGTCCGTTGGATCGGGCGGCAATAGCAGGCGGGACTTCAGGAATGCCAGCCATGCTGCCATCACCAAATAATCCGCCGCAAGCTCGATCCGCAAGCGTTTGGCTTCCTCGACAAAGGCTAGGTATTGCTCGGCCAGATTGAGAATAGAGATTTTGCGCAAATCCACTTTTTGCGTGCGCGATAGGGTTAGAAGCAGGTCAAGTGGACCTTCAAACCCATCCACATCCACCACCAGCGCTTCAGCAACCAGTCGTGCCGAGACGTCGTGAGACTCCTCGAACTGCAAATCATAGCTATGATCGTCGGGCATATCACCCTCCTGTTCCATCGTTGCGGGCCTTTCGGCCCGTTGCTCTGCTTCGACTTACCGGGATGCCTCTACCCGGGTGCCCCGAAAGGCGCGGCGCCTGCTTATTGCAGTGTCGCCGAGATGCATTCGACATCGCGCGCGTTCAGCGCGGCACACATCGCCTGCGTTTCATTCAAATCCGCAAATCCGGATGCACGCAGCAGATAAAGCAATCGCCCACCTGCTTCGATTTCTTCGATATAGCGATCATATTCTCCGATCAGATCACCATGGTCCTGCTGATATAGCCGCCATGCATCCGCAGCACGCTCTAATGTATCAAACGCCCCCAACTGGATCAGCGCGGCGCCCGGGTCCAGACGGACATTACCAAATGGCGGCGGTGGCCCTTCAACTTCCTCTGTCTCCAGAGAGGTGCTCCCCTCCTCGGGGATTGCTTCTTCGATTAGGGAATCGATAATGCTGTCCAATTCTGTATCGGGCACGTCCGGACGCGGCTGGAAGACCTCACTTTGAGGACGCCGCAATGGCGCGACCATTCCGTCCGGGGCGACACTGGGCTCTGCGACTGTATCACTCTCTTCAGCGGTGTCTTCTTCGACTGGCGTAATCTCGACCAGCAATTGCGACGCATCGACCCGCAAGGGTTCTGTCGTCGTTTCTTGCGTCTCTGCCGGCGCTGTCTCGACAGGTGCGGTTTCTGCCATTTCTGCCGATGACAGATCAGCTTCGGTCACGGTCTGGGTGGCCGGGGCCAACTCGGTGTCTGTGGCAATCGGGTTTGGCTCGTCCGAGGCAAGCACTTCATTCACCTCCAGACCCTGATGATCCGCTTGCGAACCCCCGGGATCTTCTGGGGTGATGCGCGGCTCTCCGGACATGGCACGAATAACGGGGACATCCGTCGCATCCCTTACGCCCAGCGAATAGACCCAATAGACCACCGCTAGCACCAACCCAACCGACAGTATCGCCCCGCCCCAGCGGATCGCCAACGCAGCCGTGCCCGCAACGCCACGGGGCGCCGGGTCCGTATTCTGCGATTCGCCATACGAGTCCTGCATCGGGTTCAAGCCTTTCCTGCGCACTTTATCTTGTGCACACGCCTACTCCAACCCCAAAATATGTGCTTAGCGCATCTCTTTTGCCGGGGTTACCCCAAGGATACCAAGACCCGCTGCCAAAGTCACGGCAACAGCGCGTGCCATCGCAATCCGCGCGAGGCTTTCCGCCGGTTTATCCGCCTGCACGAAGCGCAATTCAGGCTCCAGTTTTCCCAGATGCTGGAAGGCGTGAAATTCAGACGCCAGTTCATACAGATAAAAGGCGATCCGGTGTGGTTCGTGCGCCAGCGCTGCCGATTCCAACAGGCGCGGCCATTCCGCCATCTTCTTAACCAGACCCAGTTCCGCCACATGCGTCAGCAATTGTAAATCAGCACCCGACAGCGACGCATCACTCACATCCAGTCCAGCCTCGCCAGCGCGCGCCAGAATTGAACAAATCCGTGCGTGAGCATATTGCACGTAAAACACCGGATTGTCCTTTGACTGTTCGACCACCTTGTCGAAATCGAAATCGAGAGGCGCGTCATTCTTGCGGGTCAGCATCATAAAGCGGGTCACGTCACGCCCGGCCTCTTCGACAACATCGGTAAGGGTGATAAACGTCCCGGCCCGCTTGGACATTTTAAACGGCTCGCCATTCTTGAACAGCTTTACAAGCTGCACCAGCTTGATGTCGCATGGCACGGTTTCGTTCGACAGCGCCGCCACTGCCGCTTTCATCCGTTTGACATAGCCACCGTGATCCGCACCGAAAATATCGATGATTTCATCATAGCCGCGTTTGATCTTGTCATAGTGATACGCAATATCTGGCGCGAAATAGGTCCAGGCTCCGTCCGATTTCTTGATCGGTCGATCCACGTCATCGCCATATTGTGTCGATTTGAACAGAGTTTGTTCACGGGGCTCCCAATCCTCGGGTTCCTTACCTTTGGGGGGTTCCAGCGTTCCGCGATAAATCAGGCCCTTTTCATCAAGCTCGGCAATCGCCGCTTCGATCAAACCTGTGTCGTAAAGGGACTTTTCCGAGAAATACTTGTCCATACGCACGCCCAACAGCGCTAGGTCGGCGCGGATCATGTCCATCATGGCGTCGGTGGCAAACTCACGAATTTCGGCCAGCCAATCGCCTTCCGGTTTGTCGATCAGGCTGTCGCCATATTTCGCCTTCAGCGCCTCGCCCACGGGGATCAGGTAGTCACCCGGATATAAACCCTCGACAATCTGCGGTTCCAGCCCGCACGCCTCGCGATACCGCTCGTAAGCCGAGCGCGCCAGCACATCCACCTGCGCGCCGCCATCATTGATGTAATATTCCCGTGTTACATCATAGCCAGCGAAATCCAGCAGCGACGCCAACGCATCCCCGAAAACCGCCCCCCGCGTGTGACCAACATGAATCGGACCCGTGGGGTTGGTGGAAACATATTCCACGTTAACCTTTTTGCCCGTCCCAATCGTCGAACGACCATAATCCGCCGACGCTGACAGGGCCACGGGGATCACCGCCTGCCACGCCGCGGGATCCAGCCGAAGGTTTAGAAACCCGGGCCCTGCGACATCGGCTGTTATCACACGCGGATCAGCGACCAATTTCCCTGCCAGCACATCGGCAATATCGCGCGGGTTCTTACCCGCAGGTTTTGCCAGCACCATCGCGGCGTTCGTCGCCATATCGCCGTGCGCTGCGTCACGCGGCGGTTCGACCGTCACGTTTCGCATATCCAACCCGCTTGGCAGATCACCAGCGGTGACCATACCTTCAAGCGATTGAAGTACCAGCGCGTGAATGTCGGCGAACAGGTTCATTTTTCAGTCCTTAGAATACAGAATGGGCGCGACATACCACAGCATGTCGCGCCCTTCCAGACGATATGTAATCGCGTTTAATGCCCCAAAATCTGGGACAGGAACAGCTTGGTGCGATCCGATTGCGGATTGTTAAAGAAGGCTTCGGGCTCGTTCTGTTCGACGATTTGCCCAGCATCCATAAAGATCACACGGTTCGCCACCTGACGGGCAAAGCCCATCTCGTGGGTGACGCACAGCATGGTCATGCCTTCCGCGGCAAGCTCGATCATCGTATCCAGAACCTCCTTGATCATTTCGGGGTCCAACGCCGATGTCGGCTCGTCAAACAGCATGATCCGGGGACGCATACACAAGGATCGCGCAATCGCCACACGCTGCTGCTGACCGCCGGAAAGCTGGCCGGGATATTTGTTTGCCTGATCCGGAATTTTCACCTTTTCCAGGAAATGCATCGCCGTTTCTTCCGCTTCCTTTTTGGGAATCTTGCGAACCCAAATCGGTGCCAGCGTGCAGTTTTCCAGAATGGTCAGATGCGGGAACAGGTTGAAGTGCTGGAAGCACATGCCAACTTCGGACCGGATCTTGTCGATATTTTTCAAATCCGAGGACAGCTCCGTCCCGTCCACGATAATCTGCCCTTTCTGGTGTTCCTCCAGCCGGTTGATACAGCGGATCATGGTGGATTTCCCTGACCCCGACGGGCCGCAGATCACGATCCGCTCGCCTCGGTTAACGGTCAGGTTGATATCGCGCAGCACGTGGAAATCCCCGTACCACTTGTTCATATCCGTGATTTGAATCGCCACTTCGTCAGACACTTTCATCTGCGAGCGGTCGATGGTTTCTGCAACATCACTCATTTTTCATAGCTCCTAATGTTAGTGTCCGGTCTTGAGCTTGCGCTCAAGATACATCGAATAGCGAGACATCCCGAAACAAACGATCCAGAAGAGCAGTCCGATAAAGATGAACAGCTCCCAGTAGATCCCGTTCCATTCGGTCGTGGCGCGGATCGAGTTTGACAATCCAATCGGGTCAAGAAGACCGATAAAGACCACCAGCGTCGTATCCTTGAACAGGCCGATGAAGCTCGACACGATCCCGGGAATGGAGATTTTCAGTGCCTGCGGCATGATGATCAGCCGTTGCGCTTTCCAATAGTCCAGACCGAGTGCATCCGCAGCCTCGTATTGTCCACGCGGAAGCGCGGCAAGGCCACCCCTGACAACTTCGGCAATATAGGCTGCCGAGAAGAGCGTCACCATGATGATCACGCGCAGGATGATGTCGAAATTCGTGCCCGGCGGCAGGAAATAGTTCAACAGAAGCGACGCCGTGAACAGCAAGGTGATCAGCGGCACGCCCCGGATGAACTCGATAAAGCCGACACAGATCGTTCGGATCAAGAACAAGTTCGACTGCCGACCCAGCGCCAGAAGGATGCCCAGCGGCAGCGAGAAGGCAATCCCCGTAATCCCGATGATAAAGGCGAGCATGAAGCCGCCAAAATCATCAGATGGAACCGGAACGAACCCGATACGCCCCACATCGGCCTCGACACTTTGCTTGGCAGACGTGACCTGCAAGACCAGATCTTCGGCGGTAAGCGCTTCCTCCAACAAGGCTCTGTCTTCATCGGGAATGTCTACCGTCATTTCATCCAGTTCCTCACGGGACGTGACGTCTTTAACCAGATCCGGCAACGCCGCGCGTAAACGCTCTGCCTCCGCCGTCGCAACTTCCAAGTCTTCGCGAATTTGAGGCAGCGCAATCGCGCGCTCCAGCGAAGCTTGGGCTTCCCGTTGCTTGCTCTCGTATCGTGAGATGTCGCTCTCGGCAGTATCCGGAGAATCCAACAATGTCTGATAGTTCTCCACCACATCAGCTTGCTTCTCGATGTAGCTTTCCTGCTGCATGGTGGCAATCACGCCATTGATGACATTCAGCGTTGGTCCCATTAACATCAACCACCACACTATTGGCACAAGTATTGCAAGGATCGTGGCGATCAGTGGCGCAATTCGGCCAAGAAACTTCACGACAAGATAGCCAAGAACGAAGCCAAACATGATCAGGATGGGCGTGAAAACCGTGCCCCCCCACAACAACCAATAGGCAAGCGCCGGGTAGATCAGCGTGAAATACATCAGCTTACGTGGGGCCCCTGTGAACAGGATAGGGGCCAGCGCAACAAACATCAGGACAAATGCCAAAACCGGACGCCAGTAAAGCTCCGACGGGTAGAACCCGAACAAAAGCTGGTTCCAGCGTTCTGTAATGACCGCAAAACAGGCCCCTTCGGCCCCTTCGCCGTATGTGTCTGCGATGATCTCGCGACATTCGCTCAGCGATCCGGCATACCAGACGGAATGGTAAAACCATTCCCAGATATGCAGGATCACCCAGCCGATGAAAAGGACCGAGAGCACCGTCAGAATCGAATTCAGAACACCGCTGAACAAGTTCTCTCGCACCCATTTAATGATGCCGACTTCCGTGACAGGTGGTTCCTGTTGAGGCAGCATCTCGCGGCGGACGTATGATAATCTTGACATATTACCGCTCCTTCAGCTGTGTTCGGGTGTTGTAGATGTTCATGACAACTGAAATCGCCAGGCTGATGACCAGATAGATCAGCATCATCAACAACATACATTCCAGCTCACGCCCCGTCTGATTGAGCGAAATACCTCCCAGCGTCGAACGCAGGTCCATATATCCAACCGCAATCGCCAACGACGAGTTCTTGGTCAAATTGAGATATTGCGAGATCAGCGGCGGCACGATCACGCGCAACGCCTGTGGCAGGATGACCAACCTCATTGTGCGACTTGGTCGAATGCCAAGCGCTGATGCGGCCTCTGTCTGACCTTTGGAAATCGCGAGGATCCCTGCACGGACGATCTCGGCGATAAACGCACCGGTATAGACAGATAGCGCCAACCAAAGCGCAATCAGAGAGTTGCGAAGATGAAGCCCGCCTTCGAACCGGGGAATCCCCTTTTCGGTAAGTTCGGGAACGTCAAATTCGAACGCTCTGCCTTCCATCACCGTATCCGCAACCGTGACCGCGGTCGCATTCCCACGCAATCCGTCTGACAGGCTGTCAGCGACGACGGCCGCGTCTGCGCTGTCAACGACGATGGCGTTACAGGTCCCACCGATGAATTCTTTGATCGACGCAGATGTGTTATGGAATTCACGACGGCTGTAATCCAGTTCGTTCGCTTCCAGATATCGCAAGCCACTCAGCGACGCCGCCGAATTCGGTGCGTGGCAGTAATTGATCCGACCGGCGATTTCCGAAAACGCCACTAGGTTTTCAACACTTTGCTCGGTCGCAACGATGAACGTCAGTTCATTCTTGGTTGTGATTGCCGAAATGGCGAAATATGCCGCAACAAGGGGAATGACAACGACGCCAATCGATTGCCAAAATGTTCCCGGACGAACGCCTGTAGCTTCCTGAATTATGATCGCGCGTTTACGCAGGTAGCGAATAACAAATATTGCCGCAATGATCAGGACAAAGAAAACCCAGAAGTAGCTGGCGGGAACCAGTCGCGGAATAAATATCCCTTGATTTGAAACCGCCACGGTCTCCCAAAGCGACATGGCAGCCGTTGCTTCGTCTCCCCGAAAATCTTTTGGTGGCGGCATCGATTCTGTCATGATCGCAAAGATGATCAGGATCCACAGCAGCACCGGAATGTTCCGGAACGCTTCAACATAGACAGTCATCAAGCGGCCAACGATCCAGTTCTTCGACAGGCGCAAAACCCCGGCGATAACCCCCAGAATGGTTGCAAGGATACAGCCCAAAAACGCAACAAGCAGCGTGTTCAGCAATCCGACAACCATGGCTCGGCCATGGGTAGAGTTGTTCGTGTATTCGATCAGGCGCTGGTTGATATCATATCCGGCGCGTGACGATAGAAATCCGAAATTGAAGTCTTTCCCCAACGTCTCCAGATTCTGGATGGTGTTATTGATCAGCCAAGCGAAGCCCGCCATGAACAATATGAAAAACACAACCTGAATCGTCAAAGAGCGGTAACGGGTATCATAGAGCAGCATGCTCAGGCGGAAAGAGTCCCGAGGCGCTGATTGGTCTGCCATAGACATGGCGTCCCCTCCGTTTCTTCTGTTAGAGGTGGTTTAAATGGCGATCCGGTTCATCCGAATTCTGCCTGACCCACCCTTTATTAGTGAAAGGGCGCCCCCGAAGGTGCGCCCTTGAAGTCTCGTTCTTAACGGAACGGCGGCGAGTAGATCAGACCACCTTGCGACCACTGCGCGTTCAGGCCACGGGCCAGACCAATCGCGGTGGATTCACCGATGTTCTTCTCGAAGATTTCGCCATAGTTGCCGCCTGCAGCGATTGCACGCTTCGCCCAATCAGCATCCAGACCCAGCATCGCGCCCAGGTCACCTTCGGTGCCTAGCAGACGGTTGATTTCCGGGTTGTTGGTACCGGCAGCCATTTCTTCCAGATTGGCTGACGTCACGCCCAGCTCTTCAGCTGTGATCAGCGCGTTCAGCGTCCAGCGAACAATGTCGCCCCACTGGTCGTCACCGTGACGAACAAGCGGTCCCAGCGGCTCTTTGGAAATGATTTCCGGCAGAAGCACGTGGTCAGCGGCATTTTCAAACGTTGCACGGGTAGCGGCCAGACCGGACGCATCCGTGGTGTAAACGTCACATGCGCCAGCCAGATACTGCTGCTGCGCTTCGGCGTTGGTTTCGATCGGCACCGGCTCATAGGTGATGCCATTCGCACGGAAGAAATCCGCCAGGTTCAGCTCGGTCGTTGTACCAGTCTGGATACAAACGGTTGCCCCGTCCAATTCCTTCGCAGACGAAACACCAAGCTCTTTGGGAACCATGAAGCCCTGACCGTCGTAATAGTTCACCCCAACAAAGGTGAATTTCAGGTCGACGTCACGGCTGAAGGTCCAAGTGGTGTTTCGGGCCAGCATGTCGATTTCACCCGAGGCCAGCGCGGTAAAGCGGGTCTGACCGGTGGTGGTGACAAATTTCACAGCGTTTGCGTCGCCCAGAACAGCAGCGGCAACTGCGCGGCAGACAGCAACGTCAAAACCTTCCCATTCGCCGTTTGCGTTCGGTGCCGCAAAGCCAACCAAACCGGTGGTTACGCCACAAGCCAGCTCGCCCTTTGCTTTCACATCATCGAGCGTCGCTGCGCCGGCCAGACCTGCTGCCAGACCTGCTGCGGCGAGTGTGCCCATAAATAGAGATTTTTTCATGTTTACCTCTTCCTGGTGATTGCGCAGTTCAATCTGCGCCTTTTCCCGATCTTGCGACCGGAGTCTAAAATCTGCGTGACCTCTGTCGGGTCACAACGGGGTTAGTTGAGCAATATCTTGCTTATCGGTCAAGGAAAAGACTCGGGAAATATCGGAAAAATCTCCAAAAATTGAGTTTTCCGCTTAATTTCTCGGCACCGTTGACGGTTTGTTCCGCCTGACGCTGGGGCAAGTTCGCATACGAATTCACACGCCGTCCAAAAGACTCAGCAAATGGGCCGCTTTCAGGAATTCGTCGCGTTTATGGATGGCCGTAGCGGTGGCTTCCGCATCCTCGCCCCATTGTTCTTCCTGCCAGGATTCGTCAATCCGCGACAGTTGCCAAGCATCTTCGGCCGTAAGTTTGCCCCTGAACACAGCAAACCCGATGATCAGCGAGCCCGAGATGGTCACAAGGTCATGAAATGCCGTCAGTCGCCATGCGTCAATCTCTTGGACCAGCGAGCGCAGGGTTTTCAGGCTGTTTTCGGGTTGTGCTATCGGGATAACCCCCTGTGTCGGGGTCAGCGGCGCGCCCAGTTTGACCGCCCATTTCAGCAGTGGATCCCACGCATCAGCCTGCCGGTCCACCAAGGCTTCCGGTCCCTCAGCACGATAACAGATCAAGTCTGTGCTGGCATATTCCGCCAGCATTTCGGCGACCTCGGCCCGTTTGGCGATCACATAGTCAATGGTCGCGTTGGCGGCGCGGGTCAGGTGCATGGTCAGGGGTTTGATCTCCCCCTCCACCGCGTCCCATTCGGCCGCGATTCCCTCGGCATAAGCCCGGGTAGGTACGGCCAGCGTGGCCTTCAACGGTGTTTTCATCTGCCGTGTGTCCAACCAGATGCTAAACATATCCCCTTCGGGCTTTACACTGACGTCTTTCCAAAACCGTTTGGCGACCTGCATTTTACCCCCAAATCATCTGTAACGTGTCGTCAAGCTGGTCAAAGTGATTAATCACATAATCCGCCTGCCCCAGCCGCTCGACCGGGTGATAACCCCAGCTGACACCAATCGTCGCAACCCCAGCCGCTTTGCCCATCTCCATATCGAATTCTGTATCCCCGATCATCACCGCCTGATGCGGTTCCACTCCGGTTTCGGCCAGCCCGGCCAGCACCATCGACGGATGCGGCTTGGACGGGTGCAGGTCGGATGTCTGGTGAGTCACGAAGTAGGATCCAATCCCGAACGACTCGTAAACATGATCCAACCCGCGTCGTGCCTTTCCCGTCGCCACCCCCAACAGATAAGCATCAACCCGGTTCAACCGATCCAGTGCCGCCAACGCACCGTCATAGAGGCGGGCATTTGCCTCACCCCCATTCTCTTCGCGGACCTTCACAAAAATCTCTCGGTAGGCGGCGGCTGTCGCGGCAATGTCCGCTGCTGACATATCCGGGGCCAGCACTTCGATAATCCGCTCCAACGACATGCCGATCCCGGCCCGTATCGCTGCGTCTGATGGTGGTAGGTGCCCAACGCGCTCGAACGCCTGACGCATCACCGACAGGATCGTGGCCTGACTGTCGATCAGCGTGCCATCAACATCGAACAGGATCAGTTTCAGATCGCTCATTCAAACACCTTGAACGGGTCTTTGGGGGCCCATTTCAGGTTCCAGCCGAATGTATCCCACGTCTTTTGCATGTGGTCCGGCAACGGGGCCTCGAAGAACATCTCCTTCCCGGTGCGGGGGTGTTTTATCGTGATGGAACGCGCATGAAGGTGCATCTTGCGGCTGATCGCGCCACCGATCTGGGCGCCCCATCCGTCGCCCTCATTCACCTGCGCCGAGCCGCCATATTTCCCATCGCCCACAATCGGGCAGCCAATCCCGGCCATGTGGGCGCGCAGTTGGTGTGTGCGTCCTGTGATCGGCGCAAGGCCGACCCATGTCGCGCGGGGCCCAAGGCTTTCGATGACGGCGAAATCGGTGGTGGCACGTTTGGCGTCAGGGGTTTCATCCACCTGATCGGGCGGGATGCAAATCATCTTTTCACCCGCGCCATGCGGCCCGTGTCCCGCCTGTTTCACCAGCCCAAAGCGGATCGTGCCGACCTGCTGTTCGGGTTGCCCAGCGACCAAGGCCCAATAGATTTTCTGGCTGGTCTTATCCTGAAACGCTTTCGCCAGACCCTTCGCCGCCTGCCCGTTGCGGGCCAGCAGCAGAATGCCGGACGTGTCCTTATCCAGCCGATGCACCAGTTTCGGGTCCTGTTCAGCGTCAAAGCGCAGCGCGGGTGTCATGCCATCCACATGCCGCGCCTGACCCGAACCACCTTGCGTCGCCAGCCCAGCCGGTTTGTTCAGCACGATGATGTCATCGTCTTTATAAATCACACAGGCACGGATCATCTCGGCGTCAGCTTTTGGGACCTCGACACGCTCGGGCGCTGGGGCTTCATTATCCGGCAGCGGGGGGATGCGGACGGATTGGCCGGTTGCCAAGCGGGTCGAGGTTTTCACCCGTCCCCCATCCACGCGGATTTCCCCCTTGCGGCACATCTTTTCTATCCGCCCCTGCGGGATATGCGGGAAATGGCGGCGGAACCAGCGATCAAGCCGCTGATCATCGCCGTCCGCGTCAACGGTCAAGGTTTGCACACCACTCATGCCAGCACCCTTGCCAGCATCATGCCAAGGTAGAGCGCCGCAATGGCCAATACGACCGAGCCACCCATATAGAGTGCCGCCGCCCCCATGCGCCCCTTTTCCATCAGGTAAAGCGCATCGAGCGAGAAAGCCGAGAATGTCGTAAACCCTCCCAGCACCCCGGTCATCAGGAAGGGGGCAAACCGCGCCCAAGACCCGTCCATCCGTTCCATCAGATAAACCGCCAGCAGCCCCATCAGGAAGCTGCCAAGCACGTTCACGAATAGCGTCCCATAGGGAAACCCGCCGCCCGTCGCGCGCATGATCCATGCCCCGCTAAGATAGCGGGCGCTGGCGCCGATAGCGCCGCCTAGGGCAACGATAAGGACTGTGGGCATGGTCGAACTCCTTTGCCGCCCTGAAAGCCAGCGCTAGCGGGATTTGTCAAGGCTTGCGCTTGGAACGGAGCTTGGCGAAATATTCGATCCGCTTTTTCAGCTCTCGCTCGTTGCCGCGTTCAACCGGGCTGTAATAGACGCCGCGCTTCATGCCGTCGGGGAAATAGTTCTGGCCCGAGAACCCGTCCTCCGCGTCATGGTCATACTGATAGCCATCACCGTAGCCCTGATCCTTCATCATGCTGGTTGGGGCATTCAGGATATGTTTCGGCGGCGGTTCCGACCCCGTCTTCTTCGCCGCCGCAACCGCGTTTTTGTAGGCGGCGTAAGACGCATTCGATTTCGGGGCGAGCGCCAAATATATGACCGCCTGCGCCAGCGCCAGCTCCCCCTCCGGACTTCCAAGCCGTTCATAGGTTTGCCACGCATCCAGGCACAGACGTTGTGCGTCGGGGTCAGCCAGACCGATATCTTCGACTGCCATGCGGGTGATGCGACGGGCAAGGTAACGGGGATCCTCGCCCCCCTTCAACATCCGCGCAAACCAGTACACGGCGGCATCCGGGTCGGACCCCCGCACGGATTTATGCAGCGCCGAGATCAGATTGTAATGCTCGTCCCCCGATTTGTCGTATTTCGGCGCACGCCGCGACAGGCGTTTTTCCAGATCATCGCGTTCGACTTTGCCGGACCACGTAAACGCCTGCTCCAGCAGGTTCAGCAATGCCCGCCCGTCCCCATCCGCCATCTCTACCAGCGCGTCCCGAGCATCGGCAGTGACGGGCAAGGCTTTGCCCATCTCCTTCTCTGCCCGCTGGATCAAGAGATCCAGATCACGCGGGGCGAGGCGGTTCAAAACCATCACCTGAGCGCGGCTCAGCACAGCGGCGTTTAATTCGAACGACGGGTTTTCCGTGGTCGCCCCAACCAGCAGGATTGTCCCGTCCTCCATATGTGGCAGGAACCCGTCCTGCTGCGCCTTGTTGAAGCGGTGAATCTCGTCGACAAACAGCAATGTCCCCTTGCCGTTCTGTCGGCGCATCTTGGCGGCTTCGAAAATCTTGCGCAGCTCTGGCACGCCGGTGAAAATCGCGCTGATCTGCACAAAGGTCAGGTCGGTTTCCGCCGCCAGCAATCGCGCAATCGTCGTCTTGCCAACCCCGGGCGGCCCCCACAGGATCAGCGAGGACAAGTTGCCATGTGTCAACATCTGTCCCAGCGGCCCGTCGGGGCCAAGGATATGATCCTGCCCGATCACCTCGACCAGACTACGTGGCCGCAACCGGTCCGCCAAGGGACGCGGCGCATTGTCGGGGGTGGAGGCCACGTCGAACAGGTCAGGCATTGGACTTCCGTTTCAGGAACTTTAGGGCCGACCAATCCTCGTCAACCGCACAGACCTTCACATCCACCCAACCCAGCGGTAGGATCACCTTGCGCAGCGTATCCTCGGTCACGTCAGCGGCCAGTGGCGAGGTTTTCTTGGCCCACGACACCCAGAGCATCCCACCGAGGCGTAGCGCAGCAATGGCAGGTTCCACTAGGGCTTCCAATGTTGCGCGGTCGCGACAAAACAGATGAACGGCGTCACGATCCTCGCCCGCGGCAAAGGTTACGCCGTCCAGATCGGCCATCACATCGGCATAGGCAACGGGACCATTGATCACCCACACCTGATCCCCTGGCTTGAAGCCGAGTTTTTGGTGAAGTGGTTTTCCTGAATATCCAGCCATCTTGTTCCCCTGATGACAGCATAAACCAGCACTGTGATCGGCGAAAGCTGAAAGCGTGTTTGGCAAATCATCACCGGGGACGGCTCATTATACAAGGTGCGCATCAGTCAGGGATCACCCGATTTTACATACTCTGACCCGTGCAATTTATTGGTTTTTGGTTCTCCTAATCCCTGATCGAAAGCACAGACCGCAAGAATTGCCATCTGGCAATTCCGCGTCGTTTATTTGAAAAACGCGCCCAGCGGTAACCCGGCGATCTTGATCGCCAGCATGACTGGGGGGATCCCCCTCGTTCTCGCATATCAGGGATATTTAACTATAAGCCACGCACTCGGCAGAACCTTCAAAAGAAAAACGGCCCGGAATATCCGAGCCGTTTGATCTCTCGACTGTTGGAATGTTTATTCCGCGTCAGCCATCGCTTCTTCTTCAGCTACGCGCGCTTTGTCGCCGGCACCTTTGGCGTCAACATCGCGATCCACCAGTTCGATGATCGCCATTGGGGCCATGTCACCATAACGGAAGCCGGCTTTCAGCACACGGCTGTAACCGCCATTGCGTTCGGCGTAGCGAGGACCCAGAACCTCAAACAGTTTTTTGACTGCGGCATCTTGCTTCATGCGGCTCAGCGCGATGCGGCGGGAATGAAGATCGCCTTTTTTGCCCAGCGTAATCATCTTGTCGATGATGCGCTTCAGCTCTTTGGCTTTTGGCAGAGTTGTTTTGATTTGCTCATGCTCGACCAGCGAGCAGACCATGTTTGCGAACATCGCTTTGCGGTGCTCGTGTGTGCGGTTCAGTTTGCGGTATCCGTTACCATGACGCATCGGTTAATTCCTTCTTTATACTTTGTCTGGCGGCCATTTGCGTGTGACCGCATCTCCTTGGGGCGGGATTGCCCAGTTGTTCCCCGGCAGATCCGGGCATTTTAGGGGCGGCGCGAACCGCCCCCGATTCCTTAGAAGTGATCGTCGAATTTCTTCGCGATTTCTTCGATGTTTTCTGGTGGCCAGTCAACGATGTCCATGCCCAGATGCAAGCCCATGCCGGTCAGCACTTCTTTGATCTCGTTCAAAGATTTGCGGCCAAAGTTCGGGGTGCGCAGCATTTCTGCTTCGGTTTTCTGGATCAGATCACCGATATAGACGATATTGTCGTTCTTCAGGCAGTTTGCCGACCGGACGGACAGTTCCAGCTCGTCCACTTTCTTCAGAAGCAACGGGTTGAATTCCAGATCGTCTTCGTCGTCCGAACGCCCTGCAGCTTCGGGCTCGTCAAAGTTCACGAAGATCGATAGCTGATCCTGAAGGATACGCGCCGCATAGGCGACCGCGTCTTCCGGTGTGATCGACCCGTCTGTTTCAATCGACAGCGTCAGCTTGTCATAGTCCAGAACCTGTCCCTCGCGGGTCGGTTCAACCTTGTAGGACACTTTCTTGACCGGGGAATACAGCGCATCGACCGAGATCAGACCAATCGGTGCATCCTCGGGGCGGTTTTTATCGGCGGCAACATAGCCTTTGCCGGTTTCCACCGTCAGTTCCATATACAAGTTCGCGCCGTCATCCAGATGGCAGATCACATGGTCTTTGTTCAAAACCGTGATGCCGTTGGTTTCGGCAATATCGCCAGCCGTTACGACGCCCGGACCGGTTGCAGAAACAGCAACTTTTTTCGGCCCCTCAACTTCCATCGCAATGGAAACACCTTTGAGGTTCAGCACAATATCCGTCACATCTTCGCGCACACCCGCAACCGACGAAAATTCGTGAAGCACGTTGTCGATTTGAACAGAGGTAATCGCCGCCCCCTGCAACGAGGACAACAGCACGCGGCGCAGCGCGTTGCCAAGCGTCAAGCCGAAGCCACGCTCTAGCGGTTCTGCGATCACCGTCGCATTACGCAGGCTATCGGCACCCGGTTTGATTTCAAGGGACGTTGGGCGGATAAGTTCCTGCCAATTCTTATGGATCATAATGTGGCCTCCATACTTGTTCCCGACTGGATCCGGTCCGGGAACGCCCGAGGTGAAAGTGCGAAAGTCCACGCCCGGAAAAAGACCGGGCGCGGACCATAATCAATAACCGTTTTAGACGCGACGACGCTTCGGCGGACGGCAGCCGTTATGAGCCATCGGGGTCACATCGCGGATCGACGTGATGTTCAGGCCCAGTGCAGCCAGCGCGCGCAGCGCCGACTCGCGGCCCGAACCCGGACCCTGCACTTCGACTTCCAGCGTCTTCATCCCGTGTTCCTGCGCTTTTTTACCTGCGTCTTCAGCAGCCATCTGTGCAGCGTACGGAGTGGATTTCCGCGACCCTTTGAACCCCATCGTGCCAGCGGACGACCAAGAAATGGCGTTACCCTGCGCATCAGAGATCAGAATCTTGGTGTTGTTAAAGGACGAATTCACGTGGGCAACACCCGTGGTGATATTCTTTTTAACTTTTTTCTTCGTGCGAACTTTATCACGTGCCATGGTTCAAGCCCTCCTTATTTCTTTTTGCCGGCGATGGCGACGGCTTTACCCTTGCGGGTGCGGGCGTTGGTGCTGGTGCGCTGACCGCGAACCGGCAAACCACGACGATGACGCAGGCCGCGATAGCAACCCAGGTCCATCAGGCGTTTAATGTTCATCTGAACTTCACGGCGACGGTCACCTTCAACAGTGTAATTCGCGTCGATATGTTCACGGATCGCCAGAACTTCGGCATCCGACAAATCATTTACACGGCGGCTTTCATCGATGCCAACGGCTTCGACGATCTGCTTGGCGGCGTAATTGCCGATGCCGTGAATATAGGTAAGGGCAATCAATACCCGTTTGTTTGTAGGGATGTTAACCCCAGCAATACGTGCCAAATCTGGCCTCCAATTCTCGTTTGCGGTTCCGTAGTTCCAGAACCTTTTTTCACAACTAAAGCCCACCATATCGGTGGGCCCTTTGCCCCGTTCTAGGGCCGAGTATCCCGCGCCATATTTGATAAGCGTATGCGAGCGACTCTCCTATCCGGAAAGTGGGCGGAGTATAGGATTCCCCGCCCCCTCGTCAACCCATTATTTCAGGATTTCTTAAGCGTCCAGAATAGACGCAATATCTTTTGAAACCTGTTCGATTGTGCCCAGCCCATCAAGGCTTTTGAGCATGCCTTTGGCGTAGTAATAGCCAATAAGCGGAGAGGTCTGTTTGTAATAGGCAAGCAGACGTACTTTCAGGCTTTCTTCGTTATCGTCGGCGCGGACGGGCTGTCCGGCTTTGCGGGCCTCTTCCGCGCGACCGACAATGCGTTTCACCAACACTTCGTCATTGACCTGCATTTCGATCACATGATCCAGCGTCAGGCCCATCTCGTCCATCAGAGCGCCCAGCGCGTCTGCTTGTTGCAGGGTGCGGGGGAAACCGTCGAAGATGAAACCACCGCCTGTTTTACCGCTTTCCAGCTGTTCTTTGATCAGACCGATGACGATTTCATCGGTGACCAGATCACCGCGATCCATGACGTCTGCAACGATTTTGCCCATCTCGGTGCCCGAGGTTCGCGCAGCGCGCAGCATGTCACCGGTGGACAGCTGCACCATGTTACGATCCGAAACCAAACGACCCGCCTGGGTCCCCTTCCCTGCGCCCGGAGGCCCAAGCAGAATGATGTTCATCGACGTCCCCTTGCCTTCGCACGGTTTTTCCCGCGCAGTTTGGATTTTTCGATCAAGCTTTCATATTGATGCGCCAGCATATGCGATTGCACCTGGTTGATCGTGTCCATCGTCACCGACACAACGATCAGCACTGACGTGCCGCCAAAATAGAACGGGATGGACGAGCGCGCGATAAGGAATTCTGGCAACAGACAGACTGCCGCCAGATACAGGCCACCAACCGCCAACAAGCGATTCAGCACATAATCCAGATATTCGGCCGTTTTTGCACCCGGACGGATACCCGGCACAAAGCCACCCTGCTTCTTCAGATTGTCGGCCACGTCTTCGGTTTTGAACGACACGTTGAAGGTATAGAAATAGGCAAAGAAGATGATCATCGCAGCAAAGAAGATCATGTAAAGCGCCTGCCCCCGCCCCATATAGGCCGCGACTGTGGATACCCATCCCGAACTATCCGGTCCGGCAAAGGCCGACAACGTTGTCGGCAGCAACAAGAGTGTAGACGCAAAAATCGCTGGAATAACACCCGCCGGGTTCAGTTTGATTGGCAGGTGAGAGCTTTCCCCACCATAGACTTTGTTTCCAACTTGGCGCTTGGGATATTGGATATGCACTTTGCGCAAACTGCGTTCGATGAACACGATAAAGGCGATAACCGCAACCACCATCAACAAAACGCCAATGACCATCGGAGTGCTAAGCACTTGGGTACGACCGGCTTCGAAGAACTGCGCCAAGGCCAACGGCAAACCCGCGATAATCCCGACATAGATGATCAGCGAAATCCCGTTCCCGATACCCCGCGCCGTGATCTGTTCCCCCAACCACATCAGGAACATGGTACCACCCACCAGGGTGATCATCACGGAAGCGCGGAAAAACAGGCCGGGATCCGTCGCCAGCCCCTGACCTTCCAGTCCGGCGGCGATTGCATAGGACTGCACCAATGCCAGCAGCACCGTGCCATAACGCGTATATTGATTGATTTTCTTGCGGCCTTGCTCCCCTTCCTTCTTCAGCTGTTCCAGTTGCGGCACCATGGCCGACAAAAGCTGAACGATAATCGAAGCCGAGATATAAGGCATGATCCCCAGCGTGAAGATCGCCATGTTGCCGATCGCACCGCCGGTAAACATGTTCAGCATCCCGCCGACGCCGCCCTGATTCTGTTCAAAGAATTGACGAAATAGCGCGGCATCGATGCCCGGAACGGGAATAAAAGTGCCGATCCGATAAACGATCAGAAGACCCAGCGTGAACCAGATACGTTGTTGAAGCTCTTTGGCTTTGCCAAACGATCCCCAGCTGAGGTTGGCTGCCATTTGTTCCGCTGCTGACGCCATCAAGGGCCCTCCCAACAGTGCGCCGCCGACCCGTTTTTGACGGGAGCCAGCGGCGCGAAAATCATTTCACTTGTCTGATGTAGGGCACAGGACGTGCCCTCACAAGGCTTTCGCGCCAGCTTTCGGGCTTATGCCGGAAGCGTAACTTTGCCGCCAGCCTTCTCGATGGCTTCGACGGCGGCTTTGGACGCGCCGGTGACGGTCAGATCAACCTTTGCAGTCAGCTCACCTTTGGCAAGAACACGAACACCGTCCAGCTTGCGGCGGACAAGTCCGCTTTCGACCAGAACATCCTCGGTGATCGGTTTCTTCGCGTCGATTTTCTTCGCGTCGATGAATTTCTGCAGAATGCCAAGGTTGATAACCGCGTGCTTCTTCGGGTTCGGCACGTTGAAGCCGCGCTTCGGCAAACGCTGGTAAAGCGGCATCTGGCCACCCTCGTAACCATTGATGGCTACACCCGAGCGGGATTTCTGACCTTTGATACCACGGCCACCGGTCTTACCTTTGCCGGAGCCCGGACCACGACCAATACGTTTGCGGGATTTCGTTGCGCCTTCGTTATCGCGCAGTTCATTGAGTTTCATGTCGCACTCTCCTTTTGCCGGAACTACCCCCCGATTGCGACGAAAGGGGCAAACACGGCGTTAATAATGATTCTGACCCCCAAACGAGGGTCAGCGGGGTGCGTATAAAGGGGAATGGATTGGGGTGCAAGGGGCGATGGGGGTGTCGAGGCCCCGGATCAGGTCCGGGGCGGGTAGTACGCGATGTGCTTGCCGTGTAATGACCCGGGGCCTCCACTAACCAATCGCCACATACGGGCGGACGCCTGTCCGTCGGGGGTGTTAAACCCCGCCTTCCCCATACCAGTCTGCAAACTTCACCTCAGACGCATCACCAACCAGTGCAGCAAATTCCTGCGGGTCCTGCGTGCCGTCATCGCGCCCACGATAGTGGTAGGGGTAGACATAGGTCGGCTGGAACTCTTGCACGGCCGACGCCGCGGCTTCAGCCGTCATCGTAAAGGGCAGGTTCATGCACAGGAAGCACAGGTCGATATCAGCCAGCGCACGCATTTCGGGAATATCCTCGGTATCGCCCGAGATATAGATCCGGAAGTCGCCCATCGTCAGCACATAGCCATTGTCGCGCCCCTGCGGGTGGAAATTCGTCCGCCCCTCGGTCATGTTATAGGCGGGGATTGCGTCGATCACGGTGCCCGCAAAGCTCATCGTCCCACCATTGGCGAGCGACGTTGCACGGGCTTTCAAATCGTCGGGCAGCATGTCGAAAACGGCCGGGTTTGTCACCAAAGGTGTTGGCGCGTCGGACGGGATCAGCGCTGCGAGTGTTTCCGCATTATAGTGATCGCCATGTTCGTGCGTCACCAGCACAAGATCGGGCGCAGGCAGGCCGTCATAGAGGCCAGCATCGCCAACAGGGTCCACATAGATCACACCAATGGGTGTTTCCAGTACGATCGAGGCATGTTCAATCGGGTGAACGGTAACGGGTCCTTGGGATGTTTCAAACATATCGCCTCCATGCCCCATGGCGCGGGTGGTAAATGGAATAATCGTAACAATACCAGTTGCTGCGGTTCCGGCAAGGAACGTGCGTCGAGAATGTGTCATATTAAATCCTCCTTCTGGATGGGCGTATTGTAACAGGCACGTAAGATGCCGTTGGTCACAAGGGCGTGACGTTAAGTAATACGGAGGGAGGACCCGGATGGATCAGAAGCGCTCGCCCAGCAAGCGGTAACACCAGAAGGGTTCCTCGGTCGCGATCGCATGGTTGAGCTGCGCGGGGGTGAAGCCGGTTGCGCGTCGCACAGCGCGTCCCATGTGGGATTGATCGGCATATCCGGCCTCGAAGGCGATTTCGGACAGAGGGGCGGTGGCGTTTTCGCGCGATATCCGGTGGAGCTGTTCAAAGGCGGCATAAAAATCCAATGCCCGCCGGTTTTGCCCGGTCATCCGCCGAACGCGGCGTTCCAGTGAACGCAGGCTTTGCCCCCTCCCGGTCAAGGCCGCGTGCGTCAGAGAACTGCGTACCCAGTCGGTGATCGAATGAATGCCGGGTGATTTCCGGACTGGAGTTGATGCGGCTAATGTGGTGCAAAAACCCTCCCACCCTTTTTCCGGAGTATCAGCTGCAAACGCGGCCATGGCCTCGCGGATTGGTTCGGGGATGTTGCCGAAATCGGGATCACCACCAAGGGATTGCCAGGCGTCAAAATACATACCCACCGTCAGAGCGACCACCCCACCCGGGGACCAGCTGGTTGATGGGGTGTCTTTGGGGCCAAGGACGCTTAGCCGCGGAAGCCGTGTACGGGTTTCCCCGATTTGCAGATAGAGTTCCCCCGCTAACACCAGCGAAACGGACACAAGCGGTGAGGCTGGGAAATGGTTGTAGCGGTCCGCATCCGACAAATCGCATCCGCACGTGTCGCGATATATCCCGGCAAACAGGCTGCCGCGTATATCTGACGGGGGCAGGAAAAGGCGGGAAATAGGGGGCACGGTTTTCTCTGGTTTTGTCGCAATCCTTCTATAACCGCTGACTTAACGCTGGCAAAGACAGGGAAACACAGGAGCTTCCATGTCCAGACTACGTTTCACCGGCCCGTTCCATTTGCGCCTGCGCAGTTTCCTGACGCTAAATCAGATTTCCATTCAGACCTATGCCCGCCATCTATTCGGCAAACAGATCGCGCCCGACTGGGATGCCCTGACCGAAATTGGTATCCGCTTTTGGCGTCATCAGTTCACGGTAGCGATGCAAAGCGGGGATATGGTCTGGGGGCGGAAATTGTTTGACAGCCTGCAAACCGAAACGGACGAGGTGTATGCCGTGACCAGCACCTCGTGCCCCTCGCCCTGTGGGACATGGCACCGCCCCACGCTTCACACATCCAGCGCCACGATCCTGCATTTTCATGGTGGCGGCTATGGGTTTCACGGCGGGATCAGCCGTCGCTATGCCGCGATGCTGGCGCATCATATCGGAGCAGACCTGTTTGCGCCCGACTATCGCCTGACACCCGAGAACCCTCACCCGGCGCAGATCGAGGATGCGCTGGCGGCGTGGCAGTATGTCAGCGCTTTGGTCCCACCTGAGCAGATTGTGGTGACGGGTGACAGCGCCGGGGGGCATCTGGCATTGATGCTGTTGCTGAGGTTGCGTGACGAAGGGCTGCCGCAGCCCGCTTTGTGTATTGGCCTGTGTCCCTGGACGGATATCGGGGATCGGGGGGCAAGCCTTCACGAAAACGACCATTGCGATATGGTTCAAGGCTGGATGGCGCTGATGTTCGGGGAATGGCTGGACCCGGAGGGCCAGTTCGGGCGCGAGGCGTTGTCGCCCTGTTATCACGATTACAGCGGTCTGGCGCCAATTTACCTACAGGCCGGAGGGCGCGAGATTTTGCGCGACATGATCTTGGATTTCGCCCGGATTCAGCGGGCGAACGGGGCGGAACTGACCCTCGACCTTTGGCCGGACATGCCGCATGTGTTTCAAGCATATGACGGGATGAAAGCGTCGTCGGCGCAGGCGCTGAAGCATATCGGCGAACATATTCGCTGGCGTGTGGACGGCGATGGTCAGGCCGGGGAAATACCCGGCGTGACGATTGTTTGAAAGGCCAACCGGAAGGTCACGCCGATTGGAACAAAGTGTCGAGGCGCTTGTAGCCATCCTCCATCCCGCTGGTCATGCCGGATTGCAGGGCAATGTCTCGGGCGGCGGGGTCTTCGTAGGTGAGCATCATGATCATGCTGGGCTTGGTGTCGTTGAAATCTATCGCGACCTCGCAACCGCCCGGATACCAGGGTTCTTCGAAGGCTTCGTTCTGGACGATGCGTTTATCTGGGATGATCTCGGTGAAAGTGCCTCCGAGGCCCATGTTGGGCTTTCCGGGGTATGCCCATTCATAGCGGTAGCCGCCGCCGACGCGCAGGTCGACCTCGCAGACTGGCATGGTCCAGCCCGGCGGGCCGAGGAGCCATTGCCGGATCAGTTCCGGTTCCGTGTGCGCGGCAAAAAGCTGCGCGGGAGACAGATCGAAATGCCGCTCGATGCGGATTTGGTTGTTTGAGGGGGTGGAGACGGTGCACCCGCCGACGGTCTTATGCATGGTATTTATCCTTTTAAGGAGCGATTGGTTTAATCGAATAGGGTCTCGATACGCTTATAACCATCCTCGACACCCGCGACGCCGGTTTTCAGGGAGATATCGCGAGCCTCCGGCTCCTCGTAGGTCAGAAGCATCACGAGGTTGGGGCTTTCGTCGCTGACGCTGATGGAGACCTCGCAGCCGCCGGGATACCATGGTTCATCGTAGGCTTCGGTCTGCACAATCCGTTCGTTACGAACGACCTCCTTGAAGGTGCCGCTGACGCCCATTTTGTGCCCCTCTGGATGCGCCCACTCCCAGCGGTATTGCCCGCCGACGCGCAGATCGACCTCGCACACGGGCATTGACCAGCCGGGCATCCCGCTCATCCATCGACGGATCAGGTCGGGTTCGGTGTGCGCGGCGAAAAGCTGCGCGGCGGTGAGGTCGAAATCCCGCTCCATCAGGATCTGGTGGTCGTTGGGCGTTGTGACCGTGGTGGCCCCAAAGGTCTGTTTCATTCTTGGTCCTTTTCTAGGTCTTTCATGATGGCTTCGAGCTGCTGGAAACGTCCTTCCCACATGGCGGCGTAATCCTGCAGCCAGTTGGCGAGTTCTTTCAACGGTTCGTGTTGCAGCCGGATGGGTTTGCGCTGTGCTTCCTGGCGGCGCACGATCAGACCGGCCTCTTCCAGGATGTTGACGTGTTTGATGACTGCGGGCAGCGACATGTCGAACGGCTCGGCGAGGTCCTTGATCAGAGCCTCACCATTCCGGAGTTGCGCGACGATGGCACGGCGGGTTGGATCGGACAGGGCCGAGAAGATGCGGTTCAGGTCTATGTCTGGCATGGTGTGATTCTTTGATTACCTATTGGTTAGGTAACTTAATGGTTAAGTAGAGTCAAGGGAGGGGTTTTGCCGTTCGGGCGCATGTAGGGTGTGTGCTCCGCACTCACCTAAATAACGACAGAGACAGAGGGCGAGCGCCTGACCGTGGGGTGGCGCTGATCTGTTGGTTTTGGGCACTTTATGGGGCCACAACATCTTCCTTTTGACCGAGGCACCCCGCTGCCAAAGTGCCAGCCCGCCGAGACGGGCAGGCGCTCGCCCTGCAGCTATGCCTTGATTCCGGACGGGTGGGTGGATGGAATGTGCTTAACGAGCACGCATCCTACGAGGTGGCGCCCTACGACGAGGATTGCGCCCGGCACGGGGTGGGCGCACTTCGCGCCCGCCCATGGGGCGGGTCGGGCGCGAGCCGGATCTCAGGTGATCCGTCTGAAATATGCTACCAAAACTAATACAAACAAAACGCCCCGCAGTTTCCCACGGGGCGCTTCAAATCTCAAACCTTAAGTCAGGCTCAGTTTTCTTCGACGATCTCGACCAGATGCGGGATCTTGTTGATCATGCCGCGGACCGACGGAGTATCCTCCAGCACGCGAACTTTGTGCATCTTGTTGAGGCCCAGACCGACAAGCGTTGCGCGCTGATCGGCGGGACGGCGGATCGGAGAGCCGATCTGTTTAACGGTGATGGTTTTCTTAGCCATGAGTCAGTCCCCTTACGCGTCTGCAGCTTCAGCAACCGGCGCGTCGGATTTCGGCAGGATGTCCGAAACCTTTTTGCCGCGGCGCTGGGCCACTTGGCGAGGCGAGGCCTCTTTCTTCAGACCGTCGATGGTGGCACGGATCATGTTGTAGGGGTTCTGGGAGCCGATGGATTTCGCCACCACGTCCTGAATGCCCAACATTTCAAAGACCGCACGCATCGGACCACCGGCGATGATACCGGTACCGGCCGGGGCCGTCCGCATCACCACTTTGCCCGCACCCCAGCGACCATTCATGTCGTGATGCAGCGTGCGCCCTTCGCGCAGCGGCACACGGATCATCTGGCGCTTGGCCTGCTCGGTTGCCTTGCGGATCGCCTCGGGCACCTCTTTGGCTTTGCCCTTGCCGAACCCTACGCGGCCATTCTGGTCACCGACAACGACGAGCGCTGCAAAACCGAAGTTCTTACCACCCTTCGTCGTTTTCGAGACGCGGTTGATCGCAACGAGGCGATCGGCGAATTCCGGTGTTTCTTCGCGTTCGCGACGACCACCCCGGCGATTATCTTCTCTAGCCATTGTTGCCTCCTTAGAACTTCAGGCCGCCCTCGCGGGCAGCATCGGCGAGCGCTTTGATTTTCCCGTGGAACAGGAAACCACCGCGATCGAAGTAGACGTCTTCAACACCAGCCTTTTTGGCGCGTTCAGCAATTGCCTTGCCGATCTTTGCCGCAGCTTCGACGTTGTTTTTGCCCACGACGCCCAGATCTTTTTCCAAGCTGGACGCGGATGCGAGGGTAACCCCCTGCACATCATCGATCAGCTGGACCGAGATATTCTTGGACGAGCGATGGACGCTCAGGCGCGGACGGCCATTGGCCGTTTTGCGCAGTTTGCTCCGGTTACGCATGCGGCGTTTCTGGAACAATTCTCTTTTAGAATTTGCCATATCATGCGCTCCTTATTTCTTCTTACCGTCTTTCTGGAAGATATACTCACCAGCATAGCGGATACCTTTGCCCTTGTAGGGCTCGGGCTTGCGCCACTCGCGGATTTCCGCGGCGACCTGACCGACCTGCTGCTGATCACCGCCTTGGACGACGATCTGCGTCTGTGTCGGGCAGGTGATGGTGATACCTTGCGGAATGTCGTAATTCACATCATGCGAGTAACCGAGCGCCAGTTTCAGGACGTTGCCCTGCACCTGTGCACGATAGCCCACGCCCTGGATTTCCAGCGTTTTCGTGAAACCGTCGGTCACACCCTGCACCAGGTTTGCGACCTGTGTGCGGGACATGCCCCACTGCTGACGCGCCCGTTTGGACGAGCCGCGCGGCTTCACATGAATAACGTTGTCTTCCAGCGTAATGGTGACATCATCGGTTGCATTGAACGTCCGGGCACCTTTCGGGCCTTTCACTTCTACGGTCTGGCCTGACACCGACGCGGTAACGCCGCTGGGAAGCTCGACCGGTTTTTTACCAATACGAGACATCAGGACCTCCTTAGAAGATTGTGCACAGAACCTCGCCACCGACATTGTCGGCGCGGGCTTGTGCATCGGACATGACACCTTTGGGCGTGGAAACGATGGCAATGCCAAGGCCCTGACGGACCGTCGGCAGTTCGTTTACACCGGCATAAACGCGGCGACCCGGAGTCGATACGCGCTTCAGCTCGCGGATCACCGGCTCATCATCGAAATATTTCAGTTCGATTTTCAGCGCCGGCAAACCTTTGGCGTCGGTTACAGTTTCATAGCCACGGATATAGCCTTCGGCTTTCAACACATCCAGAACCCAAGCGCGCAGCTTGGAAGCTGGCGACAATGTCGTGGATTTTCCGCGCAGCTGGGCATTGCGGATGCGGGTCAGCATATCGCCAAGAGGATCATTCACACTCATGTTCTTACCTCCTTACCAGCTGGATTTGACCATGCCGGGGATCTGACCAATGGAGGCCAGATCGCGCAGCGCGATACGGGACATTTTGAGCTTACGGTAGTAAGCTTTCGGACGACCGGACACCAGGCAACGGTTATGCAACCGGGTGGGCGAGGAATTGCGCGGCAGTTCAGCCAGTTTCAGGCGGGCCTTGAAACGCTCTTCCATCGGCAGGTCTTGGTTATTCGCGATCTCTTTCAACGCGGCACGTTTGGCGGCATATTTCGCCACCAGCTTGGCCCGTTTCTTTTCGCGTTCGATCATAGCAACTTTTGCCATTTTTCTCTCTCCTCCCGCGCTTAGCTTGTGAAGGGCAGGTTGAATTGCTTCAACAATGCCTTCGCTTCCGCATCAGTCTTCGCGGTGGTGCACATTACGATATCCATGCCCCAAATCTGGTCGACCTTGTCGAACTCGATTTCAGGGAACACGATATGCTCTTTCAGACCCATGGCGTAATTGCCACGTCCATCGAAGCTTTTGCCCGGAACGCCGCGGAAGTCGCGGATACGGGGCATGGCCACGTTCACCAGACGGTCGAGGAATTCGTACATCCGGTCACCGCGCAGCGTCACCTTGACGCCCAGCGGCATGTCTTCGCGAACCTTGAAGCCTGCGATAGATTTCTTAGCCTTGGTGATGACCGGCTGCTGACCGGCGATAGCAGCCAGATCAGCCTGTGCAGACTTGATCTTCTTGCTGTCGGCAACGGCTTCGCCAACACCCATGTTCAGGACAATCTTGTCCAGTTTGGGGATCATCATATCGTTCTTGTAGCTGAACTCTTCCTTGAGCGCCTTACGCACGGATTTGGCGTAATGGTCTTTCAGCCGAGGTGTGTAGGACTTAGCCATTGATCACTTCCCCCGATTTCTTCGCATAACGAACCTTCTTGTCACCTTCCATGCGGAAGCCAACGCGGGTCGGGCCGCCCTCTTTGGGGTCAACCAGTGCGATGTTGGACAAATCAATCGCAGCGGGCTTGGCAATGCGGCCGCCCTGCGAGTTCTGGGTCTGACGGGAGTGACGGATAACCACGTTCACACCTTCGACGATGGCCTTGCCTTTGGACGGCAGGACGGAGAGGATTTCCCCTTCGCGGCCCTTGTCCTTGCCAGCCAGCACGACGACTTTATCGCCTTTGCGGAGTTTCGCAGCCATTACAGCACCTCCGGAGCCAGAGAAATGATTTTCATGAAGTTCTTTGCGCGCAGCTCGCGGACAACCGGCCCGAAGATACGGGTGCCGATCGGCTCGCCCGAGTTGTTCAGGATGACGGCGGCGTTGCTGTCAAAACGGATGGAGGTGCCATCCTCGCGACGGACTTCTTTGGCGGTGCGAACCACCACTGCCTTGTGAACGTCACCCTTCTTCACGCGACCGCGTGGAATGGCTTCTTTCACAGAGACAACGATGATGTCACCGACGGAGGCGTATCGACGATGCGAGCCGCCCAGAACCTTGATGCACTGAACACGGCGAGCGCCGGAGTTGTCAGCGACATCCAGGTTTGTCTGCATCTGGATCATTGTGTTTCTCCCGACCTTTGGGGACCTTGTGCAGTCGAGGCCCCACGGTTTCGATTAAACTGGCGTGTCGCTTATTCGGCGAGCACTTCCCAGCGTTTGGTCTTCGACTTTGGCGCACATTCCTGAATGCGGACGGTGTCACCAACGTTGAATGCGTTGTTTTCATCGTGAGCCCGGTATTTCTTGGACTTACGGATGGTTTTCTTCAGAACCGGATGCGTGAAGCGGCGCTCGACCAAGACGGTGACCGTCTGTGCGTTGGCGTTGCTTGTTACGGTGCCTTGCAGGATTCGTTTTGGCATCTCTACACCCTTATTCCGCAGCCTGAGCGGCTTTTTCGTTCAAAATCGTCTGCACGCGGGCGGCGTTACGGCGCACCTCTTTCATGCGGGCAGTGTTCTCAAGCTGACCTGTGGCCTGCTGGAAACGCAGGTTGAAGGATTCTTTTTTCAGCGATTCCAGCTCTTTCTGGAGCTGGTCAGGCGTCTTGTCGCGCAATTCTGCAGCGTTCATCACGTTTTTCCTTTTCAACATCACCGGAGGGCCCGTGCTGGGTTACCCTGATTCCGGTGGAGTTCAGTGCGAAGTGGGCCGTATAGGGGGGTTTTGGTGGGTTGGCAAGGGGGAATGTTGGGGAAAGTAACCTGACCCTATTGTTCGTCTAGCAGGCCGCTAATTTCCCTTCCCATAGGAGAGTTATTAAAGGATTCCGCTGCAACGGTCATAACTGTGGCTGCATTTTCCAACAATTGGTG
The DNA here is from genome assembly GCA_023630215.1 of Rhodobacteraceae bacterium NBU2976. Lineage (GTDB taxonomy): Bacteria > Pseudomonadota > Alphaproteobacteria > Rhodobacterales > Rhodobacteraceae > NORP23. The sequence goes on from JALPRQ010000001.1 coordinate 2,263,646, forward strand.
GTCGAGACTATTGAGAGGATACAGATTCCCATTAACCGATACTTCATTCAATATGTTTCCCAATGCCAAAATAAACGAATATCGCTTATCGTGTCCTTCAGGTAAAATTTCTATGGCATCTGCTAACGCAGCTGCTGCCACAGATAGTTTGTGTGGACGCTGGCCAAACCTTCCATCAAATAAATGTGGTGCTTTGTCCCAAACTGATGCAATCAAAGTGTTACCTGTTGCAGCCGGATCTCCAGAAAACATACCAGTATTTGCGAGCATCTCCAGCAGGTTCTGAACTACTACCGCTGCTTCGCTTTTCTTGAACGTGTTCTTTACCCCTGAAAGAATCCCCATAACAATAATCCATGTGATCAAATTAGAATAGTATTGCCCGTTTAGAACTGACTATTCCAAAATTGTGTCAGGAGTTTGCCGTTAGTTTAGATTTAGTTTTAGAACTATTTTGTAAGTTACTCCATTTCTTAAAGCAAAAAATTATCGTTTGATCTCCTTTTGAATCCTCCCACCCGGCCCCGCCGGGTAGCACCCGGACCTCCCCCATGGGGAGGGCGCTTCTCGCCCACCCCGAGGTCCGTGCCCTGCCCTCTGTTGCGCTAAAACCCAACCACCACCTGCCGCACCGCCTCATCCCGCAGCAATATCCCCAGCCACATGTAGCTCCCCAGATACACACCGAACAGCGTGTGGGAGTATAGCGGGCTGCCGGCCCTCAGGTTGCTGGCAATCGCGCCGCCGATCAGGCCGGTCATCAGGATGCCGCCGATCACCGCCGTCCCCGGGATCAGGACCAGCAGCGCGAACAGCACCTCCCCGACCCCGATCGCGAACGTGTATTGTGGTGGCCAGCCGAGGGTTTCCATCGGGCGTTTCGCCGCCTCCATCCCCAGCAGTTTCGGCGTGGCGGACGCCCCGATCATAAACAGCGCAAACAGCGCCAGCATTATCCAACCTGCGATGACCATGAACCCCTCCGGTTTTCGCCAAAATTACGCAGTCGCTGACGGTGTGTCCAACCGAAACTTCATGAATGTCTCGCCATCATAATCGATATCCCCCACATAAACCGCCCCCAGCCGTTTCAGTGCGGCGAGTTTGGTGCGGGTGGGGGGCAGCAGGAAGGTGACGAAAGGGATGCGGTCGTCCGCCCGTGCGATTTCCAGCGCCTTCGCCGTGATCCGGGTGCCGAGGCCGAACTGATCGGGGCGAAGGACAAGGCCGAAATCCCACTCCTCCCCTTCCTTCTGGAAGCCACCCCAGCCGACATATTTGCCATCCTGCAAGATCGCCCAGTGGCCCAGCCCGTCGCGCGTCCAGAAGCCTTCCTTGAAGGCCACGAACTCGGCGGCGCGTTGGTCGGTCCAGTCCCCCGACAAAAGCGGCATGTGGTCCAGAAGGCGCGGGTCGGACATATGCGCGACGATGTCGGACAGCGGGATATCGGTCAGGCGGGTGAAGGTGATTGGCATAGCTTAGAACCTCGCATCCGGCAGGCCGCAGAACGGGTCCACGGGCGAGGTTCCCACAAACGGTGCCCGCCCCAGCAGCGCCTCCAGCACGGCGCGTTGCATCGACTCGCCAGCCATATAGGCGTTGATCACGCAGGGCATGCGCGGCGCGTCATAAAGATAGTAAGGATAGCCAAAGCTGATCAGGGCGGTCGGCACGTCAAACCACGGCCGTTTCATTGCCTGCCCGAAATTTCCCGTCAGCGACAACCAGTCTAGGAATATCCGGCCCCGGGTCAGAAGGGTTTCTTCGCCCAGCAGATACAGGACCAGATCGTGATTGGCCCAAGGTTTTGATTGGGGGTCATTCGGATCATGCAGTGTGATGTCGAACCCTTCGGCCCGCAACATGTCGATGATCGCAAACTCGCGATCCCCAGTCAAAGGCGAGGCGATTTTGCCGCTGAACACGTAAATGCGATTGTGTGTTTCGGATGAAATCGGCAGCGTGTTTTGCAGGTCCTTGACAAGGGTCGGTGCACGGGCCGTGATCGGCGCTACGCGGTCGGCTTGTGGGGTAACTGTCACAGAAGACGGCGTTCGTTTATGCAATCCAAGCGAGGCCTTTAGCCCCAACAGGCGGGCGACGGCGGCGTCCAGCCGGGCCTGCGACAGGCGTCCATCCTGATGCGCCGCCTGCACCGCCGCAATATCTGTTTCATAATCATCGGTGAACAGGATCATGTCACACCCATTCTCGATCAGCTCCGGCACATGCTCGCGCCGATCCGACCAGCTTTTCAGCCCAGCCATAGAGGTCGCGTCGGACACGATCACACCGTTGAAACCCAGCTCTCCACGCAGCAAGGTCTGGTTTAGCAAGGGCGAGATGCTGGCCGGACGATACCGTTCAATCCCGTCAATCCCCGCCGCCGCCGCATATGACGGCAAGGCAATATGGGCGGACATCACCGCCTTTACCCCGCTGTCGATGGCAGACTGATAAAGCCGTCCAAACGTATCCCGCCATTCGTCCATTTCAAGCGGGTTGGTCGTGGTGACAAGATGCTGGTCGCGGTCGTCATATCCCTCCCCCGGCCAATGTTTGACCGTCGCGGCAAGGCCCGCCTTTTGGAACACGTCAATCTGCGTCAGCGCATGGCGGCGGATACGGTCTGGATCGCTGCCAAAACCGCGTGTCGCCACGATCGAGGACCGCCAAGCCGCATTGATGTCGATCACAGGCGTGAAGGACCAGTTTATACCGACGGCCAGCGCCTCTGCCGCCATGATTTCGGAAATTTCGCGCGTGGCATCCAGATCGTCGATGGCGGCAAGCGCGAGGGGATTGGGGATCTCTGTCCCGAAAGGCAGGCTCATCATCGAGCCTTCGAGGTCAGCGGACACCAGCAACGGAATATCCGCCCGCGCCTGCGCAGAACTCAGCGCTGATTTTTCAGCCGCAAACCCTTCGCTAAAGAACCGTGTCGCCCCTCCGGCTTTGTTGGCAACAATCGGGTCATAGGCCGAATCTGACGGACCACCGGCGATCAGGTTGAATAGCTGGTGCATCTTGTCGAGGTCGGACAGCCGATCAAAGTGATCCTCCACCCAGGTCAGGGCCGATGGATCTAGGGAAAACGGTGGCAGGGTCAAAAGGGATTTCAGATCAGCGTGCATATGGAAACCTGTTGGAGGTGAGTCGACGTATTTTATCGACCGCAAACTGTTAGCAGGCCCACCAAAAAGAAAAACCCCCGCCAGTTTCCCGGCGGGGGTTATCAAGTCTTTTTGAACTGGCTTACCAGTCTTCGCGGGTGACCACGCGGCACTTGACCGGCAGTTTCATCGCGGCAAGGCGCAATGCCTCGTGCGCGGTGGCGTCATCCACCCCGTCGATTTCGAACAGGATGCGGCCCGGCTTGACCTTGGCAACCCAACGGTCGACAGAACCTTTACCTTTACCCATACGAACCTCGATCGGCTTTTTGGTCACAGGCACGTCCGGGAAGATGCGGATCCACACACGACCCTGACGTTTCATCTGACGGGTCATGGCGCGGCGCGCGGCTTCGATCTGACGGGCGGTGATCCGCTCGGGTTCGGTGGTTTTCAGGGCATAGGTCCCGAAATTGATGTCCGATCCGCCTTTCGCTTCGCCGTGGATACGGCCTTTGAACTGCTTACGGAACTTCGTGCGTTTTGGTTGAAGCATTTTTCTCTCCTAACGCGGGATTAGCGGGAACGCTGCGGGCGTCCGCCAGCGTCCTGCAATTCGTTCATGCGCTTGTCGTGACCCTGCGGATCATGCTCCATGATTTCGCCTTTGAAGATCCAGACCTTGATCCCGATGATACCATAGGGGGTCGTGGCTTCGACATGAGCGTAATCAATGTCAGCACGCAGTGTGTGCAACGGAACGCGACCTTCGCGATACCATTCGGTACGGGCGATTTCGGCACCACCCAGACGGCCTGCGCAGTTTACACGGACGCCAAGGGCACCCATACGCATGGCGTTCTGAACGGCACGTTTCATCGCACGGCGGAAGGACACACGACGTTCCAACTGCTGAGCGATGCTTTCGCCGACCAGACGGGCGTCAACTTCGGGCTTGCGAACTTCAACGATATTGAGGTGCAGTTCCGATTTGGTCAGCTGAGCCAGCGCCTTACGCAGCGTTTCGATGTCAGCGCCTTTTTTGCCGATGATCACACCGGGGCGGGCGGCGTGAATCGTGACGCGGCACTTTTTGTGCGGTCGTTCGATGATCACGCGGCTGATGCCGGCTTGCGCGCAGTTCTTGTGAACATACTCGCGGATCGCCAAATCTTCGTGCAGCAGTTCGCCATATTCTTCGCCATCAGCGAACCAGCGGCTGTCCCACGTGCGGTTGATCTGCAGGCGCAGACCGATTGGGTTAATCTTCTGTCCCATTAGGCTTGCTCCTCTGCGGATTGTTGACGCACAACGATTGTCAGCTCGCTGAACGGTTTCAGGATTTTCCCGAAGCGGCCACGGGCGCGCGGACGACCGCGTTTCATGGTCAGGTTCTTGCCAACCCAGGCTTCTGCGACGATCAGCTCGTCAACATCCAGACCGTGGTTGTTTTCGGCATTGGCAATCGCGGACTGAAGGCATTTCTTCACATCCTGAGCGATACGCTTTTTCGAGAAGGTGAGGTCTGTCAGCGCCTTGTTGACCGGTTTGTTCCGGATCATCTGGGCAACCAAGTTCAGTTTCTGGCCCGAGGTCCGCAGCATGCGGGTCTTGGCCATGGCTTCATTGTCGGCGACGCGACGCGGATTTTTTGTCTTGCTCATGGCTTAACCCCGCTTCGCTTTTTTATCAGCCGCGTGACCGTAATAGGTACGGGTCGGGCTGTATTCACCGAATTTCTGGCCGATCATTTCCTCGGTCACGAGAACCGGGATGTGCTTCTGACCGTTATAAACGCCGAACGTCAGACCAACGAACTGCGGCAGGATGGTCGAGCGACGGGACCAGATTTTGATAACTTCTTTGCGGCCGGATTCGCGGGCAGCTTCGGCTTTTTTCAGCACATAAGCATCGACGAAAGGCCCTTTCCAAACAGAACGTGACATATCTTAACGTCCCTTCTTCTTGGCGTGACGGGAGCGCAGAATGAATTTGTCTGTCGCTTTGTTCGAACGGGTTTTTGCCCCTTTGGTCGGTTTGCCCCAAGGCGTAACCGGGTGACGACCACCAGAGGTCCGGCCCTCACCACCACCATGCGGGTGGTCGATCGGGTTCATAACGACACCACGGACCGACGGGCGGATACCTTTGTGGCGGTTACGACCGGCTTTACCCAGATTCTGGTTCGAATGATCAGGGTTCGATACAGCGCCAACCGTTGCCATACATTCCTGACGGACCAAACGCAGCTCGCCCGAGGACAGGCGGATCTGTGCATAGCCGCCGTCACGGCCAACGAACTGTGCATATGTGCCAGCCGAGCGGGCAATCTGACCGCCTTTGCCTTGTTTCAGTTCGATATTATGTACGATTGTGCCGATCGGCATGCCCGAAAACGGCATCGCGTTGCCCGGCTTAATGTCGGCTTTTTCCGAGGCGATCACCTGATCACCAACAGCCAGACGCTGTGGGGCCAGAATATAGGCCTGCTCGCCATCCGTATAGCGGATCAGGGCGATAAAGGCGGTGCGGTTCGGGTCATATTCGATCCGTTCCACGGTGGCTGGAACGTCAAATTTGTTCCGTTTGAAATCAACGATGCGGTAAAGGCGCTTTGCACCCCCACCTTTGCGACGCATGGTGATCCGTCCGGTGTTGTTCCGACCGCCGTTCTTCGTCAGACCCTCTGTAAGGGACTTGACGGGGCGACCTTTCCAAAGCTCCGAACGGTCGATCAGAACCAGCCCACGCTGGCCTGGCGTCGTCGGTTTATACGACTTAAGAGCCATCTTGCTGTCTTCCGTTATGAGGGGATTTTCATCCCGTTTTAGAAAAATCGAGCGGCCCCGGAACGAATCCGAGGCCGAAAGACTGGCGCGATGTAGCAGGGATGGGGGGTGGTGTCTATAGGTTCGGCCAAGATTCTTGGGCGTTTTGTAAAGGCAATCGGCTGCACGTGAGGTGGCCCTAGCCGGACATCTGTGTCTTATTCTCGGGCGCTTTATCGCGGTTTGCCATTACTAGCGTCCCTTGATCGGGATCAAGGCGGGATACACGCGCTGCCCTCAGTCTCAGCGAAACGGGGATATGTTCGCGAAAGGACCAGATGACAGGACGGCAAACACGCAATCTCATCCTCTTTTTCATCATCGCCTTCGGATTTACCTGGGCGTTCTGGGTCCCTTTGGCGCTTGCCGATCATGGCTACCTGCGACTTCCGGTAAGTCTCCATACCTATTTGACTGACCGCAATCCGGGTGCGTGGGGGCCATTAGTGGCCGCGATTATCGTTGCCTTCATCGGATCGGGTCGGAGGGGCGTGTTGGCGCTGCTATCGCGTATGGTCAAGGTCAGGTTTGGCGCTATCTGGTATGGTGTTGCCTTTTTACTTTATCCCGCAATTATTGGGCTATCAGGTTGGATTGCCGTATTGCGCGGCGCTGACCTTCCCCAATCCGAGGCTTTTGCCAACCCGATCACCATACCCATTGCCTTTGTGTGGATATTCTTCCTTGGCGGCCCTTTGCAAGAGGAGGCGGGTTGGCGCGGGACCGCGACAGATACAATTCAGGACACCCGAATTGGTGCTTTGGGGGGAAGTATTTTTGTTGGCATCATTTGGGGGCTTTGGCACCTGCCGCTATTCTTCACGCCGCGTGACGATATCTATTATAACCAACCCATTTGGGGGCTTGTGGGGTCGACAATATTGCTCGCGATCCTTTTGACGTGGGTTTACAATAATACCGGCAAAAGCCTGTTTGCCGTCATGATCATGCACGCGTCCTATAACTGGTCAAATTACCTCTTCCCGACCCTTCAGGACGACTTGGGCGGGCAAACATACTTTATTCTCATGATCGCGGTTGTTCTGGCGGTCGTCTGGAAATTCGGACCCGCCCATCTAAGTCGAAAATTCTAACGTTTTGGTCATGTCACCTCAGCCCTAGCGCGCTATTTTGGCCAGTTTGGCGGGGCGTCCACCTCACCGCTTTTGATCAGTGCTATGACTGCCTCCTTCACCGCATCAAGGCTTGAATAGCGTGGGTGATATCCCAATCGCACCCGTGCCTTTTCAATCGAAAAGCACGAGCTACGAGACATATGTTGCCACGTGACATCGGCCTGATCCGCATCCTGTCCCCTCGCCCATTCCTCGAACGGTTGAAAGGTCAGGTTGGGTTCATGCCCAAACCACCGATACATGCTTTCGGCAAACCCTTTCAGGTTTAAGGCCTGCGCAGAAACCGCGTTAAATGCCTCACCACTCGCAGCCGTGCGATTTGCCATCATGCACAGGATCATCTGTGCCAGATCAGCGGCGTGGACATGGTGAACCGTCTCTAGCCCGAGGTTCGGGATCGCCAGCGCCTCCCCCCGCGCGATGGTGCTGAACACTGACGGATCGGCATTCGCCACGGGGTTTATACACAGCCAGCCAGGGCCGACAATGTGACCAGGGCGGAAAATGGTCGCCGGGAAGCCGGTGCGGCGGGCATCAGCCAACAGCCACGCCTCGATCTCTGCCTTCTTGGTGCCATATTCGCCGAACGTGTCCATCGGATCATCTTCGGTCGCGGGGACGGCGGCATTTTTGCCGTAAACCCAGATGGTCGAGCAATGGATGAACTGTTCTACCCTGCCCCGCAACGCATCGACCAATTGGCGCGTGCTGGAAACATCGAACGACACCATGTCGATCACAATATCAGGGTGCAAATCCGCAATCGCGCTGGCAAAGGTTCCGTTCGCCTCAGCCTCGGTCCGATCCAGTTTCAGGGTTTCTACCTGCGCCCACGCTGGATCAGAGACATAAGGCTGCGACGCACCGCGGCTGACATTCGTCACGCGATCCCCCCGTGCAACCAATTGCGGCACCAGGTACGTCCCGACATGCCCACTGCCACCTATAATAACGATATGTGCCATTTTCCCTCCGCTTTTTCGGAAACACTAACGGGCGGCGTAGGGTGTGCCAACGAAAAAGGCCCCCGCCGTGGCGAGGGCCTTTGTAATCATTTCAAACCAATCAAAGACCGGTTGTTACGTCGATGGTGTTACCCTCTTCGAGCGTCACATAAGCCTTTTTCACGTCATTGCGCGTGCCAAGTTGGCCGCGGAAACGTTTGACTTTGCCTTTGGTGATCGTTGTGTTGACCGCTTTCACCTTGACCCCGAACAGGGTTTCAACCGCCTCTTTGATCTGAGGCTTGTTGGCCGACATCGCGACCTCGAACACAACTGCGTTCGAGTCCGATGCCATGGTGGCTTTTTCGGTGATGATCGGCTTGCGGATCACATCATAGAGTTCAGCTTTGGTGCTCATGACAGACGCGCCTCCAGGGCTTCGACGGCAGCTTTGGTCAGCACGAGCTTTTCGCGGCGCAGAATGTCATAGACATTGGCCCCCATGCTCGGCAGGACATCGATACCGTCAATGTTGCGGGCAGCGAGAGCGAAATTTTCATTCACTTCTGCGCCATCGATGAACAAAGCCTTCTTGATGCCGAGCGATTTCATCGCAGCGGCGAGAGCTTTGGTCTTGCCTTCTTTCAACTCGGCAGCGTCAACGATGATCAGATCACCGGAGGCCTGCTTTGCCGACAGGGCATGCTTCAGACCCAGCGCGCGGAACTTTTTGGTCAGATCATGCGCATGGCTGCGCGGGGTCGGACCTTTGTACACGCCACCTTTGCGGAAGATCGGTGCCTTGCGGGAACCGTGACGTGCGCCGCCGGTGCCTTTCTGACGATAGATCTTCTTAGTCGAATAGCTGACCTCGGACTTGGTTTTCACCTTGTGTGTCCCGGCCTGTGCCTTGGCAAGCTGCCAGCGCACAACACGCTGGAGGATGTCTGCACGCGGTTCCAGACCGAACACATCATCCGACAGGTCAATCGAACCGGCCTTGGCAGAGTCGAGCTTGATCACATCAGCTTTCATTTCTCGTCTCCCTCAGGGGCGGCATCGTCAGCCTTATCGGCTTCGATCGATGCTTCGGCTTCTTTCAGTGCGGCTTCCTGTGCGGCAGCGGCTTCGGCGGCAGCAGCTTCTTCAGCGGCTTTGGCTTCGGCTTCGGCAGCAGCGGCAGCTTCGGCAGCGGCTTTTGCAGCTTCGGCGGCAGCAGAACGCAAGGCTGCGGGCAGAATCACGTTTTCAGGTGTCGCTTTCTTTACCGCGTCCTTGATGGTTACCCAACCACCTTTGGAGCCCGGAACAGCACCCTTTACCATGATCAGACCACGATCAGCATCCGTTTTGACAACTTCCAGGTTCTGCGTCGTAACGCGCACCGAACCCATGTGACCCGCCATTTTCTTGCCTTTGAAGACGCGGCCCGGTTCCTGACACTGACCGGTGGAACCGTGCGAACGGTGCGAAACAGACACACCGTGCGACGCGCGCAGACCACCGAAATTGTGCCGTTTCATACCACCGGCAAAACCTTTACCGATGGATGTCCCGGAAACGTCAACATACTGACCGGCAAAATAATGATCAGCGGTGATCTCTTCACCCACAGCGATCAGATTTTCCGGCGCAACACGGAATTCAGCGATCTTGCGCTTTGGCTCCACCTTCGCAGCAGCGAAATGGCCACGCATGGATTTGCTGGTCCGTTTGGCTTTGGCCGCACCGGCACCCAGCTGAACGGCGGAATATCCGTCACGCTCTTCGGTGCGCTGTGCAACAACCTGAACATTTTCCATCTGCAGGACGGTAACCGGCACTTGCCGACCATCATCCATGAACAACCGGGTCATGCCCAGTTTCTTTGCGATAACTCCAGAACGCATCGTCTTGCCCCCTTAGAGTTTGATTTCGACGTCAACACCAGCAGCCAGGTCGAGCTTCATCAGCGCGTCTACCGTCTGCGGTGTCGGGTCCACGATGTCCAACAGACGCTTGTGCGTCCGGATCTCGAACTGCTCGCGCGACTTCTTGTCGATGTGCGGGCCACGAAGAACCGTGAACTTCTCTATTTTGTTCGGCAGCGGGATCGGGCCGCGAACGCTGGCGCCGGTCCGTTTGGCCGTCGAAACGATTTCCGCGGTGCTGGCATCCAGTACGCGATAATCGAAGGCCTTTAGCCGAATACGAATATTTTGACTCTGCATTTTAGGTGCCTCTGTGGCTGCAGGTTTAAAACGATTGTGACCGGGATTTTCGCCCCGGTCACAGGGGTTAGTGCGTCACCGATTACTCGATGATTTTGGAAACAACACCCGAACCGACGGTGCGGCCACCTTCGCGGATAGCGAAGCGGAGGTTTTCTTCCATTGCGATCGGTGCAATCAGTTCCACGTTGAACTTCAGGTTGTCGCCCGGCATCACCATTTCGGTGCCTTCCGGCAGTTCAACCGTACCGGTCACGTCAGTCGTACGGAAGTAGAACTGCGGACGGTAGTTTTTGAAGAACGGCGTGTGACGGCCACCTTCTTCTTTGGTCAGGATGTAAACCTGGCACTCGAATTTGGTGTGCGGCTTAACCGAACCCGGCTTAACCAGAACCTGGCCACGCTCAACTGCGTCACGGTCGATACCGCGCAGCAGTACACCAACGTTGTCACCAGCTTCACCGCGATCCAGCAGTTTGCGGAACATTTCAACACCGGTACAGGTGGTTTTCTGGGTGTCTTTGATACCCACGATTTCCAGTTCGTCGCCAACATTCACAACGCCACGCTCGACACGACCGGTCACAACGGTACCACGGCCAGAGATCGAGAATACGTCCTCGATCGGCAGCAGGAACGGCTGGTCGATCGGACGCTCGGGTGTTGGGATGTAGCTGTCAACAGCAGCCATCAACTCGGCAATTTTCTGCTCGCCGATTTCCGGGTCGCGGCCTTCCAGAGCGGCCAGAGCCGAACCCGCGATGATCGGAATATCGTCGCCCGGATATTCGTATTCGGTCAGCAGTTCGCGAACTTCCATTTCGACGAGCTCCAGAAGCTCTTCGTCATCAACCTGGTCAACTTTGTTCAGGAACACGACCATGTAGGGGATACCAACCTGGCGGCCCAGCAGGATGTGCTCGCGGGTCTGCGGCATCGGGCCGTCAGCAGCGTTCACAACCAGAATAGCGCCGTCCATCTGCGCAGCACCGGTGATCATGTTTTTCACATAGTCAGCGTGGCCCGGGCAGTCGACGTGTGCATAGTGACGAGCTTCGGTTTCATATTCGACGTGTGCGGTCGAAATCGTGATGCCGCGTGCGCGCTCTTCCGGCGCAGCGTCGATCATGTCGTAGGACTGGAATTCACCGAACTGTTTGGTGATTGCCGCGGTCAACGTTGTTTTGCCGTGGTCAACGTGGCCAATCGTGCCGACGTTCACGTGCGGTTTTGTACGAGCGAATTTTTCCTTACCCATTGTAGGTCTCCATTCAATTTTGGTCAGGAACCTGACCTGTGTTTAGTCAGATCAGGCGTATTTTGCCTGAATTTCTTCAGAGATATTCGACGGCACAGCTTCGTAATGATCAAACTGCATCGTGAAGTTCGCGCGGCCCGAGGACATCGAACGCAACGTGTTGATATAGCCAAACATGTTGGCCAGCGGAACAAAGGCATTGATCACAATCGCATTGCCGCGTGTGTCCTGCCCCTGCACCATCCCGCGACGGGATGTCAGATCGCCGATGATGCCGCCGGTATATTCTTCTGGCGTGACAACTTCGACTTTCATGATCGGTTCCAGCAATTTCGCGCCGGCCTTTTTCAGACCTTCACGCATCGCTGCACGAGCAGCGATTTCGAATGCAAGAACGCTGGAGTCAACATCGTGGTAAGCCCCGTCAATCAGCGCAACTTTGAAGTCGATAACCGGGAAGCCAGCCAATGGGCCGCTGTCCATGACGGATTCAATCCCTTTTTCCACACCAGGAATATATTCCTTCGGCACGGAACCACCAACGATGCGGCTTTCGAACGAATAGCCTTCGGCCGGTTCGGTTGGCGTGATGACCATTTTCACGCGGGCAAACTGACCCGAACCACCCGACTGTTTCTTGTGGGTGTAGTCGATTTCAGCTTCGCGAGAGATCGTCTCACGATAAGCCACCTGCGGCGCACCAATATTGGCTTCCACCTTGAACTCGCGCTTCAGACGATCGACAAGAATGTCGAGGTGAAGCTCGCCCATGCCTTTCATGATGGTCTGACCGGATTCGATGTCAGTTTCCACACGGAAGGACGGATCCTCGGCAGCCAGACGGGCCAGACCGGCGGACATTTTTTCCTGGTCGGCTTTGGTCTTCGGCTCTACGGCGATCTCGATCACCGGATCGGGGAAGGTCATGGTTTCCAGAACCACCGGATCGGCGTTGTCGCACAGCGTGTCACCTGTGGTCGTGTCTTTCAGACCCGCCAGCGCGATGATGTCGCCTGCAAACGCTTCTTCGATTTCCTCGCGGTTGTTGGAGTGCATCATCATCATACGACCGATGCGCTCTTTCTTACCTTTGGTCGAGTTGAGGATGCTGTCACCCTTCTTCAGAACGCCGGAATAAACCCGGGTAAAGGTCAGCGAACCAACAAACGGGTCGTTCATGATTTTGAACGCAAGACCCGAGAACGCCATATTGTCGTCAGCACGACGGGCAATGTTACGTGTCTCGGTGTCGTCACCCGGTTTGAAGCCCATGTAATCAACCACGTCGAGCGGGCTCGGCAGGAAGTCGATTACAGCGTTGAGCAGCGGCTGAACACCTTTGTTCTTGAACGCGGAACCACACAGGACCGGAACGAATTTCATCTTCAGCGTACCCTTGCGGATCAGCTTACGCAGCGTAGCGACATCTGGCTCGTTACCTTCCAGATAGGCTTCCATTGCGTCATCGTCCATTTCGACAGCAAGCTCGATGAGCTCGGCACGCATTTCTTCGGCCTTGTCTTTCAGCTCGGCGCGGATTTCCTGACGGGTCCAGGTTGCGCCCAGATCCTCACCTTTCCAGGTCCATTCTTCCATGGTGATCAGGTCAACCAGACCTTCCAGCTGATCTTCAGCACCAATCGGAATCTGTACCGGTGCCGGCTGCGCACCTGTCCGGTCTTTGATCATGCGCACACAATTGAAAAAGTCTGCACCGATCTTGTCCATTTTGTTCACGAACACGATACGCGGAACCTTATACCGGTCAGCCTGACGCCAAACGGTTTCGGTCTGCGGCTCAACCCCGGCGTTGGCGTCAAGAACTGCAACAGCGCCGTCCAGAACGGCCAGCGAACGTTCAACTTCGATGGTGAAGTCAACGTGGCCTGGGGTGTCGATGATATTGAAACGGTGCTTCGGCGTTTCAGGTTCAGTACCCGTCGTGGTACGTTCCCAGAAGGTGGTCGTTGCAGCAGAGGTGATCGTGATGCCACGCTCCTGCTCCTGCTCCATCCAGTCCATGGTGGCAGCGCCATCATGAACTTCACCGATTTTGTGCGACTTGCCGGTGTAATACAGGATACGCTCGGTGCAGGTGGTTTTACCAGCATCGATATGCGCCATGATCCCGAAATTACGGTAGCGGTCGAGGGGATAATCGCGAGCCATTGTTCTCGTCCAATCCTTAAAGGGTTACCAACGGTAATGGCTAAACGCTTTGTTCGCGTCTGCCATTTTATGAGTGTCTTCGCGCTTCTTGACAGCGGAACCACGCTCGTTGACGGCATCCATCAACTCGCCAGCCAGACGCTCTTCCATTGTGTTTTCATTGCGGGCGCGCGATGCGTTGATCAGCCAGCGGATCGCCAGGGCTTCACGACGCTCGGGACGTACTTCAACCGGCACCTGATAGGTTGCACCACCCACACGGCGTGAACGCACCTCAAGGCTTGGTTTGATGTTGTCGAGGGCTTCGTGAAACACTTCGATAGGCGCGCGTTTCAGTTTGCCTTCGACGCGATCAAGCGCACCATAGACGATGCTTTCAGCGACGGACTTCTTGCCGTCCAGCATCAGGTTATTCATGAATTTGGTCAGAACGCGATCACCAAACTTGGCGTCAGGTAGAACTTCGCGTTTCTCGGCGCGATGGCGACGGGACATGGTGCTCTCTCCTTACTTCGGACGCTTGGCGCCGTATTTCGAACGACGCTGGCGGCGATCTTTTACGCCTTGCGTATCCAGAACACCGCGGAGGATGTGATAACGAACACCCGGAAGGTCTTTTACACGACCACCGCGGATCAGCACGACCGAGTGCTCCTGCAGGTTGTGAGTTTCACCCGGGATGTAGGAAATGACTTCGTAGCCATTGGTCAGGCGCACTTTGGCAACCTTACGCATAGCCGAGTTCGGTTTTTTCGGCGTCGTCGTGTAAACACGTGTGCAGACGCCACGCTTCTGCGGGCAACCTTCCATGTGCTGCGACTTGGAGCGCTTCACTTTCGGCTGCCGCGGTTTGCGGATAAGCTGTTGTATCGTTGGCATTCGGTTCTAACCCCGTTCAACCAGTTTCATTCCAAACGCGCCCACACCGCATGTGCGAAACGCCAAAAATGCCGCGCTCGGCCCGTAGCGAACCGGTGCGGCGAAATTCCAGAGGATCGAGGTCTGTGACCTGGATCGTGACCGCCAGATTGTGGCTTGTATCGGGATTCGAATTTCCGGTCCCGAGCGCGCGTTACCTAGTCGGAGTCGGGAACCATGTCAACTGCTGTATGAAAGGTTTCTTTAACAAAGCCCATTATTCCCCAGTTCGATGAATGCATTGCGAAAACAGAGGGATGCACGCAATTAAATTGCGTGGATCGCCACGGTCGTCTTGCGCATCCCTGCAATAAAAAACCCCGCCAATCTGGCGGGGTTTTCCTGCTTTGATGTGTCGCGCCTTAGTCCAGATCAGGTTGCGGTGTGTTATCGCTACCGTCAAAAATGGGCGACGGGTCGAATTCGCTATCGTCGTCCAGACCCAGCGCCATCGCTTCGCTCTGGCGTTCCTCGATAATCTTGGCGTCGCGACGGGTCGCAATGCGTTTAATATCGTGGGTGGCTGCCCCCGTCCCTGCCGGGATCAGGCGACCAACGATCACGTTTTCCTTCAGACCGATCAGCGTGTCTCTCTTACCTTGCGTTGCCGCTTCGGTCAGAACACGAGTCGTTTCCTGGAAGGACGCCGCCGAGATGAAGCTGCGGGTCTGCAACGACGCCTTGGTGATGCCCAACAGGATCGGACCGCCGGTTGCGGGTTCACGCCCTTCGGCGATAGCCTCTTCGTTGGCTTCGACAAATTCGGCACGATCTACATGTTCGCCTTTCAGCAACGTGGTCCCGCCCGAAGACGCAACTTCCCATTTCTGCAGCATCTGGCGGACGATCACTTCGATATGCTTATCGTTGATCTTCACACCCTGCAGTCGGTACACCGCCTGAACCTCGTCGATCATATAATCGGCGAGCGCTTCAACACCCATAACATTCAGAATGTCATGTGGCGCTGGATTGCCGTCCATCAGGTATTCACCTTTCTGGATGAAGTCACCTTCCTGCACCGGAATATGTTTCCCTTTCGGGATCATGTATTCCACCGGCTCCAGATTGTCGTCTGTCGGTTCAATCGTTACGCGACGTTTGTTCTTGTAGTCCTTGCCAAAGCGCACGTAACCATCGATTTCGGCGATGATCGCGTGATCTTTCGGGCGACGGGCTTCGAACAGTTCGGCCACACGCGGCAGACCACCGGTGATGTCCTTCGTTTTCGCCCCTTCGCGCGGAATACGTGCCAGAACGTCGCCGGCTTTGATCTCCTGCCCATCTTCGACGGACAGAATGGCGTCGACAGACATCGGGTGAACCTCGGGGTTGCCATTTTCCAGACGCACCGGATCGCCCGTTTTCGGGTCCATCACGATGATTTCCGGCTTCAGGTCGTTGCCCTTCGGCGCGGTCCGCCAGTCCATCACGATCCGCTGAGACATGCCGGTTGCGTCATCCGTTTCCTCGCGGACAGAGATACCCGCCGTCAGGTCAACGAATTTCGCGACACCGTCTTTTTCAGCGATAATCGGCTGCGAATACGGATCCCATTCAAACAGCTTGTCGCCGCGCTTGACCTTGGCCTTGTCCTTGACCAGCACGATCGAGCCGTAGCCGATTTTGTGGGTTGCGCGTTCAACGCCATTATCGTCAATGATCGCCATTTCCATATTACGCCCCATCACCACCTGCTGCTTGTCAACGTTGGTGATAATATTGGCATTCCGGAATTCGACCTTGCCGTCCGAGTTGCTTTCCATGAAGGACTGCGAGCCACCTTGCGCGATACCGCCAATGTGGAATGTGCGCATCGTCAGCTGTGTACCAGGTTCACCGATGGACTGTGCGGCGATAATGCCGACGGCTTCGCCGACATTGACGCGCGTGCCACGGGCCAGATCGCGGCCATAGCATGTTGCGCAAACGCCGTCTTCGGCTTCACAGGTCAACGGGCTGCGGATCTGGATGGACTGAACGCCCGCCTCCTCGATCAGCTCGGCTTCGCGTTCCTCGATCAGCTGATCGCGGCGGACCAACACGTCATTGGTGGCCGGGTTCAGGATGTCTTCGGCAGCGGTGCGGCCCAGGATACGTTCAGACAGCGACGCCACGATCTCACCATCGCTGATAGCGGCAGTGGCCGTGATCGACTTGTCGGTCCCACAATCGTCGGATTTAACGATGCAATCCTGTGCAACATCCACCAAACGACGGGTCAGGTAACCGGAGTTAGCGGTCTTCAACGCCGTATCCGCGAGACCCTTACGCGCCCCGTGGGTAGAGTTGAAGTATTCCAGAACGGTCAGACCTTCCTTGAAGTTGGAGATGATCGGCGTTTCGATAATCTCGCCCGACGGTTTGGCCATCAGACCGCGCATACCGCCCAACTGCTTCATCTGCGCCGGCGAACCACGTGCACCGGAATGCGCCATCATATAGACGGAGTTCGGCTCCTGTTCCGCACCGGCATCATCCACACGCATCTTGGAAATATCTTCCATCATCGCATCCGCAACAACGTCGGAACATTTCGACCAGGCATCAACAACTTTGTTATACTTCTCGCCCTGAGTGATCAGGCCGTCCATATATTGCTGTTCGAATTCCTTGACCTGATCACGCGTGTCATTGACCAGCGTCCACTTGCTGTCCGGGATTACCATATCGTCCTTGCCGAACGAGATCCCCGCCTTGAACGCTTCGCGGAAGCCCAGCGTCATGATCTGGTCGCAGAAGATGACCGACTCTTTCTGACCGCAATAGCGGTAAACGGTGTCGATGACCTCGCCGACCTCTTTCTTACGCAGCAGACGGTTCACAATGGCGAACGGGGCCTTGTGGTTCAGCGGCAACAGCGAGCCAAGGCGCAAACGGCCCGGGGTCGTTTCGACACGTTCCATATAGGTGTTGCCCTCGGAGTCGACCTGTTCGATCCGCGCGGTAATCTTGGTATGGAGGTTAACCACCCCAGCTTGAAGCGCATGTTCTACTTCGTCGATATTGGCAAATGCCATCCCCTCACCCGGCTGGCCTTTGCGTTCCAGCGAGATGTAATAGAGGCCCAAAATCATATCCTGCGACGGAACGATAATCGGGTTGCCGTTCGACGGCGACAGAACGTTGTTCGTCGACATCATCAGGACGCGCGTTTCCAACTGAGCTTCAAGCGACAGCGGCACGTGAACAGCCATCTGGTCACCGTCAAAGTCGGCGTTAAACGCGGAACAAACCAGCGGGTGCAGCTGGATCGCTTTCCCTTCGATCAGAACCGGTTCGAACGCCTGAATCCCCAGACGGTGAAGCGTCGGCGCACGGTTCAGCATGACCGGATGTTCGCGGATCACTTCGTCAAGGATATCCCAGACTTCGGGACGCTCTTTCTCGACCAGCTTCTTGGCTTGCTTGACGGTCGAGGACAGACCCTTGGCTTCAAGGCGCGAATAGATGAACGGCTTGAACAGCTCCAACGCCATCTTCTTCGGCAGGCCGCACTGGTGCAGCTTCAACTCAGGCCCGGTCACAATGACCGAACGGCCCGAGAAGTCGACGCGTTTCCCCAGAAGGTTCTGACGGAAGCGGCCCTGTTTACCTTTGAGCATGTCGGACAGCGATTTCAGCGGGCGACGATTTGCGCCCGTGATCACGCGACCACGACGGCCATTGTCAAACAGCGCATCCACAGATTCCTGCAACATACGCTTTTCGTTCCGGATAATGATATCCGGCGCACGCAGTTCGATCAGGCGTTTCAGACGGTTGTTCCGGTTGATCACACGACGATAAAGGTCGTTAAGGTCAGACGTCGCGAAACGGCCACCATCCAACGGCACCAGCGGGCGGAGTTCCGGCGGGATCACGGGGATCACTGTCAGGATCATCCACTCCGGGCGGTTACCGGATTTGCGGAAGCTATCGACCAGCTTCAGGCGTTTGATGATTTTCTTCGGTTTCAGCTCGCCGGTGGCTTCGGCCAGATCAGCGCGCAGCTGCTCGGCTTCGGCTTCCAGATCAATCGCGGCCAGCATTTCGCGGATCGCTTCGGCGCCGATCCCGGCGGTGAAGGCGTCCTCGCCATACTGATCCTGCGCGTCGAGATATTCTTCCTCGGTCATCAGCTGACCCTGTTTCAGGTCGGTCAGACCGGTGTCGATCACGACATACTGTTCGAAATACAGAATGCGTTCCAGATCGCGCAGCGTCATATCCAGCATCAGACCGATGCGGGATGGCAGCGATTTCAGGAACCAAATGTGGGCAACAGGCGCGGCAAGGTCGATGTGACCCATACGCTCGCGGCGCACTTTCTGAAGGGTAACCTCAACACCACATTTCTCGCAGGTGACCCCGCGATACTTCATACGCTTATATTTGCCGCACAGGCATTCGTAATCTTTGATCGGGCCAAAGATACGCGCGCAGAACAGACCGTCGCGCTCGGGCTTGAAGGTTCGATAGTTGATCGTTTCCGGTTTTTTGATCTCACCGTAAGACCAGGACAGGATACGCTCTGGCGAGGCCAGAGATATTTTGATCTCGTCAAAGGTTTTGATCGGCTGGACCGGATTAAACGGGTTCATGATTTCTTGGTTCATAATGTGATCCTAATCTCGTTTAAGGGGTAAGGGCGCGGGACGCCCTTACTCTTCCTCCGCGTCCTGAAGTTCCATGTTGAGGCCGAGGCCCCGAACTTCTTTGACCAGAACGTTGAACGACTCCGGCACGCCGGCTTCGAAATTGTCTTCGCCTTTGACGATGCTTTCATAGACCTTGGTGCGGCCAGCCACGTCGTCCGACTTGACGGTGAGCATTTCCTGCAGCGTGTAAGCGGCGCCATAGGCTTCCAGCGCCCAGACCTCCATCTCACCGAAGCGCTGACCACCAAACTGCGCTTTACCGCCCAGCGGCTGCTGGGTGACAAGGCTGTAAGGCCCGGTCGAACGCGCGTGGATTTTGTCATCCACAAGGTGATGCAGTTTCAGGATATACTTCACGCCGACCGTGACAGGGCGCGAGAACTGTTCACCAGTACGGCCGTCATAGACAATCGATTGACCCGACTGATCCAGACCGGCACGCATCAGCGCATCGTTCACATCCGCTTCCTTGGCACCATCAAATACGGGGGTTGCAATCGGCACACCGTTGGTGACATTGCCTGCCGCTTCCAGCACCTGATCCTTGGTCATCTTGCCGATCACGTCGGAATAGACCTCGTCACCATAGGCGATTTTCATCGCGTCCTGCACCGGAGTCATGTCGCCGGAACGCTGATATTCCTTCAGCGCTTCGTCAATAGAACGACCCAGCGAACGTGCGGCCCAACCCATATGGGTTTCCAGAATCTGACCAACGTTCATACGCGACGGCACACCCAGCGGGTTCAGCACAACATCGACCGGTGTCCCATCAGCAAGGAAGGGCATATCCTCCTCGGGCACCACTTTTGAGATCACACCTTTGTTCCCGTGACGTCCCGCCATCTTGTCGCCTGGCTGCAACTTGCGCTTCACGGCGATAAAGACTTTGACCATCTTCATCACGCCCGGCATCAGGTCGTCGCCACGACGGACTTTTTCAACCTTGTCCTCGAAACGGGCATCCAGCGCCTTTTTCTGCGCATCATATTGTGCGTTCAGGGCCTCAACTTCGGCCGCGTCCTTGTCGTCAGACAGGGCAAGCTGCCACCATTGGCCCTTGGACAGGGTGTCCAGCAGTTCCTCGGTGATCGTGGATCCGGCTTTCACGCCTTTCGGACCTTTGACAGCTTTCTTGCCAAGGATCAGTGTTTTCAGACGGGCATAGATGTTACGATCAAAGATCGCCATCTCGTCGTCGCGGTCACGGCTCAGGCGCTCGATTTCCTCGCGCTCGATCTGCAACGCACGTTCGTCCTTGTCCACGCCATGACGGTTGAACACGCGAACTTCCACAACGGTTCCAAAATCCCCCGGCTTCAGGCGCAGCGACGTGTCGCGTACGTCAGAGGCTTTTTCACCAAAGATCGCGCGAAGCAGTTTTTCCTCGGGCGTCATCGGGCTTTCGCCTTTTGGTGTGATTTTGCCGACCAGAATGTCGCCCGGGCCAACCTCGGCACCGATATAGACGATACCGGCTTCGTCAAGGTTGCGCAGCGCTTCCTCGCCGACGTTCGGGATGTCACGTGTGATTTCTTCTGGCCCCAGCTTCGTATCGCGGGCGGCAACTTCGAATTCCTCGATATGGATCGAGGTAAAGACGTCATCCTTAACGATACGCTCGGAAATCAGGATCGAGTCCTCGTAGTTGTAGCCATTCCACGGCATGAACGCGACCAGCACGTTTTTCCCCAGTGCCAATTCGCCCAGATCGGTCGACGGACCATCGGCAATAACTTCGCCTTTGGTCACTTTGTCACCCACCTTCACCAGCGGGCGCTGGTTGATACAGGTATTCTGGTTAGAGCGCTGGAATTTGCGCAGACGATAGATGTCCACACCCGGGTCACCCGGCTGCAAATCTTCGGTTGCGCGGACAACGACACGCATCGCGTCCACCTGATCGATGATCCCGCCACGACGCGCGGTGATCGCCGCACCGGAATCACGGGCCACGATGGATTCCATCCCGGTCCCGACAAACGGGGCCTCGGCCTTGACCAGCGGCACCGCCTGACGCTGCATGTTCGAACCCATCAGGGCGCGGTTTGCGTCGTCATTTTCTAGGAACGGGATCAGCGAGGCCGCAACAGATACCAGCTGCTTGGGTGACACGTCGATCAGGTCCACATTCTCGACCGGCTGCAACATATAGTCACCTGCCTTGCGGGTAGAGACGAGGTCGTTCTTGAATCGACCCTTCTCATCCAGATCAGCGTTAGCCTGCGCGATTGTGTGGCGCATTTCTTCGGTTGCGGACATGTATTCCACTTCGTCCGTCACCTGACCGTCTTTCACCTTGCGATACGGGGTTTCGATGAAGCCATACTTGTTCACGCGTGCAAATGATGCCAGCGAGTTGATCAGGCCGATGTTTGGCCCCTCCGGCGTTTCAATCGGGCACATACGACCGTAATGGGTCGGGTGCACGTCGCGCACTTCGAAGCCCGCACGTTCGCGCGTCAGACCACCCGGCCCCAGTGCCGACAGGCGGCGCTTGTTGGTCACTTCGGACAGCGGGTTCGTCTGGTCCATGAACTGCGACAGCTGGCTGGAACCAAAGAATTCACGAACCGCGGCAGCTGCCGGTTTCGCGTTGATCAGGTCCTGCGGCATGATCGTATCAATATCGACCGATGACATCCGCTCCTTGATCGCGCGTTCCATACGCAGCAACCCAACGCGATACTGGTTCTCCATCAGCTCGCCAACGGAACGCACACGACGGTTGCCAAGGTGGTCGATGTCATCGACCGCACCTTTGCCATCACGCAACTCGACCAACGCTTTGACAACGGCAACGATGTCTTCCTTGCGCAAGGTGCGCAGCGTGTCCGGTGCGTCCAGATCCAGACGCATGTTCATTTTCACACGACCAACCGCCGACAGATCGAACCGTTCAGCGTTAAAGAACATCGCGTCAAACATGGTGGCGGATGCTTCAACGGTCGGCGGTTCACCCGGACGCATCACGCGATAGATATCCATCAGCGCAGTATCACGGTTCCAGTTCTTGTCCGCTTCCATCGTGTTGCGGATATAAGCGCCAACGTTGACATTATCGATGTCCAGCGTCGGGATCGTGGTGATCCCTTTGTCCAACAAGGTTTTCAGCGTGCCACCGGACACATCGCCGGTTTTCGCATCAATTTCCCATGTCAGCTCATCACCGGCTTCGACCCAGATTTCACCCGTCTTCTCGTCAATGATATCCTTGGAGACAAAGCGACCGATCAGGCGTTCAAACGGGACCAGAATCTCGGTGACCTTGCCTTCGTCGATCAGCGTTTTCACCGTGCGCGGCGTGACTTTCTTGCCAGCCTCTGCAATCACTTCACCGGTTTTCGCGTCAACAATGTCATAGACCGGTTTCGTGCCCCGGATGCGCTCAGGGAAGAACTTGGTGACCCAGCCCTTTTTCTTCTTGTCCTGTTTGAACTCGACCGTGTCATAATAGGCATCCATGATCGCTTCCTGATCCATGCCCAGCGCATAGAGAAGCGTCGTCACCGGCAGTTTGCGGCGACGGTCGATACGCGCAAAAACGATGTCTTTCGCGTCAAATTCAAAATCCAGCCACGATCCACGATAGGGAATGATCCGGCTGGTAAACAGCAATTTGCCCGAGGAATGGGTCTTGCCCTTGTCATGGTCAAAGAACACGCCCGGTGAGCGGTGCATCTGGCTGACGATCACACGCTCGGTGCCGTTCACAATGAACGTGCCCGTGTCTGTCATCAGGGGGATATCCCCCATGAACACATCCTGTTCCTTGATATCTTTGACCGAGCGTGCGCCCGTGTCCTCGTCGACATCGAACACGATAAGACGAAGGGTAACCTTCAGCGGTGCGCCAAACGTCATGTCGCGCTGCATACATTCTTCGACATCGTATTTCGGGGCTTCGAATTCATATTTCACGAATTCAAGAACGGCGGTTTCATTGAAATCCTTGATCGGGAAAACCGACTGGAATACCGCGTTAAGGCCTTCGTCGTTCTGCGGCTCCGGCTGGTCGCCGGAATTCAGGAACCGCTCGTAAGAACTTTTCTGAACTTCAATCAGGTTCGGCATTTCCGCCACTTCGCGGATTTTGCCATAAAATTTGCGGATACGTTTCTGACCGGAATGTGTCTGAGCCATGCTCTCTTTCACCTTGTTTTCAACGCGTTGACAGGCGGCTGGGAAACGCCTGTGCAATGCCTTGCGGTTCAAAATCCACCCATGCTTGCAGAAATCCCACTTCCTGCTTTCCGGTGGTGTTTGCACCTTTCAGGAGGTCCCTATGTAAGGGGCATCCAGAGAGACACAAGAAGCTGGACCCGCATTTAGCGGATCCAGCCCAGTGTTAAGGTTGCGGGCGAACCCGCACTGAATTACTTCAGCTCGATCGTTGCGCCAGCTTCTTCAAGCTGCTTTTTCAGCGCTTCGGCTTCGGCTTTGTTCACGCCTTCTTTGACAGCTTTGCCGCCAGCTTCGACGAGGTCTTTGGCTTCTTTCAGACCCAGGCCAGTGATGGCACGGACTTCTTTGATAACGCCAATTTTCTTGTCGCCAGCTGTTACAAGGATAACGTCGAATTCGTCTTTTTCCTCGGCAGCCGCACCAGCGTCGCCACCAGCAGCCGGACCGGCAACCATAACAGCGCCACCAGCAGCCGGCTCGATGCCGTACTCGTCTTTCAGGATGTTTTTCAGTTCAGCAGCTTCGAGAAGGGTCAGACCAACAATCTCTTCAGCAAGTTTTTTCAGATCAGCCATTTTTCACTTTTCCGTTTCAGTTTCGATGTGTTCCGGTGAGCGTTTCGCCCCTATCCGGCATCACAATTACAAATTGACTTATGCAGCCGCCTTCTCTTCCAATGTCGCGAGAATACCCGCGATATTGGCAGCAGGCGCCCCAATCGCACCAGCGATGTTGGAAGCAGGCGCACCAAGCGCCGCAACGATGGAGGCAATAAGCTCCTCGCGCGACGGCATGGATGCGACGTTTTTCACACCAGCCGGGTTAAGCACTTCGTCACCCATAGCCCCGCCAAGGATCACGAGCTTCTCGTTGTCCTTGGAATAATCCTGCACAGCTTTCGCGGCAGCAACCGGGTCTTCGGAATATGCGAAGACTGTCATACCTGTGAGCAAGTCACCCATCGCTGCGGATGCCTTACCCTCAAGGGCGATTTTGGCGAGCCTGTTTTTGGCGACGCGAACACCACCACCGGCCTTAGCGACACGCTGGCGGAGGTCCGTCATCTCTGCAACTGTGAGGCCTTCGTAGTGGGCTACCACGACGACACCAGAGTCCGTGAAGATTTGGTCAAGTTCAGCGACCACTGCTTCTTTTTGGGCTCTATCCACAATATTGCTCCAGTTTATGGAAGGGTTTCCCCTTCCGGCTCAGATTTGCCGGGGCAAAGGACCCCGACGTTCGGATCCTGTCCGGGTTCCCGCCAAATACGCCCGAGAGCCGAAGCTCACGTTCAATCTGATCGTTTCCCTATCTCAGGCAGGAATTATGGTCTGACGACCACCCACCGTCTCGGACAGCAGAGGCATTGCCCGAATCGCAAAAATGCGATGCGCACAACACGAAGAGGGCGTTTACTGCGTTCAACCACAAATGCCAAGGGGTAAATGAAAGATTATCCGCCGCGTGGTCACATTCACTCCGGGATCACCAGATCGGGCAGCGAAAATTCATGCAACGCCTCCGCCGCCCGCAACCGTTTGAGGACCCGATAGCGGGGTTCATGCAAGCGCTTGTAAACATCATGCACGGCGTCGGCATCGCCACTTTCCTGCGCTTGTGCGATGACCGCATGGGCATTCTTTCCATACCCTGACGCGCCAGTGCGCCAACCGACTTTGCGCTGCCAGGCATCAAATCCTTCGCACATGAAATGTAGCAGGTAAGCCCCGTTGTCCCTGCCCCAGTGTAGGATTTGCACATCATCATCTGCGAATGTCGGATAATGCTGACGAATTTGCGATACGTTCAGATCCCTGCGCACAAAGGATTTGCCAAAATCATGCCCTGCCAATCCATGCCGTTTGCGAAACAAACTGCCATCGCGACGATAGACATTTCGGTTGGTCTCCCGATCGATCGGGGTTCGAAAGGCAAAAGTCGGCGGGGTCGCGATATTGGGCAACAGTTCAGCGGTTTCGAAATTCACACATCCGACCTCGGCCGGGACGGCCGCCAAATGCTCCGCGATCGTGCCATCGCGCATCAGCGCAAATTCATCGCCATCAACAAATAAGGCCCAATCTGTTTCCAGCGCGGCATAAGCGTTCAGATACACGGCATTCTGTCGCATTGTGAACCGATCCTCGGGCGTCAGCCCCATTTCGCGCCAAACATCTGGCGTGCAGGGGATGAACGAGACATTCTGGGCAGGCGTGATCGCCGTTAATGCCGGATCGTCAGGATCATCAAAATATACAATTATTCGTGTAGCGCCCATCTTCTGATACCAGCGGACAAACCGCTCTACCACAGCGATCGGCTCTCTGATGATTGCGATAACGGTGTAATCCCCACGGCTCATCAGATCGGTCCTATGCGTTTTCTATCAGTGTCATGCCCGATTATTCCCCGATATGCCAACACTCAAAAAACCGAAGGGCCGAAAACTCGGCCCTTCAAAACACGATATTTGTGTGATCGGATCAGGCTGTCGCGGACGACACGTCAATCGAAACACCCGGGCCCATCGTCGAGCTGAGCGAGATCTTTTTCATATAGGTGCCTTTCGCGCCTGTCGGCTTGGCCCTGTTCACCGCATCAACGATGGCCTTCACGTTGGCAACCAGCTGATCTTCGGTGAAGGAAGCCTTGCCAATACCAGCGTGCAGAATGCCGGCTTTTTCGACACGGAACTGAACTTCACCGCCCTTGGCAGCTTCGACAGCTTCCTTGACATCCGTGGTGACAGTGCCAACACGCGGGTTTGGCATCAGGTTACGCGGACCCAGCACTTTACCCAGACGGCCAACGATCGGCATCATGTCCGGGGTGGCAATGCAGCGATCAAATTCGATCGTGCCGCCCTGAACGATTTCCATCAGGTCTTCGGCGCCAACGATATCCGCACCAGCAGCTTTCGCTTCGTCCGCTTTTTCACCGCGTGCAAACACAGCAACGCGCATGGTTTTACCGGTGCCCGAAGGCAGGGTTACCGTGCCGCGGACCATTTGATCGGCGTGACGCGGGTCAACACCCAGGTTCAGCGCAATATCGATGGTCTCGTCAAACTTGGCCGAGGCATTTGCCTTGACCATTTTCACAGCTTCTTCGACCGTCACGTTGGACTGGCCGTTGAACGCGTCTTTTGCTTTTGCAAAACGTTTTCCCACTTTAGCCATGATTTATCCTTTCACCTCGATACCCATCGACCGCGCAGAGCCCATGATGATCTGCATCGCGGCTTCGACGTCGTTGGCGGACAGGTCAACCATTTTGGCTTCGGCGATCTCGCGAACCTGTTTGGCCGTCACGGACGCAACGGTTTCGCGACCGGGCTTGTTCGCGCCCGAATTTACCTTGGCAGCTTTCTTCAGGAAGTAAGAGGCCGGCGGCGTCTTGATGTCCATCGTAAAGGATTTATCAACATAATAGGTAATGATCGTCGGGCATGGTGCACCCGGTTCCATTTCCTGCGTCTTGGCGTTGAACGCCTTGCAGAATTCCATAATGTTGATGCCGCGCTGACCCAGTGCAGGGCCGACGGGCGGGGAGGGATTGGCTTTGCCTGCAGGGATCTGCAGCTTCATCTTGCCAGCGACCTTTTTGGCCATTGGGCTTCTCCTTTTATCACCGTCCTTGGGGATGCGTCCCCGCAGACATTTGGTTTAGTGGTCCGGTCCGGGTGCGCACACCCTCGCCTCCCACGACGAGCACTCAGGTCCGTTTATGAACCTGCGTGTATTCCAGTTCGACCGGCGTTGCGCGGCCAAAAATCGATACGGACACTTTCAGGCGGGAATTGTCTGCATCCACCTCTTCGACCGTACCTGCAAATCCTTCGAACGGACCATCGGTCACGTCCACTTCTTCGCCAACTTCGAAGATTATCGTCGAGCGCGGCTTCTCTGCCCCCTCTTCGACCTGGTTCAACAGCGCGGCGACTTCCTTGTCACGCAACGGTGCCGGTTTGCCTTGCGGGCCAAGGAACCCCATGACGCGGTTGGTATCCATGATCATGTGATAGCCCTTGTCGGTCATCTCCATCTTGACCAGCACGTAGCCGGGCATGAAGCGTTTCTCGACCTGAACCTTTTTGCCTTTGCGAACCTCGATCACCTCTTCGGTCGGCACCAGCACTTCTTCGATATCGTCTTCCAGACCGTTTTGAACAGCCGCTTCACGGATCGCTTCCGCGACTTTCTTCTCGGAGTTCGAGAGAACGCTCACAGAATACCAGCGTTTTGCCATATCGTCCGATCCTTCGGTCTGGTGCGCGGTTGCGCGTATTATCAAAACAGAACAGAGCGCGCAGACGAATCGAAGCGCGCTCGGCCATAGGTTCGGGCCGCGCTATACCGCGCGCCCCCTAATCGATCAAGAGGCGAACAGAAGGATCATTTCCAGCGCAAACTGAATGATCTGATCCGTGAAAAAGAAGAACAGCGCCGCCAGAGCTGCCATGATAAACACCATGATAGTTGTCAGAACGGTTTCACGGCGAGTCGGCCAAACGACCTTGGACACTTCGGCGCGAACCTGCTGAACGAACTGGAACGGATTGGCTTTCGCCATCGGGCTTCTCCTGCAAGAGCATTGATCGACGGGTCACATACGGGTTCTGACAGCGGAATTCAAGCCGTAACCCGCGCCCGGTCCACACGCTGTTCGCGAAAATATCGGTTACAACCCCTGCCCGGTCAATGCGAACAGGATATCGCGATACCGTATAACCCGAATAAAAGCCGATTCGCGGGTGGCACCTTCCAACATGATCTGCAGATAGGGTTGTGCCGCCTCGATATCCTGCTGCCGTGCATAATACATCCCAATCGCCCCGCTCGAACGTTGCGCCAGGTCAGGATCGGCAATCATCAACATCAATTCTTCTGCAAGGGAAATATCCCCGTCATCAACCGATTTTTGCACCAGTATATTATAAAGCGCGTCCAACTGTTTGCGCATTTCGTAACCGACGGTTTCACTTATCAGACCATCGGAAAGCTGCTGGCCGCGAATATTCTCTAACCGCTCGATGATTGGTAAAATTTCGTAAGTTGTTCCAAACTCCATCAGCGCCATTGCCGCCCTATGATAGTTGCCAAAAATCGTTTCTGGCGTGGAAACAGCATCGATGCGGGAAAACAGGTCCGCAGGCCCGGTTCTGGCCAGCATGCCGATTACCCAATCCTCATCTGCATCGAGATCACCGGATCCCGTGAAATAGTCAAAGACATATTCTGCGTAACGACTGGCGACATCAGGATGACCATGTTCACTCAGTGCCCCGACAATGCGCGCCATCGGATAACCCGTTGCGCGCATTTCATAGTCAGATAAATCGCGGTCAAACTCCCACTTCTCTCGATCCAGCCATTCAATCGCCGCCGTGATATTTTCGGCCTCCAAAGGATATGAAACCGCCTGCAGCCGCGCCTGCGTTCGCTTGGCAGGGTCATCAATCATCGCCAACATCTTATCAGCCAGTTCAAATTCCCCCCCCACATAAAGTGCCCGGGCCATCAGGCTGGCATATCGGGATTGAATATTCGGGTCGGGAGACAACGCCATGGCATCGGCAATCCAGAATGCGCTCTCGGCGCTCATCCCGGTTTCGATATCGTTCATCTCGGACACCAGTTGATTGATCTTCAGTTCCAGCAATCGCAAGCTGTCGGGTGTTTCACCATACTCTGTCATGATCTGGTCGCGTATGTCCGGAAAACCGGCGAAATGCGCTTGGATGATCACTGTTTCGATCACCTCCTCGTTGGCCGGGATAGCCCCAGATTGCAAAAGGTCCCGCAGAACCTCAAAAATATAATAACCCTGCTCTTCGAACCCATAAAACGCCAGACGACGGGCGGCGACAGCGGCATCTTCGGGTGATAAGGTCTGTTGGACCGGGTCACTGATCCCCCACAGCAAAACATCATAACTCACATGCATCTGATCGAGCCACCCCTGCTGCCTTTGCAACTGCAGAACCTCTGACAAATGGCGAAACAGGTCTGGTGAATTCGGCTCTCTCGGCACAAGATTCAGACCGGTTTGTAACATCTCGAACGCCTTGTCCGTTTGATCGGACAGCAGCAATTCTTTCGCCATTGAAAGATAACGGCCCAGCCCAAGATAGACATAGTCAGGCAAGGCGATCTGATCTTTTGCGGTCAAATAATAGGCGTCAGCAATATCAGTTTGATTTTGCCGATAAAACTGGGTCGCAATTCGGGTCATTTGATAATACCCCAGAACAGACTGGTGGCGACGAAACAGATCAAAGGCCAAATCCTCCATCCAAATTTGATAAAGGGCTGGAATCATGACAATCAGAAAGTCCTGCCTATCCTGCGTCGGCAGGGTCTCAATCTCGGCCACAATGGCTGATACCAGACAATCCGGCTCAATATTGTCGGCGCAAAGGCGGGATTGTGAATTGGCCGCATAGGTCCCCATCAACAACAGCAGGAAAGCGAGTGAGAAAAATCGCGACATATTGCGTAACCCTTGAGGATATATAGATTTTTTGATCATTTGGGTAAGAATTTACCGCCTAAAAGCCACGATAGTAACGTCACGTCAAACCA
Source organism: Rhodobacteraceae bacterium NBU2976 (assembly GCA_023630215.1). Taxonomy (GTDB): domain Bacteria; phylum Pseudomonadota; class Alphaproteobacteria; order Rhodobacterales; family Rhodobacteraceae; genus NORP23. The sequence continues at coordinate 2,293,634 of JALPRQ010000001.1, forward strand.
CTGAAAAGCCCCGATTTTTTAGTTAACCTTGCCCTATAATCGCCACTTTCAATATCTAAAGATATGTGCATTCATAAGTTTTGTAACACTTTTTTGGAATGTCACCATACACTGAGAAAGTGCCGAAAGGAGAGTAAAATGCGACTGAATAAATTGGTGCCTACCACGGTGTTTGCAGTCGCGTCGCTGTTTGCCAGTTCTACAATTGTGTTTGCCCAATCGACCAATCTGTCGGCGACGGCCACGCGAATGATTGATGTGTCTGCTGGTCAGCGTATGCTGGCGCAGCGTATCGTCAAGGCCACATGCTTGTCAGCGGCGCAAGTCAATTTTGCTTCGAATTTCCAGGAAATTCGCGAAGCCCACGAAGATTTCAAAATTCGGCACTATGCCATGTTGAATGGAAGTTCGACCGAAAACATTCCCAGAACCACAAGCGACGTGATCTTGGGCAATCTCTCGACGGTCGGCCGAGTATTCCAAGGTTTCTCCCCGATTGTTGATCGCGTGACCCAGACCGGCAATATCGATCAAATCGAACTCGTAAGCCTGAATGACCAGTCCCTGTTTCTGGTCGGGTCACTCAACGAAACGATTCAACAGATAAGCACTGTTTATGCAGAGAGCCTGTCCTCGCAAAATCTGGGACTTACCCTGACGCTTGATATTGCTGCGCGTCAGACCATGTTGTCCCAACAGCTTGTGAAGGAAATGTGCCTGATGCACCTTTTGGGCAACCAAAGTGGTAATATCCAATCCTCGATGGATTTGTTCGATGCATCGCTTAACGCTTTGATCGATGGTTTCCCAGCCGCAGGTGTGATTGCCCCGCCAACACAGGAAATTCGCAACAAGCTGATCGAGGTCAAAAATATCTGGACCACGCTGAAGCCGATCGCGGAAAAGTCGGCGGCAGGCAATGTTCCGGATCGCGACAGCCTTTACATGTTCTCCTTGGCGATGGAGGCCGTTTTGCGCACCACCTCCGAGGCAACGGCGCTTTACACCCGATAACGGGTTGCATCCGCTGTGAATTACAGCAAGGCTGGCCGGGCGGAATAACCGCATAAACAGGCCAGCCATGAATCCCTTTCGCGGTATTCTTTTAAAACTTTTGTCGGTTACCTCCTTCTCTATCATGGGGGCCTTGATCAAGGCGACTCGTGACACGGTTCCCGCTGGCGAGGCGGTCTTCTTCCGGTCCTTCTTCGCCATTCCCGTCATCCTGATCTGGCTGGTCTGGCGGAGCGAACTGAAAACTGGCCTCAAAACCCAAAATGCCATGGCCCATGTCTGGCGTGGTCTGATTGGAACAGCGGCGATGGGGCTTGGCTTTCTGGGCCTTGGTCTCCTGCCCCTGCCCGAGGTCACTGCCATTGGTTTCGCCGCGCCGATTCTGACGGTGATTTTCGCCGCGATGTTCCTTGGCGAGCAGGTGAAGGCTGTTCGTCTTTCGGCCGTGGTGCTTGGCCTGATCGGCGTGATCGTCATCCTCTATCCGCGCCTGTCAACCGTCAGCCAAGGTGTAACCGACGATGCGGCATTCGGGGCGTTTGTTGTGCTTGCTTCGGCTGTCTGCGGCGCGCTGGCGTCTACATTCGTGCGCCGCATGACAACGACCGAACGCACCTCGGCGATCGTGTTCTACTTCTCCTGCACGTCGGCCACCTTGTCGCTGTTCACGATTCCCGGTTGGATACTGCCCACGCCAACTCAAATCACATTCCTTGTGACATCCGGTATTTTTGGCGGTCTTGGCCAGATTCTGCTAACCGCTTGCTACCGCGAGGCCGACGCCGGGGTGATCGCCCCGTTCGACTATACGTCGATGCTGTTCGCGCTGGCCATCGGATACGTTTTCTTTGCCGAGGTCCCAACCCTCACGGTTCTAATCGGCGCGACAATCGTTATTTCGGCCGGTGTGCTGATCATCTGGCGTGAACGGAAGCTGGGACTGGAGCGTAGTCGCCAGCGCAAAGTCATGACACCACAGGGGTGAGCTCCACACCAACGGCGAGGCCGCTAGGTTAACCTCCAACACCCCGTACGGCGTGCCGACCGAAACCAACTACGCCTCCCCGGTCGCCGAAGACACCGAGGGCTTCATCGGCGAGCGCTATGATGAGGAAACGGGGTTACAGTATCTGAATGCCAGATACTACGATCCGTTGCTGGGGAGGTTCATTCAGCCGGACTGGTGGGAAGTCACTGAGAAGGGTGTGGGGACGAATAGGTATGCCTATAGCTTTAATGATCCGGTGAATAAGAGTGACCCGAGTGGGCATGAGGTAACTAGTTGCGAAAATGGAACTACTAACTGTGAGCAAGTCCCTGACGATGAATTCGACGAAACTACACCCGAATATGTAAAGAAATTAGAAGAGCAAGCGATAAAAATACTTTACGGAGATGATGCTACACTTGAACAGGTGATTAACGACTCAAACTATCACGGGTATGCTACCTACCGGGAGATATGTAGTTCATACTGCGATAAAGAAGCTATTGACGATTTGCTCCTTAGATCTGCAGCGCCAACATCACCTTATCATGGTGGGCCTGTCAAAGAAGAACAGATACAATCTGGAGACACAAATTACGCTTCTGGTGTCATATTTAAGGTAATTCCCATGTTTGGAGGAACCGTGATTCACATAGTAGATGCAGAAAATGGCGCGGTCGTGAATATGACTTTGGATGGACACATTCTGCACCCAGGTTATGTAGTGAGATGGACAGAGAAAACATCTGATGGTGCCGTAATTATCCGCACCTTGGGACGCGGAACGACATGGTTAACCTATCCAAATGATGTGTTTGCCAGACGCCTCTTTGATGACCAAGACCAGCGAATTCAGGGAACATATATTTTTGAGCAAGCCCAATGAAAATACGATTGATTTTGTGGTCTTGGTTGATTGGAACAGCCATTATCTCGACTTTACTTTTTACAGCAATGTATTTCTCTAGATGTACTAGTTCGAGTCAAATTGGAACAACATGTGCTTCTGATATCGCGGTCCACTCCATATATTTTGGAGTTATCTACGGTTTATCATTCCTAATATTTGGATTACTGCACCGGCTTCTCCAACCTAAAAATTGTTGGTTCTGGCTAATTATATTGGTTCCACACCTGCTATTTCTGATACTATTTATTTGGTTGGGTTTTGCTTCAAATCGCGGCATCTCTACATTTTACACCTTAGACATTATAGTCGTCTATATATCGTGCTTGGTTCAACTGCTTTTTTGGTCCACCGTAACCAAATTTGAAAGAAATTTTGGGTAGATATCGCCGTATAATAAGCGAGCAAGTTTGAATTTCGTTAAAACGTCTATCTGCCTTCAGACCCTAGAAGCCCGCTCGACGTCACCTATGCCGGGGCAACGACGGAGTATGTTTATGGTCCTGATGGGGCGAGATTGCTCAAAGAGGCGGTGACAGATACTCTCTTCGCGGGGGCCATCGAGGTTAGGAACTACGGCACGGGGAATGAAGTCATCGCCTTCTACCCCCACGAGGACTTCCGCGTGGTGGACGGCATCACCAGCTTCCTCAGCCACCCCCATCCACTCCTCCCAGCACAGCCGACACCTCCGCCGCCGAGGTCACCCCGTCCTCAACAGCCCGCGCCGTATCCATACCAGTCGCCTTATCCGCGCGGCGCATAATTCAGAATATCAGGAAACCCGCACTGGCAGGGGCAGGGGGACTCGAACCCACGACCCTCGGTTTTGGAGACCGATGCTCTACCAACTGAGCTATACCCCTTTACCGTGCGCCGCTTCGAATACTGCCATTTCCCATAGGGCGCAAGGGGGCAAGCGCCCTGCCCTCAACATTTCGCGAGAATATTGCTTTTTGACGGCACAGGCGCGACACTCGCCAAAATTGCGGAGTGTAAATGTTAAAGGCGATGGCAATTGGATTGGGTCTGTTGGGATGCCTCCCATCCATGGCCCATGCCTGTCGGACAGCTTTGTTGCTGGCCATCGATGTCAGCAGTTCGATCGATGTGGCTGAATACCGGTTTCAGGTGGATGGGCTGGCCGATGCCTTGCGAGACCCGGAAATTGTCGAGATTCTGGTGCGTGATCAGGTTGCCCTGTCGGTTGTGCAATGGTCAGGCGCGGCGGAACAAGACATGTCCCTGCCCTGGCGGCGCATGTTGTCCGAGGCGGATGTGCGGCAATTTTCTGACCGTGTGCGCAGCATGACCCGGCTATGGGCCAAATCCTCGACCGCGACGGGGGATGCGCTGGAATTTTCGGTGCAGCAGTTCGCACCCGTAGCCGATTGTGCGCGCAAGGTGATTGATATGTCTGGCGACGGGGCTGAAAACACCGGCACCGACACCGCCACCCAAAGCCGGATTGCTGACCAGATGGGGATCGAGGTGAACGGTCTGGCCATTGACGAGATGGGACTGAGCATCACCGAATTTTATCGCCGTTTCGTGATCACCCGGGATGGGTTCGTGGAAACGGCGCGCGGGTTCAGTTCCTATCCCGAAGCGATCCGTCGTAAACTTTTCCGCGAATTGACCAAACCGATCGTCTGAAGCGTTACGCTTGCGACGACGCGTTTTCCTCTATTGTGACCGGTTTGCCTGTTGCCTCGCGCAGCGCATCAGCAAGATCGTGTAGATCGTGCTCGTGTCGTGGCAATGGCGCAGGCAATCCGATTTGGCGATAGCGTTCCTTTGCGTCCGCTTGCCCGGCTGACGGTCGCGTCAACCAGGGAATGTCCAAAGCCTCCAGATCACGCACCATAATCCGCAAATGCCGTCGTCGGGTTTCATCCAGTATGAAGCTCTGTATCTCCGCCAGCGGGATCACATACATGGGCGAACGCGAGAACGCCATCTGCACGATCAATGCCCCTTCCCTGACCTCCAACAACGGGGTGGTGCTGCGCCAGCTGCGAAATAAGATTACTGAACGAAATATTAGGAAAAGAAGGAATGGCGTGCACAGACCAACCAGCCACCAATGACCGGTCTGCCACCCCTCGGGTCCCGGCACAAAGATCAGATAACCAAGCGCCACCACCCCAATCAGCGACGCCAACAGGTTGCGCAGGATCAGGGATTTATTTTGCATGATCGGGAATGTCAGTCCACCCATGGACGCGCCTGCTTGATGCTTAATTGATTATCTTTGTCGACCTTGAATTCAACATCCATGGCAAAACTCCGATCGTCGGTTCGACCATAAAGGCCAGCATAATGGCGATGAATGACACGTAAATGCGTGATCAACGCATTGCGATGTTCGCTCTGTAACACCCACTCGCCTGACGGCACTAAGTTGGAAGGGCGAATACGCACGAATTCAAACGCGTCACTATACTCGAAATTGATGTCCTGAAGCGCCAAAAACTCCTCGGCCTGAAAATCCCCTTCGGGGTTTGTCACCCGGTCTTCGCCCAATTGGCAATTCACATAATAGCCGTCGAAATTCGGGAAATAGAGGTTCTTGGTCAAGGCAACGCCATTCACAAGTTCATCTTCATAATTCGGGTGGACCAAAACTCCCATGGCGGCAATCTCGTGATCGATGCGATAGAAATCGCGCTCGTCAAAAGCACGGAAACTCCACAGGCTGGACCACACCTGTTTGATCGATTTTTCCAGATGTCCTTCGTCCAGATGGTGCGTGTAACTGTCGTAAAGCCCCGCCCCGGTAAAGCCGACAAGGTCTTCGTTATTGGCGCTTGAACGGCATCGCAGCGTTGTGCCGGTCGGAAACGCATTTTGCAGCTCTCCGATCCTTTCGCGCATCGTGGGGGACATCGCAGCATCCTTGATGAGCTTGCGAAACTCTTTCAATTTGTCTTCGCGGATAAGGGCATCGCGCTGAAACTCGGGCGCGGCGCGCATGTCCCGACCAACATCATAAAGACCGTTTGCCGTCATAAAGTCGTGATAAAACGCAAAAGGTATCGCATATCCGTCAGGAACCACCGCAGGGGGCAGTATCTTGCGTAACTCGCCGAGATTGGCCGATTTGCCACCAAACGCCACGATATCGCGCAAACCCAGCGCATCAAGCGGCAAGATATCGCGACGCTCCAGCACACGTTTTGGCACCTGTATTTGATCAGGCCGCGCACTGGTCAGAAACGCCTCCTGTTCGGCAAGTGTGGCGGGCACAACCTCCAGCTTATCCGGGGTAACCGCCATGCGGATGATGTTGCCCAGATGCGGCACCAAGGCGGGATCATTCTCGGCCTCGAACAGATAAGCATTGGGTGTATCGTTTTGGCGGGCGCGCAGGTTGACATGGGACAACGGGGTTTGCGGCTCGGAACTGATGATCCCCGCGACATGCGGTAGATCATTGGGCAGACGCGTATAAATAATAATGTCGCGAATAGTTGGGGGGGCGGGTCTGTCAGGATCAAACAGGGTCAACCGCCCCACCGTTTCACCCAAATTAAGCGGATTATATTGGATATGTTCAAACAATTCATCGGTTGAAACCGTAGGCACCCCTGACGCCGCAAAACGGTCTGCGTCACGCACAAAAGCCTGTTCCTGTGCATAGCCTGACGGATGATAGGCCAGACGCTCTCCGACAAAGGGCATCGCCTGCGCCGCAAGCGCAAAACAGCGGATAATCATGTCCGGCGGCACCGGATCCGTCGGCCAGAATTCCAGCGCATACAAACCACGCTCGACCATTGGAGCGGTGTCGTAGCTTTCATGAAAAACGATTGTGCCTGCCAGAAAATCGCGATCAGCGCTGAAATACGAACGGCGGGTAAATTCGATCGATGAAAGCGGAATCTGTAAAATGTCACGGGCGAAATAAGCATGAAGCGCGTGATGACCGGAATGCATGAAGACAATTTTGGCGTCCTCTCGCCCAATCCCGATCACAATGAACTTCACCTCGCGCACCGCCTGAACCCCGGGGACGTCGGTGCGACCCGCCATCTGGTCAAACGCCGCTGCACTCTCGATCCAAAGCGCGCCGTCGTTTGGGTCGGGGACAATTGCCAGTGCGTCATTGATGATGTGGTCAATATTGAACCGCCCATCGACCAGATCAAGGGTTTCGCGCGCGTCTGCTTCCAACCCCGGAACGAACGGCCCAAGGTTTGCCCGGTAATTTCGTCGCGATATCGGTTCAGCCATTTGCGTATCGACTTTCGGAAAAACTCACCCCATGCTGATCGGCAGACGCAAACAAGTCAATCCAGCGAGGGAGTATGCCACTACAGGTCATTGGTGCAGGATTTGGGCGCACTGGCACCAATTCGCTAAAGCTTGCGCTTAACGAGCTGGGCTTCGGCCCGTGCCATCATATGTTCGAGGTCTCCGACGAAAACCCTGACCAGATCACCATCTGGGACGCCGTGGCTGATGGCAGTTTGCGCGACTGGGATCGGGTTTTCACGGGCTTCCAATCCCAAGTGGATTGGCCCGGCTGTCGGTATTGGCAGGAACTGGCTGATCATTTCCCGGACGCCAAGATCATCCTGTCGGTACGCGATCCCGACGCATGGGTGCGTAGCTTCCTCTCGACCATTGCGCCTTATATCGCAAAACGCGGACACCATGGCGACGAACACCGCAACCACAAGGCCGACATGGCCTATAAAATCATCGCCGACCAGACATTCGGCGGCGATTTCACCACGCCTGCGCATTTGAAACAGGTCTATCTGGACCATATCGCAACGGTGCAGGCGACCATTCCGGCAGCGCGCCTGCTGACCTATGACGTACGCGAAGGTTGGAACCCGCTTTGCACCTTTCTGGGTGTACCGATACCGGATACCCCCTTCCCCAACACCAATTCCTCGAAGGAATTTCAGGAAACAACGGAGATCGGCAAATGAGCCTAGAGGTCATCGGTGCAGGATTTGGGCGCACTGGCACCAACTCGCTAAAGCTTGCGTTGGAGCAGCTGGGCTTTACCCCAACGCATCACATGTTCGAAATTCGCGATAATCCCGATACCCAGCTCCCTTATTGGGAGGCTTTGGCACGTGGCGAAACTGTCGATTGGGATGCGGTATTCGCGGGCTATAAGGCCCAAGTCGATTGGCCCGGCGCGCGATACTGGCGCGAATTGGCGGATCATTTTCCGGACGCCAAGATCCTGCTGTCCGTGCGCGATCCTGAAAGCTGGTATCGTTCGGTCCAGGACACAATCATCCCCGGCCTCTCTGCCCGCGGCACCCGCGTGTCCGAGGTCCGCAATCGCATTGGTTTCATGGCTTATGAACTCGTCTGGGCGCAAACCTTTGATGGGCGGCTAGATGATCATGATCACGCGATACAGGTCTTTAACGACCATATCGCCGAGGTTCAGGCAACGATCCCACCCGACCGCCTGTTGACTTTTGACGTCCGTGAGGGGTGGGAGCCGCTGTGCACATTCCTCAACGTCCCCATCCCCGGCACCCCTTTCCCGCGCAGCAATTCCACAGCAGAATTTCAAGAACAGCACGAGGGGAACGCACCCTAGTCATCTCTTCCAGAATGGGCTGATCAGATGTCCTTTACGAACAGCTCGCACAATGAAAATGATCCCAACCAGTCCACAGGCGATGACCGCGACGATCGATGCCTCGGCCCCGAACTCCCCACCTGTCATCAATAGCGGACCATCCAAGCGCCCCTGCAACAGACCCGACATCTCGTTTCCTGAAACCGCCACACCAAATATTCCGCCTTGCACAAAATTCCATGCGATATGTATGCCAATTGCCAGCCACAGGCGACGCGTCAGCATATAAGCGGCAGCCAGCAATATCCCGGCCTCTATCGCAATCGCGGCTACCGCTACGAGGCTGGCATTCGGATTGAAAAAATGTATGGCGCCAAACAGCGCTGCCGATAGGGCCAGCGCGATCCACGACCCCAACCATTCCTGAAATATTCGGAACAAGATACCGCGGAACAGCACTTCTTCGACTATCCCTGCCGCGATTGCAATCATCATAACCGGCAGAATATTGACCGCCGAATTCACGCCGTCGACCTGATAATACCCTAACGTCCATAATATCCCGATCACCATGCAAAATAGACCGGCACCGATCAATAATCCCAGTCCCAACTCGTGTGAAGCGCGGGTCGCGCCAATCTCGGACACCGTTCGTCGCTCGATCAGTCGAACATAGCCCCAATAGGCAACAATTGCGGTGGCGCCGATAAGCAGATTTGCCAATATCATCATTGGCAGGCTGTCGATATTCGGCAAATAGGATGTGGCGATCTGAACAGCCGCGACGGGACCTAGAACCAATATTGCCGCAATCAGGATTCGAATTAAAGGAAACTGAATAAATCGAAAGAATCTGGACTTCTTTTCCATTTTAATGCCCCCAAGGCAGGTTGATATTTTTTGCGATAAAATTAAACCTGTTCGCGCTGATATGGGGTAGGCCGACGACATTCCAAGGGACTATGGTGGATTTTTCGGTCTTAGGGGAATATTGCATTTCACCGATCCGACGCCTATATCTGAATGGTTCCTTCGGGGACTATGGTGATAAACGCGCATGTAATACACGGATCGGACCCGGGGGCGGTACCCGGCGGCTCCACCAACATCCTTCGTTTGGGGATCATGGGGCCGAAATAGGATCGACGGACGTCTAAAGATGTTAGCTTTTGCCCGGTGAGTTACCACCGTTATCGGTACACCTAAGCTAGTTGCAAACGACAACAAAGCTCCGATGGCTCTCGCTGCTTAATGCAGTGCGAAATATCGAAATCTAAGCCCTTGCGCCTAGCAGCGTAAGGCGGGGTTCGCAGGCACCTGGCAACAGAAGCCTGCACTTTCCAACAGATTGGTTGACAGACAGCAGATTTCCGCAAAACATCGGTACAAAGTTTGAAAGGACGATATTGTGCTAAGATGGATTGCTGTTTTTGTGGTTCTGTGTGGTGGCGTGGCTGCCAAAGGAATTGATCTGTCAAAAATTCCCGCGGATTTCATGTATACTCAGGATACGGAACTTGGACCTTTCACTTCTTATTATGTTGGGAGAGAAGACGGGCTGTTCAGATTTGACACAACCACGCCAAATGACATCCAGCGCCTTGATCCCTATTGGTTTCAGCTTCTTAACCGCAAGTCCCAGCAAGTTGTCGCTGGTGATATCGGCACAAGTGGCAAACGGTATACGTGGCATGACTGCGCCCACACTTTGGGGCGTTGCACCTATACGGTTCGTTGGCAGGACGGCACCGTTGACGATGTGGTGACCGACAATTGGAATGTGGGAAATATTCTGGTCTCTTATATAGAGATCATTTATGAAAATGGACCCGAATTCTGGTATATTGAATGCGTGATGGTGGATCGTTGGGGAATGGATACCGACCTTTATCAGATCAACTGGGATGGTTCGATTGCTTGGCAGCAACGGACCTATACGTCGACCGGCGAAGGGTCACAGATCTCGCGCGAGAAGCTCGCCTCGATCTGCGAACGAGAATATGACAATTATTCGCCCCCGTTGATGTAATTCAGCCGTTTTTCGCCACCCCGGCATCTGGATGATAATTTTTTGCGCGAATAGCAAAAGATTGATGGCTCAGCGACCTTGCGTCCATGTGGTGTGTTAACGCAAACTTGGGGTCAGAGTCGGATCACATTCTCCGGTCAACCATAGGGATATGCCTAAATGCACAGCACTTTCGCCCGAAATCTTTGTTTAGCCATTGCATTTTTACCTTGCGCAGCATCAGCGTCAGAAATCGACTTGTCTACCTTACCCGAAGGCTACGCATTCACCTCGAACGCTCCGGATGGCGACACGATTGTCACCTATCTTGGTCAGGATGGCGATCTGTTCAAATTCACCTTCGACTCTCCGGACACGCGAGAGGAAGGCTATGTCGGCATCGTCTGGACCAATCGCGAAAGCCAAACCGTGAAATACGAAGGTCAGGACGGGCTGACATTGTTTGATCCCCATGATTGCGCACCGGGGACGGGAACCTGTGAATATACGGTCACCCTGCCCGACGGCGAGGTCTACCACTTCCTCAGATCCGCCTTCCGACTGGGCAAAGTGGAAATCGGACGCGAGTATTTGATAGATGAAAACGGCGGCGAGATTTTCTATTCGCAAAGCTGCACAACCTTTGACGAATGGGGGTTCTGGGTCGACGGCATTCGGTATGATTTTGACGGCGTATTCGAATGGGATAAACGCGCCCAATCAACACACGAGCCGGGCACTCTGCCATCCTATGATGCCATTCGCAAACTGTGTGATTTCAGCCCGGACCTGCCACTATGATCCGGTTTCTTTCATTCCTTGCGCTGCTTGTCGCGCCATTGACAGCGCATGCGCAGGAATATGACCTGTCAACTCTGCCCGAGACGTTTGAATTCACCTCGTCCACAAATGTTGGAGAGCAAACCACCGTCCGCTTTACCGGCATGGAAGACGACCTCTTTCGGTTTGAAGTCCGCCGCATCAGCGCCGACGGACAGACTTCTGAAGAACTGATTTTCGCTAATCAGGCCTCGCGCGCCGTTCGCCTTGACAGCGCCGGGGGAAGCGCAAGCTTTTCGCCCGAAGATTGTGCCCCCGGTATCGGATTCTGCACGACGCAATTGAATTTATCCGACGGAACGTCAATCCCGTTCAGCCGCATCGCTTATCGCGGTGCCGGGATGGAGGTCTATCAAACATTCGTAACAGTTGACGGCGAAGAATTTCTCTATTCTGCCGGGTGTGTCAGTTATGATGACTGGGGATTTGCAATCGACGAGGTGCGCATTGATGGCGATGGGGTGCAGACCCAGCGCCGCCGGATCACGTCATCCCACGAACCGACGGGTCATATTCCCTTTGACGACCTGCTTGCCCGCTGCGAAAGACTGTTGCAATGATTATGCCGCGACCCGTCCGACTGTGGATTTGCCTGCTGTTTTGTCTGGCCGTCTTCGCGCCGCACTTTGCGAATGCCCAGGTTGATCTGGAAACACTTCCCGAAGATTTCAGTTTCACCTCGCGCTCGGCGAACGGGCTGACGACGGTCACTTTCATCGGGCGTGATGGGGACCTGTGGATGCTGGAATCCCATCATCCGGTCAGCAAGGACAAATACGAGACTGACATGATCTGGACCAACCGCGCCTCGCAACTGGTAAAACGCCTGACCCCGGGCGGAATGCGCTCCTATAGCCCGCATGATTGCGCGCCCGGACTGGGGGAATGTTTTTACACAATACAATGGGAATCCGGTTCCACTGAACAGGTGCGTCGCACCTCTTATATGGTCGGAGACGTCGAAATTTCGGCAGAATATGTCACCATCGATGGGGTGGAATACCTGTGGTATCAGGATTGCACCACCTTTGATCAATGGGGCTTCTGGATCGATTATGTCCGCATCGATTTCGAAGGAAATATGCGCAGTGGCCAACGGGAAAGTTCGTCACACGAACTGCCAGTCCGTACCCCATTTGAACAATTGCGCAAGCTGTGTGCCAACCCGCCGGCGATGGTGTCATGATCCGCGTCGCGTTCATCTGGCTTTTTCTTGCCACCTCCTCGCTTGCGCAAAGCTTTGACCTGGAAACCTTGCCAGAAAACTATCGTTTCACCGATCATGGCAGCGATGGAAATACGCTGGTCCGGTATCTGGGCAAGGACGATCAGGGTTATCGTTTCCACTATCTGCGTGATGACAGCGCCGGTGAGCCGACTGAATATGACAGCTGGGCCAACCGCGCCTCGCAATTGGTGAAATGGATAAGCCCCGAGGATGTGGGAACCCTGATCCCTCATGATTGCTGGCCACAGTTAGGGGACTGCGATTATACGATCACCTATCGCGATCAAACCACCTACAAACTCCGGTCAAACATGTTCGTGAAAGATGGCATTTGGTTTCACCAACGTGATGTTTTGATCGACGGGGAATGGTTCTTTTTTGAACGGGCCTGCACGCGCATGGATGAATATGGCTTCCCGATAGATTTTTATGCCGAATATTGGGACGGCAAAGTTGAATGGTCTGAACGGGTCACCACGATGGACATCCCCGATCCGCGCTCGGACCTCGAAGACCTGATACGCCAATGTGAAAGCGCCGAGGGGTTGGTGTCCTGATCCGAACTATCTTTACAACGGCGTGGTGAATTTACGGGCCGGTCCTCTTCGTCTCACCTCGGCAACTCACTTTTTGTACCTTTTTCAATCGCCCCCTTCCCTCGCGTCACATTTCTGGTAATCATCTGAACAGGGAGTCGTTTGCCATATGACCAATTCGATCAATTACGGCCGAATGATGCAGGAAGCCATGCAAGGTGTTCTTCATGACGTCCTTGCGCGCGTCGCGGACACGGGTCTTCCGGGCAAACATCATTTCTATATCACCTTTGACACCACACATCCGGGTGTCGACATGGCCGATTGGCTGAAGGAACGATATCCTCAGGAAATTACCATCGTGATGCAGGAATGGTTCGACAATCTGGCCGTCATGCCTGATCGCTTCACCGTTACGCTGAATTTCGGAAACAACCCCGAACCAATGGTTATCCCCTTTGATGCGATCAAAACTTTTGTCGACCCGTCCGTCGAATTCGGTCTGCGTTTCGATGCCCACGAACAGGCGCGCACGGCAGCAGAACGCAGCAAGGCCGAAGATGACGTGATTGAAGAGCTGAAAAATCAGGCTGCCGCTGATCCCAAAAAAGACGACGACCAGCACAAGGATGCCGAAGTCGTCAGCCTTGACGCCTTCCGTAAACCGTCAAACTAATCGAACACCCTGCGATCCATTCCCAGACTAAACGAAACACTGCCCTGAAACAGCATGAACAGGAACAGGGGTGTTTGGATACTTGGCAGCAACAGCAAACCCGCAATTGCCCCAATCCCTACCGTTCGCCAAATGGCCTGCAACCGCGCAAAACGGGGATAGATCAGGGCGAATGCGATGGCCAGAATTCCCGCCCCTATCGCACCTGCCGCACAACCTGTCGCCACGGCGAACACAATGGACTCGGCCGCCGTATCAATCAGGAAAAGTGCCGTATACAAGGCCGCAACCCAGGACAGCCCCGCAGCGACGACAAGCACCAACATCTTCCAGATCGGCTGCGCCAACAGGATCACCAACACAGCGGCTATCGCAACCCCATATATTACCCCTAGAAAGTCGATCAGTACCTCTTGCCCGCGCATCCAGATAATCTGGTTCGGAATCGCGGCCACAACCCCTGCGAACATCATCGAAATTGCAATTTCGAACCCGCCGAATTTGGTCGGATTGGTGTCTGGTTCGCTCATGTCAATATTGCCTTTTGGCGTGCGGATCCGTTACGCCCCAGCGAAAACGCAACCAGCGCTTGCCAGATGAAAAACAGCAAAAATAGGATCCCGGTATTCCGACCGGTTACACCCATCCATCGCGGACGCTCTTCTATCAGAACAAGCGCCAGAACGCTGACCCCACCGGACAGCAGGCCCACGGCCAACATGGCAAGGGCAAATCTCTTTCTTTTACTCATATGCGATCTTGCCCTGCGTCTCATTGCCCATTGAATTTGCTGGCTGCCACGCTATGACACTCACGACACTTTTGCAAAGGAGTCCCACATGACAACCACCCGCACAGAAACCGACAGTTTCGGCCCGCTACAGGTTCCATCCGACAAATATTGGGGCGCGCAAACGCAACGCTCCATCATCAACTTCCCGATTGGCTGGGAAAAGCAGCCGGTGCCGATCATCCGGGCATTGGGAGTGATCAAGAAAGCCTGTGCGCAGGCGAACAAGGAACTGGGCACGCTGAAACCGGAACTGGCGGATGCGATCATTCAGGCGGCGGGTGAGGTGATTGACGGCAAATTCGACGATAACTTCCCGCTGGTTGTCTGGCAAACGGGATCCGGCACGCAATCCAACATGAATGCGAACGAGGTCATTTCGAACCGCGCCATCGAAATTCTGGGCGGCGAGATGGGGTCCAAAACCCCGGTTCACCCGAACGATCATTGCAATATGGGCCAGTCGTCGAACGACACATTCCCAACCGCCATGCATGTCGGCATCGCCATGCAGGCGCGCGACGTTCTACTGCCCGGTCTGACAAAACTGGCCGAGGCGTTAGAGGCGAAATCCGAGGCGTTTAAGGACATCATCAAAATCGGCCGCACGCACACGCAGGACGCTACCCCCCTGACCTTGGGTCAGGAATTCAGCGGCTACGCCCATCAGGTCCGCAAAGGGATCGAGCGGGTGGAGGCCTGTCTGGGCGACATTTACGAACTCGCGCAGGGTGGCACGGCAGTTGGCACCGGTCTCAACACACAAAAAGGCTGGGCGGAGATGGTCGCCAAGAATATGGCCGACATCACCGGCCTGCCGTTTGTGACCGCCCCGAATAAATTCGAGGCCCTCGCCGCGCACGACGCCATGGTCATGTTTTCGGGCGCATTGAAAACGGTCGCCGCCAGCCTGTTCAAAATCGCCAACGACATCCGCTTGCTGGGCTCGGGTCCCCGTTCGGGTTTGGGCGAACTGATCCTGCCGGAAAACGAACCGGGATCGTCAATCATGCCGGGCAAGGTGAACCCGACGCAGGCCGAGGCCTTGACCATGGTGTGCGCCCACGTCATGGGCAACGACGCCGCCGTGGGTTTCGCCGGATCGCAGGGGCATTTCGAATTGAACGTCTACAATCCGATGATGTCCTATAACGTCCTGCAATCCATGCAGTTGTTGGGCGACAGCGCCTCCGCCTTCACCGACAACATGGTGGTTGGCATTCAGGCCGACGAAAAACGCATCGACAAACTGATGAAAGAGAGCTTGATGTTGGTCACGGCCCTCGCCCCCACCATCGGCTATGACAACGCCACCAAGGTTGCCAAAACCGCGCATAAAAACGGCACCACGTTGAAGGAGGAGGCGATTGCCCTTGGCTTCGTCGACGAAGAAACCTTTGACCGTGTCGTCCGTCCCGAAGACATGATAGGGCCAAAATAATGCCGAAACTCCGTGTCATCGGTTTTGATGCCGATGACACACTGTGGCATAACGAAACCTACTACCGCCTGACGGAGGAACGGTTCACGTCGTTGCTCTCCGATTACGCCGACCCCGACCACCTGTCCGAACGGTTGTTGGAGGCCGAGCGCGTCAACATCGCCTATTACGGCTACGGCATCAAAGGTTTCACCCTGTCGATGATCCAAACCGCGCTGGAGGTGACGGAAAATCGCGTCCCGCAGGAAACCATCGCCGCGATCCTCGACGCCGGACGCGAACTGCTGCGCCACCCGATGGAGCTGCTGCCCCACGCAGCCGATGCGCTGGCGCATGTTGCGGGCCGCTATCATGTCGTGCTGATCACCAAAGGCGATCTGTTCGATCAGGAACGCAAGCTGGCGCAATCGGGTCTGGGCGATCATTTTGACGCCATCGAAATCGTGTCAGAAAAGACTCCGGACACCTATGCCCGTATCTTTGGCGCATGGGCGGACAGCGCCATGATGATCGGCAATTCTGTGAAATCCGACGTGATCCCCGCGATAAAGGCGGGCGCCTACGGCGTCCACGTGCCGCACGGGCTGGAATGGGAATTGGAACGCGCAGACAAACCGAACAACCACCCTCGCTACCGGGCGATAACCGACCTTTCCGCCCTGCCCGACCTTATCCGTGCGGTTGAAGCTGACGCCAGCTAAGGTTGCTTGGCCCCGTTAGACCCCAACGCAGTGTCGCGAATATCACGCCCAGCGCGATCAGCAGCCATAGCCCACCCCAGAACACGGTTGGCCCGCCGAACTCCATCGCGATGATCCGTGCATCCGACATGCCCCCGGCCCGGCGCAGCGTGTCATCAAAAATGTCATATGGCACATAGATCATCGAGGTCAGCCCAATCACCCTTAACACCAGATCATTGACAATCACCGGCAAGAATTTGGCAATCACCAACAACACCACCGCTACCGCAATCGTAAAGCCCAGCGCAAACATCTCGCGCATATAAAGTGCCGCCGCGATCAGCATCAGCACCCCCAGCGCCATCACCGCCACCCGGTCCCAGTGCGTGCGCACCGCAATCACAAACAGCAAAACCCCCAACGCCAGTGATCCAATATAGCCCGCCGAGGCGATCCCAAAAAACCACCCGCCACGCGTGGTGGTTGTTCCACCCTCAAGGTAATGCAGCGTCATCCCCTCGACTCGGCCACCCGTTATCAACGCTGCCAAGGCGTGCGAAGATTCGTGTAAAAACACCACCAGCATCTTTAGCGGCCAGATCACCGGAAGCGACCAACAGGCGAAGATCAGCGCTAATAGGGCTAACAGCTGCCAGTGATCGCGTAGAAACGGCATTTTTCCTGCATTGTTGGTAAACTTTTCGTTAACCTCGCATATTTTCCTAAAATTGTAAGCGTTTCGTTAACTTGTGTTAGCAAATTTTTATATTCGCATAGCTTTGTAGGCTGTGTAGAATCAGGATATTCCACATGGCTTCAATTCAGCTTCAAACCGGTCAAGCCTTTAATCTGGTGAAGATCAGGGGGCGATGGGTATTGGCCCCCAATGGCGAAATCACAGATCCGGTTTTGACTTTTGATGACCTGGATATGGATTATCGTGTGGATGACGGCGAGATTGGCGCTTCTGAAAACGATATCGGCGTACAACGGGCGTCTGGCAATTATATCATGATTATCACCGGCACTTCGGCGATCTTCTACAGCTCGACGGTCATCTCTGATCCCCAAAATTTTGACTTTCACGCCATCTCCCGAAGCCTGTCGAACGGCTTTGCTGACCTTGCCTTCTGCTATGCGGCGGGAACATTGATCGAAACGCCTGACGGACCGATTGACATTGCCAACCTTGCCAAAGGGGACATGGTGGTCACGCGCGATGCGGGCAATCAGCCAATCCGCTGGATCGGCCACAGCCGGTTTTCTGCAACGCAACTGGCGCTGAAACCCAATCTTATCCCTATCCGCATTCGCGCCGGGGCCTTAGGGCCGGAAATTCCCTCGCAGGATTTGATCGTCTCCCCCCAGCATCGGATGATAATGCGCGGGTGGATGACGTTCCTGATGTTTGACCAACCCGAAGTTCTGGTCCCTGCCAAAGCCCTGCTGAACGACAAAACCATAACACAATGCGATCCGGCAGACGGGATAAATTATTATCATTTATTGCTGAACGGCCATCAACTGGTCAGCGCCAACGGCAGTTGGTCAGAAAGCCTTGTATGTGGTGACGAAGCATTAAAAGCGATGTCGTCCGAAGCACGCGCAGAACTGAACCAAATTTTCCCAGATTTGGAGTTCACCCGTCCCGCTGATATGCGCCTACCCAAATTAAATGTGCGCGAGGGAATTGCCCTCACTCGGATGCTTATGCCAAATTGACGTCCGCACGCGGACGGTCATAATGGTGGGATGAACAACGTAATTAACCTCCGCACTGCCCGCAAAGCCCGCAACCGTTCCGATGCGCGTCGCGACGCGGATGTGAATGCGGTGAAACACGGGCGCACCAAAGCCGAGAAACGATTGACCAAGACGATCGCCGACAAATCGGAGAAAAGCTTGGACGCCCATAAACGCGAGCGTGACGAATGAAACTTCTAGGATTACTGCTACTATTATCCGCACCCGCTTTGGCGCAAGACCGTGTGATTTCCGCCATAAGCGGGGTTGGCAGCAGTTTTAACGAAACGCTTATCCTCGAAATCAGCGCATCTGATCCCTATCAACTCGATATCGTGGTTGTCAGACGCAACGGATTCACCTGGGACACCGAAACCGAAATGATACGT
Organism: Rhodobacteraceae bacterium NBU2976; assembly: GCA_023630215.1. Lineage (GTDB taxonomy): Bacteria > Pseudomonadota > Alphaproteobacteria > Rhodobacterales > Rhodobacteraceae > NORP23. Next base: position 2,312,434 of record JALPRQ010000001.1, read on the forward strand.
TTCGAGGGCGCTCTGTTTCTGCCGCCAAACAATATTCCTGCGCTAGTCTTGCGCGATAATGGCACGATTCTTATCGACGAACTGGGATGTTTTGCCTGCGGACGATACCATTCCGGGAAGTCGATGATCCTGCAATCCGTCGACGATGTCTGGCGGGTCATTGGCTATACCGAAAGCATCGTTGATCGACATGAACCTTGGCGCTTTGGGGTATGTGATGTGAATCTTTTGTCGGGACAGGCAGATATCACGCTTGCTGATGAACCGGTGAAACGGGTGAAGGCCAGCGGCGGTCCGGTAATGCTGGTCGATCTTGACGATAATTACCGACCCGAGATCTGCGAAATGATCCACCTTGACGAGGAAGAGTGGGAACCCATGAAGCCCGCGGATTGGGACGAATGAGCCGGCCGCAAAAACATTCCCTGACACTCAGCGGTCATCGCACCAGCGTATCCCTAGAACCGGAATTCTGGCGCGCCTTTCTCGATATCGCGAAGCGAGAGGGCAAGACCATCAACGGGCTGGCCGGTGAAATCGACGACGCCCGTGGCACCGAATCTGGCCTCGCAACCGCGATCCGTCTTTATGTTCTGAACTTCTATCAGTCCCGGGTCTGACCGTCGCACTCCCTTTACTTTCACCGATTGCCCCAACCCTTGGGTTACAGCAGGGGGCGCTCCCGCCCAGCCCGCCTGACGCTTTGCGCCGGTTGATCGGTTGGGTCGGGCCTCGCTGCGCTCGGCGGGTGCGATTTCGGTAAGGGCAATTTGATACTCTCCGTTCAAGCGACGGGACAGGACGCACCGCGATTAGGTTCGGGGCGTCAACCGTAACCTGATCCCCGTCTTTGCCCGCACCGTCAGATGGGCGACGGGAACTGCCTCGGCCGTCGTTTCAAACCGAAAGGCGCGCACCAGCAGCGCCAGCATCAACACCCCCTCGGCCATGGCAAAACCGGCACCGGTGCAGACCCGTGGTCCGGCGGAAAACGGAATAAAGGATTTGCGTTGGCAGATCTTGCCATTCTCGGTCGCCCAGCGGGACGGGTCAAACAGGTCCGGCTGATCCCACAGACGTTCATGCCGGTGCAAATGCCAAGGGGACAGGATAGCGAGTGAGCCGCGCGGCACGCTGCGCCCGCGCATCTCGCAGGCCTCGGCAGCCTCGCGCACCATCATTGGGACCGGGGGAAACAGGCGCAATGTTTCGCGAAACACATCCCGGGTCATTGGCAATCGCGAGAGGTCGCTGAACGTCAACTCAGTCGGCAGTGTCGCCACCTCTGCCGCAACCTGATCCTGAATGTCGGGATTGTCCGCCAGCAGATACAAGCCCCACGCCAGCGCACTCGCCGAGGTTTCATGCCCCGCCAGAAAAAATATGGCCACCTGATCGACCATTTCGCCAATGCTGAACCGTTCCCCGCTGTCGGGGTCAACCATCGTCATGATCCGTGTCGCCAGATCATCAGGCGCGGTTCCCGCTTCAATCTCGGCCGCGCGGGTATCTACCAGTTCGCGCAGCAGTACGCGAATTTCCCTTGCGGCCCGGCGTGCAGGCCGAGGTGTGACACGTGGCACCCAGCGCGGCAATCGCAGCAGTCCCGGTAGGTTCCACAAAGGTTGGGCGCGTTGATAGGTGCGAAAAGCTTCGAAGGTGCGCGTTGCGATGTCAGAGGTGATCGGGATCGAAAACAGGGTGCGAAAGATGATGTCCGCCGCAAGGTAAGATGCCGCAAACTCCATTTCGACCTCTCCCCCAGCGCCAAGGCGTGAAACCGCGTCCTCTCCGGCGCTAAGCATGGCGGGAAAACTTGACTTGGCGCTGCCTTCAAAGGCGGGATCAATGATACGGCGTTGGCGTTTCCAAACCTCACCATTGGTGACGAATACTGAATTGCCCAGCAAACCGCCAAGCGTGTCCTGAATAATCCCCGATTTTGGAAAATGTTCGGGCTCTGAAATCAGAACGCGGCGCACAAGTTCCGGGTCGTTTATCAGGAACGAGCGATAGAGTGGACCGCGCATTTCGGCCATCCATGCACGGTAAAGCCGATCCGGCTGTGACGAAAAAATATCCTTTCGAAACAGACGTATCCGTGTCAGCCACCCCGCATTTTCGGGGCGCGAAGGGGGTTTCGGCGCAAGTTTAGCCACGGCCCTTGTCCGTCGTATCAAAGGGGGAAAACCGATCCGCAACCATGGACGGGGTCGACGCCCGCCCCGCGAACCGGTCACGCAGGGTCAAGGGGCCAGCGGTCACCAGAAAATAATCATAATCCTTGGGGTAATCAAAGGCGCACAGATATTGGATATGGCGACGAAAGAATTTCCACTTGGTCGCCCGTTTCGTTTCCGCCGACAGCGTGTGCGTAAAGGCCGCCGAAATCACCAAGGGACCATATTGTGGATCGGGCGCAACCCCGCTGACCGCAACCGGATCCGTCAGCGCAAAACAAGCCCCGTCCCCGGGGGCAGACACGTCCAGCCACATGCAATCTGCACGTGACGCCACAAGGCGCAGATCACGACGCAAATCCCAAGCTTCGGGCAAAAAGGACGTGACAGGTATCGCCTGCCCCAATGTCAGAAGCGCCAGTTTTGGGGCGTCGGCGCGTCGCCGCAAAACCTCGGCCGCCAGCGTCACCGCCAGATGTGCGCCTGACGAATGACCGACCAGCAGAACTTCGTCCGCATCACTGTCCAACGCCTCTTCGATCCGGGCGACAAAATCGCCGACCCGCGATTGAAGTGGCGCTGGCATCTCGCCCTTTGCCTGCGCCCAAAAGGCAAAATCATGCAGCAGGTAATAGGCGAAAAACCGTTTGTCGAGCCGACGAAACATCACCAGTCCGGCACAAAACAGGGCTATGCCCAACGCCCCGCCAATCCAGCCGCCGACAAGATTCCCCACAACCGACCCCGCACCTGCCGAGATCAGTATCTGCGCAATCAGCACAATCGCCGGGTAAAGGGCCGCGATGATCGGTGCACGGCGCAGCTTGTAAAGCGCTCGAAGCGTCCCCGCACTTACATAGAGCCACAAGGTCTTGGCCAACAGCCAATAGGTTTGTGGAATCGTGTTATTCATCGAGGCAAAGACGATGTCATTCCACAACAAAAATTCGACACGCGCGTGGGATTGCCACGTGGCAATTTTGCAATCCACGCTCCAATGATACCGGTCCCCTTGCCCCGTCGTCCCTGCGATGGAAAGATCATATCCCGAGATCGCCGCCTGCTTTGCCCCCTCGGTCCGGTAAAGTTCGCGATAACGCCGCGGCGGCATCGGATCATAGCCGGGGACATAAAAGACGTGACGTCGGTGGACGGTTTGTTCAGGGGCGTTCATGAGCCGAGTTTTACCGCATGCGACAGCCGGAATCTATCGGGGATATCGATGGGCGGACAGGATATTTCCAAAAATGGTTGGTATTGGACTTATCAATCTAAGTCATTGATTATTTATAGAAAAAAGCAATTGCCACGTGGCAACTCGGTTTAGCCGACAACAGCCAGCGCGGGAAATGTCTCTAGCAACCAAAAGGACAGTTCGGTGAACAAGCCGGTCACCAACAGCACCCCGACAACCAGCAGCAGGACGCCCATGGCCTTTTCGATCCTCCCCATATGGCGCTTTAACCGCCCCATCGAGGACAGGAAACGGCGCATGAAGATCGCTGCCAACAGGAACGGAATGCCAAGGCCAATCGCGTAAAATCCCATCAGCACCACCCCGCGAGAGATCGAACCCTCCTGTGCCGCCAGTGACAAGATCGCACCCAGAACCGGCCCGATGCAGGGCGTCCACCCAAAGGCAAAGGCGAGCCCCAGAATATACGCCCCAAATAGCGAGCCGCCGCGATCCCCGGCATCAAAACGCGCCTCGCGATACAAAAGCGGGATGCGCAGGATTCCTAGGAAGTGCAGACCAAACAGAATAATCACACCACCCGCAATCCACGCCATTTCGCGCTGATATTGCAAAAATATCTGCCCAAAGGCCGACGCGGCAAAACCCATGAACAGAAACACCGTGGACAGCCCCATGACGAAGAACAAAGCCTTGCCGATCACACCGCGATCACGCCCCTCGGTCATGGCGTCGATTGTGCTACCACCCATATAGGCAAGGTAGGGTGGCACAATCGGCAGAACGCAGGGCGACAAAAAGGACAGAATCCCCCCCAACAGCGCAATCAGTGCCGAGGGGCCAAGCGAGGCGTCCATAATGTTGATTCCAAACATAACCCGAGTGATAGGCCGAAAAGGCTCGACGGTCATCATCCATAATGTCACAATGCTGTGGCAACGGGTCAAACAGAGCGATACCGATGACGTGGCAGGATGAATTGGACGCAACCGGGTTACTTTGCCCCTTGCCTGTGCTGAAGGCGCGCAAACGGCTTCAAGCGTTGAAATCTGGTGAGGTGTTGCGCCTGATTGCTGACGATCCTGCGGCGATCATTGATGTTCCACATTTCTGCCATGAACAGGGTCATGATCTGCTTGACGCATCCGCGCCGGAATTCCTGATCCGCAAAGGATAGATTTTCCGCGCGCGGGAGAGTAATCAGGTTTGCAAGTCGAACATGAGGTAAGAAATGGATTGGGATAAGCTGCGCGTTTTCCACGCGGTCGCCGAAGCCGGCAGTCTGACCCACGCTGGCGAGGAACTCCACCTGTCGCAATCTGCTGTCAGCCGCCAGATTTCCGCGCTGGAAGAGGCATTGAACGTGTCGCTGTTCCATCGCCACGCCCGGGGTTTGATCCTAACCGAGCAGGGTGAGCTGCTCTATGATGCCAGCCGCGCCATGGACAAACGTCTGGCTGCGGCCACTGCCCATATCCGGGATTCCAAGGACGAGGTGTTTGGCGAGTTGCGCGTGACCACCACGACAGGATTCGGCACGCTGTGGCTGGCTCCGCGTCTGACCCGGCTTTATGAAAAATATCCCGAGCTGAAAATCGACCTGATGCTAGAGGAACGCATCGTCGATTTGCCCATGCGCGAAGCTGACGTCGCCATCCGCATGAAAGAGCCCAGTCAGGCCGATCTGATCCGCCGACGCCTGATGGATGTGACGATGCGCTTTTATGCCAGTCAGGATTACCTGAAGAAAAACGGCACCCCCAAGACGCCGGAAGAGCTGAACCAGCACAGGATTATTGCGCAACGATCCAATTCGAAACAGGTCAGCGCCGGGATGATGTGGGCGCGCCCCTATCTGCTGAGCAACGAAAAATCGGTTCTGACCGTCAACAACTATTTCGGCATCCTGCAAGCGGTGATGCATGGGTTGGGAATTGGCGCCCTGCCCCATTACATTACGGTGGATAATCCCGACCTGGTGAATGTTCTGCCCGCGGAACATTCCGCCCCGATCCCGGTATATCTTGCCTATCCCGAGGAGTTGCGCCATTCCCAGCGCGTGGCCGCATTCCGAGATTTTGTGGTCGAAGAAATCCGCGAGTTCCACAAGGAAGAAAGCGCAGTTGAATAGTTTACCTAACGGTAACCTAAAGATGATAGCTATGCACTGGGATCATGACAGGTATGCGTGATTCTTCTTGGATTCTTCTTGATCACAAAAACACGCATCCCTATATGACCTCTCGAAGCAACTGATCAGTCAGTTGGTTTCATACCTCCCTGTTAGACTTGGGCCGGGCTTGATGCTCGGCCTTTTTTTTGCGCGGTTGTCACGCGGATTGCACAGCCGCCCACTCGGATCATCTGTCACCTTTTTTCAAACAGGCCGTGGTGCGTCGTAAGCCAAGGATAGATAGCCCCTGTTGCCACGTGGCAATCGCAGAAGGATCAATCGCTGGTAACGCAACCGTGCCGGTGCAAGTGTCCATTCGAGGGAACTTGTCGAGATAAAAAAAAGCCCGGCACATCGGCCGGGCTTTTCATCAGATTTTGTTGGGCAATTACTGCGGCAGTTCGCCGACGATCCCTTCGACATAGAAGTCCATAGTGGCGAGCGTGCCGTCATCAGCAACCTCACCCGCCGCAAGCCACGGGGTGCCGTCCTGCTTGTTGATCGGACCCGTGAACGGATGCAGCGTGCCTGCGGCAATCGCGTCCGCTGCCGCCTGTGCGCGGGCGGCGACATCAGCCGGGATCTTATCGGAGAATTCCCCGATTTCCACCATACCCGGGCCGATACCGTCCCAAGTATCCGTGCTTTCCCAAGTGCCATCAATCACAGCCTGCACACGTTCGATATAATAGGGTGCCCAATTATCGATGATCGAGGACAGGCGCGCGTTCGGGCCAAATTGCATCATGTCAGAGGCCTGACCAAAGGCGTAGATGCCCTTTTCTTCGGCAATCGTCATGGCGGCCGGGCTGTCCGTGTGTTGCATGATCACGTCGGCACCCTGTTCGATCAGCGCGTTGGCGGCGTCTGCCTCTTTGCCCGGATCAAACCATGTGTAAACCCAGACGACCTTGAATTCGACATCAGGATTCACGGATTTGGCAGCAAGGTAGGCAGCGTTGATACCGCGTACAACTTCGGGAATCGGGAACGAGGCGATATAGCCAATCGTGTTGGTTTCGGTCATTTCACCTGCGATCAGACCGATCACGTGACGCCCTTCGTAGAAACGCGCGGAATAGGTCGATACGTTGTCGGCACGCTTATACCCGGTGGCATGTTCAAACATGACGTTCGGGAACTTTTCGGCCACGTTGATCGTCGGGTCCATATAGCCAAAGGATGTCGTGAAGATGATATCCGCGCCACCTAGCGCCATCTGGGTCAACACACGCTCGGCGTCCGCACCTTCGGGCACGCTTTCGACATAGGTTGTTTCAACGGCATCACCGAAATGCTCTTCGACGGCCAGCCGGCCCTGATCATGCTCGTACGACCAGCCAAGATCACCGACTGGGCCGACATAGATGAACCCGACCTTGGTTTGCGCCGATGCGGCACCGGCCAGCCCAAGGGCCAGTGCAGCGGCGGCTGCGAGAGATGTTTTAAACTTCATTTAAACCTCCGTTATGGGCTCTGATGGCCCGTTGAGACCTCAATGCGAGGCGTGGAATATCCGGCCCAGCATGGCCGGCGCGTTCAGACTCGTCTTACGCCGGTTGGCCGACATGATGACAAGTACGACAATCGTGACGATGAAGGGAGTCATCGACAAATAGGCGGCCGAGATATTCACCCCGAGTGCCTGCAAATTCAGCTGTAAAACCGTGACACCGCCAAAAAGATAAGCACCGAGGATCACGCGATAGGGCTTCCACGAGGCGAACACCACGATGGCCAGTGCAATCCAGCCCACGCCTGCGGTCATATCCTGTGTCCATTGCGGCACGCGGATCAGCGACAGATAGGCCCCGCCGACCCCGGCGCAAGCCCCGCCAAAGGCAATCGCGCCAAGGCGGATCAGGATGACGTTATAGCCCAGCGAATGGGCGGCGTTATGATCCTCGCCCACCGCGCGCAGGATCAGGCCACCACGGGTGCGGTAGAGGAAATACCAGACGGCAGCAACAAGCAGCAAGGAAACATAAAGCATGATGTCATGGCTGAACAGGATCGGGCCGACAACTGGCAGGTCGCTGAGGACCGGGATGTCGAGGCGCGGCGACGGTGGCGGTTTCAGCCCGTTATAGGGCTGACCCATCAGGGCGGAAACACCAGTCCCGAATAGTGTCAGAGCGAGACCTGTCGCGACTTGGTTCGACAGCAGATATTGCGTAAGGACACCAAAGATCAGCGCGGCAATAGCGCCGCCCGCCGCAGCCCCCAGAAACCCAACAATCGGGTTGCCCGTACTTACCGCCACGGCAAAGCCGGATATCGCCCCAATCAGCATCATCCCTTCGACGCCGAGGTTCAGAACACCGGCTTTTTCGACCACCAGTTCCCCGGTTGCCGCGAACAGGATCGGCGTGGAGGCGATCATCAGACTGACGATCAGGGAGACAAGGGACAGATCACCAAACATCAGACGGCCTCCTTCTTCCACACGAGGCGGTAGTTGATGAAAACCTCTACCGCGAGGATCGAAAACAGCATGATGCCTTGGAACACCTGAATGGCGGGCGCAGGCAGGTTCAGGACCAGTTGCGCCAGTTCGCCACCGATATAGGTGAGCGCCATCAGCAGCCCGGCGATGATGATCCCGATGGGATGCAGGCGGCCGAGAAAGGCGACGATGATGGCGGTGAAGCCATAGCCAACGGGGAAGTTGGTGGTCAGTTTTCCGGCGGGGCCGGTGACCTCGAACAACCCGGCGAGACCCGCAAGCGCGCCCGACAGGCCAAGGCACATGGCGATGATCAGCGCGGGTTTAACGCCCGAGAATTTGGCCGCGCGCGGGGATTGCCCCGTGACCTTTACCTGAAAGCCCAAGAGGTGCTTTTCCATCAGGATATAAGCGGCAATCACGATGATCAGCGCCACAACACCGGAGGTGTAAAGTCCGAGTGGTTCATAGAGCAGTGGCAGGGTTGTCGCCTCCACATCGGTGAAATTGCGGCTATCGGGAAAGCCAAAACCGTCCGGGTTTTTCAGCGGCCCGGTGACCATCGCGGCAAGGAAGTTGTAGGATACATACACCAACATCAGCGACACGAGGATTTCGTTTGCGTTGAACTTGATCTTCAGAATTGCCGGGATCATGGCCCACAGGAACCCGCCCAACGCGCCGACAATGGCCATCAGCGGCAGCACCCACCAGCCTTCGGCAGGGTAAAGGGCAAGGCCAACAGCAGCACCAGCGATTGCGCCCATGACGAACTGTCCCTCTGCCCCGATATTCCAGATACCGGCGCGGAACCCGACCGACAGGCCGGTGGCGATAAGGATCAGGGGGACGGCTTTCACGAGGAACTGCGTGCGCGAATATGGCCCATAGGTTTCGTGGAAAAACGGGTCAAGGAATATGATTTTCATTGCCGCAAACGGGTTCACGCCAAGGATGGCGAATAGAATGCCCCCGATGATCAGCGTCAGCGCCACAGCAATCAGGGGCGTCGTCCAGAACATGATACGCGAGGATTGGCGGCGACGCTCTAGCCTAAGCATTCTCCGCCTCCTTATGGGTTGCGCCCATCATCAGGCCGATTTCCTCGACGCTAAGGCCAGCGGCGGGTTGCGGGGCGGACAAATGCCCCTCGGCCAGCACGGAGAACGTGTCAGACATTTCCATCAGTTCGTCGAGGTCCTGTGAGATCACCATGACCGCTGCACCCGCTTCGGCCATATCGCGCAGCGCTTGACGGATGGCAGCAGCAGCAGCGGCGTCCACACCCCATGTCGGCTGGTTCACGACGAGGACAGAGGGGTTTTGCAAAACCTCGCGCCCGATGACGAATTTTTGCAGGTTGCCACCTGACAGCGATTTCGCCTGATTGGAAATTGACGGCGTGCGCACATCAAACTGTTTGACGATATCGTCCGCAAAGGCATCACGTTTCTTCGCCTGAATAAACCCCCGGTTTGCCAACCCGTTGCGCACCCGCCCCGACAGAAAAGCGTTTTCTGTCAAGGACATTTCGGGCACGGCAGCATGGCCCAGACGTTCCTCGGGCGCGGCCAGTAACCCGCGTTTGCGTCGCGCCACGGGGCCAAGATTGCCGATGGCCTCTCCCTTCAGGCGGACCATATCTGGGGCAACGGGAATTTCGCCCGACAGCGTCAGCAGCAATTCGTCCTGCCCGTTCCCGGCCACGCCACCAACACCCAGAATTTCACCGGCGCGAAGGGTGACAGTGATGTCTTTCAGGCTGGTGCCAAACGGGTCGAGTGACGGAAGGGAGAGGCCGCTCAGTTCCAGCAAGGTCTCTCCGGGTTGGAAGTCGCGGGCCGCGGGCATGGCCAGCTCGCCACCGATCATCATTTCGGCCATGGAGCGTGCGGTTTCGTTTTCGGGCACACAGGTGCCCACAACCTTCCCGCCGCGCAGGATCGTGGCGGAATTGCACAGCGCTTTGATCTCGTCCAGCTTATGACTGATATAGAGGATCGCCACCCCTTCGGTGGACAGTTTGCGCAATGTGGTGAACAGGGTGTTCACCTCCTGCGGGGTCAGGACGGAGGTCGGTTCGTCCATGATCAGCAGTTTCGGATTTTGCAACAGGCAGCGTACGATTTCGACGCGCTGGCGTTCGCCAACAGACAGGTCGCCGATCAGGCGGTCGGGGTCGAGAGGCAAACCATATTCGGCAGACACCTTTCGGATTTGCGCGGACAGTTCGGTGCGGGCTGGCGCATCCTCCATCCCCAGCGTGATGTTTTCGGCGACGCTCATCGCCTCGAACAGGGAAAAATGCTGGAAGACCATGGCGACGCCTGCGGCGCGTGCCTCGCCCGGTTTCGACGGCGCAAAATGCTGTCCGTGAAGCAGCATCTCGCCACTATCCGGGCGCACCAGCCCGTAAATCATTTTCACCAGCGTTGATTTGCCTGCCCCGTTTTCCCCCAGCAGCGCATGGATTTCGCCGGGCTGGATTTCAAACGACACGGAATCATTGGCCTGCACACCCGGATAGGCTTTGGAGAGGGATTTGATCTCCAGCAGAGCACTCACGCTGATTTCTCCTCGTTACGTTGGATGGCAGTTTGGCGCGAAATCAGACTGGCGGCAACGCCGATCGCGATGGCCATGGGTTCCTTGCCAAGGCTGCGCTCACCAATTGGGCATTCAAGGCGCGAACTGTCTATTCCGGCGGCAGAAAGGCGACGCGTGAAGCGGGCGCGTTTGGTGGCCGATCCAATGAGGCCAAGGTGGCGGTGCGAGCGGCTCAGGACGCGCTGGCAGATATCGAGGTCAAGCGCGTGGGAATAGGTAAGGACATAGTGCGTGGCGTCGTCAGGGGCATGGCGCACGGCGTCGGCAGGGTTTGCCGCGACCAGCATGTCCGTGTTTGGCGGAATCACGTCGGGGAAACGGTCGCGGGACGTGTCGATCCATGTGATTTGGAACGGGAGGTCGGACAGAACCGTTGTCAGGGCGCGGCCAACGTGACCAGCGCCGTAAATCCAGACGGGTTGGCGAGGGGGTTGGACGGGTTCAATGAACCAACCGTCGATAAGTTTCGGGACGTTCGGCGTAGCGCCCGAACGGACGGCGCGAAGGTGGGCGCGGACGGACAGGGGCATATCGGTATTGCCCGTCGGGCGGGCATAGGTGGGGCCGGTGATGTCGGCAGCCATACGTTCATAAAACAGTGTGACCGTGCCGCCGCAACATTGTCCCAGCGTCGGGCCAAGCGGAGTTTTGGACAGCAGTTTGTCGGTTTGGTCGCCCAGCATCCGTCGCGCGGTGGCGATGGCGTTATATTCCAGCGCCCCGCCGCCAATGGTGCCCTGCGTTTCGGTGGCAGAGACCAGCATCGACGTGCCGGTTTCGCGCGGGCTGGACCCCTGATGATCCGCGATCACCACCCGGATTACCGGACCGTTGGTGAGCCCCTTGCGCAGTTGATCAAGGTCCAAACCTACCATGGCTGCCCTTTCACCCGGTCAACCGTCCGCAGGATTGTTTCGGCAGTGGCAGGGGCGTTAAGGGCGGGATAAGCCTCACCGCAGGAGGCAATCGCATCTGACAGCGCGAGGAAGGCTGAAATCCCCAGCATAAACGGCGGCTCCCCCACCGCCTTGGAGCGATAGATCGTATCCTCGCGGTTTTCGTTATTGTAGAGGGCGACGTTGAAAATCTTGGGGCGGTCGGCGCAGGCAGGGATTTTATAGGTCGACGGCGCGTGGGTCCGCAGGCGGCCCTTGTCGTCAAACACCAGTTCCTCGGTCGTTAACCAGCCTGCGCCTTGGACATATCCCCCCTCGATCTGGCCGATATCGATGGCGGGGTTCAGGGATTTTCCGACGTCGTGGAGGATATCGGTGCGCAAAATCCGGTTTTCGCCGGTTAACGTGTCGATGATGACCTCTGTCGCCGCGGCGCCATAGGCGAAATAGAAGAACGGGCGGCCACGACCGGCGCGGCGATTCCATTCGATTTTTGGGGTTTTGTAGAAACCCGTCGCGGAAAGCTGCACGCGGTTTTCATAGGCGGCTTTGGTCAGTTCACCAAACGGGATCGGTTGATCGCCTATTTCAACGATTCCGTCCGTGAACCGGATCGCGTCAGGCGTCACCTGCCACCGCTCGGCGGCAAAAGCGACCAGACGGTCACGAATTTTCTCGCACGCGTTTTTGCAGGCCATGCCGTTGAGGTCCGACCCTGACGAGGCTGCCGTCGCCGACGTGTTTGGCACCTTGCCGGTGTCCGTTGCAGTGATTTTCACGGCATCCAACGGCTGGCCGAACACCTCTGCCGCGACTTGGGCGACCTTGGTGAACAGGCCCTGCCCCATCTCGGTTCCGCCGTGGTTCAGATGGATCGAGCCGTCGGCATAGACATGCACCAAGGCACCCGCTTGGTTCAGATGGGTCAGCGTGAAACTGATGCCGAACTTCACCGGGGTCATCGCAATCCCTTTTTTCAGGATCGGGCTTTGGGCGTTGAATTCCGCAATCTCGGCCTTGCGCGCCCAGTAGTCGGAACGACTCGCCAGTGCGGCCATCATCTCGGGTGCAAGGTTATCTTCGACCGTCTGGTGATAGGGGGTTTTATCCCGCCCCTTGCCATAGAAATTCGATTTGCGCACCTCCCACGGGTCGATGCCAAGATAATGCGCGATATGATCTATCACCCGCTCCATCGCCAGCATGCCTTGCGGGCCACCAAAGCCGCGATAGGCGGTGTTGGACACAGTGTTGGTTTTCAAACGATGCGAGGTGATCCGCACGTTGGGTAAGAAATAGGCGTTGTCCGCGTGCAGCATCGCGCGGTCAGCAATCGCCAGCGACAGGTCCTGCGCCCAGCCGCAGCGGGTGAACTGATCGAAAGTGAGGCTGTCGATCCGGCCCGTATCATCGAAGCCGACGGCATAGTCGATGCGGAAATCATGACGTTTGCCGGTGATGATCATATCGTCATCCCGATCATAACGCATTTTGGCGGGGCGGTTCAGGCGTCGCGCGACAATGGCGCAGGCCACGGCCAGTGCGTTGCCTTGGGATTCCTTGCCCCCAAACCCGCCGCCCATCCGGCGCGTTTCGACGCGCACGGCGTTGAACGGGGTGCCCAATGCCTCGGCCACTTTATGCTGGATTTCCGTCGGGTGCTGGGTGGAGGAATGGACGATCATGTCGTCCTCGCGCGGGATGGCAGCGGCGGCTTGGCCTTCCAAATAGAAATGTTCTTGCCCGCCGATGTCGATGCTGCCGGACAGGGTGTGCGGGGCGTCGTCATAGGGTTCACCGACCTGCCAGATCACCGGCTCTTCGAACTTGCTGTCAGCGGCTATCGCATCCTCGATCGTCAACAGCGCGGGCAGGTCGTCATAGTCAACCTCGGCCAGCCGTGCGGCCTTGCGGGCATTAAGGTGTGAATCCGCCACCACAAGGAACATCGGCTGACCGTGGTAGAAGACCTCGCCAGTTGCCAGTAGCGGTTCGTCATGGACGGAGGGGGAAACGTCGTTGGCGAACGGCAGATCGTCGGCTGTAAGGACGTCGATGACGCCTTGCGCGGTTCGAACCGCCGACAGGTCAAGTTTGGTGATCTTGGCGCGGGCCCGTTCCGACAGGCCAAACGCCAGATGGACCGTGTTGGAAGGCATCGGAATATCGTCGACGTAGATCGCCTGCCCCGACACATGTTTCGGGCCGCTGTCGTGCGGGTTGGGTTTCGCCACGCTCATGCTGCCCCCCTGCCAACAAGTCGAGTCTCAGAGAGTTTGTGGTCGCTTTCAACGTAGTAGCGCTGCAGTAGGTTCGCCGCCGTTTTCAGGCGATAGTCAGCGCTGGCGCGCATGTCGCTGATCGGTTGGTAATCCGTCGCAAGTTTGGTCATGGCGGCGCGGATCGTCTCTTCGTTCCACGGCTGGCCTATCAGGGCGGTTTCGACCGCGTTGGCCCGTTTTGGCGTCGCGGCCATGCCGCCAAACGCAATGCGGGCGGCAGTTACGGTGCCATCCTTAACAGTAATATTGAAACAGCCACACTGGGCGGAGATATCCTGATCGAAGCGTTTGGAAATCTTGTAGCAGCGCAGCGTATCCGGCTGAGCGGGGATGAAAATGCTTTCGACAAACTCGCCGGGTTTACGGTTCTGCTTGCCATAGGCGATGAAGAAATCCTCCAGCGGGATTTCGCGCCGATCCTTGCCATGGCGGAGTGTAACGGTAGCCCCGAGCGCAATCAGCGCGGGCGGGCTGTCGCCAATGGGGGAGCCGTTGGCGATGTTGCCGCCGATGGTCGCGGAATTACGCACCTGAACCGAGCCATAGCGGCGCAGCAGTTCGGCGAAATCCGGGTGGAGGCCTGCCATCGCACCCCGCAAACGCGCGATCGTGACACCAGCGCCGATACGGATGCCTTCGGCGGTGGTCTTGATCTCCGCCAGCTCGGTCAGGCGATGAAGGAATACGACAGGCGCGATATTCTTCAGCATTTTTGTGACCCACAGGCCAACGTCGGTGGCCCCGCCGACAATCGTCGCGCCAGGATTGGCGGCGTACCAGTTGGCAAAACTGTCAAGCGTCGCGGGCAGAAATCCGTCGTCCAGCATCAAGTCCTGCCCGTCATCGAGTGCGCGAATGTGATCGGCCTCATCCACTAGCCATTTCGGCTGAGCTATGGCGGCGGCGGCCTCTGCCGCGCGAATGATCGGCGCGTAGCCTGTGCAGCGACACAGGTTTCCCGCCAGCACATCGTCAAAATCCGTCCGTCCGTCACGATGCGCGGTATACAGCGACATCACAAAGCCTGGTGTGCAAAAGCCGCATTGCGAGCCGTGATGGTCCACCATTGCCTGCTGAACGGGATGCAGTTCACCATCCGGGCCTGTTATCCCTTCGACCGTGTGCACCGACTTGCCGTGAAGTTGGGGCAGGAACAGAATGCAAGCGTTGACGGCACGGTGGGTCAGGCTGTCGCCTTCGAGCGAGGCGACGGACACCGTGCAGGCGCCGCAATCGCCCTCGTTACAGCCTTCTTTGGTGCCGGTCAGCCCTCGCGTTTCCCGCAGGTAATCCTGCAGCGTCATCGTCGGATCCGGATTGTCCAGCGCTACGTCCAAACCATTTAACAGAAACCGGATCATCAGCTACCCCTATAGGTCGAATAGCCGTAGGGCGAGAGCAGCAGCGGCACGTGGAAATGGGAGTCTTCGGACATCGTAAAGCGGATCGGGATGTCGTTTAGGAATTTTGGGGCATCGGGACGCTCGTTGTGGCGGTCCAGATATTCGCCGGTGTGGAAAATCAACTCGTACTCGCCTTGCTTGAACTTACCGTCAGGCAGGATCGCACTGTCGGTGCGGCCGTCGTGGTTCGTCACAGCCTCAGCTACCTTAAAGTGCGCGTTGCCCCGAACCTCGTACAATGCGATGCGGATGCCCTCGGCGGGAACGCCCCGCGCTGTGTCCAGAACATGCGTTGTCAGCTTTCCCATTCGGCCCCCGTTTTGATTCCTTAAACCAAAAGGTCAACCAAACGGACCGACTTGGCAAGGGGGAGTGGATTGACAACAGTATACGTATGTATACTTATGTCGCATGCTAACCGCTCTCCACCATGTTCAACTGGCCATGCCCAAAGGCGAAGAGGACCGCGCCTGGGCGTTCTATGGTGGGTTGTTGGAGCTGATCGAGACGCAGAAACCACCCGAGCTCGCAAAACGCGGCGGTTTGTGGTTCGAGGTTGGCGGCCTGCGTGTGCATCTGGGTGTCGAAGACCCGTTTGTCCCGGCGAAGAAGGCGCATCCGGCCTTTCAAGTGACGGGGTTGGAAGCGTTATACAAACGGCTTGATGCCGCTGGTGTGCCGCTGAAACGCGACAGCGCCCTGCCCGGCTATGCCCGTTTCTATGCCGAGGACCCGTTCGGCAACCGCATCGAATTTCTGGAACCGGACGCTTAGGGCTTTTCCGCCCCGGATGGCTGCGCTAGCGTCGACATATGTCTGATCCCCGATTCATCCATTTGCGCCTACATTCCGCCTATTCCTTGCTGGAGGGGGCGATCCATATCAAGAAACTGCCGCAACTGTGCCGTGACTGGCATATGCCCGCCGTGGCGGTGACGGACACGGGCAACCTGTTTGCCGCGCTGGAGTTTTCCGAAGTCGCATCGGGGGCAGGTATCCAGCCGATCATTGGCTGTCAGCTGGATTTGAAATACGAGGTCGCCAGCCGCCCCGGTGATCGCGACCCAGCCCCCCGCCCGATTGTGCTGCTGGCGCAGAACGAGCGGGGATATGAAAATCTGATGAAACTCTCCTCGGCCAACTATCTGCTGGCCGGCGATGCGCTTCCCCACATCACGATGATGCAGCTTGGCGAACATGCTGACGGGCTGATCTGCCTGACGGGTGGTGCGGGTGGCCCGGTGGGTCAATTGTTGCAGGACGGACAGACCGCCAAGGCCAAGCTGGTGATGGAACATTTGCACAGCCTGTTTGCGGATCGGCTCTATGTCGAAGTGCAGCGACACCCGACAGAGGGCGGTCGCCGCACGCCCGAGGAAACGGCAACCGAACCGGGGTTTGTGCAGTTTGCTTATGACATGGGGCTGCCACTGGTCGCCACCAACGATGTCTATTTCCCCAAGAAAGAGATGTTCGAAGCCCATGACGCCCTGATCTGTATCGCCGAGGGGGCCTATGTCGATCAGCAGGAACCCCGTCGCCATCTGACGCCGGAGCATTATTTCAAATCACCCGAAGAAATGGAGCGGTTGTTCGACGACCTTCCCGAAGCCATCGAAAACACTGTCGAGATCGCCCGGCGCTGTGCCTTCAAGGTCTATAAACGCGCGCCGATCCTGCCCAAATTCGCCGATGACGAGGTTGAGGAACTGCGCCGTCAAGCGGCTGCCGGGTTGAAGGAACGCCTCGCGGTCATTCCTCATGCCGCGTCGGTGGAGGAATACGAAAAACGGCTGGAATTCGAGCTGGGCATTATCGAGGGGATGGGTTTCCCGGGCTATTTCCTGATCGTTGCGGATTTTATCAAATGGGCGAAGGATCATGATATCCCGGTGGGTCCGGGACGTGGCTCGGGCGCCGGCTCGCTGGTCGCGTATGCGCTGACCATCACCGATCTTGATCCCTTGCGCTATTCGTTGCTGTTCGAACGGTTCCTGAACCCCGAACGTGTGTCGATGCCTGACTTCGACATCGACTTCTGCATGGATCGCCGCGAGGAGGTGATCCAGTATGTTCAAGAGAAATACGGTCGCGACCGGGTGGCGCAGATCATCACCTTTGGTGCGCTTCTGTCCAAAGCAGCCGTGCGCGACGTGGGTCGGGTATTACAAATGCCCTATGGACAGGTGGACCGGCTGTCGAAACTGATCCCCGTCGAGGGGGTGAAGCCTGTGTCAATAGAGCAGGCGTTGAAGGATGAGCCCCGACTGAAGGAATGGGCCCGGGACGAGGAGGTTGTCGCCAGACTGCTTAACTATGCGGGTCAGGTCGAAGGCCTGCTGCGCAATGCCTCCACCCACGCCGCGGGGGTTGTAATTGGGGATCGGCCGCTCGACGAACTGGTCGCGCTTTATCAGGACCCGCGCTCCGACATGCCGGCGACGCAGTTCAACATGAAATGGGTGGAACAGGCGGGGCTGGTCAAGTTCGACTTTCTGGGGCTGAAAACCCTGACGGTGATCCAGAACGCTGTTGACCTGTTGAAACTGCGCGGGGTGGAGGTCGATATCGGGGCGATCCCGCTGGATGATAAAGCGACCTATGACTTGTATGCCTCGGCCAAGACGGTTGGAGTGTTTCAGGTGGAAAGCTCGGGCATGATGGACGCGCTGCGCCGCATGAAGCCCACCTGTATCGAAGATATCGTGGCGCTTGTTGCGCTTTACCGACCCGGCCCGATGGAAAATATCCCGACCTATTGCGAGGTGAAGAACGGGCAAAAGGAACTGCAGTCCATTCACCCGTCCATCGACCATATTCTGGAAGAAACGCAGGGTATCATCGTCTATCAGGAACAGGTGATGGAAATCGCGCAGGTCATGGCGGGTTACACGCTTGGCGGCGCGGATTTGCTGCGCCGGGCCATGGGCAAAAAGATCGCCGAGGAAATGGCAAAGGAACGCCCGAAATTCGTGGACGGTGCGGTCGCGAATGGTGTGACGAAGGAAAAAGCCGGAGAGGTTTTTGATCTTCTCGAAAAATTCGCGAATTATGGATTTAACAAATCCCACGCGGCGGCTTATGCCGTCGTGTCCTATCAAACCGCGTGGCTGAAGGCGAACCATCCGGCCGAGTTCATGGCCGCCGCAATGAATTGCGATATTCACCTGACCGACAAGCTGGCGGTCTATAAACGTGAGATTGACCGGCTGGAGATTGACCTTGTGCCGCCCTGCGTGAACCGCTCGGACGCGACGTTCACGGTCAAGGACGGCAAGATTGTCTATGCACTGGGCGCGCTGAAAAATGTCGGGGTCGAGGCGATGAAGCTGATCGTGTCGGCGCGTGCCGATGGTCAGTTCGTGGACCTGTTTGATTTCGCCCGCCGCGTTGACCTGCGACGCGTCGGCAAACGCCCAATGGAGATGCTGGCGCGAGCCGGGGCGTTTGACCAATTGGACGCGAACCGCCGCAAAGTGTTTGACAGTATCGACGCGCTGGTGGGTTATTCCAGCGCCTGCCATGACGATAAGGCATCGAGCCAAACGAGCCTGTTTGGTGATAGTGGCGAGGATCTGCCCGCGCCCCGCCTGCCGATGCCCGAGGATTGGTTGCCCACCGAACGGTTGACGCATGAGCATCAGGCGGTTGGGTTCTACCTATCGGGTCATCCGCTCGATGACTATGCCGGGGCGCTGAAACGGCAACGTGTGATGACGCTGACAGAAGTGACGCAAAAAGCCCAAGGCGGCGCGATGGCCGCGAAAATTGCCGGGGCGGTATCGTCCATTCAGGTGCGTAAATCGGCGCGTGGGAACCGTTTCGCCTTTGTGCAATTGTCCGATCCCACCGGATTGTTTGAAGTCACTGTTTTTTCGGATGTTCTGGAGCAGAATCGTGACCTGCTGACACCGGGGCAAAATGTGGTGTTGAGCGTTGAAGCGACCAATGAAAGTGAACAATTGAAATTGCTGGCACGCGCCGTGCAGCCCGTCGATCTGGCGGTCGCAGATGCGGCGTCATCGGGACTGCGGATATTTTTGCAGGACGCGCAAAGTTTGCCCTCTCTCTCGACCCGGTTGGAAGAAAGCCGGAGCGCGCGCGGGGCCAATGGTCCGATCAACTTGGTCCTAAGCCATCCTGATCTGCCGGGGGAAATTGAAATGACCCTGCCGGAACAATACACCATCAACCCGCAAATCATCAGCGCGATCAAACATATCGACGGGGTCGTCGCGGTGGAAGAGTTCTGAAATGAAAACCCCGGAGTTGGGGGGCTACTCCGGGGTGATCTGTTGCCTTGGACGCGTTACTGCGACACTCAATACAGCGGGCAACGAACCGATCTAAGGCGACACTCGTTAATTAAGTCTTCCGCCTTGTGCAAAACTTCGTATTGCTGGTCCTCGTCGAGGTCGGTTGCAAGCAGCAAGATCGTATCCAGCACGGCGTTATCTTTCCATCTGAGGAAGGTTTGCATCGCATCCACATCGTTGAGATCAACGGTCTGTGTGGCGAATGTAACCAATGTTGACAGCTTTTCTGTCGAAAGCGTTTCCGCGATCGAACGCAATCGCGTCAACATTTGAATCCGATCAAATGCATTCCCCTCGATGTAATTCATTGACATATCCCCAAGCGAAACGGTCCCTTTCCGTTTGTAGCGTATATAGGAACCTCAAAGCGCTTTGAGTATCTGAAATTTTGCAATATCGATTTGCGGCTTACGTTAACGTCAATAACGTGGACGAAATCTTGCCATGACTTCCGAAAATGAAACGTGTAAACAAAAGCCCAGACTTTGAAACTTGTCCGGTAATGTTCGCAACTCTCCCCACAGCTTTACGTATTCTGTTGACTTGGCTTGCGCTGATGCCAATGGCGACAGGGCTTTTTGTGATCGGAAGCGGGTTTATATATGTCCCACTGGTAAAATTTTACGTGTTCGAAGTCAGTTGGTCGATCACCCTGTTGGCCTTTGTTTTGGTCGGCATCAAATTGACCGGTCCCCCTTGGCATTACCTGAAACGCTTGACGCAAATTGACCAAATGCTGGTGCTGCTGGTGTTCATCCTGATGGTATTTGCGGTTATGCTGCATGCCCCGGAAAAATCATTTGCGACCTATTTTGCTGTCACCACGGTAGGGGCATTCCTAGCAGCCCTGGTGTCGCGCGCCTTGGCCGAGACATTTGGTGCAGCTTATCGCCAGATGCTGGTTTGGGCCTTGTTCTTGATGGTGGGATGTCATCTGCTGGCGATAGGTCTGTTTATGGGAATGGAATGGGGCAACCGGGACTTGCGTTGGGTGCAGTTTGCCGCACCGGGCTTTCCAAATATGCGGTTTTATAACTTTGTGCTGGAGATCATGATCGCCCTGTCCGTCGCGATCTGGTCAATGGAGAATGTGAAACGTTCGGTCATCGTGAAACTGTTGATCGTAGCCCTGCTTGTTGCGGCGTGGTCGATGCTGTTCTGGCAAGGTGCCCGCGGGGCGATGGTGGCGTTGGCGTCGTCTTTCCTGCTGGTTGGCGTCATCGCCCCCCAACAAATCCGACCCGTTCTTCCTGTCCTTGTGATCACTGCGGCTTTGGGCGCGCTTCTGTCGCTGGTCTATTTTGTGCCCGATGGGAATTTCGGTCTGTTCAATCTGCAACGCCGAACCCTGGCGGTCGAGACGGTTGTTGAACTGACCTCGCGGCGCACAGAACTGTGGCAGGAAGCCTTGGCTATGATCACCCGCAGTCCGATCTTGGGCTATGGTCCAGGTCAGTTTCCGTTTCTGACGCCGAACACATCCTTGTGGATATTCTTCCACCCTCACAACATCATTCTGGATACGCTTTTGACGCTGGGTGTTGTTGGCGCTTCTGCCGTTTTTTACCTGTTGTTGAAGCTGTGGATTCAGTTGCTTCGATACACGCATGCGCATCCTGATGTTATCACGGTCGCGCTTTTTGTTGCGATCACCTCGCTTGCGGCACATAGCATGCTGGCGGGGACATATTTCTTCGTCCATTCAAAGTTTCTTTTTGCCCTATGTGTTGGGGCATTGCTGGGATATCGCCAAATTCCCCCGGCAAAAGATCCCGACCAAAAGCTGCAGAGCTGATCTGCCCGCTGGCTGGGCAAGGGTCGGCCGATCAGAATTTCCGCTAGGCAAGTCCAATAAGGTCATGCACGATGTAGCGACCCATCGAAAGGAGGCGCGATTGACTAATCTGCAGCAGACCACGATCCGCGTGTGTGAACAGATTCACACTGTTCGCCCGGCGTCGCGTCGGCGAATGATTGCTCTTGCTGGTCCACCAGGAAGCGGGAAATCGACATTGGCGGAGTCGGTCGCAAATTTTCTGAACGCCAGCGGCACCGCCACGGTGGTGATCCCGATGGATGGGTTTCATTTGGACAACCGCATTTTAGAGCAGCGTGGCCGTTTGCCCCGCAAGGGCGCACCCGACACGTTTGACGTCCATGGATTTGTTGCGCTGATCGCGCGGATCGCTAGCGAAGATTCCGTGATCTATCCGATTTTCGATCGCGATCGCGACCTGAGCATTGCGGGCGCTGCCGAACTGCCATCTGACTGTGAAACAGTGATTGTCGAAGGGAACTACCTTTTGCTTGACGCGCCTGTCTGGCGCGATCTGATGCCGTATTGGGATATGACCATAGGCTTGAATGTCCCCGAGGACACCCTGCGCAAGCGATTGATCCAACGCTGGATTGATCACGGCTTGTCAGCTGACGCTGCGCGTGCCCGTGCAGAAAGTAACGATATTCCCAACGCCCTTCTGGTTGCACAACAGTCCCGCCCTCCTGACCTGATGGTGTGAACCTGTGTCTCTGACAATTTCGACGTTCTGAAGTTACCTATCTTGGGACGGTTGGTGGCTAATAGTTCGGTGGGTATCGAAACGAGAACGGTGCGTGGAAATCACGCACCCTATGCATTGCTTCCTGATATGTCGAAAGAGTTGTTTCCGTCATTTATCTTTTTCCTCAATGTTCGCGCTAAATAGTTGTGTTTTAAAATTGACAAAAAGCGCCAGAAGCAATCCAACTGTCGCCAGACGCAAAATCGAAAATGCAAAAGTGGCAACGGGATAGGAAGATCCAGAAAAGGGCCATCGACCTCCGAAAAATGTCGAATTAGCTGACGTAAAGTGAGTAGCAATACTCAACACTAACAGGATTGTCGCACTTGCAAAAATATATCTGGAATTGGTGTCTTTTTTAGCTGCCATTTTTTGCAATCCAGCAAACCAAATGCCAATTAATATTGGTATGAAAATTGCACCGATTACTAAATACTCAAGATATGCATTAGCGAATTTCGAGTATTTGGAAGTTGTCAACATTCTATCAACGTCACCAAAATATATGATGTTGCGTAAGTGCTCATAATTTTCAATGTTGAAAAGGGACCAGCCCCCTAAATGTACAAGATAGTTTATACATTCAATTATAGTAAAAATGATAAGCGTAGTTAAAAGTAACTGGCGTCGATACATATCATTTCCCAGTTCTATGTTACACGACTTGAAGTGAATTTCTGGAACATCGCTTTTTCCACCATCACCAAAGTATGTTCCCTTCTTAATTATAAATTGGACGAAAAATTTTTCGATTATCCTCGGACCGTTCAACAACAGAAATTTGTTTTGGACAAATTTCCATTGCGTTGGGGTCTGTGTAGTCTTTTGGATCAGAAGACGAATAGTTATTCCAAAGCAAATCCGAGTGAGAAATACTCAAAATTATCAAACCCTCACCTGCTTCATCCAGAAAAGCCACTGTCCAACTATTGCTATCATCTCCCTCTTCAAACTCGATCTCTTAGCCCTCAAAATGCTCTGCCAACCCAGTTCCTGAAAAAGTTACACTCGGCTCGAAACAAACTTTCCTACCGGGGGCAAACATCATGCTGATGTCAACTATACCGTCATTTTGTTCTGACAATTCAACTAGTTTTAAAGCAAAGGTTTCTCCGCTTCTCGGAAACTCGGCTTTCTGAGTCGTGGTCTCCGAGGACTGCACTTTTGAAAAAACATATTGCATACCTGTAAAGACCAAAAGAAAAAGCACAATCACAATTGCGTATGTTTTTTATCTCTTATGCTCATTTTTTGATATCCTAAATCCACGATGTAACTGACAGAGTTATAACAAATTTTACTATAATCGATTTATGACAATACAGACATGATCTGTCATTAGTGTCAGCGCGTTTCGAGAAAGTGTTTTCTGACATCGTTACTACATCATTGAAACAAACAATCATTCACTAACAGATTCTTAGAAACACCTCCCCATCACAACAAGCTCTTACACGCTTTGGTAATATCCATTGATATAAAATCAACCCGTAATCTCAATTTCATCAAACATTCACAAACTGTATTTTTCATATTGTTTTTCGGACACTGTCCGGACACGGCCAAGAATAGGGCGCCGATGATCACCCTTGTGCGTCACATAACCCATTGATATCGCATTATGCTTATTGATTTTCGCTCTCGGGATTTGCTACTGCAAACCCTGTCGTGGTTTGAATTCATTCCGATTTCAAACTTGGTTGCGGGGGCCAGATTTGAACTGACGACCTTCAGGTTATGAGAGAGTGTAAGACGGTTTCGCTGGGGTTCTCTTGATTTGGCTAGTTTACTCTATCTTATTGGATTCACTAATTTATTCTTGACGGTTTTGACTCCCGCTTTCTATCTCTTTCCCTGTGACTTGCTTCCAGTTGCTTCCACAATGCTTCCACGAGGGAGCGCCGTTCAGGGAATGTTCCATGCCAAAGCTGACCAAAAGAACCGTTGAGAGTCTCCCAATTGAGGCGAAGGACTATTTTGTCTGGGATAGCCAGATTGCCGGGTTCGG
Source organism: Rhodobacteraceae bacterium NBU2976 (assembly GCA_023630215.1). GTDB lineage: Bacteria > Pseudomonadota > Alphaproteobacteria > Rhodobacterales > Rhodobacteraceae > NORP23. The sequence goes on from JALPRQ010000001.1 coordinate 2,336,501, forward strand.
GCTTCGTGTGATGCCTTCAGGTGCCAAGACCTATCAGGTGCAGTATCGAAAAGGTGGACGGACGCGACGGGTATCCCTTGGGCGGCACGGGACGATCACAGCGGAGATGGCACGTAAGCTGGCTTTGGACGTCATGGGTCAGGTGGCCAAGGGCGATAACCCAGCCGAAGAGATCAGCATTCAACGCAAGGCCCCGACGGTTTCGGCACTCTGTGATCGGTTCTTTGAAAGCCATGTTAAGGAACGTTGTAAGTCGAGAACACAGGGTGAGTATCGACGCGCGATTGATCTGTTCATCAAACCCGCGCTTGGCAGCTTTAAGATCATAGATGTTGAGAGAAAGGACATCGCCGAGCTGCACCACAAGCACCGAGACATTCCTTATCAGGCGAACCGGACGTTGGGTGTCCTCTCAAAGATGTTCAATCTGGCCGAGATATGGGGGCTGCGGCCTGACGGGTCTAATCCCTGTCGGCATGTACCAAAATATCGTGAGATCAAGCGGGAAAGGTATTTGACGAAAGAAGAGTTGCAGAGGCTTGGCACAACGCTGGCGGATGAGGAGGCGGAAGGCGCGGAGACCCCATTTATCGTAGCCGCTTTCCGCCTCCTCATCCTGACGGGCTGTCGCTTAGGCGAAATACAAACACTCAAATGGACCTACATCACGGATCGGGGTATCGAACTACGAGACAGCAAAACGGGAGCTCGTCGCATTCCCCTCCCCGCTCCCGCACGGGCCGTTCTTTCAGCCCTGCCCTCCACACCCGGTAATCCCTACGTGATTGAAGGCAAGCTTCCGAATTCCTATGCCACAGACCTTCAGCATCCTTGGCAACGGATCAGGGTTAAGGCCGGAATACCCGATGTTCGCATTCATGATCTACGACACACCTATGCCTCGAACGCTGTTTCTTCCGGTATGCCCATTCAAATGGTCGGGAAACTGCTCGGTCATTCGCAATTGCAGACCACGATGCGCTATGCTCACCTCGCGGATGATCCGGTTAATCGCGCGGCAGAGGAAAATGCTACTGCCTTATATATTGGGCTAGGTCTTGGAGCTAAACGCCCGGAGAAACCAAAGTTTCGTGTCATCGAAAATTTATAGGAGAGCATTTTGAGTAAAGGAACATTAGTAGACGAGTTTGTTAAGTACGTATCCGGACCAACCCTAGATGAAACGATTGTGTTCACTCCCGAAAAGGTCAAGCAGATCGGGCAGGATTTTAATATTCCCGAAGATGCCCTCGGATGGGTTGGAGAGTTCCTTGAAGTCGGTGCATATCAATGGAGTCGCGAAACGACTCGCAGCGCATTGGATTTCAAGAAAATTCAGAAAGAACTGAAAGACCTCGGTACAGCGTCGGCAGAGTTGGCTAAGGCATTAGAAAACCTATCTCCTGAGACATGTAAAATCCTCGTTGAAACGGGGCTCGCACGTGAACTCGGTGGTTTCCCCCTACCAAGAGTTTCGTCACAGGAAACATCTACAATGCTCAACTACTCGCCACCATCGAGCCAAGAGTTCGCACAGGTTACCCTGCCTGATATCCAGAATATGGCTTCAGCCCTCGGTGAGTGTGCTGTTGGTTCACTACGAGCTGCCAAAAAGAGCCCAAAGGGTCGACCCGATGACGGGGGATTGTTCGATTTTTTGCACATAGGTTTCCACATCTGGGAAAGCATTCTTGGACGTGAATTTAAATTGGATTGGCATACTGATCACAAACCGATAACCGATGCCGCACAGTTTTGCGTGCGGATCGTTCATTGTGTTCAGCCAGACACTCCAGCCAATAAGATTGCGAACAAAGCTCGCGAGGCTCGTGAGAAAGGAATGAAAATCAGCAACTTGGAAGAACTCCCCCAAGTCATCGAACATTATCGCAAGCTGTTTGAATAGATTGTTCAGACCATCTGAGCGTAAATCGTCTTCAATTACAATTTCAAAAGAGGACGACAATGCTCGACGCACAACCCGATCCAGACCAACTATTGGACGAAACCCAAACTGCAGACTTGATCTGCCAATCCGTTCGCACACTCCAGAAGTGGCGTGTCGCCGGGTATGGCCCTGAATTCTTTAAAATAGGCCGATCCGTTCGGTATCGACGCCGAGAGGTCAATGACTGGATTGAGTCTCGTCGTCGTGCTCACACATCGCAATGAGCAATCCATTGGCACGTAGGAAGGCGCTCACTGGTTCAACCGCATCTGGCGCACCAGCGCCAAGTGCGAGTGAACCAGTGGCCCAACTCAACGCAACATCTGAGGATGTTTAAGAGGGGGGCATTGTAACACCCCCCTCTACGAATACGAAAATGAAAGAGAGCGAAAATGAACGCAGATATATTACACGCAGGATTTGACGGGTTAAAATTTACTGTCCAAACCTACATCCCTGCACAATTAAGAGAACAGCTACAGTCGGCTAAAGAGTGGGCCTTCAAGAACCGTGCTGAATGTCAGGTAAGCTGTGGCGGCATTGTTTTGAATGTCAACGGGAACGGTGGCAGAAGCTTCGTCGCACACACTGGAGACTTTGGTGCTGTTTGGCTCTTTCAAGACCCAGAAAATAAATTTGTGAACAATCCTGGGATTACTGTCGACTTTCGTGCTTTTGGTCTCGCAACCGGCGGCTTAAAGGGTGCAGAAAGACATTTCCGCGACGTGATGGAAGCATTGGGCATTCCCTATGTAGAAACACAGCTTCGCGTAACGCGTGCTGACTTCGCCATAGATATTCTTGCCCCTTGGTTTGAACCAGATCGGCAATGTCTCGTTGTCCCGCCGGGGACCACGGTGACGGAATACACCGGTATCGTCGAAACCTCGACCATGGCGAGGGGTTCGCGGGTGACCGGCATACGCGCCGGGCATATCTCCAACCGACAAATTTCTATCTATGACAAACGCGCAGAAATCCTTCAGCAGAAGAAAATGGGATGGCTGGAAATCTGGAACCACACTCTCAAGGAGGCCGGCAAACCGCCTCTCAACATAATGGACCGCGATACCAGTCAGGTCTGGCGATTTGAAATGCGCCTCGGCACAAAGCAACTGCGCAACCGTTTTGAAATGCGGAGCTGGCTAGACGTTAACGACATGATTGGGGATGTGTTCACCGATGCTACTCAGCGCATTCGATATTGCCAGCCAACCACAGATAGCAATCGATCCCGATGGCCGGAACATAAACTATGGAAATTAACCACTGAAACTTTATCCTATGAGCTCGCGCATATGCGTTCAGGTGTCTGCCCGAACACGGTCAAACATGTCAACCGCGATGCGCATTTGCATATGCTAGACATGCAAATTCTCGGACTCCTAGTATCGCGAGCAGCTTCTGCAGACACTCAGGCGGAAAATTTTAGTGCTTTCGTTATGTCTCATGTCACGCGGTTATGCAGCGTATCTGACACACACACCTTTCCAATCGCCGAACGACTTGCAAAAGCAAGAGGCCGATATTCCTTCGATTGACACCTCGGCTAACCATCAGACAAAAATAAAGTCGTCCTGGTCAATAGTGGTCGCATTGATCCCACTTAGCGTGATCTGATCAACTGGGGTTCCATTCCCGTCAACACTGTATAAAACAGTAGTGTCGCCTCCAATTTGAGAGATGGTTAAATCGTTGAAACCAAGTCCCGAGTTGGAGAATTCGATCATATCAATCCCATCTTCGAAATCAGTAATCGTGTCGAGGCCATCGCCAATATTGAAAACGAAAACGTCATCACCTGTGCCTGATGTAATGCGATCATTTCCTTCGCCCGCCGCAATACGATCAGTTTGACGTGAACCAGATATCGTATCATCCCCATCGCTAAACTGATCCAGCAGAGCGCGCTCTTTAATTCCAACTTCATCTAAAGTTATGTCAGAAAATACCAGATATTCTATTACACTTGGTCGAGCACCCAGCATTGAACCATAAACCTGTTTGCCGAGTGTAATTACACCGTCCGGAGTTGTCACGATGACATCTACACCCACTACATCGAAGCTAATCCCATTCGAAATTGAAACCCCTCCTACAATCTTGAAGCTCACCTGATCGGAACTGTAGTTGCTTAGATCAAGCGTATCAGTGCCTTTTCCCCCGAAAACAATATCATTGCCACTTTCGTAGATTATAGAATTCGTACCTTCTTCTGCGAAAACAAGGTCATTGCCAGATCCCGCAAAGATCGTATCATCACCCTTGCTGGCATGGATAATATCGTCGCCTGTTCCAGTAATGATCAGATCGTTGCCCTTGTCGGCATGGATCGTATCATTACCGTCTCCCGAAACTATTGTATCGGAAGCTAGAGTGCCGTACACAAGATCGTCACCATCTGTCATTTGCTCAGATATGATGCGCGCTTCAATTGCCGCCCGGTCTAATGTTACATCGGCAAACACCATTTGTTCAATGTTGTAGTAGTTACTACCTTGGACCTGTAAGGGTAGCTCGATTGTTCCATCTGGTGTGTCAATCAGGAGGTTGTTTCCTGACCTAAGAAATGTCACGTCATCATGCGCATAAATGCTTAGGTCAAGCGTGTCCAAACCACCTTGCCCACCGTCGATGATGTCATTGCCGCTTGTGTAAACGATGGTATCATTGCCGCCATCAGCTTGGACCGTATCGTTGCCGGCGCCTGCTGAAATTATATCGTCTTGTATCGACCCACTAACGATATCATCGCCCTGTGTTATTTGATCATTCAGCGCACGAGATTTTATCCCAACTTCGTCAAGCGATATATCTGAAAACACGATTTGCTCAACGATTTTGTCGTCGCTCCCCAACGGACTGGCCACCTGGCGCTGTAGTTCTATCATTCCGTCAGGTGTTTCAATAAATACGTCCAAACCAACAATTGTAAAACTAACCTGGTCAGAAGTAAATTTACTCAGATCAACTGTGTCGAAACCGGTTCCCGCTTCGATATAATCGTTGCCACTTTCATAGATTATCAAATCATCGCCTGCGCCTGTTGCAATAATATCGTTACCTGCGCCTGCAGCTATTAGGTCAGACTGACGCGAACCTGCAATTATATCGTCGCCGTCACTAAACTGATCCATTAACGCTCGATCTTTAATGCCAACCTCGTCCAAGGTTACATCTGAAAATACCAAGTGTTCAACAACACTCGTCCGCGCGCCAAGTGCCGATCCATAGACCTGTTTCCCAAGGGTAATAATTCCATCTGGAGTAGTCACGGTGACATCCACACCTCCAACCAAGTATTGAACCCCATTGGAAACGGAAACCAGTCCAACAATGTTAAAGGTTATCTGATCAGAGCTGTAGTTGCTTAGATCAAGCGTATCGATACCAATCCCTCCGTTAACAGTATCACTACCACTTTCGTAGATTATGGAATTCGTACCTTCATTAGCATTTATCGTATCATTCCCAGATCCCGCATAGATCGTATCGTTGCCCTTGCTGGCATGGATGATATCGTCGCCGGCTCCTGCTATAATCAGATCGTCACCCTTATCCGCTTGAATCGTATCATTGCCATCACCAGATATTATTGTGTCTGAGCCCAAAGTGCCGAAAATGACGTCGTCACCATCTGTACTTGTTGGAATGTTCGGCAACCAATTCGCTAACGAGACCCCTAACAACGTAATGGTGTCGTCTTCGCCGTAACTAATGACCAGATTGTGCCCGCCTTCAGAGTTTGTTTCCTCCTCGAAACTAATATTTGGGGGCAGGTCAAATTGGTTAAGAAATTCACCGTTGATATAAATGTAGTCGACAAAAAGCTCAAAATCACCAATCGTATCCTGACCATCCCCATCGGAAAAATAGAATAGATCCGAACCACCACCACCAAATAAGGTGTCATTCCCCTCCCCACCATAAAGGCTATCTGCACCTGACTTGCCATAAAGGTCGTCATCGCCATCTTTACCTTTGAGTATATTCCCAGCAGCGTCTCCGACAATGGTATCATCGAATTTTGACGCGATAATATCGCGAATACCGAAATACTGATCACCCTCAGCATATCCGCCAATTCCAGCGTTTGTGCTTAAATTCACCGATACTGCAGCAGTAGAGTTTGCATAGGAAACCTGATCAATCCCACTGGTGGCGGTATTATAGGAATCTTGCTCAGCTACGGCGATTTCAAAGCCAAAACTGTTCACTCCTGTCAGATAGTTGAAGCCTCCTTCAACCAATTCTATTCCATAGATCATGGATGGATTGTGGAAACTGAAAAGACTGTTCTGGTAAAGTTGCTCACCCGTAAGATAAGCATATCCTGGATTTGCCCATTCCCCGATCAAACCCGTGAGCGACGCAAATAGTGAGGGGACATCCTGCGAAAATCCTGACAAGAATTGTACGCTATAGACTGGGCCCTCGGAATTGAATTGAACATCGATTATATATTCTTCAACCGACGCACCTGGTCCAGCTTCGCCGTTAGGACCCACATCTCCCTGGGAAACAAAAAAATCATCGGAACCGGCGTACAGCTCACCATTAAAGGTGTACGGAATCGATAGGAAAGTCGTTGTGAAACCGCCATAACTGTAGCCACTAAAATCCACGTTCCCGCCGTGGAGTTGAGGATTCCAATTATAGTTTGTGTAGTCCAACGCCGCGAAATCTTGATTTTCAGGATTAACAATTATTGCATCGAGAGTTTCCAACAATTCCGGATCAATATTTAAATCTTCCAAATCTAATGTCAGAAAGTCGTCTGTCGTTATATCCGGGATGTTTACATACAGGACATTCCCAAGCACGAAATGTAGACCAAATCCCGCGCTGTCCATCTCCACTCGGGTAGTCGAGCGGATCGAATCCACGCCATCCCCACCCCAAATGAGGGTTGGTCCTAAACCAACCGACTCATCCTTTACGATAACAATCGTATCGTCTCCGCCGCCAGCTGCGATACGTCCTCCAATTGGTGTATAAATCGTATCATCGCCTTCGGTCCCAACCACATTCTCAAACCCCGTCACCGAGATCGTGTTCCCACCGATCGAGAGGTTTGTGCCGTTATGCAGATCCATAACGTCGATGGTCAGTCCGGGATTATTTGTGTTTGTGCCTGAACCGGCTGGAACAATCAAAGTCGAGAAATCAAGCGTATCACCATTTGGACCTTCTCCACCGCCGTCAATGGTGATCCCGCCCTCGTCCAGCATATCTTGTGAGACATGCACCTGATCATCTTGAGAAGTTAGAATCCAATTTTCAAAATTGGTAAAACTATGAGTCCATGCGCCATCCACGCTCTCGGCACTGAATATCGCTGCATTACCACCACTCGCCGGTGTTTCGATGGAAATGTGTACGCCGGTACTGACACTACTGTAATCGAGGGTGTCAGACCCTTCTCCCCCGTCAAGCGATATATCTTTGTCGAAATCTTCTGCTATTTTGAAAACATCATTTAAAGATGAACCAATTATTATCTCTATGTTATAAAGAGTATCAACAAATCCGACCCCAAAGAGGTTCGTTGGCCAACTCGCAGTGCCGATAAACTCCACTGTAGTGTCTTCATTTGAAGATAACATGAAATTTATAGCTTCAGCATCGGTGTAATCTACAGTGTCAACACCCGCCCCACCGTCCTGTATATCTCCCCCCTCTGACGCCAGAATGATATCATCACCACCGCCCGCATGGATAACATTTTGGAATTCATCTCCCTCAAGCACATCGTCGTCGTCAATTCTTCCAAGGAAGATACTTTGTGTCTGTAACGACAAATTAACAAAATCTATAAATTCGTCAAAATAGGCATTTTCTAGGTAATCCCAGAGATCAAAAATTGCTTCGTCAAAAGCCCGACGTCCCGGTTCATAGGTTACCCATTGTGAAAAAAAGTCACCCAGTGAACCAAAGTCATTTTCGCCCGGAACCTGATAACTTTCCGCTGTAAACTTTATCATAGCGAGCGCGTCGTACGGGTTACCCTCATCAAGGATATTATTATAGAATGGCTCCTTGTAGCCCAGTAACAAAAAGAGAGGATTGCCTGCCCAACCTGAAGGGTCCCCACTAAATAATTCAAGTGCTGCAGGTTCCGCATCATGGCGTGCTATATCAATGATTGATGGAAATGTCTTAAATTCGACTATATCGTCTAGCACTTCTCTAGCTATATTATCTGATATCTCATCCATTTCCGCATGGGAAACGGGGGCACCGTATCGAGCATTTCTCTGTGCGCTATTGTAGTCGCGGATAAAAGCACTTTGTGTTCCTATTCCTTCATTGATGTCCGCTGCTGCCCGCATCCAGGTTATGGCTGCCTCTTCCACACCATCTTGACCTTCTGCCATATCTGCCGCAGCCCTATAAAATGCGGCGCTTGGTCTTTCAACTGGTTCCGAAGTGTCATTATAGAAAATAGCGGTGAGCTCTACGATTTGTTCATCGGTAAAAGTAAACATGTTCGTTTCCAAATAATTTAAAGTTTTACGGCGCTAAAAACGATAACATCAGTTTTTCAACCGAAGTCAAAAGTGCAGGCCATTCTTCTGATGCGCGCTCGATTGGTGGCCAGGCATCTTCTCTTTCATCATTGGCATAAACTATCAAACGGATACTACTTCCATTCGGCATTTGGCCTCGAATACTACAGCGCGTTAGCTCTGTTTTTCCGTCAAAACCCTCTGTGCAAGCAGCGCTAATATAGTACCCAAACAACGTAAGCTCATCTGACACGTAACTTTTTGTCGTGTAATTTGGGTTCCCGCTATAATAGAACCCGGATATCGGACTTGGCGTTTTCTTAATATCCTCAAATTCCGGCCGACAACAAAATGGATCTCCATCATGGGGTTTGCTCATGCGTATGTGTGTTATCCCATTCAGTTCATTATATAATCCGAGGGACAGCAATATCTCCGCTATACCATTTCCACGCTCAATACCTAATGTTTCTGCATAATATGGCGGTTCACCAATGAACGGATACATTCGAAGTTCTTCACCATTTACCCCTGTCCGGGAAATCGGTTCACTGGGATAGTGTTCGCGCTCCGGTGCATCAGGCCCTGACAGATAAACCCCAGGCACATTGGGCACCCAGATTTCTTGCGCGCCGAGAAAGACATATAACTTCTCAGGTATTGTGCTCTGCGCAGAAATTGCGGCGGGTAGAAACAGTAGAAGGATAAAGAAAGCTGATTTGACAAATTCTTTAGAGATCAGCAAAACCATTTTCTTGTATTCCAAATAGTAGACAGGTTGCGACTTGTTTATATCAATTACACCTAAATATATTCCGCTTACGGTTGCATGATAAAGTATCAGAGTCCAGTGACAATTGGTTGGTAGCACCTGTTGCCTCCCCGCAACACCTCATTTACTCTCCCTCCTGCTTCCACAGTGCTTCCACGGCGTTTAGCGCCGATTCAGGCGAAGCGCCTGATATCGACGTAACATACTGTAACTATGACGGATTTTGGTTGCGGGGGCCAGATTTGAACTGACGACCTTCAGGTTATGAGCCTGACGAGCTACCGGGCTGCTCCACCCCGCGAGAGGTGTTGGCGTGTGTGCCAATGTTTGACCGTTTCATCCGTGGCCGGCGTCGGGGGTTAACCCGGTTTGTCTGAGCTTTTGTCGACCTTACCCGTTGGGCTGCGGTCGACGGGGCTGCTCCACCCCGTGAGAGGTGTTGGCGTATGTGCCAAGGTTTGGCCGTTTCATCCGTGGCCGGCGTCGGGGGTTAGCCCGGTTTATCTGCGGCTGTGCTGTCGTTGCCGTTGTGGCAATGGCGTGCGACCGTCAGAGCCTGTGACCTATAATTGTCCGGGGTATATTTCAAGCCGTAAACGTCACTTTTGTGACAAAAATTCACCGGGGTCAGCGATCAATGCGCGGAACGCCGACCCCGGGGGGCAGCGTTACTTCTCGCCACCTTCGGTGTTGCCACCGCCATTTCCCCCCCCGCCGGCCTCGTTGCCGCCACCGCCCGTTTCATGCGTTTCCGTATGCGTTTCACCGTCGCTGCTGGTGGTGGTGACTTCGGTCTTTCCCGGGCGGACCTTGATGAACACGCTCGACCCATCTTCATTCTTGATCGAGATATTCTGACGGCCCCCGCCGCCAAAACTGGTGACATTGATCTCGGGCATTTCTCTCTCTCCTGTCTGGTTGGTATAGCCTGCGCTTTGCAGGACAAAACCAGACTGGCGGAGAGGCCCGCCCCGGTCCGTAGGAAAGGCCACATAAAACAAAACCGCCGCCCCGAAGGGCAGCGGCTTTTGTGTGTCATCGTTCGAGAGCTGTCTGTTCTGATCAGGTTTGGCGGTGACCTACTCTCCCACGTCTTAAGACGCAGTACCATCGGCGCGGTGGTGCTTAACGGCCGGGTTCGGGATGGGACCGGGTGTTTCACTCACGCTGTGACCACCAAACCGGAACAGAACAAACACCCTGTTTTCACAGGGAAGAACTACACGAGATCTGTCTTTGATTTCTTTGTCTAAAGGTGTGATTGACATTTCGATTTGGGTGGCAATCTTGCGATTACCGGATCAAATCAAGCCTGTCGGGCGATTAGTACCGGTCAACTGAACGCATTGCTGCGCTTACATCTCCGGCCTATCGACGTGGTGGTCTTCCACGGCCCTCAGGGAGACCTTGTTTTGAGGGGGGCTTCCCGCTTAGATGCCTTCAGCGGTTATCCTGTCCGTTCATAGCTACCCTGCACTGCCGTTGGCACGACAACAGGTCCACCAGTGGAACGTTCACCCCGGTCCTCTCGTACTAGGGGCAACTCCTCTCAAGTCTCCAACACCCACGGCAGATAGGGACCGAACTGTCTCACGACGTTCTAAACCCAGCTCACGTACCTCTTTAAACGGCGAACAGCCGTACCCTTGGGACCTGCTCCAGCCCCAGGATGAGATGAGCCGACATCGAGGTGCCAAACACTGCCGTCGATATGGACTCTTGGGCAGTATCAGCCTGTTATCCCCGGCGTACCTTTTATCCGTTGAGCGATGGCCCACCCACGCGGGACCACCGGATCACTATGACCGACTTTCGTCTCTGCTCGACTTGTCAGTCTCGCAGTCAGGCGGGCTTATGCCATTGCACTCGACGGTTGATTTCCGACCAACCTGAGCCCACCATCGCGCGCCTCCGTTACTCTTTAGGAGGCGACCGCCCCAGTCAAACTACCCGCCACACAGGGTCCCGGATCCGGATAACGGACCGCGGTTAGACATCAAGCGCAACAAGGGTGGTATCTCAAGGGTGGCTCCATGAGAACTGGCGTTCCCACTTCAAAGCCTACCACCTATCCTGCACAAGCTGGACCTAATGCCAGTGTGAAGCTGTAGTAAAGGTGCACGGGGTCTTTCCGTCTGACCGCGGGAACCCCGCATCTTCACGGGGAATTCAATTTCGCTGAGTCTGCATTGGAGACAGCGGGGAAGTCGTTACGCCATTCGTGCAGGTCGGAACTTACCCGACAAGGAATTTCGCTACCTTAGGACCGTTATAGTTACGGCCGCCGTTTACTGGGGCTTCAGTTCAAAGCTCTCACCTCTCCCTTTAACCTTCCAGCACCGGGCAGGCGTCAGACCCTATACGTCGTTTTGCAACTTCGCAGAGCCCTGTGTTTTTAATAAACAGTCGCCACCCCCTAGTCTGTGCCCCCCGCCACTGGTTGCCCAATGACGGGGCCTCCTTCTCCCGAAGTTACGGAGGCATTTTGCCGAGTTCCTTCAATGCAGTTCTCTCAAGCGCCTTGGTATGCTCTACCAGTCCACCTGTGTCGGTTTAGGGTACGATCTTAATGAAGGGCTATTTCCAGGAACCGTCCGGCAGCCACCCCAATCCAATAAGGGATAACTACGCTTTCGATCCGTCACTTCCTTCAGGCCCAGGAATATTAACCTGGTTCCCATCGACTACGCCTTTCGGCCTCGCCTTAGGGGTCGGCTTACCCTGCTCAGATTAACTTTAAGCAGGAACCCTTGGACTTTCGGCGACAGGGTCTCTCACCCTGTTTATCGCTACTCATGTCAACATTCTCACTTCTGAACGCTCCACTGCCCCTCACAGGTACAGCTTCAACGCAAAACCCAAATCCGATCGCTGCCCACTTGCGTGAACAGATATCGGAAGGGTTTATGAACAGAACGCTCCGCTACCATTCCTTACGGAATCCTCAGCTTCGGCTCATGGCTTGAGCCCCGGTACATCTTCGCCGCAAGACAACTTATCTAGACCAGTGAGCTGTTACGCTATCTTTAAAGGATGGCTGCTTCTAAGCCAACCTCCTGGTTGTTTTGGTCGTCTCACCTGCTTTCCCACTTAGCCATGAATTAGGGGCCTTAGCTGGAGGTCAGGGTTGTTTCCCTCTTCACGACGGACGTTAGCATCCGCCGTGTGTCTGCCAGATAGTACTCATCGGTATTCGGAGTTTGGTTAGGATCAGTAAGACTGTGGGTCCCCATTACCCATCCAGTGCTCTACCCCCGATGGTATTCGTCTGACGCTCTACCTAAATAGATTTCGCGGAGAACCAGCTATCTCCGAGTTTGATTGGCCTTTCACCCCTAGGCACACCTCATCCCGACCTTTTTCAACAGGTGTGGGTTCGGACCTCCAGTGCGTGTTACCGCACCTTCATCCTGGACATGCCTAGATCACTCGGTTTCGGGTCTGATCCTACTAACTCATGCGCCCTATTAAGACTCGCTTTCGCTGCGCCTACACCTATCGGCTTAAGCTTGCTAGTAAGACCAAGTCGTTGACCCATTATACAAAAGGTACGCTGTCACACCTCAAGGGTGCTCCAACTGTTTGTAGGCGTCCGGTTTCAGGATCTGTTTCACTCCCCTCGTCGGGGTGCTTTTCACCTTTCCCTCACGGTACTGGTTCGCTATCGGTCAGTAAGGAGTACTTAGCCTTCGAAGGTGGTCCTCCGATCTTCAGACAGGATTTCACGTGTCCCGCCCTACTTAATACGTCCAATCATGCTTCGCATACGGGGCTATCACCCATATCGCCCAGCTTTCCAACTGGTTCTGCTCACATTCATGGCTCGGCTGGTTCGCGTTCGCTCGCCGCTACTAACGAAGTCTCAATTGATGTCCTTTCCTCCGGGTACTGAGATGTTTCAGTTCCCCGGGTTTGCTCTTTTAACCCTATATATTCAGGTAAAAAGTACTTGGTTTACCGCATTAATGAACGCCAAAAGGCATTCAATAACACAGTATCAAGTGGGTTCCCCCATTCGGAAATTCATGGATATAACGCCTATTCTCGGCTCCCCATGACTTATCGCAGAGTATCACGTCCTTCATCGCCTCTTACTGCCAAGGCATCCACCAAACGCCCTTTTCGCGCTTGATCCGATCCGGAAATCGAAAGACCAGCTTTCGCTTTCCAGCTCGAAAGTCAATTTTGACCACACCATCCCGGTTCTCGATTAAGGATGATGCGATTTGAGAACTGAACGACCATAAAGGTCAGACAGAAATCTCAGGGTC
>JALPRQ010000002.1 GCA_023630215.1 Rhodobacteraceae bacterium NBU2976
GTCTGATGCACTCTGTTCCAAAGAAACAAAGAAACCACCAAACAGTGAAGCTGACACTCACATCATCGACCTAAGCCTAGTGAGCCGATATGACAAGCAATTCCGTCGATTACGACCAAACCACCCGCATATCTCTTCATCATATATAACAATGTCAAAGAGCGTGCTTCCCTTAGAAAGCAACAGCAGCTGACCGTGTCTGGCCCGCTGCCGTGAGGGCGGCTTTTAGGCAGATTCGTCAGGGGGTGCAACAGGAAAAATCACGAAATTCGCAAAAATTTTCGAACCCGGCAATATTCCCTTTATTCCTTGGCTCCGACAGCCGCCAGGCCCAGCAATCCGGCCACCAGACACATCGCAATCGGGAACATGGTAAAGACGCCAAAGCCCAAACCCCACAACATTCCCGCGGCAGAGATGAACATCAACACCGCACCGATGACGGGACGTGCGCCCGTCATTGCGCCGCCAGCGATCGCAAGGATCGGGGCAACAAGCCCTACCAGCTTCCAACGAGCAGCATTTTCCGTGGTTTCGATCACATCACGGACTTCGGCGTTGAACCAATCGGTGAATTCAACCCAGCCATACGCAAAGAAACCAACAAACATACCGACGATTCCGCCAATGATTCCCAAGATAGTCGCTGCATTTTTCATGTGAGGTCAGACTCCACGTCGCGGGACCAGCCCAGATATAATTGCCCGTCATCAATGACCGGGCGTTTCATCAAGGTGGGGTGAGTGACGAGAAGGTCAAGGGGAGGCTGTGTCCGTTCGGCGTCAGACAAGTCACGCCAGGTGGTGGAACGGGTGTTGATCAATCGGTCGCCGAACGCCTCGTAAAACCGGAGAAGGTCCGCCGCAGGGACCCCGTCATCGCGCACATCAATATAGGTGACATCCCGACCGGCCGCCGCCAGCGATTTCAGCGCCTTTCGGCAGGTGTCACAGGTTTTCAGACCGTAGAATTTCATCCATTCCCCTCCCTACCCGTTTGATATGTAACAACAATCATATCCACAGAAAACCCTTGATTTTCAGCGCAATTTCCCCCATATGAGCGCCGTGGATAAAGTCTTTCACACTTTGCTGAGACCCTTTTGGGACGTTCGGTAGAAGATAAAGACCGAAGGCACCAAGGCCGCTGCATGTCGCGGGCGGCACCCAAAAGGAGAAACACGGAATGGCTACTGGCACCGTGAAATGGTTCAATGGAACCAAAGGTTATGGATTTATCGCTCCAGACGCTGGAGGCAGCGATGTCTTTGTACATATTTCTGCTGTTGAGCGCGCAGGTCTGAAAGGCCTGAACGACAACCAGAAAGTGTCTTATGAACTGGAAACCGGCCGTAATGGCAAGGAATCTGCGACGGACCTGAAACTGGTCTAAGCCCCTGTTACACAACAGGTAACGGCGGTCGGGTCCCCCGCACCGCCGTTTTTCTTGCCCGCCTGTCAGAATAAAACCCCTTGCTATTTCAAATATTTACCCCCATATGACCCCCGTGAAGTAGTTTTTCACGATTCCTCCTGACGCCTTATGCAGCTTGCGGTTTCACTTAAGACGCACTGCACCGAGGCTACCGCATACCGTGGGTGGCGATATATTAGGAGAATACGGCATGGCTAATGGCACCGTAAAATGGTTCAACGCAACTAAAGGCTTCGGCTTCATCGCACCAGACAATGGTGGAAGCGATGTTTTTGTTCATATTTCTGCCGTTGAGCAGGCTGGCCTTCAGGGCTTGGCTGACAACCAGAAAGTTTCTTATGAGCTGGAATCTGGCCGTAACGGCAAAGAATCCGCGACAGCTTTGAAACTGGCAAACTAATCCCGTTTCATATGTTAACGAATGCGCGGTCGGATCACTTCGGCCGCGTTTTTTGTTATGCAGGAACCATGCAGAACCTATGCAGCATTTATGCATATAACAAACGTTAACGCTAAAGGTTTTTTAACCGGAAATCCGACGGGTTGACCCCGCGACGCGGCTAAATTTCCGAAGGACCGGCAACACGAGACGTGCAGCGCGGACGTCAATGATTACACCTGCGCGGCCCCGCAGCGGAGCAACCACGAGTTAATGAAGAAACTCCCCTGAATGGTGATCGTCGCCTCGAATTCACCGCCAGCCCTTACCACGTCAGTCCGGTTCGCCGGGATCACCACAATTTTCGCATTCATCAAATGATCGCCCATCCCGACGATGTTCGAAAACTTGGATTGTATGATCACATAGCGCTCTTCGGAATCGCTGAACACGTCCGAGAAGGATCTCACGATGATTTCCGTGTCCGAGATGATCATCTCGAACGTCTTGGCGAGGTTGTCGCGTTTGAAACTGTCCTCGTTATCGCTGGCCGTCCGGAAATCCGCGGTGATACATTGCCAGACCTCAGGCGCTGCCGCCGCAGCGGGGAGTGCGCCCAGCAACAGGATCAAAGCTATAAAAATTCGTTTCACCATAAATTCCCCGTAAGTATGAAGCCAGACACTGCCCTGCCCTGACCTGACATATCAACGTCTCATTTATGGAAAAGTGGTGCAAGAATTATTGAGGGCGGTGGGGGGATTAGAACTGCCACCCCACTCTGGCCGTTCGGGCGAGCGGCCGCGCCCGACCCTCCCCGCGGGAGGGCGCTTCACGCCCACCCAGTGTCGGGCGTTAGGTTGGTGATGGAGATTAGCCAAAATCTCGTCGTTGCTTAACAATTGCGGCTGCTACGCGAGGCAGGTAAATGGACATCATAAAGCTAAAACAGGTGAAGAACACAAACGCACTTGTGATTGGTTTAAGGTGCGTTGGAACCACCTGATAGGAAGTTAATTGGACTGCGAAGAATTTCGTAATCAGCCCTAGAATTATCGCGATGAAGTATATCGAGAAAAGTAAGTATTGTTGCGCAACCAAATTTTGATCGGATTCCGCAAGGGCTGTTTCAATTCTATCGACTTCGTCAGCATCCGCATACTCAGCCGGACGCACGCTTGGTTTTGACGCTAAGACTGTAAAAATTGCTAGCGAAACGCCCACAAAAATAGCTAATACGCTGGACGAAATATCAACCATCGCCCAATAAGGTTTCGGGTCTCGCCAAGCATGAAAGGCAACGAAACCCGCGATAACGATGGCAACCAAAAACCACCCCGTCGTGAATTTCAAATTTCCGTTCATACTTTAATTAATCCTTCTGAGATAAGTTCTTTTTGGAAGATTGCTAGTTCGTTTTCCAATTGCTGATAATGAACAGTGTTCGCGTAACGACGAACGCTAACTCTCTTAATTAGTTTTAGGTTTCTGTTCGTTAGAACCTTCCCATTTTCAAGATGGATCGTATAGGCCTCTTCAGTGTCTGACTCTACAACTTCAGATCCTATCTCTGTTAGCCACACGTCCTTCTCAATCTCATCTTTTCTAAATCTTCCGCGGCTTAAATGTATCCTGCCAACTGTATTAGCTCGCTTCCGAATATCCTCTTTCGCTCCAGGACGGGTCAGGAGCATATCTAATACGGCGGGAACACTCTGCCTAAAATCAGGTAGCGAAGCCAAATATCCTGTAATCCCGAAGTCAATTCTCGAGACACCAAATTCCTTCAGTTCATCCAATTTGACTTTGTTTGGCACGTCTTCAATTTCCAGCCTAGTTTCTCCTTTTGTGAGCCCAAGAGACGAACAAATTTCACATATGCACCTTGACAATGTTCTGTTTTTGTTCGCCATACCTGATGCTATAATGTCATTATCTTTGATTAGCAAGACCATGTCATTCAGGAGGAATTCTTGGTTTTGTGGAGGCTGTAACTCTTCAATCCCGGCAGAGGTGGTGGTGCTGGAAAAATTAATTGTACCAGTACCGCCGTTCTCAAACTCAAAAATATGAATGAAAACACCATTCGCACCGTCTTGTTCCCTAATGCTCGCGAACACGATCGACTTCAACAAATCTACTTTGACGATCCTGTCCACCGCTTTCGCCTGTCGCTGAAAAAGCGACGTTAGCAAATCTTCAAGTGTGGATTTGTAATCGGAAGAAAAAATCGCTTTTTTGAAAACAAGTGTTTTGGTTCTATCAGACATTTCTACCCCTCAACAACCTCCATCAACTCGCGCCATTCGCGAGCGCTCATGCCGGAACTCTCCTGCGTTACCGTCTCACCCTTCAGCATTTTCTGCAACACTTTTAGCCCCGGGCCGGACAGTTGCGTGCCGCCTAGACGGTAATCCTCGAACGCTTTATAGGCGAACGGCACCCAGTCGGCGACGATCTTGCACATGGCCTCGGCATAGACGCGGATTTCATATTGCGCGTGGGCATCGGCGCGCAGGCGCAGGAAGTGGAACAGGTTGTGGAGGTCAACTTTCCAGTACCATTGCGTATAGATATTCGCGGGCAGGTTCATGCGGGCGAGTTCGCGGGCAAGGCCTTGCTGCCCATCCTCCGACATCATTTCTTCGTAATGGTCATAGGCGCGGGTGCTGTCCTCGCGCAGGATATCGAGAACGCGCTGTGCTTCCTCGCCCTGCAATGTCTCGCCGCGGCCCTGATTGTTGATGACCGACTGCGCCTGCAGGTTTTCGGGCGCGGGGATGTAGAATTCACGGTCAAGGATCGAGTAGCGGGCGGAGTATTCGTTGACGTTGGCGGTGCGGTGGCGGATCCACTGGCGGGCGACAAATACGGGGAGTTTGACGTGGAATTTAACCTCGCACATCTCGAACGGGGTGGAGTGCCAGTGGCGCATGAGGTAGCGGATCAGGCCCTCGTCGTTGGACACCGCCTTGGTGCCCTTGCCATATGACACACGGGCGGCCTGCGTGATGGCATTGTCGTCGCCCATATAGTCGATGACGCGGATGAAGCCATGGTCCAGCACAGGGTGCGCTGTGTAAAGATGTTTCTCCATCCCCGGGGCGGTGGCGCGACGCGTTGGCGTGGTCTGCGCGCGCTGTTCGTCAATCTCGGCCTGTTGCTCTGGCGTTAGGGGCATGCTGTCCTCCGATTCTTTTGGAAACACTATATATAGCGGGGGACGGTCCGTGAACCACTATATCCCCCGGCCGGGCGATTTCCGGGCCGGGGGGTTGGGATCAGTGGGCGGGGGTGTGCATGACGCTGTCACCAAACGGGTGGTCGATGACCATTTTCCATGTGTCATCGGGCTGGCGGCGAAGGACGGCGACGGACAAGGCGGACATCTCGCCGTCGGGTCCGGGCGCGGTCCATTGCATCAGGTGGAGGGCGGTGTCGCCGGCGATGACCACCTCGTGCGCGCCATAAGTGAAGTTGATGCCGGACGCGATGAAGGCCGCGAACATGGCGCGAAGCTCGGCATCGCCGGTGACCGGTTGGCCGGGTTCGGCAAGGACCGTGGCTCCGGGCGCATAGGTCGACATGATCCTGTCGATATCGCCCGCCGCAAACGCGTCGGTCATGGTGGTGATGGTGGTCAGGATCGGGGTGTCGGGCATTGCGCTCTCCGTCAGGGCGAGGGTTGGGGTAAGGGCCAGAAATATGGCCGCAAGGGTTCGTGTCATATCAGGTTCCTTTCTGTTGACAGGGATGGGTCTAGCGGGTTGTTGTGTCAGAAACTGGCAGTGGGGTGCAGCGTGAGAGTTTTTCGATTGTTCGAGGTCATGGACAGACTGCGGGCGCGGACGCAGCCGGTGACGGCGCGCGATCTGGCGGCCGAGATGGGCGTGTCGATCCGCACCATGTATCGTGACATTGCGGATTTGCAGGGGATGGGTGCGCCGATCCGGGGCGAAGGCGGTATCGGGTACGTGATGGAGCGGGGGTATTTCCTACCCTCGCTTACCTTTGACGAGGAGGAGCTGGCGGCGTTGTCGCTGGGCACCAAGCTGGTCGCGGCGCGGACGTCCGACAGCCTGGCCGGGGCAGCCAAACGGGCGGCGGGCAAAATTGCGTCGGCGATTGGCGAGGCCTCACGCGAGGGGTTTTTGGAGAGCCCGCTTGCGGCCGGGACCAGTGCGGCGACCCCGACCCCGGCAACCGGCGCATTGCAGGACCGACTGCGCGCCGCGATACGCGAACGGCGCAAGCTGGAAATATCGTATCTAAGCCTGTCTAACCGCGCCTCTACCCGCGTGGCGCGGCCCTTGGGTCTGACCGTGTTTGATGCGGCGTGGTTGCTGACAATCTGGTGCGAAACGGCCGAGGATTTTCGCCATTTGCGGCTGGACCGGATCGAGGCAATTGCCGACACCGGCCAGACCTTCCGACACGAGCGTGGCAAGCGCTTCGCCGACGCGCTTCACCGCGAGGACGGGTCCGCCTGAACGCGACGGACCCAAATGTTTAGGCGGCAACGGCACCCATCGGGACGACGCTGGTGGACGGGTCTTTCCTCGCGACGTTTTGCAGCTGGAATGACACGATCAGGGCGATCAGGGCCACGAGGGCCGGGACGAATCCACCGTCTGCAGCGTTAATGTGGGCGGAAATTGCAAGGATCAGGTGAAAGAACATGCCCGCATAGGCCAGATCGCTGAGGCGGACATTGACGCGGGACAGGATCGCGGCGGCACCGGCAAGTTTCGCAATAGCAAGCGGCAGGATCAGGTAGGCGGGATAGCCGAGGGCGGCATACATGCCCTGCACCATCTCGGGGCTCGTCAGATAAAAGATACCGCCGCCGATATAGACAAGGGACAGCAGGCCGGTGGCAATCCAGTAGGTGATTTTCAGTTTCATGGCGTTCTCCGAATTGGGTTGATTTACCGCTAGATAAATATGAAACTAATGGATGATAATATGTCGTATTGTTCATACAGTTAAAACCAATGGTGTGAGATGCTGGACCGCCTGACCTCTATGCAAATTCTGGTGTCGATCGCGGACGAGGGGTCGATTTCAGCCGCAGCGCGGCGTAACGGAATGTCGGCCACGATGGCGACGAAACATCTGAACGCATTGGAGGGGCAGCTGGGCGTGTCGCTGGTGCGGCGCAGCACGCGCCATGTGGCGCTGACCGATCAGGGGGAAAGCTACCTGACCACCTGTCGACGTATCCTGCAAGATGTCAGCGATGCCGAGGCTGAAATGCGCGAACATGCGGTCACACCGCGCGGGCTGTTGCGCATGTCCGTGCCCGCCGTGCTGGGGGAGATGTTCATCGCGCCCGCCATTGGACGGTTTCTGGCGGATAACCCCCTTTTGGCAGTGGATTTGCACCTGTCCGATCAGTTCGTTGATCTGAACAGCGGCGAATATGATCTGGCGATCCGTATCACCCACCTGTCGGACAGCAGCCTGATAGCGCGCAAATTGTGCGACATTCCGATGGTGTTGGCGGCCTCCCCCGCCTATTTGGCAGCGCGAGGGGTGCCGACGACGAAGGAAGATATGGAGAAGCATTGCTTCCTTGGCTACCCGCGCACGGATGATTTGGCCCGGCGGTATTGGCGCATCGGACCAGAAAAAGCGGCCGAGCACACTTCGCTGCCCCGGTTTATTTGCAACAGTGGCACGGCCATGGCGCAGGCGGCGATGGATGGGCTGGGGATTGCGGCGGGGCCGATCTATTTCATGCGGGATCAACTGCGCGACGGAACACTGACCGCCATCCACGATCTGCCGATCCCGGAACTGGACGGTGTATCCGCGCATGCCGTCTATCCCGCCCACCGCCGTACGCCAACCAACACGCGTGTGATGGTCGACTGGCTGGTCGCGCTGTTTCGCAACGGGCTGCCATGGTCAGACGGCTAACCCGGTCAGATCGTCCAGAGTCGAGAGGAGTTCGGTTTGCAAATCAGGGTCGAAAGTTTGCGGGTGTGCGGGGCCGAGGGTCATGGTGAAATCGACATAATCGCCGGATGCGAAGGGGAAATCAGGGTCGGTCAGCATGTCGGCAAGGATTTTGCCGCTGCGTTTTGGGGTGGAGATGCCATCAACAAATGCCGGGAACAAGCGCAAGACTGTGTGCCAGAACAGGCGGGCAAAGAAGGTGTTATCACGCGCCAACCCCGTGCCCGGCATCGCGCCGGGGTTCAGCGACAGGTGCGTGGCGCTGGATCGTGTGGCCATTGCCTTGGTCCACATAATGCAAGCGCGTTTGGAGGCGGCGTAAGCATCGCGGCCTAACTGCGCGGGTTCCTCGGACGAAGGTTCCGGATAAGCGAGGTCGGCGGCGCAGCGATAGACATCATCGCGAAAACCAAACCGTTTGGCGGTGGTTTCATTGGGGTTTTGCGTGCCGCTTCCAATGGTGACAACCCGGGTCGTGGCCGTCAGATGCGGTTGAAGCAATCCGTACATCAGGTGGTGGCCAATAAGATTGGTGGCGAAGGTCAATTCAAACCCTTCGGGTGACACTTGATCGCGACGACTGAATTGCAGGCCAGCGTTAAGGCACAGGCTGGACAGTTGGCGGTCGCCCAGCCATGTGATGATGTCGTTGCAGCAGTTCCGCACGGACGATAGATCGGCGACATCGACCTTGAACAGGGTGAGGCGGTCGGCAGGGACCACGCGACGAAGGCCAGCAGCCCGGTCAAAATTGCGGATGGCGGCGAGGATGTGGACCTGAGGATCGCGCACCATGTGGCGGATGGTGGCAAGGCCGAGGCCGGCATTCGCGCCGGTGATCAGGTGATAGGTGGGCATGTCTGGACTCCGTCGTTGGTTGCCCTAAATATGTCGGGGCGGCATTGCGGGCCGCAATTCGCATTTGGACCCCTGCCCTATGACCAGCCCGTCCCTGACGTTACGCCCAAGAAAACAACCCTCGCAGGCCCGGGCGGCCTTTACGGTTGATGCGATTTTGGAGGCAACGGTTCACATTTTGGAAGCCTCACCAGATGGGCAATTTACCACGAAGCAGGTGGCGGAACGGTCCGGCGTGTCGATCGGATCGCTTTACCAGTATTTCCCCAACAAGCAGGCGCTGGTGGCGGAGTTGGTGCGACGCAAACTGGCGTTGTTGGTGGACGCCACGCGGAAGGCGTGTGAGACGGCACCTGCGGGGTATGAGGAAGCGCTGCGCCATGTGATTGCCAATATTATTGCGGAAAAACAACGGAACATGCGCCAGTCGCTGGCCCTGTCCCCGGTCATGACGGGGTTCGAGGTTCAGGCGATTGTGCGCGACTATACCGCGCAGGTGTACGACAGCCTTCAAACCTGTATCGAAACGCGGCTGGACCGGGCGCTGACCCCTGCAGAGGTCGACCGCCTTGGCATTGCCATCAATGCGGTCGAGGGGGCGCTGTCGGTGATGGTGAAATCTGATCCCAACAAGCTGACACAGGTGGGACTGATTGAGACGCTGCACCGGATGTTCGTCGCAACGCTGGGTATCAATACTCAAGACCGCTCATAAAAAAAGGCCGCCTCGGCTGAGGCGGCCCGTTCAATTCGACAATACAGTCTTAGTCGTAGATGGAAGTGTTCACGCCCATACGGGTCAGAACGGATTTTTCCATCATCGGCGTGGACGTGCCATAGACGCTGCGCAGGTCGCCGCCAAACAGGTAGCTGACGCCGATTTCAGCGCGCAATTCTGTGCCGGAGCCGTCGCCATCCGCATCAACCGTCGTTCCACCCAGCAATGCCGAGCCGTAGAAGTTCGAACCGCCAAGACGCATCGTGGCTTCGACGCTGTAGTCGAGCTGGGACATTTCTTCGCTGTGAATTTGACCCATGCTGGAATTTAACAGACCGGTGATCATCAGGTTATCATTGACGAAGTAACGCGCCTGAACACCATAGAACATGTAGTCGGTAAAATTGAGCGAGCTGTGGGTGGAATCGCTGGATGCTGCACCAACATGCGCGGTCATCAAGATGCCGCTGAATTCAGCCGCGACTTCCAGACCATACCATGTCATATCACCTTGGTCGTCGGAATAGATTTCATCCCACTGTCCCATTCCATAGAAACCACCAACGCGGTAGCCGCCAATGTCATAATTCAGGTGCCCGGTGTAGGCGGTCATGGAATAGAAATCACCATCTTCCGTGAAGGTCGCCTGTTCGGTGCCTGCGTCAAGCTGCCAGCCGAATCGGCCGAAGCTGGAACCCACGGTACCGTCAAGGAAGTAGAAGGTGTCCGCGTACTCGTCGCTCGGCGCGTCAGAGTTTGCGACAGACGCCGTATTGTAGCCATAGCCCAATGTGACCGCGCCACCAAGATTGTAAGCGGGTCCCGTGGCGACTGCTGCGGTGTCTGGAACATATGCAGGGCTTCCTGCAAGTGCCGGAGCCGCGACGATAAGTGCTGCGACGGAGGATGTGATGAGTTTCATGTGTCCCTCGTAAAACAAGAAAAGAGTATCTTCGGATGCGTGTAGCTACCAGTTTTCGCCAAAATTTAGCAAGAGACGCATGGGAGTATTTTGAGCACATCCCGGTGTCGCAACATATTTGCAACAGTATCTTAGCTTCGACGCGGGAATCTCACAGAGCGAACGGGCGCTATCATGCGGCACTCGATGCGTTAGCGCCCTTTGGGCACCTGAAAAACTGCACAAACGGCTCGCAGAATATGTGCATTTCTCTCATAAGGTGGCGGGAATCATAACCACGTAGGCTTGATCTGTGAGCATCGAGATTTCTGCCCATTCCGCCAACCTTAACGTCGAACGCCAGATGGGTGATTTCATGCGGGCGCGGTTGCCGCATGGGGTCGCAGAGTTCGTGATGTTCGGCCTGAAAATGGCGTGGGCCTGTCTGTTTGCCGGGCTGATGCTGGGGGCGATTATCCTGACGGCGCTGGTCTGGCCCGATGATGCGGTAATGGCGCGCTATGATTTTCTGGTGCTGTTTGCGGTTCTGACGCAGGTGCTGTTCCTGTGGTTCCGTCTGGAAAGCCTGTCCGAGGCGAAGGTGATCCTGCTATTCCATATCAGCGGCACGATTATGGAGATTTTCAAGCTGCGGATGGGGTCGTGGTCCTATCCGGAACCGGGGCTATTGAAACTGTTCGATGTGCCGCTGTTTTCGGGGTTCATGTATGCCTCGGTCGGAAGCTTCATGGCGCGGGTGATCCGACTGTTTGACATGGAATTCGTGCGCTACCCGTCATTTGGCTGGACGGTTATGCTGGCGGTGGCGATTTATCTGAATTTCTTCAGCCACCATTATATCTGGGATATCCGTTATCTACTGTTTGCCGCGACACTGGTGCTGTTCTGGCGGACGCGGATCTATTTCACACCGTTCGGGACGCGCCTGTGGATGCCCCTGCCACTGGCGGCGTTTTTATCCTCACTGTTTCTGTATATCGCCGAGAATATCGGGACGCTGACGGGGACGTGGTTATATTCGGGCTCGGCCCATTTCAGTTTTACGTCGATGGCGAAGATCGGGTCTTGGTATTTGCTGCTTTACGTCAGTTTCGTGCAGGTGACGTTGGTTTATCGGCAGGCGCTGAAATGAGGGTTGCAGCTGCCCGCCAGATGCGTAATTCTGAGCCGAGATTAGCGATAATATATGGGAGAGACACATGCCGTTGACATATTTGCACACGATGGTTCGAGTGAAGGATTTGGATGCCTCGATGCATTTTTACAAGGACCTGCTGGGGTTGGAGGAAATTCGACGCTACGACAATGAAGGCGGGCGGTTCAGCCTGATCTTTCTGGCCCCGCCGGGTCAGCATGAGGCGCCAATTGAATTGACCTATAACTGGGATGGTGATGATGGCTTGCCGTCGGACAGCCGCCATTTCGGGCATTTGGCCTATGGTGTCGATAATATTTACGAGACCTGCCAGAAACTGATGGATGCAGGTGTAACCATCAACCGCCCACCGCATGACGGGCGCATGGCGTTTGTGCGCTCGCCGGACAATATTTCCATCGAGATATTGCAAAATGGCGAGGCGCTGGAACCCGCCGAGCCATGGACCAGCATGGGGAATACTGGACATTGGTAAGCTAAAGGGGGCCGCGGCCCCCTTTTTATCAGAACGCGTTCGCGTCGAATATGAAGCTGGAGCCATATGCGCCCCAGTCGCTGGTTGTGACGCCGTTTGCCTCGGTCCCGATATACACGTCGAGCCCCATGACGCTGATCGTGGAAACCGGACCACCAGATTCGTCAATCACACCAGCATGCGTGGCGGCGGCACAGATGCTGCTGTCAGACGTATAGGGACCTGATCCCCAGACGGACCCAGACGCAGACCCGGCAGCGCATTGGCAAAGATAGGCCTCATCCCCACCCGGGAATGACCCGCATGACGGTAAATCCTGCGCACTTGCACCTGTCACGGCCAGAAGGCTCGCAGCACCGGCAGCGGTCGCCAGAACTGACGAGAGAATACGGGGATGATCTTGAAGATTTGGCAAAGGCATGCCCTCCTTGTAATGATAACGATGGGACAACATAGCACGGGTGAGAATGGCGTGCGTGAATTTTCTCACATAGCGACGGACCGAAAGGGATGACATGTCGGTAGAGGATAACAAGAAAAACGCGGTTGCGTTCTATGACATGATGTTCAACCAATGCCGCCCACGTGCGGCGATTGAGGCATTTGTTGGCGACAACTATACGCAGCATAATCCCCATGTCGCCGATGGGAAATCTGCCTTTATCACCTATTTCGAGCGGATGGCCGAAGAATATCCGGGCAAACATGTCGAGTTTATCCGAGTCATTGGCGAGGGGGATAAGGTTGTGCTGCATTGTCGGCAAACTTGGCCGGGTGATCAGGATTATGCCGGGATCGATATTTTTCGCTTTGACGCACAGGGCAAGATCGTCGAGCATTGGGATGTGTTGCAGATTATTCCCGACGAAATGGCGCATAATAATGGGATGTTTTGAATGGGTCGCATAATCCAAGCCGTGCCGGTATTGCCAAGCCTTGATATACAGGGCTCGGTTGATTTCTTTGTCGAAAAACTGGGGTTTGAGGCCCCCTTCACCCATGGTGATCCCAAACAATATGGCGGGGTGGAGCGCGATGGCGTGCGGGTGCATTTCATCACAGTGCAAGATAAGATGGTCTGCGAATGGACCGTTTGCCGGATCTATGTCGAAAATATCGACGATATCTATGCCGAGGCGCAGGCCGCTGGCGTGGTCCATCCTAACGGCCCATTGACCGAGCAGGATTGGGGTGAGCGGGATTTTGGCGTTCTGGATCATTGCGGCGTGCTTATTTATTTTGCCGAGCCAACCTGACACAGAAATTCATTTGATCGGAATATCGCTCCGGCTTAGACTCTCGCAATGACCCGAGCGATCTTTGCCATAATCCTGATTTTTGCCGGACTTCCCGTTAAAGCCTGCGAAGTGGCGCTTGCGCTGACGGTTGATGTGTCGGGGTCGATAGACGAAGTCGAATACCGCTTACAAATGGACGGCTTGGCGTCGGCGCTGCAGGACGCAACGGTCGAGGATGCGATCATCAACAACAAGGCTGCGCTGATGTTGGTGCAATGGACCGGGGGAAGCCGTCAAATCGTTTCAATCCCCTGGCGACGGCTGGAAACGCGCGCTGATGTCGCCGCATTTGCCGCCGAGGTCCAAAACACGCCGCGCCAATGGAGCCAGTTTTCAACCGCAATCGGCAATGCGTTAACCTTTACAGCGGCACAGTTCGGTCCGGTTGTGGACTGCAAACGCCATGTGATTGACGTATCGGGGGACGGTTATTCCAACGAAGGGACGGCCCCCAAAGACATCGGCGCGGCGCTGGCGCTACAGGGGTTCCAGATAAACGGACTTGCCATCGAAGGAGACGCCTTTGAATTGACGGCTTATTACAAGGCGAATGTGGTGCACGGCGAAGGTTCATTTGTGCTGACGGCCCAGACCTATGAAGATTATCCCCGCGCGATCTGGCGAAAGCTGTTGGCAGAACTGTCGGATCAGATCAGCTAATGAAACGGGACATGCCATCCCTTAGCCGACCGATACAGCCGATGCCGGCGGATGTGGCCGAGCGCCTGAAACGCCGGGGTGTGAAGGCGGCTTACGAGGCACGCCCACCTTATCAACGAAACGACTACCTGATGTGGATCGCCGCCGCTAAACGCCCAGAAACCCGTGAAAAGCGTCTGTCACAAATGCTCGACGAATTGGAAAGCGGCGGCGTCTATATGCGGATGAAATGGAACGGATAAACGCGATTTCGCATTTGTGCGTTGCAAGTCCCCGGCCTTTTTATATGAAGTCCCCCCGCTTGCGTTTCAGATTCGCCTTCCCTTCGGAGTAGAGCTTGTTCAGGCGGCGGCTTTCTGCGCGCCGTTCGGCGACGGATTGCGTGTTGAACGCATCCTCGCGTTGCAGTTTTCGCCAACGGTCCAAGCGTCGTGCGTCCAGTTGGCCGTTGTCAATGGCCGCCTGAATGGCGCAGCCCGGTTCGGTATCGTGCTGGCAGTCCGTAAACCGGCAGGTGCCCGCCAACGTCACGATGTCGTCGAACACGGCCTCTACCCCCTCGGCAACATCGTAGATTTGCAGCTCGCGCATGCCCGGCGTGTCGATCAGCCATGCGCCAGAGGGTAACGGATACATGGATCGTGCGGTGGTGGTGTGCCGCCCCTCGGCGTCATCCTCGCGGATGGAACGGGTCAACAGCCCCTGCCCGGTCAGCGCGTTGGTCAGTGTCGTCTTGCCGACGCCGGACGACCCCACCAACGCCACCGTCCGCCCCTTACCGAGCCATGGCGATAGCTTGGCGGAAGGCTCGCTGGAGGTTGCGTTCAACAACTCGACGATGACCCCCTTCAGGTGACGCTGCACCTGATCAAGATAATCGCCGGGATTGTCGGCGAGATCCGCCTTGGTCAGCACCACCACAGGTTCAACACCAGCCTGATGGGCGACGACGACATAGCGTTCCAATCGGGCAATGTTGAACTCCTGATTGCAGGAGGTCACGATAAATAGCGTGTCGATATTGGCGGCGATGGATTGTGCGATGGCCACGTCGCCTGCGGCGCGGCGTTTGACGTCGGACCTTCGTTCCAGCACACGGGTGGCGAGCGGTGGGTCGCCCGCTGTCAGCACCCAGTCCCCGACCGCCACGCGAGCATCGGCCAGCACGGGGGACATGGGGATCGTCTTTGCTCCACCTTCCCCCAATGTATGGATCAGGGTGCGCTGCACCTCGACGACACGGCGGGGGGTAAGGGTGTCAAATTCGTCCGGCGTCAATTGTGATTGAAAATGCGCCGAAAAGCCCAGATCGGGCAAAGTATAGGTCATGGATATTAGCCTTCGATGAGGTCACGGAACCCGCCGCGCTCCCGGCACGGGGGTGAGTCATCGGGCGTTGGGAGACGGCCTTAACGGACCGGCGCGAACGCCCGGAGGTAAGATGCTACAATCATGACTGCCCTCCTCTGCTGGCGTGAAGTGAGAGGTTGGACAACGACCCAAACGGGACTCGTTACGGCTGCTTCCTTCCGGACCTGACCGGGTTGGCGAGGCGTTCGCCCGCGCCAACCTCTCGATATTGGATATAAGCGTGGCGGATGAGTCGGTCAAGGGAGGGTGGGTTGTTCCCTAGATGCGTCTGAGGTCTTCGTTAACGACATCCAAAATTTTACCATCGCCAACTTTTCGCCGCCCTTCCTGCACCGTGAACTCAAAACCGACGTAAAGCCGGTTAAGTTGGGCCTCGGGGACCAGAAGGGTCATACGGACGGTAACGGTTTCACCAAGTTGCACCCATTCCTGCCCCACATACTCGTGCGATGCACAGTTCAATTGGTCTTCCAAACCAAAATCATGATCTGGTCGATATCCCGTTCGCACAGGTCCATTTCGCCCGCCTTCCTCGGGAGTGAGAAACCTGATTTCTGCGACCAAGTCATGCTTCTTAACCGTCATGTTTTTTATTCCCGACAAAATGTAACTTTGTATAACTCGAAAGACTCGGTCAGTCCCCGCAATAAATCAACCGACGTGACACCGGGCTTTCGTCGAAACCTTCGGCTATTTGCGATATGTCGTCGGGGCGGTTGGCCCAGATACCTGCTAGCTTGCCCCCAAACAATAGCTATCGCGATAGGTCAGGATATCCGCCAGTAAATCCGCCAACGCCTGTTCGCTGTCGACAAATGGCATCACATATCCAACGGTTTTGCCCCATGAGCTTTCTATCAGGACCTCGCGGTCGCCGTTTTCGTCGCGAGTATTTCCGTAAATAATCTGCTGAAAACTTTGACCGTCCGCGTGGATAAGGAAGAAACTTGACGCATACCATGTCCCGTTTTCTTCAGATGGTGTCGCGAAATAATCATAAGGTGTACCGTTAAGAGTCGGTTCAACATCAATCGACGCAACGTCGCCGATTATCGTCGCATCCAGTTCCCATGCGCCCGCGTCAGAGGGCGTGTGAATCTCCATGATGAAATCACAGCCGTCCAAACGGATATAAGTCTGATATGGGGATCGGAGCGCGGTTCCCACGAACGCTTCCCCCATATCCGGCACAAAGGAACGGTGATAGATGTCGTCGGCCATCTGTTGTTGGTCGGTATGTGTGTCCGCACAGATGGTCGTGCCACAGACAAGGAATAGAGGGAGGAGCCTCTTCATCAGCTTACCTCTTGGCAAAAGCGTTCTTGGTATTCGGTGATTGCATTGGTCAGTTCGACAAGTTGGGTTTCGTCAGTTGGGTTTATCACCGGAAACTTGGCAAAGAAGTGCGCAACCTCGACCATGGGGACGTCACGGAGCGATACAGAGGGGTTTTTCTGCATAAAGGTTTGATCCTTCATCGTTAGGATCACATCGCCAAAGTCTTTTCGCATTAGAGTGATCGAAGCTGATGTCCATGGACCAATGACCGGGTCATTAAGGGTTTCGTATTTGTACAACAGGTTGGTGTCGTAATCCGGGCCAAGTTCATGGTCCCGCAGATCAAGATACGCCTCGAATTGCAAAAATGGCGGGCCATCAGCGGGTGTAGATTTGACCGAAAGATGCGCGATGCAATCCTGAACCTCAATCACCCCCTGCCGTGAGCCAAGCTCGTATTCTATCAGTGTCATGGCCATGTCGATAGTTTGCAGACTCTGGCCGGAAGACAGCGATAGAATTTTTTGTTCCAAATCTTCACGGCTCAACATGTCCTGAGCCGGTGCGATGTTCGCTAAGATAACCAATGCTGATGATAAAAGCAGTCGCATGAAACCTCCGCGGAAAATGGCTTTTCAAAATAGGGGAATTCATTACTGTACGTCGACTGTTCTATTCCGGAAACGCGCCGCCATGCAACTTAATGAAACCGTAACTTTTGCCGGGGGCACGTTGGATCGGGCGGCGCATTTGCGGGGAGATTCGGACCGACTGCTGACTGATGCGAACGCTCGCGCGATGGTGGTTTGGCATGGAAAGGTGTTGATGGATGTGAGCGGGCCGCAATTGGCGTGGGTCACGCTTGACACTCCGTTGCTGGCCGAGGCGGTGGAGGCACCGATTTTCCTTGGTCTTCAGAAAGGTGCGCCGCGGTTTGCGTTTGACGTGTCAGCATGGGCTGCCCCGGATGCGGACGCTGACGCGATGGCGCGGTTTCTGGATGACAGTCTGAACCATCATCCTGACCTGCCCGATAGGCTGCAATTCGCGGACGTGCGGGCGGTCATGTCCGACCTGTCGCATGAAGAGGCCGGGGATTGTGCGACCGCCAAGGGAATATTTGAATGGCATCAGACCCACAAATTCTGCGCCAATTGTGGTGCGGCCTCGGTCGTTGCCCAAGCCGGGTGGCAGCGGGATTGCCCCGCTTGTGGGCGCAGCCATTTTCCACGCACAGACCCGGTTGTGATCATGCTGGTGACGCATGGCAACCGCACCTTGCTTGGCCGCGCAAGCGCGTGGCCAGAGGCGATGTATAGCTGCCTTGCAGGCTTCATGGAGCCGGGCGAAGGGATCGAAGAGGCCGTGCGCCGCGAGGTGTTCGAAGAAACCGGCGTGCGCATCGGCAAGGTTGATTACCTTGCCAGTCAGCCTTGGCCATTTCCGTCCTCGCTCATGATCGGATGTCGGGCCGAGGCGATCAGCACCGATATCACGTTGGACCCGGCAGAGCTGGAAGATGCAATCTGGGTCAGCAAAGAGCAGATCGCGGATGCGCTGTTGGGCAACAACCCGAATTTCAAACCGGGTCGGCGCGGGGCGATTGCCCGGTTCCTGATTGACAATTGGCTGGCCGACCGATGGTAGCGCCGTTCGAACGCCTGATGGAAGAAACCGCCCGTCTGTTCGATGCCGAAGAACGCGGCGAGGGGCCGGTCTGTGCCGACGCGTTTCGACAGGTTCCGACGCCTCAGCATCGCCAGCCCCCTCGTTCCGTCATCCAATCGGCACTGGAAACATCATACCACCCCGCCGCCATTGCGCTATATCAGGCCGGCGACTGGGTGCCATGGGAGCTGAACAGCACATCGATCTTTGGCGCAACGGATGACGCCGAAGACGTCTACTTTGTTGCCCGCATCATCGGACCTGGGTGTCTGATGGATAGCGATACGATTCTTGCCGGATATTTCTTACAATTGCCGGGCATCTATTACCCCTTGCACCACCACGAAGCCGCAGAAACTTATGTCGTCATCGGGGGCGAGGCGGATTGGACATCGGATATGGATATATTTCGGTTTGGGCCCGGAACAATGATTCATCATCCGCCCTATATGCCGCATGCGATGCGCACTTTTGACCAACCTCTGATCGCCGCTTGGCGCTGGAGCGGGAATATCGACACCGACACGTATCGCTTCCTCGAGGGATGGTAGAAGCGTTGTATTCCCACCCTACCCCTTTTAAAAATATTGAAAATCTGTGCAGGAATCACAATGCAATTCAAACATAGTCAGCTCATTAACGCCCCGGCCGAATATGTTTTTCAACGCATTACCAATTTCGAGGCGTTTGAATCCTACTCGGGCACCAAGGGGTTCAGCTTCCAGCGCCGGGACAACAAATCGGTGCGGATCGGCACCCAGTGGAATATCAGTTTTGTGCTTCGCGGGCGCACGCGTCGGTTTCGCGCAGCACTTAGCGAGCTGATTCCGCCTCGCACGGTTTCCTATTCCTCGACCAGTCCGAAATATTCCGCGGCGATGTCGCTGACCGTGACCCCCGTTTCCCCGCGATCCAGCACGCTTGACATGCTGTTGGTGGCGCAACCGCGCAGTTTCTCTGCGACGTTGGTGTTCAATTCGTTTCGCCTGGGCCGGCGACGGGTGAACAAACGCATTTCGAAATATATGCAGGATGTGGCGGACAGGTTGGCGGCGGATTACGCGGCCCCAACCGACTAGCCCTTTCATCTGCTAGACAGACTGACGCGGTCTGATAGGGTTAGGGATGGGGCAAGATATCCTTGCTGCAACCATTTGGGGCCCAGCTATGATATTTCCCATTCTATCCACTGCTTTTCGTTGTCTCGGCGTCATGACGTTGGCGATATTGCTGGTTGGTTGTGGAGGCGGGATGGACGCGCTGTCCTATTCCCAGCTTGAATCCCGTTATGAACGGTTGATCGAAAGCACCGGGGGCTTGGAACGCACCGATGGCTCCACGTCCATTCCCGGCGGCGTGAACACCTATTCCGGTTATGCGTATTTCTTTGTCAGGCTCCCCTCTGGTCGCGACGAGGAATTCATGGCGAAGATAGATGTTGTGATTGATTTCACCCCCGATGTGCGGGATCGCGTTGTGATTAGCAATATCGTTGGACGAAACGTCGGCAATGTGATCGGCACGGTGCAAAGCGACAATGGGATAACATTCTCGCTATTGACTCCGGGATTTACCAACTTGCGGTTTAATGCCGCAAATCTGGCGGGCGAATTAAACAATCCCGAATTCAGCGGAGTGTTTTGGGGACAGGCATTTGGTGAATTCTACGGGGCAACGCCCAAACTGATCGACGGATATTTCCCGTCGACGCGTCTGACAATTGACGGGGTGGATACCGTCGTCGTTGGTAAATTCCGGGTCATCAGCGACTAGCCCCTACCCCACTGATTTGCGAAAAGCCGCTTTGGGGTAAACGCCCAAAATATCGAGGTTGTTGGTGAAATAGGCCAATTCCTCCAGCGCGCGCTTGACGGGCGGATCCTCGGGGTGGCCGTCAATGTCAGCATAGAACTGGGTCGCGGTGAAGGACCCGTCGATCATATAGCTTTCCAGCTTGGTCATGTTCACGCCATTCGTCGCAAATCCTCCCATCGCCTTGTAAAGGGCGGCGGGGATATTGCGGACCTGAAACACGAAAGTGGTCATGATATCTTTGCTGCCCGCGGGTGGGCTTACCGCGTCCGGAGACATCACCAGAAATCGTGTCGTGTTATTTTGCTGATCCTCGATATGCGCGGCGAGGGTTTCAAGATGGTAAATCTCGCCCGCCAACGGTGACGCCAATGCCGCCATCGCCGGATCACCCATTTCAGCGACCTTTTGCGCAGAGCCCGCAGTATCCACGCCCGTAATCGGAGCAATCCCATGTTTTTTCAGAAACGACCGGCATTGGCCCAAAAGGACCGTGTGGCTCATCGCTTTCTTCACATCCGAGATCGCCGCACCCGGAACACCCAGCAGATTGATATGCACACGTACGAAATGTTCACCGATGATATGAAGGCCTGTGTCAGGCAGCAGATGATGGATATCGGCAACCCGGCCATAGGTGGAATTTTCCACCGGCAGCATCGCAAGCGACGCGCGCCCTTCCTTTACCGCGGCGACCGCGCTTTCAAAGCTGGGACATGGCATGGCCTCCATATCTGGAAACATCTCGGTGCATGCCTGATGGGAATAGGCACCGGGTTCGCCCTGAAAGGATATGATTTTCGCCATGATAAAATTTCTCTTAGTCGGTCGTTTGGTCGCGCCTTCTACACCTTGCAAAGCCATAGGGGAAGCGGTTAGAAGGCTTCAACGAAATTCTGTCGAGATATAAGGTAACAGCACCCATGGATACGATGACAGCAACAAAGGTGGTTGGCGGGCTTTGCAGCACCTTTCTGGTTTTCCTTTTGGTGAAGTGGGGAGGCGAGATCATTTTCCACGGCGGCGGTCATGAAGATATGGAACCTGCCTATGTGCTGGAAGTGGCCGACTCGGGCAATACAGGCCCGGTCGAAGAGGGGCCAAGCTTCGATGAACTGATGGCACTTGCGGATGTCGGCAAAGGCGAACGCGTCTTTGCTAAGTGCAAAGCCTGTCACAAGGTTGGCGAAGGGGAAAATGGCACGGGTCCGACGCTTTATCAGATTTTTGACCGCGACAAAGGCTCGGTTGATGGTTTCAACTATTCTGGCGCGATGGCATCAGCCGAGGGTAATTGGACAGCTGAAAATCTGAATGGCTTCCTGACCAAACCTTCGGATTATTTGCCGGGCACCACCATGGGATTTGCCGGACTGCCAAAAGCCGAAGATCGTGCAAACCTGATTGCCTATCTGCAAACGCTCTGATCTGTCACATATGTCACCAAAAACCGCCTTTCGAGGCGGTTTTTTTGTGCCTTCACGAAGCTGTAACGGATTCGCGCCTTGCGTAATGATCCACAGAGCAATTACCATCGTTTAAAACGTGCATCTGCACAGGGTTAAACGGAGGTATGCACCATGGTTCAGAATGTTGGTGAAGCAAGAGTTGTGACACGAGACGAGGCAGAACAGACCGCCCCGCATTTCTGGATCAACTGGTTAGGTGTTCTGGTCGTCGGGTTCACCCTTCTGATAACCACGTTGGCAAACGCTCAAGATACCATTCGCACCTATGCGATTTCCAAATATGGGGATATCAAATATCCGGCTGACTTTGCGCATCTGGATTACGTCAACCCGGATGCGCCGAAGGGTGGGGAATATTCCAGTTGGGCATTTGGCACGTTCGACAGTTTGCACCCTTATATCGTGACGGGAACGGCCGCAACTGGGGCATCAATTCAGTTTGAATCGCTAATGGTCGGCACGTCGGACGAGACCGACACGCTTTATGGTCTGTTGGCATCCGAGCTGGAATATCCGACCGACCATAGCTGGGTGATTTTTTATATGCGTCCCGAAGCCCGGTTTTCCGACGGCACGCCGGTGACGGCGCATGATGTGGTTTTCTCGCACGAAATTCTAAAGGAGAAAGGGATCCCCTCGATCCAGACGTTCTTCACCGAAACCTTCAAATCGGTCGAGGCATTGGACGATCACACGGTCAAATTCACGTTCTTTGAGCCATCGGAATCAAATGATCTTGTGATGCAGGCGGCAACCACGACGGTGTTCTCCAAGAATTGGTGGGAGGGGCGTGATTTCGCTGAACCGCAGCTGGAAGCACCTATTGGATCAGGGGAATATATTCTGGATTCAATGGAAGTTGGTAAAACCATCACCTATCGCCTGCGGGATGATTATTGGGGTAAGGATCTTCCGATCAATATCGGACGCAGCAATTTTGCGACCTTGCGGTTCGAATATTATGCCGACCCCACCGCCGCATTTGAAGGGTTTAAAGCGGGTGAAACCTGGTTCCGGAATGAAAATTCATCGCTGTCATGGGCGCAGGACTACACCTTTCCAGCGGTGGAAAACGGGATCGTAAAGAAGGTGGAATTGCCAGATGGCAATATCGGCTCGGCACAGGGATTCATCTTTAACCTGCGCGAAGCCCCGTTCGACGATATTCGTGTGCGCGAAGCGATCGGCTATATGTTCAACTTCGAATGGTCGAACAAGACTCTGTTTTACGGGCTTTACACGCGTGTTGACAGTTTTTGGGAAAACTCGCCCTTGGAAGCACAGGGTATGATTCCGGATGACGAGCGCGCCATTCTGGAACCATTCGCACAATATTTCCCCGAGACATTGTTCACCGAACCGGCGGTCAGCCCACCTGTCTCTAGCGATCAGCAGGTCGACCGTGCCCTGATCAGGGCTGCCGGGGCATTGCTGGATGAAGCGGGCTGGTTGGTTGGCGAGGACGGAATGCGCCGTAACGAGGCGGGTGAAGTCTTGTCGATTGATATCCTTAACTATTCCCCTGCATGGGACCGGATCATCAACCCCTATGTCGAGAACCTGAAACTTCTGGGGATCGACGCCACCCACACGCGCATTGATTCCACCCAATACACCGAGCGCGTCGACAATTTCGATTTCGACATGATCGTCACAACCATCGGCAATTCGCTGACACCGGGATTGGGGATGATGCAATGGTACGGATCCGAAAATGCGATGGTGCCATCACGCAACCGGGCCGGTCTGCAAAACGAGGGCATTGATCAACTTATTGATCTGGTTCTTGCGTCTGAAAATCGAGACGAACTGAACCTGCGCACACGGGCAATGGATCGGGCGCTACGCTCGCTGCACATCTGGGTGCCACAATGGTATAAAAGCGTTCACACGGTTGCCTATTACGATTTCTATCGTCACCCGGACGAGCTGCCTCGATTTGCCTTGGGTATGCCGGACTTCTGGTGGTTCGATCAGGAGGCGTTTGACGCGATGAAAGCCGCCGGGGACATTTAAGCCGTATGGGCGCCTATATCCTTCGCCGCCTGCTTCTCATAATCCCGACATTGTTCGGGATTATGGTGATCAACTTCTCGCTGGTGCAGTTCCTGCCCGGCGGGCCAGTTGAACAGGCATTGGCGGAGTTGGAAAATATGGGCAACCCGTTGGACCTGATCGGCGGGGATGGCGGGGACGCCGGTATAACCACACGCAACGAGGTCGATAAGGAATCCATCTATCAGGGTGCTCGGGATTTGCGCAAAGACCTGATCGAAAAGCTGAAAATCCAGTATGGGTTCGACAAACCGCCGCTGGAGCGTTTCGTCATGATGATGAAAAGCTACCTGACATTTGACTTTGGCAAAAGCCATCGGCACGCGGAAACGGTGGTGGAGTTGATCATTGATAAGCTACCCGTCTCCATCACGCTGGGACTATGGTCAACGCTTATCGCCTATCTGATCGCGATACCGTTGGGAATCAGGAAGGCGGTCAGAGACGGATCGAAGTTTGACACTTGGACCTCGGGTGTCCTGATCGCGGCTTATGCGATTCCGGGGTTCCTGTTCGCCATTATGTTGCTGGTGCTGTTTGCAGGCGGGTCCTATTGGAAAATCTTCCCGCTGCGGGGACTGACCTCGCCTAACTTTGACGAGCTGTCGCTGTTCGGACAAATTAAGGACTATTTCTGGCATATAACTTTGCCGGTCCTCGCTCAGTCTATCGGAGGTTTCACAGGCCTAACGATGCTGACAAAGAACTCGTTCCTTGACGAAATTCGTAAGCAGTATGTCATGACCGCCCGTGCAAAAGGGTTGACTGAACGCCGGGTGCTTTATGGACATGTCTTCCGGAACGCGATGCTGATCGTCATCGCCGGTTTCCCGGGCTTGTTCATTGGGATTTTCTTCGGTGGGGCTTTGTTCATCGAAACGATCTTCTCGCTCGACGGGTTGGGGCGGCTGGGCTTTGATGCCACGATCACGCGGAACTATCCGGTGATGTTCGGCACGCTTTACTTCTTCACGCTGCTGGGCCTGATCATCAAGCTGATCTCGGACCTTACCTATATCTGGATCGACCCGCGCATTGATTTCGAAAGTCGTCAGACATGAAGCTGACGACCCTACAACGTCGCCGTCTGGCGAATTTCCGTGCCAACCGCCGCGCTTATTGGAGCCTGTGGATTTTCGGCGTCCTATTCGTGTTTTCGCTGTTTGCCGAGCTGATCGCCAACGACAAACCGCTGATCGTGTCCTATCAGGGGGAATGGCGGTATCCGCTACTCGACTTCTATTCCGAGTTTGACTTTGGCGGCGACTTTCGCACCGCTGCTGATTATAAAAACCCCGAACTGCAATGCCTGATCGTGACTGGGGGTATGGCGGATGCCTGCTTCGTTGGGCCGGATGGTGCCCGCGAGGTGATTGCCGACGCGGATGATGGCTTTGTTGCCGGAGAACCCATCAACAAAGGCTGGTTGATGTGGCCGCTGATCCGCTACAAGTTCAATACGGTCGATACCTATAACGTAGATACCGCACCCAGCCCGCCGGATAGCGAGCATTGGCTAGGCACGGACGATCAGGCGCGCGATGTGCTTTCACGGATTATCTACGGTTTCCGCATCTCTGTTATTTTTGCGATTACAGTGACGTTTATCTCGACAGCGCTTGGCATTATGGCGGGCGCCGCACAAGGGTTTTATGGCGGGTTGTTCGACCTGTTATTCCAGCGGTTTACCGAAATCTGGGGTTCGTTGCCGAGCCTCTATATCATTATCATCCTGTCCGCGATATTCACGATGAATTTCTGGTTGCTGACACTGATCATCGTGGCGTTCGGGTGGAACTCGCTGGACGGTATCGTGCGCGCAGAATTCCTGCGGGCCCGCAATTTCGAATATGTCCGCGCCGCCCGCGCACTGGGCGTCAAGGACCGCGTGATCATGTTCCGTCACGTGTTGCCCAACGCGATGGTCGCCACCGTCACCATGCTGCCCTTTCTGGTGACAGGCGCGATTGGCACATTGGCGGGATTGGATTTTCTGGGCTTCGGATTGCCGGACAGCTACCCCTCGCTGGGTGAACTGACCTTGCAGGCGAAGCGGAACCTGAACTCGCCATGGCTGGCCTTTACCGCCTTTTTCACCTTTACGATCATGCTGTCGCTGTTGGTGTTCATCTTCGAAGGGGTGCGCGACGCGTTTGATCCGCGCAAGGTATTCAAATGACCTCGCTTCTGTCGGTAAAGGGTTTGCATGTGCATTTCGGCGACCAGACGGATGTGGTCAATAATGTCAGCTTTGATATTGCCCCCGGTCAAACCGTTGCGATTGTGGGGGAAAGCGGATCGGGCAAATCCGTCACCGCCCTGTCGCTGGTCGATCTGTTGCCCGAAACGGCCCATGTCAGCGGCAGTGCGACATTTGACGGGCAGGAGCTGATCGGCGCTGACAATGCCACGCTGCGCGGCGTGCGCGGTAACGATATCAGTTATATTTTTCAGGAGCCGATGACCTCGCTTAACCCGCTGCACACGATCGAAAAGCAGCTAACCGAGGCGATGCTGATCCATCAAGGCCTGACGGGAACCCGCGCCCGCGTGCGGATCGTGGAATTGTTGGAGCAGGTTGGCATCCCCGATCCTGAAGCCCGCCTGCAATCCTATCCTCACCAACTGTCTGGGGGACAGCGGCAACGTGTGATGATCGCGATGGCGCTGGCGAACAACCCGAAGCTGCTGGTGGCGGACGAACCGACCACTGCGTTGGATGTGACCATTCAGGCACAAATTCTGGACTTGCTGGCGGACATTCAGCGCACGAACGGGATGGGGATGTTGTTCATCACACACGACCTGAATATCGTGCGCAAAATCGCTGACCATGTTTGTGTGATGCAGGATGGCGTGATGGTGGAAACCGGCCCAACCGAAGCCATTTTCGCCAATCCCCAACATGACTATACTAAAATGCTGCTGGCGGCGGGGGCTACCGGTTCCCCTGCTCCGGTGCCAGATGGCGCGGCCGAGCTGGTGAGCACCAAGGACCTGCGCATCTGGTTTCCGATCCAGCGTGGTTTGTTGAAAATGACCGTTGGCCATATCAAGGCCGTCAATCAGGTGGACCTGTCGATCCGGTCCGGCGAGACGCTGGGGATTGTTGGCGAAAGCGGTTCGGGCAAAACGACCGTTGCGTTGGCGATTCTGCGGCTGATCCGGTCAAGCGGTTCGATCCAGTTTGACGGGCGCGAATTGCAGGGGTTGAGCAACAAACAGATGCGCCCCTTGCGCAAGGACGTGCAGATCGTGTTTCAGGACCCGTTTGGGTCCCTGTCACCGCGCATGACGGTCGAGGAAATTATCGGCGAAGGGTTAACGGTTCACGATATGCCCGGTGATCGGCGCGCCCTTGTGCAAGAAATAATGCAAGAGGTCGGGCTGAACCCCGATTGGCTGGAACGTTACCCGCACGAGTTTTCCGGGGGTCAACGCCAGCGCATCGCGATTGCGCGCGCGATGATCCTGCGGCCCAAGCTGGTGGTGCTGGACGAACCGACCTCGGCCTTGGACATGACGGTGCAGACACAGATTGTCGATCTGCTGCGCGATTTGCAGGAAAAACACCGCCTGTCCTACCTGTTCATCAGCCATGATTTGCGTGTGGTGCGGGCGTTGTCGCACAAGGTGATGGTGATGAAAGACGGCGATATTGTAGAGGCGGGTGATTGTGAGACAGTATTCGACAACCCGCAGACGGATTACACCAAGGCGCTGATGGCGGCGGCGCTTGAAGGAATTGGCGAGGTTTCCTGATGGATTTGTCAAAAATCAACAAAAGTATCTGGTCATGGCGTCCCAACAATTGGGAGACGTTAATTGCACAAACGGTGGCGATGCTGGTGGCAGTCTTGGTATTTGGGTGGACAACACCGATTGTCTTTATTCTCGGCGGCATTTTTTTCGTGATCGCGCTACCGCTGAATGTTTTCCTGTTAGGGCAAAGCAAATCTGATGCCGGAAATGATGACTGAAATTCGGATCGCGCGACCCGGTGACGCCGACCATATTGCCAGCTTCTGGAACCCGATCATCCGCGACACCACCATCACCTTCTCTAGCGAGGAAAAGTCCCCACAGATGATTGTGGACATGATCTCCACTCGCCCGTTCTTTGTTGCGGTCGACGGCGATCATGTGCTGGGCTTTGCCACCTATGGCCAGTTTCGTGGTGGTAACGGGTATCGCAAAGCGATGGAACATACCGTGATCCTGTCCGACGCCGCCAAGGGGCGCGGCATCGGCAAAGCCTTAATGAAAACAATCGAAGATGACGCCAGATCGAAGGGTTATCACATCATGGTCGCTGGTGTTTCTGGCGAGAATACCGCCGGGATCGCATTTCACAAAGCGTGCGGATATGTCGAAACCGGCCGCATGCCCGAAGCCGGGTTTAAGTTTGACCGTTACCTCGAATTGGTTCTTCTTCAAAAAATCTTGTGAGCGACCCTTTGACTAGTGTCAGTCGCCACCCTATTTGCTAAACTGTTTTTATGTCGATCTGGACCCGCATATCCGAAGCCTTATCCGCCCTGGCCAAAGGGGAAGGGTTGTCTGCGGTCTTTGAAAACCTGACCCGCCCGCCGGAGAAATCCGTCGCCTTCACCATCGCGGTCATCGCATTAGGTGCAAAAATGGCCAAGGCGGACGGGCGTGTGACACGGGACGAGGTCGTCGCCTTTCGCCAGATTTTCCACGTAAACCCCGAGGATGAGGAACA
Source organism: Rhodobacteraceae bacterium NBU2976 (assembly GCA_023630215.1). GTDB lineage: Bacteria > Pseudomonadota > Alphaproteobacteria > Rhodobacterales > Rhodobacteraceae > NORP23. The sequence continues at coordinate 28,241 of JALPRQ010000002.1, forward strand.
GGCGGCGAGGGTCTTTAACCTCGCCCGGCAGGATGTTGCGGGCTATCGCAGCTATGCCGAAAAAATCGCCCGAATGTTCAGGGATGACAAATCCATCCTTCAGGATCTGGTCGAGGGGTTGTTCCATATCTCGATGGCGGATGGGCATTACCATCCGAAAGAAGATGAATTCATTGCCGAGGTGGCGCGTATTTTTGGCCTGCCCGACAAGCTGTTCACCTGCCTGCGCTCGCGTTATGTGCCCGGCGCGGAACCTGACCCGTATTCCGTGTTGAATGTCAGCCACGACGCCAAGCTGATCGATATCCGCAAGGCGTGGAAAAAATTGGTGCGCGAGGAACATCCCGATAACCTGCACGCGCGCGGATTGCCTGATGAAGCGATTGCGCTGGCCAACACACGGCTGCGCACGATTAACAGCGCCTGGGAAGAGATCCAGAAAATGCACGAAGCTGCCTGATGCGTGTAGCCACCTACAACATCGAATGGTTCACCGACCTATTCGACAAGAATGATCGGCTGCTTCTGGATAAGGAATGGTCACGCCGCTATAACGTAACCCGCCGCGATCAGGCCCAAGCGATTGCCGAAGTGATCCGCAACGTTGATCCTGACCTGTTGCTGATTGTCGAAGCCCCGAACACCGGTCATTCGAACGACACGGTCCGCGCGCTCGAAGGGTTCGCCACGCATTTCGGCCTACGCCAGTCCGCTGCCGCGATGGGGTTCGTCAACGAAACCCATCAGGAGCTGGCGGTGATGTATGACCCGACAGTGGTCAGTGTTACCCACGACCCCGTGGGCGAGGTGGCAGAGGGCAACGTCACCCCTTTTGCCCCGCGCTTTGACAGCAGGTTCATGTATGACGTCGACGTCGATGGCAAACCCGAACCCCACGTGTTTTCCAAACCCCCGTTGGAACTGCTGGTCGAAGACCGGGTCAGCGGCGGGGTGTTCCGCCTGATTGGCGTACATACGAAATCCAAGGGCCAGCATGGCGCGAACAGCCATCAGGAAGCAGTGCAGATGGTCGTCGAAGCGAGGCGCAAGCAACTGGCACAATGTATCTGGATCCGGCGAAGGGTCGAAGGGCATCTGGACGCTGGTGACCCTTTGATCGTTCTGGGCGATTTCAACGATGGTCCTGCGGTAAACGGGTATGAAACCTTGTTCGGCCGCTCGGGCGTGGAAATTGTCATGGGCGAAGATAACATTCCTACCCGCAAGCTGGTCGAACCCCATGCCGCGATCATGCTGGACCCGCATATGGCATGGGCCATATCCACCGCACGGTTTTATTCGAAAGAATATGACCGCTATCTGAATGCGCTGTTGGATTATGTCATGCTTTCGCAAGGGCTGGCGAGCACCACGGACCCGAAATGGCGTATCTGGCATCCGTTTGATGATCCGTCCTGTTTTGACGATCCGGTCATGCAGCACGCACTGCTTACGGCATCGGATCATTTCCCGGTTAGCGTCGATTTGATCTTTTAACCGCCGCCTCGCACCCCTAAGTTTTCCCGGAAAAGGAGATTCATATGATGCACCCAACCCCTGCCCCCGACCTGTTCCGCGACGCCCGTGACGCCGCCAGCGGCAAGAATATGGGCGACCTGCCGGAATGGAAGCTGGAGGATTTATATCCCAGCGAGGACGGGCCAGAGATCAAAGGCGATCTTGACTGGCTGGGCAAGGAAACCGCGGCATTTGGCGCAGATTACACCGGGAAGCTGGCCGAACTGGATGCTGCCGGGATGCTGGACTGCGTGCATCGCTACGAGAAAATTCAGAACATCACCGGGCGGATCATGTCCTATGCGGGCCTTCGCTATTATCAGGCAACGACGGATGCCCAGCGCGGCAAGTTCATGTCGGACATGCAGGCGGCGGTGACGGATATGTCGACGCATCTGGTGTTCTTTTCGCTGGAGTTGAACCGCATTTCCGATGAGGCGCTGGATGCGCTGCTGGCGGAGAATGCGGATCTCGCCCGCTATAAACCCGTGTTCGACAGCGTGCGCAAAATGCGCCCCTATCAGCTTTCGGACGAGTTGGAAAAATTCCTGCATGATCGGTCGGTCGTTGGGTCGGCGGCGTGGAACCGTTTGTTCGATGAAACCATGGCCGGGCTGGAGTTTGACGTAGATGGCGAGACATTGAACCTGGAGGCCACGCTGAACCTGCTGACCGATACGGACCGGTCAAAACGCGAAGTGGCGGCCAAGGCGCTGGCCAAAGTGTTCGTGGACCGATTGCCCCTATTTTCCCGCATCACCAACACCTTGATCAAGGAAAAGGAAATCGTCGACAAATGGCGCAAGATGCCGACACCCCAGACCGGGCGGCACCTGTCGAATGATGTGGAACCCGAGGTGGTCGAGGCCCTGCGCAATGCAGTGGTGAACGCCTATCCGAAACTCTCGCACCGTTATTATGCGCTGAAAGCCAAGTGGCTGGGGCTGGACAAACTGGAAGTCTGGGACCGCAATGCGCCCCTGCCCGGCGAAGACACGCTGACCATCCCGTGGGATCAGGCAAAGGCAACGGTGCTGGAGGCATACGGTGAGTTCGACCCGCGCATGGCCGACATCGCCCAGCCGTTCTTTGACAAGGGCTGGATTGATGCACCGGTGAAGCCCGGTAAATCACCAGGCGCGTTTGCGCATCCGACCGTCACGAATGTGCATCCCTATATCCTGTTGAATTACCTTGGCAAACAGCGCGACGTGATGACGCTGGCGCATGAGTTGGGCCATGGTGTGCATCAGGTGCTGGCGGCTGATCAAGGTGAATTGCTGGCGGATACGCCGCTGACCTTGGCGGAAACGGCCTCGGTCTTTGGCGAGATGCTGACCTTCCGCAAATTGCTAGAAAACGCCCCGGATCAGAAGGCGCGCAAACGGCTTCTGGCCTCCAAGGTCGAAGATATGATCAACACGGTCGTCCGCCAAATTGCGTTTTACGATTTCGAATGCCGGGTGCACGCGGCCCGCAAGGATGGCGAGCTGACGCCCGACCAGATCAACGCAATCTGGATGGAAGTGACGCATGAATCCCTCGGCCCCGCATTCAATATCATGGAAGGATACGAAGCCTTCTGGACCTATATCCCGCACTTCATCCACTCGCCGTTTTATGTCTATGCCTATGCGTTTGGCGACGGTCTGGTGAACGCGCTTTATGCGGTTTACGAGGAAGGCGACGCAGGCTTTCAGGAGAAATATTTCGACATGCTCAAAGCGGGCGGCTCTCAACATCATTCGACTTTGCTGGCCCCGTTCGGGCTGGACGCGAGTGATCCGAAATTCTGGGACAAAGGCCTGTCGCTAATCGCCAGCATGATTGATGAATTGGAGGCGATGGAGGGGTAATTAAGCATCAGAATTGCCCATGGGCAATTCTGTTATTCTCACAATAAGCAGAAACCGATCATAGGATGCACTATCTTTCAGCATGCTCATCTTGATCAATATCCACTCCTTTGCTCACTCAAACCAAAGTTACTAAATCTTGAATGAATAATAGTCTTTAGAGTAACTGACTGGAATATTGCTTCCTAGATACTTAAGATTAACAAAAGAAAACGCCCTCGCCAAGTCGGATCGTGACAGAGACTTGGATTCACTTTTCGTAATTAAATTTCGTTGCGCTCGTTCAAGGTCTTCAGCAATTGCTGTTGATCGAATATCAAACTTATCAATCAATTCTGTAATAAATGAACTGCTCAAGACCTCGCTGGCAAGCCCCTCAGCACGGAAGGTTTTGATGCCATAATTTTCGTTGGGTTCAATATGCTCGATGTTTTTAATAAAACGGTAGTAACTACGTTTCATTGCTCGGTTGACTGCCGAGACCTCCCGCCATTTTGGGTTAATCATCTCCTTGATCGACCTTGATTGGTTTGCATAGAAGGCTAGGAAAGAGGATGACTGATACGGAAGCATTGTTTTAGATCCATATGTATTGGTTAAAGAGGATAAATTTCTCAACGCAAAGCAGCGATATGAAAAGTGATTAAACTGCTCCAATAACATCCTTTTTGAGGCAAGATTGGATTTCGTTTGCTGATGGGACATGCGATTTAAAATTGATGAAACAACAAAATTTTCATCCAAGCCAAGTCGCTTAAGCGATTTGCGGTCTGTTAAAAGAAACAACAAGGTATAGAACACGCTGGGTTCTATTTTTGGCACAACCTTTGAAGCCACTTTGGTTACAAGGTCAATAAACGGAAAATCACAAAATAAGCTATTTTTAACGAGGCTCTTTAGCAAAGACTTAACTTCGCGAACACCTACTCCATTCTCGAAAGCAGCACTTAGTTTTGACATATCTAGCCCGATGATAGCATCGGCGTTTTGACCACTAAGCACCAAACTATTACCGACATCTACGTCCCAATGTGGGTTCATGGGATTAATAAGATTAATCTCCATTTTCTTGGCGAGTTCTCCTTGGAAGCGTTCATCGTAAAAATTATCTGAACCAACTTTTTCTAACTCCCAACCAAACAATTCCGCAACTGCATCAGCTTTTTTCGGATTGTTATCTTGGGTTGCACTGCGTTTTAAATTTATAAATCGCGGGCGAAGTCCACATTCCATTGCCGCTACACCAATCAGTGTACTATCGATACCGCCTGACAACATAATTGCTGCGTCAGGTGCTATCTGAAAGTGTTCGTCCACGGATCGGACAAGCGATTCAATCGGATTCCGTCGCGAACCATTTGCGGACTGAGTGGCGTACATATCGCTTACAAAGTTATTTTTTTGAATACCTGACTCGCTGAATTGGAAAAAGTCGCCACTGTCAAAATAGTGAACTCCGGCGTTTGGTGGGACGCAACCGAACGGCAGTCCACTAAAAACTGTATTCCAAACAAATAGATCATCAAATTCTGTAAATGCGATGTAACTTGCTACGTCTGATAGTGTTTTGCAAAAAAAATATTCTCCCAGTACTTCTACCAAATATCCTCCTGAAAATCCTGTCGACGCGGATACAAATCTAACCCCTTTAACATGACCATGAACCAAGTAGTCGCCACAAGAATTAAGTGTTTCCTCTTGGTGAATGCCCTCAATCCCTGAAGTCAGAAAAGCACGCTCGATATCTTTTAATCGTACGCGGCTAACGGTTCCCGTCACAAAGCAGCTTGAATCGTCGGAGCAGTCTTTTATTACGTGCTTCTCGATTCTCATCAAATATTTCTCCATACAAATCGGTCACATTTTAAAATAGTTTTGCGTTCCACCTTCATTAGGGGGTCGTCGTTTGTCAACGCTGGACGTCCGATTATCTCGACCCATCGAATTTCTGTTACTGATCGTACTGCTAGGAAATCTTGCTTTAAAATTGCCACACACTTCGCCTGCAAAGTGTGCTCCAAAAATTATAAAATCCTTATCCAAATTCGGTGGTTGTATTTTTGCAGTAGCGTTCCAAAACTGGAAGGAAATGCCATCCAAATAAAGACATTTCAATTGTCAGGAGCCTGTTTGTGACAACGCAATCACATGCGCAAATGACCCGCAAACACGTCCGTTGATATGCCCCATATCGGGAAGCGGGTTACCGATTGCGCCTTTGGCGCTGAACAAGCGGCCCGGTTCGGACTTTGTAACCGTGGCGTAATGAAACTCGTGCCCTTTTAGCGGCCCCCACGGCAAGACAGGCTCGGGGGTCAGGTGCCGGTAGCCCAGATGAAATTTTGGGGTTTCAAAACTGGTAGAAACCGGCAGGAACCCCAACATGGGATAGGTGATGCCGCCTCCATCGGTCAGGGTCTCGCCCAGCACCATATACCCGCCACATTCGCCATAGATAAGTGTTCCCCGTTCGCGCGCGCTGACCATCCCATCGCGAAAAGCGCGATTCATCGTGAGCGTTCGGGCATGGAGTTCCGGGTAGCCACCGGGCAGATATATAGCATCAACCGAGGGATCCGGCGCCTCGTTCGCAAGTGGGGAAAAGACCCTGATTTCTGCCCCCTGACGTTGCCAGTCTGATAGAATGTGCGGGTAGACAAAGCCAAACGCTTCGTCACGTGCCACCGCGATACGTTGACCAAGGGGGGAAAGGCGCGGCGCTGATTGTGCAGGGGTTACATCCGCTGCCAACCCAAGCAAGGCCTGCAGGTCGACATGTTCAGCGACCAAGCTTGCTGCCTTTTTGATGAATTTCACCAGATCGGGACGCTCGCCGGGTTGCACCAACCCCAGATGGCGGGACGGTGTGTCCAGACGGTCGGACCGAGGCACAGCGCCCAGCACCGGAATGCCGGTGGTCGCAATCGCGCGGGTCAGCATGTCGACATGGCGTTCTGACCCGACACGGTTCAGGATCACGCCGGCGATGCGCACATCGTTGCGGTAATTGGCAAGACCCTGCACCAGAACGGCGGCGGTTTGTGCCTGATGCGAGGCTTCCAGCACCAGGACAACGGGCAGGTCTAGAATGGCGGCAAGGTCGGCGACCGATCCTTTGCCCATCGGGTCATCGTCCGGTGCCCCGTCGAACAGACCCATCGCCCCTTCGACGATCAGAAGCTCGCCACCCTGCCCCGATGCTGTGGCGCGTAGCTGGTCTGGCGGCATGGCCCACGCATCCAAGTTGACACAGGGGTTGCCACTGGCGGCGGCGTGAAATTGCGGGTCAATATAATCCGGCCCGGATTTGGCCGAGCGCACATCGACCTTTCGGTCGCGCAGCGCACGCAGCAGCCCCAACGTGATCATGGTTTTGCCCGACGCCGAGCGAGGCGCGGCAATGATCAGCCCCTTTTGTGTTGCCATAGCGGCCCCCTTATTTGTTCACCTTCGGTCGCAACACATGTGGGATTGTGGGGTCGTAGAGCGCCGAATCCTTGAAGTCTGATGGAGTGTCCACTGCCGGACCCACAAAAATCAACGCTGTGCGGGTGATTTTCTGGACCCGAACGGCCTCACGGATGGTGCTAAGCGTCCCTTTGATGAATTTTTGGTCAGGCCAGCCGACGCGATAGGCAACAACGACCGGACAGTCGGGACCATAATGGGGGGCAAGCTGGCGTTCGATCTCGCGCAGGTTGCGGATGGCGAGGTGAATGACGATGGTCGCGCCGGTGCGGCCAAAGTTTTCCAGCGTTTCCCCCGGCGGCATGTCGGTCGATTTCATCGACATACGGGTGAGGATGAGGGATTGGGCGATTTCGGGGATCGTCAGCTCCTGCCCCATCGCGGCGGCGGCGGCGGCATAGGCGGACACACCGGGCGTGATGTCGTAGGGAATGTTTTCGGTCTTTAGTCGCCGGATCTGCTCGGCGATAGCCCCGTAAAGCGAGGGGTCGCCCGAATGGACACGGGCGACGTCTTTGCCCTCGCTGTGGGCCTTCACGATTTCGGCGTGCGTGTCGTCAAGCGTCATGGGGGCGGTGTCCAGCACGCGCGCCCCTTCGGGCGCGTAGGCGACGACAGCTTCGGGCACCAGCGATCCGGCATAGAGGCAGACGGGGCATTGTTCGATCAAACGGCGGCCTTTGACGGTGATCAGGTCGGGGTCGCCGGGGCCAGCGCCGATGAAGTGGACGGTCATGACAGGTCTCCGTCAATTTTGCGGGCATAGCCGCGGGGCGTGAACATGCGGGGACCCTCGCCGCGCACGATCAGGCGGGAATGGCTGGAGCCGACGAGGACGGTGGTCAGCATATCGACCTCGTCAACGTCAAGGTCGGCGAGGCGGCGGTAGGTCAGCGTTTCCTCGGGCCGTCCCAGCGATGCTGCCAGAAGGACGGGCGTGTCAGCGGGGCGATGTTGGAGGAGGATATCGCGCGCCTCCGCCAGCAATGTCCGGCGGCGTTTCGACACGGGGTTGTAAAAGGCAATGACAAAATCCCCCTCGGCAGCGGCTTTTAGACGTTTCAGAATATCCTCGCGCGGCGTCAACAGGTCGGACAGGGATATGGCGCAGAAATCATGGCCAAGCGGGGCACCCGCCCGTGCGGCAGCGCCTTGCAGTGCAGACACGCCGGGGGTGGAAACCACATCGACCCGCCGCGCGGCGTCCGTAACGCCATGCTGATCCGGCGCGCGGTCCAGCAATTCGTAGACCAATGCGCCCATGGCATAGATGCCCGCGTCACCTGAACAAATCAGCGCGACGTTCTTGCCTTTTCCGGCTTCTTCGAGAGCATAACGGCAGCGGTCTTCTTCGCCGCCCAGCGGGAAATCGGATCGGGTTTTCCCTGCCGCAAGCGGTCCGAGGAGGTCGATGTAAAGGCCATAGCCGACCAGTTCTTCGGCCTCGGCAATCAGTTGCGAGGCTTCGGGCGTGCGCCAGGAATGCTGGCCGGGTCCGATGGATACGATGGACAGTTTTCCTCGGGATCGGCCGCGTAATTCGGTAACAGGCTCCGGCGCTCGAGCTATCGCGCAAGTCGCGTTTGCGGTTTTGACCTTTTCAACCACTAGCGTCGCATCCTGCCCCGCCGCCGCCAGCGCCGACGCCTCGGACACACCGTGGCAGCCGACCTCGGCAAAAACCACGTCGGAGGGATTGGCGAGACGTGGAGTCTCGGCCTCCAGCGTCACAGCATCAAAAACTCTGAACGGCACACCAAGACGCCGCGCCGTATCGATCATCGCAGGCTCGTCACCTTTGAGGTCAAGCGAGGTCACGCAGGCGATACATTCCGGCGCGATCCCCGCCTTCGCGAGACTGTCGTTCACCAGCGCCCACATTTCGTCAGGATCACACCCGCGCGCACATCCCAGACCCAGAATGTGACGCTGTGGATAATAAACCAGCGAACCGTCGGTGAGCGTCACAGGTGCCACGCTGGTGATCAGGCGCATCGGACCCGTGCCGGAGTCCAGCCCCCAGATATTCTCGCCCTCGATGATCGGCTGCACGCCAGACAGCATCGCGGCCATCGCCTGTTTGGCATCCTCGGGGTTACCCAGACGCCAGCCTGCAGGTGGCTCGTCCAGCGCAATGCCCAGCGCCACATCTCCTGCTGTGGTGACGGCGGCGTGGGACTGCAACGCCTCGGCAATCTGTTTCGTCAGACGGTTGGCCCCGCGATGCCCGCCAAGCAGCGGGATCACGGTGGAGCCATCGTCGGGGATGGCAATTACGGGTGGTTCAGTGCGTTTATCGGCCAGAACCGGGGCGACGGCGCGGACCAGAATGCCAGCAGCGCACACGCCAATCACCGGATGCCCAGCCACAAACAAATTGCGCACATGGTCGAGCGCGTTCGGAAAGAACGCATCCGCCTGATCCACCCGCCCCTCGCGGCCATGCAACGGCACGTCCAGCGCTGCCGCGACACGGTGTGCGGTGGGTTCGCCGGAGCGTGACAGGCAGATAACAATGGGGGTCAGGTCAGCCACGGATCGGCACCTTTCGTGATCAGGATCATAGAGAAATAAGGGGCGTTTTCGGGGGCATCGGCTAGCGGTAGAACGATTTGATCTGGCAGGCTGGCGCGTTCAATATACGTGGCCGTCAGGGCAAGGTCGGCGATGATCTGACGGATTTTTGGCAAGTGCCGCCCGACTTTCATAATTGCCACGGCATCGGAGTGCGCGATACGGTCGCGCAAGGTATCAGCGTCCAGCGTCGCAGGCAAAACCGTCAGCGTTTCATTGCGCGCTGTCAGCGGCAAACCCGCCACGGCAGCGCAGGTTGTTAGCGAGGTCACGCCTGGCACGATCACCGTCTGATAGCGTCCAGACAGTCGCGCGAACAGATACATGAAAGACCCATAAAAGAACGGATCACCCTCGCACAGCACCACGACATCGTCGCCAGCGTCGAGCGCTGCGGCAATATCCGCCGCCCCTGTATCATACGCCGCCTGCGCGGGTTCCCGCGCCGTGGTCATCGGGATATCAATGCGGATTTCGCGGGCATTTGGCGCGATCACCCCCGCCGCGATGGAGCGCGCAAAACTCTCGCCGCCTGCCAGTGTCGGATAGGCTACGACCTTGGCCGCCGATATCAGGCGATGCGCTTTTAGCGTCATCAGCTCCGGATCGCCCGGCCCCAACCCTATGCCATAAAGAACACTCATCGTTTGATCAGGCTCCACTGTGTCACTGGCATCAGCGGTTTCATCCCGGTCAGCGTGCCCACGGGCGTCGCACGCGACACCGCGATTTGCACCAGCTCTCCACCATGTTCGGCATGCAGCGCCAACAACAGCGCTTGCGTTTCCAAGGTCACGCCATTGGCGACCAGTCGTCCCAGAGGCCGCAAAGCAGACCAACAGGCGGTGAACACGTCACGCGTCAGCCCGCCACCAATAAAAATGGCGTCTGGCGCAGCCAGTCCGTCGAGTTGATCTGGCGCTGTGCCATCCAGCAATTCCAGCTTTGGCACACCCAGCGCCAGCGCATTATGCGCCGCCATCGCGCGACGATCCGCACGGGGTTCGATGCCAATGGCGGATGTATAGCGCGCCGCGCGCATCCATTCGATCGCGACCGATCCCGATCCGCAGCCGACGTCCCACAACAGTGCCCCGCGCATTGGCATCAGCTTGGCAACGGTCACCGCGCGCACCTCGCGCTTGGTCATGGTGCCGTCGCTTTCAAACAGCTCGTCCGCCAATCCCGGCACGCGTGGCAGCAGCGCCGCATCTGGCGCGGCGATACATTCCACGGCCAGCGTGTTGAACGCCGGCACGGCCTGGTTCCACGTCTCGGCAATGCCATCAAAACGTTTTTCGTCGGCCCCGCCCATGGAGGACAGCACGGTCATCCGACTTTGTCCGTAACCCCGTTCGCTCAGGAACCGCGCGATTTGCGAGGGTGTGTCCGACCCCGTCGTCAGGATCAGCAAGCGCACATCCGGCTGTATAAACGCAATCATCTGTTCCACCGGGCGGCCATGGACGGTCAGGGTTTCCAGATCCGCCATGCTCCACCCCATCCGCGCGGCGGCCAATTGGAAGGCCGAGAGTTGCGGGTGATAGGTGATCTCGTTCGCCGGAATGGCGCGCCCGATCCGTGCCCCGACCGAGAACCAGAGCGGGTCACCGGTCGCCAGCACCACGACGCGTTTGCCTTTGAAGGATTTCAGCGTCTCGATCAGCGCATCAAACGGCGAGGGCCACGCGACCCGTTTGGCCGTCACATTCGCTGACAAGTTATGATGACGATCCCCGCCAATGATGATCTCGGCCGCTTCGACAATGGTGCGGGTGGCGGGGGTCAGGCCGTCGAGGCCATCCTCGCCAATCCCAACGATATGGAGCCAAGGGGTCATTGTGTGTCCTCCGGTAATCCTGCGGCGAAGGCGTTGACGGCGGCAGAGGCCATGGCGGACCCGCCACGTCGGCCTTGCAGCGCGATGAACGGGGTGTTGCCGGGGTTGGCGGACAGCGCCGCTTTGCTTTCCGCCGCGCCGACGAAGCCGACGGGGAAGGCGAGGATCGCCGCGGGTTTCGGCCAACCCTGATCCAGCTTTTCCAGCAGGTGGAACAGCGCCGTTGGGGCGTTGCCGATGGCGACGATGGCGCCCTCGATATGGTCACGCCACAGCTCCACCGCGGCGGCGGATCGGGTGGTTTTCAGGTTGGCGGAAAGGTTGGGCGTGCGAGGGTCGTTTAGGGTCACGATGACCTCGTTTTCCGACAGGTAGCGGCGAATGATCCCCGCGCCGACCATTTCGCAATCGCATAGGATCGGGGCACCGTTGGTCAGGGCCGTGTGGGCGGCGGTGTAAATATCGTCGCTGAAACTCAGGTCTTGGGGCAAGTCCACCATACCACAGGCGTGGATCAGGCGGGTGGCGACCGGGTGCAGGTCTTTGGGCAGTTTCGAAAAATCCGCCTCTGCCCGCACAGTTTCGAAGCTTTGGCGATAGATGGCGGCGGGGTCCTTCAGATAGGTTGGCATCGCGGCGGTCAGCAACTCGACGCAATCCTGACCCAGCATACACGCCTCCTCCAGCCGCACTTTCGCTGGCATGTCGAGCGGTTTGCGCAGGACCTCGCGCAGGTCGCCGCGGCGATCAAGCACGGCAAACACCTCGGCCAATCGCCGCACCTGTCCGGCATCTTTCACTGACTCGCCCGGGTGCGGTGGCAGCATCGAGGGGTAGATTTCGGCGAGCACATGACCCTCATCCTCACCCAGCGTTTCCAATGGCCAGACGCGGCACGGGAGGTTGGCCCGCAACCGTTCGAGCGCGGCGATACCGGTCAAGGCTTGGGAGCCGACGGACCCAATGCCAAAAAGTTTCCAGACCTCTTGCGCGCGGTTCCCTTCCTCTGCATAGCGGTTTCGGGGTGGGAGCGTCTCGCCATATCCTTGCCCGCAGGTCTTCGCCAGATCGTCATAGGTATGCCGACTAGGATGCCCCCAAAAGGGGCCGACGCCGGGGAAGCGTTGGTTTAGCCGCGCAGCCACTTTGAAACGGTTGTTGGCGTTGTGATCATCATCAATGATCTGGTCCGAAAGCAAGCGCCAGAGGTCGCGCCAGTCGCCGCCGGTCAGGGCGTGAGCGGTGCCTTCGGGGTAGCCGAAGGGGAAGTCGAACCCGGCCAAAACCCGCTCGCCTCGGGCCGTGGCCTCGCGAAGAATATCTGCGATCTCGGCCATCGCTTGGACCCGCGTTTCAGGGTTGGTCAGGCGCAAATCCCCACCTCGCAACCATGCGATCCAGATGCTGTCCGCACCTGTTGCGGGGACTGACGACGATGACCAGTCCACCATCAGATATCCGTCAAACAGGCTCATTTCTTGCGCACACTCTCCGGCCCGTGCGGGTGCTTGGCATGAGGGTATTCGGGGTGCGCGTGGTCGTGGTGATGATGTCCGTGGTCATGGTCATGGCTGTGATCATGCGGATGGTCGTGATCGTGATGATGGTGACCCATATCCAACCGACAGGCCCCCGTGCAGAACGTGTCACACAGGTCGCAGGTTTCCACCGTTGCCCCCGGCGCATTCGCGCCCTGCCCTTCGACATGGTGGTGGTGGCTTTCCTGCGCCATGCCGACCTCGGCTTCGAACCCCAGAACCTGCTCGCGGTATTTGCACATGCCGCAATTCATGTTGTTCGTACCTTCGAGAATTTCGCGCACGCGGTCCGCAAAGGTTTCGATGACCTTCGGGTGATCATTCAGGTAACCGGCTTTGACGAACTGGATGTCCGGATGCGCCGCGGCAACTTGGTCGGTGAAGCCATAAATCCGGTCGATCAAGATGCCGGAGAACAGGAAATACGGGAAAACGATGATGCGTTTATAGCCCAGCTTCGTCGCATGTTGCAGACAGGGTTCAACCAGCGGGAAGGTGACGCCGGAATAGCCGACCTCGACCCAGCCGAAGCCCATCCCCTCTTGCAACAGACGCGCGATTTTCGACACGTTGGCGTTGGCGTCGGGGTCCGACGCGCCACGGCCGATGACGACCAGACAGGTGTCGTGCAACGCGACCTCGCCGTGTTCGGCGTTGGCGGCATCCACCGCCGCGCGGACACGGTCCGAGGCCGCCGACACCATCTTGGGGTCAACGCCCAGCTCGCGGCCATAGCCCACGGTGATCCCGTGTTTGGCGGCATAGGTGTTCAGCACCGTCGGAATATCGTTTTTCGCGTGCATCGCCGCGAACAACATCCCGGGCACCGCCAGAATATGGTCACAGCCCGCCTCACGCAGGTTATCGAGTCCGTCGCGGATCACCGGATTGGCGAATTCCAGATAGCCGTAATCGACCGGCCAGTCGGGGAAATGCGGACGCAGACGTTCCGCCAGCACGGCGAATTCGTCCACGGCGGCTTGGCTGCGGGACCCGTGCCCACAGACCATCACTCCGAATTTTGGCATCTTAACGGCGGGCGGCGATGAGCGCGACACAGGCCGCCAGAACGGCAACAGCCAGAACTTCGGGGTGCGGCATGTGGAAGCCACCTGTCGCAGGATGTGCGAAAGCAGGCGTGGCAGCGAGGGTTGCAAATGCGATGAGTTTTTTCATTGTCTTTCCTTCCAATTTAGAAGGAAACGCTTGTCGTCTGACAGTTTCAGCTAAGGCCCCCGGGATGGGTCAGCCGCCACCGAACGCGTTTCCAGCCCAGAATGGGCACCGTCGATAGGACTGCCTAACAAGCGCCCCGAGTCGGCACAAGGCAGAAACCGACGCCTTGCAGATATTCGCGTCATCGGGGATAGTTCGGGGCGGAGCGTGGGCATGAAAAAATTCGGCGAAGATATATGGATCGCAGGCGGGGCATCACTCGAGGTTGGCGGGTTTTCTTATAACACGCGAATGGCGGTGATCCGGTTGTCAGATGGCGGACTGTTCATTTGGTCGCCCATCCAACTTACCGAGAAAGTGAAGGCCGAGGTTGACGCGCTTGGGTCCGTTTCTCACATCGTCTCGCCGATCAAGTACCACCATCTGTTCATTGCCGACTGGCAGGCAGCCTATCCGGACGCTAAAACCCACGCCGCACCCGGGCTGACAAAACGGCGCAAGGATTTGCGTTTTGATGCGGAATTGCAGGACGGTCCCGACCTGGCGTGGGCGGATGTCATGGATCAGGCGATTTTTTTCGGCAATCCAATGCTGGAAGAGGTGATTTTTTATCATCGTCCAAGTCGCACGGTACTTTTCTGTGACTTGCTGCAACAATTTCCTGCGGAGCATTTCACTGGTTGGCGACGGACCATCGCGCGGCTGGACCTGATGATCGGCCCCGAGCCCACGGTGCCGCGGAAATTTCGGGTGGCTTTTATCAATCGACGCGCGGCGCGCACAGCGCTGGAGCGAATTCTGAATTGGCAAGCGGATCGTTTGATCATTGCCCATGGCGACGTGATTGAACAGGCGGCCACAGACACGCTGCGGCGTGCCTTCACATGGTTGAAGCGTTAGAGAGGCCTTAAACGCAAAGTGCGCGGATCGCGGAACCGCTGCCCGACGGTGTCAAGGTCAGGTTTGACATTTCGAGGTCTGACGCCGCACATTCCGGTTGCACGATCAGCTCGCCGATTTCTTCGGGGCTAAAGGCCGCGCCTGCAAAACCGGTGACCACAACCTGCCCGTCAACAACTTCCATCGCGACACTGGCCTTATTCGGGTCGTCGTCACCAACCAACCCGCCGCCACCGCATCCGGCCAGAATAGTCACAAAAATACCTGCAATCGCTTTGCGCATGATGTCCCCTTCATAGTGTCAGTCGTCTGTAGCCCAACATATTTGCGACACGAGCTCAAGCATTGATCGGGCGAGGATATCGAAAATCAGCCAGTACGCGCCGAACCATGGTGACACGACGGGAATAATTCCGTGTGCCGTCGGATTTGGTGATCGTCGCGTTCGAAATCGATGACGAACGAAACATGGTGTTCTGTCGTTCAGCCAGAAAACGGGTCCATTCGGCGTCACTTCCAATGCAAGCGGATCAATGTCGAAGGAAATTACCCCTAGGTTTATCCCGTCACCGCCCGCTGGCATAACGTGTTACTCACATTGCAATCGGCACGTTTGCTACGTAGAAACTTCTACAATCATTTGAGCACGCGCTTAACCAATTCTTGATGCCGTTTCCATGATGGGGGGAAATATGACAGACCAGCTTTTTTCGGTGAAAGATCAGATTGTGCTGGTGTCCGGCGGCAGCCGGGGGATTGGGCTGGCGATCGGGCAAGCCTTTGCCGAACGCGGGGCGACCGTGGTGCTGACGGGGCGGGGGCAGGATGCGCTCGACGCCGCGTGCGAGGGGACGATAATGACCGGCGTCACCTGTGACGTGGCGGATGCGAATTCGATCACCGACTGCGTGGCGCGCGTGATCGAGGATCACGGGCGGATCGACACGATGATCAATTGCGCGGGCGTCAATAAACGCATGCCGGCAGAGGACTACACGGCCGAGGAGTTTGATCAGATCATCGCCATCAACCTGCGCGGCGCGTTCCTGATGGCGCAGGCGGTGGGGCGGCAGATGATCAAGCAGGGGTCGGGGAATATTATCAACATCGACAGCCTGTCGACCCACGGCCCGCTGACCCAAGTGCTGCCCTATGCGATGAGCAAGATGGGCTTGCAGAACATGACCAAGGGGCTGGCGCTGGAATGGGGGCCAAAGGGGGTCCGCGTGAACGGGCTGGCGCCGGGGTTTATCTGGACGGACCTGACTGCGAAACTCTGGTCGGACGAGAATTTGCAGGCGTGGAATTCGAAGGTGACGCCGATGGGGCGGATGGGTCAGGTGGATGATTTGGTCGGCACAGCGCTGTTTCTGGCGTCACCTGCGGCGGGGTTTGTGACGGGCCAGACGATCCGCGTGGATGGCGGGGCGTCAGCGGGGATGCGCTGGCCGATAGCGGGGGATTTCCGGGTGGAGGTGGTTTAGGGTGCGGTCAACTTAAACCTGAAACAGTGGGCAGAACGAAATGTTAAGCGTCAAAGATTTTTTGTTAACGTCAACATTCTCTGAAGACAAACCCGCCGAGGTCGTTGGCATATTTACTCACGATGGCAACGAAGCACTTTTGCGTGACGAAATGTCGGCGGTCCCTGAAGATTTTGTCTTAATTCGAACCCCTGACCTGCTAAAGCATTTGTTTTCTTGTGTCCCTGCATATGGCGGTGGTGAGTATTTGTATCGCGACAAAGTGGAAATTAGAGGCAAGGCGGAGATCGCTGAAGGTGGACGGATCACTCTAACAAATTTGCAAGAATTTGTACTGTTTCGGAAAGGTGAAACTTTTAACGTTATGTAGTCGGTGACGTAGGCTGCGAGGTTTCCACGCACCGTTTGAGATGTTTTGGTGCGTGCAGAGCACCCACACTATTAGAGAATTCGCTTTTTTGATATTGTAACGTGGACTAGATTGCTAAGACTCTTACCCTATTTCGTAGCCCATTTTATCAGCAAGTGATGATACCCGTTCATTTAAGAGCCTAGAGTAAATCACCTTGTTCTCGGTAGGCAGCCGTTTGTAATTGTCAGTTTTTTTGTTTCTATCAATTACTGCATTGGCAAATCCACATGCGGACCATAGTCGTCGCATATGAGAAGGATCATCACCGTACAAATCTTCGAATTTGAACATGCCTGCGAAACATTCACGTTCATGCATCTCTAACAGAAAATCATTGATTTCAAGCCATTGATATAGTGCGCGCTCAAAGTGTGTGTAATTTGGATATTCGAAACTCAGATCATGATGTTTAGCGTTATCATGAAAAGGTGTTATTAATCCGTGCCGCTGCCAACTAGATATTTCACCAGTCAGGGTATTCATAGCGGATAGTGAGATGGCGGTATCTATTGGATTTCGCACAATATGAACAAACTTGAAGTTTTTAAGGAACCTATTTTCGAGGTAGGGAATCCAAGGAAATGATGGCCAACCAGTGTCAATAAAGCTTCTTCCGCTATTTAATGATTCTTCCACTCTAATCAGATGTGCTTTTACGGCACGTAGTTGCCCGACGAGTTCATCTTGTCTTAAATTTCGGAATGCTTGAGACGGTCTATATTTAATTCCGATAGCCTCATGAACAACTGTTGCCCTAGGTTCGCCTTGCAACAGCAACATACATAAATTTTGCGTACTAGTTCGTCCTGTCGAGGCGAAATGAATTAGATCTGGCAACAACTTTCCCCATATGAACCAAAAGTGCCGAGAAATGACTGGCTAAAATTTACGAAAATATTCATCCCTTAAAACTCCACCCCCCGCTGCGCCTTCACCCCTGACCGGAACGGATGTTTCACCAGTTCCATCTCGGTGACCAGATCGGCGGCCTCGATCAGTTCTTCGGCGGCGTTCCGGCCCGTTAGGACCACATGCGTCATCGGGGGTTTTTCGTCGCGCAAAAACGTCAACACATCAGCCAGATCAATATAGCCGTAGCGCAGCGCGATGTTGATTTCGTCCAAGAGGACCATCGCGTTCCGCTCGTCGCGGATCAGCTCCTTCGCCTTTTCCCACGCGGCGCCGGCCATTTCGATGTCGCGTTCCTTGTCTTGGGTTTCCCACGTGAACCCCTCGCCCATCGCATAGAACGGGCATTCTTCGGCAAAGCGCTCGGTGATCAGTTTCTTCTCGCCGCTTTCCATCCCGCCTTTGATGAACTGCACCACAGCGCAGGGCTGGCCCCACGCGATATGGCGGAAGATCATGCCGAACGCGGCCGAGGATTTGCCCTTCCCCTTGCCGGTATGGACAATGATCAGGCCCTTTTCATCGGTCTTGGTCGCCATGATTTTATCACGCGCGGCCTTCTTCTTGGCCATTTTGGCGTTGTGGCGGTCGGTGTCGTCGGTCATGGAAATCTCCCTTTTGCGCAAGAGTATGTGCCCCGCGCCGCGAAGGGAAGGGTTATCGCGCGGCTGCGGCCCGTTCCCGGATCACGCAGCCAATCGCGTGGTCGTTGATCAGGCCCATTGCTTGCATGAAGGCGAAACAGGTGGTGGGGCCGACGAATTTCCAGCCGCGTTTTTTCAGGTCCTTGGACAGCGCAATCGCGGCGGGGGAGGTCGTGAGGGTTTGTGGCTCGGGGATTTCCGACGGGTCGGGTTCGAATGACCAGAAATAGGCGGCGAGCGTTCCGGTTTCTTTGATCAATTCAATCGCACGGGCGGCGTTGTTGATCGTTGCCGCGATCTTGCCACGGTGGCGGATGATGCCAGCGTCGGTGACGAGGCGTTCCACGTCCATGGGGCCGAATTGCGCGACCTTATGGAAATCGAACCCCGCAAACGCCGCACGGAAATTCTCGCGCTTCGCAAGGATCGTTCGCCAGCTGAGGCCGGACTGGAACCCCTCTAGGCAGATTTTCTCGAACAGGCGGATGTCGTCATGGACGGGGAAGCCCCACTCTCGGTCGTGATAGTCCAAAAATTCTGGCGCCGACCCCGCCCAGCGGCAACGGGGTTGGCCGTCGGGGGCAGTGTAGAGAGTCATCCGATACGTTTCTCCAGATCATCCTCGATGGTCAGCCAGTCAACCGCTTCCTCGTGATGGAAATGGATGGTGGGGGCGACGAGGGTCTGGTCGTCCAGACTGACGGCATAAAGATGCATGGTCTTTTTGTCCCAGCCGCCATCATAGGCCATCGGCGTGCCGCAATTGGTGCAGAAAAGGCGGTGGTTGCCCGGGGTCGATTCATAGGATCCGGGCGTCCGGCCTGTCCAACGAAAGCCGCCGCGCGGAACGCCAAACCATGTGGTCAGCGGCGAACCCGTATTGCGCCGACAGCTTTCGCAATGGCAATGGCCCTGCCAAACGATCTCGCCATCAAATGCGTATGTAGTTTCGCCACACAGGCAATGTCCAGTTTGCGTCATAAAAATTTCCTTAAAGTAATAGATGTTGGGCGATCATATCCATCATGCGCCGTCTCCGCCACTTTCACAAAGCCTAGCGCGGCGAAGGTTTTGTGGTTCGCGGTCAGCTCGACCCGCGTTTGCAGTTCCAGAAAGCCAAATCCGCGTTCCCGGGCTATCTCCTCGGCCTCTGCCAACAGCGCCCGCGCCAGCCCCTGTCCGCGCTGACTGGCATCCACGGCGATTTTGCCGACATAAAGCGCATCGCCCAGCGGCTTACACAGCGCACAGGCTACCGGCGGATCGCCAATGACCAGCGCAACGCCTTCGACCGCCGCACGTTCCAGATCCTCAACAGTCAGGTGATGCATGGAGCTTGGGGGATCAATCACCCCGTCCATATAGGCAAAGCTGCGCTGGATCAGCTTCAGCATGGGGGCGAAATCGTAGGGGGGCGTGATGCGGGTGACGGTCATTCCGGCCCTCCCAAATCCATCGTGATCGTTTTCATGATCCGGTCGGTTTCGGAGAGGATTTTGATGATGCGCTGGTAGTGGCGGATGTCGTCGAAGGACAGCGTGCGGCCCTTGCGGTCCTTTAGCCATTTCTGCGCGGGCTGGTAGCCGCCGATATAGAAATCCCATGACACGTCCGGGACGTTTTCAAACCGCTGACTGTCGTTGATCCAGACATGACCGTCCTTGCGGAGGGGTTTGTCCACTTCGCCATCGCCCTCGCCGACAAAGGGATAGGGCGTGTCGCCGATAACGTCGGCCTCCATCAGGTGGAGACGGCGGAGGCGGTTGCCCTTGGCCGACACATCCCAGAATTCATCGGGGGAGGAGGGCCAGGGGATGCGGGGGAAGTCGATTTTCAGGAACTCGGCATACGTCTCGCGGTAGGCGGGGCAATGGAGGGTGCCGTAGATATAGTCGAAGGTCTGCAATTCGTCCGGCTCGCCATGCGTGGGGTGCGTGGCGAGGGCCCGGAGTTTTTTATAGAGCTTCGGATCGAAGTTTATGCGGCGGGTTTGGTCGAGGTCTTGTTCGTCGGGGTAGAGGTAGATGGGGAAAACAGCGCTTTGTGTCGTTCTTTCTCCACATTTCGTCTCGACTAACTTGTTACTAATGTAGAAGTGACTGCAAGTTCCCGATTTTTCACTTCTTGCCGACACTAGCGCAAGGTTCTGACCTTTAATCATATTGTCCATTGTCGACCGGGCCGTCGTCTAGACCACGCTCTCATGGAAAATTATCTTCCGATCATCAAAAGGACGGTAACTAATCTCTCTAATTAAAGAACTGCGATCTTGCACGTTCCTCAAGCTTGCTCTAGCTCTTGAAATGTCCCATCCTTTCTTCAAAGGAATATCGAGCATGTTGCAAAGCTCTGAATCCGACAATTCAACATTCGACGCAAATTCCTGAATTCGCTGAGTTAGTATCTGACTATTTTCGGAAATACTAAAACCGTCCCTCGCCGTTATTACCCCGGACGAATAAATAGGGAAGAAATCTGCCAAACTCGGTGCTTCTTCAACGTATTTACTAAACGAAGGACCTGAAGGGTGGAAGATATAGTTTGGAGAAACTGCTCCGCAATCAACCCAATCTGTTTCGCCGAACGATTTTGTATATAAGGTTTCTCCCTTATATCTTCGTGATCCCCATAGCTCGCTAAAATATACTTTCCCTTTTTGAGAGGATGATTTTTTTACTTTTACGCATATTAGTATCGCTACACCTTGTTTAATTTCGAAAACGTTTTCATCGGTAATATCAGCCGGAGGCACTTCACGTATCTCGCTATTGCCATGAAGATCGAGGACATACACTCGATCAAAGGAGTCGAGAAGATGCGATCGCAACCCGCGAAATGAGCTGCTTTTTAAATAGCCATGGCTCGTAACAAAACCCAATATTCCATATCCGGTCTTTCTAAGAATTCTTTCTGCCAATGCGATAAATTTAATGTAATCATTATTAATGTTTTTCTCGAATTGTAGCATTCCCTTTTCTTTGATTTTATTACCGTCAACATATCTAAATGGCTCAACTAACTGAATTTGTTCATCAGACAAATTGCCTGACATTATGTTATAGGGCGGGTTGCCGATCACGCACATGATCGGTTGCTGGCGTTTGATGTTGTTGGCCGCTCGCGCCTCATTCGTCAGCCATTGGGCCATGAACAGGTCGCGGACCTCGCGCTCGCCTTCCTCCAGCGAGTTGGTCAGATAGACCGACAAGCGCGGCGGCTGGCCGGTGGGCTTGTAGCCCAGCTCCGTCAGGATCATGTCCAGCTTCATGTGGCACATGGCATAAGAGGCCATCAGCAGTTCGAAACCATGCAGGCGCGGGATCAGGTCGCGTTCGATATAGCCGGACCACATGCCTTCAGCGATGCCCTTGACGCGCGGGGCGATCTGCTTGATGACCTCCGCCAGAAAGGTGCCTGTGCCCGTCGCAGGATCGAGGATCTGGACCCGGTGGACCTCCCGCTTATTGGTGATGGGTTTGCCCTTTTTGTCGAGAAACCCGGTGTCCCAGTCGACGGTGACTTTGGACGTATCCGCCAGCCCGTCGGCCAGTCCAAATTCCTTTTGCAGCACCTCGTCCACCGCGCGGACGATGAAATTGACGACGGGTTCGGGGGTATACCAGACCCCCCGCGCCTTGCGTTTTTTAGGGTTATATTCCTTTAGGAAGTCTTCATAGAAATGAATAAACGGGTCGTTGCGTTTGGTCAGCGATCCGAAATTGGCCATCAGTTTCGCCAGGTCACAGGCCTGAAACACCAGCGCCAGTTCGTCGATGATCCAGCGGATACGGTCATCCAGCGTCGGTCCGGCGATATAGCTGAACAGGTTGCGCAGGAACGGGTTGGTTTTCGGGAGGAGTTCGAGGGCTTCTTGGCGCGAAAAATCCTCTACGGTCGGGTCGTGCAGGCGGGCAGCGAACATGCCGTAGGCGATGGTTTCGGCGTAGATATCCGCAAATTCATCGGGCGAGATATCGTGGATCAACTGTTCCTTGAAACCGCGATATTGCCCCGCCAGTTCGGTTTGCAGGTCGGCGTCTTCGCGCAGCGCCTTGCCCATCACGTCCTTGATCAGCGTCGCCCGTCCCGCCATCATTTTCGCCAGCTTCGCGGCGGAGGTGATGGTTTGCGGACGGGCAGTGACGAAATCCTGTAACAGGTGGGCGAACTGGTCGAAATTTTCCGGCCGCGGCTGGATGCCCATCAGCACGTCCCCGATGGTGACCGAGGCGATCCGTTCCCCCTCGCGATAGAAATCCCAGTCGAGGCCATTGGTATAGATCAGGTTCGGCAGGCCCGCGATATAGCGATCCTGCTGTTCCTTGTTCGGCCCTTTGCGCGGGCGGATGTCGATTTCAATGTCTTTGGCCTCAATATGGCCTAGCGGAATGTCGCCCTGTTCGATGATGAAATCCGGGGCGCCGCACGCCTCGCGTTTGGGTTCATTGGTTGCGATGATGTCTGCGGTGGTTTCGATCAGCGTCTTGATGGCCGGGCGATAGGAATGCTCGGTCGCGTTGCCGCGCGCATGAATGGCGGAAATGTCGGTCAGGAACTGGGAAATATCAGCGGTTGAAATCATTCTGGATTTCTAGCGCGAGTTGGGCGGAGTGCCTAGCGGTTTGTTTAAGATGGTGTGCAACAACGCCCGCGCAGAATTACTTCTCGGGTGCCACATGTCGCGGTCTATCGCCTCCTGAAAGCGTTCCGCGATTTCACGGAGCGCGGCAGGGTTGTGGTCGGCGATGAACTGGCGGGTGGTTTCGTCCTCCAGAAACGCTTCATGCACAAGATCGAAATGATGGTTTTTGACGGCGCGCGTGGTTGCCGCGAACGCAAACATATAATCGACCGTCGCAGCCATTTCGAACGCACCTTTATAGCCGTGGCGCTTGACCCCCTCGATCCATTTGGGGTTCACAACGCGGGAGCGGATGACGCGCGACATTTCTTCGTCGAGTGTGCGGATCACGGGGCGTTCAGGGCGGGAATGGTCGTTGTGATAAATCTTCGGCGCTTCGCCTTGCAGGTGTTCAATCGTCGCCGCGACGCCGCCTTCGAATTGGTAATAGTCGTCGCTGTCCAGAATGTCGTGCTCACGATTGTCCTGATTGTGGACCACCGCCTGAACGCCCGTTAAGCGCGTTTCCAGCTCCGCGCGCGCCCCCGCGCCGCCCGCCTTGCCGCCATAGGCATAGCCACCCCATGTCAGGTACGCCTCCGCCAGATCGGCCTTGTCGTTCCAGATGCGTTCGTCGATCAACGCCTGCAATCCCGCACCATAGGCCCCGGGTTTTGCGCCGAAAATGCGATAGCCCGCGCGATCTTCGCCCAGCGTTTTAACCTCCGCGCGATAGCGTGCCGCCAGTGGGTTCATGTCGTCGGGTTCCTCCAACTTCATCACCGCACGGATCGCGCTATCGAGCAGATCAATCTGCGCCGGAAACGCATCGCGGAAGAACCCCGAAATCCGCAAGGTCACATCTACACGCGGACGGTCCAGCACGCTCAGCGGCATAATCTCGAACCCCGTCACGCGGCGACTGGCATTATCCCATTCCGGCTTAACGCCCATCAGCGCCATCGCCTGCGCAATATCATCACCACCCGTGCGCATGTTGGATGTCCCCCATGCGGTCAGCACCATGGCGCGGGGCCAGTCGCCTTCCTCCTGCAAATGCCGTTCGATCAGCAGGTTCGCCGACTTCCAACCCAGCGTCCACGCGGCTGGCGTTGGCAAGGTCCGGCTGTCGATGGAGAAAAAATTCCGGCCCGTCGGCAGCACGTCCAGACGCCCGCGCGTCGGGGCACCCGAGGCGCCGGGGGCGACGAAACGGCCAGCAAGGCCGCTGAGGAGCCCCCGCATCTCCGCCGGTCCACAGCCCCGCAAGGTTGGGACAACATCAGCATGTATCCCTTCCACCACCAGCCGCGTGCGTTTCCACATCGGATCAGGTTCCAACCCTTCGATCAGCCGTCCGGCGATCCATTCCAGCCGCTCGACAGAGTCGCCCAACGTCCGCCACGGGTCCGAAGATGCCGCCTTCAAAAACTTGTGGCGCGGCCCGTCATACGCATCCGACATCACACAATCGAGCGGGTCAAACCCCATCTCCATATCCGCCGCCAAGGCCCGGATAAGCGAGGCATTCGCCCCCTTCCCATCCCCACGCGGCACCCGCACCAAGGCCGCCACTAGATCACGTTCCAGCGTTCCCGTGGGCGAGGACCCGAATATATGCAGCCCGTCCCTGATCTGGCTTTCCTTGAGATCACACAGGTAATTATCAAGCGCCGCTAGTTGCTTCCCTTCTTCAGCATTCCAATCAATTCCCGCATCTTCATCGATCCTTGTCGCTCGGGTCAGGTTCAATATCTCGCCGCGCAGGAAATCCAGCCGCCGGGGATCCACGCCTGACGCTTCGTAATATTCGTCAACCAGCGCCTCCAGATCCTTGAGCGGACCATAGGTCTCCGCCCGCGTCAGCGGTGGTGTCAGATGGTCGATGATCACGGTTTGCGCACGGCGCTTGGCCTGCGTCCCTTCACCCGGATCATTCACAATGAAGGGATAGAAATGGGGTGTCGGGCCGAACACAGCCTCCGGAAAACATTCATCGGACAGCGCCAGCGCCTTACCCGGCAACCACTCCATATTGCCGTGCTTGCCCATATGGACAATCGCATGGGCACCCAACTGATGGCGCAGCCAGAAATAGAAGGCGAAATAATTGTGTGGCGGCACAAGGTCCGGTGAGTGATACGTTTCCTTGGGATCAATATTATAGCCCCGCGCTGGCTGTATCCCGACAACCGCATTGCCGAACCGCAGGATCGACAGGCTGAAATAGCCGCAATCGACCTCACCAGTGGTAAAAAACGGATCAGCCTCCGGCGCACCCCACCTTTCCTCAACCTTGCGGCGGACCTCGGCGGGCAGTTGGCCATAATCAATCTGATAGTCCGACATCATCAGCCGCTCGCCACCGTCACGGCGCACACGGTCGGTCAGCCAGTTCGTCGGTCCCGCCAGTATCCGCGCCATCAGGTCGGCGCTGTCGGCTGGCAAGTCACGCACGGCAAACCCTTCATCCGCCAGCGCCCGCAGCACATCGACCGTTGCCGCAGGCGTGTCCAGCCCGACGCCATTCGCCAGCCGTCCGTCCTTGTTGGGATAATTCGCCAGCACCAGCGCGACCTTTTTCTCCGCCACAGGAACCCGCCGCAGCTTCGCCCAGTTCGCTGCCAACTTCGCCACAAACGCAATCCGCCCGCCATGGGCGCGGTAGGCGGTGATCAGGCATTCGGTCGCCTCGTCAAAATACGCCTCGCCTTTGAAACTCACCGCACGGGTCAGGATGCGCCCGTCGATTTCCGGCAAGCTGACATTCATCGCAATGTCCCGCGCAGACAGACCGTTTAGGCCGCTGTCCCACGCCTCCTCCGTCCCCGCAGCAAAAACAATCTGGAACACCGGCGCACCGGTGGAATCCAGAACCGTCCCTTTGCCCGCATCTTGGGGCGTAGATATCGCAAAACTGGTGCCGTTCAGCACCACATCAGGTTGGGCGTCGGCGAAAATCTGGGAAACCGTTGCGGCGGACAGTTCATCCTTTAATGACGCCACAAAAATCGGCAGCGGGTTCAGCCCCTCCCGCGCCAACTGTTTAACCAACCGATTGACCGGATGCAGACCCGCGCCCTGCACCAATGCGCGGTAAAACACCAACGCTACGACAGGTTGATCCGGCTGCCATGCTGCGCGGATCGTGTCCAACGACGCCGACTCCTCGCCCGGCCAATAGAGCCCTGCGCGCAATAGCGGCTTCGCCTGCTGCGGGCGTTCAGCCCCGTCCAGCATTGCCCGCGTATAGCGCAGGAAATTCGCCGCATTCTCCGGCCCGCCCTCAATCAGATAAGACCAGAGCGCGTCATAATCCGCGCCCGACACCGTCGAAAATGCCCGCAATTCTTCGTCAGGTTTATCGTCCCCGGGCAGCACAGCAAAGCCAACACCCGCCGCACCCAACCGCACCGCGAATTGCTCCAGCCCATAGGGCCAATAGGCCCGTCCGCCCAGCAACCGCACCACAACCAGCTTCGCCTTGGTCGCCGTGTCGTCCAGATATTTATCAATCGTAAAACTGTGCGAGAGGTTCCCGAGGTTCGCCAGACGCAAACTCTGTGGCCCGTCCTTGATCGTACTGAAGGCTTCGGACAGCGCGGCGATTTCCGTGTCCGCCGCGCTGATTACGATCACGTCGGCGGAGGATTGACCCAGATCGACCGGCTCCGACCCGTCGGAAATCTCGCCGGGTTGGACTTGTAGCAGGTGCATCAGAGGGCCTTGGTCATAAAAATGCTGAATTCGCCGTCGTCATAGTCGCCAAACGGCCCGCAGCGGGTAAATCCGCCGCGTTCATAAAGCCGATGCGCCGCATGCAGCAACGTTCCGGTTTCGAGATTCAGGACCGGCAACCCCAGCCCACGTGCTTCGTCCTCGACCTGCGTTAGCAGCGCTGCGCCAACGGATCGCCCCCGCGCCGCGGGATCGACAAACATCGACTTCACTTCGCCATATCCATCCCGGATCGCCAGCGCCGCGCAGCCGAGCGTTTCATTACCGTCCTTGGCCACGAAAAACCGGATATCCTCGCCACAAAGCGCATCTATTGACAGGAAGTGACACTCCCCCACCGGAAACAGCGAGGTCATCAGATCGTGCGACCCTTGCAACAGCCGTATCGCGCCCGCGTCGCGCGGATCGCCATATGTAACCGCAACACTCACGCCGCGCCCAGCGCCCGTTCGATAGCCAGCCGATCCAGCCCGGCCTCGCCAATCACAACAAGGTTGGCGCGTCCCTTTTCGGCATCCGTCAGCGGGCGGTCGAAATAGGTTTCAATTCGCGGGCCTACCGCCTGTATCACCAGCCGCATCGGTTTCGCGCCAACCTGCGCGAACCCTTTCAGGCGCAATATGTCATGGTCGCGGATCACTTTGGCGACCGCGTCCGCGAATGCCTCAACCTCTGTCACAACACCGCGCGTGACCTGAAAAGTTTCAAACTCGTCATGCCCGTGGTCGTGCTCGTGATCATGGTCGTGATCGTCCTCATCATCGTGGTGATGATGGTGATGGACCTCGTGCCGGGCGTCCAGATCATCCTCGGCCCCGATTCCCAAGCCCAGCAGCATCTGCGGCGAAATCGCCCCCATCGAGGTCCGGATCACCTGAACACCATCGCGGCTGCCTGCCTTTAGACGGGTTTCCAGATCGTCTGACTGGGCGTCGCTCAGAAGGTCCGTTTTGTTGACGATGATCATGTCCGCACAGGCGAGCTGATCCTCGAACAGTTCCGACAGCGGGGTCTCGTGATCCAGATTGTCATCCGCGCCCCGTTGCGCATCAATCGCACCTTCGTCATGGGCAAACCGCCCTTCGGCCATTGCTGCGCCATCGACCAGCGTGATCACGCCGTCCACCGTCACGCGATTGCGGATTTCCGGCCAGTTGAACGCCCGCACCAACGGCTGCGGCAGCGCCAGCCCCGAGGTTTCAATCACGATATGATCCGGCGGCAGGTCGCGGTTCAGCAGTTTTTCCATCGCGGGGACAAAATCCTCTGCCACCGTGCAGCAGATACAGCCGTTCGACAGCTCCAGCACGTCATCATCCTCGCACCCTTCGATCCCGCAGCCTTTCAGCAGGTCGCCATCGACGCCCAGATCACCGAACTCGTTGATAATCAACGCAATTCTCTTGCCGTTGGCGTTGCGCAACATATGCTGCACGAGCGTGGTTTTGCCCGCGCCCAGAAACCCTGTGATCACCGTTGTCGGTATCTTGCCTGCCATATTAT
Source organism: Rhodobacteraceae bacterium NBU2976 (assembly GCA_023630215.1). Classification (GTDB taxonomy): domain Bacteria; phylum Pseudomonadota; class Alphaproteobacteria; order Rhodobacterales; family Rhodobacteraceae; genus NORP23. The sequence continues at coordinate 56,422 of JALPRQ010000002.1, forward strand.
TCCCCTGTGGTCAGCGCCGGAATGCGGGCGCGAAAATGCCCTTTCACCCCTTGCGGCCATTGTTTAAAGGGCACCTGCCCCGTGTCACTTTCGCGATGCCGCTCGGCATATTCGACGATGGCGTCTGCGGAGGTTGCGTCCGGCGTGAAGGAGCCCAAAACATAGGTCAGCTTGCCGGGCGCGGCAATCACCACGTTACAGTGGAACTCGCACCCCATCGTGCAGGATACGCGGCGCACAGGCAAACCCTTGGCCCCTGCCAATGCCTCGACTTCCTCGGCCAGCATTTCGCCGCCGGTTTTGCCGTTATGGATTTTCTCTTCGACACTGTAGTTACAGGTATCGCATACGATAATTTCTGTCATGTCACTTTCTTAGTCGCGCGAGCCAGTCGGTCACGTCTGAAACCGTCGTCACGGTCTCTACCACCGGCAAGACGGGGCGTTCAATGACGATAATCGGGATTGACAGGTAAGTCGCCGCCTCGATCTTGGCAAAGGTCGCGTCACCGCCAGAGTTTTTCGTGACCAGATGTGTGATCCGGTGGTTCTGCATCAGCGCCAGTTCGTCGTCGAACCGGTGCGGCGGGCGCTGGATGATCGCCTCGCCATTGGTGAAGGGGTTAGCCACTGCGTCGATTGCACGGAACAGGAACCAGACGTCGGCACGATCCGCAAACGGGTTCAGCGACTGCCCGCCGACGGTCAGAAAGGCGCGAGCGCCCGTCGGCAGGGCATCCGCCGCGTCAGGATAATCACCGACAATTGTCCAGCTTGGCGCAGGCGTCCAAGCGGGGCGTTCAAACCGCAGCATCGGGATTTTCGCACGAGAGGCCGCCGCACAGGCGTTCCATGATATATTTTTGGCATAGGGGTGCGTTGCATCAATCAGTGCGGTGATCCCAGCATCTGTGATGTAGCGCAGCAACCCGTCCGCCCCGCCGAACCCGCCCGTGCGGGTCGGATGATCGCGGGGGCGCGGTTCCGCGGTAACACCGGACAGGCTTTCCATTACGTCATAGCCTTCGGTGAACAGGGTGTCGGTCAGCCGTGCGCCGTCTGATGTGCCGCCAAGGATCAGGATCATGCAAAATCCCTCCGGCTGAGGATATTCCCGGCCCGGTCAATCACGATGATTTCCACTTGAACGGGCGCGCCGTCCAGCATCGCCAGCGCTTCGCGTTGCGCCCCCTCGGCCACCCAGTCGGCAAACGCCGCGCCGTTGCGTTCATAAACCTCCGCCGCCGTCACCGCCTCGCCCACGTCGAAATCCGACAGCGCCGTAAAATCCACTTGCGAGCGCCCGGAATGCAAATCCCGCGCCCCTTGCGCCAGCTTGGTCAGCTTGCCGATCCCCCCCGCCAGCGTCAGCCGCGCGACCGGATGGCGGCGCATATATTTCAGCATCCCCCCGACAAAATCGCCCATGTCGAGGCAATCTTCCTGCGACAGCTTATAAATCCCCCGCGCCGTGGCCTCGGACGTTGAACCCGTCGCTGCGATCACATGATCCCGCCCTGTCGCCACCGCCACGTCGATGCCGCGATGGATGGAGGCTATCCACGCCGCACAACTAAATGGCCGCACAATCCCCGTGGTCCCAAGGATCGAAAGCCCGCCAACGATCCCCAACCGCCTGTTCCAGGTTTTCTTCGCCAGTTCCTCGCCATCCCGGACCGAGACCGTCACATCAAGGTCCATCGTGTCCGACACATCCGCAATCGCCTGATCAATCATCAGGCGCGGCACCGGGTTGATGGCGGGTTCCCCGACCGCAAGCGGCAAGCCGGGTTTGGTTACGGTGCCGACCCCCTTACCCGCGAAGAACCGCAAGCCCTGCCCCGGCGCACCCTGCGCCACCCGCGTTAGGATCAGAGCGCCGTGTGTTACATCCGGATCATCCCCTGCGTCTTTGATAATTCCTGCCTCGGCCCAGCCCTCGCCCGCCGATGTTTCCGCCAGCGCGAATGCCGGCGTCTCCCCTTTTGGCAAAGTAATCGAAACCGGGTCCAGAAACCCGCCGCCGCTCAACGCTGACGCTGCCGCCTTGGCCGCAGCCGCAGCGCAGGCGCCCGTGGTCCAGCCGCGCCGCAGCTCGCTCATCCGGCCTCCAGCCACGCAGGGATTTGGCCGATGTCGCGCAGCACCACGTCCGCATGCGGAGCGAGATCGCCATGATCCGCCATGCCTGTCAGCACCGCCACCCGTATCATGCCAGCGTCGCGCGCGGAAAACAGGTCGTGCGTTGTGTCACCGACCATCGCGACCTCGGCCGGCGCAAGGCCCATCTGGTCTGCGAAAGCCAACAGCATCCCCGGTTGCGGTTTCGACCCAAACCCGCTGTCAAACCCGGCGATATAGTGAAAATCCTGTTCGATACCTGCCCGCCCCAGATGCACCCGTGCTGCACTTTCCGCATCATTCGTGGCAATCCCCAGCTTTAGGTCGCGAGCCAGAAAATCCTGCATCAGCGGGACCAGCGGCACAGCAGGCACCATTTCGATCCCGGTGGCCGAATGTTTCAGCTCCTCGTAAAGCCCGGCATAATCGCGCTCCGGGAAAACCGTGCTGACCAAATCCGTCAGCTCGCCCAACGTCCCGGCAATCACCGGGCTTTGCTTTAAGAAACGGTTCTCCGCTCGGTCGAACATCAACACCTCGGCCAGCCGATCCGCAACCTCCGGATCATCTGCGGCCATCGCGTCGATAACCTGTCCGCACCAGACGCCCCAGGTCTTGTGAAAATCGAACAGCGTGCCGTCCTTGTCGAATAACAGACCTTTGATGCGCGTGGCCACTTGCCTTGATCCCTTTTCCCGCTAACCTGCCCGTGGGAGGACAGATGGTTCACGGATTAAGTTATGGGTTCGCGCGCACCTTGACCAGAGGGTGCGATGCTTAAGTTTCGCTCCGACAGGGATCGGCCCGTCCATATGGGTCGCTACCGCGTGGAGCGGTTGGCGCGCGGTGATACGGTGCGGGATGTGCCACCTTATCAGCCGATCCATTTTGACGCCCCCCCCGAAAGTCTGATTTCCGCGATTGCGCCCTATCAAGCCATGCTGGATGCGATCCGCGACGGCTATGCCAAGCGCGAACGCGCCGTCATTCCAGACGACCCGACGGAGCGCGCGAACCATCTGAAAGCGTTCGGATATTATCAGGATGCATCCCTGATGGGCGTCTGCCGGACCGACGGCGCGTTTCTGGATGCGCCGACCGTTAATCCGGGTGTAGCAGCGTTGGCCGAGGAATTGCGTACCAAGCAGGTGAGATCACAGGCGGCAGGTGTCGACGTGATCATGGCAGAACTGAAGGAGTCCATGTCCCGCCCGCCCGAGGCCTGCACGCACCACACGCACGCCCTCGTTTTCCTGACCGAATATGTCCGCGAGCCGGACATCCACGAACCCGGCAGCGACTGGATCAGGGGCTGTCAGGCGCATCGCGCGTCGGTGCGTGGGGCGGAAAACGCTGTGGTCATCGCGAATTACATTCGCCTGCTGGGGTATGAGGCCCGGGCGCATACCATGGCCGCGTCGGACGTTGACCTAAACCGGCTGGCCGTCGCCTCCGGTTTGGCGATTGTGGAAAATGACAAGCTGGTCGCGCCGTGGATCGGCACAGGGTTCGGGCTGGCGGCGATCACCACGACGCTGGAGATCGCCCCCGACAGCCCGCTTGCTCCGCAAAACCTGCCACGCGGTCGCCCCGCCTACAGCCACCGCCGGTTCAAGGACGGCGCACACCCGTTTGAACGCATCAAACGGGTTGAGACGCCGACAACCTACCTCGACGAAGCCCGCATTCCCCGCATCCCGAAACGCACCGACATGTTCGCGCGATCCCTATTCGGCGACATGGGCAAAAAGAACCAAGAGGCCGCGAAACGCGGCAATTATTTGCGCAAATCTGCCACCGCCTTTGCCCCTCGCCACGCGCTTGGCGCGTTCATTATGCTAGAGGATCGTGACCCTGCCCCAACCCGCAATCCGATGGTTGCCCAACAGGACAAAGCCGCCGATCTGGTCAAGGCCGCCAGCTATTTTTTGGGGATCGACGCGGTCGGCATATCGCGCTGCCCCGACTGGGCATGGTATAGTCACAACGCCGCCGCCGAGCCCATACCCCCCCGCCACGACCACGCCATCAGTATGATCGTCGATCAAGGCTATGACACGATGGAGGGGGCCTCGGGCGACGACTGGATCGCCGCCTCGCAATCCATGCGCGCCTACCTGCGCTTTTCGCTAATAGGTGGGATCATCGCGCAGCATATCCGCAATATGGGCTACGAGGCGCAGGTGCACACGGTGATGAACTCTACCGTCCTGCAACCGCCCTTGTTGCTACTGGCAGGTCTGGGCGAGGTCAGCCGGATTGGCGAAGTGATCCTTAACCCCTATCTCGGCCCGCGACTGAAATCGGGCGTTGTGACCACCAACATGCCGATGGCGCATGACAAACCCATCGATTTCGGCCTGCAAAAATTCTGCGATGCCTGCAACAAATGTGCCCGCGAATGCCCGTCAGGGGCGATCACGGCAGGGCCGAAACGGATGTTCAATGGCTATGAAATCTGGAAATCCGACAGCCAGAAATGCACAACCTATCGCATCACCCAAGATGGCGGTGCGATGTGTGGACGCTGCATGAAAACCTGCCCGTGGAATCTGGAAGGTCTGTTTGCCGAGGCCCCGTTCCGTTGGGCCGCCAGCCACATTCCGGCGCTGGCGAAACCCCTCGCGAAGCTGGATGATAAGATCGGCAAAGGTGGCCTGAACCCCGTCAAAAAATGGTGGTGGGATTTGGAGATGCGTGACGAAGGTCCCTATCAGCCTCCGGCCGAGCCGGTAAACAAACGCGACCTGCAACCCGAAATCGACCTGAAATTCACGGATCAGACCCTCGCCGTTTACCCCGCCAACCTCGCGCCGCCGCCATGGCCCTATCCGTTCCCGATGGATCGGGAGGCCGGGATCAAGGCCTACAACGAAATGCTGTCGGCGGAACAATACAAGGCGCTGCTGGCACGCGGTGCGACTGAAAAGCTGGCACACAAATACGTCGCTGATCAGGGGGAAAGTCCGGTGCTGGCGGTTGTGGTCAGCAAGGTCGAACAGATGACACCCGACATCATCAAATACGAATTTCAGTCCGCCGACGGCAGCGACCTGCCCCCCTTCACCGCGGGCGCCCATATCGACGTTGTCATCGCGCCCGAATTCTTCCGCCAATATTCGCTGTCCGGCGATCCGGCGGACCGGAAAACCTATCAGATCGGTGTGCTGCGCGAGGATGCGGGCCGCGGCGGCTCTGTCCTGATGCAGCGAATATTTACCGAAGGACGCAAGCTTTACATCTCCAAACCCATCAACCATTTCCCACTGGCAGAGGGCAGAAAACATTACCTGATGGGCGGCGGGATCGGTGTAACGCCCATGATCGCGATGGCGTACGAATTGCACGCCAAGGGCAGCCCGTTCGAACTCCACTACAGCTACACGTCCCGCGATTCCGCCGGATATCTGTCGGACCTCGCCGCCACCCTTTGGCGAACGCACCACCATTGCAGCGCCGACCAAACACGCGCCGACCTATCCGCCATCCTTCGATACGAACCCGACGCCCACGTCTATGCCTGTGGCCCTGATCGCTACATCGCCGCCGTTCAAGACGCCGCCCGCGCCAATGGATTCCCCGACGAAAATATCCATATCGAATATTTCACACTGCCCGAGGAACCCGAATATGAAAACCACCCGTTCACACTGCACCTGACCAAGTCGAATCGCGACATCCATGTCGCCGCCGACGAAACTGCCGCCGATGTTTTGAACGCCGCGGGGTTCAACGTGCTGGTCAAATGCGCCGACGGTTTATGCGGCACCTGCAAATGCGGCCTGATTGGCGGCGAGGTCGAACATCGCGACCATGTGTTATCGGCACAACAACGGGAGACCGCGATTATCCTCTGCCGCTCTCGCGCTGCGGACAAAGACGGGATCATTGAAATCGACCTCTAAGCGGAAAAGCGCTGATTGGCTGAAATGCTCTTCAGACTGATCGGCGTACGCCCTATGTGAAGGCCACGCAGTGACATGCGTCAAACTGTATTGGGGGACCATATGAAATATATTATAATTTTGATCGCGATCCTCGTCGTTGGTGGCGGCGGGTACTATTACTACGACAAACAAGTCTCCGCCGAAGTGGCACGGGTTGAGGCGGAAAAGGCAGAAGCCGCGCGGATCGCATTAGAAGAGGCTGAAGCCGCACGCTTGGCCGAAGAAGCAGAAGCCGCCCGGCTTGCCGAAGAAGCCGAGGCTGAGGCCGCGCGTGTTGCCGCCGAGCTTGAAGCAGCGACCGCAGCCGCAGAAGCCGAAGCGGCACGGCTGGCAGCCGAGGCGGAAGCCGCTGCACAGAATGCACAGGATGCCGTTCAGGATCAGGTAGATCAGCTGACCGAACAGGCTGAGGATGCAGCCGACGCCGCGGAAGAGGCCGTGAACGACGCGCTTCAGTCAGCAGAGGATTCCTTGCAAGACGCTGTCGACTCGGCGGTTGATGAGATGAATGATGCTGCCAACCCCGAGGAACCGGTGGCAGAGACATCAGAAAACAACTAAACGTCAGTTCGCACTGACGCGATTACGTCCAATTCGGCACCTGCCCGCCCGGTAATTCCTGGCGGGCACGTGCGACAGACTCGTTTGGCAAATTCATGTCGTGGCAAAACGCCAACAGGCTAGGCTCATTCGACAGTAGAAAATCCAGAACACTCCCCAGAAATTCGCTATCTGCTGCATTTTCCCGCAAGTGATCGGGAGACAGGCCGCTTTGTGCCATAAAGGGGCCGGATTGATCCGGGTCGGAAACGATCCACGATAGTGCCTGAAGCGCGATTACCTCTGCCTGTCCAATATTCACTGATCCTAATCCTGTTTGGTTACCAATGTTTAACGTTTTTCGGATTGAGTCTGCTCCCATGTTTAACCCGTGTATCTGGGAGTGCAAATGTCCGGTCGCATTCTTGTTGTAGATGATATTGCTACAAATCGTCTGATCTTGCAGGCGAAATTGTCGTCAGCCTATTTCGAGGTGCTTTTGGCCGAAAATGGTGAACAGGCGCTGGACATTGCGACAAATGAAATGCCGGACATGGTACTGCTTGATGTCATGATGCCCGGTATCGACGGATACGCCGTTTGTTCGCGTTTGAAACGGAATCCCGACACCGCTCACATTCCGGTCATCATGATCACTGCCGCTAATGAACAATCGGAACGGGTGCGCGGATTCCAGGCTGGTGCGGATGATTTTCTTAACAAACCGATCAACGACATGACCTTGTTCACGCGGGTGCGCAATCTTTTGCGCGTCAAGATCATGTTTGACGAACTGAAAATGCGCGAATCTACCACTCAGGAACTGGGCCTGACCGAGCTTCTGGATATGAACAGCCTCAAAAACCAAAGCGGATCGGTGATGATCGCGCCCAAAAACCAAGAACAGGGGATTGGTTGGCTTAAAAGCATGAAATCTCACCTCCCGTACGAGGTTTTTGCCTCCTATGGTGAACGAAATGCCCTGAATGACGCAAAACTCCGCGTTCCGGATGCCTTCGTTGTCAATCAGTCGCTTGATGGCGGTGGAGACGGGTTGCGGCTGGTGTCGATGCTTAGTGCCAATCCCGAAACCCGTCGATCTGCAATTATTCTGGTTGTGGATGATGGCCGGATTGAAACCGCGTCCAAGGGATTGGAATTGGGCGCAAGCGATTACATTTTTGCGCCTTCTGATTCCAACGAAATGATGGCACGTCTTACATCGCAGATGCGTCGCAAGAAATATTCCGACCTGCTGCGCTCCAATGTTCAGGACAGCCTGCGTATGGCCGTCATTGATCCGCTGACCGGCCTATATAATCGCCGCTATGCAATGCAACATATGGAAAAGATTGCTGATCGTTCGGTCGAAACTCAATTGCCCTATGCTGTGATGATGATGGATCTGGATCGCTTCAAATCTGTAAACGACACCTATGGTCACGCAGCTGGAGACGAGGTGCTGAAGGAATTTGCCCGCCGATTGCAGGAAAACCTGCGGGGCGTCGATCTGGTCGCCAGGTTCGGCGGGGAAGAATTCATGGTGGTCATGCCCGACACGAACGAGACCGAGGCGGGCTTTGCCGCTGAACGTCTGCGCAAATCGGTCGATGCGCGCACATTCCATCTGCCGGACGGACAGAAACTAGATGTCACTGTCAGCATAGGTGTTGCATTTGGTGTCGGACATAATCCGGCAGTGCCAGCATTGCTGGAACAGGCAGACAAAGCGCTTTACGACAGCAAATCGAACGGGCGCAATCGGGTATGCTATTTTTTGGCGGATGCCGCCTGATCCCTAAGAAATCGCATTCCCTTGCGACTGCAAACTGCGCTATAGCGCAGGTATGACAGACAACCCGCCAAATCTTCGCCCCGACCTTGCGCCCAAGCCGTTACTGCACAGTGACCGTCGGGAGGGACAACCAACCATTGGTATGGTCAGCCTTGGCTGTCCCAAAGCCTTGGTCGATAGCGAACGCATCCTGACCCGATTGCGCGCCGAGGGCTATGCGATTTCGACCGACTATGCTGGTGCAGATGCGGTCATCGTCAATACCTGTGGATTTCTGGACAGTGCCAAAGCCGAAAGCCTTGATGCAATTGGCGAAGCCTTGCGCGAAAATGGAAAGGTTATTGTAACCGGCTGTCTGGGCGCCGATGAACAATTTATTCGCGGCACTCATCCCAAGGTTCAAGCGGTTACAGGTCCCCACCAGTATGAACAGGTTCTGGACGCAGTTCATGCGTCGGTCCCCCCTTCGCCCGATCCGTTCATCGACCTCTTACCCCCCTCGGGGATCAAACTGACGCCACGACACTTTGCCTATCTTAAGATATCCGAGGGCTGCAATCATTCCTGCAAATTCTGCATCATTCCCGATATGCGCGGTCGATTGGTCAGCCGACCGGCCCACGCGATTGTGCGTGAGGCCGAACGACTGGTCGAAGCTGGTGTCAAAGAATTGCTGGTCATCAGCCAAGATACATCAGCCTATGGGGTAGATATCCGCCATGCGACGGATCACGGGATGCGCGCACATATTTCCGACCTCGCCAAATATCTGGGAGAATTGGGCGCATGGGTTCGCTTGCATTATATCTATCCCTACCCACATGTCCGCGATTTAATCCCATTGATGGCAGAGGGAAAGGTTCTGCCCTATCTCGACATACCGTTTCAGCATGCCCATCCTGACACGTTGCGCCGGATGGCACGCCCCGCGGCCGCCGAACGGACGTTGGAGCGGATCGCGGAATGGCGCAACATTTGCCCGGATATCACGCTACGATCTACCTTTATCGTCGGATATCCAGGTGAGACAGAGGCAGAGTTCTCGCACCTGCTCGACTGGCTGGACGAAGCCCAACTGGACCGGGTCGGGTGCTTTCAATATGAGAATGTGGCAGGCGCGCGATCTAATCACCTCCCCGATCATGTCCCCGATGAGGTGAAACAGGATCGGTGGGACCGTTTCATGACCAAGGCACAGGCGATTTCGGCACAAAAACTTTCTGCAAAAATCGGCACCCAACTGGAAGCAATTGTAGACGAGGTCGATAGCGAAGGCGCGACCTGCCGTACGAAAGCCGACGCCCCTGAAATTGATGGAAATCTGTTTATTGATACCAACTTTGACCATTTGTCACCTGGCGACATTGTCAGGGTGAATGTCGATGAAGCCAGCGAATATGATTTGTGGGGAGAACTTGTTTGAAACACTGGATATTAATTGCATTTCTAACGTTCAACGCCGCTGAATTACACGCACAATCCATACCCGCACCGCGAGATTTAGATGACACTCTGGACTTGATGACTGACTATCTGCTGGTGCATCCCGACGTCGAATCCGTTGTTCGGCAGGAGGATAAGAGCTTGCTCGTCATCATGCCAGATCAGGAAAGCGTGGTGCTGTATCCCGACAATCTGACGGCCTATTTGCAGACCGCGCCATCGGACGAAGCGCGTCAAAACGTTTTCGACAATCATATGGAAACCATGATCAACTCGCTTGTGCGAAACGATACGGCCTCGGCCAATGGGTTTACATTGGATCAGCTTATGCCCGTCATTCGCGACAGCGCCTATGTCAGCGGACTGGACACCGGATTTACCTTCATTTCAGAAGAATTCGGCGGCGAGCTTAGTATTTTTCTGGTAATTGATTACCCCGACCGGGTCGAATTTTTGCACTCAGAGTTGTTGGAAAGCGCTGGTTTCGATGTTGAACAAGCCTTCGCCGCCGCAGAACAGAACCTGCAAAAACGTTTCGCCGGTATCACAATTGAAAGCAGCAGTGAAATTCCGATCAGTTGGTTTCTGTTGGATGGCTATTTCGAAAGTTCTTTCATTTTGCTTGATGAATTCTGGGTACAAATGGCCGCCGATTACGAGGAGCTGATCATGATCGTGCCGAACAGGGACTATCTGGTCTATGGTGACGCTAGTAACGACCTTGTTCGCCCATTTCTGGCGCGACTGGCCGATGATGTTGATGCCCAATTCAACGGCGCTTTGAGCGCCGAATTGTTCCGCTGGACCGAGTCTGGTTGGGTTCTGGACTAGATTACTATTGAAAGCGCCGACATAATCCACATTTAGTATATGTGAAAAGGAGAGATATCATGACTTATACCATTCATCGCACAATTTCAGACGCCACATTGGATCAAGTCGAAGAACGCACACGTGCCGCCCTTCAATCGCAGGGGTTTGGTGTGCTGACGGAAATCGATGTGAAAGCAACGATGAAAAAGAAAATCGACAAGGATATTCGTCCCTATAAAATTCTGGGCGCGTGCAATCCGAACATGGCCTATCACGCCATGGGAGTCGAACCCCGCATCGGAGCGATGTTGCCCTGCAATGTAATCCTTCGAGAAACAGATGAGGGGATCGAAGTTGCGGCAATTGATCCGGTTGCTTCGATGATGGCAATCGAAAATCCCCAACTGGCCGAAGTGGCAGGCGAGGTTCGCGAAATGATGGCCAAAGTGGTCGATGCAGTCTAGGATCAGCTCAGAACTCTATATCCAAGGCAGAAATGTTTACGATCGAACATGAATTTGACGCCTCTGTCGTGACCCTGGTCGACGAGGGGGATGGTGAGCTGAACGAAGACGTGACGATCACCATCTTTGACGATGAAGTCTTGCTGGAACAGCTTCATCCCCGAACGGGAAAACCTCAGACCATCAGCCTGACACTCCAGCAGCTAGATGACCTCAAAGCTGCATTGAACCTACCCGAAGGGACTTATAGCCTGACGCAAAGCGAGTGACGGTTCACCGCAGCGGCTATTCCTCAGACCCGAATAGTCTTCGGGTGTCGGAAGGGAATTTCACGCTGTCCCCGTCGTCAAGCAGACTGGGACAGTAAATGTCATTGTACCAGTCGCTTTCGGGGATGTTCAGATTTTCCAGTACAGAACTGATCTGTTCCAAATGACGGATTTTGGACGGATCTCGACGCGATTGTATCGGATGAACATGCGGCTTGTCCGGTTCTGTCTGGTGCCCCAGAAACCGCGCGATGCGCGTTGCGGCGTCCGATGAACGGATGAAATTCACCACGAGCAAATCATCGGGTCGTGCGGCAAAATATTCCAACACGGCCAGATTGTGGCTGTTGCGAAGCTTGACCGACTGCGCGATGGCCTCGTCAGTGATATCCCAACCGTAAATCGGATTATAAGGCTCGTTCGTGGCGATTTGGGTATGGATATGGCATAGACGACTGTCGAGCCATGGCAACAGATCACGCACATTGAGAATGAACTTCGACCCCGGAAATCGTCGATCCAGTGCCGGGAAGTTCAGTGCTGTCCCATCGCTGAAGGCTTGGTAACTGAACTGCTCCAGGGCGTGACCGGGACGACACCAGCTGTTGGAATGAACCGCCCGATAGCCAAGTTGCGTGAAAACCGAATGGATCGAAGATGTCCCTGACTTGCATAATCCAATCGCAAATACCTTACCCGACGGACCCTTGCCGGTTAGCGAAATCCGCAGTGATCGCCTGATTTCGCGGCGTGCTTCGGGGTCTTTCAAGATTGATCGCGCGAAACGAAATCTTTGATACCGGCCGGTTCGTTTCAGATTTTGAACAATCGAATTCATGGAAGATCAACTATGATAGCAAGCTCGTATCTGGGACATATTGACCAAGTTCTGGATCAGTATTGCGACTTGGACAATATAGGTCAAATCCTCGCTCTTCCGGATCAATTCCCATTTTGTCCATCACCCGCACAATCTGATCATGAAACACCAATCGTTCGGCAGTTCGTTTCTGCGCAATTGGCAGAATATGAGGTTTTACAGGAGTGCGGTCGATATCCAGAAAATCTGCGATTTTGGAGACGGCGTCGGGATCGCGGATAAAATTGATGATCAACAAGTCATCGGGGCGCAATTTGAAATATTTAAGGACGCGACTATGCTGCCGCTCGCGCGCGACAATCGCGTGTTCCAACGCTTCGTCGCTGTCGTTCCAATATTCATTGGGGACAAATGCCGGATTTTCGCGCATTTCATAGTCGATATGGTGACGGCGACTGTCGAGCCATTGATCCAGATCGCGCACATTCAAAATGAATCGAGCCGAAGGAAAGTCGCGATCAAGTCGCGCAAACATGTGTACCGGACCATCGCTAAATGCATCAAACATATAGCGATGGAGCTTGTTTCGTGGATCAGACCAGACAACCGAATGCTCGGAATGCAACCCTAAATTCTTGAACAAATGGTGGATCGAGGTCGTTCCCGATTTGTGCAAGCCAATCACGAAAACCTTGCGCGCTGGAGACATGACCCCAGCTTTGCCGGCGAGTGTCCGCACCAGACAGCGATAGCTTTGCGGACTCGTCAGCATATTCCAATAGGAATGCCGTTGACTTCCGTGCCCCCCAATTTGCGGATCAACGCGAATATCTTCAGAATCCGGTTCTAAGGCTCTCGTCATCTTGCTTTCCACGATTTCGTTGTCGTCGTCGGGAACGGCACCAAATAACTTAGAATACCATACTGAACCAATTATAAAAACTCAGCCAATCCACGAGAATGCAGATTGGCCGTAATATTAGCGTGTAAATTTCTTGTACTTAACGCGCTTCGGTTTCACCGCCTCGGGGCCAAGGCGGCGGATCTTGTCAGCCTCGTAATCTTCGAAGTTTCCTTCGAACCACTCCACATGGCTGTCGCCTTCAAACGCTAAGATATGTGTACATAACCGGTCTAGGAAGAAACGGTCGTGGCTGATAATCACCGCGCAGCCTGCAAAATTCGTCAGCGCGTCTTCCAACGCGCGCAGCGTTTCCACGTCCAGATCGTTGGTCGGTTCATCGAGCAGCAGGACGTTTCCGCCTTCGCGCAGCAGCTTTGCCAGATGCACGCGGTTGCGCTCACCGCCGGATAGCAATCCGATCTTCTTCTGTTGATCACCGCCCTTGAAGTTAAACGCACCGACATAGGCACGCGAATTCACCTCCGCATCCCCCAGCTTGATGATATCGAGACCGTCGGAAATCTCGTCCCAGACGGTTTTGTTTCCATCGAGATCATCGCGCGACTGGTCCACATAGGACAGTTTTACAGTGTCTCCGAACGTGACCGACCCTCCATCCGGCTGTTCCTGCCCGGTCAGCATTCGGAACAGCGTCGATTTACCCGCGCCGTTCGGACCAATCACCCCAACGATCCCGCCGGGAGGTAATGCAAAAGACAAATCGTCGATCAACAGGTTATTCCCGAATCCTTTGCGCAGGTTTTCAACGTCGATCACCTTGCCACCAAGGCGTGGCCCGTTCGGAATGATGATCTGTGCGCGCCCGACGCGTTCGCGTTCGGATTGGTTGGCCATATCATTATAGGCGTTGATACGGGCCTTGGATTTGGCCTGCCGGGCTTTGGGTGATTGCCGCATCCATTCCAGCTCGCGCTCCAGCGTTTTCTGACGGGATTTATCCTCTCGCGCTTCCTGCTCCAGCCGCTTAGCTTTCTGTTCCAGCCAACTGGAATAATTGCCTTCCCACGGAATACCTTTGCCGCGATCCAGTTCCAGAATCCATCCGGTGATGTCGTCCAGAAAATAGCGGTCATGCGTCACAATCAGAATTGTGCCCTTATATTCAATTAGATGTTTTTGCAGCCAAGCAATGGTTTCCGCGTCCAGATGGTTGGTCGGTTCGTCCAGCAACAACATGTCTGGCGCTTCCAGTAGCAATTTGCACAAAGCCACGCGGCGCTTTTCTCCGCCCGACAATTTGGACACGTCCGCATCATCAGGCGGACAGCGCAATGCCTCTAGCGCGACGTCGATTTGGCTATCCAGATCCCAAAGATTTTCCGCGTCTATCGCATCCTGAAGGGTGGTCATTTCCTCCATCAGCTCGTCGGAATAATTGTCCGCAACTTCCATCGCCACTTCGTTGAACCGGTCAAGTTTGGCCTTCTTTTCCGCCACCCCCAGCATCACATTCTCGCGCACCGACAGGCTTTCATCCAGCTGCGGTTCCTGTGGCAGGTAACCGACCTTGGCCCCCTCGGCCGCCCATGCTTCACCGGTGAAATCCTTGTCGATCCCGGCCATAATCCGCATCAGCGTCGATTTACCCGCACCGTTGACTCCAACAACGCCGATTTTCACGCCGGGCAGGAAGCTTAGGCGGATATCCTCGAAGCATTTTTTGCCCCCGGGATAGGTCTTGGAGACCCGGTCCATGTGATAAACATATTGATAAGACGCCATGCTCTGCCCTTCAGGAAAACGAGTTTCAAGCGATATAGCGGCTGGCGGGATCAGGTGCAATGTTGACAGTGGCGGAAACTGCTCGCAGAAAGGCGCGAAGGGGGATGAAAGTGCAAGGGTTTCCGACCGTTTCATCGGGTATGACCGTTGGGCTGCTTGGCGGATCGTTTGATCCTGCACATGCAGGACATGTGCATATTACACATCAAGCGTTACGTCGGTTCAGGTTTGATCGGATCTGGTGGCTGGTCAGCCCCGGGAACCCGTTGAAAACACAACAACCTGCCCCGCTGGACCGCCGTATGGCGGCCGCACACGCCATCATGCAGCATCCCCGCGTCATCATCACCGATATCGAAACCCGGTTGGGGACACGATATACTGCAGACACATTGCGTCAGCTTCAGGTGATCTATCCCCATGTCCGATTTACCTGGCTGATGGGGGCAGACAATCTGGCCCATTTTCATCGCTGGCAGGAATGGAACTGGATCGTGCAGAACGTGCCAATCGGGATAACATCGCGCCCAGGGGATCACGTTCAGGCGGGGCACGCGAAAATGGCTGAAAAATATGCCCGTTATCGCATTCCCGCGACGGCAGCAAAAATATTGCCTTTGCAAGACGCACCGGCCTGGTGTCTACTTGACGGGCCTGTTGTCGATATTTCCTCGACCGAAATTAGAGCCAGCGGACAATGGAAAAGATAATTTAAGTATGGATCGGCGCATTTTTCTTGCTGGATTGGCGGCTTCACTCCCGTCGATTACCCGGGCCGAGGCCCCGACAACCTCCCGCGTTCCGCTGTTACGCAATCCCGATCATATCCGTCAGGTCTCGGCGTCCAGTGCGCGACTGCTTGATCCGTCATTATCCTCCGTGACCGGTTACGCCCTGATAGATGTGCAATCAGGGAACATAATTGATTCCTATCAGCCGCAAATCTCCTTGCCACCAGCTTCGGTGACGAAAGCCATTACCGCCGTTTATGCGCGGGACACGTTGGGGGCAGACTATCGGTTTCAGACACGGGTTGCCGCAACGGGCACGGTATCTGGCGGGATTCTGCAAGGTGATCTTTATTTGATTGGTGGCGGTGATCCTTTGCTGGATACGGACGAGCTTGCAGATCTTGCCCGAACACTTGTGCAAAATGGCGTGCGCGGCATTTCCGGTCGATTTATTGTGGACGCATCCGCGCTGCCCTACATTCCCGAAATTGATCGCGAACAACCTGATTACCTTGGATATAATCCGTCGATCCATGGATTGAACCTGAACTTCAACCGTGTCTATTTCGAATGGAAACGCGTTGACGCGGGGTATACCGTTTCGCTCGATGCGCGCGGCGAGCGTCACGTCCCTCGTGTCGCGCGGATCGGAATGGATATAGCCAATCGAGACCTTCCGGTATTTGAATATCGAAGCGTCAATGGCCGTGATCAATGGTCCGTTGCGCAATCGGCTTTGGGCGACGGAGGGGGGCGATGGTTGCCGGTCCGCCAACCCAGCGATTACGTTGGCGAGGTGTTCGCCACCCTCGCAAACTCAATGGGACTGCGATTGCCCCTTCACCAAAATGGCGTCACACCAGCTGGCGCGCAAATTCTGGCCAGCTTCAACAGCGCTGATCTGGATGAAATTCTTCGCTGGTTGTTAAAATATTCCAACAATCTGACCGCGGAATGTGTCGGGTTAAGGACCACTCAGATGCTTGGTGGGGGTCAGCGATCCCTCGACAGTTCATCTGATCATATGCAACGTTGGGCCGAAAGGAACCTGCAAGGTTCACAGATTGATTTCAGAAACCATTCCGGCCTGACAGATGATGCGCAAATGTCGCCTCTGGCCATGGCAACCATGCTTTCCAACCCCCGTGCGCAGTCGCACCTGTTGCATATTTTGAAGCCTTTTGTGGTGACCAATAATCAGGGCAATGCACTTGATCTGGGTCGCGGCGTAATTGCCAAAACCGGTAGTCTGAATTTTACCCGGGCTTTGGGGGGCTACATTGAAAAGGGATCGCGACGTTATGCCTTCGCGATTTTCGCTGCGGATCTGGCCCGTCGGAACGCCGTACCGATGGCGTTGCGCGAACAACCCCCGGGGGCGCGAACCTGGTCGGGATTGGCCCGCGCTCAAGAACAGAAGCTGCTTAACCATTGGTGGTCGCAACTAGGCTAAGACAACGCCGCCCAGCTCACGCGATATGCGGTTTTCCAATTCAAGCTGGGACAATGTCGTCACCACCTGTCTGGGTGGACATTGCAGCAGGCGGATCAATTCGTCTTCGGGTGTTGGTGTCGGTCCCAGCAGTTCCAGAAGTCGGCGGGGCAAAGACGCATCCATTTCGGTTAGGTCTGGTGGCAAGGTCGATGAAACATCGGCAGGTGTAGGGGAACCCAGCACCTCCATTATATCCTCTGCAGATTGAACCAAGGTGGCACCATCGCGGATCAGAAGATTGCACCCCCGACTACGGCCATCGATTGGGCTGCCCGGAACGGCCATCACCTCTCGACCCTGATCCAGCGCATCTCTTGCAGTGATGATCGATCCGGATCGCGCGGCCCCTTCGACCACAACCACCGCGAGTGATAACCCCGAAATAATACGATTCCTTCGCGGGAAATGCCGCGATATGGGCTGCATTCCCATGGGCATTTCCGAAAGACGGCTTCCGGTATCCGTGATATTTTGCGCCAGTTCAGTATTTTCCTGAGGGTAGATATGGTCCACTCCTCCCGCCTGCACCGCGATGGTCCCCCCCACAAGAGACGCTGCGTGCGCTTCGGCATCGATACCGCGCGCCAAACCCGACACAACCACATAGCCGGCGTCCGACAGATCTTTTGCCAAAGTTCGCGCCATACGCCTGCCAGTGGACGAAGCCGATCTTGCGCCGACAATTGCGACGGCAGGGCGTTGATAAATATCGACTTTTCCTACATGCCACAGGATTGGAGGGGCATCATCTATGCGCGCCAATTGTGAGGGGTAATCTGCATTGCCCAAACATAGCAACCGGGCCCCGTGTGCCGTCGCAAGGGCATATTCACGTTCCGCTTCCGCCATGGTGCAGGGTTGATATTCACGTTCTCCCGATGCGGCGGCTATGTCGGGCAACGCATCAAGGGCCGCAGTGGCTGAGCCATGCTCGCGGACCAGACGAACAAATGTCAGGGGACCAACACGTCGCGAACGGATAAGGCGTAACCATTCAAGCATTTGCTCGTCGGTTTTGGCACGTGCCGTGTCCGGAATTTTCTGAGTCTGCGATTCTGACATATGCCAGATATCAATGAGTCTTAGTTAACGCAGCCTTAATCCAGACAGATTTCCTGTAAGTGCCGCCATTCGACATCGCTAAGAAAAGCCGCTTCTGATTGGGAATAGCTAGGGTTCGGTCGGGCTAGAATTTGATTTACCATTAAATCTTCAAGCAATTGTCGATGGAGTTCCGGCGAAAAATCCCCGGTAGTTAAGTATGAAACCAATTCTCCGAGAGGCGCATCCTTGAAAATACTGTGCAGGGATACATCAGAATAATATTGTGATTTTTCAATATATTCATGAAAATCTGACTGGCTATAAATCAATTGCAGATCGGCCTCGGACATCAGAATGATATCACCTGGGAATAGGTAAGACTTTGTTTCATCTTGAACTATATAGAGCGCGATATTCACTGTTGGAAATGTCCGCAACAGGAACGTGTCCAGGGCATCGCGCCCATTAGGAGCATCACAAAATTTCATCCCTGCCTCTTCAGCCAATTGCAATCCAATATTGCGTGCGGCAGGCGTTGTTGTCATCGCATTTGCCTGATACCGTATCAGCATTGGCGCAACCATTAAAAGACCCAGGATCAGTACGCCAATAGAAACGTAAATTCCGTATGATTTCGGGATGTTATCGGACCCAACAGCAACAAATCTACTGACTTTCGCAATCGCTTCAATCATATCCTTGTCGGTGACTTCCAGGGTTTCGTACCCCTGCGAGTCAAGCGTGTAAAGCGCAACGCCATCGCGATAAGAAACCCGTTGCATCCCCGCCAAGGCCCAATGAGCCAACAAATTTTCCGACATGTCAGACAGGAGCAAAGTGGCGTCACCGAATGACAAGACGACCTCACGCGGGTCCGCATCGGGGGTTTCTTTCCAATTCCCCAATGCTTCCAGACGAATATATTTGTCGATCGCAGTCATGGACGCCACATTAGCGAACCGCCGATAAAAAGAAATAGTATCGGTAGAGAAATTTCGTCTCGGCAGCGTTTACCACATCATTTTGAGGTTAAACACCCCCCAAAATATTAACGAAAATCTCAATCTCGACAAGCGAAGTCTGATCAAGAGTATATTATTTGTTTTTTTATAGTTTATTAATAATTCCATAATTAAAAACTAAAGTAATGTTCGTTTTGTGAAATTTATTCTCGCCACAATATTGGCGAAAACTCCCTGAAATCATCAAACTATCCGCGTGAATCTACCCAATTCACCTCGTTATGTGTGCAAGCCGTTAAGCCCACCACAAAACAACCGTCTTATCCCTCGGATCGTGGCGAGGCGTTGCCACAGCGCTGCGTTTTAGACTGTTTGAGGAATGCTCAAGTCGTGCCACACCTAAAGGCACAAAAAAACACCCCTGCATCATGCAGAGGTGTTTTCAGACGCGTTAAGCAGAGATCAGGCTGTTGCCTGTGCTTTTTCGATCTGTTTTTTGACTTTCAGGGCCGTGTCGGACAGATCTGCATCCTTGGCTTTTGCCAGGAACGCGTCCAGCCCACCACGATGGTCCACGGTGCGCAAGGCAGCTGTCGACACACGAAACTTGAACGAACGGCCCAATGTCTCGGACTGCAGCGTCACATCATTCAGGTTCGGCAGAAAGCGCCGCTTTGTTTTATTATTGGCGTGGCTGACATTATTGCCCACCAATACGCCTTTTCCGGTCAGTTCACAACGACGAGACATTGTTATGTCCTCTCAACAGATAAGGCGCCGCCCAAGCGACGCCGGAAATTCGAGCCGCCCTAATAGGCGCAGAAAGTCTAGACGTCAAGGGATTCGCAGGGATTTCTTTGGGGCCATCCACAATAGTTGCGATGCAGTGGGCTCGTCGACGGCGTTTTTCTGCCTTTCACGGGTTCTTCACTTTTCGTGAGGCGCGAATACCCCTATAAACTCATCTCAAATGGCTATGATTTTAAAGGCAACCAACATGATTACGTTACGTCGCGCGGCAATGGTGCTGGTCTTGACCCTTCTTCCGCAGCTGGGAGTCGCACAAACACAAAGTTTCAACTATCTGTTCGATATCAATCTCGGCATGGCGAAAATTGGAGAAATGCGTGTGCGCGCTGATATTGATGGCACGCAATATTCGACCTCGGGATCCTTGAAATCCACCGGACTGGCTGGCGCAATCTATGATGTCAGTTATGAAAGCCGCGCCGAAGGTTCGTTTGATCATCCCTGGCATTTCATCCCGACGCGGTATGAATCCACCTCGGTTGAAAATGACGAAACCAAGATCACACAGATCAGCTATAGCGGAAATCGTGTGGCGGCTGTCGTTTTTCAGCCGTCACGTGATGTTCCAGCCTCGGCAACATCCGAAACCAATACGATCGATCCGATGACCCTGATCTACTACCTTGTCCGTCCGGTCCCTGCGGAAAATGTCTGTGGTGGCACGTTTGATCTGTTCGACGGGCGAACGCGCATGACGGTTTCTTATACCAACGCGCGGCGGTTTAACGATGGACGGATCGAATGTTCGGTTTCCTATACCGGCAAAAACTCCGGCGTTGCGCTGTCCTCTGTCACTTTCCAGCCGGGCGATGACGGCATGATGTATATCAGCCGCTTTTCCGCGAACACCAACGCAGGCACCCTGACAGCACGGCGCCGCTGACCTGATGCCAAACATCACGACCGAGGAATTGTTCACAGCGCTGCCCGATTTTCTGGCAGCGCCCAAAGACAACGCCCCCGTCCTGCAACTCTGCTTGCGCCCCGACTATGGCCTGCGGACCTTCCCAACCGAAATCACCCTTACCCGCAAAAACGGCATCCCGGGCGAGCGTTGGTCCCGCGCGCCCTGGCTGAAACTCCCCGACGGTAGCCCAGACCCGCGCATCCAGGTCTCGATCCTTGGCAAACGCGTGATGGACGCCGTCTGGCGCGACCGCACCACGCCCCACCCCGGCGACACGATGATCGCCGACATGGATTTTACCCACGACAACATGCCGGTTGGCCAGCTGCTACAAGCCGGCACCGCCGTGATCCGCGTCAGCGACGTCTTCAACGACGCCTGCGTAAAATGGAAAACCCGCTATGGCGCGGACGCCAAAAACTTCATCACCATCCCCGAGCACGTCAAATACCGCCTCCGCGGCATCTTGTGCGAGGTGGTCAAGGACGGCAAAGTTACCCTTTCGGACCGCCTGACAAAAATCTGACCCGTTGCCTCCGTCGGATTTAGCCATCCTGCTAAAAACTCAAAAAGATTACGACCCAGGACAGGCCATTTCCGCGCGATTCGCCGAGGACGGCAACGCAGACTTTTGAGACTTTTGCTGCCGCTGTGCAAATGGCGGCTATCGAGTCAAAGCGATTCCAGATATCTTGTGGGAAGCATATTAAGGAATATTATAACATGCCATTTCTTGACTGGCTCAGATCACTGCTTCCCCGACCAAATCCTCGACCAAAGGGTAAGGTAACAGTGGCGATGAGAGACAGAGCAGGGCGTACTGAACTGATGAACTCCGTCATCGACGGTGATGAAGCACGGGTCCGCAGGCTGCTGGACGAAGGCGCAGAGCCTAACGAGGTCGATAAAGCCAATTGGTGCGCACTCCATTTCGCTGCACAGGAATGTTCTGATACAATGGTCAAAATGCTTGTAAACGCTGGGGCCAATCTGGAACTGCGCGACAAGTACGGCAACACACCACTTTGGCGTGCGGTATCGAACTACAGGGGCGACACAGAAGTCATCAGCACCCTGCTGGAAGCTGGTGCCAATCCAGACGCTGAAAACAAAAGTGGCATCAGCCCACGTGCAGCGGCGAATATAATCGCAAACTATGACACGGCGAAGTTCTTTAGAAATTACTGACATTGGGGCTGAGCGCAGCATAGGTCAATTCGGGCGCTTAGCCGTCCGCCAATACTTCTTGTTGGGTCAATTCTAAATGTTTGCGGATAGTGCGACCGCGCCAATAATCGCAAACAGCCACGTTTCAGTGTTCCACCGCATTGCCCCCCGCCCGCTTTTGACGCATCCTCCCCAAAAACAGGGAGAGTATCATGATCGAAGAGCCAGCAACCCTCACCATCCGCAAACCGACCCGCCGCCCGACGGCGGCCCAGATCGCCGCGTTTCAGAACGTGCCGACAGGGTTCGTCGTTGACGCCATGTTCGGCAAAGGGGCGATGGCCACGAACATCTGCCCGCTTGGCGACGGGCGCGATTACACCTGTGTCGCCGCTGGCCCCGCGCTGACCGTCGATAACGGCGCAGGCGACATTCTGGCGCTACTCGCGGCGCTGAAATTCATTCAACCGGGTGATGTGGTTGTCTCCACCGTCGCAGGCCACCAAGGCAACGCCGCAGCAGGCGACCGCGTCTGCGGCATGATGAAAAACAACGGCGCCGCAGGGTTTGTCACCGACGGCCCGATGCGCGATTACGCCGGCCTTGTCGAGATCGGCCTGCCCGCATGGTGCACCGGCCTCAACCCCGGCAGCCCGTTTGCCAAAGGTCCGGGCGAGATCGGCCTGCCCATCACCATCGCCAACCAGCACGTCGAAACCGGAGACATGATCATCGCCGACCGCGACGGCGTCGTCGTGGTCCCCTTCGCCAAAATCGACGAAGTGATCGAGGCCCTGACCCACGTCACCAAACTGGAAACCGCACTGGATGCGGAGGTCGCAAAAGGCCTGAAAATACCGGCGAACATCGCGGAAATGCTGGACGGCGATGACGTTGGATATGTGGAGTAACAATATTGATCCGTGACATGACCGCCGAGGAGCGCGCCTATCTTGAACAGCAGTTCGCCGACCTCCCCCCGCAGATGACGCTCAGCAAAAACGCGCTTGGTGATTGGGGCTTCATGACCCTGTCCATTGCCGGTTCGTTTATCCTGATCGGTTTGCTCATTGCGGCCCTGATCAAACTCGTCGACTGGCTCATCGGCACGGACATCGCCGCCATTGTTATCGAGGATACGCGCACCCATTCCCTCATCCTGCTCGCCGGACTGATCCTTGCCGCAATCCTCGCCGCGAAATACACCGTAATAGCGCAGAGGTTCACCAGTGACATGGCCGCGAATTATCAACAGGACCTTGCTGATAACGTGGTGGACGCCAGCACCCACCAGATCACGGATGTCAAACTCTTTCGCGAACCGGAACATGGTGGCCTCATGTTTTTCCTGCGCACCGACGCGGACAAAACCCTGTGCCTGTTCGATATCGAAAGTCAGGATATGGCGCTCGAAACCGGTGACGCCACGCCCCCGCCGATGATTACCCCCAAACGCACACTGACCCTCTCCTTCTTTCCAAACACTCACCTCACGTATGATCGCTTCGAAGGGGCGCCGCTGCCGCTGCCAGACATCCGCGAAATGACCGCCACCCCCGACGACTGGCCCCAGGATCGCTTATGGATCGACACCCCGTGGGATGAATTGGAAAGAACCTTTTCCGCGTGATCCTCCCCGCACTGGTTGAACGGGTGGCATACGGGGTGAAGATGCCGGCGAATATCAGGGAAACGCTGGAAGGGGGATCGCGTGGGTTACACCAAATACCCCCGCGCTGCGAACGCCATATACAGCAGCATAATCGCCGCCAGCCATGACGCTGCGATCCGCCAGCCTATCACCAGCCACGGCTGCGTGAACCGGTCCAGTGACATGCGGACAACGCTTGCAGATATTGGGATCAAAGCTGACGCCGCCAGCAAAATCCCGAAATGGATCATAAGCGAAATTTCAAGGAACCCATGCCCCTCCAGCCCCGCTGCCGTCGTTGCGATCCCCATTGTGGCAGACAGCACCACGATCACCATTTTTGAAAGTCGCGTGATCATCAGCGCCGTCAGGACAGCAGCAACAATCCCTATTCCCATGGGGCTTAGGGCTGCCCAAGGGGGGCTTACAGCGGCAACACCAATCCCGACGATCAATCCGCCAAAATAATACGGCCACCCCTGCACCATTCCATCTGCTCGCCAAAGCCCTAACAGGATGCCGAGCGCGATCAGCGGCAACAGCGCTGGCGGATAGCCCAGCACAACACCGGTCCCCTCCAGAAAACGGGTATAGGCATCAGCACCCGCCATAAAAGCATGCGCCATCGCTCCGGATGGAAACAGCGCCCCGATCAGGGACGCTGTCAGTACAGATTTAGACACCCGCACGATCAGGCGAAACCGAACAGGAAGGCCCCGCCAACAAGGGCGATCAGTCCGCCGACCGCACGCACCGCAATCCGCCCTGCTGCGGTTTTCGTCAGGTATCCCAACGCAATACCCGCAAGGTGCAGCATCCCTGTGCCGATCACAAAACCAATGCCATATGCGAACGGATTGGCGGCTTCGGGCAGCTCAGTCCCGTGCGCATGACCATGGAAAATCGCGAATGCCCCGACGATCACCGCCGCCAGCCAGATCGGGGCTTTAACGGCAAACGCCACCAACAGCCCCAGCACAACGCCGGACAGCGCGATACCGATTTCAACCGACGGCACCGGAATACCCAGAACCCCCATCGCCCCGCCAACCGCCATCACCAGCGGGAACACAACGGGCAGGATCCAAATCGCCGGATAACCCAGAAATGCCCCCCAAAGCCCGACGGCCACCATCGCCACCACATGATCCCAACCAAGGATCGGATGCGTAAAGCCGCTCAGAAACCCGCCTGTAATCCCCTCGCCAGTGTGGGCCGAGGCTTGCGTGGCCAAGAAAAGCGTTAGTCCTACGATGATTAGGCCGCGAACATTAATTTGTGTCATAAAAAAAAGTCCCTCCATTTGATCGTTCAGGCTAATTCAAGGCCATATTTAAGGCAAGATAGTTAAGCGCGCTCAAACATAGTTGTTACTATTTTGCAGATTAAGAATTACATGGAAATATGGCTGCCTCATCCCTCCCCGTCGACTCCACCCTCCCCGCGCTCCTGACCGCGCTGCGCGACACAGGCCACGCTGTCCTGCAAGCCCCACCCGGTGCCGGAAAAACCACGCGCGTTCCGCTTTACCTCCTCGATCACAACCTCACGAGCGGCAAAATCCTCATGCTCGAACCCCGCCGCGTTGCCGCCCGCGCCGCCGCTGACCGACTGGCGCAGCAGATCAACGAAAAACCCGGCAAAACCGTGGGTTACCGGATGCGCGGCGAAAGCAAACCGGGCACAAGGATCGAGGTTGTCACCGAAGGCATCCTCACCCGCATGATCCAGTCGGACCCCGACCTGCCCGGCATCGGCTGCATCATTTTCGACGAGTTTCACGAGCGCAGCCTGAACGCCGACCTCGGCCTTGCCCTCGCGCTCGAAATCCGCGAAGCCCTGCGCCCCGACCTGAAACTCCTCGTCATGTCCGCCACACTCGACGCCGCCCCCGTCGCCGCGCTGATGGGCGACGCGCCAGTCATCACCTCGGACGGGCAATCCTTTCCGGTCGACACCATCCACCTCGACCAACCATGGCGCCGCCCCAACCAGCGCTCGCGGTTCGAGGTCGCGATGGCCGCGCTGATCGAAAAGGCATTCTCCGAAACCACGGGCAGCCTCCTCGCCTTTTTCCCTGGGCAGGGGGAGATCCGCCGCACGCAAGCCCTCCTGTCCCTCGATGCCGAGATCCTGCCGCTTTACGGCGCCCTCCCGTTCAAGGACCAACGCCGCGCCCTGACCGCCACGGGCAACCGCCGCGTGATCCTCGCGACCTCGATTGCGGAAACCTCGCTGACCCTCCCCGACATCACCTGCGTCGTCGACGGCGGTCAGTCGCGGCGCGCCCGTTTCGACCCCGGTTCCGGCATGTCCCGCCTGATCACCGAACGCGTCACCCGCGCCGAGGCTACGCAGCGCACGGGTCGCGCAGGAAGGGTGCAGGCGGGCACCTGTTACCGTCTTTGGACCAAGGGGGAGGAAGGCGCGCTCGCCGCCTTTCCCCCTGCCGAAATCGAATCCACCGACCTCACTGCGCTGGTTCTGGAACTGGCGCAATGGGGGGTCGACAGTGCCGATGGCATGAAATTCCTGACCCCGCCGCCCGAGAAAGCCTTCACCGAGGCGCAAACGCTGCTCCGCAACCTCGACGCGCTGGACGATGATAACCGTATCACTGACCACGGCCGGACCTTGGCCGCGCTGCCGATCCATCCGCGGTTGGGTCACATGCTGGCCACAGGCGGCAAGGCGGCCGCGCCGTTGGCCGCCCTGTTGGAAAATCGCGATCCCCTGCGCGGGCGCAGCACCGATCTGGGTCTACGGCTGGAGGCCTTGACGCATCCGCCCAAAGACATCGACCAAGCCGCCCTCGCCCAAATCCGCGAGGAGGTGAAACGCCTGACGACCCTCGCGCCAATCGTGGCCGAGGCCTACTCCCCCGCGCAACTCCTGTCCCTCGCCTATCCCGACCGCATCGGCCTGCGCCGCAACGGCGATGATCCCCGCTATCTGCTGTCGGGCGGCAAAGGCGCGGTGATTGCGCCGGACGACCCATTGGCCAGCAGCCGCATGGTCGTCGCTGCCGATCTGGACGGCGACACAAAGGAAGCAAAACTGCGTCTGGGACTGGCCACGAGTGAGGCCGACATGCGCGCGCTGCACAAAACACAGGCCGTAAAAATCTGCGACTGGGACCCCCGCACCCGCGCCGTCGTCGCCCGCGAACGCGTGATGCTGGGCGCGTTGATACTGGAGGATCGCCACTGGAAAGACGCCCCTGACGATGCCGTCACAACCGCCATGCTCACCGGCATCCGCTCGCTGGGGATCGAGGCCTTGAACTGGACCAAAGCCGCGCGTCTGCTGCAGTTCCGCGTGGAATGGCTGCGAGCGCGCGGCGCGGATATGCCGGACTGCTCGGCCAGCGGGTTGGTGGACAGCCTCGAAGACTGGCTCGCCCCCTACCTGTCCGGCATTCGCAAGGCCGCGGACCTATCCCGCGTCGACATCCATGCCGCTCTCAAATCCCACCTGACGTGGGAACAAACCGAAACCCTCACCCGAGAGGCGCCCGAGGCCATCACCGCCCCGACCGGCACCAAACTGCCCATCGATTATTCCGGCGCCCAGCCCAGCGTCAAAGTCCGCCTCCAAGAAATGTTCGGCCTCACCATCCACCCAACCGTCGGCCCCGACTGCCAGCCGCTGCTCATCGAACTGCTCTCCCCCGCCCAGCGCCCCGTCCAAACAACCGCCGACCTGCCCGGTTTTTGGGTCAACAGCTATGCTGACGTGCGTAAAGACATGCGCGGCCGGTATCCGAAACATCCCTGGCCCGAGGACCCGATACAGGCCGATCCGACCCGGCGCGTTAAACCGCGACCTGCAAGTTAAGCTGCGCAAGGATATCGTCGAAATCAGCCACTTCGCCCGACGGACCGGAATGTGCGCCCCAATCGGTGAATAACGTGGAATAACCATGGACCAACGACCAGATCATCGTTTCGGTTGCCAGCTCTCCGCCCGGTCCATGTGCAAAAGCTTGGCAGGCGTCATGCAACACCTGATAGGCATCGCGCGACGATTCCCGCAACTCTGCCGCCGAGGCGTCGTCAACGAGGTTTCCCGCCTTTTTCAGCGGGCTGAACATCAACTCGAATATAGCGCGATGGGTTTCAGAGAATTCGATGTAGCCCTGACATATCGCCCGCAATTGTGAACGCGGATCAGAATTTGCTTTTGATTGTGCTGCACGCATTGTGTCGGCGAACGTACGAAATCCCCAAGCGACTATGGCAACTTTTAACCCCAGCAAGCCCGAAAAATGATGCGCTGGTGCCGCATGCGAAACCCCTGCCCTCTCGGCGCATTTGCGCAAGGTCAGCGCGTCCAATCCTCCTTCGGCCAACAATTTAAGACCGGCGTGAATTAACGCCTCTCGCAGATTACCATGATGATGGGGTTTCTTGGCCATAGCCTCAGCATGACCCATCATCTTTACACTGTCAATCTGCACAGGGATCAGCCAACAAGGTCTGGTTCCAGTACCCGGCACTATCATATGAAAAGTTGGAGCGGGCGATGAGATTCGAACTCACGACATTCACCTTGGCAAGGTGACGCTCTACCCCTGAGCTACGCCCGCATCCTTGGGTGAGCGGATATATACGGATTTGAAAACGATGCACAAGGGGAAAATCGACATTACCGATGGGAAAAATATCGGTCGACTTGCCGGTGCGACTTGACCCAAAGACACTTCACGTCAAAACTCGACAAACAGGAGGACAGGTGATGCAGCTACATAATTTTCTGCTGGTTCTGGCAGTCATTGCCGGGGTGATGTTGGCAGCGCATTGGATGGGGCTTTGGATCGCGCTTGGGGCACATCCCTGGTGGTCGGGTAGCGCAACCTGGTTCGGGATTGGCGCTGGTCTGATAGTCGCGATTTTTACCTATTCGCTTTTGCCAAAGTCGCTGAAATCTACCATGATTCAGGCGGCGACTTTCCTTGTATTGGCACTTGTTGCGCTTGGCGTATCTACATATGGCAAAGCTGAATTTGTTGGATCATATGCCGAGGACGCCTTTGCCGGTCGGTTGTGGTATCTTGGTTTTATCGGCTTCACCTTCTCGGGCTATTGTATGCTCGTTGCGTTGGCGCGATTTGGACGCTGGAGCAGAAAAAACTTTGAATGAACCGAATGACGGGTTAATTTGTCCCGAAATTTTTTCGGAGTATCTGATGCCTGCGATTATTGCTCTTGTCGGAATTCTGGCTGCGGCCGGTTTCTGGTTCTACCGTATTCAGGCCGCCAAAGACACTGCCAACGAGATGTTCGAAATGGCCAACGACGTCCGTTTGGCGGCAAAACGGTTTGCCTATAAGCGCAAGAACGCCACCCATCCAATTGATGGGGTGGAAGATGCACGATTGTTGGCATCGGGTATCATGGCCTTTGCCGCAGATATCGATGGCAACATCACCGCCAACGAAATGCGTGTCATGAAAGACCAGGCCGTCGCTGTTTTCAATTGCACCGCAGAGGAAGCCGACGAGATGGTGATCTTTGGGCGGTGGTTGTCCTCTCAGGGGAAAACGCGCGATGAAACGCTACGCCGCATGATCAAACGGATGATCGGATTGGGAGGCACGGACACACTTCCTGATATGATTCGTATGGTCGAAGCGGTAGCGGCAGCGGATGGTCACCAAGATGACGACGGTATTCAGGATATTCTTGAACGCCTACGCCGCATGCAGACTGGTTCGCACTAAAATACTCATATCTTCAATTAGTTAAACCGCATCAGACTCCGGATGTGTCGCTGCAATTCTTTGGCATTCTCATAGATTGACAGTGTAAAGTTTACAGTGTAAACATTGCCAATCTTTACATCGTCAAGGAGAAGGCTGATGACACGTCACAGCATAACCATCTGGGTAATTGGTTTCTTTAGTGTCGCCATCGCGCTTGCCTCATATCGCTTCTTAATAATGGGGTTGAACGCTGCGTTCGACGGGATGGAAGGGCACATTCTCGATCGCCGATTTTGGTTCCTCGTCCATATCATTTTCGCCCCTATCGCACTGGCATTGGGGATATTTCAGTTCTTGCCAAAACTGCGTTCCAAGCGTCCAACACTGCACCGCTGGATGGGGCGAACCTATGGTGTGGCGATCTTGCTAAGCGGGATCGGCGGGCTGACCATGGCGATTGGGATACTGGATGAACGTCCGGCGGCTGGAATGGGGTTTGGGGTGCTGTCTGTCATCTGGGTGTTCGTGACGGCAACGGGAATCTTGGCGGCATTGCGACGTGACTTTGCAACCCATCAGCGGTGGATGTTCCGGTCCTTCGCGCTGACATTGGCGGCTGTTAGCCTGCGCCTCCAATTGCCATTTTTCATTGGCGCAGGCGGCATGGATTATGCCGAGGCATCGAACTATGTGTCATGGAGCTGCTGGGTCCCGAACCTGATTTTCGCCGAATGGTGGCTACGGCGCACGCCGTGGCGTGCGCTACCAGCCTGATTATTCGAATTCGATCAACAGGTCTTTTGCATCAATCTGATCGCCGGGGTGAACATGCACCGCGGCGATTTTTCCCGCCTTCTCGGCGCTAATGCCGGTTTCCATTTTCATGGCTTCGATGGTCAGAAGCTGTTCGCCCTCCACCACTTCCTGCCCCGGGACGACGGCGATGGTCGCAACCATGCCGGGCATTGGCGCGCCGATATGTTTATCATTTTTCGGATCGGCTTTCTGCCGTTTTTCCGCTGACGCCACCGCCTTGCGGTTCGGCACACGGATAACGCGGGGCTGGCCGTTCAGTTCAAAGAACACACGGACATCGCCATCCTCGTTCGTTTCGCCGATGGTCTGCAACACGACCTCTAGCGTTTTGCCGGGGTCGATCTCGACGCTGATCTCGTCGCCGGGTTCCATGCCATAAAAGAAGACGGATGTGGGTAGCGTGCGGACGGGGCCATACTCCTGATGGCGGGTCATGTAGTCGGTGAAGACCTTGGGATACATCAGGTATCCTGCGAGGTCCTCATCATCCAACACAAACCCGTCGAGCTTATCAGAGGCTTCCTTGCGGATCGCCTCCAGATCGGCGGGTTTCATCGACGCGCCGGGGCGGTCAGTGTTTGGTTTTTCACCCTTCAGCACCTTGTTGACGATCAGATCCGGGAAGCCACCCGGTGGCTGGCCCAGATTTCCGCGCATCATATCGACCACGCTGTCGGGGAAGGCGACATCAACCTTCGGGTTTTCGACGTCCGAACGCGTCAGGCCTTGTGATACCATCATCAGGGCCATGTCACCGACCACCTTGGAGGACGGCGTCACCTTCACGATATCACCGAACATCTGGTTGACGTCGGCATAGGTCTGCGCGACCTCGTGCCAGCGTTCCTCCAGCCCCATCGATCGGGCTTGCGCCTTCAGGTTGGTGAACTGCCCGCCGGGCATTTCATGGAGGTAAACCTCCGACGCGGGGGCCATCAGGCCGGATTCGAAGGCGGTATACTGGACGCGCACGGCCTCCCAATACTCGCTGATCTGGCGGACGGCTTTGATGTCGATGCCAGTGTCACGCTCGGTATGCGCCATGGCCTCGACGATCGAGCCGAAACAGGGTTGCGACGTGCCGCCGGAAAACGCGTCCATCGCCGCATCAACTGCATCGACGCCCGCATCTGCCGCCGCAAGAATCGTGCCAGCTGCGATACCGGACGTGTCATGCGTATGGAAATGAATCGGGATGTCGATTTCGTCTTTCAGTGCCTTGATCAGGACTTTCGCTGCCGCAGGGCGCAGCAGTCCGGCCATGTCTTTCAGGCCAAGAATATGGGCCCCAGCGGCTTGCATTTCCTTTGCCATCGCGACGTAATATTTCAGGTCATATTTCGCGCGATCGGGGTCGAGGATATCGCCGGTGTAACAAATCGTGCCCTCACAGATTTTGCCGGTATCGACGACGGCATCCATCGCGACGCGCATGTTTTCGACCCAGTTGAGGCTGTCAAACACGCGGAAAACGTCAACGCCACTTTCGGCGGCTTGCTTCACAAAGAACTGCACGACATTGTCCGGGTAATTGGTATAGCCAACCCCGTTCGACGCGCGCAGCAGCATTTGCGACATGATGTTAGGCATCCGTTCGCGTAGGTCGCGCAGTCGTTGCCAAGGGCATTCCTGCAAGAAGCGGTAAGCCACATCAAACGTCGCCCCACCCCAGCATTCGACACTGAACAGTTCCGGCAGATTATGCGCATAGCTTTCCGCGACATTCAGCATGTCGATGGAGCGCATGCGGGTGGCCAGCAGCGACTGGTGCCCATCGCGCATCGTCGTGTCGGTCATCAGCAATTGTGGCTGGGCCAGCATCCAGTCAGCAACGGCTTTCGCGCCTTTTTCTTCCAGCAGGTTGCGGGTACCTTTGGCCGGTTCCTCGGCCATGAATTTCGGCGCCTTGGGTTTGCGGGCATGCGCAGGCGGCGTCGCGCGGCCTTCGGTTTCCGGATGCCCGTTCACCGAAATATCGGCGATATAGGTCAGGATTTTCGTGGCCCGGTCGCGTCGTTTCTTGAACTCCATCAGCTCGGGCGTCGAGTCGATGAATTTCGTTGTGTAAGTGTTGTTCAGGAAGGTCGGGTGCTTCAGCAGGTTTTCGACGAACGCGATGTTGGTCGACACCCCGCGAATACGAAACTCGCGGAGCGCACGGTCCAACCGCGCAATCGCGACCTCGGGCGTTTCCGCCCACGCCGTCACCTTCACCAGCAGACTGTCGTAATAGCGCGTGATCACCGCGCCGGAATAGGCTGTGCCACCATCCAGACGGATGCCCATGCCGGACGCTGATCGATACGCGGTCAGACGGCCATAATCGGGGATGAAGTTGTTCTGCGGATCCTCGGTCGTGATGCGGCATTGCAAGGCGTGACCGTTTAATTTTACATCCGCTTGCGAAGGTTTTCCGGTTGCCTCGGCAATGCTCGCCCCCTGCGCCAGCATGATCTGGGCACGCACGATATCGATTCCGGTCACTTCCTCCGTCACCGTATGTTCGACCTGCACGCGAGGGTTAACTTCGATGAAGAAGAATTCCTCGGTATCCATATCCATCAGGAATTCGACGGTGCCCGCGCACTGGTATCCCACATGAGCGCAGATTTTCTTGCCCAGCGCACAAAGGTTTTCACGCTGTTCCTGCGTCAGATAGGGCGCTGGGGCGCGTTCGACAACCTTTTGGTTGCGCCGCTGAACGGAACAATCGCGTTCCCACAGATGGTAAATCTCCCCTTGCTGATCGCCAAGAATCTGGACCTCCACGTGGCGCGCGCGTTGCACCAGACGTTCCAGATAGCCCTCGCCATTGCCGAACGCCGCTTCGGCTTCGCGACGGCCTTCGAGGACTTTTTCCTCCAGCTCGTCCTCGGACATGATCGGGCGCATCCCGCGACCGCCACCCCCCCAGCTGGCTTTCAGCATGAAGGGATAGCCGATTTCGTTCGCCATCCGGCGGACTTCGTTCATATCGTCGGGCAAAACGTCAGTCGCGGGGACAACGGGCACACCCGCTTCGATTGCCACACGGCGGGCAGACGCTTTGTCCCCCAACTGGCGCATGGTTTTGGCTTTGGGACCAATAAACGTAATCCCGGCCTTGTCACACGCATCCACAAAATCGGGGTTTTCGGACAACAGGCCATAGCCAGGGTGGATCGCATCCGCGCCGCATTCCTTGGCCACACGGATGATTTCTTCGATGCTCAGATAGGCCGCAACGGGGCCTAACCCGTCGCCAATCCGGTATGCCTCGTCCGCCTTGAACCGGTGGAGCCCCAGCTTATCCTCCTCGGCATAAACGGCGACAGTCCGCTTCCCCATTTCGTTCGCCGCGCGCATGATGCGGATAGCGATCTCACCCCGGTTAGCGATCAGGATTTTGCGGAAATCTTTCATGTCGAAGCCCCTTGTAGAACTGGGTTAGCGTCCCTTACCTATTTCTTACCCTGCCAGCGGGTGAAAGACAATGCAGCGAGACGATCTGGCTATCCAGAATTCGCACGATATGCTATTTTTTGGGCATGAGAATTGTTGGGGGCATACTGGTGGGGTTCTTCCTCGCCTCTCCGATCGTCGCGAATGACCGTATCGGTGTGCGCGTCGTCGATGGCGAGGGTGAGTTTTACAACATTGTCACGAATGAAACCTTCGTCGCGCGTGGCGTCAATTATGTCGACATGCAGTCCCATGGCTGGGCGACATTCGACAGCGCGCTGGCGACAGATGTTTTCGACGAAGTGCGCATCCGCACGGCGTTCGAAAACCTCTCTGACCTTGGCTACAATACCGTTCGGCTGTTTTTCGACATATGCAATGTCGGGTCCTATTGCCTCACGGACGAGGGGCGCGAGGGCCTGAACCCAGCCTATCTGGACAATCTTGCGACCTTCACGCGGCTGGCGGATGAATATGGGATTTACCTGATCCTCACCTCCAACGACATTCCAGATTTCGGTGGCTATGGCGAGATTGCGAACCGTGACGCCGGGCCGATGTTTGAAGGCTATCGCAACACCCATTTCATGACCGCGTCAGGTGTGG
Organism: Rhodobacteraceae bacterium NBU2976; assembly: GCA_023630215.1. Lineage (GTDB taxonomy): Bacteria > Pseudomonadota > Alphaproteobacteria > Rhodobacterales > Rhodobacteraceae > NORP23. The sequence goes on from JALPRQ010000002.1 coordinate 90,614, forward strand.
CGGCATTCGAAGCCTACTGGACCGACCTGATGGCCGGGATGGCCGAACGAGACATAGCGTGGGACGCGGTGCTCGGCTGGTCGTTACTGAACGAACAGTGGATATTCAAAGATCAACCGCCCTGGTCGTTAACCGCAGGTGTGGTGCAGAACGGCACGGGGCAGTCCTATGTCCTCGCCGATCCGGACCAGAAACGCGCTTTGCTGGCGGACAATTTGATATTGATCACCGAACGGGTCAGCGCGATAATCAAAGCCACCGATCCTGACGCGATGGTGACGATGGGGTTCTTTAATCCCCAATTCCCGAACCCGACAGGCATTGGCGGCGACTGGTATGTCGATACGGAACCGCTGCTGGCGGGGGCAGTGCTCGATTTCTTTGACTTCCATGCCTATCCCGACTGGGACTTGCCGATTGACAAGATCGCCCAGAATTACGGTATGCCGCAGCATCGCGATAAGGTGGTGATCATGGGGGAAGTTGGGTCTTCCGCCGCGCTGATTCCCGATATCGTAACCGCGGTGCGGGCTGAACAGGAATGGATGGTGGCGAGCTGTAAAGAGGGGTTCGACGGCTGGCTGCATTGGGGCTATTACGCCTTTCCCGACGGCGTTGACCTGCACCCGCCATATACATTCGATATGGAAGGGCGGTTGTTCGAAACTGCACTGGCTCCGGTGAACCGGCCCGATCCCTGTCTGGACGACGACTATATTCCGCGCGTGAACGTGGCGATTGAGGCTGTGGCCGAAGCGCAGCGTTCACTGCCCGACCATCCACCAGCCTTCTTGACCGACGGTCTACCCACCACATGGGAAAGCGGGTCCGACCCGCCAGTTTGGGTTCGTCTGACATTGGCCGAACCGACGCGGGTGGAAGCGGTTCTCGCACAACTCGCACAATGGCCAGCGTCGGATACGCGTTATGCGGCCTCCGTTCGGCTGGCAGATGGGACGCGCGTTTCGTTGGGGGAAGTTGCGGGATATACCGAAGATACGGACCTTGTGCGGTTCGACTTGCCAGGTGGGCTAGATGAAGTTGTCGAGGTTCAGATTGATGCTTTGGAATCCGAAAGCTGGATTTCCTATTATAATGTAGACGTGCTGCGCGCCGCCGACGGCCCGCCCGCCTGTTTGGTCATCGCCGACGCGGCGGTGAATCTGCGCGGTGATCCGTCCACTGACAATCCGCCGGTTGGCCGACTGGCAGCGGGCTGGGCAATGATGGCGACCGAGCTTGTCGCGGTCGAGGGGGCGCTACCATGGTTCCACCTGTCCAACGACTCCTACGTTCGCGTCGATGTGGTGGCGGCCGGCAGCGCCTGTCAGCGGTTGCTGGACTAGAGAACATCCCGCGAACATTTAATCTTTTCTTTCAAGCCTCGGCGCGGTAGTTAAAGACTCATGAACGACAGCGATTTCGACGAGTCAACTGCGATGGAACGCGCCGCCGGTGGGCTGGCAGCACGGGCGATGGGTGCCCGCCCGATGCCTTATCTCGACGAGCTGAACCCGGCCCAGCGCGAGGCGGTGGAAACTCTGGATGGTCCAGTTCTGGTGCTGGCGGGCGCGGGAACCGGCAAGACCAAAGCCCTGACCGCGCGGATCGCGCATTTGTTGAATACCGGACGGGCGCAGCCAAACGAGATCTTGGCAGTGACCTTCACCAACAAAGCCGCGAAAGAAATGAAAGCCCGCGTCGGTCGTCACGTTGGCGGCGTTATCGAAGGGATGCCATGGCTGGGCACGTTTCATTCGCTTTGCGTAAAACTGTTGCGACGGCATGCGGAGCTGGTGGACCTGAAATCCAACTTTACGATTCTGGACACTGACGATCAGGTGCGGTTGTTGAAGCAGCTGATTCAGGCGGAGAATATCGACGAGAAACGTTGGCCTGCGCGAATGCTGGCATCGTTTATCGACGACTGGAAAAACCGGGCCTGGACACCGGCAAACGTGCCGTCGTCCGAGGCACTGAAATATGATCGACGAGGGACGGAGTTTTACGAGGCCTATCAGGAACGGCTGAAGGTTCTGAACGCCGTCGACTTTGGTGACCTGCTGTTGCACATGGTCACAATTTTCCAGAAACACCCAGATATTCTAGAGAAATATCAGAGATGGTTTAAGTTTATACTAGTTGACGAATACCAAGATACAAACGTCGCCCAGTATCTGTGGTTGCGGCTGTTGGCGGGCGGTCACAAAAACATCTGCTGTGTCGGTGATGACGACCAGTCAATTTACGGCTGGCGAGGCGCTGAAGTGGGCAATATCCTGAAATTCGAGAAGGATTTCCCCGGCGCAAAAATTGTCCGATTGGAACAAAACTATCGTTCGACCCCACATATATTGGCCGCAGCGAGCAAAGTAATTGCAGGAAACGAACAACGGCTGGGTAAGGACCTGTGGACAGATGTCAGCGAGGGCGAAAAGGTCCGACTGATCGGTCATTGGGATGGCGAGGAGGAGGCGCGGTGGATCGGAGAGGAGATCGAATCCTACCAACGCGGCACCCGCAATCTTGATCCGTTCAGCCTTGATGATATCGCCATCCTTGTCCGCGCCTCCTACCAGATGCGCGCGTTCGAAGATCGGTTCCTGTCCATCGGCATCCCCTATCGTGTAATCGGCGGCCCGCGCTTCTATGAGCGCATGGAAATCCGCGATGCCATGGCCTATTTCCGGGTTGTTGTCAGCCCGGACGATGGGCTGGCGTTTGAACGCATCGTCAACACGCCCAAACGCGGGTTGGGCGACAAAGCACTGCAATTGATCAACAAAACCGCCCGCGAGAATGGCGTTTCCCTACTGGAAGGTGCGCGGATCGTCGTGGCCGAAGATTTGTTGTCCGGCAAGGCGCGCGGGTCACTTCTGACGCTGATCGAAAGTTTCGACCGCTGGATGGCGCAGCATAAAGCGGGCGACCTAGATCATGTGGAACTGGCGGAGATCATCCTCGACGAATCCGGGTATACGGATTTCTGGAAGAATGACAAAACGCCCGAAGCGCCCGGCCGATTGGAAAACCTGAAGGAGCTGATCAAAGCGCTCGAAGAATTCGAGAACCTGCAAGGGTTTTTGGAACATGTCTCGCTCGTCATGGACAACGCGCAGGAGGATGCGGCAGAAAAGGTGTCCATCATGACACTTCATGCAGCAAAGGGCCTGGAATTCCCTGTCGTGTTCCTGCCGGGGTGGGAGGATGGGTTATTCCCCTCCCAACGTTCGATGGATGAAAGCGGATTAAAGGGGCTGGAGGAAGAACGGCGCCTTGCCTATGTCGGCATCACCCGCGCCGAAGAAATCTGCACCATCAGCTTCGCCGCCAATCGTCGGATCTATAACCAGTGGCAAAGCGCCCTGCCCTCGCGCTTCATCGACGAACTGCCCGAGGATCATGTCGAGGTGCTAACGCCACCCGGCCTTTACGGTGGCAATCACGGCGCGGCGGCGAATATCCCGGGCGTCGGTCGGGCCAGCGACATGATGGACCGCGCGGAAAACGCCGATGTCTATAACTCGCCAGGTTGGCGTCGCATGCAATCGCGATCTCAGAAACCTCATGCTACGCCAGCGTCGCGGATGGTGATTGACAGCACAGCCTCCCCGGCCTTTCAGCCGGGGGACCGGATATTCCACCAGAAATTCGGCTATGGCGTCGTTGCAGAAATCGAGGGCGACAAACTGTTCATCCGCTTTGACAAAGCCGGCGAAAAACATGTTGCCGCCAGCTACGTCACTTCCGCTGACGAAGTGCCGTTCTAGGCTGCAAAAACTGGGCGCCGAATTGCTTTCTCATCAAGCCCGCCGAGCACCTTTTTCATCATTTCTGAAACATAGCGTTTCAGGACAATCACATTCATAACACTTCCAAGTGGTCCATATTTCGGCGTGTATTCCATTTCCATCGACAACAGCGAACCGGTGCCGTGCGGGACCACGCGCAAGGTGGTCAGGATGTTTTTCAAGGGCATCGTGCCTTCGAAGATTTCGATTGTGTAGGACTCGCCTTCTTTCCAATCCACCACCCGTTCACGAATATAGTTTTTCCCATCCGCCAGATTGCATTGGCGCAATGTCCCGACACCGTGGGATGCGCTGCCTTCCAGCAGGTAGGAGTCTTTCAGATTTGGGTTGAAAAAATCAATATTCCCAAAATCAGCCAACAATTCCCATACTGCGGCGGGACTGGCATTGGACTTGAATGTTTCGATGATCCTTGTCATATATTCCTCCTGAGAATGATCGTTCTCAGGATATAAGAGAATGATCATTCTCCGTCAAGGAAAAGGCATAACATGAGCGTGAACACCCCGGCAGAGAACCGACAAGTTCTTGATAAGGCGATGAATTTATTCTGGATAAATGGGGTCGCCAACACATCATATCCTGACATTGTGCAGACGACAGGGTTAAGCCGCAAGGCGCTTTACGCGCGCTGGCCGGACAAGACCGCATTGGTTCATGATGCCCTGACACATTATCGCGAAACCATTCTGGGTCCGATCTTGGCGCAGTTGCAGCCCGCTTCGTTGGTATCGGTTGGGAAATTTTGGGATTTTCTGGAAGCCGGCCTGACAAGCGGGGAATATCACGGCTGTTTCCTATTTCGATCCGCAGGTGGTGATCTGGCCGAGGACCCCGAGGTTACAGCAGCCCTGTCAGATCATTTGCAGCGCCTAAGCAATGGGTTTCAGGGATGTTTCAAACAGGCCATTCAGCAAGGGGATTTGCCGAGCACCTTCGATATTCAAACCGCAACCTGGCAGGTTTTGGCGATCCTGACCACGATTTCCAGTTTTGGCGGGAATCCGTCTCTGTCTGGCGACATTCCTGCCCTGATCCAAACCGGTCGCAAATCCTGTGGGTTGAAATAGAAAACGGCGTTACGATCGGGAGGAGGTGATCGTAACGCCGTTCTGTATACGCGGGGCTGGGAGGAGGATGCCCCGGTATTCTTATTTGCCGTAAACCGCCTCGCGAGCGATTGCAGCGATGTCCCCGCGGTAAATGCCAAGGTCGGCAAGGTCACGGTCCTGAAGCAGGTTCAGTTCGTTAAATGTTGCGCGATACAAGCGATAGTCCTTGAAGGACTGGCGGATATCGGCGAAAAACTCTGCGACACGACCCTTGGAGGCGGCAACAGACGTCGTATTTGCAGCAATGTAAGCCATCGTGTGTTTCCTTTTGGTCTGTGTTGGCGGGATATCCCGCGCTTCGTTATGGAATTTATATATTGCGCTCGCTCCCTCTAACAACGCACAGTTCGGTAGACCCGATATGCACAGAGCGCATAGCAGAACGCATGGGTGCTTCAGAAATAGGCAGGGTATGCAAAAGATGAATATCGCAGCCCTCGGATATCCGGGTTTTCGCCTGTATTTGATTGGCAACATCTCGGGCCTGAATGGCAACTGGATGACACGTCTGTTGATCGGTTGGTTGGCGTGGGACCTTACGCAATCCTCGTCGTTTGTTGGTCTTGTCAGTTTTTTGAATTTCGCGCCGGTTCTATTGGGGGGACCGGTGTTTGGGGTGATCGTTGATCGGGTCGACGTCAAACGCGCCGCCCTGATTGTCCAGTCCGCGATCCTTGGTCTTAGCCTTATGTTCGTTGTGATCATGGCCACAGATGCGTTAACGCCGACATTATTATCCGTCTTTGCCGTGTTGATCGGTACGGCCTATGCCGCCTATCAACCGGTCCGACTATCGCTTGGGCCGCGATTGGTCGAACATGAACATGTCTCCTCGGTCATCACGCTTGGCGCGATCAATTTCAATATCAGTCGGCTGACGGGTCCGGCGCTGGGTGGATTCCTAATTGCCAGCTTGGGAGAAACGCCGACATTGCTGATTGCCAGCGCTCTTCATATGCCGTTTCTGGCATCGCTTTCCTTTTTGACCCCACGCACCGAAACCGCTGCATCCACAACGGAAAGCTATCGCGATGCGTTTCTGGCTGGGTTGCACTTCATTCGCAACACACGGTCGGTCTGGGTGTCCTTCATTGCGATCGGCATATTTTCCATGGTGGTGCGTGGCGTGCTGGAAATCCTGCCAATTCTGGCAGATGGCGAATTTCACAAAGGAGCCGAAGGGCTGGGCCTGATGACGGCGTCGGTCGGCATCGGTGCTATCATTGCCTCGATCCTCCAGATATCGCTTCCCGCCGACACCAACCCATCACGGCCCAATCGGGGTGTGATTGCGGTGATCTGTGGCGGCGTCTTCATGGTGCTGCTGGGTCTTACGAACAGCTGGATGTTCAGCCTATTTCTTGTCGCCGGACTGGGATTTTGTTCGGCAATGGCGGGGATATCCTTTCAGACCTCGGTGCAGACACAACTCGAAGATAAAATGCGCGGGCGCGTCATGAGTCTGTGGATGACCCTTGCGGTCGGGGGCACAGCGATTGGGGCTTTGGTGATTGGCAATCTCAGCGACTTATTGGGGCTTAGCACCACGTTTATTGGATTGGGCGGCCTTGCGACGTTTTTGTTGCTGGCCTGTGTTCCGTTGCTTAAAGGCTAAAGCCGCCCCTCCAGATAGGCTGCAATCGGATCATCGTGCGTGCGGGTAAAGAAACTTTCTGCCGGTTCCTGCGCGATCAGTTTGCCTTGGGCAAACATCAGCACCTCGTTGGCCAGTCGCTTCGCTTGCGACAGGTCATGTGATGCCATGATAACCTTCACCCCCTCCTCGGCAATCGTGCGGATCAGCTGTTCCAGTTCCTTGGTCGAGGCCGGATCCAGACTGGCGGCAGGTTCGTCCAGAATCACACAACGCGGTCGGATCACCCACGCGCGCGCCATATTCAGTCGCTGACGCTCACCACCGGACAGGCTGGCGGCGGGATGGTGGGCCTTGTCGCTTAGGCGCACCATATCCAACGCCTCGCCAACTCGCGGTTGTCGCTGGGCCTTTGGGACGCCCTGCACTGTTAGGGCATACTCCACATTTGCCCAGACCGAGCGCCGTAATATCGGTGAGCCCTGAAACATAAAGGAACGGGTCTGTCGCGTTTCTCTCGCGGGCTCGTCATTCCATCTAATTTCGCCGCTATTGATCGGAAACTGACCATGGCAGGCTTTCAAAAACAGGCTTTTGCCAGCACCATTATGGCCCAAGACCACGGTCACCCCCGGACTGGTGATATCTACAGTGACAGGCCCCAGCAGCAGCTTGCCTTGACGAACCACGCGCAAGTCACGAACAGATAAACGTTGAAAAGCCTTGCTCATTCTATGTCCACATATCGGCGCCCAACCTGAGAGACCGTGTAGATTATCGCGTTCACCAATATCGCCAAAAAGATCAGGATAAGGCCCAGCGCCAGTGCCAGTTGCAGATTCCCCTTAGAGGTCTCTAGTGCAATTGTGGTGGTCATTACCCGCGTCAAGCCATTGATATTGCCGCCGACAATCAGCACGGCCCCCACCTCGGCGATGGCGCGGCCAAAACCGGCCAGAACCGCCGTGGCGACACCAAATCTTGCGTCCCACAGCAGGGTGCGCAACGTTTGCCATTTTCCGACATCCATCGAGGTCAGCAATTCCGCATAATCACGACGCAACGGGGAAACGGCCTCGCGCGTTAGCGCTAAAATAATTGGCGTGATCAGGATGGCTTGTGCGATCACCATAGCTGTGGGGGTGAATAATAGCCCATAACTTCCAAGCGGTCCCGCGCGCGACAACAACAGATATACCGCCAAACCCACAACAACCGGCGGCAGTGCCATCATGGCATTTGATAGCACGATAATCACTTGTCGTCCTGGAAAAGGCCAGATCGCCAATGCGGCCCCTAATGGGGCTCCGACCAACAATGACAGACCAACTGCCGTCAAGCTGACCTGCAACGACAGAACAACAATTTGAACCAGTGCAGGATCAAACGCCACAACCAGTTGCCAGGCTTGCAAGATGGTTTCCATTCAAAGCTCCTCTTCAGCACTCCTATTGGCAAATCGCGAACAAGAAAAGAGGACGCGCATGCCCATGCTGTAATTTCCCAAACGTAATCCCCAAAGATTTTCGCGAGAATCGGTTGCATAAAACACAGCAATATCGTGTGATACGCGCCATCTGCTCAAAACTAGGGAGATTTGAGATGAAGAAAATTCTGCTTGCAACAGCAGCATCCTCGATGATGGCTACCTCGGCATTCGCTGCGGGTCACGAGATCAATGTTGGTATCATTCTGGGCTTCACTGGTCCGATTGAATCCTTGACACCTGACATGGCACTGGGTGCCGAAACCGCATGGAACGAAGTCAACGAATCCGGCGCATTGCTGGATGGCAAAACGCTGGTTTCGGTCCGTGCCGATTCCACATGTGTGGACAGCGCTGCGGGTTCAGCCGCTGCAGAACGCCTGATCACCTCGGACAATGTTGCCGCCATTATGGGCGCTGACTGTTCCGGTGTGACGACAGCAATTGCGAATAACGTGGCCATCCCGAACGGGGTTGTGATGATCTCGCCGTCGGCAACATCTCCGGCGTTGTCAGATATTGAAGACAATGGACTGTTCTTCCGCACCTCGCCATCCGATGCCCGTCAGGGTCAGGTTCTGGCCGACATTCTGAATGATCGCGGCATTTCCAGCATTGCCGTCACCTATACCAATAACGACTATGGTAAAGGTTTGGCCGATGCGTTCCAGGCAGCATTCGAAGCCTCTGGTGGAACCGTGACCATTTCGGCTGCGCACGAAGATGGCAAAGCAGACTATTCGGCCGAGGTTGGCGCACTTGCCGCTTCTGGCGCTGATATTCTTGCCGTGTTCGGTTACGTCGATCAGGGCGGTCTGGGGATCATCCAGACCTCGCTGGACACTGGCGCATTTGACACGTTTGTGCTGGGTGACGGCATGTATGGCGTCAGCCTGACAGACGCGCTGGGCGCTGATCTGAACGGCACGTTCGGGACGGTCCCGGGTTCCGCTGGCGAAGGCGCTGGCATGTTGCAGGAAATGGTTGCCGCCGAAGCAACCGATCCGGCTGGCCCTTATGTTGGCGAAAGCTATGACGCCGCGGCGCTGATCGCACTGGCCATTCAGGCTGGCGGATCGGCTGATCGTGCGTCAATTGCCGAAAACATCCTGTCCGTTGCTAACGCACCGGGCGAGCCGATCCTGCCGGGTGAGCTGGGCAAAGCGCTGGAAATTCTCGCGAATGGTGGCGAGGTCGACTATGTCGGTGCAACCGGTGTGGAATTGATCGGACCGGGTGAAGCGGCTGGTTCGTACCGTGAGTACGAAGTCGTGGACGGTGCATTCCAGGACATTCAGATTCGCTGATATCTGGTAAAATTTATCGAAGCAGCCCGGCCCGTTCCGGGCTGTTTCATGTAAGGGGCGCCCCATGATCCGTGTAGATAACCTTCATATGCATTTCGGCGGTATCCGCGCCGTTGACGGTGCGTCCTTGGAAATCGCCAAAGGGTCGATCACCGGGCTGATCGGGCCGAACGGGGCAGGCAAGACGACGCTGTTTAATGTCGTGGCGGGGCACTACAAACCGACCTCTGGCCATGTGTATCTGGATGGCGAGGATATCACCGGCCTTACACCGCACGAACTTTTTGGCAAGGGTCTGCTGCGCACGTTCCAGATCGCCCACGAATTTTCCAGCCTAACCGTGCGCGAAAACCTGATGATGGTCCCCGGTGCGCAATCCGGCGAAACCCTATGGAACGCTTGGTTCAAGGGTAGCGAAGTAAGGGCGCAGGAGGAAAATATCCGTGCCAAAGCTGACGAAGTGATAGAATTTCTGGAAATCCCGCATGTCGCTGACGAGCTGGCCGGAAATCTGTCCGGTGGGCAGAAGAAGTTGCTGGAACTAGGCCGCACCATGATGGTCGACGCCAAGATCGTGTTTCTGGATGAAGTCGGCGCAGGCGTGAACCGCACGCTGTTAAACACCATCGGCGACGCGATCCTGCGGCTGAACACGGAACGCGGCTATACATTCTGCATGATCGAACATGACATGGATTTCATCAGCCGCCTGTGCGACCCGGTGATCGTGATGGCCGAGGGCAAAGTGCTGGCCGAAGGGTCGGCCGAGGACGTCAAATCCAACGAACAGGTGATCGAAGCCTATTTGGGCACCGGACTGAAGAATAAGGAGGTCAGTGCATGAAATGGCTGACTGCCCTGTTGTTCACCTTGCCCCTGACGGCGGAAGCGCAGGTGCTGTTCCCGACGCCGGATGACGAGGGTTGCTTTGCCATCGCCCCGGATTTCACGTTCTGTGGCGCGGATCAGGGTTGGATTGGAAGCGGGTCAAGCCATCCGGATATCACCGCCTATTTCCTTGGAGAACAGGCGGGAGAAAGCCTCGTCATTAGTATCTTTGATCCGGAGCACGGCACATTAGGGGCGATGAACGGCGACCCGGCTGCGCCGCTGACCGAACTGATTGAGGAAAAGCGCAAAGCGCATGGTTTGTTTCAACCCGTGGCTAACGGTGTTCTGACAGACAGCTCGCTTGCAGGATTTGATGCACAAACACTCACGATGACGCATGATATGCATGACGGGACAGTCTCTTACACGGTCTACACCGAAGTCGTTGGCGAGCCGTGGGTGTTGTTCATAAATACCGGCACCACAAAAAGCGCAGAAGTAGCACAGGAACGGCATGCTGCGGTTCTGGATGCGTTGATAATTGATAAGTGAGATGAAGCAGGTAATGGACGATAGCGCGACACATCCTTTCCTAATCGGCGACAGTATGACCGGCGGCTATGGCGGGGCGGATATTCTGACCAACTGCACGATCGCCGTGGAACAGGGGCAGATCGCGGTGATTGTCGGGCCGAATGGGGCCGGGAAATCGACGGCGATGAAAGCCGTGTTCGGCATGCTGAAACTCCGCGAAGGATCGGTGCGGTTGGACGGTCAAGACATCACAACCCTGTCGCCGCAGGACAGGGTGAAAGCCGGGATGGGGTTTGTGCCGCAGACGTCGAACGTATTCACGTCGATGACCGTGCAGGAAAACCTCGAAATGGGCGCTTATATCCGCGAGGATGATTTCGCCCACACGATGGAACAGGTCTTTACCCTGTTCCCCATCCTGAAGGAAAAACGCCACCAGCCCGCCGGGGAACTGTCCGGTGGTCAGCGCCAGCAGGTTGCCGTCGGACGTGCGCTGATGACTCAGCCGAAGGTGCTGATGCTGGACGAACCCACCGCCGGTGTCTCGCCCATCGTTATGGACGAACTGTTCGACCGCATCATCGAGGTCGCCAAAACCGGCATCGCTATTTTGATGGTCGAACAGAATGCGCGTCAGGCGCTGAATATTGCCGACAAGGGCTATGTGCTGGTGCAGGGCGAAAACCGGTTTACGGACACGGGCGAGGCGCTGCTGGCCAATCCCGAGGTTCGTAAGAGTTTTTTGGGGGGGTGAGAATGCGATTATTCCAAGCTATTTTCTTTGTATTGACGTTACCCACAGTCAGCGCAGCACAAACTCTAGTCTGCGATACGCTGGCGGAGTGTGCGGTCGGGGACTCTCAGTGCGAACCGGGTGTCATCGAAACGATACAGCTTGTTTTCAACAAAAAGGGTTCCAGACTCGAGATGATCACGCCTGAAGGTACTTCCGTTCCTCTGGACCGTGTCCATCACAATGGGAATGTACAATCATTTATCATCAGCAATGAAAGTGTCGTTGGTTATCTGACCCTGATTGGACATGAGTCGATTATATTTTCCGGCCATCGCTTGTTCTTCAGCGAAACCGATCCCTATGCATTAAGTGCCTATGGCACCTGTTACGCGGCCCCTTCATCATGACCGACATTCTCAACGCCCTCGTCCTGTTCGCGAACTTTGTCTTCGTCCCCGGCCTTGCGTACGGCGCACAACTTGCCCTTGGCGCATTGGGCGTCACGCTGATCTTTGGCATCCTCCGCTTCTCCAACTTCGCGCATGGCGACACGATGGCGTTTGGGACAATGGTGACGATCCTTGTCACATGGTGGTTCCAGTCGATGGGGATCAGTTTCGGACCGTTGCCGACCGCCCTCCTCGCCCTACCCTTCGGGATATTGGCGACCATCGGCATTGTCCTGATCTTCGACAAGAGTGTTTATAAATTCTACCGCACCCAAAAATCTCCACCAATTATATTCGTCATGGCCTCGGTCGGGGTGATGTTTGTGATGAACGGGATCGTGCGGTTTATCATCGGACCCGATGATCAGCGGTTTGCCGATGGCGAGCGGTTCATCATCCGTGCGCGGGATTTCGAGGACTGGACTGGACTGAGCGAAGGGTTAGCACTGCGCACCTCGCAAGGCTTGACCATCGTAATTGCCGTAATCGTGGTTGCCGCCCTGTTCTGGTTCTTGCAGAAATCCCGAACCGGCAAGGCGATGCGAGCCTATTCGGATAACGAGGATCTGGCCCTGTTGTCAGGTATCAACCCGGACCGGATCGTGATGGTAACGTGGATTTTGGCCGCCGCACTGGCGACCATCGCCGGTGTGCTTTATGGCTTGGACAAAAGCTTCAAGCCGTTTACTTATTTCCAGCTTCTGCTCCCGATTTTCGCCGCCGCCATTGTTGGTGGCATCGGTAACCCAGTGGGGGCGATTGCGGGCGGGTTCGTGATTGCGTTTTCCGAGGTCACAATCACCTATGCCTACAAAAAATTCCTGACCTATCTGGTGCCGGAAAGCTGGGCGCCCGAGGGGTTGGTGCAGCTACTGTCCACCGACTATAAATTCGCCGTCAGCTTTGTGATCCTTGTGCTGGTGCTGCTGATCCGACCGACGGGTATCTTCAGGGGGAAAGTGATATGATGCGCAATCTTGCCCTGTTTGGCGCGATGTTCGCCGCCCTTGCACTGGTTGGCTTTACGCAAAGCTGGTCCGTCTCGCTGGCGATTCTGAACCTGTGCCTGATCTCGGCGATCATGGCGCTGGGGGTGAATATCCAGTGGGGGTATGCCGGGCTGTTTAATGTCGGGATCATGGGGTTTACCGCACTTGGTGGTCTGGCCGCGGTGCTGGTCTCGCAACCCCCTGTCATTGAGGCGTGGAAAGCCGGAGGAGCTGGGATTGGGTTGAGCCTGCTCGCGCTACTCGGGACCGTTGCGGCGGCGGTATTCGTGCGCCGACGGGTCGCCGGGCGCTGGCGCAATCTGGCGGTGTTGCTGACCGTCGTGGTCGGCTATTTCCTGATCCGCAGCGTGTTTGACCCGGCGACTGATGTCATCGAGGCAACGGACCCCGCCAAATCTGGATATTTGGGCGGCATGGGTCTGCCGATCATCTTTTCGTGGATCGTGGGCGGGCTGTTTGCAGGCGCTGCCGCGTGGCTGATCGGAAAGATCGCGCTGGGGCTGCGGGCCGACTATCTGGCAATTGCGACGCTCGGCATTTCCGAAATCGTGATTGCCATCATCAAGAACGAGGATTGGCTGGCGCGGGGCGTCAAGAATGTCTCGGGCCTGTCACGCCCGGTTCCGCTGGAAATAAACTTGCAACAATCCGAATGGTTCCTTTCACTGGCCAATACGCTGGGCGCTGACCCGATTACCTTCTCGTCCATCTATGTCCGGCTGTCCTATGCCCTCCTGTTCGCCGTTGTGCTGCTGGCCATCCTGTGGCTGTCAGAACGAGCGCTGAAATCGCCGTGGGGGCGGATGATGCGGGCGATCCGCGACAATCGCGACGCGGCCGAGGCGATGGGCAAGGACGTGACGCGGCGCCATCTTCAGGTCTTCGTTCTGGGGTCCGCCGTTGTGGGCATCGCAGGGGCAATGCTGACTACCCTCGATGGGCAATTTACGCCGGGCACATATAATCCGCTGCGCTACACATTCCTGATCTGGGTGATGGTGATTGTCGGGGGGTCGGGCAATAATTGGGGGTCTGTCCTTGGCGGTTTCCTGATCTGGTTCGTCTGGGTCGAGGCAGAGCCCGCCGGGCGCTGGCTAATGGAAACCTTATCGGGCGGCCTGTCAGACGGTCCGCTGAAGGCGCATTTGCTGGATGCCGGGCCACATATGCGATTGGTCGTCATGGGTCTGATCCTGCTGCTGGTCCTGCGCTTCAGCCCGCGGGGGTTAATCCCAGAGAAAACCGGGCGATGAATACGGACTGGGACAAAGCCTACGACAATAGCGGCGCGGTGCCCGGGTCTGACGCCTTTGGTCCGAAATGGGAGGCCGAGGCCGCCGCCTATCGCGAGACCGCGTCTTTCACGAGCGTTTCAACGGGGCCACATGCGCGGGAGCAGATGGATATATTCTGGCCCGGCGGCACGCCAAAAGGGCTGGTGTTTCATATCCATGGCGGCTACTGGCGCTCGCGCGAACCGCGGCTTTGGTCTCATCTGGCGCAAGGGGCGATCAGCCGGGGCTGGGCCTTTGCGATGCCGGGCTATGTTTTGTGCCCCGAGGTGCGGATCGCAGATATTACCCGCCAAATTCAGTCAGCGCTGGATATCGCCGCAGACAACGTGGCCGGGCCCATCCGGATTTCCGGTCATTCCGCTGGCGGTCATTTGGCGGCGCGAATGGTATGTGAAGATGTGCATCTGAACTGCTGGGATCGGGTGGAACGGATCATCCCGATCAGCGGGGTCTTTGATCTGCGCCCGCTGATCCACACGCAAATGAATGTGGATTTCCGGATGACATTGCCAGACGCCATCAGCGAAAGCCCGGCCCTTCTCACCCCAAAATCGGGGGCGCAGCTGGTCGCGTGGGTTGGAGCAGCTGAACTGCCCGAGTTTGTGCGCCAGAACGCGCTTCTGGCGAATGTCTGGAGCCCGTTTATGAGCACAGAGATGGTAAACGCGGCTGCGCATCACCATTTCAATGTTATCGAAGGTATGGCCGACCCAAACGACCCGTTGACCCTGGCAATTGCCGGAGATTGACGCATGTCAAAGATTTCCCACATATTCAGTGGGACTGTGACAACAAGTCATAATAAAGGAAACCAAGATGAAATCCGTAGAAGATCGAGAAAAACAGCTTCGCGCCCGTCTGGCCGAACTCAACGCCCATATGCATCAGATCGAAGATCAGCTTGATGCCCCTGCTGACCCGGATGTTGAAGAACGTGCCGTGGAACGCGAGCTGGACGAAGTGCTGGAAGGCATTGGCAATGTCGAACTGCATGAAGCACAGGCGATTAATGCGGCGCTGGATCGTATCACGGCTGGCGAATATGGCTATTGCGTAGAATGCGGCGACAAAATCAGCGAAGACCGGCTGGACGTGGTTCCCCACGCACCGAAATGTCAGAAATGTGCGGCCTGATATGCCATTCGAAGACCTGAAAGTGCGCCTTGCCTTATTGTTGGAACAAGCAACGCATCAGCCCGAAGACTGGCACGAAGCACAGGAATCCATCCGCGAAGATATTGCCAAATTGCGGGCCCAGGGGTTAACCCCGCCCGAGGATTTGGTCAGGCTGGAAGATGAGCTGGAAAAACGCCTGAATCTGCCCAAAGAGTGATGGCCGAAGACGCACGCCTTTCTCGTGTAATCTCTCTGCCCATGCTGGTCCTGTATGGGCTGGGTATCACGATCGGGGCAGGTATCTATGTTCTGATTGGACAGGCCGTTGCCCAAGCAGGCACCTATGCCCCTATGTCATTCCTGCTGGCGGCCTGTGTCATGTTGTTCAGTGCGGGCACATTTGCCGAATTTTCCGGACGTGTCCCACAGGCCGCGGGCGAGGCGGTCTTTGTCTCGGCGGGATTTGGATCGGCCGCCCTATCGACGCTGACCGGGATAACCATCATTCTGTCGGCCATCGTCGCCGCAGCAACAATCGCGCTCGGTGGGACCGGGTATATCGTTGCCCTGACTGGCTGGTCGTCGCAGATTACGGTTGCGGTCGTGATTGCAATCATGGGGCTGATCGCTGTCTGGGGGATACGCGAATCCGTTCTGTTCGCCGGCCTGTTTACCATTCTGGAAGTGCTCGCCCTGATCGTGATCATTATTGCCGGCTTTTGGCAGCAACCCGACCTTTTGTTGCGCCTGCCCGAAACAGTCCCACCCCTTGGCGATACCACGGCGCTTGGCGCGATTTTTGTCACCAGTCTAATCGCCTTTTTTGCCTTTATCGGGTTTGACGATGTGGTCAATCTGGTCGAAGAAACCCGCGACCCCGCCCGGACCATGCCGCGGGCCATCGTCTATACTTTGGCGCTGGCAACCCTGTTATACGTGCTTGTGGCCGTAGTCGCGGTGCTGGCAGTGCCGCGCGATCTGCTGGTCACGTCGGACGCGCCGATCAGCGTCATGTTTGGCCACCTGACTGGAATATCACCACTCGTTGTCAGTCTGATCGCCATTGTCGCGACGCTGAACGGTGTCATAATCCAGATCGTGATGGCGGCGCGGGTGGTGTATGGTATGGCCCGCAAGGGCAACCTGCCCGAGTCGTTTGCCCGTGTGAGCGCGCGCACCCATACGCCCATTCTGGCCACGATCATCATTACCATTTTGTCAGCAAGCCTTGCGCTTTACTTTCCGCTTGCACAGATGGCGGAATGGACAACCACGCTGATCCTGATTGTCTTTGCGACAGTCAATGCAGCACTGGTTGCGGTGAAGCTGCGGCGCATCCCAGCGCCCGAGGGGATATTTACCGTGCCGATCATCGTGCCAATTCTGGGCATGTTGACCTGCACACTCTTTGTTCTGGGACCACTTTACCTGCAATATTTTGGGTAATATTTCACGATTTTAATTGACGCTTTGCAACCAATAGTTGTTATATTTCGGCCATTAAAGATAATCAATTTTTTGCCAAGAACATGCTCATTCGCACCCTCAGCCCCACCTATGCGATTTCGGGTCAAATCTATCCGGACGATATTCCCGCGATCAAAGCCGCGGGATATCGTTCAATCATGTGCAACCGTCCCGACGGGGAAACGTATGATCAGCCAAACGCCGAGGATATCGCCAAAGTTGCCCGACAGCATGGGATGCGGTTTTACCATGTCCCTGTCAGCGGTCGGGCAATCGATATGAAAACCCTCAAGGGCATATTGCGGGTTCTGCGTGTGGAAAAACAGCCGCTTCTTGCCTATTGTCAGACCGGTCGGCGCTGCCAATATGTTTGGGAGGCGGTGAACCTCTGATCAGGCCGTCAGACCATCTGGCTCGGGTAGCCCGTGGCTGCGGCAACAAGCCGTCAGCGTATTGGCCAGCAGACAGGCGATCGTCATCGGTCCAACGCCACCGGGAACCGGCGTTATCGCCCCAGCAACAGTGCTGACGCTGTTGTAATCCACATCACCCACCAATCGTGTCGCGCCCTCGCCCCGCTCGGGCGCGGGTATACGATTGATTCCGACATCAATAACCGTCGCACCGGGTTTGATCCAATCAGCGGTTACCATGTCCGGTCGACCAACAGCCGCCACCACAATATCGGCTTGGCGGCAGACGGCGGCAATATCCACCGTGCGAGAGTGCGCAATCGTGACCGTTGCACTATCGCGTAACAGCAGGTTCGCCATCGGCTTACCCACCAGATTAGAGCGTCCAATTACCACAGCGTTTTTTCCCGACAGGCTGCCAAGCTGATCGCGCAGCAGCATCAGACAGCCAAGCGGCGTGCAAGGCGCCATCGCCTTTTGCCCCGAAACCAACCGCCCCGCATTCAGGATATGCAACCCGTCGACATCCTTCTCGGGCAGGATTTTTGCAACGATCCGCTCTTCGCTAAGATGTGGAGGCACCGGAAACTGACACAGAATGCCATGCACGGCGGGATCCGCGTTTAACTGGTCGATCACCGCAAAGACCTGCTCCTCCGAGACATCGGCAGGCAGTTTATGTTCAAAACTGTTCATCCCCGCTTCGCGCGTCTGAATCCCTTTGTTGCGTACATAGACCTCCGAGGCCGGGTCTTCGCCAATCAGCACCACCGCCAACCCAGGGGTCAGACCGTGCACGTCTTTTAGCCGGGTCACATGGGTGGCGACCCGGGCGCGGACGTCGGCGGCAAAAGCCTTGCCGTCAATACGTTTGGCAGTCATATCCTATCCTCAGAACAAGCCTTCGATCTGTCCATCTGCGTTAAGCATAATGGATTCGGCTGCGGGCATCCGCGGCAGACCCGGCATTGTCATAATTTCCCCACAGATGACAACAATAAATCCCGCCCCCGCAGACAGACGCACCTCGCGGATCGGAACCGAATGCCCGGTGGGGGCACCGCGCAGCTCGGGATCGGTCGAGAAACTGTATTGCGTCTTGGCCATACAGACGGGCAGATGACCGTATCCGGCCTCCTCCCACTGCCGCAACTGGGCGCGGATTTTCTTGTCGGCCATCACTTCGTCGGCGCGATAAATGCGTTTTGCGATGGTTTGGATCTTTTCGAACAGTGGCATATCATCTGGATAAAGCGGGGCAAATTGCGATTTGTCGCTATCCGCCACTGCTGCTACCCGGGTTGCCAGCTCTTTCGCCCCTTCGGACCCGTGGGCCCAATGTTTTGACACAATCGCCTCGGACCCATGAGTTTTAACATATCCCTTGATCGCGTCCAGTTCAGCATCGGTATCCTTGATGAAATGGTTAATCGCGACGACCACCGGCACACCAAAGGATTTCAGATTCTCAATATGGCGGCCCAGATTGGCACAGCCTTTTTGAACAGCAGCGACATTTTCCTGATCCAGATCGGCCTTGGCGACACCACCATTCATTTTCATGGCGCGCACCGTTGCCACCAACACCACCGCATCGGGGGCCAGCCCGGCTTTGCGGCATTTGATATTCATGAACTTCTCGGCCCCCAGATCGGCACCGAACCCGGCTTCGGTCACCACATAGTCGGCCAGTTTCAAGGCGGTCTGCGTCGCCATAACCGAATTGCAACCATGCGCGATATTGGCAAACGGGCCGCCATGAACAAAGGCGGGGTTGTTTTCCAGTGTCTGCACCAGATTGGGCTGCATCGCCTGTTGCAGAAGAACCGTCATCGCGCCGTCCGCCTTGATATCGCGGCACGAAATCGGGGTGCGGTCGCGGCGATACGCCACAATAATGTCACCCAATCGGCGTTGCAGGTCCTTTAGATCGGTCGCCAGACACAGGATCGCCATGACTTCGGATGCCACCGTAATATCAAACCCGGTCTGGCGCGGGAAACCGTTCGAAACGCCCCCCAGCGAGGTCACAATATCCCGTAGCGCCCGGTCATTCATGTCCATCACGCGACGCCAGACCACGCGGCGTTCGTCGATGTCCAATTCGTTGCCCCAGTAAATATGGTTGTCGATCATCGCACTCAGAAGATTGTGCGCCGAGGTGATGGCATGGAAATCCCCGGTGAAATGGAGGTTCATATCCTCCATCGGGACAATTTGCGCATAACCGCCACCTGCAGCCCCGCCCTTCATCCCGAAACAAGGGCCAAGCGAGGCTTCGCGTATACATATCATCGCTTTTTTGCCAATAGCGTTCAGCGCATCCCCAAGGCCAACGGTGGTGGTTGTTTTGCCTTCACCAGCTGGTGTTGGGTTAATCGCCGTCACAAGGATCAATTTGCCATTGGGTTTGTCGACTTGCGATTCGATGAAGCGCGCCGACACCTTGGCCTTGTCATGCCCAAAAGGAACCAGATCATCAGACGGAATTCCGAGTTTATTTCCAATTACTTGGATCGGCTGTTTGTTCGCTTCGCGCGCGATTTCAATATCTGACTTGATGGCCATGTTCCGCTTCCTTCCGACGTGTCACGCCGTTGTAATGCGGATTGGGGGGACAGGCGATACCATTTTCGACCTACCGACACGCAATGCCGACAGAAAAGTTTCTGACCGGAAACTTGCGCATCCGGTCAGAAACTCATGTATACATTGATGAGGGCATAGCGCGTTATACGCTTGGTTCCGGCTCCATCCCGCCATCTTTCGGTTTCTTCACCGTTTTCGGGATTGCCGTGATCGAGCTGGTCTCGCCACCCTTGGGTTTGTCATCCTTGTCATCATCCTGATACGGGGTTTCGCCCGCAATGACCCGGGTGATTTCCTTGCCGGTCAGGGTTTCATATTCCAACAAACCCTGCGCCAGATTTTCCAGATCCTGCGCCCGTTCGGTCAGGATACGCTTGGCGGTTTCATAGCCTTCGTCCACCAATCGGCGCACTTCGGCATCAATGACTTCCTGCGTTTCAGGACCGGCATTCACTCCGCCACCAGTCGAACCAAGATAGGTCTGCTGTTCGGATGAATATTCGATGTTGCCCAGCTTGTCGGACATACCGAACTTGGTCACCATCGCACGGGCAATCCGCGTCACCTGCTGAATATCTGACATGGCACCCGAGGTCACGTTCTCCTCGCCAAAGATCAGCTCCTCGGCGACCTTGCCGCCCATCGCCATCGCAATTTGGGATTTATACTTGGTCTTGGTCACCGACAGCTGGTCACGTTCCGGCAGGCTTAGCACCAACCCCAATGCGCGACCGCGCGGGATGATGGTGGCCTTGTGAATCGGGTCGTGCTGCGGAACGTTCAAACCTACGACAGCGTGTCCAGCCTCGTGATAGGCGGTCAGTTTCTTTTCGTCCTCGGACATAACCATAGAGCGGCGCTCGGCTCCCATCATGATTTTGTCCTTGGCATTTTCAAAATCCGCCATGGTCAGGAATCGTTTCCCGGTCCGCGCAGCCCACAAAGCAGCCTCGTTCACAAGGTTGGCCAGATCAGCGCCCGAGAATCCGGGCGTGCCTCGTGCAATAATCCGAAGGTCCACATCCGGGCCCAGCGGCGTTTTGCGAGCATGCACCTCCAGAATCTTCTGACGCCCTTTGATATCGGGATTCGGGACCTGAATCTGTCGGTCAAATCGGCCGGGGCGCAGCAGCGCAGGGTCCAGAACGTCGGGGCGGTTGGTGGCTGCGATAATGATGACGCCTTCATTCGCGTCAAACCCATCCATTTCCACCAGCAATTGGTTGAGCGTCTGTTCGCGTTCGTCGTTACCACCACCATAGCCAGCGCCACGGTGGCGACCTACGGCATCAATCTCGTCGATGAACACGATGCAGGGCGCATTCTTCTTGGCCTGTTCAAACATGTCGCGCACACGGCTGGCACCAACACCCACGAACATCTCGACAAAGTCGGACCCCGAGATCGTGAAGAACGCCACACCTGCTTCGCCCGCAATTGCGCGAGCCAGCAGGGTCTTACCGGTACCCGGAGGACCGACGAGCAATGCTCCTTTGGGAATTTTACCGCCCAGACGCGAGAATTTCTGCGGATCGCGCAGGAACTCCACGATTTCTTCCAGCTCTTCCTTGGCTTCGTCGATACCGGCAACATCGTCAAACGTCACCCGACCCTGACGTTCGGTCAGGACCTTGTGCCGGGATTTGCCGAACCCCATTGCGCCACCTTTGCCGCCGCCCTGCATCCGGTTCATGAAGAAGACCCAGACGCCGATCAGCAACAGGAAGGGCAACCACATCCCGATGATCGTCATCAGGCTGGAGCGTTCTTGCGAGGTGACTTCAACCGTGACGCCAGCCGCACGCAGGTCGTCAACCGTTTCGCTGATCACCTCTCCACTTAGCGGCATAACCGTCGAGTAGGTGTTGACCCCCGAGGTGATGTAAATTGTCTCGCCGTCAAAGCGAACGGAATCGACTTGCCCGGCATCCACCCGGTTCAGGAATTCCGTATAGGGAATTTCCCCGTTCGAAGATGTCTGTGTTCCACTAGAGAACACATTGAACAGTGCCACCAGCAGCACGAATATGATCACCCAGACCATGAAATTTCTGTTTTTCATCGCGTCCGCATCTCCTTGGGGATTGGGTTAAGCGCATTAAATCGACTCAGTAAAAGAGCTTGAGTGTAACATAAGGACTGAAAATACGGATTCAACGTGTCATTAAGACCTTGTGAAGACCTTTTTCCATTCCCTCCACAGCGCACTGCCAGTCGCTGCCATATCCAGCGAGCGGTGCAGCGAGCAATTGATCCCCTGCCCACAGTGCCGGGGTGCATACCAAGACCTCCTGCCGGATACCGGCCTCTTTCCAATTGCCAACCTGCGACAGCCCATCCGGTCCCAACACAGCAACATGTGTGCCACCCGCGTCAATCGGATCATCGACATGCCAACGGGCGTCCCAGATACCCGCGTGTGCAAGTCGGGATTGCTGTGCTGCGACCAACTCTCGTCGCACAAAAACCTTGTCACTTCGTGAACGGATTATACAACCGCACAGGGCGCGATCCTGATCACTGTCCAACAGCTCTTTCAAGCTGTCCAGCCGCGGGCGATAGATTGCGCCTGACATCCATTGCAGGATTCCGGCCATCAACCGCAGCCGCAATTCCTGCGGTGCGGCATCAAAGATCGCCCGGGTGATTGCCACCTCGCCACTGGGGGGCGTTTCGACGCATTCTTGGGCCAATTGCCACGTGGCAATTTCCAGAGCCTCGCGTGCGCGACCCATGTTTTCTGATGTGTTTACAATACGTTGGCGTGATACTCCCATCTCCTCTAGTAACGGCAATATCTGACGAACCCGGACCCGCAAAAACCGGTCATTATCGTTCGACGGATCGTCAATCCAACCCTGTCCCTGACGCGTCAGAAAGTCCCTGAGATCGGCACGGGACAGGCCCAGCCATGGGCGCAACCATCTGATACCAGAGATCTGAGTCTGCGGGGTCATCCCCGCCAGTCCATCCACGCCAGACCCCCGCGCAAGGCGCATGATGAAGGTTTCTGCCTGATCATCAAGCGTGTGGCCAAGCGCCACCGATCCAACCCCGTTCGCCCGCGCCCAATCTGCGATCAGGGTTTGCCGCGCCTGCCGCGCCATCGCCTGAAGATTGCCATTTTGATGATCTGCGGTCCAAGTCAGAATCGTGTGGTCAATCCCCAGCGAGGCGCACCGTTTTGCGACCTCTCTGGCCTCGTCTCCGCTTTCCGGGCGCAGACCATGATCAACGGTGACCGCGCGGACATCAGGGCGCAATTGCCACGTGGCAATTAGCAAAGCTGTCGAGTCTCCACCCCCCGAAACGGCAACCGCCAATGCACCCGTGGGAACGTCAGCATAGGCCGCGCGCAAGGGGGCAAGTAGCGACTCGTCGCTTAGGGGCACGACAGGTTTTGACGCAAGCTGGTGATCTTTGGCTGCATCTCTGCCGCTTTCTGGGGGTAGCGATTAGAGATTTCCGCCAGCGTCAGACAGGCCTGTTCCACCTGCTGCAACTGTCCCAGATTGACCGACAGTTCATATAGTGACTCGGCCGCAAAGGGCCCGTTTGGGCTGCCGCTAAAACTGTCCAAAAACGAGCGCGCCGCGCCACCCCAATCCTGCAAGCCAGCCAACGCATGACCGCGCAGATATTGCGCCTCGCTGGTCAGCGGACCGCCGGGATAGGTCGAGATGAAATTGTTGAACTTCTCGGCGGCATCCTGAAAATTCTGTGCATCAAGTTGCATCTTGGCCTCGTCGAAGGCACGTTGTTCATTCACGACCAGACCGGCATTCGGATCGGTTGTCTGTCCCCCGCCACCCAACGTCACCGGACCCGCACCAGTTGACGGATCACCGCCTTCCAATTCGGTCAGGCGAAATTCGATGTCGCCGATCCGACGGCCCGCTTCTTCGGCGATGACATTCACGCGATGCTGGGCCTCTTCGATCTGACCGGTCAACTGGGTGATCCGCGCTTCGATCCCATCAAGGCGCTGCAAAACCGTGCCGACCTGATCCTGGGGAACGCCGCCGTTGCCACTGGCCAGCAGTTCGTTACGCAATTGTTGCATCAGCGTGGCCAGACTGCCCACTTCGGATCGCAGATCCTCGAGCGTCTGGCCATAACTGGCAAACGGGATGGTAAGACCAAGACAGATGGTCAGAACAATGCCATGTAACCGTTTCATCTTCACCACCCCCTACAGAACTTAGACGCCCGGACCCGAGGTCACGATGGTCACCGCGCGCCGGTTTTGCGACCAGCAGGTTTCGCTGGAACAAACCGCGAGCGGACGTTCCTTGCCGTAGCTGATTATCTGGATACGGTTGTCCGCAACGCCTTGGCTGACCAAATAGGCGCTAACAGCGTTCGCACGGCGACCGCCAAGCGCGGTGTTGTAATCGCGTGTGCCCTGTTCGTCGGCATGACCTTCGATCAGCACAGTGGCAGTCGGATTGGCATTCAGCCATGCCGCTTGCTGGTTCAGGATCGCAATCGCCTCCGGGGTCAGCGTGTGCTGATCAACCTGGAACAATACGGTGTCGCCGATGGTCTGCTGGAAATAGGCGATCGAGGATTCATCGATCGGGCCACCGTTCAATCCGTTCACATCCGTGCCGTCCCCGTTGCCGCCAAACAGGCCGCCGGTGTTCGAACAGGCTGCTGTGATGAGCAGCGCTGCCAGCGCTGCCGCTTTTGATAGTTGTCTCATGCTCTTCACCTCGTAGGTTTGTAAGTTGTTTTTATCATGTTTTCAGTGTCGTTTAAACGATCTTCTATTGCAGTAAGCCAGACCATGCCGGATCAGAGGCGAAGGACGGCGTATTGACCATGCGCAGGTTGCGACCGCTGATATCAACAGCGTAAATCTGTGGCGCGCCATCGGCACCCGGTGTTTCGCGGAAGAACATCAGGACGCGGCCATTGGGTGACCATGTCGGTCCCTCGTCAAGGAAGCTGCGGGTCAGAAGTTTTTCGTTCGAACCATCTGTCCGCATGATCCCGATATGGAACTGACCACCCAGAATTTTCGTGAACGCAATCATGTCACCGCGCGGCGACCAGACCGGGGTGCCATAGCGACCGTCGCCAAAACTGATGCGTTTGGCCTCACCGCCATTGGCTGACATTACATAAATCTGCTGCGAACCGCTGCGATCACTTTCGAATACGATCTGTGTCCCATCTGGCGAGAAGCTGGGCGCGGTATCAATCGCTGGACCACTGGTCAATTGCGTGCGCGCGCCACTGCGCAAGTCAATGGCATAGATATCGGTGTTGCTGCCATTGGAAATCGACAGAACAACCCGCGTACCATCAGGGGAAAATCGTGGGGCAAAGCTCATGCCCTGCAAATCGCCGAAGTCACGTTTCTGTAGCGTGAAGATATCCATCAACACGACACGCGGCTGACCGGATTCATAGCTGGTATAGAGGATCTCGCGGTTGTTGGGCGAAAAGCGTGGTGATTGCACAATTGCATTGTCTTCGGTCAGGAAGGACAGGCTGGCGCCATCATGGTCCATCACCGCCAACCGCTTGCGCCGGTCACCTTTGGGACCGGTTTCCGAGACGAAAACCACCTTGCTGTCGAAATACCCCGCCTCGCCCGTCAGGCGTGAGTAGACGGTGTCGGCCACCTTGTGGGCGATGCGGCGCCAGCCTTCCTCGGTCCCGGTAAATTGAATGCCGTCCCCCATTGGTGCTTGCGCAAAGACATCAAACAGACGGAATTTCACAGTAAGCTGGCCACCCGATGTGCTGACAGCCCCAATAATCAGTGCCTGGGCATTGATCGCGCGCCAATCGGCGAATTGCACCGGGGCATTAAAATCGCTGACGCCGGAAATATGGGCTGCCGCGGGAATTTCGCGAAACAGACCGGTGCTGATCAGGTCCGAGGCAATCACCCGGCTTATTTCGGTCGCAACAGCCTGTGCACCATTATTTTCCGCAATGAAGATCGGAACAGCGAATGGCACGGGTTCGCGAATACCAACATTGACGTCGATGTTCAGCGTTGGCGTTTGCGCCCAAGATGGGGCGAGCATGACCGGCGCCAGCATCAGGGCGATCAGGAAAGCGATCAGTTTGTGTGTCAGGTATCTCATCTCTGCCTCGGTTTTTATTATTGATTGACCCCGAAATTGTCTTGGGACGGGTCAAATGTCAGGTTTATGTTCAGCCCCTGCGGGATATCCGTTGGGTTAATTTCAAATTGTCGAACCTGAAGTATGGCACGCCGCGCTGCCTGATACGCGACATCGAAATCGCCAGTTGGGCTGGCGGGGGAAACAGGGCTGACATTCAGCACCTCTCCCAATGGTGACAATTGCACATTTACGACCACAATCAGGTCTTCGTAATTCGGGCGACCAATTACCAGTTCCTTGTTCCAGGTTCTCGCCAATGCACCGGAAATCACGCTGGAAATCGACGCCGCCTGCCCCGCGCTAAGCTGCGTGGTGGGGGCGCTGTCGGTGATCTCCTCGACATCGTCGGTAAGTTGTGACAGCAAATCGTCGACCGTATCTGTGTTTTCCGCGGGTTCCGTCGCGGCATCGACGGTTTCGGTTTCCTGTTCTTCTTGCGCCTCGGCTTCTGCCGCTTCGATTGCTGCCTGGGTTGCCGCAATATTGGCCGGACGGCGCATAGGCGCGGCGGTCAATTCGGGGAATGGCGTTGCTTCGGGCACAATTTCGGTGACGGAATCCTCGACCGTTTGGGGGGTGTCTTCGGGTTCGATCGGGTCGGCAGTTTCGTCAGGCTGTGACAGATCGACATTGCGATCAGAGTTTGTGTCGATATTGGGCAAGGCGGCCGCAGACTCCTGCGAGACCAGCGCCGCCGAACGGGGTTGGCTGGGGGCAAGGTTTGCGACCTGCGCGTCGCCATCAACCCCTGCCCCAAACGAAGGGGCGCTGTCCTCGGGCGTCGAAGGGGCAAATAACGGGGATTCCACCATCACCACGTCAGGGTTCGTCAGGGGCACCAGCAAGGCATCCAGATTGGCGTCCTGATCCCTTTCCGTTGGGTCCTCGGTCACGTCGATTTCTGTGCGGGTCACTTCGAGCGCATCTTCGGGACGCGAAACATCGTTGTTTTCGACCTGCTGATCGCTCAGGCTGGTGATATCGGTAAAAGGAATATCCGGCACTGTCGAGGTCACCGCGTCGAATTGCGCCTCGGAGATAACCGTCACTTCGGTGATGACCATATCCTCGGCCGGGTCATGCGTCCACGGCAGTCTGACGACGGCCAGGATCAGCAGCAAAAGGTGCGCCAAACCGGAAATTGTGAAGCCGGATTTCATCGCGATTGCACCTATTCATCCGTTTCATTCAACTCCGGACCGCCGGAATCTGTTACTAGACCAATCGAATAAAACCCACCGGCATTCAGTGCGCCCATCACAACCATCACCCGTTCATAGGGGATAGCCCCGTCGGCGCGCAAAAAGACTTTGTCGTTATCACGTTCTGCTGCGATCGCACGCAGCTTGGGCACCAGCGTTTCCAGTTCGACCTCGGTTTCTTGCAGGATGACCTTGTCATCAGCGGTCAACGTGATGGTCAGGGGTTGCTCTTCCTCGGCCGGAAGAGCGCTGGCGGCGGTCTTGGGCAGCTCTACCGGGACGCCCGTGGTCAGCAAGGGGGCAGCGACCATAAAAATGATCAGCAGCACCAGCATCACGTCGACAAAGGGCGTGACGTTGATCTCGGACATGGGGCGATGGCCGCTACGCCGACGACCGCGCCGTTTGTCTGACCGCTGGAGTGTTCCCGCCCCCATCTAGACCCCCGGTCCATCAATCTGACGGGACAGGATCAATCCGAATTCGTCCGCAAAGGATTCCCATTCGCCCGAAATCTGATCTGCATCACCTGACAGTTTATTGTAAAAGATAACCGCCGGAATTGCGGCCAGCAGGCCCATGGCGGTTGCCAGAAGCGCCTCGGCGATACCGGGTGCAACGACTGCGAGGTTGGTGGATTGCTGTGCGGCGATCTGTTCAAACGAATGTTTGATCCCCCAGACCGTGCCAAACAGACCAACGAAGGGCGAAATCGACCCAACCGTTGCCAGCA
Source organism: Rhodobacteraceae bacterium NBU2976 (assembly GCA_023630215.1). GTDB lineage: Bacteria > Pseudomonadota > Alphaproteobacteria > Rhodobacterales > Rhodobacteraceae > NORP23. The sequence goes on from JALPRQ010000002.1 coordinate 118,446, forward strand.
CCGTCAGACCGCTGTTCATTTGTTCGGATGCCTTGTCGAGCGCAACGTTCATCGAACGTTCAATCCGCGCCTGCGCCCCGGCCATCATCGCCCCGTCGGTGCGATGCGACTTGCGCCATTCGGCCATGCCAGCAGCAAAAATACGTTCAGACGCGCTGTGGGGATTGGCGCTGAGGCGCTCGTAAAGCTGGTCCAGCGGTTGGCCCGACCAGAAGGCGTCTTCGAACATACGCGTGTCTCGCTTGGCCACGCGATAATTGCGAAATTTCGTGATGATGATTGCCCAGGACCAGACCGACGCCAGTACCAACGAAATCATTACCACTTTAACTGTCAATGTGGCACGCATGAATTGCGCCACAATAGAAAAATCGATCTGCTGCACCGCAGCCAGCGTTTCTGCTTCCATGTCCTGCTCTTCCTGAACGAATTCTTCGCTTATTCTATGCCTATGGCTTGCCGCACCATAGCGGGTTTTGAATCGCGTTGCAAAAAATAGTGTGGTTTGTTGCGATTACATCACCAGATGTTGCAATTTCTGGCGAATTTCCGCCGGAAGGCGCGCGGGGCGGCCCTGCCCGCTCATAACCGCAAGCGTCACGTCGGCAGCAAAAATCTGTTTATTTTCAATGGTTACGACTTGTTTCATCGCAATTCTGGCCCCGCTCATTTCAGTAATATGAGTGGAAATGTCCAGCACCTCACCAAATTTGGCAGATTGTAAGAAATCAGCCGTCACGCGCCGAACAACGAACACAAGATCATGGTCAGCCTGCAACCGAAGCTGATCAATACCACATTCGGCCACGGCTTCGCTGCGCGCACGTTCAATGAATTTCAGGTAGTTGGCATAATAGACGATCCCGCCAAGATCGGTATCTTCGTAGTAAACCTTGACCCTGAAATTATGCATGATGCCTCCGGCCTGTTCGGCCGAAGGCTGTCTTATTTCGATGGGGATTACAAGGTGATGCGGAACAGGGCGAAGCCCTCGGCGCCGTCACCTGCCGGTTCGATTTTTACGCCCGGCACGCTGTCAGCATAGGCCGCCCCTGCGGGACCGGTTTCAAATATTACCGTCGTGTCGGGCACCGGGGCAAAAGTCCAGTTGGCGTCCGCCTTGGGATTGATTGTTCCCTTGTCAACGATGTAGCGCACGATCACGTCGCGGTTGGTATCCGGCCCCTCGAAGATGATTGTTGTGCCATCCGCCCCGGGGAAATGCCCGCCACCGCCAGCGCGGTAATTGTTCGTGGCAATTACGAATTGCGCCGTCGGATCAATCGGTGCGCCGTTATATTGCAGGTTCACGATGCGATTGGCGTCGGGATTGATCGCCTCACCGTCGCGGTTGAATTTTGGTGGTTGGGTCAAGTCAATCTGATAGGTCACACCATCCATGACGTCGAAATTATAGGACGGCATGTCCGGGTTTAAGAGAACCTGATCCTGTTCACCCGGCGTGATCTGATTGAAGATCGAGGCGGAGCGTTCCAGCCAATCCTTCACCTGATCCCCCGTGATCAGCACCGCCCGCGTGGTGTTGGGGTAAAGGTAAAGATCCGCCACGTTTTTGATCGCCACCGGACCGGGCTGGACGTCTGTATAATATTCCGGTCCACCACGTCCGCCAGCCTTGAACGGCGCAGCAGCGGACAGGATCGGAATGCCCTCCCATTCTGTGCCTTTCATCATCTGTTCGGTGTACCAGGTCTGCGCCTGGCTGACGATCTGCACGGACGGATCATCCGCAACCAGCGCGAAATAGGAATGCAGCGCCGCATCCGTTGTCCCGACCGCACGACGGACATAGGCGAGGGTTTCTTCGTGCAGCGTCTGCGTCGCGTCGATCACGGGTTGGTAATCCTCGACCAAGGCCACGGTGCCATTGTCGCCCCGTTCGGAAATCGGGCGGGTCGTGCTTTCATATGTGACCACGCGCCATTCGCCCGCGTCCTGTTCCAGCATCAGGTCGATCAGACCCATATGGGAGCCCCAGAAGCCGCCCATTGTCGCCGGTTTGCCATTGAGCGTGCCGGTTTCAACATTTATCACCTCGTCGGTTTCATAGGCTGCGGATGGGAACACGAGATGCGAGTGCCCCGTCACCAGCGCGTCAATCCCGTCTACCATGGACAGGCCAACGGCAGCATTCTCCTGCCCTTCATGTGGGGCTTCAGTGCTGATACCCGAATGGCTGAGCGCGATGATGATGTCGGCGCCCGCTTCCTTCATTTCGGGCACGTAACCGTGCGCAGCTTCGACGATATCGCGGACATTATATTTGCCGACCAGATGTTTCTGGTCCCAGTTCATGATTTGTGGCGGCAGGAATCCGATCAGGCCGATCTTGATATCATGACTGTTGCCGTCACCATCCACGACCTGTCGGTCAAGGATCACGTAAGGTTTGATATGGGTCTTATCCTCGCGCACCGACGCGCCGAGGCTATCGACAAAGTTCGACGAAATGATCGGGAAATCAGCGCCGGCGATCACCTTGTCCATGAACTCGACTCCATAGTTGAATTCATGGTTTCCCAGCGTCCCGGCGTCATAACCCAGCGCGTTCATGCCCAGAATGATCGGGTGCATGTCGCCATCCTTCATCCCCCGCTCGTATGCGATATAGTCGCCCATCGGGTTGCCCTGCAGGAAGTCGCCATTATCGACCAGCAGCGAGTTGGTGGATTCCGCCCGCACCGCTTCGATGATCGAACCGACACGCGACAGACCGACGGTGTCGATCGGTCGATCCGCGTAATAGTCGTAGGGATGCACATGAACGTGCAAATCCGTTGTCGACAATATACGTAAGTGAACCTGGTTTCCTGCGGCCATGGCCGAATATGGATGAAGCGCCACCAAAGCGCCAGTGGCCGCCCCTGTTTTCAGGAAATGGCGGCGAGAGAAATTTTGGAATGTCATGAGATATACCCCCTGGTTGGACCATGAACTGAGGGAATCGTTACCGCTACGGAATGACGGTAGCGTAACACGGGTATGACGAATGCGCTATGTGACGCAGGGTTAGGATGGACGTTCTCTAATTACCAATTTGTGATCTCCACAAAACGGACAAGTTTCCTTTTCTCTCAAATATCCTTTATCTTTAGCTAATTGGCGGGATTTATGGTTGGCGTGCTGCCTAACACTAAGCTCCACTTTTTTGGCTAAGCAGTCATCGCATATGGCCCGTGGTGAAATCTCGGCCAGAACGTGTTGAACTCTTTCAAGCACAGTCATGAAGCAAACTCCCGTTTTATGCTACTATCTGGGACTACATATCTTTCAACAACTGATTAACCCGCGCCGACAGCCGCAGCGCGTGGGTCACATCCTCCGCCGCATCCGGCATCGTCTTGTCATACCCCGCCCGGATCAGCGCGGCGACGACAGGCCGGACGATGGCCATGTTGTTTTCTTCGATCATACCAATCGGGCTTTTCAGCATAAACGCCGCCCGCCCCCAACACAGCAGCGTCTGCGCCATTTGCGCAGTTGCCAGCGCCTGCACCGAGACGGACGCCATCTCGTCATCATAGCGTAGGAGCAGCACGCTCAGCTTGATCGCGCCCGCCTCGTCGAACATGAAACTGCGATATTGATTGGCGTTTTGGGCGCTCAGACGATCCAGCACACCGTCAAGATCAGGGATCAGATGGCCAAGGTCGGGGATGGCGGCGATTTCGTCCCAGTCGGAACAGAAAAACACCAAGAAGTTCGACCCGAACTCGGGGTCCATTTCCGCCAGTTTCATATCCGCCAGCAGGGCAACCGTTTGAAATGCATCCTTGATCGCGGACAGCGAGTCGTCATCCGTCCCAAACACCACAGGTGCGATTGCGCGACCCCAGCGGGCGAAACGATATTGGCCGCCGGTGGTGAACATATTCTCCACCTCGCCCGGCGTCATCGAGGTCTGTTCCATCTATTTCCCTTCGAACAGGTCCGTTTGGTCGGTGCGCGCTGGCGCATCCATCCCCAGATGCCGCCACGCCTTGTGCGCCAACATGCGCCCGCGAGGGGTGCGTTGTATCAGGCCTTGTTGCAGCAAGAAAGGTTCGATAACTTCTTCGATGGCGTCGCGGGCCTCGGACAGGGCGGCGGCGATGGTTTCCACGCCAACGGGCCCGCCGCCGTAGTTTTCCGCAAGCAGCCGCAGATACCGTCGATCCGCACCATCAAGACCCAGATCGTCAACGCCAAGGCGCGTGAGCGCCGCATCAGCCTGATCCTGTGTGATCCGCCCGTCCCCTTCGACCAGCGCGAAATCGACGACGCGGCGCAGCAAGCGGCCTGCAATCCGGGGGGTTCCGCGCGACCGGCGCGCAATTTCACGGGCACCGGCGGCATCGGCATTCGCGCCCAGCAACCGGGCACCACGTTCGACGATTTGAACCAGTTCATCAACATTGTAGAATTCCAACCGCGTCGGAATCCCAAACCGGTCCCGCAAGGGGGTTGTCAAAAGCCCCAGCCGCGTGGTCGCCCCCACCAGCGTAAAAGGTTGCAGGTCGATGCGGACGGTCCGCGCTGCTGGCCCTTCGCCAATCACCAGATCCAGTTCGAAATCTTCGAGCGCGGGATAGAGCACCTCCTCCACCGCGGGGTTCATGCGGTGGATTTCGTCGATAAACAGCACGTCGCGTTCATCAAGGTTCGTCAGGATCGCCGCCAGATCGCCAGCCTTCGCCAATACGGGCCCAGAGGTCATACGGAAATTCACCCCCAGTTCCCGCGCCATGATCTGCGCCAGCGTCGTTTTCCCCAACCCCGGCGGTCCGTAAAACAGCGTATGGTCCATCGCCTGCCCGCGCTGCTTCGCGCTTTCGATGAAGACGCGCAGGTTGGCGCGGGCCTCGGCTTGGCCGATGAATTCTTCGAGCGTTTGCGGGCGCAGAGCGCGGTCCATGTCTTCGGGGCGCGGCTCGGGGCGAAGATTGGGATCCGGTTCCATCGCCTAGCCTTTCGGTGCCAGCAGGCGCAGCGCGGCGCGGATCAGGGCAGTGGCGTCGGCGTCAGGTTGATCGCCCGAGGCTTGCGCGACGGCCGACGCTGCATCGCCCTGTTGATAGCCAAGGTTAATAAGCGCCGACAATGCGTCCGCTTGTGCGGCGGCGGACCCGTCGGTCGCGATGGGTTTGGAAACGGCCCTGATCGCAGGTTCGATCACTACGCTATCGTCCACTTCTGCCGCCTGCGCACCGCTTGCGCCCAGCGCCATGATTTGCGGGGCCTTGTTCTTCAATTCAAGCACCACGCGTTGCGCGATTTTCGGGCCGATCCCCGGCGCCGCTTTGATCGCGTTTGCATCGCCAAGGGTAATCGCCCTTCCTGTCCCCTCCGGCCCAAGCGTCCCAAGGATTGCCAGCGCTGCCTTGGCGCCAACACCCTGCACGGTTGTCAGCAGGCGATGCCATTCGCGCTCGGCAATCGTGGGAAACCCGAACAGGGTCATGGAATCCTCTCGAACGACCATTTCGGTATAGAGCGAGACCATACCTCCCGCAGCTGGCATCGTCGCCAGCGTGCGTTCGGAACAAAACACCAGATAGCCGACCGTGCCCGTGTCGATCAGCACGTGATCCGCCGCGCGATAATCCAGCCGTCCTGTCAGCTTGCCGATCATCCGGCCCTCGCAATCGCTGCGTCCAGCTTTCCGGCGAACCGGGCGTGGTGCGCGTGGCATAACGCAATCGCCAGGGCATCGGAGGCATCCGCACCGACGATCTTTACGCCGGGCAGTTGCATCTTGACCATATGTTCAACCTGCACTTTGTCGGCATGGCCCACGCCGACAACAACTTTCTTCACCGCATTCGGGGAATATTCCGCCACGGGTAGCCCGCGCTGCGCCGGGACCAGCAGGATCGCGCCCCGCGCCTGCCCCAGCTTCAGCGTCCCCGCGCCATCCTTGTTGACAAAGGTTTGTTCAATTGCCGCCGTTTCCGGCGTGTATTGGGAAAAAATTGCATTCAGTTGGTCAAAAAGGCTGGATAGGCGATAGGCCAGCTCTGTCCCTTCGGACTTGCAAACGCCGTTCGCCACATGCGTCAGGCGAGAGCCCTCCACATCCACGATACCCCATCCGGTCCGTCGCAATCCCGGGTCAATGCCTATTACGCGCATACTGCTCTCGCTTTTTTCTTAGCGATAGCACGAAACGAGAACATCTTCCAAGCAGAGATTAGCTTTTCTTGCCATAGGCCAGCCGATAGGCCAGCCCGACGCCGCCAGCGCCCCCGATAATATTGCCCAGCGTGACCCAGAACAGGTTGCCCGCCATACCCGGAATATCGACCGCCGCGCCCGCAAAAAACCCCTGCGGGATCAGATACATGTTGGCGATAGAGTGCTCTAGCCCCAGCATCACAAAACTGGCAATCGGCCAGATGATCGCAAGGATTTTGCCCATAACGGTTCGCGCCGCCAGCGCTAACCAGACCGCAAGGCAGACAAAAATGTTGCACAGGATGGCGCGGATCAGCGCCTCGTCCCATGGAAGCGACAGCTTGCCAGCGGTGATCTTCATCGCCGTTTCACTGGCCCCGGCCAGAGTGCCGGAATAGGCAAACAGCACCGCCATGCCAATCGCGCCAACAAAGTTCCCGACATAAACGATCCCCCAGGCACGACCCATCTCGGCAATCGAGATTTTCCGATCCACCGCCGCAATAATCATCAGCGCATTGCCGGTAAACAATTCCGCCCCCGCGATCACCACCAGGATCAGGCCCAGCGAGAATACGATCCCGCCAAGGAACCGCGCTGGGCCAAACCCGGGCACCGTGCCGCTCATGACCATCGTATAGGCCGCCGCCCCCATCGCGATGAACGCGCCCGCCAGCACCGCCAGCGTGAACATCTGCACCAGCCCCAGCCGCGCCTTGGCGATCCCGGCATTTTCCACCAGTTGTTCGATTTCCGCGGGCTTATAGGCGTCGATACCTGTTGGATGATCCGTCATGTTTGTCCCCCTTTTTTGATCCCCTAGCCCTAGCAGAAATTCGCGACATGGCTTTGATCCGCATCAAACCGAGATCATTGTATCCGAGCCATGCAGTAACTGCATAAGGACTATGCAAAACCGTCTGTTGTCGGATCGCATTGGGAAGACTAGATGAGGCGCGTTCGTAACCCTATGGTATTAATGGAGTAGCCAAATGGCTAATATTGAAACACAACGCGACCTTCCGTTCGGTGCTGTCAGCACCTATCGTGCTGTGGCTTTCGTTGATGGTGTGATTGCCCGTGTGCGTGCACTTGCCGCCGCCCGCCGCACCGCGATTGAACTGTCCAAACTGACAGACGCCCAGCTGCACGATATCGGTATCACCCGTGGTGATATCCGCAACGTCTCGAACGTCGCAAACTTCCTCTGATCTGACGGTCAGATTGATGGCTCAAGCCGCCCCAAGGGGCGGCTTTTAGTTTTTGATAAGGGTGAATGTCGTCCATTCCCCGATCTGACGTTTTGCCAGTCGACGAAACCCGTGACCGTCGTAAACCGCTTCGACACCTTTTGCCTGACGGTTCAGGATCCCGGAGAGGATAATCACCGTGCCGTGCCCCCCAAATCGCGCCATGTCCGGCGCTAACCGTTTCAGCGGGTTGGCAAGGATATTGGCGAAGATAAGGTCAAAGGGTGCTCTTGCCCGGATCAGATCATTGCGGAACCCAACGGCGGTGCAGGTCTGCACCCGGTGTTTCAACTTGTTCGCAGCGACGTTTGCCCGCGCGGTCATCTCTGCCACCGGATCAATGTCAGATGCAATCGCGCGACAAGGCCAGACGGATGCCGCCGCCATCGCCAATACCCCAGTGCCGCTGCCGATATCTGCGACATTTGTCGCGACATAACCCTTGGTCACCAGATCATCGAGCGCCAGAAGGCACCCCTGTGTCGTGCCGTGATGTCCCGTGCCAAAGGCCATCGCGGCTTCGATCTCCAGACCGATCTTGTTGGAGGGGATTACATCGCGGTCGTGGCTGCCATAAACCACAAACCGCCCCGCCGGGACGGGCACCAGCTCGCGCCGGACCTGACTGACCCAATCCTTGTCTTCGACCTTCGACACGGCAAAGGGCTTGGCGTCATACATGACGGCCAGCAGGGCCAGCCCCGCCTCGTCCGGGCGACCCTGAAAATATCCGCCGACCTCCCAGATGCCCGAACCATCCTCGACCTCGAACACGCCGACTCCCATGGGTTCGGGGTCCAGACGCTCCATCATCTCGCCAAGCTGTTCAGCCTGATCTTTGCCGCGAAGTGTGGTGAGGGCGGTATAGGTGGTCATATGGCTCTCCTTTACGAGGGCGGATATTGCCGCCCGCAGAAAAGGTCAAGCGTTGACACCGATGGGACAGGTCACGCCAGTGCCGCCGATCCCGCAATAGCCGTTGGGATTCTTTGCCAGATATTGCTGGTGATAATCCTCGGCATAATAAAAGTCCGGGGCGGGTAGGATTTCGGTGGTGATCTGACCATAGCCTTTGGCGGTCAGGCGTTCCTGAAATGCGGCGCGCGTGCGCTCGGCTGCGGCTTTTTGCGTGTCATTGAACGTGTAAATGCCCGAGCGATATTGTGTGCCGATATCGTTGCCTTGCCGCATACCTTGGGTTGGATCATGCTCCTCCCAGAAACATTTCAGCAGGTTTTCATAACTGGTGAATGTGGGATCGAAGACGACCCGCACAACCTCGTTATGCCCCGTGCGCCCTGTGCAGACTTCCTCGTAAGTCGCGTTTGGCGTGTAGCCACCAGCATAGCCCACCGCCGTCACCCAGACACCGGGCAGTTGCCAGAATTTGCGCTCGACCCCCCAAAAACAGCCCATCCCGAACATGGCGGTTTCATATCCGTCGGGATATGGCCCCTTTAGCGGGTTACCATTCACGAAATGATGGGTTTCGGTTGGGATAGCGTCAGCACGGCCGGGCAGTGCGCTTGCCGGATCTGGCATTTCGGATTTCTTGCGGGAAAACAGCATAAAGGCCTCCTGTCGGTTGGGGCGAAGGTAATCCTTTCGCCTGCCGCCGCCAAGAGGCCATCACCCTTGTTTGATCAGGCGTAACTGACGACTTCGAATTCGACCCCGTCATCGTCATGGAAATAGAACCGTCGCCCGGGTTCGTAATCCGCATGGGAGTGTGTTTTGAACCCGTAACTGTCGACCTTTTTCTCTGCCGCATCCAGATCATCCACGACAATGCCCAGATGGTTCAGACCGCCGACCGTCGTGTAATTCGCGTAATCCTTGGCGGTGAGCGCGGGCGGCTTGTAGAGCGCAACATAACTGGTATCCGTCCCCACGTGAATCGTGTGGCCGCCATGAATGCTGTCCCCTTCCCAGCGGATGTGCCAGCCAAAAACATCGACCAGCATGGCGGCGGTCTTGGCCGGGTCGCTGACGGTTGCGTTAACATGTTCCAGAAACGTATTTCCCATCGGGTTTTTCCTTTCGCTTGCGTTTCGATAGCCCTTGTGTAATTGCTCAAGTTAACTTGAGGTCAAGAGGTTTTCACATGGTCGATAAAACCATAGCCATCGGGGAACTGGCGCGCCGCACCGGGTTAGCGGTGTCTGCCATCCGCTTTTACGAGGAACTGGGTCTGGTGCACCCCGAACGCAACGCGGGTGGGCAGCGACGATTTCTGAAATCGGACATACGGCGGCTGAGTTTCGTGATCATAGCGCAGCAGTTGGGGTTCAGCCTTGACCAGATTTGTGACCAGTTCGAACGCCTGCCGGATGCCCGCACACCCAACGCGCGGGACTGGCAGAAAATCTCGCGCGGGTTTCGGGCGGAGCTGGATCAGAAGATCGACGCGTTGACACGGCTGCGCGATAATCTGGATGGCTGTATCGGCTGCGGGTGTCTGTCGCTGGCAAAATGCAAATTGTATAATCCCGAGGACAAGGCCGCGTCGCGCGGCGCAGGTCCGCGTTACCTGATGGGGGATCGTTCAGACGAGATTTAGGCCGGGGCCAGCACCTGCGAAAACCGTGTTTCATTCCCCGGTGCGGGGTGGCGCGGGATCATCAGCGCCAGACACAATGAGGTCATCGCCATTCCCGCCGCAAGGATAAACACCGCCGAGGGCGAGACGATCCACAGATAGCCCAGCGAGGCGGGCAGGAATACCGCCGCGATATGGTTGATGGTAAATGCCACCGCTGCCGTGGGGGCAATGTCACCGGGGTCGGCGATCTTCTGGAAATAGGTCTTCAGCGCAAAGGCCAGCGCAAAAAACAGATGGTCCACGACATACAGAACCGCCGCCAGCACCACGCCCCAGCCGAAATAGTAAATCCCGCCGTAAAGCAGGAACACGATGGTCAGCCCTACATACTCGAACGTCAACGCATTCCGCTCGCCAACCCGGGCAATCACATGGCCCATAATGGGCGCAAAGATCATATTGGCGAGGAAGTTAATCAGGAACAGCGCCGTGACCTCATGCACTTCGAACCCGAAATGTTCGACCATCATAAAGGCCGCAAACACCATAAAAATCTGGCGTCTGGCACCCGACATGAACTGCAAGGCGTAGTAGAGCCAGTAGCGTTTGCGGAGCACCATTTTCTTGAGTTGGGGGTGCGGGGCTTCGAACTGGGGATAGGCAAACCAGGCGAAAAGGATCAGCAGAACGGATGCCCCGCCGCCGATCATGTAAACGGTGTTATAGGCCAGATCGAACGTCTTCCAACTGGCCACCAGCAACCCGTACACGACCAGTGAAGTTCCCGAGCCCGCCGCCACCAGCCAACCCAGCGTTTGCGGCGCGCGGGCCTTGTCGATCCATTGCAATTGCAGCGACTGGTTGACGGTTTCGTAATAGTGAAACCCGACGGAGCTGATAACCGTCGTCAGCAGGATGCCGGAGAAGGACGTGAACTGCCCTGTCACCATGACGGCCAGCGCCAGCATCAAGAGGGAAATTACCGCAAGCACCTGTTCGCGAACGAAAATAATGATCGCGATGACCCCGATCGCGAGGAAACCGGGAACCTCGCGCAGGGACTGCTGCCACCCCAGTTCGACTCCTGTGAACCCACCGACTTCTTTGACGAAATTGTTCATCAGCGCGACCCATGTCGAGAAGGCCAGCGGCATGGCGATGGCGAACAGGATAAGCAGCGAATTGGGGCGCTGCCAGCGGGGCAACTCGACCGCGTCGGCGAGTTTGACGATGCGTTTAGGTTTGAACATGGAGTGGTTCCTTTGGCGGTGTTAGAGCACGCGGATAAAAGCGTGGCAATGCCAAAACGCCCGCAGCGGTGAGGCGTTAACCTTTGGGCGTTAACCCGGAAAAACCACGATGCACAATCTATGCAGGAACCATGCAGCTTTTATGCATATGAATTTTGGTTAACCCAGAAAGGTTAATTGGCGCGGGCACGGCGCCGCCACCTTTTATTTTGTCCGTTCCAAGCAAATTACCGTCCGACAGGCGAAAGCGCGACGAGCCGGGGTATGTCATACACACGCTATCAAATTCCCCAACACAAGGAGCACGACATGCTTATTGTCATCGTTGACGTCGACATCAAACCCGAGGCCGTAGACGACACCGTCGCGGCATTGGAAAAGGACCGCAAGGCCGCGCTGGCCATGCCCGGATGTCTGGCCTTCCGGTCCTGCGCGATCAATGGCGCGCCCGCGAAAATCGTGCTGGTGGAGGAATGGGAGGATGCGGCCAGCTTCGCCGCCTATAAGGAAACCGCCGCCTTTGCCGAGGCGATGGAGACAATCAAACCGGTGATGGTTGGCGCGCCAACCAGCCGGGCGTTTCTGGCAGAACTTGCCGCCTGAGGCGCGGGCGAGGTAGATATAGGCATGTCCGACCTGCCCGCCTTTTGCTTTTACAAAACCTTCGATCCGGAACCGCCCAAAATGTTCCGGACCGACAGGCATTATTTGCTGTATGCGTCCGAAGGGTCGCTGCGGCTGATCACCGATGACCGCTGTTGGACCCTGCCCCCGTCGCGTGCGGCGTGGATTGCGGCCAATGATCCGATCCTTGTCGAAATTCCGCGTCCCGCCACCTGCTGTTCGGTGCTGTTTGCCGAAGGGTTCGTTCCCCCGCCCACACCATCGGGCGTGGTGTTCGACATGTCCCCGATGGCGCGAGAGATGGTACTGGAATGCCGGGCGTTCGGACCAGAGAGCGAAGGCCTGTCGGATTATGCGATGCAGTTGTTCAGAACGCTGGGCCTCACCTGTCATGAACTGGCGCGGCGTCCGGCGAATAGCTGGGTGCCGATTGGCAAGTCGGACGCAGCGAAACGGGCACTGGACTATACCGAAGCACGGCTGGATCAGGATATCGGATTTGCGTCGGTTGCGGACGCTGCGCATTTGTCCGAACGCACCTTGGCCCGCCGCTTTGCTGACGAGCTGGGCATGACATGGCGGCAAGCCCAGCGGCGGATGCGAATGGTGCGGGCGATTGAAATGCTGGCGCAGGATACCCAGATCACCCAGATCGCGCTGAACACGGGGTATAATTCCCTTAGCGCCTTTAACGCGGCCTTCAAGGATTTCACCGGGCAAACACCGACGGAATATCGCGCCAACAGCCGCGCAAATCCGGAGTTTTCATTCCCGAACGAACCTGCAATAGTGCCGCCAAACTGATTTTGGAGATTATGTCGTGAGCAAAGACGAAAAGAAGAAAGACAAGGATTTTTCCGTCGACAAGCTGGTGTTTGAGAACCGCCTGGTGACCATCGTCGGGCAGATTGATGATAAGCTGGCCAAGGCAACCTCCGAACGATTGCTGGCGCTGGCCGCGGTCAGTGATGATCCGATCAAGGTGTTTATTTCGTCGCCTGGTGGCCATGTGGAATCGGGCGACATGGTGCATGACATCATCAAATTCATCAAACCCGAGGTCACCTGCATCGGTGCGGGCTGGGTGGCGAGCGCAGGCGCGCTGATCTTTATTGGGGCGGACAAGAAAAATCGCGTCTGCCTGCCCAATACGCGCTTCTTGCTACACCAACCGTCTGGCGGCGTGGGTGGCAAAGTTTCGGACATTGAAATTCAGGCGACGCAAATCAAATTGATGAAAGAAAGGTTCGAAAAACTGTTCGCCGAAGCCACAGGCCAGACGCCTGAAAAAATTGCAGAAGATACCCGCCGTGATTTCTGGCTGGATACAAAAGAAGCGATTGAATACGGTCTGTTGGATCGGGTGATCCAGTCGGCGGACGACATCTGAGTATTGGGCCGCCCTTGGGCGGCCCAGACCTATGCAGCGCAGGGCGTGATCGTCCCGGTGTTCGTTTGCGGTCCCAATGTCCGGATATCCACATCGCGGATCAACGGCAACCAGTCGGAGTGACCGTCGATACCGATGAACACCGACACCAGCCAAGGACCCTCTGGTGGGGGTGCGGTCATGCAGCCGCTGGCGGATATGCTAATTGACCCTTCGCCATCAGGATGCGCTGCCTTTTGCGCCAAAATCTCTTCTCTCAGCTGATTGAAACGCGCGCGATCTGACGCCGCGATGGCAAAGATTGTGCGGATGATTGCGCCGTCCGATACCGGTTGCTGCACACGGGCAAGCGTGAACTGGTCCGCGACCTCTCCGTCTTGCGACGTGAAGGACATATGCAAGCTTGCCGTCGTGTCCAATGGAAGATCTGCGGGCTGTTCGACCGCAAAACGCATCGCAGTGGCATCCGCCGTCATTGGGTCCAGCCGAGCTAGCGCCACCTGAGTGCCAAGGGGCACATGCGCGCATGCGGCAACACCTAACAAGAGTAGCAAAGTAAATATTTTCATGATTTCCTCGTTTTACAGTGATTCTTTATTGTTATACGATAATTTTTAATCGCAAAAGGTGAAATCATGGAACATATTCGTAGGCATAGCTTGTTCCTGCGCTGGGTGGTGGCGCTGGGGGCCGGGCTTATTGTGGCGTTTCTGGCGCTGATCATACTGTTGCCGCCGCTGATGGAGGATGTCGTAGCCGGGCAATTCGGATCGGTCAGCGAAAACGGAGTGAGCGGCACCAAGCATCTGATGCTGTCGGGGCTGGCTCTGCTCGCGGTGCTGCCGACATTGCGCGCGCTGCAATTGTGCTGGCGTTTGTTCGGGCTCTATGCCGCTGGCGAGGTACTGACCGAAAGTGCCGCCGCGACGCTGAAATCGCTGGGGCGGTCGGCGATCCTGATGGCTGTTGTCTCGACCCTGACCCCGACGCTGGTGGTGCTGATCCTGACCTATGACAACCCGCCGGGCGCGCGGCAATTGACGATACAGATCGGCGGGATGGCCTATGCGCTGGCGCTGTTTGGTGGGCTGATTATTACGGTCGGCTGGGCCATGGTCGAGGCTGCACGGGTCGATGCGGACAACAAGGCGATCATCTGATGGGGATTGTGGTGACATTGGACGTGATGCTGGCCCGGCGCAAGATGAAATCCCGCGAACTGGCCGAGATCGTGGGCATTACCGAACAAAACATCAGCCTGCTGAAATCCGGCAAGGTCAAAGGCATCCGGTTCGAAACGCTGGAAAAAATCTGCGAAACGCTGGACTGCCAGCCGGGGGATATTTTGACGTTTGAGGTGTAAAAAAGGCCGCTGAAAGCAGCGGCCTTTTCGATATCGCGGCGAAAAACCTTAGTTCTTCGCGTAATATTCAACAACCAGGTTCGGTTCCATCATCACCGGGTAAGGCACGTCCGACAACAGCGGGGTGCGGACAAAGGTTGCGGTCATTTTCGAATGATCCACGTCCAGATATTCCGGGGTGTCACGCTCGGCGGAGGCGACAGCCTCTAGCACCAGTGCGATCTGTTTGGATTTGTCACGGATCGAAATCACGTCGCCTTCTTTAACGCGGTAGGACGGGATGTTGACGCGCTTGCCGTTTACTTGAACGTGGCCGTGGTTTACGAACTGACGCGCCGCAAAGACGGTCGGCACGAATTTGGCGCGGTAGACAACGGCGTCCAGACGGCGCTCTAGCAGACCAACCAGGTTTTCACCCGTGTCACCTTTTACGCGCTCGGCTTCCGAGTAAATGCGGCGGAACTGTTTCTCGGTCAGGTCGCCATAATAGCCTTTCAGCTTCTGCTTGGCGCGCAGCTGCATGCCGAAGTCGGACAGCTTGGCCTTGCGGGCTTGACCGTGCTGACCGGGGCCGTATTCACGGCGATTGACGGGGGATTTGGGGCGACCCCAAATGTTTTCGCCCATGCGGCGATCAATTTTGTACTTGGCAGACGTGCGTTTGGTCACGGCTGGATCCTTTCAGTTATATCTGTTCCACACCTTATCCGAAAACCGGTTCCCACTTTTCGGGGCGTGGAGACGGTTTGCTCCGCACCTTGATCCAAAAACCGGTTCCCACTTTTTGGGGCGCGGACGCGTTTGAAAGGCGCTTTCCTTTCCCTTACCACCGTGGTTCGGGCGACAGGCATCCCCTTGCGGGGGCCACAAACACCAATGACCGCCCCCTTTCGGCGACGGATTGCGGCCTTATACGGATGGATTTGACGGAGTCAACAGGACTCAGCCGTTTTCCGCGAGCCAATCGAGCACCGTCGAGGCATCGGACACCCCGTAATGATCGTTGAGCGTATTGTCGCCGCGACCGGGTTCCTCGAACCAGGCTTCGATCACGCCATCATTCACCACGGCCGCATAACGCCATGACCGATGGCCGAAACCTGCGCCTTCCTTCAACACCAACATACCCATCAGGCGGGTGAATTGACCATTGCCATCGGGGATCATCTGCACATGGTGCAAATCTTCTTGTTCGGCCCATTTGGTCATCACGAAGGGGTCATTGACGGCGAGGCAATAGATATCCGCAATCCCATATTTGGCAAACGTGGCAGCCCCTTTTTCAAACCCCGGCAGTTGCTGGTTGGTGCAGGTCGGCGTAAAGGCCCCGGGCAGCGCAAACAGAACCGCCCGTTTCCCTGCGAAAAAGTCCGATGTTGTCCGATCGCGCCACTGGTAGCCGCCTTCCTCTTTCTCGCGCGTGTGGAAGGTGACCTCTGGCAATTTCAGACCGGTTTTCATAGCGTTGACCTTTTGGGTATTTCCGACAATATCGGGACCATCCCCGAGCGGACCCCGATTGTAAAGGCCCGGATATGCTATCCTATCAACATGCCTATCACGCTGGAAATCCGGCGGACCTGCACAAGCATATCGTGCTTGCGGAGCTGTTGGCGCTGCTGACCCGCAAGGCGCGGCCGATCACCTATATGGAGACACACGCCGGGCGGGGATTGTATGATCTGACCGCACCTGAAGCGGTCAAAACCGGGGAAGCCGCGGAAGGAATTGCAAAGCTGTCCCTGCCCGATGGGCCCTATGCCAGCACGTTGGCGTCGGTCCGCGCATCGCATGGGGCCGACGCCTATCCCGGTTCGCCATTGATCGCGCGGACACTGTTGCGGGAGACCGATCAGTTGCACCTGATGGAGCTGCATTCGCAGGAATTTGCCGCGCTGAAGGGCGCGTTGGCGGCCCCGAATGTTGCGATCCACAACCGCGACGGGCGAGAGGGGGTTTTGGCGATTTCACCGCCGAAACCCCGCAAAGGGCTAGTGCTGGTTGATCCGTCTTACGAGGTGAAGACCGAATATGCCGACACGGCAGCATTTGCGATGAAACTGGTGGCGAAATGGCCTGAGGCCTCGATCCTGATCTGGTATCCGATCCTGCGCGCTGGGCGACACGTTGAACTGATTGAGGGATTGAAACTGAAATTTCATCAAGACGAGGTGCAGTTTCAATTAAAGGACGGAAAGGGGATGAGAGGCAGCGGGTTGATCCTGATTAACGCGCCCTTTGGTGGCGAAGCCGCATTTGAGGCGGCGCACCGTCAGGGTGCGCCGATCCTTCGCGCTATTGAAACAACTGCCAGATTTGACCGCGGCAGATGAAGGCGACGCATCCCTCGACCGTCAGCAGATTGCCATTCAGCTGCATTTTGGAATTATAGGTCTTGTCGCGATCCGGTGCCCAGATTTTCCCGTCACCAAAATTGCCATTCCCGCGATCCTGCATATCCCAGACAATCGGTTTGCCCAGATGTTCATAGCCATTGTTTTGCGAGCCATCCGCGCTGTAGGCGCGCACAATCGTGCCGCAAGTCAGCGCCGGATTGCCGCCACATGGCCCCATTTGCACATGCAGGAACCCGCCATTGTCCCCCGGTTCAGTCTGGAAAATGCCGCTGACCACATCTGCGGATGCCAGTGAGGGCACGATCAGCGCAGCGGCCAAAATAAGCTGTTTCATTATGTCTCTCCCCGTCAACATATGGCACATCGCAACCGAATGAGCCGGGTCGAGTCAAGAATAACCTAAAGTCAGTTGCACCTTTCCGCCCATAGGGCTATCCCCTCGCGCAAACGGAGGCCCTTATGATCCTGTATCCCGCCATTGATCTGAAAGACGGAAATTGCGTGCGCCTGTTCAAAGGCGAGATGTCACAGGCGACCGTGTTCAACGACAACCCCGCTGCACAGGCAAAAGCGTTTCAGGACGCCGGGTGCCAATGGCTGCATCTTGTCGATTTGAACGGGGCCTTTGCCGGTGAACCGGTGAACGCCAAGCCGGTGGAAGAGATTCTGGCGACCTGTTCAATCCCCGCGCAATTGGGTGGCGGCATCCGTGACATCGCCACGATCGAACGCTGGTTGGGCAAAGGTTTGGCGCGGGTGATTTTGGGAACGATTGCGGTGCGTGATCCGGCGCTGGTGAAAGAAGCGGCCCGCCTGTTTCCCGGTCAGGTCGCTGTTGGGATTGATGCGCGCGACGGGATGGTCGCGGTGGAAGGTTGGGCGGAAACGACCGATGTCACCGCGTTAGATCTGGCGCAGAAGTTCGAAGATGCAGGTGTGGCGGCGATTATCTATACCGACATTGACCGGGATGGTGCAATGCAAGGGCCAAATGTGGCAGCGACCGCAGCGCTGGCCAATGCTGTGTCGATCCCCGTGATTGCGTCTGGCGGTGTATCGTCAATGAATGATCTGCGCGCGCTAAAGGAGTGCGGCGCACCGCTGGACGGCGCGATTTCGGGGCGGGCAATTTATGACGGCAAGATTGATCTGGCCGCAGCGGTTACATTGTTGGCCGGATAACGTCAGTGGGTGGACGCGCGTACGTCGGACGGTTTCGTTGTGATTCCGTCCGAAATATCACCCTATAATGGCTTATGCCTCTTTCCCGCGTTCGATCCGGGCAAATTCCTCGGCTCGTTTGCTGCCTTTGCGATCGAGCGTCTGACGATGCGCGGCTTTGGCCGCGGGGTGCGACCCTTCGGGCGCTGTCTTGCGGTCAATCTCGGCGAACTGCTTCAGACGGGCGTCAGAGCGGGCGTCCGAATGGTCAAGCTTGCTTTTGCTCATGGTCATCTCCCTTTCCGGCCAATTTGGGCCTGACCCTAATATAAGCGTTTTTGGCGAAAACCCCAAACCGGATCGGCGCAGGACGGCCAACGGACGCTCGCCTGCCAACTTTGCCGTGTGCCCGGGCGCGTGTGTTTCCCGGCTTGTGTCTGCCCCTCTCCGCCACTAGAAAACGCTTGAACGGAGGCCAAGATGCTTAAAACCCGCGTCATTCCCTGTCTGGACGTCAAAGACGGTCGCGTCGTCAAAGGCGTGAATTTCGTTGACCTGATCGACGCTGGCGACCCGGTGGAGGCGGCCAAAGCCTATGACGCGGCGGGCGCGGACGAGCTGTGTTTTCTGGACATTAACGCGACGCACGAAAACCGCGGCACCATGTATGACGTCGCGACCCGCACGGCGGAGCAATGTTTCATGCCGCTGACAATCGGTGGGGGAGTGCGCACGCCCGAAGATGTGCGCGCCCTGCTGTTGGCAGGCGCTGACAAGGTCAGCTTCAATTCGGCCGCCGTCGCCAACCCGGATGTTGTGGCTGATAGCGCCAACAAATTCGGCAACCAGTGCATCGTGGTCGCCATCGACGCGAAAACCAACGCGGCCGGCAAGTGGGAGATTTTCACCCATGGCGGCCGTCGCGAAACCGGGATTGATGCGGTGGAATTCGCCAAACTGGTGGAATCCAAAGGCGCGGGGGAAATCCTGCTGACCTCGATGGATCGGGACGGCACGCGAGCGGGGTTCAACCTGCCCCTGACTCGCGCCATTTCAGATGCCGTGCGCATTCCGGTGATCGCATCAGGCGGTGTGGGCAATCTGCAACATCTGGTGGATGGCGTGACCGAAGGGCATGCGTCGGCGGTTCTTGCCGCTTCCATTTTCCATTTTGGCGACTATACCATCCGCGAAGCCAAGGAATATATGCAGGAGGCCGGGATACCGGTGCGTCTTTAATGCCGACAGTTCTGACCCGACTTGCCCGCACCATCGAAAAGCGCAAAGGTGAGGATAAGAAGAAATCCTATGCCGCCAAGCTGTTCGCCCGCGGCCCCGAAAAATGCGCCGAAAAGTTTGGCGAGGAAGCCGTCGAAGCGATCATTGCCGCGGCCAAAGGTGACAAGAAAAACTTGACCGAGGAAGCCGCGGATGTGCTGTTTCACATGCTGGTCATGTTGTCGTCGCGCGATGTGAAGTGGGAAGACGTATTGGCCGAACTGGAACGCCGCGAAGGGAAGTCCGGGATTGTCGAGAAGCAGGAACGCAAATCGAAATAATATCTGGCAAAGATTGGCCCTGATCCTTTGGGTGCTGATCGGTGGAGCACCTATTATGGCCATGTCGCAGAACCCTGATACGGTAGAATTGGCGGTGATATGCGATTTCACCGGACCTGACCTTGCGTCAGACAGATCGGCGGAACTCTGCGAATTGTTTAAAACTGTCGTAAAAAATCGGTGGCCAAATGTGACAATTATCTCGGCGGAGTCCGGCGACAGCGCGCACGATTTCTTGCGGGTCTCGGCCGTAATTAACGATGAAAAATCAATGCGCTATTCTTATTCGTGGGGTCGTGGAGCCCAAACCCAATCCTTGGCGGAACAGGTAGCATATGCGTCGGATGGCCCGCTGTCAGAGGCGCTTTTACACCAATTGTTTACTCGCTCGCTGCAGAGAGTGGATTTATCCTTCTAATATTCGGGTAAACTGAGTAATCTTACCCCAACAGAATTCTTATCAAGAAGTAGTGTTATGGCTGAATGGACATATGAACAGATTGCCGAGTATCTGGCGGTAACGAATTGGACGGATGACGGGTATGAACCACACGCGTTCGACCCTAGCGCGGGCTATACCGTTACGGTCAACTATTCCGGGCTGAATGCAGCCGGTCAACAATATGCGGCAGCTGCATTACAGGTGTGGGCAGATGTGACGGGAATCAATTTTGCCATCGGCTCACCAACTGGTGCAGACATTATTTTCCACGACAACGAGGTCGGGGGGGCCTACACTTTGGCGGCGTGGAACCCTGCAAATGGGGAAACGTCTTATGCGGACGTGTATATTCCTGCGTCTTGGATCGCATTTTATTCCGGCACTTCGTTCGAGATCGATAGCTATTCCTTTACCACTTATGTCCACGAAATTGGACACGCGCTTGGTTTAGGGCACGCCGGAAACTATGATGGCAGCGCAAACTTCGATCTGGATTACGGCGATGGCAACGTCGGCGAAAACCTTTACGACAACGACTCGGTCCAAGCGACCATCATGTCCTATTTCTCGCAAGTGGAAAATACTGTCATCGGGGCAACCGGTGCGACTGATGCCTATCCGATTACCCCGCAAATCGCTGACATTCTGGCGATTCAGGATATGTACAAGGTGGCGACCAATACCCGGACTGGTGACACAACTTATGGCTACAATTCCAACGCTGGTGGCATCTGGAGCAGCCTGACCTCGCTGACCGAGGCGGTGACCTTCACCATTTATGATTCCGCCGGGCGCGATACGATCGACTTTTCCGGCGAAAGCGCCAGTCAGCTGATTAATCTGCGCAGCGGAAGCATTTCCAACGTCATGGGTGACGTGGGCAACATGATGATCGCGCTGAACACGCAGATTGAAAACGCCGTTGGTGGTAGCGGTAATGACCGAATTGTCGGGAATACCGTGCGCAATGAATTGTCCGGCAATGCCGGGAATGACACGCTGATTGGTGGGCACAAGGCCGATATCCTGAACGGTGGCGCCAATGATGATCAGCTGCGTGGCGGACGTGGAAATGACACGCTGAATGGTGGCGGCGGGAATGACATCCTGCGCCCGGGTCTGGGCACTGATATTATGACAGGCGGTTCGGGTGCGGACGAGTTCATTTTCCGCAGTGACAAAGATTTCATCGACGTCACCAGCGAAGATTATATCACCGACTTTCAGGATAATTTGGACAAGATCAAGCTGGTTGGCTACAGCTCGGGCGATGTTGGGATTTCGGACCTTGGCGGTGGTCTGTTCGACGTGGATGTCGATACCGGTCATATCATCCATGTCACCATGAATGGTGGCGGGACGCTGGGGACCGATGATTTCATCTTCGCCTGATCGGCGAACCTGACCTTTCCATCAGAATGATTTCCGGGCCTTCATGGCGGCACTGATTGTGCCGTCGTCAAGGTAATCCAGTTCTCCGCCAATTGGGACGCCTTGTGCCAGCGACGATATCGTCACATCGCTGCGTTCCAGTTGGTCGGCGATATAATGCGCGGTCGTCTGACCGTCTATCGTGGCATTCAGCGCCAAAATAACTTCGGTGATCTGTTCGTCTGCGACGCGCTGCACCAGACGCGGGATGCGCAATTCTTCGGGACCGATATTGTCGAGCGCGGATAACAGCCCGCCAAGCACGTGATAGCGCCCCTTGAATACGCCCGAGCGCTCCATCGCCCAGACATCCACAACATCCGCCACCACGCAGATTTGCCCCGTCTGGCGATCCGGTGATTGGCACAGGTTACAGGGGTCGGTCGTTCCGACATTTCCGCAGATAGTGCATTCACGGACCGTTGCCGATACGTTCGCCATCGCCTGCTGAATGGGATTCAGCAATAGCTGGCGCTTTTTGATCATCTGCAACACAGCCCGGCGCGCTGAACGCGGACCCAGACCCGGCAGTTTGGCCATCAGGTCGATCAGGCGTTCAATGTCATTGCCGGCGCGGTCCGCCATTTACAGGCCCGGAAACTTCATACCCTCGGGCAAGGGAAGACCTTCGGTGGCTTTGGCCATTTCGTTCTGTTGCGCAATCGCCGCTTTGGCCTGCGCATCCTTGACCGCGGTCAGGATCAGATCTTCGACAATTTCCTTGTCATCCGGGGAAAAGATCGACGGATCAATGGAAATGCCCTGCAATTCCCCTTTGGCATTAGCGGTACAGGTCACCAGACCTGCCCCCGCCTCGCCGGTAACCTGAACCGTGGACAGACGTTCCTGAGCGGCGGCAATCTTTGCCTGCACCTCCTGCGCCTGTTTCATGATCTTGGCCATATCGCCAAGCTGTCCAAGTCCTTTTAGCATCCTTAAAACTCCTGTAGCCGTCCCAAGACTACTTAGGACGGCTACAGAAAAATGACAATGCAGGTTTGATTAGAAGTTCGGTAACCCGTCAACACTCTCGTACAGTTTCACGGCGTCATTCATGCGACGCAAAACAAGGTCGATCTCCTGCGAGATGGTATGGCGATCCTGCGGCATGATCGGCTCTCCGGCAATCGCTTTTTGGAACAGTGCATCCGGGGTTCCCCACAATCGTTCAACATCATTCAGGATTGCAAGAATTTCCGGGGTCGGGGCAGCCGTGATCAGATTGGGAATACCGTCCTTGAGCGCTTGAAGCGTCAAGGTGAACATTTCATGCGATTGGGCCAAGGCCTCGCGGTTTTCCTCGACATTCACGCCGACGCTGATCAGGCAGTATTCCTTGGCCATTTTTTGGGTCAACATGCGCTGACGACCGGCAAAATCGATGGTCACAGCAAGAATTTGCGGAAGGTTTTCAAGGTCGGCGCTATAAGAACTGGCGATGGTGCCAACCGCGATATTCATATCGGTCAGGACATTGACGCTTGATTGATTGAAACTGACCATTGCCTCGGGTGTCATGCGCTGAACCGTGATGAATGTCGCAACAAGATCGGAATATACACTCCATTGTTGATCGACCGCGTTGAGCGCCTCGACAACCGAACGATACCCTTCCTTATGGAGGCCCAGACTTTCGTCACCATGAAGCAGGCCCCGATGCATCGTCGAAAATTCTTCGAACGCACTGGTCAAACGATCCAGATTGTCATCGATGAAAACACCGGCATTCACAAAACAGCTCGACATAGCGATCCGTTGACTTAGCATGCGTTGGCGCCCCGCGATATTGACGCGCATCGCAGCTTCTTCGGCGGTAACGTCTTTGGCGATTGCGTCACCAGAAAAACTGACCAATCCAGATAGGGCGGCGAGGGTCAGGGCGATCGTTTTAGTGAGTCCGGTCATCGGCAAATCCTTACTATCGTATAAGTTGTGTTGCAGTTTGCATAACACCCCGAACGAGAATGCCGCGTCAACCGTTAATAGATTGCTAATGTTAAAATTTTTTTAAACGTCAAAAGGGTCGATCGGATCCCACTGATCATCCATCAAATCCGGGTCTTCGTCGACCTCGGGCAAATAGGCGGACTGGACGTCATCATGTCCGCGCACTTCGGATATTTCGGCCCCCGGGAATACCGACATGACCTGCAATACCAAGGGATGTGTGGCGGCCATTGCGTGTAAAGAGTCAATCTTTTCAGCACGTTCCTCGGCAATTGTGCGCTGGCCACCCGCAGACACAACCGAGACGACCCAACGCACACCGGTCCAGTTCTGCAAGCGTGACGACAATTGCGACGCAAGCTGAACGGGGGCATTTTCAGCCGGCTCGAATTCAATACTCCCCGGGCGATATTTGACCAAACGAACGAAATTTTCGACCTCGACCAACAACCGGATATCACGGCGAACGCGAATCAATTCAACGACATCCTGAAAAGTTGCAAATCGCATCAATGCTTGATTTTCGGGATGTTCCGCAGGGGCAACCGACACGGCGCCCGACCCGCGGTCGACTGACGATCCCTGTCCTGACGGGCCAGATTGCCCGCCGGTCGGGGAAGAAGGCCGGTTATCCGTAGACGGCGATCGAGATACCGGCGGCGCATCCTGAAGCTTGCGCACCAAATCGCCGGGCGTCGGCAAGTCAGAAATATGCGTAAGACGGATAATTCCCATCTCGGTCGCCATCATGGCATTCGGAGCGATATTAACCTCTTCGGCGATTTTCAGCAGCATTTGCCATGCCCGGGTCAAGGCGCGCATTGGCAGATTATTGGCGAGCTGCCTGCCCCGATCACGTTCGTCAGGATTGACAGTTGGGTCGTCCACCGCTTCGGGCGAGATTTTCACGACGCTGATCCAATGCGTCACCTCGGCCAGATCACGCAAAATGGCGGCAGGGTCTGCCCCGTCTGCATATTGACGTGACACTTCGGTCAACGCGCCTGCGGCATCCCCACGCATGATCAGTTCAAACAGATCAAGTATGCGCCCCCGATCTGCCAGACCCAACATCGTGCGCACCTGATCCACCCCGGTATGCCCTGCCCCATGCGAGATCGCCTGATCCAGAAGCGACAGCGCGTCGCGTGCGGACCCTTCGGCAGCGCGGGTGATCAGCGCCAGCGCGTCATCGGTAATATCCGCGGATTCCTGGCTGGCGATGGATTTGAGAAATGTCACCATCACCTCGGGCTCGATCCGGCGTAGGTCAAAACGCTGGCACCGCGACAGAACTGTCACGGGAACTTTGCGGATTTCCGTCGTCGCAAAGATAAATTTTACATGTTCCGGGGGTTCTTCGAGCGTTTTCAACAAGGCGTTGAAGGCGCTGTTGGACAGCATGTGCACTTCGTCGATGATATAGACCTTATAGCGTGCCGACGCCGCCCGATAATGCACGCTTTCGATAATCTCGCGTATGTCGCCAACGCCTGTACGCGAGGCGGCGTCCATCTCCATGACATCGACATGGCGCCCTTCGGAAATGGCGACGCACTGATCGCAGACGCCGCACGGCGCAATCGTGGGGCCACCCTGTCCGTCCGGTCCGATACAGTTCAGACCTTTGGCAATGATCCGGGCGGTTGTGGTTTTCCCGGTGCCGCGAATCCCGGTCATGATGAAGGCGTGCGCAATGCGATCCGCGTCAAACGCGTTCTTCAACGTCCGCACCATCGCGTCTTGACCATAAAGGTCAGCAAAGGTTTCTGGACGATATTTTCGCGCCAGAACCTGATAGGCCGGTTTTGCAGCTTCGTCTGCCAAAGGTGTCATTGCTCCGGAATCGTTACCGTACCCTAGTCACCAGACCATGGGGCATCAAGTCGAACCGCCCGGATATATGGTTTTTCCTAACCGATTATTCCCTTGAGAGACGAAACCCGATAAGGCATGAAATCAAACGCGTCGGATGAAGGATTTGGGAATGAAGATTGCAATGATTGGCGCTGGATATGTGGGATTGGTATCCGGCGTGTGTTTTTCGGATTTCGGGCATCAGGTGGTCTGTGTCGAGAAAAACACCGCAAAGCTTGAAATGCTGCAACGCGGCGAGGTGCCAATCTATGAACCCGGTCTTGACATTCTGATGCACAAGAATGTCGCCGAGGGGCGGTTACACTTCACCCAAGATATGGCATCGGCACTGAAGGATGCTGACGCCGTTTTTATTGCCGTGGGCACGCCAGCACGTCGGGGGGATGGATTTGCGGATCTGACCTATGTTTATGAAACCGCTCGTGAAATCGGGGAGCTGATCACAACCCCCATCGTCGTGGTAACAAAATCCACCGTTCCTGTCGGCACCAACCGCGAGGTGGCCCGGATCATCAGCGCCTGCCAACCCGCGGCAGCTTTTTCGGTCGCATCCAACCCTGAATTCCTGCGCGAAGGATCCGCGATCGAGGACTTCATGCATCCTGATCGCGTTGTTGTTGGTGTCGAAAACAGCGACGCCGAAGAAGTTCTGCGCCGCATTTACCGCCCCTTGAGCTTGCGCGAAACACCGTTATTGGTCACCAATCTGGAAACGGCCGAGATCATCAAATATGCCGCCAATGCTTTTCTGGCGACGAAGATCACCTTTATTAACGAAATCGCCAACCTGTGCGAGGTCACGGGCGGTGATGTTCAACAGGTAGCCAAAGGGATTGGGCTGGACGGACGGATTGGCGGCAAATTTCTGCATGCCGGCCCGGGATATGGCGGGTCCTGCTTTCCCAAGGATACACAAGCGCTGGCACAAAGCGGTCGCGAATATGGCGCACCCCAAACAATTGTCGAGACGGTGATCAAGGTCAACGAGGCGCGCAAACATGATATGTCCAGCAAGATTATCGCCGCCTGTGACGGAGAGGTCGATGGCAAAACCATCGCGGTTCTGGGTGTGACCTTCAAACCCAACACAGATGACATGCGTGACGCCCCCAGTCTGACGATCCTGCCCGCCCTGCAACAAGCGGGCGCGAAAATCAGGATTTGCGATCCACAAGGTCGGCGCGAGGGAGAGAAGCTGTTGCCGGGCGCAGACTGGCTCGACGATCCGTATGACGCTGCGACCGCGGCAGATGCGCTGGTGATCATCACGGAATGGAACGCGTTTCGCGGGTTGGATCTGGAGCGGATCGCCAGCAGTATGCGCGGATCGGCGCTAATAGATTTACGAAATATTTACCATCGCGACGAAGTGTCGGCGGCGGGGCTGACCTATTTTGCTGTCGGCAAGGGCGTCCCACAAGCATGAGGATTCAATGCGCAAAGTCTTCGTAACGGGGTCTTCTGGCTTCATCGGGTATCATCTGAGTGCCCTGCTGTTGCAGGACGGGTTCGAGGTCGTCGGCTTTGATGGCATGACCGATTATTACGATGTCACCCTGAAACACCGTCGCCAGCAGGCCCTGATGCAGCATCCGCATTTTTCGGTGACAAACGCGATGCTCGAAGATCAGCAGGCGCTTCGCGATGCGTATGAAGGGGTGAAACCGGATATTGTTATCCATCTGGCGGCGCAAGCGGGGGTCAGATACAGCCTTGAAAATCCGCGCGCCTATGTTGACGCCAACCTGATCGGCACGTTTAACCTGATGGAGCTGACGCGCGAATATGGGGTGGAACATCTGCTGATGGCCTCGACCAGTTCGGTTTACGGGGCGAATACGGACATGCCGTTTCGCGAAACCGACAAGACGGAAACCCCCCTGACCCTTTACGCCGCCACCAAAAAGGCGACCGAGGCCATGGCCCATTCCTATGCGCATCTGTGGCATATCCCGACAACGATGTTCCGCTTCTTTACGGTTTATGGCCCGTTTGGGCGTCCGGATATGGCGCTGTTCAAGTTCGTGCAGGCAACATTGGCCGGGGACGCAATCGACGTCTATAACAATGGTCAGATGGCGCGTGATTTCACCTTTGTCAGTGATCTGGTCAAAGGTATTCGATTGCTGATCGACGCGGTGCCACCGCAGTCGGATGCGGATCGCTCGGAGATGCCACCGATGGACAGCCTTAGCCCTGCGGCGCCATTCCGGGTGGTGAATATCGGGAATTCTGACAAGGTCGGGCTGGAGGAATTCATTAGTGCGATGGAACAATCGCTGGGGATACCCGCCAAGCGCAATTACATGGAGATGCAAAAGGGGGACGTGCCCGCGACCTGGGCTGATGCGTCATTGCTAGAGGCCCTGACCGGTTTTCGCCCCGAAACACCGGTGGCGGAGGGTGTGCGCCAGTTCGTCGACTGGTATCGCGACTATTATCAGGTGTAACCCAAGCTATCGCATCCCTGTCCCATCGGCACATGGCAATATTTGGCGACTTTTGCCTGAAATCACGCTAATCTGCAAACCTTCAGGTTCGTAAGGATAGCCATGGCCCAGCCAATTTCCACAGACCAACAGCAACCGTATCGTTGGGTGATACTTGCTGTATCCACGGTCATTCTGGCAATCATTATGGGCCAGTTGGTGAACGGTCTGTCGGTGTATTTTGTGCCGATGGAGGCCAGCGAGGGCTGGCGGCGCGGGGACATCGCACTGGTAAACACGTCTGGTCTGGTTGGCTTGGCCATCGGGTCCACCGTTATGGGATTCGCCGCGGAGCGGTTCGGCATTAAACGCGTTGTTCTGATGGGGATTGTGGCAACGGGAGTTGCCATTGCCCTTGCCTCTCGCGCGGCGGAGCTTTGGCAATTCTATGGCTTGTTTTTTCTGGCTGGCATGTTCGGTGGCGGCGCAATTTCTGCACCGATCATGGCACTGGTGGGCACATGGTTCACGATTGGGGCCGGTCTGGCCATCGGGATTGCGTCGGCGGGGCAAGCCTTGGGTCAGGGCGGAATGCCCTTTAGCGGTGCCTATCTGATCGAGGCATGGGGCTGGCGAAACGCTATGCTCGCGCAAGGATTGGCGACATTGGTACTGTTGTTTCCCCTCGGGCTTTTGTTGCGTGATCCGGTGGTTTCAGAAAATACCGTTGCACTGTCCGAGGAAACGCCATCAGGATTACGGAATGGATTAATCACGATCTGGTTGGCCATCGCGGTTGTATTCTGCTGCACCTGTATGGCCGTGCCATTGATGCATCTTGTGCCGCTAATTCAGGGACGCGGCTTTTCCGCACCCGAGGCGGGCGGCGTTGCCATGCTGATGTTAAGCGTCGCCATTGTTGGCCGTGTCGCGTTTGGCAAACTGACCGATATTATTGGCGGAATACCTGCCTATTTACTGGCCAGCGGTTGGCAAACGGCATTCGTTTTCGGCTTCTACTTCTTGCATCGCCTGGATGCCTTTTACCTTTATGCGGCAGTTTACGGGTTTGGATATGCGGGGGTGATGACAACGATCATTGTCACGACGCGCAATATGACAGCGCCGGCCCGCCGCGCATCCTCGCTGGGGATTGTCATGGCATTCGCCTATCTGGGACATGGTATCGGTGGCTGGCAAGGCGGGTATATGTTCGATCTGACGGCGGATTACCGATGGACATTTGCCAATGCCGCCATTGCTGGCGTGATCAATCTGCTGATCGTATCGGCATTATGGATAACGGTTAATCGGCAACCCGCGCTGAGGGCAACCTAACCGAGTCTATAGGCAAAAGAAAAGGCGCGGGACCTGCCCGCGCCGTGATCTGTTGAAATTTGGCTTAATTGTTTGCCGCATCCGCTGCGCGGGCTTCTTCTTCGGTCGCGCGTTGGCCGTTGGCCCAGAAGCCGTCATACTCTTCGCCATTGGCGTAACGCATGATACCCCGGCCCTGACGCTGACCTTTGCGGAAGAACCCTTCATAGATGTCGCCGTTGGGATATTTCGCAACCCCTTCGCCGTCAATCTCGCCCGCAACCCAGCCGCCAACATATTCGAAGCCATCCGACATGGTGATCGTTCCGATCCCCTCGCGCTGCCCATTGGCGAATCCACCTTTGTAGATGGTGCCGTCGGCATAGGTGGCGACACCTTCGCCATGGCGCATCCCGTCGACCCAGTCACCGGTATATTGATACCCATCAGCATAGATCATCGTGCCCTTGCCGTGGTTTTTCGCATTGCGGAACTCGCCCTCATAGACCAGTCCGTTGCCGTAGCGTGCGATACCAAAGCCGTCGATCACACCGTCAACCCAGTCCCCTTCGTAGGAGCTGCCATCCGGATACGTGATTTTGCCAACGCCGTCCGCTACATCATTTTTGAACTGACCGACATAGACCGACCCGTCAGGATAGGTCACTTGACCTTCACCTTCGATGCGACCTTCGACCCAGCCACCGCTATAGACATAGCCATCTGCACCCGAGAACGTGCCCTGCCCGTGACGCAGATCACCGAAAAACTCGCCTTCGTATCGGTCACCCGACGCATAAATGGCAACACCAGTCCCCTGACGCTGGCCATTCACCATCTGCCCTTCGTAACGGTCGCCATTGGCTTGGATCAGCACGCCGGTTCCGTTGATCTGGCCATTCTGCCATTCACCAGTATACACCAGCCCATCAGGCAGCGTCAGCGTGCCCTGTCCTTGGCGAACGCCTTGAACGATGTCACCTTGGTAAACCGCACCATCGGAATAGGTGATCGTGCCCGTGCCATGTTTGGTGCCTTCGAGCCATTCCCCTTCGTAGCGATATCCGTTGTCGCTCGTCATGATTCCATAACCATGATGCACAGCGTTTTCGAACTGACCTTCGTAGCGAACACCGTTGGCGTAAATCGCAACGCCCTCGCCGGCGATCTTGCCATCCACCCACGATCCTTCGTAGGTGCCGCCATCAGCAAAGGTAATTTTTCCCTGACCTTCCGGACGACCGTTTACGAAAATCCCCTCGTAAACCGACCCGTCTGGATATTTTGCGGTTCCCGTTCCTTCGATACGGCCTTCGACCCATTCGCCGGAATATTCGTAGCCATTCGGCAAACGATAGGTACCAATCCCGTGTTGTTTACCATCCAGGAACTGGCCTTCGTAAACCCCGCCGGTATCATATTGTTTGGTTATGATCTCGCCATCTTGTGCGAATGCTGCGGAGGCTGCAAAAAGCGCGATCGCCGCGGCTCCGAGAAGATTTGGTTTATTCAAGCGTCCAAACCGACAGGTATTCCCCGCCGATCTCCCTATGTTTTAGACAGTCACGAACGACCTACGTGTCAATTGTGATAACTCTATGGCCAATCTATGGCCATGTCTACGCAGAGACAATCAATTTTTCTTTAATCCTTTAAAGCGGTTCATTGGAGTCTAGTGGCTTGTTTTCCGTGCTATTCAGAGTCAGAAACGCAGGAAACATAAACAGGTTTCCGCTATGCCCAAATCCTTTCGACTTCTGATGTGCCAGCTTAACCCGACGGTGGGCGATCTGGTCGACAACCGTGCCAAAGCGGTGGCCGCGTTCGAGAGAGGCAAGGCGCAGAAGGTTGATCTGGTGGCGCTGCCGGAAATGTTCCTGACCGGGTACCAGACTCAGGATCTGGTGACAAAACCGGCGTTTCTGTCCGATGTTGCCAGACAAATCAACATGTTGGCAGAGGAATGTGCCGACGGACCGGCGCTGGCAATCGGAGCACCAATTTTCGAGGATGCTGCGCTTTTCAACGCCTATCTGATCCTGAAGGATGGCGGTATTCACGCAATTGCCCGCAAACATCATTTGCCCAACACGCATGTCTTTGACGAGTTGCGATTGTTTGACAATGGTCCGGTGTCAGGACCGTTTCGGCTGGGGGATATCCGGATCGGCACCCCCATCTGCGAGGATGCCTGGTATGATGATGTCTGCGAAACCCTTGCCGAAAGTGGCGCCGAGATACTGCTGATTCCCAACGGCTCCCCGTATTATTCTGGCAAGTTTGACCGCCGGATGAATCATATGGTCGCGCGGGTTGTCGAAACCGGACTGCCCTTGGTTTATCTGAATACCGTCGGTGGGCAGGATGATCAGATATTTGACGGCGGGTCGTTTGTGCTGAACCCCGCGGGACGCATGGTTGTCCAGATGCCACTTTTTGACGAGGACGACGCCCTGGTGGAGTTTGTCGAGACCAGTAACGGTTGGCGCGCCTTGCCCAGCGAGATGGCGGTTCTGCCCTCGCTGGAGGAACAGGAATATCGCGCGATGGTCGAAGGTTTGCGCGATTACATGCGCAAAAACGGATTTTCCAAAGTGCTGCTGGGCCTGTCGGGGGGGATTGATTCTGCGATCGTGGCAACGATTGCCGCCGATGCCTTGGGCGCGGAAAATGTGCGCGGCGTGATGATGCCGTCGGAATATACCTCGCAAACCTCGTTGGAGGATGCGGCGGATGTTGCGGCGCGGCTGGGGATACGGCTGGATAATCTGTCGATCAGTGCCGCGCGCGGTGCCGTGACCGAAACACTTGCGCCATTGATGGAAGGCACCAAACCCGACGTGACCGAAGAAAATATCCAGTCGCGCCTTCGCGGCGTTTTCCTGATGGCCCTGTCGAACAAGTTTGGGGAGATGCTGCTGACCACCGGCAACAAATCCGAGGTCGCGGTGGGTTACGCCACCATCTATGGCGACATGGCCGGGGGCTATAACCCGATCAAGGACCTGTATAAGACCCGCGTCTTTGCCACGGCGAAATGGCGTAACCAGCATCATTTCGACTGGATGAAAGCCCCGGCGGGCGAGGTGATCCCGCCCCGCATCATTGAAAAACCGCCCACCGCTGAACTGCGCGAAAACCAGAAGGACGAGGACAGCTTGCCCCCTTACGAGGTGCTGGACGGAATCCTGCTTATGTTGATTGAGGAGGATGCCTCGGTCGCGGATTGTGTGGCTGCAGGGTATGACCGTGACACGGTAAAACGAGTCGAACATCTGCTGTATATCAGTGAATATAAACGCTTCCAGTCCGCCCCCGGCCCCCGTGTCACCCGCCGCGCCTTTTGGCTGGACCGGCGCTATCCGATCACCAACCGTTGGCGGGATAATTCGTAGACAGGTTGATTTGCCTCAAATCAATACGCGACGGAACTGATAGGATGTTTCCAGACTGGGGGCATTATGAAACTGTTAATTCTGTATTATTCCAGAACTGGCAATAACCGGGTTTTGGCGCATTATCTGTCCGACAATATTGGCGCGGATATCGAAGAAATAACACCCCTTCGACGGTTCAAACTGCTGGGGTTCATGTTGGATTTCTTTGGAAACCGCACGCCAAAAATCGCGCCGATTGCCAGAAGGCCACAGGATTACGACCACGTCCTGTTCATCGCACCGCTTTACGACATGGGGATTGCGCATCCGATGAAGACCGCACTGGGAGCGTTGAAACCGAACCTTGGCGCCTATTCCTTTGTGACTTTGTGTGGATATCATCGCGACGAACAATCCGCGCATGTGCGGCAGGAACTGCTGGATCTTACTGGCAAAATGCCAGCGCATGTGCAGGAACTTCCCGTCTGTGATTTGCTGCCTGCGGAGAAGCAGCGCGACGTGATGACGGTGTCGGCCCGAAAGGTGACGACGGCTGATCTGGACGCTTTCGGCAGCAAGCTGTCAGACATCGTTGGTTGGTTTGCCTAACGCTGTGGATGGACAATTCCGCGCAAAACGGCATAAGGACGGGCCAAGGAGATTGCCCATGACCACGACCCGTTTCGCCCCCTCGCCCACCGGATATCTGCATGTCGGCAACCTGCGTGCGGCACTGTTCAATTACCTGATCGCGCGTAAGGCTGGCGGGGAATTTATCCTGCGCCTTGACGATACGGACCCGGAACGCTCGACCCAGGAATTCGCCGACCAAATTCAGCGCGATATGGAATGGCTGGGGCTGACATGGGATCGGCTGGAAAGACAATCGGATCGGCTGGATCGCTATAATGCGGCGGCAGATGAGTTGCGGGCATCAGGGCGGTTGTATGAATGTTTCGAAACTCCGGTAGAGTTGGACCTGAAACGCAAGAAACAGCTGAACATGGGCAAGCCGCCGGTCTATGACCGCTCGGCACTGGCATTGTCAGAGGCCGAGCGCGACGC
Organism: Rhodobacteraceae bacterium NBU2976; assembly: GCA_023630215.1. Lineage (GTDB taxonomy): Bacteria > Pseudomonadota > Alphaproteobacteria > Rhodobacterales > Rhodobacteraceae > NORP23. The sequence goes on from JALPRQ010000002.1 coordinate 152,002, forward strand.
GCTGCGCGCTGAACGTCCCGGCCATTGGCGGTTCAAACTGGATCATCAGCGGATTGAATGGGTCGACGGCATTCTTGGCCCACTGTCGATTGATGCGGCAAGCGTATCGGACCCGGTTCTGATCCGCGGCGACGGGCAGTTTCTTTATACATTGGCGTCGGTCTGTGACGATGTGGATTTCGGGATCACGGATGTGGTGCGCGGGTCGGATCACGTCACCAACACCGCCACCCAAATCCAGATTATTGCGGCGATTGGTGGCAACCAGATCCACTTTGCACACCATTCCTTGCTAACCGGTCCTCAGGGCGAAGCGTTGTCAAAACGTCTTGGCACATTGGCGCTGAAAGACCTGCGCGAACAGGGTATCGAGCCGATGGCGCTTTTGTCGCTGATGGCACGGTTAGGCTCGTCCGAGCCTGTGGAAATCCGCCAGTCGATGGCGGAAATAATCGCGGGCTTCACCCTGTCCAGCTTTGGCGCAGCACCAACAAAACTGGACCCAGATGACCTTGGCCCACTGTCAGCAAAGGTTCTGCATGGAATGGAATATGCGCAGATCGCAGATGAGCTGGCAGCGCTGGGTATTCCCGAACATATCGCGCCAGCCTTCTGGGAAATGGCCCGTGAAAATGTCGAAACCCGTGCTGACATACGCTCGCTTTGGACCTTATGTCGGGATGGTGCGCAGCCGGTCATCGACGCCGCCGACAGAGAATATGTGACCACCGCAATGGCACTGCTGCCCACGCCACCATTTAACGAATCGACCTGGAAAGAATGGACCGATCTGGTGAAAGCCCAGACCGCCCGCAAGGGGCGCGATCTGTTCATGCCTTTGCGCAAAGCCCTGACCGGGGCACAGCATGGTCCAGATATGTCCAAACTATTGCCACTTTTGAAAAACATACCTGAAATGAACGACTAGAGTTTGCAGGGAATCGCAGTTTGAGACTAGTCTTCCCCGTGGACAAACGATGACTACCTGAAACGCGGAGGTGTTAAATGTTCAGTGGTTTCGCCAGTATGGTCAAAAAAACATTTGTTTTTATTGCCATCCTAACTCTTTTTCCTGCAGCTGTATTCGCCATCGATACGGAGCGGTTGCTAACCTATAAACATTGGTACGTGCAGGCCGTCGCGTTTGACGATGGAACGCTGGCTTGCGAAGCCACCGTTCAGGGCAGTACGGAAAGTTTCTCGATCTGGACCTATGCTGACCAGACTGTCGAATTGCAATTTTATCTGGAAAATAAATGGTTCGGTGAATCGGAAACCTACAATGATATCGAAGTAGAGATTGATCGACGCGGTGCGTGGGATTTGACCGACGCGGTGTTCTACAAGAATTCGATCTTCTTCACACTGCCTGCCAACAACTGGGACACAGCCATGGAACTGGTTGGCGAGGTTGCCCGTGGCAACCGGCTATATCTGCGCAACAATGTTGGTGCCGATCAGGCTTGGTTCTCGTTGTCCGGGTCCAGCCGGTCCATTCAAGCACTGGCAGAATGCCAAAACCTGCTTAATCGCTCGGGCGGTTGGTAAGAATTATCAGCCCTTTTCACCAGTGGTGGGAAGGGCTGAATGTCCCGATCAGGGACCACCGGCACTGACCACATAAGCGCCGTCAAAATCCCCTTCGAAACCGTTTTGATAAACATCACCGACGAATTGTCCGGCAACGCCAGTCACGCCATTGCCATAGAGCGTCCCGCCCAGACTGCCGTCAATTGCCGTCGCGTTGCCGCCCACCGTCAAATATCCACCAACGGCTGTGAAAAAGCCGGGGCCGGGCAGGTCTTCCTCGGCGATTTCCAGCATCCCTGTTATCGCCCCCGAGTTTGCGCCCTGTAAATTCGTCAATTGTCCGCTGACCGTATCTTGGGTGTAATCAAGCGTTAACGATGCATCTCCCGTCACTTGTTCCGTTCCGGTGATAAAATCGAACGTGCCCTCCATCAACCCGGTATGGGTTGCCTGACCCGTTAGCGGAACCTGGCTGGGGGCTGTAATCCCAGCCGACGTAACCTGATCCGTCATCTGATCAAATCCCAACGCACCCTGCCCGGGTGTTCCCCCGGTTCCAAGCGCGGTGCCACTGCACCCCGCAACCGACAGAATGGCCAGCACGCACGATAGTGGACGTAAGTGAATTATTGATATCTGCATAAGAAATTGTTCCCGTTTGCGCCATTCGGCGACGTGATGTTGTTGAACATAACTGGGAAATCTGACGGCACCGGCGACGAAATAATCAGGTACAGGACGTCAGGAAAACTGTTTTAATGGCGCTACTTTACCCAATCGGGGATGCGCCTCAACACTCAATCAAAGAAGGGCGTCGCCTGAACGACTATCACGGCATTTTCGGCAAGACTCCGCCGCATCAGCGCCTGCTCCTCCTCGGTGATATCATGTCCTTCGGCAAGGCGCTCTTCCAGCGTTCCATACCCGCTGACATCCAGCGGATTCATGTCCGCTTGCTTCAGAATTGCGACGGTTTCGCGCACCGCTTCGGCCTCGTCCACGCCGGACGCATAACACATCAACGCCGCCCCGGTTGATGCCTCGGGCAGCCCGTCACCTTCCTTGCGGCCAACCTCGACCAGCAAGGTATAGACGTAATGAGGTTTCTTTTGCGTGTCTTTCTTGGACATCGGCTTTCCTTGGCTATATCGCCGGATCTAAGTATCACAAATCTTCAGACAAACCATTTCAATCGACGTTCGCCGCGTCGCACATATCGTGTGATCTGATCACGCAGCTCTCCGTCAGGTAACTCTCTATAGGCATCCTGTAAGAAAACCAACGCTTCGCGGATACGGCGCGGTTTGCGCGGCAATTTCAAGGATTTCACAAACGGGACAAGGTCGATTTCGTCGTCGAAAATTGATCTTTGCGGATAGCCCGCGGCAACGCAATTTATGCGCGTTCGCATACATTTTGCACATTGCCCGCAATTTCGACCCGTGTTGGAGTCAGTCCAACAGAACGAAATCAGTTTGGTGAACCGTCCATCCTCGATAATTTCGCGAACTTTCTGCGTTCGCCCGACCATGCTCCCAAGCTGTCTGATCGGAAATTCTGGTGTGGTAAAGAAATCGGCATAGGCAAACTGGTTGCCCGCAGGGTGAAGGACAACATCCGTCCATCGCGGACGATCGGCCGCATAGGCGGCATGGGTCATGTCTTGACCAGCAAACTTCACGCACATTGCCAGATGGAGTGCGTGGAAATGGTTCCATCGCACACCAAGCTGCTTATAGCTCGATTCCATCAAGAGCAATTCCATCCCCATCGCTTCGGCCATCGCCCTGACCCGTGGCGTCAATTCCTGAAATCCCGGTGAGATTATCGCGGGATAATCCGCGCCCGCGATCAACAGGGCATGCGTATAGCCGTCACCCTCTCCGCTTAACGCCGCGTGGGTGGAATCGACCCCCCCGCTTAGACACAAAAGACCGCCACGTCGCGGTTGAGCAGGTTCGTCGATCACATTGAAGGCGTGAATATCCATGGGGTACAGACCACGCATCGCCCAATCCGACCACGCATTCCCAAAGGCGCGTATTTGTTTCACCCCGGCAGCAGTCATCGGCATATCAAGTTCAAATCTCACATTGTGAACCATCGACAATACACCAAGCCCATAAAGCACATAGTCGAAGTTCTGTCGGGGAAGCGACAGGTCGAAATGACGTTTCAAGAAAAAGGAAAATTGTCCGGCAGTGACGACTACTGTGTTTCCGTCCAACGCTACATTAACCGAAAGAGAACGTTTACGTTTGGGGATCAGAATGCCTGACACTTTGTTACCTGAATAATTTCCAAAACAACGACGCTATTGCGCAACCGCAACTTTGCCGTGTTCTGTTAACCATTTGCAAGACCTGGTGAATTTGTTTGCGATTTCTGTTTCGACCTTCATTTGCATTTCCCAACAGTGGCAGCGTCATGAAACTGCTGATCTGATCGCCAAAATGTAGGATAAATCTAAACGAGGATCGGCGCGGTCGATTGTTCGGTCTGCGCAAAGACGCGGCGGTAGCGGTCGACCTCGGCCTCCGGGCCCATCGCCTTCCCGGCATTGTCGGACAATTTCACGGTGGGGTTCCCATTGGCGGCGACCGCTTTGCACACCAGCGAGAATGGCGCGAGCGCGTCACCCGGCACCAGATCGCGGAAATCGTTGGTCAGTAATGTGCCCCAGCCAAAGGCCAGCCGAACACGGCCATAGAATTGTTTGTGCAGCTCCTCGATCTTGTCGACATCAAGCCCGTCGCTGAACACAATCAGCTTGGTCGCGGGATCCTCTCCCTGTTCTTTCCACCAGTTGATCGCAATTTCCGCGCCGGTCGCGGGATCGCCGCTGTCGATGCGGGCGCCGGTCCATTTGGCCATCCAGTCAGGCGCGCGGTCAAAAAAGGTTTTGGACCCGTAGGTATCGGGCAGCAGGATTTGCAGATTGCCGTCATAATCTTTCTGCCAGTTTTCCAGCACGGCATAGGGGGATTTGGCCAGCGCCGCGTCGCTGTCCGCCAGCGCCGCATAGACCATCGGCAGTTCATGGGCGTTGGTGCCAATCGCCTCGACCTCGCGCCTGAGGGCAATCAGGCAGTTGGAACAGCCAACGAATTTGTCGCCCAAGCCTTCGATACAGGCCTGAATGCACCAGTCTTGCCACAGGAAAGAATGCCGTCGCCGCGTGCCAAAATCGGCGAGGCTTAGGCCATCTAGCTTGCGCAAGCGTTCGATCTTCTCCCAAATTCGGGTCATGGCGCGGGCGTATAACACCTGCAAATCGAACTTCTCCATCTCGCGCAGCACCGCGCGGGATCGCAGTTCCGTCAAGATCGCAAGCGCGGGCACCTCCCACATCATGACGTCGGGCCATGGTCCGTGGAAGGTCAGCTCCCACTGGTCGCCGTTTCTGGACAGATCGTATTCCGGGAAGCGGAAATTCTCGAACCAATCGATAAATTCGGGGCTGAACATCCGCTGTTTGCCGTAAAACGTGTTGCCGCGCAGCCATGTGACCTCGCCCCGCGACAGGGTCAGGGTGCGCACATGGTCCAACTGCTCGCGTAGGCGTTTTTCGTCGATCAGTTCGGCCAGTTTCACCGATTTCGTGCGGTTGATCAGGGAAAAGGTGACATCCACATCCGAATGCCGCTTCTGCACCGTTTGCGCCATGAGCAGCTTATAGAAATCCGTGTCGAGCACCGAGCGCACAATCGGGTCTATATCGAAATTGTGGTTGTGAACGCGGGTGGCGATATCGGTCATGTGTTTCCCCCGGCGGCGCGTCTGAGGATCAGATCGCCCGCCTTTTCCTGCATTGTCTGCCAGTCTGCCGGATGGTCTGCAACAACCTGCTTCATCCCCGTGATGTTCGAACGCTCGTCGATGATCACAACACACCCGTCTGGCGCAACGGCATCCAGAAGAGTCCTAAGCGCAGCGTGGCGCGGCGCGGTATCCAGCATATGCAATGTGCGGTCGATCAGTACGACGTCATAGGTCGCGGCGGGCGCAAATGTCGTGATGTCGGCAACCTCGCCCGTGACGTCCAAGCCCTCTGCCGTCGCGACCTTGGTCATATCCGCGATCCCATGCGGGGACAGGTCAACCCCATGCACGCGATAGCCCAGCCGCCCAAGGAACAGCGCGTCCCGCCCCTGCCCGCAACCAACATCAAGGACAGACCGCGGCGGCGGGGCGTGCGTGGCAAAGAAATCGACGACCCGCTTTGTCGGCGCCCCCAGCGCATCGGGTGTGCTTTTGTACAGCGTGTCGTAATCGTAACCCATCTTATGCGTCCAACCTGACGCCTGCATCGCGCATCGCAGACAGCGCCGCGTCTAGCGAGCCATCCAAATCAATCGCGCGGCAGGCGGATTGGATGACGGTGGCGCTAAAACCTTCCTTCACCGCGTCAATTGCCGACCAAGCAACGCAAAAATCGGTGGCGAGGCCGACAAAGGTCAGGTCCGTGATCACCCGTTCGCGCAGATACCCCGCCAGCCCGGTTGGCGTCACATGATCATTTTCGAAAAATGCGGAATAGCTGTCGACGGCGGGATTATACCCCTTGCGGATAACCATATCGGCATGCGCCGTGTTCAGCGCGGGATGAAACGCCGCTCCGTCCGAACCGATCACGCAATGATCCGGCCACAAGACCTGCGCGCCGTAAGGCATCTTGATGGTCGAAAACGCCTCGCCCCCCTGATTGGACGCGAATGACAGATGATCCGAGGGATGCCAGTCCTGCGTCAGCACGACCGCATCGAAATCCCCCATCATCGCATTAATCGGGGCGACGATCCCGTCCCCATCCGCCACCGCAAGTTTCCCGCCCGGGCAGAAGTCATTTTGAACGTCGATAACGATTAGGGCTTTCATAATTTTCGCTCAGAATATTCCGTTGGCACGTTGCAAGGTGCGGATATAGGCGACGATCTTTGCAACCTCTTCCGCGGTGATCCCTTCGACTGGCGGCATATTTCCAAACCGCCAGTGATGGGCCCGCACGCCATTCAGGGCCGCATTCAGGAAAGACAAATCGCCATGATGTCCCGGCTCGTAAATCTTATGGATCAGCGGCGGACCTTGCTCGCTCCCCAGAGCGTTCTCACCGTGGCAGGCGACGCAGTTGGCGACGAACAACGCTTCACCGTCCATCGCCACGCTATCAAGCGGTGGTTTCACGAAATTTTGCGCCGTGATTTCTGCGTTGCCACGCCCAAAGACGATCATCGCGCCACCGATGACAAAGAAAGCTAGGATGAACAGTCCGAAACGCATCAATCCCTCAACAAATCATTGATGGATGTTTTCGAGCGCGTCTTCTCATCAACCCGCTTCACGATCACTGCGCAATACAGGTTCACCCCGTTTTTGGACGGCATCGAACCCGAGACGACAACCGAATAGGGCGGCACCTCGCCATACATGACCTCGCCGGTTTCGCGATCCACGATCTTGGTCGATTGACCGATATAAACGCCCATGCCAAGGACCGAGCCTTCGCGGACGATCACGCCCTCGACAACCTCGGACCGCGCACCGATGAAGCAATTATCCTCGATGATCGTCGGATTTGCCTGCATCGGTTCCAGCACACCGCCGATGCCAACACCGCCTGACAGGTGCACATGTTTGCCGATCTGGGCGCAGGACCCAACGGTCGCCCAGCCGTCGACCATCGAGCCTTCGTCAACATAAGCCCCAAGGTTCACGAAGGACGGCATCAACACCACACCCGGCGCGATATAGGCAGAGCGGCGCACAATGGACCCCGGCACGGCGCGAAAACCCGCGGCGCGCCACTGATTGTCGCCCCAGCCCGCGAATTTCGACGGAACCTTGTCCCACCATTCCGCCCCACCCGGCCCACCGGGGATACGTTCCATATCGTTCAGGCGAAAGGACAGCAGCACCGCCTTCTTTGCCCATTGATTGACGTGCCAGTCATTGCCACGCTTTTCCGCCACGCGCAGCGATCCGCTGTCCAGCGCGTTCATCGTGTCGTCAATCGCCTCGCGCACCTCACCCTGTGTGTTCACGGTGATCGCATCACGATTTTCCCATGCGGCCTCGATAGCGGTTTCCAGAGCAGCGTTCGACATATCATTCCCCAATAAGTGACTGGCATTGCGTGGCCTCTGCCTATAATTCGGTTCAAACCTAATCGCAATGCAACAACAGGATTTCAGATGGCCCCGATCAAATGGAAACAGGACCGCTTCCCCGACGCGCACAAGGATATCGAGCATGTAAAGGAAACGCCGGACACGCCGCAAACGCGCTCGCCGACCTATCGGCTTGCTTTTACAGACGATGATTTCATGTGCCGGGACGAGTTGCGCCCGGTTCGGTTGCAACTGGAATTGCTAAAGCCCGAAATGGTTCTGGCCGAGAAAAAGATCGAATCCACCGTGGTGCTGTTTGGTGGCGCCCGCATCCCGGACCCGGAACATGCCGACAGTGCGCGCACAGAAACCTTGGCGAAACTGTCGAAATACTATGACGAAGCGCGCAAATTTGCCGTGATTTGCACCAAACATTCTGCACATAACGAACATTTGGATTATGTGGTCTGTACCGGTGGCGGCCCAGGTGTGATGGAGGCGGGAAACCGCGGCGCAATGGAGGCCGGGGGGCAGTCCATTTCCCTTAACATCGTTCTTCCCCACGAACAGGCCCCGAACGAATACGCGACGCCGGACCTCTGCTTTAACTTTCACTATTTCGCCATCCGCAAGATGCATTTCCTGATGCGGGCCAAGGCCATCGCCGTCTTCCCCGGCGGTTTTGGCACGATGGACGAGTTGTTTGAAACCCTGACTTTGATCCAGACCGGCCGCATGAACGCCATGCCAATCTTGCTGTTTGGTCGCGAGTTCTGGGACAGCATCATCAATTTCGAAAATCTTGCCAATGCGGGCACCATTTCAGACGAGGATTTGAATCTGTTCAATTTCGTCGAAACAGCCGAGGAAGCCTGGGCGATCATTGAAAACTGGAAAGGTTAATCCACGACCCGAAATTCGGCGATGATGGTGCGTTGCAGCCAGTTGAAATTGTCGTCGCTGATTATGGTCAGGCGGGTTTCCCCCGCCTGATCCTGCCAAACCGATATCCCTTCGAAATTTTCCAGATTCCCGGCGTTGGATTGAAACAATGTTTCGCCCGCGTCAGGGGTCGGCGTTAAACTGTAGCGGCGAATTCGGAAATGAAAGCCGCGAAGCGAGCCGAACCCTCTCTCCAGCACATAAAGTCGACCATCTGGGCCAATATCTGCCCCGGTGATCAGGAAATCGTCTGCGCGTTGAATCTGCCCGACTTCCACCCAAGACCCATCGAAACGAAACACCGGGAACGGGCGATCGAGTTGTCCGGAACGTTCCGGGATGACATAAAGCCGCCCCTCGGGGTCGGATGCCAGTGCCTCCATCCCGGAATTAAACTGAAACTGATCAAACAGACCGTCGCCGGGCACGAACGTTCCGGCTGCGAATTGATCGACATGGCGCATGATGCGGTGGTTCTTTTCGAACGAGAGATAGATCGCGCCATCCGGACCAATTGCCATCCCCTCGGCATCGGCGTTACGGCCATTTAGCGGGTTGCCCTTGCTATCCAGAATCGGCGTGTTGTTGTCAGCCACAATTCCGGTAAGTTCATTCCCGTCCCGGACAAGGCTTCCCCAGTAGAAGGTCCCGCGATCAGAAATCGTAATAAAGCGGCCATCCGGGAAAACCTCTATCCCCGAAAACCCACCGAAATTTTCCAGACCGACATCCCAAATCACGCGCCCCGCGGGTTCCAACGATCCCGCGAGCAACGGAAACGGTAGCAATAGGGCCAGAAGAAAGCGGGTCATTCGGATAGCAAGACGCCCTCGCACTGGGCGGGCAGGTCGGCCATCACATATTCCGGTTTCGGCACAACAGGGGGTGCATTCGGATCGGGGGGAAGCAGAGCATCGGTCACCCACCAGATGGCATCCTCGCACCCATCCCCTGCCGGTGGCGGGGCCTGTTCCACGCAATCTGTCGCGCCCGCCGGACAGTTCAGGCGAATATGGAAATGTTCGGTATGCCCCCACCACGGACGCAGTTTGCGCAAATATGGACGTTCCTCGGCTGTGGCATCGGCGCACATTTGCATTTTTATCGCGCCGGACACAAATATCCGCGCCAGCGCCGGATCGCGTAATGCGGCCATGATCACGGCGTGATGGGCTGGCGTCCAATTCCGATTGACGGTGCGCAAATCACCGGACACGACCGAGATTGACGACAGGTTTTCACGCTCTGATCGCGAGAGGTTAAGGCGGTCGGGTGGCAGCATCCAGATATCCGCATCGAGGCCGATCTGGTGGCTCGCATGACCCGTCAGCATCGGCCCGCCGTGTGGTTGGCTGATATCGCCGACATATATCCCGGCCCACCCGGCATCTTGCGCCGATGCGCCCAAACGTTCCAGAAAATCCACCACCGTCGGGTGCCCCCAGTTGCGGTTGCGCGACAGGCGCATCGCCTGCCAAGCCGCGCCCGTTTCGGGCAGTTCCACCGCCCCGGCCAGACAGCCCTTGGCATAGGAACCGAACGGCTCCGCTGCCTGTGCGCTGGGCGCGTCATGTGCGCCAAACAGTTCCTTGGCAATCGGCTGTGCATTGGCGGTGGATGCCACAAGTGCGGCGATCAGAAAGAAAGCTGTTTTCATCCGTCTAGGTCGGCTGCTCTGTTTTTACCCAGCGCAAGATTATCAGACCCACAAGGAAAAGACCAATCACAGGTGTGACGCCAAGTTGTTGATCGGCAAAAACTCGCGTCGCAACCGCAATCAGGAACGGCCCCATAAAGGCGGTCGCCTTGCCCGACAGGGCATAGAGACCAAACGCCTCTGTCATTGATATGCGGCCCTCGGCTTGATGAATCAGCAAGGTGCGGCTCGCTGCCTGCAAGGAACCGCTTGCGGCACCCAGCAATGCGCCACAGATATAGAAGACAATGTCCGATATATTTGAATCTGGTTCGACTGGGAAAAACATCACTTCATCGCGCGAAGTTGAGATGGTCACAATGCCAACTAAGGTTAAGATCAGAATAGAAACAACAATTACTGGTTTGGGACCAAATTTCTTGTCCATCAATCCACCATACCAAGCACCAAAAGCCCCTGCAAAAGCAGCAATTATACCAAATATCCCACGATTGACATCTCCCCATCCCAACACGCCGCTTGCGTAAATTCCACCAAATGCGAATAAGGCGATCATTGCATCGCGATAAACCATGCTTCCACCCAAATAGGCTAACAGGCTTGGGTGATTGCGCAGGGTTTTTAGAGTCGCAATTAGGCTTTTCATTCCCTCGACCATTGCTCCACCGTTGACCTTGCGTCTCGCTGTATCCGGCGTCCACAGAAACAGCGGAATGATGAAAACCACCATCCACACCGCCGACATTGGCCCCGTCGCCCGTGCCGGTTCCCCGGCGGCAGCATCCAGCCCGAAAATCGGCGTTAACCCGATCAGCGTGGTTTCCGATCCCGGCAGTGGCGACATCAGAAGCAGGACGATGAACAGCGGCACAATCCCGCCCAGATAGCCAAACCCCCAGCCTGCACCGGACACTTTGCCAACATCCGCACGCGGGACCAGATCGGGCAGCATCGCGTTGGTGAAAATCAGCATATATTCCGCGCCAATGAAGGCGACGGCAAACATGATCAGGGTGAAGGTCGGATTGGGATCGTTTGGAACGGACCACCACAGCCCATAACAGCCGATGAAAAACACGATCAGGAAGAAGAATATCCACGGCTTTCGCGGTCCCACCTGGTCGGCCACCGCCCCCAGAAACGGGGCTGTCAGCGCAATCAGGATCGACGCGGCGGTCACGGAATCCGCCCACATCGCCTGCCCCAACACGGGGTCAGACACCACGGTTCCGGCAAAGTACGGCGCAAAAATGAACGTCACGATCAGCGTGTTGAATGGCTGGCTGGCCCAGTCGAACAGCATCCAACCCCAGACGCCCTTGCGCGTTGCATATTGCTGAGTCATGACTGCTCCCCCTCGTTTTCGCTGGATTGAACAGCCGAGCGCGAAACTTGGCAAGGAAAACTTTACCTTTCCCGCTGCTGACGATAGGTCATTAATATTACTAATAAGGGAGAGAATCATGTTTCGCTGGGGTATTATGTCTACCGCCAATATCGGGGTGAACGCGGTCATTCCGGCCATCGCCGCGTCAGAGAACGGGGTTGTTCACGCCATTGCCAGCCGCAACGCAACCCGAGCCCGCGAGGTCGCGGACAGATTTCACGCGCCGCTGTCCTTTGGATCTTATGAAGATCTGCTCGCCAGTGATGACATTGACGGCGTTTATATTCCGCTACCAACCTCTCAACATATCGAATGGGCGGTAAAAGCCGCGAATGCGGGCAAACATGTGCTGTGCGAAAAGCCCATCGCGCTGAATGCCGCCCAGATTGACGACGTGATCAAAGCCCGCGATTCAAATGGTGTCGTTGTCAGCGAGGCCTTCATGGTCACCTATCACCCACAATGGCTGAAAGTGCGCGCGCTGATCGCCGACGGCGCGATCGGTCCGGTGCGCATGGTTCAGGGTGCGTTCAGCTATTACAATACGGACGGCGACAACATGCGCAATATCCCGGAACTGGGCGGCGGCGCCCTGCCCGATATTGGCGTTTATCCCACCGTGTCCACCCGCTTTTCCACGGGTCAGGAACCGCAGCGCGTGTCCGCCACTGTTCGTCGCGATCCGAATTTTGGCACTGATGTCTGGTCATCCATCCGCGCCGATTTTGGCGAGTTCGAGCTGAGCTTCTATGTCTCTACCCAAATGGCCTTGCGCCAGCATATGTGCTTTCACGGCGAAAAAGGCCGGATCGAGGTGCCCGCGCCCTTTAACGCCGACAAATTCGGCGGGCCGCGGATTCAGCTGCACGATCAGGGCAATTCCAAGGTCGAGGAGTTCCGCTTCATCGGCCCCGACCAATATCGCTTGCAGGCCGAGGCGTTCGTGCGCCATGTGAAGGGTGGGGACGATCCCATTTTCACGCTGGAAGACTCGATCAAGAACCAGAAGCTGATAGACGCGATCTATAAGGCAGGTGAAAGCGGCAACTGGGAATCCGTCTGATCATTCAAACTGGGCGGGATGCCACTGGCTTTGCCCGCCCGCCAGTTTACCGACTTCGCCGACATAGATCGGTATATCAACACCGCAGCGAAAGGTCTTGGCCGCCAAATGCGCAACCTGGCGCGCCAATTGGTTGGCATTCGGGTTCGACAGCGCATCAACATAGGCGACATGGCAGGATTTGCGCTGATCCGCGGGCGTATCGGGCTGGGCCACCGTAGAAATCACCAGCGTCTGCCCTTCGATATTCATCCCGTCCTCGTCCAGATAGGTGATGAACCAGCGCAGGATCGTGGCATAGGGTTTCTCGTCCTCGATCCGCCATTCGACCGTGTCGCCCACATAGTTGAACGGCAAAAAGCCGTCGATGAACCATTCGGCGTCCTCTACATGGCCGAACATTGCCCCCATGCGCAAATCCCCCTCGACCAGAAAGACGGGATAATCGGTCCCTATCCCGAAACATTCCGCCCATCCGCCATCGTGTCCGTCCGTGTCCCACGCGCAGTCGGCGTCCATATCGAGCGAGGTATAAACCGATTCAACTTCCTGCGCCGACAAAGGCGTTGCGATCAACAACAATGCTACCCAAATTCGTGCCAACATATTTATTTCCTGTTGAAGTTCTTCGGTCAAAAAGCCTATCACCAAAGCCATATCCGGTTTCCGGGCCATCATGCCCGCTAAGACCCCTTAGCTCAACTGGATAGAGCAGCTGACTTCTAATCAGCAGGTTGAGGGTTCGAGTCCTTCAGGGGTCGCCAGATTTTAGCTTCAGTTTGACTATGTTTATGTGTTATTAGCCACCATCCCGACTCGTATTTGTAAACGTTTTTTGATTCCGGGCCTTTTGAACCAAGGAATGACCAATGAAACGTTTTCTGACTGATGAGACCGGTGTTGCCACCACGGACTGGGTAATTCTTACCGCGATGCTGACAGGTATCGGCGTGGTTGTCGCCGGATCCCTGTTTGTCGGTTTTGGCACTGGCGCGCAGACTGTCGGGGGTGGGCTGTCGCAGGTTGATATGCCGGACGCGATGCAAACCCAGTTGCAGGCGATAAAAGCTGCCAATCAAAGCGGCAGCTAATCGCGGGTCAGACTGCGACATTCTGTCCGACCTAGAAAGATTCAAATCTTAAACAATTTTTTTGCAAAGTTCTGCCACATTTAACGTGTGAATTAGCCCGTGACTTCCGCATGTGCGGAGCCTGTAACGATTGATGGAGTAGTGTAATGCGAGCTTTTTTCGCGGATGAGTCCGGTGTGGTCACGACTGACTGGGTGATTGTCACCGCCATGCTGACAGGCATTGCCGTTGCGGCAAGCAACCTGATGTTTACAGGTTTTGGAAGCGCCGCACAGGAAGTGGGCATGGGACTAGCCGTCGAAGACGTCCCCCCGACCATGATGGCACAGTTGCAGGCAGCAAAAGCCGAAAAACAAGCCGCCGCTGAACAGGAATCTTCGGACGATAACGATTCCGGGTCCAACAGTTCTGACGACTCCTCTGGCTCTTCGAACGAAACAGACGGAACCGACAATTCGGGGTCTTCTACCGATAATTCCGGTTCCTCCACCGATAATTCCGGAGAGAGCACCGATTCCAGCGGAACAGGGTCTGGCACGAATACCGATCCGGAACCTGAACCCGAGCCGGAGCCAGAAGAAGAGGAAGAAGACACCTGTACCGGTTGGTTTTGTAACTGGAGCTGGGGGTAACAGCTTCGCCTCTTAATCGTATGACGAATTGCCGGTGGTTACGCCGGCAATTTGTATTTGAGCGATAAAAATTTCGCAGACGTAACCTAGAATTAACCTCCTGTGCAGTATCGGACTCGTGTAACAAAACCCGAGTTTTATGCCCGATATCAGGATCACCAAAGCATATCTGCGCAAGAAATTCTTTCTTGTGACCGTCCTTATTCTGATTGCCGCCCTCATCGGTCATATTGCAACCCGCAACACATTTCGTGATGTGATGGGCAAGGTCGAAGCCGTCAACATTTTTGACGAACTGCTGACGGTCCTCATTGAAGCCAACATCAATCTGGAAGAACTGGAACAGGTCTCGAATTCGGTCGCGGTGGGACCGATACGCTCGAAATTATACAGGTCTTACGAAGCGTTGGAAATTGTCGTGGAGAAGCTTCAAGCGAAACGCGACGATCAGGTTTTGGATTCGGAAGCGTTGGCGATCCTTGGCAATCCAACCTTGGATGTGTTGAGGGTCATTCAGGACTTTAAGATCATCGTATTCAAACTGTCAGAGAGTGATGCGCCTTGGGGTGAAGACGCGGTGCGCTTCGTCGATCTGGCGCATAATTCGACCGACCAGATCCTTCCTGTCGTGCGGCGCTTGACACAAATGGAACTGGAATTTCTGGACAAGGCCAACAAAGGAATGTTGGCGATCAACAATATCATACTGATCGCCATTATCACTTTGCAGGCGATCGTTGGCTTGCTGATCTTCCGCCCTATGGAAATGCGGATCATCGAAACGCACAATGAAATCAAACAGAAGCAGAAGCTGGCCGAGGCGGCATCCGTCGCAAAATCTCAGTTTCTGGCCAATATGAGCCACGAAATCCGAACGCCGATGAATGGTGTTCTGGGCATGTCCGAGGTTTTGGACAGTACGCAACTGAGCCGTGAACAACATGATATGGTCAAGGTGATCGTCGAATCCGGTCGGTCACTTATGTCGATCATCGAAGACATTCTCGATTTTTCAAAGATTGAAGCCAACAAGAATATGATCGAACCTTACCCCTTTGATCCGTCACAAATGTGCTGGTACCTGGAAAGCCTGTTCAAACCCATGGCGGAAAAAGCCGGGTTGAAAATGACATGGACCACTGAGGGGAGTTTTGCCCCTGAACTGATG
This sequence comes from Rhodobacteraceae bacterium NBU2976, assembly GCA_023630215.1. Classification (GTDB taxonomy): domain Bacteria; phylum Pseudomonadota; class Alphaproteobacteria; order Rhodobacterales; family Rhodobacteraceae; genus NORP23. The sequence continues at coordinate 167,579 of JALPRQ010000002.1, forward strand.
GGAGACAAGGGACGCATCCAGCAAATTTTGACCAACCTTATTGGAAATGCCATCAAATTTACGCCCAACGGTATAATCGAGGTGGCGGTAATTGCCGACACTCTGGACAATTGCCAGCAATCCCTGACCTTTCAGGTCAAGGACACCGGCGTCGGAATCCCGATGAATCAAATTGACCGAATATTTCAGCATTTCGAACAGTTGGATACGTCGACCACGCGCAAATTTGGCGGCACTGGGCTTGGTCTGGCGATAAGCGCCGCGTTGGCACAGCAGATGAATGGCAAGATCAATGTGTCGAGCGAGGTGGGGATCGGATCTATCTTTACCTTCTCGGTGATCCTGCCCGTTGTCGATTTGGGCGTTCAGCGTCCAGACCTTCCCCGGCAAACCGAAAGCTTCACGCCATTCGCCACCATCGATCTGATATGAACTCCGTAGGTAAGAGGTGCTCCATGTGTATACGCGTTAAATCCCTGATTTGGTTGGCCATCCTGCCCACCATCGGAAATGCCGAAACAATCCGTGTCTATAACTGGAGCGAATATATCGACCTGGACCTGATATCTGAGTTCACGGAAATCACCGGAATAGATGTGATCTATGACACCTATGACAATAGCGAGGCCGTTGAGTCCACGCTGGTCGCAGGCGGCAGCGGCTATGATGTTGTCATCGTGTCGTCCGAATATCTGGATCGGCTTTCCGGACATGGGGCGCTGGCGCAGTTCGACTATGGTCGTCTGAGCAGCTTCAAGACCATGTGGGGCGACGTGATGGAACTGGCGCAAACGTTGGACAAGTCACAATCCCATGCATTGCCCTATCTTTGGGGGACAACCGGTCTAGGTTATGATCGCAACAAAATTCTCGCCATCATGCCGGACGCGCCATTGGACAGCTGGGACCTTCTGTTCGTCCCCGAGATCGTCTCGCAGTTTACCCCGTGCGGTGTCGCCCTGACCGACGCGATCGAGGAACTGACCGCGATTGGACTTGCCTATCTGGGTCATGATCCCAATTCCAAAGAGCCGAAGGAATTGGAGGAAGTCTATGCCATGATAGATGCCATTATGCCTTATGTTACCGAAATCGGCACTGAACAATATGATATCATGGCGCGTGGCGAAGCCTGCGTTGCGCTGGTCTGGTCAGGGGATGCAATCCTTGCAAACGAAGATGCCGACGACGGGGTCGAGATCACCTATGTGGTTCCCAAGGAGGGTGCCCCCTTATGGATTGATATGTTTGTCATCCCGTCTGACACCCAAAATCTGAACGCGGCACACGTATTCATCGATTTCATACAGCGCCCGGAAAACATCGCCAGGGTCACCAATTTCGCTTTCTATGCCAACGCCAACTCGGCCTCTTTGCCATTTATCAACCCAGAGATTCTGGACAATGTGTCCATCTATCCCGACGAGGAAACACTGGAACGCCTGTTCCCGGTATTTTCGCGATCTGCCGAAGAAAAGCGTGAATTGGCGCGGACTTGGCGACAACTTCAGCTGAGTTTTTAGGCATATCCCCCGAAAACGCGCGAATTGGTGCGTTTTTTTCGCAAAATTGATTGTGCAACGGTTTTTATTTCCTAAATCAATCCGATTACCGGCTCGCGTCGTAAAAGGCGGTATATGATCGTTATATGCTTGACGGTTATATATTGGTTCGATACATGCCCGACCGGATGAACGCAACGAGCTGTGCACAAACATGAATGTCAAAACCCTATGCCTGGCCATACTTTATGACGCAGACGTAACCGGCTACGATATTCGCAAGCTGTCCACAGATGGCGAATATGCCTATTTCATCGACGCAAGCTACGGCTCTATCTACCCCGCACTTGCCGGATTGGAAGCCGACGGGATGGTGCAGAGCCGCGTCGAACGCCAATCCGGACGTCCGGACCGCAAGGTCTATAGCATCACCGACGCCGGTCGGCAGAAATTCCATTCGGAATTGTTTGCCCCGCTCGACAGTGATCTGTTCCGGAGCGAATTCCTTTTGTTCGCCCGCTTTGCCGCCTTGCTGCCGGCCAGTCTGGTGCAGACGCGGCTGGCGGAACAGATTGCGGAAATGGATCGCAAGCTCGACGACATTAAACGCCTTCAGGATGACCAGATGCATGACGGCGATCGCTGGATAAGTCGATACGGCATCTCGTGTCTGGAATATCAGCGGGACTATCTTGTGACTCATGCCAAGGATCTGATCGCCTTGGCAAAACCAGACGCCAAAGCGGCGGAATAACGGAAGACTACTATGCGCGCATTGACCTCATATGGCACGGCCTTGATCCTGATCCTGTTAATTGCCGTCTGGATGGGCACCGGCCTTTTTGTCCGCGGTGGCCAAGGTCCCGACGAAAGTGAGCGCCGCTTGGTGGAACTGTTCGAACCCGATGGGGGACCGCTGACAGCATTGGTCGATTCCACCGGCATTGCGGTTCACGAACACCACAAAGAAGGCACCGAAGACCCAGCGCTGTCCATCGCGGAACGGTCCGTCATCCTTGCCCAAGAAGCGGGCGAGGCCCGTTCTGTTCGCGTTCAAACCTTTACTGCCGAACCGCTGGAACTGGACGTCACTCTTCGTGGCCATACCGAAGCCGCAACCATCCTGAACGTTGTTGCCGAAACCAGCGGACTGATCCAATCCGTGCAGGTCGAAGAAGGGCAGTCGGTCGAAAAAGGTGATCTTTTATGCGTTCTGGACCCGGGCACACGCGAAGCCTCTGTCGCCCAAGCCCGTGCTGCCATCGCGCAGGCCGAAGCGAACCTTGCGCAGGCTCAGACCGATTTCAATACCAATGAAAGCCTGCGCCAGCGCGGTCTGGCATCGGTAAACTCGGCAGAAGGGTTCGAAGCGGGTCTGAAAGCCGCCCAAGCCGGTCTGGAAACTGCAACCGCTGCCTTGCAGGTCGCCGAAAACGAATTGTCCAAAACCCGCATTCATGCCGAAATCAGCGGGATTGTTCAGGAACCGATCGCCGAGGCAGGTTCGCTGGCCAATCCCGGTACGCCCTGCGCAACCATCATTCAGCTTGACCCGATGAAATTCGTGGGCGAGATCCCCCAATCCCGTATCGATTATGCGCGTCTGGGACTTGATGCCAGCATCACCACGATCAACGGTCAGGAAGCAGAAGGCGAAGTGACCTTTGTTTCGGTCAGCGCCAACCCCAGCACGCGGACATTCCCGGTGCAGATCGAATTTAGCAACGCCAATAACGCCATTCGCGACGGTCTGACGGCCGAAGCCCGCGTTGTTCTGGGCACAATCCCGGCGCACCTGATCCCACAATCCGTCCTGACGCTGGATACAGAAGGCGTACTGGGGGTTCGCACAGTCAAAGACAATATTGTCGAATTCCATCCAATTACCATCCTGCGCGACACGCGTGAAGGTGTTTGGGTCACCGGCCTGCCCCCTTCGACCGATGTGATTGTGCTGGGTCAGGAATATGTCGAAGCCGGTCAGACCGTCGATGTCGGCCGCGCCGAACAGGAGTAGGAACCCGCCATGGTAGATCTTATCGAACGCATCCTGCGCATGCCCCGCGTGGTCATGACGGTCATGGTGTTGCTGCTGTTGGCAGGCGGCTTCACTTATAGCCGTATGCCCAAGGAAAGTTTTCCGGCAGTCGATATTCCGTACTTCTACGTTTCCGTCGGACAGAAAGGCATTTCGCCCAAGGATGCCGAACGCCTGTTGGCAAAACCCATCGAAGATCGTCTGATGGGGCTTGATGGGTTGGAACATATCACCTCGACCTCGGTCACCGGGCACGCGTCGGTCTTTCTGGAATTCAATGTCAACACTGACAAGGACAAGGCGCTTGAAGATATCCGCGCCGAGCTTGACGGGGTCAGCAGCGAACTTCCCGCCGACGCTGACGAACCGGGCGTGTTCGAAATTTCCTTTACCGATCAACCGATCATCTCGGTTGCGCTTTATGGGGATGTGCCGGAACGGATCCTGATCGAAAAAGCCAAAGAGTTGCAGGATGTGCTCGAAGATCTCGACGGCGCAAACGAAGCAAAACTGTCCGGCGCCCGCGAGGAAGTTCTGGAAATCCAGATCGATCTTCTGCATCTGGAAGCCTATAATATCACCGCCGCGCAATTGTTCGACGCACTTGCGAAAAACAATACAATGGTTGCGGGGGGGACGCTTGATTCCGGTCAGGGGGCCTTCAACGTCGAGGTGCCCGGCCTGATCTCCACCGCCGAGCAAGTCTTCAACCTGCCGCTTAAGGTAGATGGAGACACGGTCGTAACCTTTGGCGATGTTGCGCATATTACCAAGGCCTTCAAGGACGCAACCGAATATTCCTATGTGAATGGCTCGCCGGCGATCACGATTGGCGTGACCAAAGCGATTGGCGCCAATATCATCGAATTGTCCAAAGCGGTGCGCGAAACGACCGAAGCCGTTACCGCCGACTGGCCCGGGGGCATTGAATATTCGTTCCTTCTTGATCAGGCGATTAGCACGGAAAACCTGTATCGCTCACTGGAAGCCGCGGTGATGACGGCCGTTGTTCTGGTGCTGATCATGTGTATCGCCACGCTGGGTCTACGCCCTGCCCTGCTGATCGGTTTGTCTATTCCGCTGTCGTTTATGATGGGCTTCCTTGTGCTTGATGCCATGGACATGACTGTCAACATGATGGTGATGTTCGGTCTGGTGATTGCCGTTGGCGTGCTGGTTGATGACCCGATTGTGGTTGTCGAATATGCCGAACGAAAACTGATGGAGGGCGTCTCGAAGAAAGAGGCGTTCATCCTCTCGGCACGCAAGATGTTCGTACCGGTCGTCGGCGCGACCGCAACCACGCTGGGGGCGTTTATCCCGCTTCTGTTCTGGCCCGGTATTATCGGTAAATTCATGAGCTATCTGCCCATTGTGGTGATCGCGGTCATGGTTGCCTCGCTGGTCTCGGCGTTGATATTCATGCCCGTTGTCGGCGCGTTCATTGCCAAGCATGAACATGATGAAAAGCGGCTCGCGGCGGCGAATACGGTGATGTATGCCGATCAGTTCGACACCAAAAAAGTCCGCGGCATTACCGGCGTATATGTGCGCATCATGGCGCGACTATTACGCCACCCTATTCTGACATTGACGGCGGGATTCTCGATCATTGTGGGGATATTCATGGCCTATGCGGCGAATCCGACCGGCATGGAAGCGTTTCCGGAAACTGAACCGGAATTCGCCACCGTCAGCGTCGTGACCCGTGGCAACTATTCCCCAATCGAACTGCGTGACCTGATGCTGGAAGTAGAATCCGAGGTGCTGTCGGTCGTCGGCATTCAGGATTCAATCATGAATTTCGGCGGTTCGGACGGATCGCCCCCCGACACAATCGGCCATTTGCAGTTGCAGCTTCAACCCTGGTCCGAACGCCGGACTGCTGACGAAATTTTTGCGGAACTGCGCGAGCGTGTGTCGGATATTTCCGGTCTGGAAATCCAGATCTCCCAACAGGAATCTGGTCCACCTGCGGGCAAGGCGATCAACCTTCGGGTCGAATCCGTCAATTATGACAATCTGATTCCGGCTGTCACCAAGCTGCGCGACTTCATTGAATTCGAGCTGGGGGATACAATTGAAATCGAAGACGGGCGCCCCGCCCCCGGGATCGACTGGAACATCACCGTCGACCGGACCGAAGCCGCGAAATACGGGCTGGGTATCCGCGAGCTAACCCCCTATATCCAGTTGGTCACAACCGGCGTCAATCTGGGCACTTACAAGCCGTCGGATTCCAAGGACGAACTGGACATTGTTGTGCGCCTGCCCAAGGAAGAACGCACCTTCGAAGCGCTCGATTCCCTGCGCATCGTGACCCAGCAGGGTCTGATCCCGGTGTCAAACTTCATCGAGCGTGAAGCGGTTCTGAAAACCGGTTCGATTACGCGCACCGATGGTCTCTATTCCATGACGGTTGCTGCGAACCTTGAACCCGGTGTGCGCACTGACGAGAAAGTAGCGGAACTGCAAGACTGGGCTGATGAGCAGACTTGGCCAACAGGACTGGAAATCATCTATGGTGGCGCAGAAGAGCAAACGAACGAAACTAATGAATTCATGGCAAAGGCGGGCGCTGGTGCGATCTTTATCATCTTCATCGTGCTTCTGCTGGAATATAACAGCTTCTATCAGGTGGCCGTCACGCTATCGACCGTGGTCATGTCCACGGCCGGGGTGCTGTTGGGGATGCTGATCACCGGACAGGCATTCTCGGCGGTGATGACCGGGCTGGGTATCGTTGCGTTGACCGGGATCGTGGTGAAAAACGGTATCGTTCTGATTGACACCTACAACCACTACACGCGGGACGAGGACGTGGACCCTATCACCTCGATGTTGCTGACCACAGCACAGCGTATCCGCCCCGTTCTGCTGACCGCAACCGTGACCGCGTTGGGTGTGATCCCAATGGCGCTTAATGTCGAGTTTGACTTCATTCGCCGCGAGATCGTCAAGGATGGGCTGGCGGGTGAATTCTTTGTCAATCTTGCCTCGGCGCTGGTGTCGGGCCTCTTGTTCTCGACCCTGCTGACACTGGTCATGGTGCCGGTGATGATCACCGCCCCGGCTGTCATCGGCGGACGTCTAAAGGTCATTGGCCGCTGGATCGGCGCGCGACTGCGCAAGAATAAACCTGATACGGCGAAATCGATCGAGATCATCATCGATGACGAGGATGAGCTGGTGATGCCGGACCTGACAAAGATCAAACCCGCCGCTGAATAAAAGACTGCCCCCTGCGGGGGGCGGTCAATGTTAATCCAGCTCGGTCCGGTCCACAAAAATCACCCCGTCGCCGACCCGGTCGCTTGGATGGGTCACGACCCTGTCGCCCGGGGTCAACCCCGTTAACACCTGCGCTGACAGTGTATTGCGACGGCCAAGGGTCACCCTTTGCTTTTTGATCATATTGTCCGCCCCCGCGACAAAGACAAACCAGTCTGACCCCTCACGAAACAGGGCGCTGATCGGAACCTGAATGGCGTTTTCATCTGACCATTCGGTTATGCGGACATAGACACGAAAATTATCGCCCAGACCCTGCCGATCTGAAGCTTCGCTTTCTAGGTCCAACAACACACGCACGCGTTGCTCCTCGATCCCCAGTGCCGAGATCTTGGTAAAGGCCGAGGGTTCGATCCGCCGCACGCTTGCCGTCAACAATCCGGCGCCGCCCCAACGCTCGACAACCGCGCTGGCGCCTTCGCGTATGCGCACCGCATCCGCAGACAACATGTCCACGACCAGCTCCAGATCATCTGGCTGCCCAACGGTCACCAACAATGAGCCGGCAGGCACGATCCGTTCGCTCATCGAACTGACGGTCAGGATGCGGCCATCAACAGGCGCAAACACATGCACAGCGGATTGGCTTTCCCCATTCTGTTCCGGCGCAACCAGCGCAACCTTTGCCCGATCCAACGTCGCCTGTCGCAAAGCACGTTCCGACAGAACCAGTTGCAAATTTGAACGCGCCTGATCCATGGCCAACTTGGCATCATCCAACTGACTGCGCGTCGCCGCACCGGTCTGAAACAGCTGCTCCACACGCTGATATTGATCCCGCGCATAGGTAAAATTCGATTCTGCCTGTCCGATATTGGCTTCGGCCAGACGCAGGGCCGCTTCGGCCTCTTTTACCGCTGCCTCGGCTTCCAGCCGGGAGCGATAGTCGAGAATGGCCGACTGCGCGGGCTCAATAGACGCCACGATTGTCTCGCCGCCGACAACCTCATCCCCAACCGCCACCGGGCTGCGTAAAACTGTGCCACCAACCGGGGCGACAACCTCGAATTCATTGCGGATGCGGGTGACACCATCGACATCGATGGTGACCTCCATCGGACCACTGGTCACCGTTGCCAAATCGACCGGCACGGGTTGTTCCTGCATCGAATACCAAACGCCTGCGCCGACCACGGCGGCAGCCACTCCCCAGAACAGGATTTTCCGAAACTTCATGGGTTACTCCCTCGTTTTCATGACGGCGATCAGGTCCAGCCGGTTGATCCGGCGCCGCACCAGCAGCGCCGAGCCGACCGAGGCCCCCAGCACCACCAGCGCCGTCATGGCATATGTGTTTTGCGAAATAATCAGCGGAATCGAATAAAGATCGCTGGAAAAACTGGTCACGATCCCGAACGCCATCGTCCGCCCCAAGAACCACCCCATGGGAATGGCGACCAGCGTCAGGAAGATCAGCTCACCCAGAAGAATATAACTGACCTCCGCCTTGGTGAATCCCAGAATGCGCAGGCTGGCGAGCTCTCGCCCCCGCTCCGACAGCTGGATGCGGGCCGAGTTATAAACAACACCGATAACGATCAGACTGGCGACGATGGCATAGACGGTTGTCGAAATACCCGAACTTTCAGCAATGGTATCGTAAAATGCTTTGCGGATCTGCGTCCACAACACCATACCCGCCACATTGGGCGCGGCCTTTACCGCGGTGTAAAGCTCGGATATCTGCCCCTCGTCCAGCGCGAAATGCACGCTATTCACCAGCGCGGACTGTTGCAACATCGCGCTAAGCGCGCCGATATCCATATACGCGCCAAGGCCAAAATATTGCGTGATCACCCCCGTCACCGGGATTTCATAGGTTCCGCGCTGCCCTTCCAGAATTTCCACCGTGATCACGTCGCCAACCTGTGCATCCAAGTGCCCGGACAGACGATTGGAAAGAACAATGCCGTCTTCGGGAAAGACCACTTCGTCACTTTCCGCGTCAAGCACGCGGGACAGGTCCTGCCCGGGCAGGCGGCCCTCGATCGCAGACAGGCGGCTCAGGTGGCCATGAGTCAGACGGGCGGCAACGGTGCGCATTCCTTCGGCGCGCATGACGCCGGGCAGGTTTTCAACGTCCGCCGTCACCTCCAACCCCTGCGGGATGATGAAGCTGAGCGTCGCCTCCTGCCGGTTGGCCTGAAAGAAGGCGGTTTCAACCAGTTCGTCCATCGCATCAAACATGAACAGCGAGGACACCATCGTCGCCGCCGCCATCGCGATCCCGAATGCTGTCAGCCCGGCCCGGATCGGCCAGCGGGTGATAGAGCGGATGATCATCATGGTGGGTTGGCGCACGCGCAGCACCCGCCCGATCCAGTCGATCCACCCTTCGCGATAGCGCGTCGGGGCCGGCGGCGACATTGCAACAGCAGGCGACAGGCGGGTGGTGCGCAGCACTGGGCGCACCGCGCCGATCACCACGGTCGCAATCCCGGCAAGGCCAGAGATAATGAACGTGTCCCAACCGCTGATATAGATCAGGTAGGGGAAGTGGAAATATTGCGCGTAAACCGCGCTCAGCCCATGCCCGCCCCACGCACCGACCCCCCAGCCGAGCAGAATACCAAATGTCCCGATCCCGATGGCCAGTTTGACATAATGCCAGCTGATCGCCGCGTTGGAATAGCCCACTGCCTTGAACAGACCGATCTGTTCCCGTTCCAGCGCAATCAGGCGGCCCAACACCATTCCTACCAAAAAGGCCGAGATCACGAAAAACAACGGCGGTAGCACCCGTGCCATGGTGCGAAGCGATTCCAGTTCCGCCGCGATAAAACTGTGCGATGTCTGGAATTCCCGGAGATATGGTCCCGTGCCACCATAGGGCGCTAAAATATCCTCGACCCGGTCCAGAATTTCTTCCTGATCCGCGCCAAGCGCCGTCTTCACCGTCAGGTCGTTAAACGCCCCTTGCAGTCGGAACGTGCCCGCGAGTGTCTGGTTATTCATCCAGATGATCCCGAACCGCACGTCATCCGGCATCAGTGCGCCCGGGCCAATGGTATAGATGAATTCGGGCGACAGCACCGTGCCCACAATCGTCACCGGCTGCTTGCGGCCGTTTAACGTGACGTCGAACCCCTCGCCCAGCGCAAAATCATTGGCGGCAAAGAAATTCTCGTTCACCACTACCTCATAGGGCTTGTCCCGATCCGGCCACCGGCCAAGCGTCAGCGTGGGCACATTCAGCCGAGGTTCGCCGAATTCGGGCAGCGACAACAGACGACCCATCGCGGGTTCTTCCAGCCCGTCGATGTCCAGAATGGCATGTTGGGAAATCCGGGTTTCCGCCTGACTGACGCCGGGAATGGCGGTGATTTCGCCCAGCACATCGTTGGGCACCCGGGTGGCCGACGCAAAAATATCCGCAAACCTGTTGCGTTCGTAAAATGTCTCCTGCGTTTCCGACAGCGAGCGCTCCGCCCCATACATCACCACCAGAATGGCCACACCACAGGCCAGTACCAGACCAATCGCCAACGACTGCGCCCACAGGCGCCAAAGATCACGGAGCAGTTTTCGGTCCAGCACCTGCATCACCACACGATCTCCGACGGTTTTTGACGGGTGGCGTTTTCCTTCACCTCGTTGATCTGACCATCCGCGAAGAAAATCACCCGATGCGCCATGTTCTGAATGGCGGCATTATGGGTGATCACGGTGGTAGACGTCCCAAGTTCGGTGTTAATGTCATCCAGCGCTTCCAACACCTGCACGCCCGTCTTGCTGTCCAAAGCCCCGGTCGGTTCGTCGCACAGCAAGACCTCTGGCCGTTTGGCTATGGCGCGGGCGATGGCGACACGTTGCTGCTCGCCCCCTGACATTTCTGCCGGAAAATGGCCCATCCGTTTACTCAGACCGACCAGCTCCAGTGCTTCTTCGGGCCGCATGGGATTGCGGGAAATCTCCGTGACCAGCGCCACGTTTTCTTTGGCGGTCAGGCTTGGCACCAGATTGTAGAACTGAAACACGAACCCAACATGGTCGCGGCGATAGGCGGTCAGCGCCCGTTCAGACATGTTGGACAGCTCTTGTTCTTTGAAAAACACCGAGCCTTCGGTCACCGTGTCCAACCCACCGAGGATATTCAGCAATGTGGATTTCCCGCTACCCGACGCGCCAAGCAACACGGTCAGTTCGCTCTCATATATCTTCAGGTCAACGCCACGCAGTGCGAAGACCTTGATCTCGCCCGTGTCATAAACCTTGGTGACGCCTTTGGTTTGGAAAACCGGTTGCGGCATATATCCCCCTTATCTCGCTAGACCATAGCAACCCGACAGGGACACTCCTTGATCCAGAACAAAAGGTTATTGGGGTAATATACGCGGAAAATCCCTGCTGGCGAGGTTACGCCCGCAGATATTCTTCGAATTCTTCGAAGACTTTGGTGTAAATCCCGCGTTTGAACGGCACGATCCGTGTGATCAGTTCCGACGGGTCCATCCAGCGCCATTCGGAAAATTCCGGTTCTTCGGTGGCGATATTGATCTGATCATCAGCGCCAAGAAACCGCAGAAGAAACCATTTCTGCTCCTGCCCGCGATAGCCGCCTTTCCACAGTTTTGCCGCCAATTCGGGGGGGAAATCATAGTGCAGCCAGCCGGTCGATTCCGCCTCGCGCTTCACCAGATTACGCGAAATGCCGGTTTCTTCCCACAATTCACGCAGTGCCGCTGCAAATGGGTCTTCACCATCGTCGATCCCGCCTTGCGGCATCTGCCAAGCGTCATAATCGGAATCAAGCCGCTGTCCGGCAAAAACCTGTCCCTTATCGTTCATCACGGCAAGGCCAACATTTCGACGATAGGGAAGTTTGAGGCGTTCGTCTTCGGTCATACGAAAACGGGCGGGGTCATCCCCCGCCCGATCCAATTAGCGATTACCAACCACCGCCAGCGAGCGCAGGATATCAATGCCATAGGCCAACTGATAATCCTCGTCCCGACGTGCGGCGACTTCTTCCAACTCCAGCCGTTCGGCTTCCAGCTGATCCAGCTCTTCTTCGGTCAGGCTGTCATTGGCAAGTGACCCGCGCAAATCCGCCTCCGAGAAGCGACGGTTGTCATTCTCGTCATCATCTTCGGTCTGGGTCGAGGGTTTCTGTTCTACCAGGATATCGGGCATCACACCCAGCCCTTGGATCGAACGACCCGAGGGCGTGTAATAGAGCGCCGTCGTCAACCGCATTGCTCCGTCACCCTGCAGCGGCATAACCGTCTGAACCGATCCTTTGCCGAAACTCTGGGTGCCCACGACAATCGCACGATGATGGTCTTTCAGCGCGCCAGCAACGATTTCGGATGCAGACGCCGAACCACCATTGATCAGGACCACCAACGGCTTGCCATCTGTCAAGTCACCCGGACGCGCATTGTAGCGATCGCTGTTTTCAGGATAGCGGCCACGCGTCGACACGATCTCACCTTCCTCCAGGAAGGCATCGGATACCGCAATCGCCTGGCTCAACAAACCGCCGGGATTGTTACGCAGATCCAACACGAACCCGTCGATATTTTCCAACCCCCCATTCGCCTCGACCTCGGTCCGAATACCTTCGGCCAGATCGTCATAGGTCTTTTCGGTGAACGAGGTGATACGGATCACGATGGCGCGTCCTTCGGTGCGCACACGAACAGCCGTCAGTTCAATAATGTCGCGAACGATGGTTACATCAAACGGCTCTTCTTCGCCTTCGCGGAATATGGTCAGCGTGATTTCTTCGCCCGCCGGGCCCTTCATCATTTCGACCGCTTCGTTAAGCGTCAGACCCAAGACGGATTCACCATTGATACCGGTGATGAAATCACCCGCCATGATCCCCGCGCGGTCCGCAGGGGTGTCATCCATCGGGGTGACGACTTTGACAAAGCCTTCTTCCTGCGTAACCTCGATCCCCAGACCGCCATATTCTCCCGACGTGTCGATCTGCATTTCCTCATAGTCTTTGGGTGGCAGATAGGACGAGTGCGGATCAAGCGAGGTCAACATACCATTGATCGCGGCTTCAATCAGTTCTTCGTCATCCACCTCTTCGACATAGGCGGCACGAATGCGTTCAAAGATATCGCCAAACAGGTCTAGCTGTTCATAGGTGGTTCGGGTGCGATCATTTTCCTGAGCGACAATCGGACCGGCGAATTGCGAGGTCAGAAACACCCCGGCAATCGCACCGAAGACTGCCGTAATCCAATATTTTTTCATAACTCTTCCTTGTTCGGCTGCGCAGACAAGAATCTGGCGTCAACGTTTTATACACCCATATCCGGGAAACGGGACTCCCCGAATTTGAAAAATTGATCAACTTTCAGTCACGTTATGGCTGTTGTCTAAGATCAAGGTCGAATTGCCACGTGGCAACGACACTAAATAGAATGAAAATCTCACCGCTTCTTTGCGTTGTCGGGATGATTTCCATGGGGCGGCGTTCGAGGCGTTCGAACGCAACACATTGATTTTATATGACAATTACCAATTGCCGCTTGGCAATCAGGTTAAGATCAGGCTTTTTCCCGTCATCTCGGAAGGCTGCTCCAGCCCCATTAGCGCCAGAAGGCTGGGCGCCAGATCACACAATGCGCCACCATCCCGCAAACGCGCGCCTGTGGGGCCATTAATCAGCACCACCGGGACCGGGTTGGTCGTATGCGCCGTGTGTGGGCCGCCAGTTACCGGGTCGACCATGGTTTCGCAGTTCCCGTGATCCGCCGTCAGGATCATCGCCCCCCCAACCTTGTTAAGGGCCTCGATGGCCCGGCCAACGCCACGGTCCACTTCCTCGCACGCCTTTATGGCCGCGTCGATGTCGCCGGTATGGCCGACCATGTCCGGGTTCGCATAGTTCACGATGATCAGATCATATTTCCCGCCTTCAATCGCTGCGACCAGATGGTCACTGACATCAGGTGCGGACATTTCGGGTTGCAGGTCATAAGTCTTTACCTTTGGCGAAGGGGAGACATATCGATCCTCCCCGTCCTCGGGCACTTCCTCCCCGCCATTGAAAAAGAACGTGACGTGCGGGTATTTCTCGGTTTCCGCCAGACGGTATTGTTTCAACCCCTTTTCGGCGACCCAATGGCCCAATGTGTTCACGATCTCCTCGTTCGGATACATCACCTCCATATAGGCGTTGTGCTTGTCCGAATATTCGACCATGCCACAAACAGCAGCCAGCTTTGGGCGGTCTGATACGTCGAACGCGTCAAACCCCGGATCGGCCAGCGCGGCGAGGATTTCCCGCGCCCGGTCAGCACGGAAATTCACGAACAGCAATCCATCCCCGGTTTTCATGCCACCATAGCCACCGACGGCTGTCGGGGTGACGAATTCGTCTGTTTCGCCCGCTTTATAGGCTTCGTCGATGGCTTCGATAGCTGTATCAGTCTCATTCCCCTCGGCGTTGACCATCACGTCGTAAGCTTGCTTCACCCGTTCCCAGCGATTGTCGCGATCCATGGCAAAGAACCGGCCCGACACGGACACCACCGCCGCACCATAGGGCAGGTCGGATTCCAACTTGGCGATCTGCTCTTTGGCGGATTTGGGGGCCACGTCGCGACCATCCAGATAGGCATGAATGGCCACCGGCACCTCGGCCGCGCACAGGGCTTCGGCGGCGGCAACGATATGGTCCTGATGGGCATGCACCCCGCCGGGCGAGGCCAAACCGGCAATATGCGCCACGCCGCCGGAATTCTGGACGGATTTGATGAATTTCTTCAGGGCCGCGTTTTTCGCAAATGACCCTTCCTCGATCGCCTTGTTAATCTTGGGCAAATCCATCCAGACCACGCGGCCCGCGCCGATATTCATGTGCCCCACTTCGGAATTGCCCATCTGGCCTTCGGGCAGGCCAACGGCGGGACCGAATGTTGTTAACGTCGAGTTCGGGCATTCCGCCATCACCCGGTCGAAATTCGGCGTATGGGCCAGCGCGACGGCGTTTGCTTCGCGTTCAGGGCGCAAACCCCAACCGTCAAGAATGCACAGAACAACAGGTTTCGGTATGGTCATATTGGCCCCCAATCTAGTCTGAATGTAACCTTGGGCGGACGGGATCACAATGGCTCAGGCCCGGTGATAGGGAGTTCCTGCCAAAATGTTGGCCGCACGATAAATCTGTTCGGCCAGCATCACGCGCACCAGCATGTGGGGCCAAACCATCTTGCCAAAGGACAATGTGAGGTTCGCGTTCGCCTCGAACTCTCGCGGCAGTCCGTCCGCGCCACCAATGACAAAGGCCATGTCGCGCGTTCCGTCCATCGCGGTGCGTGACAGCGTGTCGGCGAAGGCTTCGGAGGTCATGGGCTTCCCGCGTTCTGACAGAACCACCGTAAAGGACCCGTCCGGGATTACGCGGCTCAGCAGATCAACCTCTGCCACCATGCCGATGCCCTTTTTATCCTCGACCTCGCGCACCTCTGCCGGGCCAAGCCCCAACGGGCGGCCGATCCTGTCGAACCGTTTCAGATAATCATCAACCATGTCCCGCTCCGGCGAGGGCCGGAGGCGGCCAACGGCACATATCGTGACGCGCATATCAGACTTTGGCAGCTTCTGGCGTCGAGGCCATCCACATTTTTTCGATCTGATAAAACTCGCGCACTTCGGGGCGGAACAGATGCACGATGGCATCTCCGCAATCAATCAGGACCCAGTCACCGGATTGCTTGCCCTCGACCCGGCAGATCACACCCATCTCGTGCTTGACGCGATCCATCAGCTTCTCGGCAATGGATTGCACCTGACGGGCGGAACGGCCCGAGGCAACGATCATATTGTCCGCGATTTCTGATTTCCCGGTCAACGGGATGGTGATGACATCCTCTGCCTTGTCATCGTCAAGCGAGCTGAGGATGAGGTCTAACATCCGTTTGCTGGCATCCTTGTCCCCGCCCTGACCGAGTGCGGCTGCAGCGGGCATTGCAGCATCATTTGCTGCGGCTGTACGTTCCGACAGAACGATTTCCTCCTTCACGGTTAAGCCGGATAAACCGGCGGTAGGTGAAGGCTAACATAGGAACGAAGTCCGCTCAAGCAAGGATACAAATGGCAAAGCCCCCAGAGCCACCCGCCCCGGGGGCTTTGCTACGTGGTAGTGTTTACGCCGCGTCGCCCTTACCGATCTCGGACAGCAAGCGTTCCGTCTGTGCGTCCTCTATCTTGTTATGGATACGGTCGGCTTCTTCGTTGTCGCGGACCGATTTGGTGATGGCCACTGTCGAGCTGACCAACATGATAGCAGCCATGGCATAGAAGCCCTTTGCGGCGAAGCTTGCCTGCAGGAAGTAGATACCCCCGGCCATCATGCTCGCGGCGATCGCGAATTGCAGATAGGTAAAGTAGGTCCAGGATTGGGTCGGTTTGTTGATATATGCGTTAATGGTTTTGTTCCTTTGGATTTGGGCGTAAGAAAGTTATTTGCCGGCTTTTTTCAGCCGCTTCAGCGCCATGTCGGCACTGGTTTTGAGTGGCTTGCCATGTCCGGCCTCGGTCAGACGCTGGCGCTGACCTATACCGATTTCGCCCAGGCAAACCCCAACCTGTGGTCGGCGGTATATTAGGTGGTGTTCCAGCTATTTCTGATTTGCTTGGTAATGTTTTACGACCACGCCGGTTGTGGCAATTCTTGTGTCGACCAGTGTCAGGGTTTGCGGGTCGGTATTCTGGTCAAATAACCGTTTTCCGGCACCAAGTAATATCGGGTAGGTCAACAGCCAGATATCTTCCGCCAATCCATTTGCGATAAGAACTGGCGTTATTGTGGAGCTACCCCAAAGAACGAGGTCCGGCCCCTCCTCTGCTTTGATGTCTTTGATCCCTTGAACAATATCGGTGCCTAACCCCTGAACCGGACCCCACGTCAATGTTTCGGGGTAATGGGTCGCGACATACTTCCTCGCTGCGTTCAGGCTATCGGCAAGCGGATTACTTTCATGGGGCCAATAATCAGCAAAAATATCGTAGGTCTTCCGGCCAAGAAGTAGGTCGAAACTGTCGCCTTGCGCGGACATGAACGCCTCCCCCACGACAGGATCGGCAAACTGGCGGACCCATCCACCATGAGTAAACCCGTTGCTTGGATCCTCGACATCGCTGCCCGGGGCCTGAATCACACCATCCAGCGAGATATGTTCGATAATTTTCAATTTGCGCATTTAAGTCTCCGGATTTCGGGTCACGGCAAAGCCCTATACCGTTCCAACAACAGATCAAAGAATCCCTCGTCGTCGACGTTCCGGCAATAGGTCGCGTTTTTCGTCCTGTCCGTCACGCCCCACCAATCGACCACCGTCATGCCCAGTGTCAGGTCGGACATGGTTTCGATCTCGATATTCACCTCGCGGGTCTCGTAAAGCTCGGGTTTCAGCAGATAGGCGATGACGTTCGGGTCGTGGAGCGGGCCGCCGTCTGTGCCGTATTTGCCCTCATCAAAACGTTCGAAGAACTCCATCATTTCGGCGGTTGCGATGCCGCAGTTTGTGCCCAGCGCCCGGAAGGCCGCCGTGCGTTTGGCGGTGGTCAGGCATTGGTGGGTGACATCAAGCGGAATGACCACAACCGGCACGCCCGAACGGAACACGACGTCGGCCGCGTGTGGGTCGACATAGATGTTGAACTCCGCCGTTGGGGTCACATTGCCACCTTCGAAACAGCCGCCGCCCATCAGCACGATCTGGCGCAGGCGCGGGATGATATCGGGGGCTTTTTGCATGGCCAGCGCAATGTTGGTGAGGGGTCCAAGCGGGCAGAGGGTGATCTCATCCTCCGCTCCTGCCCGTACGGTATCGATGATGAAATCGACGGCGTGCTGGTCCTGTAGGGGCATCGTTGGGTCGGGCAGGTCCGGGCCATTCAGTCCGGTAGACCCATGCACATATTCCGCCGTCACCAATGGGCGCACCATCGGGCGGCTGGCCCCGGCAAAAACCTTTATGTCCGGGCGCTCCGCCAGCTCGCACACAATCCGGGCGTTTTTCTGGGTTAGCGACAGTGGCACATTGCCGGCAACGGTTGTTATCCCCACGACCTCCAACTCGGGCGAGGCAAGGGCCAGAAGGATGGCGACGGCGTCATCTTGACCCGGATCTGTGTCGATAATGATTTTGCGTTTAGCCATTAACTTTACCTTAACCTCCCATTTGCAACCATAACGTGTAGACGATGTCGATTCTCGTCTTGACGGAAATACTAGGTACTTTTCTATGTTGAATTGGTTGATATCTGACAACAAGACAAAAGAATTCTCTTTCAAATGTTCAGGCTGCGGCAAAACCCATCGTGGCGCACCCTCATTTTCTTTTTCGCGCCCTGCGGAAACCTGCACGATTCCCAAAACGGAATATGATCGGCGGGTTTATCTGACCAAAGATCTGTGTTCCATCGACGAATCCAGCTTTTATATTCGTGGCAAGCTGAACATCCCAATTCGGGACAGCGACGAATATTTTCACTGGGGCGTTTGGGTTAAGCAAACGAGGGAGAGCTTTTACAGATATCTGGAAAGCTATGGTCGTGACCAAACCGGTGACCACAGCTATGGCTGGCTGTCGGCAGACTTCTATCTCGACAAACGTTGGCGGGCACGACACACGGACAGGATGCTAAAATCCGACGTCCATTGGGGCGGTGCCGGACAACAGCCTGAAATTTTCATTTTCGAAAGTGAAGATCATCCCCTCGCCTATGATCAGCGCAACGGGATCAGTTGGGATCACGCGGTCGAGTTAACGATGAACACCATACATCCCCATTATGAAGAGGACGAAGCCCTCGCATCCTGACATGATCAGGATAAGTGTTCTGCGCACCGTTTGGTTTAGCCTATGGTCAAAGCATTCCGTAGGCCGATCCCGACACGGCTATTCGTTTTCGTATGGTGATTTATGGGGTTTCGCACCGCTTTGACCTTCAAATTAACGAACGTGTCAGGACCGGGTTCCAATTGACACGTATAAGCCAGATGTTTTGAACTGATGCCGTTCCACCACAATTAGCGGTTTGGCAAGGATGTGGCACCGATTCAAGAAACCGAAACGCTTCGCCTACACCTGTAGCCATTGTGGCCAGATACACGAAGGGGCACCGTCCTTTGCATTTGCGCGGCCACGCCAAACCTACAATATTCCGTCAGAGGAGTTTGAAAACCGCGTCTATCTGACCAGCGATCTGTGCGTGATTGATGAAGAAAATTTCTATATCCGCTGCACGCTGGAGATACCGATCATCGGGTCTGACGATCCCTTTGTCTGGGGGATATGGGTGACCCAAAGCCAAGAGAGTTTTAACAACTATGTCGAAACGTATAACTTGGATCAAAGCGACAAAAGCAGCTTTGGTTGGTTGCCCGTCGATATGAAGGTTTATCTGGACGCTGACACCCCCACGAATATCCAACACCTGAAATCCGAAGTCCGCTGGGGCACCGCGGGCCAACGCCCAACGGTGCATATTCACGATGACGAAGACCATCCGCTGGCCCGCGATCAGCGGGACGGGATCAGTTGGGATCGCGCCATCGAACTGGCTGGTAGAATGCTACATTCCGATTAGTCGGTTCAGGCGCGGACCAACTTCTCGTAGCTTTCAGATACATCGCGGGTCAGCGCACCAACCTCGAAACTATAGTCCCCGATTTTTCCGACGGGTGTGACCTCGGCCGCTGTGCCGGTCAACCAGCATTGCTCGAAGCCTTCCAGTTCCTCGGGCATGATGTGGCGCTCGTGGACCTTGATCTGACGGTCCTGCAACATGCCAATGACGGTCTGACGGGTGATCCCGTTCAGGAAACAATCGGGGGTCGGTGTGTGCACCTCGCCGTCCTTGACAAAGAAGATGTTGGCGCCGGTGGCTTCGGCAACATAACCACGATAGTCAAACATCATGGCGTCCGAACAGCCCTTGGCCTCGGCGGCGTGCTTGGACATGGTGCAGATCATGTAAAGTCCGGCGGCCTTGGCTTTGGACGGGATCGTTTCCGGCGAGGGGCGCTTCCACTTGGATATATCCAGCTTTGCACCCTTCATCTTGGCGTCGCCATAATAATTGCCCCACTCCCACGCGGCTACCGCCATGCGGACCGGGTTTCGGGCCGAGGCGACGCCCATATCCTCGCCTGCCCCGCGCCAGGCAACAGCACGGACATAGGCGTCGGTGAATCCGTTGGCTTTCAGGACTTCGTATTTTGCGGCCTCGATTTCGTCTACCGTATAGGGGATTTCGAAATCGATCAGGTTGGCAGATGTGCGCAGACGTTCAGAATGCTCTCGGCTTTTGAAGATGGTACCGTTATAGCAGCGCTCGCCTTCGAAGACCGAGGAGGCGTAATGCAACGCGTGGGTCAGCAGATGCACATTGGCATCCCGCCATGGCACCAGCTTGCCATCCATCCATATCCAGCCGTCGCGATCATCATACGCACCAGTCGACATATTTAACCCTTTCTCCCATCCGCGCTCTAAGCCCAGATTTTCATTTATTGCGCGATTTATAGATATCGCGACAGTTTATTACGCAAATTTCGGATTTTGCTAACATTTGATTCTTGGAAAGTCAACAAGACTGACATATATTGTGATCAAACCGCTCAGCGTTAGGGAGAGAGCTGTGCAACATTCACGAAACGTGAAACCGCAATCCACCGCATTCGCATCTGACGAAGCGCTTTTGCACGGGATTGAACTGATGTTTTTTGCCTATCGTGGCTTCACCCAGGATCCCGACCGGATATTGGACAATTATGCCTATGGGCGCGCGCATCACCGAGCGATCCATTTCATTAACCGTACCAGTGGGCTGACGGTCAATGAATTGCTGGGCATTCTGGGCGTAACGAAACAGTCGTTGAACCGGGTTTTGCGACAGTTGGTTGATGACGGTCTGGTGGAAAGTCGCGTTGGCACAGAAGATCGCCGGCAGCGCAACCTGTACCTGACGCCAAAGGGAAAGCTGCTGGAGACCGAGCTGTCAGAAGCGCAACGCGAGCGGATGCGCCAAGCCTATCAGAATGCCGGACCCGAAGCGGTCAAAGGCTTTCAGAAGGTGCTCGAAGAGATGTTGGACCCGGCGTTGCGCGAAATCACCGAAAGTATTAGAGATATCGGTCATGGCGACTGAAGATACTGGTGAAGCCCACCTGCTGATCGTTGATGACGACGAGAAAATCAGGGGACTGCTACAAAAATTCCTGGCCCGAAACGGCTATCTGGTGACGGCGGCACGGGACGCTGCGCATGCGCGGCGTATTCTGGGGGGGCTGGATTTTGATCTGATCGTGCTGGATGTGATGATGCCGGGCGAAGATGGATTTTCCCTGACCCGCGACCTGCGCCAGAAACGCACCACGCCAATCCTGCTGCTGACGGCGCGCGGCGACAGCGATGACCGGATCAGAGGGCTGGAGGCTGGGGCAGACGACTACTTGCCCAAGCCGTTCGAACCCAAGGAACTGTTGCTGCGGGTCAACGCGATTTTACGCAGGGTGCCGAAGGCGGAGGTAACGCTGGAACCACCCAAGACCTTGCAAATGGCCGACATTCGGTATGACGTCACGCGATCCGAACTATGGCAAGGCGATGAGCGTATCCGCTTAACCGCCACCGAAAACGCCCTTATGCGCATTTTCGCCGCCCAACCCCACACCGCCGTTAGCCGGGCGCAGTTGGTCGAGGATCTGGGCCGCGGGGATGGGGCGGCGCAGGAACGCGCGATTGATGTGCAGATCACCCGGCTTCGGCGCAAGCTGGAGGCCGACCCGAAGCAACCCCGGTATCTTCAAACGGTGCGCGGCGCGGGGTATATGCTGACGCCGGATTAAGGAATTCCCATGGACACCAAAGACAGCAACGGCGCCGTTATCAATGACGGCGACACGGTTCAGGTGATCAAAGACCTGAAGGTCAAAGGCATGTCAAAAGTGCTGAAACGCGGCGAGACCATCAAAGGAGTGCGCCTGACCGGCAATCCGGATTTGATCGAATGCCGGATTGGGAAATCGACGATTGTGCTGAAGACGGAGTTTATGAAGCGGGTTTAGTTTGAGCATGTGCCCGAAAACGGTGCACTGTACATGCTGTATACAGACGCCGGATTACAGATTATTCACTAAAAAACCGACGTTCAGCTTCACTTAGCAATTCGTAAACTTCTTTTAAACTATTGTGCAAAACAGAACTTACTATTCTGCCAAACAAATGAGTTTCAACTCCAAATGACAGTGACAACGAAATTTCCGTTTCAACCTCAGTGTTTTCAGGAAACCAAGTTGTATTTTCAAAACTCAACAATGTATCGCCATCTTTAAGAGCAGCAAATTCATTTTTTGCTCTAACTTCCACGAATTCTTGTGATTTAGAAAAATCTATTGGCCCGTAATTCCCCGCATTTGCTCTAAATCTAATTTTCGCGATTGCACCGACAGGGACGAGCATTCTGTGCTTATCTATTATGTCCAATTGGTGAAGATCATACAAAACTTCATTTCCACCTTTATACGGCTTCAATTCTTTGACGAACTCTATAAAAGATTTTGAACACTTCCGAAGCTTCGGCAAACCATCCTTGAGAAATTTTTCTTCTTGAGCATTTATCGGAAAATAAACATCTCGCTCGTTGTTGCCATTCTTTCTGGATGCAGCAACTGCCAAATGATCCAAAGAGCAGCGCAAGTTGTGAATTATGTCTCCAATTACTAGTCCAACCCAATCCGGTATTGGCTCGGTTATCTGAAAGTAGAATCTTTTGGGCACACCACTTTCATCCAGTTCGACTGGAACATCCCATGGTTTTCCCGCAACCCAAGTTTCGAACCAATCATCAAGTGAACTAATGTGTTCTAGCGCCCGATTATACTTTCCAAATGATCCCGCAAGTTCGCGATTGGAAATTACTGTCTTTCGAAATTCCAAGTTTTTAAGGTCGATATCTTTTCTTTTCACAACACATACCGACTCAAATCCGCTGACTTCATCAACTCACCCAGGTGCTTATCCACGAACGCAGCGTCGACTTTCACCGTCTCCCCTGCCCGATCCGGCGCTGTGAAACTCAGTTCCTCGAACACGCGTTCAAGCACGGTATAAAGCCGCCGGGCACCGATGTTTTCGACCGTTGTGTTCACTTCCGCCGCGATTTTCGCGAGTGCTGCAATGCCATCGTCGGTGAAGGTCACCGTCACCTCCTCCGTCGCCATCAAGGCCGTGTATTGGCGGGTCAGGGCGTTGTCGGTTTCGGTCAGAATCCGCACAAAATCCTCCTCCGTCAGGGCACGCAATTCCACGCGGATCGGCAACCGACCCTGCAATTCCGGTAGCAGGTCGGACGGTTTCGCGATATGGAACGCGCCCGAGGCAATGAACAGGATATGGTCGGTTTTGACCGGGCCATGCTTGGTGGAGACGGTCGTCCCTTCGATCAGCGGCAGCAAATCGCGCTGCACGCCCTCGCGGGACACATCGGCACCCCGCGCGTCGGAACGGGCGCAGACCTTGTCGATCTCGTCCAGAAACACGATCCCGTTTTCCTCAACCGCCTTCAGCGCTTCTTTGGTGACTGTGTCTTCGTCCAAGAGCTTGTCGGCCTCGTCCGCAATCAGCAATTCATAGCTATCCGCCACCTTCACCTTGCGCCGCGTCGTGCGCCCGCCCAACGCCTTGCCGAACAAATCGCCAAGGTTCATCATCCCCATGCCACTGCCCGGCTGCCCCGGGATTTCCATCATCTGGAGCGGGTTGGAATTATCGGCGAGGTCAATCTCGATCTCCTTGTCATCCAGCAGCCCGTCGCGCAGTTTTTTGCGGAACATATCGCGGGTCTGTTCGCGGGCATCCGAACCTGCCAACGCCTCGATCACGCGGTCTTCGGCGGCATCATGGGCCTTGGCTTTCACATCCTCGCGCATTTGATCGCGAACCATGATGATAGCGCTGTCAACCAAATCGCGGACGATCTGTTCAACGTCGCGGCCGACATATCCAACTTCGGTAAACTTCGTCGCCTCGACCTTCAGGAACGGCGCTTTGGCCAGTTTCGCCAAGCGGCGCGAAATTTCGGTTTTCCCGACCCCGGTTGGCCCGATCATCAGGATGTTTTTGGGATACACTTCGTCCCGCAGATCATCGCCCAACTGCTTGCGCCGCCACCGGTTGCGCAAGGCCACAGCGACCGAGCGTTTGGCGTCCCTCTGTCCGATAATATAGCGGTCCAGTTCGGATACGATTTCACGTGGGGTTAGGTCGGTCATATTGGTCCTTTTGGCGAGGGGTCGTTGTTCGTAACTATGAATTATTCCGGCAATGTCCAGACACGGCGACCCTGCTGGGACAGGGTTTCGCGCGCGCCGATTTCGGTTAGGAGAGTTTTGGTTTCCAATTCGGACGCACCGGCATGAAGGCACAGTGTCCGTAGGTCCGCTTCGCTATTTTTGCTAAGATATTCCAACAGAACTTCAGAGCGCGGATCACTCCAGACCTTGCGTTTCTTCTCGCGAACGCCGTCGGAGAATATCCACTCCAAAACCGACCATATCGGCTCGAGAATATCAAACCAGCGAGAAATTACAGGGCCTCCTGATAGGGCGGGAGCTTGGATTTTAGGGGGAAGTTCGGCATGATTTTCATTAGCCACGCACGGATTTGCACCCACCATGTCCCAAGTGCGGTGATGAAGGCGCCCATAATCAGCATGGCCCAGACGATGGAGCCGTCACTGCCGGAATTCTCGCCTGCATTTAGCGCCCACAGAAGGATCGCGCCGATATAGATGATCCCGGCGGTCAGGAAAGACCGACGGTCGATGATCAGCGAGGCGATGGCGATAAGGGTCAGCGCGAGGGCGGCGAATAGGTATCCCGCAGCCCCCTCGATCCCCAGCAGTGACAGGGCCACCACGTTCACGATAGCAGGGGCCGCGATGATGTGCAGCCAGAAGCCGCAGGCGGAATAGCGGCTGATCCGATACGGGTCCTTGAGATCAAAGAACATGCCACCCAAGAAAGCGCCGATACCGAACAGCAGCAACGTCCATGCCAGCGTCGGGTTGCGGTTGAGGTCAAAGAACCCCTCGGCGGAGCGCATGAAACCGGCGGCAAACACACCCTCGGGCGCGACGATCCAGCTGATCGAAAAGGCGATGCCACCGCAGAACAGGCCGAACAGGAACATCGCGAACGGAACGCGGAAACGCCAGAAGTAGGCGAACATTGCAGCCGCAGAGGCGGTGAAGGTGATCAGGAACGGCCAGCCGTCGCCCACAGCGTTGCTGACCGCGTACATGTCATCGCCGTTCTGGGATAACCCTAAAACACGTTCGAACATCAGATAGCTGATCAGGCCGAACACCGCTGTCGCATAAACACTCGCCAGCGCGATGCTGGGCAGGGTCATCCGGCGGCGTAGCGTGAAGTAAGAGGCGAAGGCGACGGTCAAAATGATGGTCGCGATGGCCACCGCGATGACGCTTTGAAACACCATTGTGAAGGCCAGAATGCCGCCAAACAAGATGCCGAGGCCGACTGTCACGAAAATCTCCGAGAAACCCTTGAACAGCTCGAACGGCTCGTCCTCGGTGCGCATGTTGGCGCGATAGCCTTTGCGGCCATTGGCGATGGCGATCAACTTGGCGGCTTGCGCCTCGTTAATAGCACCGGCAGCGACGCCAGCGCGAATGTCGTCCAAAGAAAAATCTGCATTAGCCATGTATAACCTCCACCGTCATGTTGCCGTTTGTGTAGACGCAAATCTCGGCGGCAATTTCCAGCGCCTTGCGGGCGATCACCTCGGCGTCGTCTTCGAAATCATACATTCCGCGCGCAGCCGCGAGGGCATAATTCCCGCCTGACCCAATCGCTGCAATGTCATTTTCGGGTTCCAGCACGTCACCCGCGCCGGTGATGACATAGAGCTCCGCCCCGTCGGTGACGATCAACATCGCCTCCAGCTTTTGCAGATATTTGTCGGTCCGCCAGTCTTTGGCCAGTTCCACACAGGCGCGTTGCAATTGACCGGGTGTCGCCTCTAGCTTCGCTTCCAACCGCTCCAGCAGGGTAAACGCATCCGCCGTTGATCCGGCGAACCCGCAGACAACCTCGTGCCCGCCCGGGGACAGGCGGCGAACCTTGCGGGCTGATCCTTTGATGACCGTCTGGCCCAGACTGACCTGACCGTCACCGGCCACCACAACCTTGCCGCCCTTGCGCACGCCGACAATGGTCGTGCCATGCCAACCGGGGAAATTTTGATCGCTCATCCGACCCTCCTTGGTTTCGGTTTGATATAGGACGCCAGCGGCGGCAATGCCAGCGTTAGCATCGGCTATGTGTGAAAAGTCACAGAGAATCGGTAAGGTCAAGCGTAGTCAATGAGATAGGGGGGTTGTTATCGATGGCTGTATCACTCGGCACCTTTAACCTGAATAACCTGTTTTCCCGTTACAACTTTCAGGCGGAAGTCGACGGCATCCCCCCGCAGGAAGCCGGTGGGATCGCGGTGACATTTACCCCTGATGACGTGGTTGTGCGCACCTTTATGGGGCGGTTGGTCAAAGCCAAGGACCCAAATGACACAGCGACGATCGCGACGCGGATCAGGGATGTGATGAATTGCGATATTCTGGCCGTGCAAGAGGTCGAGCATGTCGAGATTCTGCGGCAGTTCAATCGTGACAATCTGAATAACCTCTACCCTTATGTTGCGTTGGTCGAAGGAAATGACCCACGCATGATTGATGTAGGAATTTTGTCGAAACTGCCGCTTGGGCCGATTACCTCGCATCAGACGGCGGTGCATCCGGATGACCCGAGCAAACGGGTTTTTGGGCGTGACCTGCTGCAGGTCGAGGTGCTGAAGGAAAATGGTGACACGCTGCTGACGGTGTATAATACCCACCTGAAATCCCATTTTGTGCCCCATGATCAGGACCCGGTTGCCGGGGCCGCCGCAGCAAATGCGCGGCGCAAACGCCAAGCCGAAATGGTGTCGGCGATCATTTCAAAACAGCAGCGGGCTGGGTCAAAATTCGTGCTCGTCGGTGATATGAACGACCCCGAGGATTCCCCGCATATCGCGCCAATGTTAACGGTCGATGGTCAGGCGCTGATCAATGGGTTGGCGCAAGCTGTGGAAACGCGCCCAGCCAAACCCGAAACACCCGGACAAGGGAACGGTCCTGCCCGTCCGCAATGGACACACCGGTTCAACCCGTCCGGTCCCGAGACGCCGCGTTACGAACTGTTTGACCATATCTGGCTGAGCCCTGCGCTTGCGCCCAAGCTGCAATCTGCCCATATCGACCGTCGCACAAAACATGGCGGCGACGGTTCGGACCATGATCCAGCCTGGGTGGTGCTGGATATATAAAACCCGGCACAGGGCCGGGTTTTAGGATTACAGATTGCGTTCGATTTCCTCGGTTTCGAAAATCTCGATCACATCGCCTTCGCGGATGTCCTCGTAATTCTCGAACGCCATACCGCATTCTTGGCCGGACTGAACCTCTTTCACTTCGTCCTTGAAGCGCTTCAAGGTTTTCAGCTTGCCTTCGTGGATCACGACGTTGTCGCGCAACAGGCGCACACCGGCTTCGCGGCGTGCAACACCTTCGGTGACGAGACAGCCAGCAACTTTGCCAACATTCGACACTTTGAAGACCTCTTTGATCTCGGCATAGCCGATGAAGGTTTCCTTGATCTCGGCGGACAGAAGACCCGAGGCCGCTGCTTTCACGTCATCCACCAGATCGTAGATGATCGAATAGTAGCGGATTTCGACGCCTTTCTGGTTGGCGCTTTCACGAGCCGGTGCATTGGCACGGACGTTGAACCCGATGATCGGTGCGCCCGAGGCTTCGGCCAATTGCACGTCACTTTCGGTAATGGCGCCAACGCCGTAGTGCAGGACACGAACGCGGACTTCGTCGTTACCGACTTTCTCCATCGCCTGAACGATGGCTTCGGCGGAACCCTGAACGTCAGCTTTGACGACAATCGGCAATTCCTTGACGTTTTCATTCGCTTTGGCTTGCGCCAGAAGCTGATCAAGAGTCGTCGCAGCGCCTGCAGCGGCGCGCTTATCCTTGGCCAGTTGAACACGGTAATCCGAAATCTCGCGCGCGCGGGCTTCGTCGGGCACCACGTTCAGCACGTCACCGGCTTCGGGTGTGCCGTTCAGGCCCAGAACTTCGACCGGGACAGAGGGGCCAGCTTCGTCGACGCGATCACCCTTGTCGTTGATCAGGGCACGCACGCGGCCCCATTGTTCGCCAACAACGAAGATATCGCCGCGTTTCAGCGTGCCGTTCTGGATCAGAACGGTCGCCACAGGACCGCGCCCGACATCAAGTTTCGCTTCGATTACTGCGCCCTCGGCGGCGCGGTTCGGGTTGGCGTGCAGTTCCAGTATTTCCGCCTGCAAGGCAATGGATTCCAACAGCTGATCCAAACCCTTGCCAGTAATGGCAGAGACTTCGACATCCTGCACCTCGCCCGACATTTTTTCGACGATTACCTCGTGCTGAAGCAGTTCGGTGCGCACCTTGTCCGGGTTTGCGGCGGGTTTATCGCATTTGTTGATGGCCACGATCATCGGCACACCGGCCGCTTTGGCGTGGTTAATCGCTTCGATCGTCTGGGGCATGACGCTATCGTCAGCGGCCACAACCAGCACTACGATATCAGTCACCTGCGCCCCACGGGCACGCATCGAGGTAAACGCGGCGTGGCCCGGAGTATCCAGGAAGGTCAACAGCGATCCGCTGTCCGTTTTCACCTGATAGGCACCAATATGCTGGGTGATCCCTCCAGCCTCACCCGAGGTTACGCTGGTGTCGCGGATGGCATCCAAAAGCGAGGTTTTACCATGGTCAACATGGCCCATGATGGTAATGACAGGCGCGCGCGGTTTCAGATCTTTTGGATCATCATTTGCGGTTACGATTACATCCTCGACATCTGCATCAGACACGCGAACGACCTTGTGGCCGAATTCTTCGACGATCAGTTCGGCGGTATCCGCATCGATCGTCTGGTTTTGGGTCGCCATGATGCCATTGGTCATCAAGGATTTGACCACCGCGGCAACTTTTTCTGACATGCGGTTCGCGAGTTCCTGAACCGTAATCGCCTCGGGCACCTGCACGTCGCGGATCACCTTCTCGCGCTCGGACGAGCCGGACATCATTTTGCGTTTCTCGCGTTCCTGACGGCGGCGCATTGCTGCCACCGAACGTTGCCGCCCGCCATCTTCGCCCAGCGCTTGGTTGATGGTCAGCTTGCCAGAGCGGCGGCGATCATCGCCATCGCGTGTGGCGCGGGCGGTTTTACGCTCTTCAGGTTTTTCTTTTTCTTTGGTCTTCACGTGATGCGTGCGACCAGACTCGACCCGTGCCGCTGCGGCTTGGGCCGCGGCGGGATCATCGTTTTCAGGTTTTTTCGGCTCGGCAACTTTGGCGGTTTCCGGCTTTTTCTTGATTGCGACAGCTTCGGCTTCTTCGCGCTTCTTGCGCTCCTCGCGTTCGGCTTCTTCGCGCTCTTTTTCTTCGATCTCGGCACGACGGCGTTCGCGTTCTTCGGCGCGCGCCTGGGCCTCGGCTTCGATCTGCGCTTTGCGATCAGCTTCTTCGGCTTTGGCCGCTTCCAACGCTTTCAAACGGCGTTCAAGTTCGGAATCCTTGACGTTACCTGTTCCGGCAGGGCGCTGCCCTGTTGTTGCCCCGCCCGTACCGGGTTTGGGAACAACCACACGTTTACGCTTGGTTTCGACAACCACGGATTTCGAGCGCCCATGGCTAAAGCTTTGGCGCACCGTTCCGGGGCCAGAGCGCAAACCAAGTGTTTTGCCTTTACCGTCGTTACCTTTTGAATCGCTCATTCGTATTTTAACCTTTCCGTGCGGAGGCCTTCCCCCGCGTCGTTCGTTGGTCGTTTCGACCCATCAAGATGCGCAAACCGGCCAGCCGGGCCGCATCATACATTACCTTGTCCGTGATGCCACCCGCCGTCATGGCGGCATGTATCACACTATCGCGGCCAAATGCCATGCCCAATTCAGCACTTGATAAGCACTCTACATGGGTTTTTGACCCTTTTGGCGGGCGCAACGCGGTTTTTCCGCGCTCTGACCCGTCGCTGGCCTGAATCAGCAGCTTTGCACGTTCATCCACCAGCAGCGTTTTCACTTTTTCCAGACCGGCAACCGCAATGCCGGCTTTGCGACCCAGCGAGATCAGATTCACAACGTGACGGGCCAGCAGCGCTTCGACCTGATCGGGCAAGTCCGGGGCGACGGTGACTTGTGTTTTGGCAGCCCGGGCGAAGGCTTTTTTCTTGACGGCATCGGCGATTTTCTTGCGTTCCGCCGTGACCCAAATTCCTCGCCCGGGCAGTTTTTCCAGAATGTCTGGGACGATCTGTCCCTCTGGCCCGACAACAAACCGCACGAGACCCGATTTTGGGGCGGTTTCGCGCGTCACGATACAGCGACGCGCGACTTCCTCTGGGTCCGGTTTCTTGCGGTGAATTTCGGGCGCAGTTTTCACTTAGGCGTCTTCTTCCGTTTCATCAGCGTCTGCGGCTTCAGCTTCGGCGTCAGCGGCCAACTGTTCTTCGGTGACCCAGCCCAGCGAAAGGCGGGCATTCATGATAAGTTGCTGCGCCTCGGCCAGCGACACGTCGAATTTTTCCAGCAACCCGTCATCCTTGACGCGTTTTCCGTCAACGGTGGTGTACCCACCGGCCAGTTCCCAATCCGCACAGGTCGCGAAATCTTCGAGCGTCTTGATCCCATCTTCGGCCAGAACTTCGAGCATCTGAGGTGTCAGACCTTCGTAGTTGACGAGGCTGTCTTCGACGCCCAGCTCCTTGGCTTTTTCCAGCGCCTTGGCGTTGATCTCGTCCAGACATTCGCGGGCACGGGCCTGCAATTCCTCGGCGGTTTCTTCGTCGAACCCGTCAATAGACAGGATTTCGTCGAGTTCGACATATGCGACCTCTTCCAGTGTCGCGAAGCCTTCGGAGACCAGAAGCTGCGCCACCATTTCATCGACGTTCATCGTGTCCATGAACAGTTTGGTGCGTTCTTCGAATTCGGCCTGACGACGTTCGGATTCCTCGGCCTCGGTCATGATGTCGATGTCGAAACCGGTGATCTGGCTGGCCAGACGCACGTTCTGACCACGGCGACCAATGGCGAGAGACAATTGATCCTCGGGGACAACAACTTCGATACGGTCGGCTTCTTCGTCCAGAACAACCTTGGACACTTCGGCGGGCTGAAGCGCGTTGACGAGGAAAGTCGCCGCATCCTCGTTCCACGGGATAATGTCGATTTTCTCGCCCTGCAGCTCGTTCACAACGGCCTGCACGCGGGACCCGCGCATACCAACACAGGCACCAACCGGGTCGATGGAATTGTCGTAAGAGATCACGCCGATCTTCGCACGGCTGCCCGGATCACGGGCAACAGCTTTGATCTCGATGATACCGTCATAGATTTCCGGCACTTCCATCTTGAACAGCTCGGCGAGGAATTCCGGAGCCGTCCGCGACAGGAAAATCTGCGGACCGCGCACTTCGGAACGTACATCGCGGACATAGGCGCGGATGCGGTCGCCGTTGCGGAACGCTTCGCGGTTGATCAGTTGATCGCGGCGCAGGATCGCCTCACCGCGGCCCACGTCAACGATGACATTGCCATATTCCACACGCTTGACGACGCCGTTGATGATCTCGCCCACACGGTCTTTGAATTCTTCGTACTGGCGCTCGCGCTCGGCCTCGCGGACTTTTTGCATGATGACCTGCTTGGCGGATTGCGCGGCGATACGCCCGAATTCCAAGGGCGGCAACTGGTCGATGATTTCTGTGCCAATCTCGGCATCTGCCTGAATTTCCTTGGCGTCTTCCAGCGACAGTTCGGTGAAGGTGTTTTCCACGTCCTCAACCACAGTGCGCACGCGGGTCATGTCCAGCTCACCAGTCTTGCGGTCGATCTTGGCGCGAATGTCAAATTCTGCGCCGTAACGCGAGCGTGCGGCCTTTGCCATCGACTCTTCCATCGCCTCGATGACCAGATCCGGGTCGATCAGTTTCTCGCGGGCCACGGAATCTGCGATTTGCAGCAGCTCCAGGCGGTTCGCACTCGTGATAGCCATGATTTTATTCCTCTTCCATCATGTCGGACCCATCGTCCGTTTCTATGTCGTCAAATTCACTTTCATTGATCACGCCGGCATCCTTGCGGGCGCGTAAACTTTCGGCGATCAGCTCGTCGGTCAGGACCAGCTTGGCGTCGGTCAGCCAATCAAATTGCAGGCCGATTGTGCCTTCGGGAATGTCGATCAGGACCTCGCCATCTTCGACACCTTGCAGGATTCCGTTGAACCTTTTGCGACCGTCGATCAGATCGTTGGTTTGCAGCTTCACTTCGTACCCGGCGTAGTTTTCGAAATCCTTCAGGCGGGTCAGCGGGCGGTCGATACCGGGGCTGGACACTTCCAGCGCGTATTCACCCTCGACCGGGTCTTCGACATCCAGCACTGCCGACACCGCTTGCGAGATTTTGGCGCAATCATCCACTTCGATTCCGCCATCCGGTTTGTCGGCCATGATCTGCAACGTCGTCGATTTGTTCCCGCGCATCAGGCGCAGGCGAACCAGTTCATAGCCCAGACCTTCGATAGTCGGGGTCACGATCTCGGCCAGACGGCGGTCCATGGCAGCTTTGGCGATCAGGTCGGACATTTTCCCTCAAAAACAAAAAAACGGGCGCGCGGCCCGTACAAATTTTCCGGTGGAGGTTGGGTTTGGACCCCAGCCTGCCGCTGTTGAAAGCGCATATAGACCCGAGGCGGTGCGAATGCAAGGGGATTCGCCACCATTCCCATTTGAGCTAACTGAAATAGGAATCAGTCAGGCAACAGACCGCGCGTAAACAAGGTTTCCAAGAAATCCGCACCTGTGGCTATCGGATCATCATCTCGCCCTTGAAGAACGGTATCAATCTGCACGGCAAAATCGGCATAGTGCTGGGTTGTTGCCCAGATCGCAAACAAGAGGTGATAGGGGTCCACCTTCGCGATTTTGTGATTGTCGATCCAGCGCTGAATGATTTTCACCTTTACTTCGACAATCTGATTCAGTTCTTCGGCGATATCCTGATCAATCCGACCTGCCCCATGAAGGATTTCATTTGCAAACAGGCGACTTTGCATCGGATATTTGCGGGACATCTCCATCTTGGCGTGGATATAGGCGCGCAACTGGTCAAGCGGATCACCATCCTCGCTGATCTCTTCCAACGGAACAAACCAGATTTCCAGAATGTCGTGCAGAAGTGATGCGTATATCTCTTCCTTATTTGGGAAGTAGTAAAGCATGTTGGGTTTTGACAGACCGGCCACTTCGGCGATCTGGTCAAGTGTTGTGCCTCGAAATCCGTTTTCCGAAAATACCTGTAATGCTGCATTCAAAATAATTTCGCGTTTTTCACGCTGAATGCGTGTCCGTTTGGGTTTTGCCACCAACGATCAGACCCCCTCGTTACATAATGGTCGCTGATATGCGACCTGGATGTTGCAGCGCCTTAGAACCGGACAAGTCCCAAATTATCACGGCGAAAATAGCGCGTGCACATAAATATAGCAGCAACTGATAAACCCAGTGCCAGCCCCATCCATATCCCTTTTCCTTCGAAACCGAAATGAAAAGCAAAAAAATAAGCCGCGGGCATTCCGACCGCCCAGTAACTGCATACCGCAATATACATTGGAACCTTTGTATCCTGCAACCCGCGAAGGCTGGCCTGCCCGATGACTTGCAGACTGTCGCCGACCTGAAAGGCTGCCGCCAGCGCGAGCAAGGGAACACCATAGGCAATTATATCCAACGCATCGGCATTATCATTATCGAGGTAGATCGAAATGAGAGGTGACGGGAACAACAGAAAGCACAGCGCCGCAAAGAGTGCAAAGCCGACACCCAACACAAACACCGCCATACCGGCCCGCGCCAGTCCGTCGCGATCCTTGCGCCCAACCGCATGACCAATGCGAATTGTCGCCACCTGCGAAAAGGACAAGGGGATCATGAAGGAGATCGAGGCAAGTTGCAGAACAATCCCGTGGGCGGCAAGCTCAATCGTCCCAATCCATCCCATGAAAACTGCCGCCACCGAAAACATCGAAACCTCGGCCAGTATCGACAAGGCAATCGGTATCCCAAGCGCGAGCACTTTGCGAAACGCTTCCCAGTCCGGTTGGAGGAAGCGCACGAAAATTTCGTGCTTGCGGGTTTCGGGTTTGCGCAGAACGTAAATGACAATCAGGATCGCGCTGATAAGGTTGGTAATCAGGCTGGCAAGCGCTGCACCCGCCAATTCCAACCGGGGCGCACCGAAATTGCCGAAAATAAACATCCAGTTGAACAGGGCGTTCAGGACCAGTGACATCAGGGTGACATATAAAATGACCCGCATCAGCTCTAGCGCGGACAGATAGGATCGCAGCGTTGCCACGGTCAGGACCGGAAAGACTGACCATTGGATGACACGCACATATTCTGAAGCGCGCGAGGACAGGTCAGGGTCTTGACCGACAGCAATCAGGATAGGTTCTGCAAACCACAGGACCGGCATCAGCAAAGCGCCATATATCCCGCACACCCAAAGCCCCATGCGCACCGAACGTCGTATTTGACGGCTGTTCCCCTCGCCAATAGCATGTGCCACCAACGGCATCGCGGCTTGTGCCAACCCGAACCCCGCGACCAACACAATGAAGAACAGGGTCGTCGCCAGAACCGAGGCGGCTAGGTCCTCGACCCCCAACCAACCCAGCATTACCAGGTCCACGAAGTTGATCCCCATTTGTGCAAGCTGAGTGCCGATAAGCGGCAAACCGAGCGCCAGCGTTGCCCGGAAATGAGAAGACCAGCTTGTGTCATGCGAGGTCGCAGACATTTTCATTTTCCTAATTTTATTGTGTGACGTATCAGCCCAAGGGCGATGTGCGCGCACGCTACCGTCGCCCTTGGCAATTTGCCATAAAAATATTGTACCTGATACTCTTGTTGGCGCACTCCGCGATGAGTAGTGTCCCACAAACGGAGGAAATATGTCGCTGAAAATTGCCGCCCTGACCGCCTTACTGGTCTTTGCTGTCGACCGAATGACCAAATATCTGGTGGTGGAATGGCTTGATCTGGCAGCGCGCCTTCGGGTGGCGGTATGGGATCCCTATTTCAACCTGACGATGGCATGGAACGAAGGAATAAATTTCGGCTGGTTTGGTGGCGAGCAAGAATGGCTCCGCTATGTCCTGATTGCGATCGCAATCATTATTTGCACCGTTCTTGTCTGGTGGTCGCGCAACAAGTCCAGCTTTGGCATCGGGGTAAGCGTCGGTCTGATTGTCGGCGGCGCACTTGGCAATGTGGTAGACCGTTTCATATATGGCGCGGTCGCTGATTTCATTAATATCAGTTGCTGCAATATCACCAATCCGTTTGCGTTCAACGTTGCCGATATTGCGATATTCTTGGGGGCCGTTTGGCTGATCCTGTTCGCGGATCGTGCCGCAAATGAATAAGGGCCGGTAAACCGGCCCTTAATTGAATTTGTGTGTTTTGGAGGTTACTCCAGATGCCCGTCAGCAGCGGCCACCCATTCCATATACCGCGGAAGCGTAAGGCGATCGGCCCGTTCAGCAGCGCCTTGACCAAAGCTATAGGTAAATCCGATGCTGATATGGTTTTCGATGGCAACGTCCGACTCGTCAATCTGATCGTATCGCGCATGACGCACTTCCAGATAGCCCATCATATTGGGATTCGCGAACTGGTATTGAACGCCAAGTGCAAGGTCCACTACGGTGCCCACGTCTTCGTCACCATCCATGACACCGATGCCATAGGTCGCAGACGCATCCAGCGTCCAGCTGGGTGAGATCGCGTAGTCGACGCCAAGTGTAAGATGGGTAAAGTTACGATAGGCATCTTCGGCGCTACTGTCATTGTCATCGCCATCCAGATAGCCGATCATACCGTTGATCGCGAATTGGCTGGACAGTTCGTAACTGCCCCCGATCCCGACGAAATACCGTGAAATCGGATCATCGCCGGCCCCATCATTGTCACCCGAAACGGCCCAAAGGTTACCGGCATATGCTTCCAACGTGTACGCGCCGAAATCTTTGCCGACCCGTGCTGACAGCAAATAGCCATTTCTGAATCCGTTATTAGCCCCCTCGTCCGAGATGGCAAAAGCGCGGCCGTAGCTGATATCGCCTTCGATAAAATAACCGCCGGAAAATTCTGTTCCGACAAACGCGTCGAGGTAACCGTTGATTGCGGTGCCTTCGTCTGTTCCGTTGTCACTTTCGCCGTAATAGCTGAAGGACAACGCCCCACCACCATAGATATCCTGCGCACAAACGCTGCTCGCCGTCAAAAGGGCGATGGCCGTGAAACTCAGTTGCTTGATATTCATTTTAATCTCCATCGTGATGGATCAAACTCGTAAGACAAGAGTAAACACTAATCAATTATATATCTCTAGCGTGGAAAAGACGTTTGAATAACTCGACATCACCTTTTTGTAGGTTCCACTTGCACACATGTGCGCGGCGATTAGAGTGAGGTTTAACACCGGAGGACTCCATGAAATTGCTTACGCTCACCGCCCTGCTCTTGGCGACGCCGCTTACGGCCCAACAGGTTCCGGTGACCAGTTTTACCTTGTCCAACGGTATGGAAGGGATCGTGATCGAAGATCACCGTGCTCCGATTGTCACGCATATGGTTTGGTACAAGGTGGGTGCCGCCGACGAAGGTCCGGGCGAATCCGGTGTGGCGCATTTTCTTGAACATCTGATGTTTACTGCCACGGATGATATTGCCGAAGGGGAATTCAGCCGCATAATCGAAGATCTTGGCGGCAATGATAACGCCTTTACCTCGTATGATTACACCGGATATTTCCAGACGATTGCGGTCGAACATCTGGACCTGATGATGCAATTAGAGGCGGATCGTATGCGCGATCTGATCCTGAACGAAGCCGCGGTAGACATCGAACGCGAGGTGGTGCTGGCGGAACGCAATCAGCGCACTGACAGCCAACCCGGCTCCCTGTTCGCCGAACAGCGCAACGCGGCGCAGTTTCTGAATCATCCCTATGGCGTGCCGGTTATTGGCTGGCGTCATGAAATCGAAGCGCTGAATCTGGACGCTGCTTTGTCCTTTTATCAACGCTACTATGCCCCCAACAATGCGATCTTGGTGGTGGCAGGAGATGTTGACCCGATCGAGGTCGAGGAGATGGCGCAGCGCCATTATGGTCCGCTGACCCCATCGGACAATATACCTGACCGGGTGCGACCACAGGAACCGCCGCAATTGTCACCGCGACGGCTGACGTTGGAAGACCCCCGTGTTTCTAATCCTTATGTCATCCGCACTTATCTGGCCCCTGAACGCAATCCCGGGGATCAGGAACGCGCAGCAGCACTGACCGTTCTGGCAGAACTGCTGGGTGGCAATGGTTTGACTTCGGTCTTGGGACGGAAACTTCAGATCGAGTCTCAAGTTGCGGTGTCGACAGACGCGTTTTATTCCGGGACAAATCTGGACCCGG
Source organism: Rhodobacteraceae bacterium NBU2976 (assembly GCA_023630215.1). Lineage (GTDB taxonomy): Bacteria > Pseudomonadota > Alphaproteobacteria > Rhodobacterales > Rhodobacteraceae > NORP23. The sequence goes on from JALPRQ010000002.1 coordinate 205,036, forward strand.
ACACGTTCGGACTGGTGGTAATCCCCGCACCCGGTGTCACCTTGGCCGAGGCCGAAGACGCTATGGACGCCGTTATCGCGGAGTTTTTGGAGACAGGTCCCGATCCCGAGCATCTGGAACGTATCAAAACCCAAATTCACGCTGCCGAAATCTATGCCATGGATGATATGGCCGGATTGGCCCGCCGATACGGGATCGGATTGACCATCGGGTTAAGCCTTGATGATATCGCCGCTTGGCCAAACATTTTGGCCGAGGTCAGCGCCGAGGATGTACTTGCCGCAGCGCGCGAGGTTTTCAACAAAAACAACTCTGTCACCGGTTGGCTGATGCAGGAGGAATCCGAATGATCCGTCTACTAGCGATTTTGCTGGTTTGCGCAGCACCCTTGCGAGCAATGACCGTTCAGGAAATCACCACCGAAAGTGGTATCACTGCCTGGTTGGTCGAGGAACATTCGATCCCGATCGTCTCGATGGACATATTGTTTCGGGGCGGGGCCAGTATTGATTTGCCCGACAAACATGGCGCGACACATCTGATGATGGGTCTGCTAGAGGAGGGGGCAGGTGATATGGACGCCACCGCCTATGCCGAAGCGGTCGAAGCGCTTGCGGCGCGGTTCAGCTTTGACGCCAGCCGCGACACTGTGTCGGTTGAAGCAACGGTTCTGCGCGAGCATCTGGGGGATTCCATGGCGCTTTTGCGAATGGCGCTGGTCGAACCGAATTTCGATCAGGTTGCCTTTGATCGGGTTCGCGGTCAGGTGGATTCCTTGCTGCGCTATAACGCACGCGATCCCGGCGATATCGCTGTGGGTCAACTCTTCTCGGATGCGTTTCCCGATCACCCATATGGCCGCACGGTCGAGGGCACAGTGGAATCCATTGCGCTTTTAACACCCGAGGATATGCATATCGCGCGCGAACGGGCACTGGTCAGATCGCGGGTATTTGTTGGGGTCGTTGGGGATATCACAGCCGAAGAACTGATGATCCTTCTTGACAATCTGCTTGGTGACCTTCCCACGGAAGGGCCAGACCTACCAGAGAATGTCGTTACACAGGCTGAACCGGGTATCCGGGTCATTGACTTTCCCTCGCCCCAATCGAACGCCTATTTGGCACATGAAAGCATTCCGCGAGATCATCCCGATTACATTTCGCTTTACATACTTAACCATATTTTCGGCAGTGGATATGTGTCGCGGCTAAATCAGGAAGTTCGGGAGAAACGTGGGCTGACCTATGGTGTCGGCAGTTTTCTGGTGCCGTTTCAGAATGCTTCGTTGCACATCGCATCGGTTGCAAGTGAGAACGCCAAGATGGCCGAGGCATTGGACGTGATCAAAGCGGAATGGGAACGTATATCGACAGAGGGTGTGACGACCGAAGAGTTGGAGGCCGCGAAACGATATCTGATGGGGTCTTATGCATTGCGCTTTGACAGCAATCAGGCCATCGCCTCGGGCCTTGCTGGATTACAGTTTGGGGGACTGCCCATTGACTATATCAACATTCGCAATGATCTGGTCGAGGCAGTGACATTAGACGACATCAACCGTGTTGCCCGCGAACATTTGCATCCGGATCGTCTGCAGATCGTGGTGGTGGGTCAGCCGGACGGTCTGACGTCAGAATAACGCATTCCAGAATCGCGACGCTTTATGCTACACATTGTGGCATGAACGCGTTTGACCCCAATATATCGCAACGCCAGCCCATAAGGCAGCTGGACGATGCCGCTGCCAATCGCATTGCAGCGGGGGAAGTTGTCGAACGCCCGGCATCGGCCGTGAAGGAACTGGTGGAAAATGCGCTGGACGCCGGGGCACGCCGTATTGACGTCACCTATGCTGACGGGGGCAAGACGCTGATCCGCGTCAGCGATGACGGCCACGGTATCCCGGCGGGCGAGTTGCCGCTGGCGTTGGCTCGCCATGCGACGTCAAAAATCGACGGGTCCGACCTGCTGAATATCCGCTCTTTCGGGTTTCGCGGCGAGGCGTTGCCGTCGCTGGGCGCGGTAGGTCGGCTGACCATTACCTCCCGCTACGGCAAAGACGAGGCCGCGCGGATCGCCGTCAACGGTGGCGCGATTGGTGCGGTTGAACCGGCAGCCCTGACGCGAGGCACAGTGGTGGAGCTACGCGACCTGTTCCATGCCACCCCGGCGCGCCTGAAATTCCTGCGGACCGACCGGGCCGAGGCGCAAGCGATCAGCGATGTGATCAAACGCCTCGCCATGGCGGAACCGTCCGTTGGTTTCACCCTGCGGGACGTGTCCGGTGGCGGCGAGGGGGCGCTGAAATTCCGCGCGGATCCGGAAAATGGCGACATGTTCGACGCGCTTGCCGGGCGTCTTCGTACGATCCTTGGCGCGGATTTCATCGACAATGCCCTGCCGATAGATGCCGAGCGTGAGGGGCTGATCCTCACGGGATACGCCGCCCTGCCAACCTATTCCCGTGGGGCTGCCGTGGCGCAGTTCCTGTTCGTCAACGGCCGTCCGGTGCGGGACAAACTGCTGATCGGCGCACTGCGCGGCGCCTATGCTGATTTCCTGTCCCGCGACCGTCACCCCGCCGTCGCCCTGTTTTTGGCTTGCGACCCTGAGCGCGTCGACGTCAATGTCCACCCCGCCAAGGCCGAGGTCCGGTTCCGTGAACCCGGGCTTGCGCGCGGCTTGATCGTTTCTACCCTGAAGCACGCGTTGGCCGAAGCAGGGCATCGGGCATCGACCACGGTGTCCACTGCCACGCTGGGGGCCTTTCGCGCGGAAACGCGAGGCCACTATCAAATGGACCTCGCGTCGCGCGCAACCCTGTCCTACCGACAGCCCGACCGGCCCCAGTCCGGTTTCGCCGAATTTGCCCCCTCGGCGCGGGTGGAACCCGTGCACAGCGCCGAGGAGACCTCTCCGGAGGGTGTCGAGGCGCTGCCCCTCGGCGCTGCCCGCGCACAGTTGCATGAAAACTATATCGTCGCGCAAACGGACGACGGTATGATCCTGGTCGATGCCCACGCCGCCCACGAACGGCTGGTCTATGAAAAGCTGAAACGCCAGATGGCCGAAAATGGCGTCGCGGCGCAGGTGCTTCTGATCCCTGAAATCGTTGAACTCGGCGCAGATGACCGCGCCGCGATTCTGAATGCCGCCGACAGCCTCGCGCCGCTGGGCCTCACCATCGAACCGTTCGGTGGCAACGCCGTCTGCGTGCGTGAAACCCCTGCCATCCTTGGCGAGGTCAACGCCACCGCCATGATCCACGATATTTTGGACGAACTCTCTGACCTCGGCCAGACCCAAACCGTCAAGGACCGGATTGAGGCGATCCTCTCCCGCGTCGCCTGCCACGGCTCGGTCCGCACAGGCCGCCGCATGTCTGGACCGGAAATGAATGCGCTGCTCCGCGAAATGGAGGCCACACCCCATTCCGGCCAATGCAATCATGGCCGTCCGACCTACGTGAAACTGAAAATGACCGATATCGAGCGGCTGTTCGGGCGAAGCTGATGGAAACGCCGCAACGATATGCGCTGAATAACGAACTGCACGCGCGGCCCTTCCCGCAACTGACCTCGCCATCGCACGCCGTCTATCTGGCGTTGCGCAAACCGTCTGACGCACAGGATCGAACCGCCGAGCGCACCCATCTTCTTTCCCTGCTTGATCGGTTTGGCACGGCGCATCCCGCGCCTGACGCCGTGCATTTTTCCGGCCAGATCGGACGGCATCAGTTGAAATGGGAGATGCACACCGAATTCGTCACCTACACGGTTTTTTCGGACGACACGACCATCACGCCATTTGCAAAAACCCTGTTCGACATCTTTCCTGCCGACTGGCTGAAGGGCGCGGGCGAGGTCCTTACCTCGGCCATCGTTTGGATTGAACCGGTGGCAGACGAGGCCGCGCGCGACAAAATCATCACCGGTCATATGCCGGTCTGGTTTGTCCCCGAAAGCCTAGCCGTTTCCGAGGTCGTCGATCAGGAAGCCACCATCGCCGGGGATTTCCGCATTGACGAAAACGGTCATGTCCGGTTTGCCGTCCTGACAACACCCGGGATCGGACGACGGCGTCTGGGCCGGATCGTCCAGCGGTTGCTGGAGATCGAGACCTATCAGGCGGCATCGATGCTGACGTTATCGGTCGCCCGTCGGGTGGCTACGCGTGTGTCAGAACTGGACACAGAACTGGCCACGCTGGTGCAGGATATGTCAGACCAAAAGGGCGATGACGCGAATACGCTTGACCGGTTGCTGACTATGTCCGCCGAGATTGAACTGCTGGCCTCCTCATCCGCCTATCGCTTCGGCGCGGCGGGCGCGTATGAGGCAATCGTGAATCATCGGATCGAAGTCCTGCGCGAAACCCGGATCGGCGGGCGGCAGACGTTCGGCGAATTCATGATGCGCCGTTATGATCCGGCAATGCGCACTTGCCGATCGGCTGAATGGCGTTTGGGCAGTCTGTCGTCACGTGCTGAACGGGCCGCAGATTTGCTGCGCACACGCGTTGATGTAGAGGCCGGCATACAGAATACCGAGGTCCTTAAACAAATGGACCGCCGCGCTGAATTGCAATTACGCCTGCAGGAAACGGTCGAAGGGTTATCCGTTGTCGCGATCAGCTATTATGCTGTTGGGCTTGTTGGCTATTTGGTGGGGCCAGCCGAAAAACTGCTGGGTATTTCAAAAACCTCGCTGATGGCCGGGGTCACGATCCCGGTCGTGATTCTGGTTTACCTCGCCATCCGGCGCATCCGCAAAAGGATGGGCCATTGACCCCAAAAGCCGTCATTTTCGATATCGGCAACGTCCTGATCCGCTGGCATCCCGAGCGGCTTTACGATCAGTTGATGACCCGCGAAGACCGCAGGAAAATGTTTGCCGAGGTCAATCTGCACGACATGAACGACCGAATAGACAAAGGTGCAAACTGGCGAAATACGGTGTATGAGACAGCCGAAAAATACCCGCATTACCGTGACATGATCCGCCTGTGGCATGACCGCTGGGAGGAGATGGCCCAACCTTCGATTGCTGAAAGCTGGATTATATTGCACGCGCTGCGTGCCGCAAATATCCCTGTTTTTGCCCTGTCGAATTTCGGTATTCAAACCTTTGATTTCGCCGAAACCCTCTATCCCGAGCTGGCAGATTTTGACCGCCGCTATATCTCGGGCCATATGGGGGTCACCAAGCCCGATCCAGTGATTTATCAGATGGTCGAGGACGATTGTGGTCTGTCTGGTGCTGATCTGTTTTTTACCGACGACCGACAGGAAAATATCGATACCGCGGCCGCGCGTGGTTGGCAGACACATCTGTTTGAGGGACCGGAAGGGTTGGCGTTCCGGCTAACCGACATGGGGTTCATTTCACAGTCGCAAAATGGATTTTGAGTATTCACGCTCTCGCGGTAATCTAGCCGAGTGGGGGGCTTATCATGATAGATACACCAAAAACGCCATGGCACATTTGGGTTGTAGGGATCGTATCCCTGCTGTGGAATGCGATGGGCGCAATGGATTACGCCATGACGCAATTTCGTGTCGAAAGCTATATGGGGCAATTTACCGAAGAGCAGCTTGCTTTTTTCTATGGTTTTCCAAGCTGGGTGCAGACGACGTGGGCGCTTGCAGTTTGGGGAGCTGTATTGGGATCACTCCTGATCCTGCTGCGTAAGAAACTGGCTGTGCCGGTTTTTTGGGTGGCGCTGATTGCGATGGTGCTAACGTCAATCCACAATTTTATCCTGTCAGAGGTCAGCATGTCAGAAATAGCCGGGACTGGCGCGATGATCTTCTCGGTCGTGATATTTGTGGTGTCGGTGCTGCTGGTTGTCTATGCGACGGTGCAGACCCGCAATGGCAATCTGCGATAAGAAAAGGCCCGCGCGAGGCGGGCCTTTTATGTTATGCCAGCGACGTCCACGCTGCGTTATTATTTGACGAGCGAATACAGGCGTCGATAAATTTGACCCCTTCCACCCCGTCGGCAATATCGGGCAGGCTGGCCATCGCGGCCGCCACATCGCCACCGGATTGGTGGGCACGGATGGCATTGGCGGCTTCGGTATAGATCGTCGCGAACCCTTCCAGATAGCCTTCGGGATGGCCGCCCGGGATACGGGTGACAGCGTTTGCCGCGTCATTTGCCCCGGCCCCACCACGGGTCAGCAGGCGTTTGGGCTCACCAAACGGCGTATACCATAGATAGTTCGGATCAGCCTGAACCCATTCCAACCCACCTTTGGTGCCATAGACCCGCAGTGCCAGACCGTTTTCATTGCCGGGTGCCACCTGTGACGCCCAAAGCATCCCTTTGGCCCCGCCCTTGAAGCGCAGCATGACGTTGACATTGTCGTCCACGCGACGGCCCGGAACAAACGCGTCAAGGTCTGCCGCCAGCGTATCCAACTGTAGGCCCGTCACAAACCGCGCGATATTATACGCGTGTGTGCCGATATCGCCGACACAACCACCAGCGCCCGAACGCGCCGGGTCAGTGCGCCAACCTGCTTGCTTGTTGTTCGGATCCTGCTCGGCCGCTTCGGTCAACCAGTCCTGAGGATATTCCGCTTGAATCAAACGGATATCCCCCAGCTCGCCTTTGGCGACCATGTCACGGGCCTGACGGATCATCGGGTAGCCGGTATAGTTGTGGGTCAGCACAAACACAGCGTTCGCCTGTTTCGCGACGGCCTCCAATGCGAGCGCATCGTCAAGCGTCGAGGTCAGAGGCTTGTCGCAGATCACATGAATCCCACGTTCCAGAAATGCTTTGGCCGACGGATAATGCACATGATTGGGGGTGACGATGGCCACCGCCTCGATCCCGTCCTCGCGCGCGGCTTCGGCTTCGGCCATTTCCTCGAACGTGCCATAGGAGCGTTCCAGCCCGATTTCCTCGGCCGAGGCATGTGCTTTTTCCGGGGTGGAGGCGAGGCACCCCGCCACCAGATCAAACTGCCCATCGATGCGGGCCGCGATGCGGTGGACAGCCCCGATAAAGGCCCCCTGCCCGCCACCGATCATTCCCAAACGGATTGGTTTATGTGCCATTAGTCGATCCCCATCATTTTGCGCAAGGCATTGATATCGGTCTCGCCACCGGCGAAATCGTCAAACGCCTTGTCGGTGGTTTCGATGATATGTTCTGCGATGAACGGCGCGCCTTCGGCGGCACCTTGTTCCGGCGATTTCAGGCAGCATTCCCATTCCAGAACCGCCCAGCTGTCGTAATCATACTGCGCAAGTTTCGAGAAAATCCCTTTGAAATCCACCTGACCGTCGCCAAGCGAACGGAACCGACCCGCGCGTTCTGTCCAGCCCTTATAGCCGGAATACACACCCTGACGACCAGTTGGATTAAATTCAGCATCCTTCACGTGATAGGCGCTGATGCGGTCGTGATAAATGTCGATGAAGGCCAGATAATCCAGCTGTTGCAACACGAAATGCGACGGATCGTAGTTGATCATCGCGCGTTTATGGCCGCCAACGGCGTCCACGAACATTTCGAACGTTGCGCCGTCGAACACATCCTCGCCAGGATGAATTTCATAGGCAACATCGCAGCCTGCATCCTCGTACGCGTTCAGGATCGGTGTCCAGCGCCGACCCAATTCAGCAAACGCTTCTTCGACCAGTCCCTGTGGGCGTTGTGGCCATGGATAGAGATACGGGAAGATCAGCGAGCCGGTGAAGGATACCGAAACGTTCAACCCCAGATTTTTACTTGCCTTTGCGGCTTTCAACATCTGGTCGACCGCCCATTCTTGGCGCGCCTTGGGATTGCCATGCACGCTGGCCGGTGCAAAGGCATCGAACGCCGTGTCATAGGCCGGGTTCACCGCAACCAACTGACCCTGCAAATGCGTCGACAGTTCGGTGATTTCCACGCCAGCATCGGCGCATATCCCCTTGATCTCGTCGCAATAGGTCTGGCTTTCGGCGGCTTTATCCAGATCGAACATCCGCGGATCGAATGTCGGGATCTGAACACCTTTGTAGCCTAAGCCCGCTACCCATTTGGTAATGTTTTCCAGACTGTTATACGGCGCGTCGTCGCCGGCGAATTGCGCCAGAAAGATCGCCGGTCCTTTAATCAGAGATGCCATGTCTCCCCCCTTTTTCTACTTTGGAATATAGTTGAAATATTCGTACGCAGCTTCTTTCGCTCGGCCTGTCATGTCAAAGGAAATCATGCCCGCGAACGCCCCGGTGAACGATCCATGTTCACCACGGCCACCTTCGTCCGATACGACCGAGGCATCCAGAACCGGGCCAATCGCGACCCATTCGCCGTCCTTCTTATAGAAGAACTGGATATCGCCGTAATCGACCTCCAGCGCCAATTCGACGGTATCGTCTTCATATTTCTCGCCCGCGCCAATCGGGAAGGACAGGCGGCCATCGGGATAGTTGCCGGGGCAGTTGTGGATCACCAGAACACGACCCAGTTCCTTATCCTTCGTCATCACCAGCGCGTGGAATTTAAAGCGGTTGTAATAGTAGGTGATCCCCGCCACCTGCTGATAGGTTTCGGGCGTATAGGTCAGCTTGGTTTCGACGCGGAATTTGAAATCCTCCTGCCGACGCGCGACCAGTGCTTGTTCAAACCAGCTGCCGTAGCTCTCGCGGCCAATCAGGTTCAGGCTGGACCCCGTCAGGCGGAAAATACGGTCCGTTTCCGGGGTGCGCAGCCACTGGAAATCGTCCGGCAGCGTGTCCATCGTGAATTTGGTGTAAACCGGCTTGTGCGGGATCGGCATGATGGAATTGTCGGGCGAGGGCACCTGCACGTCCGGCACCATCGTGCCATTTTCCAGATAGAGCCAATCATCATCCTTCCAGACACATTTCTGGATGCCCGTCTCGCGTCCCAGCGTGCAGAACTGTTTACCGTCCTTGATAAACGGGCGGCCCATCAGGTGGGTGTGATAGACCTCGCCCTCCGGGGTTTCGACATATTGGCCGTGCCCTGCCTTTTGCAGCGGCAGTTGGCTGGCGTCTTTGGCGGTCATCAGGTGTTTGTTCGGATGGGTTTCATACTGCCCATCAATCGTGCGCGACCGTGCCATCGTGACGGCATGGTTATAGCCCGTGCCCCCCTCGGCTGTGGTCAGGTAATAGTAGCCGTTCCGCTTGAACAGGTGCGGCCCCTCAACAAGGCCAAGGTCAGTGCCGGGATAGATGTTCGTGATCGGGCCAACCAATTTGCCCTGCGCGGCATCAAATTCCTGCAACAGGATTCCGTCAAACGCCGGCGAGGTCGGGTTGCCGCCGATGGAGTTCGTGGAATAGCGCCATTGCATGTTCACGAACCATTTGCGGCCGTCATCATCGTGAAACAGGGACGGGTCGAACCCTGACGAGTTCGCATAGACCGGATCGGACCAGTCGCCGTCGATGGTTTCGCAGGTCACGATGTAATTGTGTGCGTCTTTGAAATTGCCGTCATAGCGTTTGACGTCGGTATATACGAGCCAGAACTTGCCGTCAGCATAGGACAGGCACGGCGCCCAGATGCCGCAACTGTCGGGATCGCCTCGCATGTCCAACTGCGCCGCGCGCTTCAGCGGGCGCGTCACCAGCGTCCAGTTCACCAGATCGCGCGAATGGTGGATTTGCACACCGGGATACCATTCGAAGGTCGATGTCGCGATGTAATAATCCTCGCCCACGCGGACGATGGAGGGGTCGGGGTTAAACCCCGGAAGGACCGGATTGATGATCAATGTCTCTCTCCCACTATGATCTTAAGAATTTGCCCAGAGCTTGATTTTGTCCTCGTCGGCCAGCGCGTCTATCTCTGCCAGCTCGGCCTCGGTGAAGGACAGGTTTTTGATCGCTGCGGCGCAGTCGATGACCTGCTGCGGGCGCGATGCCCCGATCAGGGCCGAGGTGATGCCGCCATTCCGCAGCACCCATGCCAGCGCCATTTGCGCCAGAGTCTGTCCGCGCGATTGCGCCAGATCGTTCAACTTGCCCAGCGCGGCCTGCGAGTTCTCATTCACCATTTTCTGGTTGAAGAAGCCGGGGCGTGACCCGCGCGAGCCTTCCTGAATACCATCCAGATAGCGATCCGTCAGCAGTCCCTGCGCCAATGGCGAGAAGCAGATGGAACCGACGCCAAGGTCTTTCAGCGTCTCCTTCAACCCATCGCGTTCGACCCAGCGGTTGACCATCGAATAGGACGGCTGGTTGATCACCAGTGGCGTACCAAGATCGTTCAAAATCGCCGCCGCCTTGCGTGTCTGTTCCGAATTATAATTCGAAATTCCCACATACAGCGCCCGACCCGAACGCACGATATGATCAAGCGCCCCCATCGTTTCTTCAAGTGGCGTATCAGGGTCGAAGCGGTGCGAGTAGAAGATGTCCACATAATCCAGACCTAGCCGTTTCAGCGACTGGTCACACGACGCGATCAGATATTTGCGGCTGCCCCATTCGCCATAGGGGCCGTCCCACATGTTATACCCGGCCTTGGATGAGATGATCATCTCGTCCCGATAGCCTTTGAAATCCTCCGCCAGTATGGAGCCGAACGCATGTTCAGCGGACCCCGGCGGCGGCCCGTAATTGTTGGCGAGGTCGAAATGCGTAATGCCCAGATCAAATGCAGTCTGGCAGATCGCACGTTTGTTGTCGTGGTTCGCGTCCCCGCCGAAATTGTGCCACAGCCCCAGTGAGATCGCAGGGAGCTTCAGCCCGCTGTTTCCACAACGGTTATAGACCATGGAGTCGTAACGGTTTTCAGCCGGTGTGTATGTCATTGAACCTCCCCTTTTGTGGTGGATAAGGCCCGGATTGCGCCGGGCCTTAGCGATTATTTCAACAAGGCGCGCGCTTCGTCCGGACCCAGCGGATCCAACTGCGTGCAGGTTGTTGTCATGTCGATGAACTGACCGGTTTCACCGGATTTGATGATTGCAGTCATGACCTCGACCCCATGCACGGCACGGTCGATATTCAGGCGATGATCACGCCCGTCAACGATCGCTTGCGCCATATCGGCCAGCCCGGCGGTGCGATAGTTGGCGTTTTGCGTGCCATCCGGACGGTCCTGATTTGGCACGCCGAACGGGTGATCCCAAGCTTCCAGCTCCTGAATATCGCCACCACGTTGGGAATATTCCACCTTGCCGCCAAAGAAGTTCGGATCGGGCACAAAGATAGAGCCTTCGGTGCCATACAGTTCCATATTCGCGTGACGGTGTTTCCAGACATCCCAGCTTGTGGACAAGGTGATGGTGGCGCCATTCACAAATTCCAACAGGGCGTGGATGTTGGTCGGTGTTTTCACCGGCACGGTTTCCCCCTTGCGCGGGCCATTTCCGATGGTGCGTTCGCTGTCCACCGCATTGGCCAGCGCGGCAACCCGTTTCACGGGGCCAAGCAGGTTAATCAGGTTTGCCACGTAATACGGCCCCAGATCCAGCATCGGACCTGCACCGGGCAAGAAGAAGAAGTCAGGGTTGGGGTGCCACCCCTCCATCCCGTGGTTCATCACATGTGCGGTGCCCGCGATGATCTTGCCAACCAGACCGTCGTCAATCGCCTTACGGGCCAACTGATGCGAGCCTCCAAGGATCGTGTCGGGGGCAGAGCCGACACGCAAACCGGTTGCCTCGGAAATGCGTTTCAGCTCCTCACCCTGCTCCAGCGTCAAGACCAGCGGCTTTTCGGAATAGGCATGTTTGCCGGATTCCAAAATGCGTTTGGTAATCGGGAAATGCGCATCGGGGATGGTCAGGTTGACGACCATGTCGATGTCATCCGATGCCAGCAATTCATCGACTGTGCGGGCCTCGACACCGAATTCTTCGGCGCGGGCTTTGGCGCTGTCCATGTTGATATCCGCGACCGCGCGGATTTCGAGATTTTTGAAAAGCGGCCCGAGCCGCAAATAGGCGGCGGAGATGTTTCCGCAGCCAATAATACCTACACCTAGATCAGCCATGTTACCTCCGTTAAAGCTGTTGTGCGGCGTCGATCGAGCGTTTGGCAAAACGCGCGTCGTCGCTTGGGTTATCGTGTTCCATTACAAAGAATTTCGCGTTGGTTTTTTCGCGAATGGCGGTCATGATCGCCGGCCAGTCCATGGTACCTGTGCCGACATCAGCCCAGCCATCTTCATCAGCGTTTTCACCGGGGGCAGCGATATCCTTCACATGTGCGGCGACAATTTTGCTGCCAAGCTTGTCCATCCATGCAATCGGGTCCTGGCTCGCACGAACAACCCATGCCACGTCCATTTCCAGCTGTACGCCTTCGCCAGACAGCAGCATTTCGATGGGGGTCGTGCCGTTCACATCATCCCATTCCCAGTGGTGGTTGTGATAGCCGTAGGTCAGCCCAGCATCGAGATAGGGCTTCCCGGCCTCGGCCAGATCAGCGGCAAACTTAGCCCAGTCGCCTTTGCCCTCGCGATAATCCGAGGATGGCGGGGCAGGCACGAACACGCCTTTCATATCCAGAACCTTCGCGATGTTCAGGATTTTCGCGGGGTCTTCGGACACCATGTCAAAGCCAAAATGCCCGGTCGCCATATGCAAATTGTTTGATTCAAGATCAGCCTTCAGCTGATCGAGCGCGTCAAGGTTGGCGTAAAGCCCGCCATACCCTTCGACCTGCTTATAGCCAAGATCGGCCACCATTTTCAGCGTCTGGGACAGCGGCCCAAAGTTGCGCGAGCTGTATAGCTGGTATGAAAAATCTGTCATTTGGTCTCTCCTCTGTGGGCCTATTTCAGCCAATTATCATAGTCGGAAACGAGCAGGTGAACGGGGTCCACATCCTCGTTTATGTTGGAAAAGCGGCCAATCGGGTCGCGGAAGATATTGTCGGTCAGGTCATCGTTCACGTTGCTGACCTCGCCAATCAGAACGTCGCCACCCTCACCCCAGAATGCGTGCCAATGGTTGGGGTGCAACGTGACACTTTCGCCCGGGGCCAGCGCCAGATGTTCACCTGCCTTCAGGCGGCGTTCGGTGGCGTCAGTCATGACGGACACGTCGGCGCTTTCGTCAATATTCCCGTCAGCGTCGGCGGCGAACAGCTCTATCACCAGCGTCGCGCCGCCACGGTTTATGATGTCTTCGGTTTTGAAGTTGTGGCGGTGCATAGGCGAGATTTGGTTCTCGCGGCTGATCATGATCTTTTCGGCGTAAAGCATGCCCATCCCACGGTCGATATTCGCCTGTTGACCGTTGCGGGTCGTGAACAGGAACAGGCCGAGGTCTTTGAAATTCTCCTGCCCATAATCCGTGATATCCCAGCCGAGGCGGCCGTTCAGAATTTCCGCACTGTCGCCCCGCAGTCGTTGGGTCATTTCCGCAGGCGTCCAGTAGGCAAAGGGCGGCATCACATAGCCGAAGCTACTAATGAACTTGTCGCTTTCCAATAGGATGTCATTGATTTCGGAACGGTTCATTTTACACCCGATGCGATGACGACCAGAGGTCGCGGATGGTGATGGTTTTGGCGGCGGCTTCGGCATTGCCGTCAGCGGGGGTAAAGGTAACCTCCTCCCCCCATTCCGGCACCATCATGAAGGCGTTTGACGAGAATTTGCCCGGCACATCAGCCTCGAGCGCGACAAACAGCGCGAGGGTTTGTGTGCTGAGTTTGATCTTCACCTGATTGCCGTCGGTTGTGATGTCGGCGCTGATCTGTGGGTTTTTCAGCAGCAGGTTTTTATACGGCACGGGCGTGAAGTGATTGCCACCGGACGCGCCATCGCTGGCCCGCCAGTAATAGCCCAAGATATGATCTGCCGGGATCTCCGCCGGGTTGAGCGTGCCGAGCGTGACCGCCGCGTCCGTGCCAACGATGCCCTTCAAAGGTGGTAAATCTGTCATTTTGCCATCCATGTCGATCAAGGTGCGCAGAAGCTCGATTTCCACCGGTTCGCTTGTGTCGTTGACGCCAACAAACCGAACCTCGCCATCCTTTTCGTAAACGCTGACGCTAATAGGCGCAAAAAACCGTTTCGCCATGTGATGAAGTAGTTTCCAGTCACCACCGTGATCGAGGCTCGCCCAACTCGCGACCGGCCATGTATCGTTAAGCTGCCAATAGAGCGCACCCATGCAAATGGGCTTGATCGAGCGCCAGTAATCGACCGCCGTTTTGATCGCGAGCCCCTGTTGGACCTGTGACAGGTACACGAAATTCTCGAACCCTTCGGGGAAGCGGAAATAGCGGAACATGGTTGCGCCAATGCGTTCATTCCCACCTTTGTTTTTCTGGTGGCTCTCCATGACGGGGGAGGACAAGTTCATGTCCTCAGCATCCGCAAATGACTTCACGATCCGGTTCGACGGGAACGACTGGAATCCGAATTCGGAACAGAAACGCGGATTCACGTCGCGGTAATGTTCGAAGTTTTTGTTCTCGTGCCAGACCGACCAGAAATGCATGTCGCCCGAGCTGTCATCATGCCACGCATCGCCAAAACTCATCGGTCCCGGCGAGGGGCTGGAGGGCCACCAGTTTGCGCGCGGATCCGTCTGCTTCAGCGCCGTTTCAATGGTCCGGTTCAGGCGGTCATAGCCTACCAGATAGGTGTCGCGGTTGGCGCGGGTTTCCGGGAACCATGTCAGCGCCCCAATCAATTCATTATCCCCACACCACAGCGCCAGACAGGCGTGGTGTTGCAGGCGTTTGACCTGTTCGCGCGCTTCCAGATCGACATCCGCCAGAAACGCGTTGTCGGCAGGGTAGATATTGCAGGCAAACATGAAATCCTGCCAAACCATCAGGCCAAGTTCCGAGCACAGATCATAGAACCAGTCCGCCTCGTACCGGCCCCCGCCCCAGATGCGGATCATGTTCATGTTGGCGTCGACTGCGGACTGCAGAAGATCGCGTGTTGCTTCGGGCGTCACATTTGATCCCAGCGCGTCCTGCGGAATCCAGTTGGCACCCTTTGCAAAGATTTTGCGCCCATTCACGGTAAACAGGAAGCTACGGCCAATCTCGTCAGGTTCGGAAATCAGCTCTAGCGTTCGCAAACCGATTTTGCGGGTTTCTGTTTGGTCGCCGACGGACACCGTCAGATCATACAGATGCTGATCGCCCTGCCCTGCTGGCCACCAAAGTTGCGGGTCTGCAATGCTTACATTAGCGTTAATACTTTCGCCTGAAACCGAACCACGTATTTCCTGTCCAGCCACCTCCAATGTGAAGGGATGGCCATCGGGTTGACCGCGTAGGTCAACGGTAATGTCCAGATCAACGGCGCCCTCGCGATGTGTCTGATGCACCATAATCGCGTCGATACGCACCGCTGCCGGATGGATCACGATCTTGCCCAGCACCCCAAACGGTGCCAGCGCGATATTCCAGTCCCAGCCGAAATCACACTGCACTTTGCGCAGCATATTCCCATCGGGGATCGGGCAGTTATCAACCGAATAGGGCACGTAATAGGGCTGTGCGGCTTGCCTACGCTTGGCTTCGACCGTGTTGGATTTGAACTTGATCGAAATCTCGTTCTCGCCCGATGTCAGATGATCGGTTACGTCAACATGATAGGTGCGAAATGCGTTGTCCGCCGTCAGGATCAGCGTCCCGTTCAACGAAACCTCGGCAACGCAATCGAGGCCGGAAATCTCCAGCTCTTGCTTGCCGCTGCCGTCAAAGTCAAACTGCCGTGTTGCCGTCCAGTCGCGGTCGGCAATCCAGCGTGTGTCATATTCGTTGCGGCCAACATACGGATCGGCAATCTTGCCGGCGGCCAACAATGCCGACACCCCGTCACCGGGGATCGCCATCGCCACGTCATAAGAACCCTGCGCGTCACGCAGGGTCCAGATTCCGGCAAGATCATTCATGGTCTGATCCGTAACTTAAAGCCGCTGCTCCGACGCTGCGTCGAAGAGTGAAGCCTTGGAGATATCCAGACCCAGATGATATGTCTGTCCGGACTTGTAGCTGAGTTCCGACGGAACCAGTGCCGAGATAATCACGCCATCAACGTTGAACCAAAGCAAAGTATTCGAGCCAAGCGGTTCGATGATGTCCAGCGTTGCCTCTAGGGTTTTGCCTGCCTGCGCGGTGGATTCAATCGACACATGCTCCGGGCGAACACCCAGGATCGCTTTGCCGTCATGCACTTCGCCATTGGCTTCATATCCCGACAAGGTCACCGAGTGGCCCTTGAAACTGAAGGACGTGCCGCCATTCTGAATTTCACCGTCAATCATGCTCATCGCTGGAGAGCCGATGAAACCAGCAACAAACAAATTGGACGGTTTGTTATAAACGGTCATCGGGTCAGCAAGCTGCTGAATGTAGCCGCCACGCATAATCGCGATACGGTCGGCCAGTGTCAGTGCTTCAATCTGGTCGTGTGTCACGTAGATCATCGTGTTGGCCAGCTGATTATGCAGGCGTTTCAGTTCCACGCGCAGTTCCGAGCGAAGCTTCGCATCGAGGTTCGACAAAGGTTCGTCAAACAGGAACACATCCACGTCACGCACAAGTGCACGGCCAATCGCCACACGCTGACGCTGACCACCGGACAATGCGGCGGGTTTCCGGTTCAACAATTCCTGAATCTGCAGAATATCGGCGGCGCGTGCCACGCGCTTTTCGATTTCATCCTTTGGCAGTTTCTGGTTCTTCAGACCGAATTCCAAGTTCCCACGAACCGTCATCTGTGGATACAGGGCGTAGGATTGGAAGACCATGCCGATACCACGGTCTTTGGGTTCGGACCAGGTAACGTTCTTGCCCGAGATGTGAATCTGCCCCCCCGACACGTCCAGCAAACCTGCCAGACAGTTGAGCAAGGTGGATTTTCCACAGCCTGACGGCCCCAACAGAACCAGGAATTCGCCATGGTGAATATCAAGGTTCAGGTCTTTAAGGACCTCGACGGACCCGAAGTTCAGGTCGAGGTTCTTTACGGATACGCTTACGTCGCTCATAGTCTTAGCCTTTTACTGCGCCGGCGGCGATGCCCCGGACAAAGAGTTTTCCAGAGATGAAGTACACAACCAACGGCACCAGACCCGTCAGGATCGTTGCGGCCATATTGACGTTATATTCCTTCGTCCCCTGCACGGAGTTCACGATGTTGTTCAACTGCACGGTCATCGGATAATTCTCGGCTTTGGTGTAGATCACACCAAACAGGAAGTCGTTCCAGATACCGGTCACCTGCAAGATGATCGCCACAACGAAAATTGGCAGGGACATAGGGACCATGATCTTGAAATAGATCCCCCAGAAGCCTGCGCCATCAACGCGTGCCGCTTTGAACAATTCCTCGGGAACCGAGGTAAAATAATTCCTGAACAACAGGGTCAGAATGGGCATACCGAAGATCGAGTGCACCATAACCAGACCGGTGAGTTTGGTATAGAGTCCCAGCTCGCGTAGAATGATCACGATTGGGTAAATCATCACCTGATAGGGAATGAACGCCCCGAAAATCAGAATGGTGAAGAAAATGTTTGACCAGCGGAATGGCCAATTTGCAAGTGCATACCCATTGACCGATGCGATCAGGATCGAAATCACCACCGACGGCACCAGGATTTGGAACGAGTTCCAGAACCCTCGGCTAAGGCCGTCACAGTTCAGGCCGGTACAGGCGCTGGACCAGGCTTTGACCCAGGCCTCGAAGTCAGGTCCAATGGGCAGTTCGAAGGCGTTTCCGCCGCGGATCTGATCCATGTCCTTCAACGAGGTGATGATCATGATATAGAGCGGCAACAGGTAGTAGGCGGACACAATAGCCAGCGTGCCATAGATAAAGATGTTGCGCCCCGAGAAGATCGGTTTTGGCTTCGGACCGTGCGGACCGTCGAAGTTTACAGTTGCATCAGTCATTTTGTCTCCTGCCTCCAAACTCGAGATAGGCCCACGGGATGATAATCACCAGAACAGCCAGCAGCATTACGGTAGACGCTGCGAAACCTTGACCAAGGTTCTGCGCGCCGAACATGTAGTCATAGACGTATTTGGCCGGAACCTCGGACGAGATCCCCGGGCCACCATTGGTCTGCGCAACGACAAGGTCATACACACGCACAATACCCGATGCGATCAACACCAGCGTGGTGATGAACACAGGGCGCATCATCGGGATGACGATTTTGAGGTAGGTTTTCCACATCGGGATGCCATCCACGCGGGCAGCTTTCCAGATGTCCTCGTCGATGCCACGAAGACCCGCCAACATCAGACACATGATCAGACCGGTTCCCTGCCACAAACCCGCGATCAGAATGCCGAAGATAACAATATCCGGGTTGTAAAGCGGATCGAAGGTGAAGCTTTCGAAGCCCAGATCACGGACGATCTTCTGAATCCCGAACTCGGGGTTCAAAATCCATTGCCACACCAGACCAGTCACGATGAAGCTCAGCGCGAACGGGTAGAGCAGGATCGTGCGGAATGTATTTTCAAAACGGATTTTCTGATCCAGCAGAGCCGCCAGAATAAACCCGATCAGCAGGGACAGGATCATCGAGCAGACGCCATAGATCGCGAGGTTCTTGATCGAAATGATCCAGCGGCTGGTATCCCACAGACGTTCATACTGATCCAGACCAACAAAGTTGGCCTTTGGCAAAAGTCCAGATTTGGTAAAGGAATAGAAGATCGTCCAGATGGTACATCCCACAAACACGCCCAGCGCGGTCATGATCATTGGAACCGCCGCAATCTTGGCAACGATGTTCTGTGCGATGATTTTTTCGATTTTGCCTGCCGGCTCATCTTCTTCGCGGGTCTGCGCGATGACAACCACGGCCGCGGTAAAGATCGCGAAGATTGCAGCGGTTTGCAGCCCAAGAATATTCCCGAACGCAAACAACCCTGTCACAAGCAGCAGTAGGCCATGTCCGACATAGTTGGCAAACCGCAGTAACAGCGAGCTTTCGCCAAATTCAAATTCAATATCCAGATCCGCAAACGCATCGCTGAAATCCCACAGGACAAAACACAGCAATGCCGCGATCGCCCAGCCAATGATATAGCCACTATACCCTTTTTGCGCGGTGCCTTTGGAATTCATGCCTGCGCGGCTCAACAGATAGACACACACCGCCATCAGCGCGATGAATAGCCACGGCAGCCCTTCTATCATCCAAGGGGTCAGGTCGAATTTCTTGATCGCCCATTTCCCCAAGCCCAGACCAATCGCGATCTTGGACACAAGCGCCAGGACCAGCGAATATATAAATAGGCTTTCGAGTTCTTTTTTCACGCGACTGTCACTCCTTGATAACTGGCACTATGCCCTTTTGTGCAACGGGATTGCACAAGTTCGCGTAGACGGATTTTAAGTTAGGAAAAAACTGTCGGCCCGGAAGTTCGGGCCGACAGCTATTAATCGCTATTGCTTATTCAGCAACTTCGATGATCGCAGCGTAACGCTCCTGAGCGTCCTCGGCAGAAATGCTGGTGTCGTTCCAGAATTCAACCATCAGGTCGTTCAGCTGGTTGGAGGTATCCTGCGTCAGCAGCTGGTTGCCATCCGGAAGGATGTTGCCAGAAGCCAGGATTTCCAGACCTTTCTTCATGCAGTCGTTAGCGGCTGCAAGATCGACGTCACCACGTACCGGCAGCGAACCTTTTTTCAGGTTGAAGTTCACCTGAACTTCCGGCGACAGCATCAGGGATGCCAGACGCAGCTGAGCCGCAGTGATTTCTTCGTCATCAACAACCGGGAAGTAGAACGCGTCACCACCAGTGGAGATGATTTCGTTTACACCCAGACCCGGCAAGCACGAATAGTCTTCGCCAGCAACCTGGTTAGCTACCTGGAATTCACCCTGTGCCCAGTCACCCATGATCTGACCGCCGGCCTGGCCGGTGATCACCATGTTGGTGGCCTGGTTCCAGTCCTGAACGTTCGAACCAGCGGACATAGAGCGTGCGTCGGCAAATGCCTGGAACACTGCCAGAGCTTCCGGCGAACGAACAGCATCAGCGTCTTTGTCACGGTTGATACGCAGCCACAGATCCTGACCGCCGATGGCAACCATGATCACGCCAAAGGCACCCGAGGTCTGCCAAGACTGCTGACCCATGGCCAACGGAATCTTGCCTGCAGCTTCCAATGCCGGAGCAGCAGCAACGAATTCGTCCCAGTTTGTCGGAACGGCTTCACCAGCGTCAGCATAAGCCTGATGGCTCAGCCAGATCCACTGCCACGAGTGGATGTTCACCGGAACGCAGTATACGCGGCCGTCAACTGTGCAGCTGTCCAGCAACGAAACCGGATGCACAATGTCACGCCAGCCTTCAGCTTCGGCCAGGTCAGTCAGGTCCAGAAGCAGACCAGCTTCGATCAGCTCTTCAGCCTGACGGCCGTGGTTCAGCTGGGTAGCGCCCATCGGGTCACCACCGATGATGCGGCTGATGATGATCGGGCGTGCAACACCACCGGAACCGGCGATTGCGCCGTCGACCCAAGTGTCGCCACCTGCGTTGAAAGCTTTCGCGAATTCTGCAACAGCGGCGGCTTCACCACCGGAAGTCCACCAGTGAGTTACTTCGAGTTCGGTCGCGCCTACCGGCAGAGCGACGGAGGTCGCAAGAGCCGCAAGCAGAGAACGAGTTTTCATGTTTTAGATCCTCCCATCTAAATCGTTGTAGTTCTGAAACCCTAAATTCCGGAATTTCAGAAAGCAACCACTTAATAAAAGGAGGCGGTAAACTTTTTAACCTCCCGGCTTTTTTGACTTTATGGACAAAAACAGCCGCAGCAGAAAAGGCGGTGTTCGTTAAAGAAAAACCGATATATTTCAGGGTATTCAATCGCTTAATAAAGGTAATATTAGCTAATAGTTCCCCGATTCACCCCCTTTAACACAGGGAATCCTACGAATTCTCATGCCGTGCATACGAATGCATAAGGGCAAATAGCGGCGGGGGCGGAAAAATTACTGTAACGTTTCAGTTGAATCTTTGAATTACAGCCGGTTCGTGCCACTCTCGGTGGCTACGACGCGATTCGGCACGAAGGCTATGGCACCTGACACGATAACACAATCCAGCAAGCACAACGTGGGCGCTCAAAAACGCCCCACGCTGAAGGACATTGCCTATATGACAGGATTGGGGGTGACCACGGTTTCGCGCGCACTAAAAGATGCCCCCGACATTGGCGAGGCCACGAAAGAGCGTGTGCGGTTGGTTGCGAAACAAATCGGATATCGCCCCAATCGCGCGGGCGTCCGTCTGCGAACCGGCAAGACCAACGTGATCTCGTTGGTTGTCACAACCGAGGTTGGCGCCTTGGGTTACACGACCCCATTCATCGCCGGGATCACGGAAAACCTGCGCGATTCAAACTATCACTTGGTGGTAACTCCGTATCACATGGATCAGGATGCCATGGACCCGATCCGCTATATCGTGGAAACCGGTGCCGCCGATGGCATTATCATTTCGCGCATCATGCCCCAAGATCCGCGCGTCAAATATCTTGCAGAACATAATTTTCCCTTTGCAACGCATGGCCGGACCGAGTTGCCAATCGATCACGCGTTTGTCGATTTTGATAATGAGGCATTCGCCAGACGTTCAGTGCAACTGTTGGCAGAACGGGGATGTGAAAGCATTGCCCTGATCGGTCCGCCAGACATATTTACTTTCTCCCATCATCTGACCACCGGTTTCACAGGCGAGATGCAAAGACGGGACTTGTTGGAGATCCCAATTCATAATGTCAGCATCGATTCCCCTTTCGAGGCGATGCAAGCTGAAATTGAACGGGTCCTGCGTTCGCGTCATCCGTTTGACGGTATTGTTTGTGCTAGCGCCAACTCTGCATTGGCGGCCACAGCTGCGATAGAGGCTGTTGGGTTGACGATTGGCAAAGATGTCGAAATTGCCGCGAAGGAAAGCTTCGACCTGTTGAATCACATCCGCCCCGGTTACATCGTAATCCGCGAAGATTTCTATGCTGCGGGTCAGAAACTGGTGGATATGGTTATGCGCCAGATCGCCGGCGAATCCCCCGAGAAATTGAAATTGCTGCAAATCCCCCAAGGCCCGAATGACGAGCCGCAAATGATCCCGGTCGAGTGACAGTTTTTGTGCAAAAACCTCATTAGTTGCTTTGATCCGCTACCTTGGCAGGTTAAGGTATTTCAGAACTATTGGGGGAAGAATCCTTGGCAGATTACGAGATTATCGACGCCCGTTTTCGGGAATGTATTCTGGGCAATGCTGCGGTTGAGAAAATCGCTGATGGATGCCGCTGGGCCGAAGGGCCCGTCTGGTTTGGTGATAGCAATACCCTGATCTGGAGCGATATTCCCAATAACCGAATGTTGCGTTGGCATTGGAATGGGCGCGTGGATACCTATCGCTCGGACTCATTGAACTCCAACGGAAATACGCGGGATCGTGAGGGACGGCTTGTATCTTGCTTGCACGGTGCGCGCGCCGTGGTCCGCACCGAGCCAGACGGTAAGATCACCACAATTGCCGATAGCTATCAGGGTAAGAATCTGAACTCTCCCAACGATGTTGTGGTGAAATCAGACGGGTCGATCTGGTTCACGGATCCGCCATACGGGATCATGTCGGATTACGAAGGGTTCAAATCGCCACAGGAACAGGACGGATGCTATGTGTACCGGGTTTCGCCGGACCTCACTGATATTTCGGTCGTGTGCGATGATTTCGTGAAACCGAACGGATTGGCGTTTAACCCTGATGAAAGCAAGTTTTACGTCGCGGACTCCGCGCGCTCGCATGATCCGAACGCGCCTCATCATATTCGTGTGTTCGATGTGAACGCAGACGGCAAGACGCTGTCGAACGGCAAGGTGTTTGCGGAAATCGAACCCGGAATTCCAGACGGGTTCCGGTTTGACACGGATGGGCGGTTGTGGACCAGTGCCAAGGACGGCATTCACTGCTACCTGCCTGATGGAACCTTGATCGGGAAAATCCTGATCCCCGAAACCGTCGCCAACCTGACTTTTGGCGGACCGAAGAAAAACCGCATGTTCATTACTGCGACCAGCTCGGTCTATTCTGTTTATCTCGCCATCAATGGCGCTCAACATCCCTGAGGACCCTATGTTTCCCAAACTGACTGTCGAAAATTCTCTGCCCGATGATAGCAATGCGATTCTTGTCGGACGTGTTTGGCTCCCCGAGGCAAAAGGCCCTGCGGTTGTTGCGCTGCGCGATGGCGATCTGTTTGATCTGTCCGAAAATGTCGCCACCATGACTGATCTAATGAACGCCGATGATCCGTTGGCGGTTGTCAATTATTCAGGTGGGAACAAGGTGGGATCGGTCGAGTCTGTGCTGGCCAATACCCATCCCGATACCCGTGACGAGGGTAAACCATGGCTGCTCTCTCCCATCGACCTTGCCACGATCAAGGCCAGTGGCGTGACATTCGCCGCCTCCCTGCTGGAGCGCGTGATCGAAGAACAGGCCAAGGGGGATCCGGCGGCTGCGCAGAATATCCGCGACACGATCGGAGCCGAGATCGGCGCAAACCTGTCAGACATCGTGCCGGGTTCAGACGATGCAATGAAAGTCAAACAGGTCCTGATCGACCGGGGCCTGTGGTCGCAATATCTGGAAGTCGGGATCGGCCCCTATGCCGAGATTTTCACCAAAGCACCGACCATGGCATCCGTTGGCACAGGGTCCGAGGTGGGCATCCATCCGGAATCCACCTGGAACAACCCCGAGCCCGAAGTGGTTCTGGTCATTTCCGCCAAGGGCAACATTATCGGTGCAACGCTTGGCAATGACGTGAACCTTCGCGATTTCGAGGGGCGTTCCGCATTGCTGCTGGGCAAGGCGAAAGACAACAACGCATCGGCTGCACTTGGCCCGTTCATTCGATTGATCGACGATCATTTCACACTCGATTCCATCCGTCAGATGGAACTGAAAATGAGCGTCGAAGGGGCCGAGGATGACTATCTTCTCAAAGACGGCAGCTCGATGAAATTCATCAGCCGCGATATCGAGGATTTGGCAGGTCAGGCGATTGGTCGAAATCACCAATATCCCGATGGTTTGGTGCTGTATACCGGAACAATGTTTGCCCCCACTGATGATCGCGACGCCCCGGGCAAAGGGTTTACGCACAAGCTGGGTGACATCGTAACGGTGTCTTCGGCCGAGCTTGGCACGCTCTATAACCGGGTCAATCACACCACCAAAGCGCCCGAATGGACGTTCGGGGTTACCGCATTGATGAAAAACCTGTCCAAACGTGGGCTGATCTAGGTGGACGAGTCCGGGAATCGGGCTGGCATTCTGTTGATGATCGCTGCCATGGCAGTGTTCACCTTGTCTGACACGTTGGCCAAGTGGTTTGTCGAAAGCTATCCCGTCTGGCAGGTTGTTGGGTTGCGGTCGGTCGCAGCGCTGTTTGTCTTGGGGCTGATCCTGCTTCGACAACGGGGGGCCTTACGTCTCTCATTCGGTGGCCGACCCGGACTTCAGGCATTGCGGTTGCTTTTCGTTATGGCGGAAATCTGGTGTTTCTTCTGGTCTGTTCGCTTCTTGCCGCTGGGTGACGTGTTCATGTTCTATGCCGCCTCGCCTTTGTTCCTGACAGCATTTTCCGCCCTGATCCTGCGCGAAAAAGTCGGCCTTCAACGCTGGTCTGCGGTGACTGTCGGCTTGATCGGTGTGATCGTGGTCTTCCCCCCCAGTTCCGAGGCCGTCACCCTCCCTGCCCTTGTCGCCTTGCTGGGCAGTATGTCACTGGCCATGATGTTGATCCTGACCCGCATGATGCGGGAGGCGTCGGGGTTGGACTTGTTGGTGTTGCAAACACTGATTGTAGGCATTGTCGGTATCGGATCGTTCGCCGTCGCGTGGACCCCGCCCACGTTGATCGATACGTCTGCGATGTTTGTGATGGGCCTGTTGGCCACCGGCGCGCATTTCATGATGAACAAATCTGTCAGTATTGCACCATCGTCAGTCGTCGCACCCTTTCAATATACGTCCATCGTGTGGGCGTTTATTCTGGGCTATCTGGTCTGGTCGGATGTGCCATCCTGGCGCGATATTTTCGGTGTCGCGATCATCGTCGCCGCCGGTCTGTTCGTTCTTTATCGCGAATGGCGGTTAGGTGTTAACCGCAAACGGATCGCCCGCACCACCGAGTGATGCGGGCGTTTCCCTTTAGTGATTGTCGCGCGGAAGTTCTTTGTAGATCTTCTGATAGGACGTCGCGAGTTCCAGACATCCCCCATCGGCCAGCTGGCCAACATTGGTGCGGTAGATTTCCTGCCACGGGGTCTGGTGTTTAAGCTCCGGCGGAGTCCACGCCTTGCGACGCTCCTCCCATTCCTCCGCCGGAACGATGGCGTTTAGCGTTGCATTGTTCAAATCCAGACGCACAATGTCGCCGGTTTTCAACAAGGCAAGCCCACCACCAACAACTGATTCAGGGGAGGCGTTCAGGATCGACGGACTTTCCGACGTGCCTGACTGACGCCCATCGCCAACCGTTGGCAAATGGGCAATCCCCTGTTTGATCACCGCATCAGGCGGCTGCATATTCACCACCTCGGCCGATCCGGGATAGCCAACGCAGCCAACGCCGCGAATGAACAGGATCGTGTTCGGGTCGATTTCCAATGCCGGATCGTTGATCGCGGCGTGGTAATGTTCCGGCCCTTCAAACACAACTGCGCGGGCTTCATGGATATTCTCCTGTCCCGGTTTGGACAAGAAGCGCTCGCGGAAGTCCTTGGAAATCACGCTGGTTTTCATCACCGCACTGTCGAACAGATTGCCGGACACCACGACGAACCCAGCATTTTTGCGCATCGGTTCATCGACGGTTTTGATCACCTTGTGATCTTCGGAACGAATGCCTTTCAGGTTCTCGCCCATGGTTTTGCCGGTTGCGGTCATGACGCCTTCGTGGATCATGCCTGCGGCCATCAGCTCGCCCATCGTGGCGGGAACACCGCCAGCGCGGTGGAAGCTCTCGCCCAGATATTCACCGGCGGGCTGCATGTTGACCAGCAACGGCTTGTCATAGCCATAGGTCTGCCAATCCTGCACGTTCAGCTCGACACCGACATGACGTGCAATTGCCTGCAAATGCGGCGGAGCGTTGGTCGACCCGCCAATCGCGGTGTTGGTGACGATGGCGTTGATGAACGCCTCGCGCGTCATGATATCGGAGGGGCGCAAGCCTTCCTCGACCATCGCGACGATCCGGCGACCGGTGTGATAGGCCATTTCCATCCGTTCGCGGAACGGCGCGGGAATGGCGGACGATCCGGTCAGGGTCATGCCCAACGCCTCGGCCATCGCGTTCATCGTGGACGCGGTGCCCATCGTGTTGCAGTGACCCAGCGAGGGCGCAGACGCGCAAACGCGGTTCATGAATTCTTCGTAATCAATCGTGCCTTCGGCCAGCAAACGACGGCTTTCCCAGACAATCGTGCCGGACCCGGCCAGCTTGCCCTTCCAGTGACCATCCAGCATCGGGCCGCCATTGAGCGCAATCGCCGGAATGTCCACAGTCGCCGCCCCCATCAGCATTGCTGGCGTTGTCTTGTCACACCCGGTCGTCAGAACAACGCCGTCGATGGGATAGCCGTGCAAAACCTCGACCAGGGACAGATAGGCAAGGTTACGGTCCAGTGCCGCGGTCGGGCGTTTTCCGGTTTCCTGAATCGGATGCACGGGAAATTCCATCGGAATACCGCCAGCATCGCGGATGCCCGCCTTGATCCGGTCCATCAGAAACACGTGGATTTTGTTGCAGGGCGCAAGGTCTGACCCTGTTTGCGCGATGCCGATCACCGGTCGCTCGCCCTGCAATTCGCCGCGCGTGAACTCCTGATTCTGATACCGCTCGACATAGAGTGCGGTCATGCCCGGGTTGTTCGGATTGTCGAACCATTCCTGTGACCGGTATTTCTTGTTGGCGCGTAGATCGTCACCGTCTGACATAATTTTTTCTCCCTCTGGGCCTCGGCCCCTATTCCGGTCCACGTTCATTAGCTAAAATGCCACTGATCCTGACAATTGCCTTGCGCAAATGGTCACGCATGGCTTTCGACGTTCGGTCCTTGTCGCGGGCGCGCAGCCCTTCAATAATTTCCGCATGGTCGCGCATACTCGATGGCCTGTTCAACCTCCGGCGCGACGACATATAGCGCGCGCGCCAAAGCTGCGCGTTATACTGACCATGTGTCTTGATCAATGAGATATTTTTGGTCGACGCCACAATTGCCGTATGAAACGCCATATCCGTCGAGAAGAACGCTAGCGAATCTGCCGTCTCGGCGGTGTCGACCATTTCCTGGTGCATCGATTCTATTTCGGCAATTTCGTCATCGCTGATATTGTCGCAAGCGGTTTCACCGGCCAACGCCTCTAGCGCTGATTGCACCAACAAGAGATTGGTCAGTTCTTCCAGCGACGGATTGGCCACCACCGGACTGCGCGCCGGCGCCATTTCAATCAGCCCCTCTGCCTCCAGTATCAGCAACGCCTCGCGCAATGGTGTGCGGCTGACACCCAGTGCCTCGGCGGTTTCGCGTTCAGGGATGTTGCTTCCAGGTTGGAGGATCTCTTGCAGAATCTGATTTCGCAAAACATCGGCGATCTGATCCGCCAAGCGCTGCCGTGACAGGCTTGGCACGACCGTCTCCATGCCGTTTTGCGATTTCAGGCTCATAATGAAAAGCGCCCCTCGAAGTGATTCCGACTACGTATAGGCGAGAGTTCTAACAAACAGCAAGTATTTGGTATACCAAATTTGTTGACCTCACATAATATCTCGCTTACCACCATATGTATGAGATAAAAAAATGTGCGGTTTCGGGAGCAACCGCGCATAATCAAGATCAGTAAAATGTTCCATGGGAGGAAACTAATGAAATTTTCGTATCTAATCGCTGGTGCTGCCAGCGCTGCCCTGTTGGCGTCGTCAGCCTTCGCGCAGGAATTTAACTTGCGCTTCCAGACACATTACACACCGGAACAATTGTCCGGTCAGTTGGCGCAAGAATTCATCGACAACGTCGAAACCATGTCCGGCGGTCGCGTGAAAATCGAAATGTTCTGGTCGTCATCCGTCGTGTCGTCGACCGAAGGTTTTGACGCCGCTGCAACCGGAATTCTGGATGGCGAGATGCATGGTGGTGCTTACCAGACGGGTAAAAACCCAGCATTCCAGTTCGTCGGCGATCCGATGGGCGGCTATAACAACCCCTACGAGATGTATAGCTTCCTTTATAACGGCGGTGGCCTAGAGGCGGCAAACGAACTTTACAACCAGTATAACATGCAGCTTGTTGGCTGGTGGGCTGGTGGTCAGGAAGCCATGTCGTCGGCCAAGCCATTGGCAGGTCCGGCTGATCTGGTCGACTGGAAATTCCGTTCGCCTCCGGGTCTGGAAACCGAAATTTTCGCCGAGCTTGGCGCATCGCCGATCGTGATGGACTTTACCGAAGTGTTCACCGCGCTGGAAACCGGCATCATTGACGGTGCCGACTATTCCAGCCTCGCGAACAACGTGGGTATTGGTCTTTATGATGTTGTGAAGCATGCGACCTTCCCGGGTTTCCACTCGATGCCAGCAGACCACGTGACCATCAACCTTGATGTCTGGAACTCGTTCCCGGACGATATCAAGCGCATTTTCGAAGTCGCGACGCAGGCTTTGGCACTTCAGACCACGATGCGCTTTGACCTTGCGAACGCCGAAGCGGCTGTTGGCCTGAAAGAAGCTGGTGTGACGCTCTATGATTGGAGCCCGGAAGACCGTGCGGAATTCCGCGCTGGCGCCATGGCTGCATGGGAAGGCTGGGCCGAAAAAACCCCGGAAGCCCGCGCAATCGTGGATGCACATTACGCCTTCCTCCGCCGCATGGGCATGATCGAGTAACTTCGATCATCGGAAAGCATTGCGGCGGGTCTGTAACGGGCCCGCCGTTTTCACGTGAAATGGTGGGGGAGGCGTAAAAATGACTCAAAACTCTGATACAGAACAGGTCTGGCTGAACAAGGGGCGGTCCATCCATAAAGGAATCGCAGCGATTGGCCTGATGATGGTTGCCACATGCGGGCTTTGCCTATTGATCCCAGCCCTTTTCAGCGCCGAGGCATTTGTACAGGCTTTTGCCCTTATCCGATATGTTCTGTTTGTGTCGGTGATTGTGACCGCGATTTTTGGCGCCTTTCATTTTGTAAATCTTGGCTTTCCAAATCTGCGCCGTTTCTTTCGTGATTTGATGATCGGCGGGATAACGGTTCTGGTGACGTTGGGCGTTCTGATGCTGGTCTTTGGTCTGGATGTCGAACAAACCAACCAGTCTTTCCCGCAGTTCAAGGAAATGATGACATCAAACGTGTTTGCCGGTTCGCTTATTGTCGCGGCCATTTCAGCCTTGGCGTTGGGCATATATCTCTCGGACTTCAAGGGGCAGATTGAACCCCACGCGGACGGAATTTTCGACATTGTCAGCCTAATCCTGTCGCGTATCGCAATGGTCACCATCGCGCTGATTGTCTGCGTCATGTTTTTCGAAGTGATTGCCCGCTACATATTTAACAAACCCACAATCTGGGCGAACGAACTGTCCTTGTGGATGGCGGGTTTCGTATTTCTGATGGCCGGTCTTTATGCCATGCAACAGCGCAGCCATATTCGCATTTATATCATCTATGACATGATGCCACGCTGGGCACAAAAGGCGTCCGACGTGCTCTCGCTGATCCTGCTATGGATATTCGTCGCGACGCTGATCTGGGGTGGTTACACCGACACCAAGAACAAGCTGGGCCGAATGGAGACATATGGCACCGCGTGGGATCCGCCGATCCCGTCAACACTTTATCTGGCTGTTTTGATCCTGATCTTCATGGTGGCGCTTCAAGCTCTATCGAATCTGATCGCGGATTGGAACAAAGCACCCGAGCATCATTCCCCCGCCGACGAGATCGACGAGGTCGAGATCGAAAAAATTCGCAAAACGATCGAAGGTGACACGTAATGGATCTGTTTGACCTTTCCATGTTGGATTTCATCAAGGTTGATGACCTTGGCACGTTGTCCCTGATCCTGCTGCTGGGCATGTTCTTTTTGCTGGCCATCGGGATGCCGCTTGGCTTCGCGTCTGCGTTCCTTGCTGTTGCCGTTCTGGCGATGAAGTTCGGACCCGAGCTGTTGTATAAGGATTTCGGTCGTGGGATCACCTCGGGCCTATCAAAATCGATCTATCGACAGGTGAATAACTATGTGCTGATTTCGGTGCCCTTGTTTATCTTTATGGCCTCGTTGTTGGAACGCTCGGGCATTGCGCGGGATATGTATAGCTCGCTGTCGGTCTGGATGTCGCGGACACGTGGCGGGATCGCGATTGTGACGTCGATCATGGCGGTGATAATGGCGGCAATGTCCGGCATCATCGGCGGTGAAGTTGTTCTGTTGGGTCTGATTGCCCTGCCGCAGATGCTGCGGCTTGGCTATAACCAGAACCTTGCCATCGGGACGATCTGTGCATCGGGGTCACTGGGGACAATGATTCCTCCTTCCATCGTGCTGATCTTTTACGGGCTGATCACGGAAACCTCTATCAAGGCTTTATTTACTGCCGCCTTCCTGCCGGGCTTTATGCTGGCCAGCTTCTTCATCATCTATATTATTGCGCGCTCAAACCTCTTTCCCGATCAAGCCCCCTTGCCCGAACCCGATCCGAATGATCCGCCGAGCCGGGAAAAATCGCTGATGTTCCTTGGGTTCCTGTCGCGGTTGGCTGTTTGGGTTGTCGGCGGATTGCTTATCCGCAACCTCTATTTCACAGCCACAGGCCAAAATGCCGTCACCGAGGGTGTCGATCCGATTTTCCTTGGCATGGTGTCAGACATTCCTTGGCTCATCGGCGCAGCAATCGTTGCTTTGGCGTTGGTGTTCCTCGTTGTTGGGCGCGAGCGCACCGCGAAGGGCTGGGAAATGGGTAAAGGTCTGGTCGCCCCGATTATCGTAATCGGTGTTGTTCTGGGCTCCATCTACGGAGGCATAACCGGGATTACCGAGGCCGCCGGAATGGGTGTAATCGCCGTATTCGTGATCGGGCTTATCCGGCGCGAAATGACATTCGAGATCGTGTGGGACAGCCTGATGCGGACCCTGAAATCGACGGGAACGATCATCTGGGTGACGCTTGGCGCTGCGGCGTTGGCCTTCGCCTACACGCTTGCGGGGGGTCCGACCTATGTGGCCAACATGATCGTCGGCTCTGACATGCCAACGATGGGAGTCATCCTGTTCATGATGTTTGTTTTCCTAATCATGGGAATGTTCATGGACTGGGTTGGGATCGTTCTGTTGATTATGCCGGTGTTTTTGCCAATCGTGACCAAGCTCCCCGTCGAGGAGTTGGGCTTTATCGGTGAACTTTCCCCCAGCCATGTGGCCATCTGGTTTGGTGTGGTCTTCTGTATGAATATGCAGGTCAGTTTCCTGTCGCCCCCATTTGGTCCGGCGGCATTCTACCTGAAATCGGTGGCGCCGCCGCACATCTCGCTAACCGATATCTTCAAGGGGTTTCTGCCCTTCATCGGAATCCAGCTTCTGGCCTTGTCAGTTCTGCTGATCTGGCCGAATATTGTGACGGTGTTCCTCTGAGGTAGACCATGCTGACGTCCGCACAAATCCAACATTTCGACGAACAGGGTTACCTGGTCGTCGAAGACGTTCTGGACCAGAAAACCGTGCTCGATCCGGTTCGCGCAGAATATTCGGCGCTGCTTGACCGCCTTTATGATGGTTGGGTTGCCGACGGAAAGCTGCCCCCATCCGGTGACATGGATTTCTTCGAAAAGCTGCGGGTCGCCTATAGTTCTGGCTGCGACTGGTTCCAGCCAATGGATATCTCGCTGCCCGCCAGCGAAGTCCAACCCGATACACCGTTCCATTTCGGCCCTGCTGTGTTGAGCATGCTGACCGACAAAACCCTGCTGGATGTTGTCGAATGCCTGATCGGACCCGAGATTACCTCGAACCCGATCCAGCATGTGCGGATCAAACCGCCCGCTACCGAACTGCGCAAGGATGAAGTCCGTGCCCACATCACGTCCACCGACTGGCATCAGGATCAGGGCGTGACGCATGAAAGTGCGGACGATACCAAAATGATCACCGTCTGGATCGCCGTGACAGACGCAACCCGCGAAAACGGCTGTCTGCAGGTTCAACCGGGGCGGCATCGTCAAGATTTGCTACCGCATTGCGAGAAAACCCAGATTGGCATTCCGAATGAATTCCTTCGTGGCAGTCATTCGATCCCGCTGCCGGTAAAATCCGGCGGCGTGGTGATTTTTCATCCAAAGGCGCCGCATGCCTCGCTGGTCAACAAAACCGATGGATTCCGCTGGTCGTTTGACGTGCGCTACAACGTGACCGGCCAATCGACAGGCCGCGATCATTTCCCCAGCTTTGTCGCCCGATCCCGCGCCAATCCGTCCCGCGAACTGCGCGACGCCAACCGCTGGAAACAAATGTGGGAAGACACCCGCGCCCGCCTTGCGGCCAACCCGCACGTATCATTATATCGCTGGGACAATTCTGCCCCCTATTGCGCTTAAGGACCAAGTTTAAATGAAAACCACCGTTCGTCTGGACGCCCGTGATAACGTTATCACAGCCATTAAACCGCTGGAAGTTGGCGAAGTCGCCGACGGTATCTCGCCCAACCAAATGATCCCGCGTGGACATAAAATGGCGGTCGCGGCGATTTCCAAGGGCGATCCAGTCTATAAATACGCGCAAGTGATCGGCTATGCGCACGAGGATATCGCGGCGGGGGATCACGTCCACACGCACAATCTTGACTTCCGCAATGTCGATCAAGCCTATGAATTTTCCACTGACCTGCGCCCTGTTGCCCCTGCGACCACGCAGGACACATTCATGGGCTACCGCCGATCTAACGGCAAAGTGGGGACACGCAATTTCATTGCAGTTCTGACCTCGGTCAACTGTTCAGCGACCGCAGCCCGCATGATCGCAGCCCATTTCACGCCCGAGGTTATGTCGCACTATCCGAATGTTGACGGTGTTGTCGCCTTTTCACACGGCACTGGCTGCGCCATGGGGGGCGACGGGACTGGGTTTGAGGTCTTGCAGCGAACCCTTTGGGGGTATGCACGCAACCCAAATGTCGGTGGCGTGGTCATGGCGGGGCTGGGCTGCGAGAGCATGCAAATCGATTGGCTACTAGAAGCGTACGGCATCGAGAATGGACCGTTATTCCAGACCATGAATATTCAGGATGTCGGTGGCCTGCGTAAAACCGTCGAGCTGGGCATCAAAAAGGTCGAGGCAATGTTGCCTCTGGTTAACGACATCGAACGCACGGAATGCCCGGCCTCGGACCTGATGGTCGCGTTGCAATGCGGGGGGTCGGACGCGTGGTCCGGCATCACCGCGAACCCAGCGCTAGGCTATGCCTGCGACCTGCTGGTCGCACAAGGTGGAACCGGGGTGCTGGCCGAAACCCCCGAGATTTACGGCGCCGAGCACCTGTTAACGCGCCGCGCAGTCGATCAGGCGACCGG
The DNA here is from genome assembly GCA_023630215.1 of Rhodobacteraceae bacterium NBU2976. Taxonomy (GTDB): domain Bacteria; phylum Pseudomonadota; class Alphaproteobacteria; order Rhodobacterales; family Rhodobacteraceae; genus NORP23. Next base: position 238,601 of record JALPRQ010000002.1, read on the forward strand.
TGAGAAACTGATCGGTCTGATCCGCTGGTGGGAGGATTATACCGAGCGCAATCGCGGTTCGATGGACAACAATCCCTCGCCGGGGAACAAAAAAGGCGGGTTGACAACCATCTTGGAAAAATCGCTTGGCGCAGCGGCCAAGGGGGGCACCACACCGCTGATGGGTGTTTACAAATATGCGGAACCCGTGACCGCGAAAGGTTTTACCTTCATGGACAGTCCCGGCTACGACCCTGCGTCAGTGACCGGACAGATCGCGTCGGGCTGCAACCTTGTCTGCTTCACCACGGGGCGCGGATCGGCATTCGGGGCAAAACCCTCGCCATCGATCAAAATCGCCACCAACACCGAAATGTACACACGCCTGACCGAGGACATGGACATCAACGCCGGAACCATCATCTCGGACGGCCGTACGATCGAGGAAGTCGGGCGTGAAATTTATGAAATGTTCCTGCGCGTGGCGTCGGGCCAAAAAACCAAGTCCGAGGCACAGGGGCTGGGTGATTACGAATTCGTCCCGTGGCAGATCGGGGCGGTGATGTGAGGTTGGCAATGCACAGTATTAAAGCCTATATCTTGTTCATAGTCCTTGTCGCCCTCTCGGTTTATCCACGCCTGGTGCATGCTTGCTCTGTAATGGTCGGAATGGACCTTCGTGACCTGCTTTATGCCGATGCAATTGTTGAAGGAAGAGTCATTAACTATGAAATCATAGATGTAGGCGATGTCGGACCATTGCCCAACTACGCTGTGTTTACGTTTATTGTCGACGAAACCATCTATGGTGAATATCCGAATGAAAATGGAAATTTTATCCGGTTTACATGGGATAACTCTACCTTTGGTGAGCCGGCGGATTGGGACCGGTCAGGTAGCATCGTAGTAGGATTGCGAAACAGCACATCAGAAATCCCGCCCTTGCGAGGTCCAAGTGCGACAATACTTCGTGCTCCAGAGCAAAATGTAATGACCGTGTTGCAAGCACCCTGTTCCCTTCCGTTCATTTTCCGTGATGACGATATTATTCGCGCTGTGAAACAGATATTCGACGGCGAAGGAAACCAACAAGCTGAAATGGATGTCTTTGCTGAGTATTTTCTTATGAATGGCGGTAGTGGTCAGTACTAGTTGGGGATAAAAGTGGAAAATAATATCGGGCAAATCAAAGCTGGCCTCATCGGTAAAAACATCTCCCGCTCGCGGTTTTCGGCGGCTGTCGGGGGGCTGTGTGCGGAGGCGGGGATTGGCTGGGATTTTACGATTTTTGACACCGCGAAAATGCCCGGTTTCGACTTCGACCAGCATATCGACCGGATCAAGTCGGACGGTTTCACCGGGGTCACCGTCACCCACCCCTATAAGACCCGTGCCGACAGGCGCGCCACAATACGGCAGGGCTATCCGGCGCAGCTTGGCGCTTCCAACCTTCTGACATTCGGCACGGAAATCACGGCGTATAACACCGACTATCTGGGCATGCTCGCTGCTTGGCGCAACGTATTCGGCGACGCCAAGCCAGGTCGTGTTGCCATCGCAGGGGCCGGAGGCGTCGCCCGCGCTATCATCGCCGCCCTGCGCGACCTTGGCGCAAGCCGCATTGACCTGTGGGACACCAAACCCGGGGCTGCCGCAAAATTGATTGCGCAGCTAGACCCGGATGGTACGCTAATCCATGAAACCACCCCAACGACCGACGCTGACGGGCTGGTGAACGCCACCCCGCTTGGCATGCGCGAATATCCCGGCTCTGCCTTTCCCGCCGCCCAACTCGGCCCCCAAACATGGGTGTTCGATGCCGTCTACACCCCCATCGAAACGCAGTTCATGCAGGACGCGCAGGCGGCAGGGTTGAAACGCCTGTCCGGCTTTGACTTGTTCAAACACATGGCGGTCAACAGCTTCGCCGCCTATACCGGCCGGCCTGCGCCGGACGCCTCACAATTCAACCATTTCGCAAACGACCTGTAGGAGGGACATCATGAGCAAACCCAAAATCGGATTCATCGGACTTGGTCTTATGGGCGGCGCCATGGTGCAGCGTTTATTAGACCTAGGTTATGACATGACCGTCCTTGGCAACCGTGACCGCACCGAACTTGACAAAGCCATTGCCCGCGGCGCGACCGAGGCCGCAACAGCCAAAGACCTCGCGGCCGCATCCGACATTATCATCCTGTGTATGGGCACATCGGATCATGTCGAAAGCCGGATCTATGGTGAAGACGGGGCGCTTGCAGGGTCCAAACCCGGCACGCTGATCATCGACACGGGAACCTCGCTGCCCGGATCAACGTTGAAGATCGGCGCGGATGCTGCCGCCAAAGGCGTGCACTACATGGACGCGCCGCTTGGCCGCACCCCAAGCCATGGACGCGAGGGGATGCTGAACATCATGGCCGCCGGGGCAGACGAAGATTTCGCCCGCGCCAAACCGATCCTCGACGACCTTGGCGAGAACGTCTTCCATGTTGGCCCGCTTGCCGCTGGCCACACACTGAAACTGATCAACAATTTTTATGCCATGACCACCGCGATGGCGATGGCCGAGGCGTTTGCCATGGCGGATCTTGCAGGCCTGAAACGTGAAACCCTGTTCGAGGTGATGTCCGCTGGCCCGCTCAAATCCGGCATGATGGAATTTATTAAAGCCCATGCGGTCGACAATGAAATCCAACTGGCCTTTTCGGTGTCGAACGCCCGCAAGGATGTCGGGTATTATGCCAAAATGGCTGACGATTTCGACGTGCCCAGCCTGATGTCCGGGGCGGCGAAAACTTCGCTCGGCATGGCGAAGGCGCAGGGGTTCGGTAACAAGATGGTCCCCGAGATGGTCGACTATTTCGCCAAGCTGTTCAGCAAAAGCTAAAGCGCATCAAACTTGGCACGCGCGGCTTCGATTCGGTCGATATTGTCGCGCGTCCACATCTCTAGCGCAGATACGGGCACCAGCATGTCGCGGCCCAGATCGGTCAGCTCATAGGTCACACTTGGCGGACGGGTTGGTTCCACGAAACGCGACACGATCCCGTCCCGTTCCAGATTGCGCAGGGTCGAGGTCAGCATCTTTTGCGATATTCCCCCAACAATCCGTTTCAGTTCACTGAACCGGTGCGGCCCTTCACCCAGATAGGTGACGATCAGCATCGACCATTTGTCGCCCACCCGCGACAGCATGTCCGAGATCACCCGGCAGTCATTGGTTTCATGACGTAAAGCAGGTTTCATAAAAGTGCCTCCTTGCGAATCATGTCAAAGTATCACATGTCTCCCTAGTTACCAACAGAAACCTACTCCCAATTGGAGACTATAATGCTGAAGATTGCTGTTATCACTGGCTCGACGCGCGACTCGCGCTTCGCCATGAAACCAACGAAATGGATCACCGATCTCGCGAAAACGCGGGAGGATATAGAGGTTGAACTGCTCGACCTTAAGGAATTCGACCTGCCGTTCTTTAACGAACCGGCATCAAATGCCTGGGTGCCGACCTCGGACCCAAAGGCCGTTGCCTGGCAGAAAAAACTCGCCGAATTTGACGGGTATATTTTTGTTACCGCGGAATATAATCGCTCGATCACGGGTGCATTGAAAAACGCGCTGGATCAGGCCTATGTCGAATGGAACCGCAAGCCGATGGGCATTGTGTCCTATGGGTCGGTGGGCGGCACACGCGCTGCCGAACATCTGCGCACCATCGCCGTCGAACTGCAAATGGTGCCCGTGCGCTCAACCGTTGCCATCGGTGGCGCTGCCTTTATGAAAGTGTCTCCACTAGGCGAGAATGGCGAAATGTCCGAGATCGAAGACGCGATCCTTGGCAGTGCCAAGTCTATGCTGGACGACCTGGTTTGGTGGGGCAACGCAACGAAAACCGCGCGTGTGGAAACGGCACAGTCCGAAGCTGCCTAAATCCGCTCGTGACTTCCCCTTTTTTCGCGGTATTGTCGCGAAAAAGGGGAGGTCACCATGCGCTTAAAAGGCAAGAAAATATTCGTCACCGCAGCCGGTCAGGGGATCGGACGGGCATCCGTCGAAATGATGTTGGCCGAGGGCGCCGAGGTTCTGGCGACTGACATAAATGGCGAAGCACTGGAGACCCTGAAATGCAAGACGCTGGTGTTGAATGCGACGGACAAGGATGCCGTCACCGCCGCCATTGCCGGTTTTCAGCCGGACGTTTTGTTCAACTGCGCGGGCTATGTGCATAACGGCCCGATACTCGATGCGACCGAAGACGAGCTCGACTTTGCCTATGAATTGAACGTCAAGGCGATGTTCCACACGATCCGCGCCGCGCTGCCAGGGATGCTGGAACGTGGGGCCGGGAATATTATCAATATGTCGTCTGTCGCAGGGTCCATCACCGGCGTCCCCAACCGTTTTGCCTATTCCACGACCAAAGCTGCCGTGATTGGCCTGACCAAATCTGTCGCCAAGGATTATGTGGAACGGGGCATTCGCTGCAACTGTATCTGCCCCGGCACGGTCGAAAGCCCATCGCTGCACGATCGCCTGCGCGCAACGGGCGATTTCGACAAAGCCCTCGCGGATTTCAAGGCGCGCCAACCCATGGGCCGCCTTGCGCAGCCCGACGAGATCGCCGCGCTGGTGGTTTATCTTGCCTCGGACGAGAGCAGTTTTACAACAGGTCAGCCGCACATCATTGACGGCGGCTGGACGACCTAAACCACCGGAGAGATCAACGGATCGCCAGCTTTGGCAGCCAGCAGGTTACGCACCACCAAATCCCCCATCGCCCAGCGGGTTTTGTGCGTCGCACTACCCTGATGTGGGGACAAGACAACATTGTCCATGTTCCACAATTCTTCGGACATTTTCGGTTCCTCGGCAAATACATCCAGCGCCGCGCCGCCCAGCTCGCCGGATTTCAGCAGGCGGATCATGGCCGGTTCGTCGATCAGCGACCCACGCCCCACATTTACGATCGCCCCGTTCGGCCCCAGCGCCTTCATCACGCTTTCCGACACCAGTCCAGCGGTCGACGGATCGCCCGGAACCACGGCGATGATCCAGTCAACATCGCGCGCCATCGCTTCCAGATCCGCGTAATACGGATAGGGTTGGAACTTCTGCTCACGCCGCCCGTGATACACAACCTGCATTTTGAACGCCTGACACCGGTTGGCAATTTCTTTGCCAATTCTGCCCAGCCCAATGATCCCGACCTTCGCCCCCGTCAGTTCTCCGGTCAGCGGATAGGCCCCGTCCAGCCATTTGCCGTCCTTGATATACTGATGCGCAGGGACAATTCGGCGACACAGTGTCAGCATCAGACCCACAGCCAATTCCGCCACCGCATCATTCAACACATCCGGCGTATTGGTCACGCGGATGTTGCGTTCCTTCGCCGCTTTCAAATCAATCGAATCCGTGCCCACACCAAAGGACGAAATCACCTCCAGTGCTGGCAGCTTGTCCATCATCTCGGCGGTAAACCCGTGCCCTGTCGCGGCAAACCGCGTACCGGCATTCGCGGCGTAAAAGGCATCCTTGTCCCCTGCCTCCCAAAGGCGGTTGACGGTGAAGGCTTTTTCCAGCGCCTCGACCGTGCTTGCCAACATTGGCCCGTGCAGTACCAAATCTTCCATTGCTATCCCTCCCGTTTCGGGCAATCTTCGCCCTTCACCATTTGATGCAGGCGCGCTATACCGCGCCCGGATATTAACGTGAATACCGCAGCGGAGGAGGCATGACCATGGGCAAACGGATTCTTTTTACAGGTGGATCAGGCAAGGCCGGGCGCTATGTAATTCCCTATCTGCTTAATCAAGGTCACCGTGTGCTGAACGTGGACCTGACACCGCTCGATCATGCCGGTGTTGATAACCTGATCGCGGACATCACGGATAGCGGGCAGATGTTCAACGCACTAACCGCTTATGCGGGATTTGACGATCTGGAAACCGGCAAGGGTGCACCGAAATTTGACGCTGTTGTGCATTTCGCCGCCGTTCCGCGCATCCTGATCAATCCGGATAACGAGACATTTCGCGTCAACACCATCGGCACCTATAATGTGATCGAGGCTGCGGTGAAGCTTGGCATCAAAAAGATCGTCATCGCGTCGTCCGAAACCACTTATGGCATCTGTTTTTCCGACGGGCAGACCGACCCCCACTATCTGCCGCTGGACGAGGATTACGACATCGACCCGATGGACAGCTATGGCTGCTCTAAAAAGGTAAACGAAGTAACCGCCCGTTCGTTCGCCCGTCGCTCCGGCGCGGACATTTACGCGCTGCGGATCGGCAATGTGATCGAGCCGCATGAATACGAAACTCTGTTCCCCCGCTTCTTCGCCGCCCCCGAAACCCGCCGTCGCAATGCGTTCTGCTATATCGACGCGCGCGATCTGGGGCAGATCACTGACCTTTGCCTGCAAAAGGATGGTTTGGGCTTCCAGGTGTTCAACGCGGGCAACGATACGAACGGCATGAATATCCCAACGCAGGATCTGATCGACCGGTTCTTCCCCGGTGTGCCGGTCAAAGGTGAGCTTGGCGAGAATGAGGCTCTCTTCTCTAACCGCAAAATCCGCGAGGTGCTGGGCTTCAAAGAAAACCACGACTGGCAGAACTACGTAAAAGGCTAACATTGACCACCTATTCCCCTGCGAATATCGCCCGGGCTCGCATCCGGGTGTGCATTACCTTTGCGATTTACGGCAGTTCGACCGGGTTGTGGGTTGTCCATATCCCCAGCGTCGTTTCCCGTCTGTCGATTGACCCACAGACGCTGGGAATGGTCCTGCTGGTGGGCAGTTTGGGGTCGGTGATTTCTCAACCAATCGCGGGGTGGTTCGTCGGTTTGATCGGCTCGCGCAAGGCGACACTGGTCTCGCAACCGATGTTTCTGGGCCTGCTGCCCGCACTGATCCTTGCGCCGAATATCCCTTGGCTGTTTGTGGCCTCGTTCCTGATGGGGATCATTGGCGGGCCGCTCAATGTTGCGATCAACACGCAGGCGGCCGAGGTTGAAAACGCCCGCGCCCGCCCGTCCATGTCCGTCTTTCATGGCTGGTTCAGCGCAGGGTCGATGACCATTGCCGGGCTTGGCAGCGTGATGTTCAGCTTTGGCTACACGCAGGGCTATGCAGCCGCTGTTCTGGCGCTGATTCTGCTGGGCGTCAGTGTCTGGTCCAACCTCGGCCTGCTGCGCGCCCTTGCCCCGTCCGAAGGGGCAAAACGCCGCTTTGCCCTGCCAACCAAAGCTGTCGCGGTCGTCGCGATCCTGCTGTTCTTCGGCAATTCCATCGAAGGCGCCGCCGTCAGTTGGAGCGGCGTTTTCCTGACAGAAATAAAAGGCGCGACCGAGGCACAGGCCGCCCAAGGTTACGCCTTCTACATGTTCGCGATGGCCCTGATGCGGTTCATTGGCGGCTCGATCGTCGAACGCGTGGGCGAGCGTCAAATGCTGGTCATCGGCGGCGTGTTTATCACGCTCGGCTTTGCTGTCGCCATCGGCTCACCCGTGGTGTTAATCAGTGCCTTCGGCTTCATGCTGGTGGGATTGGGGGCCGCCAACACCTACCCGATCCTAATCGGTGTGTCGTCACGTATACCGGGCGTCGCGCCGTCGATGGGCGTTGCCGCCGTGGCGCTCGCAGGCATGTTTGGGTTCCTGTCCGGCCAGCCCTATATCGGCTTCATGTCCCAATATTTCGGCCTGTCCGTCGGGCTTGGGTCCATGGCGGTGTGCGGGATAATCGTTGCTGTGGGGGCGATGGTCTATACGTTTCCTCGGATGGCACGAGGCCAGACTCCAGCCCGATAATTTTCAGTTGCGAAAGGCAGCTATATCGCGCCCAACCTGATAGCTACGCTCCAACAATGATTTCCGCCGCTCCAACGATCCTTTCGCGCCACAAAGCAATTCCAGCTTGCGCGGCGAGAACCCGAAATACCCGAACGTCCCGTTGATCCACGCGGTCTCCAGCGCGGCGGAATATCCGGCCTCGTCCATCTCGTCCGAGCGCGCGCCAGCTGGTATCAGCAGCACGCCAGAACGAGGACGTTGCAGGGATTTGTTAGGATCGTCTAACTGATCATAGGCCCAATCCCACGTCCAAACACGATCCACCCAGCCTTTCATCATCGACGGCATACCCCACCAGAACAGGGGAAACACAAGACAAATCGCATCCGCCCTGTCGATGCGCATTTGCTCCTTGGCAACATCCGGCAATGTGTCTCCGTTCGCCTCGGCATCAATATCCGCTTTGGTCCAGCGCGGATCAAACTCTTCCGCGTGGAGGTCCGCGAGTTCAACACTATGCCCGGCATCTTTGGCACCGTCCATGAACCGCCGCGCAACAGCCGCGCTGAACGAGGCCGGGTCTGGGTGATCGAGGATGGTCAGAACGTGCATAAGTGATTTCCTTAATGTCATTGCGATCCGCGGCGCAATAATCTTGTTTCCGACTGAATTTGCAAGTTATGGCTTAATAAACTTGGAGCTGAAGCATGGATTTCGATAAATACGATTACAGGGTGGATACAGATAGTAAGATTATTGTTAGAAACAGGGAAACCGGTTGTGAGTTCTTTCGCAAACTATCCCTCCCAGTTGAACAAATCTCCTATTATCATTTCGAGATTTTGCTATCCGACAGTTCAGAAATACTTCGTTGCGAGGTCACCGAAAAAGGCAAACCATGGGCGCAACATGCCAAAGAGCTTGGTTTAGATTGGCAAGATTTCCAAGACGCCTCGGAATTTACCAAGACGTTTGGAAATGAATTTACAATTACAAGCATGGATATGCCGTGGAGTCATCTCGACACCAAAGAAATCAACTTCGTGTGGGGCGAATTGGTACGCTTTTTTAATGCAAAAAAATTCGCCTTTATTCACCTGAATGAACAAAAGGCGCGAACAAATTTATCATGTACCGCATTCAAGAAGCGCGATGAATACTACTCTAGAAACCCGCCAAGATTTACGAAAACCACATTGTTGTTTAGGCCAATTCAATTGAACGCCGAACACTGGAAACGCGTTGAGAACCGTGAAGAGGATGGCATGTATGTCTGCAATTGAATACGGGCGGTTGAACGCGTCGCAGGCAAGGAAATATCATACGACTATTTGAATTACTTCAAATCGCTAAAACCCAACTGCACTTTAATCGCCTGCGACCGATCATTCGCCATTTCAAACGCATCAACTGCATCCACCAGCGGCATCGTGTGGGTGATCAGGGGTTTTACATTAATCAGCCCTTTTTGCATTAGCTCAACCGCCGTCGCGAATTCCTCGTGAAAGCGGAAGCTGCCGCGTAGGTCCAGTTCCTTCACGGTCACTTGCTGCATGGGGATGGTCATGTCGCCGCCCATGCCCAATTGCATAACAACGCCGCGCGGGCGCATGGTCATCACCCCAGCGGACATCGCCACATTTGCGCCCGAGGCTTCGAACATCACGTCGAAGTAGCCCTTTCCGGCGGCGTAGGCAGAAAGTTCGTCGCTATTTGTTCCCACATTGATCGTGCGATCCGCACCCACGGCCCGCGCGTGGTCCAGCGCGTTCTCCGACAGGTCTGTCGCCACAATCTCCGCCGCGCCAGCACGGCGTGCCGCCAATATCACCAGCAGGCCAATTGGCCCGCAGCCAGTCACCAGCACCCGTTTCCCCAGCATCTCACCCGCGCGGCGCACCGCGTGCAGGACAACCGACAGGGGTTCAGCCATCGCGGCCTCCCCCGCCGACAGGCCGTTTGCGACAACACACTGTGCCGCATCTGCCACCAGCACCTCGCGAAACGCGCCTTGGATATGCGGAAACGGCATGGCCGAACCATAGAACCGCATATTTTCGCAATGGTTTCGCAGCCCCTCGGCGCAATAGCGGCATTTGCCACAGGGGCGCGAGGGCGAGACGGCGACCAGATCACCGACCTTCACCCCCTCTACCCCCTCACCCATCATTTCGACATGGCCCGAGACCTCGTGCCCCAGCACCATCGGTTCGCGCAGTTTCACCGCGCCAAACCCGCCGTGGTTATAGTAATGCAGGTCCGATCCGCAGATACCGCCTGCGGCCATCTTCACCCGCACTTCGCCGGGACCGGGGGCATCGAACCCCCGTTCCTCGATCCGTAAATCCTTGGCACTGTGAATGACGACGGCTTTCAAGTGCGGACAACTTCATTTTCGGCAACGACCGCGCCGGATTTTGCTTCGACATAGGTTATAAAAACATTGTCGCAGAGCGCGAAGGCCTCGCTGAGCGCATGAGAGGCCGCCAACAGCACCGCCTCGATTTCCGCCGCTGATTTCCCTTCGAAACAGGTCAGACGTGCTATTGGAGGGTGGGTGTCCGCGGGTTGGGTATTGGCCGGGAGGTCCCCTTCGGCATAATGCCCCGGTTCCAACCACGTTACCGTTGCCCAGCAATGGCGCGGGTCGCAGCCGTAGGCCTTGGCAATGGCTAGGTTGATTTTCGACAACGCGGCAGGCACGTTGACAGGCGTTGTGGGCCGCAGCGCCGAGATTTCCAAGATTGGCATATCACCCTCCCTTTCCTGCTGACATTACGTCCTCCGCCCCATAGAACAAGGGAGAATCGGAGGAACATCATGGACACATTGAAACTTTTCGACCTTAGCGGCAAACGTGCGCTGATCACCGGGTCCAGCCGTGGCATCGGCTTTGCATTGGCCAAAGGGCTCGCTGGTGCAGGGGCCGAGGTTATCCTGAACGGTCGTAACGCCGACGCACTGGCCGAAGCCGCCAGCCAAATCGACGGCACTACGCACACGCTGGTCTTCGACGCGACCGATCTGCCCGCCATCCAAGCGGCCATCGACGCGTTCGAGGCAGACATCGGCCCCATCGACATCCTGATCAACAATGCCGGGATGCAGCATCGCGAGGCATTAGAAGACTTCCCCGCCGACGCGTTCGATCGCCTGATGAAAACCAACGTCTATAGCCTGTTCAATGTCGGCCAGACCTGCGCGCGCCACATGATCAAACGCGGTTCGGGCAAGATCATCAATATCGGGTCAATCCAGACAGCGTTGGCGCGTCCGTCAATTGCGCCCTACACGGCCTCGAAAGGTGCGGTGGGAAACTTCACCAAGGGCATGGCAACAGATTGGGGGCCGAAGGGATTGCAGGTGAACGCCATCGCGCCGGGTTATTTCAAGACGGAGTTGAACGAAGCCTTGGTCAACGATCCCGAATTTTCGGCTTGGGTCGCCAAGCGCACACCGGCCGGGCGCTGGGGGAACGTGGACGAACTGATCGGCGCTGCCGTTTATCTGTCGTCAGACGCGAGCAGCTTTACCAACGGGATCACCTTGTTCGTAGATGGCGGGATGAGTGCCTGCGTCTAGCCGAGGTAGAACGCCGCCGCGTTGTCACCCATGATGGCGGCGCGGTCGTCGTCGGAATAGCCGTCCAGCCAGCCATCGACCAGTCGCACCCATTCGGGGTAATCGGATTGCAGCTCCAACACGGGCCAGTCGCTGCCAAACATAACGCGTTTGGGGCCGAACACGTCCAGCACGTGATCGACATAGGGCGTGATATCCTCGACCACCCAGCCTGGGGCTGCCTCGGTCGTCAGGCCGGACAGTTTGCAATAGACATCATGATCCGCCGCGATCCGCGCCATCTGGTCCGCCCATGGCTGCATGACCTGATCGGCGATCCGCGGCTTGGCGCAGTGATCAATCACACAGCGCAGATCAGGGTAGCGGTCAAAGAAGGCCATCAGCGGGTCCAACAGCCACACGCGCCCCAACGCATCGAAAGTCAGGTCCAGCTCCATCATCATTCGGAATACCGGATCATGCGCGGGGCGCAATATCCAGTTGTGATCATCAATATTTTCGATCAGGGGGCGAATGCCGACCAGTTTTGGATGTTCGGCAAGCCGTTCCAGATCGCCAATCGCCTTGGACGGGTTGTCGAAATCTACCCAGCCGACCACGCCCAGAACCCAGTCATGTTTTTCGGCAATCGACAGCATAAACTCGGTTTCGGCCACGCTTGATGCCGCCTGCACCAGAATTGTCCCATCAATCCCCGCCGCGTCCAGCTTGGGTTTCAGATCATCGGGACCAAAATCGCGGTAAATCTTCGCAAGCTCCGGCGTCAGCCATTCGTAATCACCGCGTGCGAGCGTCCAGAAATGCTGATGCGCGTCGATCCTCATGCGGCACCTGTGAACGGATTGCCAGTTGGCAACGGCGCGTCGGTGGCGATCAGACCCGCGCTAACCATGTCGGACCACAACGCGGAGGGAATATCCGTTCGCGCCCATTCCAGAATCTCACGATACTCATCCGTCGAGCGAGAACCGGGAATGACCGAACACACAACCGGATGGGCCAGCGGAAATTGCAGCGCGGCGGCGGGCAGCGGAACATTGTGATCCGCGCAGATGTCGCCCAACGCCTTCGCCTTGGCCTTCACATCATCGGGCGCGGCGGAGTAATTCCACATATCTCGGCCCACCAGAATCCCTGAATTAAACGGTCCCCCGCAGATGATAGACGTCCCCGCTGCCGCGCATTCGGGCAGCAGGTCCGCCAACGGGTTCTGCTCCAGCAGCGTATAGCGGCCCGCCAGCAGGAAGACGTCCCAATCGCCGATTGTCAGCGCATCGCGACAGGCTTTCACCTCGTTCACGCCAAAGCCGATGGCGCTGACCTTGCCTGCCGCGCGAAGCTCGTCCAGCGCGCGATAACCGCCCTGTTCCAGATCCGACCAGTGACGTGCATTTTCTTCGCCATGCGTCATCTCGCCAATGTCATGGACCAGAAGGATGTCGATCCGATCTAAGCCCAGCCGTTGCAAACTGTCCTCGAACGAACGCATCACAGCGTCGTACGAATAATCATAGACCGGATGGAAGGGCAGCGGGTCATACATACCCGTTTCGTCCGGCGTCCCCTTTGCCCCCGGCACCAGCAACCGCCCGACCTTGGTCGAAAGCGTGTAATCCGTGCCGCGCAGCCCGTCACCAACGACACGTTCGGACCGGCCAAACCCGTAAAACGGTGCCGTATCAGCAAACGAAACACCCCCCGCCTGCGCCGTTGCGATGATCGCGCGGCCATCCTCGTAACTTAGCTCGGCAAAATTTCCGCCCAGCGGCGCTGTCCCGATTCCCAGCACATCAACATGAAGGGTGGTCTTTCCCACCTGACGCTTCTGAAACATATTCTCCCCCAAAAATATCGTTAGGCTAGCACGGCTGCCAAATTACGGGTTAAACTATCAGCGCCATGAACCATTTTCCACCTGATTTCCCAAACGGTTTCTGCGTTTTGCCGTTTATGGGTCTATATATTGCAACCACTGGTGCCGTTGCCCCCTGTTGCGAATATGATGGCGAAATCGGCCATTTGCCGGGCGACGACTTGGCAGCGCTATGGACCTCGGATCGCTGGGAGTCACTTCGGGCCGACTTTCGCAATGCCCGCAAGCACCCAGCCTGCTGGAAATGCTTTGAACGAGAGGATCACACGCGCGAAAGCATTCGCACCCAATTGAACCGTGCGATTACCGGCAACGATCCATCGGTGATGGCGGCGCTGATAACCAAAACACCGGAACAGCCAACGTACCTTGACCTTCGCCCTTCGAACATCTGCAATCTGGCCTGCCGTTCGTGCGGTCATGCCTATAGCTCGCGCTGGTACAAGGACGCCAAAGCGATGGGTGCGACCACGGCACCAAGGGCAGAAATTCGCAGCTTCCCCACGCCCGAGGATGCGCTGACTCAGACTGGTCCCCTGGTGGATAAGGCCACGCATCTCTATTTTGCAGGTGGGGAACCTCTGTTGATGCCCGAACATCGGCACTTGTTGAAACGATTGATCGCAGCGGGTCGCACGGATGTGGCCATGTCGTACAACACCAACCTGACGTCCCTGTCATTGGCAGGTGAATCTATCGTCGAGCTTTGGAAAAACTTCACCAACCTGTCGATCGAAATCAGCATCGACGCGGTCGGAGATCGTGGCGCCCTTGTTCGACATGGCTTTGATTGGGAACAGTTTCAGGCAAATCTGCGCACATTGGTCTCGGCCTGCCCACAGGCGCGGATTCGGTTTGGAGTCACCGTCTCGGTCATGAATATCCTGGTGCTTCCCACCCTGATCGAAACCTTGGTCGAACGCGGATTTGCTGGGCCCCATTCGTTCCATCTTCATCCATTGCAACAACCGGACCATTATCGCTGCCAGATCTTGCCAAAAGCGTTGAAGGTCAAAGCGGAGCGCGACCTGCGCGCCTGTGTGACGCGACTGTCGAAAGATCGTGGCGAGCCTTATGATGATCTGACAAGTATGTGCGAAGCGGTGATCGAATTCATGTGGGCCGCTGACCAGACACATCTGCTCAGACGGTTTCGGCGACGGATGGCCGCGCTTGATCAACTTCGTCGGGAAAATAGCCTTGAAACGCTGCCGGAACTCGCATCGATATTGCGTCCGGGCCTGATTGATCGTTATCAAATATGGCGACAGAAAATGCGTACAAATTCGCTGGGGCAATAGCGGAAATTCTTGTATTATTTTAGAAACTGAAATAATGAGAATCCCAAGGTGCCCCAGCACCACACCACAAGGGGGGAGATATGTATCTTGGTTTAGACCTCGGCACGTCCGGGTTAAAAGGCATGTTGATTGACGACGCACAAAACGTTGTCGCATCCAAAAACGCCTCAATCGAGGGGTCACGTCCGCATTCTGGCTGGTCCGAACAAAACCCTGCCGACTGGATTTCCGCCTGTGAATCCGTGATGGACGCGCTGTCCGCAGATCACCCGTCCGAAATGGCGGCGTTGAAAGGCATCGGTCTGTCCGGTCACATGCATGGCGCGACGATCCTTGGCGCGGACGACAAACCGCTGCGCCCCTGCATCATGTGGAACGACACGCGCAGCCATGCCGAAGCGGCAGAACTGGACGCCAACCCGATCTTCCGCGAATTGTCCGGCAATATTGTGTTCCCCGGCTTCACCGCGCCCAAACTGGTTTGGGTAAAGAACAACGAGCCCGAGATTTTCGCCAAGGTCGCCAAGGTTCTGTTGCCCAAGGATTACCTGCGCCTGTGGCTTTCAGGTGAGCATATTTCCGAGATGTCTGACTCTGCTGGAACATCATGGCTCGATGTCGCCAAACGTGATTGGTCGGACGATTTGCTGGCCGCCACCGGCCTGACCCGCGACCACATGCCCTCGCTCGTCGAGGGTTCCGAGGTGGGTGGGACGCTGCGCGACGAGCTCGCCACCCGCTGGAACCTGCCCAAAGGCATCGTGATTGCTGGCGGTGCTGGCGACAACGCGGCATCGGCCATTGGAATGGGCACGGTCAAGGCCGGACAGGCCTTTGTGTCGCTTGGCACATCGGGTGTCGTATTCGCCGCCAACGACAGCTATCTGCCGAAACCGGAATCCGCCGTCCATGCCTTTTGCCACGCTTTGCCCAACAAATGGCACCAGATGGGGGTCATTCTAGCAGCGACGGACGGCCTCAATTGGTACTCGCGCATTACCGGTGTGAAACCCGCTGACCTGACCGCTGAACTCGGCGACCTGCAAGCCCCCGGCGCGACCCTGTTCCTGCCCTATCTGGGCGGCGAACGCACGCCCCACAATGATGCCGCCATTCGAGGCGCGTTCCTGAACCTCAGCCACACCGATGATCGCGCCGCGCTGACCCGCGCCGTATTGGAAGGCGTCGCCTTCGCGCTGGTCGACAACCTCAACGCGCTGAAATCCGCGGGCACCAGCATCGACCGGATGTTGGCCGTCGGCGGCGGGTCCATGTCGACCTATTGGCTGCAAGTTATTGCGACTGCCATGAACTTACCGATCGACGTTCCCAAGGACGGTGACTTCGGTGCCGCGTTCGGCGCGGCCCGCCTTGGCCTTCTCGCGGCGACGGGACAGGATCCCGAATCCGTCTGCACCGGTCCCGAGATCGACCAAACAATCGAACCCAACGCCGCATTGGTTCCCGCCTTTGCGGACGCCTATCAACGTTTTAAAGCCGCTTATCCGGCACTCAAGGGAGCAACCTCATGACCGACTTCTTCAACGGTATCAACAAAGTCAAATACGAAGGGCCGGACAGCACAAATCCGCTGGCCTTCCACCATTATAACCCCGACGAAGTCGTCATGGGCAAACGGATGGAGGATCACCTGCGTTTCGCCGTCGCCTATTGGCACAGTTACGCATGGGAGGGTGGCGATCCGTTCGGCGGACGTACCTTTGATCGCCCGTGGTATCCCCAAGACAACATGGCCAATGCTAAGCTGAAAGCCGATATCGCGTTTGAAATGTTCGACATCCTCGATGCGCCGTTCTTCTGCTTCCACGATTACGACGTTCGCCCCGAAGGCGCGACCTTTGCAGAAAGCACAAAGAACCTCGAAGAAATCGTCGATTACTTCGCGGGCAAAATGGAAAGCGCCAAGGTCAAGCTGTTGTGGGGCACTGCCAACATGTTCTCGGAACGCCGCTGGATGTCCGGCGCGTCGACCAACCCAGACCCGGACGTGTTCGCCTATGCCGCCGCGACGGTCAAAACCTGCATGGACGCGACCCACAAGCTGGGCGGTCAGAACTACGTCCTCTGGGGCGGTCGCGAGGGGTACGAGACCCTGCTGAATACCGACATGAAACAGGAACTGGACCATATGGGCCGCTTCCTGAACATGGTTGTCGAATACAAGCACAAAATCGGGTTCAAGGGCACCATTCTGGTCGAACCGAAACCGCAAGAACCCTCTAAGCATCAGTATGATTATGACGCGGCGACCTGCTATGGTTTCCTCAAGAAATACGGGCTGGAAAACGAGGTGAAGCTGAACCTGGAACAGGGTCATGCGATCCTTGCCGGACATTCGTTTGAACATGAAATCGCCACCGCCGTGGCGCTGGGTGTTCTGGGCTCTATCGACATGAACCGCAACGACTACCAGTCGGGTTGGGACACGGACCAGTTCCCGAACAACGTGCCGGAAGTGGCGCTCGCCTATTACCACATCCTGCAGGATGGCGGGTTCACCACCGGCGGCACCAACTTTGACGCCAAAATCCGCCGCCAGTCGCTGGATGCCGAGGATCTGATCGCCAGCCATATCGGCGGCATGGACGTCTGCGCCCGCGCCCTGAAAGCCGCCGCCGCGATGATCGAAGATGGCGGTCTGTCGGACGCGCTCAGCAACCGTTACGCCGGCTGGGAAACCCCAGCAGCGAAGGAAATGTTGGCGAACGGCACACTCGACAGCATCTTTGACCGCGTGATGTCCGAAGGGATCAACCCGCAGCCAAAATCCGGACGTCAGGAGATACTGGAGAATTATGTGAACCGGTTCGTCTAAGCGAAACCGTTAGGACTGATGGAAACACCCCGTCTGCAAAGCCGGGGTGTTTTTTTATCCGAAACCAAGGGGGCTGCACGCGCGTCCGGAGTCGAGGCGAGGCCGCAGGGCCAGCGCCTGTCCAAAGCGGATAGTGCAAATCAGCTACTTGCCGGGCTGGCGCGCGTCTTAAATCTCGACCAACGCTCCTGTCTCCGCCGCCTGCTTCACAGCCTCCACAACCCGCAATGAGCGCACAGCCTCGCGCCCACTGACCAACGGTTCCGCCCGCCCCGCGATCACCTCGCAGAAATGCGCCAGTTGACGATCCAGCGGATCGGCACGCGCAACCTCGTATGCCTCCACATCGATCGGCTTGAACCAGTGCTGTTCCGCCTGTGACCAGATCCGCCCGCGTGGCAGTTCCAGTGACGCTTTCGTCCCGCCAATATGATAACAATTCTGCCCCGCCGCCGGGTAATCCGGGTTCTCTCCGGTCGACATTTCCCAGCTCCATGGGGAAACCAGCGAGTCCGAAATCGTCAGCGTCCCAACCGCGCCATTCGCGAACCGCAGCAGGATCACAGCCGTATCTTCAACCGCGAACCCGCGCACGGCGTTCGACTGCATCGCCTGCACGGATGTAATCTCGCCAATCATATGGCGCATCAGATCAACCTCGTGGATCAGGTTGATGAAGATCGGTCCCGCCCCGGGTTTAGTGCGCCAATCGACATTGAAATAGTCGTCTGGCTTGTAAATCCAGAAAGACCCATGCACCGCCACGATCTGCCCCAGACGCCCCGCATCAATCTGCGCCCGCGCCGCCGCAATCAGCGGATTATGCCGCCGGTGATGCCCGATGAGCAACGGGACCTCGGCAGACTCGGCCGCATCGACCAGAACTTCCGCCCGCGCAGCGCTGTCGGCTATCGGTTTCTCGATCAGCGCCGGGATGCCCGCGCTGACGGCCTGCAACCCGGCCTTTACATGATGGTCGTTTGGCGTCGCGATGATTAACCCGTCGGGTGCGTCCTTGGCCAGCAGTTCTGGCAATGTTGCAAACCACGGCACGCCCTGTTTGGCGGTATACGTCTCTGCCATCGGGTCCACGATTGCGCACAGCTCAGCACACTCGGACCGTGTAATCACGTCGACATGCCGTCGACCGATCTGGCCTACCCCCACAACTGCTACTCTGAACATAAGCACCTCCCGACGTGCAGCATAGCACGCTTGCGGGTCCCACGCACCTACCCGCCCCACAGGGCTGGCACCCACCTTCTCCGTCACAATCCCGATTGCACTCCCCCGCCCCTCATGCCAACATTATCCCGATTGCAACACAGGACTGCCATGCCCCGCGCCACATCTGTCATACATTCCCACGACCCCGCCGCCGACACGGTGACACTGTCCTACGACGACCGTTTCCGCCGTCGTATGGCGATGACAACGGATGGGGGAGAGGGGTTTCTGCTCGACCTGCCGGAAACGATGGAATTGCGCGCCGGCGATCACCTGATCCTTGACGATGGTCGTCATATCGCGATCCGCGCGGCGGACGAACCGCTAATGAAAACCACCAGCCCTGATCCGCACCACCTGACCCGCACAGCGTGGCATGTCGGCAATCGGCACCTCCCGTGCGAGGTGCACGCCGATCACCTGATCCTGCGCTACGATCACGTCATCGAGCAAATGCTGCAGCAGCTCGGATGCACGGTGGAACGTCTTGACGGCCCCTTCAACCCCGAAGGCGGCGCTTACGGTCATGGCCGAACCCACGGACACGCGCATTGAGCGCGGCACTGCTAACTCTAACACAGTGGCTTTCGCCCGCATATCCGGTGGGGGCATTCACCTATTCACATGGGCTAGAGGCGGCTATCGCCACTGGAGACGTTCACGACGCACAAACTGCGCAAGACTGGATCGGAGATTGTCTACAGCACGGCGCGGCACGCAATGATGCCATCCTATTGGTGCAGGCTTACGCATCGGACGACCCGACCGACCTTGCCGATTTGGCTCGCGCACTCGCCACCAGCCGCGAACGCCTGACCGAGACAGAGGATCAAGGCCGCGCGTTTGCCCGCACCACGTCCGACGTTTGGGGGCTGGACTTGCCACCCATGCCCTACCCTGTCGTCGTGGGCCGCGCCGCGGGACTGAAGAAACTGCCAGTGCAAACCACGGTAACGCTGTATCTACACGCCTTTACATCAAACCTTGTGTCGGCAGCGGTGCGTCTGATCCCGCTTGGCCAAACCGAAGGGCAAGCGATTACCCATGCGCTGCACACCACGATTGCCGCCACTGTGCGCGAGGCTATGCGCGCCACGCTCGACGATATCGGCGCGTGTGTGTTCCGGTCCGATCTTTCATCAATGCAACACGAAACCCAAACCACGAGGCTGTTCAAAACATGAGCTCCCCCCACGGTCCTTTACGCGTCGGAATCGGCGGCCCTGTCGGCGCTGGCAAAACCTCCCTGACCGAAGCCCTTTGCAAGGCGTTGCGCGAGAAATATTCCGTCGCAGTCATCACCAATGACATCTACACGCGCGAGGATGCGGAGTATCTGATGCGCGCCCAAGCCCTGCCGCTGGAACGGATTAAAGGCGTAGAAACCGGGGGCTGTCCCCACACCGCGATCCGCGAGGATGCCTCCATCAATCTCGCCGCTGTGGACGAATTGAAACGCGATTTCCCCGACCTCGACCTGATCCTGATCGAAAGCGGCGGCGACAATCTGTCGGCGACCTTTTCGCCGGAACTCGCGGACCTGACCATCTATGTCATCGACGTGGCGGCGGGCGAGGAAATACCGCGAAAGGGCGGCCCCGCGATCACCCGGTCCGACCTGCTGATCATCAACAAAACCGATCTTGCACCTTATGTCGGCGCCTCGCTCGACGTGATGGACCGCGATGCTAGCGCCCAACGTGCAGGGCGACCGTTCGTGTTTGCCGAGGTGAAACACGGCAAGGGCATTCCCGAGATTATCCAGTTTCTTGAAACCACCGGAGGGCTGGCGGCATGAAAACGATCTTATGCTACGGCGACAGCAACACACATGGCGCGGGCACCGACCGTTTGCGCGACAGCCGCTATGGCCCGCGCGAGCGCTATACCGGTGTCCTTCGCGCCGAGCTTGGCGACGACTGGCACGTGATCGAGGAAGGGCTGGGGGGCCGGACAACCGTTTCCGACGACCCGGTTGAAGGCGCTGACCGCAACGGCCGCACCTATCTGAAACCCTGCATCGAAAGCCATTGGCCGCTGGATATGATCACGATCATGCTTGGCACCAACGACCTGAAGCGTCGCTTCAACAAAGATGCGCCGGAAATCGCGCGCGGGGTAGAGGCTTTGGTCAAGGATATCAAAGCGTTAAAGCCGGGATGGGGTGAGTCGATCCCCGAAATCCTGATCATCTGCCCACCCGTCATCCTGCCCGATCCGCCCGGCTTTCATCACATGTTTGATGGTGGTTACGAGACGTCCAAACACCTCCCCGCCGAATACCGCCGGATAGCCGAGTTGCAAGAGGTCCATTTCCTTGACGCAAACGCGCATATCGTCAGCAGCCCCAAGGATGGTATCCATTTCGAGGTCGAGGAACATACCAAGCTCGGCAAAGCGATTGCGGCCAAGGTGAAGAAAATATTCAGCCCCGACTAAACTTCGGCATAGTCCCCCAGCGCCTCTATCAGTGGCCCGAGATGCTTTTCATATTTCTTCCACTTCTTCACCGACGACCGATAGATCGGCTGACGAACCTGCCATTTCGAAGGCGTCGTCACCAACTGCGCATTGGAATTGAACTCCAGACAAGCAGGATCCCAGTCGAGGTCTAGGAAATCGATCAGACCGCGTGTCGCGCTTTCCGGGTCAGAGGTCAGCGCCTCGTAGGAGCTTTCGTAGATTTCAAGCGGTAGCACCTCGGACCAATGCGCCATCAGGTCGCGATATTCGCGGTAAAACAATCCAAGTGATGTCAGCTCGTTGTTATACGAATGCGCATCACTGAAATCGTTCATGTAGCAGGACAGACAAGTATCCAGCGGATCGCGGGTACAGTGAATGACCTTGGCCTCAGGATATAGGATGGCAATCAATCCTAGGCTTTCGAAATTCAGCGGCATCTTGTCGATCACATACTTGGCAGAGCTCGATACTCGATCCAGAATATCCAGATACTCACGAGAATATTTTTGGAGATCACGATCATTCAGGTTGGCAATATTGCGCAAAAACGTTTTGTCATTTGGCTCATATATACCAAGTTTGGCAAACAAATTGCGATGGTAGTGTAGCTCACCAGCGCCAGCGACCTCTTGATGACTGGCGCAGATTTGTTCGGTCAACGTAGTGCCGGATCGCGGCATTCCTACGATAAAGACGTGACGTGCATTCCCTGACTCAAAGGACCTTCGAGTTTTGAAAAAATCTGCGTCGAACGCGGTCTTTATTCGATTGCAGTATTCGTGGTGTCGATCCGACTGAAACCGCTTCTCGAAACGGTCTTTCGCCGATTTGTAAAACGCAAACGCCTGATCATACGCCTTGCGATCTGCGGAAACTTTTCCTGCGGCGTACAACAGCTTCGCTCCATGATATGACGAAGCCGTCCGATCCTTTGCCAATGCAATAAGTCGGTGAGCAACCGGATCATTATCGTTGAATTTGGTTATCTTCGAGAGTCCGACCAACGCCGTGACTTCGGAGATGTCTTTCTTTGCTGATATCCTTCGATAGATTGCAGAAGCGTCGTCTATTTGCCCGGCATCGACCAGGTAATTTGCCAGCGTAAGCGCGAGTACAGAATTGTTGGGTTCAAGTTCACAAGCTTGACGCGCGAACTGTAGCGACCCGTCCAGATCACCCAACGCATGTTGCACCGCTCCCGACAGCGCAATAATCGACGCTGCGTCGGGGCGAAGTTCCCGTGCTTTTTCAAGTGCCGTAGCAGCCTTGGAATAGGCTTTCAACTTGAAAGAAACCCCAGCAAGATTGACGAGTGGCTCGACACTTTCCGGTCGCGCCTTATGTGCTTTCAATAAATAGGTTTGGGCCGTTGACAGGTCATTGGCGTCAGCAGCAATCACTCCGAGAAGTTGTAAAGCATCGGCGTTCTTGGGTTGAACCGCCAGTATACCCAATAGCAGCTGTTGAGCGTCTTTCGATCTTCCCTGTTTTTGCAGATTGAACGCCTGTCGAAGCGCATTCGGTATTTGGTTGGGAAGCAACTTGATTTTGGCCATAAATTATTATCTTTCAGGCTCGCGATATTGATGCCCGATCTCTGGGATATCGACCTTGTGTATCGAAGCAAAAGCTATAGACTGAAAGCGAATGCTTCAACAAGCATATGCCAACATCCAAGCAACGAGAGTAACAGATGAATATCCGCGCAACCGTCTGGGGCGAGAACGTCCATGAACGCAAAAACGCCGTCGTCGCCGAGGTTTATCCCGACGGGATGCACACCCAGATTGCCAAATTGCTGGCCGAGGATGCGCAAATCACCACCCGCACCGCGACGCTGGATCAGCCTGACCATGGGCTGACGGATGATGTGCTGGCGGACACGGATGTGCTGCTGTGGTGGGGTCACGCGGCACATGGCGATGTGCAGGATGAAATCGTCGAAAAGGTTGCCAACCGCGTCTGGCAGGGGATGGGGTTAATCCTGCTCCATTCGGCGCATTTTTCCAAAATTTTCAAACGCCTGATGGGCACCCCCTGTGCGCTGAGCTGGCGCGAGGCTGGAGAGCGCGAGCGTCTTTGGGTCACGAACCCCCGTCACCCGATTGCCGCCGGCCTGCCACCGCATTTTGAACTGGAAAACGAAGAAATGTATGGCGAGCCGTTTTCCGTTCCTGAACCGCTGGAAACCGTCTTCATCAGCTGGTTTCAAGGGGGCGAGGTGTTT
The DNA here is from genome assembly GCA_023630215.1 of Rhodobacteraceae bacterium NBU2976. Classification (GTDB taxonomy): domain Bacteria; phylum Pseudomonadota; class Alphaproteobacteria; order Rhodobacterales; family Rhodobacteraceae; genus NORP23. Next base: position 261,892 of record JALPRQ010000002.1, read on the forward strand.
CGTTCAGGCCTGACCTATCGCCGCGGGGCCGGGAACATTTTTTACTTCCGCCCGGGGCACGAAACCTACCCCACTTATTACGATAAAAATGTTGGCACAGTCCTGCGCAACGCCGTCACTTGGGCCTACAACCCCCAGCCCGCCATCGAGGACCCGACAAAGGCGCCGAACGTCCCTGTCGAAACTGCGCTGGAACCCATCACCGAGCGCGGACCAAAGCTGCACGCCAAGGGCGAGGAAGGATTACGCTGATGCGCATTCTGATTATCGGCACCGGTGGGATGGCCCGCCAACACGCCAAGCAATTCACCGATATTGACGGGGTAGAGGTCGTTGCCGGTGTTGATGTGGACGCCGAAAAACTCGCGGCCTTTTGCAAGGCTTATGCCATCCCAAACCAGTTTACGACACTCGCCGATGCGCTGGCATGGGGGGAGTTTGACGCGGTGGCCAACGTTACGCCCGACGCGATCCATTATCCGACAACCATGCCCGTGATCGCGGCGGGTAAGCATGTGTTCTGCGAAAAGCCGCTGGCCCAGAATTACGCGCACGCCAAGGAAATGACCGACGCTGCCGAGGCTGCCGGGCTGGTCGCGATGGTGAACCTCACCTACCGCAATGTCGCCCAAATCCATAAGGCGCGCGAACTGGTGGAAAGCGGCGCGATTGGCGACGTGAAGCATATCGAGGCGTCATACCTTCAAAGCTGGCTGGTGCAGGATCTGTGGGGCAAATGGGATGAGGAGGATCAGTGGCTTTGGCGCCTGTCCACCGCGCATGGATCAAACGGAGCGCTGGGGGATATCGGCATCCATATCCTCGATTTTGCCGTCTATGGCGCAGCGCAGGATATCAATAATATCTATTGCCGCCTCCATACGTTCGACAAGGCACCGGGCAACCGTATCGGTAAATATACGCTGGATGCGAACGACAGTTTCGCGATGAGCGTCGCCTTCGCCAACGGCGCTATCGGTACGATCAGCGCCACGCGCTTTGCTTCGGGCCATATCAACGATTTGCGGGTGCGGATTTACGGCGACAAAGGTGGGATCGAAGTGAACCACCGACCCGATGGATCAGACATCAAGGTCTGTCTAGGTGACAATGTCAAAAAGGCGAAATGGGTGGAGCTAAAGGTTGATCCCGTCATCACCAACTACCAGCGTTTCGTAGATGCGGTGCGGGCGGGCAAGACGGCAGAACCGTCATTCGCCCACGCCGCCCGGTTGCAAAATGCGCTGGATCAAAGCGTGATCTCGGACCACCGGTCCGAGGATCAGGACGTCTAGCGCGTATCACTTTCAAGGTTCAGCCACGCGGCCTCCGCTTCCGTCAGATTGACGGTCAGTGACGGCAGCGTGGTGGCCAGTTCCCCGGCGGATCGCGGTCCAATTAGGGCAATCGACGGGAAGCTTTGCGCAATCACCCAAGCGGTGGCGATATTGTGGGTTTCCACGCCGCGCTCTCGCGCCAGCGCTTCGGCCCGGCGACGGCGTTCGGCGTTGTTGGCCGACCCGAAGCAGGTTTCCGGTGCGCTATCCAGCGGCAGGCGATTGCGTAAGGCTTCGGGCAGGAAATAGCCTCGGGCTTGGCTGGACCAGGACATATGTGCGGTGTGACTGTCACGCAAGAATTGTAACGCCTCGGGCGTATTTGACGACAGACATCCGGCCCAGACAGGTTTTTCCATCACGGCTAGCGACAAGTTGTTGTTCAGAATCCGCATCGGTTCAAACCGGTATTGTGCGGCAAAGGCATTCGCCTGCAAAAACCGATTGATGGTCCAATTGGATCCCCCGAAAATCCCAATCAACCCTTCCTCTTTCAGTTCATTTAACGCATCGATAAATTCCCCCACCGGCACGTCGGGATTGTCGCGATGCATGATATAGATTGCCGCCTTATCGGCCCCTGTGCGTTCCAGCGTTATCTCCAGCTCTGTGCGGATGGTGCGCGGTGTGCAGTATGGCGAATGTGCCCCCTTTACAATCACCGTGGCCTGATCCCTGACGCCACGCGCATCCATCCAGTCCGCCAATACGGTTTCATGCAGGCCCTTGCCATAGTGAAACGCCGTGTCAAACGTTCTCCCCCCGGCCTCCCAATAGGCATCCCAAACCACGGCTGCGGCGCCGATATCATTCTTGTTGTCGCACCCCATGACCAGGCTCGACACCGACAAGCCACACAAATCCTGTGACGGAATTTGCGGTAAACCTTTGGGCAGGACACCTGGCAGCACGCGACTGGTCTCGGGAATTTCGGTAAATACCCTATAGCCCACCTGATGCCGCCACATATCCAGCACCGTATTGTTGCCGATACTGTCCGCATGCCCACAGGCAGGCGCAGGGGCTTCGGTCAGGCCATCGGCGATGGCGCGACTGGCAAGCTCTGCCTCGAACGCGAACAGATGTTCGGGGTGCTTGTGTTCCTCCACCCGTTCCTCGCCGTTCGCGACAACGGTTAGCGTGATGTCGGACGGCCCGGCATTGCGCCCTGGCACCCAAGGGTCGTGCACTATGATCCGGCCTTTGTCTCCATAGATGACCGCGATATTGTCCATGGTCAACTGCACCGCCGTCGCGATGTCCGCCGTGAACCCATTGGCAAATTTCATGACCGCATAGGCAGTTTCATCAACCCCCGTTGCGCCGATGGTGCCCGTTCCTTTGAACTCCACCGGCTCGGCCACATGCGTCCCGGCCGAGGCCCCGGCAATCAACCGCGCAAACGACACCGGATAGCCGCCCACATCCAGAATGCCCCCACCACCCAGCGCTGGGTCCATCAGGCGGGATGCCGGGTCTTTGGGTCCGGCAAAGCCAAAGGTGACGCGGATATGTTTCAGCGTGCCGATCTCGCCGGATTTGATGATCTCCAGCACCCGCGCGATTTGCGGGTGGCAGCGATACATGAAGGCCTCCATGAAAAAGACACCCTCCTGCCTAGCGGTTTCGACCATGGCTGTAACCTCTGCCGCCGTCAGGCCTGCGGGTTTTTCGCAGACCACCGGCTTCCTGGCCCGCATGGCCATGATCGACAGTTCTGCGTGCCAGGGGTGAGGGGTCGAAACATAGATCGCATCCACATCCGGGTCGGCACATATCGCCTCATAGGTCTCATACCGCTTACCTTCGGCAATCCCGTAATCATCCCCGAACGCCTTGCGCCGCTCCGCCGATCGGCTGGCAATCGCAATCAGCTCGCCCGACGGTGCCTCCGCCAATCCATCTGCAAAATTGTGCGCAATGCTGCCCGGGCCGATGATGCCCCACCGTGTTTTTGTCATGAAATTCCTCCCAGAATCCGATTGGTATTATCGTTACCCTTTCGGCGCAAAGGTGCAAGGTGAAGTTGATTGTCCAGACTGATCCGACCTGATACAACCGCGCGGCGGAGGAGCAGATGACACCAGAATGGATTGCCGTCGATTGGGGAACCAGCAACGTGCGTGCCTGGGCGATGCAAGGGGAAAAACCTTTGGCCGAGGTCACATCCGATAGGGGTATGGGCAGCCTGACACCGGATGGTTTCGAACCTGCCTTGCTTGACCTCATCTCCCCTTGGCTAGATGGCCCCAAAACGGTGATGGCCTGTGGAATGGTAGGGGCCAAACAAGGCTGGTGCGAGGCTCCCTATATTCCCGTCCCGGCGAAACCAACCGACCCGGCAAAGATTATCACCGCCCCGGCGCGTGACCCGCGACTGTCCGTGCAGATCCTTCCCGGCATGTCGCAGTCCACGCCCGCTGACGTCATGCGCGGAGAGGAAACACAAATCGCGGGCCTGATCGCCCAAAATCCCAATTTCGACGGTGTCGTCTGCCTTCCCGGAACCCACACGAAATGGGTCCGTATCAGCGCCGAAGAGGTCGTGAGTTTTCAGACTGTCATGACCGGCGAGATGTTCGCGCTGCTGTCCAAAGCCTCGGTCCTGCGCCATTCCATGGGCGAAGGTTGGGACGAAGACGGATTCACGACCGCCCTCTCCGACACGATGTCACGCCCCGAACATTTCGCCATGAAGGCGTTTTCGCTCCGTGCCGAAAGCCTGCTGGCGGGCCTGCCCCCTGCCACGGCCAAATCGCGCCTGTCGGGGATGCTGATCGGCATGGAACTGGCTGCCACCCGTCAATTCTGGCTGGGTCAGCATGTTGCCATTATCGGCACCGAAGGGTTGGCCAAAACTTATCAGTCGGCATTGACCAATCAGGGCTTGAAGGCCGAATGCCTCGATGCCACAAATCTCACCCTTTCTGGCCTAACCGCCGCTTACCGGAGTCTGACATGAGAAACCTCGTTGCCATTCTGCGCGGGATCCAGCCTCACGAAGCGTTGTCGATCGCGGACGCTCTGATCACTGCTGGCATCACGCGGATCGAAGTGCCGCTCAATTCCCCTGACCCGCTCGACAGTATCGCCGCGATGATGCGCGAATTCGGGACTCGGGCGGATTTTGGCGCAGGCACGGTGCTAACTCCGTCACAGGTTAATCAGGTCGCAGATACCGGCGCAAAACTGATTGTTTCACCCAATTGCGATGTCGAGGTCATCAAGGCAACCAAAGCGCGAGGGCTTGCCTCCTATCCCGGCGTCCTGACCCCAACAGAATGCTTTACTGCCCTTGGGGCAGGCGCAGATGTGTTAAAAATCTTTCCCGGATTCAAACTGGGTCCCGATGGGCTATCCGCCATTCGCGCGGTGCTTCCGTCAGCGACGCAGATTTACATGGTCGGCGGCGTTGGCCCCGATAATTTCGGCGAATATCTGGCAGCGGGTGCCGATGGGTTTGGTATAGGCACAGGTATTTACAAGCCCGGTTACACGGCAGAACAGGTCGCAAACGCCGCAAAAGCCCTCGTCTCGGCGTATGATTCTGCCAAATCTTCTTGATAAAACGCCGATAAATTGCCAACATAATCGCATGGAACATAAACGCAAAATCGTCTCCTCCCGCCATCTGGCCGAGGGGGAAAACTGGCAGATGTCAGAATTCGAATATGGCCTGATCGTCGCCTATAACGGCTTTTCCCGTTGGGTCGCGCGTTGTATGGCGGCGTCAGGAAATACCGACCTTGGACCGCTGGAAATTCTGGTGCTGCACAACGTAAACCACCGCGAACGCGCCAAACGCCTTGCCGACGTCTGTTTCATGCTGAATATCGAAGATACGCACACCGTCAATTATGCGTTGAAAAAGCTGTTGAAAGCCGGGTTGGTCAGTGGCGAAAAGGTCGGCAAGGAAATGCATTATTCCACCACGAAAGAAGGTGTGGAGCTGTGCGACGCCTATCGCGAAACCCGCGAGCAGTGCCTGACGGACGGTTTGTCAGTGGAGGGCGAAACGCTTAGCGAAATCGCGGCGACGCTCCGTTATCTTTCAGGTGTTTACGATCAGGCCAGCCGCGCCGCCTCATCCTTTTGACATCAGCGCAGGCAGGAATGTCACGATCTCGGGCACCGCGATGATCAATCCAACTGCCGCCAGCAGCAGCAGGAAAAACGGCAGCGCGGATCGGGCAACCGACAGGATATTGATCCCCGTCAGCCCTTGAATAACAAACAGGTTAAACCCAACCGGCGGCGTGATCTGCGACATCTCGACAACGATCACCAGATAAATCCCGAACCACAACGGGTCGATCCCGGCCCCGTCAATCATTGGCATTATGATGGAGGTCGTGAGGACCACCACCGAAATCCCGTCCAGAAAACACCCCAGCACGATGAAAAACACCGTCAGCGCCGCCAGCAGCGCAAGCGGAGACAGGTCAAACGCCCCGATCCACATGGCAAGCTCTCGCGGAATGCCCGTAAACGCCATCCCTTTGGTCAGAAACGCTGCACCCCCCAGAATAAACGCAATCATGGCCGAGGTCACGGTCGCCCCCATCAGCGCCTCGCCCAGCATTTTCCGACTAAGGCTACCGCTCCGCCACGCCAGCACCACGGAAAACACAACGCCCAGCGCTGCCGCATCGGCGGGCGAGGCGATACCGGCATAGATCGACCCGATGATCGCCACGATCAGCAGCAGGATCGGGATCAGACGGCGCGAAGCGACCAGCTTCTCGCGCAATGTAAACCGCTCGCCCTCCACCGGGATCGCCTCCGGCGCCATTAGCGCACGCACAACCACATAGCCGCCGAACATCGCGACCAGCATGATCCCCGGTAGGATTCCCGCGATAAACAGCCGCGCAATCGACTGGTCCGTCGCCACGCCGTAAACAATCAGAATGATCGAGGGCGGGATCAGCAGCCCCAGCGTCGCCGACCCGGCCAGCGTGCCGATTACCAGCCGCTCTGGATAGCCGCGATCTTTCAGCTCTGGCACCGACATTTTGCCGATGGTCGCAGCGGTCGCCGCGGACGATCCCGACACCGCCGCAAAAATCGCGCAACCAATCACGTTCACATGCAGCAACCGCCCCGGCAGCCCCGCCAGCCACGGCGACAGGCCTTTGAACATGTCCTCGGACAGCCGCGAACGCAGCAAAATTTCCCCCATCAGGATAAATAGCGGCAGTGCCGCCAGTGCATACGAATGGCTGTGCCCCCAAAGCGAGGTCGCCAGCACCTGCCCTACCGAGGTATTGGCAAAGAAAAAGATCGCTACGAACCCTACCGTCATCAGCGCAAACGCCACCCAAACGCCCAGCGCCAAAAGGCCAAGCAACAGCACCAGCAGCATCAGCATGATCATCGGGTCGGACATCATTCCTCTCCCGTATCAGCGATAACAGGATCGGCGCTCTTAACGCTCTGCCAGATCAGATCAATCAGCGCGACGGTCAGGATCACCAGACCCGCAGCGACGGGTAATTGCACGATCCATATCGGGATGGCGACCATGCCGGTCGACAGGTCACCAAATTCTAAGGACTCGCCAATCAACCGGACCATAAACCAGGTTGCAGCGCCTGACAGCAGCGCCGCCAATATCAGCGAGAAAACCTCCGCCCCCTTGCGCCAGCGCGGTCCCATCCGACCGACAACCAGCGTCACGCGGATGTGCCCGCCTTGGGTCAGGGTATAGGCCAGCGCCAAGAACGACGCCGCCGCCAGCGCATAGCCTGCGAAATCCGTGTAGGACGGGATAAACCAGTTGATCCGCCCACCCGAAATCCGCGTCAGCAGGTTCAGCACCACCTGCGCCGAAACGATCAGGCAGATGAAGGTTATGCAGGCCGCAGCCAGATAGCCGCTCCACCGATAGAGATGATCCAGAATCGCCCGCATGATACCCCTCATGGAAAACGGGCCGAGGATATCCCCGGCCCGCCAAAAAGTTTACTTGGAAAATTCCGCGATAATCGCCTTGGCCCCGTCAGAGGCATCTGCCTCCAACTCCGCCAGCATCTCGGCACCGATTGCCTGCAATCCGGCAACCAGATCGGCGCTTGGTTCCACGATGATCATGCCATTCTCGGCCATCACTGCGGTCTTGTCAGCAGCTTCAGCGGCGCTCATCTCCCAACCACGAGCTTCGGCGGCGGCCGCAGCTTCGAGCACGGCGGCTTGTGTGTCGGCATCCAGCGCGTCAAACATCTGCTTGTTCACCACAACGATATTCTTCGGCACCCATGCATTGATCGGCGTGTAATGGGTCACGAAATCCCACGCCTTTGAACTCGCACCCGTTGACGGCGAGGTAATCATCGCTTCCACCAATCCAGTCGCGAAGGCTTGCGGGATATCCGCCGCTTCAACCTGTGTCGGCGCGGCCCCGGCTTTGGCCGCGAACGATTCCAAGGCCGCATTATAGGCGCGGAATTTCAGGCCGGACAGGTCACCAACCGTCGCAATTTCGCCATTCGTATACAGCCCCTGCGCGGGCCACGGCACGGAAAACAGCGGCATCAGGTTCTGTTCGGCCAGCAATTCTGTAATCACCGGTTTCTGGGCTGCCCACAGACGGGCAGCGTCTTCGTAGGATGTTGCCAGAAACGGCTGAGAATCCAGCCCGAACGCGGCGTCTTCGTTCGACAAGGTCGACAGGAAGAACTCGCCAATCGGCACCTGACGTGACCGCACCGCGTTCTTGATTTCGCCGTGCGGGAACAGCGATCCTGCCGAATGGACGGTGATCTCCAGCGCCCCATCCGTGGCCGCCGCCACATCCGTCGCGAATTCTGAAATGTTCGCCGTGTGGAACACCGCATCCCCATAGGGCGTCGGCATATCCCAGCTTTCAGCACCCGCCCCCGTTGCCAGAAGCGCGGCCGCAAATGTCATTACAATCTTGTTCATTTTCATACCTCCAAGGTCCCAGACGGGCATGGATTCCCCTGCCCTTGGTGGTAACGTTCGTATTTTATCGACAATTTGTCAACGTTTAGTTGATATTCTGTCTCAGACCTCCGGCGGCCAGGTCCGGCTATTCTCGGCAGCGATCCAGTCCTCGACCCATTTCGGCATCTCTTTATCGACCAGATAATCGGGCATATGTTGACCCAACCGTTCGGTCGACACGATCCCGTTGGCATCCGAAATCACCGTCCGGCATAATAACGAGGACACAGCCTCCCCCTTCCGCCACATGGTTTGCAGCACATAGAAAAACCGTTCGTCCCGGCCCAAATATGTGGTGCGCATCTCGATCCGATCAAACATCCGCACCCGCTTACGCCAGCGCACCGACGCGCCAGCCAACGCCAGCATCCAGCCCTGATCCTTCAGCACCTTCAGCAGCCCGGTCCTATGCGCATAGGGAATTCGCCCCAGATCATACAGCGTCAGCGTGCGCCCATTATTCAGCTCCATCTGAAAATCGAGGTCCCACGGCCAGCAGATATGGCGCGAAACATGCACCTCGTCGCGCCCAAGCGGCGGGTCGTTGCGATGCCGCCACATTTGAAAGGCCAGTCTTACAAATGGATACATGTTCAGTCCCCTTTCGGGCAAATCTGCCCCTGACGTAAACGGCAAACAAGGGTGACGTAACGTCGCCCCTCCGCCCTTGTGTCTACGGCGCAAGATTACTAACTATGTGACAGCTAATCACGGGGGCCAATATGGGTATTCTCAGCCTGATCTTTGAACTTGTCTGGTGGGTGATCCTTTTGAACATCATCATGTCGTGGATGATCCAGTTCGAAGTGCTGAACATAAACCAACCCATGGTGCAAAAGGTAAACCTGTTCCTGCGCAAGCTTACTGAACCGGTATACGCTCCGATCCGCAAGCTGCTTCCGCCGGTCAATGGCATCGACTTTTCGCCGATGATTGTGCTGATCGCGTTAATCCTGTTGCGTAATTTCCTTGGGCTGTAATGCCGATTGAGCCCACCGCGTTCGGGGTAATTCTGACGGTCCGGTTGACACCTCGCGGGGGACGGGACCAGATTGACGGTGTGGAACGTGACGGCGACGGACGTCCCTGTCTCAAAGTGCGCGTTAGCGCCGCGCCGGTGGATGGCCAAGCCAACATCGCGCTGGTGAAATTGCTGTCCAAGACATTGATGTTGCCAAAATCGGCAATCCGTTTCCATGCCGGCGAAACCGCCCGAATAAAACGCCTCGCCATTACTGCCGAGGCATCCGAAATCAAGGAAAAACTGGGCCTTTAGTTGGCAAAAATCGCCTCATCACCCCAGATTTGACGCACCCGAGCATCCCGGCCGCAACGCGCACGATAGAACTTATAGCTTAACGAGTTCGTGGTATAGTAATTTTGGTGATAATCCTCGGCCGGGTAAAATGTTGTGGCCGGCAGGATGGGCGTGACGATCTCTGCCCCGATATTCAACGCCGCCTTGGACGCTCGTGCAGCAGGCAGTTGCGCATCCGTTGCAAATATGGCCGTTCGATAGGACGATCCACGGTCACAGAATTGTCCCCCCGCATCCGTCGGATCGACAGTTCGCCAAAACACATAGAGCAACTGATCATAGCTGACGATATCTGCATCGAACGTGATCTGAACCGCTTCGTAATGCCCGGTCGTGCCGGTGGTCACCTGCTTGTAGGTCGGATTGTCAACCGTGCCCCCGGTATAGCCCGAAATGGTTTCCACCACACCTTGCACCTTGTCAAAGTCAGATTCCACACACCAGAAGCAGCCGCCGGCAAAGATCGCCGTTTGCAGGTTTTGAGCCTGCGCAGTCGCCCCACTTAATACCAGAATAATGAACGCAATAATTCGCATGACAGGGTCCTTTCCGTTTGCCCACACTTGTGGTCAAACGCCCATCACATACAAGCCAACTCTCTGTGAGAGATGTTACAGCATCGCCAACAATTCGATCTCGCGATCAAGGGTGCGCCCGGTCTTTTGAAAACCACAATGTTCGTAAAACGGAATGGGCGTATGGGGACCGGGGACCGCCGAGGTATATAGCCTGTTGTATCCCCAATCGCGGCATTGCGCCTTCGCGATCTCGACCGCTTGCCGACCATAGCCCCTGCCTTGATGTTCAGCGTCGATCAGAAGTCGCCACATATATCCGCCGTCATCCGGGTCCCCCTCTTCAAAGCTTGGGCTCGGAATAGACGGGTTGATCAGCGCCAGCAATCCCACGGCAACATCCCCGACGAACAGGCCGCGCACCCAGCCAGAGGGTTCGTAATGATACTGCGCGATTGTCACAGCCGTCGGGGCAACATAGCTGTCCTGCTCGGATCGGACGTTCAGTTTCAGCAAGGACCGAAGGTTATAAAAATTCACCTCACGCGCCTCGATCTTTGTCGCTGACATCGTCATCTCCGTCTGACGGTTGGGACAAACTTGTCCCCCCGATCCTTGTCGTCATTGTGAGTTGGCGTGCGGGATGGTTTCCCGTCTTGCCGTTTTGCACGCGTCCGTCCCACCAACGACCGCCGCCAAGCCACACCACCGCCGATCAAACTGCCAATCAGCAGCAGCGCACCAATCCCGGCAAATATTGCACCAAACCCCCAGATTTCCATGAAGAAATTCAGTCGCATTTTGCCCGGGTCCGAGCGGGAATAAAGGATCGGCAAAATCTGCCCCGGCGCAAAATTATACCCGCTCGAGGAAATCAGACTTTTGCGTTCATATGTCACTTCGTCGACGACGTAACGCATGGTCGGTCTATAGGTTGTGGACTCCCCGCTGACCCAAGCGACGTGGATAACCTCTCCCTCTGCGGGCACAGCATCCTCCATAAACCGGACGGTGCTAATCAACATGCCGACACCGCTCAGGAAGAACACCAGTCCGATAACCGCCGGAACAATGATCCCGATCAGCGTGTTATTGCGTTTGGACATCAGCGACGGCGTCTGACGGTTGGTGTTGTGGTTATCCGTGGCCCTTGGGTGTTCGACGACGTGTGACCGGACAAATGGGTATAGGTATTGCTGCTACGTACCTCGCGCGGGTCCATGGCAGATCGACGCGCCGGTCGGGTCCCCGTTCGGGTTTTACGACGCACGATCAAACGGATCAAAATGCCGCCGCCAACAAGCAGAAGCGGCAGGAACCAGATCGCAATCGGGTCATTCAACTTGACCGCGCGGGGATTGCTGGAACTTTGCAGAACGGAAACATTGTCCCCAACGTCAAAGGTTTTGTCGGAAATGAAATACCAGAAACTGGCCGTGCGACGGCTGCGTTTTTCATCACCGAATTGCACCTCGACATTTTGACCAAGCCCAAACTCACTCTCGCTCATACGAGAGACCCTGGCCGTTGTCTCGGTTGCATCCGAGACAAAGTTCCATGTTTCCCAACCAAGCCAAAGCCCGTAAAGAATGGCAGCCATCGCCGCAAGGCGGATCAAGGATCGCATCAGCAGGTCACTCCATTATCGACGGCGGACGACAGAAGAATTGTCATGCATCTTGTCGTCATGCCTCGGGGTATATTTGTCGATATCCTGCGCAGGATCAATCGCAACTGTGCGGCGCGGATGTTGGGTCGCAATATTGCGATTAAACCCGGGCAGACCCCATTTCAGATATACTAGGATCAACCCGATCAGCAGGGGGAACGCCCCTTTCCACCAGATCGCGAACAGGTTGTTCAATTTGACCGATCCGGACATGGCGGGATTGTAATAGACCGCGATCACATCGCCGGGCCTGACAGATGTGCTAAGGGTCGAATCCGCCGCGGCACGGATCTCGGTCCCGTTTTCATCCGCAATGCGAAAGGTCGGTCGGTATCGGGTCTTGTCCGCGTCCCTTTCCATCGCGACCGTCACGACGGTTGCGTCGACCAGGTCAGCGCCAAGCATGAAGGTTGCGATATTACGCAGGTTGACCACGCCCATAATGATCAGGGCGATCCCAAGCAAACCCATAAAAATGTTTCGATTGCTTCTAAACATGTCAAAGTCACTAATCCAAATAACACTGCTTTAGTGTTAGTCGGATTCCGCCGTCACATCCAGCAAATAGCGACCGGGCCCAAGCCCTAACCAACCCGCTTGTTTCGTGCCGCCAGCAGCTTCAGACGCAGCGCGTTGATCTTGATGAAGCCCGCCGCGTCCTTCTGATCATAGGCGCCCGCGTCGTCTTCGAACGTCACATGTGCCTCGGAATAAAGCGAATGTTCGGACCAACGACCCACAACCACCGCATTGCCCTTGTAGAGCTTCAGGCGGACCGTTCCCGTCACATGGGTCTGGCTGGCATCAATTGCCGCCTGTAGCATTTCGCGCTCGGGACTAAACCAGAAGCCGTTATAGATCAGCTCCGCGTAACGCGGCATCAGCTCATCTTTCAGATGCGCGGCACCCCGGTCCAGCGTGATGGATTCGATACCCCGGTGTGCGGCCAGCAGGATCGTGCCCCCCGGCGTTTCGTAGATGCCACGGGATTTCATGCCGACAAAACGGCCCTCAACCAAATCCAGCACACCAACGCCGTGCTTGGACCCATATGCGTTCAACTGCGTCAGGATCGTTGCGGGTGACATGGCTTCGCCATTGATCGCCACTGCGTCACCGCGTTCAAATGAAACCTCGATATATTCAGCCTGATCCGGCGCATCCTCTAACGCAACCACTCGCTGGGCCACATAATCCGGGGCTTCGACCGCCGGGTCCTCAAGGATTTTCCCCTCGGACGAGGTATGCAGCAAGTTTGCGTCGACTGAAAACGGTGCTTCGCCTCGTTTATCCTTGGCGATGGGGATCTGGTTCAGTTCGGCAAATTCCAGCAGCTTGGTGCGGCTGGTCAAATCCCATTCCCGCCACGGTGCAATCACCTTGATATCGGGGTTCAATGCATAGGCCGACAATTCAAACCGGACCTGATCATTGCCTTTACCCGTTGCACCATGCGCCACCGCATCCGCACCGGTTTCGGCCGCAATCTCGACCAGCCGCTTGGAAATCAGCGGACGGGCGATGGAGGTGCCGAGGAGGTAGAGCCCTTCGTAAACCGCATTGGCGCGGAACATGGGAAAGACGAAATCACGTACAAACTCCTCGCGCACATCCTCGATAAAGATATTCTCGGGTTTGATGCCCAGCAGCTCGGCCTTTTTGCGCGCCGGGTCCAGTTCCTCACCTTGGCCGAGGTCGGCGGTGAAGGTCACCACCTCGCAGCCATATTCGGTTTGCAGCCATTTCAGGATGATGGAGGTATCCAAACCCCCGGAATAGGCCAGAACAACTTTTTTCGGTGCCGACATGTAACCCTCCGTAATCTCGGACTGCGTTTATGCGCTTTCCGAGGCGAGAGCAAGCACCCGAACCTTGCCAAATCAGGCAGGCAGCGTCAGATTCGCGGCATGAGGGAAACCGAGCTCTACCCACCCCTGAAATCCTATCTGGAGGAACAGGGCTATACCGTAAAGTCCGAAGTCACGTATTGTGACATTGTCGCGATGCGGGGCGACGAACCACCGCTGATCGTGGAAATGAAAACCTCGCTGTCGCTGGAACTGTTGATGCAGGGTGTCGAACGGCTAGCGCTGTCCGACACCGTCTATGTGGCCTTCCCCGCGGGTAAGGGCAAAGGTTGGCTGAAACGGGCGAAGGTAGCAACGAAACTGTGCCGCCGATTGGGGCTGGGGCTGATATCGGTTCGGATGGGGGACCCGGCGCGGGTGTTGGTCCATACCGATCCCGGCCCCTATCAGCCCCGGAAATCGAAACCGCGCCTAAATGCCTTGCTAAAGGAATTTGCCGCCCGTGATGGCGATCCCAACACCGGCGGGCAAACCCGGCAAAGGATTGTGACCGCCTATCGACAAGAAGCCCTGTTGGTCGCCGCCGCACTGGCAAATGGTCCAAACCGCCCCGCCGTGCTGGCGAAATCGTTGAACATTCCCCGCGCAGCCTCGATCCTGCAACAGAACTATTATGGCTGGTTCTATCGGGTCGAACGCGGCGTTTATGCCCTGACCGATCATGGGCGGACGGCGATTTCCGACCGCTGACCATCTTGCCTTTTCCGCTGAAATCCCCACAACAAGGCGTATGAGCGAATTACTCAAAATGACCCGATATGGCGAGGGGAACGGCACGCCGTTACTAATCGCGCACGGCCTGTTCGGTTCGGCGCGCAACTGGGGTGTGCTGTCAAAACGGTTTGCTGTCGATCGCCCTGTTGTGGCGGTCGACATGCGCAATCACGGCGACAGTTTCTGGTCGGACGAGCATTCCTATCCGTCGATGGCCGACGACTTGGCCCATGTTATCGGTGAAATCGGCGGTCAGGCGGATGTGCTTGGCCATTCCATGGGGGGCAAGGCGGCAATGGTTCTGGCCCTGACCCAGCCCGACTTGGTGCGCAAACTGATCGTCGCCGACATCGCCCCCGTCACCTATCCCGCCGCGCCGTCCGAAGAAGTCGCCGCCATGAAAGCCATCGACCTGTCGGTGGTGGAACGTCGCTCCGACGCCGATCTGCAATTGCAGCGCTACGTCACTGACCCATCGGTCCGCGCATTTTTATTACAAAGCATCAGCATGGGCGATCAGCCGCGCTGGAAACTGAACCTCGATGTGTTGGATGATACCTATGGCGACATCCGCGCGTTTCCCGAGGTGAGGGGTCAGTTTGGCGGCGAAACCCTGTTCATCACCGGAGCCCTTTCGTCCTATGTTCAACCCAAGGACGAGACCCTGATCCGCCACTTCTTCCCAAACATTAAAATCGTCCCCATCCCCGACGCCGGTCACTGGGTTCACGCGGAAAACCCGCGCGCCTTCGAGGAACAGGTAAAACAGTTTCTGGCAGGCTGACCTAACCCGTCAATTGCCACGTGGCAATCGCAGGAATATTCAATATTATCAGCGACTTGGAATTGAAAAGTCGGGACGTTTCAATCGTGCATGTAGCGATTGCCCAACCCATCTTTGGGGATCAGGATGCTTTCATTCAACTCGCCAATCGTGCGTTTTCCACAAAAGGCCATGGTGCGATCCAGTTCGTCATGAATCATCTCCAGCGCCTTGGTCACACCAGCTTCGCCCATCGCGCCAAGACCATAGGCGAACGCGCGCCCGATATAGGTGCCCTTGGCCCCCATCGCCAGCGCTTTCAACACGTCCTGACCCGACCGGATACCGCCATCCATATGGACCTCGATATCGCCACCGACCGTGTCAACGATTTCCGGTAGCACAGCAATACAGGATTGCGCCCCGTCCAGTTGCCGCCCACCATGGTTGGACACGATAATCGCGTTCGCCCCGGTTTCGGCTGCCATCCGCGCATCCTCGGCGTCCAGAATCCCCTTGAGGATAATCGGCCCACCCCATTCATCGGCAATCCACTTGATATCGTCCCAGCTAAGCGTCGGGTCAAAATTCGCGTTTGTCCATTCCATGAGCGAGGACACATCATCCACCCCCTTCGCATGACCAACGATATTGCCAAAGGTCCGGCGTTTGGTTCCCAACATCGGAATCCACCAGCCGGGTTTTGTGCCAATATTGATGATATTTGGAATGGTCAGCTTGGGCGGTGCGGACAGGCCGTTTTTCGTGTCCTTGAACCGGTGCCCAATAATCTGCAAATCCAGCGTGACGACCATCGCGGAACAGCCCGCTTCCTTCGCACGGCGGATCATACCGCGTGTAAAATCGCGATCACGCTGCACATAAAGCTGAAACCAGAAGGGTTTCGACGTATTCTCGGCCACATCCTCGATCGAGCAGATCGACATGGTGGAGAGCGTAAAGGGCACCCCGAATTTCTCGGCCGCCCGGGCTGCTTTGATCTCGCCATCCGCCGATTGCATCCCGGTCAGGCCAACCGGGGCCAGCGCCACGGGCATGGACACGTCCTGCCCGATCATCTGGCTGGCGGTGGTTCGCCCTTCCATATTCGTCGCCACACGCTGACGCAGACGGATTTTGGCAAAATCAGAGGTGTTTTCGCGATAAGTCTGTTCGGTCCATGAACCACTGTCGGCATAGTCGTAAAACATCCGAGGCACCCGGCGTTGCGCCAGAACTCGCAAATCTTCGATATTGGTGACTTTGGTCATAGCGCCCTCCCGCACTTTTTCTTATCGTTAGGGGAAATCGGTTGCCCCTGCAAGGCGACACGATTCCCTCTTTCCATCGGGACATGAATCGCCTATACGGCGCCCTTCACGCGGCGCTTACACCCTTGGAGGAACGCCGCCTTACAATTAGGAGATACCAAATGGCAGAGAATCTATTTCTCGACGCTACGGTACGCGTAGGTAAAGGCAAGGGGGCCGCCCGCGCAGCACGACGTGAAAACCTAGTGCCCGGAGTGATCTATGGCGGTGGCGAAGAGCCGACCGCAATCAACGTAAAATTCAACGAGCTGCTGAAGCTTTTGAAACGCGGTCAGTTCCTGTCCTCGTTGCTGACAATCAAGGTCGGCGGCAAAGAGGTCAAAGCGATCTGCCGCGCCGTTCAGCGAGACGTGGTCAAGGATTTGCCCGTGCATGTTGATTTCCTGCGCCTGTCGGAAAAATCCCGCATCAACCTTTATATCCCCGTGCATTTCATCAACCATGATGATGCACCGGGCTTGCGCCGTGGCGGCACATTGACCGTCGTGCGTAACGAGGTCGAGCTGAAAGTGACGGCTGCCAACATCCCTGACGAACTGGTTGTTGACCTGACCGATCACCAGATTGGTGACGTTATCCACATTTCGGACATCACACTGCCCGAAGGAACGCGCCCGATGATCACCGACCGCGATTTCGTGATTGCAAATATCTCGGCACCGCGTGCGCTGGTCGCAGAAGATGACGCCGAAGAAGCAGAATCCGACGAAAGCACCACCGAGGAGAGCGGCGAGGAGTAATTCCCCTTCGCTGATCGCTGTGATACACAAAACGCGTCATCCTGGGATGGCGCGTTTTTTCATGTATGGGACACTGATGAAGCTTTTTGTTGGGTTGGGAAATCCCGGCGCCAAATATGCCGGAAATCGCCATAACATCGGGTATATGGCTATGGACCGTATCGCCAGCGATCACGGCTTTTCCCCGTGGCGCGCAAAATTCCAGGGCGCGTTGGCCGAAGGGCGACTGGGTTCCGAAAAAGTGACGTTGCTGAAACCGGAAACCTTCATGAACCTGTCGGGTCAGTCGGTGGGCGAGGCGATGCGTTTCTTCAAGCTTGACCCAGCCGAAATCATCGTTTTTCACGATGAGCTTGATCTGGCACCTGGCAAATGCCGGGTAAAGACCGGAGGGGGGCATGCCGGGCATAACGGTTTGCGCTCGATTCATCAGCATATTGGAGAGGCCTATCAGCGTGTTCGACTGGGGATCGGCCATCCGGGTCACAAGGATCGTGTGGCCAATTATGTTTTGTCCGACTTCGCCAAATCCGATGCCGACTGGCTAGAGGACCTGCTGCGCGGAATCAGCGAAGGTGCGGCCGACCTTGCCGCAGGGGATGCCCCGGGATTCATGAACGCCGTTGCCCGTCGCATGACCCCGCCAAAGCCAAAGGCTGCCACTGCCCCAAAAACCGATATGGCCGAAACCGCGTCCGAACCCGATACCCGAACTTCTTTGCAAAAACTTATGGATAAATTCTCGAAATGATGATGCTACGCATAAAACGCGCGATTGCCTTTGGAATTCTGTTGTTCAGTATGACCTTCTGCGGTGCGGCAATGGTCTTTGCCCGGCCGGAACCCTTCTTCGCATTTTCGCGAACGGTTCAGGCGATCACGATCTATGACACCCAGCCGATCCCGCAAAGCGCTGACAGGATTCTGTCCGAAATTGCCGAAATTCTTGCGGCTGGACCCTTTGAATATGAACAGTTGGAACTGTTTGTTGCCCGTGACGGTTGGCGCCACGACCTGTTCTTCTGGCTGGGACCCAAGGCCGGCGGTATTGTCTATTACCCGCTGACCTATAACCACGGTTTTCTGTCAGGGGCGGATTATCGATCTGGCCTATTGCGCAAGGGCGAACGGCTGATCAACCCGCCGCGAACGCTGGTTTATTACGGCGTACATGAATTGACGCATGTGCTAACCGGGCAGCATATCGGGGCGTTCCGTTTCCACGCGATGCCTGACTGGGTGCGCGAAGGGTTGGCCGATTACGTGGCGCTGGGTCAGCCGCAGGATTATGTCGGGCTTGATGCGCAGTTGGGCAATCAACCGATTAGCGTCGATGTCATGGATTCTCATGGTGCCTATCCTCGCTATCGGATGCTGGTTGCCTGGTTCCTGACGCAGGAGGGCTGGTCGCTGGACGCCTTGCTGGCCACAGACATGAGTGAATCCGAAGCCTTGGCAATCATGCGCGAGGGATTGGCGATATGAGCGATCTTCACGATGCCTTTCAATCGCAAGCAAAAGCCTGTGCGGATATGGGGTCCCCGTTCATGGAACGTTGGTGCAATCTGGTGGCAGAGCGGGTGGAGCCGGATTGCAAGGTGGGCGTGGATTTATTCAGTTGGCCGATGGACCCCAGCAATCGCGCATCGGCCGTGCCTTTGCGGTTCGCTGGCGCGTTCCATGCGCTGGTCCTGCAAGGCACCGATGACGCGTTAATCGCTGCCTACCCGCCGAATACAGTATCGGATGATATGTTGTGGGCCGCCATTCACGGGGCAATGCGTCGGCACGAGAGATTTATTCTAGAGTGGATGAAATCCCCACCGCAAACGAACGAGGTCCGGCGCTGTAATGCCCTGATCCCGGCATTTCATCTGATCGCAGCGGAAACGGAAATGCCGCTACGGACGTCGGAAATCGGCGCAAGCGCCGGGTTGAACCTCAATTGGGATCGATATGCGGTGCGGATCGGGGATCAGGTCTGGGGGAATGCGGACAGTGCCATGCAGTTGACACCCGACTGGCGCGGCCCCCTGCCCCCGCTGGCGGATGTTCAGGTGGTGGATCGCGCGGGCTGTGATCTGAACCCGATTGATCCGTCGGACCCAGATCAACGGTTGCGGCTGATGTCCTATCTTTGGGCGGATCAGGCGGATCGCAAGGCGCGCACTGATGCGGCGATTGAGCTGGCGCTGGCAGCGGGACATCCGGTCTACAAACATGATGCGCTGTCGTTTCTTGCCGATCGGCTGGCAAACCCGCAACCGGGCGTCGCCCATGTAATTTATCATTCCATCGTCTGGCAGTATCTGCCCGCCGAGGCGCAAGCCGAAGGGGCGCGATTGATTGCCGAGGCCGGGGCAAAGGCGACGACTGACGCACCGCTATTTTGGCTGACATTCGAAGGCGACAAAAATGGCGAAGGCGCTGGCGTGGTTTTGAAATCCTGGCCCGACGGGCGCACCCGCGAACTGGCCCGCGCCGATTTCCATGGCCGCTGGGTCGCATGGAACAAAGTGGAAACACTTGTGTGACATTTCGCCGGGTGCGATACTGCGCCCATGGAAAGCGCCCCGAGTCTCTGTCGCGATTGCATTACGCTGTTTGACGGCGGGAAACGCTGTCCGCGCTGCCATTCACCCCGCGTGATTTCCCATCCGGAGCTGTATGATCTGTCCATCGCGCATATGGATTGCGATGCGTTTTATGCCTCTGTGGAAAAGCGGGATAATCCGGAATTGCGGGACAAGGCGGTGATCGTTGGTGGGGGCAAACGGGGCGTTGTGTCCACCTGTTGCTATATCGCCCGGATCAAGGGGGTGCGCTCCGCCATGCCAATGTTTCAGGCGATGAAACTGTGCCCCGAAGCTGTGGTCGTGCGTGGCCGGATGGAGGTATATGTCGAGGTCTCGCGCCAAATCCGTGCCTTTATGAAAGAACTGTCACCGATCATCGAACCTTTGTCGCTGGACGAGGCATTTATCGACCTGACCGGCACGACGCGACTGCATGGCGAACCCCCGGCGGCGCAAATGGCGCGGCTGGTGAAGCGAATGGAGCGCGAGTTGGGGATCAGCGGGTCGATTGGTCTGTCGCACAATAAATTTCTAGCCAAGATCGCGTCGGACCAGGACAAACCCCGCGGCATGTCCGTGATCGGTCGGGCCGAGACCGAGGCATTTCTGGAACGCCAAAAGGTCGGCGTGATCTGGGGCGTGGGGGCGGTGACGCGGCAAAATCTGGAACGTGACGGTATCCGCACGATTGCCGATATTAAACGGCGTGATCGGAAGGACCTGATCAAGAAATATGGCGCAATGGGCGAGCGGCTTTACCACCTGTCGCGGGGCAAGGATACGCGTCGTGTCGCGGTGGATCGCGGGCTGAAATCCGTGTCGAACGAGACGACCTTCTTCGATGACACCGGGGACAGTGATATTCTGGACGGCCACCTGTGGCGATTGTCGGAAAAAGTATCGGACAGGGCGAAGGCAAAGGAGCTGTCAGGGCGCGTTGTCACACTGAAACTGAAAACCGCCAAATTCAAATTGATTACCCGGCGCACCAGTCTGTCTGCTCCGATGCAAATGGCCGACACGATCTATAAAACCGCTCGGCATTTGCTGGAGGGTGAACTGACCAACGGCCCTTTTCGTTTGATTGGCGTGGGGATTAGTGATCTGGCCGATGCCCGAACGGTCGCCGAAACCCCTGACCTTCTGGACCCCGACGCCCCCAAACGCGCCGCCGCCGAGGCCGCAACAGACCGCATCCGTGAGAGGTTTGGCACACAAGCCATCCGCAAAGGCCGCGCTTTGCGATAAAAATATCACTATTAGGGTATTTTTGTTTCGCCGAATTGATCGATTGGTCTGATAATTCTATTTTGAACCTGTGATGCACTGCGTCACATGCCCTTCGTGGGCAAACCTCCCTGGACTTGGGTCGTGCATAGCGCGACCTTTTTTTTGGTTAAATTGCAGGCTCAACCACGAATTTCTTGGAAATGGACTGGTCCGTCTGACGATAGTCAACGAAACCCAATCCACGATAATAGGCCAGACCCGGCGTATTATAAGTGCGAATCGTGGCATCTATAGCCTGGACACCCGCGGCCTTCGCGGCGGCCAGTGTTGCCGCGAACAGATGTTTGCCAATGCCTTTACCTTGCTGTCCTTCGGCAACGAAACTGGCAATAATTGCCCAACCTTCGGGCACCTTGTCGTCACCGGGCCAATTCGGATCGGCATGATGCAGCGTCTGGAACCCGACAATCTGGTTACCCTCCAACGCAACAGTGCAGCAGACCAGGTCAGGGCTAAGGATATAGTGATCCGTCATTCGGTCCCGATCAAACGGGGTCGTATGAGCCGTGGTCCCGCCCTTCGCTATGATCGCATTCAGCAGACAAGACATTGATGCGGCATCTTCCGGTGATGCCGGACGTGTCGTGATCGTGGACATGACTTACTCCGCGGCGATATTTAGACGTTTCGGACCCAAGGCTGCTATTTGGCCGACAATCGCCTGCAACCGTTTTTCATGCGCCTCGAACTGGGTCGACTTTTGGACATGTTTTTCGTCCATATAAAGGGATCGATCAATTTCGATCTGAACAGCATGGATGGATTTTTTCGGGCGCCCGTAATGCTGGGTGATATATCCCCCGGCAAACGGGGCGTTACGTGCCACCACATAACCGGCCTCGGCAAAGATTTCGTGCACGGCATCCGCAACCCAACGATCAGCCGACGCGCCGAACCGGTCGCCGATAACAATGTCCGGTTTGCGACCGCTCACCAAGGGCGCTGATCCCAACGCCTCGTGCGGCATGGAATGGCAGTCAATCACAATCGCCATGCCAAACCGGGACACCTGCATCTGGATAAGGTCATGCAACATGTCGTGGTAAGGATGATAATAGCGATCCAGCCGATTGCGGACCTCGATCAGAGACAGTTTGCCGGTGCGAATAACCTGACCATTTCCGACGACACGCGGAATAACCCCCAACCCGGCAACGATGCGCGGGTTCATCCCGTGCGAGCGCACGCCCTGAATCAATGCCGGGTCCAATTCATCTGGGCCACGGTTAAGGTCAACAACGGCACGGGCAATCCGTGCTGACAAAAGCGGGGCACCAAATTCGGTGGCGCTAGCGACCAATTCATCGACAAACGCATCCTCGCTGGATCGAACCGCCAGCGAATCGAGACGCGAGGTCGCAAGGAACGACGTCGGATAAACCGATCCGCTATGTGGTGACGAAAACACCACACACGACGCCACATCCTGTGGCATGCGCAGATCAAAGGCGTCCTTCTCCATCATCCCTCCCATGTGTGGGAAAAAACCTAGCGCAGGAAGCCGCGCAATTCTATTGAAAAACTCTTGAACCTTTTGGCGACTCTCCGTATAGACGGCCCACGCAGGCGCTGTTCAGGCAGCGCTTGATGCTTTTTCGGGCGTATAGCTCAGCGGGAGAGCACTTCGTTGACATCGAAGGGGTCACTGGTTCAATCCCAGTTACGCCCACCATTCCCGCCCGCAGGGATGGACAATTGGATTTTCGGCGCACACCACGCGCCGCTGTAGGAGAGAGACATGAAGGTACGGAATTCACTTCGCTCCCTGAAGCAGCGCCACCGCGATTGCCGCGTGGTGCGTCGCAAGGGTCGCGTATATGTGATCAACAAAACCCAGCGTCGCTTCAAAGCACGTCAGGGCTGATCACCACATCAGATCATTAAAAAGGCCGTCCCATTGGGGCGGCTTTTTTGTTTGGGGAAACGGTTGTATGATATCGGCATGTCAAAGCTCACCACCCGCGCCCTTTCTTCGCAAACATGGGATGATTTTGCTGCATTGGTGGCGGCCAATAACGGCGTGTGGGGTGGGTGCTGGTGTATGCATTTCCATGCAGAAGGCACAGGCAAGGACCGCGCACCCGCGCAGAACCAAGCCGACAAGAAAGCGCGTGTGGAACGGGGCGAGGCGCATGCAGCCCTGGTTTATGACGGGGAAAAATGCGTGGGCTGGTGCCAGTTCGGCCCAACGGACGAGCTACCGCGTATCAAGAATCGCAAAATGTACGAAGCCAATTTGCAAGGTCTGCCAGATTGGCGGATCACCTGTTTTTATGTCGGCAAAGGTCATCGTGGCAAAGGTGTATCGGATGCCGCCTTGGCAGGTGCGCTGGCGCTGATTGCGGCGGCGGGCGGTGGTCTGGTCGAATCCTACCCCGAGGATGTTGCAGGGCGCAAAGTTTCGGCTTCGTTTCTTCATAATGGTGTCGCGCATCTGTTTGATCGCCATGGGTTCACGCGAGAGCGAAAAATCGGCAAGGACCGCTGGGTGGTGCGTCGGCAAGTTGAAGCGGCGTAGTGAACGCAGGAGTAGTTGCGAAACACAATTGCATCACCCCAAAAAGCGCCGATTTGACCTGGCCTATGATCAGGTTCTGGGCGGACGAAACTCAATCTTTCGTTGATGGATGGCCGCTTGTTCGCAATGCAACTGCACACCGCCTGACCGCACGGAAATGTCGAAAAGCCGCGCCTTTGGGTGCGGTATTCTTATTGGGTTTCGATACCGGGTATATCGCTGATATTCACGACCCAGCTTTGCGTCGATCGTGACCAGAATTGGCGTTGCGGTACCAGACTGTCACGCTGGTCAATCGTTCCCACGCGCAATCCCAGCGTCCGCGCGTCACCACCGACCGAGGTTGCGTAAATGGGTGTTCCACAGTCCGGGCAGAAAGCTTGCTCGCGCTGGCGTCCGCTTTCGGCAGTTTTGACATAGATTTTGGGCGCGGCTGCAGAAAGGGTGAACGCGGCCTCGGGGCAGTGAACATTGGTGCGAAAGGCACTGCCAGACAGGGTCTGACAGTCGGTGCAATGACAGATAAACACCTTGTCGGGGTCAATATCCGCTGTGTATCTGATATGTCCACAATGGCAGCCACCGGTAATTTTCATGATTTTCCCCGTTTTCGCATGACGTTAAGGCCGCGCGCGACCAACGTAAAGCGGGATCATCGGCGCCGATCCAGCGCCACGATCAACCCGGATCCCATCAGGCTGACCGCACCAGCCAGCAACAGCGCCCCGGTCAAGCTGAATACCAGTCCAACGCCAGCAATGATAAACGCGCCAACGCTGCGCATGATCAGCATCTCTACCGAGTAAAGCGATGTTCCCAACCCCGGCCGGTCAGGCATCATTTCCTGAAGATAACTGATATGGATCGACAGGACGATCGCAGCAGCGGCGGCATTCAGGATGGCAAGTCCATAGATTACCTCGAGCGACCACGCCAAACCCAGCGCAATCAGATAGATTGCGTGCACAACGCCCCCCACCGATACGATCATCCAGACGGGCAACCGCCGCGCCATTGATCCGCCAAGCAACATAAACGGAATTTCCAACGCCGCCACCAGACCAGCCAGTATCCCGACATCACTGGTCGATCCGCCATGTTCGCCAACCACGATCAGGGGCAACAGCGTCGCATTCACGGGATAGGCAATTCCGATCATGGCAAGCGCAAACATGCGCACCATGATCCGACCCGACAGGATCAGGCGGACGGCCTCGATCAGGCTGGCCCACCGTCCATGTTCCGGGGCTTCTGCCCGTCCGCCCTTTGGTCCCCAGATGGCATAGATGGTCAATGACAACAGATACGCCAGCGCCGCAATTCCGAACGCATCTGCCGCACGACCCGTCCAAGCGATGAACGCCCCAACCAGCCCCGGCACGACGATCCAGCTGCCTGCGAAAATCGTGCGGATAATCGAGTTGATCGACGCGGCCTCTCCCGCGCCCCAGTCCCGTGTGACCGAGCGGATCACCGCATAGATCTGCGACGAGGCGGAGCTGGCAATCGGAAACAGGACAAGCAACAACAAAAGGTAAGTGAACAGGTTGGTAAACAAGAAGAACTGACCAAACCCAAGGGCCCCGACGGCGAGGGTGATCAGCAAAGCCTGTTTCCGATTCCGTGCCTGATCAGAAAAATGTCCGATTACCACGGCCCCCAACGTGCCAACAACGGCCGTTCCCAGCATCAACAGGCCAAACGCCTGTTCGCTCATCCCCAGCTCATTGATCCCAATGATCGATTGATATGGCAGAGTAGAGGCATAGGCGAACCCCATGCAGAAAAAGGTAATCGTCGCGATACGCAATTGCGTATGCGCGAGCACCGTCCGAAAGGCAGCCCACATTGAATCAGCGTTTCATATCTATGTCTATCCCAGCAGCAACGCTTGCACGGTCGAAGCGTTCAGATACCCTGTGACCGGCAAACCTCGACTGGCCTGATAGGCACGAATAGCATTGCGCGTTGCCCCGTCAAATCGACCATCAACCGGACCCGGATTGAACCCCAAACCGCGCAACCGTCCTTCGATCAGAAGGCGCGTTGCCGAGTTAAGGTTCAGCCGCGCTTCGGTATTTCGCGCATCTGAATCGTCCGTTTCTTCCTCGGCTGGGGCGGGATCGGTTTCTGGCGGGGTCATGGCATCCAGACGCGCCCGCGCAACCTCGGCATAGATACCTTCCGGGAAGTCGCGCAAGTAGTCCCGGTACGAGGAGAAACTGTCAATTTCGTCTGCGCGATCCCACGCATCGCGATCGGCTTGTTCGCGTTCCTCTCGTTCGATCGTGCGTAACTTGGCCCGTGCTTCATCGGCGTAGATCCCTTCAGGATAACGATCAAGGTAAAGCTGCAAGTCGGTCTTGCGCCCGGAATCCCCGGTCGCATCCCAATAATCGCGATCCGCACGTTCCTGTTCCAGACGTCGCGTGTCTGCCTGTTGCTGCATCAGTCGAATCTGGTCCGCATCCAAATACCCGGTCACATCCAACCGTTGCGCCCGCTGCCACGCTTCGATTGCGGCGCGTGTGCCTGGCCCAAATATCCCATCCACCCCACGGGTATCATAACCCAACAACGTCAGATTCCCCTGAATGGTCCGGCGCGAGTTTCGCGACAGATTAAGGTCGCTTTCGATCTCGGCCGGTGGGGGCGGCGGCGGCACATCCAGTTCTGCCACCTTGGCCCGCGCGGCATCCGCAAACAGCCCGGTCGGGAATCGCCGCAAATATTCCTGATAATCCGCGATCAGGTTCGACTGAACGGCGATATTCCAATATGTATTCTGTTCAATCAGGTTTTGCAGATAATCCTGGCTGACATTGGCTTGCGGCACCTGTTCTACAACAGGTTCCGCCGGGCGTTCGGCAACAGGTGTGGTGAAGCTCATGTTAGGCGAAACGAAACCGGCAATGCGCACATCCTCATTCCCCGCCAGCACTTCTGCAACGGGTGCTTCGGACGCCAGCAGCCCCAGCAGGATCACATCGTTCACTTCCCCTTCGGCCCCGGTGATCAACAAAACCCCCTGTGGTATGTCGATATCGCCAAGCCCGATCTCTAATGGCGGTTCCAGATCACTGGAATTGTAAAGCGCGGCAAACAGCGCTGAACGCCCCGGACGTTCTGCCAGCAAGGACAGTGTGAAATTCAACGGGATGGATTGAAAGGCAGTTTCCGACAGCGAATCCCCATCAACATCAATCGGCAGCATCCAGGCTTCCTGCCCGAAATGCGCCACCCGACCCGAAAAATGAATAACCAGCCGGTCCTTATCCTCGGCGCGATCAATAAACGAGGCGACAAGGTCACGCATGTCTTCGGCGGCAAGGTTCTTGCCGGCAATCACCTCGTATCCCTGCTCCTCGTAGGCGGCAACCAACCCGTCATGACGAAGCGTCACCGGGCGGGTTGCAACGCCTGATCCGTAATTGCCATTGGTAATGACCAACGCCAGATCATCGGCCATCGCAACTGCTGGTGACAGTGCTGTTATGGCTACCAGAAAATATTTCGCAAATCGTGTAAACGTCATCTTGCCCCCTTCGATGAGCACATCATCCCGTGGTTATTCCCACCTGTTGGCGGTCTGGTCGAAATTGTCTGTCTGCGGATTGACCACACAAAAACGGTGACCGGTTGGTGCTTCCATGACAATCCAGCTTTTGATTGTCACAACCTTCTTGGCCCCCAAGCCTTCCAGCCGCGTTACCTCGGCGTCTTTATCGTCGCTTGCAATATCCAGATGCACACGCGCCGGGTGATCGACCGCCTGAACCAGAACCTGAATATCCCCTTGGTCCGAAATGGCAGCGTATTTGCCGTCTTCGTCAATGTCCAATTCACCGCCCAGAACACCATGCCAGAAATTGGCGGCGTCACGGACATGACTTGCCTGACAGTCAATGACCAATCCTGCGAGTTTGGATTTGTGCATTACTCCTCCCCCAGAACCTCGCGAGCGGTCAGGGAATCCTGCACACGTGCGGCGTTCAAACCAATGAAATTATACTCGGGATTACTGGTCACAGTGACCTGAATATAATCGCCGTCATTCGTCTTGCGGACAAAATATGCGCCATCGGCGGAATTCGGCGTAAGATTGGCATCCGTATCCAGCGTATAGTTGCGCCCTTCGAATTCCAGCCATGCAGCCAGCGCGTTCACAAACTCTTCGACCGGAACTTGCAGCCCCATGATATCGCACAATGTCTCGGATTCGAAATCGGCGATCACCACACGGGCATCCTCGGTACGCCAGATGCGGCCGGACCGGTTATTCAGCAGCTTCAGTTCCATGTTAAGATCTGCGCGGGTGTAAAGCTCGGTATCAAAAACACCGCTTTCCAGCTTGGCCAGACAGCCTGATGCCATCGCTTGCACCATGACGAACCCGCCATCCTGCCCAAGCGCCGGGCCTGCCCCGACCAGCGCCAAACCCAAAAGACATTTGCGCAGCATGTTGACCTCCAAGTCGTTTGGAGCTTTGTCGCCAATGGGTCTTGCGAGGTCAAGCAGCTTCACGCAAATAAAAGGCGTTATTATACTTGACGTACCCACTTCGGATTCCCATATCAATTCGGATTCCCATATCAATAGGGAAGGAACGAGGTACAAAAAATGTCTATTCTATCCCGCCCAGAATTTCATGATGAACAGGCCGCATATGACTATGTAGAAGCCCGTGTTTGGCCGCATGGCGCTACCTGCCCTAAGTGTGGTGAGCGTGAGCGCGTAGGCAAGATGGGCGGCAAGTCTACCCGCATTGGAACATACAAGTGCTACAAGTGCCGCAAGCCCTTCACCGTTAAGGTTGGCACTATCTTCGAGTCCAGCCACGTTCCCATGCACATTTGGTTGCAGGCTATCTATCTGATGTGCGCCAGCAAGAAGGGCATTAGCAGCAACCAACTACACCGCACCCTTGGTGTTACTCTTAAAACTGCTTGGTTCATGTCTCACCGTATCCGTGAAGCCATGCGCTCTGACGATCTCGCGGGCTTTGGTTCCGGTGGCGGCGTCGTAGAGGTGGACGAAACCTTTATCGGCAATGACCGCACCAAAAAGCCGAAACACACCAAAAAAGGTCGTGGCTACGCCCATAAGCACAAGCTGCTTACGCTAGTAGATCGCAACACTGGCCGCGCCAAGAGCATGGTTGTTGACGACCTGAAAGCCAAAACCCTTGTTCCGATCCTGAAAGAGAACATAGCCAAGGAAGCCGTTGTCTACACAGACGAGGCTGGCCAGTACCGTTTTCTTGGCAAGGACTTTGCGGGCCATGACTTCACCCGTCACGGCGCAGGCGTGTACGTTCGCGGAGACGTGCACACCAACACAATCGAGGGCTATTTCAGCATCTTCAAGCGCGGCATGAAGGGTACTTACCAGCATTGCGCCAAGAAACACCTGCATCGCTATGCTGCCGAATTTGAGTTCCGCTACAACAACCGGATCGCACATGGAGCCGATGATCGGGTTCGGGCGGATATTGCTCTTAACGGAATTGTAGGGAAAAGAGTTCTTTACCGGGACTCGTTGGGCGCGTAGAATCTACGCAAGGAGAGGAAATCGCGATGAAACCAAGGAAGATCACTGTTGAGGCTTCCCCGCACCATCCGGGGATTCTCGACATCAGAGACGCCATGCAGCAAGTCATGGACTATTTTGATCTGCTTACAGATCGAACGCAGTCTGATGTTGTCTGGAACCTTGTTTTTGCAAGCACCAACTCTCCTTTCACCGCAGAAGGTGAGCCCGTCGATCTTAGGACAAATGCTCCAGCATACGGCTTGGTGAGAAACCACGTTGAGGTTGTTGAGCGCGGCTTGCATTGCCTACAAGAGGGCAAGCCTCTGGATGACGATTTTCCTGCCGAGAAGCGAGAAGTTGCTAAGCGTATTCTGAAACGAAATTTGAATGGTATAGGGCGCACCATCATCGATCTTGGAAATGATATTGTATACAATATCGAGCCAATGAAGGCGGAGCGTTCTTTGGCTGCAATCAATGGCGAAGATGATGAAGAATACGACTACCTTTTCAGTACATTCGCACGGACCGAGTTCGGCTCCATAGAGGGGCGAATTATCGATCTCAGCACCGACTACGATGAGCCTTCTATTAAAGTGAGGGAGCATCGCAGCGGCAGGGAAATCCAGTGCAGGATTTCCGACGATGCAAGAGACGAGATTGAAAACAGTCTGACAGCTGGCGATGTGTGGACGCATCGCCGTGCACGCATTCGTGGTGTTATCAAGTACGACCCAAACGGCAAGATAATGCGAGTTTATGATAGCCGAATTTCTTTCATTGAAACGAAAGGCACTAAGATCAAAGATTTTCGAGACCCAGATTTTACTGGGGGCCTCCCCGCTTATGAATACATTGACCGACTGAGAGAAAACGAATTTGGCTGATGTGCCGAAATATTACTGGGATGCTTGCATTTGGATCGAACTGATTACCCAATCGGATTCTGATCGCGTGGAACGTTGTCGGCATGTCGTTGACCTTGCCAAGCGTGGTGAGGCTGAATTATGGACTTCTGCCTTTACCTTGGCAGAGGTGTGGAAGAAAAAGTGTGACTCCTCCGCTGTTGGCATTCAGGAGGAGCAAGACAGGGCGTTTGAGGACTTCATTGAAGATGAGTCGATAAAGAAAATTAACGTTGATGTTGACGTTGGAAATCTGGCACGGCGCTTACTGCGGCGCCATCCCGGCTTAGGAAAACCGCAGGACGCCATTCATGTCGCCAGTTGCCTCTTGGAAAACATTGATGAACTGCACACTTTTGACGGAAGCGACCTTCTGAAATTAGACGGTGTTTTGCCTCGGCGTGACAAAATAAAATTGAAGATATGTCCGCCTCCGTCGCCACCTGAGCCAGCGATGTTTTCAGATGAGGACTGAAAAGAAATCCCGACTCGACCGCTTCAAAAAGGCCGCCAAAGAGGTAGGCGCAGACACGTCAGACGACGCCCTTGATCAAGTCATGGACAAACTTGAGCTGACGAGAAAGCCCGAAGCAGACGAGAAAAAAGACGACAAGTAAGGCCGCAAATTGCGCGCTAACCTGTCGCCTATTTAGCTTGGGTATGCGAAGTATAATAACGCCAAATAAAAGGTCCGCCAGAAGGGCGGGCCTGTCATTAGATCAGCCTGAAATCAGACTTCGACGGTTGCCTCGATCGAAGGACTTTTGGCAATTTCGATCTTGCGCGGCTTCAGCGCCTCGGGCACTTCGCGAATGGCAGCAATATTCAACAGTCCGTTTTCCATATGTGCGTCAGTCACGCGGACATGGTCGGCCAATTCAAAGCGCATTTCAAATGCGCGGCTTGCGATGCCACGGTGAAGGTAGGTGCGCTCGTCCTTTTCCTCGGGCTTGCGACCTTTGATCACCAGTTGGCCGTCGCGGGCTTCGATGTCCAGATCATCTTGGGTAAACCCGGCCACGGCAATCGAAATCAGATAGGAATCATCCCCGGTCTTTTCGATATTATAGGGCGGGTAGCTGTTGGGATTGGTGTTGGTGCTCATAACACTGTCCAACAGATTGGACAGACGGTCAAAACCAACCGTCGAGCGGTAGAGCGGTGTAAGATCATAATTACGCATGTGCATCCTCCAAAGAAGCGATGTTAGTGTCAAAACCCTCCATCACGGACGGGCATTTGTCGGTCCGAATTTGGCATCCGACACCAGATAATTTGGGAATGGGTTTTGCGGGTTTCAAGTGGTCGTATTAATTTCCCGGGACCGAAATAAACCGATCCTGAAGGTCGCTTTGCGTGCGCCCCAACTGTTCCGCCAACGACTGACCCGTATTGTGTATCGTCAAGGCTTTGGACGGCGTGGTTGCCAGTTGATTGCGCAGGATATCCAGCTGCGCACCCAAGGCAACGGACAATGCGACGGGCTGTTCATCAGTTTCCGCCATGGCCGAGATGATCGAGACCACTTTGGGGCGACCGTCAGACATAACAAAGACCGGCGCACCCGAGGCCCCCTGATCCACGTCACAGCTAAGCATCAGTTTGGACAGATGCTGATCCAGCACAAAGCAGGGCGATTGGATAGAGGGGGACTGCGCCCGATCACGGGCATAGGAAACCACCGCGACCTCGTCACCATTTCGGGGCTGGTGATAGACTTCGAACGGGGTGACATTGGACAGCAAGATCGGATCATTCAGCTCGATAATCGCCAGATCATTGTTGATCACTTCGGCCCAGTCAGGGTTATTGATGTCAAATTCACGATCAATCGCAACACGTTCGCCCGTGCGCACTGCAACGATGCGGCCATTGTTCAAACCTGCCATAAAGGTGATGGGCAGATTGTGACGTTCACCGGTTTCCTGATTATAAAGGCAATGCGCTGCCGTCAGCACCAGGTTCGGATCGATCATCACACCGGTGCAAAAAGCCCGTTCTCCAAAGCGCAACTTGCCAACCGCATTCCAGACCACCGCCATCGGCGAATCCGCCAATGACGTCAGCGGGCCATCCTGACTGAAGCCGGGGCTTGAAAGGCCGATCAGCAGGCCAAGGCAAAGAATCACGCTGCGCATTGGATCAGTATAGCGATTTCACAGGCAGTTCACGATTCTTCGTCATCTGCATCCGAATCCGGTGCGTCCAGCATGTCCTCGTCCTGATGCCGAAGCTGGATATCCTTGCTGGCTTTCGCACCCAGCTTTTTCAGTGTGTCAGCCTGTGACAGCAAATTCCCCTGCCCGGTCGACAGCTTGCCAAGAGCGGCATCATAGGTTTTGCGCGTCGTATCCAGCTGCACCCCGATTTTTTCCATATCCTCCACAAACCCGTGGAACTTGTCATAAAGCCGCCCAGCTCGTTTTGCGATTTCCAGGGCATTGGCATTGCGTCGTTCCACCGACCACAGGTTTTCGACCGTCTTCAACGCCACCATCAGATTGGTCGGCGAAGCAATCACAACATTCCGTTCTGCCGCATAAAGTGCCAAGTCGGCATTCACCCTGACCGCTTCAGAGAAGGCCGATTCAAGGGGTAGAAACATGATGACGTAATCGACCGAATTGTCGTCCACTTCGTGATATTTTTTGCCTGCCAATCCGTCGATATGGCTTTTGACCGAGGCCACATGTGCCTTCATCGCCGTTTCGCGTTCGCCCGGGTTATCCGCGGTCATTGCACGTTCATACGCCACCAATGAAACCTTGCTGTCGATCACAATCTTGCGCCCACCGGGCAGGTTAACGACCACGTCGGGACGCAGCAGCGAACCGTTTTCGTCGCGAAAACTGGTTTGGGTGGTGTATTCCTCACCTTCGCGCAGGCCGGTGCGGTCAAGGATGCTGGCCAGCACCATCTCCCCCCACGCGCCTTGTTTCTGCGTGTCCGCCTTCAGCGCGCGGGTCAGGTTTTCGGCTTCTTGGCTCACCTGCAAGGATCGCTCCGTCAGGATTTTAATTTCGTTTTTCAGCGTCGCGCGTTCGGCGATGGTTTCTTTCTGAATATTCTGCATCTCGGCCTTGAAAGCCTCGATATTCAGGCGCAGCGGTTCCAGATCACGGCGCATCCGTTGCTGGTGGGTTTTTTCGAATTCGTCGCCCTGTGCCCGGATCACATCCGCTGCCAGCAACTTGAATTCTCCCTTCAGCTTATCACCCGTGTCGCGCAGCATGGCGAGCTTTTCTTCGTTCGCCTGACGTTGTTGGGCTAACGCCTCCTGCAACCGTGCTTCGTTGGTGCGCAGCGCAACGGTTTCCTCGCGAAATGCGCTCAGGTCCTGTTTGGCCAGCGTCAGCTCATCCTCCAGCCGGGTCAGCTGATCGCGCAGCGAGGCAGCGTCGCGCTGGGCCTCTTTCACCTGATCAGACCTTCGCCAAGCCAATAGCGCCACAAGCACCACGACCATCACAGCAAACACCGCAAGGCCATATCCGATCCAGTCCGGTCGGGTTTGAAGCTGGGCAATAAAATCGTTGATCATCGGCTGCTCTTTTTACGCAACCCTACCTCGCGTCAGAGGTCTGCGTCCAGTAACTTCGCCGGTTTCGGCCCGCCAGTGGCCCAGTCGATCAGCTCCACCGTATGCACCACCGGGATACCAGTGCCCGACCCGATCTGCATCATACAGCCGATATTCCCGGCGGCGATCACTTGCGGCTGCGTCGCCTCCAGCGTTTTCACCTTCCGTGCTTTCAGCTCGCCGGAAATCTCTGGCTGCATCAGGTTATAGGTCCCGGCGGACCCACAGCACAGATGCGGGTCGGCGGGTTCGACAACCTCGTACCCTGCCTTTGCCAGCAACTGTTTCGGGGCCAGTTTTACCTGCTGCCCGTGTTGCAATGAACAGGCCGAGTGATAGGCCACGCGCAGTCCCAGTGGCGTCATCGGGGTGACGTCTAACTGTTCCAGCAGCTCGGACACATCCATGGCCAGCTCCGCGACTTTCGCCGCCGCCTCGCTCAGCGGTTCATTGCGGAACATATGGCCATAATCCTTCACCGTCGTCCCACAGCCCGAGGTGTTGATGACGATGGCGTCGAGCCCCTCGCCATGCACCTCGGCAATCCAGGCGCGGATATTTTTGGCCGCCGCTTCGTGGCTGTCATGAGTTTTGCCCATATGGTGCGTCAGCGCCCCACAGCAGCCGATACCGTCGCTGATCACCACCTCGCACCCCAACCGCGTCAGCAGGCGGATGGTTGCTTCATTAATGTCGGTATCCAGTGCGCGCTGCGCGCAGCCCGTCAGCAGCGCCACGCGTTTCAACCTTGGCCCTTGCGCGGCAAACACCTGCGGTGCGTCCAGCGGGCTGGGTTTGGCGATTTTGGCGGGCGCAAGGTCCATCATCGCCTTCAACCGCTTGGGCATCAGCCCGCGAAACGGCCGCCCCAACTTCGCCGCCCTCAGCGCCCAGCGGAAGCGGTCGGGATAAGGCAAGATGCGCGCAAGCACATTGCGCAATACCCGATCCGGCAGCGGGCGTTTGTAATTGTCGTTAATATACTCCCGCGCATGATCAACTAGATGCATGTAATGCACACCTGACGGACAGGTCGTCATGCAGGCGAGGCAGGACAGGCAGCGGTCGATATGCGTCACCGTTTTCGCATCCGGCGTGCGATTATATTCCAGCATATCCTTGATCAGGTATATCCGCCCCCGCGGACTGTCCAATTCATCCCCCAGCACCTGATAGGTCGGACAGGTTGCCGTGCAGAACCCGCAATGGACGCAGGTCCGCAGGATCTCGTTCGCCCGCGCCGTGCCGGGGTTTTTTAGTTGCTCAGGGGTGAAGCTGGTTTGCATGGCTACGAGATACTCGCGAAAGAAATGAACAGAGTGATGACAGCGCCAACCACAATGGTGGTGGTGCGTTTGAATTCCAAATCGTCGCGGCGGGCATAAAGGACGCCCTGAATGACCCCCGCCACGCCAATCGCAAACAGCACCGCTTGGCGCGTTTCCGAGCGCACCGCATTGCGCACATCGAGCGGACCACTGCGCGCAATCGGGTTATTACCGACATACCAACCATGCAATAGCCACAGCGCAAACGCGACGCCGATCAGGGTGAACCCCATCTTGCCCGGTGGCATGGGCGCCAGCACGAGAAAGGTGATCAGCGGGAAAAACAGAATGATGACAATAACCTCTGGCATAATTAATCCTCCGATAAGCCAAGGGTTAATACGCCGCGCGGGTCAAACTTCCGTCGGATGGCCTCGGTCAGGGCAGCGACACCGGGGGATTCGGGCTGGGTGCGCGGGAAGCCGGTGCCTTTGACCTGCGTTGCGTGACCGTAAAACGTCCCAAGGGTCGCGCGGACATCCCGCCCCGGTTGGGTTGCCGCCCAGATAAGACCGCCGCCCCAATCCAGCATCACGCGTGTCCCCTCGGGCAGCCTCGCCACCAGTTCCGGTGCGGCGGATGGTTTGGCGGAGATACGCCACACATCCTCTGCCCCGCCATGCCAATGGGTAAGGTCGCGCACCCAAGTCCAATGGTCTGGCGCAGACAGGGTCGTCACAACCTCGCCCATATCGCCCAGCAGCGTTTTTAGCTGCCCCATGCGATAGGTGACGGAGGCTTCCGTCCCCTCGACCCGCAATATCGTGTCGGGCTTGTCGTTGGCGGTCTCTGTCAGATGCGCCGCCCCAGCGATGTCATAGGGGGAGCCAAGGGCCCGTGACATTGCTGCGACCGCCTTTGTTATCGACAGGCCGGGCAGGGAAACGATCCCCTGCGCCTCGGGCTTGGGCAGGACCTTAAAGCTAACCTCGCTCAACACCCCCAGCGTGCCCCATGATCCCGCCATCAGTTTCACCAGATCATAGCCGGTGACATTCTTCATCACTCGGCCACCGTTCTTGATGATGTTGCCCGACCCATCCACGAACCGGACCCCCAGCAGGAAATCCCGTGCAGCTCCGACGGCGATACGCCGCGGACCGGAGGCGTTGGTGGCAAAGACCCCGCCTATTGTGGGTTCGCCTGTGGTGCCAAGCAGGCCACGCATATCGGGCGGTTCAAACGCCAGTTGCTGGTTTTCGGCGTCAAGCGCGGCGGTGATTTCCACCAGCGGCGTACCTGCCTTGGCAACCATCGTCAGCGCCCCGGGTTCGTATAGCGTGATCCCCGACAGCCCCCCGGTTTCCAGCGACGTGCCGTCGCGCACGCGCCGCGTCCCACCGCCGCGAATGTCGAGCGGGCCGTTGGTAGCCCTGATAAATTCGGCCAGTTCCTGTTCGCTTGTCGGCCTCACGCCACCCTCCGGCTTTCGCTGGCCGCCAATGGGAACACTTTCGCCGGGTTTAGCAACCATTTCGGGTCAAACACGTCCTTGATCGCCATCTGCGCGGTCAAATCAGTCGCGTTATATTGCGCCCCCATCAGGTCCCGCTTTTCGATGCCAACCCCATGTTCCCCGGTAAGGCAACCGCCAACCTCGACACAGAGCTTCAGGATTTCCGCGCCCAGCGCCTCGCAAGTTTCCAGATCGCCTGGCTTGTTCGCATCATAGAGGATCAGTGGGTGCATGTTGCCGTCGCCCGCATGGAACACGTTACCAACATCCAGACCATATTCGGCGGACAGTTCATTGATCCGGCGCAGCACCATCGGCAGTTGGCTGACCGGGATCGTGCCGTCCAGACACATGTAATCATTGATCTGCCCCATCGCGCCAAAGGCGGATTTGCGGCCCAGCCAGATTTTTGCAGCGTCATCGGCCGATTTCGCCTCGCGAAATTCTACCGGATCGTGGCGCATGGCGATGGCGCGGATGCGAGAGAGTTGCTCGGCAATTTCACCGTCTGACCCTTCAACCTCCACAATCAGCAGGGCTTCGACATCCGGATATCCGGCCTTGGTGAATGCCTCCGCCGCGCGGATGACGGGGCGGTCCATGAATTCGATCGCCACCGGGATGATCCCAGATTTGATGATGTCGGATACGCAGGCCCCCGCGACCTCGTTTGTGTTGAATCCGATCAAGACAGGCCGCGCCCCTTCGGGCTTGGGCAGGATGCGCAAGGTTGCCTCGGTCACGACACCCAACTGTCCTTCGGACCCGCAGATCAGGCCCAGCAGGTCATAGCCTGCCGCATCCAGATACGGGCCGCCGATCTCCAGCACCTCGCCATCCATCGTGACAAGTTTCACGCCCAGCAGGTTGTTCGTCGTCACGCCGTATTTCAGGCAATGCGCCCCGCCGGAATTCATGGCGATGTTGCCCGCAATCGCACAGGCCAGCTGTGACGAAGGATCCGGGGCATAGAAAAACCCGTTCGCCTCTACTGCACCCGTTACCGACAGATTGGTGCGCCCCGATTGCACGCGGATAAAGCGGTTATCATAGTCGGTTTCCAGCACCGTGTTCAGCCGCGACACGCCCAAAATCACGCTATCCGATGTTGGCAGCGCGCCCCCCGCCAACGAGGTGCCCGAACCACGCGGCACCACCGGAACACCCTCTTCATGGCAAATTTTCAGAACGGCCGCGACCTCTTCGGTGCTGCTTGGCAGCACCGCAATCATCGGCGGACAGCGATAGGCCGATAAGGCATCGCATTCATAGGCTTTCGTCTCGGCAGGATCGTGAATGACAGCGTCCGCAGGCAGAACCGATTGCAAGCGCCGCACAATAGCGGATTTTCGCGACAGGATGTTCGCATTCGGCAAGGGCAGATCCATGGCGCGCTCCGTATTATTGGTAACTTAATATTACCAATTTACGCATTTTAAAACCCGGAATATCACGATAAGAGAATTTATGCAAAACGGGATCCTTCAGACGCTGGCATTATTTTCCCCGCTCGACTTTGTCGGAGTGGCGTTTTTGATTGGCGGCTGGATGGTGATGGGCTGGTATATCGAACGCGGGCAAGATCAAAAACCCTCGACACACACATTGATGACGGCCTATCGCGAACGCTGGATGGAGGTGATGATCACAAGGTCACCCCGCATTTTTGACGCCAACATCCTCTCGACCTTGCGCCAAGGCACAAGCTTTTTTATCTCGGCTGTGATGCTGGCGATTGGGGGGTGTGTTGCCCTGATCGGGCAAGCGGATCGCTTGCGCGGCTTTGCGACAGACCTGACAGGCGGCGTGGAAATTCCAATCATTGTGTGGGAGGTAAAGATCCTTTTGGTGATCATTCTTCTGTCCAGTGCCTTCCTGAAATTTGTCTGGTCACACCGATTGTTCGGGTATACCGCAATCGTTATGGCTGCCGTGCCCGAAACGGACCCGGACAGTGCGGCAACAAAATCCATGGCGCAAAAAGCGGCGAAGCTGAATATTTATGCCGCCCGCAGCTTCAATCGGGGATTACGTGCCACCTATTTTTCGTTGGCAGCACTCGCCTGGTTGATCGGGGCGTATGCCCTGATCTGTGCAGCATTGTTGACATGCTATGTGCTTTATCAACGTGAATTCAATTCACAGTCTCGCGCGGCTTTGCTGGACGATTAACGCCCCTCCAGCCGCCATGCCGCAAGCGACAGCAATGCGGCCAGAACCAGGAATATCCATCCCGGCGCTAATGAAGAAAGCCGAATGTCGTCAACCGTATAGGCGTCGCGCATCACCAGTCCCATCCAGTTGCTGCCCGCAGAAACCCGGTCCAGACGCACGCGTCGCACCGATGGCGTGCCGGTATCTTCCAGCAGATATTCTCCACCGCCTGTTTCCTGCACCTGTTCCGCCAGAATTGCGCTGATCCCGATTGGAGTTTCGAATTCCTTGGGCGAGGCCGGACCAACCGCGACCACTGTTTCCAGATCGCCATCGGTTATCCGATAGACGCCATCCACATCCGCCGTGAATTCGGTGCGCCATCGCCCGGGTGAGACAAGGTCAAACGTGGCAATATCTGGGGCACCAGCAGGATCGGTGAATGTTATCGTCGGATTGACGTCACCCAATGACCGGCGCTCGACGGTGACCGCATGACCGTCGGCATCGGCGACCAGCACCTCCTCCTCCAACTCCGGTTCCTGCATCAGCCAATGCGCCAGACGCCGCAGCAATTCCAGTTGCGGACCACCACCTTCGAACCCGCGCGACCACAGCCAGGCATGATCTGAACCCAAGACGGCGATCCGCCCTTCGCCAACACGATCCAGCACCAGCAACGGTTCATTATTGACACCGGTCATCACGGTAAATCCACCATTCGCCTGTAATTCGACATGCCGGAACCAGCGTCCCCAGGCGGGGGTGCCATCGCTGGCCAGCGGCAGTTCAAAATGCTCGTAAAGTTCGGACGTCACCGGATGACGAAGACCCAGCTCGGACACGGTGGGGGTGAAGCCTTCTTCGAAAATGCGGCCTGTGGGCATGGCGGGCAGCACCTCGCGGAAAGGTGTGCGGGCCAACGACTCGACCGAGGCAAATGCAGGCCCAGAGGCCACCAGAACCGCACCGCCGTCACGCACATAGCGGGCAATATTTTCAATATAGAGATCGGGCAAAACCCCACGCCGGCGATAGCGGTCAAAAATGATCAGGTCAAACTCGTCAACCTTGTCCATGAACAGTTCTCGCGTCGGAAATGCGATCAGCGACAGCTCGTTTACCGGGACACCATCCTGTTTGTCAGGCGAGCGCAGAATGGTGAAATGCACCAAATCAACTGCGGCATCCGCCTTCAGCAGATTGCGCCATGTCCGCTCGCCCGGATAGGGCTCGCCCGAGACCAGCAATACCCGCAACCGATCACGCACCCCGTTCACCTGCAAGATCGCCGCATTGTTGCGCGCGGTGATCTCGTCACGCGCTTCGGGGGTGCGGAATTGCAACAGGTTGATCCCGGCATGTTCCAGCGTCATTTCCAGATCGATATCTTCGCCCGGACGGGCATAGAAGCGTTGCGGCGTACCCCCATCCAGTGACGCTTCGATCATGGCGATACCGTCGATATCGGCGGGGACCGCGCCCTCGTCATCGACGCGAATGGTAAAGGTAACCGACTCGCCAACGATACCGAATGCCGGGCCATTCACGACCGATATCCGACGATCCCAATCACTGGCAGACCCGGTACGCAATACATGGACAGGGGCGGGAAAATTCAGCAATCCGTCTGTGTCATGCACTTGCCCGTCGGTCACCAAGATTGCCCCGGCAATCCGATCTGGTGAGACTTCGACCGAAGCTTGCGCCAATTCGCGCAGCAAGAACGTCCCGCGTTCCTCGGCATCTGATGGCGTGTCCCGAACGGTGACGGTCACGATCTCTATTGGATCGTTCGGGTCCTCGGTCAGTTCGGCGATCAGCTCGGGCAAAGCTTCATCCATTTGTGCCTGACGCGCGCCCAGTGATTGGCTTTCGGTTGTATCGACCAGCACGAAAACGATATCGGCAAGGGGCGTGCGATCCTCTTGTCGATAGGCGGGATTGGCCAGACCCGCCAGCAGGACAAGCGCGGCAAGGCTACGTAAAAACCAACCGCGCAGCCCTAGCCAAGCCGCTAGGATCAGCAACAGGACAAATCCACCTGCAAGCGCGGCGATCAGCGTCCAACTGACAAAAGGATCAAACGCAATCGTTGCAAAGTTCATTCGCCCAGCCTTTCCAAAAGCGCCGGCACATGCACCTGATCCGATTTGTAATTGCCCGTCATAATATACATCACCAGATTGACGCCAAAGCGAAAGGCCAGTTCGCGTTGGCGCGCGCCATTCATGCCGCGCCCGACCGTGAACATCGGGCGGCCGTCATTTTCGATCGCCCAGCCAGCGGCCCAGTCATTCGCCCCGATAATAACGGGCGACACGCCGTCATTTGCCGCCGCGAAGGTCATCCCCTCGGTACTGGTTCCTGTCGAGATTTCCACCCAGACATCCGGGCCAACCCAACGTCCCGGAAATTCCTGTAACAGGTAAAAAGCGCGCGTCAGCACATGATCAGCTGGCACAGGTTCCAAAGGCGGAATGTTAAGTTCTGCTGCCAAGCGTTGAAGTGCGCGACCATTCGCTGTGCCCGATCCGAAACCCGCCCCCAGATTGGCGTCCCGCGTATCAAAAAAGATCGTTCCGCCCGTCGCCATAAAACGGTTCAGCTTTTCTATTGCTTCGGGCGTTAGCGGGCGTTGCGTTTCGATGATCGGCCAATAAAGCAGCGGAAAGAACGCCAATTCATCTCGTTGGATATCGACCCCGATCGGCTCGACCGGTTCGATCGACGTCCGTTCCGACAGAATGACACTTAGCCCGAGCAGCCCCGCATGACTGACACGGTCAATCGCCGGATCACCGGTCAGCACATAGGCCAGCACCGTATCATTGGCAGAGCGAATGGCATCAATGTCATCCTGCGCCTGACCGGGATCCGCCGACAGGAACAGGCCCATGGCCAGCAGACCCGTGGTGGCGGCGTGGGCCGCCTTCATGTTTCGCAACCGTCCCGAGACAAACAACGTCGCCAGCACATCGACCAACAACAGAACCAGCGCGGCCAGCAAGAACCAGTGTTTCAACGCCTGTTCTTCCTGTTCGCCCGGGATAATGGGCACCAGTCCAGCGGGCCACGTGATGCTTTCCAGCACGCTATCCGATGACATGACATTCACCGCCGCCGTTAATTCGCCCGAGCTGTATAACCCCGGCGGGGCATCCGGTCCGACCGGATCGTCGATCAAACGCTCGCCGTCAACCGGTTGCATCGGCTCGGGATCGCTTAGCCGACCATAGCCATTCAATTCTCGCTCCAGCAGCCAGCGCCGCCCGGCAAGTTCTGCCGCCAAGGGCTCGCCGCCAGAAACAACTGACAGCCGTTCCAGCATCTGCACGAACAAGCCGGACAGGGGCAGGTTTGACCATTCAGCATTGGCCGTCACATGGAACAGGATCACCCGCCCTTCTCCCAGCGATTTGGCTGTCACCAGCGGTGTGCCATCGGTCAGCGATGCCAGCGTGCGCTCGGATAATTCAGGCGACGGTTGCGCGACGACTTGCGCGCTGACCGTAACATCATCGGGAATCGCCAGTCCAAAGAAGGGGCTGGACTCGGCAAACGGTTCCAGCTGCTTGGGGTCGCCCCACGTCATCGCACCACCAAGGTTACGCCCGCCAGCACGCAGACGCACCGGCAACAACGGCACTTCGACCAATTGTCCGGCACCGCTGGCGGCCAAACGCGGTCCAGCAAACCGAACCAACAGACCGCCCTCCTCGATCCAGGCAATCAACTTCTCGCTGTCGCTCAGCGATAGCTCACCGGCATCCGCGAGGATCAGAACATCCGGTGCGGTCAATAACAATTCGGACAGTTCGCCCTCGACCAGTTCCACGTTCGGCTCTAACGCCTTGCGCAGATAGAACATCGGGTCGACCAGTTGCGGCCCCTCTTGAATACTGGTTCCGATCAACGCGACCTTGCGACGTCGCAGCCCGTCATCCGCCAGCACGACCGCGGCCGCATGGCTTTGGTTTGATAAAACAGCCCGCGTGACACGGTTACGCAGTTCAAGCGGCAGTTCGAACCGGGCCTCGGTGAAATAGGCTGTTGCCGGGAATTGAACCGTTTCTTCGGCCAAGCGCAGTTCGGCCCCGTTCGGGGCGGTGCCGAATATGGTGATCGTCACATCGCGATCCTGATCCAAGGGCCGCGCAATTGCGTCGATCACAAACGCTCCCTCCTCGATCCGCATGGGACGCAAGGCCATCGGGTCGGCATTCGACGCAAACACTTGCACATTCCCGCGCTCCTGCAACAGGCTGGCCAGATCACTGTCATCATAGGCAATATTGTCCGTCAACCAGACGGAATCAAACGTCACATCCTGCGCCTCTAGCCACCGCGCATATCCCTCTCGATCAGGCTGCCATGCGGCTGCCTCAAGGGCGCGCGCACCGGTCACCAATTCCCGCGCATCGCGAAAGCTCAGGGTGGCCTGCTCCGGGATTGCATCACTCAGGTTGATCAGCGCCGTTGGTCGCCCAGCACGGGCGGCATCTTCCAACACCTGCTCCAATTCTTCCAACCGGGCGGTCCAATCCCCGGCATTTGCCCAACCACCATCAAAGAGGATCAGCAGCGGACCTTCTCTGTCCGGTGACTCCTCGGGGTTGATGACCGGTTCGGCAAAGGCGATAATCGCCGCCGCCATCGCCAGCAGCCGCAGCAATAACAGCCACCAGGGTGTGCGATCGGAAACCTTGTCCCGATCGAACAGTCCCAACAGCAATTGAACGCCAGGAAATTTAATATGTACCGGTGAAGGCGGGGTCGCTCGCAACAGCCACCATAACAATGGCAAGGCCAGCAATCCCAGAAGGACCAGCGGAGCCAGAAACACAATGCCGCCCAATGCCACCATCACACAACCCCGATTGCCATATACAGCCACAACAACAACTGCGTCGGTGATTGCGAGGTCTGATGTTGCACAAAGCGCCAGCCCGTATCACGTGCGAATTGTGTCAGCAGGTCTTTGCGTTTCTCCAGTCGTTCTTGATATTCCTCGCGAAGGGCCTTGGCGCGCAGGGTTTCGAATTCGATCGCGCCACCCATGCTCTCAAAGATAACGCGGCCATCAAAAGGGAAACTGATTTCGGTCGGGTCAAGGATCTGGACGATGCTGCCAACGCCGGCACGTTCAGCCGCGGTGCGAAGCGGGGCCAAAACCTTATCTTCGGGTCCCAGAAAATCTGAAAAGAAAACGGTGCGCGCGGCATTCAGCTGATCGAATTTGGGGACCTCGCCATATTCCTCGTCGGGCGCAATCGAGGAAAGCGTCGCAGCAATCCTTTGCAAATGACGTTCCCCGGTGCGCGCTTCGCCAACGGCTGTCGCCGGAAAGGCAATCCGCTCTCCCGCTTTTGACAGCAGAACCGACAGGGCCAGCGACATGACAGCGGCGCGATGAAATTTTGTATCAAGCGACTTGTGGCTGCTGAAATGCATTGATCGTGCCGGGTCGCACCAGATCGCCACGGTATGCGCCGCTTCCCATTCGCGTTCGCGGATGAAAACGGCATCGGTGCGCCCGGATCGGCGCCAATCGACCGTGGCCAGATCATCGCCAGGCATGGCTTGCCGATATTGCCAGAAGTTTTCCCCCATACCGGTCCGCCGCCGACCATG
Organism: Rhodobacteraceae bacterium NBU2976; assembly: GCA_023630215.1. GTDB lineage: Bacteria > Pseudomonadota > Alphaproteobacteria > Rhodobacterales > Rhodobacteraceae > NORP23. The sequence goes on from JALPRQ010000002.1 coordinate 306,086, forward strand.
CACGCCCAGAATGACGCTGCTTGCCAGCCGGTTCGCTTCCGCCAACAGAGGCGGAAGACCGCCGACTAGATGTTCGGCGTCCCGTCGTAGCGTTGCCCCCGTGGTTAAACTCAAGCTGCGGCCTCCTGCCCAATGGCGTCTTTCAGGATCGTGTCGATCAGGCCATCAATGGTCATCCCATCGGCGCGCGCCGCAAAGCCCAGCGCCATGCGGTGCTTCAACACGGGATGCGCCAATGCCACAACATCCTCTATCGACGGGGCAAACCGTCCTTCCATCAGTGCCCGTGTTCGGGCGCACAAGGATAAGGCCTGCGCCGCACGCGGACCAGGTCCCCAACTGACCGCCCTGTTGACGATATCAAGACCGGACTCTCCCGGGCGGGCGGCGCGAACCAGATCGATAATCTGATCAATAATCGCATCACCAATGGGCATTCGGCGCACGGCCATCTCTGCCTCCTTGATCCCCAGCGCATCAAAGACCTGCGTCACCTGCGCATCGTCAGCCCCAGTGGTCGCCAGCACAATGGCGCGTTCTGCGTCGCGATCCGGGTAATCCACATCAACCTGCAAAAGAAAACGGTCAAGCTGTGCTTCGGGCAGCGGATAGGTGCCTTCCTGTTCGATCGGGTTCTGCGTCGCCAGAACGTGGAACGGTTCGCCCAGATCGCGGCGTTCGCCAGCAACCGTAACATGATGTTCCTGCATCGCTTGCAACAGCGCCGACTGGGTGCGCGGCGACGCGCGGTTGATTTCGTCTGCCATCAACAGCTGACAGAAAATCGGCCCCTCGATAAACCGAAACGCTCGCGAGCCATCGTCAGAGGTTTCCAACACTTCTGCCCCCAGAATATCGGCGGGCATCAGGTCCGGCGTGAACTGAATGCGGTTCGAATAGAGACCCAACACGGTGCCCATCGATTCCACCAACCGGGTCTTGGCCAACCCGGGCGCTCCCACCAACAGGGCGTGACCACCTGACAGGATCGCGTTCATGGTCAAATCAATGACATTCTGCTGTCCGATGATCCGTCGCGAGACCATCTCGCGCGCCTCGTTAAGACGTGCGCCAATGGCTTCAAACTGCGCCACATCAAAATTCGCCATATCAATACCCTTTCACAGAAATTGCATCATGCACCCGGCATTCCTATGTTATGCTAAAAGACAACAGAACAGATGCCAATGTCTGATACCAGTCAGAATTCCGTTACCCCGGATGTTACGCAACTTGTCGCGTCGGTAAAATCCTTCAAATCGAAGGGTCCGGCGCCCGTACATCTATGGAATCCCCCATTTTGTGGTGATCTGGACATGCGGATCGGCCGGGATGGCACCTGGTATTATCTGGGATCACCCATTGGCCGCAAACCACTGGTTAAACTGTTCGCATCGATTCTGCGTAAGGATGGCGAGAAATACTTCCTCGTGACTCCGGTCGAGAAGGTGGGAATCACGGTCGAGGATGCCCCCTTTGTCGCCGTCGATTTTCAGACGAGCGGATCAGATCGCAACCAATCCATCACCTTTACCACCAATGTCGAGGACAGCTGCACCGCCGGACCGGAGCATCCGATCCGACTCGTGCGTGATCCCGAAACCGGCGAGCCCTCGCCCTATATCCGTGTGCGTAGCAATCTGGAGGCGCTGATCGACCGCAAAAGCTTTTATCGTCTGGTAGAGCTGGGCGTTCCCGCAGACCATAACGGCGAAGGCTGGTTCGGTGTCTGGTCCAATCAGGTTTTTTTCCCGTTTATCCGTCTTGTCGACCTCGAAGGGTATTTGCCGACAAATTTTGGCGTGGACTGTCGCTGACATCTGGGTAGGGTGTCGACAATATAAATTAAACGGATCGATCCATGCAAATTGTTGCCGATTACTATGGCGTGAATATTCCAGATTCCGAGTTTCTGAACGAAAAACGCATTTCGCGTCTGCAACGCGGCATTTATGAATCGCACGAGGTGCGCGGGGCCCTTCATGTTGTGCGTTCCAGCGACGTGGTGATGGAACTGGGCACCGGAATTGGTGCCGTCGGCGCAGCAACCCTGATCAATGCCAAACCCGAACGCCTGGTGTCATACGAAGGTAACCCAACCCTGCTGCCGGTGATCCAGAAGCTCTATGCTGCGAACAATCTGACCAGCAAGGTTGCGCTTTATAACCGGATTCTGTTGGGGTCGTCGGATCGCCCTGCGACGATTCCGTTCAATGTACACAACAGCTATCTTGGGTCCAGTTTGACGATTGACCGCGAAAAGAAGGGGTATATCGTCGAGGTGCCGACAGGTGATTTCAACGCGGCTTTGGCCGAACATAAACCCGATGTCCTGTTAATGGATATCGAAAGTGGCGAACTGGAAATCCTGCAAAACACCACGCTAAACGGGGTGCGGGCGATCGTGATTGAATTTCACCCCAAAATTTATGGCGTCGCAGGTATGCGCACCTGCAAGAATGCGTTGCGGTCAATGGGATTCGAAGCCATTCCCGACCTGTCTACGCGCAAAGTCTGGGTTGCAGAGCGCAGCGGCTAAGGCCGATCAACAAACGGCAGTATCAGGCGCGCAAAACAGTTCATACATGGTTTCGATCAGACGTTTGGATCGGCTGTCGGCCAAACTGTAATAGATGGTCTTGCCCTCGCGACGCGGTTGTATCAGACCTTCCAGTCGCAACCGTGACAATTGCTGCGACACTGCCGCCTGACGGCTTGCCAGCAATTGTTCCAGTTCGGTAACGGATTTTTCGCCACTGGCCAAATGACATAAAATCATCAAGCGTCCCTCGTGACTTACCGCTTTCAGGAAAGCGGCTGCTTCAACCGCATTTTCCATCATCTCGTCGCTTACTTTTTCAAAATCCCGTTCAGGTGTCCTACCAAGCATCGCTATATCCAGTTTTCCCCGCCAACGCCATTTTGTTACCATAGAAGGTCGTAATGACAATAGGAGTTGCGACAATTGTATACAATTGAGGCAGATTGCACACAGTTCACATGACCCTACGTTAGCTTCAGGGTTTTTTGGGCCGCAAATCACGATATTCCGCTGAAATCTTGCGGTTATCAAGCAATAGATTAGCCGATCCACTCTGCTGATTCTGTGGGGTTATTCACACGATTCATGGCTGGCGACGGATTTTCATTCTGAAAATCAATGCCTGCTATCTGCCATAAATCATGTCTGGGCCCTCGGTGTCTTACGCACCATCGGCAAGAAGATTACCCCCGCATAAAGTGCCGCGCCGATGAAAAACAGTGCGACAAATCCAGTGGCTTGTGCGACCAGCGGAGCGATCCCGGCAACACTTGCGCTCATCGCTCCATTGATCGCCCAGGCCCAACTGGTCAGGGATTTGTCTTCGTGTCCGGCCAACGCCATCCCTTGCGGGAACAAATGTCCCATGATCCAGCCCCCGGGGGCAATCAAGGCGATGGTAACCGCGATGCGCACAAACAGCGATGTGCCAATGACCGCATGAACGGTCAGGGGCACGACAAAGGCCGCCAAAACGGCGTAAGCCACAACCAGAATCGCCGCGACACGAATGGTCAAACCACGAGAGAAGCTCCAATTGCTCATCATGCTTCCAATGCCCGTCGCCAGAATCAAAACACACAGAACAATCGCGATGGTCAGCCCCGGATTGCCAAACAGAATTCCGATCCGCTGGATAAGACCGATTTCAACAAACATGAAGCCAGATCCCAACAGCAGGAAATACATTAAATAGGTCGCGGAACGCGCCCGCGATTCCACCTTGTCACGTGAAAAGGCCAGCGGCACCAATGACAGGAACAGGGCCGCAATGCTGATTGTGCAGATCAAAACAACCTGCTGGAACCGATATAGATCGACAATCGTATCAAAGGGTCGCTTGAACCAGAAATCTGATCCGAAATACCGACTGGTCTGAAAGTGATCCAGATAGAACGGACGGTTATCCGTCGACACTCCAAAACGCTGCCCGTCAGCCGCCGAGATCGCCGCGACTTCCGCATCCGCGTCTGCCGCCGTCAGCACCTGTTCGTAAACCGTGTAATCCGGATGCGTTTCGATGCCCGGTCCATATATTACCGAATATCCCCGTGCCGGGGCGTTCGCCGCTATTTCGGCAACCTCTGCTTCGGTCCAGCCGCTGGGCTTGATCAACAGCGGATTGGCATCCCAATTATTGTTCCACGGCGTCAAGCCAGCGCTACCCTCGGACGTGAACCGCAAGATCACAGCCGCGCGTTCGGGATTGGGAAGCTCATGCTCCGTCATGTAACGGCGCAGCCCATGAAGCATGTCGACCTTGTTGCCCTCCAGAATGATTGCGCGCCCATCGTCATTCAGACGTCCCAAAATCGCACTTAACCCCTCGTAGGTGTAGATATATTGCGTGGTGCCCCCCAGCGCGCCCAGATAGTAAACCGCGGTTGCTCCGCTCCATGATACCAGAACCATGTCATATGTTTCTGTGTCCTGCTCCAGAAAGGATCTGGCCTCGTCGATATGAAGCGACACATCTTCCAGCGCCAGAAAGCTTTCCAGATTATAATCGGTCAGGTCCAACCCGGCCTCGACGATCCGTTCATTGATCTCGACCCCGACAACTCGGGACACGCCATTTTCGCGCAAGGACATCAGGTCCGCACCGGCCCCGGCAAAAATCACCAACGCCGACTCTGCCGGACCCGACAACAAGGCGGGGATGACCGGATAATGCACATAGGGTTCGGCACGATCAGCCACATAAGGATGCAGGAACGCCATCCCGTCACCATTGGCCAGCGACAGAACCGCCGCCTCTCCCGGGGCATCGCTGCGTTCGACAGCGGCCACCCGTGTATAGCTGTTCCACCCGTGCCACAGCTCGACCCGATCGGTGGCCATTTCATAATCCCGCACCAGATAATTTGGGTCGGCCACCGGTTCGATCCGCATCTTTACGGCCGGGATCATTGACATCAGACCCACGGCAACGGCAACAACGGCGATGACCAGCGATGCCACCGTCTTGTGATTGCTGACAAAGGCCGCCCCCGCCAGAAGCGCACAGATTGCTGGTGCAGTGACCGAAAACGCATAACTGGTAAACTGCATCAGCCCGACAATGGCGATACAGCCAAACGCCGCCCCAATCAGGTCCACTGCATAAAGTCGCGAATATTCGCGTGTATCCGACGTCGCAAACAGATAGGACAGCAATGCCCCAAACAGGAAATAAGGAAAAGTCAGAAACATCCCGATGCCCAGTGCATCCCGGGTTCCGGTTTCCAGCAATGTCGAAATGATCCGGGATAACCCGCCCGCTTCGCCTGCGGCCCGAATTTCCGCGTTCAGCGTGTCCTTGGTGGCCACCACAAAGAAATTTGACAGGATCAAAAGCAGTGCGATGGCCACACACAACACCGCCAGCACCGTTTCCCGCCGTGCCTTGATCTTCGTCAGATCAAACAGACTAAGCAGCGATCCCGCCGCCGTCAGGCCCAGCATCGCCAGCGAAATCGCGATGAAGATATAGCTGGGACCAATGGAAAAATTAATTGTCCGGACAGTTGACACTTCAAATGACAACAAGGCGCAACAAATCAGAAAAGTTCCCAGAAATATCCCGGCCCGGCTGGTCACCGGCTCCATACTGCTCGTTGCACTCATGTTTGTTTTCCAGACATTATTAAATGTTAACAAAATGCTAGATATTTCGCCCCAGCAAGTAAAGTATCATGATCAAAATCTAGGATGGGATGGTATCAGCCCGGATCAGCTCGCAAACCGATGGCGCACCCGACAGGATTCGAACCTGTGACCTCTGCCTTCGGAGGGCAGCGCTCTATCCAGCTGAGCTACGGGTGCCTGTGGGGCGATATAGATCAGCGGTTGCGTGAACGCAATCATGTTATTTGGTTGAACAGCCGCGCCGCATCTGGTCTTGTTGGGCAAACGGGACAGGACTTCGAACGTGCAGGTGAACATAGTTTGCGTAGCTCAAAACGGGCGCCTTCAGTATGAGGCGCTGGCCTTCATGGCATCGTTTTGCAAATTCCATAACGGATCAGACTTTCGCGTCACGATTGCCGAACCTCAACCGGGGCCTCGCTGGCCGGATGACCCGCGGATCGACGCACCGATCAGGGCACAGTTGACCGAGATGGGCGCAAAAATCGTGCCGTTTTCCTCGGAGGTTTTCGGGGCAGAATATCCGCACGGCAACAAGATCGAAGCCTTGAAAATCCTGCCCAAGGGTGAACCTTTCGTCTTCTTTGATACGGACACGCTGTTTTTGGGTCCCTTGTCTGACGTGCCGTTCGATTTTGCAAAACCCGGAGCCTCGATGCGGCGCGAGGGGACTTGGCCGCAGCCCGATCTCTATGGCCCGGGTTATCACGAGATTTGGGCCTCGCTTTACCGCAAATTCCGCCTCAGCTTCAAACCCACCATCGACGAGAGCCAGCCGGTCGAATATTGGAAACGCTATCTCTATTTCAACGCGGGCTATTTCTTTTACAAAGACCCGATAAAATTTCACCAATATTTCCTGAAATATGCGACCGAAATCCGCGACACCCCCCCCGACGAATTGGATGGTCAGGCGATGTATCCATGGCTGGATCAGATCGCACTGCCGTTGGTGATCCACAAGCTGGGGGGTGGGCGTGATGCGCTTCCTGATGGATATCTGGATGGAAGGATCACCTGCCACTACCGGGCCTTGCCGCTTTTGTATGCGCGCGAGGATCAACATGTCATCGACGTCCTCGAGGAGGTCACCGCCCCCAACAAGATCAAGAAACTGCTAAAGGAATACGAGCCCTTCAAACGGCTGGTCTATCAGGGTCGCGGACATAAGCTGCGCGCTATAATCGACGATGTCGACCTCGTAAAACCCGAAGAGAAGCTGCGCCGCAAGATCAAGAATCGCGGGTTCTGGTTTCGCTGATCTGGACTTGTCCTTTTGACACGAATAGACTGTGAAACCATTAAAGGGGGACGTCATGAAGCTGTTGTTATGCGCGGGAATTCTGGCTGTGATGGCACCGGCCGCTAACGCCCAACCCGTTTATCCTGCCGATCCCGCCCCTGACGGTCTGCCCGAACCCAAGGGTGCGCTTGAAGCGTTGATGGATTACGTTCCCGGCATGGGGACCCTTTACAAGGATCCGGCGGCGCCGCTGGCCGGTCCGTTTGCAGCGTATGACAAAAACGGCAATCTGGTCAGCACGATCTATATGGTATCCATCGACGATCTGAATGCGCATACCAAAATTGATGAATTGAGCACCCATGACGACGATGTTTTCGGCGTGGAACTTTATTATAACCCCGGCCATATGGGGTTCGACGGTCCACATTATCATATCGTGCTTTGGCACATTGATCCGGCGACGGCTGCGCTCGACTAACTTGACCAATCTGCTGACTTGAAGCATTGTCCACCCAAGGGGTCGCGAACACCCCGTGAGGCGCAAGCCCAAGTTTCGCATCCATTGAAACCCAATTGGGAGGATGCGTAATGCCATCACCAAACGAAATGACTGTAAATCAGCTGGCCCGACTAATCGGCACACCAAACGCACCGATCGTGATCGACGTTCGCACGGACGAAGACTTTCGCGAACGCCCTTTTCTGATCCCCAGCGCGACCCACCACCCCTTCAACGACATTGCGGCGCTTGCGCCGACACTGGCTGACCGCCCTGTGGTCCTCTATTGCAAAAAAGGCAAGAAACTCGGCCACGGAACAGCGGCCATCCTGCGGGGTTTGGGCATTCGTGCCGAGGCGTTGGAAGGCGGACACGACGCATGGCAGGCTACGGGTCAGCCCTTGGTTCCAATGTCGGCCATACCGGCGCGTCAGAACAATCGCACCGTCTGGGTCACGCGTCATCGTCCAAAAATCGACAGGATCGCCTGCCCATGGTTGATCCGTCGGTTCGTCGATCCAAGCGCCCAATTCCTGTTCGTTCCCCCATCAGACGTTCTGGATGTTGCGGAAAATTTCAACGCCACACCGTTTGATGTCGAAGACGTCTATTGGTCACATCGCGGTGAAAAATGCACGTTTGACATCATGATCGAAGAATTCAGCCTGACGACAGAACCTCTTGCCCATTTGGCGCGAATTGTGCGCGCGGCGGACACAAATAATCTGGACCTTGAACCTCAGGCGGCTGGACTGTTGGCGATTTCCGTTGGCCTGTCACGAATGTTTCGCGATGATCTGGCACAGCTGGATGCCGGAATGCTGATATATGACGCCCTTTACCGCTGGGCGCGCGATGCGACCGACGAAGGACACGACTGGCCAGCACCAGGGGCAGCAAAATGAGCGTCACAGTCTCTGAATCCACCCGCGTTTGGGCTCGCATCGGGCTCTTGTCCTTCGGCGGACCCGCCGCACAGATCGCCCTGATGCACCGCGAGATTGTCGAGGAGCGCAAGTGGCTTTCCGAGGATCAGTTCCTCAACGCCCTTAGCTTTTGCATGTTGCTTCCGGGACCCGAGGCGATGCAATTGGCGACCTACGCAGGCTGGCGATTGCATGGCACGCGTGGCGGGTTAATCGCGGGTTTATTGTTCGTGCTCCCCGGTGCGGTGGTCATTTTGGCACTCGCAACCCTCTACGCGTTGCTGGGGCAGGTGCCGCTGGTTCAGGCACTGTTTCTGGGCGTAAAGGCCGCCGTGCTGGTGATCGTGATCGAGGCGCTGCTAAAAGTCGCCAAACGTGCCCTGAAACGCGCGGATCACTGGGGGATCGCGGCGTTGTCATTCATCGGAATATTCGTCTTTGACCTGCCGTTTCCGCTGATCATCGGGCTTTCGGCGCTTTACGGATTGCTGCGCTTCACCGCTGAAGACTCATCCCCCATTCCCCTGCCCAGTTCACGAGAATCGGGGCAAACGATCCTGACCTGGCTGACACTCTGGTGGGGGCCAATCCTGTTGATTCTGTGGCTGGGGCATCCAATGTTGGGACAGATTGGGCTGTTTTTCTCGTGGTTGGCGGTGGTGACGTTTGGCGGGGCTTACGCTGTGCTTGCTTATATGGCGCAGGTGGTGGTCAGCGATTTCGGCTGGCTTGATGCCGGGCAAATGCTGGACGGGTTGGGGCTGGCGGAAACCACACCGGGGCCGCTGATTTTGGTCACGGAATTCGTCGGCTTTCTGGCCGGGTTTGGCGCGGGCGGTATCGGGCTGGCCCTTGCCGCTGCCGCCGTGACCCTGTGGGCAACGTTCGTGCCGTGCTTCCTGTGGATCTTTACCGGCGCGCCCTACATCGAATGGCTGTCGCATCAGCCCCGGCTTAAGGGCGCAATGTCCGCGATCACCGCCGCTGTCGTGGGCGTCATCCTGAACCTGTCGATCTGGTTCGCACTTCATGTGCTGTTTGCCGAGGTCACGCGTATCCCCATCGGGCCAGCGCAATTCTGGCAGCCACAACTGGCGACACTGGACTGGCAGGCCGCGCTGCTATCGCTGGTTTCAGCCCTCCTCATTTTCGGCTTCCGCTGGTCGATCATCCGTGTTTTGCTGGTGGCCGCTGTCGGAGGGTTAGCCCTGTCGGCGATCTGAGGGAGGAAACCATGTCCGAGCTGATCCAATATCTGACCAAAATCCGTTTCGGTCAGGGCGCAATCGCTGAACTGGCTGAAGAACTTTCGGCCCTGTCCATCCACCGTCCGATGATCGTGACAGATCAAGGGCTGGTCGGGCTGGGCCTGATTGCCGAGGTGATTGAGACCGCAGCGTTACCTGCCGACATCACGATATTTTCCGACACACCGGAGAACCCGACCGAAGATGCCGTAGAAACCGCGCTGGCGCTGTATCGCCAATCCGACGCGGACGGATTGATCGCCATTGGCGGCGGCTCCTCCATTGATCTGGCCAAGGGCATCCGCTTGCTCGCCACACATGACGGACCGCTGGAACAATATGCGGCGATTCATGGAGGCGTCGCAAAAATCCGCACCGACATGCCCCCCCTGATCGCGGTGCCGACAACGGCCGGCACGGGGTCCGAGGTCGGGCGCGCCACGCTGCTGACACTGCGCAACGAACGCAAACTTGGTTTCCTGTCCCCGCACCTGATCCCGTCGGTTGCGATTTGCGACCCGAACCTGACCCGCGGTCTGCCCGCCCGGCTGACGGCGGCAACGGGAATGGACGCGATCTCGCATTGCGTGGAAACCTACCTGTCCCCCAAAAACAATCCTGTGGCCGAGGCGATTGCGCTCGACGGCCTATCCCGTGCTTGGACCCACCTGCCCCGTGCCGTGGCGGAAGGTTCGGATATGGAGGCACGATCCGAGATGATGATGGCGGCATTGCAAGGCGCACTGGCGTTTCAAAAAGGCCTCGGCGCAATCCACTCGCTGTCCCATGCACTGGGTGGCCTGAAACAATTCCGCCTGCATCACGGGGCGCTGAATGCGATATTTATGCCGACGGTCCTACGGTTCAACGAACCGGTTTGCGAGGCGAAATATGCTCGGATACGGCAGGTGATGGGATTGCCGACGGGCACCGACCTTGCCCAAACATTTGCAGTGCTGAACGCAAACCTTGGCCTGCCTGCCACGCTGACGGAAATGGGCGTCACGCCAAATGTTACCGATCAGGTCGCTGAGTGGTCATTTGCCGATCATTCCACAGCCACCAATCCACGCGCAGCGACCGCTGCCGATTTCGCAAATATGTTTAGCGAAGTCCTATAAACGAAAAACCCCCACACAGGGCGGGGGTTATCGTGCGGGCCGAGGCCCATCGTTATTCGGGAATGTCTTAGAGCATACCTTCACGCTGAAGCTTCTTACGGGCCAGCTTACGCTGACGACGAATGGCTTCGGCTTTTTCGCGCGCTTTGCGAACGGAGGGTTTCTCGAAATGCTGCTTAAGCTTCATTTCACGGAAAACGCCTTCGCGCTGAAGTTTCTTCTTCAGGGCACGCAATGCCTGATCGACATTGTTATCACGAACCGATACCTGCATGTGGTTACACCACCTTTCTAGGTTAGATTTGCAGAATTGCAGGAACGGCGCATATAGCAACCTGCTGGCATTCTGTCTAGTCTGGGGGCGAAAATCAGGGGAATCATGGTCGATAAACGCTCGGAATCCGAACATATCGCGTTGGCACAGGCGAAAATCCTGTCCGCCGCCCTGCCTCATGTCCGATTTGACGGATGGCAACTGGCGCTGTCTGCGGGGATTCGCGAGACGGGCGTCGATGCTGGGTTGGCAGCACTGGCCTTCCCGCGCGGCGCGGTTGATCTGGCGCTGGCCTTTCATCGGCAGGCTGATGCGCAACTTGCCGAGGAATCGATTGATCCCGACATGCGCTATCGTGACCGCGTGGCTTTTCTGATCCGCCGCCGGCTAGAGCTGGCTGCCAAAAATCGCGAGGCGGTGCGCAAAGGGGCGACACTGTTCGCCCTGCCCCAGCACGCAGCGGACGGGGCCAAGGCGATATGGGAAACCGCGGACACGATCTGGACGGCCCTCGGCGATACCAGCCGCGACGTGAACTGGTACACGAAACGCGCGACGCTATCGGCAGTTTATTCCGCCTGCCTGCTGTTCTGGCTGGGGGATGAATCCGACGGGTTCACCGACACCACTGCCTTTATCGACCGCCGCATCGAAAATGTAATGCAGTTCGAAAAGGCCAAAGCGCAGTTCCGTGAAAGCCGTCTGGGGAAAGCGTTTGCTGACGGACCGGGGCGCTGGATTAATAAAATCAAAGCTCCAGATGGTCCGCCCGAGGACCTTCCGGGACATGTGAAAGGGTAACAAATGGCATTAGGCGGACGGATCGTCACCTGGTATCAGGGGGCGTGGCACGAGGGGAACACCCCAATCATGGGGGCAGCGGACCATGGAACATGGCAGGGCACGCTGGTGTTTGACGGCGCGCGCACGTTCGAAGGGGTGACGCCGGACCTTGACCTGCATTCCGCGCGGATCGTGAATTCGGCAAAGGCGATGTATATGAATGCGCCCGTCGATGCCACGACCGTCGAGGGCCTGATCCGCGAGGGGATCGCGAAGTTTCCCGCCAACGCTGCGCTTTACCTGCGTCCGATGATGTGGTCGCGCGAGGGGATGAAGACCATCATTGATGCAGATCCGGATTCCACAGAATTTGCAATTTGTATCGAAGAATATCCGATGTCCACGCCGGGAGAGTTCGCCCTGACGGTCTCGCCCTTCCGCCGCCCGCGACAGGACACCGCAATGACCGAAGCCAAGGCCGCGTGCCTTTATCCCAATAACGGCCGGATCGTGCGCGAGGCCAAATCGCGCGGCTTTAACAACGCCCTGTCACTGGACCTTGATGGTAACGTGGCCGAGACATCATCGACCAACGTCTTCATGGTCCGCGACGGCGCGTTCCTGACCCCTAAACCCAACGGCACGTTCCTGAACGGAATCACGCGCCAGCGCGTGATACGGCTATTGCAGCAGGACGGTTTCACCGTCCGGGAGGAGTCCTTGAGCGTTACAGATTTCGCCGCGGCGGATGAGATATTCCTGACCGGGAATGCGTCCAAAGTGATGCCGGTCACAAAGTTCGAAGACCGGCAGCTATCGACATTAATGGCGATGAAAGTGCGCGAGACCTATTGGGATTTCGCGCACAGCGCCTAGGAAATTGCCGCGTGGCAATTTTCGGCGGGACGCAGACCATCCGCCACGATGTCAGGCCGAATTGGGCGGCGCAATCCGGAAGGAATTGCCAGATGGCAATTGCCGTTTCCTCAGCAATATCAGAGACTTGACCAAGCGGGAACGCTGTTAATTTACAGCCTTCAGCTCGGCAGAAAGGTCTGCAAACACATCGACAAAGCGCTGTAGCTCGTCAGAATTGTCAATTTCCGAGAAGAAATAATAGCTGAGCACAGTGCCATTCACGACGCTGCCGGTGAACAGGTTCTGTTCTCGGAACTTCTGTCCGTCAATGACACCCTCGCCAATCATGTGACCGATAACCACATTATCGTCCATATGCACCGTGACAAATCCTTGCGATTGTTCCAGTTCGGTTTGATATCCCAAGTCGCGTTGGGTTGCTTCGACATTGGCAAGGACGCCGTCGAAATACTCATCACTCAAACCTGCCAACGCCCCGTCTTTTGCAAGGCTGGTCATAACAGAGTTCAGATCCTCTTGCGTCAGGCTTTGTCCGTTGAACGCGCGACTGGCCAAATCATTCACGCCGACATAAATCCACGGATAGATGATTTCGGTCGCTTCGGGCTTCTTTTGCGAACCTGTCACACAGGGTTCAAACACGGCGACGGGTCGGGGCAGTTCGGGGGACAAGGCACGAACCTGAGCAAGGTAATCGAGCGTCGATATCCCGCGCCATCCTTCGGTCACATTGCAAAAACCGTCGGGCAACGGGATCGTGAAGGTTTGACCGCTGGCCGAGATGGAAATGCTCTGGGCAAAGGTTGGCTGGCTTATCGCCAGTAGGAACAAAATAATACGTTTCATGAATTACCTCAAAGGAAAGAAATCTGCGGACATTGTGCAATCGCGGATAACGTTGCGACCGCATATTCTGGGGTCAAGATCTTTGGTCAGGCAGATGCGGGCCTCTTGTATCAAACCTGCTTTGCAGGTGATGGTGATACCGTCAGGGTCAAGATTTGGGTTCACCTCCAGAAAAGCGGCTTCGACCACGTCGGGGTGCAGCGACATTTCGTCCGCAATCCGGCGCAGGATGTCGGGCATTTCAACAGCCTTGAACGCCGCCCGCGCCGCGTCATAGTACGCCTCGGCCGACAGGCCCGAACAGCGGCCATGTTTCTGCCACTGATACCACGCTAAACCGCTGCTGCCGAACACGTCCGTCTGCGCCCCGGTCATGGCGCGCGAAGGATCGCGTTCCGTGGTGCGGCAGTAGGACGGCCAACCGTTTTCATATTGCGGCCACAACCCATGCACGGACCAGCCGCGCCCCGTCTGACGGCATTCGGGCGCACCACGCTCATCCCCCTCCAGTTCGCACCAATTTGGGATCCAACTTAGCGACAGGACGTAATAGTCAAAGTCGCCCGCGACCTCGCCGTCCGCCCAAACGGGGGTGGCGATCACAAACGCACAAAGGGTCTTTATTATCCAATTCATCTGCCTTATATAGCGCTCAGAATTCCCCGCGAAAACCTCAAACCGCGCCCCGCGCAACCGAGTTTTCGGCAACGGGACAAGTTTGTTTAAGGAGAACGCTATGGCCCTGCCATTGATGCCCAAAGCCACCGCCGTCTGGCTGGTTGACAACACGACACTGACCTTCAAGCAGATCGCCGATTTCACCGGCCTGCACGAGTTGGAAGTGAACGGAATCGCCGATGGCGAAGTTGCAATCGGCGTGAAGGGATTTGACCCGATTGCCAACCGGCAATTGACCGCGGACGAGATCAAGCGCTGCGAAGATGACCCCAAAGGCAAGTTGCAGCTGTGGCACAATCCGGCAGCCGAAGGGGAAACCAAACGCCGTGGCCCGCGCTATACTCCCTTGTCAAAACGTCAGGACCGCCCGGCGGCAATTGCCTGGTTGGTGAAGTTCCATCCGGAATTGTCGGACGGCCAGATCAGCAAACTGGTTGGCACCACGAAACCGACAATCCAGTCGATCCGCGAGCGGACGCACTGGAATATCTCCAACATTCAGCCGGTCGATCCGGTCGCGTTGGGCATGTGCAAGCAGATCGAACTGGATGCAGCCGTTGCCAAAGCGGCAAGAAAGAAGGGCGACGAGATCATGTCTGATGACGAGCGTATGAAGCTGGTCTCGACCGAGCAGTCGCTGGCGATGGATGATCAGCCCAAAATGCCGTCGAATATTTCCGGGCTGGAAAACTTCTCTCTGAGTGAGGATGATCCCAAGGGGAAAGAGGATTTTTCGGACGCGGACAGTTTCTTCAATCTGCCCGACGAGGACGAAGACGAGGAATAAAACAAAGGCCGGGAAACCGGCCTTTTTTAATGTTCCTGTAACGGCACCGGATCGCGCAGCATACGCCCACCATCCAGTGTCAGCACCTGACCTGTCATGAAATTTGACATGTCGCTGGCAAGATAGACCGCCGTGTCGGCAATTTCGCGTGCATCGGCGACATAGCCCAGCGGCGTATGGGCGGCGATGATGTCTTCTATTGTGTCATCCTCCCGAAGATATTCCCGCAGGCTAGTGGTTTTGACGCTGCCAATGGCAATGGCATTTACGCGCACCCCGTCAGCCGCATAGGTCAGCGCCATGGACCGTGTCAGCTGTGTCAAGGCGGCCATTGAAACAGAATAGGCCAGCAAACCCGGCAAGCTGCCTTGATGCGTGGTCGAGGTCAGGTTGATGATACTGCCAACGCTGTGATGATCCTCGCGTTCGCTGGCGGTTGTTGCCATCAGTTTCGCGACATGCTGCGACAACCGGAAATTTGCGGTGACATTGCGATCTAGAAGCCGGGGCAGCATTTCATAATCGTCATCTGGATCAATGGCAAAAAGCCGTGCGGCATTGACCAGAATGTCCACCGTTTCAAACCGGTCGATACTGGCCGCGATCAGGTTCTTGATGTCCAGCTTCTCGGACAGGTTGCCGTGAAATTTCAGCACCTCTCCCTCGCTGCCTTCCAACACCTCGGCTTCGATGTCGAGCTGCTTTTCGTCGGCGTCTGCAAGAATGACATTGGCCCCAAGTTCGCAAAATCGCCGGGCGATCGCCAATCCACATCCCGAGGCGGCCCCAGTAATGATGGCCGTTTTCCCTGACAGGCTAATTGGCATTTCCCTCTCCGATTCCTGTTGTCCCGTTTCAGCCTACGGTAAGTGTCGCCCTATTTACAGGACATTTCGGCTGTTGGGACGTTTGGCATGAACCACTTTGTAGACCCCGGTCTGGGCCACGATTTCCCAGTGGCGAAAATACTGATCCAGCGTCGATTCATAGGGCAATTGCCGGTTGGCAACGCACAGCATCTGGCCACCCGGCTTCAGCAAACGCGCGGCGGCTTGGATGAACCCCTTGCCCAATGCGGGGTCGGCGGCGCGGTCATGATGAAATGGTGGATTCATGATGACACCGTCGTAGCGCATCGATTTTGGCAGGGCATGAACATCCGCCCAGTGAAACCTGGCGCGAGGGTCAGAGACATTTTGCTTTGCGCAGGTCAAGGCAAGATGTTCGGCCTCGAATAAGTCCAGATGGGTGATGGTCGGGAAGTTGCCCAATAGCTGGGCCGAGAGATATCCCCATCCCGCGCCAAGGTCTGCCCATTCGCCCGAGAGTTTCGCCGGCAAATGTTCCAGAAGCAGTGCCGAACCGGGATCAATCCGGTCAGCGCTGAACACACCGGGGCAGGTCAGATATCCATCCGCATTCTTGGTGATCTGACCACCGATCTGCCAATCTTCGGCCGGAAACGGAGGGAACCACATGACTTTGCCATGTGATTTTGACTGCACCCCGTCGAGGGTGACGCGGGCTTTGACCGCTTTGACTAGGGAATCCATGCCATCGGTTTTCGCCCCGCTGACAATCACAGAAGTTTCTGCCATCGCACAGGCACGCGCAATATTGGCAAGGTTTTCCGCGCGCGAGCGAGTCAGAATAACGATGACCATCGAGAAGCGGCCATCGGCGCTGGGGGTCACGGTATAGCCTTTTGCCTGAAGCGCATCGGCGACGGGTTTGAATCCCTGTTCAATCAGAAGTGAATTCGGATCGACGGTAAGGTCCTGTCCAGCGCGTATGATCAGACATGACGAAGGCCAGTCGAGCGCGCCGCTCTCAAAGGGCAGGAACGCCCGTTGGGTATCGGCCAAGGGCTATTCCTTTTCCATGGTGCATTGCAGAGGATGCTGATTGCGGCGCGCGTAGTCCATAACCTGCGTTACCTTGGTTTCCGCGATCTCATGGGCAAAGACCCCAACGACGGCCACCCCCTTGATATGCACGGTCAACATCAACGCTTCGGCTTGCGAGCCGCTCATCCCGAAAAAGCGTTCCAGAACATGCACAACAAATTCCATCGGGGTGTAATCATCATTAAGCAGCAAAACCTTGTAGAGCGGCGGCTTGGCCGTTTTCGGTTTCACCTTGGTGATGACACCGGTTTCGTTGTCATTATCAGGATGGTCTGCTGCCATCGTCACGGGGATGAGCATATCGTTGTGCATTCTCAATCTCTCGGTTGAAGGAACAATATAGTCAAACCGAGCCGTCAGAAAAAGGGGTAATCACTTACAGATGAGGTAAGGGCATGTCATTTCACCAGACCTGATCTTGAGACCCGACCCGGTTGTTTGGGCCAAAATCACAACAATTTTAAGGTTCGGCCAAGATGGGTGGCGCGATTGATCGTGATACCTGCGGGATCTTTGGCGACCCACCAACCGCAATATCCTGTGATGCCCCGTGTAAGTGGGCACAATTTGTTCCCCTGATTGGGTGACTGATTCACTTTAGCAACACCTCTAAGCCTGCTGAAAATAAACTGTTTTCTTGATCGGCAAACTCGTGTTACCTTGCGCCCAATAACAAGGCACCGGAATACCGGGCCACGAGGCAGACAATTCGAAAGATCGGCAGAATTTCGATGTATAGTATTTTGATGCGGGGTTTCGCCCTCGTTCTTACCGTTATGGTGTGGGCCGGTGTTGCCCAGGCCGCGCCGTATGCCGCTCTGGTCATGGATGCACGCACCGGCGAGGTCTTGCATTCACGCAATGCGGATACCCAGTTGCATCCAGCGTCGCTGACAAAAATGATGACGCTGTATATCGTTTTCAACGAGATCGAGGCCGGGCGCTTAAGTCTGGATCAGCAGATCACCATCAGTCGCGAAGCGGCCGCCGAACCCCCGTCCAAGCTGGGATTGCGCGCCGGGCAAACGATTGCCTTGCGCTATCTGATCCGAGCTGCGGCCATCAAATCGGCAAATGATGCCGCCCATGCGTTGGCGGATGCCGTGTCGGGGTCCGAGGCCGAGTTCGCCCGATATATGAATCAGGTTGCGGCGCAGATGGGGATGACCAATACCCATTTTCTGAACCCGCATGGATTGACCCAAGTCGGGCATTATTCCACCGCACGGGATATGACAATCCTGGGACGTCGGCTGTTTTACGATTTCCCGCAATATTACAACCTGTTCAGCCGAATTTCGGCGGAAACGCCCTTGCGCACTGTTTATAATACCAACCGCCGTTTCCTTCAGGCCTATCGGGGCGCTGACGGGATCAAAACCGGGTATACGAATGCGGCGGGGTTCAATCTGGTCGCGTCGGCGGAACGCAATGGCGAACGGATCATCGCCACCATGTTTGGCGGCACATCGACTGCACAACGCAATGCACAGGTGGCGAAGCTGCTGGATATGGGGTTTGAACGTGCCCCCACGCGGGTTGCGGTTGTCCGACCGCCAAGATTGACAATCGTGCCCCCGGGGGCGGCTGCGCCTGTGCTGATGTCAGGATTGGTGACGCGTGCGGACCGACCCGTGATGCGGGCGCAGACGGTTGATGTTTCGCCATCGTTGGTGCTGATGACACGCAACATAGACAGTCTGGTTTCGACTGTCGTGGAAAGTCCGCCTATCGCGCCGCCAATTGCGGATGCCGAGGAAATAGCGGCTGCGCTAACCGCGGCCTTGCCCACCAACACAATTGTGGAGACGCTGGAAGCGCCGATCCGACGCCCCGACAGTCTGGGGACGGCTGTTGTTCCTGTGCAGACGGCCAGTCTGGTGCCACAGGCGGCCCTGACCTCGATTGATCCCGTGCCGGCGCAAGGGGATTGGTCAGTGCAGTTGGGCACCTATGGCAATCGTACCAATACCGAGAAGCTGCTAATCCAGACGGCGCTGATGGATTTGGATTCGCTGCAAGGCGCCGAGCGTCGGGTCGAGGTGACACAAGTGCAAGGCGTTACCATGTATCGGGCCCGCTTTGTCGGACTAAGTCAGAATGATGCCATCAAGGCCTGCGAGCGACTGCAAAGCCGCAACGCCGATTGCGAAGTCATCAGCCCCGGCGCCTAGAACAGGATTTCCACTTCCGGAAGGTTGAGGGCGCGCAGGAGATCGCGCACCTCTTGCCTTGCGGCAACATGCGACAGGGTCATATCTTCGGCCTGATCCAGCAGGGTCAGGCCATTCAGGAACAGTTCGCGAAAGATCACACGCTCGCTAAAGCCGGGGACCAGCCGGAACCCGATCCGTTTGGACAGGTCAACAAGCGCTTCACCAACCTTGTGTTTGTTCCGCGCGTTCAAGACCGACATTCGGTTGCGCAGCACGACCCAGTCAATCGGATCCTTTCCGGCAACGGCGCGGGCCTGCCGCGCCTTCCAGACCATTTCCGCATAGATCGAAGGTCCCTTGACGCGCCCGGTTACGGAATCCATCCGCGCCAACAGATCAAAATCGATCAGGCTGTCATTCAAGGGCGTGATCAATGTATCGGCCACCGCGTGGGCCAGTTGAGCGTAATGAGTATGCGCACCGGGGCAGTCGATGATGATGAAGTCCAGCGCCGATAGCGCGGCAAGGGCGGTGGTGAAGTTTTCCTCCTCCTCGGACGCGGCGAGGCGTTTGCTGTCATGGGCTGAAAGTGACAGACGCTGTACGAGCGGCAACCCAACGGCATCGGGATTGGCGGTGCGATTCTCTATATAGCGGTGAAAGGTTGACTGACGCAGGTCAAGGTCCAGCGCCCCAACCGTTTTGCCGCTGTTCAAGAGCGCCACAAGAATATGCATGGCCGTTGTCGATTTTCCCGACCCGCCCTTCTCGTTACCCAGAACGATGATATGCGCCATTGTCTGCCTCAAATGAAAAACGCGCCTCTTGCCGGGCGCGTTTTACGTAACTGATTCCGTCTGTGCGGAAAAGATCAGAAGCCGAGGCCTTTGTATTTGTCTTTGAATTTCGAGACGCGACCACCGGTATCCATCAGCTTCTGGTTACCACCGGTCCATGCCGGATGCGAGCTCGGGTCGATATCAAGGGTCAGCGTGTCACCCTCTTTCCCGTAGGTGGAACGGGTTTCATAGGTCGTTCCATCGGTCATCTTCACGGTGATCGTGTGATAATCCGGATGCAGATCATTTTTCATTTTCTATCTCCTGTCGGCGGGACTGATCATCTGGCGGCCATACCGGTCAAACGTCGCCCCGCGAAAACTGAAGCTGCGCAATACAGGATCGGACAGATGAGAGCAAGGGAATTGTCACAGTTTCTGTGGATCACCCGCGAGGGTCGTCTTCGTCGTCTGACTCAAATTCGTAATCGTCATCGTCGTCATCGACGTAACCCGCGCTGACCGGCACAATCTGCCCGCCCATCCGGGCCTGACGCAAGGCTTTCAGGTCCACTTTGGGACCGGTATTGATGAGCCCGGTCATCTCCTCGATATCGCGTTTGCGACGCTCCTCATCAACACCAAGATATACCTTGTAGGCCAAAGCCGCCGCGGCAGCGATCAAGCAGGTTGCCCACATGGCATATATGACAATCGCGGAATTTAGTGTGAGTGTGAAATCCTGATAGGTAAAAATCGCAACATTGTAGGTGCTGAACCAGTCCTGCGACGTTGCGGTTTCGCCACCTGCGAACCAAATCAAGAGTGCTGACGGAACGAAAAGGAAGAGCATTCCCGTAACAAACAGATTAAGGAACTGGCCGCCAATGCCCCACAGCTGGTCATGGCGCGGCGGGTTGTCAACGGCCATCGCGGCGATGCCCGCAAAGTTGGTTGCAAATGTGGCGATCGCAACCACGAGTCCAAACACAGCACCTAGCAGCAAAATGATGGGGAATGTCTGAAAGAGTTGTTCCAGATAGTAATCCTGAAAGACACCTCTGCCCTCACGAATCTCTCTGAACTCTTCTAGGAATTCGGGGGTTAGTATTTTCAAACCCGCAATGATTGTCGCCCACATGAAAATATTAACAATCGTCGTGCCGAGGGATCCGTTGAAGCGCATAGCTCGCCAGGTAACGCCGCCCAATTTTCCAAGGTCTGAACCCGAGGTTACGCGCAAGATTGTCATGCCGCCGCGAACCGCAAGGATCATCAGAAAGAACTGGAGCGGCGAATAGAGCAACACAACCAACATGCCCAACGCGACTGGTTCGTCAATTAATAGACCAACACCAAGGTAAACGGCGTAGAAAGTAATCGCGAGTGCCGGAAGCCAAAAAAGAGCAACCGGGAAGGACAAGAAGAAGGATCGAATGACGAAGCTAATGACGTTCATGGCGCGGAGAATGCCGTAATTTGAACGCGCTGAAAAGAGTTTCGTTTGCTTTGCAATAAAAAAGGGCGCCCCGCGGGACGCCCTTTAACCGGAACCGGTTGGACTTATTCGTCGTCCAGCGGTTTGTAGTTGGTTTTCTCGGCGATACGGGCCGATTTGCCGCGACGATCACGCAGGTAGTAGAGTTTCGAGCGGCGGACCTTACCGCGACGCACGACCGTGATATTGTCGATGTTTGGCGAGTGGAGCGGGAACACACGCTCGACACCTTCGCCGAAGGAGATTTTGCGCACGGTAAAGGATGCGCCGATGCCTTTGCCGCCGTTACGGCCGATGCAAACGCCTTCGTAATTCTGCACACGAGAGCGCGTGCCCTCGGTCACTTTGTAGCCAACACGTACGGTGTCGCCAGCCTGGAAATCCGGGATCTCTTTGCCCAGTTCCGCGATTTGTTCAGCTTCGAGCTGTTCGATAATGTTCATTTCAGTCGTCCTTTTTGCCCGCCTTCGCGGCGGTGGTTTGCGCGTCCGAGAGCTCCTGGTCTTCCATCGAGTCCGCATTATGCGCTCGCCAGAGATCGGGACGACGTTCCTTGGTCAGCTGTTCAGACTGGGATTTTCGCCATGCGGCGATGTTCGCGTGATGGCCTGAAAGGAGAATTTCAGGTATCGTGCGGCCTTCCCATTCCGTTGGCCTTGTATAGTGCGGGTGTTCCAACAAGCCGTCAGAGAAGGACTCCTCCTCGACCGACTCACTGTTCCCGAGCACGCGGGGTATAAGGCGAACCGTTGCATCAATCAAGGCCTGCGCTGCAATCTCTCCACCGCTTAATACAAAGTCGCCGAGCGAGACTTCTTCGACCTGCCGCGCATCCAGCACGCGTTGGTCGACGCCTTCGAAACGGCCGCACAGCAGGGTGATGCCCTTGGTCTGGCTGAGCCGCCGTGCCATCGCCTGATTAAACGGTTTTCCGCGTGGCGACAGATAGATCACAGGCCAGTCGGCGCGGCTGTCCCCCGTGTCCGCGAAATCAATTGCCTTGGCGACAATATCCGGGCGCAGGACCATGCCCGCGCCGCCACCTGCCGGGGTGTCATCGACATTGCGGTGCTTGCCCTCGCCAAATATGCGCAGGTCGATGGGGTCGAGCGACCACACCCCCTCTTGCAGGGCTTTGCCCACCAGCGACTCGCCCAGCACACCGGGGAAGGCAGTCGGGAACAGGGTAATCACCTTCGCCTTCCACGCGCCTTTCAGGGTCGGCGTGTCCTCCATCAAAGAGCGCGGCTTTAGCGACGCGCTGATCGACAGTCGACCGTGGGATTTGCTGGGCGTGGACATAAGCGACCTTTTGCTGTGAAGGCCGTCACTTACCCCCGAATGCCCCGTTTGCGCAAGTCGGTGCTTGCGCAGGTGCTGGTTTCGGGATTTGCTGGGGTGGTCAGCATAATCAGGGGGACAAGATGGCCGACGTGAAACTTTTGGGGCTTCCGCCCAGCAGCTATTGCCGCACGGCAATGATGATTCTGGAAAATAAAGGTGTCGATTACGATTTCGAACTGGTGGATTTTCGCGCCACGGAATACGCCGCCCATCACCCATTCCACAAGGTGCCGGTGCTGAAGCACGGTGAGGTGAGCCTGTATGAGACGCTTGCCATCGGGATCTATGTGGACGTGGCCTTTGACGGCCCTTCCCTGCAACCTAGCGACCCGGCGGCCAAGGCCGAGATGTTTCAGTGGATCAGCGCGACAATTGACTATTATTACGACAGCTTCGTGCGCCATTGTGTGACCGAACGGTTCGTAAAAGCGATGCGCGGTATTCCGGCGGATGAGGCAAAGATCGAAGCCGCGATGCCGGTCTTCACCGACCATCTGGCGATTATCAATGATCGGCTGAGCGTCAGCGATTATCTGGCAGGGTCCGAGGTTTCACTCGCGGATATGTTTCTTGCGCCGATCCTTGTCTATTTCGCGGCAACGCCCGAGGGCGCTGCGCTGATGCCACCACAAACCGCGATTGGTGCGTGGATGCAGCGGATGGTGAAGACCAAACGGTTTGATGAGATTAATAAGTTAGGGTGACGTGAATGCTGCCCCAGACTTGATCTGGGGCAAGCGGTTTACCCGTCAACCGGGATCCAGATTTCGACCTCACCGCGCCCGGTTTCGGGATTGAATCGACCGTCATACAATTCGAAATCCGGGGCTTGGCGCGTGGTCAGCTTGTGCTCTGCCAGCGCCGAGTTCCAAACGGTTTGCACGGTATCCCCGAAATCCGCGATATGACCTTTGTGGACAAATACGGCGTATTTACCGGCGGGAATGGTGATTTTTTGCATACCGTCTGGCACAGCGGCGTTTTTATCCACCTGCCGCCCGGCGGTGTAGTCGAAACATCCGTCCTGATCGCTGGCATGGCAGACGCCATAGGCAGGCGTGTTTGCAATCGCATCCACGTCGTCTTCGCGGGCGTTGAATTGGTCCCACAGGCCGGGGATGGCTTCGGGGTGACCGAATTTACAGGTGACGGTCATGCCAATAACATAAAAACTATCGCGGGTTTCAATCCTTGGTGCGTCAAGGTCAACGGTTTTGGAATTGTCCATTTTAAGGGCCTCCTGAAGGGTGAGATTTTGCACGGACCCGGATTTGCGCACCGCGTTGGGAAGGATTCCGAACTGGCTGACAAAGGCCCGTGTAAAGGCTTCGTGTGAACCATATTGCGCCTCGAGCGCGACCGAGAGGATATCCTCGCCATTTGCCAGACTTTTGGCCGCCAATGACAGCCGCCGCGCCCGCGCGTACGCCATGGGCGACATGCCGATGGCTACACTGAAGGTGCGGGACAAATGATACGGGCTGACGCCGCAAAGGTCTGACAAGGTCGCCAACGAGATCGGCTGCGCCAGTCGGCTTTCGATTTGCCAGATAACTTTGCGGGTGATGGTCATTTGGTCCTCAGTCGATGTTCACGAGGAGGGTTTTGGCAGGTTTTAAGGAGGGGCGCTTGATCGGGATTGCGGAGTTACTGATCCCTTCACTCGTAAATGTAACCAACATAAAGAAGCTCCGCGGCAGCCCGCCATACGTTGCGTTTTTCCACATTAGACACAATCATTTCTTCGGGCGCACTACCAGTCCATGCACCCATCGCTTCTAAGAATTGATCTAGGTTCCCATTGGTCGAACCGTACGGAGCGTTATCAAGTTCAATCGTTTTTCGGAGTGTATCTATAAATGCGCCAAAGCTATCGCGATCTTGGACCGCGTTTAGACGTGCAAACAATTCGCTTCGAAGGTCATTAATACTCAATCAAAAACCCCCTCCGGCGGGTCCGCCACCAACCGGCCTGCCGTTAAATCCACCGTTGGCACGATCTCCTTCGTGAAGGGCAACAAGGCCGGGCTTTTGCCTTGACCCATCACTTCCAGAATATCCCCTGCCCCGTGGTTCAACACCGCCTTCACCCTGCCCAACACCGCGCCGCCGGTGTCCACCACCTCCAGCCCGATCAGGTCGGAGTGGTAGAATTCGTCGTCCGGCAGGGCTGGCAGCTTTTCGCGGGCGGCGTAAAGCCGGGTGCCGCGCAGGGCGTCCGCATCCTCTTTCGTGCGCAAGCCCATGTTGGCGGCGAACCCGCCTTTGACCGCGCGGGTGATTTTGAGCGGAAACTCGCGACCGTCCTCGGTCTGAAGCGGGCTGTATTTGCCGATATCTTCGGGGTCGGCACAGAAGGATTTGACCCGCGCCTCGCCACGCACGCCGAAGGACCCCGTGACGGCACCAACGCAGACGTAGCCCGCCATCTTGCTCATACGGACATGGCCTTTTCGATCAGGGCAAAGTCATGCGCGGAAATCTCAAACAGACTGCGGCGCACGGCCATGCCCCAGTTGCGCGGGTTGCGGACGAATTCCAAGGGTTCCAGCAGCGGTTTGATGGGGGCACGACCGATCACGTCGTAACGTGCCGGCCGAACCCACGCCACGAAGCCGTCGAAATCGGCCTCGTAAGGTTCGCCGTCCAGCACCGTGCCGCAGGCGACAAAGGCTTGTACCACGTCGCCTTCGCGATAGCCCTCGCGGGGAGCGTAATAGGTAAAACGGTCCCCAGGCGACAGCTTGAGGACCGCATCTTTTTTACCATGCGAAAAGGCGCAGAAGCCGCGGTCGCGGCCGGTTTTCATATGCATCGCACCAACGACGCCAACCCAATAACGTGTGTTCATCCTGCGCCCTCCTGTTTGGGAAAGCTTATTCTGCCTTCTCTTCGTCAGCAACGGCTTCTTCAGCGGCGGCGTCTTCTGCCGGAGCTTCGGCTTCTGCTACAGCGTCTTCCACAACCTCTTCAGCCGGGGCTTCTTCGACCGGCGCAGCAGCGGCTTCGGCGGCTTCAGCGGCTTTGGCGGCTTTTTCTTCAGCGCGTTCCTGCGCAGCTTTGCCCGGAACGGCTTTGTTCGGGTTGTTGCGGGTTTTCTTTTCCAGAATGCCAGCGGCTTCGAGGAAGCGGGACACGCGGTCGGTGACCTGTGCGCCCTGACCCAGCCAATGCTTTACGCGGTCCAGATCAATCTGCACGCGGTCTTCGCTATCTTTGGGGAGCAGCGGGTTATAGGTGCCGATTTTCTCGATATAGCGACCATCGCGCGGCATGCGCGTGTCAGCGACGACGATGCGATAGAAGGGGCGTTTTTTGGACCCACCACGGGCCAGACGGATTTTGGTTGCCATTGTGTTTTCTCCTTAGATGGCTGGTTCGGGGTGGTTACCCCTCATTCTTGATTTTCTCGTGATGCCTGATGACTTCGGAAATGATGAAGGTCAGGAATTTCTTGGCGAATTCGGGGTCGAGGTCGGCTTTGATCGCCAGTTCCTCTAGCCGTTTGATCTGCTTTTCCTCACGCGCAGGGTCAGAGGCGGGCAAATCATGTTCCGCCTTCAGCTTGCCGACCGCCTGCGTATGTTTGAACCGCTCGCCCAGCGTGTAGACGAGGATGGAATCCAGACGATCAATGCTTTCGCGATGACCTTTCAGGATCTCGGCGGCTTTTTCTTGGTCCGGCGTCATTGCAGGGCCTCCGGGGTTGGGTGGACATAGACGCCCAGCGTTCCGAAATTCGGGTGGGTGAAATCGTAGTCATGCGTCGCGCCAAGGCGATTGGCCAACGCTAGCGAGCGCGTGTTGTCGATGGAGATTAAACTGACAATCCGGTCCCAGCCCAGCGTGTTAAAGACATAATCCTGCGCGGCCTTGGCAGCTTCGTAAGCGTAGCCCTTACCCTCCGCCCCGTTGAAAACGGTCCAGCCGATTTCGGGCTCGGGCCAGTCGTGCGAGTGAAGGACGCCCACAAAGCCAACGCTTGTCGGGCCGTCCTTGACGTCTAGCGTCCAGCGCCCGTAACCGCGCATTGTCCAGTGGCCGATGATCGCCGCCAGCTTGAACCACGCCTGTTGCGGATCATAGGGTCCGCCAACGGTTTTCGACCGGTCGGATGCAAGGAAATCGCGATAGGCATCGAAATCCTGCGGACCGGGGGCACGCATAATCAGGCGTTCGGTTTCAAGGGTCGGGATCATGTGGCCGCCCCCGTGAAATAGGGATCGCCTGCGTCTTTCAGCTCGCACGCATTGCCGTCGGGGTCGATGAAAGTGGCGACCTCACCCCAAGCGAAACTGTGGCGCGTGACGGCGACACCGGCATCGGTCAGTAGCTTTGCGGCGGCGTCTACGTCATCCACATTGAAGCGCAGCATTGTTGGGTTGCCGGATTGCGGCTTGCGTCCATCATGCGCAACCCCGCCACCTTCGACCATCAGATAGCCGTCGCCAAAGCGCAGGCAGCAGATGCCGGGTTTTTCGAACCAGACGGGCAGGCCAAGTAGATCGCGATAAAAGGCGACACAGGCGTCGAAACGCTCGGTCCCAAGGATAATCCCCGGTGTTTTCAGAATGTCGCCGATCCGCTGGGTCATTTCTTTTTCCCGAACCCCGACATATTGCCCGGCAGGCCACCGCCACCAAGACCTGGCAGCCCACCCGGAAGCTGTTTGCCCATCGCCTTGGCCGCTTTTTCCATCGCGGCGGGGTCGTTCAGGTCGGGCATGCCACCGGGCATTCCGCCCTTGCCCATCATCCCTTTGATGGCCTGTTTCAGCATCCCGCCTTTGCCCATCTTCTTCATCATGTCGCCCATCTGGCGCTGCATTTTCAGAAGCTTGTTGAGTTCGGATACGTCAAGCCCAGCACCCGCCGCCACGCGTTTCTTGCGGCTGGCCTGCATGATTTGGGGGTTGGCGCGCTCTTTCTTCGTCATGGAGTTGATGAGGGCGATCTGGCGTTTCAGGACGGTGTCATCCATGCCCGATTCATCCATCTGCTTTTGATATTTGCCCATGCCGGGCATCATGCCCATCAGGCCTTCCATACCGCCCATCTGAAGCATCTGTTCCAGCTGCTTCTTCAGGTCATTCATGTTGAACTGGCCCTTCATCATGCGCTTCATCATGCGCTCGGCCTGTTCCTGTTCGATCGTCTCTTGCGCCTTTTCGACAAGGCTGACGATGTCGCCCATGCCCAGAATCCGACCCGCGACACGCTCGGGGTGGAATTCTTCGAGGGCGTCCATCTTCTCGCCCAGGCCAACAAATTTGATGGGTTTGCCGGTAACCGCGCGCATCGACAGGGCCGCACCGCCGCGACCGTCACCGTCCATACGGGTGAGGACAACACCGGAGATACCGATCCGGTTGTCAAAGTTTTCGGCGGTGTTCACCGCGTCCTGACCGGTCAGGCCGTCAACGACCAGCAACGTCTCGCGCGGTTTGGTTTCGTTGCGAACCGCCTCGACCTCGGCCATTAGCGCGTCGTCGATGGACAGACGGCCCGCCGTGTCGAGCATATAGACGTCATACCCACCCAGCGTCGCCTGCTGCTTTGCGCGTTTGGCGATCTGGACGGCGCTTTCACCCTGCACGATGGGCAGCGTGTCAACGCCGATCTGGGCACCCAGCACCGCCAGCTGTTCCATGGCGGCCGGGCGGTAGATATCGAGCGAGGCCATCAGGACTCGCTTACCATTTTTTTCCTTCAGACGTTTCGCCAGCTTGGCGGTCGTCGTCGTTTTACCACCACCCTGCAAGCCGACCATCAGGATCGGCGCGGGCGGGTTGTCGATTTTCAGATCACCCGCGTTGGTATTGTCACCCGCCAGAACCTTCACCAGCTCGTCATGAACGATTTTCACAACCTGCTGGCCCGGGGTCACGGATTTGGTGACGGCTTGTCCTGCGGCCTTGTCCTGCACGGATTTGACGAAATCGCGCGCCACGGGCAAGGAGACGTCCGCCTCTAGCAAAGCCACCCGAACCTCGCGGAGCGCCGTTGCGACGTCAGCGTCAGATAGCGCACCCTGCTTGGTGAGCTTATCGAACACGCCACCTAGGCGTTCTGACAGATTCTCAAACATGCGGTCCTCCTTGAAGGCCCAATCCAAACGACAATCGCACCAGTGGGCGCAACGCGCTGACTGGTGGCGATCCCTGCCCCATGCAGGGACCGGAAGCTTGACCTTCCGGAGATTGGGCGTGCAATAGTGGAAATGGGGATGCGGGTCAAGGGGATCAAGCATTACCTCCTTACCAGACGGACAGAGTTGGAATGAAAAAGGTTTTATTGTTGCGCGGGATCAATGTTGGGGGCGGGAATAAGCTGCCGATGGCAGAGCTTCGCGGGATATTGGAGGGGTTGGGCGCGTCGGAAGTGCAGACCTATATCGCCTCTGGCAACGTCGTATTCACTGGCGATCTGGGAGAGGAGGAGATTTCCGACGCCATTGAAGCCGCGAAAGGATTCCGCATTCGCGTGATGGTTCTGGAGGCGGACAGTTTCCGCCTGATCGCGACCGCCTGCCCGTTTGACGCGCCCGAGGGGAAGATGCTGCATGTTTGGTATCTGACCGGACCTGCGCGGTTTGATGAGGCTTTGGCGGCGGAGCTGAAGGCGGACAGCGAGCGATATCACGTCACGGATCGCGCGATTTATCTGCTGGCCCCGGAAGGGATCGGGCGGTCAAAGCTGGCCGAGAAGATGGACAAGGTCGCAGGGGTGCAGACAACAGCACGTAACTGGAACACGGTCACAAAACTGCTGGAGATGCTGGATGCCTGAGATCGTGACGGGCTATCGCCCCGGCCTGATCGGGACGGTGACGCGACTGCATTCAGTCTATTACGCCGACCTCGTAGGCTTTGGCGCTGCGTTCGAAGCGACCGTTGCCCGCGGGTTGTCGGAATTCGTGCCGCGGCTGGATCGGCCCTGCAATCAGGTTTGGGTGGTGGTTGATGGCGCAAATATTCGCGGCTCCGTTGCCATTGATGGCGAGGATTTGGGCGATGGCAAAGCGCATTTGCGCTGGTTCATCATGGACCCGTCGCTGCGCGGCGGCGGGTGGGGGCGCAAGCTGCTGTCGACGGCGCTCGAATTTTGCGATGCTGCTGGATTTTATGAAACCCACCTCTGGACCATCACCGGCTTGCCTGCGGCGCAGCATTTATACGAGGCGCACGGGTTCAGCCTGTTGCGCGAATATCAGGGGGATAGTTGGGGCAAACCGATGACCGAACAGATATTTGTCCGCCCTAAGCCGTGACATTCCTGACACTTGCCCACGGGGCATGAAATCGCTATCTGAGCGCGCATGACCTGGACCGTTGCCGCCCTTTACCATTTCACCCCCTTCCCCGACCCCGCTGCCTTGCGTGGGCCGTTGCAGGACGCGTGTGATCGACATGGCATTCGCGGCTCGCTGTTGCTGGCGAAAGAGGGGATCAACGGGACGATAGCCGGGACGCGGCAGGGGATCGACGCAATCCTTGCCTATATTCGTGCGCTGCCCGGATGTGCTGATCTGGAACATAAGGAAAGCACGGCGACCGACGAACCGTTCCAGCGCATGAAAGTGAAGCTGAAGCGCGAGATCGTCACGATGGGGCAGCCCGACGTCGACCCGACGGTGAATGTCGGAAATTATGTCGCACCCAAGGATTGGAACGATCTGATCAGCCAAGAAGATGTCGTCGTTATCGACACACGCAACGATTACGAATGTGCAATTGGCACGTTTGAAGGGGCGATTGACCCGCACACCGCCAGTTTTCGCGAATTCCCGCAATGGTGGGAGGAAAATAAAGACCGCTTCCACAACAAGCGCGTCGCCATGTTCTGCACGGGTGGCATTCGATGCGAGAAGTCAACGAACTACCTGCTACAACAGGGCGTGTCGGACGTGTTTCACCTGAAAGGCGGTATTCTGAAATATCTGGAAGAAGTGCCGGAGGATCAGTCCAAATGGCAGGGCGAATGCTTCGTCTTTGACAGCCGCGTGTCGGTTGGTCATGGGCTAAAGGAAGGCCCGTATCATTTATGCTACGCCTGCCGCCGCCCGATTTCGGATGCGGACATGAAACGCCCGGAATTCGAAAAAGGTGTCAGCTGTCATCAGTGCATTGACGAGCATGACGAGGAGCGCCGCGAGCGGTTTCGTGAGCGCCAAAAGCAGGTTCGGTTGGCAGAGAAACGCGGGAAGAGGCATATTGGGGCGGCGGACGAGGTTCTGTAGCCAAAGGACCACCCGCCCCGGACCTGAGCCGGGGCCCCTCAGTTTCCTGCCCGGAAAAAAGGGGCGGCCCTTCTAATGCGATTGCTTGGCGGTAGAGGTCCCGGGTCAAGCCCGGGACGGGAAATCTAAGCAGCGACCGTACGTTTCATCGGGGCCTCGCGGATCGGCAGATGCACGATGGCCGAGAACAGGCCGACCCCAACGCCAACCCACCAAATCACGTTATAATTTCCGTAGATGTCATACATGGTCCCTCCCAGCCAAACGCCGAGGAACGATCCCAACTGGTGGCTGAAGAACACGATGCCATAGAGTGTGCCCATGTAGCGCAAGCCATAAATATGTGCGACGAGGCCCGAGGTCAGCGGCACCGTGGCCAGCCATAGCGAGCCCATGGTGATGGAGAAGACAATCACCGTCACCGGCGTCATCGGGGTCATAATGAACCACGCGGCGATCACCGTTCGTGCCAGATATATCCCCGCCAACAGATATTTTTTGGAATAGCGTTTGCCCAGATATCCCGCTGTCAGTGTCCCTGCGATATTGGACAAGCCGATTAGCGCGATGGAAAACGCGCCCAACGCCGAGGTTGTTGTGATGCCCATCGTCGCCAGGACACCGCCGGGCATGATGGGGCCGCAGACCTCGGTCACGAAGGCGGGGAAATGGGCGGTGATGAACGCCAACTGGTAGCCGCAGGAGAAGAAGCCAATGAAGATCAGGCTATAGGACGGGTCCTTGAAAGCTTTGACCAGAATCTGACCCATAGACTCTTCCAGCTCCGCCTTATTGGCGGTCGGTTCGGCGCGCATCATCGGCAGCATGAATAGGGCCAAAAGGATAATCCCGGCAAAAATCAGGAACACTTGTGACCAATTCATCATCGACAGCAGGTATTCGGCGAAGGGCGGTCCAACGACTTGTCCGGCGGACCCGGCGGCGGTGGCGACGGCCAGCGCCATGGAACGGTTCTCGTCCGATGCGGCACGACCGACAACGGCCAGCACGACGCCAAAACCCGTGCCTGCAACGCCGAACCCGACGAGAATCGACAGGAATTGATGTGCCTCGGGCGTGACGGCGAAACTGCTAAGGACCAGACCCAGCGAATAGGTTATTGCCCCGGCAATAATCGCGCGCCGATCCCCAAATTTTTCTGCAAGCGCTCCGAAAATCGGCTGCCCGATCCCCCACGCAAGATTCTGGATCGCGATGGCCAGCGAAAATTCGGCGCGGGGCCAGTTGAATTCCGTCGCAATCGGGATCTGGAAAACGCCATAGGACGCACGGATCGCGAAGCCCAACAGCAGGACCACGCAGCCGCCGATCAGCACCGGCGTAAAAAGTTTTTGCGATTTTTCCACGATCCCTCCGGACAAAGGTTTTTTGAGGATGACCGGGGTTTGCGGGCACGTCAAACAAATTGCGGTTAACAACCCCATTCCATATCGTTATGAAACGCCCAATCAGGAGCCGAGATTGCGTCACTATCACCACCTTGTCGAAACCGGAGAGCTTCACCCCGACGCCGCCCAGCGTGCCGTGGCCGAACGGCTGGATGATCTGGCGGGCGCGCTGGAAGGATATGTCGCGCCGGAACGTCGTCGCGGCTTGTTCAAGCGCAAACCGCAGCCACCAGCGAAGGGGCTTTATATCTGGGGTGATGTCGGGCGGGGCAAATCCATGTTGATGGATATGTTCGTCACAGCAGCCCCGGTTGCCGCCAAACGGCGAATGCATTTTCATGCGTTCATGCGGGATTTCCACGCGGCTTTGCATGAACAGCGCAAGAAAACCGAAAAGGATGCGGTGATCGAGGTCGCACATGCTTTTGCTGATGATCTGACGCTTTTATGTCTGGACGAGCTGCAAATTCTGGATATCACCGATGCGATGCTGGTGGGGCGGATTTTTGACACGCTTTTTAGTCGCGGGGTTGTGGTGGTGGCAACCTCGAACCGCCACCCCGATGATTTATATAAAGACGGTCTGAACCGTCACCTGTTTGTGCCCTTTATCGAGACAATCAAGTCGGAGCTGGAGGTAATCGAGTTGGGCGGCGAAGATGACTATCGCCTGCGCGAGTTGGAGCGGCTGGAAGTCTATCACAGCCCCCTTGGACCCGACGCCACCGCCGCCATGGACCGCGCCTGGGACAGCCTGACGGATACCCCCGGCGAGCCGTTCACCATCACCCACACTGGGCGTGATCTGGTCATCCCGCGATTTGCAAACGGCGTTGGGCGTGGCGCGTTCAAGGAATTTTGCGAGGCCCCGCTGGGCCCAAATGATTACCTGCAAATCGCGGGCGTGCTGAAGGTGCTGATCTTGGATGACATCCCGCGCCTGTCCCGCGCCAAGAACAACGAAGCAAAGCGCTTCGTCACGCTGATCGACGCGCTTTACGACAACCATGTTCGGCTGATTGCGTCCGCCGCAGAACCCCCCGCGCAGCTTTACGAGGACGGCCCGGGCGCGTTTGAATTTCGTCGCACGGCCTCGCGGCTAGAGGAAATGCAAACTGCCGACTGGGTTAAATCCGAATAGCATCTCGTAAATGCGAACCCCCCGCGTGGTCCGCTGGCCCGACAACAAACCAATGAGACTTTGCGAGAGCTACGAAAGTCCCGTATGTAATCGCAGTTTTGGCGGCGGTATCGAATAAAAAACACCCCCATTGACATACATGTGTCTATCGCCACATGTTCCCCGCCCATGTGAACGCCCCGCGATTCTGGAGAATTTCCGTATGCCCGTTGTTGTTGTCGAGTCCCCGGCGAAAGCCAAAACTATCAACAAATATCTCGGCAAAGACTACACCGTGCTGGCATCCTATGGCCATGTCCGTGATCTGCCGCCCAAGGATGGATCGGTCGATCCGGCGAATGATTTCGACATGAAGTGGGAGGTAGCGACCCCGTCCCAAAAACACGTCAAAGCGATTGTGGATGCGCTAAAAGATGACGACACCCTGATCCTTGCGACCGACCCGGATCGCGAGGGGGAAGCCATTTCGTGGCATCTGGAAGAGGTGCTACGCAAGCGCAAGGCGATCAAGAAAAACACAAAAGTCGAGCGTGTCGTATTCAACGCGATCACCAAATCTGCAGTGACCGAGGCGATGAAGAACCCCCGGCAGGTCGATCAGCCGTTGGTTGATGCTTACCTTGCGCGGCGCGCGCTTGACTATCTGGTTGGGTTTAACCTTTCGCCGGTATTGTGGCGCAAATTGCCAGGAGCGAAATCGGCTGGTCGTGTGCAATCCGTCGTCCTGCGCCTGATTGTTGATCGCGAGATGGAGATCGAAGCCTTCAAGGCGCAGGAATATTGGACCGTCGGGGCGAAGTTGGCGACAGTGCGCGGCAAGGAGTTTGACGCCCGTCTGACCGTGCTGGGCGGCAAGAAACTCGACAAGTTCGATATTGCAACGTCCGAGGCGGCGGAATTGGCTGTTCATGCCGTGCAGTCGCGTGACCTGACCATTGCGTCGGTCGAGGCGAAGCCGGGCAACCGTAATCCGTCTGCCCCGTTCATGACCTCGACCCTGCAACAGGAAGCCAGTCGGAAATTTGGATTCGGTGCTCGCCAAACGATGAGCACAGCGCAACGTTTGTACGAGGCCGGATATATTACCTATATGCGAACCGACGGGATCGATATGGCCCCTGAAGCCGTGATGGCGGCGCGTGATGTGATCAAGGATCGTTATGGCGCGGATTACCTGCCTGACAGCCCGCGTATGTACAAAAACAAAGCCAAGAACGCGCAGGAAGCGCACGAATGTATCCGCCCGACCGATATGGCTGTCGACCCGTCCAAGCTGGGCAAGGTCGAAGCGGATCAGAAGAAGCTGTATGACCTGATCTGGAAACGCTCCATCGCCTGTCAGATGGCGGCCGCGCGATTAGAACGCACAACGGTGGAAATTGAATCGGCTGACAAACAGGTTGGGCTTCGCGCCACCGGTCAGGTGATCACCTTTGACGGGTTCATGAAGGTCTATACCGAGGGGCGCGAGGATCAGGTTGTCGACGATGACGACAAGCTGTTGCCGGTCATGTCGGATGGGGAGAATGTCGATAAACGGGAGGTCACGCCCGAACAACATTTCACACAGCCGCCGCCGCGCTATTCCGAAGCGTCCATCGTCCAGAAGATGGAGGAGCTGGGGATCGGGCGCCCGTCCACCTATGCCTCTATCGTCACAACGATTCAGGATCGCGACTATGTGCGCAAGGAAAACAATCGGCTGGTGCCCGAGGATAAGGGCCGGCTGGTGACGATCTTCCTCGAAAACTATTTCCGTCGTTATGTCGGATATGATTTCACCGCGAAGCTGGAAGATGATCTGGATAAGGTCTCGAACGGGGACGAGGATTACAAAAAGCTGTTGGGGCGGTTCTGGAAGGAATTCTCGGCCTCCATCGAGGACACGTCTGAACTGCGGATTACCGAGGTTCTGGACAAAATCAACGAAATCCTGGAACCACATCTGTTCCCGCCGACCGAAGATGGATCCGATCCGCGCATCTGCAAG
Source organism: Rhodobacteraceae bacterium NBU2976 (assembly GCA_023630215.1). Lineage (GTDB taxonomy): Bacteria > Pseudomonadota > Alphaproteobacteria > Rhodobacterales > Rhodobacteraceae > NORP23. Next base: position 341,501 of record JALPRQ010000002.1, read on the forward strand.
AATTGCGGGGATGGGCGCTTGTCGATGCGGACCTCCCGCGCCGGTGGGGCGTTTATTGGTTGTTCCAACTACCCCGAATGCCGCTATACCCGTCCGCTGTCAGGCGAGGTGGAAGGCGGCGACATTGCCGGGCCAGACGGGAAGCTTCTGGGTTTTGATGATGATGGCGAGAAGATCACGCTGCGCACCGGACGTTTTGGCCCGTTTGTACAACAGGGCGAGGTGACGGAAGAAAACCCGAAACCCAACCGCTCGTCGATCCCCAAAGGGATGGAGCTGGACACGGTTGATCTGGATAAGGCCTTGCAGCTTTTATCCCTACCCCGACTGGTGGGCAACCACCCTGAAGGCGGCATTGTCGAAGCCGGGATCGGGCGCTTTGGCCCCTATGTGGTGCACACGAAAACTGACGATGACGGTAAGGATCAAAAGGTCTATGCCAATCTGAAAGCTGCCGACGATGTGTTAACCATCGGCATGAATCACGCGGTCGAGCTGATTGCGCAGAAGGCAGCGCGGGGGGGGCGCGGGCAAGCGGCGAAACCCCTGAGAGAGCTTGGCGATCATCCCGATGGCGGCGCTATTAACGTGATGAGCGGGCGCTACGGACCCTATGTCAAATGGGAGAAAATCAACGCCACCCTACCCAAAGGCACCGAGCCCGAAGACGTGACGATGGAATTGGCGTTGGAACTGGTTGCTGCCAAGGCGTCAACCAAAGGCAAAGGCAAAAGCAAAGCGCGTGCGGCCAAGAAAAGCTGATACAACTATAGGTTAATAAACTTGCCAGCGGGTCAGAAGATGATCGGCTGGCAATTGCTTATGTGTTGAAAATACAACAATTTACCAAAAGTCGACTCAACCGATGCTTGCGAAATGCAAAATCCGGGATAATCTGACATTACCCCACCGAGTGATTCACCAGTTCTTTACCCTAACAAATGATGAAGGATCGTATGAAACGAATCCTAACCATTTTGGTCCTTTATATCGCCGCGTCGTCCGCGGGGGCCGGGAGTCTGGACAGCCCACCGGTGATCGATGCTCCGATCATCAGTCCAGTCTCCGTTGGGGTGGGGCCGGCATGGGAAGGGTTCTATGCTGGGGGATTGGTCGCCCTGGAAACAGGTGAGCAGAATTATTACTCTGGTGGGGCATTTTCCAATGGCCCCTGGGGATTGGACGGCACCAGCTTTGGCGCGTTTGCCGGGTATAATTTTCAGTCTGGCGATTTTGTATATGGGGCCGAAGCGGCGTATTCGCTGGGGGACATTGCGTCGGATGTGCCCTCGACGTTCGGGGCCAATTATGCGGGATTTCTGGATGTCAAAGCGCGTGCCGGTTACGCGATTGGCGATGCCTTGATCTATGGCGTGGTCGGCGGAACCCTTGGCCAGTGGGAGGATCGCACAGGCCCACCTGACACCGCGAATGCGACGGGAATGAATTACGGTTTGGGTGTCGATTACATGGTAAATGATACGCTGTTTGTCGGGGCCGAATATCTTATCCGGGACTTGTCAGGTGATTTCGACAATGACCCGAGCGTGGGTATCGACAGCCTGACGACATCGGCGCAAATTCGGGTTGGATTGCGGTTCTGACGAAATTCGCATGACGCGCCTGCTGCCGCATGTTAGATGGCGGCATGAAACAGTTTCCGACAAAAGATCAAATCCTGGAATGGGTGCGCGATAATCCCGGCGCTGCCAGCAAACGTGACATCGCACGGGCCTTTGGAATCAAGGGGCAAGACCGTATCGAGCTTAAGCGTGTGCTGAAAGAATTGCAGAGCGATGGCGCATTGCAGGGAAACCGCAAGGATATCCGCGCCTCGGGTGCGTTGGAGCCGGTGGAACTGTTGCAAGTGACGGCGATTGATGCGGATGGCGATGTATTCGCGGAACCCGCCAACTGGAAACAGGATGTGCATGCGCCAACCGTTCTGCTGGTTCCCAAAAAGGGTGATCCGGCGTTGGGAATCGGGGATCGGGGATTGTTCCGAATTGCCCGGACCGGCGAACAGCACGCCCCCTACGAGGGTCGCTTGATCCGCAAGATCGGATCAGGCGCAGCGGTCATTTTGGGGATATTCCGCGCCACGGAAACCGGTGGGCGAATTGTGCCCGTGGACAAAAAAGCGTCAAAAGAATGGATCGTTTCCTCGGCGGATAAAAACGGTGCCAAAGATGGCGAGCTGGTGTCGGCGACCAAGGTCGGTTCGGCCCGTGCCGGACTGCCCCGCGCAAAGGTGACAGAGCGGCTGGGTGATCCGCTGGCACCCAAATCCGTCTCGCTGATCGCGATTCACGAACATGGTATCCCGACGGATTTCCCGGACGCCGCCGAAAAAGAAGCGCTGAAGGCGAAACCCGTATCGCTGGGCAATCGCACGGACCTGCGCCATTTGCCGTTGTTCACGATCGACCCATCGGATGCGCGCGACCATGACGACGCGATTTGTGCGTTGCCTGATCCTGACCCGAAGAACGAAGGCGGGTTCATTGTCTGGGTCGCAATTGCGGATGTGGCGCATTATGTGCGACCCGGTTCGGCGCTGGATAAGGAAGCGCGAAAGCGGGGGAATTCGTCTTACTTCCCGGACCGTGTGGTCCCGATGCTGCCGGAAAAACTGTCTGGTGATTTATGCTCGCTTCACGAAGGGGTGGATCGCGCCTGTATTGCAGTGGAGATCAGGATCAACGCGGCAGGCGAAAAGATAGATCATCGTTTTGTGCGCGGTCTGATGCGATCCCCTGCGACCTTGTCTTATGATCAGGCGCAGGCGGCAGCCGATGGGCGGCCGGATGCGCAGACCGAACCCCTGATGGCGGACGGAATCACGCCGCTTTGGGCGGCCTGTTTTGCCTCGCGCAAGGCAACAAATAATCGCCAGCCGCTCCATCTGGATTTGCCGGAACGCAAAATTATCCTGTCTGACGAAGGCAAAGTCCTGTCAGTGGCGTTTCGCGAACGGTTTGATGCACATAAGCTGGTCGAAGAATTCATGGTGCTGGCCAATGTCTGCGCCGCCGAAACGCTGGAGGCAAAACGCAAGCCGCTGCTTTACCGTGTTCACGAACCCCCCAAGCCCGAGAAGCTGGAAGCCTTGCGGGAAACGGTCGCATCTGTTGGGTTGACCCTTGCAAAGGGGCAGGTGTTGAAGACTGCGCAGCTGAACCGCCTGCTGGATCAAGCGGCAGGGACCGAACATTCGGAAACGATTTCGATGACCGTGCTGCGGTCGATGACACAAGCCTATTATTCGCGCGAAAATTTCAGCCATTTCGGGTTAAACCTGAAACGCTATGCTCATTTTACGTCGCCGATCCGGCGCTATTCGGACCTGATCGTGCATCGCGCGCTGATTGCGGCCCATGGCTGGGGCGATGATGGTCTGACCGTGGAAGAGATTGATAACCTCGACGCGACTGCCGAACATATCAGCCAAACGGAGCGGCGATCCATGTTGGCGGAACGGGACACGACGGATCGGTATCTGGCAGCCTATCTGAATGATCGGGTGGGCAATGAATTCACGGGAAAAGTGTCGGGGATCGCGCGGTTTGGGTTGTTTGTGTCGCTGGACGAAACGGGGGCTGACGGGCTGATCCCGTTATCGCATCTGGGACGTGAATATTGGATATATGATGCAGATACCAACACGCTCAAGGGCGAGAAATCCAAGCGTGTCATCGCCATTGGGATGCCCGCGCTGGTACGGTTGGCCGAAGCCGCGCCCATCACCGGCGGATTGATGTTTGAACTGCTGGAGCTGGACGGTAAACCGATGCCCAAGGGCACGGCACAGGGCGCCCGCGCAAAAATTCGCCGAAACCGTAACGGCAAGGGCCGGAAACCCAAGACCTCCCGCCGCCGATAGGGTAAGGTCGGGCGATGCGGTTTCTGATCCCTTTCCTCCTTGCGACGCCGGTTATGGCGGACATGCAGGTCCCCGTGCAGCGCTCAGCCGGGTTCGCGCCTTTTGCAGCGGCTCCCGTTGCAATGGACGCTTGGCAGGCACAGTTTCGTGCGCGCGCACTGGCAGAAGGGATTCCGGCGGCAATCTTTGATGAGGCGTTTCGTAATGTCCGCTATGAAAGCAGCACGCGTGAAGCGGATGCCAATCAGGCGGAATTCGTGCGTCCGATCTGGGACTATCTGGATGACGCTGTGTCCAACAGCCGCGTTAACACCGGCAGGACCAAGGCGGCGGAGCTGTCCGATACGCTCGCCGCGCTGGAACGCCGCTATCGCGTCGACGGGCATGTGCTGATCGCCATCTGGGGGATGGAAAGCGCATTTGGCGGGTTCAAAGGCAACACCAACGTGATTTCCGCGCTGGCCAACGCTGCGCATGACGGTCGCCGTCAGGCTTTTGCCGAGGCGGAATTGATCGCTGCGCTGAAAATCATCGCCTCGGGTCAGATTAACGCTGACCAGATGGTCGGCGGGTGGAGCGGGGCAATGGGGCATACGCAATTCATGCCCTCCACCTATCTGCGCTATGCCGAGGATTATAACGGTGACGGGCGGCGCGATATCTGGGGGGATAATCCCCGCGATGCGCTTGCCTCGACCGCGAACTACCTGCGCCAGTTGGGCTGGGATTACCGCGCCCCTTGGGGAGTAGAGGTACGGGTGCCGAACGGATTCGATTACAGTCTGATCGGGGAATATCAGACACAAACCGCGCGGTTCTGGAACAGTCAGGGCGTTCGCACGGTCGATGGCGGGCAGGTTCCAAACCATGGCGCGACGGCGCTGATTGCCCCTGCAGGGGCAAACGGTCCAATATTCGCAGTGTTCCCGAATTTTCAGGTGATCCGAAAATATAATATGTCGGTCAGCTACTCGCTGGCCGTTGGCCACTTGTCAGACCGGATTATCGGCGCTGGACCGTTTGCGGCGAGTTGGCCACGCGGGTCGGAACAGTTAAAGCGCAGTGAAATTCGCGAGATTCAGGAACGCTTGAACGCAATGGGGCTGGATACCGCGGGCGTGGACGGCATGATTGGTCCCGCGAGTATCGAGGCAATTCAGGCCTTTCAGCAAAGTATCGGGATGCTGCCGGACGGGATGCCTTCACGCGCATTGCTGGAAGCGTTGCGGCGGCGATAGACCTGCTCAACTGCGACGTATTTTCACAGTTTATTTCCGTAAAAAGCTTGATCGGTGCCCGTTAACCGCTAATATTTCAGATGATATCCATGTCTGGGAGGGCACGATGGCACATATTGTTGTATTGGGCGCTGGGATTGGCGGGTTGCCGATGGCGTATGACCTGAAGCACGAACTTCGCAGCGAGGACAAGCTGACGGTGATTTCAAACAATCCCTATTTTCAGTTCACGCCCTCTAATCCATGGGCGGGCGTTGGTTGGCGTACGAAAAAAGACATCACAATTGACTTGGCCCCGGTACTTGGAAAACACGGGATCGCGTTTATCGCTGACGGTGCAGTGAAGCTGGACGCCGACAATTCCAAGCTGGTTTTGGAAAGCGGGCGCGAGGTTGAATATGATTATCTGGTGATCGCAACCGGCCCCGAGCTGGCGTTTGACGAAATTGAAGGGTTGGGGCCCCATGGCGGACACACGCAATCCGTTTGCACCATTGATCACGCGGTAACGGCGAACGAGGCGTGGGAGGCATTTTGCAAAGACCCCGGCCCCATCGTGGTTGGCGCAGTTCAAGGTGCGTCCTGTTATGGCCCAGCCTATGAATATGCGATGATCATGGATACCGAGCTGAAACGCCGGAAAATCCGTGACAAAGTGCCGATGACATTTGTGACCGCCGAACCCTATGTTGGCCATCTGGGTCTGGGCGGGGTTGGCGACACCAAAGGGTTGCTGGAAAGCGAAATGCGGGACCGCCACATCAACTGGGTCACCAATGCCAAGGTCGACAAGGTTGAAGACGGCAAAATGCATGTGACCGAGGTGAACGAAGACGGCTCTGAAAAGAAAAAACACGAACTGCCGTTCAAATATTCCATGATGCTGCCAGCCTTTCGCGGCATTCCCGCGGTGCGTGGGATTGACGGACTGGTGAATCCCCGTGGCTTCATTATTGTCGACAAGCATCAACGCAACCCGAAATATCCCAACATCTTCTCGATCGGTGTCTGTATCGCGATTGCGCCGCTGGAGGCCACGCCAGTGCCCGTTGGCGTGCCCAAAACCGGCTATATGATCGAAAGCATGGTCGCCGCCGCCGCTGCCAATATTGGCGAGGTGTTGCGCGGCAAGGAGCCAACGCATGAGGGCACGTGGAACGCGTTCTGTCTGGCCGATTTTGGCAACAAAGGTGTGGCGTTCCTCGCCCAACCGCAGAACCCGCCGCGCAATATGAATTGGTCGGGTGATGGCCGATGGGTCCATTGGGCAAAGATTGCCTTTGAAAAATATTTCATGCGCAAGGTGCGCAAAGGCCAGTCGGAACCGTTTTGGGAAAAGACCATCATGAATATGATCAAGGTCACCCGTCTAAAGACAAAATAAGGATCTGGTACCCCAGCAAAAAACGCCCGCATCGAGCGGGCGTTTCATTTTCGATCAATTCGCAGACGATATCCGCTTATGCCGCGCACGCGCGCCACGTTCGATAGCAGCGCCATGCAAGCGGTCGATATTTAATTGGTAACGGATTTCTTCCATAAAGCGCAGTTCCTGTTGGCGCAGACGCCCATCGGCCGCGGCAACGTCACACGCCATGGCATAGGCAGTTTCGTTCAACTCCTCAGGTAGCGCATCCTTGATCAGTCCAAACAGAGCGTCGATCCCATCCTCTTCTTCGAACAGGTCAAACACGGTTTGAGAAACGGTTTTGATCCGCTCGCTGTCATATTCGGCAAAAATCGGCATGTGATCGACGATACGGGTAATCGACATGAGTTCGGAATTGGAAATATCCTCGTCCGACGCGGATTCAGCGATCATAACGGCGACGAGGGCGTCTTGGGGGCTCCAGGATGCGGGCATTGTCCTACCTTTGTTCGTTCAGTTGCGGGCAGAATATTGACGCTGGCGCGCCTGCACAATAGGAAGCGGGAGTCTTTTTATCCGAATGGAATCTGAAATGTCTGATCTGCGCGACGCCGCCCTGTCATCGAAAGCCTGGCCGTTCGAGGAAGCCCGCAAGATCGTGAAGCGGTACGAAAACGCGCCTCCTGAGAAAGGGTTTGTGCTGTTTGAAACGGGTTATGGCCCATCTGGCCTGCCCCATATCGGCACCTTTGGCGAGGTGTTGCGCACCACCATGGTGCGTCGCGCGTTCGAAGTGATCAGCGACATCCCGACGAAACTGATCTGCTTTTCGGACGATCTGGACGGGATGCGGAAAGTGCCTGACAATGTGCCGCAACGCGAGATGCTGGCGGAACATTTGCACCGCCCCTTGACCAGCGTGCCCGATCCGTTTGGCGAATATGAAAGCTTTGGCCATCACAACAACGCCATGTTGCGGCGTTTTCTGGATACCTTCGGGTTCCAGTATGAGTTTTATTCAGCGCGGGAATATTACAAATCCGGTCAGTTTGACGAAACGCTGCGGAAGGCGGCCGAGAAATACGACGACCTGATGGCAGTGATGCTGAAGTCACTCCGCGAAGAACGTCAGCAGACCTATTCCATTTTCCTACCGATCCATCCCGAAACGGGGCGGGTTCTGTATGTGCCGATCAAACATGTGGATGCGGTCGAAGGAACGGTGACGTTTGACGACGAGGATGGCCGCGAATGGACCGTTCCGGTGACGGGCGGTAATGTAAAATTGCAGTGGAAGCCCGATTTTGGCGCTCGCTGGGCAGCCTTGGGTGTTGATTGGGAATCCTATGGCAAGGAGCACGCGCCGAACACACCGATTTACAGCCGGATATGTCAAATCCTTGGCGGCACGCCGCCGGAAGTGTTTACGTATGAGCTGTTCCTCGACGAAAAAGGCGGGAAGATTTCCAAATCCTCGGGTAACGGGATTTCGATTGATGAATGGCTGACCTATGCCTCGACCGAGAGCCTCGCCTATTTCATGTTCCAAAAACCGAAAACGGCGAAGCGACTGTATTTTGATGTGATCCCGAAGGCGATGGACGAATATCATCAGCAGTTGCAGGCTTATCCGACCCAGACGATGGAACAGAAACTGGCGAATCCTGTTTACCATATCCACGGGCATAATGTGCCGGCGTCGGATATGGTTGTCAGCTTCTCCATGCTGCTGAATCTGGCCGCTGTGTCGAACGCGGAAACCAAGGAACAGATGTGGGGCTTCATCCAGAAATATGCGCCCGAAGCATCGCCGGAAACGCATCCTGGGCTGGACAAAGCCGCCGGGTTTGCGGTGCGCTATTACCATGATTTTGTGAAGCCCACGAAGGTTTACCGTGCGCCGACAGATCAGGAACGTGCGGCGCTGGAAGATTTGGCCACTCGGCTAAAGGCGTGGACAGGCAACAACGATCCTGAAGAGCTGCAATCCATGGTATTTGCGGTCGGCAAGGACCATGAATTCGAACCGTTGCGCGCTTGGTTCGGAGCGATCTACGAAGTGTTGTTGGGTGCTTCTCAGGGTCCACGTTTCGGCGGGTTCATTGCACTTTACGGGATCGAGGATACTGTAGCGCTGATCAACGAGGCGTTGGCAGGAACATTCCTTTCGGACTAGTCATCACGGAAATTTTGATCGTGATTGCAGAGTAATCGCGTATCCTTTTCACGGAAAGGATCGAACATGCGGTTAATCTGGGCAATTCTGTTTGTGCTGGCATCGACACCGCTTGCCGCGCAATCATTGGAAGACACGATAGAGGGCACAATCTCGGCGCAGATCGATGCGATGCGCGAGGGAAATTTCGGCGCTGCCTTTCAATATGCCAGTCCCGGAATTCAGCGCATGTTTCTGACTCCTGAAAATTTCCAGATGATGGTCGAACAGGGGTATCCGATGGTCGCGAACCCGGCCGCTGTGGAATTCACGGGTCTGGAAATGCGAAGTGGAGCAATGGTCCAAAATGTGATTATCACTGATCAGGCTGGGCGCCTGTTTGAACTGGAGTATGATCTGATCCCCGTTGACGACCGATGGGTGATCAATGGTGTCCGTATTCTGGACAGCCAGATGCTGGGCGTTTAGAACGCCCCTCCGATAAGAAGACCGGCTGATACCAGAAAGAACACATAGTTCAGGATCATCCCGATCAGGCGACCAAGCCCAAGTGGTTTGACATACATGCCCAACGCATGCAGAAGCCTGCCGCCGAGCAACAACAGGGCAAGGGTCCAGACAATCATCGCCGAAACACCATTATATTCAATCAGCGCCAGCAGGATCAGCCCGATCGGGGCATATTCGGTGAAATTGCCGAATGCCCGTATCCTTTTAAGCAACGTCTTATCCCCGCCATCCCCAAGCGAAACCTTGACCTTCCCTCGCTGTTTCGAGACCAGGACTGTCAGAACGAGAAGTAATAGCGTCAGCGCGCCTGCGGTCAGTGATGTGATTGGAAGCATTGAACCCCTTGAGTCAAGTGCGGGTTAGTTTGTCCCGCCGAAGCAGATGTAAGTCATTCCACCGATGATACAAGTACATGCCTGCGACCATCGCGGCGAAGAACACCAGAACTTCCCATCTGCCCAATCCGAGCGTAGTGAGGCCGGGTGCCGTACACATGCCCGTAAGCCCCCAGCCAAACCCAAATGCCGCGCTGCCCACGATCAACCGGCGATCGATTGTTGTGCTTGGCTTTGCTGGCAGTTCGCTACCCAGTAGCGACGTTTCACGTTTGCCCACGATCAGCCATGCCACGGCTGCAACAGAAATCGCTCCGATCATGACGAAGGTCAAGGACGGGTCCCAGTCGCCAAAGAAATCGAGAAAGGCGCGGACGCGTGCGGGATTTACCATGTCGGAAAGGATCAACCCGTTCCCGAACAACAGCCCCGACACTAATGCTGTCAGTTTTCTCATGACTTAGCCCAGCACCAATACTGTTCCCGCGCCGACACCGATGAACATCAACGTCGCGATGATCGAGCGTTTGGAGAATCTTGCATTGCCGCAGACCCCGTGACCTGCGGTACATCCACCACCGAGCTGCGAACCAATTCCTACGGCCAGACCACCAATGATCAAAATTGCGATGTTTCTGGTCGCATCAATTTCAGGTAATGGCGAAAATTGCGAATATACCAAGGGCGCTGCAATAAAGCCTGTAATAAACAGGATCGTTTCCGTCGTCGGCCAGACCCGTTTGGTCAAATTTCCGATCGCGCCGCTTACACCTGCGATACGCCCATTGGCCAAAAGAAAAAGGCTTGCGCCGCCACCAATCATTATCCCACCAAGAAGTGCAGATACCCAATCCGGATTCATATAGCCCCCAACACCCTATTAATCGCTGAAGGAATAATACGAATATTTGTATTCGTATATGTGTAATTTACTTGGTTGGCTTGTTTTTGCAATGCGCACTGAAGCCGTGAATTTAACTGAAATTAACGCCACTTTAACCAGATTTAGGTAACCATATCAGCGCTGCGGCTTCGATCCGCATTTTTCTCGAGAAATTATTGCTTGCATAGCCCGTTCTGGCAGAGGTCGGATTGCGTGCGGCTGTGCCCAGATAAAAAGGGTTTTACAAGATGAACATGGCAGTAACTGACGGTATCGTTTTGATGCCTTCACGTTTTGAAGATGGTTTGGCTGACTGGTCCAGCACAGATGGCACACCCGGCTCGCCGACCTATAATGGCAGCCCGAATGCAACCATCGTGACAACCGATCCGGATTTTGGGACCTGCCTTGAATTGCAGACCACGAGCGATCCGACATCATTGCGATATATGGGACAAACCCCGCTGGTGCCGGGCGGTTATCTGGAAATAAGCGCCCGGATCAAGGTGATGAGCGGTGCATTACCCTCGGCCCGGATTGCGGCGTGGGCAGGAAATGGCAGTGGCGCCCATGTGACCGGACTGACCGAAGTTGGACCTTCGACGGCCACAGGGACCTATGGGCGAATTTATACGATCCGTGCGATTGTCGGATCGGGCAATCGAAACGGGGTGGATATGGTGTGGGGAACTGCGCCGGTCTATGGACATTTCGGTCTGGATATTCTGGCATCCATCGGGGCGGTGGTTCGCATTGAATCTGTCGAGATCAAAGACGTCACCAGCTATTTTCATCGCGTGATGATGGATTGGGTGGATGTCCGGGATTATGGCGCGATTGGGGATGGCATCACCGACGATTTTGATGCGTTCGAAGCTGCAGACGCCGCCGCAACCAGTGCTGGTCAAGACCTTTTGATTTCCGAGGGCAGCTACTACCTGTCCAAGAACATCACGCTGAACGCCTTTTGTCGTTTCGAAGGCACTTTGTTGATGGATGATGACAAGCGTTTGCAGGTCACCAACAATTTCAACCTACAAACCTATATTGATGCATTCGGGAACGAAGTTCTGGGGTTCAAAAAGGCAATTCAGGCCTTGTTCAACTTCACTGATCACGAGTCGCTGGATATGATGGGGTTGCGTGTTCAACTAACCGAACCCATTGATATTCAAGCCGTTGTTGCCAACAAAACGACGTTCGGAAATCGGCGCGCGCTGCGAAACGGGCAGTTCGAAGCAGACACGTCACCCGATTGGAACACAGAATATTTCAATGCGACGGCGTCCTATTCCTCGGGCGATCCAACAACGTTAAGCAACGTCACCAATATCAGTGCGATCCCGGTAGGGTCATTGGTAACAGGTCAGGGGGTCGGGCGTGAGATTTACGTGTTGGACAAAAACGAGGGGGCGGGCACCTTGACCCTCAGCCAGCCGCTGCATTCTGCGGCGTCGTCACAATCCTACACATTTGTGCGTTTCAAATACATGCTGGATTTCTCGGGCTTTGACAGTCTGCAACGGTTCCAGATTGAAGATATCGAATTTGGCTGTTTCGGTCAGGCAAGTGCAATCATGCTGCCCAAAGATGGTCTGGCGTGGCACATCCGGGATTGCTGGTTCACCAAGCCAAAGGATCGCGCCATCACCTCGATCGGCAAAGGATGTAACGGGATGGCGCTGGATGCTAATGAATTCCTGTCCGACGAATATAACACCTTGGTGCAGTTCCGGTCCTCGATCGCGTTCAACACCAATTCCAATGACCTGAAAATTCGCAATAACCGCGCCGTTCGCTTCTTGCATTTCGGGGTGATGAATGGCGGTGGGCATATCATCTCGGGGAACCATTTCTGGCAGGGAGACGGCTCGGTCGATGGCGAGCGATCTGCCGGGCTGATCCTGACCCAGAAAAGCTGCAAGTCGACGCTGGTTGGAAACTATGCCGACAATGCCTGGATCGAGCTGAATAACGAGCATGATATCCGCCAAGATGGTGGCACCACCCGTCCGTTTGGGACCCTGTCGCTCACGGGGAATATCTTTACCGCGGGCGACGTGCCGGCCTGGTTCACCTATATCCGTCTGGCGCCGTTCGGCAACAACCACACGATTGACGGGCTGACCATTACCGGCAACACGTTCAAAACCATTGGATCGGGACCAGAGATTGACCGGGTCGAAAGTGTCGACGAATCCGAGGGCAATTTTGACATGACCCAGACGCGAAATGTGCTGTTCGAGGGGAACTCGTATGACGCTGTGACCCATCGCTCGGAAAGCCCGGCGATTGTGGATATCACTCAGGCCACCGTGAACGCCAACTGGAGCGCGAACCTGCAAGACAAGCTGCCCTTTGATGGCCGGGCCTTGTCCGTGGATTGGGTGACGGCGCAAGGGGCGGTGCAAAACGCCGCCAATGCCTCGCATCGCCAATTGCCGGTTGTGACACCGGATCAAGGCGCGTCGGGCACCACGGTCAACCTGTCTTGGGCCGAGCCGGTGCGGGGTCAGGTCCGCATGGCGGTGCGTATGGATTTGCCATCCTGATACCGCTTTTCGTTGAAGCAAGCGAAGGTGCATGGGTTTCCCGTGCACCTTTTTTCATGGGCAGGCTTCGGGGATGACCTCGGCCCAGATCGGGCAAAACCCCTCGTAATACCACCAAGCGTCGGTGGCGGACATGCCGATATGGACGGCGACCCATGTGCGGCCGGATTTGACCAGCAGCGCCTGAACGGTAGCGCCATCGCCGACCTCGGGGTCGACGTCGCCACGTTGGGCGGCGGGGGTTTGATACATGTCGATGGGTGCCCCACCGGGCCGCTGTGCCATTAGACTGGCAAAGGCGACATTGTCAGTGGCCCGCAGCTCCCAGACGACGAATTCGATAGGCGCGTCGAGGTCCCATTCAATGTGAGGCCGAATGGCATCGAGCAGGTCTTGACGAAGCTCCGTCCCCCGGGCGGGTTCGGTATAGGTCTGGGCGCTGGCAGCAGTGGTGAGGGAGAGGAGGAAGAGGAGGAAGAGGATCAGGAGGTGGCGCATGGCAATTGCCTTGGTTGCAATAAGAGCGCCCAGTGTAGGGTGCGTGATTTCACGCACCAAGGGGTTTTTGGAGTGGGGTGGTGCGTGCGGAGCACGCACCCTACGGTTTGACTGGGAATATTGCGGATCATCACAACATCAAAAGAAAGCACGTCTCGTTGTAAGAAAAATGCTTATTCTATACTTACTTTCGATCAGCGTTTGGTAACTCGCGATCAGGAAGTTTCTCTTGCCATGTCTCAATCAAAAACAATGAAATTGCGCTTGCTCCATAAACAGAAAGTCTAGCTATTCGCGCATCAATTCTTGCAAAGTCTTTTTCCCTACCATGTGCATCACCGCCGTGTGTTCGAAGTGCGCCAATCCCTTCTACAGTGCCAGTCAAATTGGATAGTATTGATCGAACATCATTTGCGATCAAAGGGTCTATATCGATTGTATTTGGGTGCAGGTTTAGAGGTTGCCTAACTTCCTTATAGAGAGTGGAAACTGATAAATCTCTTGGCAAAGGTAAATCTAGTTCCACGAGAATTGAACGGCAAACACATTCAATAAGCGCACATGCAGACGTTAGTGCATCTTCTGGATCAGTATCGATATTGCGATTGGCCCTGTCTATTTCTCTCAATACTGTATCAAAATTGAAATTACGCGCAGATATTCTAATTACTTCTAATACTTCTGTTTCAGTACGCCGTTCTATATTTCCCACGAAACTTTCGAATTCATCTTCATCCAAGAAATTCTTATGAAAGCGGAATTCAAGAGTCTCAACACTTTCAACATCCAAACCTACAAGTGCTTCAACTCGACGATATTCTTCACGCCATTCTCGAGTTTTTTCTTTCCACAGCAATCTGAGAAGCTGACCCGCCTCATACGGTGATGCAATTTCCAAATAACTTCTAAGTCGTTTTTCACTTGATTCTCCGAAACCATTAAATTCGTCGGAAAGGATATCTATCCCAAGTTCATCCTCCAGCAGCTCCGCGAATTGAGGCTTGGACAAATCCAAGATATACCCCGGTTGTGGAGAAAAATACTCTCGGATTTTTCTGACTTCAGATTTTTTTAGAATTGCCAAACTCACCCCCGCCTCTTCGTCTTCCCCTTCACCACCGTCGTTCCAGCCCGGCCTGCCGTTGACCGGCCACCGACCTTCACCGCGTCCTCTGCCGCAGCCGCCACGGCTGATTGCCGAGCCAGCGGGTCGTCGTGGACGGCTAGGTCCACCGCCTCCAGCCGTTTGACCTCGTCACGCAGCCTTGCGGCCTCTTCGAACTCCAAATTCTCGGCGGCTTTCAGCATGTCTTTGCGCAGCGCCTCCAGATGCGCTGCCAAATTCGCGCCGACCATCTGGCGGTCCACTTTGGCGGTGACGCGGGACATATCCGTGTCGCCCTGATACAACCCGGCCATCACATCCTCGACGTTTTTCTTGACCGTGGCCGGGGTGATTCCGTGCGCCACGTTATACGCCATCTGCTTCTCGCGGCGGCGGTTGGTTTCCGCCAATGCACGCTCCATCGAGCCGGTGATCTTGTCGGCATACATAATCACCCGCCCGTCAGCATTACGGGCGGCCCGACCGATGGTTTGAACCAACGAGGTTTCGGAGCGCAAGAACCCCTCCTTATCCGCATCCAGTATTGCCACCAGCCCGCATTCGGGAATGTCCAGCCCCTCGCGCAGAAGGTTGATGCCGATCAGCACGTCGAACGCACCAAGGCGCAGGTCGCGCAAGATCTCGATCCGTTCCAGCGTATCGATGTCCGAATGCATATAGCGCACGCGGATGCCCTGTTCGTGGAGGTATTCGGTCAAATCCTCGGCCATGCGTTTGGTCAGCGTCGTGACAAGCACGCGGAGGTTTTTCTGCGTAACGATGCGGATTTCATCCAGCAAATCATCGACCTGCGTTTCGACGGGGCGGATTTCGACCTCGGGGTCCAACAAGCCCGTTGGGCGGATGATCTGTTCAGCAAATACGCCGCCAGTCTGGTCCAGTTCCCAATTCTGGGGGGTGGCCGAGACGAAGACAGATTGCGGGCGCATGGCGTCCCATTCCTCGAACTTCAGGGGGCGGTTATCCATGCAGCTGGGCAGGCGGAAACCGTGCTCTGCCAAGGTGAATTTGCGGCGATAGTCACCCTTGTACATCCCGCCAAGTTGCGGGATCGACACGTGGCTTTCGTCCGCAAACACAATCGCGTTGTCGGGAATATATTCGAACAGGGTTGGGGGGGGTTCCCCCGGCGCGCGGCCTGTCAGATAACGCGAGTAGTTTTCGATCCCGTTGCAGACGCCGGTGGCTTCCAGCATTTCCAGATCGAAATTGGTGCGTTGTTCCAGCCGCTGGGCTTCCAACAACTTGCCCTCGGATGTCAGCTGGTCCAGCCGCTGGCGCAATTCCTTTTTGATGTTGATGATGGCCTGAGACATCGCCGGTTTGGGCGTGACATAGTGGCTGTTCGCATAGATGCGGACCTGTTCCAGCGATGCCGTTTTTTCGCCCGTCAGCGTGTCGAATTCAACGATGCTTTCCAGCTCATCGCCAAAGAAGGAGAACCGCCAGCCCCGGCTGTCAAGGTGGGCGGGCCAGACCTCCACCGCATCGCCCCGCACCCGGAAGGTGCCGCGCTGGAACGCGTTGTCGTTGCGTTTATATTGCTGGGCGACCAGATCCTGCATAACGCTGCGCTGATTGTATTCCTGCCCAACGACCAGATCGACGGTCATCGCGCCATAGGTTTCGACCGAGCCGATACCATAGATGCAGGACACGGACGCGACGATAATCACATCGTCACGTTCCAACAGCGCCCGCGTGGCCGAGTGGCGCATCCGGTCGATCTGTTCGTTAATCTGGGATTCTTTCTCGATATAGGTATCGCTTCGCGGGACATAGGCTTCGGGCTGGTAGTAGTCGTAGAAGCTGACGAAATATTCGACGGCGTTTTCGGGAAAGAACCCCTTCATTTCTCCGTAAAGTTGCGCGGCAAGGGTTTTGTTGGGGGCAAGTATGATTGCCGGACGCTGCGTTGCTTCGATCACTTTGGCCATTGTGTAGGTCTTGCCGGTGCCGGTTGCGCCCAGCAGAACTTGATTCTGCTCCCCCGAATTTACCCCTTCCACAAGCTCGGCAATTGCCGTAGGCTGATCACCGGCGGGTTGGAATTCCGTATGCAATACAATGCGTTTTCCGCCTTCGAGCTTGGGCTTGGCCTTTGGGTCAATGGTCACTTGTTCGAGCATCGCGATTCCCCTTTTGTTCTCAATGTGGGAAAACTGGGCGAGAATGCAAGGTTAATAAACTGTTAAAACCCTAGGTTGTAATATATTTGTAAACTGCAATTTTATGGCTTGCAACCTTTTCGCGAATCGTAATATGTTAACCATGCAAGCAGCAAGTAGGCCGTCAGTCGGGTACGATATACCAACCCCACCCCTCGCTCCTTCGTATTTGATTGACGGCCAATTTCCAAAATGCTTGCGCTTCCCAGCAGTTTTGATCATAAGAAATCTACACGGAATCTAAGAGGTTTTCCCATGTTGGCGCGTATTTATCAGCCGTCTCGTAACGCTATGCAGTCTGGACAGGCCAAGTCACGGCATTGGGTTTTGGAATATACACCGGAATCCGGGAAATCTCTGGATCCGTTAATGGGTTGGACCGGATCAACGGACATGAATGGGCAAGTTCGTTTGCAATTTGAGACAGTGGATGCCGCTGTGGAATTTGCAAAAAGCAAAGGGATTGCCTATCAGGTGCAGCAGCCGCACAAACGGAAACCGAATGTGCGGCCCGGGGGATATGGCGATAATTTCGCGCATAATCGCAAGACCGTTTGGACACACTAAACCCAAGCAGTCCGGCGTTTTTTATCCCAGATTTTCAGACAGATGTGACAGGTCCGGACCTTTGGGAACGATGCCGTTTGGATTCAGGGCTTTGACCGAATAATAGCCCGCCTTGATATGGTTCAGATTGACCGTCTCGCGGATGGCCCTATCTGAAAGCATGGTTTTCAGAAACCGGCTAAGACCCTGATATTCCGATATCAGCTGGCGATTGGTTTTGAACAGTCCGTAATAAGCCGCATCAAAGCGGATCAGTGTCACGAACAGGCGGATATCACTTTCGGTAATCTGATCGCCAAACAGATAGGCGCGACCATCTGACAACCGCGCTTCCAGCACATCCAACTGGTTAAACACCGCGTCATAGGCTTCTTCATAGGCTTGCTGTGAGGATGCAAAACCTGCCCGATACACACCGTTATTAAGATTGTGATAAAGCGCATCGTTCAGCTGATCAATCTCGACAGCCAGGTTTGCAGGGTACAAATCCGGACCAGTCGCGCCGATCGAGTCAAAACCCGCGTTCAGCATTCGCACGATGTCCGCACTTTCATTATTCACGATCGTCCCGGTTTTTTGGTCCCACAGAACCGGAACCGTGGCCCGGCCGGTATAGGTGGAATCCGCGCGCGTGTAGATTTCGTGCATATAGGTTGAGCCGAACACCGGATCATCGTCAGCCCCGGGAAACCCGCCAAACCGCCAGCCCTGATCCGTCAGTTGCGGATTCAGCACCGTCACGGGAATTGCCTCCTCTAACCCTTTTAGGCGACGCGCGATCAAGGTGCGCGAAGCCCAAGGGCAGATTAGGGCAACAAACAAGCGATACCTGTCGGGCTCTGCCGCAAAGCCCGCCCGTCCAGTTGGTCCCGCGCTGCCGTCTGGCGTGACCCAGTTTCTAAATTTGGACGTTTCCCGGATAAATCGGCCGTGTTCGTCCTTTGATTGTACCGGATGCCAATTCGCATTCCATTTTCCATTCACCAACATATTCTGTTGCCTTTCAATCTGTTCAGGGAGGAGGACCCCCGCACAGGGAATGTGCGGGAGTCGCGTGTCGGATCAGTCTCTCAGACCAAGTTGGCGATAAAACGTGTCATTGTCCCAGAATAGCCATTCGTGAACCATACGTTCATTCTGCCAGAAGGCGACTGTCGCCATTTGGATCGAGAATTCCTTGTTCGTCGGTTCAATGAAATTGCCATCGCCGATTGGCAGCGGTTCGGTGAATGTGCCGGTCATAACACCTATGACCGCTGTCCAGTCGTCCGATCCGATACGTACCGGGTGGGTTTCGATCTTCAGATCCGGCGCAAAGACAAACAGGTTTTTAAGATCGTCGATATGCGTATCAATGCCCACCGTGGAATGCCCGTCCGGCCAGGTGACGATAATTTCTTCGTCGTGGCTTTCGTGAACACGATCCCATTGCTGGTTGGTGAAGATTTCGAAATCCAGTGTATCAAAGCGATCAATCAACGCTTGCGTTTCTGATCCGCTGACTGCACCGCCGTCATAGTATTTTTCGGCCGTGATCCCATCGGGAAATGCGGGGTGACTGACATATTCTCCTTCGGCCGAGGCAGCAACCGCACCCATGGCAATGGCAGCAGCACTCAGTTTGATTTTCATAAGGGTTTTCATAAACTTGGTTCCTTTCAGTTTTGGTTTTCTTCTGCCGATAGCCGCCGTCTTTGCGAGAGCTGGCCCGTCAGACAGCTAAGATTTAGGAAAATTTATTAGGTCGATAAATATTCCTGTTGAGGAAATACTTTCGCCGTATTATTCACAATCATGGACAGAATAGATGGCATGAAAACCTTTGTTGCCGCGGCCGAGGCGGGCTCATTCACCACGGCGGCTGAACGGCTGTCGATTTCCAAAAAGCTGGTCAGTAAATATATCGGGCAACTGGAGGATCAGCTGAAAGTCCGATTGATGCACCGCACCACCCGCCGCATCAGCCTGACGGTCGAGGGACAGGCCTACTACGAACGCATTGCCCGGATTCTGGATGAGATAGATGCGCTGGAAACCGATATCCATCAGGGGAAAAGCAGCCTGCGGGGGCTTGTGCGCCTATCGGCCCCGGCAACATTTGGCGAAATGTATGTCCAACCCTTGCTGCGTGACTTTGGTCATCGGCATCCGGATATGCAATTCGACCTCCATCTTAGCGATCAGTTCATCGGATTAACCGAGGGGGGATTTGATCTGGCCATTCGCATTGGCGCGATGGAATCGTCAAACCTGATTGTTCGTAAATTAGCCTCGACACGGCTTTGGGTCGTGGCAGCACCTGCCTATGTTGCGACAAACGGCACGCCGAACGTGCCAGCGGACCTTGTGCAGCATAGCTGCATCATCGACGCAAACATGCGCAACGCCGATACTTGGATCTTTGGCGCGCCGTCGCCTTCTCAAGCGGTGGTCGTCTCGGGTCGGTTCAAGGTCAATTCCGGACGCGCCGCGCGCGACTTGGCCATCGCGGGCGAAGGTCTTGCACTCTGCCCGGATTATATCGTTGCCGAGGCGGTTCGCGATGGCCGTTTGCAGCATGTGCTGAAAGATTATCGGGCAACTGAAAAACCCATTCAGGCGGTTTACCCAACGGTGCGATACCAGTCCTCACGCATCCGCGCGCTGATTGACTTTCTGTCAGCGGAACTGCCGAAACTGACAAATTTTACCGAAAACGACTGAAACAGCCCGCCCGTTCGGATCACCCGTTTTGGACGATCAATAGTCATCCCATTTGGGACACCACGGGCCATTAACCAACCGCATATTCTGATCGACGCCACGAATTTTGGCCATTTCTTCCTCGGTCAGCTGGATATTTGTCGATTCAAAATTCGCCAGAATACGTTCGCGCGCCCCTGCCGAGGGAATAACCGCATAGCCTTCCTGCATCAGAAAAGCCAACGAGATTTGCTCGGGTGTCACACCATGAGCCAACGCCAGATTCTTGAGAACGGCGGAATCCGCGACCTTTCCCCGGGCCAACGGCGAATATGCGGTCAGCGGAATGCCCTTTTTCTCGCAATGTTCAACAATTGGCCAGTTCTGCATCAACGGGTGGATTTCCACTTGGTTTGTCGCGATTTTGCGATCGCCCAACAGCTCTAGCGCCTTGTCGATATATTTGATGGTAAAATTCGAAACGCCGATGCGCTTTGTTAGCCCTTTGTCAAACACGTCGGCGAATTGGGCCATGTAGTCATTGATGTCATATTCATCATTGATCGACGGGTAATGCAGCAGCAACAAATCCACCTGATCGGTGCCGAGCTTTTCCAGCGAGGTTTCGACATGAGTCATAATCTGGCCGGGCCCGAAACTTTCCGGGGCAACTTTGGTGGTCAGAAATATCTCGTTTCTGGGAATGCCACTTTCCGCAATTGCTTTGCCGACAAACTCCTCGTTCTTGTAACCTTCGGCAGTGTCGATATGGCGGTATCCGACCTCTAACGCGGTGATCACTCCATCATATGCGGCGTCACCATCGCGATTCCAGGTGCCATATCCGATTTGCGGAATGCCGTCCCCAATAGTGTTTACAATAGCCATCTGTCCCTCCCCGTTGATGTTTGGGACAGACTATCAGAAAGCTAACAAGATAAAAGGGTGACGTTGTTAACGATAATATCAGGGATTTCGCTCGCGCAGAAGCGTATCTCCGCCGCTGCTGACCTCGATGTTGCTATGTGCGGGCGTGCCCCAGACCGTCACATCAGCGCCGCTGGACACATCGGTTTTGATCTGCTCGGTCGCAAAGACAATCGCGTCCGAACCACTGGACGCGTCGACCGCAACGCTCTGACATTCCAGAAATTTTGCGTCGATATCTGACCCGCTGGACACATCAAGCGTCAGGTCTTGACAGCGCCCGTCAACCGTAATGCTACCGCCACTAGAGGCATCAAGATCCACGCGGTTGGACATCACACCTGCCAGATGGATGTCAGCCCCGCTTGAGACATCGGCGTCAAACCTGTCGCCAAATGTTCCCGTCACGGCAACATCTGCCCCAGACGTCGCGGTCAGGGCCTCAAGGTTTGGCAGCGTTATGGTTACCGTGATCTCTTCAAGCGATCCAAAAAACCTGTCCATCAGCGTAAGGTCGCGTTCAATTCGCAACGTTCCGTTCCGAACCGTTAGTTGCAATTCGTCAAGGATCTTTTCAGATCGGGCTTCGGCCACGATTGAAAACGGTGCGCCGATCGTAATATCGGCAGCAATGCCTTCGGCAACCGAAATTTCGTCGAACCCGTCAAATACATAGTCACGCGTTTCCGCCATACCGGCAGAAGCCACGGCAGCCCCAATGAAGACCAGTGGTGATATGTGGCGCATTGTTCCCTCCATCAGCGATGACAGAGACATATGTTAATAATATTTACATTCAAGTGGTCGGCCACAGGAAAGTCACTGCCAGCCCGCCCATCTCGGATAACGAGATATCCAGTTTCGCGCCATAGGCGATGGCCATATCTTCACAGATCGCCAGCCCCAACCCTGTTCCCTGTACCGTGTCATCCAGTCGATGACCACGTTGCTTGATTGTGTCAATCTCGTCCTGAGGCACACCGGGACCATCATCTTCGACCCGGATATACCCCTCTCCATTCGCGCTTCCCGCGGTCAGACTTATTCGGGACCGGGCCCATTTTCGTGCATTATCGAGCAAGTTCCCCAAGAGTTCGGACATATCATGTTCATCAAGGGGTGAGGAGAGTTTGTCTGGTATCTCCACCTGCCAGCTGACCGGAACCTCGCGCGGCAATCGAGAGATCATGTTAACCATGCGTTCTGCCGTCGGTTTCACCCGCGTCAATTTCAGTTTTGACGGAACCTGCATACGCGTCCGCGCAAGCTCGCGTTCTACATAGGCATGCATGGCTTCGACCTGTTCACGGATATCGGCAGATATCTCGGGTTGTCCCGCAGATTCAGCATCTTGCGCCAATGTTAACATGACGGTTAGCGGCGTTTTCAAGCCGTGCGCCATATCACTTGCCCGCGAGCGGGCTGACTTCAGGGATTCCTCATGCAGCCGCAACAATTCGTTCACTTCGTCCGCTAGGGGCATCACTTCGCGGGGGAATGCCCCGTCCAGACGATCCGCCTCGCCCGAGCGAATATCCTGAATCCGGTTACGGATGGCTTCCAGCGGTGCCAGCCCCAATCGCACTTGCGCCCAGGAAGCAACAATCAGGAACACAAACAATAGCGCAAGCCATTGCACAAGGGTGGTGCGAAATTGGGCCAAGGCGTCTGTGACTTCTGCCTCGTCAACCGCCACCGTCAGTTTAAGCACACGCGGGTCGGCATTGTCTCCGATCAGAATTCGCCAGGACAATGTCAGCAAACTCACCTCGCCCGGCGTCGTAACCCGTCCGCGCACTGACCTTCCCGCCGTGTCAATCGGCGGCGTTTCGATCGGCTCTCCCCACAACGAGCGCGAGAATATCTGGTCCCCACCATCTTCTAGCACTTGCCAGTACAATCCGCTGAACGGAAGTTCAAACCGCGGGTCGGGCAGTTCGGCCACAACCAAGCTGTTGAGGTCATCCAGCGCGATATTCGCTGTAAGCTGGTTCAATTGATTTTCCAGCTCGCGATACATGCGTTCTTCGAAATAGGAATGGAACAGCGTAGAAAACAGAAACCCCGTGGCGATCAGGGCAATACCGATCGATGCGCAGGCCAACAGGATCAATCGCAGCCCAAGCGACCGCGATTTCATCAGGCAGCCCCTTCTTCGTCTTCAATCATATATCCAAATCCGCGTCGGGTCAGAATGACATCGGCCTTCAATTTACGCCGCAAGCGACCCAACATGACTTCGATAGCATTGGAATCGGGTTCCTGATCCTGAAAATAGATATTGGTTGCCAGTTCCTCCTGCGAGACAACCCTACCCCGGTTATGCATCAGAAAATTCAATGCCCGATATTCCAGCGGCGTGACTTTGATCGGGACAGAGTCCACGCTGACGCGCATCTGCTTCGTATCCAGCACAAGGGGACCGGCGACCAGCTGGGTTTTCTTTTCCGCCCCATCGCGACGTAGCAAGGCGCGCAAACGGGCGACAAGTTCTTCCATGTGGAACGGTTTGACCAGATAGTCATCCGCGCCCGCATCAATTCCATCGACCCGTTCCATCCAACTGCCTTTTGCGGTCAGCAGAATTACGGGAAATCCAATGTTTTCTTTGCGCCAGTTGCGCAGCACACTCAGACCGTCAAGTTTAGGCAATCCGATGTCCAGAATGGCAGCTGAATAATCTTCTGTGCTGCCGCGAAACCACCCGTCTTCACCATCGGCAGCATGCTCAGGCACAAAGCCCATTTGCATTAACGTCTCGCTGATGGAGTGCGCGATCTTCTCCTCATCCTCGACGATCAGGATACGCATCAACAGCCTACGATGGATTCGATCCGGCCCGACGCCGCGGAAACCACGATCGTTTCCAGATGCCCTCCGGACGAAATTGCCCTGAAGTGATACCGTGCACTGGGGCCGGTTCCGGTAAATTCGATCCCGATCAAACGACCTGGATATTGCTGTGCAATATTCGGCCAGATGTTTTCCAATGGCTGCGCAGCACCTGCGCGCACCGCCGCCTGTGCGGCTTCATAGTCACGTCGCGAAATGGTGAAATTGTTGCCATCGCTGGTTGGCACGTTCCGACAGGTGGCCGTTTGCACACCACTGGGGGTGCTGGGCAGTTGCTGACCGTTGGTGTTCGTCGAAGCCGGGCTGGACGGACCTGTTGGGGTCGATGGCGCCGAAGGTTGCGACGGTGGACTGGGTGGCGACGGATCGCTTGGATCCGAGCTACCGCTATTGTTCCCACTGCCACTGTTTTCGGATTTCGCTTGTGCTTGACTTAGGGTCGTGAACGAAGGTCCGATATAAGCCGCAGCCAAACCTAGCCCAAGGCGCTGAAGCGCTTCGCGTCGACTGAGTTTTTTGCCTTCGCCGGTCATCCCCGAGCCTCCATATCATCGTCCGAACGCGTTTCACTTGCGTCAGATGCCGGAACGATGAGTCCATTGGTTGCAAAACTCTTGTAAATCTTTGTGACGTCGCGGGCAACAATTTGCGTCTGCTGGTCCGGAAAGGCAGCATGCACGATTTCAATTGCGTCTTGCAGCGACGTAGGTTCGGACAGCAAGGTCCAAATCGCCGTCGCCAGATCGTTCAGCAAATGGATAGTCTTGCCATTCTGGCCCGTCAAAAAGCGTTTGCCGTCCGCTTCGGCGACATAGATATGTCTAGCCTGCTGAAATTCACCGGTATCAATTTGCACGGTTGATGCGTCAAATTCGCGATCATATACGCGTTCGAACATTTCGACCTGAAGCGTGATGGGAACGCGGGGAACTTCGGTCTCCCACGTGGCAAATTCGGCCTCCAGGCACTCTATCGCGTCATCAACGTCACTGTAGGTCAGTCGATAAATCGGCAGTTCTGTCGCGGCGAAATCCAACAGGCGCAATATTCCTTGAGTGTTGATTTCCCGCGCAAAATTCTGGGTGATCAGATCTTTTAACGCATCGGCCTTGGACATGCTGGTCAGCCGGGCCTTTGCGCCCTCGTCACGCTCCAAATAGACCAACGCGCCAAGGGGCATCGTGTCGCCAAATGGGGCTAGCTCGTTCGGTCGGGGCGTTACATAGCGGTATTGCCGGTTGGCAATATAGGATCGCGAGGCCATATAGGTGCGCGAACGCTCGCCAAACTGATCTGGTACCGGCAGTCGCAAGCGCGGCGATATCCCGTTAGATACGCCCAACAATTCCTGACGCGATGACAGTTTCACCGGAAGGAAATCATCCGTGAACAGCTTGTGACCCGCTGCTGCCAGCGCGACAGTCAGCGTGCTTTTGCCGGCGCGACGAGTGGCGGGAAACACAACCAAACGTGGGCCAAACGCAACTGCAGCCCCGTGGAGACTTAGCATTTCCGGGTTCTGCCGCACACGGTCCCAAGCAATTTCGACAATCAGCTCACAAATTGTATTGAGCGGATCATGCCAGACCGAGGCGGAATCCATATAGGGAGAGGTAAGAGTATACTCGTTACTGGAAAATTCTACCCGTGCCAGCGGCTCAGACTCGACCTCGTCAACGAAGTCGTACGGCCAATAAGGAAAGACCAGCGGTAGCGCGTCATAGAAACGATCATCCACCGTCAGCGCAATTGCGTGCGCCATATCCTTGAACCGGAGGTGTTTGGTTTCAATGGTCATGTCTTTCACTTACTAGAAAAACTACGGCGGCACCAAGACAGTTCGACATGTCCGGGTGCCGCCAAGATTTTGCAGGTGCCACTTAGAGTGTTGGTGGGGTGCTAGAGTGGCACCTGCAAGAGTTGATCAACAACGTGCTGCTTGGGACTTAGACTAATCCGTTGTCGATCAAACACTGTTCATAGGCGGCATCACCTGGGTTCGGCTCGCCACACATTTCCAATGCACGGCTCGGCGAAGTGATGGTGGACGGGCCGCTCGAAGACGGGCCGCTCACGGACGGGCCACTCACGGACGGACCACTGGAAGACGGGCCGCTCACAGATGGGCCACTGGAGGACGGGCCACTGGAGGACGGGCCGCTCGAAGATGGACCTGAACTGCCGGATTTTGCGTGCGCCATAGATAAAGTTGTGAGCGCTGGAACTGTATAAGCCGTCGCCGCCAGCAGGCCAAGACGGCCAAGTGCTTTACGGCGAGATACAATGGTTTTGTCTTCGTTCGTCTTCGTCATTTCTGCATTCCTTCTTGTGATCTCGAATCACGGTTATGCGTCCCAGAATCATGAATACAGAATCATCGCGTTCATTTTCCTTACGGAGAATGTCAGCGTTTTGTCAGATTAAATTAACCTTCTGTTATCGAAGACAGCGTGGGCTGTACCGTCACCCATGCGGCCACCAATGTCATAAGTCCGGCGGCGCATAAAAACAGCAGTGAGACGTCCCAGCGGCTGATGACGCCGGAAATGGCCTGAGAAATAGGAACAAGCCCCATGCTGGATAGCATAAACAACCCCATGATCCGCCCCAACATATCCTTGGGCGTCCGCGTCTGGATCGCAGAGATAAGGACAATGGTGACATACCCATTGCCAATCCCAAGACCAACCAAAAGCCCGAAATCTGTCCATGTTGTTCCAATGGTTCCCATCACAGCCAGCACCAACGCGATCCCGAACAATAGAATGGTCGGAATGGTTCGCATCACCCTGCGTCCCGCGGTCGGAAGAACCCCAGCAAGAATATATCCCCCCAAATTTCCTCCGGCGAAACCCGCAATCAGCAACCCGAACGCACGCGCGCCTTCGGGCAACCGTGTTTCCGCCAGAACCGGGATACCCACCATGACAGGTCCCACGAACAAAAGGTTGATTGCGGCGATAATCAAAAAGGTTACGCGCATCGGTTTGTTATCCCACGTGTATTTCAGACCAATCAGGACTGACGTAAGAACTCGGTTTTCGTCATCCGCCAACACGTCCGCACCGCGACGCATCTGCCACAACATCAGTGCCGAGAAAGCATAGGTTATGGCGTCAATTGCAAAGGCAACGCCGACACCGGTCAGCGAGTCGGTGGAATGGCCAATGAGGATGCCGGCAAGGACAGGTCCTACGAACCCCATGATCTGACCACCGCCCATGACGGTGGCATTGCCTGTCTGGAGGTCTTTCTCGTCGATCACCATAGGCACAATGCTATTGCCCGCTGGAACCGCAAACCCGGCCACAATGCCAAGACCTAGTGCGAAAGAATATACCATCCACATGTCGATCTGATGGCTAAGAATGGCAAAGGCAAGCAAACCGGCCAGCACAAACCGTATGGCGTCCGACACCAACATGATTTTGCGCGGTGAAAATCGATCTGTGATCGCGCCACCAATCAGCATGAACAGCGCGCGTGGACCACCTTCGAGCGCCAGCACAAGGCCGAGGGCAAGCGGATCACCGGTCAACTGCAACACCAACCAGGGCGTTGCGATCAGCGCAAACTGATCCCCCAGTTGCGAGGTTGTGACGCCCGCAAACAAACGCCGAAAATCGGCGATTTTGAAAATTGTGCCGAACGTGGACATCGGTCTTATCCCTTGTTGTATGGATTGGGGTGTTTTGCGAAGTCCGGGGTGCGTAACCACCCCGAACCAAATGAGTTTTCATTCAGCCGGGAATGACCCGTGTCACCGCCATCGCGCGCGAAAACATCATGTCACGTTTTACCCAGCAAATGATCGCCGCCAAGGCCACCATCATCCAGGTATCCCACGGCTGGGCATCCGGCCAGAACGGAATGATAAGCTGCCAATGGAAAAGGATTGGCAAAAGCAGTCCCCCTCGAGAGGCGTTAAAAATAGGGGTGACCAGAATGGCGAGGCTGACGCACCCGATCAGAAAGGGCAGGAAGCTCCAATCCGAATAGACGACACCTGACAGGTAGAAGGCCGGCAAATGCCAAACAGCCCAGATCAGACCAATCAGAGCGCCTGTCCAAAAGGGGGCGATAAGGCGCTGAAGGAGCGGTTGCAGGACGCCGCGCCACCCGAATTCCTCCATCGGGCCAAGGAATAGCATCAAGAACATGATAGCGAACGCCACGCCAAGACCTTCATCGGGAAGGTCCGCGATCAGGCCACCCCCATTAATCAACGATCCGATCATGTAGATCAGCGGAATTCCAACAAGCACCAGCAACCACCACACCATGTCGACCCGCCATAGGAACAAGCGTGACATAAAGGACTTCAAGCCGCTGATACCGGCAAAAATCAGCACGACCAGAATACCAGCGATACCTGGACCCCACGTCATCAGAAAATAAATGGGATGAAGTCCGCTTAATTCGCCAAACGTGGAATTCGCGATATCTGGTAGAAACAGATAGAAACCCGCAAGCCCCCAGCTAATCGCAAAGGTTAAAAGAACAAATACGACAAGAGCCTTTGTCGGGATTTGCGGATTTGGACGGGTGTCATATGCGGATCCGTCGAGAACATGTGTGGACATTGTTTTAATCCTTGGTTGGTGTTGGGTTCATGAAGTGAAAGCTCCCGGTTCTTGCGCCGAAGGCCTTCTCGATTATGTTTTGTGCAACTTCTCGACGGTTGCCTTTTTCCTGCTCGGAAAACTGAAACAGCCCGCCATCAAGCAGGAACTGCGTACCGGTGATGAGGAATTGGACCGTCTCTAACGGGCGATCGCAGGCAAAGACCCCTTCCCGATTGCCCTGTTCGACGATTGCGGCGAAAACGGGGGACAGTCTAAGTATGGATTGAATGTTGGAAACCTCGTGCAGCTCACGATTCTCGGGCATGTGCATCATGCTGGCGATATCGCTGTCGCGTTCATCCTCATCGCCAATATGGCTGTTTGACAGCAACAACTCCATTTTCGCAAGCGCCGTTAAAGAAAGGTCGTCAGCGACCTGCTGTGCCTGTTCAACAATCTGATCGAGCGTGTGATCGACGATGGCACTCAGAACCTCTTCCTTCGATTTGAAGTAATAATAAAAGGTGCCTTTCGCGACGCCCATCTCGCGAATAATCATGTCGACGGAACATTTTGCGAAACCAACTTCCCGGAAAAGTCGTTCGGCTGTTTGCACAATTTCCAGCCGTCTTTCTTCTGGTGATTTCGATATCCGCGCCATTTGATTCTCCTGTATTTGTCACTCAGCTATCATACTGACTGACGGTCAGTCAATGATTCTCTCAAAACAATTCATAGCCGTGTCAATGTGATGACACGGCGTTAGAGAATAGGAATTTCGCCCGAAGGGGAATTGGTGCCCGCTGCCGGATCAGCCCTTTGCGGAGAGCACCGTTGAAATAAGCCTCAACGGCCCCTCACCCTTATCGTCTCTCGGAAAGATCGGTCTATATGCCAACGTTCCGTTTCACTTACTGGGATCACCGGTCATCCATGCAACCCCATCACCACGATCCATCGTTACAATCTGGTTCATATCCGCAGCATCAATTTCAAAGGAAAAGAGATCAAGGTTCTGGCGCATACGGTTGGGGTTAAGACTTTTTGGCAGGACGGCATACCCTTTCTGCACCCCCCAGCGAAGGAGAAACTGCGCCTCGGTCACATTGTACTTCGCCGCCATGCCTCGAAAGGCGCCTCCGTCAGCTTTCATCTCGTCGGTTTTCGCGCTGCCTTGACCGTCTTCGATCCGCCACGTCGAAAGCGGCACAAGGCTGCTATAGGCAATCGGCGCGATATCGTTTGCCAGCATATAGGCGACCAAATCCGGCTTTTGTGACCACGGGTGGAGCTCAATCTGGTTGGCGTCAGGCATTGCCAATCCGGTTTCCTTTATTTCGTCCAGATGCTGTTGGTTAAAGTTGCTGACACCCACGGCGCGCGCCTTGCCAGCCTTTTGAATATCCAGCAGTGCCTCCCATTGTTCCAACCGCAAGTCGCCGCCATATGGGGCGTGGATGAGATAGAGATCAACATAATCCAATCCCAGCCGGGACAGGCTCGCGTCACATTCCACAAGCGTTTCTGCGCCGGTTTTAGGGGCATCTCCCCACGCCGGATTGCCGGGCCAGAGTTTGGTGGTGACAAAAATGTTGTCGCGGGTTTGGTTGGTGTTTTTCAAACCCTCCCGAATACCTGCCCCAACTTCGCTTTCATTCTGGTAACCCGACGCCGTGTCAATATGTCGATAGCCAATCCCGATCGCCGTGCTGACTGCCGCTTGGGCATCCTCGTTTGAAATAAGATATGTGCCATAACCAACGGCAGGGATGGACGTGTTGGCGTTCAGGGGAAAACTGTGATCTGGGTTCGACATGGGGCGTCCTCGTATGATGATTTCGGTTGACTTACCTTAGGCATGAAATGGGGTTTGGTCCTGTCTATTCCTCCGAAATACTTGCCTGATCCTCCGAGCGTTGCTGTTTTTGCGTGATACGTGTTGGGAAAACTGCTAGGACAGTTTTCAAGGAGGCTGCCATGTCACTTGATCAACTTCAGACACTTGCAATGCAATATATGTCAATAAATTCGGATGAATCGGATGCTCCATTGCCGGCACTGCACATTCTGAACAAAGACCATGTCAGCACATTCGAGGCGACTGTCTATAATCCTGTGATATGCCTGATACTACAAGGCAGCAAAGAAACGCATATTGGCACGCAATCCGTTTCACTGACGCGCGGCGATGCGTTACTGGTCAGTCACGACCTTCCAGTGACCTCTAAAATCACGAAAGCCAGCCCAGAATGCCCGTACCTCGCGCTTATTCTGTCGTTGGACATTGGGCTTGTTCGCAGCCTTTACGACCAAGTGGGCGAGGTCGCGTCCGATGACGCCCATGCCAAATCCCTGTCGAAAAGCCAAGCTGATCCAGCATGGATTGAACCGCTGACACGCTATATAAGGTTAGCTGACAATCGGTTAGAGGCTCAGGTGCTCGGCCCGCTTATCCTCAAGGAAATCCACTTTCGGCTGCTGATGTCGCCGATGGGTGGCATGCTAAGGAACCTGCTGTCGGTTGACAGCCACGCCAGTCGCATTGCCAAGGCCATCGCCAGAATCAGGGCAAAGTTCCGTGAACCGCTGGTTGTTGCAGACCTTGCGAAACTTACAGGCATGAGCCAATCCTCGTTTCACGAACATTTCAAGGCGATCACTGGCACAACGCCGCTGCAATACCAAAAAGACCTGAGAATGATCGAAGCGCGCAACCTGCTGGCCCGTGGTGTACATACGGTCTCGGTCGCCGGGTTCGAAGTCGGGTATGAAAGCCCCACACATTTTAGTCGCGATTATTCCCGAAAGTTCGGTTGCTCGCCCAAACATCATCTTGCCCAGGCTCTTTAGGCCGCCGTCTCACAAAGGATCACCCATGACCGCAGAATTCATGTTTATCACCTTCACCCTGTTTCTGGCCGGTATGATCGCTGTTCCACTGGCCTCGCGCTTTGGTCTTGGCTCGGTTCTTGGCTATTTGATCGCTGGCATTGTAATCGGGCCGGTCCTTCACTGGGCAGGTGTGGATGTTGTTGCGCTGCAACATTTCACCGAATTTGGCGTTGTCATGATGCTGTTCGTGATCGGGCTGGAAATGCAGCCCAAGGTCCTGTGGGCCATGCGGGCACGGATATTCCTGCTTGGTGGATTACAAGTCGGGGCAACGGCGGCCGGGGTCATGGCGGTGGCGATGATTTTCGGGCAGCCATGGACGGTGGCGCTGGCGATCGGCCTGATATTCGCACTGTCTTCAACCGCCATTGTGACCCAAACGATGAACGAAAAAGGCTTGATGCGAAGCGATGGCGGGCAGGCGAGCTTTTCTGTCCTTCTGTTTCAGGATATCGCCGTGATCCCCATGTTGGCGCTGATCCCGCTATTGGCCCTGCCCGAGCTGTCAGAGGCCTTAAGCCACGGCGACACGCACGGCAGTGACCATGGCGAAGCAGGCCTATCCCTAAACCTTGTCGAAGGACTCCCCGGCTGGCAAACGGCGCTGCTTACCTTGGCGGCGGTTGGGTTGGTCATTCTAGCGGGACGCTATCTGACCGGACCGGTATTTCGCTATATCGCCGCGGCACGCCTGCGCGAGCTGTTCGTCAGCACGGCCCTGATGATGGTCGTTGGCATTGCGCTTTTGATGACGATGGTTGGACTGTCGCCTGCGCTTGGCACCTTCTTGGCCGGTGTCGTGATGGCTAACAGCGAATACCGGCATGAACTGGAAAGCGATATTGCCCCCTTCAAAGGCATTTTTCTGGGTGTGTTCTTCATCACCGTCGGTGCAAGTGTCGATTTTGCCCTTCTGGGGGATAACCTGTTGACGGTTTTTGGGTTGACCATTGGATTGATCGTGCTGAAAGCGGCGGTTCTGTATGTGCTTGGCCATATCTTCAAACTTGGCGGCGGTGACAAATGGCTATTTGCGCTTGGTCTCGCTCAGGCGGGCGAGTTCGGATTTGTGCTCGTCTCCTTTACCGTCGCCAACGCCGTTATTCCCGGACCCGTCGCGGATTTGTTGTTGCTTATCGTCGCATTATCGATGCTGCTTACACCTGCACTGTTCATTTGCTACGACAAACTGATTGCACCGCGATATTCCCGCCAGCAAGCCAAGGACGCAGACGAAATCACATCGCACGCCAAGATTATCATCGCTGGGCATGGACGATTTGGCGGGATTGTGAACCGCGCACTGCAAGCCGCAGATTACGAGACAACCGTGATCGATTACAGCAGCGAACAACTGGCCATGCTGCGCCGCTTTGGTCTCAGCGCGTATTTCGGTGATGCCACGCGCCCCGATCTTTTGCACGCGGCGGGCATCAACGAAGCCAAGGTTCTGGTGATCGCCATCGACAACAAAGACGCCGCAACCGAGCTAACCCGCTACATTCGCAAACATCATCCGTCGGTGCATATCGTCGCCCGTGCGATTGATCGCTGGCATGTCTATGACCTTTGGGCAGCAGGATGCCGCGATATCATCCGCGAGACGTACGACAGCTCTATCCGCGCCGCCCGATCCACATTCGAAGCCATCGGCCATCAACGCCAGCAGGCCGAGCAGATGATCAGTGTATTCGAAGAATTTGATCGAAAGACGATGGTTGAAACCGCGCAGGCCTTCATCGAAAGCGAAGACCCGCACAGCGAAAACAGCACCTATTCCACCTTTATTCGTGAACATATGGAAATGTGGGAAGAGGAGCTGAAGTCGAAAATGCGCGAGGCCAGAAACCCGACCTAAGACGCACAATAGCGGCAATCCGAACATCATCCAAATTTTGGTGCCCGCTGCCGGAATCGAACCGGCACAGCCTTGCGGCCGAGGGATTTTAAGTCCCTTGTGTCTACCAGTTTCACCAAGCGGGCAGGCAGGGCGGAAAATAGCGGTTCACCGCCCTTTGTAAAGTATCGATTAGACTATCGCGCGACAGGCGTCCGTCAGATTTGTCATGCTTTGTGCCCACGGACCTTCGCCATGGCTGATCCTGCTGACACCCGATTGCGCCAGAATGTCGAACGATGGGCTTTGGTCATGTTTCAGGATATTAACCGGCAACGGAAGTTGAGACGAAATACGTGTAATCAGATCAGGCGCGTCAAGCAGCGGTACAAAGAAACCACTGGCGCCCGCGTCTGCATAAGCATGGCCCCTCTCTAGCGCTTCAGGTAAAAGGTCTGGATGCGCCTGTGGATCCCGCATTTTTAGGAACAGGTCTGTGCGGGCGTTGATGAAAAACGGAATGTCCAACGCGTCAGCAGCAGCACGAATGGCGGCGATACGGGATTGCTGCGTTTTAATATCGAATAGGCCCTCGCCACCGACAATCTGATCTTCGAAATTTATGCCGACGACACCGGTCTGGATCAGACGGGTGACATTGCTGGCCAACGGTTCCGGATCATGGGCGTATCCTCCCTCGAAATCGACCGACACCGGCACGTTGACCGTTTCGACGATACGGGTCACGATTGTCAGCAGCAGTTCAAGCGGTATCCGCTCCCCATCTGGATATCCTTGCGCCCCGGCCACGGACCAGCTTCCGGTTGCAACGGCTTTAGCGCCAGCGTCCACGACCGCTTTGGCACTCCCCGCATCCCAGATATTGAACAGTTTCAGCGGCGCACCTTTGACGTGCAAATCCGCAAATGCGCGGGCTTTGTCGGATTGAGTCATATTTCCCTCTGCAATTGATAGTGTTTTTCCAGATCAATCAGCTTCTGCTTACGCCACAACCCACCACCATAGCCAGTTAATGACCCATCCGCGCCGATCACGCGATGGCAAGGGATAACGATGGCAATCTGGTTGGCACCATTGGCACGGGCCACCGCACGGGTTGCCGTCGGTTGGCCAATTTGACGCGCAATATCGCCATAGCTGCGGGTCTGACCGGCAGGAATTTTGCACAGTGCGCGCCAGACGGAATTTGTGAAAGGCGTCCCACTGAAGGCCAGCGGCGTGTCAAAGCAGCCGCGGTTTCCGGCAAAGAACTCGGCCAGCTCCGCTTCGATCTGATCCGTTGGTGCATGACGACCAAATCCGATATCGCCCTTGGCGCTGTCATGCAACTTTTTCAACTCGGTCGGCAGCGCTTTGCGATCAGCGAACTCCAACAGATGCAACGCGTTCGCATCACTAACGGCAATCATCGCGCCCAGCGGTGTGTCGATCCAGTCGGCCCTAAGCATCGCATCCTTGCGGAAGTCGGTCGGCCTCATCCCCAGCAATTTTGCAAATGCCGTGCGAAACGCACTCGGCGATGAAAACCCCGCATCAAATTGTGCCTCCGTTACGCTACCACCGCTCGACAGGGTCGAAGCTCCGTCCCGCACCCGTCGCAGCCGCGCCATTTCCAGAAATGTCATCCCGAAGTGTCGCCGGAAACTGCGCCGCACGGTTGACGGATCAAATCCGCGCGCGATCACGTCTGCCTCGGACCAGCGATGGGTCGGTTTTTCCTCCAACGCCGCCAACAGCATCTGCACGGCCGGATCAGTTTCGGCGGCGGGGGCCAGTGGATGACAGCGCTTGCAGGGGCGATATCCTGCCTCCAGACATTCGCCAACGGTTTCATAGAAATGACAGTTTTCGGGGTTGGGTTTGCGCGCCGGGCAGGTCAGGCGGCAGAATATTCCGGTGGAACTGACGCCAACAAACACCCGCCCGTCATAGCTCGGATCACGCGCCAAAAGGGCGGCGTAAAGGGTATCGTGATCTGGCAAGGTAAACAGCATGGCACTGCTATAGCTGGATTCGTGCGCCCTGTCCGTCGAAGATCGGGCGTTTATTCGCTTTTTCTGTCCGAGGAATGATTAACCCCATCACCCCACGCCACCGGTTCCAGATCACGGGGGTTAATCCCCTCGATACAGCCAGCATTCACGCCATATTCATTGGGGTTGGATCGCCTCTGATGATGCGTATAGATCCCACAGGTTTTGCAGAAATAATGTTTCGCTGTGTTGGTGTTGAACTGGTAAAGGGCCAGATTGTCCGCCCCCTTCACCACCTGCAACTGATCCACCGGAACCGCCAGCATGATCGCCCCTTTGCGCCGACATAGCGAGCAATCACACCGACTGACCCGCCACGGTTTGGGCGCGGTAAACTCCAGCGCAACGGCCCCGCAATGGCAGATGGCGCGGGTCATTCGCCAGCGAACCTGGCTTCCAGCGCCTCGCGGGTCTCGTCAGCGATTTTTGTGAACAGGACGTCTGGTGTGGTGAACGCATGCCCCGGGGCAAGCGCTGCCATCGCATTTGGCAAGTCATCAGGCCATTTCGTACCTTCGGCATTCATCGCCGTCAGCATGGCAGCCGCCGCATCCGGGATAAACGGTTCCGACAGCACAGCGTAAAGCGGGATCAGGTTCAGGGCAAAGCGGACAATCGCGGCAGCAGCCTCGGGGTCTTCTTTATAAACGCTCCACGGAGCAGCCGCTTGAAGATATTCGTTACCCGCAACCCAAATCGCCCGCAGCTCTGCCGTCGCTTTGCGAATTTCGATGGATTCCATGTGGGTCTGATATGCGGTCAGGCGTTTGCCAATCTCGGCAATCACAGCATCCTCTGCCGCACCGTATTCGCCACCCGCCGGAACCTCTTCGCCCCATTTGGAGCGGCAGAATTTCGTCACCCGCGACACAAAATTCCCCAGCACATCGGCGAGGTCTTTATTCACGCCAGCCTGAAAACTCTCCCAAGTGAAATCACTGTCATTGCTTTCGGGTGCGTTGGACAGCAGCCACCAACGCCAGTAATCGCTGGGCATAATTTCCAGCGCCTGATCCATGAACACGCCGCGCCCTTGCGAGGTGGAAAACTTCCCGCCCTCGTAATTCAGCCAGTTGTAGGATTTGATGAAATCGACCAGCTTCCAGTCCTCGCCCGACCCCATGATCGTCGCAGGGAAAGACAGCGTATGGAACGGTACGTTATCCTTGCCCATGAACTGCACGTAATGCACGTCATCAGCACCCGCATCGGTGCGCCACCAGCGTTCCCAATCGGCGTCCGATTTGCCATGCGCATCCGCCCATTCGGCGGTCGCGGCAATATATTCAATCGGCGCGTCGAACCAGACATAGAACACCTTACCGTCCATGCCGCTCCATGGTGCACCGTCAAACTGCACAGGCACGCCCCAGTTCAAATCGCGTGTAATCCCGCGATCCTGCAAGCCGTCGCCATCATGCAGCCATTTCTTCGCGATCGAGGTCGTCAGGATTGGCCAATCCTTTTTTGTGTCGATCCAAGCATCCAGTTGATCGCGCATCTTGGACTGACGCAGATAAAGATGCTTGGTGTCGCGAACCTCCAAATCGGTCGAGCCAGACACGGCCGAGCGCGGGTTGATCAGGTCGGTTGGGTCCAACTGCTTCGTGCAATTCTCGCATTGGTCACCGCGGGCGTTTTCGAACCCGCAGTTCGGGCAGGTCCCTTCGATATAGCGATCCGGCAAGAAACGCCCGTCAGCGTTGGAATAGACCTGACTTTCAGTGATTTCTTCGATCAGTCCCGCTTCCCACAGCTTCACCGCCAGATGCTGGGTCAGCTTGTGATTCCGATCCGACGAAGACCGCCCGAAATGGTCAAACGACAGGCGGAACCCGTCGGCGATATCCTTCTGGACCTGCCACATATCCGCACAGAACTCCGCCACCGGCTTCCCGGCCTTGGCCGCTGCCAGCTCTGCCGGGGTGCCATGTTCGTCGGTTGCACAGATATACATCACCTCATGCCCGCGCGCCCGCATATAGCGGGCATAGGCGTCCGAGGGCAGCTGACTGCCCACCAGATTGCCCAGATGCTTGATCCCATTGATATACGGCAGGGCGGAGGTGATCAGGATACGCGACATTCTTCATCCTTTGGTCTGTGTCAGCGCGGTTTATCCCGTTTCGAACGCACTGGCCAGTTTGTTTTGCAGGAAAAGATAGCTATATCCTTCTTACAAATTTCAAAGGCTGTATATGTTCCCAATCCGCGACCATAACCCGTCTGAACGTTTCCCGATTGTCACATTGGGGCTGATTGCGATCAATGTGGTCGTGTTTCTGTATAGCTACCCGTTGTCCGGCGATATGCGCGCACTGTCGGCATTTTACTATGACTGGGCCACCGTTCCTGCCTTGATCAGCGACGGGCAGCAGATGCACACGATTTTCACCTCCATGTTCCTGCATGGCGGGGTCTTGCATCTGGCGGGGAATATGCTGTTCCTGTGGATATTCGGCGACAATCTGGAGGATCAGTTCGGCCCCGTTAGGTTTCTCTTGTTCTATCTGGCCTGTGGGGTCGCGGCGGATTTCGCGCATATTCTGGCGGACCCCTCCTCGCGCATTCCAACGGTCGGGGCATCGGGCGCTATTGCGGGGGTGATGGGCGGCTATCTGTTGCTGTTTCCCAAGGCGAAAATTGACATGATCTTTTTCATCTTCGTCTTTTTCAAACGCTTCACCCTGCCCGCCTGGACGATGCTGGCGGTCTGGTTCGGATTGCAGTTATTCGGCGGGTTTGGTGTGGATACGTCCCAAGGTGGCGTCGCCTATTGGGCACATGCGGGTGGGTTTGTTGCGGGATTCCTGTTGACACTTCCGGTGTTTCTGGCCCGGCATGGAACCGAATACTGGCGTAAAACCGACGGCCACCCGCCCCATCCACCCACCTTTGAAACCCGCGAAACGCCGATCCCGTCCGTCAGACGACGACGCTGATGCAGGTTATCCACGCTATGTCATTGGACGCAGAATGTAGACTGTGAAGAGCAGACTCAAAACCGTGCCAAAATCGTAAGCATTCATAACTTTGACGTCCATGCTCGTGACCCAGAGTTCGGGACCTGTTGGGCCATCCTCTGCGATCATTGCGTAGCGGAGTGTTTCGATATCCGCCAAGACCGGATCGGGCGAGACAGAGGAAAAATGTGCGGTCAAAAACGCCGTGATCGTGGCAAAGTCATCTTCGGTGACCCCGCCAAGCAGCGCATCAAAGCCGCAGGTGACAACCGCCTCCATTTCTGC
Source organism: Rhodobacteraceae bacterium NBU2976 (assembly GCA_023630215.1). GTDB lineage: Bacteria > Pseudomonadota > Alphaproteobacteria > Rhodobacterales > Rhodobacteraceae > NORP23. The sequence continues at coordinate 379,864 of JALPRQ010000002.1, forward strand.
GGGGAATGCGGGGCTGTCCTCCAGCGGACGCCGAATGAGGTTCGTCGTCGAGAAGTCTAACACTCGCAACAAGCCTTCATTTGGATTGGGACCAATGTCCGGGCCTATTTCCAGCCAAAGCGTTTGGTCCTCTCGCAGGCGCTGTGCCATCTCGGCCTCGTACCGTGTACAGACCGCAGCAACGTCTGCCTGAAGCGGTTCGATATTCTGACCGTTGGCGACAGCCATCATGTCAAGATTGGCGATATAGGTGATATCCCCACCCAACGGCGCGGATATTGGCGTTCCGTCTACAATGGTCACTTCGTAAACTGGCCTCTGTACGTGGACGGACATTGCCCCGGGCAAGTCCGTCATGATCCTATCGGCGTAGGCGTCGGGCGGAAGTGACGCGTTCAAGGCCAACGAAAGGACATTTTGCAGAAAACCATCGTCCAACTTGATCGGTGTCTGCGCACTGGTCATTCCCCCAACAAACATAAAATACGAAAGCAGGGCAACAAGACGCAGACACCACATTTTTAAACCTCGAGACACCAGCGCATGATGGCCTTTTGCGCATGAAGACGGTTTTCCGCCTCGTCAAACACGACAGAATTCGGGCCGTCCATGACCTCGGACGTCGCTTCTTCGCCGCGATGCGCGGGCAGGCAATGCATGAACAGCGACTTTTCGTCCGCCTTCTCCATCAGCGCCTTATTCACCTGATAGGGGCGCAACTGGTTATGGCGGCGTTCCCGCGCGGTCTGGCTGTCATGCATGGAAATCCACGTATCTGTCACCACCAGATCCGCATCATCGACCGACGCCTCTGCATCCCGTTCAATCCGAACGGGACGGCCCTGCGCCTCGGCCCATGCCATCAGCTTGGGATCGGGGTCCAGCGTTTCGGGTCCGGCAAATGTCAAATCGAAGCCAAAGGCCGGCGCCGCGTGAACGAAGCTCGCAAACACATTGTTGCCGTCCCCAAGCCACGTGATCTTGGCATCCTTGATCGGGCCGCGATGTTCCTCGAACGTCATGATATCGGCCATGATCTGGCAAGGGTGGCTTTTATTGGTCAGGCCGTTGATCACCGGAACGGTGGCATATTCGGCCATTTCTTCGAGCGTTGCGGGTTCAAACGTGCGGATCATGATCAGATCGACATAGCGCGACAATACGCGGGCCGTGTCGGCAATCGTCTCGCCATGGCCCAGCTGCATGTCCGCGCCCGACAGCACCATTGTTTGCCCGCCCATCTGTCGCACGCCAACGTCGAACGACACGCGCGTCCGGGTAGAGGGCTTTTCGAAGATCAGCGCAACAATATGGTTCGCCAGCGGCTGTTCCGCATCCGGCGTGCCCTTTAGCTGCCCTTTGCGGGCATCCTTCATGGTGCGCGCATGATCAATCATATGCCGCAAGTCGGCGGCATCAGTTGTGTGGATATCGAGGAAATGTCTCATTTCCGTCACCTCTTTACTGGTAGGTCAGGACGACAACTTTCTGTCCGTCTTCGTCTGTCCGAACCCGTGGATTTTGGAACCCGGCCTTTTGATAGGCGGCAATTGCGCGGGTATTTTCCGCGCCCGGGTCAATGGCAATCAGCGGCACATCGGCCGCGCGAAGCTGTTCACATCGTCGTCGCAAAAATGCTGACCCATGACCCTGACCGTAATAATCAGGCTCGCCAATGTAGCACGCAATCCCCCGCCCTGCTGGCAGGTCCGCAAAATGCGGCTGGTCCCAATGGTGCAGCGGGTAATCCTGCACCAGACCAAACGGCACGCTGTCAGCTTCAACGATGCGGACATCCAGCAACGGATTGGAAATATCGCTTTCCACGCGGTCCCGCTCGGCAGGCAGGCCGAACCATTGCTGAACGTCAGGCGTGACAAGCCAGCGGTGCAACATATCTGTGTCCGCTGGTGTCGCTGTCCTGAACTGATAGTCAGGCATGGCCTTCAAGCTGCGTCGCGGCCTTGTCCAGCCGCACCAGCGCCTCGTCGATTTCTTCGGTGGTGATGTTGAGCGGTGGCAGGATACGGATCACGTTATCCGCTGCCGGCACGGTAATGACATGCTGGTCATACCCCGCCTTTACCACATCCGCATTCATCGCCTTGCATTTGAGGCCCAGCATCAGCCCTCCGCCACGCACGCTTTCGAAAATATCGGGATGCGCCGCGACCAACCCTTCCAGACCTTGGCGGAAATGCCCGCCTGCGCGGCTGACATTATCCAGAAACCCATCCTCCAGCATCGTGTCGACAACGGCCTTGCCAACGGCACAGCCCAACGGATTGCCGCCATAGGTGGACCCATGCGTGCCCAGCGTCATGCCGGATGCCGCCCGTTCCGTCGCCAGACACGCGCCCAGCGGGAACCCCCCGCCAATGCCCTTGGCCACCGTCATGATGTCCGGTGTCACCCCTGCCCATTCATGCGCAAACAGTTTCCCGGTTCGGCCCATACCGCACTGGATTTCGTCGAATATCAGCAACAGGCCATTATCATCGCAAATCTGGCGCAGCGCCTTCAGGAACCCGTCAGGCGCGACGTTAATCCCGCCCTCGCCTTGGATCGGTTCGATCAGGATCGCGGCGGTGGCGTCGGTGATTGCAGCCTTAACAGCCTCCAGATCGCCAAACGGTACCTTGACGAAACCGGGCAGGATCGGGCCGAAACCCTTGACCATCTTGTCCCCACCCGACGCCGCAATCCCGGCGGACGATCTGCCATGAAACGCCCCCGTGAAGGTGATGATTTCAACCTTTTCCGGTTGGTCGATATGGCTGAAATATTTCCGCGCCATTTTGACCGCACATTCCATCGCCTCGGTGCCGGAATTGGTGAAAAACACCGTGTCGGCAAAGGTTGCATCGGTCAGCGCCTCAGCCAGCGCGTTCTGGTTGGGAATTTGATAGAGGTTCGACGTGTGCCACAGACGTCGTGCCTGGTCCTCCAAAGCGGCAACGAGCTTGGGATGCGCATGGCCAAGGGCGGCAACGGCAATGCCGGCGCCCAGATCCAGATAGCGCTCTCCCGTCTCGGTCTCCAGCCATGGGCCCTGACCTTTCACGAACGAAAGCGGTGCCCGCGCATATGTTGGCAATACGGGGCTAATCACGTCATTATCTCCTTACCGGTCGATCCAAAAGAAAACACCCGTCGGCGACCGGGGCCGACAGGCGTGATATTCCTTTGCAATAAAGCGGTCGTTAAGTCAATGAAACCAAGGGCCACCCTTGTATAAACCCGCCAAACCCTTTAGATAGTTGCCCTGCACAAACGGAGAGACCGAATGTCCTGGACTGACGAACGCGTTGCAACGCTGACCAAAATGTGGAGCGAGGGCCAATCCGCCTCGCAGATCGCCAAGGAATTGGGCGGTGTGACCCGCAATGCGGTTATCGGCAAGGTCCATCGTCTGGGCCTGTCAAACCGGACCACGACAACGACCAAAGCGGCGCCCAAGAAGGAATCCGCCAAGCCAAAGGCCAAGGCGAAGGAGGCAGCGAAACCCGCCGCCAAGCCTGCGTCAGACGTCCCGGTTACGCGCGACATCCCGCGCAAGCGTCCAATCATCACGGCCGGTCAGCCGCTGCCACCCCAGCCTTCTGCGTCCGAAGTTAGCGCCGAAGCACTGGCCAATGTCGCGAAGATCGAGAAGAAGGCCAAGAAGCTGACCCTGATGCAGTTGACCGAGCGCACCTGCAAATGGCCCATCGGCGACCCCGCGACCGAGGATTTCTGGTTCTGTGGCCATCCGGTTCAGGCGGGCAAACCCTATTGCGAAACGCACGTATCGGTCGCCTTCCAGCCGATGAGCAGCCGTCGCGATCGTCGCGCCCGCTAAATTTACGTTTGATTGTACGTGTGGCCTCGCAATTGGCATGGCTGATCGTGACCCGATCAGCCGCCAGCATCAATTAAAAGACATTCCTGTCGTCGTCCGATTGATCTGTCCCGACGATTGTGACTTGAAGACAAAGCCAGTCGCAGGCGATCCAAACCTCGCTCGACGTATGAAATCATTTTACCTGAATAAGCAGCCAGAATCGACCACCGAACCCGTTGCCTAGGTGGTGGCGTTATCCGTCGCGACCAACCAATTCCGCAGCGCCTTCATCGCCTGCGCAACCGATTGCGCGGATTCCGGAACGCCCTTGGCGTGGTTGAACCCATGGTCAACACCGGGAAACGCCCGAACCAAAATGCGGGGCGACTTGTTCAGCGACTCCATCAATGCCTTGTTAAACGACGGGTCCTGCGTTCCGATCAGGATCAGGGACGGTTGTTCGGCTTTGCGAATGGCGTCTGCCAAACCTGTTTCCTTCAGGCTGGGGGTCAACCAGACCATTCGCAGGTTCTTGAACGTCTTGCGGTTCGGAGCGGCCCATCCCATGGCGATGGTCCCAAGCGATTTTCCGATTACCGTGACGCGCTCGTAATCGCCAAGCTTCTCGGCATGTTTCAGGATGTCTTCGCCGTCGGCCTTCACCTGCTCTAGCTGTTTGTCCTCAGCAAGCTTGCTAAATTTCTCGTCATCAGCATAGGCGAGTTGCAAGGCCAGCGTATCCGCACCCCGATTATGCATCATGCTCGCAGCATAATGGAGCAGAGGCATCGCCATTCCATAGCGCAATCCGGGCAGGAAAATAACCAGCTCTTTCCCCTGACGCTTGGTATAACGCGCGGTAATTTCGCGTTTGCTTCTGGTTTTGATCGTCTGCAGTTCGCTTTCCATAAATTCCACCGATTGCTTGTATGTCGATGGCTTTGTTACCAGAGCCGACTGCAGGTCACAAACCGAATTTTCTTACCCGGAATAGGTCTCGTCCAACGCATAGCCTGACGACCGCACCGTTCGGATGGGATCGCGATCATTCTTGCGGTTCAGCGCCTTACGCAGTCGACCAACATGGACATCAACTGTGCGCGCTTCGACATAAATGTCATGCCCCCACACACGGTCTAGCAACTGTTCACGGCTATAAACCCGGCCAGGGCGTTGCAACAACACGTCCAGCATTCGAAATTCAGTTGGCCCCAGAACAATATCGCGTTGACCGCGCTTGACCCGCATGGTTTCGCGATCCAGCGTGATATCGGCAAATGTCGCCACATCGCCCGCGATTGACGGGTTGGTCCGCCGCAACACCGCCTTGATCCGCGCGATCAGTTCGCTCATGGAAAAGGGTTTGGTGACAAAATCGTCCGCGCCTTTTTCGAATCCGCGCAGCCGATCTTCTTCTTCGCCACGTGCGGTCAGCATGACGATCGGCGTTTGATGCGTTTCCGTGCGGGCGCGCAATTGTCGACACAATTCGATCCCCGACACGTTTGGCAACATCCAATCCAGCAAAATCAGGTCGGGTTCCGTGTCAATCGCCGCCAATACAACATCGTCACCATCTTCGACAACCGTCACCTGATACCCTTCGGCGGTCAGATTATAATCCAGCAGGTGGCTGATCGCGGCTTCGTCTTCAACTACAAGGATTTTTGCGGACATGCCCCTCTCCTATCCTAGTCCTCGGGGTTGATTGTAGCAAAGCCCAGACTGATTGGCTCGCCTTTGGGGCGGTCATCCCCCAGCGGTTCGCCCTTCACCACATAATAAATCATCTCTGAAATATGTGTGGTATGATCGCCAATCCGTTCCAGATTCTTGGCCACAAACAATAGCTGGCTTCCCAGACCGATCATCCGGCTGTCTTCCATCATATAGGTCACGACTTCCCGGAAAATGGCCGTATACATCTCGTCCAGTTCGACATCAGAGTTCCAGATTTCGACCGCCAGATTTGCATCCTTTTGGGCATGCGCATCCAGAATCCGCGACAATTGTGCACGGGTCGCCTTGCCCATTTGCAGGATCGAATTGGAAATCTTCACCGGCTTGGCATCCGCCAGATAGATAGAGCGGCGGGCGATGTTTTTTGCAAGATCCCCGATCCGTTCCAGCGTCGATGCGATTTTGATCGCCGACAGCAATATCCGCAGGTCCTGTGCCATTGGCTGACGCAGCGCGATGATCTGGGTCGACAATTCCTCTAGCCCCAATTCCATCGCATCCAGCTGCTTGTCCATCATGATGACGTCCTGTGCCAGCTTCTTGTCGCGTTTCTTCAACGATTTCAGGGCCAGCGCCAGCAACTCTTCGACGACACCCCCCATTTCGCTGATCTTGGCCTGAACGTTCAGCAGATCGTCGTCAAAGGCCGAAACAATATGTTTTCTTTCGCTCATGGTATTACCTCAATGGGATCAGCCGAAACGACCGGTGATATAGTCTTGCGTCCGCTGATCGTCGGGATTGGTGAATATGTGGTTTGTGTCATTATACTCCACCAGATCCCCCAAATGGAAAAAGGCGGTCTTTTGCGATACGCGCGCGGCTTGCTGCATCGAGTGGGTTACGATCACCACGGAAAAATCTGCGCGCAACTCGTCGATCAGTTCTTCGATCTGTGCGGTGGCAATCGGGTCCAGCGCGGAACAGGGTTCATCCATCAACAACACCTCGGGGGCCGTCGCGATCGCGCGGGCGATACACAGACGTTGCTGCTGACCACCAGACAATCCGGTGCCGGGTTGATCCAAGCGATCCTTGACCTCGTTCCAAATGGCAGCCCGACGCAAGGACTGTTCGACCACCTCATCCAACTCGGCCTTGTTGCCGACTAGACCGTGAATTTTCGGTCCATAGGCGATATTGTCATAAATCGACTTTGGAAATGGGTTTGGCTTTTGAAACACCATGCCAACGCGGGCGCGCAATTGAACCGGATCCACGCGTGAGGCATAGATATCCTCGCCATCCAGACGAATGTCACCGGTCACCCGGCAGACTTCAATCGTATCATTCATTCGGTTCAGGCAGCGCAGAAAGGTGGATTTGCCGCAGCCCGACGGTCCGATGAACGCGGTTACGGTGTTATCCAGAATGTCGACAGTGACATCCTTGATCGCGTGCGTATCACCATAAAAAACATCAACGCCTTTGGTCGACATTTTAATGTCACGCGCCTCTATGCTGGCTTCACTCATTCGCATGTTGGTCATGGAATCCATTCCCGCTCCTTGCCGCTACCAGCGGCGTTCAAACCGTTTCCGTAAAAATACCGCCAACCCGTTCATTAGCACGAGGAACACCAGCAGCACCACAATTGTCGCCGCTGTCTTTGCCTCGAACGCCTGTTCGGGGAAATCCGACCAGCGGAAAATCTGCACCGGCAGGACCGACGCACTGTCGGTGATCCCGCCCGGAATATCGACGATAAACGCCACCATCCCGATCATGATAAGGGGGGCGGTTTCGCCCAGCGCCTGCGCCATGCCGATAATCGTTCCTGTCAGGATACCCGGCATGGCCAGCGGCAACACATGGTGGAACGAGGTCTGCAATTTCGAAGCCCCAAGCCCCAACGCCGCATCGCGGATAGAGGGTGGCACCGCCTTGATCGCGGCCCGCGCAGCAATGATGATCGTCGGCAATGTCATCAGCGCCAACACGATACCCCCGGCCAGCGGCGCGGATCGCGGCACGCCAAACACACCAAGAAACACAGACAGGCCCAGAAGACCGAACACAATCGACGGCACCGCGGCAAGGTTGTTGATATTCACCTCGATAAAGTCATTCAGCAGGTTCTTTTTCGCGAATTCTTCCAGATAAATCGCGGCCAGAACTCCGATGGGGAAAGCCAGTGCCATTGTCACCAGCATCGTCCAGAAACTGCCCACAACCGCGCCCCAGATCCCAGCCAATTCCGGCTCGCGGCTATCCCCGGCAGTAAAGAAGCGGGTGTTGAAAACGGTATCGATCCGATCCTGCGCTTTCAGCTGTTCGATCACAATAATCTGCGCGTCTGACACTTTGCGCCGCGCCTCGGGCACGTCATGTTCCAACAGTTGCCAATCCGAAGAGGTCTTGCCTTCGACCTCTTCCAATACGCCAAACACTTCACCTTCGGCCCCATTCGCGGACACGCTGGTCACTTTGACCCATGCGCCATCAACGACCACAAATGCTGACAGGTTTTCGGCATCAAGCTCTTCTGACCCGGTGGTCAATGCCGCACGTGCTTCCAAATCGTCGGCGATAGCCAACAGGCGATCCCGCTCGGCGGTCCGCCGAAGTGCTTCTTCGGTATTTGTCTGGCGGTCTTCGTCATTGTCAGCCACCTCGGCGCGTCGTTCAAATTCGATCCGCCCGGCATCCTGCAAGGCCGCTTGACCACGATTAAACGCCGCATCTTCCAACAAGGTTTCGCGCGCCAAGGTCAGAATTCCGGCGAAATCTGCCTGCGTCGAGGTAATCGAGATATCTTCACCATCGGTCGTATATGTCAGCGTTCCCGACGTTTCCAACGGGATCAGATCACCATAATACCCTTTTAGATAAAGGTCCGTGACATCCGAAGCCAGGAATGCATATTCGATTTCCTGTCCAACCAGCTCGGGACTGGCAACCACATGATCGCGCAGTTCGAATTGTGCACCACCCGAGATCAATTCATTGCGCAGCATTTTGCGATTGTCGCGCCCGTTGACATAATCGAAATGCGCCAAAATGGCGTCGTTGGTCACATCCCCGAAATCACCCCGTCGGATAATGTCGATATCACCGGTTCCGTCGGGATCAACATCATTGGGGGTAATCGTCACCGGCAAGGAAATATAAGTTTCTGTCACTGCAAGCGTCGCCTTGGCCACCACGGACCACAAAAGCGATACCAAGGCCAGAACCGCCAGGCTGATCGCCAGAATGCCATATGCCTGCAAGCGCAGCTGTGCGAATTTGCGTTTCTTCAACCGCGCCGCCGATTCCGGGGTGCCGTGGCGATTGGTGATATCTGTCATCGAAACCATCTGGCTGCCCTCTTAATCATACATTTCGCGATATTTACGCACGACCGACAGGGCAATCATGTTCAGGATCAGCGTCACACAAAACAACGTAAACCCAAGCGTAAAGGCCGGACCCGCCGCCGTTTTTGCATCCGTGTCCCCGGTGATCAGCATGACGATCTGAACCGTGACAGTCGTTACCGCCTCCAACGGGTTGGCAGTAAAATTCGCCCCTTGCCCGGCGGCCATCACCACAATCATGGTTTCACCAACAGCGCGAGACACTCCCAACAGAACCGCCGACACAATCCCCGGCAAAGCCGCAGGCAAGACCACTTGGCGGATCGTTTCCGCCTTTGTCGCCCCCAACCCATAGGACCCGTCGCGCAGGGATTGTGGCACCGCGTTAATAACATCGTCCGACAGCGAGGATATAAACGGAATGATCATGATCCCCATCACCACTCCTGCTGCCAATGCGCTTTCAGATGCCACAGACAGACCCAACGCCTCGCCCGAGCCGCGAATGAATGGGGCGACGGTAATCGCAGCGAAAAAGCCATAGACCACAGTCGGAATCCCCGCCAGAATTTCCAGCATCGGCTTTGCCCAAGCGCGCACCCGTGGTCCGGCGAAATCCGACAGATAGATCGCCGCGAACAATCCAATCGGAACCGCCACCAGCATGGCGATCACGGTGATCAGCAAGGTTCCGGTAAATAGCGGCAGGGCACCGACTTTGTCCCCGTCAATGACACCTTCCTGCACACCGGACAGCGGGCTCCAGCGGGTGCCATACAGGAACTTGTCCACACGCCATCCGATCTGGTTAAAGAAGGTCAATGTCTCGAAAATCAACGACAGAACGATCCCGACCGTCGTCAGGATTGCGATCGTGGCGCTAAACCACAGGATCACCTGAATGATGTTTTCTGACCGGTTGCGTGCCCGCCAGTCTGGCGAAATCTTGGCAAGGGTGACAAACCCGACTCCGACCGCCGACGCAATCGCCAAGGCAACCGACACCCAGACCCGCAGCGTGTTACCGCTTCCATAGGCAGCGGCAATCGATGTGCGCACTTCGCCTGTGCGTGACGCCAATGTGCCATCCGATATGGCCTTGGCGTCGTTCAGGATCAGATCATGTTCGATAATCGGCGCATCCGGAAGGGCAGCGCGGATATCTGCCATCAACTGCGCATCCAGCCACAATCGCCAGCCAACCGACAGAACGATCAGCACAACCAGTCCGACAATAAGCACCCACAAAAAGGAATATAGCCCGTGATAAGCCGGGCGGGAATGAAGACTTGCCAGCTTGCCAGCGCTCACCTGAACCGCACGTCCCCGCGCCAGAATGGAAAACCCTATGGCAAGACCAAAGATCAGAAGGGCAGTTAAAGGCAGCATGGCAAGTATCCATTTGCGGCGAAGGGCCCGGTGGCCCTCCGCCAGGGTTTCAGATCAATCCCAATCGGAACCGGTCAGGACAGTCAGAGTATTCACACGCTCGGCGTTTTCTTCGAACATGTCTTCGGGCAGCGGGATAAGGCCCTTGTCGGACAAATATCCATCTTCACCAGCCGCATCTTCGGACGAGAACTCAGCCGCATATTCAGCGATCCCCGGGATCACGCCAACATGCGCAACCTTGATGTAGTAGTAAAGCGAACGCGAAACCGGATAATCGCCGGATGCGATATTGTCGAAGGTCGGCTCAACCCCATCAACATCCGCGCCTTTGATAGCGTCAGAGTTCTGGTCAAGGAACGAGAAACCAAACACGCCCAGCGCGTTCGGGTTGGCTTCCAGTTTGGACACGATCAGGTTGTCGTTTTCACCGGCATCAACATAAACGCCGTCTTCGCGGATGGACACTTCGTCACAATCAATACCTGCGCCTTCGCAGCCCTCGTGCATCACCAGCTCTTCAAACGCGTCGCGCGTGCCCGAGGATGGCGGTGGGCCCAGAACTTCGATCTTGATCGCCGGCAGCGACGGATCAACTTCGTTCCACATGGTCGGCTTCGGACCATTTTCAGCCAGTGCGATTACCAGCTGTTCGCGGGTCAGGCTAAAGGACGGGCCGGAAATCGCGTTGGCCACAACGATACCGTCATAACCCACAATCGATTCCACGATGTCGGTGACACCGTTTGCTTGGCAATCGTCGAATTCGGATTTCTTCATGCGACGCGATGCGTTGGTGATATCCGGATGCTCTTCACCAACTCCGGCGCAGAACAGCTTCAGACCGCCGCCAGAACCAGTCGATTCCACAACCGGGGTTGGGAAATCGGTGGTGTTGCCGAACTGTTCAGCCACTGCGGTCGAGAACGGGAAAACGGTGGACGAACCGACGATGCGGATCTGGTCACGTGCGGACGCGGCGCCAGCTGCAAGCGAAACGATGGCTGTTGCCGTCAGGAAATGAGAAAGTTTCACGGGGAAATCTCCGTTGGTTTTCAAAACTGCCCGACCACCTCGCGCGGTCGGATCGCTGGCACCCTATGTTGGGTTGGTCGCAGTTCTATTGCAGTTTTACGACAGTTTCATGACTGTCTAAGCCACGGATTTTATAGAGATATTTTCCTGAAGTGGAAACCAGACGGTGAATTTGCTGCCTTTTCCCAGCGCCGACTCGATCTGCAAAGCGCCCTGATGGCGGTTGACGATATGCTTCACAATCGCCAATCCCAGCCCAGTGCCACCCTTGGTCCGGCTTTGCGCCGTGTTTACGCGGTAAAACCGTTCTGTCAGGCGGTTCAGATGTTCCTTTTCGATCCCGGGCCCGTGGTCCTGAACCGATATGCCGCACATATTGGGATAGTTTGGGTTTGGCGCGGCCTCGGCAATTTCAATTGGGCCCGTGCCGGCATATTTTACCGCATTGTCGATCAGGTTCACGAACACCTGGTTGATCTGGTCCCGGTCGCCCCTCACGCTTATCTGTTTCGATGGCAACTGATTGTCGAGAACCGCGCCATCGGGCAGCAGGGGCTGCATCGCGGCGACAGTCTCTCCGACAATATCATATAGGCTGCACGGGTCCTTTGGTGCGATATGCGCATTGGATTCAATCCGGCTCAGCGACATCAGATCATCCACCAGCCGCTGCATCCGCATTGCCTGTTTGCCCATGATGTCCAGAAATTTCTCTCGTGCCGCAGCATCGTTTTTGGCGTGCCCCTGCAAAGTATCGATATACCCAATGATCGAGGCCAGCGGTGTGCGCAATTCGTGGCTGGCATTGGCGATAAAGTCGGAACGCATCTTTTCTGCCTGACGATGACGGGTGCGATCCTCGATCTCGACAATCGCGTGAACCACATCGCCAAATTCGCTGCCAGCGGGCACCAGCCCAATCCGGGTTTCAAAATAGCGATCGCCACCCTGTGTCGTCATAAAAGACACGCTGCTGCTTTCACCATCTTCCAGCGCAGCATTCACCGCATCGACAAAGGCCGGCGCGCGGAACAGATTGGCGAAATGATCCCCAACTTCCAGTTTCGGCAGCAGGTTGATGGCAGCATTATTGCCATAAACCACCCGCCCCTTCGGGGAAATTACGATCAGCGCCAGCGGCATTTCCTCCAGAAGGGCACGCCCGAATCCGGGTGGCAATGGCTGGGTCAGATCGATCTCTGGTTCGAAATCTTCGACCGGATCATGCAGCGCCTCGCGGATCAGGGCAAACACCATCACGATCAGGAATATCGCCCCGAAAACCAGCCAACCGGATTCCTTCATGAACACAAGGATTGCCCCGACCAGCCCTGCGATCACCGCCAGATAAAGATGTAAGATAATCCGATCTTTCACCCGGTTTCCCCCCTGTGATATTCCGACTTAGCGCAGCCCTGTTCACGAAAACAAGCGTAAAGATTGCAATCAGAAAATTGCCATATAAATATAGCTCACCATTGCGAAAGGAAGGGTAACCCGTGATCCGGTATGATTTGAAATGTTCCAAAGGTCATGCGTTTGACTCGTGGTTCGGCTCAAGCGCGGACTATGAAAAACTGAAAGCTGCCGGGATGGTGGCCTGTTCTGTGTGTGGTGACGAAGCGGTGGAAAAAGCCGTGATGGCCCCCCGTGTGTCCACGTCCGACGATCACCCGCTCAGTAGTCCGGCCACGGCGGCCGAACAGATGGTGCGCGAGCTACGCAAAAAGATCGAAGCCAACGCTGAATATGTCGGCGAAAACTTTGCAACCGAAGCCCGTAAAATCCACGAAGGCGACGCGCCGGAACGGGCGATTTACGGGCAGACAAAGCCCGAAGACGCGCGATCCCTGATCGAAGACGGAATCCCGGTCCTGCCCCTGCCCTGGTCCAACCGCAAGTCCAATTGACTTCCCCTTGCGACACCCCGCAACTGCCTATAATAGGTGCGCCAATCTAACGGCGAGGGAATCTTAGGCTTATGCCACGTCTGGTCATGAAATTCGGCGGCACCTCCGTCGCGGACCTTGATCGCATCCGCAATGTTGCGAACAAAGTCCAGCGCGAGGTCGATAACGGTTATGAAGTCATCGTTATTGTGTCGGCTATGTCGGGCAAGACGAATGAACTTGTCGGCTGGGTTCGCGATGCATCTTCCGCGCCCGGGTCCAACACGCCCGGCTTTTACGATGCCCGCGAATATGACGCCGTGGTATCATCTGGCGAGCAGGTAACGTCCGGCCTTTTGGCCATCACGCTTCAGGAAATGGGTATTCAGGCGCGCAGTTGGCAGGGCTGGCAGGTGCCGGTCAAAACCACCTCTGCCCATGGGGCCGCGCGGATCGAAGAAATTCCCTCCGACAATCTGGATGCCAAATTTGCCACCGGCATGCAGGTCGCCGTTGTCGCGGGATTCCAGGGTGTCAGCCCCGATGGCCGCATCACCACGCTGGGCCGTGGCGGATCCGACACGACCGCCGTCGCCTTCGCCGCCGCCCTAAACGCCGAACGCTGCGATATTTATACCGATGTCGATGGCATCTACACCACCGACCCGCGCATCACGCGCAAAGCCCGCAAACTGGAAAAAATCGCCTATGAGGAGATGCTGGAACTGGCATCCCTTGGCGCGAAGGTCCTGCAAACCCGCTCGGTCGAGCTGGCGATGCGCTACAAGGTCCGTTTGCAGGTTCTCAGCAGTTTCTCGGACGAGCCCGGAACGCTTGTCTGTGACGAGGAGGAAATCATGGAACAGAATGCCGTTGCCGGAGTCGCCTATTCACGCGACGAGGCGAAAATGACCCTGATCTCGGTTGCCGACCGCCCGGGTGTTGCCGCCGCCATCTTTGGCCCGCTGGCCGAAGCCGGGGTGAATGTCGATATGATCGTGCAGAACATCTCCGAAGAGGGTCGCACGGATATGACCTTCTCCTGCCCCGTCGACGACGTGGCGCGCGCCACCAAGGCGATCGAGGACGCCAAAGCCGCTGGCACGATCAATTACAAGGAACTCGACGCCGATACGGGTGTGGCCAAGGTCTCTATCGTCGGGATCGGGATGCGCTCTCATGCCGGTGTGGCTCAGCGGATGTTCAAGGCGCTGGCCGATGACAATATCAACATCAAGGTCATCACGACGTCGGAAATCAAAGTTTCTGTGCTGGTCGACAGAAAATACATGGAACTCGCCGTTCAATCCCTGCATGATGCGTTCGAATTGGAAAAAGCATCGTAAGAGAGGGCCATGCCCGAACGTAAAGGGGTTCAATCCCACGTTCTATTGAAACGACTGCGCGACACGCTCGCCGAACAGGCGCAGGGTCAGGCGCGGCTGGACAAGATCACCCATCTGATCGCCGATTCGATGGAAGCAGAAGTGTGCTCGATCTATCTCCGCCGCGATGAACGCACCTTGGAATTGTGTGCGACCGAAGGTCTAAACCCCGAAGCGGTTCACCAGACGCGCATGCGTGTTGGACAGGGTCTGGTGGGTAAAATCGCCGACAAGGCTCACCCCTTCGCCACGGCCAACGCCCCCGATGCCCCCGGCTTCCGCTATATGCCCGAAACCGGCGAGGAGATTTATTCCTCCTTCGTTGGGGTGCCCATTCAGCGCGTTGGCGAGGTTCTGGGCGTTCTGGTCGTCCAGAACAAGGTCGCCCGTGAATATACTGAAGACGAGATTTACGCACTGGAAGTTGTCGCCATGGTCATCGCCGAGATGACCGAACTGGGTGCCTTCACCGCCGAAGGGCAGCAGGCCATGGCCATGCCCCACCAGCGGACGTTTTTTGCCCAAGGTCAGTCCGCACAGGAAGGCGTGGCCGAAGGGCATGTGCTGTTGCACGAACCGCATATCGTCATCGCCAATCCGGTGGCCGATGACCCCGAAACGGAAAAACAGCGCCTGACCGATGCCATCACCGAGCTGCGGGCCGAGATTGACCGCATGCTCAGCGCTGATCAGTTGGCGGCCGGTGGCGAACATCGCGAAGTGCTCGAAGCCTATAAGATGTTCGCGAATGACCGGGGTTGGCGCGAGCGTATGGAACAATCCATTGCCTCTGGTCTGGCCGCCGAAGTGGCGGTGGAACGCGACCAGTCCAACACGCGTACCCGGATGGAACGCGTCCAAGACCCTTACCTGCGTGAACGTTTGCACGATCTGGATGACCTGTCCAACCGCCTGTTGCGTATCCTGACGGGGCGCAATGGCAATGGGTCAACCGATATCCCCGAAGATGCCATCCTTGTGGCCCGCAATATCGGCCCGGCAGAATTGCTGGATTACGGCAAAAAGCTGAAAGGTGTGGTGCTAGAGGAAGGCTCGGTCGCCTCTCACGCCGCCATCGTTGCCCGCGCGTTGGCCATACCGCTGGTCGTGCAGGCTGCCCGCATCACGCGTGAGGCATTGAATAACGATTATATTCTTGTCGACGGGGACGAAGGAGTCGCGCATCTGCGCCCTGAACCCAATGTCGCCACGGCTTTCCATGAAAAAGTCGCCATGCGCGAACAGGCCGCCGAAGAATATGGCACGCTGCGTGACCTGCCCGCGACCTCAACCGATGGGATCAACATTCGGCTGGAAATGAATGCCGGGCTGATGGCCGATCTGCCTTCGCTGAAAGGGTCAGGGGCAGAAGGGGTTGGGCTTTATCGGACCGAACTGCAATTCCTTCTGCGCAATACAGTGCCGCGCCGCAGCGATTTGTCGGAACGTTACGCCCGCGTGATGGATGCCGCCGGGGAATTGCCCGTCTGCTTCCGCACCCTCGATATCGGATCCGACAAAGTCCTGCCCTACATGAAGAAATTCGACGAGCCCAACCCGGCGATGGGCTGGCGGGCAATCCGGCTGGGCCTTGATCGACCGGGCGTCATGCGGCTGCAATTTCAGTCACTGATCCGCGCGGCCAAGGGTCGGCCGTTAAAAATCATGTTCCCAATGATCGCCCAGTTCGACGAATTCCGTGAAGCCCGTGATCGTTTCTATGATCAGCTGGAAAAGGAAAAGGCGCGCCGCCATCTTACCCCCTCACATATCCAGATCGGCGCGATGCTGGAAACGCCTTCGCTCGCCTTTGCTCCGGATCAGTTTTTCGACATGGCGGATTTTATTTCCATCGGTGGGAACGATCTGAAACAGTTTTTCTTTGCCGCTGATCGTGAAAACGAAAAGGTCCGTCGGCGTTATGACACGTTGAATGTCAGCTACCTGACATTCATCGAACAGATCGCAGCACGCTGTGACCGTTTCAACACCCCTGTCAGTTTCTGTGGCGAGGATGCCGGGCGCCCGGTCGAAGCTCTTGCCTTTGCGGCCATGGGCCTGCGCATCCTGTCGATGCGCCCGGCCTCTATCGGACCGGTGAAACGGTTGATCCGCGCGGTCAGCCTGTCGGAAACCAAACAGGTAATCGATGATGCCCGCGCAACTGGCCAGCAATCCGTGCGCCCCGCGCTGGAATCCTGGCTTAAACAGATCGATGCCCCCTATCGCTAACCGTCTCGTGATATTCGTCAAGGAACCCCGCCTTGGAACGGTCAAAACCCGCTTGGGCCGCGATATCGGCGCGGTTGCAGCCACATGGTGGTTCCGCCATCAGGTGTCGCGCTTGCTCCGCCGTCTCGTCGACCCCCGTTGGACGATCCATCTCTGCGTCGCACCAGATACCGCCCGTCTGACCCGCGCTTTGCCGTTTGGCACCTATCGCCATCCTCAGGGTCTTGGCAGCCTTGGCGACCGGATGCGCCGCGCGTTTAAAACGATCCCGCCGGGGCCAATGGTTCTGATTGGCAGTGACGTGCCGGGGATAACGGCGGCGCATATTGCCAACGCCTTTCGCACCCTTGGGCACAAAGACTGCGTATTCGGCCCCGCACCCGATGGCGGCTATTGGCTGGTCGGCATGCGTCGCCAATCGCGCCCCTTGCCGCCGCGCTTGTTCGACAATGTCCGCTGGTCCACCAACCACGCGCTGGCCGATACGGTTGCCACAGTCACACCCGCGACAATCGGGTATGTTGCAGAGTTACAGGATATTGATACGCTCGCCGATCTGAAATCCCTGAAGGAATCGCCATGATCGGCCGCCTAAACCATGTTGCCATTGCCGTCCCCGATCTGGACGCCGCCGCCGCGCTCTATCGCGGGGCATTAGGGGCAGAGGTGGGGGCACCGCAGGAGCTGCCGGAACATGGGGTCACGGTGATCTTTATCACCTTGCCCAATACAAAAATCGAATTGCTGCACCCGCTGGGAATCGACAGCCCAATCCAGAAGTTCCTCGACAAGAATCCGTCTGGTGGCATCCATCATATCTGTTACGAAGTCGAAGACATCAAGGCCGCCGCCGCCCAGCTAAAAGCCACTGGCGCACGGGTGTTGGGGGACATCAAAATCGGCGCTCATAACAAACCTGTTCTGTTCCTGCATCCCAAGGATTTCAACGGTACACTTATTGAATTGGAGCAAGTCTAATGGCGATTACGTCAGCAATCGTTCTCTATGCGGTTATCTGGTTCATGGCCCTTCTGATTGCGCTGCCCATCGGGCTGCGCACACAAGGGGACGAGAATGACGTTGTCCCCGGCACCCCGGAATCTGCCCCCGCCAACCTGCGGCTGGGGCGCAAGATGATCTGGGTGACCGTGATCACCACGCTGATCTGGGCGCCGCTGACAGCGCTGATCCTGTCGGGCATGCTGACCATCAAGGATCTGGATTTCTTTAACCGGATGTAAGCCGATCGCGCAGCACCTCCAGGTCGAGCGCCGCACGATCCAGCGCCGCCTGATCAAACCCGCGCACCACGATATTGGTACCAAACCGCCCATCCTTCACAAACGGATAGGACCCGAATGACAAGTCCGGGTTCGCCTTGGCCATCGTGGCAAGCGGCGCGGCAATTTCCCCTTCGGGCATGTCGAACCGCACGCTAACCGACAATAATGGCTGCCCGCCGACCAGCGTCGGCAGCACACTGTCGACCATCGCATGAAACACGCTTGGCACACCCGCCATCACATGGACATTGCCAATCTTGAACCCCGGCGCTTTGGACACCGGATTGTCGATCAATGTTGCGCCATCTGGAATTCGCGCCATGCGCAGGCGCATCTCGTTCAGTTCGACGTCAGGGTTCTTGTAGTTGGTCGCCAGGATCGTCCGCGCATCCTCGCGAACATCAATCCCAACACCGAACGCCGCCGCAATTGCATCCGCCGTAATGTCATCATGCGTCGGCCCGATCCCGCCACTGGTGACAACATAATCGTATTTTACGCGCAACGCATTCACCGCGGCGATAATCTCCTCTGCCTCGTCTCCCACGACCCGAACCTCCCGCAAGGCCACCCCAATTTCGGTCAGCTTCTTCGCCAGATGGTTGGTGTTCGTATCCTGCGTGCGCCCTGACAGGATTTCATCGCCGATGACCAGCATCGCGGCGGTTGGATTAGGCATTTGTGACTCCTGTAATTCTTGACGCTGACCCTATCTGCTCCCATTTCTGTTGGGAAGGGTTTGCGTCCGCGTGCGCGAATGGGTAATAAAACCCCGAACCAAAAGGAATCTCCCGTGGAAGGACTGACACCCAGTCGACTGACCAAAGACGGTATTCGCCTATATGAAAAGGCGGATTTCGCAGGTATGCACGCCGCTGGAAAGCTGGCGGCGGAGACGCTTGACATGATTGCCGCGCATGTGCAGCCGGGCGTCACCACGGGCGAATTGAATGATCTGATCCATACCTATGTTGAAGCGAATGGCGCGGTCTCGGCGACCGTCGGCTACAAGGGCTATCAACATGCCAGCTGCATCTCGCTGAACCATGTGGTCTGTCACGGCATTCCCGGTGATAAACTGGTGAAGGATGGCGATATCCTCAATATCGACGTCACCGTCATTCTGGATGGTTGGTTCGGGGATACCAGCCGCATGTATGTCGCCGGCACCCCCAACCGCAAGGCCGAGCGGCTGATCCAGGTCACCCATGACGCGCTGATGAAAGGGATCGAACAGGTCCGCCCGGGCAATACGTTTGGGGATATCGGGGCTGCGATCCAGCGCTATGCCGAAGGGCACCGCATGTCGGTGG
The DNA here is from genome assembly GCA_023630215.1 of Rhodobacteraceae bacterium NBU2976. Lineage (GTDB taxonomy): Bacteria > Pseudomonadota > Alphaproteobacteria > Rhodobacterales > Rhodobacteraceae > NORP23. The sequence continues at coordinate 399,252 of JALPRQ010000002.1, forward strand.
TCCGCGATTTTTGCGGCCACGGGTTGGGCCGCGTGTTTCATGCGCCGCCGAACGTGCTGCATTATGGTCGCTGGGGGACGGGTCCGGTGTTGGAACCGGGCATGTTCTTTACCATCGAACCTATGATCAATCTGGGCAAACCTGACACCAAGGTCTTGGCCGACAATTGGACCGCCGTAACGCGGGACAAATCTCTGTCCGCGCAGTTTGAACATTCTGTTGGCGTGACCGAGGATGGGTGCGAGATATTCACTCTCTCGCCCGCCGGGAAATTTCATCCAACCTATAGTGTTTAACCGGGTTTTAACCATGTTCAGGTGAATGTCTGAACATGAGCAACAAGTCCGATAACGGTTTCGCCGAAGCCCCGCAACATTCCTTATTCGCCGAGCTCGCGATACCGCTGTCCGCCGCGAACCCCAACGCGACGCCCAAATCAGAAACACCACATTACCACAACCATCGTGCCCGGTTGCGCAATCGGTTCATGACCGCCGGGGCGGGCGCGCTGGCGGATTATGAGATGCTGGAGCTGGTGCTGTTCCGCGCCATCCCGCGGCAGGACGTGAAACCGCTGGCGAAACGTCTGCTGGATCGTTTTGGCGATTTCAACCGCGTGATTTCTGCCCCCACCGCCCGACTAAGCGAAGTGCAGGGGGTGGGCACTGCCGTCATACAGGAGCTAAAAATTGTCGAGGCTGCCGCCCATCGTCTTGGGCAGGCCAAGGTGCTGGGCACAAACGCCATCAGCAGCTGGGCGGCGCTGATGGATTATTGCAAAACCACCATGGCGCACCGGGAAACTGAACAGTTTCGCATTCTGTTTCTGGACCGCAAGAACATCCTGATAGCGGATGAGGAACAAGCCAAGGGCACCGTTGATCACGTGCCCGTCTACCCGCGCGAGGTGGCAAAGCGCACGCTTGAACTGAATGCGTCGGCAGTGATTTTGGTGCACAATCACCCGTCAGGTGATCCGTCACCGTCACAGTCGGATATTGCGATGACGCAGAAAATTCAGCAGGCGCTAGAGGCGTTGAACATAACCCTCCACGATCACATCATCATCGGTAAAGATACCGACCTCAGTTTCAGATCCGAAGGGTTGCTTTAGTTCGCGGCGACGCTGATGGCATCCACGAAATTCTCCAGCACCATTCCGGCCGCCGCTGCCGGGCCGCAATCAGGCATCAGCAGGTTGAATTCACGTTTGGTTGCCGTGTTGGCGCCTGTCTGCACCGTGCGTAGCACCATGTTCTGCCCGCAATAGCCGGTGGCGTCGGTGACGCGCAGGTCCATCCGCACATCATTCTGTTGACGCAGACGATTGGTGGGAAGGCTATAGACTTCGGCCAGGATACCGCCGGCGATGGTCTCGTCACCGAACACTTCCAGATAGCCACCACCACCTGTCAGCGTATCACGATAGCGGCGCGGATTCTCGGCCCAGACGTGACCCTCGGAATTTTCGGGCGCACCACCTTCAAAGGCATGGAGGTCAATCCCAACCGGTGCCGACCAGACAACGGCGATACGCTCGATATCTTCGGCATCGCGCACAACGATACGAACCTGTTCGCTGGCCCCGTCGTCAAAGGACACGTTCACAACAGCGGTGGTTTCAAACGCCGGAACGCTTGTGGTCACACGACCATTGTCATCCATGCGGGCGTTGAATACCAGACCGGCATGTTCAATCGTGACAATCTGACCGGCGCGGCAAAGCGACGTCACCAGAATAGAGATGGACGCCCCGGGACGCGCGGCGGAATTGATGGTGACCGGGCACGTCGCGGCAATCTGATTGCCAATCGACGGCATGGTGTCGGTCTGCGTTTCTAGCGAAGCCAGCTCGGTGGTTTCGCTCGGCGGGCTGCTTTGTTCCAGATTGGCCACAAACAGACCGTCTGTCAGCATCGCATCCGTTTGCGGGGTGGTCTGGTCACCGCGTTCCACGGAATCAACCAATTGCGGTCCAGGCAGCAGAATTTGCGCCGCCATTTCGACCACGATGTCCGAACTGTCGGCAGGGTCATTGGTTTCAACGGCCACGTTACCCGCATCAGCGGTTTGCGTGTCAACGTTGGATGGCGGGTTGGACGGCTGCTGATCATTCAGGGGTTCCGCACCACCGGCAGCTTCCGCAACCAGATTGTCGATCGGGTTGGGCACATCAACCGGGTCTTGCGTCGTAACGCTCGAGGCCAGTTCCGTCTGGGTTGGCGGATCGGTCGGCACGTCTGGTCCATATTCAACCGAGAACGCGCTGTCCGAATTTGCCGTTGGTGCCGCCGGGGCCAGCAGGGACGGTGCACCACCAAGCGTTGGCTGCGCCGGGGCCGAGAACGCCACAAGCGGTGCCGCCTCGGTGCCCACAGGGACATCGGATTGCAGATCTGTCGTGTTGACCGCAACGTTCGACGGGGTCGATGCGCTGGTCTGTGTCGACAGGACCTGATCCTGATCAACCGTCACGGTTGCAACGGACGCAACGCTGCGTTTCAGCACGTCAACGGTTTCCTGCGGCTGGATAAGCTCGCTTGTGTCGGGGGCAAACAGGGTCGGTGCAGCGGCTCCACCAAAACCGACAACCGCAACATCATCACCTTCGTCCGTCAGCACAATCTGATTAGGGGTGAAGCGGTCATTAGGCGCCGTGGGTGTCGTGTTCGTCGCCACGGTGGTATTTGTCTGGGTCTGGGTCTGCGACTGTGCAGGAGGCGTTTGCGATGCCACCTCGGCGATCTGTTCCGGCGTCATACCCAAAAGGGATTCATCGCCCGACCCGACATTTGCATTCGCTTCGGCAATGCGGTCATGCTCTTCGCCCAATTCCTCATTGATGATGGTCAGGCTGACTTCGCTTTCAACACAGGTCCCTTCGAACTCGACGCAATAGGAGAATTCAACATTCCCGATACAATTGCCGGAGTCGACGAAATCAATAAGGCTTCCATTGGGAATGGCGGTGCCGCAACGCGGCAGATTGACGATCTGGATTTCCCCTTCCAGCGAGTCATTGCTCAGCACGTCCAGGGATTGATTCTTGCCGGCGCGAACGGTGTAGCTATCCTCGACACCGACGCCCTGCTTCTCACCGGTGAAGAATGACATAAGCGTATCGCTCTGCTGAGCAATCGTACCAACCACGATTGCCAGCACGAGGCCGGTCGCCAGCGTCATAAATCTATCGTCAGAGAACAACGTTAAACCCTTCGTCGTCTAATACTCGATACCCCACCACCAATGACTAATATAGTGATACTTATCGGCAACTTACAAGAATATCGTTTTGGTTGCACTGTTTAAAGTAAGCATGCGCAGGAATCTGCGTGATAAAAGCAACAGTCCCTAGATGTATATTCTGACGGCCCTGTTTCACCGATATGTTGAGGGCCGAAGCAGTTAATTTCACGTAAACGTTGAGTTGCGCTCAACTTCTGATTTTTATTCACATCATCTTGTTCACACAAGCTCTTGGAATCCAGCAACGAATCACGTTCATCCACATGTACGATTCTGTACCGGACTCCGTGCGACCTATTTCACGACACAATCAGGCGCGACCGTGACAATGTTTGTATTTCTTCCCCGAACCGCACAAACAGGTTTCGTTTCGGCTGAGTTTCGGCCAAGTGCTGGGATCGGCGGGATTTACACCATCCGGCAAAGCTCCTGTCGACTTTCCACCTTGGGTTGATTCCGATTCGCTCTCCGCAATCTGCCGCCCACCCCCGGCCGCCGCTTGCATCTGTGCCAGCATGGCCTGCTGTTCTTCCTGCGTCATGATGTGAACATGCGCCAGCGCTTTCGTGGCATCGACCCGCAACCCGTCCAGCAGCGCTTCGAACAGGGCGAAAGCCTCGGTCTTGTATTCGTTCAGCGGATCCCGCTGCGCATACCCACGCAATCCGATGACCGAGCGCAAATGTTCCATGGTCAAAAGATGCTCTCGCCAACTGCGATCAATGGTTTGCAGCAGAACCTGCTTCTCGGCCACGCGCATCGCGTCTGCCCCATATTGCGCAACTTTCTTGGCCATCAGCTTGTCAGTCTCGTCATAAAGACGTTCGGACAGCGCATCGTCATCGACGCCCTCTTCATTTGCCCAATCCGGGATCGGCAGGTCCAGACCAAACACTTCTTGCACACGCGCCTTTAACCCTTCGGTATCCCATTGCTCGGGATAGGCTTTCGGGGGCACATGTTCCGAAATCAGATCATCGACCACGTCGTGACGCATTTCCCGCGCCGTCTCAGCCACTTCTACACCTTCCATGATGTCGCGGCGCTGCGAGAATATCATCTTGCGCTGATCATTCATCACGTCGTCATATTTCAGCAGCGTCTTGCGAATATCGTAATTGTGCGCTTCGACCTTGGTTTGCGCACGTTCCAACGCCTTGTTGACCCAAGGGTGAACGATGGCTTCCCCCTCCTTCATCCCCAACCGCTCCAGCATCTTGTCGAGACGGTCATGGCCAAAGATTCGCATCAGATCATCTTCCAGCGACAAATAGAATATCGTCCGCCCGGGATCCCCCTGACGACCCGAACGGCCACGAAGCTGGTTGTCGATCCGTCGGCTTTCATGCCGTTCCGTCGCCAGAACGAACAGCCCACCGGCGTCTAGGGCGCGTTGCTTGTCGCGTTTATGTTCCGCCCGAATGCGCGACTCTATCTCTTCGCGCTTCGCTTCGGACTCGACCCCCTCCAGCGCTTTTGACAGCTTTACATCCAGATTGCCGCCCAACTGAATGTCGGTGCCGCGACCCGCCATGTTGGTTGCGATTGTGACCGCCCCGGGCACACCGGCCATGGCAATGATCTCGGCTTCCTGTTCGTGATAACGCGCGTTCAAAACGCTGTGCTTCAGCTTGGCCTGCGTCAACATCTTCGAGATCATTTCGGATTTCTCGATTGACGTCGTTCCCACCAGAACCGGCTGACCCTTGGCATTTGCCTCTTTGATCTCTTCGATAATCGCTTCGTATTTCTCGCGGGCGGATCGATAAACGCGGTCATGTTCGTCAATACGCGCCACCGGCACGTTGGTGGGCACTTCAACAACACCCAGCGAATAAATCTCGCCGAACTCTTCGGCTTCGGTCATTGCCGTGCCGGTCATGCCAGCCAGCTTGTCATAAAGACGGAAGTAATTCTGATAGGTGACCGAGGCCAACGTAATGTTTTCCGGTCGGATCGCCACGCCTTCCTTTGCCTCCAGCGCCTGATGCAGCCCGTTGGACAGGCGGCGGCCTTCCATCATGCGGCCGGTAAATTCGTCAATCAGCATCACCTCGCCATTGCGAACAATATAGTCCTTGTCCCGCTTGAACATCTTGTGGGCCAGCAGCCCCTGATTGACGTGATGCACCAACGACACGCTTTCAGGGTCATACATGGATTGGCCATCCGGCAACAATCCTTCGGCGCGCAGCCGTCCCTCGATGAAATCATTCCCTTCCTCGGTCAAGGTGGCGGAACGCGATTTCTCGTCGATATCGAAATGATCATCGGCAAATTCCGGGATCAGCTTGTCGATGGTCAGATATAATTGCGAACGATCCTGCGAGGGGCCTGAAATGATCAGCGGTGTGCGTGCCTCGTCAATCAGGATGGAATCCACCTCGTCAACAATCGCAAAATAATGGTCGCGCTGTAATATTTGGCGCAGGTCTGATTTCATATTGTCGCGCAGGTAATCAAAACCCAGCTCGTTATTCGTGGCATAGGTGATATCTGCATCATAGGCGATCTTCTTGGCCGCTTCGTCCATTCCGGGAATGGCGATGCCCCAGCTCATACCCAGCAAATCATAGATACCGCCCATCCATTCCGCGTCACGCTGTGCCAGATAATCGTTCACTGTGACCACATGCACACCACGTCCGGTCAACGCATTCAGATAGACCGGCATGGTAGCCATCAGGGTTTTCCCTTCGCCGGTTTTCATTTCCGAGATATTGCCCTGATGCAGGAATATCCCGCCCATCAGCTGCACATCAAACGGACGCATCCCCAACACCCTCACCGACGCCTCGCGCGCATTGGCAAAGGCTTCGGGCAACAGATCATCCAGCGTTTCCCCGGCGGCCAGACGATCTCTGAATTCCTGCGTCTTCGCGGTGATCTGCTCGTCTGTCAGTTTCTGAAACTCGGGTTCCAACGCGTTGATCTTGTCCACCAGCGGTCGGGTCGCCTTGATCTTGCGGTCGTTCGGTGTGCCAAACACCTTTTTGGCGACGGTCCCTAAACCCAGCATAATGTCACTTTCTCTACAGGTGCCCAAAGGCAGAAAAATTCCGATACCTCTGTGTGTCATCCATCTGACGACATGGGTGCTTGTTTCGCTGCCAGCAAACGCGTAAACGGTTGCCAAAGCTCGCCGCAGCCCCGAGGGTCGGGGTTTGAAATAAGCGGCAGGCAAAGCAGTGTCAACGCCACCTCCTTCACGGTAGGGTGGTTTACTCGAAAGGTGTGACCGTCACACCCAGAAATGGAGCGAATATATGCGTTATACGACCGCGGTAATTTCCGCCGCAGCCCTTTCCCTGACCGCGTGGTGTGCCAATGCACAAGACGCCGAGCAAGTCACAGAAACCGCGCCCGAGATTGCCAGCGAAGAGACCGCCGACGCCCCGGTTTATAAAGACGTTGACGCAAGCACTGTTGTGGCCACAGTTAACGGGGTTGATATCACGCTTGGGCATGTCATCCTGTTGCGCACCGAACTCCCTGAACAATATCTTAGCGCGCCGAACAATATCCTGTTTCCCGCGATCCTTGATCAGCTGATCGAACAGCAATTGCTGGGCGGAACGGTTACCGACGAACCGATCGAAGTGCAGCTTTCTGTTGAAAACGAACGCCGTGCCCTTCTGGCCGGAGCCGCCATTCAGCGTGCGCTCGCCGAAGAACCGGCCGAGGAAGAATATCAGGCCGTCTATGACGAGGCTTTCGCCGATTACGAAGGTGAACCCGAATATAACGCAAGCCATATTCTGGTGGAAACTGAACAAGAGGCCGCCGATCTGGTGCAGCAATTGACCGACGGCGCAGATTTTGCGGAACTTGCCAAAACCGCGTCTATCGGTCCCTCTGGTCCGAATGGGGGCGAATTGGGATGGTTTGGCCTTGGACAGATGGTGCAGGAATTTGAAGCGGCCGTTGTCGAGCTCGAGGTTGGACAGGTTTCCGCGCCGGTGCAAACCCAGTTCGGCTGGCACGTGATCATTCTGAATGATTCACGCATCACCGTTCCCCCGACTCTCGACGAAGTTCGCGGCCAGATTGCCCAGCAATTGCAGCGCGAGCGGATCGACGCCACCATCGAAGCCCTGACCGAAGGGGCGCAGATCGAACGGTTCATCGAAGACGTCAACCCCGAGTCCATTGCCGATATCGGGCTGGTGATTGATCAGCAATAATGGGCAAATATCCGACCTCTCCGCTGGCCCCAGCTGGATTCCCAGACCTCCCGGTCATTGACGGTGTCCGTTTCGCCGCCGCTGAAGCGGGGGTGAAATATCAGGGGCGTCTTGACGTGATGTTGGCCGAAATCTGTGAAGGGGCCAGCGTTGCTGGTGCCTTCACGCGGTCCAAAACCCGCTCCGCCCCGGTTCTCTGGTGTCAGGAAAATCTGGCGCTGGGGCCGCAACCCGGCAAGTTTGCCATTCTGGTCAATTCCGGCAATTCCAACGCCTTCACCGGGTCGAACGGTCAAAAGGCCGTGCAGGCAACCGCCGACGGGGTTGCGGCCGAACTGGGCATACATCCCCGCAACGTCTTTCCGGCGTCCACCGGTGTGATTGGAGAGCCGCTGCCCTTTGACCGGATCACCGCCAAACTGGCGGAGCTGCACGCCAACCTTGACGAAACCAAAGGTGAATTTGCCGCCCGCGCCATTATGACCACCGACACCTTCCCCAAGGGGGCGGTGGCGTCATGCGACCTCGGCGCCCCCGTCAAAATCGCCGGGTTCGCCAAAGGGTCCGGCATGATTGCGCCCGATATGGCGACGATGCTGGTCTATATCTTCACCGACGCGAAAATCGCGCAACCTGTGTTGCAGGCGCTGACCACCCGCACCACGGACACCACGTTCAACTGTATCACGGTGGACAGCGATACCTCCACGTCGGACTCGCTGGTGATCGCCGCCACAGGTCGCGCGCCGATGGATGAAATCACCTCGCTCGACGATCCCCGCGCCGCAGTATTTGCCGACGCACTACACACCGTCATGCTGGACCTCGCCCACCAAGTCGTGCGCGATGGCGAGGGCGCTACGAAATTCGTCGAAATCACCGTCAAAGGTGCCGAATCCGAACAGGCCGCCAAAACCATCGGCCTCGCCATCGCAAATTCCCCCTTGGTGAAAACCGCCATCGCTGGCGAGGATCCCAACTGGGGCCGCATCGTCATGGCTGTCGGCAAATCCGGCGAGGCTGCGGATCGCGATAAACTGTCCATCTGGTTCGGCGACATTCTGGTGGCTGACAAGGGCTGGCGCTCCCCCGATTACCGCGAGGAAGACGGCGCGGCCTATATGAAACAGGCGGAGCTGAAAATCACCACCGATGTCGGTGTTGGCACGGCCCAAGCGACCGTCTGGACCTGCGATCTAACCCACGGATATATCAGCATAAACGCCGACTATCGCTCATGAAAACCGTCCTTGTGTCCGCCGTCGCGTTGATCGACGCCGATGGCCGCGTCCTGTTGGCCCAACGGCCCGAGGGGAAATCCATGGCGGGCCTGTGGGAATTTCCGGGCGGCAAGGTCGAACAGGGCGAAACGCCCGAGGCCGCGCTGATCCGCGAGTTGCACGAAGAATTGGGGATCGAGACATGGCAATCCTGCCTCGCCCCCCTCACTTTCGCCAGCCACACTTACGATGATTTCCACCTGCTGATGCCGCTGTTCGCCTGTCGGAAATGGGGCGGCACAGCAACCCCTCACGAGGGGCAAACCCTCAAATGGGTCCGCCCGACTCAGCTTCGCGATTACCCGATGCCGCCCGCCGACATCCCCTTAATCCCGATCCTTCGCGACTGGCTTTGACCTCCCTAACCACAGGTACAGGGTGGGCAAAACGAACACGTCGAACAGGAACGCCACGAAAATCGTGATGCTGGTCAGGAAGCCCAACTGCCGGTTCACCTCGAACCCGCTCAACATCAGGAAGGCAAAGCCAAAGCCCAGCGCCGCGGTGGTGGTCAGCACCCCCGGCGTCACGGTGCCCAGCACCCTCCGTATCCCCTGTCGATCCCGCACATTCTTCCCCCGCGCCAGCGCATAAAGGATGTGGATCGTATCATCGACCACGATCCCGAATGTCACCGCCGCGATAATCGACGCGGCCATCCCGACCTCGGTATTGAACCAGACCCATATGCCCAGCGCTGACATGGCGGGCAGGAAATTCGGCAGGATGGACAGCACCGCCAGCCGCCAGCTCTTGAGGAAAAACCCGATCATGATCGACACGACGAACATCGCTATCGCCGTGCCGACCAGCATATGCTGGGTGTTGATCGCGGACAGATAGGCGCTCATCACCGGCACCCCCGTCACCTGCACCTGCCCGTCGCTGAACCCTTCGGCCCGGGCGTAGTTTTCGGCGGATTCACTGATTTGGCGAACCCCGAGCGCCGAAACGGCGGGCAGCAGCAGGTTGACCTTCAGCTTGGTGAAATCGCGGTTAAAAAATCCCGCCACCGGCGCGTCCCCCGGCTGCACCATGGAACGTATACAATAGTTCAGATATTTCGGTGGCACCTCCGCCATCGGCCCCTCAAATGGCGGTATGCGCGTCGCCAGACATTCCCGGATCGTTGGCAAGGGTGAGATCGTCGCCACCACATTCGGCAGCGCCGTGATGTCAGTCAGCAACATCTCGACCCGCGCAAACACGGCTGGGTCGAACATCGCGTCGCCCTCGAAATTCACAACCATATCAATGGCATGCGACCATCCCATCGCGTCGTCAATCTGCGCCAGATTGATCCGCATTTCATGATCCGGGTCGAAATTGTTGGTCATCTGATCGTCAAAGATCAGCCGCGGCAACCCTGCCACCGCGACCAGCGATGCCACCGCCACAAGCCCCGCCGTGACATACGGCCAATCCCGCCAAAGCCGCGCAAATCCGTGTGACAGTGCCCGGACCTTCTCGTCCCCGATGAACAACTTTCCAACCGGCCAGCGCAACAGCACAGGGGCCGCAAACAGTGTCAGAAGCAGCGAAAACACCAAGCCAATCGCCACCAAATTGCCCATTGCTTTGAACGCCGGTGCATCCGCGAAATTCAGCGACAGGAACCCGACAGCGGTGGTCAGATGCGTCAGCACCACCGGCACCGTCAGTTTGCGAAAACTGGCCAGCACCACCGACTCCGCGCGCTGAAACGGCAGCATCCGGATCCGCTTACCCATATAATGGATCACATGGATCAGGCTTGCGACCGTCAGCGTCAACACAATCGGAAAGGCCGAGGACGAGCCCGAGGCAAACAGATACCCGCTCCACCCCGCGATCCCCTGCGTCATGATCACCGACCCGAAGGCGACGACCAGCACCGACACCGCCACACGAAAATTCGAAAACGCCAGCAGCAGCACGATCAGGTTCACCAGCGCCGTTGCCGGGTAAAGGTATTTTTCATCCCATTCGAAACTTTCCCGCAAGGCCTCGGACACGGCAATATTGCCGGTGAAGGCGATGTCAAAATCCGGATAGTTGGCACGCATATGTTCCACCAGCGCCGCCTGTTCACCATAAGCCGCCATCAACGCCTCGTCCGTCTGATCGGCACTGTCGATCGACAGGTAAATGGCCGTCGCCGACCGGTCCGCGTTGAAATAGAGCCGCGAGATCGCCGGGAAATCATCCAATATCAGCGGCACATCTTCCAGCAGCGTGTAGTCCGGCGGATAGCCCAAGGCGGGCAAACTTGCCGACAGCGACCCGAGGTTGGTCAGGTCCGACACGGGAAACGTGCCGTCCTGCACCAGCCGCGTCAGCTCCCGCTCCGCCGCCAGCAGCTCCATCACCCGTGTTGGATCATGCGCATCGATCACGATCAACGTCGTGCGCGCGGATCCGAAATCTGCCTGAAGCGCCTCGACCTTCTGGCGGTGAATATTGTCGGCGCTGAAAAACAGCATCGTGTCGTTGGAATTGCGGATATTCTGCGACATGGCACCCACCAGCGCCACCAGCGGCAGGATCACCATCGCGCTGATCTTCCAATGGCGATAGGCCGCGCGTTGCAGCCGGAAGATTGCCCGTAAGAAACGCCCCCAGAATGTCAAAATCTGCCTCGGTCTGTTATCCCGACGGCAGTCAATACAGCAAGCGCCCCCCGATACAAGAGGGGGCGCTGCGTCATATCATCAAAGCCCCGCGATCCGGCGAGGCTTCGCCCATCAGTTTTTCATTGGACAGGTGCTGATCCCGAAAATCCGGTAAAGCGGGCACCAGCCAATCAGGCCCGTTACCAGCGGTATCACCCCGATCCAGGCAAACATCGCCAAGGGTGCGGTTGGCATGAACAGCGCATAAGCAATCAGCGCCAGCCCAGCCACGATCCGGATCACGCGATCCATATTGCCTTCATTCTTTTCCATTGCTTTTCTCCTTGTGAAAGCAGCGAGGTTGGTCATATCACGAAAACGGAATGCGTTCTTGACTTAAATCAATTCCAATCAGCAGGTGACGAAAATGTTACCGTTCGGTATGGTCCCCCCGAACTTGCACAAACGGACCGGAAATATGCCGATTTTCAACGAATATGATAGCCGCGAAACCCTGATGAACGCCTTGGCCGACCGCGTCGCCATCCAGTTGGCCGGGGCGATTACTGCCAAAGGCAAAGCCACGCTCGCGGTGCCGGGCGGGACCACACCGGGACCGTTTTTGACGGCGCTATCATCGGTCGATCTCGACTGGTCAAAGGTCAAGGTCATGCTGACGGACGAACGGTTCGTCCCCGAGAGCTCCGACCGCTCCAACACCCGTTTACTGCGCTCAACCCTCCTGCAAAACGCCGCCAGTGCCGCGACAATGGTTCCGTTCTACAAGGAAGCCGATGCCCCCGAAGATGTGCTGGACGCCCTTGTGACGGACATCAAAGCCGCCCTGCCCCTCGACGTTTGCGTCCTCGGCATGGGGGCGGACATGCACACCGCCAGCCTGTTCCCCGGCGCTGACCGCTTGACCGAAGGGTTGGACAACAATTCCAACCTTACCTTGCTGCCGATGCGCGCCCCGGGTGCCCCGGAACCGCGTCTGACGCTGACCGCACCGGTTTTGCGCAAATCGGCGCACATCCACATCCTGATCACCGGGCAGGAAAAACTGGACGCGTTACACACCGCGCAAAACGACGGCCCATGGGAAGACGCCCCGATCCGCGCCATCCTACAGGCCCCCACCGACGTCACCATCCAGTACGCCGCGTAACCCCTTCCCTTTACGTCAGACCGGACTATATTCGCCCCATGGTCAAAATCCTGATCCTCAACGGCCCCGGCCTTCCGGCGACGCCCTCGGACGACATTATTGCCGCCGCTGACAACGCGGGCGCGACGCTGGAATGGGTGCAATCCGAAAAGCTGGAAAAACTGATCAGCCGGATCAAATCGCCGGACGCCGACGCGATCATTTTCAACCCCGCCGCCGATATCACCGCCAGCACTGGCCTCTATCGTCGCTCGGTAGACGCCATGACCCACAGCGACGTGCCGTTGACCGAGGTTCACCTGACCAACATTTTCGCCGCCAAAACGGTCCCCCATTCGGACCGCGAGTCCGCGAAAACCACCGGCATCATCTGCGGCCTTGGCGACTTCGGCTATGTGCTGGCGATCAACGCCATCGCTGAAAATCTGGGGGCGTAGATGTCCGACACCATTTTCCTCCTGAACGGCCCGAACCTCAATCTGCTTGGTAAACGCGAGCCCGAGATTTACGGCTACGAAACCCTGACCGACATCGAAAACACATGCCGCAAACATGGGTTGAAGCTGGGCTTCAACGTCGAATGCCGCCAGTCGAATTTCGAAGGCGAGCTGGTCACATGGATACAAGAAGCTCGCGAAGCCGCCGCCGCGATCATCCTCAACGCGGGCGCCTATACGCACACGTCGGTAGCGATACACGACGCGCTTCGGGCGTTTGCGGGGTATAAGGTGGAACTCCACATCTCCAACCCCCACACACGCGAGAAATTTCGCCATACGTCATACGTTGGTCCCGCGTCGGACGCGGTGATTGCCGGGTTTGGAACCGTGGGGTATGTGATGGCACTGGATGCGGTGGCGGCCAAGGTGAAATCGTCCCGCTAATGGTCCTTAATTATTGCGCATTCCTTCATATCGAAAAGCTTGCCAAATCCACCCTCACGGATCGCATCCGCTAACCTGCCAGAGACAAATATTGATCGGCGAAGCAATGGATCTACCCAGATATCTGGTCCATGCAGCGCGGTTTCTCGAACGGCAATGTCATTGTCGGTAATTCTAAACTTTGACCCCCATGTTTTGACGCCCGGATAGCCGCCGGGTGGCTCAACATTTTTGGACCTATCCGGAACTAACGCCTGTTTTATATTGCCTATATTCAGGCAGTAATACGTTCCTTCGACCGGCGTTGTTCTGTCACTTTCGAAAAATGAAACCGGATATAGGGCACCATCACCCAGATTAAACTGGCGCAGGACGTTGGCGAGTTTTTCTGTAACAATAATGTAGCCATTTGATATAGCAAAGTCCTCTAGCGACCCTCGCTGTTCGGTATTTTCAGCGCGAAACATCTCCGTAGGAAAGCTCTCTCGTGGTAGCGCTTGACCATTTCGGTTTGCAACTTGGTTGGCCGCCCGTTCTCCCACTTCCATCCAGTTTTCATCGGGATGAAAACTATAAAATGGCGGTTCTTTCATAATCCCGCGACATATCCAGACCGTGTCCATTCAACCCTCATTTCAAACAAAACGATATTCAAGAATTTCAACAAACATACCATCAACAACAATCCCCTCATCCTACATCCCCCCTTGCCAACTGCTAATCTCCAGCCTATACGCCCCGCCACGAAGTCTCCGCAACCTTCTCTAAAAAACGGACTCAAAATGACCAAAGGACTTATCATTGGCGTAATCGCCATGGCTGCCATCGTTGTGGCCTCCAACATTCTTGTGCAATTCCTGCTGGGTGACTGGCTTACGTGGGGGGCATTCACCTATCCGTTCGCCTTCCTTGTCACCGACCTGATGAACCGCCTTTACGGTGCCACCACAGCGCGCAAGGTGATCCTCGCCGGCTTCGTGACCGGCATCCTCTGCTCCTTCATCGGCACACAGATCATGGGCGAATTCGGTCCGCTGGTCACACTCCGCGTCGCCATCGCCTCGGGCACCGCATTCCTGATCGCGCAACTGGTCGATGTGATCATCTTTGACCGCCTTCGTGCGGGCGCATGGTGGCGTGCGCCGCTCGCCTCATCGCTTGTGGGTTCCGCCCTCGACACCGCAATTTTCTTCACCATCGCTTTCTCGGCGTCCTTGTCCTTCCTCGAACCCGCCAATGACGTAAGCTGGGCAAACGAAAGCCTGCCACTTCTTGGCGCAGGCCCCATCGCCCCCTTGTGGATCAGCCTTGGCACCGCGGATTTCCTTGTGAAACTGGCCTTGGCGCTGCTTGCGCTGGTGCCTTTCCGCCTGCTGGTTTCCCGTTTAAAGGGTGGCGCAACCACCACCCATTGATGAAAATCCAGGCACATCTACCAGAAAAACGAACCCGACATAAAAATTTTACTTTGTGTTTTGGAAAATCGGTGCAATGATTCTGATATCGGAAACAATCAGAAAGGAGGTGCCAATTGTCTATTGGGAAGTTGGAGCAGATGGTTAAAGTATATCGCGAGGTGAAAATTTAGGGGGCAGCCCCTCTATCTCTACGCCTGGTGATTGCGGAAATTTCCCGCTTTTGCCACCTCCAAAACCAAGTCTGGGGCGTTCCTGATACAGGAGCGCCCCTTTCGTTTACCCCTCGCGAATCTGGGCCATCTCCGATATGAATCCGTTGTCCGGAACCCGTACACGCTTACCCTGTGTGGTAACCATTCTCCCCGTTTCCTCACTGACAAACCCGGAGAGCTTATGTCAAAACATCTTATCGCTGCAGCGCTTATCGCGTGCGCCCCGCTGACCCTCGCCACGGCCGGTGAAACCCCGGCACCTGCCGACGCTCAGGTCTATTTCGTCAACCTGTCGGATGGGGACACCGTGTCTTCACCCGTCACCATCATTTTCGGCCTGTCCGGGATGGGCGTTGCGCCCGCCGGGACCGAAAAGGAAAATACCGGCCATCATCATCTGCTGATCGACCGCCCTCCTCTGGGCGAAGGGCCGGACGGGGCCGAGGAATTCGCGCTGAATCTGCCATCCGACGACAATCACAAACATTTCGGCGGCGGCCAGACCGAGGTCACGTTAGAGCTGTCCCCCGGCACGCACACGCTGCAACTGGTGCTGGGCGATCTGAACCACATCCCGCACAGCGAACCGGTTATGTCCGACGTGATTACGATTACGGTTGAATAAACGAAAGGGCCGCCTAACCGGCGGCCCTTCTCAACGCTTACGGCGCCCCGATACGGCGTAGAATTTGGCTCGCCGGGCTGTCAAAGGCCGTCCGGGTGCCTGCCCCGAACGGCATCGAAACACCCAGCACGATGGTATTGATCACGCTGTCAAACGGGGAATCCCGTGTTTCCGCATGATATTCGGCGAATAGCTCGGCACCCCAGCTTGTATCATAACCGACATGCACCAGCGTCCCCAGCTGATCATAGCTATCATCCGACCAATACTGGCCGATGCTGAAATTGAAGTCGCCATATTCATACCCGATCGTTGCGTTCACAAATGGATGTGTCGCATAGTTCAAGTTGTTAGCGTAGGCTTCGAACTGTCCGGCCTGAATTTCGAGCAACAGTGGCCCGGCATCATACTGGTATTCCAACCCGTAGTAATAATAGCCGTAATTTGGAACCGTCGACGCGATTTCCAAGAACGCCCCAGCACGACTTGTGCCGAAATTATAGATACCATGGATACCGAAATATTCAGTCGTATTGCCAAAAGAACCCGGCCCGTCATCAACTCCGAAAATGCCGACATTAAGCTGCACATCAAATGACGAAGAGACCGCCGCGGTCAGATCCCCTTCTAATTCGAACACCGTGCGCTCGCCCGGCCCGTAATCATCAAAACCATAGCCCAGCGAAATATTCGCATCCGCAACATTGAACTGCGCGCTGGCACTTGTTGCCGCAAACAGCGCGGCTGCGAGAACTAATATCACTCTCATAATACACCCCCATCATAATTGATGAAGGTAGAAAAGCACGTTTTAAAGGGATTCGCACCCCTTGGCTTATTCGCCTTGCCAAACCTCAACCCCACTGACAGTGCCGTCCGGATAAACCGCAGGCCCTTTCAGCTCCAGCTTATTGCCAAACGGATCGCGCACGTAGAACGAGTTCCCCATCCCCCGCGCACCGCCATGAAACGCCTCGCGCTCGATCTCCACACCATGCGCGGCCAGATGATCCCGCATGGCCTGCTTGTCAAAGGGGCTCAGCGCGATACAGACATGATCCACATTCCGCCCGCCTTTGACCGGCGGGATCGCATCCTTCGCACCCGGATTGGTGATATCCCAAAGCACAATCAATTCAGTCCCCACCCACATCTGCTCCATCCCAAGCTGAGGGTACGTATACCCGATCACCGCGCCCAGAACGTCCTCGTACCAACTGACGGCCTTGGCCATGTCATCAACGATGAACACAACATGATCGAGCCCGGCGAGGGTGAATGGCGGTTTGGATTTAGACATGAGACTCTCCCTTTTCCCGTTGTATTAACGGTTAGACGGACGGAGGGCAATCCGTTTGCGCATCTTCCGTTGTTCCCGAAAACCCGGTATGTCCTCTCCATGATCCGCATCAACGAAAATATCACAATAGAAGACTGGGAACTGACCGAGAGCTTCATTCGCGCCTCCGGCCCCGGCGGGCAGAACGTGAACAAGGTTTCCACAGCCGTGGAACTGCGGTTCGAGGCCGCGCGCTCCCCGCATCTGCCCCCCGACGTCAAATCCCGCCTGAAACGTCTGGCCGGGCGGCGCTGGACCAAAGAGGGCGCGCTGATCATCACTGCCGAAACCCATCGGACGCAGGCAAGGAACCGCGAGGAAGCCGAGGCTAAGCTGATCGACCTGATCCAAAAAGCCCTGATCCGTCCCAAGAAACGCATCCGCACCCGCCCCACCCTCGCCTCCAAACGGCGACGGCTGGAGGCGAAGAAACAACGCGGCGCGATCAAAGCGTTACGCGGCAAGGTCGACGACTGATCGAAGCGCCGCACCTGATCCTGCGAGGGCGCAAAGCGCTCCCCGTCCGAAGGATCGGGCGCGACCCGGGCTTCGACGTCGACCTGTTCGTCACTTCGGACCTAAAAGCCCTGACTTTCGCATGGATCGGATTGTCGAAACTCGAATCCGAAATCTCCGCCGACAGGATCAACCTGATCGGAGATAAATATCTGGCAAAAAACATCGGAACATGGATGCGCCAAAGCTCGTTTTCACCGCATAGGAATGCGTAGGTTAGGGGCGTCTCATTAGGACCAGAAGTGCGCAGGCCACACGCACAGCCTCCGGTTCACAACCTGTCCGCCAGCAAATCAAACACCAATCTGATCCTGCGGCTGGTATGCAGTTCCCGGTGGGTCACCAGCCAGATTGGAATTGGAACAGAAAATGCGTTTGTCAGGACGGGTTTCAGACCCGGAAACCGACAGGCGATATTGTCAGGCAATATCCCGATCCCTAGCCCTTTGCGGACCAGCTCGATCAGCGTCACGCCATTTGACGTGGTATAGGGAAACTGCGCGACCTCCAGCGCCAAGCCGCCTGCACGGATATTCGGCAGATGCCTCTCGATCGGGGCCAGTCCCAAAAAATCGTGCGATGCCAGTGCACCAACATCTCCTGGCATCCCCCGCGCTTCCAGATAAGCCTCCGATGCATAGAGATGCGCTGCACTTTCCCCGACCTTGCGGGCAATCAAATCCTCTTGCTCGGGCCGCGCGTGTCGGATGGCAATATCGGCATCGCGGCGCAGCAGGTCCTGAACATTGTTTGACGGAAGGATCTCCGCACTGATATTCGGCGCGACCTCCCGCAGGCCGACCAGAATATCCGGAAGGATATAGGCCGCTGTCATATCCGTCGCCGTGATACTGACGTGACCGTCAATCGCCTGCGACCGTCCCGTCGCGGACAGCGACACCCGCGTCGCTGCATCCGCCATCACCCGGACATGTTCCAACAGCTCCAACCCGGCCTCGGTCAATTCCGTCGCCCGCCGGTTACGTTCAAACAGCACGACCCCCAGCCGGTCCTCCAGTGCCGAGACCTGTCGGCTTAGCGTCGGTTGTGTCTGTTTCAACGCCCGCGCGGCAGCGGACAGCGAACCCTCCTCGGCCGTTGCGAGGAACGCCCGCACCTGATTCCAGTCAAAAGAGATCGTATCCCAGTTCATGGATTTACGTATATCAGATAGCCAAATTTAGGCAATTCATATGTGATATCTGCATGTTTAATCCTGAGGGATCAACATCCAAAGGAACCACGCAATGACCACTCCAAATAAACTCGACCGGAGCATTCTGATCTCCACCACATGGGCTTTCATCCTGTTCAACATGATCTATGCCGACATCATCGGTATGCTACGCCCCGGCTATCTCGAACTGCTCGACACGATGAGCAAAACGCTTTCCGTCAGCACCGTGATGGTATTTTCTGTGCTTCTGGAAATACCGATTGCACTGGTTCTCCTGTCGCGCGTTCTGCGTCGCGGCCCGAACCGGATTGTGAATTTCATAGGCGTCCCGATCACCATCCCGTTTGTCATCTTTGGCGGGCTTGGGGGCGCACCGCTCTCCTACTTCTTCTTCGCCGGGATCGAGATCATCGCCATGCTGATGATCCTCTACCTCGCCATCAGATGGCCGCGTGAGGACGCCTGACAGCGGCGACCGCTCCGCCCTCGCGGAGCGGTCATTCGACACGCGCGCCTACATACTCACCCGCAGAGCTTCGTTCATTTTCGTCGGACATCAGATCCATTCCGTTGACAGAATATTCCCGAAATTAACCTTCCTTAACGCCATTCGTTAACAAAAATGCCCGAAAAATTATATGCATGCTTGGTGCATGGTTTGTGCATAGGTTGTGCATACCAAAATTCCGGCTTTTGACCCAAAGGTTAACGCGTTAATCAAGATAAACCTTGCAGCGTGGAGCAAAGTTTTGCACCCTCCTTCCAAAGCATTTTTCAGGGAGGATTATCATGCGAACTCGCGCCGCTGTTGCCGTTCAAGCCGGCAAACCTTTGGAGATCATGGAGGTCAATCTGGAGGGTCCAAAGGCCGGTGAAGTCCTCGTTGAAATCAAGGCGACGGGCATTTGTCACACCGACGAATTCACCCTCTCTGGCGCTGATCCCGAAGGGTTGTTTCCCGCCATTTTGGGGCATGAAGGCGCAGGTGTTGTGCTGGAGGTCGGGGCCGGTGTGACCACCCTCAAACCCGGCGATCACGTCATTCCGCTCTACACCCCGGAATGCCGCGAATGCGAGTATTGTCTCAACCCGAAAACCAACCTCTGCCAGTCGATCCGCAGCACGCAAGGACAGGGCCTGATGCCCGACGGAACCAGTAGATTCAGTACCTTAGACGGTGATCCGATCCTCCATTATATGGGCACCTCGACCTTTGCGAACCACACGGTTGTGCCGGAAATCGCGCTGGCCAAAATCCGCGAAGACGCCCCGTTTGACAAGGTCTGCTACATCGGTTGCGGCGTCACCACGGGCATCGGCGCGGTGATAAATACCGCCAAGGTCGAGATCGGCTCACGCGCCATTGTCTTTGGTCTTGGCGGCATCGGTTTGAACGTCATTCAGGGGCTGCGTCTGGCCGGTGCCGACCAGATCGTCGGCGTCGACCTCAACCCCGGCAAAAAGCCGATGGCGGAGCGTTTCGGCATGACCGATTTCGTGAACCCGGCCGAGGTCGACGGTGATCTGGTCGCCTACCTGGTCGGCCTAACCAAAGGCGGTGCCGACTATACGTTCGACGCCACCGGCAACGTAAACGTCATGCGAACCGCCTTGGAGTCCGCCCACAAAGGTTGGGGCGAATCCATCATAATCGGCGTCGCCCCCGCCGGCGCCGAAATCAGCACCCGCCCCTTCCAACTGGTCACCGGCCGCAGCTGGCGTGGGACGGCATTTGGCGGCGCGAGAGGCCGCACGGATGTCCCAAAAATCGTCGATTGGTACATGGACGGCAAGATCGAAATCGACCCGATGATCACCCACACAATGGGGCTGGAGGACATCAACAAGGGGTTCGATTTGATGCATGAAGGCAAGAGCATTCGCGCGGTGGTGGAGTATTGAACTCTCCCAGATCCGCCCAAGATAGTCGCTAATTTTTCTAGTCTTCTTCGATACTGCTCTCGATTTTCGGATCGAGAGTGCTCCCAGTTATTTTGTAAATAGCGGTAACACCTGAGCCTTTGCTGAACGCAAATTCGTGCTTGTCGGTCCCTTTCGTGACGCCGCCTTCGGCTTCAACGACGGCCCAAAACCGATATGTTTCCGGAACTCCAAGGCTCTCTAGATCCCATGTGTGGCTTTGGCCAACGGCTAGACTTACCGGCGCTGGACCTGATCCATGCGAGCCCCAGTGAATCGTACACTTTGCCAGAAAGGCGATACCTGAAATGGCTTCGAATTTTACTTTGTCGACTTGAGTAACCATTGCTTATCTCTACTTTACGTTGTTTTATGATAGAGATTTACAACTTTTTGCGGAAATTTTCAATTTCTCGGACTCAATCAGGTTTACAAACCATTTTCACGAAGACCCGTCCCTTGAAACCAAAAGCGGGCTGTCGCGATCGGCTGGTGTTTCATCGAAGTGTTGTGTTACCGTCGGCCTAGTGTTTCTTGTTTACGAGCACCTACTTTCTTATAGCGATTACAGGACAGCACATTTGAATTATGTGCGGCAGCTTCGACGGGAATGGGAGAGAATAGTGGCTGAAAATCGCGCTCCGCGACTCTGTGTTCTGATTGATGCGGATAATGTGCCTGCGCATTATGCCGAGGTGATCTTCGAAGAGATTTCGGGTCTTGGCGAAGCCTCCGTGCGGCGTATTTACGGGGACTGGAGTTCTGGCCATCTGAAGGCATGGTCCGAGAAAGTCGCTAAGCTGGGTATGGTTGCGGACCAACAGTTTTCCAACACAAAAGGTAAGAACGCATCGGATATCGGGCTGGTCATTTCGGCGATGGATTTTCTCCATTCCGGGCTGTTTGACGGGTTTGTGCTGGTGTCCTCCGACAGTGATTTCACAATGCTGGCAGCACGTATTCGCGAGCAAGGGCTGGACGTTTATGGTATCGGAGAAAAGAAAACCCCCGAAGCTTTCCGGATGGCCTGCAAGCGTTTCATTTATGCGGAAAATCTGATTGCGGCAAATGGCGATGACAAGCCAGAGAAAGTGACCAAAACCAAGCCGCAAGGGTCAAAGAAAGAGCCGCCAACAAAGGCTATTCCGATGATAAATGCGGCGATGGACAAGATCAGTAGTGATCAGGAATGGTATACGCTTGGTCAACTGGGACAGTTTATTACCCAAGCCAACCCTGATTTTGACCCAAGGACTTATGGAAGCCCTAAATTGTCGGATTTGCTTCAAAAAACAGGGCGTTACGAGATCAAACGGGGTGAAGGAAACCATTTGGTAGTTCGGCGGAAACCAACAAACTAAGTAACCGCCGCCTTCACCCGAAACTCTTCCCGATCCCACAGCCTATCACGCATCACCCTTTCCAAAACATCCACCGCCCTCTTCACATCCCCCTCACCCAAATACAGCGGTGTAAATCCGAACCGCATGACGTCCGGTGCGCGGAAATCGCCGATCACCCCTTCGGCGATCAGGGCTTGCATGATGGCGTAGCCTTGAGGGTGACGCAGGGCTATGTGGGCGCCGCGTTGTGCGGGGTCGCGCGGGCTGGCGAGGGTTAGGTCGGGACAGCGGGTCTCGACCTCGGCAATGAACAATTCCGATAGGGTGATGAAGTGGTGGCGGAGGGTTTCAACGGACACGCCCTCCCACACATCCAGCGCGGTTTCCAGCGCGGCCATGCCCAGCACCGACGGGGTGCCGATGCGCATTCTGGCGATGCCTTCAGCGGGGGTGTAATCCTGTTCAAACGCGAAGGGTGCGGCGTGGCCCAGCCAGCCGCTTAACGCGGGACGCACGTGGTTTTGCAGGTTGGGGCGGACATAGATGAAGGCGGGCGCGCCTGGCCCACCGTTCAGGTATTTGTATGTGCAGCCGACAGCGAAATCGGCGTTTGTGCCGGTCAGGTCAATCGGGATCGCGCCAGCCGAATGGGCGAGGTCCCAGACCGTCACCGCCCCAACCGCATGCGCCCGTGCCGTCAGCGCGGCCATATCATGCAGGCGGGAGGTGGCATAATCAACCTCGGTCAGCATCAGGATGGCGATGGAATCATCCAGCGCCTCCGAAACCTCCTCGGGCGCCACAACGCGCAGTTCATACCCGTCGCCCAGCGTCCCGATCAGCCCTTGGGCCATATATAAATCCGTCGGGAAATTGCCGCTATCGCTAAGGATCACGCGGCGGTCGGGCACCAGTTCCAGCGCCGCGGATAGCGCCTGATAAACGCGTATCGTCAGTGTGTCCCCGACCATCACCGACCCTTTCGGCGCGCCAATCAGCGGCGCGATCCGGTCGCCCAGCACCGCAGGTTGCGCCATCCATCCGGCCTTGTTCCACCCGCGGATCAGCAGCTCGCCCCATTCGTCCGCCACAACGCCAGCGACCCGCGCTTTGGCGGCGCTTGGCAGTGGACCTAGCGAGTTCCCGTTGAGGTAGGTAACCCCTTCAGGAATATCGAACATCGCGCGGGTTTTGGCGAAATCTGTCATTCCGCCAGATTGCCCGCGCCAAGGGCTGGAAGGCAAGCGGGGATTGCGCTAGCGTCACGCCAAAAGGGGAATGCCATGCAGACAATTTCCAAAAACAAATGCTTCGGCGGAGTGCAGGGTGTCTATACGCACCGCTCGAACGCCTGCGCCTGCGATATGACGTTCGCTGTCTACCAGCCGCCCCAAGCTTCCGAAGGGCCAGTTCCTGTACTGTGGTTCCTTTCCGGTCTGACCTGCACGCACGAAAACGCGATGATCAAGGCGGGCGCACAGGCGTGGGCGTCGGATCACGGGATCGCACTGGTGTTTCCCGATACCTCGCCGCGCGGCGAAGGGGTGCCGGATGACGACGCATATGACCTTGGCCAAGGGGCTGGGTTCTATGTGAATGCGACGCAGGACCCATGGGCAAAGCATTTCCAGATGTGGGACTACATCACGGATGAGTTGCCGACGTTGCTGTTCCGGAACTTTGATCTGGA
The DNA here is from genome assembly GCA_023630215.1 of Rhodobacteraceae bacterium NBU2976. Taxonomy (GTDB): domain Bacteria; phylum Pseudomonadota; class Alphaproteobacteria; order Rhodobacterales; family Rhodobacteraceae; genus NORP23. Next base: position 422,845 of record JALPRQ010000002.1, read on the forward strand.
CGAGGATGCCCAAGGCATCACCGGCCATTCGATGGGGGGTCACGGGGCGCTGACCATCGGGATGTCCTTCCCGGATCGCTACCGCTCCTTGTCCGCTTTCGCCCCCATCTGCAACCCGTCCGCCAGTGATTGGGGGCGCAAACAGCTGACCGCTTATCTGGGGGCTGATGAAATGGAATGGGCCAAGCATGATGCGTCCAAATTGATGGCGGATAAGGGTTATCCAGGGCATGTGCTGATTGATCAGGGGGCGGCGGATGCGAACTGGGATCTGTTGCGTCCCGATGCGATGCAGGCGGCTATGGCAGGCCGGAAACAGGCAGGCACGGTCCGCGTGCACGACGGGTATGACCACGGGTATTTCTTTGTCTCCAGCTTCATGGAAGAACATATCATCCACCACGCGGACATTCTTTACGCATGATCTATGTCGATGCAGATGCCTGCCCCGTGAAAGACGAAGTTGTCCGCGTGGCTGACCGGCACGGGGTGAAGGTGTTCATCGTGTCCAACGGCGGTATCCGCCCGAACCCGCATCCACTGGTCGAAACGGTGGTGGTGCCGGACGGGCCGGACGTTGCGGATAAGTGGATCGCGGATCGGGCTGGGCCGGGCGATATTTGCATCACAGGGGACATTCCCCTCGCCGCGAAATGCCTTGAGGCCGGGGCGCGGGTGCTGCGCCATAATGGTGAGACTTTTACGAAATCTAACATTGGCAACCAATTGGCCATGCGAGACCTGATGGCAGACCTGCGCGCTGCTGATCCTTTCCGGCAAGGCGGTGGGAAGCCGTTTTCCAAAGCAGATCGCTCGCGCTTTCTGGAGGCGTTGGAACGCGAGCTTCGCGCCGCGAAAAAATAGGGATTTTCATTCCCGGATCAGTATGGGATTATCGTTAAAACGGGAGGATTTATGTCACAGAAAACCGCACTTATCGTCTGGGGTGGCTGGGAAGGTCATACGCCGGAAGCCAGCGCAAATATCGTCAAGGACATGCTAGAGGGGCACGGGTTTGTCGTCACCATGTCCAACAGCACGTCGGCATTTGCCGACCCTGATCTGGGAAAATTTGACCTGATCATCCCGGCGACTACCATGTCAAAGATCGAAAAGGAGGAGTTGCAAAACCTCTTAGCCGCAGTGCGCGCGGGCTCCGGCCTCGGCGGGTTTCACGGGCTTATGTGTGATGCGTTCCGAAACGAACCGGATTATCAGTTCATGGTCGGCGGTCAGTGGGTTGCCCACCCGGGGGACATTATTGATTACGAGGTGAATATCACCAAACCCGACGACCCGATTGTCGTGGGGATCAGCGATTTTCCCTATCATTCCGAACAATATTACATCCACTACGACCCAGCGATCGAGGTGCTGGCGACGACCACTTTTGATGGTTCCCGTTTTGCAGAAATCGACGGCGTGGTCATGCCAGTTGTCTGGAAGAAAATGTATGGCAAGGGCCGCGTTTTCCATTCGACGCTAGGCCATATCGCAGATGAGTTTGCCGTGCCCGAAATGAAGACGATGCTGGAGCGCGGATTGCTGTGGGCCGCGCGGTAGGATGAAGATAACAGGCTTCATTCTTTCGACCCTGTTGATCACATCTTCAATTGGCCACGCAGAAACTTGCTACATGGATGTCGATGATCAAATTATTCTTGAGGGTCAATGCACATTTATTCCAACAGGTGGTGGCAGTTTCCAGATCTTCGATAAACCCAATGCCCCTTTGTATTTTGCGTATGTAAACGTCGATAACGGCACCGCCGTCGGATATTGGAATGAGGTAGCCGGAGCTTCCCATGCACATTCCAATTTGGGAACTCTGTAGAGGTTCGGAGGGTGCTGGATCAACGACTCTGTCAGAGTTTGTGCTTGGGAATAGATGCCTATTTAAGCGCCACCGTCATCTGGATCACGTCCGTCGTTTCATACCGGAAGTTTGCAGCACAGGCCGTCAGGTAGAAATTCCACATCCTTCGGAAGCGTTCATCAAAGCCCATCTGGGCGATATCGTCCCATTTGGCGTTGAACCGATCAAACCACATCCGCAGCGTTTCGGAATAGCTTTGTCCGAATGCGATGCTGTTGACGATCTCTAATCCGCTTGCCCCCGTGACCGACGACAATGCCGACGGGCTTGGCAGCATCCCTCCCGGGAAAATATATTTCTGGATGAAATCCACGTTCCGCCGATAGCTAGGGAACAGTTGGTCCGTAATGGTTATCGTCTGAATCGTGGCCTTGGCATCGTCTTTCAGTCGATCCCTCAAGCTTTCGAAATAGACTGGCCAGTTATTTTCGCCCACCGCTTCAAACATCTCGATCGAGGCGATACCATCATAGCGACCCCGCTCGTCACGATAGTCGCGCAGTACGATCTCGACCCTATCGTTCAGTCCTTGGCGGAACATGCGTTCCTTGGCGAAATCATGCTGCTCTCGCGATATCGTCAGCCCGGTAACACGTGCGCCACGCTCCTTGGCGGCATATTCCGCGAATCCGCCCCAGCCGCAGCCAACCTCCAGCAAATGTGCCCCGTCGGCAGCGCCAATCTGATCATATATGGACTGATATTTGCGTTGCTGTGCAGAGGCGAGATCGCGATTGTCATCATCGAACATCGCCGAGGAATAGGTCATCGAGTCATCAAGCCAAAGGCTGTAGAAATCATTTCCAAGATCATAGTGATAGGCAATATTCTTCTTTGCCTGCCGTTTGGTGTTGGAGTTCAGCCAGTGGCCAAAACGCTGCGCCAATTCGACATACCATTTCCCCTGAATGCGCGAACGGATGCTGCCGGTATTTTGCACCAGCATATCCAACAGCGCCTGCAAGTCGGGGGTATCCCATTGCTGAGACATATAGGCTTCGGCGAACCCGATCTGGCCATCCTTGACGATACGACGGAAACACTCATCATCCCGAGAAAGCATGACACCGGTCGGGCCATCATGTTTGCCATCAAAGTCAAATACCGACCCATCAGCGGTTACGATCCGGAATGTGCCATATTCCAAGTTGTTGAGGATCGGTAACAGCGGTCGAAGCCATCGCGGTGCGCGCGAGGTGAATGTCGCGGAGTCGTTTGTGGTTATGCTCATGTTGGCCCCCTCCAACCTTGGCAATCCTGTTTCCTATCTTAAAGATAGGACAGGATTCGCATTTTCGCAAATGGCTTAGGCAGCCGGGTTCATTTGCCACACGGCAAAATTCAATGCAGATGCCAGACTGACCCAGGCAAGATATGGCATCATCAACCACGCGCTAAGGCGATCGACGCGCCAACAGATCACGATCAAAATCAGGATGGTAACCCATAGCGCCGCGATATAGGCGAAAGCCACACCCAGCGCATAGGCGCCAAAAAATACGGGTGTCCAGATGGTGTTCAGACACATCTGCAACGCCCAGACGGCAACCGCGAAATTTTGCATCGAGGAGTGTTCCGTCCGCACCAGACGGAACCCAACTGTTGCGATCAGGATGTAAAGCGTGGTCCAGACAGGGCCGAACAGCCAACTGGGTGGTGTGAAAAACGGCTTTTCAAGTGCCTGATACCAGTCGCCATTAATCGTCCAGACAGCGGACGAGCTGGCAGCAACGATGGTGGAGGCAAAGAATAGAATCCAAAGAAGTGGTTTGGTCATGGTCCCTCGGGTGGAAATGGCGGGCAGCGACTGCCCGCCAAGAGGTGATTACTCAGGAATCAGCACTGTGTCGATCACATGGATCACGCCATTGGAGGCTTCGATATCCGCCTGCACAACGTTGGCGCCATTGATCATCACGCCGGACATTGCGTCGATCATCAGATCAGACCCTTCTACGGTTGTCGCAGACATTTCCTTGCCAGCGATGTCAGCAGACATCACTTTGCCTGCAACGACGTGATAGGTCAGAATGGCAATTAACTGATCCTTGTTTTCCGGTTTCAGCAGGTCTTCGACCGTGCCAGCCGGCAGGGCAGCAAAGGCCTCGTCAGTCGGAGCGAATACCGTGAACGGCCCTTCGCCTTTCAATGTGTCTACAAGTCCTGCAGCCTGCACAGCAGCAACAAGTGTTGTAAAGGATCCGGCCCCCACGGCAGTATCAACGATATCCATCGTGTGGCCACCAGCAAAGGCGGCGGGCGCGGAGAAAGCGATGGCGGAAGAAGCCGACAGGGCTACAAAAGTTCTACGAAGCATGTTCATTCTCCTTGGTTGAATTATGCTTCGGTTACGGGCCACATCCCTGACCGGATCAGAGGTTTACCGTAAAGTCACGGAGACGTGAGAATTTTCCAAGAAACTGGTGCCGCTGAAGGGACTTGAACCCCCGACCCCATCATTACGAATGACGTGCTCTACCAGCTGAGCTACAGCGGCGCCGGGTGCTGTTTATGAAAAGCGTGCGAACTGTGCAAGCGCTATGTTTGGTCAGTATCAAGCGGGTCGGCGTCGATGATCTCGACCGGGTTATCGGGATCGGGATGAATTTCGGCATGATGGTCTGGCGCCGGGGGTTTGCCGACGATCAGTGGCATCACCGCCTCCATCGGGGCGTCATGTTCTGGTGCCGGGGGTTCTTTCCATTCTAGCGTATCAAAGGCGGTGCAATTGGTACAGGTCGGGACCCATTCCATATGCGCATGCCCGCATTTCGTACAGACCCATTGTTCACCACGACTGGCGCTTAGCGCACGTGCCAAATAGGCGCGGATCACAGTTTCATCTTTTCCCGATCCCTGTTCAATCGCCGCCATGATGGCGAGCGTCCGGGTGGTCGGATGCTCCTCGGCCAGGTTACCGATGGCGCGCCGGGCGGCTGGGAAATCTTCGTCCGCAAGCGCAAGTTCGGCCTCCAGAAGTTTGGTCTCCAAATGATCGGGATGAATCTTGATCAACTGCTGGAAGCGTTTATGTCGATTGATCAGGGATTCATCCGGTTCAATTGCACCAAAAGCTGCAACCAGATCTGGGTGCGGCATTTCCTGCCAAGCGGTGCGGATGATTTTGGTTGCGGCACGTTTGTTGCCGTCCTCGGCCTGCACCCGCGCCGCCATTGCCGCGGCCGGGATCAGGGTGGGGACCAGCGTGTTGGCCTGCAACACTGAATGACGCGCTGCATCCGTGTCTCCAGCCTTGATCGCCAACTGTGCTTCCGCCAATGACAGGATGGCATCACGACGGCGCACGACATCTTTGGGTAAGGCGTTTGCGCGTTGTTTGGCGCCTAACGTCTCCCGCGCGCCCGTCCAGTCGGATTTTTCCGATTGCAGTGCGAACAGCGTGTCCAAATTACCGTGATGCTTCGGGCGCAGCGCAAAGGCTTTCTCCGCCAGTTTTAGGGCCGTGTCCGTATCGCCTTCGTCCAGCTTCTGTTTCAGAATGCCACGAATGCCGACGAAGCGGGTGCGGTCATCCTGTAGCAGCTGCTTGTAATATTTCAGTGCCTGTTCGCGATCACCAGACATTTCTGCCGCCTGTGCATTTAACAGCCGCGTCAGTTCCGGGCGTTTCAACAAACGTTCCGCTTTCGTCGCCTTGGCAATTGCCGTAGCCCCTTCGCCAGACGCCAGCGCAATCATCCCTTCGGCAAGCGCATCGTAACCGCGCCGTTCCCGGTTGCGGTTGAAGTAGCGGCTGATCGCCGTTTCGTCACCGACCATGAAATGTAGCAAAGCCGCCACAAAGCCGGCCAGCTTCAACAACAGCCAGAACACCAGCAGCAACACCAGAATTGCCACAACAAAGCCGATGGGTTCCAAGAAATATTCCCGTCCACCAAAGGCAATTCTGACCGAACCGGGAGTTTCCAAAATATGGGTCAACCCAAAGGCCAGTCCAATGGCGAACAGGATGAACAGGACAGCTTTCACCATGGACCAGATCATTTTGCGGCTCCGATATTTGCGATAAGCGCGTCGATGGCCTCTTCTGCCTCTAGCCGCAATCGGGCATCTGCAAGCCAATCACGCATGTCGCCAAACGCATCGGATGCCTGCGCCTCTGTCGAAAGCATCTCCAACTCTGAAAGCGCCCCGGACACATCATCATCTTTCAGCGCGGCCTCTGCTCGCGACAGAATGGCGTCGGCGTCATCCCCCTCCTGAGGGGTCAACGAACGTGACGCGACCTGCGCCTGAAGGAATGTGCTGACAGAGCCCACCAACCCCTCATCCTGGCCGGCCAATATCGATGCGCGCAAAGCCGCGTGCGCGGCTTCAGGCCAAGCATTGCGCAATTGCGGAAGCGTTTTCACGCCGGATTGGGCAGCACGCAGCGCATCCGGAACCGTGACGCCCACGGACTCTAATTGATCAAGGACGCCGGAAAATTCTCCGCCACTTGTCAAGGCAGCCTGCAAAGATGTCAGCGATGCCTGCGTCAGGGTCGCGATGCGCTGGCGTTCAGCCTCGACTTCGACAGCATCGCGTTCGGCTTGGGCAACCTCAATCTCTTGTTGGGCGGTGATCGTCACGTCTTCGAGTTTTTGCGACAAGGTGCCATTTTGCGCCGCCAGCGCTTCGACTTCGGCTTTCAGCCCTTCAAGCGCGGCGGCATAGACCGCGATCCGCTCGGATGTATCTGCAGAAACCACGCCTCCGCTGGATGTCACCACGGACAATTGTTCGGTTAACGCCTGCAATTCTGCGCGCAACCCTTCGACCCGGGTTTCCAGTGCAGTCAGCCGCGCATCCAGGTCCGTGGTGTCATGGATGACAAATTGGGTATTCAGCTCGTTCAGACGCGCGACCAGCCGCCCTTCAACATTTGCAATCCGACCGGCAACAATATTTTCAATCTGGGTTACGGTCAGATTTGAGGGTAACGCCTCTAGGTCGGCCTTGATATCGGCGCGGAGCTGCGCAATTTCCTGTTCGTAATCCGTCGCTCCCGGTGTCAGCCATCGGGCGACCGGTTCCAGTCCAGAGGGCAGATTTGGCGCTATCCGCGGTCCAAGCCACAGCACCAGAACAGCCCCAGCAACCAGAAATCCAAGTGCCGTCAGCGCTTTACGTGCCAGACCCGATTCGTCATCGTGATGATCGTGATCATCATAAGGATCAGCCAGATCATCCGTTTCCGATGGCGGAGCGTCGGTCAGATCATCTTCGGATGTGTCTGCTGTCGTGTCGTCAGGTGTCATTGGCCGCCCTAGATGCTGATCGGCAAGGAAGTCTTGGACTTAGTCTAGGTATCAGACCGCCGGGCGACAAGACCACTATGTAAAAACGCGCCGTTTCAGCGCAGTGATCATCGCATCAGCCGTCGGCGCGCCTGTCGTCTCTACCGATTTGAAGGTAATCCCCTGTAGAGGTGCGACCACATTCTTGCTGAGGCCAATCACATGGAGACCAGACAAGTCCCAAGACGGATGATCCTGTATCTGCTGGGCGAAAATGGTTGCTGTCATCGGTGAAAACACCGGAACGATGTCGACATTTCTCGCTGAAAGTGCCTCGGATGCCAGATCATTCAGATTGGCGGGGGACTGGCGATAGATAATCTGTTCGTCGACATCAAAGCCCGCCTCGGTCAATCTTTGGGCAATGTTTCCCGCAGCCGTCTCGCCTCGTGCATGAAGCAACGGCCCCATGGCTGGGTCCAACACCGACTGCACCAGAATCACCAGTTCTTCGGACGACCCTTTTGCGGAATAAGCCTCGCAACCAAAACTGCGTGCCATTTCGGCGGTTTGATCACCAACACAAATGCACGGGCATTTTGGGATGATCCCAAAATCCCCCTTCAACGTCTTGGCCCCGTTTGGAGAGGTGAACAAAACCGCCTGATATCTGTCGATATTAAGCGGCGCTTGCACAGACTCAATCACCAGCAAGGGTGAGATGATACACGAGACCTCGTGCCCACATTCCTGGCGAAGTCTTTGTGCAAACTCTTCGGATTGCCGATGCGGGCGAGTCAGAAGAATGGTTTTAGGCATGACCGTCGCCAGTCGCAAACGCGGATTTCATTTCTATCGCAACCTGTTTTGCCTGTGCCTCCGCAGCAGGTTCGACGAATTGCCAATCGCCGGACAGCCGTCGCTGACCATCAAGGGACAGAATCTCACCCCGAAGATGAATATCGCCTCCGACGATCTGTGCATAAGCCGCGATAGGGGATCGGCAATCACCATCGAGTCCGGCCAAAAAGGCCCGTTCCACGCGCACGCAGGCGGCCGTCGCGTCATGGTGTATTGCGGCCAGCAATTCAGTGGCACTTTCGTCATCTGCACGCTGTTCGACGCACACCGCGCCTTGGGCGGGCGCGGGCAACATATGTTCAATCCCGATTGGAGTGCCCGTGTCGGCAATGCCAAGGCGGTTCAAGCCAGCGAGCGCCAGAAATGTCGCAACCGCCACACCGTCATGCAATTTTTGCAGCCGTGTCTGAACATTTCCGCGAAACTCGACCAGTTTCAGATCCGGGCGCTTTGCCAGGACTTGTGCACGACGCCGAATGCTAGAGGTGCCGACAACCGCCCCAAGTGGCAGCGCGTCCAGATTTGGATAGGTCAGACTGATAAAGGCATCGCGAACATCTTCACGTGGAAGGAAAGTCCTGATCGTCAGTCCGGGCGGCAAGACCGTCGCGACATCCTTGGTGGAATGCACAGCGACATCAATATCCTTGTTGATGAGGGCATGTTCGATTTCCTTGGTGAACAGCCCTTTTCCTCCAACTTCGGACAAGGGGCGATCCTGAATTTTATCGCCAGATGTGGAAATCACCCTGATCTCGACGGCGTCCATCGGCAAACCATGTGCAGCGATCAGGCGGTCGCGGACATCCTCGGCCTGCCACAGGGCAAGCGGTGATCCCCTCGTCCCGATACGAAGTGGTGAAGTTGCCGTGTATTGCGCGCTCATGCACATGGTGTTACCCCGACCGCAGAAGAGGCGCAACTGGATGTTATCACCGCAAAAGCCACTACGTATTTTGGGCATCGAAAGCAGCTGTGACGATACAGCAGCCGCGATCGTGGATTGCGCAGGTGTGGACCAGCCCGGCACGATCAAGGCATCAATTGTCACCGGGCAAACCGACCTGCACAGCGATTTTGGTGGTGTCGTCCCCGAGATCGCGGCGCGTGCCCACGCCGAGCGGCTGGATATTTGCGTCGAACAGGCGTTGGCAGAGTCTGAATTGCCTTTGCAATCCATAGACGCTATCGCGGTGACGGCCGGTCCGGGTCTGATTGGTGGAGTTCTGTCCGGTGTTTTGTTTGCCAAAGGGTTAGCCGCCGGGTTGGGAAAACCTGTCATCGGCGTCAATCATCTGGCAGGACATGCCCTGACCCCGCGCATGACCCACGCTGTGCGCTTTCCCTATCTGCTGTTGCTGGTTTCTGGCGGGCATTGCCAATTTATTGCAGTGACAGGTCCCACATCTTTTGAACGTCTTGGGGGAACAATTGATGATGCACCCGGCGAAGCGTTCGACAAGACCGCACGGCTGTTGGGGCTGGGCTATCCAGGTGGCCCGCTGATCGAGGCTGAAGCCAAAAACGGCAACCCCGATGCCTATCCGTTTCCTCGCCCGCTTCTGGACCGAGACGGGTGTGATATGTCCTTTTCAGGATTAAAAACCGCCTTGCGACGCGAACGCGACGCCCTAATTGACCAAAATGGGGGGATCACAAGACCCGAGCGGGCAGACCTGTGCGCAAGTTTTCAAAACGCGGTGGTCGACGTTCTCGAAGCAAAGACCAACGCAGCGTGCCAGAGATTTCGGCAAACTTATGGCACTAAGTCTGCAACATTTGCGGTTGCAGGAGGGGTCGCGGCAAACCGGGCGATCCGGACCGCTCTGGAACACACGGCCAGTGCAAACGGATTGGACTTTGTCGCCCCAGCGATTGCCTATTGCACGGACAACGCCGCCATGATTGCCTGGGCAGGAGCCGAAGCAATCATGGCGGACCCGTCTGTTCTGACACAGGATTTCACCGGTCGCCCGCGCTGGCCATTGGATCAGAACGCAAAACCGATGCTGGGATTTGGACGCAAAGGGGCAAAAGCATGAAACTTGCCATACTTGGTGCCGGGGCATTCGGGACAGCGCTAGCCAATGTCTATGCAGAGGGCGGTACCGATGTGGTCTTATGGTCCCGATCATCCCATCAGGTGAAAGCCCTGAATAAAACCCGGGAATCCGTCTATCTGCCCGGTGTCACGCTTCATGATCGCGTGACCCCTACCAGCGCGATCGAGGATATTCACAGCACAGCCTGTGTTCTTTTGGCGGTCCCTGCCCAACAAACCGCCGCATTTCTAGAACGTCACGCCAGCGACCTGCCCGATGTTCCGTTGGTCCTGTGCGCCAAGGGGATTGACCGCAACTCCGGTGCCCTTCAAACCGAAATTGTGCAGCGTTTCCGACCCCAAGCAACACTTGCAGCGCTAACTGGCCCGGGATTTGCCAGCGAAATTGCTATTGGCAAGCCCACCGCGCTGACATTGGCCTGTAACGACCCGGTTGTCGGTCGAAACCTGCAACATCTGCTCTCCACAGACCGTTTGCGCCTGTATCTGACCGACGACATGATCGGCGCACAATTGGGGGGAGCGCTAAAAAATGTCATCGCGATTGCCGCCGGCCTTGTTGCCGGTGCCGGATTGGGTGAAAGCGCACGCGCTGCCCTTTTGACCCGTGGATTCGCCGAGATGCGCCGCTTGGGCACCGCCATGGGAGGACAAGATGAGACCTTTGCCGGGCTATCCGGACTGGGAGACCTTGTGCTGACCGCCTCATCAAAACTGTCGCGAAATTATTCCGAGGGGTTCGCGCTGGGACAGGGGCAAAAACATGCTGACGGCACGACAGTCGAAGGCATCGCCACTGCTGTTGCCGCCTGTCAACTGGCGCAGAAATATTCGGTTGATATGCCGATTACCTTCGTCGTTGCCGACGTGCTCAACGGATCAAAAACCCTCGATCAGGCCATGCAGGCCCTGCTTTCGCGACCACTAAAACAGGAGTAAGTGATGAACTACTGGCTTTTCAAATCAGAACCCTCCACCTGGGGTTGGGATGATCAGGTTGCCAAAGGGGACGCGGGCGAGGAATGGGACGGTGTGCGCAACTATCAGGCACGCAACAACATGCGCGCAATGAAGCTTGGTGATCTGGGGTTTTTCTATCATTCCGTTGATGAAAAGCGGGTGGTTGGCGTTGTTGAAGTGATCGCCGAAATTCATCCCGACAGCACCACCGATGACCCACGGTGGGAATGCGTCGATATCAAAGCAGTGGGACCGTTTCCAACACCAGTCACGTTGGATATGTGCAAGAATACACCTGAATTGGCGGACATGGTGCTGGTCAATAATACCCGCCTCTCTGTGCAGCCGGTGACCAAGGCCGAATGGGACTGTGTCTGTCGGATGGGCGGCTATACCGGTTAGAACCTATGCAGCTTACCGGCTATGATAATTTTCTATCCTGTCGAGGCACAGTTTGCTAAGCTTTGCGCGCAAACTGGGAGGTGCATATGCAGTATATTGCAGTTTTCGCCGCGGCAGCCGCCGCTTACGCATTCGGGGCGGTATGGTACATGCTGATGGCAAAGCCATGGATGGCCGCAGCTGGCCTGACAACCGAAGATGTTCAGCGGCGCGATCCAATGCCATTCATCATAAGCGGAATTTCCGTGATTATCGTTGCCGGGATGATGCGCCATGTGTTCGCGCAAGCCGGGATCATGGGATTGGCTGATGGGCTGGTTGCCGGTCTTGGCATCGGATTGTTCATGGCAACACCTTGGGTGGTGACCAATTACGCCTTCGCGGGACGACCAAAAGCGTTGGCGCTGATCGACGGAACCTATTCAACAGTTGGTTGCTTGATCATGGGTGTCATCCTGGGCCTGTTCAACGCCTGATCTGTTGACGGGCGGCGACCAAGTTTTCCCTATCATTTCCCCGTTTTTCCCGCAATAAAGCGCAAGAATCGCAAGGGGGAAACGACGTGACCAATCACGCGGGTATTGCGCCGGACTGGGAACAGGCGATCGGCAGGATATTAGGGCGTGCTGCACGGTTTGGTGCGATTGTTGCGGGCGCCCTGTTGTTTGGAGTTGCGGTGCTTAGCGTGGTCTCGATCATTGGACGTGCGCTTATTCCGATTGGTCTGGCCCCCATACCTGGCATCTATGAACTGGTCGAGCTGGCCTGCGGTATCGCCGTTTTCCTGTTTCTTCCTTGGTGTCAATTGCATCGCGGACAAGTGTCGGTGGACTTTGTCGTGAACCGCCTACCGCTTCGGTTCAAATTGTTCATGGGTGTTGTGGGGGACCTGTTGCTTGCGATTGGCGCGGTCATTATTGCCGTGCAGCTCTGGAAAGGGTTTGGCGAACGATTTCCCTATGGATCGGACACGGTTCGACAGATTTTAGGGTTGGGTGAACCGCCGTTCTTCGTCGAAACAACCTTTGTCCTTGCTTGGCCAAAGTGGATTGGGTTTGCCGCCGCATCCGTTGGGGCATTCTTCTTTGCCGTTGTGTGCATTTACTCGGTCTGGCGGGCGGTAAACTGGACATTAACAGGTGCCGAGGTCTTGCCGGAATGACGGGGCTAGAACTTTCGATCTTGGCGTTTCTGTTCATGCTGCTTGGCATATTCCTGCGCGTGCCGATCTCGATTTCCATGGTGGTCACGGGATTTATCGGAACCTGGATCGTGCGGGGCACGCCCATGCCGGTCCTGCATCAGCTAAAGTCCCTGACGTTCGAGACCTTTTCCGATTACAATCTGTCGGTTCTGCCGCTGTTCCTGCTGATGGGTCAGTTTGCGACGCACTCGGGGATGTCGCGTGACCTGTTTCGCGCCGCAGCCGACTGGATCGGGCATTTGCGTGGGGGCATGGCCGTCGCTGCGGTTACGTCTTGTGCCGGATTTGGCGCGGTGTGCGGGTCCTCGTTGGCAACCGCATCCACGATGGGACAGGTTGCCCTGCCCGAATTGCGACGTCACGGATATTCCGACCGACTGTCCACGGGCGTTCTGTCAGCGGGCGGAACCTTGGGCATTCTGATCCCCCCTTCGGTCATATTGGTGATTTATGCGCTGAATACCGAACAGAACATCGCCAAATTGTTCATTGCAGCATTGATCCCCGGTATAATGGCGGCGATCGGCTACGCGCTGGTCGTTTTTGTGATTGCTTGGCTTTATCCGGAAATGGCGCCCGCTGGCCCCAAGGTTCCGTTGCGTGCTCGCACACAAAATCTGCTGCGGGTCTGGCCGGTGGTGTTGATCTTTCTGGTGGTCATCGGGGGTATCTACAAGGGAATATTCACGCCAACAGAAGGGGCCGCCGTTGGCGCGGTGGCAACCGCCGCACTGGGGTGGTTCAGTGGTAATCTGACCCGCAAGGGGTTTGTTGACAGCTTCCTAAGCACAGCGGTTTCGACCGGCATGATCTATTTCATTCTGTTGGGCGCAAAATTGTTCACCGCATTCATGGCCACAACCCAAACCCCACAGGCGTTGGCGACCTGGGTTGGGACACTGGATATTGCGCCGATGTGGATTATCGTGGTGATGTTGCTGTTGTATCTGGCATTCGGTTGTATCATGGATTCACTATCTATGATCCTTCTGACGATCCCGATTTTCTTCCCGATTGTCTCCGCGCTTGATCTGGGGATGACGCCCGAAGACACCGCCATCTGGTTTGGTATTTTGGCACTGATTGTGGTGGAACTGGGCCTGATAACACCTCCCGTGGGGATGAACCTGTTTATCATTTCGTCCATCGCCAAAGACGTACCCGCAACGGAAACCTATATTGGCGTTGCGCCGTTCATTCTTGCCGAAATTGTGCGGGTAGGACTTTTGCTTGCGTTCCCGTCAATTACCCTCTGGCTCGTGCATTTGGCCTTCTGACGGGTAAAATTATACTGGGAGGGTCGCCCCGACAAAGAAGCGTGCTTCTGCGCATGAACCTGAGATTTCACCGCTTGGAAATATTCCACCATCAGTGGACATAACATTGAACCGTAGAGCTTATCTTTAGCCAGTTTCCTGCCGATGAGCTAAAAGGCTTGGCTTGCAAGTGTTCCCCATGGGTTCAAGTCATTTGTCACCAAAATATGCTTTTAATGCCGTTGAATAAAGCAAGACTACGGTTACGCTGAGTCAGAATCAGGATGGGCTTGACGCATGTCAATGTCACCTCCGGGTTGAGCCAATAATCATTGTTCAATAAGGAAGGGAGACATTATATGCCGGTTGAGACATCCGCTGACACCATTTCACTCGAGGACATGAACCTGCCCAACGATTCCCCACATGCCCGCTTCGAGCAAGCCATCTATCCCTATAAGGAAAAGATGAAGCGCGCCGATTATGAAAACATGAAAGCAGCCCTTCAGGTGGAATTGCTGAAAGTGCAGGCGTGGGTGCAGGATGCGAACGAGAAGATCGTTATTTTGTTCGAGGGGCGTGACGCCGCCGGTAAGGGGGGGACGATCAAACGGTTCACGGAACATCTGAACCCACGTGGTGCGCGGGTGGTTGCTTTGAACAAGCCGACGGATCGCGAAAAAACACAATGGTTCTTTCAGCGCTATATCCAGCATCTTCCTGCGGGTGGCGAGATCGTCTTCTTCGACCGGTCATGGTATAATCGGGCAGGTGTCGAACGGGTGATGGGGTTCTGTTCGCCTGCCGAATACTTGGAATTCATGCGTCAAACACCTGAATTGGAACGCATGATAACCCGTTCCGGTGTGCGCCTTTTCAAATACTGGTTTTCCGTCACGCGCGAGGAACAACGCCAACGTTTCGAAGCGCGTGAACATGATCCATTGAAGCAATGGAAACTGTCGCCAATCGACCGCGCCAGTCTGGACAAATGGGAAGATTATACCGAAGCAAAAGAGGCGATGTTCTTCTATACGGATACGGCTGACGCACCCTGGACGATTGTCAAATCAAACGACAAGAAACGCGCACGTATCAACACTATGATGCATTTCCTGAACACTCTGCCCTATCCCGGCAAAGATACGAAACTGGTAACCGCACCAGATCCATTGATCGTGGGGAATGCGCGTCATGTCATCGGTCATGATGAACATATTCTGGGAAAATCACTGCATCCCAATACGCGCAGATAAGAAAAAGGCGCACTTTCGTGCGCCTTCTATTTTCTTGCTTCGGATTAATAGAGCGTCGGACCGCTGAAGAATTGGTCGCTGGTCGAACCAAAGTTCCACCGCAGGCCGATTTCATATTTCAGCACGTCTTCGCTACCCGGTCCGCTGGTCGGCGTAATCTGTGTCGTGCTGACCTTGGCGTAAAGTGTCATGTCGCTGCCACCCAGAACGTTGACCGGCATGTCATAATCGACACCCAGCCCATAACCAAACATGTTCAGACCATCGCTATCAACTCGTATCTGACCCCCATGGACATATCCACGAAGCGACAGATTGCTGTTGAACGCATATTCAGCACCAACCGAGTAAGTCAGCAGCTTGAATGTTCCCCCGCTGACGTCGATATTATAGCCGTTTACACCAGCATCTAGCGTCAGGCTGGAGTTAAGCGCATAGGCAACGTCCAGACCATAAGCCAGCACCGTCGCATCGGTTGATCCCAGATCATCACCGCCAAATTTACCTGTTCCGGCATAGGCTTCGATATCCAGCCCGCCCAATGACGTCATGACTTCAGCACCATACATCAGATTGAATATGTCCGGATCAATCGAAAGCGAAGGTCCACCAAAATCAAGAACAATCTGTTCCAGCAACATATCACTGACAAACACACCGAACTTGGTCGTGCCATTCAGTTGATAATAGCCATGGAATTCGAAGCTTACTGTGTCCAAGGTGAAGCTTGACCCACCTTCTGACAGGCCGAACCGATTATACCCAACACCGTATTGAATGCCAATATTCGGCGTGAAGTTATAGGCACCATTGGTTCCGAAATACAAAAGACTGACATTACTTGGCAAGATATCCGAAGAATAATTGCTGTAAGACAAAATAACTTCTGATCCCTGGTCACCTGCGGTTTGCGCAACAGATGTTGTTGCAAGGGCGGTGCTAACTGCAGCCGCTACTAGTACGGATTTCATGTTCTACCCCTCGTAGTTACATACCGCGCCATATTGCCATAAACGCGGGTACTAAGCGAGGTGCCCTTAAATATATGCACCTTGCTGTGTTGAACGGGCAACAAACTGGGCCGATCTATCGTGATCCGTGCCGAATTATCACATTAGTCGCAGTATTTCTTCGTGTGTAACGAACCTTCGGGCTTGGATTCCTTTGCCTAGAACTGTTTGTTCGGCTTGGCATCTGTCATCGCGAGATATGGTAGCACGACTTTTTCGTCCGGATGTCTGGGCACAAGATAAACCTTCTTGCATGACAAATGCCGAATGGGTGACGGATCGGATTGCCAAGATGCAACAAGCGGCCCTCGGACAACGGGATCGGACGATTGCCAATTGGCAATTCGGTTAAATCGACCGATCCTTGATGTTTGCAGAATGATGGTTCGTCAGCGTGGCAGATCCACACCTTCCAGATAGCCGTTCTGTGTTTCCCGGTCCAACACCCGGTCTTGTTCGGCCCATTTGTCGATAATGTCATGCGCGCGGCGGCAATTGGCTGCCTCGATCTCTTCAGCAGCGTTTAGCCCGTGTTCTGCATGGCGATTTTCATGGGCCGTCAGGGCGACTATCATCTCGTCCCATTCGGCCAGAAACGAGTCTGGAAGCTGTCCGCGATTGATCAGGCGGGGGAGGGTTATGTCAATCTCGACAGATACCTGACATTTTCCCGTCCATCGGACATACCAGTTTGTATAGGCCCAATACCCGTTCGGCCCTTTTTCCCGCAATTCCTGACGAATATCAGCGGCAGAGGTGCCGCTGACATTATAGTAGACTGTGTTCGACGTCACCCGGGGCTTGGCATCCGCAGCTCCCGCAAAAAACAGTATCCCAGCGATCAGGACAGCGCGGAACATTTTAGTAGCGATAATGTTCCGGCTTAAACGGACCCTCGGGCGTTACGCCGATATAGGATGCCTGTTCCGAAGACAGTTGGGTCAGCTTCGCGCCAATCTTGGCAAGATGCAGTGCGGCAACTTTTTCGTCCAGATGTTTGGGCAGAATATAGACCTTGTTTTCATATTGGTCGCCCTTGGTCCACAGCTCGATCTGTGCCAGTACCTGATTGGTGAAACTGGCAGACATCACGAAAGACGGGTGCCCGGTCGCGTTACCAAGGTTCAACAAACGGCCCTCGGACAACAGGATCAGACGATTGCCATTTGGCAATTCGATCATATCGACCTGATCTTTGATGTTGGTCCATTTATGGTTTTTCAGTGCTGCCACCTGAATCTCATTGTCGAAATGACCGATATTCCCGACAATCGCCATGTCTTTCATGCGGCGCATATGCTCCAACCGAATGACGTCCTTGTTGCCGGTTGTGGTGATGAAGATATCGGCGCTGTCCACGGCATCTTCCAGTGTAACGACTTCGAACCCGTCCATGGCGGCTTGCAGCGCACAGATCGGATCAACCTCGGTCACTTTTACCCGCGCCCCTGCACCGCGCAGCGATGCGGCAGAACCTTTCCCAACATCGCCATATCCGCAAACAACGGCAACTTTGCCGGCCATCATCGTATCGGTTGCGCGTCGGATGCCGTCAACCAGCGATTCCTTGCAGCCATATTTATTGTCAAATTTGGACTTGGTGACAGAGTCGTTGACGTTAATCGCCGGAAAGGGCAGCTGCCCTTTCTCGACCAGTTGATACAGCCGATGCACCCCTGTGGTCGTTTCTTCGGATACGCCTTTGATCTGCGCGCGCATCTTTGTGAACCAACCAGGAGACTGTTTCATACGGGTCGCGATCTGGGCCTTGATCACCACTTCTTCGTCCGAGCCCGGCACCGGAATAATATCTTCGCCGGCTTCGGCGCGCGCGCCCAGCAGGATATACAAGGTCGCGTCCCCGCCATCATCGAGGATCATGTTCGGTCCCTCGTCGAACTGGAAAGATTTATCGAGATAATCCCAATGTTCTTCTAGGGACTGCCCCTTGACGGCAAACACCGGGATACCTGCTGCGGCAATCGCCGCTGCGGCGTGATCCTGGGTCGAAAAAATATTGCAGGATGCCCAGCGCACATCTGCGCCCAGTTTGACCAATGTCTCGATCAATACAGCGGTCTGAATGGTCATGTGCAGCGAGCCCACGATGCGCGCGCCTTTCAGGGGTTGTGACGCCCCGTATTCTTCGCGAAGCGCCATCAGGCCAGGCATTTCAGTTTCAGCAATGTCCAGTTCTTTCCGGCCAAAATCGGCAAGGGCAATATCTTTGACAATATAATCTGCAGACATTCGCGGGGGCTCCTTTATGGTCACGCTTGGTCAGTTGAGCGCGGCATAGCATTGCAGTGGTAAAGGCTCAATACATTGTTTTGGTTACGAGGCAGCGCCGAAACCGGATCACCTGTATCTCAAATTCGGACTGGGGTTTGGTGCCTCTCTGCGCTATAGGCTGCGCGGTGTGATAAGAAAGGATCGGACATGTCACAAAGAGCCTGGCAACGTATGCTTTCAGGTCGTCGGCTGGACCTGCTTGATCCTTCGCCGTTGGATATTGAAATCGAAGATATTGCCCATGGGTTGGCTTTTGTCGCACGCTGGAACGGACAGACATTTGGCGAGTTTCCTTATTCCGTGGCTGAACATTCCCTGTTGGTTGAACGGATATTTGCCAAGCTGAATCCCAAGCTCGACAGCAAATGGTGTTTGGCCGCGCTTTTGCACGATGCCCCTGAATTCGTGATCGGGGACATGATTTCACCAGTAAAAGCCGCCGTTGGTCCCGCCTATAAAGCGATGGATGCACGCTTACAGGCCGCGATTCACATTCGGTTTGGGTTGCCTGCAGAATTGCCCGCCAACATCAAGTCACTGATCAAGCGCGCCGATCGTATTTCTGCCTGGTTGGAAGCACAACAAATTGCCGGCTTCTCGCGCAAGGAAGCCGACAAGCTGTTTCTAAAACCCACTGAACACTCGCTGCAAACCCTGTCGCTGGACCTGCGCGCACCGATGCAGGTCAAAGCCTCTTTACTGGACAGGCATGCGACATTGATGTCTATGCTGACGGCTTGATCTTGTTGCGTTCTGTTACCACATATTCATAAACCGAGATTTTTGGAGACCCGCCATGGAACTAGGAAACACACCTGCCGATCTGATCAAGGATAGCGACGAAGCCCGCTTTATGGACGACGTGATCGAGGCGTCAAAAACGCAACCCGTTATCGTGGATTTCTGGGCACCTTGGTGCGGACCATGCCGGACGCTCGGCCCAGCTTTGGAATCCGAGGTGAAGGCCGCGGGTGGCAAAGTGAAAATGGTAAAGATCAACGTTGACGAGAACCAGGGAATCGCCGCGCAATTGCGTATTCAGTCGATTCCAACAGTCTATGCGTTCTTTGACGGCAAACCTGTTGACGGTTTTATGGGAGCGCAAGGTCCCGCCCAGATCAAGGAATTTATCAGCAAGCTGTCGGCCATTGGGGGCGAAGATGGCGGACTTGAAGACGCGCTCGATATGGCGGACGAAATGCTGGAAAACGGTGAAACGGTCGATGCGGCGCAGACATTTGCTGCCATCTTGCAAGAAGATGAAAGCAACTTGCGGGCCTTGTCCGGACTGATCCGAACCCACCTTGCAATGGGTGATGTGGATCAGGCAAAAGGGATGTTGGCCCTGATCCCCGACGGCAAGGACAAGGACCCCGCACTGGCATCTGCGCTGGCGCAACTGGAACTGGCAGAAACGACCCGGGATTCCGGTGAAAGCAGCGAATTGGCCGCCATTGTGGAAGCGGATCCATCCAATTTACAGGCCCGCTTTGATCTGGCAATCGCTTTGATTGCCAAAAAGGACCACGAGGCTGCGGTGGATCATCTGCTAGAGCTGTTCCGACGTGATCGTGAATGGAATGACGGCGCGGCAAAGGCACAACTCCTGAAGCTGTTTGACTCGCTTGGGGCCAAAGACCCTGTCGCACAAAAAGGTCGCCGCCGGTTATCCTCGATGATTTTCGCATAGACATGGCTGGCATGGGGTCCTTCATGGTCACCGGCGATTTGCCTGCGATACTTCCGGTATTTCCGCTGGATGGCGCGGTGCTGTTCCCACAAGGACGCCTGCCACTGAACATTTTCGAGCCGCGTTACCTTACAATGATCGAAGATTGCCTGCGAACGCCGGATCGCCTGATCGGAATGATCCAACCCCGCAAAGCAACGCATGATAATCCCAGCGAATTGCGTGCCGTGGGGTGCGCTGGGCGGTTGGTGTCATTTGTGGAAACAGATGATGGTCGGTATCAGATCCTGCTTCGTGGCATCAGCCGGTTTCACCTTGTCGAAGTTGAAGACAGTTTCTCTCCATATCTCAAGGCCGAAGTTGATTGGAGCGGTTACACGAAGGACATGCCCAGTGAAAACAGGGACCGTGTCGCCATTGATGCGGAGCTGAGAGACGTTATCAAACGCTATGCGGACACTCAAAACCTGTCGATTGACATTGACGCGCTGGCCCGCACGGATGCTGCCTTCTTGATCAATACCGTGTCGATGATCGCGCCGTTTTCTTCAGATGAAAAACAGATGCTGCTGGAAGCCAAAACGCTGTCGGATCGGCGCGCCGCACTGATGACGATTCTGGAATTCGCGATGCGACCAAATGCTGACAGGACCTTGCAATGACGGAGCATCCCGCAGACCCGAAACTGCTGGAAAGTCTGGTCTGTCCGGTGACACGCTCGGCTTTACGATATGATGCGGCACGACAGGAACTGATTTCCGATGCTGCCGGACTGGCATTTCCGATCCGTAACGGCATCCCGGTGATGTTGATCGACGAAGCGCGAATTCTGAAAGATTGATCGATATCTTGTGGATAAGTTGGCGGAAACCGCCAGACTTAGGGGTTAAAGATTGACTCGGACGCGGGCAATCGGAATCCTGCCCTATCGGAAGAATCAAATAAAAGGTCTCGCGTGCAGTTCACGAAGCTACGACTATTGGGGTTCAAAAGCTTTGTAGACCCAACTGAAATGTCGATCGCCCCCGGGCTGACTGGCGTTGTTGGACCGAACGGCTGTGGCAAGTCTAACCTGCTAGAGGCGATGCGTTGGGTCATGGGCGAGAACCGCGCCAGCGCTATGCGCGGCGGCGGGATGGAGGATGTGATTTTTGCGGGGGCATCTAGCCGCCCGGCACGTAACTATGCCGAAGTCACACTGACAATCGATAATACGGAACGGTTGGCACCGGCCGCCTTCAACGACAGGGATTCGCTCGAAATTGTTCGGCGTATCACACGTGACGCCGGTTCGGCCTATAAGGCGAACGGCAAGGAGACCCGAGCACGCGATGTGCAGATGCTGTTTGCCGATGCTTCGACCGGGGCGCATTCCCCGGCGCTTGTGCGCCAAGGGCAGATTTCTGAATTGATCAATGCCAAACCGAAAACACGACGTCGCGTTCTGGAAGAAGCCGCCGGAATATCGGGGTTATATCAGCGACGGCATGAAGCCGAACTGAAACTGCGTGGTACCGAGACAAATCTGTCACGCGTCGAAGATGTGCTTGAACAACTTGAAAACCAGTTGAAATCTTTGGAGCGACAAGCCCGTCAAGCCGCGCGCTATCGCGAAATTGCCGCCGAATTGCGTCAGGCTGAAGGGGTGCTGCTATATCGGCGCTGGCGCGAAGCTGAGCAGGAACGTCAGCAGGCTGAACAGGCACTGGTCGAGGCAACTAAATTGGCCGCCTCGGCACAGACCGAAGCAAGCCGATGTGGCAAGAAACGTCTGGAGGCAGAAGAGCGCGTCCCGCCCTTGCGCGAGGAAGAAGCCATAGCGGCGGCGATTTTACAGCGGTTGCTGGTCGAAAGGGATTCACTGGCTGACCAAGAACAGCGTGCGCACCAGACGATCAAAGATCTGGAAAACCGCATTGCACAGCTAACAAAAGATATTGAGCGCGAACACGGTCTGAATCGTGACGCGGATGAAACCATCGCCAAGCTCCACTGGGAACGTGACGCGCTGGAAAAGGCCCACAAGGGACATGACCAGAAACTGAACACGGCAAAAGACGCCGCGCGTGACGCCGGCGCGCAGTTGCAGGAACAAGAAGCCGAACTGGACAAGCTTACCGAAGATGCCGCACGCCTTGCTGCGCGTCATCAGGCAGCAGAGCGGCGGCGCGACGAAGCCATTGCCCTTCGCGAGAAGTTGATGGCAGATACCGTTCGCGCGCAGGAAGCCGTAACCCAGTTGGAAAGTGAACTGGCTGCTGCGATTCAGCGTTTTACCGAGGCGCAGCAAATCCAACAGACGGCTTCGTCCCAAGCCGCCGCGGCGGAAACAGCTTTGGCTGAAGCGGAGGCTGTTCGTGCGGAATGCCAGATCGCCGAAAGCGAGGCACGCAGTCGCCTGTCGGAACATGACGGTGAAACCAATGCCCTGCGCGCCGAGGTCAGCGCCTTGCGCCGTCTGATCGAAAGGGAACATGCCGAGGCGGGACAGCTTCTGGATGTCATCCGTGTCGAGCCCGGGTTCGAGAATGCATTAGGGGCTGCACTGGCTGACGACCTGAAAGCGCCAATCATCGGTGCTGATGGTCGCTCGGGCTGGGCGCGATTGCCGGATTACGACGAAACCGCGCCATTGCCAGCGGGTGTCCAGTCCTTGGCAGAACTGGTCTCGGGCTCCGATATTCTGAACCGGCGATTGGCAAACGTTGGCGTGATTGCACGTGAAGACGGCGCAGCACGGCAGGCTGATTTGAAACCCGGTCAACGCTTGGTTTCGGTCGAGGGGGACTTGTGGCGATGGGATGGGTATCGCGTTGGGGCTGATGACGCGCCATCGGCAACCGCGTTAAGATTGCAGCAGGAAAACCGTCTGCGAGAACTTGGCGCTGTTCTGGCGGAAGCAGAGGCGCGTTCGGAGCAGGCCAAATCCACGCATCTTGCGGCAAAAGAGGCGCTGGAAGCGGCTCAGTCAGCGGAACAAACAGCCCGTCAGACCCGTCGTAACGCCGACGAGAAAACCAGCGAAGCCGGTCGCAATCTGTCGCGCGCCGAAGCGGATCAGGACATGTGTCGTGGAAAGCTGGAAACGCTGCGCTTGGCGGTTACCAGACGCGAGGACGAAGCACGGGATGCGAAGGCAGCCCTGGCAGAGGCCGAAGCCGCTATTGCTGATCTTGGTGATCTGGACAGCGTGCGCGATTCTGTGGAAACGCAGAAAATCGCCGTTGAAGCGGCGCGCATGACCATGCTGACAAAACGGTCGTTGTCCGACGATCTGCGCCGCGAGGGAGAGGCCCGCGTCAAGCGGCGTCAGGAGATTCAGCAAGAAGTCAGCGGCTGGCAATTGCGCCTTGATAACGCGGCGAAACGGTCGGCTGAATTGCAGTCCCGTATCGAGACGTCAAGCTTGGAACTGGAACAAGCCCGTTCTGCACCAACAGAGATTGCAGCCAAGCGGAATACGTTAGCGGATCAAATTGCGCAGGCCGAAATACGGCGCAAAAAGGCTGCTGATGCCTTGGCAGAAGGGGAAACCACCCTGCGCAGTGCCGAGGAGGCCGAGCGGCAGGCGGAACGTCAGGCCTCGAACGCCCGGGAGCAGCGGGCGCGTCAGGAAGCCGTAGCGGATGCGGCCAAGGAACGTGTTGATAGTGCCGCGGAACGGATCGAAGACGATCTGGAGCTGTCGCCGGAGGCATTGCTGCAACAGTTGAAAGTCGATGTGGATGACATGCCCCCAGCGGATGTCATTGAAAATGATGTAAACCGCTTGAAACGGCAACGCGAAGCCTTGGGGGCCGTCAATTTGCGTGCCGAAGAGGATTCGCGTGAGGTGCAATCGGAATTCGATGCGCTTTATGAAGAAAAACAAGACCTTGAAGAAGCGGTCAAAAAACTGCGACAGGGGATTGCCAATCTGAACACCGAAGGGCGCCAGCGCCTGTTGGCGGCGTTCGAAGATGTGAACAAGAATTTTACCCTGCTGTTCAAACATCTGTTTGGGGGTGGCGACGCCAATCTGGTACTGGTGGAAAGCGACGATCCGTTGGAAGCCGGGCTAGAGATCATGTGCCAACCTCCGGGTAAGAAATTGTCGACATTGTCGTTGCTGTCGGGTGGCGAACAGACCTTGACCGCCCTGTCGTTGATCTTTGCCGTATTCCTTGCGAACCCTTCGCCAATCTGTGTTCTGGACGAGGTCGATGCACCGCTTGATGATGCCAACGTCACCCGGTTCTGTGACCTGCTGGACGAGATGACAAAGCGCACAGAAACGCGGTTTTTGATTATCACGCACCATGCGGTCACCATGTCGCGGATGGATCGCCTGTTTGGTGTTACAATGGCAGAGCAAGGGGTCTCGCAATTGGTCAGTGTGGACCTGCGTCAGGCTGAAGAAATGGTGGAAGGGTGACATCGAAGCCAGTGGCGGATGAACCCTTGTTGCGGATCGATTTCGGGTCCGGTTCAGTACACCATCGGCGAAAATTCGGAGGCGGACTGGGCCAGGCGCTACCACGGGCTGTCGGATTGAAAGCAACCAACCCCGTTCACGTTATCGACGCCACGGCCGGATTGGGTCGGGATGCGTTCTTGTTGGCGTCGCTGGGGGCGACGGTGACAATGATCGAACGCTCGCCCAAGGTCGCACATAACCTGAAGGAGGCGATGGAACGGGCGATGGAAGACCCTGACCTGAACCCGATTATATCCCGCATGACATTGAAGGTTGGTGATGCGCAGGTTCTGCTGCCGGACCTGCCAGGCGACGTTGTCTTGATCGACCCGATGCATCCGGACCGCAAATCGTCTGCACTGGTAAAACAAGAGATGCGTATATTGCGCCAGATCGTCGGCGACGATCCTGACTCTGCAACATTAATCGCAAAGGCGTTGCAATTGCCGGTGCAGCGTGTTGTCGTCAAATGGCCACGTAAAGGGGATCTTGCCGCCGGAATTCCGCCGCCGTCACATTCCCTTGTTGGGAAGTCCACCCGCTACGATGTCTGGATGATCAATTCGCGATAATCTGGCAGCAGCCGGAATAAAGCTGAGCGTTGAACCCATCATTTACCAACATGTCCAAGGCCCAGTCATAGCTGGTATCAGAGGCACCATCATTGCAGATTTGCGGGCGGACAACGCCGGTGAAGCCAATTGCAGAGAACATCTGCACCCGTGGATCATTTGCGGACACACCAATGCTTTCGACAAAAGTTGTAACCGGTTCGCTGTCGGGCGTGGCATAGGTGATCTGCGTCTGGTCCATTATGTTGATTGACCAGAAGGGTTCGGTGCCGAAACATTGAACTTCGGACGCGGAAAGCAGTGAACCCGTGATGTTCTGCGGAATCTCTATCTCGCTAAGATCGGAAACGTTCAAGGGTTCAATAAACCTCGAAGACACCCAACCGGTTCCCCCTTCCCATTCGATTTCGGCCCATGCGCCGCCGCCCGCAAATCCGACAACGGTGATTGGGGTAAAGGGAAACAGGTCGCCCACGTCACGGTAGCTGACACCGGGACCGTTGCGAACATTCAAACGATCAGCACGTTCCAAGTCACGGACCTGATACGGGGCTGGGAATTGCGAAATCTGGGCAACGCTTTGACCCGCGATGCCCACTAGCAGGATAAGAATGGCAACAAAGTTCTTCACACGCTGACCCTAGTTGTTGACGGGCGCACCCGCTTGACGAATCCTATCACAAGCTTAAACGAAAAAGCCCCAGTTTTGAAACCGGGGCTT
Source organism: Rhodobacteraceae bacterium NBU2976 (assembly GCA_023630215.1). Taxonomy (GTDB): domain Bacteria; phylum Pseudomonadota; class Alphaproteobacteria; order Rhodobacterales; family Rhodobacteraceae; genus NORP23. The sequence goes on from JALPRQ010000002.1 coordinate 448,703, forward strand.
TTCAACTTAGCGTTATGTAAAAAATCTACATGGGTTCAAAGAAACCATCGGGTAGCAGACGCGTCATGAAGATCGTGTCCAGACCTTGGTTGTCGTTGGGACCGAACGACAATGTCAGCCCTCCCATGTCGAACGAGGACATGGATTCCAGCGCGGCAAGGAAGCTTTCGCGTGTCGGTTCCGGACCAGCCGCTTCCAGCGCCGCAATCGTCAGGCGACCGACCAGATAACCTTCGAGCGACACGAAACCAAAGCCTGCGCGGGGATCAGTTGCCTGCAAGGCTGCCTGATAGTCAGCAACAATCGGCAAGCTTGGGTCCCACGGGAACGGGACAACCTGCGAAATGATAACGCCAGCGCCTTCGGGCCAAAGCTCATCCGCCAGCGCCTGCGATCCCACGAACGAAATGGTCACGAATTCAGGCGTAAAGTCCAACGAACGCGACAGCTTGATGAATTCGCCGATCGGCTTATAGGCGCCAACCATCACAACAGCTTGCGGATTGGCATCGCGAATGGCCAACAATGCATCTTTGACGTCTGTCGTGTTGCGCGTATAGGTGCCTTCGGCGATCAGTGTCAGACCACGTTTATCCATCGCCTTGTTAACGCCGCTAAGTCCTGCCAGACCAAAGCTGTCATCCTGATAGAGAATGGCAATCTGTGTAAGGCCGCGTTCGTCAACCAAATGCTTGATCCATTGCTCGGTTTCCGCGTCATAGGAACCGCGCACGTTGTAAAGGTTGTTCAAATCTGGATTACGCAGAAACCCTGCTCCGGTGAAGGGGCCGATTAGGGGGATATCAGCCTCGGTCGCGATGGGCTGAAGTGCCGTGTTCGTTGGTGTGCCAACCGTACCGATAACGGCAAAGAACCGGTTCTCTTCAAGCACACCATTAATCTGTTCGATCGAGCGATCCGGTTCGTACCCGTCATCGCGGCTTTCCAGAACCAGTTGGCGACCATGAACGCCGCCAGCCTTGTTGATTTCGTCGAATGCGGCAAGAATTCCGGCGCGCATTCCCAAACCCAACTGTGCTGCGGGCCCATCCAGTGCAGCAATCTGCGAGAAGGTCACCACATCTTTGCTGACCCCGACTTCTTGTGCTGCTGCCCCGGATGCAATGGGAAGGGTAGCAGCCAACAAGCCCAGAGTACGAATGAATTTCATTTTAGACTTCTCCCTATGATGGCAAAGCAGGATGTGCGAGCGATGTTACCCTGCTTTGCATCAATGTGTTGACGTTAAGCTAATCCCCGATCAGCCCAGTTTCCGGATCCACACTTCAACGCGACGGTTGATGCGTTTACCTTCCAACGTTTCGTTACATGCGGCCGGAACCAACTCGCCATACCCTTTGGTGGTGATGATGATGTTGGGACCCAATCGGCCAGCAGCAAATTGCTGGAATGCCGCCGCAACCTGTTGCGCACGTCCAACCGACAATTGTTGGTTAGCTGCGAACGAGCCGTCACTATCCGTAAATCCGACCAGCGCGATTTCGATCTGCTCGTTGGTCAGGTTGAGATAGTTCACCAGACGTTCAAGGTCGAGCAACGCTTTGGCTTCAAGCGAAGACGAGCCCGACTGGAAACGGAAGGTTGGCGACAAACGGTCATATTGGATCAGGTCAACAACCAGTTCACGCATCAGCGGAAGCTCTTCAGCCAACTGCGTGCTTAGGATTGCATCACGAATACGACCTGTGTTCGTGTTGTCCTGTTCGATACGCTGCACACCAAGGTCAACGAACCCGGCTTTGGCGACAACCTGGTCGGCCTCTTCCGAAATGGTGTAGTTCAGGAACGCCGTTGCGGTGTCGGACAGGTTATCACTGCGGTTATACAGATACAGGCGTCGCTGAAGCGGATATTCCTCGGACTTCGCGGCAAACGCATCAGGGCGGGAAATGATCCCACATTCACCTGCAAGGTTCAGCTCTTTTGCACCACGCACAAAGGCGAAACCTACAAAGCCGATGCCATTAGGATCGTTATTGACGGCAGATGCCATCGCTTCGTTGGTGGCAACAACCTGAAGATTGTTGGCAGCGCGGTTACCCGTTGCCGAGAAGATACCTTGTTCAAACACGTCGCGCGTACCTGTGCCGGCTTCGCGAGTATAAGCGACGATCGGCTCGTCACGACCACCAAGCTGCGACCAGTTGGTGATACGGCCGGAATAGATGCCGTCAAGCTGGCTTAGTGTGATCTGGCTTAGCGGGTTGGACTGATTCACGATAACAACCAGACTGTCCACAGCCACAACACGTTCCTGGTCAAGCGCGATCATGTTGCCACCGCCATTAGCGGCGATCAGACGTGCCTCGGCCGGTTCGATACGACGCGAGGACATCGCGATTGTTGCTGTTCCGTTCAGAAGGTCTTCGAAACCCTGTGTCGAATCTGACGTATCAACGGTGAATACGCCCATCGATTCTCCAAACCCGTCATCGGCGACCAGATCGACAACCAACATGCCGTCGCGATCTTCGGTTTCCATTGCGCCACCTTCGGCATCCGAGAACCCGGTCAGCAACAGCGGCATAAGACCGGCCCCGATTGCTTCTGAACCAGAAAGGATAATACCTTCTGCCGCAGCAGGTGCCGGGCAACCTTCACCTTCACAATTCACACGCGACGCAGCAATACGCATACTGCCGAGCGAGGTTTCAATCACATAAAAGCCATCTTCGAAGCTTTGCAAATCTCCGGCAATGATGACAGAGCCGTCAAGGACCGTCAGCGTTACAGGTGCAGCCAAAGCCGCCCCCGCTGAAATAAATGATCCTGTCAGTACGCCATACGCGAGTGACTTCAGCTGACCCAACTTAAGATCCACGACGATCCCTCCTAGTTTCCATAATTTCAACCAACTGTTGATCTTTGTTAACAATACGAAATTGGACGTAATAACGCAAAGAAGTTTGGCTAAATTATGTCCATTTGGTCAAGCATCGGAGATATCGGATTGAAAGACAATAAAAATATTCGGGTCTTTTCAAACTGGTCTTGCCGCTGGGTCGGGTATAGGTCAGGCGTGACGCAAGTGCCGAATCTGGGAGGGAGTAACTATTATGACGGAAAGACTTGTGCTTCGACCAGAGCTGGTAATCTTTGATTGCGATGGTGTGCTGGTAGACAGCGAAGGGATATTCGGCCAAGTGCTGGCACGCAACCTCAGCGAGAATGGCCTGCCGATTAGTCCTGCAGATGTGCATCGGCTATTTTTGGGCGGCACAATATCAAATGTCCGACAACGCGCCATCGAGATGGGGGCGGTTCTGGACGAGAATTGGGTTAGTGAATTCTATGCCGAAGCAGAAGAGGAGCTGAAGAAAGGCACCCCACTGGTAGATGGAATATGTCAATTTCTGGATCGGTTGGATGCCGTGACGATTCCCTGTTGTGTTGCGTCAAACGGACGAATGTCAAAGATGCGGATCACATTGGGACAGAATGGCCTTATGGATCGTTTTGGGGGGCAGATTTTCTCGGCTTATGAGGTCGGTGTCGCCAAACCTGACCCTGGTTTGTTTCTGCATGCCGCAAAAATGATGGGTGTTTCCCCGGCAAAATCTATGGTTATCGAGGACAGCGCCAATGGTGTGATGGCCGCGCAAAGGGCGGGGATATCCTGTTTCGCCTATGCGCCAAATGGAGATGGGAAACATCTGGCGGCCTTGGGTGCGCGGGTTTTTACGTCAATGTATGAGCTGCCAAGCTTGTTGGGGATTTAGCCGCGTTCGCGCAGGAGCCGCGCCTTTTGTTTATCCCAATCGCGTTTTTTTTCGGTTTCGCGTTTGTCCTGTAACTTTTTACCCTTGGCGATCCCAATCAGCAATTTCGCCCGGCCCCTGTCGTTAAAATACATCTTCAGCGGAATCAGTGTCATTCCCTCGCGGCCGATCCCCTGCCACAGCTTTCCAAGCTCGCGCTTGCTCACCAGCAATTTGCGTTTGCGACGTTCTTCATGACCAAAGGTTTTGGCCTGTTCATAGGTTGGAATATAGCTGTTGATCAGCCATAACTCGCCGTCTTCGACATTGGCGTAGCTTTCGGCGATATTCGCCTTTCCTTCGCGCAGCGATTTGACCTCGGAACCCTCTAATACAACGCCGCATTCCAGCGTGTCCTCGACGGCATAATTGTACCGCGCCTTGCGGTTTTCCGCGACGGTCTTGTTGTTGGGGTCAGATTTTTTTCTTGGTGCCATCTATCAGTTGATCAATCCTGCAAATCGCATTGCATCTTCGATCTTTGATTTGGTTTCCGGTAGCGCCCCTGTCAATGGCGAGCGCACTTCGTCCGAGGCTTTACCCAACACCGACAAGCCATATTTCGCTCCGACAAGCCCCGGCTCAATAAAAATCGCCTCATGCAAGGGCATAAGGCGGTCTTGAATCTCCAGCGCTTTGGTAAAATCACCCATACGTGTCGCGGCCTGCATCTCTGCGCACAGGCGCGGGGCGACATTTGCGGTCACGGAAATGCAGCCAACGCCACCATTGGCATTAAATGCCAGTGCGGACGGGTCTTCACCCGTCAGTTGGATGAAATCGGGCACGCAGGTCCGGCGGGTTTTCGAAATGCGGGTAATATCGCCGGTGGCGTCCTTCACTCCGGCAATTCGAGGCAGTTTGGACAGTTCACCCATGGTTTCCGGCGTCATATCGATCACGGAACGTGGCGGGATATTGTAGATGAAAATCGGAATGTTGATCGCGTCGTGAATGGCCGTGAAATGCGCAATAAGGCCACGCTGGGTCGGCTTGTTATAGTAGGGCGTCACGACCAATACCGCATTCGCGCCCACCGTTTCGGCATGCTGCGCCAGACGGATCGATTCCGCCGTGTTATTCGACCCTGCCCCGGCAATCACGGGGATACGGCCCGCGACGGTGTTCACAACAATTTCGACCACGCGATCATGCTCTTCATGGCTTAGCGTCGGGGACTCGCCCGTGGTGCCAACGGGAACCAACCCATTTGATCCTTCGGCAATATGCCACTCGACCAACGCTGAAAGCGCCTCTTCGTCCACCTTCCCGTTTTTAAATGGCGTGACGAGAGCGGGCAACGATCCGTGAAACATGATAACCTCCCTGCGAGTGACCTTCCTGCACTAACGCCGAATTGAATTGGCTTCAAGCAAGCAAAACATGACAATGTCATCAAGATCGGTTATGTATCCCAAAAAAATATAAGTGTTGAGGCAAAATGCGTATCTTTTCGTTGGGCCGCGTAGGCGTCGCGGCGTTGCTTTGTGTTTTATTGGGAACTTTGGGTGCGACCGCCCAAACACCTCAGCGCAATGGCGCTGCGTTGGCAAATACGCTTGACCTGATCAGTGATCAGAAGTTTGCCGAGGCGGCACGACTTGCCGCCAGCAATCAGGACCCGATCGCCGTCGAAATTGTCGAATGGTATCGATTGCGCGACAGTTCCGCACCCTTTTCAGACTATGAGACGTTTCTGGCGACGAACAGCGACTGGCCGGGTCTGGATCGGTTACGCTATGTGGCGGAAACGCAGTTATCAGAATCAATCGCCCCGCAACGTATCGTTGCGTTCTTCGCCAATCAGCCCCCGCAATCCGGTCAAGGAGGATTGATGCTGGCGCGCGCCTTGCAAGATGTGGGTCGCACCAGCGAAGCGCAGGCAGAGATCATCCGTATCTGGACCACATTTGCACTGTCCGAAGCGGAACAGAACGCCATACTCGCGGATTTTGGCACGACTTTGCGCCCCTATCACGACGAACGACTTGACATGTTGATGTGGCGCCAACGCCTGAATGAAGGGATGCGGATGTTCGGGTTGGTATCCACCGACGCCCGCAAATTGGCCGAGGTTCGCATTGCGCTACAGCGGCAGGAAAATGGCGTCGATAGCATGATCGCCGCCCTTCCGTCACATTTACAGACGAATGCCGGGCTGGCGTTTGACCGATTCCGATGGCGGCGCGAAAAAGGGTATTGGGACAGTGCGCAAGACATGATGGTCGAGCGCTCCCGTTCGCTTGATGCGCTGGGACGTCCCGAATATTGGTCCGATCAACGCCGCACCTATGCGCGTCGCGCCATGCGACTTGGGCAGCATCAGACCGCGTATCTTCTGGCCAGTCAGCACTTCCTGACCCCAGATGTCGAAGATTACAAGGATCTGGAATGGTTGGCGGGTTTCATTGCCCTTCGCAAGCTCAACAACCCCCAGCAAGCGCTGATTCATTTCCAGAAGTTCCGCGCCTCGGTCGAAAGCCCGATAAGCGTTGGTCGTGCCGGATATTGGCTTGGCCGAACGTACGAAGCCTTGGGCGATATGGAAAATGCCCGAATATCATATCAGCTTGGGGCCACATATCAGACCAGCTTTTACGGACAATTGTCAGCGGAAAGGGCAGGATTACCAGCAGATGCCAGTCTGACAGGATCCAACCTGCCACCAGACTGGACCCGGCAAGCGTTTTTGCGGACGGATTCCGTACGTGCCGCAATTCTATTTCATAACGCCGGACGTGACGACCTGACCCGCTGGTTCTTGGTCCACGCCTCCGAAACGATGAGCGTTCCAGAACGCGCCGCAGTTGCGCAACTGGCCTTTGATATGGGACTGCCCAACACGGCGTTGAAAATCGCCAAAGAAGCGGCGAATTATGGCTATGTAATCCCCGACGCCTACTACCCTGTGACGGAGCTGGCAAAATTTGACAGTCCAGTGCCCCCTGAGCTGCAAATGGCAATTGCGCGGCAAGAAAGCGAATTGCATCCACTGGCCGAAAGCCCCGTGGGCGCGCTTGGTCTGATGCAGGTCATGCCAGCGACGGCAAAAAGCGTCGCCAAACGGCTGGGTATCACCTATTCCCGTGATCGCTTGGCGTCGGACTGGCAATATAATGCACGGCTTGGGACGGCTTATCTGGATGAAATGCTGGATCGCTATAGTGGTTCGATCATTCTTGCTGCCGCGGCCTATAATGCCGGACCGCATCGCGCGGATCGTTGGATCGTCGATTATGGCGACCCACGCAGTCCGAATATTGACGCCGTGGATTGGATCGAGACCATTCCTTTCAACGAGACCCGAAATTACGTGATGCGGATCGCGGAATCGGTTTTTGTCTATCGGATGCGAATAAGTGGTCAGGTTCAGCCATTAACCCTGTCGGAAGACCTGAAACGGGGCGGCAGCTAGCCCTTTAGCTGTCGCCGCTGCACCGCCTCGCGCCATAGCGTGAACAGGTTAGAGGCAATAATCAGCGCCGCCCCCACGCATATCCAAATGTCCAATGTTTCGTCAAAAATGGCGAAGCCGATGGTTGACACAAAAATCAGTTGCAAGAAAGAAAATGGCTGAACAACAGTTGGTGCGGCAGCCTCGTATGCTTTGATCAGAATATAATGCCCGATCGAGCCGGTCAGACACAATCCCAGCATCAATAACCAATCTGTGCCGTGAAGCGTCTCCCAGAAGAACGGTCCGATGAGTGTCATTGCAACCGCCCCTGAAACACCTGTCCAGAAGAGACTGGTCAAAGCTTTGTCTTGTCGAGCGACAAACCGGGTCAACAACGTGTAAAGAGCGAACATGAACGCCGCGACAAGCGGTAGCAGCGCCGCGAGCGAAAACACACCAGCGCCGGGCCGAAGGATGATCAACACCCCAACAAATCCGACGCCAATTGCGGACCATCGCCGCCAGCCGACAACCTCGCCCAGAATTAAAAAGCTAAGGGCAGCGACCATCAGGGGATAGACGGCAAAAATGGCATGGCTTTCGGCCAGTCCAAGCACCACAAAGGCCAACACCATCACGCCAACATCCGCAACCAACAGCAAGCCCCGTGCCGCTTGTAATATCGGAAATGCCGACCGCGAGACCTGACGAACGCCCCCCGCCTGTCGCGCCGCCAGCGCGATCACAAACAAGGCGAAGAACCAATATCGGATGGTGACGATCATGATCACGTTATATTCTGCCGCCAAATAGCGCGATAAACCGTCCTGCACCGAGAATATCAAGGTGGTCGCGATCATCAGGGCAATACCCAAACGAGGGTTATTTTGGTTCATCGCAGAATCCCGCAACACATGTGCCGCTTGTGCCCGAACCCTTCACGTCTCTCGACGGCAAATCCCGCCGCTTCGAGGGATCGCCGCACATGTCCAGCGGCACTGTAGGTTGCGAAACTGCCAGACGCAGCCGTGTGTTTGGCAACCTGCTCCATCAAAGGAGGAGACCAAAGTTCCGGATTCTTGGATGGGCTAAATCCATCAAGAAACCACGCGTCCGCTTTGCCCGACCATTTCGGCAACGTATCACGTGCGTCGCCTTCGATCAGATGAAAGTCCAATATGTCGTTTGAAAAACTCCGCCCACCTGCATTCAGCAGAACCTCTGCGAGTGGCGCCATTTCCGGCCATGTTTTCAGCGATTGCGCCATGTTTTCAACTGTCATGGGAAACGCCTCGAAACTCGTATAGGTGAAACGCCCGGCGCTGTCCCACGCCTGCCATGCCGCCAAAAGGTTCAACCCTGTTCCAAACCCCAATTCTGCAATATGAAAACCGTCGCGATACCGGGCCGGAAGGTCATTTCCACCCAAAAACACATGCCGTGTTTCAGCCAGTCCGTTTTGCAAGGAGAAATACGGATCATCAAAGCGCGTTGACACAGGGACCCCGTCCCGCCATTCAACACTTGCCGCTTCAACTGCATTTTGCATGATTTCAGGTCCGTCACCAATCGCGCGAGCATGCCCAGATTTGCGAGGTTAGACAATGAAAAACCGTTCGGTCGCCATCATCGGAGGCGGCATATTCGGCCTGACAACGGCATGGTTTTGTGCCCGCCTTGGTCATCGCGTGACGGTGATAGAACAGAGTAAGGTCGCCGACGGGGCCAGCGGGGGTGTGATGGGCGCACTCTCACCTCACACGCCCGAGAATTGGAACCCAAAGAAACAGTTTCAACTGGATTCCTTGCTGTCTGCCAAGGACTTCTGGTCAGAGATCGAAGCCATCTCGGGTCGCGATGTCGGGTATGGTCGTGTTGGCCGGCTTATCCCCATCCCGGATCAACGCGCCTATCAGCTGGCACAGATGCGTGCCGAATACGCGACAACACTCTGGCCCTCGGGCTATGATTGGACGGTGCACCCGCCGGGATATCGCACGGACCTGATAGCCGAAGCATCTGCCCCCTACGGCGTCATCGCCGACAGCTTGTCCGCCCGTATCCAACCGCGCGCAGCCTGCGCAGCCCTTGCAACTGCTTTGACGAAAGCGGGGGTCGAAATTTACGAGGGATGGCCAGTCACGCGGCTGTCACCGGGAAATGTCATTGGCGCGAACGAAACGTTGAGCGCCGATAGTATTGTCGTGGCCGCGGGGCACACCAGCAGCGATTTGATCGCAACGATCACATCGCCTCCAACGATAAGTGGAGTAAAGGGACAAGCGGCATTGCTAAAAAGCGACAAACTTCGCGACTGTCCACAAATTTACGCGAATGGTATCTATATTATCCCCCACGCTGATGGGACGGTGGCAATAGGATCGACCAGCGAGAATACATGGCAATCAATTGCCCCCGATCACCGACTGGATGCGATACTTGCGAAAGCGCACGATATCTGCCCTGCCCTGCAATCCGCCACCTGTGTTGATCGCTGGTCTGGCATCCGTCCACGCGGATTGAAACCCGATCCTGTGCTTGGCCCACTACCAGATCAGCCCTGGTTATTCGTCGCCACCGGAGGGTTCAAAATTGGGTTTGGAATAGCGCATCATTGCGGACGATTGCTGGCCAATATGATTGATGGGCAGGCGGTGGAACTTCCCGCAGGGTTTACGATTTCTTGACACAAATCCTGATACCCTCGCATCGGTTTAACTATGCTTCATTGACCCTGAAAATTTAGTTTTTCTGTTGGAACGATTTGACCAGCTTTACGGTTTTCAGCGCTTTACACAGACGATTGGACACATGCCATTAGGCGGAACCGCGCTGCAAACCCAATAACTTTCTTTACACCAAGACGGCACACAATTAGGTCGTCATAACGATTAAAAATTAATCACTTTTGAAGGAACCCAAATGGCGGCCAAGAGAGCACTCATTACTGGTGTAAGTGGACAGGACGGTGCCTATCTCGCAAGACTGCTATTGGAAAAGGGGTATGAGGTTACCGGCGCGATCAGGCGTAGTTCGCAGCCAGAAACCGTTCGGCTGGAAACATTGGGGATCGCGCAGGAACTGAAATATGTTTTTTGCGATCTTGGAGAAACCAATAATCTCTCCCGGATCATTCAGGAAACTGAGTTTGATGAAATTTACAATCTGGCAGCACAGAGTTTTGTTGGATCCTCTTGGGAGCTCCCAATATACACATCAGATGTAAATGGTTTAGGTGTCGCAAGGCTGCTGGATGCGATCCGAACCTATTCTCCACAGACGAAATTTTATCAGGCGTCAACATCCGAAATGTTTGGCAAGGTTCGCGAGACACCACAAACCGAACTGACGCCGTTTCATCCTCGCTCTCCGTATGGGGTTGCGAAGGTCTATGGCCATTTTATCACCGTAAACTACCGGGAATCTTTTGGCATACACGCTACGTCAGGCATCCTGTTTAATCACGAGAGTCCGCTAAGAGGTCGTGCATTTGTTACCCGAAAAATTTCCTATGCCCTTGCGCAATATGCCCGGGGTTCTGGTATGCCGGTGGAGCTTGGAAATCTTGACGCAATGCGTGACTGGGGTTTTGCCGGGGATTTTGTCGAAGGCATGTGGCGGATGCTGCAACATGAAACCGCCGACGATTACGTGCTGGCGACAGGGCGCTCGACCACCATCCGAGATTTCGTGAATTATACGGCAAGTGCCCTGAATATCGGTATTGACTGGACCGGGGAAGGACTGGACGAACAAGCAATAGACCGTCGCACAGGGAATGTGGTCGTCCGTATCAACAAAGATTATTATCGTCCTGCCGAAGTTGACTATTTGATCGGAGACGCCTCCAAAGCCCAGGATGTTTTGGGCTGGCACCCAAAAGTTCAGGTCGAAGAGCTTGCCGAAATGATGGCGAAGTCTGATTTTGATGCGCTATCGTAGCTAAGGCACTTTTGACGGGAATAATTATCTTTCGGATTTGAACAAAGTCACAAGGCTGGAACTACTTAAAAATTCTCCGTAGATTTTTCACGATATTGCTTAAAGAAAAAGCGGGGCCGTGGTCCCTGTTACCTATTCGAAACTTGAAATAATATATCTTGAGAAGCCATTCTTTCGGTGACCCAATGCCTGAATTTGCGGTAAGCCGATTACGATTTTGTTGAATTTGACCTTCGCACTTTTCATTCGCGACCAAATAAAAATTTTTTAGATCCACGCTTTCAAGAAACCCTTCGACGGGGATTTTCTTCGCGATGATTTCTTGCATCGGTCGCATTTTAAACCCGTCATCTAGTTTTGCTGACATATATTTTTCATTATTGGTTTCGAACCGGCGGCGATTATAGCTTTGTTGGTACCAGCCATCTCCAATCGGGTTTACCAGCGGGGCTTGGGTGCGACGCAGTATTAGCGTTGTCTCGATTAGCGCGTGCACTTCGAACATGTCGTCTTCTTTCAGCACGTCAGCCATTAACCCGACGGATGCAATATGAACATCATCAAGGATCAAGAAGCCGCCAGCCTTCAGGTGCGGAACAAGATAATAATATTCAAGCTCGGGAAATGGAAAACCATGAGGTCCATCAATCAAGACGACGTCATAGGGTCGGAAATTTTTATATACTGGCAGCGTGAGTTGCGTCTCGCCGAAAATGACTTCCAGAACATCTTTGAATGTTATGGGTGAATTCTCGTAAAACGCCACGCTTGAATCGTCGCCATACTTGCGATCATCCAACGCGAAAACGGTATGATGGTTCGATAGGTTCGAGAACAATATCGTCGATTTCCCACAACCGGTTTCGACAGTATTTTCACATTTCGATGGAAGTGCACTTTCGATTTGTGCAAGAACACTGTTGGGAAACGATCCCGCCAAATGCTGCACATTATCACCAAGTGAAACAGCAATTCTGTCCGTAATCAGCATGTCCGTTATGTTCCTGTTTTCCTTAGTTTTTCAGTAGAAAATAAATATGTAAATTCGCATACAAAAAATGTACTTCATTCGGTGTCATGATTACAAATCCCTAGAAAGCAAGCAAGGAACTTATCGGAATGCTATCTGCCAGAATATTGATGATCTCGCCATATTCGAACTGGCCGGGAGATTCAGGAGGGCGCATCAGATCGGGCATGATTGCGAAAGGCTTGGCAGAATTTGCAGAGGTTCGGATTCTGAACCTGTATCACGATAAACCGCTACAGACCCCTCCGGGGATCGACGAAATCGTTATGCGTCCCGATTTTTATCCGCGAATTTGGTCGCTTCGCACCGACGAACATCCTCTGGCGCCAATGGTTCCGGCAATGATTGTTCATCGGGTCAACCGTCATATAAAGGAATTCGCGCCCGATATCATTTTGTTTGAAGAAACAATTACCACGGGGATTCTTGGTTTTTTAGAAACCGGGGACGCAAAAACCGTTTTCAGCACACAAAACGTTGATTCAAAACTTTTGTCCGAGGCCGGTCGGGTTAGCAAGAGAAAGCTGGAAAACGCACGCAATGACGAAATGAATGCCATCAATAATACCGACTATTTGATGGCTTGCTCTGATCTTGATGCTCAGGATTTTAAGCAATTGAGCGGCAAATCCGCCTTCGTATTGAACAATCCTATCCCGGATGAATCCTGTTTTGATTTGCCGATAACACCCGATCGATACAAGAAACCCGGTTTTATATTCATTGGATCGCTGGGATATCAGCCAAATATCGAAGCATTTTTGAACATCACAGATAAAATAATGCCGCGGATGCCAAAAACTATCGAGGCTACGATAGTCGGTCGGGAAGCAAATCGTTTTCAACGCCACGTCCAAAAAGACTCACGAATACATCTCCATAGTGATGTTCCAGACACTTTGAGCTTTTTGGCACAATTCGGTCAGTCTCTTATGCCGATAGATACCGGGGGTGGCACACGACTGAAGGTTCTCGAAGCAATGGCTGCCGGTGTCGTTGTTGTTGCAACCGAAAAGGCGGTCGAGGGTATAGACATAGTTCCAGATCAACATTTTCGACTGGCACATACACCCAAACAGTTTGTCGAGGTTTTTATGGACAATATCGCCAACGAGCGTAAATCCGAAAATCTCGCGATAACCGCTCGGGAGTTTGTTCGAAAGCATTTCAGCAGTGCCAACTTCAACAAGAAACTTCGTGATATTGTTACAACGATCCTATCCGATGATGTTCCACCGCCAAGGGGCATGAGGAAAGATTACCGCGACCGCCAGCACAAACCTACACCCAAGGATTCAACAAATTTAACCTCACCAAGTATCACAAAACGATCCAAGACGATTGGAAAGATCAAAATCGAGCCGTGTTTAATTGGCACATTTCACAAAACAGGAACAGTGCTTTTCCAAAATATTCTGCGCGATCTAAGTAAACAACACGGCGTCGAAGTGTGGAACTCCGGCCAATCGGCAGACGCCCCCGCTCATTGGGACATAATGTTTGAATGGAGCAGCGCATTTTCAAATTTTGGTATTGATCCTGCCAAATATCCAACACTTATCGTGATCCGGGATCCACGTGATGTGGTTATTTCGTCCGCACATTATCACATGAAATCAGCTGAAGCCTGGCTACATATACCGAAGGAAAAGTTCGAGGGTCGGACATACCAGGAACAGATCAATAGTTTGGCAGACATGCGGGCACGATATCTATTTGAAATGGATCACAAAGCGGGCGCAGTAATTCGAGAAATGGTGAAACGGAAACAAGATCCCGCTTACTCCCAAGCTCTTTTTGTGACGTTAGAATCACTTGTGTCAGATGTGGATTTGGTAACCTACCGAAAGCTGTTTACGCATTTGGGTTTCGATCAACATAGCCTTCAGGCTGCGCTTGATTGTGCCCTGAAAAACTCGGTTTTTGCAGGGAAACACAACCAACACGTCCGTGATCCGCGACCAAAGCAATGGCTTAAAATATTTGATGCCGAACTGAATTCAGAGTTTCAAGAACGCTTTGGTAACAGTGCAAAATTGTTGGGATATGATGAATCCTGACCATTTACGAATGTGCCGGCATGACGTGAACAAATACGTCGACCTATTGCGCTGACCGAACTGGTGTTTGTAGAAATTAATCCGTTTCGGAATTTGACCGCTCCTTCATGATATTACCATGCTCAGAATTGGAATTTCCTTGGAAACCAAGCCTCCTATATGGTTTGCGCAAACGCCGTCTGCGCGCCTTAACCCATTGATATCGCATTATGCTTATTGATTTTCGCTCTCGGGATTTGCTACTGCAAACCCTGTCGTGGTTTGAATTCATTCCGATTTCAAACTTGGTTGCGGGGGCCAGATTTGAACTGACGACCTTCAGGTTATGAGCCTGACGAGCTACCGGGCTGCTCCACCCCGCGAGAGGTGTTGGCG